>NZ_CP012342.1:256991-2417509 GCF_001263755.1 Corynebacterium riegelii
CATAACCCCAGCACAGCACCCCGGGCCCGGCCCATTCCAACCCCCGAAAAGCACACATTTTGTCACTTAAATCGACACGCCGAGAAAAGCACACATTTTGTCGCTTAACCCAACTTTTTGGGCAATGTATTACTCGGAGGGTGCGCTTGGGCGTCGTGAAGCAAGAGCCCATGTGAGAAATCTGCTGGAGCACAACGTCCAGTGCAGGATGAGGAGTGCCGGGATGCTCAGTGCAACCACGTCGAGCCAGTGCGAGCCGTTGACCTGGGCTACTTGGTGGCCGCCCATGCTGACCGTGCCAGTGGGGAAGGTGCACGACCACCAGGCAGGCGAGTAGTCCACCCAGCGCGCCACGTTGGGGTAGAACTGCACCATCGCCCAGATAGCCAAAGGGATGGACAGGCTCAGCGCTACATAGCCGTACCATATTGAGAACGTGCCTGGGTACATGATCTGGACCGCGGTAGTGGACTGGCCAACCACGCCGAGCGGTACCCAAGCGGTGGCGGAGTTGGCACCCGTAAGGTCCACACGCTTGTGCCATGCAGCCCAGTAGACGTAGGCAAACGTGGGCACCGCGGTAAGGATTGACATGAGGAACAGCACAGTGCCGACTAGGTGGTAGAACTGGCCGTAATCACGCGCCAACCAACCAGCTACAGACGCGGAAATCATCGGGCCAACAAGGGGGAGGCCCCAGGGAAACTGCGGTTTGCCCTCGAACCTCCTCAGCTGGATTGTGTAGGTGAGGATGGTCAGCGGCGCGCCGATCCAAAAGCCGATAAGGCGGTAGACGCCGTTGCCGGTAAGTCCCGAAAGTGCCGCACCCAAGGCGAGGATGCCGATGAAATACATCGACCACGCAGCCATGGTGGTTTGCCCGAACCGGGGAAAGTGGTAGCGAAGAAACCCTGCGGTAAGCACGATCAGGATGGCGCACGCGATCGCGGCGAAGCAGCCGGCGGCTACCATCATCTCTTCTTCAACCAGCAGGCGGGCAACGATAGATGTGCCCATGAGGCTGCCGCCCCAGGCGGGGCCGGGTGGGGGAAGTTCGCGGAACTTGTCAGTCACGCCAGTATGGTAATCCCTTTGGGGCGTGTGGGAAAACTTTGGGGGTTAGGTGGGTTGACGCGAGCTAATCGTCCAAGAAACGAAGCGCGCCGCGCAGATCACCCAGTGCGCAATGAGGAGTGCCGGGATGCTCAGTGCCACAACGTCGAGCCACTGCGAGCCGTTAAGGAGAGCAACCTGGTGGCTACCCATGCTGACCGTGCCTGTGGGAAACGTGCATGCCCACCACGCAGGGGAGTAGTCAACCCAGCGGGCCACATTCGGGTAAAAGACGATCATGGCGAAGAGTGCCAACGGGATAGCGATGATCAGTGCCACGTAGCCGTACCAAATGGAAAAGGCGCCGGGGTGCAGGAGCTGGATCGCGGTCGTTGACTGACCTGCTACGCCAAGTGGTACCCACGCGGTGGCAGACGTCGCCCCCTCAAGCGGCACTCGGCCGCGCCAGTACGACCAGTACACGTAGGTAAAGAGCGGCACGGCGGTGAAAATTGTCATGCAAAACAGCACCGTGCCGGTGACCTGGTAAAAGTGCCCGAAGTTACGGGATAGTGCACCCGCAGTGGAAGCAGAAACCATTGGCCCGACAAGGGGCAAGCCCCACGCGAACTGCGGAGGGCCGTGGAAGCCTCGCAGCTGCGTTAGATAAACCACCACGGCGAGTGGCGCGCCGATCCAGAAGCCGATCATCCGGAAAACAGGCTCGCCGCTGAGTCCCGAAAGGGCATCGCCCAACGCGAGGATGCCCATGGCGTACATGGCCCACGCCGCCAACGTCGTCCGTTGGAAGGCAGGGTTGCGGTACCGTACAAACCCCGCCGTAAGGACAACCAAGATGGCACAGGCGATCACGGCGAACATGCCCGCCAAAGGCAGCATGCCCACCTCAACCAACAAACGGGCAACGATAGACGTGCCCATCAAGCTGCCACCCCACGCCGGACCAGGCGGGGGAAGCTTGCCGTACCTCTCGGACATAACCGGTACCGTACTCGCTTTGTTTGGTTAAAGGTTGACGTTTTTGTGATCTGGGTGCCTAATGGTCGAATGGAGAACTCGTCCAAGCGATCTACTTCTCAGCGTCCTGCTTCTCGGTGCCGCAGCACAGCGGCGCTGCTGTCGGCACCGCTGTTGTTCGCTGCAGTTGTTGTGGTGGCCATCAATCTGCGCGCCGGTATTTCCTCGGTAGGCCCGGTGTTGGAGGAAACACTTGCCGCTTTCGGTGCAGGTGCTTCGCAGGCGGGTCTGATCACGGCAATGCCCGGATTCCTGTTCGCGCTGATGGGCCTAAGTGCGGTGCCAGTTGCAATGCGGCTTGGCCTCACCCGCACCATTGCGATCGGCGCCGCGTTCACGTTTATCGGGTTGGCAGTGCGGCCCTGGGTGGGCCAGATGGCGGTGTTCATCGTGCTCACCGGCTTCGTGGTTGCCGGCATCGCGGTGGCTAACGTGTTGCTGCCGGCGTGGATTAAGCAGCACGGTGGGCGCCACCTCGTGGCATTGATGACGGTGTACGGCGCCCTCCTCGGCCTCTCTGGCGCCGTGGGCCCCTTAAGTGCGCTCGCATTTTCTGGCAACGGTGCCTGGCAGTGGGCACTCGCCGTCTGGGCTGTGCCAGCGGCGCTGCAGGTAGTTGTGTGGATCGTGGTTGTAGCCAAGGTTGGCAGCGACGCACCCCAGCACAACACAAACACCGCCGAGCCCGACCAGGCCCTCGACGTTGCCCTGTGGCGCTCCCCAACAGCACGATTCCTCCTGCTGTTTTTCGGCCTGCAGTCCATGAACGCCTATATCCAAATGGGCTGGCTGCCGCAGATCTACCGCGACGCCGGCGCGTCAGCCACAACCGGCACGATCGCGTTGGCGCTTCTCGGCAGCCTGAATGTGATCGGCGGGCTGGTCATGCCAATGCTCATTGCCCGCGCCCGCACACTCACCCCGTTTGTGGTCACCTTCGCCGCAGCCACGGCAATAGGTTATTTGGGGCTTTTGCTTACGGACGCCCAACTGCCCTACCTCTGGGCGTTCCTCCTGGGCATCGGCGGATTTTGCTTCCCAACCGCTATCGCGCTGATCCCGGCTCGGAGCCGATCACACGTGGTCACGGCGAAACTGTCCGGGTTTGTGCAGCCGTACGGCTACCTCTTGGCAGGCGCAGGACCGATCCTGGTTGGCGCCGCCTACGACGCAACAGGGCAGTGGCGCGGCATCCTCATCGCACTCGTTGCCAGCGCCGTACTCATGGGCCTTGTAGGCATACGCGCGACGGCGGCCACCACTATCGATGATGAACTAGCGGCCGCCGCACGCACAAAGTTACGCACCTAGCGCGTACTAGGTGCGCATCGAGTGCTCTAGCAGTCGAAGTAGAGCTCGAACTCCAGCGGAGTCGGGCGCAGGCGCGCCGGGGCGATCTCATTGTCAACCTTCAAACGGATGTAGGTCTCAATGAGGTCTTCGGTAAACACGTCGCCCTCGGTGAGGAAGTCGTGGTCCGCCTCTAGCGCTGCCAGGGATGCCTCCAGCGAGGTCGGTGCCTGCGGGATGTCCTTGGCCTCCTCCGGCGGCAGCTCGTAGAGGTCCTTGTCCACCGGTGCGTGCGGCTCAATACGGTTCTTAATGCCGTCCAGGCCAGCGAGCATCATCGCTGCGAAACCGAAGTACGGGTTACCACTCGGGTCCGGGGCGCGGAACTCAATGCGCTTGGCCTTCGGGTTCGTGCCCGTGATCGGGATACGGATCGCCGCGGAGCGGTTGCGCTGGGAGTACACCAGGTTGATCGGCGCCTCAAAGCCCGGAACCAGGCGGTGATACGAGTTCAGCGTTGGGTTGGTAAACGCCAACACTGCACCGGCGTGCTCCAGGATGCCGCCGATGTACCAGCGCGCGATGTCGGAGAGGCCGCCGTAACCCGACTCGTCATAAAACAGCGGCTCCCCGTCCTTCCACAAAGACTGGTGGGCGTGCATGCCCGAGCCGTTGTCACCAGCCAGCGGCTTGGGCATAAACGTTGCCGTCTTGCCAAACTGCGTAGCGGTGTTCTTCACAATGTATTTGAAGTCCTGCAGGTCATCGGCCGCGTGCAGCAGCGTGTTGAAGCGGTAGTTGATCTCCTGCTGGCCACCGTTGCCCACCTCACGGTGGAAACGCTCGATGTTGAAGCCGCTCTTGGCCAGGTTGTGCACCATCGCGTCGCGCACTTCCACGGTCTTGTCATGCGGCGGGACAGGGAAGTAGCCGCCCTTCCAGCGGTTCTTGTAGCCCAGGTTCGGGCCGCCGTCTGGCTCAACCTCGTTGCCACGGTTCCACCAGCCCTCTTCAGCATCGATTTCGTAGAAGGCGCGGTTGCCCTCAACCTCATAGCGGATGTTGTCGAAGAGGTAGAACTCCGCCTCAGCGCCGAAGCTGCAGGTATCTGCAATGCCAGTGGACGCCAGGTACTCCTCTGCCTTCTTTGCCACGTTGCGCGGGTCGCGCGAGAACGCCTCGTGCGTGAATGGGTCATTGACAAAGAACTTCATGTTCAGCGTCTTCGACGCACGGAACAGGTCCAGGCGTGCTGTTGCCAGATCCGGCATCAGCGTCATGTCGGATTCTTCGATGGTGGTGAAACCACGGATGGAAGAGCCGTCGAATGCGAGGCCTTCCTCCATCACATCTTCATCAAACATGGAGGCGGGGATGGAGAAGTGGTGCTCGATTCCCGGAACATCGGTGAATCTAACATCGATGAACTCGACCTCTTCGTCGCGAATGAATTTTTGTACGTCTTCGATGTTTTCGAAGCCCACGGGTGTCTCCTTCGGATGTAAAACAGTGGTATCAATTTTAGACAAAACATGGCCCGCTAGTGTGTGAGACATGTATGAAGATGACGCGGTGCCCTCATATCCGGGTGAATTTTTGGGTATGCCGGAAAGCGGCTCTGGCTCACAAGCGTCCGTGATGCGGCGCATGGTGGCAGTGCTGATTGACTGGCTGATCTGCCTTGCCATTGCCAGCTTTGCGGTCACCCAGACCGATGCGCTTGGCGATAGGGCCACGCTGACCTACCTGCTGTGGATAGCCATGGGAATCCTGTGTGGCTGGCTGTTCGCCCGCACTCCAGGCATGATGCTGCTGGGCATGGGGGTAGCCCGTGTTGATGCGGAAGAGCGAGTGGGCTTCTGGCGGGCTGCGGTGCGCACCATCCTGACAGGGTTCATTTTGCCCGCAGCTCTTGTCGACGCTGACGGGCGCGGCATGCACGACCGCGCAACCAACACCACCGTAATCAGGCTCTAGTAAGCAGGCTCTAGGTGTTAATTGGGAGCGCCGTCCCGTCGAGATGCTTGGAGAAGTTGATCTGGCGCGAAAACGCCCAATCCGGGTCAGTGATTAGGCGGGCGATGATCAATCCGCCGGCGATAAACAGCACCGCCAGGGTGACGTCAGTAAGCGCATAGAGCGCCGCCGGTGTATCGCCGTTGGCAAAGTTCAACACCGCCCGATACATGGTGGGGCCCGGGATCATGACCACAGATGCCGGGATGGTCACCGTCACTCTCGGCACACGCCCTACCTGACCAGCCTGCGAGCCGGCAACGCCGATAAAGAGTGCGGCCATAAAAGCTGCGAGGAACCCCGGCACTTCAAAGGCAATCAGCCACAAACGGCCCACGTTGGCGATCAGGCCGGTGGTTGCGGCGAGGAGCGCCATGCGTCGTGAAGAATTGAACAACAGCGCGAAACAGCCAACCGCGACAAAGGAAGCAAGCGCACCGGAAGCCAGGTACTGCCAGCTGTGCGCGTTGATCACGCCATCGGCCGGAGGGATGTCAGCCAGCATGGCCACCACCGTCACCGTCAGCATGATCACCACGATGACCTCAAGGGCGAACAAGAATCGTGGAATACCCGCAGTGAAGTCAAAACGCGCAAGATCCACAAACGCCGTAAACAGCGGAAAGCCCGGAATGAGGAACAGCACCGCGGCAATAAAACCAGGAGCGTACGCGGCGGGCACACCCGAAACGTTTCCCAAAAACGTCGCCACAATCAAGTAAATAGAGCTGGAAACAAACGCCGCAACCGTAGTCACACCAAGCACGTTGAAGTTCTTGCGATGCAACCACACACGCACGCACTGCCCACACGCCGCAGCCACGAACACCAACAGCGCCGCAACCCACCCAAACTGGTTCAGCACCGCAAAGTCCGCACACGCAAGGCCCGCCGACATCGCCGCCACCGACAGGGTCCACCGCGGGGTAGGGATCTGCTCAATCTCATCCAACGCGGCGTTGATCTCATCTGCAGTGTGATAATCCTGCAGCATGTTGTGGGTGGTGGTCTCTAGTGCCTCAATGCGGCTGGAGTTAACTCCGGGCAGCGGCACATCCGCCACCACCGTCTGAAACTGATCCCCATGGTGGAACGTGCAACTAATCGTGTTGAACCCCACCAGGACATCCGCGCGGTCAAAGCCCATCGAGCGCGCCGCACGCTTGACCGAACGGATCACGCGGTAGCTTGCCGCGCCTGCAGAGAGCATTAAAACGCCGAGGCGCAACGCAGTGTTGGCCTCGGCGGCGAAAGTCATGCGGGAGTCAGTAGCCATGACGTCTCACAATTGAGCGGGCGTTTTAGCGGCCCTTGCGCTCCTGCATACGACGCATCTTGCGGTTCATGCCCGACATGTTCTGTGCCTGACGAGGCAGCGGTCCACCAGGCAGGCCCGGCATATTGCCGCCGCGGGTACGCGCATCCATGGCATCCAGCTTTGCAGCCAGACCGTACACGTCATTCTTCTGGTAGTTCTTCGGCAGCTTCAGCAGGTGCTTCTGCAGGTCACGCACACGCACCTGGCCCTCGCCCTCACCGGCGTACACCTCATAGATAGGCGCACCAGCCAGTAGGCGGTCCACGCGCTTGTGCTCCTTCGCCATCAGAGACTTCAGGCGATTCGGGTTACCTTCACCCACCAGGACCACGCCAGGGTTACCCACCACGCGGTGCACCGTGTCCATGTGGGTGTTTGCCTGCACGCCCGTCTTGGTCAGCCAGACAATGCCCATGGTGTTGCGCATGTTCTCCAGCGTCCAGCCGGCGGCACCAGGGGTGTCACCAACCTCGTCATACATCGAGGCCTCAAGGCGACGCGAGAACACGAACATGGCCAACACCACGCCAAGCAGCAGGCCCAGCACCAGCATGTACCACTGGCCGCTCCAAAGCAGGCCAAGGAGGAAGAACGCAAGTGCAACGCCAAACACGCACGCCAACATGATCGGGATCAGCATCTTATCCCGCTTGCGCTGGATGTTGAACGCCTGGATCAGCTGCCCACGCGTCTGCTTGCCTTTCGCGCGCTTCGCGGCGCGTGCCTCTTTCTTGGCTGCCTTAGCAGCAGCCTTCGAATCCTCTTTAGCCATGCGACTCATGTTAGCGGGTGGTCACCGGGTGATCTTTGCTCTCCCCGTACTTCGCCAGCAAGGTAGAGGCCTCTTGGGCAGTTTCACCTTGCGACGTCTCCGCCAAGTGCTTCAAATTCTCCGGCAGCTCAAGCCCACGGTGCTCCATGGCCTCCACGTAGAGCTTGCCCGCGCGGTAGGAGGAACGCACCAGGGGACCGGACATAACTGCGCCAAAGCCCATCTCGTACGCCGCATCGCGGTATTCGATGAACTCCTCAGGCTTCACCCAACGCTCAATCGGGTGGTACATCGGGCCCGGGCGCAGGTACTGGGTAATCGTGATGATGTCACAGCCAGCATCAACCAGGTCGTGCAGTGCCTCCATGACCTCTTCTTGCGTTTCACCCATACCCAGGATCAGGTTGGATTTGGTGATCAGACCAAAGTCACGAGCCTGGCGGATGACGTCTAAGGAACGCTCATAACGGAACGCCGGGCGGATGCGCTTGAAAATACGCGGCACCGTCTCCAAGTTGTGAGCAAACACCTCAGGACGAGCCTCAAACACTTCCTGCAGAAGTTCCGGCTTGCCGGAGAAATCCGGAGTCAGGTTTTCCACGCCGGTGTGCGGGTTGAGCTCATGAATCTTGCGCACAACCTCGGCGTAGAGCCAAGCGCCCTCATCCTCTAAGTCATCACGAGTCACGCCCGTAATCGTGGAGTAGTTCAGGTTCATCTCACGAACGGACTCGGCTACACGCAACGGCTCACCGCGGTCTAGCGGCTCCGGCTTTGCGGAGTTAATCTGGCAGAAATCACAACGACGCGAACAATTCGCGCCACCGATCAAGAACGTAGCCTCGCGGGATTCCCAACACTCATGAATGTTGGGGCAGCCAGCCTCCTGGCACACCGTGTGCAGCGAGGCGCCCTTGACCTTCTGCTTCATGTCCTCATACTCAGGACCGGTTTTTACCGCGTTACGGATCCAACGTGGCTTCGTCTCAATAGGGGTCTGCGCATTTCTTTTCTCAATGCGCAACATCTTTCGGCCTTCAGGTGCTACAGTCACGCCCCCAACCGTAGTAGATATGTCAAGAAGGGCGCTTTCGCAGACCTTTCGACGGGTCAGGAGCAGAACCAAACGAGTGGTCCGCCACGATAAGGTCGCCGGCGAGGGCGCGCGTCAACGCGTCGATAAGCAAAGGCTCCATTGAATCTGGGGTGATGTCACGGCCAAGCTCAAGGCTCATCGTGGTCACATCCGCGTCATCGATGCCGCAGGCCACGATGTGGTTGTAGTGCTCAAGCGTGTTGTCACAATTCAGGCTCAGCCCGTGCATGGTCACCCCACGCGTGATGCGGATGCCAAGTGCGGCGACCTTGCGGTCCCGCTTGGGAGCCGCCGGGTCTGCCGCCTCTGTCGTTGCAGGCACCCACACGCCGGAACGGCCATCAATACGCCCAGCCGTGGTCACACCGGCCTTGCGAACGGCCTCAATGATCGCCTCTTCGAGCCTGCGCACGTAATCAACCACATCCACCGGCTCCGCAAGCTTGACAATGGGGTAGACAACCAGCTGGCCCTCTCCATGCCATGTAATGCGCCCGCCGCGATCCACGGTGACCACCGGAACCGGATACGACGGATCCGGCATATCCTCCGGCTGCGTACGCTTCCCGGCCGTAAACGTTGACGGATGCTCAAGCACCAAAAACGTATCCGGCACCTCATCCGCAGCACGCTTCGCAGCCAAATCAGCTTGCAGCGCCCACGTTTCGCGATAATCCACCACACCTAACCTGCGCACCTCAATCGGCGCACTGGAGGCGCGGATGGACTTATCAGCCGGGAAAAACGGGTCGCGGGGAGCAGTCATGGATGAAAGTGTAATCCGATCGGCTTCAGGGCAGGCCTAGGATGCGGCAGGAGCGTGGCTTCTGATGTGGTGGGCAAGCACCCGAAGGCCGTCGCGGAAAAGCTCTTCACCAATGACTAATGGAGGGAGCAAGCGAATGACGCTTCCGTCTTGGCCACACGTCAACACGAAGACCCCATCCGCCTTGCAGGCCGTCGCGATCGCCTTAGTCACAGCGCCGTCTGGATTGCCTTCCTTATCGACGAACTCCAGCGCCCGCATCGCACCACGGCCACGCAACTCAGCCACATGGGGCAAGTCGCACAATGGGCCGAGAATCTCCTCTATCACCTCACCCATTTCAACCGCACGGTCAGCTAGCTGGAGCCGCTCAAGCTCATCCATGGATGCCAGCGCTGCTTCACAAGCGACTGGGTTGCCCGCGTACGTACCGCCGATGGAGCCGGCTGGGGGAGCGTCCATAATCGTGGCACGACCGGTGAGAGCAGAAATTGGCAGACCACCGCCCATCGCCTTCGCCGTTGTAATGAGATCAGGCATAACTCCCTGGTGCTCGCAGGCGTACCAGCGGCCAGTACGACACATTCCTGACTGGATCTCGTCGAAGACTAAAACGATGCCTTCCTTGTCGCACCAATCACGCAGCGCTTGCAAGAATCCCTCTGCAGGCTCGATGAATCCACCTTCGCCTTGGATAGGTTCGATCACCACCGCTGCAATGTCATCCGCACCAAGAGACCTATATATTGCATCGATGACACGCTTCGCAGCGTCAGGTCCGCTTTGGCCATCACGCAGCGGGTATGAACCCGCAAAGCGATACACGTCAGGCGCGAGAATGCCGAAGCCCTTCTTATACGGGACGTACTTCGAGGTCATGGTGACCGTGAGATGGGTGCGACCATGAAACGCGTTGTCAAAGACAATGACGCGGTTTCGCCCGGTGTAATAGCGAGCGACTTTCACAGCGTTCTCAATCGCCTCAGCACCAGTAGAGAACAATGCTGTGCGCTTTTCAAAGTCTCCTGGCGTCAGCTGGTTTAGCCGTTCGCATACTGCAACATAGGGTTCGTACGGAGAACCCAGAAAACAAGTATGCGTGTAACGGCGCAGTTGTTTCGAAGCACGTTCAGCTACTGCTTCATTGGAGGCGCCGACGCCGGCGACGCCCATGCCTGCAGCGAAGTCGATGATGGAATTTCCATCTACGTCTTTTAGGATGCCGCCGTCTGCATCAGCGATCCATCCCTGGAGATTCGGCTGCAAAGCCGCCATGCATGCTTCAGCTCGACGTTCAGATAGCTCTCGGCTCTTTGGCCCCGGCAGCTCGGTGACAAGGTTCCGGCGTTGCTCGATGCGGAACGTGAGGTCTGAATCAAGGTTGCGCATCATTATTTCTCCAGGAAGCTCAAGTCGCCAGGGGTAGCTTGATAAACGCCCTCTACACCGTCCAAGTTTTCTTGGACGAACTTGTCAAAGGATCCGTCGTCATACATGGCTTGCAAAGCGGCGTTGATTGCAGACGTGCTGTCCTCATCACCCTTTTTCAGCCCGATACCGTAGTACTCCTCAGCGAAAGGAGCACCGTCTTTTTCTAACGGAATGACCTTGAATGTGCCAGGCGACTGAGCTGCGTAGCCACCGATAATCGTGGCGTCAGTGGTAATCGCGTCGATATTGCCCTGACGGAGTGCTTCGATGCACGAGGAGTTCGTGTCATACTCCTGAAGCTGAACACCCGGCATTTGGTCCTTGACACGTTGCGCAGGTGCAGAACCTGCAGTGGAACAGAGGATCTTACCGTCGAGATCCTCAAGTCCCTTGATATCCGAATTGGACTCCTGCACAAGCAGTGCCTGGTGGGTGAGCAGGTACGGCCCGCCAAAGTTGACCGACTCTGTGCGCGACTTGTTGATGGAATACGTCGCGGTCATCATGTCGACTTCTGCGTTCTGGATCAATGTTTCGCGCTGGGCTGCTGGGCCTTCTCTCCAGGAGATTGTTGGCTCATCCCAGCCGTTTGCCTGAGCAATGTGGTTGACAACGTAGGTCGAGATATCCACTTCCAAACCAGACATTGAGCCGTCCGGTTGACGCAACCCAAGCCCTGGCTGATCAAATTTCACGCCAAGGGTGACATTTCCTTCCTCAATATGCTGAAGCAACGGGCTACCGCTATCTGTAGCTGATGTGCCATCGCTACTCCCACAGGCGCTCAGGCCCAGGGCAAGACTCGCGGCGGCGATGGAACAAGCAATACGTGAGAACTTGGACATTTTGAACCCTTTCTTCCTTAAACGGGGATTAGTACAGGCGACTCTTCGGGTCTTTGGGCATCATGCCGGCCTGCTCAGCTTCAGGGAGTGGAGTGATCTCACCGGCAGCGAGAGCGCGTCGGTACCCTGTGATCTCCCGCTTGAGCGGCTTCGCCAGAAGGTAGATACCAAGAATGTTCGGAATAGCGACCAAGAAGAACGTGGAATCTGAGAAGCGGGTCACGGTCTCAAGGCTCACCGCGGCGCCAACAACGATCATGATCAGGTAGACGATCTTGTAGCCGATCTCAGCAACCTTGTTGTTCTTGAACAGGTAGCCAAAGGTCTTCTCACCGTAGTAGGCGTAGGACAGCACGGTGGAGAATGCGAAGAGCACCACACAGATGGAGAGAATGATGGGGAACCAGTTGCCAACGGTTGCGAACGCGTTGGTGGTGAGCGTTACTCCATCCTGGCCCTCGTTGAGGTGCTCACCGGTGACAACAATGGCAAGAGCCGTCATCGTACAAATCACGACGGAATCGAGGAACGGCTCCCAAGCAGCGAGGATGCCTTCCTGGGTCGGCTTGTTGTTCTTGGTTGCAGAGTGGGCCAATGCTGCAGTACCGACGCCAGCTACGTTGGAAAACAGTGCACGCTGGACACCGACGATGACGACGCCGAGCATGCCGCCGGCGATTCCTTGAGGGTTAAACGCGCCAGTAACAATGAGCTGGATCGCGTGAGGGATTTCGCTGATGTTGACCAAAATGACAGCGCTCACCGCGACTGCGTAAATGAGCGCCATCACTGGGACGAGTCGGGAAGTCCAACGAGCGATCGACTGGATGCCGCCGATGATGACCAATGCGGCTGGAATGAGAAGGAAGATGCCGATTAGCCAGGCGCGGCCTGCGAAGAAGGATTCATCGCCACCAGTGATTTCAGTGAGGTGCTGTGCCACCTGGTTAGCCTGGAAGATGTTTCCCGCGCCCATCACCGCAACAGCCATTCCTGCTGCGTAAAACGCACCGAGGAATTTGCCTAAACCTGGTTTGCCTTCCTTTTCCAAGCCGTCCCTGAGGACGTACATCGGGCCGCCAGAGACCGTACCGTCATCATTAACTCGGCGGTACATGGCTCCGAGTGTGGCTTCGGCGAACTTGAGGGCCATGCCGAGAGCACCGGCGATCATGATCCAGAGTGCAGCACCCGGACCGCCCACCGTGATGGCTACGGCGACACCGGCGATGTTGCCTAGACCCGTGGTACCGGCAAGTTCTGTTGAAGTGGCCTGAAAACTGGAAATCTGGCCCGGGTCGGACTTGCGAGCGAACTTGCCTTTGAGGATGTCGATGGTGTGGGGCAAGTCGCGGAGGGGGCGAATCCGGAAGTAGAAGTTGCAGAAGATCGCTCCCACAACCAGCCAAATGATGACGATTGGCACGTTCGTCCCGAACATCGGAATCGCGAAAAACACGATTTTTTCTAGTACGTCGACGATTGGGCCAAAGACGCCTGAAATCGCTTCATCAATACCTTGAGCTTGAATGTGCACTGTTGGCTGCATCGGAGTGTCCTTCCTGTAGGGAGCCGTTACATCAGCCTGGAATTGTGGCGTGCAGCACAGTATAGGATGTGGGTTATCGATAAGTGGGCGGATTTGGTGAAAAATTTGGTGAGGACGAATTTTCAACGTGGGTTTTTGGCGGTACGATCCTAGAAAAGTGCTGCTAGGAATGGTGGCACGGGCCGCTTTTTGATAGAGGACGGAACAGGATGTTGGAAGAAGTGCGCGGGGACGAATTGTTCCACATTGATCGCAGCACCCTGAAGGATTCGGTGCAGGCGATGCTTCGGGAGCTGTTGCTCAAGGGAACCTTCTCGCCAGGGGATATTCTCTCGGCAAATGCCCTTGCTAAACAGCTTCGTCTTTCGAATTCCCCTGTACGTGAAGCGATGCTGGCTTTGGTTGAGCGCGGCTTGCTGGAAGTGGAGCGGGGTAGAGGATTTCGCCTGGTTGAACTGTCTGAGCATGACATTCAAGAGGTGTATGAAATGCGCCGCCTGGTAGAGGTTGAGGCGGTGCGCAAGGCGGCGCAGATGCATCTGGATGACGGTCAAAAGGATGCGCTCTGGGGGCTCGCGCGGCGTACTGATGAGCTTGGAAACGTCAGCTCAGATGAGCAGCTGTTCCAATATTTGGAAGCGGATCAGCGGTTTCACATGTACATCGCTTCTCTCTCCGGCAACTCGCGTTTGGAAGCGGCTGTAGATAAGTTTCGGGATCAATCAAGGGTCAATGGTTACTACCTGCATTTATCCCGATGTGCTCTCCGTGGGACGGCGGATGAACACCTGCGTATTGCGGATGCGATTGTCTCCCGCGACGTGCAGCGTGCGGTGGAGCTCATGATTGATCACCTTGAATATGCTCGCAACGTTGCGGGCCGTACGGAGGTGCCTCCGAGCTGGTATTCCGGGACGAAACCCGTGGTAGACGAGCTTTCGTAGAATTTTTTCCGAAACGGTTGCGGGCTGATAGTGACGCGGGTTACAGTCTGTTTGTCGGTTATCGATAACCGATAGATGTTTGGTGGTGATGCTAAGCGTCTTAAGTCTTTCGAACGCGGAGGATGAAGCATGGGTGTGAAAACTGACCTGCGTTCCACGTATCAGCACCTCCAGCCAACGAGTGCTGACGTGGTCATCATCGGTGGCGGCATCATGGGTGTCAGCACTGCTTTTCACCTGGCGTCCAGGGGAGTGAAAAACATTGTTCTCCTTGAGCGTCACCGGCTAGGTAGAGGTTCGTCCGCAAAGCCGATGGGCGGAGTGCGCGCGAACTTTTCGGATCCCAACAACGTGATGCTCGGCCAGCGCTCGCTGGAATCGTTCCGTACTTTTTACGAGGATTTCGGTACGAACATTGAGCTCACTCAAGTTGGTTATCTATTCCTTGCAAGAACAGAACAAGAAGTAGCCGATTTGGAACTAGCTACAAAAGTTCAGAATGAACTTGGGGTTCGCTCAAGGATGGTGGATCCGAAGGAGCTTGTGCAGATCAACCCCTTCGTTGATGAACAAGCTGTCCTGGCCGGTTCGTTTTCTCCGGATGACGGTTTTGCTTGCCCTGCAGCTGCCGTGAACGGATATGCACGCGCATGCATCCAGCTGGGAGTAACCATTCTGGATATGACAGAGGTTTTGAATATTGAGACCGGGCCAGATGGCGTGCGCTCAGTAGAAACAAACCTTGGTGTTATTTCCACTGACAAGGTTGTATGCGCTGCCGGTGCCTGGAGTGCAGCGATTGGTGAAATGGCTGGCCATGTACTGCCTGTGGAGCCGGTGCGCCGAATGATCGGTATCACGCCTCAACAGCCCTTGAAGCACCCTTCGGTGCCGTTCACCTTGGATCTTGGCACGAAGATGTACTGGCACAACTACTACAACGGCCTGCTTGTAGGCATCTCGCATGACACCGTCCCAGGGTTTGACCGGGACTTCACCTTTGAGTGGCTCGATGAGTTCAACGCTGCTGCATCTGTTGTCGCACCGTCCTTGATGAACCCACGGCTTGATGAGGGATGGGCTGGCCTGTACGAAAACACGCCGGACCGCAACGCCATCATCGGTGCTTCTTCTAAGGTCCCCGGCTTCTACTACATCACAGGCTTTTCTGGCCATGGATTCCTGCAAGGACCAGCTGCCGGCGAATTCATGGCAGACATCATTCAAGGAAAAGAATCTTTCCTGCCGGCAGATGCTTTCTCGGTTGATCGCTTCGGTGATGAAGACCGTGAGCTTGTCGAAACAAACATCATCTAGACCGCACTACGCAGAGAGTAGAAAACATGTCTTTCGTTGAAACTTTTGAACTGCGGGCTCGCTTTGCCAAAGCTCTGTCCGGAATGTACGGCGAAGAGGTGCCCGCGTACAACACGCTGGTGGAAGTCTCGGAGGAAGTAAACCGCGACTTTATGGAGAAGATGGGCTCCGAGGCTGAGCGCCTCGGCACCTTGGGCCGCGTAACAGCAGAGCGGCATGGAGCTATTCGAGTGGGCTCTGCTACTGAAATGCGCCAAGTGGCGCGCCTCTTCAGGGGTTTTGGAATGCATCCGGTGGGCTTTTATGACCTGCGTGATGCAGCGAAATCATCTGTTCCTGTCGTCTCAACAGCATTCCGCCCGGTAGATAGGGAGGAGTTGGCTAAGAATCCATTTCGAGTATTTACTTCCATGCTCACCACGAATGATCCGCGCTTCTTTAGCGCTGAGCTCCAGCAGCGGTTGGAAGAGTTCATTGGTTCGCGAAATATTTTCAACGAAGAGCTGCTCGAACTGGCTGATAAAGCAGCTGAACAGCGCGGACTAGAGGCTGAAAATGCTGACCGCTTCGTTGAGCTAGCTACCGCGGCATTCAAGCTGAATGATGAACCAATCGATGATGAGTGGTACCGCATGCTGGAGAAAATCTCTGCAGTCGCTGCCGACATTGGCGGCGTGCGCTACACCCACATCAACCACCTCACTCCCCGCGTCCTTGATATTGATGCCCTCTACGAACGCATGGAGGCGCGTGGAATCACCATGATTGATGAGATCCAAGGGCCTCCGGCTTGGGACGGTCCGGATGTACTCCTGCGCCAAACCTCCTTCCGTGCATTGGACGAAGAACGAGTGTTCAGGTTTGCCGACGGCACAGTAGGACCTGGCTCCCTGCGAGTGCGATTTGGTGAAGTTGAGCAGCGCGGAATCGCGCTGACCCCGCAAGGTCGAGAGCTCTACGACGAGATGGTGGCTGAAACCGATGCCCGTCTCCAAGCAAATGGCGGAGTACGGACCGAAGTTGCACGTGGCGTCTGGCAGGAGCGTCTTCCAGATTCTGAAGAGGAACTGCGCAAGTGTGGCCTTGCCTACTTCACCTACGAACTGACCACCAGTGCTTCGGAATCTGGCAGCGTTCAAAACCTGGAAGACCGCGAGTACTCCGTTGATGAACTCATTGAGGCAGGCATCGTGGAGGCAACTCCAATTGTGTACGAGGACTTCCTCCCACGTTCTGCCGCTGGGATCTTCCAGTCAAATCTGAAAGATGACGGTACGCGAGACAACGAGCAGGAAGGCACTGACTACGACATCCGTGCTCTTTCCGAAATCGTCGGAGAGGACATTCAAGAACCCTACTTCTACTACAGCGTTCAAGAGCGAGAGTCGCTTCAGGCGCTAGCGGAAGCGATTGGCCGGCCAGTGGCAACAACAGCGGCCGTACAGCAGTAAACCCACACGTCACCTAAAAGAGAGGAAAGAACTATGTCCACCGCAACCAACACCGACTTGAAGCAGATTGCCCTTGACGCCCTGGCAGCCTGTGGCGCTGATATCAATGCGCATAAGGCTGGTGGCAAGGAGCTGACCACCCGTACGCCATTGACTGGTGAATCAGTGCTGACCATTGGCAGCGATACCCGAGAGTCTGCAGAAGAAAAGGTAGGGAAGGCTCACGCAGCGTTTACCGCATGGCGCGAGATTCCCGCACCGAAGCGTGGAGACGTGGTGCGTCGCTGGGGTGAACTGCTGGTGGAGCACAAGCGCGACCTGGCGGTGCTGGTGCAGCTTGAGGCCGGCAAGTCAATGTCTGAGGCAGAGGGCGAAGTCCAGGAGATGATTGACATTTGTCAGTTTGCCGTGGGCCAGTCGCGGATGCTCTACGGCAAGACCATGCCCTCTGAGCGTCCCGGCCACCGCCTTATGGAGACGTGGCACCCGATTGGTGTTGTGGGCGTAATCTCCGCCTTCAACTTCCCGGTTGCCGTGTACTCGTGGAATACCGCACTGGCGTTGGTCTGCGGTGACACCGTTGTATGGAAGCCGTCTGAGCTGTGCCTGCTCTCTGCTATTGCTACTGATGCACTTCTGCGCCGTGCCATCGATGAGCTGGGATACGACAGCAACATCGTGCAGCTCATTGTGGGCGATCGAACTGTCGGCTCGGTGCTGGTTGAGGATCCCCGCGTTCCGCTCGTCTCCGCGACTGGCTCCACCCGAATGGGCCGTGAGGTTGGCCCTCAAGTTGCGCAACGATTCGGTCGCAGCTTGTTGGAGCTGGGAGGCAACAACGCCGGCATTGCAACTCCGAGTGCGGATATTGACCTCGCCTTGCGCGGCATCGTCTTCGCTGCAGCAGGCACCGCAGGTCAGCGTTGCACCACCATGCGTCGTCTCATCGTTCATGAGGACATTTCAGATGACTTGGTGGGGAAGATTGTTGAAGCGTACAAGACGCTCACCATCGGTGATCCCCGTGATGAGAGCGTCCTGGTCGGCCCACTGATCAACAAGGCATCGTTTGATGGGATGCAGGACGCATTGAAGCGAGCCAAGGAACAAGGCGGCGAGATCCTTGTCGGCGGCAACCGGGTTGATGTTGGGCACGAAGATGCCTACTACGTCGAACCGGCTGTTGTGCGCATGCCAGGACAGACGGAAGTAGTGATGGACGAGACCTTCGCGCCCATTCTTTACGTCATGACGTACTCCACCTTCGAAGAGGCAATTGAGCTTCACAATGGCGTACCGCAGGGCCTGTCCTCCGCTATCTTCACGCAGGACCAGGCCGAAGCAGAGAAATTCCTCTCGGCTTCTGGTTCAGACTGCGGCATTGCCAACGTCAACATCGGTACGTCCGGTGCGGAAATCGGCGGCGCGTTCGGTGGTGAAAAGGAGACCGGCGGCGGACGTGAATCCGGCTCGGATTCCTGGAAGGTATACATGCGCCGCGCAACAAATACCGTGAATTACTCCGGTGAGCTCCCGCTGGCGCAAGGCGTGAAGTTCCTCTAAGCACTGGAAATAAACACAGGAAGATTGATCGAAAACGGAGGTTCAAAATGAGAGTTGTCGTTGTAGGCGCCTCAGGCACCGTAGGCCAAGCTGTTGCACATGCGTTTCGTCAGCAGGGCGACGAGGTCATAGAAGCCTCGCGGCGCTCCGAACCTCCGTTGGACATCACAGATCCAGCGTCAATTGACGCATTCTTCGATCACGCTGGCGCAGTAGACGCCATCGTTTCCGCCACTGGGTCAACGCCGTTCGTCTCAGTTAATGAGGCAACCGCGGAAGAATTCCAGAAGGGGTTGAGCAACAAGCTCCTCGGGCAAATTAACCTCGTCTTGTATGGCAAGAAGTACCTGAATGACGGCGGATCTGTCACGCTGTCGGCGGGAATTCTCAACCACCACCCTGTGGGAGGATCCGTAATCTCTTCGACCGTCAACGGAGGGCTTGAAGCCTTTGCGCATGCAGCCGCGCTGGAACTGGAACGCGGACTCCGGGTGAACGTAGTCAGCGCCTCTGTAATCGCCGAAGCACTGGACAGCTATGGGGAGTATTTCGTTGGATTCGAGCCGATTCCCGCAGCGCGTGCCGCGTCCTATTTTGTCCGCTCCGCCCACGGCATCGAAAACGGCGAAACGTTTCTCGTTTTTAGTTAGTGCGAGACGAAGGAGCTAGAGCAATGAGTGGTAGCGCGTTTAATCGGCTGGAGCCTTCGGTCTATTCGCGGATTGCGCGTACAGGGCTCAGGCGCGACATGATGACCCGAGCTGCCTACAGTTCGGACGCATCGATCTTCCGTCGTGTCCCAGCCGCCGTTCTAGAGCCGAAGTCGGCCGACGATGTCAGGGACGGTCTGCAGATTGCTGAAGAGTATGGTTGGCCTGTCATCGGTCGCGGCGGAGGGACCTCGGTCGCCGGCAACGCAATCGGTGACGGCCTAGTCATTGACACGTCGAGGTACTTCAACAACGTCATTAGCGTTGATCCAGACGCGAAGACTGCCGTGGTTCAACCCGGCGTGGTGTGCGACCACCTGAAAGAGGAAGCTGCGAAATACGGGCTCACGTATGGACCGGACCCTTCCACTCATTCGCGTTGCACCGTTGGTGGCATGGTGGCGAACAACGCCTGCGGCTCGCATTCCGTGGCATGGGGAACCTCAGCAGAAAACTTGGAGTCAATCCGACTCATGCTTTGGGGAGGTCGCGAGGTCGATTTCTTTCAAGGCGGTTGCTCAGACCCGCAGGTTGAAGCGAAGTTGCGTCGGTTTGTCGCTAAGAATGAGGCGCTGATTCGCGCAGAGCTGGGGCGCTTCCCGCGCCAGGTTTCCGGATACGGTTTGCACTACCTTCTTCCTGAACATGGGTTTGACTGCGCCCGCGCTGTTGCAGGTTCCGAAGGAACCTTGGGTATTATCACGCAGCTCACCGTGAACTTGGTGGAAGTACCGAAAACAAAGGTTCTGGCAGTGCTGGCCTTTGACACGGTCTTTGATGCTGCACACGCTGCCGCTAACCTCCGACTTCCTGGAGTGACAACCATCGAAGGAATGGGCGGCGACCTGCTTGCAGCCCTCCAATCCAAGGTTGGCCAAGGAGACGCGGGCAGCAACCTGCCTGGGCGCCGTAACGGTGAACCAGCCGGTGGGTGGTTGTACTGCGAGGTTGTTGGGGATACTGAGCAAGAGGCACTGGATCGCGCAGAGGCAGTAAGTAGGGCAGTGCCCACACGTGACTTCATCGTTGTATCCGATCCCGGAGAGATGCGGGACTTGTGGTGGATCCGGGAGGCATCAGCCGGCTTGGTTACTCGTTTGCCCGATGGCGGCGAGGCTTGGCCGAATTGGGAAGACTCCGCAGTGCCACCAGAGAACCTTGCAGATTACCTGCGGGACCTCTACGAACTGATGGCAAAGCATGAGCTTCGAGGCATCCCGTTTGGCCACTTCGGCGAAGGCTGTATCCACGTACGCATTTCCTTCGATTTTGGTAGCGAATCGGGCTTGGCTGTGTTCCACACATTCATGGAGGAAGCGGCTGCCCTGGTGAGCCGGTACGGTGGGTCGCTTTCCGGCGAGCACGGAGACGGCAGGGCTCGTTCCCGTCTGCTCGGACACATGTACAGCCTTGAAATGCTTGAGCTGTTCGCGCAGTTCAAAGCAATTTTTGATCCCGATGGCAACTTCAACCCAGGCGTACTTGTCGCACCAGATTCCTACATGGATGGACTGCGTATGGGGAAAGAGCAGCGGACGCACGAGTTTCTGCCGATCACGCAGTTGCCGCAGGACAAGGGCTCGTTGGTCAACGCAGTAAACAGATGCGTTGGAGTATCAGCCTGTCGCTCTGATGCAGGCGCTATGTGCCCGTCGTTCCAGATCACCGGTGATGAGGTTCATTCAACCCGCGGGCGTGCGCGATTGCTTTCTGAGATGTTTCGTGGAGAGTCCATTGAGGGCGGCGCACGCAATGCTGCGGAGGTCGAAGAAGCGCTTGATCTCTGCCTTAGCTGTAAAGCCTGCGTGAGTGAGTGCCCGGTCAACGTTGACATGGCAACGTATAAGTCGGAGTTTCTCAATGAACGGTATCGAGGCAGGCTCCGTCCGATGGCCCACTACACCATGGGTTGGCTGCCATTGTTCGGCGCGATTGCTCACAAGATTCCAGGGCTTCCCAAGCTTATCGACGCCACAATGCGCAACTCCCTTACCGCGTCTTTGCTAGCCAAGGCCGGCGGTTTGGAAACTTCGCGGCCGCTTATTCGCTTTAGCCACACCTCCTTGCGTAAGTGGAACAAAAAGCGGGTTGCGCCAATGAACGTCAGGGAACGCGTGGTGTTGTGGCCAGATTCCTTCAACGAAAACCTGGATTCGCGCCCTGCTCAAGCTGCCATTGAAGTTCTTGAACTGTTGGGCTTTGACGTCCTCATCCCGGACGGGTTTGTCTGCTGTGGTTTGACGTGGCACTCAACAGGACAGCTGTCCATGTCGAAACGCGTGCTGCAACATACGGCGAAAGTGATGAAGCCATACCTTGATCAGGGGCTGCCGGTCATTGGCATCGAGCCGTCGTGTACCACCATGCTTCGGACGGACGCGCCGCATTTGCTCGATGATCCTGACATCGCTCGTTTGGCACGCGCAACTGTCTCTTTCGGAGAGTTTGTCGCCCCGAAGCTTCAGGCAATTCCAGAGTTGAGCGAGGTCGTCACAGAGCAGTCGATTTCAGCACTGACGCAGGTGCATTGCCATGAGCGTGCCCTGGGAGATGCTTCCGCGAGTGCAGCGTTACTGGAAGCCCTAGGAGTTCAAGAAGAACGGATCCAAACCGGGTGCTGCGGTTTGGCTGGCAACTGGGGCTTTGAGAAGGGACATGGTGCGATGTCCATGGCACTGGGGGAGCGAGAGCTCTTCCCTAAAGCCCGAGAGGCCGCCAAGGAAGGTGGCATTGTTATTGCAGACGGTTTTTCCTGCAGGACCCATGTTCAGCAGGGAACCGGAGTCCAAGCCATGCACACGGCAGAAATCGTCGCTGAGATTCTTCGGAGGAAGGGAGCAACGTCATGAGTTCAATTGCATACATCAGTGGGGAGGAGCTCTTCCGCCGCGTGCGGCCAGCCCAAGCGGTAAACGCCTTGATCGATGCGCTCAACGCTGGATTCGATCCGGCTACGGACCTTCCACGCACGCGTTACGACGTTTCCGGCGGGCAACTGTTGCTGATGCCATCGACCGTCCCAGAGTACTTCGGCATCAAGGTGCTGTCCCTTGCTGATGACTCAGCGGCGAGGGGCATTCCCTTGATTCAAGGTGCCTACCTGCTTTTCGACGCCGCGTCGATGGCTCCCGTAGCAACCATCGATGGCGCAGCAATGACCGCATTGCGCACACCAGCTGTGTCCATTGCAGGTGTACGTCACCTTCTGGTGAAGTCTGCAGAGCCCTTGTCAGCGGTGATTTTCGGCACGGGGCTGCAAGCGCGCCACCACGAGGCCACATTACGAGACGTCTTAGACGGAATTCGCGAGGTAGATGTGACATACATCGGTCGTTCGTGTCCCGATGATGCCTCGCTGCACTGGTTTGAAAGCGGCAGCGGAGAGGCGGCGGCTGCCGTGAAATCTGCGGATCTTGTGATTACGGCAACGAGTGCAACGGAACCAATCGTTCAAGCCTCAGATTTGCGTGAGGACGCCATTGTGGTTGCTATGGGCGCGCATACTCCAGACACCCGTGAGCTAGCAGGCGACGTATTCGCAGGTGCCACGGTCATTGTTGAAGACGTGGATGTGGCAATGCGTGAAGCTGGGGATGTCGTGCAGGCAATTGCAGAAGGGCACATTGAAAAATCGGCGCTGGTCAGCCTTCAAGAGGCTGTAACAACCAGCACCGATTACACACAGGCACCCGGGCGAGTGGTGTTCAAAACCACCGGAATGCCTTGGGAAGATGTTGTGGTAGCGGCGGCGGCAATAAACTCCGCCGCCGAATAACAAACTAGACGCCGTTGGCTGCAGCGTACTCGTCTGCAGTCATCAGCTCTCCAACCTCGTCCACCTTGACCTCAAACAGCCAGCCTTCGCCGTAGGGGTCATTGTTGATGGTCTCGTATGCGCCATCGATGTCCTCGTTGACCGCGGTCACGGTGCCGGTGACGGGGGAGTAGAGGTCAGACACGCTCTTGGTGGACTCGATCTCACCACAGGTCTCACCAGCGGTCACAGTGTCGCCCACAGCCGGCAGTTCAGCGAAGACAACCTCGCCCAGGCGGTCAGCAGCAACGTCAGTGATGCCAACGCGCACGGTCGCGCCCACAGCGGTGTCCGGGGTGGCGTTGATCCACTCGTGGTCCTCGGAGTAGTAGAAATCAGGGTTCAGAGCCATGACTTAAGCGTCCTTTCGCTTGTAGAAGGGGGTTGCACTAATGGTAAACGGGTAACGCTTCCCGCGGATATCAATTTCAACATCGGTGCCAATTTCCGCATGCTCAGGCTGCACGTGTGCAAGAGCAACCGGGTGGCCCAATGTTGGTGAAGGCTGGCCAGAAGTAACCACGCCGATCTTGTCTTCCGTACCTGGCAGGAAGATCTCGGAGCCTTCGCGGGCTGCGCGGCGCTGTTCAGAAGTAAGCCCAGCGATGACCACGCTCGGCTCGCGGCCGGTGAGCGCGTCCTTGCCCACAAAGTCTGCCTCCTTCTTCGCAAACGCGCGGCCCATACCCGCCTCAACGGGGGTGATCTCGGTGGACAGCTCATGGCCGTACAGGGGCATGGATGCTTCCAAACGCAACGAGTCACGCGACGCCAACCCACACGGCGTGCCGTGGTCAATCACGGCGTCCCACACCTTCTGAGCGTCTTCGCTGGAGCAGAAGAGCTCAAAGCCGTCCTCACCGGTGTAGCCGGTACGGGCAACGAAGACCTCAACCTCTTCGCCGTTTGCGCGCAGCGTGTTCCACGCGCCGGAGTAGTAAGGCAAGTCCGTTGGGTCATGTTCAAGCTGGCCCTTGATCACCTCAAGCGAACCCGGGCCCTGCACAGCGACCAGACCGAACTGATCAGTGTTGTTGCTCAGCTGCACGTCAAAGCCCTCCGCGCGGGCCTGGAACGCCTCCCACACCGCAGGGGTGTTCGCGGCGTTTGGCACAACCATGAAGTGGTTGTCGCTGAACTTGTAGGTAATCAAGTCATCGATGATCCCGCCGTCAGCGTTGACAATCATCGAGTACTTCGCCTTGCCGTCCTTGAGCGTGCTCATGGTGGAAATCAGGGCGTAGTCCAAAAACGCACCAGCATCCGGGCCCTGGACGTTGATCTCACCCATGTGGGAAAGATCAAAGATGCCAACGCCATTGCGTACGGCCCTGTGCTCATCCAACTCATTGCCGTACTTCAGCGGCATCTCCCAGCCACCGAAATCAGTAAACGTAGCGCCAAGCTTCTCGTGCGTGGCGTGAAGTGGGGTCTGTGCCATGCTTTTCCTCCTTAAGCTTCGTTATTCGGTGTCAGTTCCATATCCAGCAGAATGTCGAACGCCTCCGGCGGCGGGCACGCACACTGCAGGTTACGGTCGCCGAACGCCTCGTCGATGCGGCGCACCGGCGGGAAGTACTTGGAACGCGCCAGCGTATCCACCGGGTATGCGGCCTGCTCTCGTGAGAACTCGTACGGCCACACGTCACGGATCACGCTGATTGCCGTGTACGGCGCGTTGTGGATGACAGAGCGCTCGTACTCCACGGCACCGTCGATAATCTCCTGGATCTCCGCACGGATGGAGCGCATCGCCGCAATGAAACGATCCAGCTCAGCCTTGTCCTCAGACTCGGTCGGCTCCACCATCAGCGTGCCCGCAACCGGGAATGCCAAGGTGGGGGCGTGGAAGCCGTAATCAATCAGGCGCTTGGCCACATCGGCTGCTGTCACGCCAGACTGGTCCGTCAGCTCGCGCAGGTCCAGGATGCACTCGTGGCCAACCAAGCCATTGGCGCCGGTGTAGAGCACCGGGAAGCTGTCATTGAGCTCACGCGCAATGTAGTTGGCGTTGAGCACCGCGTGTGCCGTGGCGCTGCGCAGTCCCTCCGCACCAGACATGGCGATGTAGGACCAGGAAATCGGCAGCACACCCGCAGAGCCGTAGAGCGTGGATGCCACCGGCACGCCACGGGTGTCTTCTGGATCCGTCGGGTCGCCCGGCAGGAACGGAATGAGGTGCTCCGCCACGCCGATCGGGCCAACACCCGGGCCGCCACCACCGTGCGGGATGGTGAAGGTCTTGTGCAGGTTCAGGTGGGATACGTCGCCACCAAAATCGCCCGGGCGGGCAATGCCAGTCAGCGCGTTCATGTTCGCGCCGTCGATGTAGACCTGACCGCCGGCCGCGTGCACCTTGTCGCACACCACGCGCACGTCCTCCTCGTACACACCGTGTGTGGACGGGTAGGTCAACATGATGGCGGCAACGTGGGAGCCGTACTTATCCAGTTTCTCTTCCAGATCAGCCAGGTCGATAGAGCCGTCTTCGGCAGTCTTGACCACAACCACGCGCAGGTTCGCCAACGTCGCCGACGCCGCATTCGTACCGTGCGCAGACGCCGGAATCAGGCAGATGTCACGCTCCGTGTCACCGTTTGCCACGTGGTAGGCGCGGATGGCCAGAAGGCCCGCTAGCTCACCAGTTGCACCAGAGTTCGGCTGCACGCTGACCTCTGCGTAGCCGGTGATCTCCACCAGCCAGGAACGAATCTCATCGATCAGCTCACGCCAACCCGTGGTGTACGCATCCGGCGTGTACGGGTGGACGTTGGCAAAACCAGGCCACGTGATTGCCTCAAGACCCGCGGTGGGGTTGAGCTTCATCGTGCAGGAACCAAGCGGGATCATCGTGCGATCCAGCGCCAAGTCCTTGTCACCCAGCGTGCGGATGTAGCGCATCATCTGGGTCTCAGAGTGGATGCTGTTAAACGTCACGTGCGTGAGAAACTCGGTTGCGCGCTCAAGCGCCTCCGGCAGGCGCGCCGGGGAATCAGTGACGGGGGAGTCCACCCCAAAGCCACCTAGAAGGGCTGCAACGTCTGCATCCGTGGTGTCCTCACCGAAGGACACTCCGACGGTGGTCGCATCAATCGGGCGAACCAGGTAGCCAGCCTCTGCAAGCGCATCCACTACACCCTGCGCGTTGTCTACTTCAACGGCGACGGTGTCAAAGAACTGCGCGTGCTTCACCTTCACGCCGCCGTTTTCAAGTGCGGTAGCGAAGTCAGCTGCACGCTGGTGCACCTCGCGTGCAATCTCCTTGAGCCCCTCAGGGCCGTGGTAGACCGCGTACATCGAAGCAGTGACCGCCAAAAGCGCCTGCGCGGTACAAATGTTGGACGTCGCGCGCTCACGGCGAATGTGCTGCTCACGCGTCTGCAAGGCCAAGCGGTACGCCGGGTAGCCCTCCGCGTCCTTAGACACACCCACCAGGCGGCCCGGAAGCTGACGCTGCAACTTTGCCTTCACGGCCATGTATGCGGCGTGCGGGCCACCGTAGAACAGCGGCACACCGAAACGCTGCGTCGTGCCAATAGCAATATCAGCGCCCAGCTCACCTGGAGACTCCAGTAGCGTGAGGGCCAAGATGTCCGCATCTACGGCAACCAAGCCGCCGCGCTCATGGATTGCCTCAATCACCGGGCGCGGGTCAACAATGTCGCCTTCCGTGCCCGGGTACGCAAGCACTGCGCCAACCAGGTCTTCACCAACCACACCCTGGGTTAGATCGGTGACCTCAACCTCCAGGTCAATAGCGCGAGCGCGCTCGGTGGTCACCTTGATTACCTGCGGGTGCAGACGGGAATCCAGCAGCACCCGGCGGCCCTTCTTCACAGCGCGAGACATCAGGCCGACGGCTTCGGCGGCGGCGGACGCTTCGTCCAAAAGCGAAGCATTCGCAATATCCAACCCAGTCAGGTCCTGCACCATGGTCTGGAAGTTCAAAAGAGCCTCCAGGCGGCCCTGGGAGATCTCCGCCTGATACGGGGTATAGGCGGTATACCAGCCCGCATCCTCCACAACACCACGGCGAATCACCGGCGGGGTCAACGTGGAGGAAAAGCCCTGACCATAGAAAGCACGAAGCACGGTATTCTTACCGGCTAGCTCACGCAGCCGGTCCTGTGCCTCATACTCCGAAAGCGCCGCAGGAAGATCCAGCGGCTTGCCAGCCAAGATGCCGGACGGCACTGCCGCCGCGATCAACGCGTCAAGCGAGTCATACCCCAGCGCATCCAACAGCTCGCGCTGCTCTTCCTGGTCCGGGCCAATATGTCGGGAAATGTAGTCCAACGAGAACTCCTTATCCAAGGCGAACAAATTACGCACCAGCATAGCTATTTACGCAAGGTAGGTACGGGGTTTTGCATTCTCTGTAGACAGCTCACAGTAAGCCCGTAGGTGCAGCGTGCGGCCGGTTTTGCATAGTATGCAGCAATGCGAAAACCCGGCACCGAATGTCGGTACCGGGCTTGCGCTTTCTAGAAGGTATCTAGGGGCTGGACTAAGACTTAGATGTCCAGGTCAGCCTCGAAGTCGCCTTCCTCGATGCGGTCCTTGATGGTGGTTACAAAGCGACCAGCATCTGCACCGTCAACCAGCTGGTGGTCGTAGGTGAACGGCAGGTAGCACATCTGGCGGATCGCAATGGAGTCAATGCCGTCCTCGGTCACAATGACCGGGCGCTTCTCAATCGCGGCGGTGCCCAGGATGCCGGCCTGCGGCGGGGTCAGGATCGGGGTATCCAGCAGCGCACCCTCGGAGCCAATGTTGGTCACCGTGAAGGTAGCGCCAGACAGGTCGTCCGGACGCAGCTTCTTGTTGCGTGCGCGCTCAGCCAGGTCTGCAATTGCCTTGGCAATCTCAGCCAGGTTGAGGTCCTGTGCCTTCTTAATCACCGGAACCAGCAGGCCCTGCGGGGTGTCCACAGCGATGCCGATGTTGACGTCCTCGTGGTAGGTGATCTCCTTGGTGTCCGCGTTGAAGGACGCGTTCACGTTCGGGTGGGAGACCAGTGCCTCTGCCGTGGCCTTCACAAAGAACGCCAGGTAGGTGATGTTGGCACCATGCTTTTCAACGAATGCCGGCTTGACCTTCTTACGCAGCTCCGCAACGCGGGTGACGTCCACTTCCTGGACGTGGGTGAGCTGTGCGGTGGTCTGCAGGGATTCGACCATCTTCGCAGCGGTGATTTCGCGGATGCGGTTGACCTTCTGCGTGGTGCCGATGAGCTCCTGCTTCGCCGGATCCACGGACTTGGTGGACCAGTTAGCGCGAGCACCCTTCGGCTCATCCTTTGCAGCAGCCGAAGCATCAGCAGCGGAACCGCCCTCAGCGGCAGCCAGGACGTCCTGCTTACGGATACGGCCGCCAACACCGGTGCCCTCAACCGTGCTCAGGTCAACGCCGTGCTTCTCAGCC
This sequence comes from Corynebacterium riegelii, assembly GCF_001263755.1. Lineage (NCBI taxonomy): Bacteria > Bacillati > Actinomycetota > Actinomycetes > Mycobacteriales > Corynebacteriaceae > Corynebacterium > Corynebacterium riegelii. The sequence continues at coordinate 285,389 of NZ_CP012342.1, forward strand.
AGCTTGCGTACCAGCGGGGTGACGTACGGAACCTTGTCACCGCGGTCCTCCAGCTTGGCGGAGGTGTTCACGGACTCCTTGGGCTCCTCGGCAGGCTTCTCTTCCTTCTTCGGCTCCTCGGCAGGCTTCTCTTCCTGCTTCGGTGCCTCCTGCTTCGGCTCTTCCTTCGGCTCCTCAGCCTTCGGCTCTTCCTTCGGCTCGTCCGCCGGCTCTTCGGCAGCTGCGTCAGCGTCACCAATCACCACGATGGCCTGGCCAACGTCAACGGTGTCGTCCTCCTCAGCCAGGATCTCCAGGATGGTGCCTGCAACCGGGGAAGGGATCTCGGTGTCAACCTTGTCGGTGGAGACCTCCAAAAGCGGCTCGTCCACCTCAACGGTGTCACCAACAGACTTCAGCCAAGTGGTAATCGTGCCCTCGGTGACAGACTCGCCCAGCTCCGGCATATCAACCGTGGTGGACTTGCCAGAAGCCTTCTTCGGAGCAGCTGCAGGCTTCTCCTCCTGCTTCGGCTCTTCCTTCTTCGGCTCCTCAGCCCTGGGCTCTTCCTTCGGCTCGTCCGCCGGCTCTTCAGCAGCCGCGTTCGCGTCACCAATACGGGCGATGACCTCGCCCACCTCAACGGTGTCGTCCTCCTGCGCCAGGATCTCAACCAGGGTGCCGGCGACTGGGGACGGGATCTCGGTGTCAACCTTGTCGGTAGAGACCTCCAGCAGCGGCTCGTCCACCTCAACGGTGTCGCCGACTTCCTTCAGCCAGGTGGTAATCGTGCCCTCGGTCACGGACTCGCCCAGCTCCGGCATAGCAACGTCGGTTGCGGAACCGGAAGCACCGCCAGACTTCTTCGGTGCCTCTTCCTTCTCCTCGGAAGCTTCCTCGGCCGGAGCCTCCTCAGCTTCAGCCTCAGCTTCTTCAGCCTTGTCGGAGGAAGCATCAGCTGCTTCACCCTCCTCGCCGATGATGACAATCACGTCGCCCACCTCAACGGTGTCGTCTTCTTCAGCCTTGATCTCCAGGATCACGCCGGCGACGGGGGAGGGGATTTCCGTGTCAACCTTGTCGGTGGAAACCTCCAGCAACGGCTCATCTACCTCGACGGTGTCGCCGACTTCCTTCAGCCAGGTCGTAATCGTGCCTTCGGTTACAGACTCGCCCAGCTCGGGCATCTCTACTGAGTGCGCCATGGTTGCAACGTCTCCTCATAATCTTTGTGGAAGTTATACGGTCTCACAGACTACCCGCTATCGCCTCGGCGCGTTGCTATTTGCACCCCCTGAACTAGGATGTTTCGACGTGTTCAACCTTTTCGGCAGAGGCAAACGCCATTCTCAGTTCGCCCCACCCCGTGCTCCGGGGGAGACGATCCGCCCTGACGACGCTGCATATTTGCGTGATTGGGTCCAAGGGCGCACCTTTGTTGAGGGTTTTGTTGAGCCGGAAACCATGGTTAATGAAATGTCCGTGGTGTTGGTGGATGAAAAGGGCAACTACACCCGCCGCCGCATCGGTGGGCCGAAAGGCATTGATGAGGTTGCCCGCATGCTGGGCATCTCGCTTTACGACGTTGAGGAGACCGGCTACCCCGACCGCATGCGCAAGAAAATCGAGCAGGAGCGCATTTTGCGCAAGCGTGCGGAGCAAAAGGAACGCCGCGCTAAGTTTGAGCGCGGCGAGAATCCTTACAGCTAGACCCAGAGACTAGACCTGGTCAGCAGCAATGCGGCTGATCGTCTCCACGATGGTGCGTACCGGCGCGCCGGTTGCGCGTGCAGGCACGTAGCCGTAGGGGGAGCCGCCGTTCCATGCCGGGCCAGCGATGTCCAGGTGTACCCACTCAACGTCCTCCGGCACGAACTTGGACAGGTAGAGGCCTGCGAAGCTGGTGCCGCCGGTGCGCTTGTTGTGTACATTGCGCATGTCAGCCACAGGGGACTTCAGTTCCTCTTCCTGCTCTTCAAGCAGCGGCATTGCCCAAGCCGGCTCGCCGACGCCGCGGCCAATTTCGGCGACGGTGTCGCGGAACTCGTCGGAACCGATCACGGCGGTGGTGCGTGCGCCGAGTGCGACAAGCTGTGCGCCGGTCAGGGTTGCGGCCTCAATCAGATAGTTCGGGTTGTCCTCGCATGCGCGCGCAATAGCGTCGGCAAGCACGAGGCGGCCCTCAGCGTCGGTGTTGAGCACCTCGGAGGTCTTGCCACCGTAGTGGGTGATCACATCGCCCGGGCGGGTTGCGTTGCCGGACGGCATGTTCTCAGCCATCGGCAGCCACGCATCGACTCGCACAGGCAGCTTCAGCTTTGCTGCGGCAACGATCGCACCCAACTGCGCGGCCGAACCGCCCATGTCCGAAATCATGTCTTCCATATTCGCGGAAGGCTTCAGGGAGATACCGCCGGTATCAAACGTGATGCCCTTGCCAACCAGGGCGATGTGCTTGTCGCCGCCACCGTCGTAAGACACGTGTACCAGCTGCGGGCCGTTCTTGGAACCCTTGCCAACTGCCACGATGCCGCCGAAGCCCTGCTGGGCCAACTGGTCGCCCGAGATGACCTCAACTGTCAGGTCAACCTCGTCCTTCCACTCTTCGGCGAGGTCCTTGACAATGCCGGCGTAGGCCTCCGGGTAGAGGAACGCGGCCGGGGTGTTGACCAGGTCACGGGAGAAGTTCACGGAATCGGCCACGGCAACCGCGCGGTCAAACTCATCCTGGTCAGCGCCAACCACAGTCACGATGGCAGGGGAGTTGTCGTTCTCAGACTTGAAGCCTGCGTACTTGTAGCTGCCCAGAAGCAGGCCCTCAACCACGGCCTGGGTGCCAAACTCACAGGATGCGGCGGCTTCCTTGATATCGCCAAGCGCGCGGGCTGCGACACCGTAGGCGCGGCGTACCGCCTCATCATCGATGTCGTCGGCGTTGCCGAGGCCGGTGGTGAGGTACACGGTGCCGTCGATAAGCAGGCGAAGCGTCTCGCCAGCGCCACCCTTGGCGCCGAGAGAGGACAGTGCGTCGAGCAAGCCTTCCGGTGCAAGAGACGTCACCGGAAGCTCAAGGCCATCATCGCCTTTGGCAATAGGGACGATGCGTGCAGCAGTAGTAGGGGCAGTGTCAGCAGTGCGAAGCGCCACGGTCGTGCCGCGGGCGCTGAAATTGTTCAACTTCATAGGAGTAAGGTTAGGTCATGTCTTCGATCGAATTCAGCATTACCAAAACCGACAATCCCGTGAGCGACGCCGAGCGTCAGGCGATCCTGGAAAACCCAGCCTTCGGCAAAACGTTCACTGACCACATGGTTTCCATCGAGTGGACGGAAGAGGACGGCTGGCACGACGCACGCGTGCGCCCCTACGGCCCAATTTCTCTGGACCCGGCAACCAGCGTGCTGCACTACGGTCAAGCCATCTTCGAGGGCCTGAAGGCATACCGCCATGAAGATGGCTCCATCACCACGTTCCGCCCGGAGCAAAACGCTGCCCGTTTCCAGCACTCCGCACACCGCTTGGCCATGCCGGAGCTGCCGGAAGAGACATTCATCGAAGCGATCAAGCAGCTGGTGACCGTGGACCAGGACTGGGTCCCGGCAGCCGGCGGCGAGGCAGCGCTGTATCTGCGCCCCTTCATGATTTCTACGGAGGAAACCCTGGGGGTTAAGCCGAGTAGCTCGTACACCTTCTACCTCATTGCCTCACCTGCCGGTGCGTACTTCTCCGGCGGCATCAAGCCGGTCAGCGTGTGGATTTCCAAGGAGTACGTCCGCGCAGCACCTGGTGGTACCGGTGACGCAAAGTTTGCCGGCAACTACGCCGCATCCCTGCTGGCTCAGGCTGAGGCAGAGGAGAAGGGCTGCGACCAGGTTGTGTGGCTGGACGCAATCGAGCGTAAGTACATCGAGGAAATGGGCGGCATGAACCTCATGTTCGTCGAAGGCTCCGGCGATAACGCCAAGCTGATTACGCCTGCGCTGTCGGGCTCCCTTTTGGCAGGCATTACCCGCAAGTCCCTGCTGCAGGTTGCGGAGGACTTGGGCTATGCGCCGGAAGAGCGCAAGATTACTGTCGACGACTGGCGCAACGGCGCCGAGTCCGGCCAGATCACCGAGACGCTGGCTTGCGGTACCGCCGCCGTGATCACGCCCGTGGGCCGCGTGCTGTCTGCCGATGGTGAGTTCACCATTAACAACAACGAGGCAGGCCCAATCACCTTGCAGCTGCGTGAGCGCCTGCGCGGTATCCAAAACGGCACCGTGGAAGACACCCACGGCTGGAACTACCGCCTGGTTTAAACCGGGGTTAGGCCCGGTTTAAACCCGGGTTAGGTGGCGTCCGCCAGGGCGTCAGCGACTAGCTCGGCGGCGAGGTTGATTGTTGGCAACGCCGCCAACCCGCCGGCTGCCTGGCCGACGGTGCAGTCCAACGCCAACACCGGCTCAAGTTCGAGCGCTTCCAGGCAGGTCACGTGGCAAGGCTCAGCAGTGAGCTGGCTGGCAATCAGCCAGCGCTTCGTGCCGGGTGCCATGCGCTCAGCCACGTAGGCGGCAACGGCGGCGTACGCGCCATCAACAACCACGGGGGTACGGCGTGCCGCCGCCTGCGCAATCAGCCCCACCAAGCAGGCGAAATCTGGCCCGCCGATCTCTGCGATCACGCGCTCTTCATCATCGCGGAAGGAACGCACTCGAAACATTGCGTCCCTCATCGCGGTGACTTTGACCTTCCACACCTCATCATTGATTCCGGAACCCCGGCCGATCGCCTTGACCGGTTCCGTGCGTGTGAATACCCCGAACAGCGCGGCGGCCACCGTGGTGTTTCCAACCCCGCAATCACCCGGGATGATCAGGTCCGCGCCGGCATCAATCTCCTGGTCAGCAATAGCAATGCCGTGCTCGAAGGCCTCCGTGCACGCCTGAAGCGTCATGGCGGGTTCGGTGTCGATGGGGCGGGTGGGGTGGTTCACGTAAGCGTCGACAAGCCTGATGCTCCCACCGGCAAGCCTGGCAGCCGCATTAGCCGGCCCGCCACCTGCAGCGATCTGCTGCACCTGCTGCTGCGCGGCATCCTCAACCCACGCCGAGACACCACGACGCGCAATCCCATGATTGCCAGCAACAACCACCGCACGCGCACGCGTAAACGGCTGCGGAACATCCGCACCCTGCACCGACGCAACCCACGCGCCGATCTGCGCTAAACGCCCCAGGGAGCGGCCGGGCACCGACACCTGCAGGCTGTCCAGAATCGTCTGCTTTCGGGACGCATTCGGCGCCTCAACTGGCGGGAATTGCACAGCCACGGCTTAGACCTTTTGACCCAACGCAACCTGCGGCTTCGGGGAACGCCAGCTGCGCATTTGCGACGCACGCGTCCACGCATACATACCCAGCGCAAAACCAGTGTCCGTGGTGCCCGGGAACTTCTTGCGAACATCACTGTTCACACGCTTGCCAACGATGAACGCCTCCAAGAAGATCGTGACCACAAAAACAAACGTCACAATACTCAGCGCAGCAGCCAGACGCGGCAAGAACGTGCCAATAAACATCACCGCGAGCAGGACCATGGCAAACGGCATGGCGTAGTTATTAAACAGGCGGCGCGAATCCACCCAGTCGCGCACGTAGCGGCGGACCTCACCGCGGTCACGCTCCATCAGGTAGCGATCATCACCTGCGTCAATGCGCTGCTGCATCTCGCGCGATGCCTTGCGGCGCTCCTCGCGCTCCTGCTGCTTGTACGCCTTCCACTCTTCCTTGCTCATGGACTGCTTTAACTCTTTACGACGCTGCGCCTGCTGCGCCGGCGTCGCCGCATTCGGATCGCGCACCACGCCGCGCTTGACCTCCTGGTCATGACGCTTCGGCGTCGGCTTACCCTTCGGCGGGGTGTAGCCCTTCGGGTACTGCGGTTCAGGCTCAGCCGCCGCGGCGGTTTCTGCGGAGGTGTCGGTGCTCAACGTTTCGGCATCTGCTGCCGTTTCAGATTTCTGCCAGGGAAGTTTCACGAGTCCTAGGCTACAAGGCCACCCCCATAGTCCAAAGGCGGGATGCAGGAATAGGTAGGGTGTGCGTGACGTTGCAAGGCGTAGTTGGAGTACGCTGGGCGCAAACTCCACCAAGAACGTGAGGAGAAAACAATGACTGCACCTACTTCCGCAACAGGCGTAACCCTGACCGAGGCAGCTGCCGCAAAGGCAAAGGCGCTGCTAGACCAGGAAGGTCGCACCGACCTTTCCCTGCGTATTGCCGTGCAGCCGGGTGGCTGCGCAGGCTTGCGCTACCAGCTTTACTTTGATGACCGTGAGCTTGACGGTGACAAGATCGACGAGGTTGGCGGTGTCCGTCTCGTGGTGGACAAGATGAGCGTGCCGTACCTGACCGGCGCAACCATCGACTTTGCTGACACCATTGAGCAGCAGGGTTTCACCATTGATAACCCGAACGCTGGCTCCGCCTGCGCTTGCGGCGACAGCTTTAACTAAGCGCTGTTAGCTTTCTTACGCATTCCGCCGCGCGGAAAACTTCCCTTTAAGCCTTTGATGGGCTTGGGTGAGGTTTCCGCGCGGCGGAATGTATTTGTGGGGTTCTTACGGGGTGTATTCGAGCGAGTCGCGGATCTGCGAGACCAGGGCGGGGGAGACATCCGTACCAATGACCTCAACGCCTGCGACCTTCTCGCTTTCGTCATGAGACAGCAGGAACCAAGTGCCGGTGATGTCAGCGTCTTCCTGCTTCGTGCTGAACGAGTATTCAATCCCAATGTCAGCGTTATCCACTTCCAGCTTCTCCACCTCGCCCGGGGACCAGTCGGGGCCGTAAGCGCCATTGAGCATGGCCTCACCACGCAGCACACCAACCGTTGAATCCGCGTCAGGGGTTCGGCCCAAGTCATCGCTGACACGAATGACAATCGTTGGGTTCTCCGGGTTGTCGGTGTAGGACTTCGTCCAGCCGTCCGTAGGCGAATAGTCCGCAACCTCACTCACCCCGTCGGGCAGGGCGAAGGTGATGGTGGATGTGCCACCGCGCTCGGCGGTGCTTGTCGTCTCAGTATTGGTTTCCGTTTGGGTAGCTTCCTCGCCCGACCCGCAGGCCGAAGCGAAAAGTGCCACCGTTGCCATGATGCTGATGCCAAGGGTTCGCTTCATGCTTGCCAATTATCGCGTGCTTTCGGCGATTGCACCGCGCTGCTCCTAGCAGATAACGCGTTTCCAGCTGAAGGTATTGACATCTGACCTGCGGAAATAGGGGCCGAAAATTTTTATCTGCTAGTAGGGCAGGGCTCTTGCTTATTGACGCATCCCCAACGCCGGGAATATTCCCACACCCAATCGGTTAATGTAGTTGACACGTCACGTAATAAAGGGAGTGCACATGACCACGCTGGACCCAGCAGCTATTCAATTTGGCCTAGATACCTTCGGCGACCTGCCGCGCCATGAAGACGGCACCCTGTTCACGCACGCAGAAGCAATCCGCGCAACGCTGGAGGAGGCCGTGCTGGCAGACAGCATCGGCGTCGACGCCTTCACGGTTGGCGAACACCACCGGCCGGATTACGCGATTTCCTCGCCGCCGACCATGCTGGCCGGTATTGCTACCGCAACGAAGCACCTGAAGCTGGCGTCAGGGGTGACGGTGCTGTCTTCCGACGACCCGGTTCGGGTGTTTGAGCAGTTCGCTACGTTGGACGCGTTGTCTAACGGCCGTGCGGAGATCATCCTTGGCCGCGGGTCCTTTACGGAGTCTTTTCCACTGTTCGGTTACAAGCTGGAGGACTACAACCGTCTGTTTGAGGAAAAGATCAACCTGTGGGCGGAGTTGGTCAAAGAGGAGCCGGTGACCTGGTCGGGTGAGACTCGTCCGGCACTGGACAACGCCGATGTGTTCCCGAAGACCGAAAATGGCCTGACCACCTGGGTCGGCGTGGGTGGCTCGCCGGAGTCTGTGGTGCGCACTGCCCGCTACGGCTTTGGCCTCATGTTGGCAATTATTGGCGGGGCGCCGGTGCGCTTCAAGCCGTTTATTGACCTGTACAAGCAGGCAACCGAGCAATTCGGCACCACCGCGCACCCAGTGGGCGTGCACTCGCCGGGCTTTGTTGCTGACACTGATGAGGAAGCCAAGGACCTCATCTTTGAGGAGTACGCCGCCGCCCAGCACCGCATCGGCATTACGCGCGGGTGGCCGCGACTGACCCGCGGCAGGTTTGAGTCGGAGATCAACCACGGTGCGCTCACCGTTGGCTCGCCGGAGACGGTGGCTAGGAAGATCGCAGACACGGTTCGCACGCTGGACCTGGGACGCTACGACATGGTCTATTCCACTGTTGGCCAGATCCCGCACGCAGCGCGCATGCGTTCCGTGGAGCTCTACGGAACCAAGGTTGTGCCCATGGTGCGCGAGATGCTCGCCGAGGGCTAACGGCAGCAGCTAAATAGCAGCCCGGGCTATCGGCCCCGGGTTGCGCCGCGGCTTTAGCGTGGCGTTGGGAAGCTCTGGGGCCGGCAGCCAGCTCATCCCATCAGGGTTTTTCCCTGGCCCGCCGTGGCCAACGTAGCCGTCGACCTGCCCGAAACGCTCACCGTCGCCTCCGGCTTGTGCCTGCCATTGCGTGCGCGCCTGCTTGATCTCGCTAAAGTCGCGGGCGACAAAGTTCCACCACATGAGGATTTCCTCCTCAAACGGGGCAACGTCCATCCCGCCGGTGCGTGCCACGTCATCGGGACCGAAATGGTCGACGAAACACCAGGCCCCAATCATGGGGCGCTGCCTGTGCGGAATAGTCCGGTGCACCGTCATCGCGCGCGGGCCACCGAGTGGCACCTCACGGGACGAAATGATCTCAACGACGCTCATGGCGCCCCAGCTTAGAGCTTGACGGGGTAATCCTTCTGCTCAATCTGCGGGTCAAGGCGGTCTTCAACAAAGATGCCGTGCCAGATCATGAACGCAAGGACCGTCCACAAGCGACGCGAATGATCGGAAACACCATCACGGTGCTCCTTGAGCATCTCCAGGACCTGATCCTTGGCAAAGATGTCGTCGGTCTGGGACTCGCGGATGGTGTCTTGGGCCCAACCAAAGAGCTCATCGCCGGCCAGCCAGTGGCGCATCGGAACAGGGAAGCCCAGCTTCTTGCGGTGGAGAACATGCGGCGGAACGATCTGCTCCATCGCCTTACGCAACGCGTACTTGGTGGTGCCGTGCGCGATCTTCTGGTCGTACGGAATCGTCTGCGCGACCTCAAAGACCTCCTTATCCAGGAACGGCACGCGCAGCTCCAGCGAGTTCGCCATGTTCATCTTGTCCGCCTTGACTAAGATATCGCCACGCATCCAGGTGAACAGATCGAGGTTCTGCATGCGTGCAACCGGATCCATCTCGGTGGAGGTGGCGTAGATCGGTGCGGTGACCTCGCGGTGGTCCCACTCGCGCTTCGCCCACGGCAGCACGCGCTGGAGCTGCTCGAAGTTAAAGGAGCGAGCGTTGCCGTAGTACCGCTCTTCCATCGGGGTCGTGCCGCGCTCAAGCAAGCTCTTGCCCTTGACTCCATCCGGCAAAACGCGCGAAAGCCGGTTCAGCCCACGGTTCAACGCAGTCGGCAGCTTCTCAAACGGCGCAAGCGACAGCGGCTCCTTATAAATGGTGTAGCCGCCAAACAGTTCGTCCGCTCCCTCGCCGGAGAGCACTACCTTGACATGCTTGCGTGCCTCTTGGGCCACGAAGAACAGCGGCACCAGCGAGGGGTCAGCCACAGGATCATCCAGGTACCACATGATCTTCGGAATCGCGTCGGCGTATTCCTCGGGCGAGACAATCTTGACAATGTGCTCCACGCCGATCGCAGCAGCAGATTCGGCGGCAACGTCCACCTCGGAGTATCCCTCGCGCTCAAAGCCGGTGGTAAACGTCAACAGGTCCGGGTTGTGGCGCTTGGCCAGCGCGGCAATCGCTGTGGAGTCAATGCCGCCGGAGAGGAAAGAACCCACGGTGACGTCAGCGCGCATGTGCTTCGCCACAGAATCTTCAAGCGCAGCAGCGATACGGTCGTAGAGGTCCTGCTCCTTGCCCTTCACCACGGGAGTGGGAGAGAAGTGGGGCTTGAAGTATCGCTTGGACTTCACCGTGCCACCCGGGGTCAGCGTCACCGTGCAGCCGGACTCCACGCGACGGATCCCCGCGTGCAAACTCTCCGGTTCCGGAACGTACTGCAGATCCACGTAATGTTCGATCGCGCGGCGATCCAGATCCAGCGACAGGCCCAGCTCAGGCGCCATCTCCAGGATGGACTTCTTCTCAGAAGCAAAAACGGTGCCCGCCTCGGTTGTTGCGTAGTACAGCGGCTTGATGCCGAACTGGTCGCGGGCGGCGAACATCGTCTTTGTCTCCGTGTCCCAAATAACAAAGGCGAACATGCCGCGCAGGTGCTCGACTACCTTCTCGCCCCAGTGGTGGAAGCCAACAACGATGGGTTCGCCGTCGCCTTCCGTCGCAAAGCTGAAGCCCTCTTTCTGCAGCTCTTCGCGCAGTTCGATGTAGTTGTAGATCTCACCATTAAACGTCAGGGCGTAACGCTGCGGGTTGTTCTCAGGTCCCCACCGCAGTGGCTGGTGGGAATGCTCGATGTCAATGATGGCGAGGCGGTTGAAACCGAAAACCGCGTCCGCGTCGTTCCACGTGCCGGCGGCGTCAGGGCCGCGGTGGTACATGCAGGGAAGCGCCCGCTCAACAGGCTCAACAAAGGAGGCGCCTGCGCCGTTGGCCGTGAGCATTGCTAGAAGACCGCACATAATTTGGAAACCTCTCCTATATGTAAGGTGCGCGTGTTGCTTCCCTCCACAATAGAGACGAGCACCCAACATCCGGCAACCGCGCCGGTCCATCTTTTGCCGTGCCCCGAAAGGGGGCCAACTTTTGGACGAAGGAAGAGCTTTTGCTTATCGACGCCACGCCAAAAGCCCAGCACGCACCCCAACAAGCGGGGGTTTCTCCGGTTGACGGGCCACCCCCGAGCGAGGAAGCGAAGTGAAGCGCTTGGAATTCCAACACCGGAATTCATTTGAACTATTCTGACTGGGTAGGAATGTTCTGGCAGTTTCGTGCACTTTTTCGCGAAAGCTGCGAAGAACCGTGAACGAAGCGGCCAGAGCATGAACATGAAGTGTGGACAGGAAGGCAAACACACGTGGAAAAGCACACGAACCGCAGCTTTGCCAAGAAGGCTGGCATCGCGGCTTCGCTCCTGCTCGGTGGGCTGACGCTCACTGGCTGTGACGTAGCAGCGCCGGACGCGGTCAATCGACTCATGGACATGGGCTGGCCGGACCCGGTTACCCCTGAGGGTGCTCAGATGTACAACTTCTGGGTATGGACCTGGGTTGCCGCTTGGATCATCGGCATCATCATGTGGGGTCTGTTCCTCACCGCGATTTTTGCTTGGAACAACAAGAAGCGTGAGAAGCAGGGTGCTCCGGAGTTCCCGAAGCAGCTGCAGTACAACGTTCCGCTTGAGCTGATTCTCACCATCGTGCCGATCATCATCGTCATGGTGCTGTTCTTCTTCACCGTGCAGTCGCAGACGCATGCTACGGCGTTGAACAAGGATCCCAAGGTTACGGTTGACGTCACCGGCTACCAGTGGAACTGGAAGTTTGGCTACGCAGCCATTGACGGTGAGTTCACCGCAGACGGCCAGGCGTACGACGGTGTTGATGAGGAGCGTCAGGCGCTCGCAGATGCAACGAAGTTTGACCCGGAGGGCACCCGCAACGCGAACCCGATTCACGGCACCTCCACGGGTGATATCTCCTACCTGAACTTCAATGAGATCGAGACCATCGGTTCCACCGAGGAAGTTCCGGTTCTCGTTCTGCCGACGGAGACCGCGATTGAGTTCCGCCTCGCTTCTGGCGATGTGAACCACGCGTTCTGGGTACCGGAGTTCCTGTTCAAGCGTGACGCTTACGCTCACCCGGAGTCCAACCAGCAGCAGCGTGCTTTCCAGATCGAGCAGATCGACCGCGAGGGCGCATTCGTTGGCCGCTGTGCTGAGATGTGCGGTACCTACCACGCAATGATGAACTTCGAGGTTCGCGCTGTGAGCCCGGAGAAGTTCCGCGACTACGTTGCATTCCGTACTGCTAACCCGCAGGCACCGAACTCTGATGCGCTGCGCGCTATCGGTGAGGCACCGTACGCAACCTCCACCCGCCCGTTTGTGAGTGACCGTACCGGTTCCCGCGACGGCATCAACTACCAAGACCCGAACGCGAACGTTTAAGAGAGAGGTGTAAAAAATGGGAACTGGCGCAAGAGTTTTCTACGCAATCGGCACCTTCTTGGCCCTGATGGCGGTGTTCTACATCATTTCCACTGCCTGGATTGGTGAGGACGCGTGGCTGTTCGGCACCGAGTGGGTTGGTTCTGTCGCACTGGTACTGGCTACCGCACTGTGCTTCATGCTTGCGGTGTACCTCGACTTCACTGAGCGTCGCATGGACATCGTCCCGGAGGACTGGGAAGAGGCTGAGATTGAGGACGGCGCTGGCGTGCTGGGCTTCTTCTCTCCGAGCTCCATCTGGCCGCTCGCCATGGCTGGTGCGATCTTCTTCCTGGGCCTGGGCATCGCCTTCTACCAGTTGTGGCTGATCGCCTTCGGTGCAGTGTTCCTGATCTGGGCTACCACCCAGCTGAACCTGCAGTACGGCATTCCGCGCGAGAAGCACTAATGTCGGCATAGCCTTCACCGACTGGGAATACCCCGCCCGCTCCGATAGCACTTCGGAGCCGGCGGGGTTTTGCTTTGTCTGTGAAATACGGGGGTCATCCGAAAGGTGGACCCTTAAAGGTGGGGGAGCAGATGGTGTGACGTTAAACACAATTGGGAACTATTCCGTAAGTATCAAACGCGGTGTTGGGCACGCCCCGGAGAGGGGCAACATGCGTCCATTTCGGCCTGATTTTCTCGGCCTTTGCGGATGACCTGCATGGATAACAGTCGGATATCGGGGCTAAATAGTTCCCGACTTTTGAAAAAACTTTTTCTGCAACACCTTTATGACCAAAAAGAGCAGGTTGTGGTCCTACGTTCAGAAAAATTTCGGGGGTAATCGAGGTGACTTTACGGCTCTTTCAGGGGATAATCACATGCGTGACGACCGCAATTTCTAACCAAGGTATGGCGACACCGCATGATCGCGTCGCAGCGCTGAACCGTCCCAATATGGTCAGCGTCGGCACGATTGCGTTCCTCGCCCAAGAATTAATGTTCTTCGCTGGCCTGTTCGCGATGTACTTCGTGTCTCGAGCTAACGGCTTGACGGCTGGCGATTGGGGCAACCAGACGGCGCACCTGAACGTGGCGTTCGGCGGAATTATTACCGTCGTTCTGCTGACCTCGTCGGTGACGTCTCAGCTGGGTGTCTTCGCTGCTGAAAGGGGTGACGTATTCGGGCTGCGCAAGTGGTTCGGCGTCACCATCGCGCTCGGCTTCGTGTTCCTCGTCCTCGTCGGTATTGAGTGGACGGAGATGATTCACGCGGGTGTGACCATTCAGTCCAGTGTGTATGGCTCGATGATTTACATCATCACCGGCTTCCACATGGCTCACGTGACGGCAGGCATCCTCGCCTTCATCGTTGTGATGATGCGCGTTTCGAAGTCTAAGTTCACCCCTGCACAGGCAACCGCCGCAATGGCAACGTCCTACTACTGGCACTTCGTTGACGTGATCTGGGTTGGCGTGTTCATCACGCTGTACCTGGTCCAGTAGTCAGGCGAACTGACGTACTTCTCAAAGCATTTCTTTTAAGGGAACAAGATGGAAAACACACCTAAGAAGACGCGTAGCCGTCGCAAGACGCAGCGCACCGTCGCTGGTGCTGCAGCGCTTACGTTGGGTTTGACCGGCGCGGGTTTCCTTGCATCCGCGCTTGCGCCGAACGCGCAGGTTGCAACTGCCCAGCGTGATGAGCAGGCAATGATTCAAGAGGGCAAGGATCTCTACGACGTGGCCTGTATTACCTGCCACGGCGCGAACCTGCAGGGCGTTGAGGGCCGCGGTCCGTCCCTGATTGGTACCGGCGAAGGCGCCGTGTACTTCCAGGTCAACTCTGGCCGTATGCCGATGATGTCTAACGACGCGCAGGCGGAGCGCAAGCGTCCGCGCTACACCGAGTCCCAGGCACTCGCTTTGGCTGCATACGTTGCTGCCAACGGTGGCGGCCCGGAGCTGGTGTACAACCCGGACGGCACGCTCGCCATGGAGGAGCTCCGTGGCAAGAATTTTGATGGACAGATGAAGGCAGAGGACGTCGCCCGTGGTGGCGAGCTGTTCCGCCTGAACTGCGCTTCCTGCCACAGCTTCACCGGCCGTGGCGGCGCACTGTCCTCCGGTAAGTACGCACCGGTCCTGGATCCTGCGAATGAGCAGGAGATCTACCAGGCGATGCTGACTGGCCCGCAGAACATGCCGAAGTTCTCTGATCGTCAGCTCAGCGCTGATGAGAAGAAGGACATCATTGCCTTCATCAAGTCCTCCAAGGAGACTCCGAGCCCGGGTGGCTACGGCCTCGGTGGCTTAGGCCCAGTGTCTGAAGGTATGGCGATGTGGATTATCGGCGTGACCCTCGTGGCTGCCGGTGCTATTTGGATTGGATCTCGCTCATGAGTGATGTGAAGAAGAACTACACGACTGAAGAGCTCGACCGCATGAGCAATGCCGAGCTCGCTGCTCTGGGTACCGAGCTCGATGACGTTACGGTGGCCTACCGCAAGGAGCGTTACCCGGTAGAGGGCGACCCGCGCGAGAAGTCGGCAGCTGCCGGCATCACCGCATGGTTGGTTGTCTCCGTACTCTCGGCAATTGCGTTCTTGGGTGTGTACCTGTTCTGGCCGTGGGAGCCGAAGTTCCACGGTGATGAAGGTCTGTTGACGTTCACCCTGTACACCCCGCTGCTGGGTCTGACTGCAGGTTTGACGTTTGCTGCGCTTGGCTTCGCCATCATCCAGTACGTCAAGAAGTTCATTCCGGAAGAGATTTCGGTACAGCGTCGCCATGACGGCCGCTCCTCTGAGCTGGACCGCCGCACGACCACCGCTCTGCTGAACGATGCGTGGGAGACCTCCACCTTGGGTCGTCGCAAGGCCATCAAGGGCCTGCTTGGCACCGCTGGTGTTCTGGCCGGCCTCGTGGTTATCGCCCCGATGGGTGGCATGATCAAGAACCCGTGGCGTGAGCGTCACGCTCTTGGCTACCACGGTGACGGCACCCTGTGGACGCACGGCTGGACCCTGCACGAGCAGGGCGTGAAGATCTACCTGGGCCGCGACACCGGTGCGATTGCTGAAAAGCACTCCGGCGTGGCAGGGGAGCACTTCACCACTGCCGGCGTTTCCCGCCTGGTGCGTATGCGCCCGGAGGACCTGGCTGCTGCAGCTATGGAGACCGTCTTCCCGCTGTACGAGGAAGATGTGAACGACGGTGCGCAGTACAACCCGGAGCGCGATGTGTACGAAAACCACATGCACTCCATCCACGGTCCGCGTAACGCGGTCATGCTGATTCGCCTGCGTTCCGCAGATGCGAAGAAGGTTGTGGAGCGTGAGGGGCAGGAAGACTTCCACTACGGCGATTACTACGCCTACTCGAAGATCTGCACCCACATCGGCTGCCCGACCTCGCTGTACGAGGCGCAGACGAACCGCATCCTTTGCCCGTGTCACCAGTCGCAGTTCGACGCGCTGCAGTACGCTAAGCCGATCTTCGGCCCGGCTGCTCGTGCGCTGCCGCAGCTGCCTGTGACAATTGACGAAGAAGGTTACCTCATCGCCAACGGCAACTTCATCGAGCCCGTTGGCCCGGCATTCTGGGAGCGTAAGTCCTAATGACTACAAAACTCGCTAAAGCCGCGGACAACGCTGATTCGCGCCTCTCCGGCGCTGGCTTCCTCCGCGCTCAGCTCAACAAGGTGTTCCCGAGCCACTGGTCCTTCATGCTCGGTGAGATGGCGCTGTACAGCTTCATCATCCTTCTGCTGACTGGTATTTACCTGGCACTGTTCTTTGACCCGTCCATTACCAAGGTCATTTATGACGGTGCGTACCTGCCGCTCAACGGTGTCGAGATGTCTCGCGCCTACGCAACGGCACTTGATATTTCCTTTGACGTGCGCGGCGGCCTGTTTGTCCGCCAGATGCACCACTGGGCTGCACTGATGTTCATGATGTCGATGTTCGCCCACATGATGCGCATCTTCTTCACCGGCGCGTTCCGTCGCCCGCGTGAGGCTAACTGGCTCATCGGTGTCACCCTGATCCTGCTCGGCATGATCGAAGGCTTCATGGGCTACTCCCTGCCGGACGACCTGCTCTCCGGTGTGGGCCTGCGCATTATGTCCGCGATCATCCTGTCCGTGCCGATCATTGGTACCTGGACCCACTGGGCCATCTTCGGTGGTGACTTCCCGTCCGACCTGATGCTGGACCGCTTCTACATCCTGCACGTGCTGATCCTGCCGGGCCTGATCCTGGCTCTGATCGCAGCTCACCTGCTGCTCGTCTGGTTCCAGAAGCACACGCAGTTCCCGGGCCCTGGCCGCACGGAGAACAACGTTGTGGGTATCCGCATCATGCCGGTCTTCGCCGTCAAGGCAATTGGCTTCATGATGATCGTCTTCGCAGTGCTCGCTGCAATGGCTGGTCTGACCACCATTAACGGCATCTGGAACATCGGCCCGTACAACCCGTCGCAGGTGTCCGCTGGTTCCCAGCCTGACGTGTACATGCTGTGGACTGACGGTGCTGCTCGTGTCATGCCGGCATGGGAGCTCTACATCGGTAACTACACCATCCCTGGTGCCTTCTGGGTTGCCCTAATGTGTGGTGTGATGGTTGGTCTGCTGATTGCATACCCGTTCATTGAGAAGAAGGTCACTGGTGACGACGCGCACCACAACCTGCTGCAGCGTCCGCGCGACGTTCCGGCACGTACCGGCCTGGGTGTCATGGGCATCGTCTTCTTCATGATCCTGACTATCTCCGGTGGTAACGACCACGTTGCCCACTTCTTCCAGATCTCCCTGAACGCGATGACCTGGTTCGGTCGCATCGGCCTGATTATTCTGCCGCCGATTGCCTACTGGATCACCTACCGCATCTGTGTTGGTCTGCAGCGCTCCGACCGTGAGGTTCTGGAGCACGGTATTGAGACCGGTATCATCAAGAAGCTGCCGAACGGTGCCTTCGTTGAGATCCACCAGCCGCTCGGCCCGGTTGATGAGCACGGCCACCCGATTCCGCTTGAGTACGGCGGTGCACGTGTGCCGAAGCAGCTCAACCAGCTTGGCTTCGCTGACTCCGAGACCATCGGTAAGTTCAAGCCGGCTCCGATCGGTGTCACCGAGAAGGTCCGCGAGAAGGCTGCCGAATACCACCACGAAGAGGTTGAGACGCTGCGTCAGCTTGAGGAGACCAAACACCTCGCTGATCGTGACGCCACCCCGCGTGACTAACGCTTAAGCCTGCGGTCGCTTACGCGTGAAACCCCCTCCCAAGGGAGGGGGTTTTGTTATGTAACAAACCGGTTACGTAGCGCAATTCACATCTGAGCTTCGAACGGTCAGACAACTCACATCCCGGTACCTGTCTACTCACGCGCCCGCTTCCAAAACATGCAGGTCACGGACCTTTCGTGATGCTCGAAATAGGTGATGGTTTCGCCGACTTTCCAAGACGGACGCCCCCGAATTGGGGCAATTTTCACAAATAACGAATCTGTAACGGCGCGGTGGGTGGACATTGTCGTTGCCGTTTCGTAATCTAACCGAGACATTGCGACGACATACGTTGACGCAAGGTACGAAAACAACATATAAGCCGAATTTCACGGCATGGTCACAAAGGGTGGCCAGGATGTGGAAGCCGGGGGCCCACAACAGGATCCAAATGGATCCACCCCCTGGGGTGAATGGCCGCAAGGATAGCGCGACAAGCGCTACGGAGTGAGCCAGGGCTGGCTCTCAAGCCCAACCCGACAGCTAACCCGGTAGGCACTGAGATGATATGGAGAACACTTTCGTGGCTAAACACCGTCGCCAGGAGACCAACACTGCAACCCGTGCAGTGGCCGCAGCTACCGCAGCAGTTGCTGGCGCAACGCTGATCGCACCGACTGCGGGCGCAACCGAGGTTGGTCTGCCGAACTTCGATGCCATCCCGGGCCTTGCAGACAACGTCCAGGCTGCTGTTGATGCGGCTCGTAACGTGCCGGCTGTTAACGCCGTTCCTGAGCTGAACAACGCTATTGAGGCTGTGCAGTCTCAGTTTGCTCCGGCGGCGCCGGCTGCAAACGTCGCGGCTGTGGCTGACGCGCTGCCGCTGCCGGCTGCTGAGCCTGCTCCGGCCGTGAACAAGGGCCAGCAGATCGTTGACATTGCACGTGCGAAGGTTGGCGCACCGTACGTCTACGGCGCGGCTGGCCCGGCAGCGTTCGACTGCTCTGGCTTCACCTCCTGGGTTTACTCCCAGGCTGGCATCAACATCCCGCGTACCTCTCAGGCTCAGGCTTCCGCTGGCCAGCGTGTGCCGCTGGATCAGCTGCAGCCGGGTGACATTGTCGCTTACTACGGCGGTGCGTCCCACGTTGCTATCTACGCTGGCAATGGCCAGATCATCGACGCGCTGAACTCCGGCATTCCGGTTGGCTACCGCAGCCTGAACCTGATGCCGATCCACTCGGCATTCCGCTTCCACTAAAGCGAGCTGCTTCGCCCGGTTCCCTGACTGAAGGGGCCGGGCTTTTTGCTTTTCGACGCCACAACGTCCCCGCCCACATCCTTCCCTCCAGCCACATCCGTAACTCTGCATACCTGCACTACACACCCGTTTTCCGCGCCGCGGAAAGTGTGGCAAAGGGCTTGGAAGGCGTGGCGTGCGCCGCTATAGTGATAACGGTTTTATATAGCGCTGTGGGATTGAGAAGAGGTTTTCAGGCGTGGGGAAGCACTCAAAGCGTAGGTCTAGGCAGTCGTATGTTCCTGGGGTCCTGGCGGGCGCGCTGCTTGCGTCGATAGTCGTGCCGGTGCAGGCGGGTGCAGACGAGATCGATGACCTGATTGAAGCACTTGAGCAGGTTTCCCACGATACGACCGCGAAGTCGGAAGAGATCAAGGCGCTCGAAGACGAGATTGCGGCTAAGGAGCAGCACATTGACAAGCTGCACGCTGATGCTGATGCTGCACGTGTAGATGTTGAGCGGGCGAGCGGGGCGCGCGCGGGTTATCAGGGGCAAGTCAATGGGATTGCGCAGTCGCGCTACCGCAACAATCAGCAGGAGTTGCTGCTGAACACGCTTGAGTCCGGTAGCCCGCAGGCGGCGATTGACCGGGCCGCGTACTTGGGGGCGTTGACTCGCAGCGCTGGGCGCACGCTTGATGGGCTCAATGAGGCAACGCGTTTTGCGTCAGAGCGCTCGGATGCTGTGACCCGCGCGATGGATGAAGCGCAGCGGGAGCGCGAGGAGCTGCACCGGAAGCGTGATGAGCTCGAGCGTGAGCGCGAGGATTTGGAAGAGCGTGTGCGTGAGATTGAGCACCGCGTGGATAACCTGACGCCTGAGGAGCGTTCCCGCTGGATTGCTAAGGACGGCCCTGTTGACTTGCTTGGCCTGTCTCTTCCGGGCGCAACGAGCGGGGTGGTCGCCTCTGCGATGGGGCAGTTGGGCAAGCCTTATGGGTGGGGAGCGACCGGCCCGTACGCGTTCGACTGCTCTGGGCTCATGGTGTACGCCTACGCACAAAATGGCATTGGTATCCCGCGTACCTCGCAGGCGCAGCTTGCGGGAGGGACCCCGGTGCCGCTGAGCCACCTGCAACCGGGTGACATTATTGGCTACTTTCCGGGGACAACGCACGTTGGCATGTACATAGGCAACGGAATGATTGTGCATTCCTCTGATTACGGCATTCCTGTCCAGGTGGTGCCGTATGACTCCATGCCTATCTCTGGTGCGGTGCGCTACTAGCCACTATGTCGGTGCTGCTTGTCACCAATGATTTCCCGCCCACTGTTGGCGGGATTCAGTCCTACCTGCGTGATTACGTCAATGAGTACATCGCGCGCTGTGGTGCTGAGAAGATCGTGGTGTTTGCCTCCACGCCGGAAGGCAATGAAGGCACCGAGGCGTTCGACGCAGTGCAGCCCTTTCAGGTAGTCCGTTGGCCGCGACGGGTGATGTTGCCTACGCCGGCGACGAAGCGCCGCATGCAAGAGCTGATTCGTGAGCACAACATTGACACCGTCTGGTTCGGCGCTGCAGCCCCGCTTGGGTTGATGGGCAAGGCAGCGAAGCAGGCGGGTGCGAAGCGCGTCGTCGCCACTACGCATGGGCATGAGGTGGGCTGGTCGATGCTGCCAGGCGCCCGCCAAGCGCTGAAAGCCATCGGGCGCCACGCTGACGTCATCACGTACATTTCCACCTATACCTATGGGCGTTTGCGGCCGGTGTTTGGTAATCAGCCGCGCTACGTGGCGTTGCCTTCGGGGGTAGATACGCAGTATTTCCGCCCTGCAAGCCCCGACAAGCGTGCCGATACTCGAAAGGTTTTGGGCATTGGGGATGCACCGTTGGTGGTGTGTGCCTCGCGCCTTGTGCGCCGGAAGGGCCAGGACCAGCTGATCCGTGCTCTGCCGAAGATCCGGCAGCAGGTACCCGGCACGCAGCTGGTGATCGTGGGGGAGGGGCCGTATCGCGCTCGTCTGGAATCCATGGCCACCGAGGGGGTGCATTTTACTGGTGCGGTGGAGCGTGACATGCTGCGCGACATCGTTGCCGCCGCAGATGTGTTTGCCATGCCGGCACGCACGCGTTTCGGCGGTTTGGATGTTGAGGGCCTTGGCATTGTCTATCTGGAGGCCCAGGCGTGCGGCGTACCCGTGGTGGCGGGGGATTCCGGTGGCGCGCCCGAGACGGTTGCAGCGGATTCTGGCATTGTGGTTCCCGGCCGCGACACGGATGCACTCATTGCTGCTGTGAGCAGGTTGCTTATCGACGCCAACGGGCTGCCCTCCGGCCGCCAATTTGTCACCGAACGTTTCGCTTGGCAGGCATTGGGTGATCAATTGGTGGACGTGCTGGGTAGTTGAAACGGGTATTGAGAGCGGGGGAGTCTACGATTGGCACCTATGGTTGCAACTTCTTCGCCGCTGACTGTCGGGTTTGATATCGGCGGAACGAACACTCGCGCGGCTGTGGTGGATGCTGGCGGCAGCGTGATCGCGGTGCGCTCTGGCGCTACGCCGGATACCGGTGCGGGCCTGACCAAGGCGATCGTGGACATGGTGGAACAGCTGCGCGCTGAGCACAACATCAGTGCAGTGGGCGTGGCAATTGCCGGCTTTTTAGACCCAGAGTGCGAGGTCGTGCGGTTCGCTCCGCACTTGGCGTGGCGTAATGATGCGCCGGTGCGCAAAGAGTTGGAAGCCGCCATTGGCCTGCCGGTGCGCCTTGAACACGACGCGAACGCCGCCGCCTGGGGTGAGTACCGCTTCGGCGTGGCAAAAGATGCTGAGACGTGGGTGTTTTTCGCCGTCGGTACGGGTATCGGCGCAACCTTGATGCACAAAGGCGAGATCTACCGCGGCGCGTTCGGTACTGCACCGGAGTTCGGGCACCTCACCGTCGTGCCCGGTGGGCGTGTGTGCTCGTGTGGGAAGAAGGGATGTTTGGAGCGATATGCCTCTGGCACGTCGTTAGTAGATTGCGCGGTGGAGCGCGCCACTCAGGGTGAGTTCACTGACTGTGGGCTGTACCGCAAGGTAGTGGACAAGCGGGCCACGGGCCACGACGTCATGGATGCCGCGCGAGCGGGTGACCCGTTGGGGTTGGCAGCGCTGGAAAGCTTCGGCATTTGGCTGGGGCGCGGGCTTTCCATTGTCGCTGACGTGCTCGATCCTTCCCTGATTGTGCTGGGCGGTGGAGTAAGCGCGGATGCGGATCTGTTCCTGGACACCGCCTGCACAGAGATGAGAGAAACCATGGTCGGCGCGGGCTACCGCCCAGTGCCTGAGGTACTGCAGGCAAAGCTGGGCCCCCAGGCGGGTATGATCGGCGTAGCTGATTTGGCCCGCGTGAAGACGAACTAGAAGGATCCTGCATATGAAAAACCGGTGGTACTCGTTTTTCAAGGTAATCTTCGGACTTCCTCTGCGGGTGTATAACCGCCCGACGATTGAGGGCAAGGAGCACGTCCCAGACACCGGCCCGGTGATCTTGGTGTCTAACCATCAGTCCGTGATGGACTCGTTCTACCTGCCGCTGATGATGCCGCGTCAGATCCAATTCCCGGCGAAGAATGAGTACTTCACCGCGCCGGGCATCAAAGGCAGGCTGCAAAAGTTCTTCTTTAGTGCGGTGGGCCAGATTCCGGTTGACCGTGGAAGCAAAGATGCTGGCGATGCGCTGCAGGAAGCTGCCACAAAGGTGCTGGAGCGTGGTGACGTCTTTGGTATCTACCCGGAGGGCACTCGCTCACCCGATGGGCGTGTGTACAAGGGGCGTACTGGTGTGGCTCGCATTGCCATGGCCAGTGGCGCACCGATTGTCCTTGTGGCCATGTTTGGTGCGCGGGAGGCCAACCCGATCGGCTCGTGGCTGCTGCGCCCAGTGAAGGTGCACATCAAACTGAGTGAGCCGATTGATCCGCATGCGTGGGCACGAGAGAACGGGTTTGACCCAGATTCGCGCGAGGTCATGCGTCCGTTTACGGATTACTGCATGCAGAAGCTGGCTGCGCTTTCTGAAAACCCGTATGTGGACATTTACGCATCTGACGTGAAGAAAGAATTAGAAGCAACAGGAAACTATCCGGAAGGTGCGCAGCCGGGTGGTGCTTTGGAGTCGTGGCATGGATAAAGATCTGGTTGTACGTATCGTCCTTGTGGTGGTGACGGTGATTGCGTACCTGATTGCAGACACTCTTGAGTTTCACAACACGGTGCTCGCGCCGATTGCTGTTTTGACAGTGGCGGTGATTATGTTTTGGCCGCGGGTGGGGGACAACGCGGCGTCGACAAGCAAGAAGCCCAAAGCGTGAAGTACTTTTACGACACTGAATTTATCGAAGACGGCTCCACGATCGAGCTGATCTCCATTGGCGTAGTGGCCGAGGATGGGCGCGAATATTACGCCGTATCCACTGAGTTTGATCCGGCGAAAGCCAATAGTTGGGTGCGTGACAACGTGCTGGACAAGCTGCCCGAGGCTGGTGCAGACGTGTGGAAGCCGTTGAAGACCATCCGTGATGAGCTGTTTGCGTTCCTGACCGCGCGTGGGGAGCCGGAACTGTGGGCATGGGTGGGTGCCTACGATCATGTCGTGCTTGCGCAACTGTGGGGTGACATGCGTGGTTTGCCCAGGCAGCTGCCGCGCTACACGCGTGAGTTGAAGCAGTACTGGCTGATGGCAGGGCGTCCTCGTTTGCCGAAGCTGCCTGACGGAAACCACAACGCGTTGGTGGACGCGCGGCACAACTTGCGCAAGTACAAAGCGTGTGCGGAGGCGCTGCCGTTGACTCGCGACGGCAAGGTGTCCACATTGCGGAACTGATATTTCACACATTGAACGTGTGGGCGTGGTACAACTATTAGCGTGAGTTGGACTATCGATATTCCCAAGGATGTGCTGCCCGATCTGCCCCCGCTGCCGGGAGATCTGAACCAGCGATGGCTCGACGTGCTTTCCCTCGACGCGAAGCAGCAGCCGTCGTGGGACCCGAATCAGGCGGACTACGTGCGCAAGATTCTGGAGTCTGTGCCGCCGGTTGTGCTTGCCCCAGAGGTGAACAAGCTGAAGGCTCAGCTTGCAGACGTTGCGTTGGGCAAAGCATTCCTCCTCCAAGGAGGCGACTGCGCAGAGACCTTTGAGTCCAACACTGAGCCGCACATTCGCGCCAACATCCGCACCCTGCTGCAGATGGCGGCGGTGCTGACGTACGGTGCGTCGATGCCGGTGATCAAGCTTGGCCGTATCGCCGGACAGTACGCCAAGCCGCGTTCCTCTGATTACGACGAAAACGGCCTGCTGAACTACCGCGGCGACATTGTTAATGGTGTGGAGCCGACGGAAGAGGCACGCCGCCACGATCCGGCCCGTATGGTGCGTGCGTACGCGAACTCCTCTGCAGCGATGAACCTGGTGCGTGCGTTGGTGTCTTCCGGCACGGCGGATCTGCACCACATCAATGACTGGAACCGCGAATTCGTGCGCAAATCTGCCGCGGGTGCTCGCTACGAGGCGCTGGCCCGTGAGATTTCGCGCTCGCTGGCGTTCATGGACGCCTGTGGTGTGAACGACGATAACCTGCGTCGCTCTGAGTTCTACGCCTCCCACGAGGCACTTTTGGTGGACTACGAGCGTGCAATGCTGCGTATTGCGGAAAACGACAAGGGCGAAACCAAGCTTTACGACCTGTCCGCGCACCAGCTGTGGATCGGCGAGCGTACCCGCGGCATTGATGATTTCCACGTGAACTTCGCCGCCCTGATTGAAAACCCGGTTGGCATCAAGCTTGGCCCGTCGATCACGCCGGATGAAGCAGTGGCGTACGCGGACAAGCTGGACCCGAACCGTGAGCCGGGTCGACTCACCATGATTACCCGCATGGGCCACGACAACGTGCGCAACGTGCTGCCGGGCATTGTCAAGGCAGTGGAAGCATCTGGCCACAAGGTGGTTTGGCAGTGTGACCCGATGCACGGCAACACCGTGACCGCATCCAACGGTTACAAGACCCGCCACTTTGACAAGATCATCGATGAGGTCCAGGGCTTCTTCGAGGTCCACCGTGAGTTGGGCACCCACCCGGGCGGCATCCACGTGGAGGCCACCGGCGAGAACGTCACCGAGTGCCTCGGCGGCGCCCAGGACATCACCGACGTGGACCTGCCGGGCCGCTACGAGTCCGCGGTCGACCCGCGTCTGAACACCGAGCAGGCCTTGGAGCTGGCCTTCTTGGTCGCGGAGATGCTGCGATACTAGCGGGTTACTAGCGGGTTACTGGCCGGCTACTGGCCGGTCACAAAAATCGGCGGGAACATCCCGTACATGCCCGAGCCGAACCACCAGCCGCCAACCAACACGGCAGCGGTGGCGGCAATGGCAAAGCCCACAAACAGCGTGATAGCGAACCCGCCGCGGTTACTCACCGCGCGGGGGCGCGGCGCCGGCGTGCGCTGCGGCTGCGGGGCAGGGGCCGCAACGTGCTCGGGTGCGGGCGCTGGCATGGGCGCACGCTCGGGGGCGGGTGCGGGTACGGCTGGCTCGTAGCGTGTGGCTGAAGGCGCTTCCGGGAAAAGGCGCTCGTCGCGCGCACGTGGAGCGCCGACCCCAAAGACTGTCGGGTGCGCTGCCGCACGGTTCGCCGCGGCGTTGCGAGGTACCGGCACTGTGTAGTCCGGTAGCGCCAGTGCATCCGCAACATCTTCAAGCGCTCCCAAAAACTCCGCTGCATCGCGGAAGCGATCTTCGGGGTGGCGGGCGGTTGCGGTGGCCACGAGCTCGTCGAAAAGCATGGGCACCCCAGGCATCCAGGCTGAAGGCGGCGGGACGTCCTCACGCAGGCGCGCATAGGCGTGGGCGAGGGGAGTCTCACCAGAAAATGGCGTGCGGCCGGTAAGCAGCTCAAAGAGCACGATGCCGGCGGCGTAAACGTCAGAGGACTGTGTCATGGGGGAGCCGTCTACCTGCTCGGGGGAAAGGTAGCTGACCGTGCCCACAATCTGATCCGTGGAATGCGTGGCATCGGCGGCGGCACGCACTAACCCGAAATCCGCCAGCTTTACGCGGTGATCCACATCAATCAGCACGTTATCCGGCTTAATGTCGCGGTGAATCAACCCCTTGCGGTGTGCAACCGAAAGACCGGTGAGCATCCCGCGCATCACAGCCGCTGCAGCATGCGCAGGCATCGGACCGCGTTCATCTAGCAACTCACGCAGCGTCCCGCCAGTGATCAGCTCCATGATCAAAAAGATCGCGTCGCCCTCAGAGGAAAAGTCGTACACGTTGACCAGGTTCGGGTGGCTCAGCTGCGCCATAGCGCGTGCCTCGCGGCGAAACCGCTCCGCAAACACCGGATCGTGCACGTACTGTTCATGCATCACCTTCGCCGCGACCTCGCGGCCTAAGCGAGTATCCACGCAGCGGTAGACGGTAGCCATGCCGCCGCGTGCAATCGCACGGTCAATGACATAGCGGTTATCTAAATAGTCCCCAACTGCCAACTGCATGCAACCAGTATGGCATTACACTTACACACCGTGAATACACCACAGCAACCACAGACACTTGATGCCTTGCTTGCAGACGAAGAACTGCTCGCGTACCCCGACGTTGCCGAAACCCTCGGCGTACCTGTGACCAAGGTCCACGACCTTGTAGCCGCAGGCAAGCTTGTGGCCTACCGCAAAGACGGTGTGCGCTACATTCCCGCCGCGCTTCTGGACGAGGGCGAGCTATCCAAGTTTGTAGCGGGTGCGATCACCGTGCTTGCAGACGGCGGCTTTAACCCCGAAGAAATCCTCCACTTTTTGTTCACGCCCGATGCGTCCCTGCCGGGGCGCCCAGTAGACGCGTTGCATGGCCACGGTGCGCGCGAAGTGATTCGCCGCGCGCAGGCCATGGCGTTCTAAGTATGGCGTTCTACGTAGGTTCTAGGTGTGCCGCGCGGTGGCCTTGATAGCCAGTGCGCGTAGGTTTTCCCGCACGTTTTCGGGTAGGTCAGCTGCATCAAGCTTTGCCAACCCTGAGGTGGTAAGCGCCTCAATGCGCTCTTCTACCGTGTCGACGGCACCGCTTTGCTCAATAATGCGCGCCAGTTCCTGCAGGTGCTCGGGGTCGGAGGCGACGCCGATGCCGTCGCGAAGAGTGGCGGCGTGGGGGCTTGACGCCGCGTCCAGAAGCGAAAGCGCACTTGCGTACAGCACGGTGCGCTTGCCCTCCCGGATGTCATCACCAGCAGGCTTGCCGGTCACCGCGGAGTCACCGAAGACACCAAGCAGATCATCGCGCAGCTGGAAAGCGATGCCGATGTCCTCGCCGTAGCCGCGGAACGCCTCGATGACTTCCTCGGAAGCACCCGCGAGCGCCGCCCCGAGATGCAGGGGACGTTCAATGGTGTACGCGGCAGTTTTGAAGCGGTTCACGCGATCAGCCATTTCCACAGACTCGCTGCCCTCGGCCTCCAGCATGATGTCCAGGATCTGCCCGCCGATAACCTCGGTGCGCATACCACGCCACGCGCTCTCAGCACGGGCCAAGGCTTCGGTGCTCACACCGGAGCCGCGCCACATATCTTCAGCCCACACTAGAGCCAGATCACCGATCAAGATAGCGGCGTTGGTGCCAAACACCTCAGCGTTTCCGCGAAAACCCTGCGCGCGGTGGGAGGCTTCAACGCTGCGGTGCACGGTGGGGTTGCCGCGCCGAGTATCGGAGGCATCAATGATGTCGTCATGCACCAAGGCGCAGGCCTGGATGAACTCCAGAGCTGTAACCGCGCGCAGCACCGCAGCAGGATCCTCACTCTGGTTTTGCAGGCCACCGCCGCCGACAAACCCTGCCCAGCCAAACAGCGGACGGATACGCTTGCCGCCACCAAGAACGAATCGCTCCAAGTGCCCCACAGCTGCGGTAACCGGGCCCCCAAGCTTGGCAATATCGCTGTCGCGCTGGCGGAAGAAACGCTCAAGTTCCGCGTTGACCGCTTCAGGGATGTGCTCGAAATCAGGGATCTGTTGGGATGATGGGGCTTGCATAGCCTCTAAGACTACAGATCAAGCGGCAAGCGCCTACCCAGGATGGCAAAAGGGCGGGTGTCGCCGGGATAGTAGAAATCCCGCGCGACATCTTCAAATCCAAATTTGCGGTACAGGCTGAACGCGTTGTTGGCCTCATTGTCCACCTCCGGGGTGGAAAGTACTGCCCACTTTGCCGGGGCAAGGCGCAGTAGCTCGCGCAGCATGGCAGCACCGATGCCGGCGCCCTGCTGTGAGGGGTGGACGTGGATCTCGGCTACCTCGAAATAGCTGTTGAGCAGGTCCTGGCGCTGTGGGGTTATACCGCCGTTATCTTCCATTGCGCGTACCAGCTGCTTGTCCCACCAGCGTTCGCGGCTGCCGAGGAAGCCGTAGCAGCCGCCCACCACCGTGTCCCCGTCGATTGCGGCCAAAGCAGTAAACCCAGGGGCAGTGACCTCGCCGCGCCAGACGCGCACGCGTTGGTTACTTATCTGTGGGTCATAGCCCATCGCCGAAACGTAGATCCCCACAAGGGCGGGCGCGAGGATGGAAAACTCGCCGGGACTCAAACGTCGAATGCTGATTGGCACTCCACTACCTAACCACGACACAGGCCCTTTTCGTGCCCTTTTCGCGTTAGAACGAGTGTGCGAATTTCTGGTAAGGGATGTGGGTGGGGGTTTTAGGCTTTAAGTGCAACAAAGGAAACAACGGAAGAAGAGGTAAGGAAAAGCCCCATGAACAGTGTCGTATCTGCCACAACATCCAAGGTCTACGGGTCGCCCGCAAGGATTTCGCGCCGGGACGCATTCTTTAACGCCGCAGAGGACCTGATTGCCGCGGCGCATGATGATATTGAAGCAGGCCGCTTCGATTTAGCTATGGAGAACGCCTACCGCGCGGCGCTGCGTATTGCGGGAGCGGTTAACGCTGGTTCTGAGGTGTTGCGCAAGCGCAAGCGCCTGCCAACCAGTGCGTGGGAAAAGTTAGCGCTATGTGGTCCGGAGGCAAAGGCGTGGGCTGCTCGCTTTAGCGGCTACTCGCGCCTGCGTGGGCGGGTCGCTTCTGGTTTGGAATTGCACCCTGATCCGGCGGTTGTGCTGAATCTTTTAGGGGATGCGGAAGAATTCCTCTACGCTTCGCACCCTGGCAAGGCGCCGCTGGCTGCTGCCTAGCTGGTTATCGGACTCTTTATCTGGATGCTGTGGCTGCGGGAACAAAACAGCTACGATGGCCGTTAATACAGCAACAGAGATTTAGCATTGCCCATCGGTAGTTGTGAAAGAGTTATAGCCAGTGTCTCTATCTGAGCAAGAACAGCAAATGCTGCGCGAAATTGAGAAGTCGCTCCTCGCGGATGACCCGAGGTTTGTTAGTAGCGTGGCCCGTGAATCCGGCTTTTCGGATGCACCGCGAGGCGGTCAGCTGACGTTGCGTAGCGTCGCGCTGCTGGTGTTTGGCATTGTGCTGCTGCTTGGCGGCGTCGCCTTGTCTTCGCTTACCATTTGGGCAGTGCTGATTAGCGTGGTCGGTTTCGGTGTCATGATGGCCGGTGGTGTCATGGCACTTCGTGCACCCGCATCCCCGTCTCGTGGCCAGCGCCCAGCGGCAGGTGGGCAGCGTCCCCGCTCTGCGCGCAGTGTGAACATGGAAGAGAATTTCCGCCGTCGCTTCCAAAACCCTGACGCATAGTCAGTAGCAGTCTTATGCGCCCTTCCGTTTTTGGGAGGGCGTTTTTTCATTCCCGGCTGTATGTCAAAAGGTGTCGCGTATTGACCGATTGGCCGCGCCGACTTCCTATGTGGCCATCTCTGGACAAATATGCAGGGGAAGATATGCAGGTCTGCAGGTCAAAGGGATTTTTCAATAAGAGGCCCGTTAATGAAAATGGGGCGCTACCTGCAGACCTGCATATCTTCCCCTGCATATCTGTTGAAGTTGGGCGCGGCGTGTTGGGCGAGGCGTGTTGGACTAGCCGGGGGTTGTTATGTCCGCACGCCCCCACCAGGGCCCCCACTTCGCCCCACTAGAAGCCCCCACTTCGCCCCACTGGAGTCTTGTTTGGGGTCGATATGCGCCCATGGTGGGGATTCAACGTGGGTTTTGTCCGGTTTGAGGGGTGGGGGAGCTGTGGGCGTCGTGAAGCAAAGTGTCCTAAATGTACGAAAGTGACACATGTGGCGGTAGGATCTCCATATATCCCCCACCGCAGTAACCTGCAGTAATAGAGATTTTTCCGTTTATTTTGCCGCGCGGTGTGGCGTTTGTGGGGCAAAGTGGGTTAAAGTGGGGCACAGCGGAGAATCGTGGTGGTCGCCTTGACTACGTGTCCACCGGGAATCGAAGCCACAGAAAACTGCATAAGCCAATGTCAGAAGGTGAAGGAAAGGTAGGTCGCCGGATGTTTCTGGGAACCTACACTCCCAAGCTCGACGACAAGGGGCGCCTGACGCTGCCCGCCAAGTTCCGTGAGGAGCTGGCGGACGGGTTGATGGTGACCAAGGGGCAGGACCACTCGCTAGCGGTCTTTCCCCGCGAGGAGTTCGCGCAACGTGCCCGCAAGGCCGCGGCGGCTTCTCGTACGAACCCGAAGGCACGCGCGTTCATCCGAAATCTGGCTGCCAGTGCGGATGAGCAAACGCTTGATGGTTCTGGTCGCATCACGTTGTCACCGGCGCACCGTGAGTACGCAGGCCTGACTAAGGAGTGCGTGGTCATTGGCTCGGTTGATTTTCTGGAGATCTGGGACGCAGAGTCCTGGGCCGCATACCAACAAGAAACTGAAGCCGCTTTCTCGGCGGCGGATGATGACGACATTCTCTCCGGTCTGCTCTAGGGACTGACTACCCCTAACACGGCAGGCACTGACTACTGACGGAGAGCGTGTACGGACTCTGTCCGGGGCGTGAGCTCCTCTGGTGTACTTCCCCGACATCAGAGCAGCCGCCCCGGACAGGGCTCTACTCGCTCCCCGCAAGGGCAACTCTTCAACACATCTACACACGCGCAGCAGGGCAAAGGGGTGGCACCCATGGATTACGCAATTGAGGCGAATCACGGTCATGTCCCTGTTATGCGTGATCGCATGGCGGAGCTTCTCGCGCCGGCGGTGGAGAAGTTCGGTTCCCAAGCGGTGATTGTGGACGGCACGTTGGGCGCCGGCGGCCACACCGAGCACTTCCTGACTGTGTTCCCGCAGGCTCGCGTTATTGGCGTTGACCGTGATCCGTTGGCGCTTGCGCAGGCCACGAAGCGCCTAGCGCCATTTGGTGATCGGTTTACCCCACTGCAGGCGCGCTTTGACCAGATCGCTGGGCCGATTGACGACGGTGAGGGCGACGCCTTCGATCTCGTACGCGAAGTCGGCGTGGCCGGTGCGCTCTATGACCTGGGTGTGTCGTCGATGCAGCTGGATCAGGAAGAGCGCGGCTTTGCCTACAAGGTGGACGCTCCGCTGGACATGCGTATGGATCCCACGCAGGGAATCACGGCGGCGGAGGTGCTCAACACCTACTCGCATGGTGACATTGCACGCATTTTGAAGACGTATGGTGATGAGCGCTTTGCGGGCAAGATCGCGTCTGCAATTGTCAAGGAGCGCGAGCGTGAGCCGTTTAGCCGCAGCGGGCGCTTAGTGGAGTTGCTGTATGCGACGATCCCGGCCGCGTCCAGGCGCACCGGCGGCCACCCGGCGAAGCGCACATTCCAGGCGCTGCGCGTTGAGGTCAACCGTGAGCTTGAAGCGGTGGAGAACGTCGTGCCGGTGATTACGGATCTGCTTGGCGTTGGCGGTCGTGTGGTGTTCATGAGCTACCAGAGCTTGGAAGACAAGATCATCAAATCCGCGTTTGCGGATCTGACCACGTCGAAGACCCCGCCGGGGTTGCCGATGGATCTTCCGGGTACCGCGCCGAAGTTCAAGCTTGTCACCCACGGAGCCGAGAAGGCGTCGCAGGCCGAGATTGATGAAAACCCACGTGCCGCCCCGGTGCGAGTGCGTGGCATTGAGAAGCTCCCGACCGATACCCCGAACGAAGGACAGTGAGACCATGGCAGTGAAAACCCGCGCAGCTGCAACTGTGTACGCGCCGGCGCCGACGCGCACGCCGCGTACCTCGCCTGACACCCGTCCGGGGTTGCGCCCGAATGTGCGCCCGCATGTGCCGCATCAGAAGTCGCGCGGTGGGCGTCTTGGCTCCCAGCAGGTGGTGTCGGTCCGTGGCCGTAGGGTGGCCACGACGGCGAAGCAGAAGACCGCATTAGGCAAGGTGGGCGGCTTGACGGTCGTGCTACTTGTCATCGGCGTGACCATTGCGATGCTGCTGTCTGGTCTGTCCACGGCGCAGACGTTTACCATCCAGCAGCTGCAGTCCCAGGAGCGCCAGCTGACCAATGAGGTTGAATCCCTCAACCGCAATCTGGAGGATCTGCGTTCTTCTGCGGAGGTCACTCAGCGCGCGGCAGAGAAGGGCATGTTGGTTGCTGGTCAGCCGGGCATTGTCGCCATGCTTGACGACGGCCGCATTGAGCACCGCCGCGACTTCAACCCAGAGTCTGTAGCCAAGTTGGTTGACGTTAATGGCGCACCGACCCGCGCCGACCGCGCAAGCAGTGATGAGAAGGCAACCGCTGAGCTTGGCGATAACTTGGCTCAGGTCCCGGGCGGCAACGTGGTGGGTGAAGCTCCCGCCGTTGAGGGCTTGGCCAACCTGGCGCCGTACCAGCCGAACGTTCCCGCCGCGTTCTAGCGCGTGGTGCGCCAACTTGCACTCGCCAGGGTGCAAGATGGATGGGAACTAGCAGCAGATAGAGGTAGGTGAGGTTTCGGCGTGGGCAAACATCCGCAGCCGGTACGGCAATCCCACATTACAAACCGCCGCGCCTCTGGGCTTGCGGTGGCGTTTCTCCTTGTAGCTGCGCTTCTAGTTGGCCGCCTGTTTTGGGTGCAGGTGGTGTGGGGCCCGGAACTTCGCGTCCAGGCTGCTGACCAGCGCACCCGCAAATACGACGATGTTGCGCGCCGCGGCGAGATCACTGACCGTGAGGGCAAGCGTTTGGCCTACACCATGCAGGCACGATCGCTAACCGTTTCGCCGATCATGCTGCGCAAGGAGATCCAGGAGCAGCAGGAGCTGAAGCTGCGTGTAGAGGGCTTGTCTAAAAAAGACATCGACGCCCAGATCGATGCTCGTGTTGAAGACGTGCTGCGCACCATGGCCAATGAGATTCCGGTCATGATTGCGGAAGGCAAGCCGGAGACGGATCAAAGCGTGGACGACGGCGGTAACCGCACCGTGGGCAACGTTTCCGCCCGCGAGATTCTGGACAAGCTGAAGGCAGATACCCACTACGAGGTGTTGGTGCGCAACGTGGACCCGGATGTGGCCGCAAAGGTTGCGAAGAGTTTCCACGGCGTGGCGGCAGACCACCAGGACATCCGCCAGTACCCGAATGGTGCGATTGGTGAAAACATTTTGGGCAAGGTTGGCATGGACGGCCACGGCCAGTTCGGCTTGGAGGCCTCCAGTGACGCGATCCTGACCGGCATTAACGGCAGTTCTACCGAGGATGTCTCCGCCGACGGCCTTGCTATTCCGGGCAGTCTTCGCGACGTTGTGCCGGCGGTTGACGGCGCGGATATCCAGCTGACCATTGACTTGGATCTGCAGACCTTTGTCCAGCAGACGCTTGAGCAGGCGAAAGCGAACTCGCTGGCCAAGAGCGGCCAGGCAGTAGTGCTGGACGCGCACACAGGTGAAGTGCTGGCAATGGCTAACACGGACACCATTGACCCGAACGGCAACTTGGAAAAGCAGCTGAAGGAGGGCCGGGACTTTGACAACACGTCTATTTCGCACCCCTTTGAGCCGGGTTCTGTGGCGAAGGTGATCACCGCCGCCGCAGCAATTGAAGAGGGCCTGACTGACCCGTATGAGGTCCACCAGGTGCCGGGCTTTATTGAGATGGCTGGTGTTCGGGTCAACGACGCCTGGTCTCACGACGTTGCGCCGTACACCACGGCAGGCATCTTTGGTAAGTCCTCCAACGTGGGCACGCTGCAGCTTGCACAGCGCCTGGGTGAGGACCGTTACTGGGATTATGTGCGCCGCTTCGGCATTGGCCAGACCACCGGCATTGAGCTGCCAAATGAGTCCGATGGTCTGTTGCCGGTGCGTGAGCAGTGGTCGGGCGGCACCTTTGCCAATCTGCCAATTGGGCAGGGCATGAGCTGGTCGGCGCTGCAGATGGCTGGCGTGTATCAGGCGTTGGCGAACGGCGGTGAGCGTATTGAGCCACGCATTATTGCCAAGGTCACTGGCCCGGATGGGGAGGAGATCCCGCAGCCGGAGCCGGAACGTGTACGTGTGGTCAGCGAGGAAACGGCACGGACCACGGTGGATATGTTCCGCTCTGTGTTCCAGTCGGACCCAACCGGGATGCAGTCCGGTACCGCTCAGAACGCAGGGCTGGAGGGTTACCAGCTTTCTGGTAAGACCGGCACGGCGCAGAAGGTGAACCCTGACACGGGCGCATATTCCAATAGCGCGTTTTGGATTACGTTTGCTGGTATCGCTCCGGCAAATGACCCGCGTTTTGTGGTTGCCGTCATGTTGGATGAACCGCAGCGTGGTCCGCTTGAAGGTGGCGCCGGCGGCCAGTCGGTTGCGCCGGTATTTACGCAGATTGCCAGCTGGCTGCTCAACCGCGAGAACATTCCGCCAAGCCCACACGCAGAGCCATTCCTGCTGCAAGCACAGTAAGAGAGGAAGGACACCATGAACGCAGTAAACGGGGCAACCATCCGCAATCTTGCCCAGCTGGCTCACGCTGAACTTGTCAACGCGCCGAGCGAAGACATGACGGTGACCTCTATCAGCCTGGACTCTTCCGCAGTAGAACCCGGGGGCATCTTCGCGGCACTTCCCGGCACCCGGGCACACGGCGCGAGCTACGCCAAAGATTCCAAGGCAAGTGCTTTGCTTACGGACGCCGACGGGCTCGCCATCATCCGCTCCACCAAGGACCCACGCCCGGTGCTTGTCGTTGACAATGTTCGCGCTGTGTTGGGGCAGGTGGCTGCTGAGGTGTACGGGTGGCCGTCGACAAGCATGAAGCTCATCGGGGTGACTGGAACTTCGGGTAAAACCACCACCACCTACATGTTGGAGCGCGGGCTGGCTGCGGCCGGCTGCAAGGTGGGGCTGATTGGTACGACCGGCACGCGTATTGCAGGCGACGATGTGCCAACGAAGCTCACCACCCCTGAGGCGCCGAAGCTGCAGGAGCTGTTTGCGCGGATGCGCGACGCTGGGGTGACCCACGTGGTGATGGAGGTCTCCTCGCACGCGCTGATGCTGGGGCGCGTTGGCGGCACGCAGTTTGATGTGGCGGGCTTTACCAACCTGTCCCAGGACCACCTGGATTTCCACTCCACCATGGAGGAGTATTTCGAGGCCAAGGCCCTGTTCTTCGATCCCGAATCGCCCTACGCGGCCGAGAAGTCCGTGATCTGTGTTGATGACCAGTGGGGCGTGAAGATGGCTGGCATTGCCAAGGATCCTGTGCTGGTGGGTACCCGCGGCCAGGACGGTGTGGACGTGTCCGCGCACCAGGAAAGCGTGGATGCCACCGGCGTGCAGCACATTTCGCTTGAGGTACGCGGTGCGCCGCACACGCTGATGCTGCCCATGCCGGGCAAGTTCAACGTGGCTAACGCGGCGCTGGCTGTGGCACTGGCAACGGAAGTTGGGGTGGACGCAGAAGCGTTCATCCAGGGCCTGTCCGGCGCGAGCGTGCCTGGGCGTATGGAGCCAATTGACTGCGGCCAGGAGTTTGTAGCCGTGGTGGACTACGCACATAAGCCTGCCGCGATTGCCGCAGTGCTTGAGACCCTGCGCGGCCAGGTTAGCGGGCGCGTAGGAATTGTGGTGGGTGCTGGTGGTGACCGTGATGCGTCGAAACGCGCGGTGATGGGCGCGGAGTCTGCCAAGGGGGCGGACTTGGTGATTGTTACTGATGACAACCCGCGCACCGAGGACCCCGCCGCGATTCGCGCTGCCGTGCTG
The DNA here is from genome assembly GCF_001263755.1 of Corynebacterium riegelii. Taxonomy (NCBI): domain Bacteria; kingdom Bacillati; phylum Actinomycetota; class Actinomycetes; order Mycobacteriales; family Corynebacteriaceae; genus Corynebacterium; species Corynebacterium riegelii. The sequence goes on from NZ_CP012342.1 coordinate 321,243, forward strand.
GCGGGCGCGCGCGAGGCAGGCGGACGCGCCCAGGAGATCCGCGAGGTTGCCGGTCGTGCCGCGGCGATTGACCAGCTTGTCGCGTGGGCTAAGCCGGGCGATGCCATCATTGCCGTTGGTAAAGGCCACGAGGTGGGCCAGATCATCGGAGAGACCACCCACCATTTTGATGACCGTGAGGAAATGCGCCGCGCACTGCATGCGCGCATGGGCGCCAGTGAGGAGATGGACTAAGTGATACCGCTTACCCTGGAGCGCATCGCCGAAATCACCGGCGGTCGCTTAAGCCCCGAGGCCGATCCGAAAACCCAGGTCACAAGCTTTGTGGAGTTTGACTCCCGCAAGATCACCCCGGGTGGGTTGTTCATTGCGTTGCCGGGCTCGCGTGTAGACGGCCACGATTTCGTCCCCAAAGCCATCGAGCAGGGAGCGGCCGCAGCGCTTGTCACGCGTGAGGTGTCATCACCTGCGATCATTGTGGACAAGGCGCCGCCGAAAAAAGGCGACAACTCTGACTTGGCCGTGAACGATCCGGATGGTTCCGCCGCAGGTGTTGTGGCCGGCATGACAAAGCTTGCTGCGTATGTGGCGCGTGAGCTGAGCACGAACCACGGGCTGACCATTGTGGGCATTACGGGCTCTGCTGGCAAGACTTCTACCAAGGACCTGATTGCCGCGGTACTGTCGCGTGCGGGCGAAACGGTCGCCCCGCCGGGATCCTTTAACAACGAGATTGGCCACCCGTACACGGTGCTGCGCTGCAGTGAAGACACAGACTTTTTGGTAGCTGAGATGTCCGCACGCGGCATTGGCCACATTGCGCACCTGGCAAAGATCGCTCCGCCGAAGATTGGCGTGGTGCTCAACGTCGGCTCCGCCCACTTAGGTGAGTTCGGCTCGCGGGAAAACATCGCGCTGGCCAAAGGTGAGCTGGTGGAGGCACTGCCAAAAGCCGCAGATGGGGGAGTGGCGGTGCTCAACGCGGACGATGATCTGGTTTCCGCGATGCACACGCGAACCCAGGCTCGCGTGGTCACGTTTTCTGCCGAAGGCAAGAACAACGCGCAGTACTACGCCACAGGCGTCACGCTGGATGAGCTGGCGCGCGCAACGTTCACGCTGCATACTCCTGCAGGTGAGCCGCAGCAGGTGCGCTTGAACGTGTTCGGCGCACACCAGGTGTCCAACGCCCTTGCCGCCGCCGCAGTCGGCGTGGAGTCCGGCATGGATCCAGCCGTGGTGGCCGAGGCGTTGAGCCAGGCGCACTCTGTTTCCGTTGCGCGTATGGATGTAGGCACGCGCCCAGACGGCGTGACCGTGATCAATGACGCGTACAACGCCAACCCGGAATCCATGCGCGCGGCCATCGCTGCGCTTGGGTTTACCGCCGCGGCACGTCCCGGTGTGCGCTCCATCGCGGTGCTGGGCGAAATGGCGGAGTTGGGCGGTTCTTCCACAGAAGAACACGCTGAGCTTGCAGATGAGCTTGCCCGATACCGGGTCACGCACCTGGTCACCGTGGGGTTCAACGATGCTACGGAAGCGCTGGCAACGCGCGCAGTGGAACACGGCATTGATACCCACCAGGTGGCGGATGCGGATGGGGCGGCGGAGGTCGTCGAAAAGCTGATAGCTCAACCACCCGCCGGTGTGGAGGGCTGGGCGGAGATGCGCCACCGCGATGTTGTGCTGGTCAAGGCCTCGAATGCGCTTCGGCTATGGGCAGTGGCCGAGCGGCTGATGCCGGGCAATACCCTTATAAGTGACAAAAGTTAGGCACTGAGGAGAGTCATGATCCAACTCATCATCGCCGGGATTGTTAGCTTCCTGGTGGCGATTTTCACCACCCCAGTGCTCATCCGGTATTTCCACCGCCGTGAGATGGGCCAGGAGATTCGTGAGGACGGCCCACAGTGGCACGCCAAGAAGCGTGGCACACCAACCATGGGCGGCCTGGCCATCCTGCTGGGCATCACCGTGGGTTACGTGGTGAGCGCCCTGTATGCAATTGCTGGTGGGCATGCCGGTTTCACGGCTTCCGGTTTGATTGTGTTGGGGCTGACACTCTCGCTAGGCCTGGTGGGCTTTGCTGATGACGGCATCAAGATCTTCTTCAAACGCAACCTGGGCCTGAACAAGACCGCGAAGCTGGTGGCGCAGCTGGTCATCGCGGTCGGTTTCGGCTTGCTCATTACGCGCTTCCCTAACGACGCAGGTCTGACGCCTGGTTCCACCTTCCTGTCCCTGACCCGAGATGTTGAGACCATCGATATTGCCGTGGGCGGGGGAGTACTGGGCATCATCCTGTTTTTGGTGTTCATCTACTTGCTGCTGGCGGCCTGGTCGAACGCAGTGAACCTGACGGACGGTCTGGATGGTTTGGCCGCAGGTACCACCGCGCTGGTGATGGCGGCCTACACGTTTATTACGTTCTGGCAGTTCCGCAACTCCTGCGAGGCTGCCGCAACCGCCGGCTGCTACTCGGTGCGTGACCCGCTGGAGCTGGCTGTGCTGGCCGTGTCCGGGTTTGGCGCCTGCATGGGCTTTTTGTGGTGGAACGCGGCGCCGGCCAAGATTTTTATGGGCGATACCGGCTCGCTGGCGCTCGGTGGCCTGGTTGCCGGGCTTTCGGTGACGTCGCGCACGGAGCTGCTCATGGTGATTATCGGCGCGCTGTTTGTTATTGAGGCTGCGTCTGTTGTTATCCAGGTGGCGTCCTTTAAGACCACAGGCAAGCGCGTGTTCCGTATGAGCCCGTTCCACCACCACTTTGAGCAGGGCGGCTGGCCGGAGACCACAGTGGTGATTCGGTTCTGGCTGATCTCCGGCATGGCCGTGGCTACTGGCTTGGCGGTGTTTTACTCAGAGTGGCTGTTCCAGATTGGTGTGTCGCTGTGAGTGGCGTGAGCGTGCCGGCGCCGTTTGATCGCGGCGTGATTGTCGCTGGTGCTGGCGTGTCTGGCACAGGAATTGCCACGCTGTTTCGTGGCATTGGCGTGGATGTGCTGATTGCGGATGACCGCGCAACGGGTGAGGGCATCATCACCACTGAGGCGGCGCGCGCTCACTTCGGCGAGGTCGGTGCGGTTGTCACGTCTCCAGGTTGGCGGCCCGATTCGCCCTTGCTTGTCGACGCCGCGTTTGCGTCCCTCCCCGTCATCGGCGATGTAGAAGCCTGCTACAGGCTTGACCGCGCCGGTGTATTCGGCCCGCCTAGGGATTGGCTGGTGGTCACTGGTACAAACGGCAAGACCACCACGACCGGCATGTTGGCGGCGATGATGCAAGAAGCCGGCAAGGACACCGGCAAGCGCGCGGTGGCGTGCGGCAACATTGGCGTGGCCGTGGCTGATGCGTTGGATGCGCCGCAGCGTGTCGACGTGTTGGTGGCGGAGCTGTCCAGCTTCCAGCTTTTCTGGTCCGATCAGCTTGTGCCGGATGCAGCCGTGTTGCTGAACCTAGCGGATGACCACATTGATTGGCACGGTTCGTTTGCCCACTACGCGGAGGCGAAAGCGCGCGTTTTGCGCGCCACGCATGCGGTAGCTGGCATTGATGACCAGCATGTGCGCGAGCTCGTAGCTCGCACGGGACGCGATGACATCATTGGCTTTACGCTTGGAAAACCGCAGGCTGGCCAAGTTGGCGTTGCAGGTGGCCGGATCGTGGCCAACCTGCACGGCGAAACGGTGGATGTCGCCTCGGCGGAGGGCATTGAGCCCGCCGGCGCGGCCGGCGTGCTCGACGCCCTCGCCGCCTCAGCTGTCGCGCTGACCCAAGGTGCGCGCCCCGAACACATTCAGCGCGCTCTTGCGCAGTATCACGTGGAGGGCCACCGCGGCGCGGTTGTGCATAGCGCCAACGGCGTGAACTGGGTGGATAACTCCAAAGCGACCAACCCGCACGCCGCGGATTCTGCGCTGACTGGCGCGGGCACCGTCGTGTGGGTGGCAGGCGGCCAGCTCAAAGGTGCTGCGGTTGATGAGCTCATTGCCGCGCACGCGCACCAGTTGCGCGCGGTGGCGCTGATGGGCGTGGACCGTGAGATCGTGCGTGATGCGCTTTCTCGCCTCGCCCCGGACGTGCCCGTCTTTGTCACGGACTCCACGGACCCGGATGTTGCCATGGAACAGGTCGCAGATTTTGCGGCCGCCCAAGCCCAACCGGGCGACACGGTGCTTTTGGCGCCGGCTGCGGCAAGTTTGGATATGTATTCCGGAATGTCGGCGCGTGGTAACGCGTTTGCCGCCGCGGCAATGAGACACTGCTAGGCACTACATAACTATCCGAGCGAAAGGGCACTATTTTCCGATGACGGCCACTGGAACCCGCCAACGCTCGATGAAGCGCCCGCCGGAATCGGGGTTTGCCCGTGCACTTCGCCGGATGCGTCAATCCATGGATTCGTATCCGCAGTTGGATTACACGGTGATCCGCACTGTGGTGCTGGTGCTGACTGGCCTTGGCGTGGTCATGGTCATGAGCTCTTCAATGGCCACGTCCTTTGCCTTGTCTGAAAGCCCGTGGGCGATTGCCGTGCGCCAGGGGGCGATGGTGTGCGCGGGTTTGTTTGTGTTTTGGCTGGCGCTGAGGACGCACCCGGAGCGGCTGAGAACGTTTTCCTCGTGGTTCATGCTGGCCTCTGTCCTGCTGTTGATCGCGGTTTTGATTCCTGGCATTGGTACTGGCCGTGAAGAGGTTGGTTCCCAGTCGTGGATTGTGCTTGGTCCGTTGCGTCTCCAGCCTTCTGAGGTTGCCCGTATCGCCATTGCTATCTGGGGTGCTCAGGTGCTTGCGGGCCGTGATCCGCGCGACTGGAAGCGTGCTGGTAGCGGCTTCCCATTGTTTGTGTTGGTTGCGGGACTGTGTGCTGGTTTGATTGCCGCACAGGGCGATATTGGCATGGCCTTGTCCTTTTCCATCGTGGTTGCGTTGATTCTCTTCTTCGCTGGGGTGAGCTGGGGAATCATCGGCGTGCTTGGTGGGGTTGTTGGTTTTGTGGCTGCTGTCGCATTTTTCTCTGGTGGTTTCCGTTCTCAGCGTTTCCACGTGTACTTCGACGCGCTGTTCGGCCACTTCGAGGACACCCGCGGTGTGGCCTTCCAGTCGCACCAGGGCTTTTTGTCGCTTGCAGACGGCTCGTTGTTCGGCGTCGGACTCGGCCAATCCCGCGCCAAGTGGTTCTACCTGCCAGAGGCACGCAATGACTTCATTTTCGCGGTTATCGGTGAGGAGCTCGGCCTGTGGGGCGGCGCACTGGTTATCGGGCTGTTCGCTGCGCTTGCGTGCTTTGGCTTGCGCTGCGCGCGTCGTGCCCAGAGCCAGTTCCAGTCCTTGATGGCTGCGGCGCTGACTGCGGGTGTTGTTTCCCAGGCGTTTATCAATATCGGTTACGTGGTGGGCTTGCTGCCGGTGACCGGTATCCAGCTGCCGATGCTGTCTGCTGGTGGTACGTCCGCGATTATCACCTTGGCGGGTATGGGCGTGTTGGCGTCTATTGCACGCCATGAACCGGATGCGATTTCGTCGATGCAGAACCATGGGCGCCCAACCTTCGACCGCGTACTGGGGATCCCGGAGCCGCGCACGTTGGCGCAGCTGCGTGAGGAGTCGAAGCCGGCGCGTGGTGCGGCTGGGCGTGTGCGTCGTGAAGCAGACAAGCGCGAGGCACGCTTCGGTGCCCCGATCGCTGGTGGCCGTACCGTGCGTCCTACCGCGTCGCGTGCGCCGCGCCGTGACCAACCGCGCCGCGAAGCCACGCGCTCTCGTGGAGCCTACGGTAATCATGGCGCCCTCAATTCAGACCGCCGCGCCGGTTAGTGCAAGCAAAGGGAAGTTTCGTTGTCTTTCTCATCTTTGAGTGTTGTTGTTGCTGGTGGTGGCACTGCAGGCCATATTGAGCCGGCTTTGGCTGTGGCGGAGGTGCTGCGTGACACCTATGGTGCCGAGGTTCGCGCTTTGGGCACGGAAAAGGGTTTGGAGACCACGATCGTGCCGGCTCGTGGCTTTGAGCTGTGCTTGATTGACCCGGTGCCCATTCCGCGCGGCAAGCCGTGGAAGCTGTTCGGGGTGCCCGCGAAGCTTGCAAAGAGTGTGAACCAGACGCGCCGCGCTTTGAAAGATGCTGGCGCGCAGGTGGTGTTCGGCACTGGCGGATACGTCGCGGCCTCGGCGTACTTGGCGGCGAAGTCGCTCGGCCTGCCGTTCTTCGTGCTGGAAACCAATGCGCTTGCGGGCATGGCCAACAAGCTTGGCGTGCGCCTTGGCGGCGTAGGTCTGAATGCCGTTGCCAATTCCGGCATGCCCGGTGACGTGGTTGGCATCCCGGTCCGCCCCGGCGTGGGCGTGGACCCGGATGGCGCGAAGGCTGAGCGCGGCTACCGCATGTGGGACCTTGATCCTACTCGCCCAACCTTGCTGGTTACGGGTGGTTCCCAGGGCGCGGTGAGCATCAACACGGCGCTTGCCGGTGCGATTGAGCGTCTCACCAATGAAGGCTTCCAGGTGCTGCATGCTTATGGACGCAAAAACGACGCCCCCGCACCCCACCCCGGCTACACAGCTGTGCCATATATCGATGACATGGAAGCCGCCTACGCGGTGGCCGATGCGGTGCTATGCCGCTCTGGCGCGATGACGGTGGCAGAGAACTCCGCCGCTGGCCTGCCCGCCATTTACGTGCCGCTGCCGCACGGCAACGGTGAGCAGGGGCTCAACTCCGCCCATTTGGTTTCCGCCGGTGCCGCGCTGCGTATCGACGATTCCGCGCTCACCCCCGACACCCTCTACGAGGCAGTCAAGGATGTCCTTGGTAGCCCTGAGCGTGTGGAGGAGATGCGTCGCGCACTAGCCGAAACGGGTGCGGGTGAGGTGGCGGAAGACATTGCGCGTCGCATAGCTGGAGCCGCTGAGTCGGCCGCTGAGTCGGCCAAGTAGAAGTTACGTAGATTAAGGAACCATGATGCAACCCGCAGTTGATCTTTCTCGCGTCCACCTTATTGGCATTGGCGGCGCCGGCATGTCGGGCGTGGCCCACATCCTGCTTGACCGCGGTGCGGTTGTTACCGGCTCTGATGTGAAGGATTCGCGCCCGGTGCGCGCTCTTCGCTCCCAGGGGGCGAAGGTTGCCGTGGGCCATGCGCCGGAAAACCTTGAGCTTTCCGGCCAGCTGCCCACCGTGGTGGTGACCAGCTTTGCCGCGATCCCGAAGGACAACCCGGAGCTGGTGCGCGCGCACGAGGAGAACATTCCGGTGATTCGCCGCTCGGATCTGCTTGGTGAGCTTATGGAGGGCTACACCCAAGTCCTGCTCGCCGGCACCCACGGCAAGACGTCGACGACCTCGATGACGGTCGTTGCATTGCAGGCAGCTGGCATGGATCCGTCTTTTGCCATCGGCGGCCAGCTCAACCGTGCGGGCACGAACGCGCATCACGGCGGGGGAGAGGTTTTCGTCGCTGAGGCTGATGAGTCTGATGCGTCACTGCTGCGCTATAAGCCGGACGTTGCCGTGATCACCAACATTGAGCCGGATCACCTGGATTACTTCGGTACCCGCGAGGCCTACTTTGAGGTATTTGATGCCTTTGCGGACCGCGTCACCGACGGCGGCCACCTCGTGGTGTGCCTTGATGATGACAACGCTGCCGCCTGCGGCAAGCGCGCCGCCGCCCGCGGCATCAGCGTGTTGGGCTACGGCACTGCTGAGGCAGCCGCGCGCCATGCGGACCTGCAGCCAGGTGCGGTGATTGTTGAGGAGACGCTGGTTGACGGCGGCGTTGCCGTGACCATCGAGTTGTCTGATTCTTCGCGCGTGTCCTACCAGCTGGCCATCCCGGGTCGCCACATGGTGCTGAACTCAGCGGCAGCCCTGCTCGCCGGGGTGTTTGTTGGCGGTGAGCCCGCCCAGGTTGCCCAGGGTTTGAGTGATTTCACGGGCGTGCGTCGCCGTTTTGAGCTCAAGGGCGAGATCACCGACGGTGCGTTTAATGGCACCCGGGTTTACGACGACTACGCGCACCACCCAACCGAAGTCGCCGCCGTGCTTACCGCCGCGCGCGAAAAGGTCGCCGCGGAAGGCAGCGGCGCCCGGGTAGTTGTGTGCTTCCAGCCCCACCTGTACTCCCGCACCCAGGAGTTCGCAGCAGAGTTCGCCGAGGCACTCTCGCTTGCCGACGCCTGCGTGCTCCTCGACATCTTCGGCGCCCGCGAAGCCCCCGTCGAAGGTGTGTCTTCGCGCTTGATTGCGGACAAGATCGCCGAATCCACCACGGTTCTACTGGAGCCGGACTTCTCCGCGGCGCCCGCCACGGTGGCTTCGGTGACCAAGCCGGGCGACCTAGTATTCACCATGGGCGCCGGCAGCGTCACCCTTCTTGGCGACGAAATCCTGACCACCCTCACCCAACCCGCAGGCACCCATGTCGACGAAAATTAACTTCCCGCCACCGGAAGACGAACCCAACGACCCGGCCGAACAGCCTGAGCCTGAGGTTGAAGCGCCTGAGGTTGAGCAGCCCGAGGCTGAGGAGTTCGAGGCTGAACAGGTTGAGGTTGAAGCGCCTGAGCCCGAGGAACCTGAAGCCGAGCCCGAGCCTGCAGTTGAACAGCCCGAGGCCGAGCCTGCGGAGCTCGAAGAACCCGAGCATGATCCTGAGCCTGAGCCTGTAAAGCAACCGGCGTGGCCGGAGAATGAGAAACCGAAGATTGATCCGGTGCAACAGCGGATTCGCCGCCGTCGCGCGGCGTTGTCCATTGGTGGCTGTCTTGGCATTGTGGCAGTGCTGGCTGCGGTAGCTCCATTCACGCCAGTGGTCCCTATGCGAGGAATCAATGTCCACGGCAATCACGTGTTGACGGAAGAGTACGTCCAGCAGCTTGCGGATATTGCGCCAGATACGCCGATGGGGCGTGTGGATGTGCGTCGAGCTGCGCAGAACATAGCCGCTGATCCTTGGGTAGAGACCGTAACCGTGTCGCGTGATTGGCCGAGCAGCGTTGACGTTGAGGTCACGGAGCATGTGGCGGTGGCGTTTATTGCACAAGATGACGGAACGCATCTCATCGACAGCAATGGCGTCGACTTCCTGGTTGCCGAACCACCACCGCAAGCTATTGAACTCGTTGGGGCACCGATAGAGGATGCTGAGGCGATGGCGGCTGTGGTGGATATTGCGGCGTCGATTAGCGAGCGAGCCCGAAACGAAATTGCCGCCATCGACGTCGCACCGCTCAACCACGTGCTGCGCACCAACGACGGCCGCACCATTGTGTGGGGTGCGTCGGAGGACAACGAGAACAAGTCGTATGCCCTGGAGGCGGTGCTGCAGATGGAAGGCCGCGAGTTCAACATCACGAACCCGCAGCTTGTCACCAGCAGGTAGGGCAGACTTGGCTCGCCCTCGTGTCGGTCGCCCCTGTCTTGCGGTGTCTTCTAGGCGGTGTTTTCAGGCGGTGTTTTCCGCGAGGCGGAAAATCTGTACCCAGCAGGAGGGTTTTCCGCGAGGCGGAAAGCCTTAACTGAACCGGGCAGGAAACAACTACCTCGCGATCGAGGTGGCGGATTCGTCCGTTGATTATCCCGGACAAGCCAGTCCCTCTCATCAGATATGCAGGTCAAGATATGCAGGTGTAATGGTCAGGGCGTTTTTTCAATAAGCAAACCTTAATGAAAAAATCCGTCTACCTGCAGACCTGCATATCTACACCTGCATATTTGTGTTCAGACGGCTCTTCGTCGCATTCCGAGAGCTGCCTGAACAACGACGCCAGGCGGGAACGGGTTGGGCTCAAATGGCTGTTCCTGGTCTTGCAGTGAAATTCCAGAAGGACGTTTCCGCGCCGCGGAATACCCTCAACCTCTACGAGGCCGTTTTCCGCGCCGCGGAAAATCTGTACCGAGCCGGGCAGGACACAACCACTTTTCGATCCACGTGGCGCATTCGCCCATTGATTATCCCGGGCGAGCCAGTCCCTTTCTCAACAGATATGCAGGTCAAGATATGCAGGTGTAATGGTCAGGGCGTTTTTTCAATAAGCAAACCTTAATGAAAAAATCCGTCTACCTGCAGACCTGCATATCTACACCTGCATATTTGTGTTCAGACGGCTCTTCGTCGCATTCCGAGAGCTGCCTGAACAACGACGCCAGGCGGGAACGGTTTGGGTTTAAGTGACTGTTTCTGGTCTTGCAGTGAAATTCCAGGAGGACGTTTTCCGCGCCGCGGAAAATCTGTACCCAGCCGGAGGGTTTTCCGCGCCGCGGAAAATCTGAGCCCAATCCCAATCGGACGGGCGCTAGTCGCGCACGTTGTGTCCGATAACGCTTGGGAGGACGAGTGGGGCCTCGCCAAGCAGGGCTTTCAGATTGCCGTCGCGTTCAACAGCACTGGTGACAGCCTGCACCTTTGCGGCCTTGCGCTGCTTGCCTTGGCCTCCAGCTCCGCCGCCGGCGCCCATGGCCATAGGGCCGCCAGCGACCGTTGTCGAACGTGCCTGTGCACCAGAGTTTGCGCCGCTTGCACCGTAAGCGTTTGCACTTGGAGCAGCTCCTGTGCCGGGCGCACCCGCGCCGTTAAGTGGGGCACCGCCAGAACCCATGCCCATGCCAGCTCCCATGCCGGTACCCATACCCATGCCACTTGCGCCGATACCTGCGGCAAGGCCACCAGCCATGCCGCCCATACCGATACCGCCGGCAAGACCTTGCGCATGAGCAGCGCCACGGCCCGCGTTGCTACGGGACGAAGGCGAGCCGAGACCGTTACGACCGCCGCGATTGCCGTTTGCACCACCGAATGCACCCATGCCGCCACCGGCAAGACCACCGCCGGTGCTCGCACCTGTACCGGAGCTGACACCAGCCGCGTTGCTGCCAATCGCGCCTGGGGAAATCGAATTCATACCTGCTGCAGAACCGAGGCTGCCCGGTGCGCCGCCTGGCATACCGGCACCCGGGTTGAGCGTCGGCGGCATGGAAGGTGCCGACAGGGAAGCAGCTTGGGTTTGGGTTGCACCTGCCTTAATCGCCTCGACAACATCCGGGTTGACCTTGCCGTAAGCATTAATAACGTCATCAGGCGTAGTCGCACGAGCTAGATCACCGTGGCCGAGTGCCATGAAAGAATCGCGGATGATCTTTGGCAATGGCGAGCGATCAAACGACGGGGCAGTGGGTTGTTTCGCCTCGCGGATATCGAAAGGATTGCCCGGGACCTGGTCTAGGTCTGGCAGGAGTTTCGCAAACGTCGGGATCGTTGCCACCAGCTGAGAGCTGGCGCGTGGACCGAAGGCGGCGAGGTAGGTCGCTTCGTAAGCGGGACGGATCGTAGGCGGTAGGCCAACCGCCACGGCAGCAGCAGCTGCAGCCATCGCTGTCTCTGCCGCCGCTGACTTGGCGAGTGCGCTGGTGTGCATAGACATGGCGTCGGCACGCCGTGCGTACGCGTTGCCAGCATGCTGGATCTTGTTAATGCGCTCATCGCCGCGCTGCACCCACCTTGTTTCGAGTGAGGTGGCGAACGAGTTCTTCACACCGAAGAGTGCCGCGACGGATTCATCAATGGCCCGTGCCATAAGCGTCCAGTTCGCTGCTTCGGCTTCCGCGGCAGCGATGTTGGTAGCCATTAGGAGCTGCTCAAGCATGCGCAACGTCATCGGCGGGGCTGCTACTGGCGCTTGCGGGTGGAATGCGGTTGCCTTCGCGTTGACAACGTTCAGCGACGCTTCCATCTGCCCGAATTCCGCCATGAGCGGATTCAATGTAGCTAGGTCAATACCTTTGAACATCCCCGAAAGCGAATCATCGGAGCGCTTCATATTCTTCAGGTTGATCTCTGATACGTTCGCGGCGTCCATCAGGTGTGAGGCCAGGACTCGGTACGATTCAGGTGCATTCATCGATGAGATAAGTCCTAACGCCTGCCCCGCTTCGCGATAGCCGGTGACATTAGAAAATGATGTGAGAGCGGATTTGGTAGTACGGCTAGCAGACTTCTTAATTGAGACCGACTCATCCTTGAGCAGTCTGATACCCGCTAATAGAGATTCGGTGTCAAGGCGCACTTGCTGCGACAAAATAACCCCCCCATTTGCTTTTGAATTACGTGTTTGGGGGAGAGCTTAAAGGCTGATGGCGAAGATTGGAACCTTTTGCGTGCACACTTTAGTGGACATTGCCTGTGCCGAACTCTAGGAACAGCTGCTCGGTGGTTTCAATCGCAAGCTCGCACATCTCGCCTTGTGTCACATCTGGTGCGAGACCATCGGCAAAAGCACCGAAGCCGCCCCGCAGCGTATCGATCTGTGTGTAGCAAACGCTTGGGTTGTGATCCGTGGCAGCAAAAGCGAATAACTCGGGAACGAGCTCAGAGGTGTACTGAGGGAGCAGCAACCCCTGCATCTCGATCATTTCTCGGTTGGGTCTTCCATTGCTAAAGGATGCTGAAACATATCGAGCGAACTGTTCCTCGGTGGGCGGAATGTCGCACGCGTTGTGGTCGTGAAACGTTGCTCCATCCCCCTCAACCTCAATCCCCGGAAACCCCGCCGCCGCGTATTCTTCCAAAGTGATTTCGGTGCAGGGGTTAAAAATATCGTCGCCAAGCGCGTAGGGGTCGAAGTCCCCGAATTCGAGGAAGCCGGATTCGAAGGCGAAGCCGCGAGGTCCCACAAGATCCTCAGTAGCATCCTCAGTCTCAGCAACCGAAGAAGCACCAGCCTCAGCATCAACACCAAGCGATTCAATCTTCGCGCTCGGCACACAGGCGCTCAACGTCAGCGCAGACCCCAACAGCGCAAGCGCAGCCCCTGAAAGCGCAACAAAAGACTTCTTCAACACGATGTTTCCCCCTTCGGTTAGTTCTTTGTATGCAAAGTATTCCTGAAGTCGGACGCAACCAAGACCGGTTCTGAAGAATCCGCCACCCCCGTTGTCTACCCGCCTCTCCAGAACAGTAGTCACAGCAGTAACATCCGCAACAAAACCCCAGGTCAGAACCTTAAAGTTGAGGTTTAGGGTTGTGACACGCCGACTGAGAACACAAAAACTTCATCGTTTTCGCCGATTATGGGAACCACTGAATTGCTTCCCATCTTCAACTTTGGAAAGGCGAGATCCCCATATGACCTCTCCCGCGAACTACCTCGCCATGATCCGCGTCGTCGGTGTCGGCGGCGGCGGTGTTAACGCTGTGAACCGCATGATCGAGGAAGGCTTGAAGGGCGTCGAATTCGTCGCCATCAACACTGACTCCCAGGCGCTGCTGTTTACTGATGCGGACACCAAGCTGGACATTGGCCGTGAGGCAACCCGTGGCCTTGGTGCTGGCGCTAACCCGGAGGTGGGTCGCACTTCCGCTGAGGACCACAAGCAGGAGATTGAGGAGTCTCTGAAGGGCTCCGACATGGTCTTCGTTACCGCAGGTGAGGGCGGTGGCACCGGTACTGGTGCTGCGCCGGTTGTGGCGGGCATTGCTAAGAAGATGGGTGCGCTGACCATTGGTGTTGTGACTCGCCCGTTCTCGTTTGAGGGGAAGCGTCGTACTCGCCAGGCTCTTGAGGGCATTGAGAACCTCAAGGAGGTCTGCGACACCGTCATTGTGATCCCGAACGATCGCTTGCTGCAGCTTGGCGACGCTGAGCTGTCCATGATGGACGCCTTCCGCGCAGCGGACGAGGTGCTCTACAACGGTGTGCAGGGTATTACGAACCTGATCACCATCCCGGGCATGATCAACGTGGACTTCGCGGACGTGCGCTCCGTTATGGCTGACGCTGGTTCCGCACTCATGGGCGTTGGCTCCGCACGTGGTGACAACCGCGTGATGACCGCTACGGAGCAGGCCATTAACTCGCCGCTGCTGGAGACCACGATGGAGGGCGCGAAGGGCGTGCTTATCTCCATCGCTGGCGGCTCTGACCTGGGGCTGCAGGAGGTGCACGCCGCCGCCACCATCGTGGAGGAGAAGGCGGACGATGATGCGAACATCATCTTCGGCACCATCATTGATGACAACTTGGGTGATGAGGTCCGCGTGACCATCATCGCTACCGGTTTCGATGAGGTTGCGAACAAGCTGCAGCACGCTGAGCAGAACCCGGAGCTGCACCAGCCGGTTATCCCGGGCGAGACGCAGGAGGCGCAGGCTGAGGTTCAGCCGTCTGAGCCGGTTGAGCCGGCGCCTGCGCGCGGTTCGCTTTTCGACGATCGCGCGGCCACCACCGACGACTACCAGGCCCGTCACCGCTACGAGTCCCCGCGCTCTGGCCTGTTCACGAACTCGGATCAGGATCGTCGTGGCGGCTTTGATGATGACTTCGACGTCGACGTTCCGGACTTCATGCGCTAGTTTGTGCGCATGACTGATCTTGCTTCACGCCCCGTCCGCATGGTGTTTACTGCCAAAGCGGGCGGGGTGTCTTCGTCGCCGTATGACTCTTTTAACCTGGGCGATCACGTAGGTGACGCCCCGGAGGATGTGGCGAGCAACCGCCAGCGCCTCGCCGACGTCTTGGGGCTTGCACCCGAGCACTTTGTGTGGATGGAGCAGCTGCACACCAACACCGTGACCGTGGTTGACGGCCCACAATCCGAACCGGTGGAGGCGACCGACGCGGTGGTTACTACCCAGCCTGGCCTGGCATTGTGCGTGCTGGTTGCAGACTGCGTGCCGGTGCTGCTTTCAGACCACAATGCGGGCGTCATTGCCGCAGCACACGCGGGTCGTCTCGGTGCACGTAACGGCATTGTGAAAAAGACCGTGGAAAAAATGGTGGAGCTCGGCGCAAACCCCGCGAATATTCAGGTACTTCTGGGCCCTGCTGCGGCGGGTGCTTCCTACGAGGTGCCGCTTGAGATGGCGCGGGATGTTGAGTTGCGGCTGCCGGGGTCGATGACGAAGACGTCCAAGGGAACCACCGGCTTGGACATCCGGGCAGGTCTGGTGCGTCAGCTGCTCTCCCTTGGCGTAACCCATGTGGATGCGGATCCGCGCGATACGGTGACTGATACTGACTTTTTCTCGTACCGCCGCGAGGGCACGACGGGCCGGCAGGCGGGCGTGATTTGGCTGACGGGAGCGTAAACCATGACTATTGCAGAAAATATCAAGGCTGTACAGGAACGTATTCGCGCCGCTGAGCAGGCCGCTGGCCGTGAGTCTGGCAGTGTGCAGTTGCTTCCGGTGAGCAAGTTCCACCCGGCGTCCGCAATCCGCGAGGTCGCAGCCTGCGGTATCACGCTTGTCGGGGAGAACCGCGAGCAGGAGGCGCGCGATAAGGCCGCTGAGCTGGGAGACGAATGCGGCATCGCCATGATCGGTCAGATCCAGACAAAGAAAGCCAACGCGGTGGCGCGCTGGGCTGCGGAAGTGCATTCGCTGGACTCGGTCAGGCTGGCTGACGGTTTGAACCGCGGGATGGCGCTTGCACTTGAGCGTGGTGATCGCACAAGCGAGATCCTGCCGTGCATGATCCAGGTGTCCTTCGATGGCGACACTGCGCGTGGCGGGGTTGCCTTGGATGGGGTGGGGGAGTTGGCGGAGGTCGTCGAAAAGCATGAGCACCTGGAGCTCAAGGGGTTTATGGTTGTGCCGCCGCTTGACGCCGAGCCGGCCAAGGTGTTTGAGGAGCTTCGTTTGCTTACCGACGCCTACGCGAGCCAACTTGACCGCCCCCTCCAGCTTTCTGCCGGGATGAGTGGGGATTTTGAGGAGGCAATTGCCTGTGGTTCGGACATCGTGCGTGTCGGAACCGCAGTGTTTGGCCCGCGACCCGTAGGCTAATTTCCATATCTTCCCACCACCCGCAAACATGCGAGGAGCAGCACTAATGTCCTTTATCGGCACCGCCAAAGAATTCTTCGGTTTCGGCCCGTACGACGACGCCGAGGACGCCTACTACGACGATCAGCAGTACCGCGAAACGCGTGAAGCGCGCGAGCATGCCGCACCGCAGCGTGCTCAGCACGTTGAGCGCGCTCCGCGTGAGCCGATCGCCCGCTCGTTCACCCCGGAGATCATCTCCACCGCCCCGCGTTCCTACAACGACGCGAAGGAGATTGGCGAGCCGTTCCGTGACGGTGACGCCGTGATTATGGACCTGACCGATCTGGACGCAGCGGACGCAAAGCGTGTTGTGGATTTTGCCGCTGGCCTGTGCTTTGCCCTTCGTGGCAGCATGCTGAACCTGGCTCGCAACACGGGCTCTCGTCGTCGCGTGTTTGCCATCGTTCCGGAAAACGCGCGCATCTCCACCGATGAGCTCAAGCGCGTCGCCCGCCTGTAGCGGGGGATTGCTTCGTGGTTTATTTCGGCGCAATTCTTTACGCCCTCGTTGGGCTGTATATGCTTGCGGTGATCATCCGCATCATCATTGAGATGGTGCAGGCGTTCTCCAAGCACTTCGATCCGCCAACGTGGTTCACCCTTGCGGCGGAGCCGGTGTTCGTGGTTACGGATCCGCCGGTCAAAGCCCTGCGCAAGCTGATTCCGCCGCTGCGCATGGGCGGTGGCGTGGGCCTTGATGTGAGCGTTTTGGTCCTGTTTTTTGCGCTGGCAATTGTGCAGTCGCTGATTCAGGGAGTGCTCATTCGACCGGCTTTGCATGTCTAACGTTTAACGTTGGGTTAAACTATCCGTGTTTAACTCTTTCCAACATCGAAGGGACCGCTCATGCCGCTGACACCAGCAGACGTGCACAACGTAGCCTTTAGCAAGCCACCGATTGGCAAGCGGGGCTACAACGAGGACGAGGTTGATCAGTTCCTTGACCTCGTCGAGGACACACTCGCCCAGCTGCAGGATGAAAACGATGACCTGCGTGCACGCGTTGAGGAGCTTTCCAGTGGCCAGAGTGCCCCGGCAGCTCCTGTTGCGAAGGGCGGTGACGTTGATGAGGCGGCGGTGCGTCGTCAAGTAGAGGCGAAGCTGCGTGATGAGTATGAGGAGCGCCTGAACAAGGCAACCGAGGCTCAGGAGAAGGCGCAGGCTGAGCTGGCCGCTGCTCGCGAGGAAGCGAAGAAGGCGCGCGAGGACGCTGAGAAGGCTGCGAAGAACGCATCCGCTCCGGCGGCTGCGGCGGCATCGGCCCGCCCGGCAGAGCAGAAGGCGCCGGCTGGTGTGGCAACCGCTGACACCCACGTGCAGGCAGCCAAGGTGCTTGGCCTGGCGCAGGAGATGGCAGAGCGTCTGACCTCGGACGCACAGAACGAGGCACAGACCATGCTCCAGGAGGCAAAGACCGCTGCACAGCGCCAGCTGGCAGACGCAGATGCTTCCTCCAAGAAGCAGGTGCAGGAAGCGCAGGCAAAGGCTGAGCGTACGACCCGTGACGCTGAGCAGCAGGCAACGCAGCTTGTCGCTGAGGCTGAGAAGAAGGCCAAGGAGACCACCGCTGACGCAACCTCGCGTGCAGAGGCACAGGTTCGCCAGGCTGAGGAGAAGGCGAAGCAGCTGCAGGCTGACGCTGAGCGTAAGCACACCGAGATTATGAACACGGTGAAGCAGCAGCAGTCCGCTCTGGAGGCTCGCATTGCTGAGCTGCGCACCTTCGAGCGTGAGTACCGCACTCGCCTGAAGACGCTGCTGACGTCCCAGCTGGAAGAGCTGGAGTCTCGCGGCAGCTTCGCGCCGAACGGCGACAAGTAACTCAACGTGGGCTAGTATGTAGCCCACATACGCATTGATCCGGCAATCACCGGGGAGCGTTCCGGAAGAACGGCCCGTTTAGGCTCAGTAGAACCGGACGTACATGGAAGGCGTCACTTCCTCCACAACGAAGCGGGGTCCCAGGAAACTGGGGCTCAAGCAGGGTGGTACCGCGTGGCCTTTGTGGCTGCGTCCCTGCGGTGAATGAAACGTAGTGGAGGAGAACAACTCATGACAGTTGGCGGCGTTTACCCCAAGGCCGACATGACGGCTGGCAGCACCAAGTTCCCTGATATGGAACGCGAGGTGCTGGATTATTGGAAGAAGGATGACACCTTCCAGGCCTCGCTGAAGAACCGCGAAGGCTGCGAAGAATACGTGTTCAATGACGGCCCGCCGTTTGCTAACGGCCTGCCGCACTATGGCCACCTGCTTACTGGCTATGTCAAGGACATCGTGCCGCGTTACCGCACGCAGGCTGGCTTCCACGTCCCGCGCGTGTTCGGCTGGGACTGCCATGGCCTGCCCGCGGAGCTTGAAGCGGAGAAGCAGCTTGGCATCACTGATAAGGCTCAGATCGAGGACATGGGCCTTGAGGCTTTCAATGAGTACTGCGCGAAGTCTGTGATGCACTACGCGGGTGAGTGGGAGGACTACGTCACCCGCCAGGCGCGTTGGGTGGACTTTGAGAACGGCTACAAAACGATGGACCCGGAGTACATGGAGTCCGTCATGTGGGCGTTTAAAGAGCTCTATGACAAGGGCTTGATCTACCAGGGCTTCCGCGTTTTGCCGTACTCCTGGGCGGAGCACACCCCGCTGTCTAACCAGGAGACTCGTCTGGATGACTCCTACCGTGAGCGTCAGGACCCGACGGTGACGGTGACTATGCCGTTTACCGGTGCGCGCGCTGGCTTTGCCGCGGAGAAGACCTGGGCGGAGCACCCGGAGCTGCATGACGCAGCTGCGATCGCCTGGACCACGACGCCGTGGACCCTGCCGTCCAACCTGGCGCTTGCCGTACACCCGGAGGTGGAGTACAGCCTGGTTGAGGTTGGCCAGGATGGGGTTGAGGGCTTTGCTGGCAGCAAGCTGTTGTTGGCCTCTGGCCTGACCGGTGCGTACGCGAAGGAGCTGGGCGAGTTCACCACCGTTGCCACCTTCACCGGCGCACAGCTGGAAGGCTTGGAGTACGAGCCGGTCTTTGACTACTTCCGTGACCAGGAAAACGCCTTCATGGTGCTTAACGCTGACTACGTCACCACTGAGGACGGCACCGGCGTTGTCCACCAGGCTCCTGCCTTTGGTGAGGACGATATGTTCACCTGTGAGGACTACGGCATCGGTCTGGTCATCCCGGTGGATGCGGACGGCAAGTTCACCTCGCTGGTTCCGGACTACCAGGGCCAGCTGGTCTTTGACGCGAACCGTGACATCATCCGTGACCTGCGCGCCAAGGGCCGTGTTGTGCGTGATCAGACGATCATGCACTCCTACCCGCACTCCTGGCGCTCGGGTGAGCCGCTGATCTACATGGCGCTGCCGGCATGGTTTGTGAAGGTGACGGACATCCGTGATCGCATGGTGGAGCTCAACCAGCAGATTGACTGGATCCCGTCGCACATGCGTGATGGCCAGTTTGGCAAGTGGCTGGAGGGCGCGCGTGATTGGAACATCTCGCGTACTCGCTACTGGGGTTCGCCGGTGCCGGTATGGGTTTCGGATAATCCGGAGTACCCGCGTGTAGACGTCTACGGGTCCCTGGACGAGTTGGAGCGTGACTTTGGTACGCGTCCGAAGTCGCTGCACCGGCCGCACATTGATGAGCTGGTGCGTCCGAACCCGGATGACCCGACTGGTAAGTCCATGATGCGCCGCGTGCCGGACGTCCTGGACTGCTGGTTCGAGTCGGGCTCTATGCCGTTTGCGCAGTACCACTACCCGTTCGAGAACGTTGAAGAACACGATGTTCGCCAGCCGGCAGACTTCATTGTGGAGTACTCGGGTCAGTCCCGTGGCTGGTTCTATGTGCAGCACGTGCTTTCCACGGCACTGTTTGATCGCCCGGCGTTTAAGAAGGTTGTCGCCCACGGCATTGTGCTGGGCAATGACGGGCTGAAGATGTCCAAGTCGAAGGGCAACTACCCGGACGTCAACGAGGTGTTTGACCGTGATGGTTCTGACGCAATGCGTTGGTTCCTCATGTCGAGCCCGATTCTGCGTGGCGGAAACCTGATCGTCACCGAGCAGGGCATTCGCGAGGGTGTGCGCCAAGCCATCCTGCCCATCTGGAATGCCTACACGTTCTTGCAGCTGTACTCCTCGGAAGACGCCAAGTGGTCGGTGGATTCCACGGATGTGCTGGATCGCTACATCTTGGCTAAGACGCATGACATGGTTGCGGCCGTTGGCGCCGCGTTGGAAGACACCCGGATTGCGGACGCGTGTGATGAGCTGCGTCGCTTCGCGGACACGTTGACCAACTGGTACGTGCGTCGTTCTCGTGATCGTTTCTGGGCTGGCCAGGAGGAGCATCCGGAGGCGTTTAACACGCTGTACACGGTGCTGGAGGCTACGTGCCGTGCGGCTGCACCGCTGTTGCCGTACATCACTGAGGTGATCTGGCGTGGTCTGACCGGTGAGCGTTCGGTGCACCTGACGGATTACCCGAAGGCTGAGCAATTCCCGGCGGATGCTGACCTGGTGGCTTCGATGGATGCAACGCGTGCGGTGTGCTCCGCGGCGTCGTCGGTACGCAAGGCCCGTAAGCTGCGCAACCGTCTGCCGCTGCCGAAGCTGACTGTAGCGATGACGAATGCGCAGGTGCTTGAGCCGTTTGCGGGTGTCATCCGCGATGAGGTCAATGTCAAGGAGCTTCTGCTTAGCGACGATGTGGATGCCGCCGGCACCTTCGAAGTCGTGGTCAACGCCAAGGTCGCTGGCCCGACGTTGGGCAAGGACGTGCAGCGCGCGATCAAGAACGTCAAGGCGGGCAACTACGTGCGCGAGGGCGACAACGTGGTGGTTGACGGTGACATTGTGCTGACCCCGGAGCTCTACACGGAGCGCCTGGTTGCTGAGGATCCGGATTCCACCACCCGCGTTGAGTCCACCGACGGCACTGTTGGCCTGGTCGTGCTTGACACCGAGGTCACTGAGGAGCTTGAGGCTGAGGGCTGGGCTGCGGACGTGATCCGTGGCCTGCAGGACGCGCGTAAGCACGCTGGCCTGGCGGTCTCTGACCGCATTGCGGTTGTGCTGTCTGTGCCTGCGGAACGTGAAGAGTGGGCGCAGCGCCACGCTGAGCACATCGCCGCCGAGACCCTGGCCACCAGCTTTGAGGTGACTACCGAGGCGCTTGAGTCGGGTGTTGAGGTGGTTGATGGGGTGCGTGCGAGCGTCGTGAAGCAATAGCTCACACGTTCGAGCGCTGAGGCTGGTGTGTGGGGTGTGTGTTATAGGGTTGTTGCATGACGATGACCTTAGAAAACACCCTCGCTACCAGCCTAAATACCGGTGAAGATGCGGCGTATGAGCACGCGTTACGTATCTATCTGGTTAGCCACCATTCCAACACCTCGCGCGCGCGGCTGATTTATGAAATCGCGCAGTTCGACTCATTTGGCCGCGCTCAAGAGCTCGGCGCGGCCAGCACCGGCGCGTGGCTTGTGCGCAACCTTGGCATGAAAACGTCAACGGCGTATGAGTACGTTGCGGTTGGCCGGAAACTCTTGCTTTTCGACGCTTTAATGCTCTCCTTCCTCAACGGCGAAGTGGACTACACCGTAGTCAGATTGTTGCTGCGGTACATGACGTTAGAAAATGAGCTTGAGCTGCTCGAATTGGCGCGAGGCATGTGCTATTCCGAGCTGGAAAAAGCACTTGCTGGCGGCGAGCAGGACCAGGAGAAGCCCGAGGCGCCGTTTTTCAAAACGTGGGTGCGCGAAGATGGGATGGTGGTGGGGGAGTTCCTGCTGCCTCCGGTAGAAGGCCAGGAGCTGATGGCGGCGCTGAAGATCGCGCAGCTTGCCGCTGCTGGCGACGGTGGTGAGGACGCCGCGGAAGCGTGCCCCGCTGAGCAGGTGGAGGACGCAAAACCGGAACGCCGCATGACTGCGGACAGCATTCTCGGTGTGCCCTCGCGCTACGGCCCGCCGGTGAAAGCGGATTTGTACGCCGCGCTGGTGACCATGGTGCAGATGGTGCGAAGCAACCCGCAGGCCCCGGTGCGCGCACCGGGCGCCCAGGTCACGATCATGTTGACTGAGGACGGCAAGGCGTGGATGCCCACAAACCCGCAGGCGCCGTCGAGCACGCTGCGTCATTACGTGAAGGACGCGGTGACACGGGTGCATATGTTGGATTCGAAGGGGTTGACCATGCATTTCGGCAAGAAGCGCAGGCTAGCAAGCGACGGCCAAGTGGAAGCTTTGCTTGACGTGTGGGGCCACCAGTGCGCCATGCCGGGGTGTACCCACTCGCGGTTTATTGAAATCCACCACATCACGGATTGGTCCGATGGTGGCACGACTGACATTGGCAATCTGATCCCGCTGTGTTCGAGCTGCCACTCGCTAGTCAGCCACGGTGTTGCCGAAGTAGTGACGCACGGTCCGAATGTGGAGTTCCGTTTTAGGGACGGCTCCAAGTTCATCTCGAGGAGCCGTGGTTTGCCGGTGCGTGCGGGAGGTGTCGAGGAGGTGCGAACCGATACGAGTTTCGCCTGATATTCCGCGGCGCGGAAAATTGCGGGCGGTACGGTAAGGGCTATGCCTCGCCTAGATCGAAGGCATCTACGCCGGAGAGACTTCCTGGATCGAGGCGGGTGGTGATGCCGATTCGGTTCCAAGCGTTGATGGTGACAATTGCCATGAGCAAGTTGCGTGCATCTTTTTCACCGTGCAGAGTCTCAACGCGGTTCCAAAGCTGGTCCGGCACGGATTCTTCGCCGTTGATGCGGGTTACTGCGTCGGTGAGTTCAAGTGCCGCAATTTCAGTGTCACTAAATGCTTCACGGTGTTCTGTCCAATCTTCAACATGGGCAATGCGCTCTTTAGACCATCCATCCTTGCGAGCGTCGCGACGATGCATAGCCAGGCAGTAGACGCACTGGTTTAACGCTGAAGCACGCAGTTGCACGAGATGTGAGTAATCCTTATTTACTCGTGCTCGGACGAATGCTTCGAGACCAAGCATGGGTGCATAGGCAACTTTCGGAAGTGGTTTGCGATTGGTCATGGGAGACAACCCTACCTGTGTGAGTTTCCGCGGCGCGGAAAATTGCGGGCGGTACGGTAGGGGCTATGCCTCGCTGGGTGCTGCACATAGATATGGACGCGTTTTATGCCTCCGTCGAGCAGCTGACCCGACCCACACTGAAGGGCAGGCCCGTGTTGGTGGCGGGCGTAAGTGGTCGCGGCGTGGTCGCGGGCGCGAGCTATGAGGCGCGCAAGTATGGTGCTCGTTCCGCCATGCCCACGCATCGGGCGGCGCGGCTGGTGGGCAATCAAGCGGTGCTCGTCGCCCCGCGCAGGGCGGTGTACCAGGCGGCATCACGGCGCGTGTTTGAGATCATTGGCAGGCATGCGGAGGTGGTGGAGCAACTGTCTATTGATGAGGCGTTTATGGAGCCACAGCAGCTTATCGACGCCACACCGAACGACGTCCTCACCTGGGCCAACAATCTCCGAGCTGAGATTAAACGCGAAACGGGCCTTCCAAGTTCTATCGGCGCTGGCTCTGGCAAGCAGTACGCGAAAATCGGCTCCGGGCTGGCGAAGCCGGACGGGGTGTTTCTCATCCCGCACGCCGAGCAGCTGGAGATTTTGCACCCGCTGCCTGTAGACGAGTTGTGGGGTGTGGGGCCGGTGACGGCCGCGAAGCTGTCAGCGGCGGGGATTGAAACGATCGGTGACTTGGCCGCGTTGAGCGAAAAGGAAGTGGAGATCGCCCTTGGCGGGGTGGTGGGGCAACAGCTGTGGCAGTTGGCGCGAGGGGTAGATGATCGCCCGGTGGCGCCGCGCGCGGAGTCGAAGCAGATTTCCTCGGAACACACCTACCCGCAGGATCTGACTACTGTGCCCGAGGTCGATGCAGCGTTGCGACGCGCCGCCGCAGAGTCCCATCGCCGGTTACTGAAGGACGGCCGCGGCGCCCGCACAGTCACCGTGAAGCTGAAGATGGCGGACTTTCGGATTGAGTCACGCTCTGCGACGCTGCCGTACGCCACCGATGACGCTGACACGCTGTTGGCCACCGCGTTCAAGATCGTGCGCTACCCGGACGAGGTGGGCCCCATCAGGCTGGTGGGCGTGTCTTACTCCGGTTTGGAGGACACGCTGCAGGACGTGCTGTTTCCGGAGCTTGACCAGGTGATCGTGCAGCCGTCGCGGACGTCCAGTGATTATGAAAGCGGCGTGAGCGACCATGTTGGCACACCACACGTGGAGGTGGTGAGCGAAACTGCGCCGAAGGCGGGGCAGTGGCAGGCCACCCAAGACGTACGCCACGCCGAGTACGGCCACGGCTGGGTGCAGGGCACAGGTAAGGGCTGGGTGACGGTTCGCTTTGAAACCCGTGCGTCCGGCCCGGGCAGGATGCGCAGTTTGCGTGTGGACGACCCGTTGCTCACCCCAGCCGACCCCCTGGACTCCCTGGACTGGGGTGACTGGCTAGCGCAGCACTAGAGGACGAGGCGTGGGTCCGTGCCGCTGGCCAGGGCGGTAGCCAAGGAGATCCGTGCCTGGCCGGCGCTTAAGGGGCCAGCGGGAAGGGCGCCGACGGTCCCCAGCGTGGCACCACCGCCGGCGCCGCCGTATGCAAACTCCACGCCACCGTGGGGGACAGAGGTTGCAATGACTACGGGGATGCCGCGCTCGCAGGCGCGGGCGATCGCTGCGCCCATTGGGTCGGATACGTTGCCGGAGCCGAGAGCTTCGATCACGATGCCGTCGACGCCGCTGTTAGCCACGTGGTCCACAAGAGAGGCGTCCGCGCCGGGCCACGCGCGCAGGATCGGCACCTTCAGATCAGCGAGGGGAGCGCGGGGAACAGGCGCAGGGCGCGCAGCAGGCGTATCCGTGGTCAAAGCGAAGGCGCGAAGTGACTGGGTGGAGCACTTGTACAGCCCGCGGGCTGGCAGCGTGTCGCCGCCAAAGTGCACAAATACGCCGGGGCCAGGGGGATTGGCGGCAATATCGATGGCGCCGCGGAGGTTGGCGGGGCCGTCGGCATTCGGGTGGTCGTCAGGCAGCTGGGCGCCGGTGAGTACCACGGTACGGCCGGCAGGCAAGACGAGGTCGATGGCGAGTGCGGTCTCGGCGAGAGAATCGGTGCCGTGGGTGAGCACGATGGGGGAGGTGGACGTGGCGTCGGCAAGCAAAAGCTCTAAAAGCAGGTCCAAGTCAGCAAACGTGATGGCTGAGGAGTCAAGGCTGATTGCATCGTAGGGCTCGGCGCTGCGGCCGGAGCGGGCGATCAGGTCGGCGGCGGTGAGGGTGGGCACGCGCGCGCCGTCGGCGTTGGTGGTGCATGCGATGGTGCCGCCGGTGGCAATGACGAGAACGGAGTTGCTCATGTGAATGATGGTGCCAGATGGGAAGTGGGTTACGCTAGAAACTATGCATGCACCGAAGATTGCCGCCACCATCGCGGCTGTAACACTGAGCTTTTCGCTTGCCGCCTGCTCGGGCGACGCGGAGACGGACACGACCCCGACCACCACTGCGGAACAGGAAACCTCGCAGGAAGCCGCACCCGCGGCACCGGCGGCGGAACTGCCGAGTGCTGAGGAACTCAACGGCGTACTCCAGCGCGCAGCTGACCCGAACCTGCCGATTGAAGAGCGCATGCTCACCGTCCAGGGCGGCGAAACCGTGCCGGAACTGTTCGACGTGATGTCGCAGTCCCAGCTCGAATCCGGTGCTCAGTTCCAGGTAGTGGACCCGGTGCTGGCGGACTTTGAGCCGAATCAGGTGCTCGCACCGGTCAACCTCACCGCGCCGGACACGGAGCCGACGCTGATTAATGACGTGATGTTTGTCCACGAAGACGGCCATTGGAAGCTGTCCCAGCAGTGGGCCTGCAACCTGATCTCCTCGACGCTATCACCAGACCAGGTGCCTGAAATGTGCGCCGCTGGCGCACCTGTAGCACCGGCGCCGGTCGACCCGAGCTAACCGTGGAGGGTTAAACCCCAGTACTCCATGGCGCTGGCGATTTCCATACCGCCAGCGAGCGTCTTGTTAAAGTCGCTCACATTTGAGGTCACGCCAAGTGCGTAAGCGCCGTCGTCGTCCAATGCGAAAATGGCACCGCCGGAATCACCACGGTCCACGATGTTGCGGAAGTAGAACTGACCGTCGCTTCCGATATCTTCAAAAACGCCGCATGCGTATCCGGTGGTGGAACCAATACGGCAGATCAACATGCCCTGCTGCTGCGCGTACTGGGGAGTGATGTAGCCCTTCAGCTGCTGCCCAGGAGGCAGCGACGAGTCGACGTATTGCTTCGCCTCATCATAAATCTCAATCAGCCCGATATCGGCGCCAAGAATGCTGCCATCACTTTCATAGTCAACGAAGGACTCCACCATCTCGCCGATCACAAGCGTGTTGCCCTGACGGTCTTCGACGAGGAATTGATCACCCACATCACCGCAGTGACCAGCGGTAACGATGAACGCGCGGTCACCCAGCGACGCAATGAAGCCCGTGGAGCAGAAACTCGAAGTGCCAACCTTGTAAATGCGAGCACCCGGCGTGATTTTGCCCGGGGCTTTGAGAAACTCCCAGTCCACAGAGTTGTGGTATCTAATGCCGCCGTCGTTATCGCGCGCGCTGCGGCCCGAGTCGTAGTTCTGCGGGTCAATCTGCTTCGGTGCGACAGGCGCCGCAGTCTGTGTGGGTGCGGCCTGGGTGGTCACCTGCGTAGTTTCGCGTGGGTCTGGAAGCTCAATCTGGTCTACATCGGTAGTGTAGCCGTCAGTCGAGCACTCAAAGCTAAACGTGCCTGAATATGCCGGGCTGCTAATAGAAGCACTCACCGGACCGTCATAGCTTGAAGTGTTCACTACAGACATCGGCAGCGACAACGGGTCTGCAGAGAGGTAATCAAACTCGTAGCCTGTGGTGTCCAAGAAGTAGGCCAGCTCGTCCTCGCAAGCCAACGCAATCTCGTTGCGCTTCAGAGCGCCAGTGGTCTGCTCATCGGTGGGCTCCACCCACTGCGTACTGGTCTCGTACACAATGTCTGTGTCACCAGAGTTGCTGCAGCCAGTAAGAGCCAATGTTGAAACTGTCAGAATACTGACGAGGGCCTTGCAGGAATTCACAGCAAACAGTATGCCATTTAGTCGCGGTCCTCACGCCACAGCTCCTGCGTCCACATCGTGGCCAACGCCAGCACGCGTGCGCGGGAGTCGCCCTGCTCGCTCCGGCGGCGCCACTGGCGGCGCACCCAACGGTCATGGCTGGTGATCACGACGGTGCCAGCGAAGTCCACCAAGGCAGCTTCGAGCTCCTCGGCTAGGGCGAGGGAGAGGTGGTTCGTTGGCTCGTCGAGAAGCAACAAGTCCGGCGGGGAGGCCAAGATGATGCCAAGGGAGACGCGGCGGCGCTGGCCAAGCGACAAATCCTCAAGCTTCTTCGCAGTCTGCTCCTCATTCATCAGCCCCATCTCCACCAGGTCAGGGGAGCCGGCGGGGGTGTGTGCGGCAAACATTTCCGCGGCAGTGATCTCCAGATTCTCCCAGTCATCGTCCTGCGCCAGGCGCGCGACGGTGAGCTCCTCGGGGATGATGAGCTCACCC
Source organism: Corynebacterium riegelii (assembly GCF_001263755.1). Classification (NCBI taxonomy): domain Bacteria; kingdom Bacillati; phylum Actinomycetota; class Actinomycetes; order Mycobacteriales; family Corynebacteriaceae; genus Corynebacterium; species Corynebacterium riegelii. The sequence continues at coordinate 348,696 of NZ_CP012342.1, forward strand.
TCATAGTCCTGCAGAGTGCCATCCAAAATCTTCAACAGCGTGGACTTGCCGGAGCCATTCGGGCCCTCCACAAGCAGCTGCTGGCCCGGCTGCACCTTGATGGAAAGCGGCGAGAGGCGCTCAGGCACACGCAGGTTGATGGCGTGAATAGCCGGCACACCAATAGACGTTGCGGCATGCGGCGGAAGCCCACGGAACTTCAGTGCGGTCGGCGGGGCCGGAATGGCCTCGCGCTCCAGTGCCTCCAAACGCTGCTCCGCCGCACGACGCCGCCCGGTCACCGTCTTCGCAGCGCGGTCCGCGTAGAACTTCGCTGCCTTGCGGGTCTCCGTCTTGTTTTCGTGTGAGTGAAAAACATCCTCGGCGGTCTGGTTGCTGGCTTTCTCTAAACGCTCGCGCTCATGTTCCTGGGCGGCGTAGTCAGTTTCCCAGCGCGCGCGGCGAGCCTCACGCGCTTTCAGATAATCACTAAACGCACCCGTAAAGCGCGCGCCTTGGCGGGTTTCCTCGCCATAACCGCCCTCCGGGCCCAGACCAGGATCCAGATCCACAATGCCGTCACAGGCCGTGTCCAGGAAGTAGCGGTCATGCGACGCGGCGAGCACCGGGCCCTTAAACGCCTCCAGCTCGCCGATGAGGAAGTCCACCGCCTCATCATCCAGGTGGTTCGTCGGCTCATCGAGCACCATGGCGTCCACCGGGCGCAGCAGCAGCGTCGCCAGCGCGAAGCGACGGCGCTGGCCACCGCTCATCTCGCCCAGCGGGGTGGAAAGCGGAACGTTCGCCAACCCTAAACCAGCGAGCACCGTGGCAATACGCGCATCCAGCTCCCACAGGCCCGAGTTCTCCGCGCGCGCCAACGCGCGGTCAAACTCCTCGGCCACCTCGGTGTTCTCCGGCTCGGTGGCCATACGCTCGCTCAAGGTGGTGATCTCGGATTCGATGGCGCGGAGTTCGGCCACGGCAGCGTCGATAAGCATCTGTGCTGGCTCGGAAAACGGCAGCGACGTCTCCTGGGCAATGAACCCGGTCACCTCAGGGGTGATCAGCACCCCCGCATCCGGAGTCAGCTCGCCGGAGATCACCCCAAGCAGGGTGGATTTGCCCGCGCCGTTTTCACCAATCAATCCCGTGACGGAGCCGGACGGCACGGCAAAGGAAATGTCCGTGAGCACCCGGTGGCCACCAGGGTAAGAAAACGAAATGCCATCAAGGCCAATGTGTAAAGGGGCAACCATGGAGAAATCCTACTTTCCGTACGTCACAGCGTTAGTAACGTCTTGGACAATGCGGAACTGCGTGTCCTCACCGGCGTACACCAAACGCGTGGTGGCGGCGATCCGGCCGCCTGTGGGCAGTGGCTTGGTCAGGTCCACCGTCAGCTCGCCGGTAGAGGTTGTGGAAGTGGACTCCACGCTGAGCATTGCGCCGTCCAAATCACCGGCAACCTCATTGTCAATGCGCAGTTCCTTCTGGGTGGGGGACTCTTCAATATCCACATCCAGGTGGACGTCGCTGCCGTTGATCTCACGAACGGTGTAGGTGGTGGTGCGCACCATCGCGGCGTCACCCGTCACGCGCGTGGTCACCGTCCACTGGCCGCCAACACCAACGGGCTCTTTAGGGAAGACCACGGTGGAATTCATCACGCTCAGCAGCGCGCGCTCCACAACCTCGCGGCCAGCCTCCGGCGAATCCACCGGCGGCAGCATCTTCACCGACTGCACCGCACCGGATTCCGCTGCGCGCCAACGCATGGTGAAGCCGTCATTGCCCGCCACTTGCAGCCCAAGGTCCAGATCAGTGTGGCCGCCGCCGCGGGTGATCAGTTCCACCTCGCGCGCGGCGTCTTCCTCACCATCCTGCGGCGCGCGGGCCGGCCCCGACGTCACCGTCAGAGTGAGATCCGTTTCCATCACGTCGCCGCCTGCAGGCGCGGTGGCGTCAAAGTTTGCATCATCCTTCGGGGCCGCAGCTTGCGCCACACCGCCGGAGACCACCACGTTGGCCTCCCACGGCTCCTCGGCGTCCTGGTAGGCCAACACCTGCGGGTTGTCACCCGGGATGACTAGGTCCACCTGTGGGGCATCAACAGGGAAGGCCGGAACGCCCTCCAACAGGTCATTCGTACCTCCACAGGCGGTGAGAGCAAGAACAAGGACAGCGGCGGCACAAGCGCGAAGACGGTTTTTCAGCACATTCTGAACCTACCCCACACCGCCCACAGATCTTGCGGCTACAGTGATTCGGTGATGAAAGGACGTAACTTCCTCGGGCTAGTCGCGGTGATCATGGTCGTGGCCGCCGCCATAGATCAAGTGGTTAAACAGGTGATGCTGTCTTGGCTGGAGCCGGGACAAGCCGTCAACGTAATTGGGGATTGGTTCCGGTTCTACCTGCTGTTTAATCCAGGTGCCGCGTTCTCCATGGGGGAGAACATGACGTGGCTGTTTACCGCCATTCAGCTTGTCTTCGTGGTTGGCGCCCTACTGTACGCGCCGAAGCTGACCAACAAGTGGGAAGCCATTGGCATCGGCCTGATCGCCGGTGGCGCGCTAGGGAACCTCTGCGACCGCCTGTTTCGTGAGCCCGGCTTCTGGTTTGGGCACGTGGTGGACTACATCTCTGTGGGCAGTTTCGCCGTGTTCAACATTGCAGATGCCTGCATTACCGTCGGCGTGGTGGTGTTTGTTGTGGCCATGTTTGTCACGGAGTTCCGTGCATCGAGCAAGGAGCGTACGAAATGAGCGGAGATTTTCGTTCGCTGCCCGTGCCTGAAGGCTTAAGCGGCATGCGTGTAGACGCCGCGCTGAGCAAACTCTTCGGCGTCTCTCGCACCGTGGCTGCGGAAATGGTGGAAGCGGGCAACGTGCTTATTGACTCGCGCCCGGTTGCCAAATCCCACCGCGTTGATGCCGGTGTGATGCTGGAGGCGACCCTGCCAGAACCGAAAACCACCCCCATGCCGAAGGCAGAGCCCGTCGATGGGCTGACCATCTTGTACCAGGATGATGACGTAATTGCGGTGGACAAGCCGGTTGGTGTGGCCGCGCACCCCACGTTGGGCTGGGAGGGGCCCACTGTTGTCGGTGGTCTGCAGGCGATGGGCTTTACGCTTCCAGACGCTGGCCCGCCGGAGCGCAAAGGCATCGTCCAGCGCCTGGATGTGGGTACTTCGGGCGTGATGGTGGTGGCCAACAGCATTTCCGGATATTCGGTGCTCAAGCGTGCGTTTAAAGAGCGTACGGTGGACAAGACCTACCACGCGCTGGTGCAGGGGTTGCCGGATCCGATTGTGGGCACGATCGATGCGCCGATTGGCCGCCACCCGTCGTCTGGCTGGAAGTTCGCAGTGGTGGACGACGGTCGCCCGAGCGTGACCCACTACGAAGTTATCGAGGCTTTCCGCCACGCAAGCCTTTTGGAAGTCCACCTGGAAACTGGCCGCACGCACCAGATTCGCGTCCACATGTCCGCCGTTGGGCACCCGTGCGCGGGCGATCCGATGTACGGCTGCGACCCGAATCTGGCTAAAACTCTGGGGCTGAAGCGCCAGTGGTTGCACGCCACAAAGCTTGGTTTCACCCACCCGCGCACTGGCGATTACATGGTGGTTGAGTCCCCGTACCCGGATGATCTGCAGCATGCGCTGGATACCATTCGCGATTTGTAGCGCGCTTGTCGCCGCCGGCATCTACGCCGTTGGCCTTGCCACCCCCGCCACACCACCCACCATCCAAGGCGACACGCTTGGCATCGAGCCGGGGGAAGGGTGGTCGGAGTATGAGGTGCGCGCGGGGGCGTCGATAAGCGAAGGCTCCGAACCTTCCTTTGGTCTAGTCACGTTTGCCCGCCCGCTGAGTCCGAGCGAGGCGGCGGCGGCAGTGGCCAGTCTGCAGCGCGTCAATGGGCTTTTGCTTATCGACGCCCCGTTGACCCCCACCCCCGAACCCCCACCGGGCCAAACCCGAGCCGATGTGTTTGCGCGAATCACGGACCAACGCATCGTGGCAGTAGTGGCGTATGACACACCAGATACCTTCAAAAACGTGGCGCATGGGACTGATGTGGCTGTTGTGGAAATGCTGCCGCCCGATGCTGTGTGGGGCAGCTTCGCCGTCCTTCCTTGGCATGGGGATCACCCCGCCACCGGTGTATAGTCTCCCAGAGTTGAATGCAGCCTGTTTGTGAGGAGACACCTTGGCGAAGCGGCAACACATTAAGCGCACCACCGCAGCAATCATCGTGGCAGGAAGCCTCCTTGCTGCCTCCTGCGGTGTCGGCGGTGGCGAAAACGGGGCAGCCGGAGATGGCCTTGCCCCAGGTGACTACACCATCGCTAGCGCAGAAGGCGTAACCGACAGTGTGGTAGTCAACGGCACGATCGCGCCTGTACGCGCCGTGTCCATCACCACACCACTGCAGTCTGAGGTGCGCACCATCGCCGTCGCGCCGGGTGACCGCGTTCAGGTGGAACAGTTCCTGGCCGCCATGGACACCGAGCAGCTGGAGCGCCAGCTGGCAGTCCAGGAACGCCAGCAGGCGAACGCACAGGCTGAAGCCCAGGCGGGCGTTGAACAGGCGCAGGCCCAGCTCAACGCGCTGAACCAGAGTCTTAACGACGGTACAAATCCCACCATCCGCCAAGCCCAAGCACAGGTGGACCAGGCGCAGGCTGCATATGACGCAGCCGTAGCCGCCAACGGTGGCCCGCGCCTTGTGCGCATCTCCTCGCGCATCGGCGACATGTTTGGCGCCTACCTCTACCCAGAGCAAGTGCCGCCACCATTCCAGCTGCCGGGCGTTGAATCCGCGCCAGCACCGGCACCCGCGCCGGCACCGGCCGCGCCAAACGTACCTGCCGTAGGTGCAGCAGTGGGCGTTGAAGAAGCCTACGCCGCACTGCAGGATGCAAAGGCGAACCTGGCGGCTGCGCGTGCGCAGGTCGAGCAAGAGCGCAGCCAGCTCCAGGCGCAGGTCAACTCCGCCTCCCGCCAGGCAGAGATGGCACAGCTGGAGGCCGGTGACGGCACCCTGGAGTACCAGGTGAAGGAAGCCACCATCTACTCGCCGATTAACGGCGTAGTCACCAGCGTGGACGTCCAGGAAGGCGACATCCCACAGGGGCGCGTACTCAGCCTTGCAGATGACTCTCGTTTGCTGATTCGCGCTGAGCTGCGCGAAGCGGACGTGCCGAACGTGGCAAAGGGGAACCGCGTGGTGTTCACCTCCACGGCCACGGGCAAGAAGGAGTTCGCAGGTCGCGTCACCCGCATCTCCCCGGCAGCAGCTACCCCGAGCGACCCGAAGAACGCTATGCAGGGCGGCGGCGATGCCGCAGTGGTCTTCCCCGTGGAAATCGAGGTCACCGGTGACACCGAGGGCCTGCTCTTGGGCGGCACGGCACGCGCTGAGATCATCACCGCGGAATCCGACAATGCGCTGAACGTGCCTGCGGACGCCGTGTTTGAAGAAGACGGCAAGAAGCAAATTCTTGTCCTTGCCACCGACTCTGAGGATGCCCGCTCAGGCAAGGTCGAAGTCCGCACCGTTGAAACCGGCGCCTCCAACGACATCGACATTGCCATCACCGGCGGCGAGCTCAAGGCTGGCGACATCGTGATCAACTGGCCGGAAGACTACAAGGACCGCGTCGGCGAGACCGTAGAAATCACCGACGACGGTTTTGATCCTGCCGACGTTGCTGCCGCTCGTGACGGCATCGACAAGGCCGAGGCTGATAAGGCCGAGGAAGCTGGCAAGGCCGATAAAGCCGACGCCGCAGCGAACTAAGGGAGGCGCCCATGGACGCAGAGGAAAAAGATCCGTTCTTCTTTGGGGAAGAAGCCGAAGAGACTGAAGACGTTGAACAGGTTGTAGAGGCTGAAGGGGTTGACGCTGACGTCGATAAGCCTGAAGCTCTTGCGGATACTGGCCTGCTCATTGACATGCGCAGTGTGGTCAAAACCTACAACGTGGGTGAGCCAAGTGAGCTGACTGTGCTGCACGGGGTGGATTTCCACGCCAAGCAGCATGAGTTCGTCTCTATTGTGGGTCCCTCCGGTGGCGGCAAGTCGACGCTGATGAACATCATTGGCATGCTTGACCGGCCAACCAGCGGCGCATACGCGTTCAACGGGGAGCCGGTGTACGCGAAAAGCGATAAAGAACTGGCCAGCTACCGCAGCAAAAATATTGGCTTTATCTTCCAGAACTTCAACTTGATCGGCCGTATCGATGCGTTGCAAAACGTGGCAATGCCGATGATGTACGCAGGTGTTGACCGTAAAACACGTGAGGCACGTGCAGAAGAGCTGCTGGCCATGATGGGTATGGGGGATCGTATCCACCACAACCCGAACGAGCTTTCCGGTGGTCAGAAGCAGCGCGTGGCTATTGCGCGTGCACTGGCCAATGACCCGGACTTGCTGCTTGCAGACGAGCCGACCGGCGCTCTCGATTCCAAAACCGGCCGGTTGGTAATGGACCTGTTCCACAAGCTGAACCAGGAGATGGGTAAAGCGATTGTGTTCATTACCCACAACCCGGAGCTTGCGGAGGAAACGCAGCGCATTGTGGAGATTAAAGACGGCCGCATCTCCGGCGAACGCACCCCAACCGGTGTGCAGGGAAGTGCGGGATAAGCCGTGGATGTGAGGGAGTCCATCAGGCTTGCTGCATCGAGTCTGAATACCAACAAGCTGCGCTCGCTGCTGACGCTTTTGGGCATCATCATCGGCATCATGGCCGTGATCATCATCATGACGCTTGGCCGTGGTCTTGAAAACCAGGTGTTGCGCGGCCTGGAGGGCGTGGGCACCACCACGCACCCAGTGGTCGTGCACGAGCGGCCAGATGAGGAAGCGGCGGATGATGACCCGTTTGCCGCGCTGTCTTACATGCCGCCGACCGAAGAGCGTGACGGTGTGACCCTGGATCAGCTCGCGGATCTTCAGGCCAGCTTTGGTGACCGGGTGCGTGCCGTGGACATTGAAGTCGGCAGCGAGGGCGAAGTGGCTAACGGTGATGTCACCGCTAGCTCCAGCGTGACCGCGGTACTTCCGGGGTCATTGGACATGCGTGGGCAAACCGTGCAGTACGGCCGCGGAATCACCAGTGCGGATTTGGATAGCCAGCGCCCAGTTGCGGTTGTGTCCTCTGAGTTCGTTGAAGCGCTGTTCAAGGGTGATCCGAAGGAAGCTCTGGGCAAGCGTTTTGACGTTACGGTGGGTTCCACTACCGCAGTCTTCACTGTGGTCGGTGTACTTGAGCCGTTTAACTCTGGCGGCATGCTGGCGGGTCCGCAGTCCTATGCGTCGATCTTCGTTCCGGCTACCGCGATGGACCGCGTTGGCGTGGACGCAAGCTGGGTGTCTTCCTTTAGCGTGCAGTCTTCCCCGGATGAGGACAGTGCCGTGTTCCAGGCAGACCTGCAGCAGTACTTGGACCGTATCTACGCCAAGAACGAGACCTATGAGGCCGAGGTGGTGGACTTGTCGTCCTCACTGGAGGAGCTCACCGGTATCTTCCGCATTATGTCCTCGGTGCTGTCCGCCATTGGTGGTATCTCGCTTCTGGTTGGTGGTATCGGCGTGATGAACATTATGTTGATCACCGTCACCGAACGCACCCGCGAGATTGGTGTACGTAAGGCGCTGGGCGCTACCCAAAATGACATCCGCGTGCAGTTCATTGTGGAAGCGATGATGGTCTGTTTGATCGGCGGCATCATTGGCGTGGTCTTTGGTGGCGCGATTGGCATGATTGCCACAGCGGCATTTGATGCGTTTACGTGGCCGCCGGTTAGTGCGGTGGTGTTCGCGCTGTTGTTCTCTTTGGGAACGGGTGTGTTCTTCGGCGCGTATCCGGCGGCGAAGGCGGCAAAGATGCAGCCTATTGACGCGTTGCGTTACGAATAACACCTGTGTCATGGCGCGGATATGATAGTCCGCATGGCCAAGCAATCTTCCTTCGTTCACCTGCATAACCACACGGAGTTTTCCATGCTTGACGGCATGGCAAAGGTGGATCTGTTGGCAGACGAAGTTGCCCGCCAGGGCATGCCCGCGGTGGGTATGACAGACCACGGGAACATGTTCGGGTCGAACGCGTTCTACCGCCGCATGGTGGACGCTGGCATCAAGCCGATCATTGGCATTGAGGCTTACATGGCGCCGGAGTCACGCTTTAACAAGAAGCGTGTGCTGTGGGGCACCCCCGACCAGAAGTCGGATGACGTTTCCGCCTCTGGCGCGTACCTGCACCAGACCATGCTGGCGGAGAACGCGACTGGTCTACGCAACTTGTTCAAGTTGTCCTCGCTGGCGTCCTATGAGGGGCAGCTTGGTAAGTGGCCGCGTATGGACGCAGAGCTGATCGCCGAACATGCCGACGGCATTATCGCCACCACGGGCTGCCCGTCCGGTGACGTGCAGACGCGTCTGCGCCTGGGCCAGTATGACGCAGCGCTGGAAGCCGCGGCGATGTGGCAGGACATCTACGGCAAGGACAACTACTTCCTGGAGTTGATGGACCACGGGCTGCACATTGAGCGTCGCGTGAGGGAAGACCTGCTGCGCATTGGCCAGGCGTTGGACCTGCCGCCGCTGGTAACCAATGACTGTCACTACGTGCTGGAGTCCCAGGCACCGGCGCACGAGGCGATGCTGTGCGTGCAAACAGGTAAGACGCTGATGGACCCGGACCGTTTCAAGTTTGACGGCACGGGCTACTACATCAAGTCCGCTGAACAGATGCGTGAGCTCTGGGACACGGATGTGCCGGACGGCTGTGACAATACGCTGTGGATTGCAGAGCGCGTGGGGGATTACTCGGAGCTGTGGGAGGAGCACCCGCATGATCGCATGCCGATTGCAGACGTGCCGGAGGGCCACACGCCGACGTCCTGGCTGATGGAAGAAGTCATGCGCGGTTTGCAGGATCGTTTCCCGGGGCAGGAGGTACCGCAGAGCTACATCGAGCGTGCGCGCTACGAAGTGGAAGTTATTGATATGAAGGGCTACCCGTCCTACTTCCTCATCGTTGCAGAGCTGATTAAGCACGCCCGCGAGATTGGTATTCGTGTGGGGCCGGGCCGTGGTTCGGCTGCGGGCGCGCTGGTGGCGTACGCGCTGACCATTACCAACATTGACCCCATGGAGCATGGCCTGCTCTTTGAGCGATTCTTGAACCCGGAGCGTCCGTCCGCACCGGATATTGATATTGACTTTGATGATCGCCGCCGTGGAGAGATGATCACCTACGCCGCTGAGCGTTGGGGCGAAGACAAGATTGCCCAAGTGATCACCTTTGGCACGGTGAAGACCAAGCAGGCTATTAAGGACGCGGCGAAGGTGAACTTCGGCCAGCCCGGCTTCCAAATGGCGGACCGTATTAACGCGGCGCTGCCGCCGGCGATCATGGCGAAGGACATTCCGCTGGCCGGTATTACGGACCCGGACCACCCGCGTTTCGCAGAGGCTGCTGAGGTGCGCTCGCTCATTGAAACCGACCCGGATGTGGCGAAGATCTATGAGACGGCCCGCGGTCTTGAAGGCGTGGTGCGTCAGGCTGGTGTGCACGCCTGTGCGGTGATTATGGCGTCTGTGCCGCTGATGGAGCACATTCCGATGTGGAAGCGTCCGGCGGACGGTGCGATTATCACCGGCTGGGACTACCCGGCGTGTGAGGCCATTGGCCTTCTGAAGATGGATTTCCTGGGCCTTCGAAATTTGACGGTGCTGGGTGATGCGCTGGAAAACGTCGAAAAGAACCGCGGCGAAACCCTCGACCTGGAGGGCCTGGATACTGACAACGAGGCGGTGTACGAGCTACTCGGCCGCGGTGACACCCTCGGTGTGTTCCAGCTGGACTCCGGCGGCATGCAGGAGCTGCTCAAGCGCATGAAGCCGACGGGCTTTAACGATATTGTGGCATCTTTGGCGCTGTACCGTCCGGGCCCGATGGGTGTGAACGCACACTGGGATTACGCGGACCGTAAGAATGGGCGCAAGCCGATCACCCCGATTCACCCGGAGCTGGAAGAGCCGCTGCGGGAGATTCTGGATGAGACCTACGGCCTGATCGTCTACCAAGAGCAGATCATGAACATCTCCCAGAAGGTGGCCAACTACACCGCTGGCCAAGCAGATGGCTTCCGTAAAGCCATGGGCAAGAAGAAGCCTGAGGTGCTGGCCAAGGAGTACGAGACGTTCTCCCAGGGCATGTTTGATAACGGCTACTCCAAGGCGGCGGTGGACGCGCTGTGGGGCACGATTGAGCCGTTCGCTTCCTACGCGTTTAACAAGTCGCACGCTGCGGGCTACGCACTCGTGTCGTACTGGACTGCCTACATGAAGGCGAACTACACCGCCGAGTACATGGCGGCACTTTTGACCTCTGTGGGTGACAAGAAGGACAAGTCAGCCATCTACCTTGCAGATTGTCGCCACATGGGTATCTCGGTGCTGCAGCCAGATATTAATGAGTCTGAAGAAAACTTCATGGCTGTGGGCAAAGACGTCCGCTACGGCCTTGCCGCTATCCGCAACGTTGGTGCGGAAGTGGTGGAATCTATCAAGGAGACTCGCCACGCTAAGGGCGCGTTTACAAGCTTCTCTGATTACCTGGACAAGATTGATCTGCTGCCGTGCAACAAGCGAATCACAGAATCCTTGATTAAGGCCGGCGCATTTGACTCACTTGGGCACCCGCGCAAGGGCCTGATGCTGATCCAAGAAGACGCCGTGGATTCCGTGCTTGCCACGAAGAAGGCCGCGGATAAGGGGCAGTTTGACCTGTTCGCCTCATTCGGCGGGGACGATGAGGCCACGGCCAACGCGTTTGCCATCGAGGTTCCTGATGATGAGTGGGAAAAGAAGCACGCCCTAGCCTTGGAGCGTGAAATGTTGGGCCTGTACGTTTCGGGCCATCCGCTGGATGGCTTTGAAGAGGCCATTGATGCCCAGACTGATACGCAGCTGACCACGATTTTGGCGGGCGAGCTGCGCCACGGCGCCGAGGTGACCATCGGCGGGTTGATTTCCTCGGTGGACCGTAGGTTTTCCAAGAAGGACGGCTCCTCGTGGGCCATTGTCACGATTGAAGACCACCACGGTGCCCAGGTTGAGGTGCTGCTGTTTAACAAGGTCTACGCGCTTGTGGCGCCGCAGATTGTTGAAGACAACATCATCCTGGTCAAGGCACACGTTTCCATCCGTGATGAGCGCATGAGCCTGTTTGGTGACGACGTCAAGGTGCCGGAGCTCGGCCCCGGCGGCGGCGCTGGCCTGCCGCTGCGCCTGACTATGCGCACCGACCAATGCACGGTGGACAACATCAGCAGGCTGAAGTCGGTGCTGCTGAATAATCCGGGTGACACGGACGTGTACCTGAACCTTGTCAACGGTGAGCACTCCCAGCTGCTCGTGTTGGGAGACCATCTGCGGGTGGATCGCTCCGCATCGCTGATGGGGGACCTGAAAGCCTCGATGGGACCGGGCATTTTGGGGTAGTAGTGTTCCGCGAAGCGGAAAGCTTTTCCGTAGCGCGGAACATTTTATGCAACGACGCGCAGTGTTGTTTTCCGCCGCGCGGAACACCCTGAAGCACAGGTTGAGCGTGTTCCGCGGCGCGGAAACCTATGCTGACCCGCGCAGTGAAGACATCGTCTGAGGTGGATAAACAAGCGGGCTGGCGTACGCTCTGGTTCAGGTAGTTTTAAAAATTCTGAGTACCCGCAAAGGAGCGTTCATTGGCTACTAACAAGATCCGGACAACTCACGTAGGTTCGCTGCCGCGCACGAAGGCGCTGCTTGAGGCAAACCAACGCCGCACCGAAGGCACCATCGAGGACAGCGAGTTCTTTGAAATTCTGCAGACTTCCATCGATGAGGTTGTGCAGAAGCAGGTTGATCTGGGCATCGACATCATCAATGAGGGCGAGTACGGCCACATCACCTCTGGTGCCGTGGACTACGGCGCCTGGTGGAACTACTCGTTCACCCGCCTTGGTGGCCTGACCATGACTGATGAGGACCGTTGGGCGAACCAGGCAATCAAGCGTTCCACCCCGGGTAACATTCAGCTGACCAGTTTCCCGGATCGTCGTGACCGTGCGATGTTCTCGGAAGCATACGAGGATCCGACCTCGGGTATTTTCACTGGCCGTGCAAAGGTGGGCAATCCGAAGTTCACCGGTCCGGTCACCTACATCGGCCAGGACCAAGTTGAGACGGACGTCAAGCTCATGCGCGCCGCCATGGACAAGGCCGGTGCAACGGAGGGCTTCGTTGCAGCTCTGTCGCCGGGGTCTGCGGCACGTCTGACGGATGAGTACTACGGCAATGACGCTGAGCTGGTCCAGGCGTGTGCTGACGCGATGCACCACGAGTACAAGGCGATCACTGACGCTGGTTTTACCGTCCAGTTGGACGCCCCTGACCTGGCTGAGTCTTGGGATCAGATCAAACCGGAGCCAAGCCTGGAGGACTACCTTGCGTGGTTGCGCATCCGTGTGGACGCGATCAACGCTGCACTCAAGGGCCTGCCGAAGGAGCAGACCCGTCTGCACATTTGCTGGGGTTCCTGGCACGGCCCGCACGTGACCGACATTCCGTTCGAGGACATCGTTGATGAGATCCTGCGCGTTGAGGTTGGCGGTTACTCCTTCGAGGGCGCTTCCCCGCGCCACGCTCATGAGTGGCGCGTGTGGCAAAACCGTGAGCTGCCGGAGAACACCCTGATCTACCCGGGTGTGATCTCCCACAGCACGAATGCGGTTGAGCACCCCCGCCTGGTTGCGGACCGTATCATCCAGTTCGCTGAGGTTGTCGGCCCGGAGCGTGTGGTTGCCTCCTCTGACTGCGGCCTGGGCGGCCGTCTGCACCACCAGATCGCTTGGGCCAAGCTCGAGTCCTTGGTAGAGGGTGCGGCCATCGCTTCCAAGGAGCTTTTCTAGGCTTATCTGCGCCTACGTGAAACAAAAACCGCCACCCCCAACACAACGGGGATGGTGGTTTTTTGTGGTTAGTTCTAGTCCTCAGGCACGACGCCAAGGGCGTGGCGTACCTGGGCAAGCAACTCCGGATTGGTGGCTAGTACAAATGTTGCCACCTGGGTCAGAATACCCAGCGAGGTAATAATTGCGCCGATCACGGCGAAGGCTACCTCAGCTTCCTCAGACAGGCTGCTGGCCTCCATCAGACGGGAACTTGCATCCGTCGGCTTCGGCGGCGTAAACGTCACCGTCGTCGGCTCCTCGATGACAGACTCCACCACAGTGGTAACCCCATCCGTGCCAGTCACCGTCGTGGTCGTAGTGACCGGGTACGAGACCGTGGTGGTCGGGGTAGCGGTGGCGGTGGTCGTCGCGGTCACCGTCGACTTCGTCTGGGTACCGGAAGAACCATTGCTCGAGCTGCTCGAAGCGTTAGCGGTAGCCACACCAGTCAGAGCCAGCCCTGCAGCAGTAATAAGTGCGAGCGCGGTACGGGAATTCATCAGCGTGCCTGAAACCCTTCGGAGGAGTTAATTAGAAACCGAACTTCTGCAGACCCAGGCCGAAGTTAGCGTTGAGCAGGTCAATAGCCTTGTCAATGCCCTTCGGGTTAGAGAAGATCACGATCGCAGCGGTCAGGATTGCGGACAGGATGCCCACAACGGAGCCAACAGCGGAACCGGTGGTTACGCCGCTCTTCTTCTTGTTGTTGCCCGGCGTCTGGTCGTCCTTGCCCGGCTGCTCCGGGTTCTCCTTGCCGTTGCCCGGCTGCTCCGGGTTCTCCTTGCCGTTGCCCGGGGTTTCGGCGCCCTCGTTCTCGGTGCCCTCAACCGGAGCGGTGGTGTTCTCGTCCTTAACCGGAGCGTCCTCGGCAACAGCCGGGGTGATAGCCAGGCCGGTTGCAACAGCGGCAGCAACAAGAGCAGTGGAAATGCGCTTCATAGCAGTTCTCCTCAAAAGAATGGATTGATTGCAATGGGGCATGATTCACAGCCCTCGCAATTCGGACGGGTAGAAATCTATCAGGTTTGGAGCCAAAACACAGCCTTGGCTTACAAATGTCTACCTACCAAGCTGGCCAAGCAGGTTATTCAAACCTGGAAACAGTGCTGCCAAACCGCTAATGACAAAGATTCCACCAATAATCGCGCTCAACGCTACAGCCAGAGCGTTGCCCTTGCTTGAACCCGCCGGCTGTGGGGCAGGGGCAGGGGCTGGATCAGCGTCAGAGGTTGGCAGCAACGAGTCCACCTGGAAGATCGTGGTGGTACCGGAGACCTCGTTGCCAACAATCAACAGGTTTTCACCGTTGGGGGAGTCCTTCGCCGGAACAAAGGTCAGGCCTTCGGCGCCGAGGTCGCCGACCTTGGACAGCCCCTGGGCAATCGCCTCGTCCCCCTCAAGCTCATCCATGTTGACGGAGAAGTCACGGTTGTTGATGTAGGCCTGGTAGCTCGCCTTGGCCGGGTCAGTGACGTCGTAGACCATCACGCCGCCAAGACGCTCAAGGCCGATGAATGCATAGGTGCGGCCGTTGATCTCACCCAGGGTCACACCCTCCGGCTCCGGGCCCTTGTCATCAGAGCGGGTTTCAAAGGAGGTCTCGGTGTGGTTGGAGTTGAAGTTCTCCGGCAGGATGCGTGCGGTGATCTGCTCGAAGTCGGCGCCGGAGTCGAAGACGCGAGTGCCGTCCGCAGTAAAGATGGAGAAGCCACGGCCGCCGAAATTGTACAGGTCGTCGTAGCAGCCCTTCTCCTCATTCAGGCCAAACGCCGTGGTCATGTTCAGTCGGCCCAGCTGCTCGTCGGACTGCAGTTCTTTGAGCTGATCGGCGGAAAGGCCCGCGTAGCCCTCGCAGATCGGGGCGATGCCCTTCTTGCCAAAGTTCTTCAGGCGGGCTTCTTCGGAGTAGCCGTCCCAGTCGCGGGCGTCGCCCTCGTTAGCAAGTACCAGGTAAGTCGTGCCGCCAACGTTGTAGGCGGCGATGGCATCCGGCTGCAGGATGGACTTGACCGGCCAGGTGGTGATGTTGATCGTTTTGTCCTTATCGGAGGCGTCGAAAGGCACCTTGCGGCGGTCGATGTAGCCGAGCGGCCAGACGTGCTCAACCTTGGCGGAGGCGATATCTACTACGGCGATGGCGTTGTTCTCCTGCAGCGTGACATACGCCTTGGCCCCGTCAACCGCGATGTATTCCGGCTCAAGGTTCTGCGCCTCGGTGGTGGACGCGCCTACCTGGCCGAAGATGTGTACGCCCTTGGCGGCCAAGGTGCCCTCAAACGCGCGGAAGTCGGCGGTGCGCACGTCTGCCTGCGTAGCGGCGGCAACACCAGCCGGCAAAGCGATCACGGAGACCGTGCCCTCCGGATCCACAGAGTAGTCCTCGGCAGGCTCGCCCTCGTTGGCTACCAGCGCGTAGTCGCCAGCGGGGGTCATGGCCACCATGTCCGGCAGGGCGCCAACGCCGACGCGGCCAAGGACCTCGCCAGGCGTCTCGGCGCCGGCGTCGAAGAAGATTAGCTCACCGTTGTCGGTTTTGTTCTCCGGCTCGACGGTGGCTACGGCCAAGCCGTCGGCACGCACGGCTACAGAGTTGATGGTGGTGTTCTCGCCGCCGGAGACCTCACCGATCTTCGTCGGGTTGCTCAGATCAGACGCGTCCAACACGTCGATCTTGCCGCTTGTCGCGTTCACCGTCAGGATGCGCTTGCTAGCTGCGTGGAAGGCAACGATCTCAGCGGCGGACTTATCAAACACGCCCGCACCGTAGGAACCGAGCGTGGACACCTTCACGCCGGAGTTCGGGTCCTGGTCATAGACCGGCTGCTCCACAACAACGGCGTGTGCCGGGGTGATCATGCCGACGCTGAGCGCGGCGGCGGTGGACAAAGCAAGTGCGGTACGAGGAGCAAACATGTGGCAACTTTCTAGGGATAACAGGACAAGACCTACCTAGATGTATCCCGTCCACGTTGCTTACAGGTTGCTTCAATCTGAACATTGAGTGACAAGGGGTTACTATTACCCACCATGACTTCGTTCCAGCCAGTGCACGCAGCGGACATTCAAGCGGCGCAGGCGCGCATCTCATCGGTAATTGAACCGACACCCTTGCAGTACTGCCCACGCCTTTCGGAGCAGTACGGCGCAAACATTTACCTCAAACGTGAGGACTTGCAGGATGTGCGCTCCTACAAGATTCGCGGTGCGTACTACGGCATTTCCCGGTTGAGTGAGCAGGATCGCGCGGCGGGGGTGGTCGCGGCGTCGGCAGGCAACCATGCCCAAGGCGTGGCCTATGCGTGTCGCGCGCTGGGGATCCAGGGCAAGATTTTCGTGCCTAAGCCCACGCCGAAGCAGAAGCGTGACCGCATCCTGGTCCACGGCGGGGACAACATCGAGCTGGTAGTGACCGGTAACACGTTTGATGAGGCAGCCCAGGCCGCGCGTGAGGACGCTGAGGCGCGCGGCGCAACCATGATTGAGCCATTCGACTCGCGCGACACCGTGGTGGGCCAGGGCACGGTGGCTGCGGAGATCCTTGCTCAGCTGACCGGCCAGGGCAGCGAGCTTGACACCATCGTCGTACCTGTTGGTGGCGGCGGCCTGCTCGCAGGAGTGACCTCGTATCTGGCGGACATGTCCCCACGCACCGCAATTGTTGGCGTGGAGCCGCGCGGTGCGGCCTCGCTGCATGCCGCGATGGAGGCGGGGGAGCCAGTCACCTTGGCCGATATTGACCCGTTTGTAGACGGCGCGGCAGTCAAACGCATCGGTGACTTCCCGTACCAAGTCATCGAGGAAAACCAGGGGCGTACCCACCTGATGATCGCGGACGAGGGCGCGGTGTGTACTGAAATGCTCGCCCTGTACCAAAACGAGGGCATCATCGCCGAACCTGCGGGTGCGCTGGCCGTGACTGGCCTGGCAAACCTGAAGATCCAGCCCGGATCCACCGTGGTGTGCATCATCTCCGGCGGCAACAATGACGTGCTGCGCTACGCCGAGGTCATGGAGCGCTCCCTGGTGCACCGCGGCCTGCGCCACTACTTCCTGGTGAACTTCCCGCAGGAGCCGGGCCAGCTGCGCTCCTTCCTTACGGACATTCTGGGCCCGGACGATGACATCGTGCTGTTTGAGTACCTGAAGAAGAACAACCGTGAAACCGGCGCCGCGCTCGCCGGTTTGGAGCTGAGCCGCGCAAGTGACTTAGACCCGCTGCTTGAGCGCATGGCGGCGTCCCCAATTGAGTGCCGGCGCCTCGAGCCCGGCACCCCGGAGTACGAGTACATCGTCTCCGGCTAGTCTCCGGCTAGTTAGCCCTCAATCAGCGCGAATTCCCACGGGCCCAGCACGGTGCGGCTTGGGCCCACCTGCGGGTTGCTGAAGGAATACACCAATTCGCCGCCCACGGGCACGGTGACTGTGTTGGGGGAGTAGTTGCCTACAAACGCCGTGTTGCCTTCGCGCAGGCACAGCCAGCCGGCCTCATCGTGGGAAACCTCCAGCGTGCGCAGGTCATCGCGGTTGAACCCGTGGGAGTGGCGCAGGCGGATGAGGGTGCGGTAGGCGTTAAGAAGCTTCTGCTGCTGCTCATCAAACTCCCAGTCCAGCTTGGCGGAATCGAAGGTTGCCGGATCCGCCGGGTCGGGCACGTCCGCCTCGTTCCAGCCTTCGCGAGCGAAATCGTGGCGGCGGCCCTCGCGCGTCAGTCGCACCAGCTCCGGGTCGGTGTGCGAGACAAAGAACGGAAACGGCGTGCGCGCACCAAACTCCTCACCCATAAACAGCATGGGGGTAAAGGGGGAGAGCAGCACCGTTGCGGCCCGCAGCATGAGTTGCTCAGGGCTTTCGCTTTGCGACGGCCTATCGCCCCCCGCACGATTACCCACCTGATCATGATTCGTGGTGTAGGTCACCATGCGCCACGGCGCAACATGCGACAGATCCAAGGCACGGCCGTGGGTGCGGCCGCGGTAGGCGGACCACGTGTCGCGGAAGCGGTACGCATTCGCCATGGTCTCTGCCAACACTTCGATCGTGCCGTAGTCGCAGTAGTAGCCCTGGCGCTCGTCGGCGATCAGGGAGTGGAAGGCGTGGTGCACGTCGTCACACCACTGGGCGGAAAGGCCGTAGCCGCCGCGGGACTCGTCGTTGACAATGCGCGGGTCATTCTGGTCCGTTTCGCCGATGATGGTGCGCGGGATGCCGGTGGCTTCGGCGGTGGCATCTGCAACCTGGCGGATCTCCTCCATAATCGAGTATGCGCGGCGGTCATCGTAGGCTTGGACCGCATCCAGGCGAAGGCCGTCCACGTGGAACTCGTCCAGCCACTGACGCACCGCATCCAGGATGTAGGCGCGCACCTCATCCGATCCAGGGCCGGAAATGTTGACCACATCACCCCAAGCCGTGTGCCCTGCGGTGGTGTAGGGGCCGAAAAGTCCCTTGTAGTTGCCTTCGGGGCCGAAGTGATTATACACCACGTCCATAATCACGGCGATGCCGCGCGCGTGCGCCGCATCCACCAGGCGCTTGAGCCCCTCCGGGCCGCCGTAGGAATGCTGCACGGCGAACCAATCCACGCCGTCATAGCCCCAGTTGCGTTCACCAGCAAACGGCTGCACCGGCAACAACTCAATCGCGTTGACGCCAAGGTCAGCCAGGTAATCCAGCTTCCCAATCACGCCATCAAACGTGCCCTCGGGACTAAACGTGCCCACATGTAGCTCGTAGAGCACCTGATCTTTGAGCTCAATGCCGCCCCACGCGTCATCCGTCCAGGCAAAGTCCGTGGTAACGACCTCGGAAGGGCCGTGGACGCCCTCAGGTTGGTAGCGGGTACGAGGGTCGGGCAGTGGTGTGGACCAGGACGTGCCGTCGAAAAGCAAAAAAGCATATCGCTGACCGGGGGACGGGACCTCGTCGCAGGTAAACCACCCACCGTTGGTGGCACGCATGTCGTGCTCCGTGCCGTCGATGATGATGCGGGCGCTATGCGCCACCGGTGCCCAAATGTTGAATCGCGGTGTAGTCACAAAAACCCACCGTACTAGTCTGAAAGCAATGCTCACTTCCTATCAACGCCCCGCCGCCCAGCTTGTCACCCATGAGCTGGAGATCAAGCGCTCCCGTTTTATCACCTGGGTGGACCGCGCGACCACCGAAGAAGAGGCGCGCGACTTGATCCACCGGGCGCGCGAAGCGTTCCCGGATGCACGGCACCACTGCTCCGCATTCATCGTGCACGTGGACGGCGCGCTGCCGATCGAGCGCTCCTCTGATGACGGGGAGCCCTCAGGTACCGCCGGCAAACCCATGCTGGAGGTACTCAAAGGCTCCGACATGCTGGACGTGGCGGCCGTGGTGATCCGTTACTTCGGCGGCATCAAACTTGGCACAGGCGGTCTGGTCAGCGCCTATACCGACGCGGTGAGTGAGGCGCTGGCAAAAACCACTCGCGTTACCCGCGCGATGAAAGACCTGGTTACCGTTGACCTGCCGCACGCGGACGCCGGGCGTATTGAAGCGGAACTACGTGTGCGCGGCGTGGACGTGATCGGTGTGGAATACGGCAGGCTTGCCCGCTACACCCTGGCCTACGAACCAGGGGAGCGCGAGGTGATCGACGCCCACATTGCCGCACTCACCCAAGGCAACGCCACGACGCGCTCCGGCGGGCACCAATGGGTGGAACGCTAAGAGGTACAATCACCGCCATGACGCTGCAGCCACGACCGAACAACCCCATCGAAGCACGCAAGCAAGCCGTGCGTACCTACTCCCGCAACGCAGTCCTCTGGGCCGGCGGCGGTGTCGCAGGCGGCATTGTGCTTGGCCTGCTTGCAGGAAGCTGGACCGTGCTTGTGCTCGGCTTCGTCGTTGCCGTTGTTGGCGGCTACGTGAACTGGAACAAGGTCCAGCAGATTGTTAACACAAAGGATCACTACTAAGCAGTGACTCAGCCTGCAAGCTCCGCCGTGCGTATCGACGTCTGGCTGTGGGCCGTACGCATCTTCAAAACCCGCAGCCAAGCAGCCGAGGCTGTGCGCGCCGGGCACGTGAAACTCAACGGGGAGGCGGTGAAAGCCGCAGCACAAGTAGTGCCGGGCGATCACGTGCGCGTGTGGAAAGACCACCGCTACATGGAGTTCGACGTCACCGCCACCGTGCGAAAACGCGTCGGCGCCCCGATTGCGCGCCAATGCTACGTGGACGTGTCCCCGCCGCCACCGCCGATGGATATTTTTGCCTCCATGCCGAAGCGCGACCGTGGCGCGGGGAGGCCAACCAAGAAGGAACGCCGCGAAACCGACAGGCTGCTTGGCCGCGGACGCTAACTGTGGCCGCTAGCTGCGCAGCTTGGCCAGACGTCGTGTCAGTCGAAGCTTGCGCTCCCGCGGGCGGTTGCCAGCATCCCACGTGCGCTCGATGTGCTCGGTACCGAAGCGGTTGAGCAACACGTCATCCACAATGCGCACCTGGCCCGGGGTAAACGGGCTTTTGATGGAGTGCAAGACCGCCTCAACGTCAGCGGGGTTGAGCAGCTCCGCCAGCTGGTCAGCACGCTCAATACCGTGGGTGCGCAGTAGCTCATTGAGGAAGCGGTACGTGTTGGCGCGCGAGAGCGGGTACTGCGAGCCCAGGTAGATCGTGAGAATTCCGGGCAGGGTTTCCGGGGTGAGTTCTGCAGTGGTGTCGGATGCATCTGCCGGGGTTGTTTGCTCCTGGTTGCCGGAGATGCTGGCGATCTGGTCAAACTGCTGATCAGCCAGCTCAATAAGCCCCGCAGCAAGGGTAAAGGCGCGGTCCACCTGTGGATCCGTGCGTGCCTCCGCCGCGCGCTTGTAGCGAATGTCATGCTCAAACTCCGCCCAAGCGTGCTGCAGCACGGTGCGGATCTGAACCTCAAAGACGGTGCCGATGTAATCCTCAAGGCCTTCCGAGGCTTCCGTAACGCGCACCTGCAGGTGGTGCGAACCGTAGCCGAAGCCGCCAGAGACGCGCGTTTCCTCCGCCTTGTTTACGCTGCGTAATACCTCAAACTGGTCGGCCAACAGGCGCTGCACAGCCGGGATCTCAGTTGAGTGCAGGACTGTCACGCGCGCCCCGATGATGTCCTTGATGTCATTCCACGGGTCCGGGTAGACAAACTCGCCCTTGTCGTTTTTCTTGCGGGCTTTTTCTTTGAGCGACGGCCACGTTTTCACCCGCACGTCCACCCGGTCAAAGGTGATGCCGGCATCAGACATGAGCTCATGCAGCGCGTCGCGAAAGTGGGTGGCAATCTCCGGGTTGGCCTTGACCCACTCCGCGTATGTGGAGCCGAGCCGGGCAATGGTGTTGTCTTGTTTAGGCACGGCTATACACGTCCCGTCTGGGTGAGCTGGGAAGAAACCAACAGGGCAGTAGGCAAGACTTCAAACAGGTCTGCAACGTCCGTGCAGCCCGTATAGACCTTGCCGGTGAAACGATCCGTCCACTCGCCTTCGGGCAGCCGAACCGTGGTATTACCCCAGCCGCCGCGAGCCTCAAGGCCAAGCGGGGTGCGGGTGGCAAGGGCGATGACACTTGGGCCAGCGGCGTCCCCACGCGCAAGGCCGATCAGGCAATCGTGGGCCTCACCGACTGCAAAAACTGCCTGGTGGTCACCTGCCGTAAACAGCGCCGGGTACTCCAGTCGCAGGTGCAGGCCTTCGGTGGTGGTGAGCAATTTCGCGCGGTCGGCACCTTCGGGGCTGGTCACATCACCGATAAACGCTGCTGCATCAAAGTCATCGTCTGCGCGGGCTTCGCGGTAGCTAGCCAGTATGTGCGCCCGTTCGCTGTAATCCACAAACCGCCTGTTATCCGGATCAACCAGGGAGTAGTCGAAGAGCTCCTGGCCCTGGTACGTATCGGCCACGCCGGCGCCTGCTAGCTGCAGCGCCTTGCGGCCAAGCGAGACCACCACACCACCGCGGTGGAGATCGCGAGCAACGCGTGCGATGTCTGCAGTCGCAGGACCATCAATCAGCGCATCGATCCAGGCGACGATGGCGCTCTCATAATCATCCTCACGATCCAGCCAGGTGGTGTTGACCCCGGCCTCACGTATCGCCTTCAGTGCGTACTCATGCAGACGTGAGCGCAAGGAATCGCTGAAGTTGCCGTCTGCCGGCCAGATGCCCAACACGTTCTGCAGCAAGAAATGACCGGTGAACGTATCCGGCGGGGGCACCAGCGCAAACACGCTTCGGGTGAGCTCGCCAAAGGCTGCGTCAACCTCGGAAATCTCCAGCATGCGGGCGCGGGTGTCCTCGCTGCGTTTGGTGTCGTGCGTGGTCAGCGAGGTCATCGCCTTCGGCCACAAGTGTGCGCGCTCCTGCTGCAGCAGGTGGAACTCCGCCGCGCTCACCCCGAAACGCCCCGGTGCGCCGCCGACCTCTTGGAGGGCTACAAGGCGGCTTGCGCGGTAGTACAAGGTGTCTTCCACGCCCTTGGCCATCACGGCGCCGCTGACTTGGGCGAAGCGGGTTTCTGCCTCACCTCTGGCCAGCATGGCGGCAGAGATCAAGTTCAGTGCGTCCACGCGGTCAGGCTGGGCTACAGCCATCTCTGCGATCACGGTGGACAGGATGCGCGACAAGGAGCGGTAGTCCGCGCGGTAGACAGGGATGGCGGACATCAGTTCCACCACGGTGTCTATGAGGTCCTCGTCGCTGACGTCATTGCCGGCGGTGGAGAAGTTGTCACGGCGGATCGCGCGCGCCAGCCTGCGTACCTCTGCGGCAAGCTCGTAGGTGGCCACCCTGCGCTTGAGTTGTGGCTCCGCGGCGTGCAGGGCTGCCTCATCCCACGTGGACCCGGTGTGCTGCATGGCCAAGACGGAAAGTGCGTCCTCGGCGGACTGGTTCACAAACACGCCGTCGAGCTCACGCATGGCGTCATAACCCGTGGTGCCGTCCACCTGCAGACGGGGATCTAGCGGTTCGGTGACCTCCAGGATTTTCTCCACCACCAGCCAGCGGTCCGGGCCGATCAAATCACGCAGGCGGGTGAGGTAATCAAAGGGATCTGCAAGACCATCCGGGTGGTCCACGCGCACGCCGTCGATGAGGTCTTCCGCGATCAGCTGGCGAAGTAAACGGTGCGTGCGCTCAAAGACCAGCGGGTCCTCCTGGCGCACACCCGCCAGTCCGTTGACGGAAAAGAAGCGGCGGTACGAGATCACGCCGTCGCGCCAGTACATGAGTTTGTAGGGTTGGCGCTGGTAGACGTCCAACACATCGTCGTCAAGCGAAGCAAAGCTCCCTGGCATAACGGGGAAGTAGGAGTCGAAGTACTTCAGCACCACCTCGCCATCGGGCGCGGCACCTTCGGGAAACGCCTCGGCGGGCAGGTGGACCAGCTCAAGCTTGTCCTCATCGCCCTCCTTGGCCAGAACCGGCATGCCCATCTTGCCGCCGGCGCCGTTGTCCTCATGCCAATCAATGTCGAAGTAGCACTCAAACTCAGAATCCCGGCCGTGCTTCAGCACATCCCAGAACCACCGGTTCATCCTCGGGTTTTCCACACCCAGGTGGTTCGGCACGATGTCCAGGATCAGGCCAAGGCCGCTCTCGTGGGCGACGCGAGCTAACTCACGTAACCCCTCAATGCCACCGAGCTCCGGGTTGATCGTGGTGGGGTCAACCACGTCGTAGTTGTGGTTGGAGTCGGGCACCGCGGTGAAAATGGGGGACAGGTAGAGGTGCGACACTCCAAGGTCACGAAGATATGGCACCTCACGGGCGGCTTCGGCAAAACCAAACGCCCTGCCATCCGGGTCCGCATGGGGACCACGAAGCTGCAAACGGTACGTAGAAGTAATAGGCCGGCGCATGCAGACAACCCTAGCGCCGCACAGCCCATCGGCTACGCCAACGAAACGCGAGTGCGGGCAAGCAGCGGAAACCCGAGCGAGAATAACAGCACACCCTCGTGCCCCAAGGCGCGAGCGACATCAAATTGATCCGCATCAAAGACAAACAGCTCACGCTGATCTCGTGAGAAGAACACCAGATCCCGCGTTGGGCTCAATACCGAAGAAAAGTGCGCGTGCAACATGCCAAACGTCAACGGGTGCGCACACCAGGCAGCCGCGGTGTGCAGATCACCGCGGACCTCCACGCCGCGCGGAGCATGCGCACCAAGCGTGACGGACGCAGGGCGGGAGAAAAACTGCACACCGGAAGCCGTAATCGCCGTTGCCCGCAACGACTGGGCCGCAGCATTCCACGCCTGGTGCGGGCTGAAACCCAGCTCACCGACCTCCTGGTGGGTGAGTACATCACCATTGGGCCCCTCGAAGGCGCACACCAGGCCAGGCGACAGGCTCACAAACGCGGTCGACGCGCCAAAGCCGGGCGTCATCCACGCCTTGGCGCTACTTGTCTCATGCGGGTCGCGCCGGGCAAGCCGGGGAAAGAGTTGGTGGTTGATAGGGGATACGGAACGGTGGCCTAAAAGTGTTGTCTGCATATGTATTAGACCGCGAAACACCCGCCCCGGTTCCCTTACGCCGGGAAAAACTTTTGCTACTCGTCGTAACCAAGCGCCTCCAAGAGCTGAGCCGCAGTCCAGATTTGGATCTCCTGGCCCTTTTCCTGCAGCTCACGGGCACGCTTTTCCTTCGACGTCATCGTCGCCCACTCGCCAGCAACCAAGATCGTGGTCTTCTTGGTTACGTTCTTGCCCACCTGGCCGCCGTGCGCGGCGATGCCGGCCCACAACTCACCCTTGTCAAAGGGCTCGAAGTCACCCGTCAGGGTGACGTTCTCCCCATAGAGCGGGGAGTTCGGGTCCGCCTTCGCATCCGGCTCCGGGATCGTATCCGGGGTAGCCACCGCATCCCACGGAGCAGGCCGGCGCTTACGCTTCGGGGCATCATCCACATTCTGGTTGTTGCCCTCAGGCTCAACTACAGCATCCACCACCGCGGCCATCGAACCTTCCTCGGCAGCCTTAGCCTGAAGCGCCCTCGTTGCCCCAGAGCGGTCCCTGAGCACCGGGGTCACCCGGTCCTGATCAATCGAACCCAACGCAAACCCAGCGCCGTGGACAAAGCCCATGAGACTGCCCTCGTATCCAGCACCCCGGGCAAGCCCGTTCAGAATGCCCGCGCAGGCGGCGGCGTCAGCTGCCGCGTCGTGGTGATTATCCAGCGCAACGTTGAAATGCTCTGCCAGGGTTGGCAGGCGGTGGTTTTGCACATCAAGCTTGGTGGCGCGCGCAAGCGCCAGCGTGCAGGCAAACATCACCCGCGGCACCGGCACATCCGAGGCCAAGCAGGCGTAGCGCAGCGCCGAGGCGTCAAACTGGGCGTTGTGCGCCACCATGGGAAGCTCCCCAATAAACGCGGCGACATCTTCCATCATGTCCCCAACAGCCGGGCAGTCAGCGACATCTTCAGCCGTAATGCCGTGGATGGACACGTTGAACGGGTCAAACGTGTCAAGGCCTTTGGGCGGGCAGCACTTCCACGACACGCGGTCAACTTCCTCACCGTCAATGACCTTCACCATGCCGATCTGGCAGATGGAACCCCATTGCTGGTTCGCGGTTTCCACATCCAGGGCCACAAAACTTAGGCCCGGGATGCCAGCTGCGCCATCAACTGCCGCAGCCTCTGGCGCCTCGCCGCGACGAGCGGCCTCAATCAGCGCAACCAAAGCCTTCGGGCCGTCAGGCTCGGTGGGGTAGAAGTGAAGGGTCAGCGCGCCGCTACCAAGCAAAAGCTCCAAAGAGCTAGGCGACCACGCATCGCCTTCAAACGCGGTCATGCCCGTGATCTCTGCAAGCGGGATCACACGATCCGCGGAGTTACCGCGCAGGGACGCTTCAAGCACTGTCGGCGAAATCACCACCTCACGGTTAGTTACCGTCACCCGAGCACCGTGGACTGCAAACATGTTGTATCTACCTCACCGGGGATTCGACCTGTTTAAGCACCAGCGTGGCACGCGCCGGAACCACTACCGTATCGCCTGCCGCAACCACCGTTTTCTCCTCGGGGTATCCAAGCGGCTCAGTGGTATCAATCAACATCTCCCACTTGGCGCCGAACTGCTGCGGCGGCACCGTGAACTCAATGTCCTCAAAGTGGGCATTAAACAGCAGGGCAAACGAATCATCGTTGACCTTGCGGCCGCGACGATCCGCCTCAGTAATGGCATCACCGTTGAGGTAGACCATCAGCGCCTTGCCAAATGCGAAGTCCCAGTCGCTTTGCTCCATCAGCTGACCATCCGGGGTCAGCCAGGCAATCTCACGATCCGGCACGTCCTCGCCCAAGGCGCCACCGCTGAGGAAGCGGCGACGGCGAAACACCGGGTGGGCCTTACGGATGGCAATGAGGCGTTTGGTGAAATCGTGCAGCTCCTTGGATTCCTCCAGCAGCTCCCAGTTCATCCACGCAATCTCATTGTCCTGGCAGTAGACGTTGTTGTTGCCGTTCTGAGTGCGCGCGAACTCATCGCCGTGCGCAATCATCGGTGTGCCTTGGGATAACAGCAGCGTGGTTAGGAAATTGCGGCGCTGCTGTGCACGCAGCTGCAGCACCTCCGGGTCATCCGTGGGGCCCTCAACACCACAGTTCCAGGAGCGGTTGTGGCTTTCACCATCACGGTTGTCCTCACCGTTGGCCGCGTTGTGCTTCTCGTTGTAGCTGACCAAGTCATTGAGCGTGAAGCCGTCGTGTGCGGTGATGAAGTTAATGGAGTGCGTTGGGCGGCGCCCGTTGTGCTGGTACAGGTCAGACGAACCAGTCAGGCGGGAAGCGAACTCGCCCAACGTGGATGCCTCACCGCGCCAGAAGTCACGCATAGTGTCGCGGTATTTGCCGTTCCACTCGCTCCACAACGCGGGGAAGTTGCCAACCTGGTAGCCGTTTTCACCCACATCCCAGGGTTCTGCGATCAGCTTGACCTGGCTGACAATCGGATCCTGCTGCACAAGGTCAAAAAACGTGGCTAGGCGGTCCACGTCAGAAAACTCACGCGCCAGGGTGGAAGCCAGGTCAAAGCGGAACCCGTCCACGTGCATCTCAGTGACCCAGTAGCGCAGCGAATCCATGATCAGCTGCAGCGAGTGCGGGTCGCGCACATTCAGCGAGTTACCGGTGCCGGTGTAGTCCATGTAGTGGAAGCGATCCCCGTCCACCAGGCGGTAGTAGGCCTCATTATCAATGCCGCGAAACGCGATGGTCGGGCCCATGTGGTTGCCCTCAGCGGTGTGGTTGTACACCACATCCAGGATCACCTCAATGCCCGCCTCGTGGTAGGCACGCACCATCTGCTTGAACTCAGCTACCGCATCGCCCGGCTTGTCGGAGGAGGCGTAATGGTTTTCAGGCGCGAAGAAGCCAAACGTGTTGTAGCCCCAGTAGTTGCGCAGTCCCAGGTCGCGCAAGCGATCGTCCTGAAGAAACTGGTGCACTGGCAGCAACTCGATGGCGGTTACGCCAAGGTCCGTGAGGTATTCCACCATCGCCGGGTGTGCCATGCCGGCATAGGTGCCGCGCAGGTTTTCCGGAATCTCCGGGTGCAGCTGTGTCATGCCCTTGACATGGCACTCATAAATCACGCTTTCCTCATCCGGGATGTTGGGGGAGCGGTCATCGCCCCAATCAAAAAATGGGTTGATCACCACAGAAAGCATGGTGTGGCCGAGCGAGTCTTCCTCGTTGCGGCCAGTGCCCGGGTTGTCTGCGTGTACGTCGTAGGAAAACAGGGCGGAGTGCTGGTCAAACTCCCCGTCAAACGCGCGCGCATACGGGTCGACCAACAGCTTGTTCGGGTCGCAGCGTTTGCCGTTTTCCGGGTCCCATGGGCCGTGGACGCGGTAGCCGTAGCGCTGGCCCGGGGAAACGCCGGGGAGATAGGCGTGCCAGACGTGGTTATCTACCTCTTCCAGCGGGACCCGGGTTTCCTGCATGTCCTGGTCAATCAGACAAAGCTCAACCTTGGTGGCAACACTGGAGAAAAGTGCAAAGTTGGTGCCCGCCCCGTCATACGTCGAGCCCAGCG
The DNA here is from genome assembly GCF_001263755.1 of Corynebacterium riegelii. Taxonomy (NCBI): domain Bacteria; kingdom Bacillati; phylum Actinomycetota; class Actinomycetes; order Mycobacteriales; family Corynebacteriaceae; genus Corynebacterium; species Corynebacterium riegelii. The sequence continues at coordinate 376,740 of NZ_CP012342.1, forward strand.
GGTACGCGGACCCTGGCCAGGTCTCCGGTGTCTCGGGGGTGCCGGAGGGCTGGTTGATGGTTTCAGTCATGTCGGTCGATCATACGCGCGGCGTACACAAGCCGTTGAGCAGCAGTCGAACAGCCGTTGCATGATCGTGCTCGCTGCGTGTGGCTGACTCACCCGTTAGCTGTGCAAGCTGGGCCCCTGCCTGTTCCACGGCGGCTGCCCCCAGAGTCATGTGCAGCAGTCCGCTCGCTGCAGCGCGCTTGTTGCTTATCGACGCCACGTTGCCCACCCTCGCCTCAACCACCTCTTCAAAGCGCTGTGTCAGTGCTGTGCCAAGGGACGCATGCGGGTAACCGAGGGCAGTGACAACAACCTCAGCACCGTCCCGAATATCCAGCGCGCATGAATAAAGTAGGGCGCACAATGCTTCAGGATCGTCCGTTCCGGGGGCCAAAACTGGGGCAACAATCGCTTCTGCCAAGGATGCGATGAGCGCCTGTTTGTTGGCAATGTGCCAGTACAACGCGCCAGGGGCGACGCCGAGAGAGGTGGCAACGCGGCGCATGGTGACATCCGCCAGCCCGTATTGGCGCAGAATGTCAAGCGCCGCCTCGGTGATTGATGCGCCGGTGAGTTGCATAGTTGTCCACTGTACTCACAGAAAGGATTCAGAGGGCTTACAAGGCTGTTGGACAATAAGCCCAGCTTGACGCTGTTAGAATAGTCCGAAGTATTTTCAACTGGATGTAGTCCAAATTTGAGGAGAGATTAGTTCCGTGACGCTTCCCTTTGCTTCGAAGAAGTCTGTCGCAGTGGCCGCCGCAGCAGTCGTAATGTCCTGCACGCTCACCGCGTGCGGCTCTGATTCTGAAACCACCGCTGGTGGCGGTCTTTCCACTGCGGCGACTGCGCAGGGCGCTGCCAATGAGGCGGGGGAGAACACTGTCGCTGAAGAACCTTCCGCCGAAGGCGGAGAGTCGAAGGCGTCTGAGTCGAAGCCGACCACCAGCGCGGAGAAGAAGAACAACGGGGGAGAGAAGAAGGACGAAGGCAGGCAGGAAGATCAGGCGATTCCAACCCTGATCAACCCGCTTGAGGACGGGCTGGAGTCACCAGAATTTGAACCGCTGGCAGGTGGCCGTGAGGGCACCGAGGCGGAGCGCAAGGAAATGGAAGAGGTTGTGACCAAGATCAGCAACCCTGAGTCCTTTGCCAAGTGGACTCGCGTGATCTTGGACAACTCTTGCGCTGACGTTCGTGAGCCTGCGATGGAGCAGTTTGAAAGCCAGGGTCTGACGCTTGAGATGGTTGAGCAGATCATGGAGCAGCAGGAAGCCCAGGGCGGCGCCTTTGATATTCCGCGCTCTGAAATCACCGTCTCTGACGTCCGCGTCGATGGTGACCGCGCTTCCGCCACCGTGCACAGCAAGTCCAACGCCGGTGAGAATGAGAGCGTGCAGCTCTTTGCTAAGGAAGACGGCAAGTGGAAGGTGTGCAAGAACTAAGCAAGCCGCAGCGCCGCAGTAGCAGCAGTATGCCGCGTATTTCCCCAGCCATTGGTAGTGCCGCCGGGCTGTTGCTTGCCGGGCTGGGGTTTGGCATTGTCGGTGGGGTGGCGTGGGGGCTGCTGCGCCCCGCCTTGGTGATTGACGCTTCGGGGGTGGTTGATCAGGTTGCCAGTGATCCGAACGCTTTCTTTGGCACGGTTGGCTGGCTCAGCGTCATCACCGCCGTCATTGGCGTATTGCTGTCTACGCTTGCGTGGCACCAGCACAAACGCGTCGGCTACCTGGTGTGGCTGATCGTAGTTGCCGTGGCGGCGACGTTTGCGGTGATCGCGGTGGGTGACGTGATGTCCATGATGCTGCATCGCAGTGATGCCACCCGTATTGCGCCGCCGCTGACTACGCCTGCGGTGTGGGTTGTCGCGCCGACTGTTGCGGCAATCATCTACTGGCTGCGCAACGTTATTGCGTACTTGGCGGCCACTGAACATGCGTAGCCCCAGAAATAATCACGCTCGCACGATCGATTGCGCCCAGGCAGGACAGGATTGCGGTGATGACAAAGTTGTCGCGCTGCTGATCACTTAAGCCATCCTCTATAAGCAACGATGCCTCAGCTTGCACGTGGAGCGTGTCTAAATCTTCGTGCAGGTACACGCTGATGCCCAATGCTCGCTCGGCGACATCGTTGCAGGCAAGCCACGTGCTGAAGAAGTCAGAATCCTCACTCAGCCCGGTATCCCACATGGACGCCACGCGGATGTGTGTGCCCGCGTCCACCATCAGCGCAAATGTCACCCCGTTCACCCCGGTTGCGATCACTCCGTCGGTCACCGCATAAGAAAAATCAAGCGCCTCCAGCGATTCTTTGAGCGCCACCAAGTCCACAGGCTGGGCAAACACGGGTGTGGGGGTGGCGGTGTAGATGTCGGGGGCGTGCAATGGGGCGTCGATAAGCAAAGGCTCCCTGACCAACGCCTGGTGATCCTGCGCACGCATCAGTGCCGGCGGCAAGGGGGTATCAAAACCAATGGGCAAGGTGTGGGCTCGCAGCTGCGTGGAAAACGACTGCAGCTGGCCGTAGTAATGGGCGAGGAAGGTCAGTAACTGCGAATCACTCAGTCCGTAACGGGTGGGGATTGCGCCGCGTAGACGGACCCGGAAATCACCAGCATCTGTGAGCCGGCACGACGCAACCGGCCCCAACTGATCGCGGTTCCACTGGTTACACCACCGGGAAAGGGCAGGTGCAGCCTCAAAAGCTGTAGGAATGCGATCTACCGCATCAACCACCAGCGTCTGCGGCCGCTGATAGGAGATCCACACCGTTATTGTTGCTGCGGGTAGACCGACCACCGCCCGATCGGGGCGAGACAGCGCTTCCAACCCCAGACTGGAAAACGCTTCGGCGACGCGTTCGAGGGTGACTTCTGCCAGCGGCTCATCAATTCGGCCGTCCTCTAATCGCCCTCGCGCTCGCCTATGCCTACCCATGTGGGTGAGTTTAGGCCCGCGGCGCTGCTGACAGGGATAGACTTAGACAAATGCTGCACGTGACCGATCTCCGGGACCAAACTCCAACTACTTCTCAGCTGCGCCGCCTCATGCCGCGCGGTGGCGTTGATGTTGCCTCTGTGCTGCCAACGGTGGCGCCGATTGTTGAGGCCGTTCGTGAAGAAGGCGCTGAGCGCGCGCTTGCCTATGGCGAGCAGTTTGACCATGTGCGCCCAACATCCGTGCGGGTGCCGGCCGATGTCATCGACGCGGCCGAGGCTGGTCTGACGCCTGAGCTGCGCGCCGCCTTGAAGGAAGCGATCGGGCGCATTCGCAAGGTACACGCGGAGCAAAAGCCTGCCGCGCACACCACCACGCTGGCAGATGGTGCGACGGTGACGGAGACGTTCCTGCCGGTTGCACGTGTGGGCCTGTACGTGCCGGGTGGCAAGGCGGTCTATCCATCCAGCGTGTTGATGAACGTGATCCCTGCCCAGGAAGCCGGCGCGGAGTCCATGGTGGTGTGCACCCCGCCGCAGGCAGACTTTGGTGGTTGGCCGCATCCGACGATCCTGGCTGCCTGCAAGCTGCTGGGCGTAGACGAGGTCTGGGCAGTCGGCGGCGCGCAGGCGGTGGCCCTGATGGCCTATGGCGATGACGCATATGAGCTTGAGCCGGTAGACATGATTACCGGCCCGGGCAACATCTTTGTTGCGGCGGCCAAGCGCCTGGTCAATGGCGTTGTTGGTATTGATGCCGAGGCTGGCCCGAGTGAGATCGCGGTGCTTGCAGACGCTGGTGCGAACTCCACCTACGTCGCCTTAGACCTGATTTCGCAGGCTGAGCACGACGAGAACGCTGCGAGCGTGCTGATCACGGATTCCGAAACCTTTGCGCAAGAAGTTGTGGACAAGGTGGAACGCTTCAGCGCACAGACCCTCAACGCGGATCGCGCGGCCTCCGCACTTGGGGGCAAGCAGTCTGGTGTGGTGCTGGTGCGTGACATGGAGCAGGGCATTGCCGTAGCCAACGCGTACGCCGCTGAGCACCTGGAGATCCACACCGCAAACGCACGTGAGGTGGCGCAGCGCATCACCAACGCAGGCGCAATCTTCATCGGCCCCTACTCGCCAGTACCGCTGGGCGACTATGCTGCAGGCTCCAACCACGTCCTGCCAACCTCTGGTACCGCACGCTTCAACGCTGGGTTGAGCACGCACACATTCTTGCGCCCAGTCAACCTGATTGAGTACGACAAGGCAGCCATGCAGGACATTGGCCACCACATCATTGCGCTGGCCAAAGACGAGCAGCTGCCCGCACACGGCGAAGCAATCGCCGCAAGGATGGAGGACTAAAACACATGGCGTCTCTAGACAAGCTCCCGCTGCGCGAGGAGCTGCGTGGCAAACATGCCTACGGCGCACCGCAACTGGATGTTGCCGTAGCCCTCAACACCAACGAGAACCCCTACCCGCCATCAGATGCGCTGATTGCGGATCTGGTTGCAGAGGTACAAAAGGTGGCACGTGGGCTCAACCGCTACCCGGAGCGCGACGCGGTCGTGCTGCGCGACGCACTAGCGGCATACGTGACCACGCAGACCGGGGTAGCAGTTACCCGCGAGCACGTTTGGGCAGCAAACGGCTCCAACGAGGTGCTCCAGCAACTTCTGCAAGCCTTCGGCGGACCGGGCCGCAGCGCCATGGGCTTTGTTCCCAGCTACTCCATGCACCCAATCCTGTGCGCTGGCACCCAGACGGAATTTATCGGCGTGCCTCGTGGTGAAGACTTCCGCATTGACATGGATGGGGCCCTTGCCGCAATCGCTGAACACCAGCCGGACGTTGTCTTTGTCACCACCCCGAACAACCCGACCGGTGACGTCACGGATATCGCAGACATCGAGCGCATCATCCAGGCCGCGCCGGGCATTGTGATTGTGGACGAAGCGTATGCAGAGTTTTCGCCTTCCCCATCCGCGTGTACGCTGCTGGCTGCGTACCCGGAGAAGCTTGTAGTCAGCCGCACGATGAGCAAGGCGTTCGACTTTGCTGGTGGCCGTCTGGGCTACTTCGTGGCGGACCCCGCATTTGTGGAGGCCGTGATGCTGGTGCGTTTGCCCTACCACCTCTCGGTGCTGTCCCAGGCTGCGGCGACGGTGGCGCTGAAGCATGCCGACGACACGTTGGCAACAGTGGAGAAGCTGTCGCGTGAGCGCGAGCGAGTGCAGGCGGAGCTTCTTGCTATGGGCTATGACGTGGTGCCGAGCGAGTCGAACTTCGTTTTCTTCGGCCACTTCGAGGACGCTGCTTCTGCGTGGCAGCAGTTCTTGGACCGCGGGGTGCTGATTCGAGACGTTGGTGTGCCGCACCGTCTGCGTGTCACCATTGGTCTGGACACGGAAAATGACGCATTTTTGCAGGCAGCGAAGGAGATTATCAATGGCTGATGGGGGAGTGAACGCGCCGCGTATCGGGCGCGCAACGCGTACGACAAGTGAGTCGGACATCACGGTAGAGATCAACCTGGACGGCACCGGCAAGTGCAATGTAGATACCGGTCTGCCGTTTTTTGACCATATGTTGAACGCCTTTGGCACCCACGGCGCGTTTGACTTGACCGTGACTGCGAAGGGTGACACCCACATTGACGCGCACCACACAGTGGAAGACACCGCCATTGTGCTGGGCCGCGCGCTTGCAGAGGCGATTGGGAACAAGGCAGGCATTCGCCGCTTCGGCTCGATGCTGCTTCCTATGGACGAAACGCTGGTCGAGGCAGTCGTGGATTTCTCCGGCAGGCCCTACTTTGTCATGAATGGTGAGCCGGAAAACATGGACTGGCAGATCATCGGCGGCCACTATGCCACCGTGATCAACCGGCACTTTTTTGAAACGCTGGCGTTGAACTCCGCGGTCACCCTGCATGTAAACGTGCGCTACGGTCGGGACCCCCACCACATCACGGAAGCTGAGTACAAAGCGGTGGCCCGCGCTATCCGTCAGGCGGCCGAAGCGGACCCGAAGATTAGCGGTATCCCTTCCACAAAAGGTGCCCTCTAGGGCCCACCTCTAGAATCCAACATGTAACTGAAAAGCGAACAACCAGAAGGGCAACCAGAAGGGAGCGGGGTAGTGGCGTTGATGGGCGCTTTCGCAAGGGCGCGCAGGCCGTTAACACCAGAGGAAGTAAGTGGTGTGACATCGGTGTGGCGAGCCCGAGGCATGCTAGCCGTCCTGGTTGCCGTCGCCGCTGCCTTTGGCGCGTGGTCGCTGCTGCTGCCCGTCGTTCCCACGGCAGTACTTGATGCTGGTGGGGCGGAATCGCTGGCGGGGTTGAGTACCGGCGTGTTCATGCTCTTTACCGTGATCACGCAGATCTTCACACCATGGCTGTTGCGGAAGTTTGGGTTCCGCGTGGTCATGGTGGTTTCCGCCTTCCTGCTTGGCGGCCCAGCGTTTGGCTACATGCTGGGCATGGAGCCCGGCGTGTTGCTGACAGTCAGTGCAATCCGTGGTGTCGGCTTCGGCGCACTGTCTGTGGCAGAGGCTGCGATTATTGCAGAGCTTGTGCCACTGCGCTTGCTTGGGCGTGCGACGGGAACGTTGGGGCTGTTCGTCGGGGCGTCGCAAATGGTAGCTCTGCCGCTGGGCCTGGGGCTGGTGGACGTGGTTGGCTACAACGGTGTGTTTGCCATCGGGGCCTCCGTTGGTTTGGTTGCACTGTTTTCTGCAGTACTGATCCCAACCATTCCGCCGAGTGTGGAAGAACACATCACCCCCAACGTGATCCGCGTGCCAACCTGGCACCTCGTGCTGGTGCCTGCCCTGGCGCTGATGTTTATCACCACCGCCTACGGCGCGATTACAAACTTCCTGCCAGCTGCAATGCGTGATCTGGACGCCGCCCGCGGCGCAGCTCTTGGCGGAGTAATGCTGGGTCTGCTCAATCTGGCGGCGATGGGCTCCCGCTACTACGCCGGACGAGTCACGGACCGTACCGGCCAACCCGGCAGTGTGCTCATCCCGTTCCAGGTTTGTGCCGCACTTGGCGTGTTTATGACCGCGGTGATCTTGGTCATGGGTCTGCCAGTGTGGACGGTGGCGTTCGCGGTGATCTTCTACGGCCTTGGCTTCGGTGCCGCCCAGAATGAGGCATTGACCATGATGTTCTACCGTCTGCCGCGCTCCAAGGCATCCCAAGCGTCTGCCATCTGGAATATCTCCTTTGACAGCGGTACAGGCATTGGCTCCACCGTCTACGGCATGATGCTGGTGGGCATGAGCTTTGCACCGATGTTTGGCATCGCTGCAGGGGTGATCCTGGTGGGCCTCGCTGTGACCCTGCTGGATAGGCAGCTGGGCCGCTACCGTGTGGTGGAAGTGAACAACCTTGCGGTTCGCCTCAAATCCGTACAGGTACCGAGGCGCAGAAGGCCGAAGCGTTAAGGCTGTGTTGGGCCGACGCGCTAAAATCAACGCCCATGTCTGCACACCAACCCACCGTGGCGCTTCTAGATTATGGCGCCGGAAACCTGCGTTCCGCCCAGCGTGCCCTTGAACACGTCGGCGCACGCGTCAACGTCACCCGCGACCCCAAAGAGGCAGTCGAGGCCACGGGCCTTGTCGTACCAGGCGTTGGTGCGTTCGCGGCCTGTATGCAGGGACTGAACGCGGTAGGTGGGCCGCGCATTGTTGGCCAGCGCCTGGCAGGTTCGCGCCCAGTGTTGGGTATCTGCGTTGGCATGCAGGTCATGTTTGAAACAGGTGTGGAACACGGGGTTGAGGCGAAAGGCCTGGGGGAGTGGCCTGGCAGCGTGGATAAGCTTGAGGCCCCAGTGCTGCCTCACATGGGGTGGAACACTGTGGAGCAGCCCGAGGACACCGCCATGTTTGCTGGCATTGACCCAGATGCGCGCTTCTACTTCGTGCACTCGTATGCCGCGCAGGAATTCCCACTACAAGAAGACGACTTCATTGCATACCCCAAGGTGGCGTGGGCGCAGCACGCCCAGTCCCGGTTTGTGGCAGCTGTGGAAAACGGCCCGTTGTGGGCAACCCAGTTCCACCCGGAAAAGTCTGGGGATGCGGGCCTTGCGCTACTGCGCAACTGGGTGAAACAGCTGAGTTAGACTAGCCGCTATGACATTTACTCTGCTGCCAGCTGTTGATGTGGTTAATGGCCAGGCTGTTCGCCTGGACCAGGGGGAAGCCGGAACTGAAAAAGTCTACGGGAACCCCCTTTCTGCTGCGAAGCGGTGGCAGGAAGAAGGTGCGACTTGGCTGCACTTTGTGGACCTAGATGCGGCCTTTGGGCGCGGCTCCAACCATGAGCTGATGGCGGACATCACCCGCCAGTTGGATATCAATGTGGAGCTGACCGGCGGCATTCGGGATGACGCAAGCCTGGAGCGAGCACTGGCAACCGGCGCGAAGCGCGTCAACATTGGCACGGCGGCGCTGCAGAACCCGGAGTGGATGGAATCCGTCATTGCGCGCTACGGCGACAAGGTTGCCATTGACCTTGCGGTGCGTGAAGAAAACGGGCAGTGGCAGACGAAGGGGAATGGTTGGACCTCTGACGGTGGGGACCTGTGGGAGGTGCTCGAGCGTTTTGATGCGGCGGGCTGCACCCGATTCGTGGTCACTGACGTGAGCAAGGACGGCACGCTGGCAGGCCCGAACGTGGAGCTGCTGCGTGAGGTCTCTGCCGCCACGGACGCATTTGTTACGGCCTCTGGTGGTATTGCCACGATTGAGGACGTGGTGCAGGTTGCCTCCTACGTAGACGAGGGCATTGACTCTGTCATCATTGGCAAGGCGCTGTATGAGAAGCGCTTTACGCTGCGTGAGGCGCTTACTGCAGTAGGTGCCCGCTAGCCGTGACAGCGGATATGCAGCGCTATTTGGATGTTGCGCTTGAGGCTGTGGCCCAGGCGCGTGAGGTATTGCTGGCTCACCGGGGTGCGGCGCCTGCCCTGTTCAAGGGGAAGGGCGATTTTGCTACCGAGGCTGATTTGGCAATTGAGGCGCTGCTGCGTGAACACCTGCGCAGGGAAACCGGCATCAACGTCTTTGGGGAAGAAAACGGCGGGGAGTTCACCCCGGAGGCCTGCTGGGTGCTCGATCCTATAGACGGCACGTCGAACTACTCCGCCGGCAACCCGAACTGTGCGATTTTGGTTTCCCTTGTGTTGGAAGGCCAGCCGGTTGTGGCAGTGGTGGACATGCCGCTTTTGGGCTTGCACGTTTCTGCCTGCGCAGGCGGCCCGGTGGTGTGTAACGGTGAAGTACTGCCGCCGCTGGAGGACACCGGTGGGCAGGGGCGTGCCGCACAGGTAGGCGTGGGCTCGGTTGGCTCGGATGACCGGGTACGCTTCCCGGCGCCGCTTCGCCTCGCCTTGATTGGCTTGCTTGCAGACGGTCCGTTGCGCCCACGCATTTCCGGATCCGTTGGCGTGGACCTGGCCTTCGTGGCGCTTGGTATTTACCGGGCGGCAGTGAGTTTTTCCCCGTACGTGTGGGACAACGCCGCAGGTGTCCTGCTTGCGCGGTGCGCAGGAGCGATAGTTACGGACGTGGACGGTGGGCCGTGGACGCCGGAGAGCGTAGGGGCGATCGTTGGTGCGCCGTCAGCACATGAGACGGTGCTCAGTAGCATGTTGCACATATCCGCAAACACATAACTAAGCACATACATAAGGAGCAGCCATGACCGTAGCTGTGCGAGTGATTCCCTGCCTGGACGTGGATAACGGCCGCGTGGTCAAGGGTGTGAATTTTGAAAACCTTAAAGACGCAGGTGACCCGGTGGAGTTGGCCAAGCGCTACGGCGAAGAGGGTGCAGATGAGTTGACGTTTTTGGACGTCACTGCATCTAAAGAGGGCCGCGGCACGATGCTTGAGGTTGTGCGCCGGACCGCGGACCAGGTCTTTATCCCATTGACCGTGGGTGGCGGTGTGCGCAGTGCCGATGATGTGCGCGAGCTTCTGCGCGCTGGTGCGGACAAAGTCAGCGTGAACACTGCGGCGATTGCGCGCCCGGAGCTACTGCGTGAGCTGGCGCAGGAGTTTGGCTCCCAGTGCATTGTGCTTTCCGTTGATGCGCGACGTTGCCCTGCCAATTCCGGCGAAGAGCCCACGCCTTCCGGTTTTGAGGTGACCACGCACGGCGGCACTCGCTCCGCTGGGCTGGACGCCATTGAGTGGGCGCGCACCGGCGAGCAGCTGGGTGTTGGTGAAATCCTGCTGAACTCCATGGATGGTGACGGCACGAAGGAAGGCTTCGACCTTGAGCTGTTGCGCGAGGTCCGCGCGGCGGTGAACATTCCGGTGATCGCGTCTGGTGGTGCGGGTAGCGCCGCGCACTTCCCGCCGGCGGTGGAGGCGGGTGCGGATGCGGTGCTCGCAGCGTCGATCTTCCACTTCGGCGAGGTGTCTATCGCTGAGGTGAAAAAGGCGCTGGCTGATGCGGGTTATGAGGTGCGCTAGATGTCTGAAGAGATGTCTCAGGAGCTGACCGATCCGGCAGATTTTGCGCTGGACCCGGACATTGCTGCGCGGCTGAAGCGCAACGCGGATGGCTTGGTGCCTGCGATTGTGCAGGCGGCTGACACGCGCGAGGTGTTGATGATGGCGTGGATGGATGACCACGCTTTGGCCCACACGTTGGCTACGCGCCGCGGTACGTACTACTCGCGTTCGCGCAAGGAGTACTGGATTAAGGGCTTGACTTCCGGCAACGTGCAGGCGGTGGAGTCGGTGGCGCTGGATTGTGATGGCGACACGATTTTGGTGACCGTGCAGCAAACGGGTGGTGCGTGCCATACGGGTGATCGCACGTGTTTTGATGCGGATGTGTTGCTGTGATGGCCCCGCACAAAGTTGGAGCGATCCTGATCGCGCTCGGTGCCACGTTGTTGGCCGTGTTCTCGCGCGTGCCATGGATTACCGCCACCTATGAGGATTCCCTCTCTGGCGGTGGTGTTGCGCAGATCCGTGGCGCGGATTGGTCTACGGAGACTACTGCCGTTGCGCTGTTGCTGTTTGTCGGCGCTTTGGGGGCTTTTGCTTTACGACGCTTAGGCAGACGCACCACAGCGATCATCTCCGCCATTGCCGCTGTCGGTGCAGCGGTGGCACCTGTGATGCTGCTTGCGCGAGGAGCGGACGCGGAGCGTGTGCACGCACTGTTGACCACAGGTGCGGATGCGGCGCAGACCACGGCGTCGAAAACGGAGCTGATCTCGGAGTGGGCGGAGATCACCGCCACGGACATCTCCACTGCGTTTCCGCTGCTGACTCTGCTTGGTGCGGTGCTTGCCGTGGTGGGTGCGGTGGTTGTTGCGCTGCGCCCAGGCCAGGACGCGCCGAAGCTGAGCAAGTACGAAAAAGAAGCGGTGCGGCGCAAACATTTGGAAGAAGACATGGAGGCGCGCCCCGATTCGGGCCGCGTTATGTGGGACGCGCTGGACGCGGATATTGATCCCACCGATTTCTCCACAGGACGCTAGAGCCACTACCCTTATGCACATGCTGGCGTCGAGCGTGGTCAATCCGGTGGTGGATGGGGTGCTGCGTGACGTCGAAAAGCGGGAAGCCCAAGTGCCCTTCAAGGAGATCAAGGCGCGCTCCCGCGACATGGAACCCACGCGTGATGCCCGTGCCGCGCTTCTGCGGCCCGGCTGCAGTGTGATTGCAGAAATCAAGCTGAATTCGCCCGTCTTCGGCCCGACCAGGGTTGATCGACGGGCGATTGCTGATGTGTCGAAGGCTATTGAAGACGGTGGGGCGCACCTGATCGCATGTCAGACGGAGCGCCTACGTTTCGACGGCTCCCTGCACGACATGGCCGCCGCCCGGGCTGCGGTGAGTCTGCCAATGGTGTGTCGTGACGTGATTGTGGATCCGTATCAGATCCATGAGGCGCGCTGCTACGGTGCGGATGTGCTGCCGCTGCAGGTGGGGATTTTGGAGGAGGCCAGGCTGGCGGCGCTGCTAGACCGCGCGGAGTCACTCGGCATGGTGGTGATGGCGGAGGTGCGTACCCCGCAGGAGGCGGATCTGGCGCTGCGGGTGGGGGCGAGCGTGATTGCGGTGAACTCCTGGACCTTTGACACCAATGATCTGCGCCATGGCGTGTTCGCCGAGATCGTGCCGGGCCTGCCCAGTGAGGTGATCAAGATTTCGCTGGGTGGCGTGACGTCTGTGCGTGACCTGTTGGATGCGGCTGCAAGTGGTGCGGATGCCGTGTTGGCGGCCGAGGCGATCATGAGCGGCGACGATATTTTTGCTGCTACGCGCAAGCTCGCCGCAGCTGGCCAACACCCCTCCTGCCCGAGACGGTAGTGTGCTGGGGGTGCAAACCATGATCTTGGCTAACATCCCTTCGCCGCCACAGGGCGTGTGGCACCTTGGCCCGGTGCCTATCCGTGCGTATGCGCTGTGCATTATGACCGGCATAATCGTGGCTACGTTTATTGGCATCCGCCGCTACCAGGCGCGCGGGGGCAGCGCGGACACGGTGTGGGATGCGCTGATTGTTGTCATCCCGGCCGGCATTATCGGCGGGCGTCTCTACCACGTGATTACGGATTACGATAAGTACTTCGGACCCGGCAAGGATCCCTGGCAGGCATTCAATATCACCGCCGGCGGCCTTGGCATTTGGGGTGCGGTGGCACTGGGCGCTGTGGCGCTGATGGTGATGATGCGGGTGAAAAAGCTGCCGTTTTTGCCGCTCGCGGATGCGCTTGCCCCGGGCGTGATCTTGGCCCAGGGCATTGGGCGTTTGGGTAATTGGTTTAACCAAGAGCTCTACGGCGCGGAAACAGACGTGCCCTGGGCGCTGGATATTTACTACCGCGTAGATGAAGCGGGCAACTACTCGCCGCTCAATGGCCACTCCACGGGTGAGGTCATTGCAAGCGTGCACCCGACTTTTTTGTACGAGCTGATCTGGAACGTGCTCATTTTCGCTCTGTTGATCTGGGCGGATCGCAGGTTCAAGCTTGGCCACGGGCGTGTGCTGTGGCTCTACGTTGCCGGCTACACGTTCGGAAGGTTCTTCATTGAGCTGATGCGCACTGATGCGGCGACGATGATTTTGGGCCAGCGTGTGAACACGTGGGTGTCTGGGATCTTGTTCATCGTGGCGCTGGTGTTGTTCCTGCGTGCTGAGCGTGGACGTGAAACCCCGCAGGAGGTGGATCCCGCGAACGCGCATGAGCGCGAAAACTGAGTAAGGTTGTGCGCGTGGATAGAAGAACAAAGATTGTATGTACCTTGGGGCCCGCAGTGGCAAGCAAAGATGCCATTGTGGGTCTTGTCCGCGAGGGCATGGATGTCGCTCGTCTGAACTTCTCCCACGGCGACTACCCGGATCATGAGCAGAATTACCGCTGGGTCCGTGAGGCCACGGATGAGACTGGCCACGCCGTGGGCATCCTGGCTGACTTGCAGGGCCCGAAGATTCGCCTGGGCCGCTTTGAGGGGGATGGCAAAACCTACTGGGAGACCGGTGAGATTGTCCGCATCACCGTTGATGATGTTGTGGGCACGCACGATAGGGTTTCCACCACCTACAAGCAGTTGGCGCTGGATGCGAAACCGGGGGACAGGTTGCTTGTAGACGATGGCAAGGTCGGCCTCGTCTGCCTCGAAGTTGATGGCAACGATGTGGTGTGCAAGGTCACCGAGGGTGGCCCCGTGTCCAACAACAAGGGTGTGTCTCTTCCTGGCATGGCTATCTCCGTGCCGGCGTTGAGCGAGAAGGACAAGGAAGACCTGCGTTTTGCGCTGCGTATGGGCGTGGACATGATCGCGCTTTCTTTCGTTCGTTCGCCGTCTGATGTGGACTTGGTGCACGAGATCATGGATGAGGTTGGCCGCCGCGTCCCGGTGATTGCGAAGCTGGAGAAGCCAGAGGCGGTTGACGCGTTGGAGTCCATCATTTTGGCGTTTGATGCCGTGATGGTGGCTCGTGGTGATCTTGGTGTGGAGATCCCGCTCGAGCAGGTGCCGTTGGTGCAAAAGCGCGTGATCCAGATTGCGCGTGAGAACGCCAAGCCGGTGATCGTGGCAACGCAGATGCTGGATTCCATGATTGATAACTCGCGCCCAACGCGTGCTGAGGCCTCCGATGTGGCTAACGCGGTGCTGGATGGTGCGGATGCGGTGATGCTTTCCGGCGAGACGTCGGTGGGTGTTGACCCGCACAATGTGGTGCGCACCATGAGCAGGATCGTGCGTTCTGCTGAGACCATGGGCACGGTGCCGCCGCTCAATCACATTCCGCGAACCAAGCGTGGCGTGGTGTCGTATTCTGCAAATGACATTGCTAGCCGCCTGAACGCGCGCGCGATTGTCACGTTTACTACTTCTGGTGACACGGCTCGCCGCGTGGCACGCCTGCACCCGGAGCTGCCGCTTTTGGTGTTCACCCCTGTGCAGCAGGTTCGTTCCCAGCTGGCGGTCACGTGGGGTGTGGAGACCTTCCTGTGCCCGGACGTGTACTCCACGGATGACATGATCCGCACGGTGGATGACATCTTGCTTGCGCTGGATGACTACAAGAAGGGCGAGACCATGGTGGTTGTGGCCGGTATCCCACCGGGGGTTGCTGGCACCACGAATACGATTCACGTGCACCAGCTGGGCGAGGACACCCGTAACCCCTAAGTAGTTACCCTGGATGCCATGACTGTTTCTGATGGCATCCAGGTACGTGACGCTCACCTGCACAATCTGCGCAACGTGGATGTGGACATCCCGCGCGGGACGCTGGTGGCGGTAACGGGGGTTTCGGGCTCTGGGAAGTCATCGCTGGCCTTTGGCACTATCCACGGGGAGGGGCAACGGCGCTACCTGGAGTCGGTGGCGCCGTTTGCGCGTCGTCTGATCGGTTCTGCCGTTGACCCGCAGGTGGGTTCAGTGGAGGGCCTTCCGCCAACTGTGGCGCTGGAGCAGTCCACCTCCGGCGGTGGGGCGCGCTCGACGGTGGGGACGGTTTCCGCGCTGTCCAACAGCATCCGTTTGCTGTATTCGCGCGCCGGGGATAACCCGAAGGGTCTTTATTCGGATTCTTTCTCACCCAACACACCTGAGGGCATGTGTCCGACGTGTCAGGGCACGGGTGTGGTGCATGAGCCGACTGAGGCTTCGATGGTGCCGGACCCAACGCTGTCGATTGAAAATGGCGCAATTCAAGCCTGGCCCGGTGCCTGGGCGGGCAAGAACTTTCACGACATTTTGCAAACCCTAGGCTATGACCTTGATAGCCCGTGGCAGGACCTGTCGAAGAAGGACAGGGACTGGATCTTGTTTACTGATGAGCGCCCTGTGGTAACCGTGAAGCCGGTTCGCGGCGCGGATCAGATTCAGCGAAATTACAAGGGGACGTGGCGTTCCGTGGCCTCCTATCTGACTACCACGTTGGCGGAGACACAGTCGGATACGCTGCGCAAACGCGTGCTGTCCTACATGGAGTCGCGCGTGTGTGAGACTTGCGGTGGGCGGCGCCTAAACCCTGAGGCGCTCAAGGTTACTTACGCGGGCATGCCTATTGATCAGCTTGGCGCGTTGCCGCTTGACCGCGTCTATGAGGTGTTGGATGCGCAAACGCCGAAGGCAGGCTCGGCGGAGGATTTGCTGCTGAAGCAGATTCTGCCGGCGTTGCAGTCCGCGCTGGATTTGGGGCTTGCGCACTTGAGTCTGGACCGGCCTGCACGCACGTTGTCTGCTGGCGAGCTACAGCGCATTCGTTTGTCAGCGCAGCTGCGCAGCGGCCTGTTCGGTGTGGCGTATGTATTGGACGAGCCGTCCGCGGGACTACACCCTGCAGAGCGCGATGCGGTGCTCAACATTTGCCGCCGCTTCATTGCCGCTGGCAATTCGGTGCTGCTTGTAGAGCACGACATGAACCTCGTGGCCCAAACCGACTGGTTGGTCGATGTCGGCCCGCTCGCCGGTGAACGTGGCGGGGAGGTGGTCTACTCCGGTCCCACCAGCGACTACAGCGGCGATGCCCCCACCGCCCGTGCTCTTGCTAACAGGAGCCTTTTGCTTAACGACGCCCCACGTAACCCGCAAGGCACCCTCTCCCTGGAAGGGATCCGCGCACGCTCCATTGACGGCCTGGATGTTGACTTCGGCTTGGGCCAATTCACCGCGGTAGCTGGTGTGTCTGGCTCTGGTAAGTCCACGCTGGTCTCCACCGTGCTCGCAGGTGTGCTTCGCGCAGCGACCAACACAGCAAACTCGGCCACGGATGAAGATGGGGAAGGGGTG
Organism: Corynebacterium riegelii; assembly: GCF_001263755.1. NCBI lineage: Bacteria > Bacillati > Actinomycetota > Actinomycetes > Mycobacteriales > Corynebacteriaceae > Corynebacterium > Corynebacterium riegelii. Next base: position 393,016 of record NZ_CP012342.1, read on the forward strand.
GATGAGGGTACGTGGGGCGTCGATAAGCAAGAAGGCACCGACGCTGTCAACCGAATCGTGCAGATCACCCAAAAGCCGATTGGGCGCACGCCGCGCTCAACGCTGGCCACATACACCAGTCTTTTCGACGCAGTACGCAAACTCTTCGCCGACACCGACGAAGCCAAGCGACGCGGATGGAGCGTGTCACGATTTTCCTACAACGTCAAGCAAGGCCAATGCCCAACCTGCGGGGGTGCGGGCAAGATCGAGGTGGAGTTGGTGTTCCTACCGGGTTCCTACACCACGTGCCCGGACTGCGGCGGCGCTCGCTACAACGATGCGACGCTTGAGGTGACCTGGCAGGGGATGACCATCGCCCAGGTGCTGGACCTGACCGTTGATGAGGCGGCCGAGGTATTTGCAGACGAGCCGAAGATCCTGCGTGCAGTAGAAACACTGCAGGCAGTGGGGCTGGGTTATCTTCGCTTGGGGCAAGGTGCACCGGAGCTTTCCGGTGGTGAGGCGCAACGCATCAAGCTGGCAACGGAGCTGCAGCGTGCGAGAAACTCGCGGCGCGGCCACACCGTGTACCTGCTGGATGAGCCGACCACGGGCCTGCACCCGGCTGATGTTGCGTTGCTTGTGGCAGAGCTCAACAGTCTGGTCGATGCGGGACAGACGGTCATCGTGGTCGAACATGATCTGTCAGTGATCGCGCAGGCAGACCGCGTGATTGAAATGGGCCCAGGTGCGGGTGCCGAAGGCGGTCGAGTGATTGCGGACGGCACGCCGGCTGAGCTTGCGTTATGCGACACCGCGACGGGGCGGGTGCTTGCGCAGCGCATGGGGTAGTTGCGTAAAAAATTCTGCGAAATACGTGAAATGTTGCGTAGCTCACTGTACGGTGCGAGTTGTTATTGTCCCATCAACCAAAGGAACTTCGAATGCGTACTCGCACTCTCGCCGCGACCTTCCTGGCCGCTTCCCTCATTCTGACTGGCTGCTCTGACACCGGCAGCAGCACTGGCGGTTCCGCAGACTCGACCGCAGCGGGCGAAGCCAACGTTGACTTCGTAACCATCGCAACCGGCGGCACCTCCGGCCCGTACTACCAGATCGGCGCGACCATGTCGCAGATTCTGAACCGCGAGCTGGGCGCTGACTCTTCCGTTCAGGCCACCGGTGCGTCGGTAGAGAATGTGCAGCTGCTGTTGGACGGCAACGCTGAGGTTGCCTTCGCCATGGGCGACGCAACCCGTCAGGCTATCGAGGGCACGGGCCCGTTCGAGGGCAAAGGTGGTGCGTCTGAGCTGAAGGCCATTACCGCTCTGTACCCGAACTACGTGCAGATTGTGACCACCGCGGGCTCCGGCATCCAGTCCGTGGAAGATCTGAAGGGCAAGCGTGTTGGCGTGGGCGACAAGAACTCCGGTGTGGAGCTCAATGCCCAGATGATCTTGGAGGCCCATGGCATGAGCTACGAGGACATCAGCGAGGACTTCCTGTCCTATGCAGACTCCATCGACCAGATGAAGAACGGCCAGATTGACGCAGCGTTTGTTACCTCCGGTTTGCCGAACTCCTCCGTGATGGACCTGGCAACCACCGCTGACGTGGTTGTTGTCCCGATCGAGGGCGCGGGCTTTGAGGCGCTGCAGGCAAAGTACCCGTTCTTTGACAATGAGCCGATTCCTGGCGGCACCTACGACCAGGAAGAGGACGTTTTGACCGCGACGATCACCAACCAGCTGCTGGTGTCCCCGCACCTGTCCGATGATGAGGTGTACGCGATCACCAAGGCACTGTTTGAGAATCTCGATGAGATTCAGGGTGCGCACAACGCTGCCAAGAAGATCACCCTTGACTCTGTCGAGGATGGTCTGGCAACTGAGCTGCACCCGGGTGCGCGCCGTTACTTCGAGGAGGTTGGCGCACTCTAAGTAGTGTGTCCTGCTTGTGGCCAGTTTTCGGCGTAGCGTTTTTGCCGCAGTTACCGCACTCGTTGTGGTGATTGCGGCGCTCGCTTTCCTTGGGACGCAACTGCGTGAGCCCCACTTGGTTGTCTCTGACCAGAAAAGTGGGGCGACGTTGTTCGACGCTCCCGTTGCTGAGGTTTCCTCAATGGAACTGGCGTGGATCCACTCCATTGAGAAAACGCCGTGGCGGGAACGTTACGAGATTGGCCGCGATGGTCTGCAGCTGACAGATGTGTATTTGAAGTCTTACGGCGCAGGCGCCCCGACGGATATCGGTGGAACCACCACTGTTGAAAACGGCGAGGTTCACATTGCTGATCTTCACCACCAATACAAGGAAGTGACCTGGGTGCACTCCCAGGCAACGCACCACACCTTGACCGTGTCATACACAGATGCACGAGCCCCGTTTGTTCTTACAGATGACCTCCCGGAGCGGGTGTTTCTCAAGGCAACGGTTGAGCGACGTTAACAATTCAATGAAAAGGCAATTCCATGTCAACGAAGATCACTAATCCCAACGATGGGAAAAATACTGACACTGTTGATGTGAAGCCGGATGCTCAGGCGATTCTGGAAGAGTTTGACCGTGAGTCACGCCAACGCAGCTTCACGTCCCGCCCGCTAGCTATCGGGCTGACCATCTTCGCAGTGGTTGTGTCGCTGTACCACATGTACACGGCATACTTTGGCACCCCTCCGGTACTGATCCACCGCTCAATACACGTTGCCATGATCCTGGCGCTTGCGTTCGCAATGTACCCGCCGGTGAAGAAGGCATCTCGAACCAAGATCCCGTTCTATGACGTGATCTTGATCCTGCTGTCTATCTCCACCGCGGTGTATGTGTACTTGAACTATGACGACATTGTGCGCCGCGCGGGTGTTGCCACCATGTGGGACGTCATCATGGCGGCAGTGTTGGTGCTGCTTGTGCTTGAGGCAGCACGGCGTATCTCTGGGTGGGCGCTACCGATCCTGGGCGTGCTGTTCGTGCTCTATGCGGTGTTCGGCCGCGAGATCCCCGGCATGTTCCGCCACCGCGGGTACAGCTGGGATGCCACGTTTAACTTCCTCTACCTGACCACCGAGGGCATTTACGGCACCGCTATCGGTGTGGCTGCGTCCTACATCTTCCTGTTCGTCCTGTTCGGTGCGGTGCTGCAGAAGTCGGGCATGGGCCAGTTCTTCAACGACATCGCGCTAGCGCTGGCAGGCCAGTCTCGTGGCGGCCCGGCAAAGGTGGCGGTTGTTGCCTCCGGCTTCCTTGGCTCCATCAACGGTGCTGCGGTTGCAAACGTTGTGACCACCGGCGCGTTTACCATTCCGCTGATGAAGCGTGTTGGCTACAAGCCAGTGTTTGCCGGTGCGGTTGAGGCTTCTGCGTCCGTGGGTGGTCAGATCCTGCCGCCGATTATGGGTGCGGCGGCCTTCATCATGGCGGAAACCCTTGGCATGCCGTACCGCGACATTGCTATCGCGGCACTGATTCCGGCGCTGTTGTACTACCTCGGCGTGATCGCCCAGGTGCACTTGCGCGCCACCCGCGATGGCCTGAAAGGTATTTCTCGTGAGAACCTGCCAGCCGTTGGCGAGGTGCTCAAAGAGCGCGGCCACCTGATGATTCCGCTGCTGTTTTTGATCTACATGCTGTTCTTCACCGGCCGCACTATCTTGCTGTCCGCGCTGCTGACCATCTTGGTCACGGCCGTGGTTGCGCAGCTGCGCAAGACCACCCGCATGAGCATCCAGGACATGATTGACGCACTTGCAGACGGTGCGAAGACCTCCGTGTCTGTGTCCATCGCCTGTGCGGCTGTCGGCGTGATCGTGGGTGTGGTGACGCTCACCGGCTTCGGCGTGAAGCTGGCAAACGCCATTGTGACCATTGGTGCAGGCAACCTGCTGTTCTCTCTGATCCTGACCATGATCGCCTGCATCATCCTCGGCATGGGCCTGCCGTCCATTCCGACCTACATCATCACCGCCACCATGGCGGCACCGGCTCTGGGTCAGCTGGGTGTGGAGCCGCTGGTTGCGCACCTGTTCGTGTTCTACTTCGGCCTGTTTGCAAACATCACCCCGCCGGTGGCGCTTGCATCCTTTGCCGCAGCAGGCCTGTCGGGTGCGGATCCGGTCAAGACTGGTTTCCAGTCCATGCGACTGTCACTTGCCGGCTACATCATTCCGTTCATCTTCGTGTTCAACCCGGCGATGCTGCTGCAAGACGTCACCGCTGGCCAGGCAATCCTGGTTGCGATTACCGGCACCGTTGGCGTGCTTCTGCTTTCGGTTGCCGTTGAGGGCCATTTCATGGTCAACGCCAACCCGATTGTGCGTGTTTTGTTCGCCGCGGCGGCGCTGACGATGATGGCGCCCGACCTGATGACCGACGCAATCGGCCTTGGCATTGCAGTCGTTGCCATTGCTATTCAGTGTGTCGCTGCGAAGAAGCAGGACATGCTTTCCATCAGGAATATTTAGCGGAACTGATTCCACCACCACGCCTGCCACTCGGCCACATCCGGGTGTGCCGGTGGGGTGGTGGTTGTCGTTTCGGTGCATAGTTGGTCAACCGGGCTGATTCCGTGCAGTGAATTACAAAACCACAGGGGGTGGGTGGTTGCGTGCTCCAGCGTCAACGGCCGACTGATCACTCGCTTCCCAAGCTGCTTTGCACGGGTAGTGATCTGATGCAGAGTCACGCTGGGAAGTTTGGTTCCCTCCGGCACCACCAGCGCATCTCCGTCGAAGGAAAGCAGCGCGCCGGTTGTGGTTTCAAGCAGAGCACCTTGCGTATCCACGATCACCACATCATCCGTCCCCGCAACCCCAAAGCGGCTGCGGTGGGTGCGAAACGCACTGAAGTCGGGGCCTTTGACTTCAGGCTGGGTGCGTGGGTCGGGAGCTTGCACATACGTAAGGCTTGTGGTGGGGCGTGGGGGTGGGGCAACGCGGACGTCCAGAAGCAAAAGACCCTGAGAAAGAGCAATGCGGGGGAAAAGCTCGCCGTGGGCGAGAAGCGGAAGCATCGCGTCAACAAAGCCTGCCGGTAGTGAGCCAGCGGCTTGGCTGAAGCGCGCGAGATGCAGGTCCAGGCCGTTGGTGCGGCCGTTGATGTGCCGCCAGGAATCCGCAACGTCGATGGGGCCGTCGGGGAAGTCACGGGGGATAAAATCGCCGTGCCAGGCGTACTTGGAAGGGTAGCTAGTCATTCCACGCCCCCAACACAGCGTGGGCTTTCAGGTTGCGCTCTGCCAGCTCGGCTTTCGGGTCTGAGTCCAGCACGATCGCCCCGCCGGCGCCCACCGTCAGCTCGGTGCCTTGGCGGACCGCGGTGCGTATGACCACCGAGAGGTCCGCCTGGCCGTCGTATCCCAGATAGCCCAGCACACCTGAGTAGACGCCGCGCGGCCCGGCCTCCAACTGGTCGATGATTTCGCATGTGCGAAGCTTCGGCGCTCCGGTCATGGAGCCGGGTGGGAAGGTGGCCCGGATAGCGTCTATAAGCGAAGCACTTGGCTCCAACTGGCCAGTGATGGTGGAGACAAGCTGGTGCACTGTGGCATAGCTTTCCACCTGCATGAGTTTGGGCACGGCGACGGTGCCTGGGGAGCACACGCGCGAGAGGTCATTGCGTAGCAAGTCTACGATCATGAGGTTTTCTGCACGCGTCTTCGGGTCCCCGGTTAGCTGCGCAGGATGCTGATCAGCGGCGATCGTGCCCTTGATCGGTTTGGCCTCAACGGTGTTACCTCGCACGGTGAGGAAACGCTCAGGCGACGCGCTGCAAACCTCCACGCCGTCGAAGCACAGATGCGCGGCGTAGGGCGCCGGGTTGTGCGCCCGCAAATCTGCGTAGATATCGCCTTCGGCGTGCGCCGTGATGGTGTCCGTCAGGCACACCTCGTAGCTCTCGCCGGCGTGGAGAAGCTCCTGAGCTCGGGTGATGCGCGCTTTGTAGTCATCCGTGCGCCACGTGCCGGTACTGACGTGGGCTGGGGGTTCTTCCGGGGGAGTGGCAGTAAGCGCGTCCTGGAGACGGCTTAAGAGGCTGTCCGTCTCAGGGCCCTCAAGGCCACACAGGTGCGCGGTTTCCTCCTGGTGGTCGTACACAATGAAGGACTGCGGCCGTACAAAGAACGCATCCGGGTACGGGGAGCGGTGACGCAGCGTGATCGGCATGGTCAGCTGCGCACACTCGTACCCCAGATAGCCGATCATGCCGCCGGTAAACGGGAGGTCTGGGGCGTTGACAATCGGCGTGGCCAGTTCACGCTCCAGGGTCTCCAGGATGTCCGGGCCTTCGGCGTCGCCTACGGAATAGGTAAAGGTGCGCGAGAGCGGACCTTTGGCGTCTCCAATGATGCTGTAGCGTCCGCGTGGGTCGGCGGAGTCGAGGAAGAAGGCGTTATGGGTGCCGCAGTTACGAAGAGCCCGAAACACCCGCTGACAGTCAATCTTTCCGGGCACCGTTTTGTGCACCAAGCGCCAACCACCAAGGAAGTTTCGCATGAGCTGGTGGCCATGCTGCGACAACACCGACTCCGGGTGAAACTGCACGCCCCAATGCTCAAGACCGTCAACCTTCAGCGCCTGCACAACGCCATCTTCACTCCGCGCATGAACAGTGACACCCTGGGGGTTTTCTACATGCAGCGAGTGGTACCGCACCGCCTGGAAATCCTGCGGGATCCCTTTGAAAATGCCCTCGCCCGAGTGGTGAATCGTGGAGACGAAACCATGACGAGGCTCCGGCGCACGGGTCACAGAAGAACCAGCGAGCAGAGCCAACCCCTGATGGCCCAAACAGACACCGATCAGAGGGACATTGGCGTGCGCGGCGGCCTCGATGACGCGCCGGGAAGCTCCGAAGTCCTCCTCTTTGCTCGGAGTACCTGGTCCCGGGGAGATAACCACATGGCTGAACTCGCCCGCGCGGATACGATCCGGCAGATCATGCGCCTCACCAGCGGGCACAACCTCAGGCGCAAACCCGGCTACCTCCGCAATCAGGTGTGCGAGGTTAAACGTGTAGGAATCGTAGTTATCAACCAGCAGAATCATCGCAAGGGAATGCTACCCCCACAAAACACCAAACCCCGGACAGCACCGGAAGCGTCGTGCTCCGTGGTGCTGCCCGGGGTGTTGGGAAACCCGTGTTAGGAAACCCGGCTACTTAGCAATCGGGGTGGGGGAGATGTCCCAGACTTCCTCCGCGTAGTCGCGGATGGTGCGGTCCGAGGAGAAGCGGCCGGATTCACAAATGTTGATCCAGCACTTGCGTGCCCAATCCTCAGGGTCTGCGTAGTAGTCAGCAGCCATGCGGTCGCGGGTCTCGCGGTAAGAGGCGTAGTCACCGAGGACGTAGTAAACATCCGGGTCGTCGAAACCATAGCCGTCCAGAAGCGACTGCTTCAGATCGTGGAACAAGCCGGTGCCCTGGTCATCCAACGTGCCGTTGGTCAGTGCGTCCAGCACGCGCATCAGCCCCGGGGTCTCCTGTGCTGCCTGGCGCGGGTCGTAGGTGCGCTTGAGCTCCGGCAGCTCTTCTTCCAGAGCGCCGAAGATGTAGGCGTTTTCCTGACCAACCGCATCCACAATCTCAACGTTGGCGCCGTCCATGGTGCCAAGCGTGAGCGCGCCGTTCATCATGAACTTCATGTTGGACGTACCGGAAGCTTCCTTGCCGGCCATGGAGATCTGCTCGGAAACATCCGAAGCCGGGATGATGCGCTCTGCCGGGGAAACGTTGTAGTTTTCCACGAACACCACGCGGATGATCTTGGATACCTCAGGGTCATTGTTCACCAGCTCACCGATGGTGTTGATGAGCTTGATAATGCCCTTGGCCAGCACATAGCCTGGTGCAGCCTTCGCGCCGAAGATGAAGGTGCGCTTCGGAATGTCGCGCTCACCGTCTTCCTTGATGCGGAAGTACAGGTCCAGCACGTACAAAGCGTTCATCAGCTGACGCTTGTACTCGTGCAGACGCTTGATCTGGGTGTCAAAGACGGAATCCGGATCAATCTCAACACCCTGGCGGTCCATGATCCAGGCGGCGAAGTCCTGCTTGTTGGCAGCCTTGATCTCACGAAGCTCGCGCAGCACCTTCGGATCATCCGCGTAAGTGCGCAGCTCCTTGAGCTTGGACAGGTCGGTTACCCAGTCATCATTACCAGCCAGGCGATCAAGCAGGGCAGACAAGCGCGGGTTGCACATGCGCAGCCAGCGACGCGGGGTCACGCCGTTGGTCTTGTTGTTGAAGCGCTCCGGGTACAGGTCGTGCCAGTAGCCCAGGGTGTCGCGCTTAATAATTTCGGTGTGGATCGCAGCCACGCCGTTGACAGAGTAGGAGGCGTAGCAGGCAATCCACGCCATGTGCACCATGCCGTCGTGCACCGGGGAGTAGCGGTGTGCCAGCTCCGGGCCGATGCCCTTTTCCTCCATGTCGAGGCGGTAGCGGCGGTCAATCTCCTGCACAATCTCCCAGATGCGCCAGAACAGCTGCTTGAAGATGGACTCTTCCCAGGTCTCCAGCGCTTCCTGCAGCACCGTGTGGTTGGTGTAGGCGAATGTCTTGGTGGTGACCTCCCAGGCGTCCTCCCAAGACATATCGTGCTCGTCCAAAAGCAGGCGCATCAGCTCAGGGATAGCCAACACCGGGTGAGTGTCATTGAGCTGAATCGAGTTGTACTTGTGGAAGTCACGCAGGTCATCACCGTGGTGGGCAACGTAATTGTCCACCAGCTCCTGCAGGGATGCGGAGCAGAAGAAGTACTGCTGGCGTACGCGCAGCAGCTTGCCCGCGTAGGAGGAGTCGTTCGGGTACAGCACACGCGTGATGTCATGAACAGCCTCGCGCTCCAAGATGGCGTCGGTGAAACGCTGGGAGGAAAACGCGTCGTAGTCGAACTCGTGCATCGGTGCAGCGTCCCAAAGCCGCAGGGTGCCCACGTTGTCCGTGCCGTAGCCGGTGATCGGCATGTCATAGGGGATGGCACGAACCTGCATGTCATCAAACTTCACAAAACGCTGCTGCGTTCCGCGCTGGATGATGAACGGGTAGAAGGACTCCTTCCAAGCATCCGGGTGTTCCTTCTGGAAACCGTCCACGAACTCCTGGCGGAACAGGCCGTAGCGGTAGAGCAGGCCGTAGCCGGTCAGCGGGTAGTCCTGCGTCACCGCGGAATCCAGGAAGCAGGCCGCCAATCGTCCCAGGCCACCGTTACCAAGCGCTGCGTCGTGCTCGGCCTCCAATACGTCTGAAAGCTCGTGGCCCATGGAACGGGTCAGCTCCTGGGCTTCCTCAACAAGACCCAGGTTGGTCAGGTTGTTCAGCAGAGCGCGGCCCTGCAGAAACTCTGCAGAGAAGTACGAGGCCTGACGGCCTGCGGCGTAGGTTTCGCGCGTGGCCTCCCAGTTCTCTGCAATCTGCTCCACCACGGCGGCGGAAAGACCAGTCCAGAACTTCTTCACCGTCGAGGTCTCCGGCGCGCGGCCGGAGAAGCTCTTAACGTGGCCCGCGAGAGAATCTTGAAGCGCAGGCTGAGATGCGTGCGTATTCGCTTGAGTGCTCATGGCTCCCAAGCCTACCGGCGTCACACGATTTACTCAGCGTTGCTCCGCGCCGGTACCCAGAACGCTCAACACAGCGACCAAACCAGCCTCCGTGGCGGAGCGGATTGTTGGCTCGTAATCCGGCAAAAACGTCGGCATGTGATTGACCGGAATGTTGCCTCGGCGGAAGTCTGCTTCAGGCGTGCAGCCGACCAGCCAGAAGAAGTAAGGCACATCAAACGCGGCGGGGATCGCTGGGAAATCCTCCGACACGGTCTTCGGGTCCGCGGTCACAGAGCGCGGTCCGAAGTGGGCATCTAGGAGGGGGCGAATGGAGGAGAACACCGTGGCGTCATTAGTCAACAGCTCCCCATGGGCGAAATAGGAGATCGTCGGCTGTGCATCAATACCGGAGGCAATCACTTCGGCGCGCACCACGCGCTCAATTGCGGCGTAGACGCGGGCCTTGACCTCGTCGGAATAGAAGCGGCAGTTCAGCACCAGCTCCGCGGAGCCCGGGATGATGTTGTTCGTGCTGCCGGCGTGCATGGATGCGACGGTGACCACGGCGAAATCAGCCGGGTTTACCTCCCGGCCAACGATGGCCTGCAGGCGGGTGATGATCATCGCGGCGGTAAACGTCGGGTCGATCGACTCGTGCGGCATGGAGCCGTGCGCGCTGCGGCCAGGGATGGTGATGCGGATGGAGTCACACGCGGCGAACTGTGGGCCGGGTTTGCTCATCACCTCGCCGGCCAACCCTGGCATGACGTGCTGGGCAAAGCAGATGTCAGGGGCAGGGATTTTCTCGCGCAGTCCGTCAGCCACCATCGCTGCGGCACCCTCACCGGTTTCCTCCGCCGGCTGGAACAGGGCGATAAATGTGCCGGACCAGTGCTCCCGAGCCCGGTCCAGCACGTCGCACATGCTCAAAAGCGCAGTGGTGTGAATGTCGTGGCCGCAGGCGTGCATCGCGCCGTTGGTGGAGGCGTACGGCACGCCGGTTTCCTCCACAACCGGAAGCGCATCAAAATCCGCGCGGTGCAACACCACCTTGCCTGGCCCGTTTTCAAACACGGCGCAAATGCCGGTGCCGCCGATGGGAGTGATCACGCGGCAGTCGAAGCGCGTAAGCTCCTCTACTATTCGACGTTGCGTTTCCACCTCCCGCATCGCAAGTTCCGGGTGCATGTGCATCCACTCGTAGACATCGCGCTGCCAGGCAGCGTCTATGGGGTACTCACGGATCAGGTTGGAAACGGTGCGGGCAAAATCGGCCACTTGTTATTCACTCCCTTTCAGCATTGGGTTGTATTTCAGCACGTTGCGCTCCACCCCGCACTCAGCGGCTATGCGGATGCCCGGCGCGATCGCGCCTTGATCACGCAGGCGGTACAGGTTGGTCACCAGCCGGTCGCGCACGTCAAAGGGTGAAAGCGTGTTGACGTAGATCTTTGTCCCGCCCTCAAAACCTGCCACTGTGGACAGGCGCCACTTCAGGTTCACGCGCCACGGCATGGGCACATCTAGGTCCACTGGGCGGTAGTGCCACTCCTCGTTGCAGGCAACATCCGGGCCGGTTGCGGCGTGGATTGCGTGGAGAAGATCAGAAAAGCCACGCACTTCCTCCTCGCTTTGCAGCCAGGGCTCGCACGTTGCGGACTTGGAGTACACGCTGGCGGTGGGGTAGCGGTGGCCAATACCGGCGACAACAACGGCGTAATCATTTTCCGCAATCACCAGGTTGTGCTGTTGGGCGAAGTTCACGCCAACCTCGTTGTATAGGTTCAGGTTCTGGCGCAGTTTCGCAATCTCCAGATCGGCGTTCACGCCGCGCTCATCGATTGCCACCAGCTGCTTGTGCAGGTGTTCAAAGCTTGCGCCGGCGGCGGCTAGCCAGTTCTGGAACACCACTACGTATGGGCTGTAGGGGTTGGATTCAAGGAGGTTACGCAAAGCGTCGATAGTGAAAGCGATAAACGCGTGGTGCTCCTTAGGCGTGAGGGTGCCGGAGCTAGCGAGTTGGGAGTCATCGCTGGCGTCGTCGATGAAGTGCCTTCGGGCAATGATCACGTCATGGCCGCCGCCGAAGTAGGCGGGAACAATGGCCTGAAGCTCCTCCTCAGTTGGGTCGGTGCTCATGCCGGAGGCAGCTAGGCGAGTGCGAGCGATGGCGTACACGTGCTCACGGCCTGCATGGTCCGCCAGGTAGGCCTCCATGTGGGCGCGGCGATCCGCGGCCATTTCGTAGCCATAGTTTTGTGCCCAGTAGTCATAGGAGACGATCTCAAAGAGGTTGGGCACACGGCGAAACTCCGCCTGCGTTGTCTCCAGCTGATCCGGGAACTGATCCCGAAGAATCTCCCAGCCACCCGCTGTGCGTACCATCCGTGACTTCTCCGGCGGGGTAGCCAGCAGACGCGCCTGGCAGAAATTACAGGTATCCACATGCGCGTCCGGACCCAACGGCTCCGGGTCCGTCTTACGCGCACTCAGCGGCCGGTTGCCGCGCCCAGGCACTGTCCACACCTGCGTGCCGGTAAACGGGCTGAACTGTTTCACCGTGCCGTCAGCCATGGTGGACAACGCGGATCTGGCTGAAGAGAGAGGGAAAGGCATGCCTTGCACACTACTCGCGCTAGCCTTGGCTCCATGCCGAAGATTCGTTTCGATGTCCTCGTTCCGCCCGCATACGCCCCCGAAATCGGAGCAGCATTCAGCCGAGCACTCGACATCCTGGTGCGCCGGGAGATGCTCACCGCCGCCACAGTGGTTGAAGAGGGCATCGTGCTTATCGACGCCGCGTTGCACACCCAGCTGTCCACCACCTACGAAACCGACCGTGGCGTAAGCGCCGAAGAGGACGGCGCCGAGGTACACCGCTACATCATCGACGCCGAAGGTGCCGATAGCTACAACCGCCTTGCTATGGGGCTTTCACGCATCCTGACGCCGAAGGCCACGCTGCCGGATGACCCGGCAACACTCGAACAGCAAGACCAGTTCGAAGTACCCGCTATCTACCCCTGGATGGTGGAGATATTGAGGTAAGCCACGGCGATCTCACGGCCAGCCTGGATCAGCTGCTCGCGCACATCAGTGCTGTCTGACAGTGTGACCGCGATCGGATCTACGCCCGCCATCTTCGGCACTTCGGCGTTAAATGCTCCCGCAGCAATGGCAACAACCGCTTGCGGATTGTGCTCCGCCACCAAATCACACAGCGTGGCAACCACCTTGCCAGTGGCGGTCTGGGAATCAAACGCGCCCTCGCCCGTAATCACCAACGAAGCGTCCTGCAACGCATCCACCACACCATTGGCTTGCGCAACTACGCGCGCGCCGGGCTGGATGCTCACGTGCTCAGCATTGCCGTGCAGGAGTGTGGACAGCCAGGTAATGCCAATGCCCACGCCACCAGCTGCACCAAGGCCCGGGGTGTTGGGGTCAATACCCGCAACGTCACACAGGGTGGCAAGACCTTCGTCCAACACGGCGACGTCTGCAGGCGAAGCTCCCTTCTGCGGGCCGAACACTGCTGCGGCGCCGTCGGCACCGCACGCAGGTGCCGACGTATCGGTCAGCAGCACCCAGTCCACCGCACCAGCGGGGATATTCACCTTGGCAGTATCCAGGTCAGCGATCTCACGCAGGTGCCCGCCACCCGGGGTGAGCTGGTAGCCAGCGGCGTTTAACGGGTTCGCTCCGAGTGCGACCAGGATGCCGGTGCCACCGTCGACAGTGGCGGAACCACCCAGGCCCAGCACGATGCGGGTGGCGCCGCGCGTCTGGGCGTCTGCAATCAGCACGCCAGTGCCATAGGTATCTCCAGTCATCACCACCGGGGAATCAGCCACGGCCGGCAGTCCGGAGGCGGCAGCGATATCAATAAACGCGGTAGTCGTTGCAGCATCGTACGTGTAGGACGCCTCAGTGAGACGGCCCGCGGCATCAGTTGTGGGTAACGTGATGCGCTCGCCTTCAAACAGGGAAGAAGTACCTTCACCGCCATCTGCCATAGGTGCCAGTAACACCTCGGCGTCTCGGATAATTTCGCGGACGCCTTCGCCCAGCCACTGTGCGGCATCTTCCGCGCTTGCAGTGCCTTTAAACGCATCGGGAGCGATGACAACGCGGGCGCTGCGCTCCTCCTCAATAGGAGCGCTTGGGCGGGAAGAAGTGGTGAAGCTCATATTCCTTGTAACCTCAAAAATGAAAAAAATGTGTGTGAGTGAACAATATAGGGCTAAAGTTTATCGCGGCACGGTGTAAAGACATCCCGGCTTGAGGTACAACCCGCCGCCGTATGAGCCTGCTGCAAAGTTGAGAACTGAGATTATGGAGGTTGCCCGAAATGAGTGCAATTGATCAAGAGGTAGCTGGCTATTACGACAAACTGCTGAAGCGCAACGCAGGTGAACCGGAGTTTCACCAGGCTGTTGCAGAGGTGCTGGACTCGTTGAAGATTGTCCTGGAGAAGGACCCGCACTACGCAGATTATGGCCTGATCGAGCGCCTGTGTGAGCCAGAGCGCCAGATTATCTTCCGCGTTCCGTGGATGGATGACAACAACAACATTCGCGTCAACCGCGGTTTCCGCGTCCAGTTCAACTCCGCACTGGGCCCGTACAAGGGTGGCCTTCGCTTCCACCCAAGCGTGAACCTGGGCGTGATTAAGTTCCTGGGCTTCGAGCAGATCTTTAAAAACTCCCTGACCGGCCTGCCAATTGGTGGCGGCAAGGGTGGCTCGGACTTTGACCCGAAGGGTAAGTCTGAGGGCGAGATCATGCGTTTCTGCCAGTCCTTTATGACGGAGTTGTGGCGCCACATCGGTGAGTACCGCGACGTACCGGCAGGCGATATCGGTGTTGGCGGCCGTGAGATCGGCTTCCTGTTTGGTCAGTACCGTCGCCTGGTCAACCAGCACGAGTCTGGTGTGCTCACCGGCAAGGGCTTGACCTGGGGTGGTTCCCTGGCACGTACGGAGGCAACCGGCTACGGCACGGTGTACTTCACCAACGAAATGCTCAAGGCTAAGGGCGAGTCGCTCGACGGTGCGCGCGTGATCGTGTCCGGCTCCGGCAACGTGGCTATCTACGCCATTGCTAAGGCCCAGGAGCTGGGCGCAACCGTGGTTGGTTTCTCTGACTCCTCCGGTTGGGTAGAAACCCCGAACGGTGTGGACGTTGAGCTGCTGCGTGACGTCAAGGAACGCCGCCGCGAGCGCGTTACCTCCTACGTTGAGGACGCAACGGGTGCCACCTACCACGAGGACGGTTCCATCTGGGACCTCAAGGCAGATGTGGCACTGCCGTGTGCGACGCAGAACGAGCTGAATGCTGATCACGCACGCACCCTGATCGCCAACGGTGTGCGCTACGTGGCGGAAGGTGCAAACATGCCGTCCACCGCGGATGCTGTTGAGGTCTTCCGTGAGGCAAAGATCAGCTTCGGACCAGGCAAGGCAGCCAACGCCGGTGGTGTGGCTACCTCCGCACTGGAGATGCAGCAGAACGCATCGCGCGATTCCTGGAGCTTCGATTACACGGATGAGCGCCTGCACAAGATCATGTCCAACATTTTCAAGGTGGCAAAGAACACCGCTGCTGAATATGGCCGTGAGGGCGACTACGTTGTGGGCGCCAACATTGCGGGCTTTACCAAGGTGGCTGACGCCATGTTGGCGCAGGGCGTGATCTAGCGCCTGATCTAGTGCCTGATCGAGGGCGGTTTGTGGGGTTAACGGAGCGTCGTAAAGCAAAATGCTCCGTTTGCGCCGTAGTGTTTGAGGCATGTACCGCGTTTTTGAAGCTCTCGATGAACTTGTCCAAACGGTGGAGCAAGCCTACGGCGTGCCCATGACGTCGAACTGCATGGTGCCGCGCAACGAGATGCTGGCACTTCTGGATGATTTGCGCAACGCGCTACCGGAAGAGCTAGATGATGCTCAGGACGTACTGGACAAGCAGGACGAGATCCTGCGCGGCGCTCAAGAGCGCGCTGATGACCTGGTCTACGGGGCAGAAGATGAGGCGCGCAGGCTTGTAGACGATGCGCATGCAAAGTATGACTCCATGCTGGCTGATGCGCAGGAGCAGGCCACTATGCTGGTGTCCAACGCGGAAAATGACGCTAACGCGCTGGTAGGGCGGGCTCGTGAGGAGGCGGATACCACCGTCGGCCGTGCGCGCGAGGAAGCCGATCGCTTGGTTGAGTCCGGTAACCAGGAATACCAGCGCAGCGTTGATGAAGGCCTCGCCCAGCAGCAGCGTCTGGTCTCTGAGTCTGAGGTGATGCACCGTGCGGACGAGGAAGCTCGCCGCCTAGTGGAGCAGGCCAATGTCGAGTCTTCCCGCCTGCGCTCTGAGTGCGACAGCTACGTGGATGCGAAGTTGGCGGAGTTTGAAGAGTCCCTGTCTTCGGTACTGCGAACGGTCAGCTCGGATCGTTCCGCATTGCGTCGCGGCGCTGGAGTGTCTGGTGCGCAGCGAGTTGATGCTGGTCACGAGCAGCCTGAGCGTTACCCAGCGCGTGAGAGGACGCGTCGCCCGCGCACCAACTAGTGTGTAAGGCGTTATGTCTGAAAATCCCTTCATCATTAATGTTGCTGACGCCCTGTATGGCGACGGCATGCCGGTTACGGTGACCCAGACTGGGCCGTCGCCGTCGCGTATTGGTCCGGAAATGATTGCTATCCCCGAAGGGGAAACCGTCACGGTGGAGGCCACGGTAATTCCGCTCGGCTCGGGCGTGATGGTTGATGCCACCGCTACCGCAACCTTGACAGGGCAGTGCGTGCGTTGCTTGAAAACGCTGAACCCGACGGAAAGCATCCGGATTGAGCAGGTGTTTTCTACCAGCGATGCGTTCATTACTGGAGACGCAGAGGTGGATGAAGACACGGGCTCTGGCGATGAAATCAAGTCTGTTGTGGACGACAACGTCGATCTGGAGCAGGCCTTTATCGATGAGGCCGGGTTGAGCTGGCCGTTTAACCCGACGTGTGAGCCGCAGTGTGAAGACGACTCTGATGTCCCCTCACCGGATGGTGTCTCTGGCGAGGAGCAGGAGCGGGTGGATCCGCGCTGGGCTGGTTTGGAGAAGTTCCTGTGAGTCGCTCTCGCAAGAAGCGGGTAAGCGGTGAGGAAGCGTGGCAGCTGGCGTATGAGTCGGTGGATCACGCACCCTTGATCGAGGCGCTTGGTTTGCCGCTGTCGGATGAAAAGCTGAAGCTGGCGCTGACGCACCGTTCCTTTGCCAATGAAAATGATCACTTGCCAAACAATGAGCGTTTGGAGTTCTTAGGTGATGCGGTACTAGGCCTGTCGGTGGCCACCAAGCTGTTTGAGCTGTATCCGACGCGTCCGGAGTCTGAGCTTTCACCGATGCGTGCCGCGATCGTGTCGCGTTACGGCCTTGCGGATGTGGCGCGTGAGATGAACCTTGGCCCGCACGTGATCATTGGCAAGGGCGAGGAGGTCACCGGCGGCCGGGAGAAGGAATCCATCCTGGCGGATACCACCGAGGCGCTCTTTGGTGCGCTGTACCTGGAGCACGGCTTTGAGCCGGCGCGCGATGTTGTGCTGCGTCTGTTTGAGAGGAAGCTGCGCACAGCTACGGCTACCAGCCGCCACCATGACTGGAAGACTGAGCTGCAGGTGCGCTTGGCCGAGCTGAAGCTGCCGGTAGCTGAGTACTCGGCAGAGTCCGAGGGCCCTGAGCATGATCAGGTGTTTACCGCGCAGGTGCTTGTGGACGGTGAGGTGCGCGGAACTGGCCAGGGGCCGAATAAGAAGCTGGCGGAGCAGGAGGCCGCTCACCAGGCTGTGCTGTACCTGCGCGATCACGTGTTTGAGGTCTAGCGTGCCGGAGTTGCCTGAGGTTGAGGTAGTTCGCCGCGGTTTAGATGAGCTGGTGGTTGGCCGCACCTTTGGCCGCGTTGAGGTGCTGCACCCGCGTGCGGTGCGCGGCAACACCGTGGATCTCACCCAGGTCCTGCCGGGGCTAAGCATCACTGTTACCGGCAGGCGGGGGAAGTTTTTGTGGCTCTTGCTTAGCGACGCCCACGTGCTCCTCACCCACCTGCGCATGAGCGGACAGATGCTGGTGGGGGCTCCTGGATTTACGCAAAGCCCCCACGTGCGTATTCGAGCAGAGCTGCTTGCGGCTGGTGAGGGGCCGCTGGAGCTTGCGTTTGTAGATCAGCGCACGTTTGGGTTCTGGCAGTACGCCGAGCTGGTTGACGGCATTCCGCAACCTGCGCTGCATGTTGCGCCGGATCCGTTTGATTCTGCGTTTGATCTGCGCTCAGCGGGGCGCGCGGTGCGGCGGAAGAATTCACCAGTGAAGTCGGTGTTGCTTAACCAAGAGGTGGTCAGCGGCATTGGCTCGATCTATGCGGATGAGGCGATGTGGGCGGCGCGGATTAAACCGTGGCGCACCGCGCGCACCATGCGCCAGCGCGACGCAGAAGCCGTGCTTGCAGCGTCGCGTGAGGTGATGGCGCAGTCGCTCGCCCGTGGCGGGACCAGTTTTGATGCGTTGTATGTCAACGTCAACGGGGAGTCCGGAAACTTCATGCAGTCCCTGAACGCCTATGGGCGCGCGGGGGAGCCGTGTGCCCGTTGCGGCACCCCAATTGAGAGGGTAGTTGTGGGGCAGCGCTCCAGCTATTTCTGCCCGAGTTGCCAAGTGCTGTAGATCACTCGCTAGACTTCCGCCCATGGATTCCGCCTTTTCTTTTGTAGACGGCACATTAAACGGCTTCATCTGGAGCCTGGTGCCATGGTTCCTTGTTGCCGCCGGTGTGTACTTCGGTCTGCGCACCCTGTTTGTGCAGATCCGCCTGTTCCCGGCGATGCTTAAGGCCGTAGCCGAAACCCCGAAGGGCAAAGACCGTGAGGGGCGTGACCTGGATGAGGAATACGGCGGGCTGTCCGCGTTCAAAGCGTTCACTATTTCTGCCGCCTCCCGCGTAGGCACCGGCAACATTGCGGGTGTGGCGCTGGCTATCTCTATCGGTGGCCCAGGTGCGGTGTTCTGGATGTGGATGCTGGCGTTGCTTGGTGGCGCGACCGCGTTTGTGGAGTCGACTCTGGCGCAGCTGTGGAAGACCAAGGATGCAGACGGCAACTACCACGGTGGCCCGGCGTATTACATGACGCGAGGGCTTGGTTGGCGCCCACTGGCCGTGCTGTTCTCCGTCTTCTTGGCCTTTACCTACGGCTTTGTCTACAACGCGATTCAGACCAACTCCATCGTGGAGGCTGTCGGCGGTTCCTTGAACAGTGACTCGATGCAGCTAAAGGCAATCGTTGCTGCCGTGATCGCAGTCTTGACCGCGTTGGTGATTTTCGGCGGTGTCACCCGTATTGCGTCGTGGACGCAGGTCATCGTGCCGTTCATGGCTGGTGCCTACATCTTGATGGGTGTTTGGGTGCTTGTGGTCAACATTACTGAGATCCCCGACATGTTTGCCATGATCGTGGGCCACGCGTTGGGTATCCGCCAGGTTGCTGGTGCTGGCGTGTGGTTGGCGTTTACGCAGGGTATGCGCCGTGGTTTGTTCTCTAACGAAGCCGGTATGGGGTCCGCGCCGAACGCTGCGGCAACGGCAACCGTGTCCCACCCGGTAAAGCAGGGCTTGGTGCAGACCCTCGGTGTGTACTTTGACACCCTGCTGGTCTGCTCCATTACCGCCTTTGTTGTGCTGCTCGGCCCAGCCGTGGACTACGGCATGGACGATATCCAGGGTGCTGCACTGACACAGTCCGCACTCGCCGACTCCGTGGGCGCGTGGGGCGCGCACGCTATCACGTTCATTCTGTTCTTCCTGGCGTTTAGCTCCGTGATTGGAAACTACTACCTTGCGCAGGCAAACCTGGAGTACCTCACCTCCTCCAAGACTGCGATGACGGTGTTTCGTCTCGTGGTCATCGGCTTTGTCATCTTCGGTGCGTTTGGCTCTGTGCCGCTGGTGTGGGCGCTGGGCGACACCATGGCAGGTCTGCTCGCGCTGTTTAACATCATCGCGATCATCCCGCTGGGTGGTGTGGCCATCAAGCTGCTGAAGAACTTCAACGAGCAGCGCTCCAAGGGTGTGGACCCGGTATTCCACCGTGACATGCTGCCGGAGATCAAAAATGTTGAGTACTGGGACGGTTCTGACCCGGTGACCCGCCGTAGCGCTGAGGACCGCGTTGCCTTGCGCAAGGAAGGCAAGGATGCCTAAGACCCGCATGACGGCCCACGTCCGCGGACATGTCCAAGGCGTGGGTTTTCGCTGGTGGACGCGCTCGCGTGCGCTAGAGCTCGGCCTAGCTGGCTACGCCAAGAATCTTGTGGACGGACGTGTGGAGGTTGTGGCTGAGGGGGATGCGTTGGGCGTCGATAAGCTAAAAGCCCTGCTAGAGGAGCAACCGAGCACGGCAAACCGACCGGGACGCGTGGATGGGGTGCAGGCTCAGTACAGTGAGCCGAAGGGGGCCACCGGATTCGAGGAGCGTTGATGGAAGCACAACAGTTCAAAGATGCGATGAGCCAGCTTGCGGCGGCGGTGACCATTGTGACCACCGGAACCGAAGAAGCACCACACGGCACGACGGTGAGCGCGTTTATGTCGCTGTCGCTGGATCCGCCGATGGTGCTGGTGAGCCTGGATCAACGCTCTTCACTGTTGCAGCAGCTGACGGTGGGTGCACCGATTGGCATCAACGTCCTGTCCACGGAACAGGGCGATCTGGCTCGCCGCTTTGCGGACAAGAGCGTGGACAGGTTTGAAGGTGTGAGCTTTTCGGTTGTGGACGCCGCGCCGAAGCTTCCCTGCAACCACACCTGGGTCGCAGGTACCGTTAACCAACTGATCGCGGTCGGGGATCACGTGCTGGTTGTGGTGGACGTGGAAAACGCTGAAGTGAACTCCAACCAGCCGCTGCTGTACTGGCAGCGTGAGTTTGGCACGCACGGCACCATCGAGCCGGGAGACGTGCGCGCCCAGGCGGTCGAGCCGTAACCGACTGCTTGGCTACGGGTTTTAGGCCTGTTGGTTGTGCTGGGTGGCGGTGTTTGCTGGAGTGGCTTGTGCAAAGCTTAGGAAGACCTTTAGATGTGCGCCGGTAGCTCGGGCATAGCGCTGCAGCGTTGACAGCTGCGGGTCAGTTTCGCCGCGCTCCAGGTCAGAGATAGCTGACTGGGTTGTTCCCATAACTTCGGCGACGTCGCGCTGGGACATGCCGGCTTGTTTTCTGCCAGCTCGCAATGCGTCAGCAAGGCGCATCCGAGTTTCTGCGTCTTCCGCTGCCTCAGTGATGTCTGGGTCAGTGAATAATTCCTCGAAGTCGAATTCTTCGGAGTTGGAATCGCGGTATTGAGTGGTGTTCATAGTCGCCCCCTTGCAGCGTATCTGTCATAGCCGATATTACAGTAATGATCGGCGTGGGCCGATATCTGACCGTGATTAGTTTCTATTCCGCCAGTTTTTAAGTCGCTGCTCAGCCTTCTGGAGTTCGGTCTTAGGTGTCTTTCTTTGGTTTTTGAAAAAGCATGACAGGATGATGTAGTGCACTGGAGAGTCCTGAATAAGCATCGCCCGGTAATGGTTGCCTCCAACCTGGACTCTGACTTCATAGATTTCGCCGCGAATGTGTCGCAGATCTTGTAAACCGATTTCTGCCTTGGCTAAGCGCTTGAGCTTGGCGCCTAGCGCACCCTGGCCCTCTTTGGACAAGGCTTTGAATTCACGCTTGCTTACAGGATCGCTTTCTCCCCCTGGTGCGTACCATCGAATCTGGTTTCTATACATAAATCCCCCCGCCATCTACGTGAAGCCCCCTGAATTGGATATGGAGTTTAGCGGATCGGTAGCCGATTCGGTGCACAAGGTCCGCATGAGGGTGGGAGTGGTGGCCTGCCTGTAAAATCCACAGAATGCATTTGAAATCGCTGACGCTGAAGGGCTTTAAGTCCTTCGCTTCAGCGACCACAATGAAGTTTGAGCCTGGCATTTGTGCCGTGGTGGGCCCGAATGGTTCGGGCAAGTCTAATGTGGTGGACGCGCTTGCCTGGGTGATGGGGGAGCAGGGCGCGAAGAATCTGCGCGGCGGCAAGATGCAGGACGTGATCTTCGCGGGCGCGGGTGAGCGTAAACCTTTGGGGCGAGCGGAAGTCACGCTGACGTTTGATAACAGTGACAAGCGCCTGCCGATTGATTTCACCGAGGTGGCGATTACGCGGCGCATGTTCCGCGATGGCGCCAGCGAATATGAGATCAACGGGGCGAAAGCGCGTCTGATGGACGTGCAGGAGCTGTTGAGCGACTCCGGTATTGGCCGTGAAATGCACATCATCGTGGGCCAGGGCAAGCTTGCGGAAATCCTGGAGTCGCGCCCTGAGGAGCGCCGCGCCTTCATTGAAGAAGCCGCAGGTGTGCTCAAGCACCGTCGCAGGAAGGAAAAGGCGCAGCGCAAGCTTAACGGCATGCAGGCCAACCTGGACCGTCTGACGGACTTGACGGAAGAGTTGGGCAAGCAGTTAAAGCCCTTGGCCCGTCAGGCAGAGGCTGCCAAGCGTGCGGCGACGGTGCAATCTACGCTTCGCGACGCACGCCTGCGCATCGCTGGCCACCAAATCGTCACCCTTCGCACCGCCTATAACCAGGCGGTGGAGGAAGCGGAACTCCGCAAAGCTGGCGCGGAGGCAGCTGCAGAAGCGCTAGAGGAAGCCGTAGCCATCCAAGAGACGATCGAGGCGGAGCAGGCGGACGCCCAGCCTGCTGCCGAGGCTGCCCAGCGCACTTGGTTCAGCCTGTCCACGCTGGCGGAACGAGCCAATGCCACAGGGCGTATTGCAGCAGAGCGCACCCGAAGCGCCTCGATGCCGGTGCCGTACGCGGGGCAGGATCCTGAGGAACTTGAAGCCCGGGCGAAGGCTGCGGACCAGCGTGAGGCGGAGACGCTTGAGGCAGCGGAGGAGGCTGCGGAGCGTCTAGCTGAGGTCCACGAGCTGGTCGAAGAGGCCCAGGAGGAGTTTGACGCCGCTGAGCGCGAGCACTTGGCGCGCTTGCGTGCGATCGCGGACCGTAGGGAAGGCGTGGTGCGCCTGCTAGCGCAGGAAGAATCCTTGGTGCAGGCGGTGGAGTCGGCGGAAGACGAGGTGCGTCGTTTAGAAGAAACGCTCACTGAAACTCGCGCGCGTGCGAGAGCCGCACAAGATGAGGCGGCAGAGGTAGCCCAGCGGTTGCAGGTCATTGAGTCTGAGCGTGGGCCGTTGGACGCGGCGTATGAGCGTGCTCGCGCTGAGGCCCAGTCTGCCGAATCCAGGTTGGCGCAGTTGCAGGATGCGCGCCGTGAGCGTGAGCGCGCGGTGTTTGCGCTGGAGGCGCGTATTGCGGCGCTTAATGAGCAAGCACCGAAGTCGCCAGCAGCCGAGGTGCTTGAAGGCTTTGGTCCCTTGGCGGTGCAGGTCAGTGCGGAGTCTGGCTATGACGTTGCGCTTGCCGCGGCTCTCGGTGCGGCGGCAGAGGCTCTTGTGGGTGAGGTGACTCCGGGTGCGATTGAGGCTTTGGGTGGCGCCTCGCGCGGGATCATCATTGATGCTGTTGGTGGCCAGTCCTGGCGTTTGGAGACGGACGTTCAGGTGGACTGGTTGCTCGATCACGTGGTTCTGACTCCTGAGGTACAAGGACCGTTGACGCGTCTGTTGGTGGATGTTGCGCTGGCGGACAATGTGGAGCAGGCACGCGAGATTGTGGATGCGGATCCGCGCCTGCGGGCAGTTACCCCTGACGGCGTGCTGGTTGGCGAGGGCTGGGTAGCCGCTGGCAGCGCACAAACCACCACGGTTGAGGTCACCGCCCAGATTGACGCTGCGCAGAAAGAGCTGGAAACCGCGAGTGAGAACCTGGCACAGCTCGCTGGCACCTTGGAGGGCGCAACCCTTGCGGCGGAGGACGCACGCGTCGCTGCGGCTGCGGCGAAAGCGGCGCTGAATGAGCATGACACGCAGGTCGCCTCGTGGCGCCGCGACCTGTCTCGTCTGCAGCAGCAGGCGAGCGCGAGCGAGGAGACGCACGCGAAGGCCGCAGGCCGCGTCAACGAGGCAGAGCTGCGTGCCCGTAAGCAGCAGCAGGCGTTGGAAGAAACGCGGGATCGCCTCAGCCGCGTTGAGGAGCCGGAGACTGAGGAACCATCAACGGCGGAGCGTGACCGAGCCCAGGCAAAGCTCACCCAGGTTAAAGCCGCTGAGATGGAGGCCACCATGGCGTTTCGCTCGGCGCGCCAGGCTGCGGAGGCGAACGCGGGACGCTCTGCCGCGCTGCGCAAGCAGGCGGAGCACGAGCGTCAGGCGAAAGCACGCCACGATGAGGCGCAAAAGCGCAGGCAGACTGAGGCTGAGCTGGCCCGTGCGGTGGCAGCCATGTCGGAGGAGCTTGTTGTGCGTATCGACGCAGCGCTTATCCGCGCAGCGTCCCAACGCGACGAGCGTGGTGCTCACGTCAGCGCACTTCGAGCACGCCAGCAGGAGGCGAAAAACGCAGTCGCAGCAGCGCGTCAAACTGCAACCCGTGCCCAGGAATCGGCGCATGCGGCTGAGATTGCCCGCTCGCAGGCACAGGTGCGTATGGACGAAGCGGAGGCTCAAGCCACCTCCTCGCTAGGCATCGCCGTGGATGACTTAGTTGCGGGCTACACGCCAGACGACAACTTTGACCTGGATGCTGAGCAGCAGCGTCTGCGCCAAGCGGAGAAGGACCTGCGCGCGCTGGGCAAGGTCAACCCACTGGCCCTGGAGGAGTTCAAGGCACTGGAAGAGCGCTACGGGTTCTTGTCCACGCAGCTGTCAGACGTGATCCAGGCACGCAAGGACCTTGAGGGTGTGATTGAGGACGTTGACGCGCAGATCCTCACCTTGTTCACCGACGCCTGGCGCGATGTGGAGGCGGAGTTCCCGCGCGTGTTTGCCACGCTGTTCCCGGGTGGCGAAGCGCGCCTGATCCTGACTGATCCCACCGACATGCTCACTACGGGCCTTGAGATTGAGGCGCGCCCACCGGGGAAGAAGGTCAAGCGCCTATCTTTGCTCTCCGGCGGGGAGAAGTCCTTGACGGCACTGGCGTTTCTGGTTGCTATCTTCCGCGCACGCCCCAGCCCGTTTTATGTGCTCGATGAGGTTGAGGCCGCCCTTGACGACGTCAACCTGCGCCGCCTCATCGCCCTGCTTGAGGAACTGCGTGAGGATTCCCAGCTGATTGTGATCACGCACCAAAAGCCCACCATGGATGTGGCGAACGTGCTCTATGGCGTGACCATGCGTGGCGACGGTGTTACCCGCGTCATCTCCCAGCGCATGCAGCCCACGCCGAAGTAGCCGCTACTATTGCCAACTATGGATTCAAACTTTCGATGGATAAAGCTTATGGTTGCTGGTTCGGCCCTGTCCGTGTTGCTTACTGCCTGCGCATCTGCCGGTGCACTTGATGGCACCTATGTTCAGGCCGAGACAAACCCAGCCGCTAACGACCCCTCGTCGATGATAACTACGTTGACTATCGACGGTGAGAATTGCGAGCTGAGCGCTGAGACCATGCCCGACACCCAGGACGCGATGGTGCAGACATGTTCGGTGAAGGACGGGGCGCTTGTATTTTCTGCCGGTAACGCAGAAGCGGCTGTTCCTTTTGAACAGATTGCAGGAGGCGATATCCGTCTTGGGGATCACGGAGAAACCCTCTTAGTAAAACAATAACCCCCAGCCTTGGCAGGGGTGTGGCCAAGGCTGGCACTATAGAGTGCATGACAAACATGACAGTTCTGTGGGTAGTCGTTGGCGTAGTCGTACTACTGCTGATCATTCTGGGCATCATCATTGCCGGAAAGCAGCGCAAGAAGGCGAAGACCGTCTCCTTTGAAAAGCAGGTGGAATCTGCCGAGCCGAAGCAGCTCACCCGCGAGGAGAAGTCTGGCAACTACCAGGCCAAGGGCGGATTTAACTTCGCGCAGGCCGACGCCGCTCCGAAGCAGCCGGAGCCAGTACGGCGCGAGCCCGCAGCTGCGCCTGCTGCCCCTGCCGAGCCAGTGGCGCCGGTAGAACCCCCGGTAGAACCCCAAGCGTCGGGCCTTGCGCCGCACCTAGAAGAGCAGCTCGCCGCCGAGCAGGAGAAGCAGGCTGAACAGGTCGAGCAGGTTAATCAGCCAGAAGAGGCTGTAGTTGATGCACAGGCTGCGGTTGAGCAGGAAGAGCCGAAGCCCTTCCCGGAGCCGGAGTCTCAGGCGGTTGTCGCGCCTGAGCCAGTTTCCGAGCCTGAGGCGGTTGTCGAGCCCGAGCCGGTTGTTGAGGAAGATCCGGTTGTGGAATCGGAGCCGGTGGACGTCGAAAAGCATGAGGCTCTCGCTGCTGAAGCTGCGGCTGCCGCGGCGGTTGCGGCTGACAGTGCGGAGGAGGCACTGGCGGCTGAGGACGTCGAGGTGTCCGAGGATGCAGTAGTCACCCCGGCGCCGGCTGCTGAGGCGCAGATTGACCAGATCGAGCCTGCGGCTGGCCGAATTGGCAAGTTGCGTGGGCGCCTGTCGCGCTCCCAGAACGCGATTGGTCAGGGCCTGCTGGGCATTCTGACCGCGGGTGATTTGGATGAAGACGCGTGGGAGGAAATCGAAGACACGCTCATCATGGCGGATCTTGGTGCGCAGCTGACCATGAAGGTTGTGGACTCGCTGCGTGAGAAGATTGCACAGCGCGGTGTCTCCAGCGAGGCTGAGGCCCGCGCGATGCTGCGCGAGACCCTGATCGAGGCAGCGCGTCCAGACATGGATCGTTCGATTAAGGCCATGCCGAACGAGGGCAAGCCTGCCGTCATCCTGGTTGTGGGTGTCAACGGGACGGGCAAGACCACCACCACCGGCAAGCTTGCGCGTGTGCTGGTGTCCATGGGTCACACTGTGGTGCTTGGCGCAGCGGATACGTTCCGTGCGGCGGCGGCAGACCAGCTTGAGACCTGGGGTCGCCGTGTTGGTGCATCCACCGTGCGCGGCAAGGAGGGGGCGGACCCGGCTTCCGTTGCCTTCGACGCTGTGACTACGGGCGTGGACCAGGGCGCAGACGTTGTGGTGGTGGACACCGCAGGACGCCTGCACACCGCAACTGGTCTGATGGATCAGCTGGGCAAGGTCAAGCGCGTAGTAGAAAAGAAGTCCAACGTGGACGAGGTACTGCTGGTACTGGATGCCACGGTTGGCCAAAACGGTATCGCGCAGGCGCGCGTGTTCCGTGAGGTTGTAGACATCACCGGTGTGGTGCTGACCAAGCTGGATGGCACCGCCAAGGGCGGCATCGTCTTCCAGGTACAGGAGGAGCTCGGTGTACCGGTGAAGCTGGTCGGCCTGGGCGAGGGCGCTGATGATTTGGCGCCGTTTGAGGTGGAAAGCTTCGTCGACGCGCTTTTGGGTTAGTTGCTCGGCCAACAGACGGGTTTCGGCCTCAACGTGCGCAGGCGCTAGGCTGGTTGGAGTTATTTTTACGTATCCGCGATTAGTTCACAGGAGTACGCGACGTGTTTGAGTCATTGTCCGATCGCTTGCAATCGGCCCTTGGTGGCCTGCGCGGGAAAGGAAAGCTCACCGAGGATGACATCAACGCCACCGCGCGCGAGATCCGCATCGCGCTGCTGGAGGCGGATGTCTCGCTGCCTGTGGTCAAGACCTTTATTAAGCGCGTCAAGGAACGTGCACTCGGCGCAGACGTATCCGCGGCGCTGAACCCTGCACAGCAGGTAATCAAGATTGTTGATGAGGAGCTGACGAACATCCTCGGCGGCGAAACTCGCCGTCTGCAGTTGGCGAAGAACCCGCCGACTGTGATCATGCTTGCAGGTCTGCAGGGTGCTGGTAAGACCACACTCGCCGGAAAGCTGGCAAAGCACCTGTCCAAGCAGGGGCACACCCCGCTGTTGGTGGCGTGTGATCTGCAGCGCCCGGGCGCGGTGCAGCAGCTGCAGATTGTCGGTGAGCGCGCAGGCGTGCCTACCTTCGCGCCGGACCCGGGTACCTCCACCGACTCGTATGCACACGAGATGGGCACCTCCCATGGTGACCCGGTGGCGGTGGCTACCCAGGGTGTGGAGTACGCACGTCAGAATAAGAATGACGTGGTCATCATCGATACCGCGGGTCGCCTCGGTATTGATGAAGAGCTGATGACCCAGGCCCGCAACATTCGTAATGCGGTGAACCCGGATGAAGTCCTGTTTGTCATTGACGCGATGATTGGTCAGGACGCGGTGTCCACCGCCGAGGCGTTTGCCGCCGGTGTGGACTTCACTGGCGTGGTGCTGACCAAGCTTGATGGTGACGCCCGTGGTGGTGCTGCGCTGTCTATCCGTGAGGTGACGGGTAAGCCGATCCTGTTTGCGTCGACAGGCGAAAAGCTCGATGACTTCGATGTCTTCCACCCGGACCGCATGTCCAGCCGAATCCTTGGCATGGGTGACCTGCTTTCCCTGATTGAGCAGGCAGAGCAGACCTACAACGAGAAGGATGCAGAAGCTGCGGCGACCAAGCTTGCCTCCGGTGAGCTAACCCTGGAGGACTTCCTGGATCAGCTGCTGATGATCCGCCGCATGGGCCCGATTGGCAACTTGCTGAAGATGATGCCGGGCGGCAAGCAAATGAACCAGATGGCGGACATGGTGGATGAGAAGCAGCTGGATCGCATCCAGGCCATCATCCGCGGCATGACCCCGCAGGAGCGCCAGGATCCGAAGATCCTTAATGCTTCAAGGCGGAAGCGTATTGCCGCCGGTTCCGGCGTCACCGTCGCTGACGTGAATCAGCTTGTAGAGCGCTTTTTTGAAGCGAAGAAGATGATGGGCCGTATGGCCGGTCAGTTTGGCTTCCCAGGCGCACCGGGAATGGGTGGACGTTCCGCCACGAAGAAGAAGCCGAAGGGCCGCAAGGGGAAAAATGGCAAGCGCAAGCCGGTGAAGCGTTCCGGTGGCGGCATGCCGGGTGGATTCCCGGGTATGGGCGGCGGTATGCCGGACCCGAAGGAGCTTGAGGCACTGCAGAAGCAGCTTCCGGCTGGGATGCAGGGTATGGACCTGAGCAACCTTGACTTCAACGAAGCGATGAAGCGTATGGGCAAGGGGAAGTTCTTCTAGGTTCCCGGGTTGCCCGGGCGGGCTAACTGCCCAGGCTAGTTTCCGGAGTGGGGGATGTTGAGGGCGTCGAAGATTGGCGCCATCTCCTCCCACAACAGGGGGGTCAGTGAACGCGCGTAGGCGTTCGAGATGTGGTTTTGGTCGCGGTAGATGTAGACGTTGCCAATCTGTGGTGGGCAGGTGGTTTCGCTGCAGTACCAGATGGACGTATCCACGCTGTAGAGGTGATTCGTGCCGTCTAAGTAGCCTGCGGCCGGGTCG
This sequence comes from Corynebacterium riegelii, assembly GCF_001263755.1. NCBI lineage: Bacteria > Bacillati > Actinomycetota > Actinomycetes > Mycobacteriales > Corynebacteriaceae > Corynebacterium > Corynebacterium riegelii. Next base: position 421,942 of record NZ_CP012342.1, read on the forward strand.
GACTCTGGGTAGACCTCACGTGTTTGCATTGAGCAATCGGCCTCGGTGCCGCCTGCGACGATGCAGAAGTTCGGGTCCATGGGGTTGCCAAACTGGTCGAAGAACCAGGGATTATCGCGCAGCCCCAGAAACGGGATCTCGTTCTGCGCGAGGTTGTACCAGAGGTTGGCGTAGGCGTCCGGCACGGTATCTGCTGCCGTATCCACGGCACCGGCACGACCGCCGGGGCGGGTGGAGTTGGAAATCACAAGATCCGGGTCCAGCGCCACGATCTCCGCGAAGGCATGTTCGCCCCACTCGGCGCAGACCTCAGAGACGATGTCGAGGCGATCCTCGCCGCCAACCACCAGCGGGCACTCTTGACGGACGTAAGGCACGACCTTGAACCCGTGCTCCCTGCCCAGGATGTCCAGTGGGATGACGAATGGCTCGATGTGTGAACCACCCGTCATGACAACGGTGACGTCTGCCTCGGTGTCACCCCAGACGCAGTCCGGTCCTGGCATTTCGTCGGCAGGTGCCGGCAGGAAGATCATGCAGTCCTGGTGGCCAATCGGCGGATAGATACCGGCAACCAGGGATGGATCCGGCTTCGCGGCGATGCTGGGCACGTCCACACCCGTGATCGCAAGCGCTCCCGGGTACCTGGTGGGATCCAACGGTCGGTCTTCCATATCCACGCGTGCGTTCCACAGTGGCTGCACGGTCAGCGCCCCGACGAACAGCGCGGCGATCAGCACACCACCGGCAGCGCGCCCAGCGCCGGCGGGGGTGCGAAGCGTCTTGCGGGCATCCGCCACAGGGTGCTCGCCTGCTAATGGACGCTTGCGATGCTGACGAAGCGGCGCCTCCAACAGTGCGTGCGTGACGTGTGCCAACGCAAGCGAAGCCACAATGACGGCCACGCCAACCAGCGGCGGCGGGCTGTCAAAGCCGCCGGAGGCAGTCACAATGATCAACAGTGGCCAGTGCCAGAGATACAGCGAGTAGGCGATGTTGCCCAGCCACGTCATCGGCTTTGAAGCAAGCACGTTGGACACCGGGTTGGCATTGCCGCTGACAATGATCAGTGCGGCGCCTGCCAGCGGCAGCAGCGCTAGCGGGCCGGGGAACGCAAGCGAGCTAGGAATGACTAGGCCTGTAATGGTGATCAGTACTACGCCAAGTCCCGCCGTAAACGTGCTCGCGGGCGCGGGAACGAAGTAGCGGGCCGGCACAAAAGACAACAGCGCTCCGAGAGAAAGCTCCCACGCGCGGGAGAACGTGGAGTAGTAGTTCGCGGGCGTGCCGAAAAGACCGTAGCGGCAGGCGTACGCAAAAGATGCGATGGTGACCACAGCCAGCACGATGATGGCTACACGCTGGCCTGCCTCGCGGTTGAACTGTGTCTTTGTTGCCAGCCATGCCAGCACAGTCCCGAAGAGGATGCCAAAGAGATAAAACTGGCCCTGCACTGACATGGACCACAGATGCTGCAAGGGAGACGTGGTGTCGCTCGCCGCAGCGTACGCCGCATCTTGCGCAGTGAGCTGCCAGTTTTGGTAGTAGAGCAGAGAGGCGGTGAATTGGGCGGCAAGATCATCGCCCATCAATTCCGGAGCAAGCAGCAGCACGCCCGCTAGCGAGGCAAGCAGTACGACGACAAGCGCCGGGACCAGCCTTCGCACCGTGCGCCAGAATGGCCACCACGGATTCAGATTCGGGTTGGGGCGCAGTGCGTAACGCAATTGTCCGCCTAGGAAGAAGTATCCAGACAGGAATAGGAAGACGTCCACGCCGCCGGAGACTTTGCCAACAAAAACGTGGAAGAAAACAACAAGGGCAATCGCGTAACCGCGCAGGCCGTCGAGATCAACGCGGTACGCGCGCGATCCGGAGGTACCGGGATTGGTTGCGCCCCGGTTTGGCCCTTGTATGGTCATTTCTGCAACACTACCTCGCCGCCACAGGGGGAACGGAAACCAACCCGCGGGGTATGCGCGGTTTGGGATTGTGGGTGTGCTGCTATTACAATCTTTCAAGTCCTGCGTCAGAGCCGTGATCCGGATACGTCCGCCCGGCCAGTCACGCGCAGGGAAAACCAGGGGCTGAACCGGCTCGTCGAAAAGCGGCGAGTGCCTGCACTGCCCAGTGACCTTGAAGGAAGAATCATGGCTGTAAAGATCAAGCTGCAGCGTATGGGTAAGATCCGTAACCCGCAGTACCGCGTTGTTATCGCTGATGCACGTACCCGCCGCGATGGCCGTTACATCGAGAACATCGGCATCTACCACCCGAAGGAAGAGCCGTCGCTCATCCGCATTGACTCTGAGCGTGCACAGTACTGGCTGGGCGTTGGCGCACAGCCGACCGAGCCGGTTCTGCAGCTGCTGAAGGTCACCGGTGACTGGCAGAAGTTCAAGGGCCTTGAGGGTGCAGAGGGCACCCTGAAGGTTGCTGAGGAGAAGCCGTCCAAGCTCGACCTGTTCAACAAGGCGCTCGAGGAGGCCAACAACGGCCCGACCGCTGAGGCCATCACCGAGAAGCGCAAGAAGGCTAAGGAAGACGCAGAGGCAAAGGCTGCTGCTGAGGCCGAGGCTGCCGCCGCCGCTGAGGCTGCTGAGGCTGAGGCTGAGGCTGAGGAGTCCGCTGAAGAGGCTCCGGCTGAGGAGAGCGCGGAGTAGAACTATCTCTCCACACTAAGAGCCCGTGCACCCATGTGGTGTGCGGGCTTTCCTGCTTTTCTAAGGCTTCCCGCACGCTATCCCGAACGCCCGCGCGGCCAGCACGGCGGAGACCAAGTCCGCGTCATCGGCTGCGTGCTCCCGCGCGGATGACTGTGGCTGGGACGATGCGGAAGTGTCGGCGCTGATGCGCTGCGATTCGGCAAGGCCTTTAACCCACCGCAGCGGGAGTTTCCCACGGTGTAGCTCGCAGTTGGAGAAAAACCGCCGCGCATTTCCAATTGCCCCCAGGCCTCGAACTAGTCAGTTGCGGGAACCTGGAAAGATAATTCGGCTCATGGACAGTGCCATTATTACTTCACTAATCGCGCGTATCTCTTCTCGCCTTGACATTTCTACCGTGTCGAGCCGAGATAAATGCAACAACTCCTGATACGGTAGCGACGATTAGGAATTCGACAACTCCTACATTCGCTGTGGCTAGAGCTATTAGCGTAACTAGAAGGAAGCCGGTTAGAACGAAAACGCCGATGAAGATAGCGGCGAAAACTAGCTTGTTAGACATAATTTATTCTCCGTTCCCGTATGCCGATCTAGCGTTTGTGTAGACAGTGAAGTTGTTGAATGGGTACTTCACTTATCAGCTTCTCCGCGATAGTCGGATGTGACAGCTGCGAGCTGGTGGGGGGGATTGCATTGACTAATTTAATGGCAAGTGTAATCTTGCCCACCATTGGAACCAAGGGGGTATGAACCGCTCATTCGCCCAGTAGGCGAAATGATGGTGGGAGAGGACGGGGCCGCGAGAGAGTTCCCTCAGATAGTTGGTCAAGGGGACATCCTGGAAGTTGGACGCAGGCTGGGGTAGTAGCCGCATCTGTCGCTGGTAGCCTTATCCCCCATGGAAATGCTTATCGGCAGGGTGGTGAAATCCCACGGGGTTCGTGGCGAGGTTGCCGTTGAGTTGCTGGCAGACGAATCCGAGGACCACATTGTGGTTGGGGAAGTGCTCACGGGTCGGCAGACAGGCAAAGAAATACAGCTGACAGTGAAGACGGTTCGCCCGCACCAGCGGCGTCTTTTGGTCAGCTTCGAGGAAGTCCCGGACCGTACCTTGGCAGATAGTTTGCGGGGTATGAAGTTCTTCGCGAAGCCGCTTGAGCGCGAAGAAGACTCTGATGAGTACTACAACCATGAGCTCATCGGGCTGAAGGTTCACCACGACGGCAACGAGGTCGGCGAAGTTACCGGCGTTATGGATGCGCCGAATCGCAAGATTCTGGAGATTGATTACAAAGGCAAGGAAGTGCTCGTGCCGTTTGTGATGGAGTTCGTGCCAGTGATCGACCTGGATGAGGGGTATCTGGAGATCACCCCGCCCGAGGGCTTGCTTGATGTCTAATCAGGATCACAAGCTGCGTTTAGACGTCATCACGATTTTCCCCGAGTATCTCGAACCTTTGCGCCATGCACTGTTGGGCAAGGCGATTGAGCAGGGGATTTTGACTGTTGGCGTGCACGATCTACGTGACTGGGCTACGGGAAACCACAAGTCTGTAGATTCGCCGCCACTTGGTGGTGGCCCCGGCATGGTGATGAAGCCGCAGGTGTGGGGGCCCGCACTCGACAGCGTTGCGCAGGGCCGCGTCGGTGCTGACTTGGAGACGGCGGTCCAACACCGAAATGACAAGCTTCGCCATGATGACGTGGCGGAGGTAGCGCCGCGTCCATACGCAAAGGCCGAAGACGCCTCGGAAGAGGACGCGACGAAGCCGTTGCTCTTGGTTCCCACCCCTGCCGGCACACCGTTTACCCAGGCGGACGCACAGGCCTGGTCGCGCGAAAAACATATCGTGTTTGCCTGCGGGCGCTACGAAGGCATTGATCAGCGCGTGTTTGAAGACGCAGCGAAGCGCTACCGCGTACGCGAAGTGTCTATTGGGGATTACGTACTTATCGGCGGGGAAGTGGCCGTGTTGGTGATTGCAGAGGCGGTCACCCGCCTGATCCCCGGCGTGCTGGGCAATACCGAAAGCCATGAAGATGACAGCTTTTCTGACGGCTTGTTGGAAGGGCCTAGCTACACCAAACCGCGGGTGTGGCGTGGCATTGAAGCGCCGGCGGTGTTGACTTCAGGCGATCACGCCAAGGTGGAGCAGTGGCGCCGCGAGCAGTCGCTGAAACGCACGAGTGCGGTACGCCCGGAATTGCTTGAGACTGCGCGGTTGAGCGATGAAGATCGTTTCATGCTTTACGCCCAGGACGTGGTGACGGAGTTGGATGTGTTGGGGTGGCGGCGTGGCGTTGAAAAGCACATGCGCCGAGCGCTGAAGAAGGCAGGCTACCGGGTGGAATCCATTAAGGCTGTGGAGCGAGGTACGGATGTGTGCTTCGGGCCGTCCATGCTGGAGACCGAGTATGAGCGCCGTGAGGGCAGGCCGTGTCTGGAGCCGTTGGTGAAACTGACGGTTCGTGGGCGCACGGCGCTTGAGCCGGTGGAGGCGACCAAAGCTGTGGTAGCAGCGCTGCCCAGGGGAGCGGACTGGTACGGCTCGACGCGCGTGGTATAAATCACGACCGCAGTGTTCGAGCACAGTGTTCACCTCGTGTGTTGTCGGCTCCCTGTTGGCCCAGGCGTTGCTGTAAAAGGGGTCACGCTAAACTTCGGCGAATGACTATCGCAGCAACAATCGCGACAGAAATTCACGTGCGCCCCTCCCAAGTGGAGGCGGCGCTTCGCCTTTTGACGGAGGGCAACACGGTTCCGTTTATTTCGCGCTACCGCAAGGAAGTCACCGGCGGTTTGGATGATGCGCAGTTGCGCCACATCGAGGAGCGCAACACGTACCTGGTGGAGTTGGCCGAGCGCAAAGAGGCAGTGCTGGCCAGTATTGATGAGCAGGGCAAGCTGGCCGATGAGCTCAAGCGCGACATCCTTGCGGCCGATACGAAGGCGCGCGTGGAGGACTTGTACCTGCCGTACAAGAAGCGCCGCAAGACCAAAGCGGACATCGCGCGCGAGGCAGGGCTTGAGCCGCTTGCACAATTACTTATCGACGAGCCAACGACCAACCCCGAAACCGCCTCCGAAGGGTTCCTCTGCGAAGGCTTCCCGGATGCAAAGTCCGCGCTTGACGGCGCACGTGCGATCTTGGTGGACCGCTTCGCCACCGACGCTGACCTGGTAGGTGCGGTGCGTGACCGCGTCTACGCCGAGGGCACCATGCGCGCAACTGTTGTGGAAGGCAAAGAACAGGAAGGCGCGAAGTTTGCGGACTACTTCGACTTTTCTGAAGACTTTGCCAAGCTGCCTAGCCACCGAATTCTGGCGCTGTTGCGCGGGGAGAACGAAGGCGTGCTCACCCTGGATCTCGACCCCGGCGATGAGTCCGTCTACGAGGGCATGATCGCGCAGCGTTTCAACCTGCCGGTGAAGGACTCCGAGTGGTTGGCCAAGGCCGTGCGTTGGGGGTGGCGCACCAAGTTGCAGATTTCGGCGAATGTGGATGCGCGTATGCGTCTCAAAGAAAAAGCCGAAGAGGGCGCACTGGAGGTGTTCAAGACGAACCTGCGTGACGTACTGCTGGCGGCTCCTGCCGGCCAGCGCGTCACCTTGGCGCTGGACCCGGGGTACCGCAACGGCGTGAAGTGCGCGGTTGTGGACGGCACCGGCAAGGTACTGGCAACCACGATTGTCTACCCGCACCAGCCGCAGAACCGTTGGGATGCTTCGCGCGCAGAGCTCGCGTCCCTGGCCGCAGAGCACGGTGTGGAGCTGATCGCCGTGGGCAACGGCACCGCCTCGCGTGAGTCGGAGAAACTTGCCGGCGAGGTGGCGGACATGATTGCCAAGGCCGGCGGCACACGCCCAACGCCTGTGGTGGTCAGTGAGTCTGGCGCCTCTGTCTACTCCGCAAGCGAGATCGCAGCAGAGGAGTTCCCGGAGATGGACGTCTCGCTGCGCTCCGCGGTCTCCATCGGGCGCCGCTTGCAGGACCCGCTGGCGGAACTGGTGAAGGTGGATCCGAAGTCTATCGGCGTTGGCCAGTACCAGCACGACGTGAACCAGACCGCCCTGGCCCAAATGCTGGACGCGGTGGTGGAGGATGCGGTGAACTCCGTCGGTGTGGACGTCAACACTGCCTCCGCGCCGCTGCTTGAGCGCGTTGCAGGTCTTTCGGGCACGGTGGCGAAGAACATCGTGGCCTACCGCGACGAGCACGGCAGCTTCACCACCCGCAAGGAGTTGGGCAAGGTGCCACGTCTGGGGCCGAAGGCGTTTGAGCAGGCTGCGGGCTTCCTGCGCATCCAAGGCGGGACGGACCCTCTGGACGCCTCCGCCGTGCACCCGGAGGCCTACCCGGTGGTTGAGCGCATCGCGTCTGTAACCGGCCTGGACACCACACAGCTGATTGGCAACACCGCAGTGCTGACCAAGCTTGCCCCGGCAGACTTCGCCGATGACACCTTTGGCGTGCCAACGGTGACCGACATCATCGCCGAGCTGGACAAACCCGGCCGCGACCCACGCCCGGAGTTCAAGACCGCCACCTTCAAAGAAGGCGTCAACGAAGTCAAAGACCTCAAACCCGGCATGATCCTAGAGGGCACCGTGACCAACGTCGCTGCCTTCGGCGCGTTTGTGGATGTCGGCGTTCACCAAGACGGCCTCGTGCACGTCTCCGCGATGAGCGACCGCTTCGTTTCTGACCCGCACGACGTTGTCCGCTCCGGCCAGGTAGTCAAAGTCAAGGTCATGGATGTAGACGTTGCTCGCAACCGCATCGGCCTTTCGCTTCGGCTTAACGACGACCCCGCCAACCCCTCCACCGCCAAACCCGGCAAGCAAGCGCGCCAGCAGGCAGGTAAGAACTCTGGCAAGGGCGGTCATGGTGGTCAGGGCGGTCGGGGTGGGGGACGTGGGCGTCGACAAGCAAAGGGAGCTCAAGGCGGGTCGATGGCCGATGCCCTCAAGCGTGCCGGATTTGGTAACTGACCGGGCGATATGTAACATGTTTCGAGTTGTTGTACACGATACGAACCGGTCGAGCCTTCGTGGCCGCTAGGTTCCTCTGTCCGTAAAAGTAAAGGAATGCTGCCATGAGCAACGGCATCATCGATCTGGTCGACGCAGGTCAGCTGCGCGACGACATCCCGAACTTCCGCCCCGGCGACACCCTTGACGTGCACGTCAAGGTTATCGAGGGCAACGTAACCCGTACCCAGGTCTTCACCGGTTTTGTGGTGCGTCGCCAGGGTGGCGGCATCCGCGAGACCTTCACCGTCCGCAAGATTTCCTTCGGTATCGGCGTTGAGCGTACCTTCCCGGTTCACTCCCCGAACATTGAGAAGATCGAGGTCGTTCGCCGCGGCAAGGTTCGCCGCGCGAAGCTGTACTACATGCGCGACCTGCGTGGCAAGGCTGCCCGCATCAAGGAGCGCCGCTAGGCAGCAGGGCCCTTACTGGCCCCTTTCCTTGCACCCCGTTGTCAACGTTGGTTGGCGGCGGGGTGTTTTTCGTTTGGTGGGGTGCTGGGGTGTTTGGGGTGCTGACCTGCGTTAACCCCATCAGTCACATGCGCCTCATTGTAAACAAGGCCGTTTGTTACGGAAGTGAAAGTTGCCACCTGGGGTTTTGTAAACGACCCCGGGGTCGCTTACAAAACGCCATCCCGGCCAAGCGTCTCCTTCTCAATGTCGCAAGCCGTTGACCAGCGTTAACCCCACTCGCCACACCAGCCTCATTGCAAACATTTCGATATGTTACGGATGTGACTTGAAAACCGCAGGACGCTGAAAGATTTCGCGATCATTTTCAGCGACATCCGAAAAGCGCCAGACAGCGTGTAGGGTGATGCGGGTGACTACACCGAATGATCCGGTCCGCACCGAGCATGAAACCCACTGGCCGGGGGAGCCAGCGCAGGCGGAAACCACCCAAGAAACCACCCAAGAAACCACCCAAGAAGAAACCCAAGCGCCCAAGCAGACCCCGTGGTACATCGAGATCCCCGCGGTTGTGATCTTGACGTTGTCATTGATGTTTGTCATTCAGACGTTTTTGGGGCGTTTGTATGTGATTCCGTCGGCGTCGATGGAGCCGACGTTGCACGGTGAGAGCGGTTCGGGTGATCGCATTTTGGTGCAGAAAGTCAGCTACTACTTCAGTGACCCGGAGCCGGGGGATGTGGTGGTGTTTAAGGGCACTGACAGTTGGAATACCGGGTTTGTGTCGAATCGTTCCAACAACACGTTCATCCGCGGTATGCAGGAGGTTGGCAGCTGGGTCGGTCTGGTGCCCAAGGATGAGAACACTCTGGTGAAGCGCATTATTGCTGAGGGTGGTCAGACGGTGAGCTGCCAGGCGGGGGATCCGGCGGTGATGGTGGATGGTTCGCCGATTGATCAGTCGTATGTGCTTAATCCGCCGACGTATCCGGTGGACACTACGACGGGTTCGGAAGCTTGCGGTGGTGATTTTTTCGGCCCGCTGACGGTGCCTGAGGGCCATTACTTCATGATGGGTGATAACCGGACGAATTCGCTGGATTCGCGTGCGCATATGGGTGATGAGCTGCAGGGGACGATTCCGCGGGAGAATTTCCGTGGCAAGGTGTCTGCGGTGGTCTTCCCGTTGAGTCGTCTGGGTGGTGTGGACGACCCGGATATTCAGCGTTAGTGTGGTGCGCCGCCTGAAGCAGTTGCGCACCTATGAGGTGGCGCTGGACAAGGTTGGGTTTGGTCCCGTCGCAGGTGTTGATGAGGCGGGGCGCGGTGCGTGTTTCGGCCCGGTGACTATTGCGGCGTGTATGTTGCCCACGCGTCCGTTGCCTGAGCTTGAGGGGTTGGATGATTCGAAGAAGTTGACGGAGCGTAGGCGCCGGTTGCTTTTCGACGCCATCGTTAACTCCGCCACCGCCTTTTCCATCGTGCACGTGCCGGCGGCGGACATTGACCGTCGAGGTATTCAGGCGGCGAACTTGGATGGGGCTCGCCGTGCGGTGGCAGGGCTTGATCCTGCGCCCAAATATGTGCTGATGGACGGGTTTCGTATCCCGGGTCTTGGCGTGCCGCAGTTGCCGGTGGTGGGAGGGGATGCTGCGGCGAGGTGTATTGCGGCGGCGAGTGTGTTGGCGAAGGTGTCTCGGGACGCGTTGATTGTGGAGATGGCGGAGCAGTTTCCGGAGTATGGCTTGGCTGGCCATAAGGGGTATTCAACTGCGGCGCATATGGCTGCGGTGCGCCGCCACGGTGCGAGTGCGCAGCACCGTTATAGTTATGCCAACGTCCGTGAAGCCGATGAGTTTTACAAAGGGGTTGTGCGGTAGATGAGCGCCGAAGAGCTGGACAATTATGAGTCCGAGGTGGAGCTGTCGCTGTACCGTGAGTACCGCGATGTGGCGAGCCAGTTTTCGTATGTGGTGGAGACGGAGCGTCGTTTTTACCTTGCGAATGCCGTGCAGCTGATCCCGCACACTGAGGGCAATGATGTCTACTACGAGGTGCGTATGTCTGACTGCTGGGTGTGGGACATGTACCGTGCGGTGCGCTTTGTGCGTTATGTGCGTGTGATTACGTATAAGGATGTCAATATTGAGGAGCTGGATAAGCCGGATTTGACGTTCCCGGACCGTTAAGGGAACCGAAGGGGGGTTTGGTCAGTCTAAGTGGGTAGGGGCAACGTTTCGCGTTGCTTCGTGTGAATACCTATTTCAGAACTGAAACCATAAGGGGGGACGTTTATGTCTAACCATCGATCCGCCACGCTTTCGCATTTTCCGTTGACGTTGCGTGGTGAGACTACGCAGGTGACGGGGCACCCGGATAGCGAGGTGGCCGACCGTTACGCGCTGGGTGTCGCCGGTGAGAATGTGGCGGTTGGCCTGTATGAGCAGTATGGGTACTCGCTGTACAACAAGCGGGTGCGGTGTCGTGCTGGGGAGTTGGACGCGGTGTTGCGTGCGCCTGACGGCACGATTGTGTTTTTGGAGGTGAAGTCTCGGCGTAGCGGTGAGTACGGCGGGGCGGAGGCGGTGACTGCCAAAAAGCTGGCCACGATGCGCCGGTGCGCAGCAGAGTGGCTGGATCGTTCCCCGAATGGCGGTGGTTCGCAGGTGCGTTTCGACGTCTGCGAGGTCCTTTTCAACGGCAACTCCTATGTGGTGTGCCGCTTCGAGGGGGTTGATGATGGCGCTTGCTAGAACGCTGACGGCCACCGTGGAGGGGCTTCGTGCGCACATGGTGACGGTGGAGGCCAATGTGGGGCCGGGCCTGCCCGGGATGTACATGGTGGGTCTGGGGGATGCAGCGGTGCGTGAGTCGCGTGACCGTATCCGCACGGCTATTGCGAATTCTGGGTTGCCGTGGCCGCGCTCAAAGATCATGGTGTCGCTGTCACCAGCGCACCTGCGTAAAGCGGGCAGCCATTTTGATTTGCCGATTGCGCTTGGGGTTGCGGCAAGTGGAGAGCCGGAGCTGCATCCGGTGCTGGCGCGCACGGTGTTTATGGGCGAGCTTGCGCTCGACGGCACGCTGCGTCGGGTGGAGGGCATCTTGCCGATGTTGCTGCACGCGCAGCGCTCGCGCGCGGAAGGTACCGGCAATGACTTCGACGTTGTGGTGGTGCCGCGTGCCAATGCGCAAGAGGCAGCGCTGCTCAAACGCAAGCATGTGTTGGTGGCGGACAACCTCACGCAGGTGTGGCGTTGGCTGTGCGCGGAGGAGTTCTTAGACACCGCTATCGACGCTGCCGATCGCGCTGCAGCGTCAGCACCGGCTGACCCGCAGACCACCCACGTGCCGGATTTTGCGGATGTGGCGGGTCAGCTTCTGGAGCGCGAAGCGATGGAGATCGCCGCTGCTGGCGGGCACCACATGCTGATGGTTGGCCCGCCGGGTTCAGGCAAGTCGATGCTGGCGGAGCGTTTGCCATCGATTCTGCCGCCGTTGAGTATTGATGAGCAGATTGAGACCACGGCTCTGCATTCGGCGGCAGGGGTCAGCCGCGGGGAGATTGTGGGGAGGCGGCCGTTTGTGGCACCGCATCCGTCGATAAGCAGATTTGGGCTCATCGGTGGGGGATCGGGCGTGCCGGCGCCGGGGGCGGTGAGCCAGGCGCACAACGGGGTGCTGTTTTTGGATGAGGCGTCGGAGATTTCGGCGCACGTGCTGGATTCGCTGCGCATCCCGCTGGAAAAACGCAAGGTGGTGCACAGGCGTGAGCGCCGAAACGTGGAGTATCCGGCGGATTTCCAGCTGATCCTGGCTGCCAACCCGTGTCCTTGCGGGATGGATATTCAAAAATGTGGGTGCACGCCGCTGCAGCGCAGGAACCACCTGTCCAATATCTCGGGGCCGTTGCGGGACAGGTTGGATATTTTCTTGACCACTACAGCGCAGTCGGCGGTGTTGAGTCCGGAAGGGGCGGAGCCGTCGTCCGCAATCCTGGCGCGGGTGATGGAAGCACGTGAACGTGCAGCGTACCGCTGGACCAAGGCGGGCTATGAAGCCACCACCAACGCGGCGATGGACGCTACCGTGATCCGCCGACATTTCCCGCCAGATGAATCCTCCGCAGCAACGATTGAGCACATGCTCAGGAACGACGAGCTGACCCAACGAGGCGTGGATCGGGTGCTCAAGCTCGCCTGGACCATGGCCGATCTTGAACACGAGCCGTGCCCACACATCGACCACATCTACCGGGCGGTGGCGCTGCGCAAGACCCAGCGTGAGGAGGTGGCGGCATGAGCGCGTTGACCTCATGGGCGTACCTCTCACGCGTAATTGAGGGGCCCAACCAGCACCTCCAGGCCCTGTTGCGCGCCGGGCGGGACGCCGATGAAATTGCCAACGGTGTGCGCACACGGGCGAGCTGGCTAGGAGGCTTGGCAGGCGCCACGGAAGCCAGGTACGCGCGGTCAGTGCCCGAAGAGGACCTGGCCAAGGCTGCGGATCTCGGCTTTAGCCTGATCACGCCCGATTCGCCGAACTGGCCAAGTACTGCGATTTCAGCAAGCTTTGACACGCTGACGGCGCTTGAGAAAGGCGCGTGCCCGCCGCACGCGTTGTGGGTGAAAGGGCAGCAGAACCTGCCAGCGTTGTTTGCGCAGTCCGTTGGTGTGGTTGGTACGCGCGCGCCGAGCCACGAGGGACAAAAGGCAACCGCGAACCTGGTAGCCGGTCTTGCGAAACACCAGTACACGATTGTCTCTGGCGGGGCCGCAGGCGTGGATACGGTGGCGCATGACACGGCCCTTGCGAATGCGACGCCAACCGTGGTGATTACGGCCTTTGGCGCCGGGGTGACCTACCCGCGGCCAAACGAGCGCCTGTTTCAGCGCGTGACCAGCCAGGGCGGCGCCATGATCAGCGAATACCCACCGGGTGTTACCCCTGATAGGCATCGGTTCCTGACGCGAAACCGGCTGATCGCAGCGTTGTCGCAAGGCAGCGTGGTGGTGGAGGCGGGCTATCGCTCCGGGGCATTAAACACCTTGAACTGGCTTCACACCTTTAACCGGCAGGCGATGGCGGTGCCGGGCTCCATCATGGAGAAAGCCTGCTTAGGCACCAACCTGGCCATTGCGAAGGAGCAAGCCACCATGGTCTTAAGCGCCGACCACATCCATGAGCTGCTCAGCACGGTTGGTGAAGAAGACATGCAGCTGAAGTTGGACGATCTCTATGAGCCAACACCCATCCAGCGCCTGTCGCGCAATGAGTTGCAGGTCTATGACTCGCTGCCGTTGCCGTCCGTTGGTGCGAGAACCGCCGAGCAAGTGGCCGAAGTAGCCGGCATGGCAGTGGGACTGACGGTGCACCTGCTCATGGAGCTGGAAAGCCGCAACCTTGTTCGCAGGGAACGCCGCCTGTGGCGCCGGGTTGAGCTTGACAAGAAGTGACGAGGCACTAAGTGACTACACTGCCGTTACATGAGTCAACTCCAAGCCGCGGTAGAGGATTTCGCGGAATACGCCACGCTTGTGCAGGGCCGCTCCGCAAACACCGTCCGCGGCTACCGCGCAGACTTAGCGCTGCTGCAGGGCCGGATTGACACGTTTGCGCAGTTCACGCTGGACAATCTGCGCTTGTGGCTTGCGGACGCCGTCGCGCAAGGCAAAGCCCGCTCCACCCTGGCCCGGCGCACTGCAGCCGTACGCGCGTTCTCTACGTGGGCGTACAAACAAGGCCACATTGACACGGATGTGGCGGCGCGCCTGGTCACGCCGAAGATCACACGCCCGCTGCCGGCTGTACTGCGCGCAGAGACAGCAGCGACCATGCTGGAACAGGTGGAACAGGTGGAACAGCAGGATCGGGGGGAGGGCGTTGGGGGCGATGGCGGGGGCGTCGATAAGCAAAAAGCCCCTGAAGCGCTGAGAGATGCGGCGATGCTGGAGCTGCTCTATGCCACCGGCATGCGTGTCGGCGAGCTCACCGGGCTGGACGTAGGCGATGTGGACCTCAATAGGGGCCTGGCCAAAGTCACAGGCAAGGGCAACAAGCAACGCATGGTGCCGTTCGGGGACCAAGCAAGCCGGGCAGTGCGCGACTGGCTCAACCACGGGCGCGCCGAGCTTGCACACAAGGATGCGGGTGATGCGCTGTTCGTGGGCAGTCGAGGCAAACGCATTGACCAGCGGCAGGTACGCCGGGTGGTGGAACGCGCCGCAGACAACGCAGGTGCAAGTGACATTACGCCGCACTCCCTACGCCACTCCGCTGCCACACACCTGCTTGAAGGCGGGGCAGACCTACGCGTGGTGCAAGAACTCCTCGGGCACGCCAGCCTGCAAACCACCCAGATCTACACACACGTATCCGCACAGCGGCTCAAAAACGTCTACGACCAAGCCCACCCACGCGCCTAGCGCCTAACCCGTGCTGTGCGCTCCACCGGCTTGAGCCGAATCTTCGGCGGCTCCAACAACGTCAACGGATCAATGTAGGTATCCGGCCCCGTCTTCGCACCCCAATGCAACCCATCGTGCTCACCGGCAAAGCGGCTCGTTGCACGCGCCAAAACCCCAATGACTTGGCCCTCAGCAACCTCATCACCAACCGCAACACTGGCACGCACCGGCTGATACGTCGTGCGAATCCCCTCCGGAAACCTCGCCGACGGCGCATGATCCACCGACACGATTGGTGTGCCTGCCACACTGCCCACAAACGCCACCGTGCCAGCCTCCGCCGCCAACACCGGCGCGCCGGGCTGCAAGTACAGGTCAACACCGCGGTGGCCGGGCAGCCAATTGCGCTTCGGAATATCCGCCGGACGTGTCACGCGGGTGGCGTAGTCCTTGCCGGTTGTCGGATCCACCCAGGCTGTGGCATACGGCTGGCTGCAAATGCAAGCGAGTGCGACCGCCCATGCGGTGAGTGTTGCACGCGTAGAAATGTGACCAGAATGCTTGAAAGAAATCCCCGTAATCCCCATGCAGATACCTCACCACAAAACTGCCGTGCGCGCTAGTGGTTTCTTAAGACTTTATGGACGGGGCACTCGGCGAGGGAGTCGATGCCACCGGATGCTGCAGCTCAATTAGGTAATTGCGCAGCACGTGAGTATTGTTATGCGGGCAGTCTGTAACAAGATTGACTTCGCGCGCCGAATAAGGCCAGCTCAGCAACGGTCCCTCGTCAAGGGGTGCAGGGCTAGTCCGGTGCCAGGGTGCGGGATAAAAACCCGCACAACGCTGACCACGTACGTAAACCGAAACTACTTTTCTCCGAAGGAGATCATTCCCATGGCAGTTGTAACCATGCGCGAACTCCTCGACGCTGGTGTGCACTTTGGCCACCAGACTCGTCGCTGGAACCCGAAGATGCGTCGCTTCATCTTCACCGACCGCAACGGCATCTACATCATCGATCTGCAGCAGTCGCTGACCTACATCGATGAGGCTTACGAGTTTGTGAAGGAGACCGTCGCACACGGCGGCACCATCCTGTTCGTTGGCACCAAGAAGCAGGCGCAGGAGCCGATCCGCGAAGAGGCTGAGCGCGTTGGCATGCCGTACGTCACCCACCGTTGGCTCGGTGGCATGCTCACCAACTTCCAGACCGTGTCCAAGCGTATTGCCCGCATGAAGGAACTGCAGGCAATGGACGCAGCCGAGAACGGCTACGCAGGCCGCGGCAAGAAGGAAGTCCTGATGCTTAACCGTGAGCGCACCAAGCTGGAGCGCGTCCTCGGCGGCATCTCCGAGATGACCAAGGCTCCGTCCGCACTGTGGATTGTGGACACCAACAAGGAGCACATCGCCATCTCCGAGGCGAAGAAGCTGCGCATCCCGGTTGTTGCCATCCTGGACACCAACTGCGATCCGGACGAGGTTGACTTCCCGATCCCGGGCAACGACGACGCTATCGGCGCTGTGATGCTGCTCACCCACGTTGTGGGCGAGGCTGTCATCGAGGGCAAGAAGCAGCGCGAGGAGCGCCAGCTGGCTGCCGCACGTGATGCTGCAGGCGACACCGATGCGAAGATGCAGGCTGAGGCTGCTGAGGCTGCCGCACAGGCTGCTGCATCTGACGAGGTTTCCGCAGCTGATGCCGCTAAGGCCGCTGTTGCCGCAGAGACCGCTGCTCCGCAGGAAGTTGCAGAGGTTGAGCAGCCGGCAGCTGTCCGCGCTGCTGAGCAGGCTGAAGCTGACAAGGCATAGTCTGGCAAGGCATAGTTTTGCCGTGACGCACACCGCGTGTGCCGCATGAGGGATCCCCGCGTACGCATTGTGCGCGGGGATTTCGTGCGTAAGTGACGGGTGTCAATTCCGGTTGGGTGCGGCACGCGCCTTGCCCCTCCGGACCCTTCGCTGCCGAACAAACACAGTTCGGCTAATCTTTCTAACGTTAAACACCTTTCCCCGATTTAGAGGAGGAATCGCCACATGGCGAACTACACTGCTGCAGACGTAAAGAAGCTTCGTGAGACCACTGGCTCCGGCATGCTGGACTGCAAGAAGGCCCTGGAAGAGGCTGGCGGCGACTTTGAGAAGGCCGTTGAGGCCCTGCGCATCAAGGGTGCGAAGGACGTGGGCAAGCGCGCTGAGCGCAACGCTCTCGAGGGCCTGGTTGCTGTTTCCGGCAACACCATCGTTGAGATCAACTCTGAGACCGACTTCGTGGCTAAGAACCAGGAGTTCAAGGACCTGGCTGATCAGATCGCTGAGGCTGCCGCTGCGGTGAAGGCTAACTCCCAGGAGGAGCTGGCTAAGGCTGACGTCAACGGTGAGACTGCGCACGAGGTGCTCGAGCGCATGTCCGCCAAGATCGGCGAGAAGCTGGAGCTGCGCCGCGCTGCCACCGTTGAGGGCGACAATGTTGCGAAGTACCTGCACCAGAAGGCTGCGGACCTGCCGCCGGCTGTTGGTGTGCTGGTTGCTTACACCGGTGACAACGCTGAGGCTGCTCACCAGGTTGCGCTGCAGATCGCTGCTATGAAGGCTCGTTACCTCAACCAGGAGTCCGTCCCGGCTGACGTGATTGAGAAGGAGCGTGCGGTTCAGGAGGAGATCACCCGCAACGAGGGCAAGCCGGAGGCTGCTATTGCCAAGATCGTTGAGGGCCGCATGGGTGGCTTCTTCAAGGACGTTGTCCTGCTGGATCAGCCGTCCCTGGTTGACTCCAAGAAGACCGTCAAGCAGATCGCTGATGAGGCTGGCATTGAGATCACCGACTTCGTTCGCTTCGAGGTTGGCCAGGCTTAAGCCTTAGCATCCCAGCATGTGCCCCAGGTTCGCCTGGGGCTTTTTGCTTGTGTGGGGGCGTTGCGCAATGAGGCAATCCGGGGAGATGATGTCGCCACCTGGGGGTATGGGGTCTGGAATGCAGCAATTTGGGAATTGCTGCAGCCGTAAGCGTCCTAGGCTCGCTTGGGGCTTTTTGCTTATCGACGTCTCAGCGCCCACACCCCATCCCGGGCCTCAAACACCAGCTGTCCATCTGGGTTCAGCGCTAACACTGCCTCGGCGTCGCCTCCACACAAGTCGACCTGGGATCGTTCCATGGCAATTTTTGACACTTTGCCGTTGGGTTTTTGGACGAGCACCCAATTGGTGGCGTCGTTGGCGTCCTCATAATTGCGAAACACGTGACGGCCAAGCATGTCATTTGCCGTCTGGCCCGCGTACGGGCAAACAAGGAGGACTTGCGTTGCGTTGGGATAAACGTCGCTGATGTGCAGCGTGACAGAAGCGTCACCCCCGTGTTTTGACAGTGCGTCCTGCAGCGCGTGTTGGTAATCATGTGTGCCGCAGGCTGTTAGCAGCAAACAGGAGAGTGCGGTAGCGGTGAGTTTGGCGCGCATCTGGGTCCTTTTGATCTGGCAGCGTAAGATTGTCGCCGAGTGTATCTGACCCCCTTTTCAAAGGAGTTGACAAACGTGACCGAAGCCACGGCACCTGTGCGCACAGGCTACAAGCGAGTGATGCTGAAGCTGGGTGGTGAAATGTTCGGCGGCGGCAAGGTTGGTATTGACCCTGACGTGGTTGAAAGTGTGGCCAAGCAGATTGCAGAGGTTGCCCGTGGTGGCACTGAGGTTGCGGTTGTGATTGGTGGCGGTAACTTCTTCCGCGGCGCGCAGCTGCAGCAGCGTGGCATGGACCGTGCACGTTCGGACTACATGGGCATGCTGGGCACGGTGATGAACTGCCTGGCGTTGCAGGACTTCTTGCAGCAGGAGGGCGTGGACTGCCGTGTGCAGACTGCCATCAACATGGCGCAGGTGGCTGAGCCATACCTGCCGCTGCGTGCATCCCGCCACCTGGAGAAGGGCCGCGTGGTCATCTTCGGCGCTGGTATGGGTATGCCGTACTTCTCCACGGACACCACTGCAGCACAGCGCGCGCTGGAGATCGGCTGCGAGGTGCTGCTGATGGCCAAGGCTGTGGATGGTGTGTATGACGCTGATCCGCGGGAGAACCCGAATGCGCAGTTGTTTTCTGAGATCACCCCGCGCGAGGTCATTGAGCAGGGTCTGAAGGTTGCAGACGCTACGGCGTTTAGCCTGTGCATGGACAACAACATGCCGATCCTGGTGTTCAACCTGCTGCAGGAAGGCAACATTGCACGTGCGGTTGCCGGTGAGCAGGTAGGCACGCTAGTCGCGTAATAACGCCGCGAGCTCAAGCAGCTCAGCCCCCGTGACGTTGAGGGCGCCCAAGTGGACGGGCCCCAAGGCGATCGCGGGGGTTTTCAGCATGTTGAACACCGAACACCAGGGGGACCAGCCGGTTTGGGCTTCGAAGCTGTCTTCAGGGCTCATGTCGGAAAACGTGCCGAGTTTTGGCGGGTCGAATGCAAGGGTGGGGCAGAGCACGACGTCTACGTCCCAAGTGCGTGCGAGCAGCTCCGGCAATACGCCTACATGGGTGGAGGCGTTGGCGCGGGCTTCAGGGCTTAGGGCAAGTGCTTCCTCGTGCAGCCAGCTAATGTAGTCGCTGTCTAGTGGCTCGGCGTTGGTGAACGAGGACTTAATGATGGTGCCGAAATGCCTGTAGGTTTCGCGTGACTCGGGGTACGGATCAATTGCCACCACTTCGTGGTAGCGGTCGAGCACACCTGCGGCCTCATCCACGGCATCCAAACGCCAGGATTGCACCTGCGGGTCAGCGAAGATGCCGCGGGTCAGCACACCGATGCGTAAGCGCCGTGGCGGGGGAGGCGTCCACCCGAAGATCTCCATCTGGTCTTTGACGGTGGTGGTCAGCATCCCGTGCGCCGACAGCGATTTGCCACCCAGTTTGAAGCCGACCACGTTGCATGCCGCGGCGGGAACGCGAATCGAACCACCCGCATCCGTGCCGTGCGCTGCCCGGCTTAAACCCAGCGCCACCGCCACACCTGCACCCGTAGAAGACCCACCGGGGGTGCAGCCGGGATACGCCGGGGATTCCAACACGGGCATATCGGGGCGCTCCGCGTAGCACGTTGCGCCTAACTCTGAGCTCAGTGTGGTTGCCGGCACGCTCGCACCCTGGCGCAACAGCCAAGCAACAAACGGGTCGTGGTCGGTTGGGGTGGAGGTGCGGTGCGGTGAGCCGTCGATAGTAGGAAGCCCCACAACCGGGGTGGATGACTTGATGGGGATGGACCATCCGTCCAATCGAGCGCCGTGGGTGCCACGGATTGGGGTGTTGGCGATGGACGCAAACGCTGGGTGGTGCATGGTGTGCAAGTGTAGGCCGGGGGTGCGCTGGTAGATTTGGGGGCGTTACGTTTTTCAAACGACCATGAAGGTAGGAACTGACCCATGATTGATGACGTGCTGCTAAACGCCGAAGAGAAAATGACCGCTTCGGTGGAGCACACCCGCGGCGAGCTGGCTTCCATCCGCACCGGACGTGCGAACCCGGCCATGTTCAACGGCGTTATGGCGGACTTCTACGGCGCGCCGACGCCGATCAACCAGATGGCAACGGTTTCGGTGCCGGAGCCGCGCATGCTCATCATCAAGCCGTTCGACCCGTCCACTATGCGCGAGATTGAGGACGCGATCCGTAACTCCGACCTGGGCGTCAATCCGACGGATGATGGTCATGTGATCCGCGTGACTATCCCGCAGCTGACGGAGGAGCGCCGCAAGGACCTGGTCAAGCAGGCCAAGCAGAAAGGTGAGGAGGGCAAGGTTGCCATCCGTAACGTGCGCCGCCAGGGCATGGAGTCCCTGAAGAAGATCCAGAAGGACGGCGACGCAGGCGAGGACGACGTGCAGACCGCTGAGAAGGCTCTGGACAAGACCACGCAGGGCTACGTTGCACAGATTGATGATTTGGTTTCCAAGAAGGAAACCGAGTTGATGGAGGTCTAAACCTCAAGTGTCTATGCACATCCACGCCCCCAAGCCGAAGAATAAGGCGGGGCGCAACCTGGGCGCTGCGATCACCACAGGCGTGATCCTGGGCGCGGTGGTCATTGCAGCGGTGTTGGTTGGCCCTATGGCGTGGTACCCACTGGTGGCGGTGGCTGTTGCCTTCGCCATGTGGGAGGTGCTTACGCGGCTGCGTGAGGCGGGCTACCAGCAGCCGCGCACGCTGCTGATCATTTTGGGCCAGATCATGCTGTGGTCCTCGGCGTTCTACGCCAGTGGCGGCTTAGTTGCGGCGTTTGCCATCTCTGTGCTGTTTTTGATGTTCTGGCGCCTGTTTTTCCACACCAGTGGGCCTAGCACTGATGCCACAGGGCGCTTGAGCCGCAGCGCCAACCCGGAAAACTACCTGCGCGATACTTCCGTTGGCATTTTTGTGCTGACGTGGATCCCGCTGTTTGGTTCTTTCGCTGCGATGATCTCGTTGATTGATGAGGGCGGCATTCCGGGATCCCGCTTCATCATCGCGTTCATGTTGTGCGTGGTGGCGTCTGACGTTGGTGGCTACGCCGCCGGCGTGATGTTTGGCACCCACCCGATGGCCCCGGCGGTCAGCCCGAACAAGAGCTGGGAAGGCTTTGCCGGCTCCATGGTCTTCGGCATGATCACTGGCTTGCTAGTTGTGCATTTCTTGATCCACGGCCCGTGGTGGCTGGGTCTTGTCATGGGTGCGGCCCTGGTGGTGTGCGCAACCATGGGTGACTTGGTGGAAAGCCAGTTCAAGCGTGAGCTTGGCATTAAAGACATGTCCAACCTGCTGCCCGGCCACGGTGGCCTGATGGACCGTTTGGACGGCATGCTGCCAGCCGCGTGCGCCACCTACGCTTTGCTGAACGCCGCGGTGCTGCTCAACCCGTTCTAGCTTTTTCTGGTCCAAGGACTGCTTTAATTCGCCTGAAGTGGGCTTGACGTGCAACAATGGGGCGCATTATGAGCGATGTTCCCCAGATCAACCTGCTGGCGCCCAAGCGCGGCATGCCGCCGAAGCACTTCGCGGACCTGAATAAAGAAGAGCGCATTGATGCGCTGAAGGAGCTTGGCCTGCCCAAGTTCCGCGCCGATCAGATCGCGCGCCACTACTACGGCAAGTTCGAAGCTGATCCGTTGACTATGACGGACCTGCCGGAAGCGCAGCGCCAGGCGGTGAAAGACGCGCTGTTTCCAACGCTGCTAACCCCAGTGCGCAAGGTGGAAACCGACAACGGGGACACCACGAAAACACTGTGGCGTCTGCACGACGGCATCCTGCTGGAGTCCGTGCTTATGCGCTACCCGGACCGCGCCACGCTGTGTATTTCTTCCCAGGCGGGCTGCGGCATGGCGTGTCCGTTCTGTGCCACGGGCCAGGGTGGGTTGGACCGTAACCTGTCTACCGCAGAAATTGTGGATCAGGTGCGCGTTGCGGCAGCAATGATGCAGGAGGAAGGCTCGCGCCTGTCCAACATTGTGTTTATGGGGATGGGGGAGCCGCTGGCCAACTACAAGCGTGTGGTGTCTGCGGTGCGCCAGATCACGCAGCCGTCGCCAGAGGGGTTCGGTATTTCGCAGCGCAACGTCACGGTATCCACGGTGGGGTTGGCGCCGCAGATCCGCATGCTTGCAGACGAAGGGTTGTCCTGCACCCTCGCCGTCTCCCTGCACACGCCGGATGATGAGCTGCGCGATGAGTTGGTGCCGATGAACAACCGCTGGCCTGTGTCCGAGGTGTTGGACGCCGCGCGTTACTACGCCGATAAGTCGGGTCGCCGCGTGTCCATCGAGTACGCGCTGATCCGTGACATCAATGACCACAACTTCCGCGCTGACATGTTGGGGCAGAAGCTGCACAAGGCCCTCGGCCCCAAGGTGCACGTGAACCTGATTCCGTTGAACCCGACACCGGGATCGAAGTGGGATGCGTCCCCGAAGGACCGCCAAGAAGAGTTTGTGCGCCGCGTGATTGCCCAGGGCGTGACGTGTACGGTGCGCGACACCAAGGGCCAGGAGATTGCCGCGGCCTGTGGCCAGTTGGCAGCAGACGAGAAGGCGGGTTAAGCACCAGCAACGACAAAACCCGGCCACGTAAGGCCGGGTTTTTTATATCTAGCTTCGTACTAGTGCTGGGAACTAGTACTGCGGTGCACGCAGGTGTGCAACGCGAGCCGGGTCGATGTTGAGGGCGCGCAGCTCACGCTCACCAAGATCGGCGTAGACACCGGAGAGCGTCTTCTGGTCGTATGCCCAGTCCGGCTCCTGGTGGCCAACCGGCTTGTTGTGCGCGGTGACGGTGCGTACCTGGTTCAGCTTCGGCTGGGTTGCCAGAAGAATCAAACCAAGTGCGATGACCACTGCGAGGGTGACAAGCCAGATGGTCTCTACGTGACCCTCGTGGTTACCAAAGTTGAACCCAACCAGGGCGATGACGGAAATCCAGCCTGCGACCTGGATGATGCCGTTGCCGGCTTCGCTCCAGCCAAAGCGGGCGGATGGGACATCTGCCTCAGATACGCCGTTGTACACC
The DNA here is from genome assembly GCF_001263755.1 of Corynebacterium riegelii. Taxonomy (NCBI): domain Bacteria; kingdom Bacillati; phylum Actinomycetota; class Actinomycetes; order Mycobacteriales; family Corynebacteriaceae; genus Corynebacterium; species Corynebacterium riegelii. Next base: position 444,977 of record NZ_CP012342.1, read on the forward strand.
TGAGGTGCGTTGTCGAGAGCGTGGTTGGCCACAGCCAAACTCCTTCATGCTGAACAATTGGAAAACAATTGGAACTATTTGCAACAGTATTGGCACCATTCTTTCACATGGGCTTGCCAGTTTGCGAGTGAATACCCCCTAAACGTCCGAAAGTTTTACCGCTTGTGGAGCAGACTGGAACAATGGCGGGTGTGAGACGCATTCTGATTCTGGGTTCAACAGGCTCTATTGGTACGCAGGCGCTTGAGGTTATTGAGGCTAACCCTGCTGATTTCGTAGTCGCGGGTATCGCGGCTGCGGGAAGTCAACCGCAGGCGATCATTGACCAGGCACGTACGCATGGCCTTGCACCCGATCAGGTTGCCGTGCAGCGAGAAGACGCTGCGCAACAGGTCAGTGAGGCGCTTGGCGGGGAAGTGATCTCGGGCAAGGAAGCTGCACGCGAACTTATTAAGAAGCACGAAGCAGACGTGGTGCTCAACGCGCTTGTGGGCGCGGCGGGGCTCAGTTCAACGCTCGCGGCGTTGGAGACCGGCGCGGTGCTGGCGTTGGCTAACAAGGAATCTCTCGTTGCCGGTGGCTCGCTGGTGCTGGACAAGGCACGCGAGGGCCAGCTGGTGCCGGTGGATTCGGAGCACTCGGCGATGGCGCAGTGCCTGCGCGCAGGCCACCCGGAGGATGTTGCTCGTTTCGTACTCACGGCTTCTGGTGGGCCCTTCCGCGGCCGCACGCGTGAGCAGATGATGGGGGTGACCCCGCAGGAGGCTGTGACACACCCGACGTGGTCCATGGGCACGATGAACACGATCAACTCAGCAACCATGGTCAACAAAGGCCTTGAGCTGATTGAGGCGGCGATGTTGTTCGGGATCGATCCGGACATTATTGATGTCACCGTGCACCCCCAATCCGTCATCCACTCCATGGTCACGTTTGTGGATGGTGCCTCGATCGCGCAGGCCTCCCCGCCGTCGATGAAGATGCCGATTGCGCATGCGTTGGCGTGGCCGCGTCGTGTAGCAAAAGCCCAGCCCGCACTCGATTTCGCCCAGGCGCACACGTGGACCTTCGAACCCTTGGATGCCGAGGCGTTCCCGGCGGTGGAGCTTGCGCGTGAGTCGGTGAAGCGCGGCGAGCCCTACCCGGCTGTGTACAACGCGGCGAATGAGGTTGCAGTGGATGCGTTCTTCGCCGGACGCATCGCGTTTCCGCACATTGTTGATGTGGTGGCGCAGGTGCTTTCGCTTTTCGACGCTGACGGCAACCACCCCCAACCCCCAACCACCGTCGAAGCCGTTTTGGAGGCGGACGCGCGTGCGCGCAGTTTGGCTGCCGAGGTGATTGCAACAATCGCCGCTGGCGCGAAGGCGGATGCGTAGGTGGGCGCGCTTGGCATAGTGCTGTTCGCGCTGGGTATTGCGGTGTCGATTGCGCTGCATGAGGCGGGGCACATGTTTACGGCGCGTGCCTTTGGCATGCGGGTGCGCCGGTATTTCATTGGGTTTGGCCCGACGGTATGGTCGACGAAGCGCGGGCACACTGAGTACGGCATTGCTGCACTGCCGTTTGGTGGCTTTTGCGACATCGCGGGCATGACGGCGCTGGATCCGGTGACGGAGGATGAAGCGCCGCACGCCATGGTGAATAAGCCGTGGTGGCAGCGGGTAATCGTCATGATTGGCGGGATTGTGATGAACCTGCTGATCGGCGTGGTAATCATCTATATGGTGGCCACGATGTCGGGGATTCCTAACCCGTACGCGGACCGCACGCCACGGGTTGGTGAGCTGACGTGTACGTCGGATCAGGTGGATGAGCAAACGCTTGCGCCGTGTACTGGGCGCGGCCCTGCGTACGCGGCGGGGTTGCGCTCAGGCGATGCGTTGGTTGCGGTAGACGGTGAAGCGATCACTGCGTTTGCGCAGTTGCGTGATTACGTGATGACTCGCCCAGGTGAGACCGTGGACGTCACGGTTGAGCGAAACGGCGAGCATAAGGACTTCGCAGTGGAGGTCCAGGCGGTCAAGCGCTTAAACCCGCAGACTGGCCAGGAGGTAGAAGCTGGCGCAATCGGTGTGGGCCTGGCACCGGTGCCGGATGCGATGAAGCGCTTCGGACCGCTTGAGGCAGTCCCGGCTACCGCGAAGTTCACCGGTGAGATGTTGGGCGCCACCGTTGATGGTTTGATTGCGTTTCCGGGCAAGATCCCGGGTGTTGTGGCATCCGTATTCGGTGCGGAGCGTGACGTGGAGGGCCCAATCAGTGTCATCGGCGCGTCGCGTACCGGTGGCGAGCTTGCGGCAAACAGCCTGTGGCCGGTGTTCTTCCTGATGCTGGCCAGCCTGAACTTCTTCCTCGCGCTGTTTAACCTGGTGCCGCTGCCGCCTTTGGATGGTGGGCATATCGCGGTGATTTTCTACGAGAAGATCCGGGACTTCTTCCGGCGCCTGCGTGGCCTGCCACCTGGCCCGCCGGCGAACTACGAAAAGCTCATGCCGTTGACCTACACAATCGCAGGGCTGCTTTTGGTGGTTGGTGTGCTTGTTATGGCGGCGGACGTGGTGAACCCCGTGAAGCTTTTGGGCTAAGGTAAACCGCATGAATCTCCCCATCGGTTTAGGTATTCCAGAAGGCCCGCCGCCGACGTTGGCGCCGCGCCGCAAGACGCGTCAGCTGATGGTTGGTGGGGTAGGTGTTGGGTCGGACCACCCGATCACGGTGCAGTCCATGACCACGACAAAGACGCATGACATTAACGCCACGCTGCAGCAGATCGCGCAGCTGGCCACCGCGGGTTGTGACATTGTTCGTGTCGCTTGCCCGAAGACGGTGGACGCGGAAGCGTTGCCGGCGATTGCTGCAAAGTCGCCGATCCCGGTGATTGCAGATATTCACTTCCAGCCGAAGTACATCTTCGCCGCCATCGATGCGGGCTGCGCCGCAGTGCGTGTGAACCCGGGCAACATCAAAGAGTTTGATGGCCGCGTCAAGGAAGTGGCTAAGGCTGCGGGGGATGCAGGTATCCCGATCCGTATTGGCGTCAACGGTGGCTCCCTGGACAAGCGTCTACTGGAGAAGTACGGCAAGGCCACCCCGGAGGCGTTGGTGGAGTCCGCGATTTGGGAGGCCGGCTTGTTCGAGGAACACGGCTACGGCGATATTGCGATCTCTGTGAAGCACTCTGACCCGGTGCTGATGGTGGAGGCCTACCGTCAGCTGGCAGAGAAGACGGACTACCCGCTGCACCTTGGTGTGACGGAGGCAGGCCCGAAGTTCATGGGCACGATCAAGTCTTCCGTGGCGTTCGGTGCGCTGCTGTCGCAGGGTATCGGCGACACGATCCGTGTCTCCCTCTCCGCAGACCCGGTGGAGGAGATCAAGGTGGGTGATCAGATTCTGCAGTCGCTGAATCTGCGCCCGCGCAAGCTTGAGATTGTCTCCTGCCCGTCCTGTGGCCGCGCCCAGGTGGATGTGTACAAGCTGGCTGAAGAGGTCACCGCAGGCCTTGACGGCATGGAGTTCCCGCTTCGTGTGGCCGTGATGGGCTGTGTTGTCAATGGCCCCGGTGAGGCTCGTGACGCGGATCTCGGCGTGGCTTCCGGTAACGGCAAGGGCCAGATCTTTGTCAAGGGTGAGGTTGTGGAAACCGTGCCGGAGTCCAAGATCGTGGAGACTCTGATCGCGCACGCGCTGCGTATTGCTGAGGAGCAGGGCCTGGAGGAAGTGGCCGGCGCTAAGGCGGAGGTCAAGGTTACGCGCTAGACGCGTTCCGACATGTTTGTGGCAGCGCCGGGGATCCCCTCGGCGCTGTTACGTTTTTCTCATGCGCCGCCTTATTGCCCTGTTTAGCTGTCTGTTTCTCGCAGTGGTGCTTGCGGCATGCACACCGAGGCCCGACTCGGCAGAGCCGGTAGCGAAGGCTTTTTTGAAAGCGCTTGAAGAGCGCGCCGAGTTTGGCAAGATTATCGACGATCCGTCGACCGCCCAGTCCGCCGCCGAAACCACCTGGGAGGGCTTGCAAGCGGAGTCGCTTGAAACAACGCTGACGGAGGTAAGCCAAAGCGAGGCGATTGCCACAGCGACTTACCGCATGGCCTGGCAGCTTCCGCGTGAGCGTGAGTATGCCTATGACGCGCACATGACGCTTACCCAGTCCGCAGAGGGATGGCAGGTGCGCTGGCAGCCGTCTGCGATCCACCCGAAGCTGGGAGCCCACCAGCATTTGGAGCTGCGCGCAATCCCGGCCCGCCCGGCCAGTGTGGTCTCCTCCGATGGTGCGGAGCTGCTCCGTCCGGGTGTGGCCTACCGCGTGTTGGTGGAACCTAAGGGCATCAAGAGCGTGCCGCAGGCTGCCCAGCGCATCGCGACAGCCCTTGCGGCCGCACATGAGGTTGATAGGGCTGTTCCGCTTCATAGTGCTGCGTCGCTCACCCAAGCCCTTTCTTCCACCCAATCAACGTATTCGGCTGCCCTGATTCCTGCCACCGCAAAGGACGCCTTCGAGCAAGCCCTCGGCGGCGAGGCGGGCGTGCGGCTTAACGAGGAAGCCGCAATGGTTAACCTTGACCCCGGCTTCGCACCGGACATCATGGCGCGTATTGCCACCTTGGTTGGTGATGATCTGGATGGTGACCCGGGCTGGAGCGTATCCGTAGTCAACGAAAACGGTGTGGCCTTTGAACAGGTTGAGCGTGTGGATCCCGCGTCCTCGCCAGCAATCCAGGTCAGTCTGGACCGTGCCGTGCAGCGCGCCGCGGAGCAAGCGCTAGAGCCGGTCGCTGGCCGCGAGGCAATGATTGTGGCAATCCGCCCCTCTACTGGTGGGATCTTGGCGGTCGCCCAAACTCCGGCGGCGGACAAGAAGGGCAACCTGGCCACGATGGGCCAGTACCCGCCGGGCTCTACGTTCAAGATCATTAGCGCCGCAGCAGGCCTGGAGCGCCAATCGCTGACCCCGGATTCCATCGTTCCGTGTCCCGGCACGATGAACATTTACGGCCGCACGGTGACTAACTACGCCGGTTTCGGCATGGGCAGCGTGCCCCTGCAGACGGCGTTCGCGCGTTCTTGCAACACCACGTTCGCGGACATCTCCACCAAACTGGCACCCGGCGAGCTCCAAGAGGTGGGCAAGCAGTTCGGTCTTGGCCTGGATATGACTATCCCGGGGCTAGACACCATTACCGGTTCTATCCCGGTGGGCGAGACCCCGCTGGAGCGCACTGAGGCCGGCTACGGCCAGGGCTATGACCTGGCAAGCCCGTTTGGGATGGCGTTGGTTTCTGCGACGGCTGCACGCGGTGAGATGCCCGTTCCGTTCCTGCTGCCGGGGGAGGAAACGCAAGTCAATGAGCATGTGGAAAAGCCCCGCCCGGAGGCGATGGAGCAGCTGCGCCAGATGATGCTTGCGGTGACCTCGCCGGGTGGTACCGCAAGTGGGCTTACATCGCTTGGAGACGTTCGCGGTAAAACCGGCGAAGCCGAAATCACCGGCGGATCGCACTCCTGGTTTACCGGCTACCGGTCTGACGATGACATTGCGTTTGCCACGCTTGTTGTATTGGGCGGCGGCTCTGAAACGGCCGTGGCGCTGACGCAGACCATGCTTGCAAACCTGGATGCGGCAAGGGGCTAACATTGATCGCATGAATCAACGCGGAAAATTGACCCCAGGTAAGCCAACCCCGATTAGGAAAGTGCCCGCGTCGATTGAGCGGCCGGAGTACGCCTGGAAGGACGAAGTCCAGGAGAATGTGGGCGAGCCGTTTGTGCAGAGCCCAGAGACCATTGAGGCGATGCGCGAGACGTCCAAGATTGCGGCCAATGCGTTGGCGATTGGCGGTGCAGAGATCAAGCCAGGTGTGACCACGGACTACGTTGATGGCGTGATCCATGAGTACCTGCTTGATCACGGCGCGTACCCGTCTACGCTGGGGTACCGCGGCTTCACAAAGTCCAGCTGCATTTCGCTCAATGAGATCGTCTGCCACGGCATCCCGGATACGACGGTGATCCACGAGGGCGATATCGCCAACATCGACGTCACTGCGTACAAGAACGGCGTGCACGGTGACACGAACGCGACGTTTTTTGCCGGTGAGGTAGCCCAGGAGCACCGCGATCTTGTAGACCGCACGTATCAGGCGATGATGCGCGGTATCAAGGCTGCGAAGCCGGGACGCCAGGTGAATGTGATTGGTCGCGTTATTGAGTCGTACGCGAAGCGCTTCGGCTACAACGTGGTCACAGACTTTACTGGCCACGGCGTAGGCACCACCTTCCACAATGGCTTGGTGGTGCTGCACTATGACTCGGATTCCTACACGGACATCCTTGAGCCGGGTATGACACTGACTATTGAGCCTATGATCAACCTGGGCGAGTTGCCTTACGACGTGTGGGATGACGGCTGGACCGTCCAAAACCGCGACGGTGAGTACACAGCCCAGTTTGAGCACACGATCCTGATTACTGAGGACGGCAATGAGATCCTCACCCTCCCAGACGCTGACGTGGCTGCTGGCCAGCACATGCTGGGGGAGTAGGACCTCCTATCCTGGCCCGTTAAGGGCCTGAACAAAGAGAAAAGCTCCCACTCAATCGAGTGGGAGCTTTTTATCGCTTACTGCGGGAAAAATTAGAGCTTGATCCAGCCGTTGTAGGAAGCGTAGTTAACGCCAGCGATGATCAGGCCGATAACAGCACCGATTGCGCCAACGATGGAGGAGTCAACCCACCAGCGAGCCCAGTCCGGAACAGCCTTAGCGTCGGTCTGCTTGCCGAAGTGATCGGTTGCGAAGTATTCCTTGTTCTCCTGAGCGGACTTCGGCCATTCGCCGTCACCCTCCAGCTTGCCAGCGAAGATCGGGCTCTTCTGCTCGGTGGCGCTGTCCTCAGTGGAGGAACCGGGATTGGTCGGCTCAGCGGTAGCGACGGTTGCGCCACCAAGAACCAGAGCTGCTGCGGTAGCGGAAGCCACGGCTGCGTTGCGGAAGTTACGCATGTTTATCCTTCTTTCGAGTATCTAGGTTGTTTGGAGGCTACGACTTAGAAAGACGGGCCGTGGACGAAGAAGTTGTACGCCGGGCCGAACACGAGGCCAACGAGCGCGCTAACGAAGGTAGCGATGCCACCAACGAAGAGGAGCTTGTAGATCGGAGCCTGGTCCTTCCAGTTCTCATCCTTAGCGAAGAAAGCGTCGTAGGTGGTGCCGTTCAGCTGGGTGTTGCCGTCCTTATCCTTCTCGGTTGCGCCGAGGGTCTGACCAGCCTTGAAGGAGGAGCCGGCATCCTTGTTGTTGGTTGCCTCTACGGTCTTGGTTGGCAGGCCGTTGTTCGGCTGTGCCGGCTGCTGATCCTCAGCGGTTGCGACTGCGGTGGAGCCGAATGCCACAGCAACGGCGGTGGCGCCTGCGAGGGCGGCCTTCTGGAACTTGCGCATGAAACAAATCCTTACTCGTAGTACTTGTAGGACGTCCACAGTAAAGCAGGAGCTTCACCCTGGAGGCTCTCGGTAGGAAGTGGCGGCTCCCTTGTGCCGAGCGTCGCGGACCATATTAGCAACTAACTTGGACCGCGGCGCAACCTAGCGCCTAAAATTTTGCCAGAATTCTCTAACGTCAAAATTGTGGGCTGGGTTTAGTAACGCCAGTGTTCTAGCTGGCGATACTCATGCTTCAGTAGCAACATCACCTGCCCCTATTTCGGGGGTGATTCAAACTTAGAAAGTTTTGCTCATGTTGTTTACGCATCCACAAAATCGAGTTCTAGACCCAAAATGGCGTTCTCAGTAACCTCAGGCAGTGCTGGGTGAATCCAGTACTGTTTGCGGGCAACTTCGCGCAGATCAAGATCAAACGCCATGATCGTGATCGCCTGCTGAATAAGCGAGGACGCCTGCGGGCCCATGTAGTGGGCGCCAAGCAGACGGCCAGTCGCCTTATCGGCAATCAGCTTCACAAGACCCGTGGTGTCTTCCAGCGCCCAGCCGTAAGCAACGTCGCCGTAGCGCTGCACCTTCACCGTCACGTCGTAGCCCTGCTCGCGAGCCTGGTCCTCGTTGAGACCAACCGTGGCAATCTGCGGGTGGGTAAATACGGCGTAGGGGACATGCTCGTGCGGCATCGTGCGCTGCGGCTCCTTGCCCTCGAACTGCGACACAATGTTCGCAGCCACCGCGCGGGCCTCCGCATTGGCTACGTGCTTGAGCTGATACGGGGAAGAGACATCGCCAAGCGCCCACACACCTTCAGCGGTGGTGCTCCCAAACTCATCAACCTTGATACGGCCATCTGGGTGAAGCTCCACGCCACCGTCTACGGCGCGAAGCTCGTCACCGTTGGGAATGCGGCCGGTGGCAAGGAGGAGGTGTTGGGAGGTCAGCGTTGTGCCGTCGTCAAGCAAAAGCTCAATGCCGCCCTCTGTGTTGCGGGCAGACGTAATGCCGGAGTGAACAACGTTGAAGCGCTCGGAGGCGAGCTCATTAAAGGCGTCCCGAATCGTCGGATCCAGGGAGCGAAGCATCTGCGAGCGGCTCACAATGGTCACCTTCGTGCCCAGTGCATCAAAAACGTGCGCAAACTCCATGGCAATGAAACCGCCGCCGACAATAATTAAGGACTCCGGAAGCGCATCAAGGCGCATGATGTTCTCATTAGTGTGATAGTTCACGCCCTCAGCCCACTCCGGGATGCGGGGGCGCGACCCGGCTGCAATCAGAACCTGGTCTGCCGTGATAGTCGCAGGGCCATCTGCGGTGCCGGTGGCGATGGTGCGCAGGCCGGTGAAATAGGCAGGCTGGTCGTAAACATCCACGTTCGGGCATTCGTCTGAACGGCGATACTCCTCGCCGCCAGCGGCGATCAGATCAATGCGGTTGGCAAATACGCGGTCTTTGATTGCATCCCAATTAGCACCTTTATATTCCAAGCTAATTCCAAGGCGATCAGACTCGCGCGGCGTGTAGGCCGCATCGGCGGCCAGCACGTACATCTTGGTGGGAATACAGCCAACATTCAGGCAGGTGCCGCCAAAGGCACCCTTCTCCACGATTGCAACGCGCTTGTTGTCAAAGCGCTCGTCCAAAATCGTGTTACCGGAGCCGGTGCCAATAATGATGAGGTCATAGTGCGTATTCACAGAGTCTCCAACCATTCTGCAGTTGTCTTAAAAGCTACTTCGCGGGCAAAAGATTCAGAAAGAAACACGTCATGCCGTGCACCCTCAATCGTCTTAACAGTTGAGGTGTGAGACAGTGTCGGAGCCCATCTTCGGATCTGCTCCACGTCCAACACCGTGTCTGCAGTATCCGCGGCAGCCGAGTAGTCCTTCCCTAAATAGGAGTGCGCAGACACAAGCGTCAATGTGGGCACGCCCGTATCAATGTTGCCGGCGTGAATCTGTTGCTGTGCCTTATTAATAGCGCGGATCCAGCCGAAATATTTCCGATGCCCATAGACCGGCTTCATCGCGGTATCGAAGTGCCACTCACCATGCTTGCTGTGGTGGATGGACTCGCCGTAGGTGCCCAAATTGTCCTGCGGCAGCGGCAACAGTGGGAGGAAGCGGCCCACAGTATTCATCACTGGACGGGCAACGGTTACAAAAACGGGGTGGTATTGCAGATCCAGCCAGGGGCTGTTGAGTATGAGCCCCGCAATGTGCGCGTGACGCTTTGGGTCCTCGCGGCGCAAGTAATCCAGCCACAAAGGGGCGATCAGCCCGCCAGTGGAGTGGGCGACGGGAATGACCTTTTGGGAAGCCACGTCATCTGTGATGATGTCTAACGCCGCGTTGAGCTCTGGGTAGTAATTTGCAACATCCCGGGTGTAATGCCACCGCTGGCCCGCCTTGCGGGAACGGCCGCTGCGACGCAGATCAACCGCATAAAACGGGTAACCAAGCTCGGTGAAGTATTCCGCTACGTGTGTTTGGAAGAAGTAATCACTCATGCCGTGAATCCACAGCAGTGCAGGTTTGTTCGGATCTGCCTTCTTGTTGCCAGCGATTGCCTTGACCACTACAGCCTGGACCGCTTTGCCAGTGTCCGGGTCCTTGCCTAGATCAATCGTTGCCTGTTCATAGTCGGGGCCGAGAATGTCTGGGCGAAAAATTGTGGTCTGACTCATGCGGCCAATACTAGCCGCGAGCGTCAAACTACAGCGTAGAGTGGAAAAGCACTAGGGTTGTAGAAGCACAAAATTTCAAGAGATGAGAAGGTGGCTTGGTATGGCTAACAAGAACTACGACGATGAGGTGGATGTCCTTCTTGTAGGAGCCGGCATCATGAGCGCCACCCTGGGCGCAATGCTGCACGCACTGGAACCGGAATGGTCCCAGGTGATCTACGAACGTCTTGACGGCGCGGCACAAGAGTCTTCCTACCCGTTCAACAACGCAGGTACCGGTCACTCGGCACTGTGTGAGTTGAACTACACCCCGGAGAAGAACGGCCGCATTGATGTGTCCAAGGCGATGAACATCAATGAGAAGTTCCAGCTGGCACGCCAGTTCTGGTCCTACAGCATTGAAAACAATGTGCTGAAGGATCCGCGCGAGTTCATCAACCCGGTACCGCACGTGTCTTTCGCACAGGGCGAAGACCAGATTGGCTACCTCAAGCGCCGCTACGATGCGCTGAGCGCAAACCACATGTTCCCGGAGATGCAGTTCACCGAGGATCCGGCCAAGTTCACCGAGATGCTGCCGTTGATGGCCAAGGGCCGCGATTTCGACGCTGAGCCGGTTGCCGTCTCCTGGACCGATGTCGGCACTGACATTAACTACGGCGCACTGACCCAACAGTTCATCGACTCCGCGCAAGCTTCCGGTACCGAGGTTCGCTTTGGCCACGAAGTAACCAACCTCAAGCGCGAGGGCAACTTCTGGAAAGTCACTGTGAAGAACGTGCACACGGGCGACAAGAAGGTCACTCGCGCACGCTTCGTCTTTGTCGGTGCCGGCGGCTACGCACTGGACCTACTGCGCAAGGCTGGTGTCCCGGAGGTTCACGGCTACGCGGGCTTCCCAATCTCCGGCATGTGGCTGCAGACCACCAACCAGGAACTCGTGGAGCAGCACCAGGCGAAGGTCTACGGCAAGGCCAAGGTTGGCGCCCCGCCGATGTCTGTCCCGCACCTGGACCTGCGCGTGGTTGACGGCAAGCAGTCCTTGCTGTTCGGCCCGTACGGTGGCTGGACTCCGAAGTTTATGAAGAAGGGTTCCTACCTGGACCTGTTCAAGTCCATCCGCCCGGACAACATCCCGTCCTACCTGGGTGTTGCCGCCACCAACTTCAACCTGGTCACCTACCTGGTTGAAGAGGTCTTCCGTAACTTTGACGGCAAGATGGACGTCCTGCGCGAGTACTACCCGGACGCAGATCCGAAGGACTGGACCGAGGTTGTTGCTGGCCAGCGTGTGCAGGTGATCAAGCCGACCGCTGCTCCGCGCTTTGGCTCACTCGAATTCGGGACCGCACTGGTCAACGATCAGAGCGGCAGCATCGCCGGTATCCTCGGCGCATCTCCGGGTGCATCGATTACCCCAGCTGCCATGCTGGAGCTGCTTGAGCGTTGCTTCGGTGAGCGCATGATCGAGTGGGGCGATACCCTCCACCAGATGTTCCCGACCTACGGCAAGTCCCTGAAGCGCGACAAGGCCGCCTACGACGAGCAGTGGGCATGGACCCAGAAGGCCCTGCAGCTGGAGCAGGAGCGTCACCTGGACGGCTCGAAGTAAGCAGCTGCGGGATCCCAGCGCAAGCTAGGTACCGCAGAACGTTCGAAACGGGAAGGCGCCTTCGGGCGCCTTCATCCATTCCGGGCCCGCATCCGGGTTGAAAGGGTCTTGGGTTGCGCGCGCCAGCTCCAAAAACGGCTCGAGGTTGCTGTTTCGTTCTGCCTCTACGATGGCGCGCTCCAGCATGCCGTTGCGTGGCCCAAACACGATGCCGTTGAACTCAAAGAGGTCCTCTGCCGCAGCAAGCTCTTCGGGGTTGGGCACTTCGGCATTCCAGGCGGCGTCCCAACGCTGCTGCGCCTGACCAAGAATCGACTGGGCCGTGTCTTGATCCATCACCCCAAGCAGTGCCTCCGCTAGGCGGGCCACGTTCCACACCGCGATCGATGGCTGGTGACCAAAACGGTAGCGGCCCTGGGCGTCGATGGAGGAAAACACCGCGTCCGGGTCATACGTCTCAGTAAAGGCGCATGGGCCGTAGTCGATGGTCTCACCGGATAGTGCCGCGTTATCCGTGTTCATCACCCCGTGGACAAACCCAATGCGCATCCATTTGGCTACCAACGCAAGCTGGGAATCAAGCGTGTGCTGCAAAAGCGCGACAGGGGAGTCGAAGCCTGCTGCACGGATGACCTTTTCCACCAACTCCGTGGACTGCGTCGCGGCGTATTGCACCGAACCGATACGCAAGTGACTTTTGGCTACACGCACCACAATGCCGCCGGGTACCCCGCCCTGCCGGCGAATCACATGCTGGCCGGTGCTGAGCACCGCCAGCGAACGCGTCGTCGGAATACCCACGGCGTGCATGAACTCTGAAACCAGGTACTCGCGCAGCATCGGCCCGATCGCACCAGCGCCGTCGGAGCCAGGGCGGGAAAACCCAGTCAGGCCCGAGCCCTTGAGCTGGATTTCGTAGCCGCCCTGGTCGCCGGTGGTGGGAAGGTTGCCGAGGAGGGTGGCGCGGCCGTCGCCAAGCAAGGGCACAAACTGGCCGAACTGATGGCCGGAGTAAGCCATGGCATGACCACCCTGGGAACCGGCAAGCCACTGCACTCCGTCATGACTGCGCAGCCATTCGGGGTCCAACCCAAGCTCTCGCGCGAGCGCCTCATTGAGCACCACTAGCTGCGCGTTGGCAAAGGTAGTGCCGGGCTGAGGTTGTGCCATCTCGGGCAGCATTTCTGCGAGCGTGTGGGCAAGCTGCGGTTGGTTCATGCCACCACCCTAGACTTGAGCCCTATGAGAAACGGTCACATCACCCTTGTTGGCGGCGGTCCCGGTGCCTGGGACCTGCTGACTATTCGCGGACTGCGCGCCTTGGAGGCGGCAGACGTGATTCTTGCAGACCACCTCGGGCCCGCCGCGGAGCTGTCGCAGTTTCTCGACCTTGAAGGCAAAGAGGTCGTCGATGTAGCCAAGCTGCCGTACGGACGCCAGGTGGCGCAAGAGCGCATCAATGAGCTGCTCGTGCAGTACGCGCGCGAGGGCAAGCAGGTGGTGCGGCTCAAGGGCGGTGATCCGTACGTGTTCGGCCGCGGGTTTGAGGAGCTCCAGGCCTGTGCGGCTGCCGGCTTGGAGTGCTCGGTGGTGCCCGGGGTGACCTCTGCAGTGTCGGTGCCGGCTGCGGCAGGTGTTCCGGTGACCCAGCGCGGGGTCACACACGCGTTTACGGTGGTCTCCGGGCACTTGCCGCCGGGGCACGCGAAGTCCCTGGTGGACTGGGGAGCATTGGCTCAGGTCGGGGGCACGATTGTGGTGGTGATGGGCGTGCGCAACGTCCGCGCTATTGCCTCGGCATTGCTTGAAGCCGGCCTTGCACCGCAGTGCCCGGCAGCGGTGATCCAGGAGGGTGAGACCGCAGCGCAACGCGTGTTCTTCGCCACCGCCGACACGCTTGCCGATGTCATGGAGGAGCACTCCGTGACCAACCCCGCTGTCTACGTCTTCGGGGAGGTGGCTGGCCTTGCGCACGCTGGATAGCTTGATTTGGGAGCTTTCGCTTGACGACGCCACACGCCCGCCATCGCATGCGCTGATCTGCCAGGATCCGACGCTTGATCTCACACGCGCGGCGATTGAAGCTGGCGCGTCGGTGACGTTTCTGGATCCGGACTACGCGCGCTGCCAGGAGGCTGCCGCACTGGGTGCGGCGGTGGTGGGGGATCAGCGCCTGGATACGTATCTAGCGGGGGCTCACGGCTCAATCGTTGCGTTGGGAGAGATGCCGAAATCTCTTGCCCGGGTGGACTACATAGCACGCTCTATTGCTGGCGCTGGCTATACGGATGTGCGCCTTGTACTTGGCGGCAACAACAAACACCTGTCGCGCGGCATGAACACTGTCCTGGAAGCGTCGTTTACGTCTGTTGCTGCATCCCGTGGTCGTGGGAAGTTCCGCTGCCTGGTTGCCTCTGGGCCGCGCGAAGTGACCTACGAGCCAGTCGTTACCAATGGGCTTGTGGCTATCGGTGGCGTGTTCTCCGGGGCAAAACCAGACCGGGGCGGCGAACTGCTGCGCTCCTGCCTGCCTGCCGAACCCGGGCGCCTGCTGGACTTCGGCTGTGGCAACGGCTCTGTTTCCCGTGGTCTTGGTGGGGTGGCCACCGATGCTGATGCGGACGCCGTGCTTTCCGCGCGCGCCATCGGCCTGGAGGTCACGTGGGACGACGCCGGCTCTCGGTTTGCTGATGGCTCCTTTGACACCATCGCGCTCAACCCGCCGTTTCACGACGGTACTGCGGTTGACGCGACGTTGGTGCAGCGGTTGCTGGATGCGTCGAAACGCATGCTCGCCCCCGGAGGGGCCCTGTACATGGTGCACAACTCGCACCTGCGCTATCGGCCGGAAGTCCAGCGACGCTTCGACTCAGTGGAGCAAGTGGCGCGGGATAATACCTTTACGGTGCTTCGGGCGACGCCATAAATGTGGTACCCTTTTGCGGTACGACAGTAAGGAGGGCGTTATGTCTATCAGTGCGTCTGAAGCTCGGCGTACCTTGTACCCGCTTATTCAGCAAGTGAACAACGATCGCGATGCAGTGGAGATTGTTTCCCGTCATGGCAATGCAGTACTTATGTCTGCCGAGGATTACGAAGCATGGCTTGAAACCGCGTACCTGTTTAAAACGCGAGAAAATGCTCGCCGATTGACGCAGGCATATGAGGACGCACTCAACGGTGCCGTAGCAGAGCACGACGTTGACTTAGATGTTGAACTAGATGCGTAATGCGGCTGGTTTGGACTAGCCACGCGTGGGAAGACTATTTGCATTGGCAGGCCAATGACAAAAAGATGCTCAAACGCGTCAATCAGCTGCTGCGTGATACGCTGCGTGACCCTTTTGAGGGGATAGGCAAGCCTGAGCCTTTGAAATATGGTGCTGAGGGTGCTTGGTCACGAAGAATTACGCAAGAACACCGACTGGTCTACGTGATTGTTGACGGGGATCTTGTAGTCTTGCAGGCGCGTTACCACTACTAGCCCAAGAGCTTGGGCAGGGCGTTAGCTGCGGTGTCTTCAACAACCACCGTGGCCAGGTGGGAAAGGTCCGTGCGCATTGGGGTGACCTCAATAATCGGGATCTCGCGTGCATGAGCCATCAGCGGCAAACCAGCTGCGGGGTAGACCACGCCCGAGGTACCAACAATCAGCAGGGCATCGGCCGTGCGCATGCGTCGTTCCGCCTCACGCCACTCCGCTTCCGGCAAGGCCTCGCCGAACCAGACGACACCTGGGCGAATCAGACCACCGCACGTCGGGCATGTCGGCGGGGTAATCGTTGGAACCGGCTCGTGGGGCAGTGCAATTTCGGCGGTATAGGGCTCATCGCAGTCGGTGCAGCGGAAATCAAAGAGCGAACCGTGCAGGTGCACCACGTTGTTGCTCCCGGCGCGCTCGTGCAGGTTGTCAATGTTTTGGGTGGTCACCGTAGTTTTTGGGCAGTTCGCGATGGCCAAGTGACCCGCGTTCGGTTGCGCCTGCTGGGCCAAGTGTGCGCGCCAGAGGTACCAGGCGAACATGGTGTCAGCGTCCCGGTGCCAAGCGTCGATGGAGGCCATTGCCTGCGGGTCCACGTTTTCCCACAGTCCGGTCTGCGCGTCGCGGTAGGTGGCAATGCCGCTATCCGCACTCACGCCAGCGCCGGTAAACACCTCGATGTGTTTGGCGTGGCTGAGGATCTCGCGTGCTTGGGCAAGACTCTGGGCAAGGTTGGCAGATTGGCTCATGGCCTACAGGCTATTGATCAGATCCAGTGCTTGCTCGCGGTACGTGAAATTCTTTGTGCCCTCCACGGCGTCACGCATCACATCAAGGTAGAAAGGGTCCGGGTCTGATTGATAGCGGGCAAGGGCATCACGCGCGATGTCTGTAGGCAACAAGCACTCTGTGGGCACCCCGTAGATACCTAGGCCAGCATCTTTCGCACGAGCTTCGGCGGCGCGCATCGTGGACGTGAACTTGGTGTTGGGCTGAAACTCTACGGCGCGCGCGAAACCGTCGGCCACCATCACCTCGTTGACAAACGTGCCGTCCTGCTTGTACACCCCCGCAAGGTCCCGGCCGTAGCGATCCACCCGCTCAACGTCATAGACCAGGTTCACACGTTCCCCGGGAGTGATGAGGGATGCCAGGTGCTTCGTCGACTCCTCGTAGAGGCACTCCTCTTTTTCGGGAGTGTCAATGTTGAGCAGGCGTACGCGCGTCTCTTCGCCGGAGTGGGTAACTACGATGGTGTCACCGTCCACAATCTTGCTCACTACCACCGCGTCTTCGTCCTGGAGCATGCGTACGGCAAGCGCAATGCCTGCGATACCAACCACGGCAATAAGAAGTGCGATAACAAGGCGCAGCGTGTTGCGGCGAGCGCTCCGCTGGGGCTTTGGCTGGGTTTGCTGCTGGACTCCGTGCATCACAGCAGCACCACCAACACAACAATCACGATTAGGCAGGCGACGATCGCCCACATGATCCGGCGCATCAGGCGCTTGCCAACCGGGTGTGCGGTATTGATCTGGATCTTGCCGGGCTCAGCAGGCATGATGCTCACAGGCATCGGGTCCAGCGGCTCTTTGTAAAAGCCCATCGACGCCTTCAGTTTCAGTCGCTCCACGCGCTTCTGCTCCTGCTCATCGGGTGGTAGCTGCTCCCAGGAGGAACCCGACTTGTGCATAATGCGTATCGACGCCGCAATCGCGTACATACAGTAGACCACAATTCCCACAATCCACAGTGGCGTGGGCATCAAACGCGGGAAACACATCATCAGCTGCGCCGAGGCCAGCACTAACGCCGTACCTACCGCCATGTGCCCCAGAAAATCGTTCGTCTTGTTCAACAGCGCAGTGACGCGCTGCGCTGCCGTTTCGGAGTAGGGAAGCGCATCAGCTTCCGGGACCTCGCGACGCCTTGTGGCAACGTCCGCAGGCAGCGCACACGCCGCCATCATCGCCGAGATAGCCAGACCGATCCACAGCGCGCCGCCAACACTAAGCCACGTCTTGTCCGCCCAAGCATCCACACCGCTAGGGCCGATATGGATCGGCACCGGCTCCGGAATCGAATCCCAGCGCAGGAGGAGATACGCAAACGTTGCAAGGTAAATGCCAACAGAAATAAGAAGGGAGCGGCGCATGTGCATGGGTGTAAACGTTACTGCACGTGCTACTGCACGCGTTTCGGACGGCGCCGCTCACGCAAGTACTGCCCAAGGTACGGCTGCGCAAACTCCACCAACCCCCACCCCGCGGGCGTAATCAAGTCACGGTCAATCAGCTTCTGACGCGTGTCACTTACCGACGTTGTCGTCGTCCCCATCAACTCCGCCACATGTGCAACCGGCACCTCAGGTGTGCCGGCTTGCTCCTCTAACAGCGCCATCGTCTGCAAGAACTCCAGCTGCTTCGGCGGCACATCCCGCAACGCAGGCTGGTGCACCTGCAAGCCAAGACGCTCAACTGCGTCTGGGGTAGCGAGGGTGATCACGTTGGCGTCGATAGTAGAAAGCGAATCCTCTACTGCCCGCTCCCAGGCAAGGAAACCAAGCAACTGCACCAGATAGGGATACCCCTGACTCAGCTCAGCCGCCTGATCCGCAGCCGCGAACACAATCCCGCCCTCTTGCGATGTCTCCTCGAAGGCGCGTCGGGCGTCGTCCAACGTCAGCGGGCCCAGCTCATAATGGCGAGCACGGCGCAAAAACGTCGCGCCGGGCAGATCCAACAACTGGTTGATGCCGCGGGTCAGCCCCGCCATGGCTACCGCCACCGGAAGGTCATCGCGCACCAGATCCTGGTAAGCAATGGCAATCTGGGTGAGGTCATCAGGGTCAACGTCCTGGACCTCATCGATGGTGATCAGCACGCCGGTGTCATGCAGCAGGTCGATCAGCCGACGCAGCTGCGTAACCAGCCGTTGGGCTGGCTCACTATCGGTGATGTGGGTACTGACCGACCCAATGCCAGCTACGGAAAACCCGGTCAGCTGTCGTTTAGGGCGCTCCTCTAGACGAGCGATTGCCTCGGGGATGGTGGACTCCACCAGCACCTGCTGCATGTTCTCACGAGCAGATGCGCGCAACACCACCCAGCCTTGCTGGATGGCAATGTCTTCAAGCTCCGTCAAAAGCACAGTCTTGCCAATGCCGCGAGAGCCCGAAATGAGCAGTGAGCGATCCGGGTTGCCGGGACCACCCTGCAGCGCGCGGCCGAAATCTTGCAGCACGGCGTCACGCCCAGCCCAGACGCGAGGGCTGGCGCCGAATGTGGGGCGAAACGGGTTGTGCATGTCCCGCATCTTAACACCGCTACCGATTGATAAATTGATAAATTCGGGTCGGTTGATAAATTGATAAATTGATAAATTTTCCTGCGGTTATACCAACAGTGTGAGCTGTTGGCCGTCGATTCGTACCTGGAAACCCTCCGCGGAGGCCAGATCTGCCACGTCGCTGATGCTTGCGGCGTCTGCAATATTCGGAGCCATGGCGAGCGAGCGCGCAAGCTCGCCCTTGTACTGCTTATTAAAGTGGCTGACCACCTTGCCAGTGTCCGCTTGCTCCACCCGCACCGTCATTGCGGAAGCCAGCGGGCCTAACTGTTGGTAGGCGCCGGAGCGCATATCCACCACGAAATCCTGCTGCGCCAGTTGCTCGGTCACAGCCTTGCCCCACCACGCCTTCATGGTTTTGTTGTTCACCTTGGATCCGGCGGAGACGCGGTAGCGGGGCACGTGGTCGTCGGCAAGCAAAAGCCCAAAGAGCGCTGACCCGACGGCGAGGTGGCTCAGTGCGTCGGCAGGCAGTGTGGCGGCATCGAGCGCGTCATAGAGCACGCCGGTATAGCGCTGGATGGCTGGCATGACTGGGGCGTCGCGTAATGCCAGGTTCTCCTCAGCCTCAGCGCGCTTGGTGGCTGGGATTTTTAGCTGGTCCATCATGGTTTCAACATCGACGGAGGCCAGTTGGTCCATGAGCGCTTGACGGATCGGGTCCAACTCCGGGAAGGACAAACGCATGGGGTCTAACTGGCCGCCGGGGGCTTTAGTTTCAGACGGGGGCAGCACGATGAGCATGCCAAAAACCCTAGCGCTAGAATTTCTGGTCATGATCACACGCCTGTCCACACTGTTCCTGCGCACGCTGCGCGAAGACCCCGCCGACGCGGAGGTACCCAGCCACAAACTCTTAGTCCGCGCCGGCTACGTGCGCCGCGCCGCACCTGGTGTGTACTCCTGGCTGCCGCTTGGCCTTCGCACGCTGCGCAAGATCGAAGGCATCGTGCGCGAAGAGATGGACGCGATGGGCGCCCAGGAGCTGCTCTTCCCGGCGCTGCTGCCGCGCGAGCCGTACGAGGCAACCAACCGCTGGGCCGAATATGGCGATGACCTGTTCCGCCTGAAGGACCGCAAGGGCGCAGACATGCTGCTGGGCCCGACGCATGAGGAGATGTTCACGCTCCAGGTCAAGGACCTGTACTCCTCATACAAGGACTTCCCGGTCACGCTGTACCAGATCCAGACGAAGTACCGCGATGAGGCGCGTCCGCGCGCTGGCATTTTGCGTGGGCGCGAGTTTGTGATGAAGGACAGCTACTCCTTCGACATGAGCGACGAGGGCCTGGATCAGTCCTACGCGAACCACCGTGCGGCCTACCAGCGCATCTTTGATCGCGTGGGCATCCGCTACGAGATTTGCCAGGCCACCTCTGGCGCTATGGGCGGCTCCGCATCCGAGGAGTTCCTCGCGTACTCCGAAAACGGCGAAGACACCTTTGTTATCTCCACTGCGGGTGATTACGCAGCCAACGTTGAGGCTGTGGCCACGGTTGTGCCTGAGACTCGCCCAATCGAGGGGCTGCCAGAGGCTGTGGTGCACGATACTCCGGCCTCCGAGACCATCGCTGCGCTGGTTGAGTGGGCGCAGAGCGCAGGTGTGCTTGTAGAAGGCCGCGAGGCCCAAGCCGCCGACACGCTCAAGTGCATGATGATCAAGGTCAACGACCCACGTGCGCTGGATGAGGACGGCAAGCCGGTTGGCCCGCAGCTGGTCGGTGTGTTGATCCCGGGTGATCGCGAGCTGGATGAGAAGCGCCTGGAGGCATCGCTTGAGCCGGCCACCTTTGAACTGGCCAGCGAAGAGGACTTTGCCAAGAGCGAGTTCCTTGTCAAGGGCTACGTTGGCCCGCGTGCGTTGAATGCTAATAAGGTGCGCGTGCTCGCTGACCCGCGTGTGGTGGAGGGCACCGCCTGGATTGCTGGTGCGGACGCTCCGCAGAAGCACGTTGTTGGTCTCGTAGCTGGTCGAGATTTCAGCGCGGACGGGTTTATTGAGGCAGCCGAGATCAAGGAGGGCGACCCGTCGCCGTCCGGCAACGGCACTGTCGAGCTTGCCCGCGGCATCGAGCTGGGCCACATCTTCCAGCTGGGCCGCAAGTACACCGAGGCCATGGACGTGCAGATTCTGGATGAAAACGGCAAGCGCGCCGTGCCCACCATGGGCTCCTACGGCATCGGTGTCTCCCGCATGATGGCGGTTGTGGCTGAGCAGCGCCACGACGACAAGGGTCTGGTCTGGCCGGTAGAGATCGCCCCGTACCAGGTGCACGTTGCGGTGGCGAACAAGGACGCCGCAGCACTTGAGGCAGGCGAGCGCCTGGTAGGTGAATTTGATGCCGCAGGGCTTGAGGTGCTTTACGACGATCGCCCGAAAGTCTCCCCAGGCGTCAAGTTCAAGGATGCCGAACTGCTTGGCATGCCGTTCGTGGTGATCCTGGGCCGCTCCTTTGCAGATGGCATTGTGGAGCTGCGCATCCGTGGCGGCGAAACGCTTGAGGTTCCCGCAGACGAAATCGTGGACAAGGTCATCGAGCTCATCCGCGGCTAGATACTCCGACCTGCGCTTTTAATCGCGCTGGGCACTTTTAAGCGTGCTGGGCGTGGGCGGCGAGTTGGATCGCCGCCTTGCGCCAGGACTTCGACTCCGCGTCCGCGGCAGCTAAACGCCACTGTTTAACAAGGTCACTGTGCATCGTTTCGACGAGCTCAGTGGCCTCTTGCGTTGTCGTGGGCTCTGCATACCCTTCCGCAAACGTGTAGCCGGCCGCAGGTACCAGATCCTCGCTAAGCACCTCAGTCAGCATTCCAGTCAGCACCTCTGTGCGTTCGTGGGATGCCTCGCGCAGGTCCACAATGCGCGTGCGCAGTGCACCGTCGGCGTACGCCAGTGCGATGCCAAGGCCGTAGTCCATCGCGTTTTCTGCGGCGAGGAGGTCGGTGGCTGCTTGCAGTGAGGCGTCGTGAGTAATGGGGCTCTCGATATCTAGCTCGACCGGCTCAAGCGCAAGCGCA
This sequence comes from Corynebacterium riegelii, assembly GCF_001263755.1. NCBI lineage: Bacteria > Bacillati > Actinomycetota > Actinomycetes > Mycobacteriales > Corynebacteriaceae > Corynebacterium > Corynebacterium riegelii. Next base: position 466,562 of record NZ_CP012342.1, read on the forward strand.
TCGATGGCCTGAGCAACCACCAGGTCAACCGAATCTGCCGGTACCTTGTCGGCGGCAGTAACGGTGTGCTCCAAAAGCGCGACGGCATCAGCGGCGGCCGGAAGGTCGGTGTCGCCATATCCGACGTTGCAGGACTGCGGGGTCTGTCCAGTTTCGTCGGTGCCGCACAGGCGCAGTGCTTCGTCTTGAAGCTGCTCGCTCTGGGACTTGCGCAGTTCGGTCCACGCATTCTGGTCCTCGGACCACACCCAATCCGCAGAGGCTTGCTTGGCCAAGGACATGATTTCGCCGTTGGCGCGCGGGCCGACAACATCCATCACTGTGCAACTGGTCAGGAGCAATGCGGCTGGCAAAACAAGCAACTTCTTCACCCGCTGCACGTTACACGCTAGGTTTAAGCCATGGCATTTCCCACAAATAACGAACTTGAACAACTGGTAGCCCCTGTTGCGCAGGCGTACGCGATGGACATTGAGCACATCCGGACCGTCAAGGCGGGCAAGAAATCGCAGGTTGTTATCGCGCTCGACTCGGATACCCACCCGACGTTGGACGAGTTGGAGGAAGTGTCCAATGAGCTTTCCACGCTTTTCGACGCTTTGGAGCAACGCGGAGAAGTCAACTTCGGTGCCGGCTACACGCTAGAGCTGACTACACCTGGCGTGGATATGCCGCTGACGCTGCCGCGACACTGGCGTCGCAACCGCGGCCGTTTGGTTAATGCCGCTGGTCAGCTCTACCGCGTTGGTGCGCTGAACCAGGATGAAACTGAGGTGGTGGTCATTCCTTCAGGCTCCAAAACGCCGGTTGCGCAAGCCATGCCGGTTTCGGAGCTGGCGGGCGCAGTGGTAGAAATTGAATTTAAGAAACCGCCAGCTGCAGAAGTTGAGCTGGCGGAAAAGGACTTCGAAGAGGTGACAAGTGAATATTGATATGGAAGCCCTCAGGGCGATTGAGAAGAACCAGGGCATTGCGGTTAGGGATCTGCTGGAGACCATCGCAACTGCACTGCTGTGGGCATACCGTGACTACCGCGAGGTGCCGTTGGAGGAGCGCTCTGAGCCGCGCATTGACATCGACGTGGCTACGGGAGACGTTGCTGTGCTGGTCACGGAACGTGATGAGGACGGCGAGGTCATCTCTGAGTACGACGACACTCCGGTGAACTTCTCTCGCATCGGCGCAGTTGCGGTGCGTGACGCGATTAAGAAGAAGCTGCGCTCTGTAGAGGCTGGTCGTGTCTACTCCGAGTACGCGGAGCTGGAGGGCACTGTGGTCTCTGGCGTTGTGGAGCGCGACGCGATGAAGGAAGCACGTGGTGTCAGTGCCGTTGCAATCGGTACTGAGGCTGCGCCCCAGGACGGCATCCTGTTGCCGGCGGAGAAGATTCCAGGGGAGCGTCTCGTTCATGGTGACCGCATCAAGGCGTATGTGGTGGGCGTGAACAAGGGGGACCGTGACGTTATGGTCAATCTCTCGCGCACCCACCCGGAACTGGTACGCGGCCTGTTTGCGCTTGAGGTGCCGGAGGTTGCGGACGGCAGCGTTGAAATCGTTGGCATTGCCCGCGAGGCTGGTCACCGCTCCAAGGTTGCGGTGCGTTCCGCAGTCAAGGGCGTCAACGCCAAGGGCGCCTGCATTGGCCCGCGTGGCTCGCGCGTCACCAACATTATGAAGGAACTCGCTGGCGAGAAGATTGACATCATTGATTACTCGGATGACCCGGCGGCGTACGTTGGCAATGCGCTTGCGCCGTCCAAGGTCATCAGCGTTGAGGTCACCGACCCAGCCACGCAGACCGCGCGTGTGATTGTTCCGGATTATCAGCTCTCCCTTGCCATTGGTAAGGAAGGCCAGAACGCCCGTTTGGCAGCGCGCTTGACCGGCTGGAAGATTGACATCCACTCGGATGCAGATGTCGCCGAGGAAACCGCCGCAGGCGAAGCGCAAAACTAGGCAGTTACAAATTTGTCGTTTAGTGGCGTATCCTTGAGGACGGCTTAAAAACCGTTTCCGTGCGACGAAAGGTCACGTATGCCAATCCGTATCCGGACCTGCGTCGCATCTCGCAAGCAGTTGCCCGACACGCAGTTGCTGCGAGTCGTTGCGGATCCGGACGACCCGGGTCGCGTGATTGCGGATCCTGCTCGGTGCCTACCGGGTAGGGGTGCGTGGATTACGCCAACGCTGGAAGCGTTAGAGCTGGCGGAGCAGCGCCGTGCGTTTGCTCGGGCGCTTCGCTTGTCCACACTCGTGGACGTGAGTCATGTACGTGAGTACCTTTCAAGCGATTCACACCAAGACCCACACGTAGATAGGAAGACCGAACACTGATGAGTACGCGACCATGAAGCAGCATCAGCGATGAAAGTCACTGACCATATCTAGGGGTATGTAGCTTTTCCGGCAAGACGTTGGAAAGCACGTGCTCCTAGCGAACAACCAAGGAGACACGTGCCCGGAAAGCTACGCGTTCACGAACTGGCTAAACAGCTCGGCGTAACAAGTAAGGAACTACTGGCAACCCTCAAAGAGCAGGGTGAATTTGTAAAGACCGCCTCGTCCACCATCGAACCTCCGGTGGTGAAGAAGATGAAGGCCTACTATGAGGCCCAGTCCGGTGGCGGCGAAGAGGAAGCAGCTGAGGGCAAGCCTGCTGCTGCGAAACCTGCGGCAAAGCCTGCTGCTGCAAAGCCGGCGGCTGCGAAACCTGCTGCCGCAAAACCTGCTGCACCCAAGCCCGGTGCAGCCAAGCCTGCTGCAGCTAAGCCTGCCCAGCCGGCCAAACCTGCTGCCGCAAAACCGGCAGCACCGAAACCTGGTGCAGCGAAGCCTGCTGCAGCTAAGCCGGCTGCAGCTAAGCCTGCCCAGCCGGCCAAACCTGCTGCCGCAAAACCGGCAGCACCGAAGCCCGCGCAGCCTGCAAAGCCTGCCGCTGCAAAACCGGCAGCACCGAAGCCGGGCGCGCCGAAGCCTGGCGCAGCGAAGCCTGCTGCAGGTGGCCCGACCCCGGGCGCTATGCCACGTCCTATGCCCAAGCCGGGCGGGCGTCCGCGGGTAGCGAACAACCCGTTCTCTTCGAACACGGGCGGGCCGCGCCCCGCACCGCGTCCAGGTGGCGGCCGTGGCGGCAACCAGCAGGGTGGCGGCCGTGGTCGTGGACCGGGCCAGGGCGGCGAGCGCGCTGGTCAGGGTCAGGGGCAGGGACGCCGTCCGTCTCCGGCGGATATGGCGGCGCACCCGTCACCAACCCAAATGCCATCCAAGTCCGCAAACGTTGGACGCGGTGGCCGTGGCGGCCAGGGCGGTCCGGGCCGCGGTCGTGGTGGCCAGGGTGGTCCCGGCGCTCCGCGTGATGGTTACCGTGGTGGCCGCGGCGGACGTCGCGGCGGTACCGCAGGTGCATTCGGCCGTCCAGGCGGTGCACCGGGTCGTGGCCGTAAGTCGAAGCGCCAGAAGCGCACCGAGTACGAGGAGATGCACGCACCAAACGTCATTGGTGGTGTGCGTCTGCCGGACGGCGGTGGCAAGACTGTCCGTCTGCGCCAGGGTGCGACCCTGTCGGACTTCGCTGACAAGATCGGTACCGAAGCATCGAACCTGGTCCAAGCGCTGTTCAACCTCGGTGAGATGGTGACGGCAACGCAGTCTGTCCCGGAAGAGACGCTGCAGCTGCTCGGCGCCGAGATCAACTATGAAGTACAGATCGTCTCGCCTGAGGACGAGGACCGTGAGCTGCTCGAATCCTTCGACCTGCAGTTTGGTGAGGACGAAGGTGGCGAAGAGGCGCTTGAGCAGCGTCCGCCAGTGGTGTCTGTCATGGGCCACGTTGACCACGGTAAGACCCGCCTGTTGGACTCGATCCGTAAGGCGAACGTGGGCAAGGGTGAAGCTGGTGGCATCACCCAGGGCATCGGTGCGTACCAGACTGAGGTCACGCTCGATGGTGAGACTCGTAAGATCACGTTCCTGGATACCCCGGGCCACGAGGCGTTTACCGCCATGCGTGCCCGTGGCGCGAAGTCTACGGACTTGGCCATCCTGGTTGTGGCTGCTGATGACGGCGTGATGCCGCAGACCGTTGAGGCGATCAACCACGCCAAGGCTGCGGACCTGCCGATCGTTGTAGCCGTGAACAAGGTGGATAAAGAGGAAGCTCAGCCGGACAAGATTCGTGGCCAGCTCACCGAGTACGGCCTGGTGCCGGAAGAGTACGGTGGCGACACCATGTTCATCAACATCTCTGCAAAGCAGGGCACCGGTATTGATGAGCTGCTCGAAGCTGTGCTCTTGACCGCAGATGCAGCGCTTGAGTTGACTGCCAACCCGGACATGGATGCCCAGGGTGTGGCTATTGAGTCCCACCTGGACCGTGGCCGTGGTCCGGTCTCCACCGTGATTGTTCAGCGCGGTACGCTGCGCGTCGGTGATTCCATCGTGGTCGGCGGCAACTTTGGCCGCGTGCGCCGCATGGTTGATGAGTGGGGCAATGACGTCGAGGAGGCGGGTCCGTCCCGTCCAGTACAGGTCCAGGGCCTCAACGGCGTTCCTGGACCAGGCGACAACCTGCTTGTGGTTGAGGATGACCGTGTGGCACGCCAGATTGCTGCGCAGCGTGATGCTCGCCAGCGTGCAGCTATGCAGGCTCGCTCCAAGAAGCGTGTGTCCCTGGAGAACCTGGACCAGGCGCTCAAGGAGACCAGCACCCTCAATCTCATCCTCAAGGGCGACAACGCCGGTTCGGTGGAAGCCTTGGAGGAGGCACTGCTCAAGATCGAGGTGGACGACGAGGTCGAGGTCAATATCATCGACCGCGGCGTTGGCGCTGTAACCCAGACCAACGTGCTGCTCGCAGCCGCATCCGATGCTGTGATTGTGGCCTTCAACGTTCGCGCTGACGGCAAGGCAACTGAGGAAGCCAATGCTGATGGCGTTGAGATCCGCTACTACTCGGTGATCTACCAGGTCATCGAGGAGGTGGAGAAGGCGCTCAAGGGCATGCTCAAGCCGATCTACGAGGAGCGCGAGCTGGGTGCTGCGGAGATCCGCCAGATCTTCAAGGCTTCCGCTGTCGGCCTCATCGCTGGTTGCATGGTTACCGAGGGCAAGGTCAAGCGCGGTGCGAAGCTGCGCCTGGTCCGCGACGGCAACGTTATTACTCCGGACGCGACGATTGAGTCGCTGCGCCGCGAGAAGGACGACGCTACCGAGGTTGCCAAGGGCTACGAGTGCGGCATGGTGCTGTCCTACCCGGATATCCAGGTGGGCGACATCATTCAGACCTACGAAATGGTGGAAGTGCCGCGCAACTAGTGCGCCACTAGCGCACAATGAAGGCACAGTTAGCGCTCAACGAAAGGGAACACAATGGGTGAGAATCCGCGCGCAGCGCGCTTGGCAAAGCAGATCCAACAGATCGTGGCTACCGCGATCGACCGGGAGATCAAAGACCCGCGTATGGAGCTGATTACGGTCACCGACACCCGAGTGACAGGTGACCTGCATGACGCAACCGTCTATTACACGGTGCGTGGCCATGACATTGATGATGAGCCGGATCTGGACCAGGCCGCTGAGGCCCTGCACCGAGCACGTGGTCAGATCCGCAAGATCGTCGGTGATGCGTTGAACGTGCGATTCACGCCTACCCTGACGTTTGAGTACGACAGTATCCCGGGGGCGTCGGCAAGCATGGAAGAGCTCCTGAACCGCGCACGTGAGCGCGATGCGGAACTTGCACGCTTGCGCGAAGGCGCAAAACCAGCGGGCGATTCGAATCCCTACAAGGAGTAACGCCTGGTGGAGTCACTGTTTCCAGAAGAAGCGCAGGCGTTTGCGGCGGTGGCCGCGCGCCTGTGTGACGCGCATAAGATTGCCGTGGTAGCGCACGTCAAACCCGACGCTGACGCTGTCGGTTCTGCCTGCGGTTTGGCTGCTGGCCTGCGCCAACTTGGTATAGAAACCAGCGTGCACATCGGCCAGACCTACCCGCATGCGGGAAACCTGGATACAGTGCCCGGAGTTGATGACGTGCTCTACGGAGCATGGCTGCCGGATGACGCACTAGTGGTCACAGTTGACTGTGCCTCGCTTGACCGCACCGGCTTGCTGCAAAATGCGATTGCGGAAAACCCGGAACGCGTGGTGGTGATTGACCACCACGAAACCAACCCTGGGTTCGGCGGGATGAACCTGATTGTGGATGCTGAGTCCACAACCACCATCATTAGTGAGCTCTTCCGCCACATGGGAGTAACTATTGACCGTGACATCGCGTACTGCCTGTACGCGGGACTGGTGACGGACACCGGTAACTTCCGGTGGGGAAGCCCACGCATGCACGAGCTGGCGGCGCAGTTGCAACGCCACGATCTGAACACCCGTCAGATTGCTATGGACCTGATGGATTCCATCAGTGCAGAAGACTTGAAAATTATGGGTGCAGTGTTGGCTGACCTGCACACCTACCGTGAAAAAGGTCTGACGGTTTCCGTGATCGCGGTGCCGGCAGAGGCGCTGGCGCGTATGAGCCAGACGGCAGTAGAGGCGATTATTGATTACGCCCGGGCGTTGCAAGGCTCAGACGTTGGTGTGGTGTTTAAGCAACAGGCACCCCGGTATTGGGCAGTGTCACTACGATCCACCAAGATCGACGTATCTCAGGTAGCCGCAGCGCTTGGCGGCGGCGGTCATATCCCAGCGGCTGGCTACTCGGCCACTGGCAACCTGGATCAGATCACACGCGACCTGCTGCAGGCACTTCCGGAGTAGACACGAAGAGTTTATGAGCACGCGTCGCATCCTTGCGTTAGCGCTGCCGGCACTTGGTGTGCTTGCGGCGAATCCGATCTACCTGCTTTTAGACACAGCAGTTGTTGGACGCCTTGGCACTGCTGAACTGGCAGCACTTGCCGCAGGCGTAGCCATCCAGTCAACGGTTACAACCCAGCTGACCTTTCTGTCCTACGGCACGACAGCGCGCAGTTCGCGCATGTTTGGCGCAGGCCGCCGCGACCAGGCCGTGGCAGAAGGCGTCCAAGCAAGCTGGGTTGCGCTCTTAGTCGGACTAGCGTTGGCCACCATCGTGTGGGTGTTCGCCCAGCCGTTGGCAATGGCGCTATCCGGAAACTATGAAACCAGCCTGGAGTCCGCCCGCTGGATGCGAGTTGCAGCGTTTGCCATTCCACTGACGCTGCTCATCATGGCCGGCAACGGATGGATGCGCGGTGTGCAGAACACGCGCCTGCCGTTCTGGCTGACATTGTGTGGGCTGATACCTGGTGCGGTTCTGCTACCGATACTGGTGCACCGTTTTGGGTTGGTGGGCTCTGCAATAGCCAACGTGATTGGCATAGGCATTACAGCCAGCTTGTTCGTTGCAGTGCTGGTGCGCGAACACCTGCGGTACTCGCGAGATTTCGCGCCACAGTTTGATGTGATTCGCCAACAGCTGGTGTTGGGGCGCGACTTGATTCTGCGCTCTATGTCGTTTCAAATCTCGCTGCTTGCCGCAGCCGCGGTTGCCGGGCGTTTTGGAGTGGCAGCGCTGGCGGCCCACCAGATCCTGCTGCAGTTGTGGAACTTCCTTGCGCTGGTGCTCGACTCGCTTGCTATTGCAGCGCAGACGCTGACCGGCTCCGCGCTGGGCACAGGCGACGTGGAACGTGCAAAGGAAGTAGGCAACCAGACCACGCGCTTTTCTACCGGGTTTGGTGTGCTGCTTGCAGCGGTATTCGCGCTGTTTGCGGGTCAAATCTGGTCGCTGTTTACCAAGGACCCAAGCGTGCATAGCCAACTGCGCGGGCCGTGGATCTGCCTCGTAGCCATGATCATTGTGGGTGGCGTGGTCTTCGCCCTAGACGGGGTGCTCCTTGGCGCGTCAGACGCCGCGTTTTTGCGCAACCTGACCATCGCCTCAGTACTTGGCGTGTTTTTCCCCATCACGCTCATGTCCATCGCGTTTGGTTGGGGGCTGACTGGCATTTGGGTGGGCCAGCTTGCCTCCGTGGTCCTCCGGTTGATTGGCGTAGTCGTTCGCTTCCGGTCCATGAAGTGGGCACGCTAACCTAGACGCCATGACCACACTTTGGGCAGTGAGCGATTTGCATGCGGCGGTGAAAGCCAACACGCCACAAATCGACGCAATTGAACCAAAGGATCCCTCTGATTGGCTGATTGTGGCAGGCGATGTGGCGGAACGTCATGACCTCATCGTGCGCACTATGGCCAAACTCGCACAGCGCTTTGACACGGTCATTTGGGTTCCCGGCAACCATGAGTTGTTTTCACGCTCAGCTGACCGCCACCGTGGACGTGACAAATACACGGCCCTTGTGCAGTCCATGCGTGAGATGGGCGTAATCACCCCAGAAGACCCGTATCCCGTGTTTGGTGGGGTGACGATCTGTCCGCTGTTCACGCTGTATGACTACTCATTTCGGGGCCCCGGCATGAGCGTGGAGGATGCGGTTGAAGCTGCCCGCAAACGCAACATCATGATGACGGATGAGTTTGCAATCGCCCCGTTTGTAGACGTGCGTGCGTGGTGCTGGGATCGCTTGGCCTACACCACGAAGCGCCTGTCACGTATCAGCGGTCCTACGATCCTGATCAACCACTGGCCGTTGGTGCAGGAGCCAACGTTGAAGATGCGCTGGTCTGAGATCGCGCTGTGGTGCGGCACTCGCCACACCCGCAGCTGGCCGCAGCGCTATAACGCCCAGGCCGTGGTGTACGGGCACCTGCACATGCCCGGTGTGATGCAGGTAGATGGGATCAAGCACATTGAGGTCTCGCTGGGATATCCGCGTGAGTGGGAGCCTCGCCTTGAGCGCCCGCCTGTGCCATTTCCATACCCAGTGATGGAGGTGGGCCAGTGATGCAGGACCTGACGCTTTTCCCGCCTGCAGCGCGGGTGGTGTACCTACGCAATGATGATGCGAAGGATCTGACCAACTATCGGGACCTTTTGCCCGATGAGCGCGCTGCCGTCTCAGAGGCGGTGGATATGCGCAAGGGCGAGTTTGGGGACGCACGTTGGTGCGCCCACCAAGCCCTCAAGGAGCTTGGCGTGTCCACCCAGCAAGCTATTTTGCGAGGGGAGCGGGGCATGCCTCTGTGGCCTGCCGGCTTCACCGGATCGCTGACCCACACGGATGGTTTGCGTGCTGCGGTCGCGGCGCCGATACGTGAGGTGAGGTCCATGGGCTTGGACGCGGAGCCTGCGCAACCGTTGCCAGACGGCGTGATGTCACAGATTGCGTTGCCTTCGGAGGTTGAGACTGTTGAGCGCTTCCGTGCCCAGGGCAACATGTGGGCGGATCGCTTGTTGTTCTGTGCGAAGGAAGCCACCTACAAATGCTGGTTCCCGCTGACTCGCCGTTGGCTGGGGTTTGAGGAGGCAGAGATCGAGCTGCGTATCGACGGCTCGTTTACCTCTCACCTGCTCGCCCGACCAACACCCGCCGCATATTTTGAGGGGCGTTGGGTTGTCCGCGGTGGGTACGTGATCGCCTCGGCGTATCTTCAATAAACACCCTGTAGCCGCGGCCGTGAAGGCCCGGCTACAGCGTTGCTGGACGTGCCACGAACGTGGTGGCCAGGCGCTTGCCTTTCTCGCGCACCAAGGCCACTGCGCGCCCATCTGGGCCGACGGCCACGTGGACGCCGTCTAGGCCGCGAGGCGTCAGCCATTTGCCCAATGCGAGCGCGTCGTATTCCTCCTGGGTGACGTCAAGCACCGGCCAGCCCAGCTTCAACGCCTCATCCATGGAGTAGGTCAGTTGTGGATTCGCTTCAAGCTCTTCGAGCGTTTTGGCTTGGGTGGCGGGGTAGGGGCCGACGTTTAAGCGTCGTAAAGCAACCAAATGCCCTCCAACCCCAAGGGAGGCACCCAGGTCGCGCGCGAGCGAGCGGATGTAGGTGCCGGAGGAGCAGTGGACCTGGGCATCAATATCCAGGTGCTCACCGCGGCGAACCGTATGGGTAAAACTGTGCACGGTCACCGGGCGCGCTGGGATGTCCACCTCTTCACCTGCGCGAACACGCTCGTGGGCGCGCTTGCCGTCAATCTTGATGGCAGAAACTGCAGAAGGTTTCTGCATGATGTCGCCGGTGAGTGCGGCAATACCCTGATCAATCTGCTCGTCTGTGATGTGGCTGGTATCGGCGGTGGCAATGATCTCGCCTTCCGCATCATCAGTGGTGGTAGATGCGCCAAGGCGGATCGTGGTCTCGTAGACCTTGTCCGCGCCAACCAGGTGAGTGAGCAGCTTCGTGCCACGTTCAATGCCAGCCACCAGCACGCCCGTGGCCATGGGGTCGAGCGTGCCCGCGTGGCCCACTTTCCTGGTTTGGAAGATGCGCCGCAGGCGAGCAACCACATCGTGGCTTGTGAGACCGGCGGGCTTATCCACAATGACAAGTCCGGAAGCTGCGAGGGGATCAGTCATGCTTTCAAAGTATGCCGTAGTGTGTTGCGAGTGAAAGTTTTGCGCGGCCTCAGTGACATTCCGGCGGAGTTTGGGTCCTCCGGCGGCACCGTGGTCACCATCGGCGTGTTCGATGGTGTGCACCGCGGCCACCAACTGTTGATTTCGCAGGCGGTGCAGCAAGCCCGTGAACTGGGCGTGCCCAGTGTCGTGATGACGTTTGACCCGCACCCACGCACCATCTTCGCACCCGAGAGCTCGCCGCCGCAGCTGATGCCGTTTGCGCAGCGTGCGGAGCAGATTGCCGGTCTTGGCGTGGATTACCTGCTGGTGATTGATTTCCGTAAGGAGATCGCAGGCCTAAGCCCGCAGGCGTACGTGGAGGAGGTGCTCGTTGGTGCCTTGCACGCGCGCCACGTGTTGGTGGGGGAGAACTTCACCTTCGGTGCGGATGCGGCGGGTACTGCGCAGACGATGCTGCAGCTTTGCGACGAGTGCGGGGTTGCGGTCACAGTGGTGCAGTTGCTTGGCGACGATGAGGGCCACATCTGCTCAACCGCCATCCGCAATCAGCTAGCGCAAGGCAAGATTGCCGATGCGCGCGAATACATGGGCCGCGACTTCGCGGTGGTTGCGCCAGTTGAGCGCGGCGCAGGCCGCGGCGGGCGCGAGCTGGGATACCCGACGGCGAACCAGTACGTACCGGAATCAGCAGCCTTGCCTGGCGACGGGGTGTATGCCGGCTGGTTCACCGTGATTGACAACGGCGCGCTGGAAGGTGACATGGAACCCGGCGTGGCGTACCCGGCGGCGATTTCGGTGGGGACGAATCCGACGTTTGGTGATGAGCGGCGCAGCGTGGAGTCCTACGTACTGGACCGCGAGGCCGATTTGTACGAGCGACTGGCGCGCGTGGAGTTTGTGGCCAAGGTGCGTGACATGGTGAAGTTCGATTCAGTTGATGAGCTTTTGGAGAACATGAGCCGTGACGTAACGCGTGTGCGGGAGATTTTAGGCGCGTAACATGTGGCTCCATGACGATGAAGCTGATCCTGGACCTAGACACCGGCATTGATGATGCGTTGGCGCTGGCCTATGCGCTGGCCTCCCCGGAGGCGGAACTCATCGGCGTGACCTGCACGTACGGCAATGTGCTTGTGGAGGACTCGGTGCGCAACACGCTTGCGATCCTGGAGCTGTTTGGACGCACGGACGTGCCGGTGTTCGCAGGCCCGGGCCACGCTTCGGCGCAATCGTCTTTTGAGGTCCAGGAGATCTCCGCGTTTATCCACGGCAAAAACGGCATCGGTGAGGTGGAGATCCCGGATGCGCAGCGCGAGGCAGAGCAGCTCTCCGCGGTGGACTTCCTTGTGGAGTCTGTGGAGCGCTTTGGTGAAGAGCTGGTCATCGTGCCAACTGGTCCGTCCACGACTATTGCGGCGGCGATTGAGGCCTCAAACGTGTTCCGCGAAAACGCCAATATTGTCATGATGGGTGGCGCTTTGACCGTGCCGGGCAATGTCAACGGCTGGTCCGAGGCGAACGTCTACCAAGACCCTGAGGCTGCGGACAAGGTGTTTCGCCAGCTGCGAAACGTCACCATGATCGGCCTGGACGTCACCTTGCAGACGCTGCTGACCACCAAGGAAACCGCCGAGTGGTCGAAGCTGGGCACGGTGGGCGGCAACTTCTTGGCAGACATTACGAACTACTACATCAACGCCTACAAGACGACCTCGCCGCACTTAGGCGGCTGCGGGCTGCACGACCCGTTGGCGGTTGCCGTGGCGATCAACCCCGGGTTGGTGGACACCCTGGGTATCAACATGAAGGTTGACACCCAGGAGCCCACCCGTGGGCGCACGATTGGTGACGAGACGCGGCTGAACGACCCAGACAAGCACGCCGCCGTTGCCGTGCGCGTAGACACCGCCGCTTTCCTGGAGCAGTTCATGAACAGGCTTTCCGTTTTGGCGCAGTCCACGCCGGTGGTGTAGTCTCTTTTCGGTCTAGCGTCATTTGACTGTGGTTCGCGGCAGTCACGGCGAAACAACAGACTTTATTTCGAGCGCGAACTGAAAAACCCAAGGAGAACACTCATGGCACTGTCCACTGAGAAGAAGGCTGACATCCTCAAGGAGTACGGCCTGCACGAGACCGACACTGGCTCCCCGGAGGCACAGGTTGCGCTGCTGACCGAGCGTATTAACAACCTGACCGAGCACCTGAAGTTCCACAAGCACGACCACCACTCCCGTCGTGGTCTGCTGCTTCTGGTTGGTCGCCGCCGTGGCCTGCTGAAGTACCTGCGCGAGAACAACGTTGAGCGTTACCGTGACCTCATCGCTCGCCTGGGCCTGCGTCGCTAATTGGTGCGCCGCTAGATTTCGGCCCTCGGCTTAAAAGCTTCAACCGGTATCCCGTTTCGGGTGCCGGTTTTTGCGTTTCCTGTACCTGCGACCTCTACTTTTTCTGCGCGACCTGCTACGATGGCCTGTTGTTGTAAGAAAACCCCCAGGGCGGCACCGATGATCGCCAGAAAAGAGGATTACTTCGCATGTTTAAGCCCAAAAACTCCTTCGATGTTTTTGTGGATGAGGACTACGGCATCACTGAGGCCGTAGCCACCATTGATAACGGTGACTTCGGTTCCCGCACCATCCGTTTTGAAACCGGCCAGCTGGCACGCCAGGCAGACGGGTCTGTGACCACGTACCTGGATGATGACACGATGATGCTGACCACGGTCACCGCATCCAACCAGCCGCGCGAGGGCTTTGATTTCTTCCCGCTGACCGTGGACGTGGAAGAGCGTATGTACGCAGCAGGCAAGATTCCGGGTTCCTTTTTCCGTCGTGAAGGACGCCCCTCTACTGAGGCGATCCTGGCCTGCCGCTTGATTGACCGCCCGCTTCGCCCGACCTTTGTTAAGGGTCTGCGCAACGAGGTGCAGGTTGTGGTCACGGTGCTGTCCATGGACCCGGAGGAGTACTACGACGTTGTAGCCATCAACGGTTCTTCTGCGGCAACGCAGCTGTCTGGCCTGCCGGTCTCCGGCGCGGTTGGCGGCGTGCGCATGGCGCTGATTGCTGATGACAAGCACCCGGAGGGCCAGTGGGTGGCCTTCCCGAACCACGCACAGCACGAGCGTGCGCTGTTCGAGATGGTTGTTGCCGGCCGCATTGTGGAAAAGAAGCGTGGCCGCAGGACCGAGCAGGACGTTGCCATCATGATGGTGGAGGCCGGCGCTGGCGCTAATGTTGTCAAGCTTGTCAAGGACGGCTTCCCGGCTCCGACCGAGGAGACCGTGGCCCAGGGCCTGGAGGCTGCAAAGCCGTACATTAAGACGCTGTGCGAGGCGCAGACCGCGCTGGCAAAGGAAGCAGCGAAGGACGCCAAGGAGTTCCCGCTCTTCCCGCCGTACTCGGACAAGGTGTTTGAGGCAGTGGAGAAGAAGGCCGCTAAGCGTCTGTCCAAGATCATGACGATTGCGGGCAAGCAGGAGCGCGAGGAGGAGTCCAACGCGTTCATGGAAGAGGTCGAGGAGTACCTCTTTGACAAGCTCGACATTGACGATGACGAAAAAGACGAGATTGCTGCCGCCTCCAAGGAGATCCGCGCCGCATACAACGCGCTGCAGAAGCAGATCGTGCGCGACAAGATCCTCTCGGAGGGCTTCCGTATCGACGGTCGCGGGGTCACCGACATCCGCGACCTCGAGGTAGAGGTGGAACTCATCCCGCGTGCGCACGGCTCTGCACTGTTTGAGCGTGGCGAGACCCAGATCCTGGGCGTGACCACCCTGGACATGCTGAAGATGGAGCAGCACATTGACTCTTTGACTCCGGAGACCTCCAAGCGCTACATCCACCACTACAACTTCCCGCCGTACTCCACTGGTGAGACCGGACGTGTGGGTTCCCCGAAGCGCCGCGAGATTGGCCACGGTGCGCTTGCAGAGCGCGCCCTGCTGCCGGTGATCCCGTCGCGTGAGGAGTTCCCGTACACCATCCGCCAGGTCTCTGAGGCGCTTGGTTCCAACGGTTCGACCTCCATGGGTTCTGTGTGTGCCTCCACGTTGTCGCTGTACAACGCTGGTGTGCCGTTGGCTGCTCCGGTTGCTGGTATTGCGATGGGCCTTGTCTCTGGTGAGGTGGGCGGCAAGACCGAGTACGTGGCACTGACCGATATCCTCGGCGCAGAGGATGCGTTCGGTGACATGGACTTTAAGGTTGCCGGTACCCGCGAGTTCATTACTGCGCTGCAGCTGGACACCAAGCTGGACGGCATCCCGTCTGATGTGTTGGCAAGTGCTCTGAACCAGGCACGCGAGGCACGTGAGACCATCCTGGACACCATGGCTGAGGTCATTGACCAGCCGGATGAGATGAATGAGCTGGCTCCGAAGATCACCACCGTGAAGGTGCCGGTGTCCAAGATCGGTGAGGTCATTGGCCCGAAGGGCAAGACCATCAACTCCATTACGGAGGAGACCGGCGCGGACATCACGATTGAGGACGACGGCACGATCTACGTCTCCGCCGCCCAGGGTGCTGCAGCGGACGCGGCGATTGAGAAGATCAACGCCATTGCGAACCCGCAGATGCCGAAGGTGGGCGAGCGCTACCTGGGCACCGTGGTCAAGACCGTGGCGTTCGGTGCGTTCGTTTCCATCCTGCCGGGCACTGATGGCCTGATCCACATCTCCAACTTGGGTGGCAACACCCGCGTGGAGAATGTGGAAGACGTCATCAACGTCGGCGACAAGGTTGAGGTTGAGATCCGCGATATTGATAACCGCGGCAAGATCTCCCTGGTGCCGGTCGAGGACTAGGGCAGGAACTTCAGTTTCTTGCCTAGGTCTAGTGCCGTGGTCATTAGCTGCCCGTAGTACTTACGCGGCAGCTGCTTCGGGCCACGCATTGGCATGATGCGCTGCTGGGCGATGTTTTTGACCTCGGTGTACTTGGTCATGCCCTCTGGCCCGTGGCGCCGGGCCATGCCGGACTCCTTCACACCGCCTAGTGGGGTGGAGATGGAGGCCCAGGTGGCCGCGTAGCCGTCATTAATAGTCACGCTGCCGGTCTCAATCTGCCACGCCAGCCGCTCGGCGGTTTCTGTGGCACCAAATACTGAGGCGTTGAGCCCGTAGTTGGTGTCATTTGCCAATTCCACGGCCTCTTCAAGGCTCTCGACGCGTTGCACGTAGACCACAGGGCCGAACACTTCCTCGGTTTCCAGGTCTGTGTCTGGGCCAAGATCGGTCAGGACTGTCGGCTCGAAGTGGTAGGGCCCCACATCAGGGCGGGCTTTGCCGCCCGTAACCACGGTTGCGCCCTTTGCCACCGCGTCCTCCAAAAAAGCCGTGACGCGGTCGAGCTGATCCTGGTTGATGAGTGAGCCCATGCTGTAGTTCCAGTTCAATCCCGTGCCTAGTGTGAGTTTTTCGGTGGCGGCTTTGAATGCGTGCAGAAATTCGTCGTAAATCTCGGTGTGCGCGTAGATGCGCTCGATGGATACGCACAGCTGGCCGGAGTTGGAAAAGCACGCGGTGGCAATCGTGTCGGCATGCTTGGCTACATCCGCATCGGGTGAGATGATCATCGGATTCTTGCCGCCCAACTCAGCGGAGTAGCCCACGAGCCTCTCACCAACAACCTTGCCCAGGAGCTTTCCGGTTGCTGTGGAGCCGGTGAACATGAGGTAATCACAACGCTGCGCGATAGCCTGGCCAACAACAGTGCCTGAGCCGGTGACAATCTGGAACAGGTTGTGCGGCAAACCTGCGTTGAGCAGCAGGTGCAGCGCGATCAGGTTGGAAAATGGGGTTTGCCAGTCCGGCTTGGCTACGATGCCGTTGCCTGCGATCAACGCCGCAATCGCATCGGAGACGCCAAGGGCCAGGGGGTAGTTCCACGGGCTGATCTGGCCAACAATGCCTTTGGGCACGCGCTGCTGCGTGGTGCTGGTGATCACTGGAAATGCGCCAGCCTTGCTGGAGGTAGCTAGGAACTTCTCCGCGTTGTTGGCGTAGTAGCGGGCGTTATTCATCACGTCCAACACTTCGTCATACGCCGCTGTGCGGTCCTTGCCGGTCTCAAGCTGGACAATGTCCGCCAAAAGGTCGCTGTGCTTCTTCACCAAGTCATGGAAGCGCTTGATCACGCGAGCACGCGCAGCAATCGGCCGTTCCTGCCACTGCTTTTGGGCGTGGCGGGCAAGTTCGAATGCCTTCTCCACGTCCTCGACGGAGCCGACACCAACATGCCCAAGCGGGGCGCTGAAGTAGGGGGAGTAAACCTCATGCAGCTCACCGGTAGCCAAAGAACCGGATTTGGCATTGGTGGAGTGGACCAAGAGCTTGCGGGCAAACTCTTCCGGCAGCGGGCGTTCTTGGAGGCGTTTTGGAAGCATTGGTGTTTTTCTCTCGAGTGTTGAATCTTGGGCTGAGGAGCAAAACGCCCCAGGCACCTGCTGACACAGTGAGTTCGTGTCAGCTGTGCCGGGGCGAAATGGCAGCGAATGGTTTAGACTGGGCAGCCGCCAGAACGAGCGTCCTTGGCCTTACCGTCAGTGTTATCAGCGGACTCCTCGCCGTGGCCGTACGGGGCAGCCAGCTTCGGCTCCTTGTACTCGCCTTCGATCATGCCGTTCTTGATCATCATGCTGCGACCAGGCTCCATGTAGCGCTTGTCTTCCGGCAGCTTGTCAAAGACCTTGCGGACAAATTTCGCGATGCGGTCAAATCGCTTCTGGTCCTTCGCGGTCCACTCCAGGTCCAGGATCTCACGCTGCTTGTCGTTCAAGGTGCCGTAGGTCATCCAAATCATGGAGCGCATGATCGGCTTCCAGATCACATTCCACACAGCTTGGGAAACGCCATCCGGTGGGGTCACCGGCTCTACGCGTGCGGTGCGCAGTGCGAAGTCCACGGTCTCGTTGCGTTCCAAGACGGTGTCTTCCATCTTCTTGAAGTACTCGATGTAGCCGTCGAGGTTGTCAATCACCGGGCGCTCGGACATGCCGTACATGTCCCACCAGGTCACGCCCTCCTGGATGATCTGCTCTTTCTCCTCGCGAGTAAACGGGGTGCCGAAGAGCTCCTGGGCCCAGATCACGCGCCACACAAAGGTGGCGTGTGCCCA
Organism: Corynebacterium riegelii; assembly: GCF_001263755.1. Lineage (NCBI taxonomy): Bacteria > Bacillati > Actinomycetota > Actinomycetes > Mycobacteriales > Corynebacteriaceae > Corynebacterium > Corynebacterium riegelii. The sequence goes on from NZ_CP012342.1 coordinate 484,137, forward strand.
CCAGTACACGTCCGGGTTCAGGGAGTGGTAACGGGTACCGTCACGCAGCTTGCCCTTAATGCCGTGGTGATAATCCCGGACCTGCTTGGCACGAGTGCCGTCGTCATAAATCGAGTAGATAATCTGCGGAGTTGAGCGCTCCAGGCGGGAGAACGGCTCCTCGAAAAACTTCGAGTGATCAAGCAGCGACTGGCCAATGGCGGGGTGCATATTCTGCAGCACACCGGTGTAGCCGCGCAGCAGCTGAATGCGGTTGTCGGAGCCCCACTTCCACAGCAGGGAATCGGGGCCCAGCGGGGCGCGCTTTAGTTCGCGCTTGTCAGTTTCAGTTAAGTGAGTGTTGTTGCTATCAGTTCCCATGTGTGAACTGTATCACTCATTTGTGATCGTGTGTTGTGAATTAACGCTGAAAATCTACTACAACACGCGTCGGATTCTCCAGCACGTACACGTGGAACGGCAGCTGCTGGTCAAGGCCGATGATGTACTGCGTATCGGCCTCAAACACACCGCCGTGGACGACGTCCACCACGTGTCCTGCGCCAACGCCAACTGGTCCACCTGCAATGAGGTCTTCGCGCGGGCTCATCATTGCCATAGGGGTGCCCTGGATCATGATTTCCAGAAACGCGTTGCCGGGAACCTCCATCGGCAAACCGGAGGCCTGCTGGCGAGGATCCGGGTTGTAGGCCGCGATCACGCCTGGCAGGCCGGTTCCGGAGTATTCAAGCACCACTCGGTCCACATCGGTGTGGGTGCCGGCGCGCACATCTTGAATCACGAGTTCCGGGTTGCCCTGGGAAGGCAGCATTACGCGGTCCTGCGCAAACAGTGTCTGCGCCTGGGCGTCATCCGCGGGCTGGACCGTAGTTGCTTCCTTCGTTTCAACCGAAGTGGTCGGTTGCGCCGTTGTGGCTTGCGAAGTTGCAACGCTTTCCTGCGTCACAGCCTGCGGGGTCGGCTCCGGCGCTTCCGGCTGTGTGCAGGCGCTCAACGCCAGCGGAAGTAGGAGCATTATGCTTATCGACGCTCTGTTCATACCCCCAACCATATAGAAGCGGAGGCAACGTGACGGTGAAAGTTGGAGTTCTTGGTGCGAAAGGTCGCGTGGGTTCGGCAGTTGTCGCAGGTGTCAACGCGGCCGAAGATCTAGAGCTGGTCGCCGAAATTGGCCAGGGGGATAGCCTTGAACAGCTCATTGACGCTGGGGCAGAAGTAATTGTGGATTTCACAACTCCGAATGCCGTGATGGACAACTTGGAGTTCTGCATTTCCAATGGCATTCACTGCGTGGTGGGCACCACCGGTTTTGATGAGGCCCGCTATGAGCAGGTGCGCAAGTGGTGCGCAGAGGCAGACGGGGTGGGCGTGTTGATCGCGCCGAACTTTGCCATCTCTGCGGTGCTGACCATGGCTTTTGCTAAGCAGGCTGCGCCGTTCTTTGAGTCTGCTGAGGTTGTGGAATATCACCACCCGAACAAACTTGATGCGCCGAGTGGCACTGCGATTAAGACGGCACAGGGGATTGCGCGTGCGCGTCGTGAAGCAGGAATGGCCCCAATGCCGGACGCTACGGAACAGTCCCTTGAGGGAGCACGCGGGGCGAATGTGGATGGTGTGCATGTCCACGCCGTGCGCATGACCGGCATGGTGGCGCACGAGGAAGTGATCTTTGGCACCACCGATCAATCCTTGACCATCCGTCAGGATTCCTACGGCCGCGAATCCTTTGTGCCGGGTGTGCTTACCGGCGTGCGTCAGGTGGCAGATCACCCTGGCCTGACTATTGGCCTAGACACCTACCTGGGGCTGTAATCAATGGCCGTGGAATCAACCCTTGATGTGCAGCTCATTGCAGCCTCGACGTTTCACATGCCTACCGGCGTGGACTGGGAGGTAGATGCAGAGGCCACGGACGCGGAAGCCATCGTGGAGTTCGCTGGTAGGGCTTGTTATGAAACCTGGGATAAGCCCAACCCGCACACCCGCGCAAATGATGCGTATCTTCGCCACATCATTGATGTTGGCCATGACGCGCTGTTAGAGCATGCAACTGCAACCGTCTACATCCGTGGACTTTCGCGTGCCGCTGGCAACGAGCTTTTGCGCCACAGGCACTTGTCCTTCTCGCAGTTGTCGCAGCGCTTCGTCCACTCCGGTGATGGGGAAGTGATTGTGCCGGATGTGATTGCAGAAGATGAGTCGCTGCACCGCATGTTCCTCGCCGCAGTAGATGAGGCGCGTTTTGTTCACGACGAGTTGCTGCACGCCCTAGAGGAAAACCTGGCGAGCGAACCGAATGCACTGCTTCGGGCCAAGAAGGCGCGCCAGGCTGCGCGCGCGATTCTGCCCAACGCAACTGAGACCCGTTTTGTGGTTACCGGTAACTTCCGGGCGTGGCGCGAATTTATCGCAGCACGCGCCTCCGAGCATGCTGACGTGGAGATTCGCACCCTGGCTATTGCGTGTTTAGAGCTGTTGCGGGAGGCCTCGCCTGTGCTGTTTAGCGATTTTCTGATTAGTGAATTGGCTGATGGCACACGTATGGCAACCAGTCCTTACGTGTAATTTACCTACGGGTTGCGGAGGGTTTTGTCCGCTGTTGGTGTGCTCTTGTGCAAACTTGGGGGTGAAACAGGGTAGTCTATTTGCCCATGGGCACATCATTGATAGCTAACCGCGGCGCTGAGACGTTCGGCACCGCCTGTGTCGCGATGGTCACTCCGTTTGATGCAAACGGCAAACTTGATCTCGCGGCCGGGCGTAGGTTGGCTGCCCACCTTGTGGACAATGGGCTGGACGCACTCGTCCTTGCCGGCACCACCGGCGAATCCCCAACCACCACCACTGAAGAAAAGGTCGCTTTACTTCAGGCAGTCAAGGAGGAAGTAGGCGACCGTGCCAAGCTGATCGCTGGCGCGGGTACGAACAGCACTGCTACCACGATTGAGCTGGCGAAAGCATCTGCAGATGCTGGTGCTGACGGCCTTTTGGTAGTTACCCCGTATTACTCCAAGCCTTCGCAGGAGGGCGTCTACGCCCACTTCGCGGCAGTTGCAGGTGCGACGGATCTGCCGATCTGCCTGTACGACATTCCGGGCCGTTCTGGTATTCCTATTGACGGACGCGTGATCGCGCGCCTCGCTGAGCTGGACACCATTCAGGCAGTGAAGGATGCGAAGGGTGACTTCGCGGAAGCTGCGCCGCTGATCCAAAACACTGACCTTGCTTGGTACTCGGGCGATGACCCGCTGAACCTGCCGTGGCTGGCAGTGGGTGCGACTGGTTTTATCTCTGTGGTGGGACACGCGGCGCCGCGTGCCCTGCGGGAATTGCTCACAAGTTTTGAGGCTGGCGACCTCGCCCGTTCTCGGGAGATTAATGCCAACATCATTAACGTGCTAGCACACCATCAGGCTGTAATGGGTGGTGTCACATTCGCGAAAGCAGCCTTGCGTTTGCAGGGCATTGAGGTCGGAGATCCCCGCCTGCCAGTCGCGTCGGCGACTGAGGCACAGGTTGCGGCACTCCGACATGACATGGAGAAAGCTGGAGTCCTTTAAATATGAATGAACCCCGTAACCGCGCACGCAAAGTTACGCGCAAAGCCGGGCCGCCGGAGGCTGCAGACCAGCAGCCCGTATTCCAGGCACCTGATACCCCAGCCGCCCAAGAGGGCGGCGATTTTGGTGTAGATAACAACACCAAAGGCAGTGGCCGTGGCGGAAACAACGGCGGAAATAACAATGGCAACAAGGGTGGTCAGAGCCAGAACCAGGGCCAGAACCAGAGCCAAAATCAAGGCAATGGCAATGGCCGCCGCCGTCGCGGCCGCGGTCGTGGTGGCAATCACGGTGGCGAGGGGCGCGGTGAGCGTCGTAACCCAATGAAGTCCATGCAGGGTGCTGACCTGACCAAGCGTCTGCCAGCACCGCCAAAGCCGGCGAACAACACGCTGCGGATCTACGCGCTTGGTGGTATTTCCGAGGTTGGTCGAAACATGACCGTCTTCGAGTACAACGGCCGCCTGCTGGTTGTGGACTGTGGCGTGCTGTTCCCGAACTCTGGTGAGCCGGGGGTGGACTTGGTGCTGCCTGATTTTGGTCCGATTGAAAACAAGCTGGACAAGATCGAGGCGCTGGTTGTTACCCACGGCCACGAGGACCACATTGGTGCGATCCCGTGGCTGCTGAAGCTGCGTCATGATATTCCGATTTACGCATCCCGCTTCACCAACGCGCTGATTGCTGCAAAGACCCAGGAGCACCGCCAGCGTCCGAAGCTGCATGAGGTAAACAAGGACTCTGACATCAACGTCGGACCGTTCCGCGTGCGCTTCTGGCACGTAAACCACTCCATTCCGGAGTGCTTGGGTGTGTCCATCAAGACTGGTGCCGGCCACGTTGTCATGACTGGTGACGTGAAGTTGGACCAGACGCCGTATGACGGCAAGCCCACGGATGTCCCGGCCCTTGCCCGCTACGGCGATGAGGGCATCGACCTGTTCATGTGTGACTCCACTAACGCCACTATTCCGGGTATTTCTTCCTCGGAGGCGGGCATTGAGGAAACCCTGACCCGTTTGGTGAGCCAGGCTCGCCAGCGTGTTGTGATCTCGTCTTTCGCCTCTAACGTGGCGCGTGTCCAGATGGCTATTAACGCTGCTGTGGCGAACAACCGCAAGGTGGCGTTCAACGGCCGTTCCATGATGCGCAACATGGAGATTGCGGAGAAGATGAGCCTGCTTAAGGCTCCGAAGGGCACGATCATCCCGATCGAAGAGGCCGCGAAGATGGCACCGCACAAGACGGTGCTGATCACCACTGGTACGCAGGGTGAGCCGATGGCGGCGCTGAGCCGTATGTCACGTCGCGAGCACCGCCAGATCACGATTCGTGATGGTGACACGATCATCTTCTCCTCCTCGCTCATCCCGGGCAACGAGGAAGCAGTCTTCGCGGTGATCAACAACCTCGCCCAGATCGGTGCGAACGTGATCACCAACGCGGAGGCTCACGTCCACGCCTCTGGCCACGGTTATGCAGGAGAGCTGCTTGCGCTGTACAACGCTGCACGTCCGACGTGCGCGATGCCGGTGCACGGCGAGTGGCGCCACATGCGCGCCAACAAGGAGCTTGCTATCTCTACGGGCGTGCGCCCGGAGAACACCGCGCTTGCGCAAAACGGCGTGGTTGTGGATATGACCAAGGGCAAGATCAAGGTTGTTGGCCAGTACCAGGTGGGTCAGCTCTACGTTGATGGCGAGACCATGGGTGATGTGGACCTGGACGTGCTGGCGGATCGTACCTCGCTGGCCGCCGGTGGCGCGTTGTCCATTACGTGTGTGATTGATGACCGTACGGGTCGCCTCCTACAGTCGCCGACTGTGTCCACCACTGGCTGGTCTGATGATGACCGTGAGTTCAACAAGAAACTCATCGAAGCCGTCGAGGCCGTGATGGATGATCTGGCTGCCCAGGGTGAAAATGATGCGATGCGTATGGTGCAGCAGCTGCGCCGCAAGGTGGGCCGCGCCATTTCCCAGAAGTACAAGCGTGAGCCGGTGATTTTGCCGACCATCGTCCCAATGGCCGCTGATCTGGGCCCGATTGATGATGAGGACGTGGAAGCGTCCCGCGAGTCGCTCTAACCGTTAGCCATCGCACGTACTACCCCCTAGGGCCGCACGATGTTGTGGTCTAGGGGGTAGATACGTTTTCGGGGTCAAACCCAACTTCTTCACGCGGGCCGGGGGTGCGTCGTTGAAGCCGGGCCTGGAGGCAGTCCTTGGAACAAATATGCAGGGGAAGATATGCAGGTTCGCAGGTCACGGCCAATTTTCATTAACGGGCCCCTTATTGAAAAAGTGCTCTGACCATTACTCCTGCATATTTAGACCTGCATATCTGTTGACTGGGGCGGACCGGGCAGCCGAGCACGTCGCGGGAACTGTCCCGCGCGGGTGACGTGTGTCTAAGGGGGTAGACACGCCTGGACGGGGCGTGCAACACTTTGGGGCATGAGGACTGCAAAGAGAACCGCAAAGAAGACTGCCGGAATGTTGGCGGCTGCTGCGACTGTAGCCACGATGATGTTTGCGCCCGCGGCACACGCGGACGAGGATGTGGATTGGACGGGTGGTCGCCCGCTGCCACCGGGAACCGAGGTTCCATTTGAGCCTGGCTACGCGTCGGCTTGGAGGAACTACGACGTGATTCGTCCGGGTGATCCGAACTTCCGCAACCCAAGCGTGCAGGGCATCCGCGTGATTGGTCACTATGACAAGGACACCATCATGTGTTTGATGAACGCCAAGGGCGGCATTAGCGGCTGCTACGTTGACGGCAAGCCAGCTACTGACCTCGGCTGGGGCACGGGCGGTATCCAGGTGACTGTGGATCCAACTGTGGCACAGTTCGCCCCAGTTATCCGCGGCTACAACGATATGAGCAGGCAGCTGTCTAGCGGGAGCGGATCTTCGCTGCCGTTCTAACTGCTCCACCTGTGCGGCTAGGCTAAGGGGCATGACTTTCGCACAAAGAGAGCGTGAGCGTCTGGGGCTTTTGCTTCTGGACGTTGGCCCGGACGCCCCAACCCTCAACGACGGCTGGGCCACCCAAGATTTGGCCGTGCATTTGTTGATCCGTGAGCGTAAGCCATGGGCCGCACCGGGGATTTTGATCCCGGCGGCCAAGCCGCTGCTGGAGCGCGAGACGAAGAAGCAGAAGGCGCGGCCGTACGGGGATGTTGTGCGTGAATGGGCGGCCGGACCGCCGGCGCTGCTTGCGCCTGTAGACGCGAAGATGAATGGTGCGGAGCATTTCATCCACCATGAGGATGTGCGTCGGGGTAGGGGAGTAGTTCAGCCGCGCGAATTCAGCAAGGCTGTCAATGCTGATTTGATGCGTTACGTGAAACGTTTTGCCGCGTTGACATTGCGTGGCAGCGAAGTACCTGTGGTGCTTACCCCGCAGGATCTGCCGCCTATTACTGCGGGTGGCAAGGCTGGGGTGGCTGAGCGTGGGGACAACGTGCTCCGAGTTAGTGGAGCGCCGGGTGAACTGCTGTTGTGGGTGAGCGGTCGCGATGCGGTTGATGTGAGTTTTAGCGGCAACACATCGGTGCTCAAGGGGCTGAAGCGACAGATTTAAAATACCGTGCCGGTGTGGCAACTGTGACGTGTGTGACTTGAGGTATTAGAGTTACACCCATGTCTGTCAAAAACCCGGCACCACGTTCGCCGCGCTCGCACCCCGCGTCAAGGGGGTATTCGAGCAGCCGATACGCAGCCTCACGCGACCGTGATTATGGTGCGCCCGCGTCCATGACACATCCGCCGACCTCATCTATGGTCGCCGCGGACACTGCCAATGAGCGCGTCGGTTCTGCAACCAAGGTTGTTGGCAGCACGCTGGGGTCTGCGACCCGTTGGGTGGGATCCGCTGTCGCAGGTCTAGGCGCGGGTTTTGGGGGCGGGCGTCGCCGTCGACGCGATGAAGAGGAAGCGGACTTTGATCCGTTTGACTCCTCGTTTGATGATGCTGAGCAAGAAGATGTACCGCGCAGGAGAAAATCTCGCGCAAAGGTTGAAGTCCAGGAGGAATCGGAAGATCCCATGAGGGAACGTGACAGTGAAGATATCAATGTTCACGCCGATGCATGGGGCCTTGTACTTATCGGACTTTCCGCAATTATTGGTGCGTCCGTATGGATGGACATTGCTGGACCCGTCGGTAGTGTGATCGCTCAGGCCTGCCATTGGGTTATTGGTGCCGGTGCGCTGATCCTGCCGATTGTCCTGGTATGTATTGCGATTGCGTTAATGCTCAATGTGCGTACGCCAAATGCCGTGCGTGGCCGCGTGGCACTGGGGATCAGCATCATCGCTGTGGGCATGCTGGGCATGATTCACGTATTTGCGGGCACTCCAGCGGATTGGGAGACACGCAAGATTGCCGGCGGTGCTATTGGCACACTCGTCGGTGGTGTCCTGTCTGTAGCCTTTACTCCGTTTGTTGCGGTACCCCTGCTGGCGCTGCTCATTGTGTACGGCGCACTCAAAACAACCGGCATTACTACCCGTCAGACCTATGACTACCTTGTTGGGCTCTTTGCCAGGATGCGTGAGAAAGGCGAGGAAGAGTTCTTCGAGGATGAAGACGCAGACGCTGACAGCGATGACCGCTACAGTCACGTTGACCGAGACCTTGAGGACATAGCCGAGGGACGCGAGCGCCGCCCACGTGAGCCTGAGGAGAGGACGGTGGTGGAGCGCCCACGCTCGTCGCGTCGTCCACGAGTGCGTCAGACGCCGGCACCGACACCTGCGCCTACACCAGCGCCGACGCCTGCTACTGCACCAGCCCGCACGCCGATGGATAACTATCCGGCAGACGGGGACACGGTCTACGACTTTGCTGAAGACGTAGCTGATTCCCCGGAACCGGAACGAAAGCCTGCGGCCAAGCCCGCGCCGGCTGTCGAAGAGACCCGCGTGCTGGATCGTGAGCCGGTCACACAACCGCAGCCGGCAGTCCCAGCACCCGATGCTGTTGGGACTTCGCGTGAGGCGATGCGCCAGGCCATCATTGCGCGAAGCGGCGTCGACGCTGCCGCGGTGCCGGCAAGCACGCCGAAGTCTGAGGTTGCAAAGCAACAGGCACCAACAACGCCGGTGAACCCTGCGCAGCAGGAGGCGCGGAAGGTGGCGTCGGGGGAGTACACGTTGCCGTCGACAAGCTTGCTGGTTCCCGGCAATGCTCCGAAGACGCGCACTGAGGCCAACGACCGCATGATCGAGGCCATCACGGACGTGTTTGAGGAATTCAACGTTGACGCGACCGTGACCGGGTTTAGCCGTGGCCCGACAGTGACCCGCTACGAGGTTGAGCTGGGCCCAGGTGTCAAGGTTTCCAAGATCACCAACCTCCAATCCAACCTGGCGTATGCCGTGGCTACGGACAATGTGCGTTTGCTGACTCCGATCCCGGGCAAGTCTGCTGTGGGCATTGAGGTGCCTAACCAGGACCGTGAGATGGTGCGGCTGCGTGACGTACTGGACGCGCCGAAGGTGGCCGCTGACCCGGACCCGATGCTCATCGGCCTTGGTAAGGACATCGAAGGCGACTTCGTTTCCGCCAGCGTGCAGAAGATGCCGCACCTGCTGGTCGCCGGCTCTACTGGTTCCGGTAAGTCAGCGTTTGTGAACTCCATGCTGGTGTCGCTGCTTACCCGCGCGACCCCGGAGGAAGTGCGCCTGATTCTGGTGGACCCGAAGATGGTGGAGCTGACGCCATATGAGGGCATCCCGCACCTGATCACGCCGATTATCACTCAGCCGAAGAAGGCAGCCGCTGCGCTGCAGTGGCTGGTTGAGGAGATGGAGCAGCGCTACATGGACATGAAGTCCGCGCGCGTGCGCCACATCAAGGACTACAACCGCAAGGTTCGCAGCGGTGAGATCACGGCGCCTCCGGGCTCTGAACGTGAGATGCGTCCATACCCCTTCATTGTGTGTGTGGTAGATGAGCTGGCGGATCTGATGATGACGGCACCGAAGGAGATCGAAGACTCCATCGTGCGCATCACCCAGAAGGCCCGCGCGGCAGGTATCCACCTGGTGCTGGCAACGCAGCGTCCGTCGGTAGACGTGGTTACGGGTCTGATTAAGACCAATGTGCCGTCGCGACTGGCGTTTGCTACCTCCTCGCTGACGGACTCGCGAGTCATCCTGGACCAGGCGGGTGCAGAGAAGCTCATCGGTATGGGCGATGGCCTGTTCATCCCGCAGGGCGCTGGCAAGCCACAGCGTTTGCAGGGCGCATTTGTGACGGATGAGGAAATCCAGGCGGTTGTAGACGCCGCGAAGTCCCAGGATGAGCCCGAGTACGTCGAAGGTGTAACCGAGGACAAGCAGGCCGAAGCCAAGGTTATTGATGATGACATTGGTAAAGACCTCGACGACCTCCTCGAAGCGGTCGAGCTTGTGGTTACCTCCCAGCTGGGGTCGACCTCCATGCTGCAGCGCAAGCTGCGCATCGGCTTTGCTAAGGCGGGTCGCCTGATGGACCTCATGGAATCGCGTGGCGTTGTCGGCCCGTCAGAAGGCTCGAAGGCCCGCGAGGTGCTGGTCAAGCCTGAGGAGCTTGAGACGATCATCTGGATGATCAAGGGAGCCGATCCTGCCGAAGCACCGAAGGAAGCAGGGCTGGAGCAGGATGAGGCGCAAGTAAGCGGTGACTCCGATACGGACGATGACACCCGCACCGTGCAGGCGACGTACAACCCAACCGGCGGCGCGTTCTAGATGCAGCAGGTAGTGTCGCCGCGCTTGTCCAAGCACCTTGTCTTCGTCCTGTTTGAGGACTTCGAGCTTCTAGACGTAGCGGGGCCGCTGGAAGTCTTCTCCAAGGTCGACGGGTGGGAAGTCACGTTGCTCTCTCCGGATGGGCGTCCTGTGGGCTCGTCTCAGGGCGTTCGATTTGAAGTAAGTGGCGATTATGCGCCGCAAGGCAGTGATGTCCTGTTCGTTCCAGGAGGTCGGGGCACCCGCAAACTTGCGCACGACGAGTGCTTCCTCAACGCTCTCAAATCTCTGGCGAGTGACACCAGTGTCGTGATGTCTGTGTGTACCGGATCGGCATTACTCGCCGCGGCTGGGCTCTTGGAAGGGTATGCGGCCACGAGTAACAAGCGCGCGTTTGCGTGGGCCACGAGCTTCGGCCAGGACATCGATTGGCGCCGCTCTGCGCGTTGGGTACACGATCGCGACCGGTGGACATCCTCAGGAGTCTCGGCCGGTACAGACATGGCGGCGGCATTCGTTGCGGATGAATGCGGCGAGGCAGTCGCACGCGAGGTGGCGGACGCGATCGAGCTGCGTCTACACCTCGACCCGAATGAGGACCCGTTCGCCATTTAGGCCATCTGGGTTCCACAGGCTAGTGTCACCGCGCTTCCGAATCCATGTGGTGTAGAGTGAGACGCGCTTGGAGGGGAGTACCCCGTAAGTGCCCGGATCGTCAGCACGGCAGCGCATCTCGCGCCCCGGTCTGGGCCGCCCCGCAACATTGAGGTGGGGGAGACCTCCGGTCATTTCAACGTAACTTCTGACCGGAGGAAAGCTTATGCATGTGCCTTTGTCCATCTGGCTGATCACTTCTGCAGTGATCCTGGGTTTTTTCATTTTTGATTTCGTTTCCCACGTGCGCACCCCGCACGAGCCCTCCATGAAGGAGTCCGGTGGGTGGGCGGCGTTCTACATGACCATGGCCTGCATTTTTGGCGGCATCGTGTGGTGGCTGTGGGACGCAGAACACGGCATTCAGTTCTTCACTGGTTACATCACGGAGCTTTCGCTGTCCGTGGACAACCTGTTTGTGTTCGCGCTGATCATGGGCGCGTTTAAGATCCCTCGTGCGTACCAGCAGAAGGTGCTGCTGATCGGCATTGTGATGGCGCTGATCTTCCGTCTGTTGTTCATCCTGCTTGGCGCCGTGATCATTGAGGCCTGGTCGGATGTGTTCTACATCTTCGCTGCCTTCCTCATCTACACCGCGATCAAGCTGGTGTATGACGAAGCGACCGACCAGGAGGATCCGGACCCGAACGACATGTTTGTGGTCAAGACCCTGCGCAAGGTCATCCCGGTGACCAGCTCGTACCACGGTGACCGACTGGTGTCACGCACACAGGCTGGCAAGCGGGCTGTAACCCCGCTGTTCGTCGCGCTGCTGTCCATTGGATTTATCGACGTGATGTTCGCATTCGATTCCATCCCGGCCATCTACGGCATCACCCAGGAAGCGTTCCTGGTGTTCACCGCCAACGCGTTTGCGCTGCTTGGGCTGCGTCAGCTCTACTTCTTGCTCAACGGCCTGTTGGACAAGCTCGTCTACCTGCCATACGGCCTGGCAGTCGTGCTCGGCTTCATCGGCGTGAAGCTGCTGCTGCACGCCCTGCACGAGAACAATCTATCCTTCATCAACGGCGGAGAGGGCTTGGGCGTGCCGGAAATCGGGACGGTCACCTCCCTCGGCGTGATTGTCGGAGTACTCGTAGTGACTGCAATTGCGTCCGTAATCAAGGACCGTGCAGATCTCAAGGCTGGGCGCCGTCAACCGGACGACAAGAAGTACCACGTTGACTTTGATGACCACGGTAACCGTCGCAAAGTGGACAAGTTCGGTCACCATATCGAGTGGATTGATGATCCGGCGACCTCCGGAAAGGGCGACCACACAGCGACCGGTTCACGCGATACCGATCACTTGCATGTCGCCCGCGGCAAGAAGAGTTAGGTGAAGATATTTGCGACCGGGTTCCATTCGCGGATATCCCGGTTCGCAAGCGCATTGGCAGCTACATACGGGTCCTGATTCATCAACGCTTCTGCCTCTGCAATTCCAGCGGTATCTGGCAGCTGAATGATGATCAGGGCCTGTCCACCCTCGAGGTATGGTCCGGAGCCGACGATCTTTCCAGCCTCAAGGAGACCTGCGATGAACTCGCGGTGTTTTGGCCGCGTGGCGTCTACAAGCTCAGCGTCAGAGGCGTAGGTATAGGTGCAAGCGAAATATCTCATGAATGGCAGTCTAGGGTGGATGGCGTGAGTAACGCTACGGCCAAGCAGTCCAATTGGAATCTGCCAAACATATTGACCAGTCTGCGCATCTTGTTTATCCCAGTGTTCGCCTGGCTGGTTCTCGATCAGCGCTGGTGGTGGGCCTTCGGTCTCTTTGTTGCACTGATGATTACAGACAAACTGGATGGCGATATCGCCCGCGCCCGTGGTCTGGTTACGGATTTTGGCAAAATCGCTGACCCGATTGCAGATAAAGCGCTGATGATCACAGCCATGGTCACGCTCAACATCGCATCCACCTTGCCCGTGTGGATCACCGTGGTCATTGTGGTGCGTGAGCTGGGCATTACGTTCTGGCGCATGTGGATGTTGCGGCGTGGTCGCGTCGTCCCGGCGTCGAAAGGCGGCAAGCTCAAGACCGTCCTGCAAACCGTGGGTATTGCGCTCTACCTTTGCCCGCTGCCAGCGTGGATGGATATTCCTACACTCGTGGTGATGATTATTGCCGCTGCCGTGACGGTGGTGACCGGTATCCAGTATTTGATTGATGCGGAGAAAGCTAATGCTTGAGCCTTTGCTTGTAGACGCACTGCGGAAACACTCCCAAACCATCTCCTTTTGTGAGTCACTGACTGCTGGTTTGGCTAGCGCCCGTGTTGCAGCCATCCCGGGAGCATCGGACGTGCTGCGCGGCGGACTGATCACCTACGCCACGGACTTAAAGATTGCACTCGCTGGGGTAGAAGCCGAGGTTGTAGAACTCGAAGGTGTGGTCTCTGCGGCTGTGGCACGAGAGATGGCTCGCGGTTGCAGGCAAGCATGTGGTTCTGACTGGGCGGTTGCGCTGACTGGCGTGGCAGGCCCTGATCTCCAAGACGGACACCCGGTGGGTGAGGTCTGGATTGGCCTTGCAGGGCCGAACTGGACTGCATCCAGCTTGGCTGCGGATTTGTTGCCGCCGAGCCAGACCAGATTCGCGCTGGTTCCAGATGCGGCTGAGCCGCAGCGTGTGATTGCAGGAACCCGCAATGACATTCGGAATTCAGCCGTGGATGCAGCGCTGATCGGGGTGTTGCACGCACTTGGGGAACAAACTGAAGGGCTGATCCGTTAGAACTCATGATGGCAACAACGACTCTGCTTCTAGACCAACCGTTAACCACCGCGCCCCTTATCCCAACCGCGCCGGTGAAGGAACCCCTGCTGCGTGAAGCACTGGGGATGTCGCTGCGTGCATTTCGTGCGGACAAGGGCGTGTCACTTCGTGAGCTAGCTACCCAAGCACTGGTGAGCCCGGGGTACCTCTCGGAGCTTGAGCGCGGCCGCAAGGAAGTGTCCTCTGAGGTGCTTGCCTCCATCTGCCAGGCGCTGGATACCACGGTGTCTGAGGTGTTGCTTGAGGCTGTGGCAAACCTCTCCCTGCCGTCTTTGGCGGAGGAACTGCGTACGACAACTCCTGCGGCAGCAGAGGCTTAAGCCCGTCGCTGTGGGTTATCAGGGGGAGTAGCGCAAGCGGGGCGCGCCCATCGCGTCTAAAGTGGGGACGCAGAAATGTAATTTTCCACGAAAGGTTTATGTAACCAATGGCGAACCCGTTCAAGAAGTTCTGGAACTACCTGATGGCGCTCTTCGACAGCAAGATCGAGGAAAACGCTGACCCGAAGGTCCAGATTGAGCAGGCAATTAATGAGGCCCAGCGCCAGCACCAGGCACTGTCCCAGCAGGCAGCTGCCGTGATTGGCAACCAGCGTCAGCTGGAGATGCAGCTTAACCGCCGCCTGGAGGACGTGGAGAAGCTGCAGGCCAATACCCGCCAGGCACTGCAGCTGGCCGACAAGGCCCGCGGCGAGGGTAACGCGCAGAAGGCACAGGAGTACGAGAACGCTGCTGAGGCGTTTGCGGCACAGCTGGTCACCGCGGAGCAGGGCGTTGAGGACACCAAGCAGCTGCACGACCAGGCTCTGCAGCAGGCGGCTTCTGCGAAGCAGGCAGTTGAGCGCAACGCGGCACAGCTGCAGCAGCAGGTCAATGAGCGCACCAAGCTGCTGAGCCAGCTTGAGCAGGCCAAGATGCAGGAGAAGGTCTCCGAGACCATGCAGTCCATGAACGCGATTACTGCGTCGGGCCCCAACCTGGATCAGGTGCGTGACAAGATTGAGCGCCGCTACGCCAACGCGCTTGGCCAGGCTGAGCTGGCCCAGAACTCGATTCAGGGCCGCATGGCTGAGGTTGAGCAGGCCGGTATCCAGATGGCTGGCCACGGCCGCCTGGAGCAGATCCGTGCCGAGATGGCTGGTGAGCTGACCTCTGGCGCGAAGCCGGCGATTGAGCAGGGCAACAACGCTGGTGCCGAGGTTTCTGATGACGCAGTTGCGCAGCGTATGCGCGAACTGCGTGGCGAGTAGCGTTTCGTCTCGCGGGGTTAATCCACCGCGCCGCGCGCGACTAGTGCCTCCGCAATCATGCGGGCACGTCGCACGGCGCGGATAACCAGGGGGGTTCCAAAGGCGGTCACCGAGAAGCCGGCGCCACGCGCTTTGCGTGCGTCGAGCACCTCGTTGGCCGTTTGTAGCATCAGGGGGATCAAACGGATCGTCAGCGCAATGGTCAAGCTGATCAGATCCACCGGCACGCCGAAGCGAGCAAGCGGCTGCATTGCCTTATCCAGGGAATCGAGCAGCGCCTCCACTGTGGTGGTAAGCGTCAGAAGGTTTGCCGCAGCAATGGTGGCTAGCAGCGAGATCATGGTGGTTAACGCGGCTTCCAAACCGTTTTGCCAGACCAAAAAAGCGCCGAGGAAGATCAAGATGGGCAGCAGTGGCACCAACTGGCGCCAGGCAACCTCAATCGGGATACGTGCCCACATGTACAGCGCCATCACCAAGGTCAGAGCGGTCATGGATTGCCACGGGGCGTTTGGCGCAAACGTTGCGACAATGATGAATGTCACAAGCGCCACGAACTTCCAAGCGGGGTTCGCGCGATGCAGCCACGTGTTGCCAGGGACGTAGACGCCTAGGGGAAGTTCTCTGATCACGGCTTCGCTTCCATCAGGTCGGTATAGAAAGTGATGGCGGCGTTCGGGGTGCCGTCGAAAAGCAGCTGTGCATCATTGAGCACCAGGACACGGTCGAAATCCCGCAACATGTCCAGATCGTGTGTGACCACAATGAGCTGCTGGTCGAGGGCCATGAGCTCGCGGATGATGCGGCGCCGGTTGCGTAGATCTAGAAGAGTCGTTGGTTCGTCGCAAATAATGGTTTCCGGTTCAGTGACCAACACTGACGCGAGTGCCAGCATTTGTTTTTCTCCACCGGAGAGGGTGTGCGGGGAGTGCTCGGCGTGACTGGCTAGCTCGAAGCGCTCAAGGACAGCAGCAACGCGTGACTGGACCTCGGTGCGGGGCAGCTTGAAACGGCGCAAAGAGAATGCGACATCATCGGCAACCCGCGGCATCACAATCTGATTCTCCGCATCGGAGAAGACAAAACCGACCTGTTTGCGGATAGTCTTTGCGTCCTTCGCGGTAGACAAACCGTTGACAAGCACGTCACCCTCAGTCGGCTCAATAAGGCCGTTAATCAGGCGCACAGCGGTGGATTTGCCGGACCCGTTTGAACCAATGATGCCGATGCGTTGCTCGGTCAGCCTGAGGGTGAGCGGCGCGAGGATCTGCTTGTCGTCATAGGTGACTGCTGCGCCGCGGAACTCGATGGTGGGCATTAGCGTTTGCCGAGCTTGCCGCGAAGGTCCGGAAACGCGGTGTGGACAGCAAGGGCGATAGCAATCATGACGGCCACCTTAATTGCATCCGGCAAAAGGAATGGCAACTGTGCTGCCCATGCGGCACCGAAGGTCAAGTCCAGGCGAAGCATCATGCCGAACACGCCAAAGAGGTACTGCATGAATAGGCCGAGGTAGCCAGCCACGATGAAGATACCGGTGGTTACAGCGCGGTTTGCGGAAAACGGTGCGCGGTATGCAATGGCGCCAGCGACAAGCGCTGCAATGAGATACCCAACAAGGTAACCCGCGGTGGGGCCGCCGAGCGCGGCAATCGTGGTGCGGCCACCTGCAAGAACGGGAAATGCAAGACCGACAGCCAAGAAGAGCAACGTGGTGAGGAAACCGCGGCGGCTGCCCAGCACTAGGGCGGCCAGGATCACTGCGGCATTCTGCAGGACAATCGGCACACCGAATACTCCGGCGGGGATGGCAACAAAGCCAAGCACCATGATGATGGCGGCGAAGACGGCGATGTAGGCGATATCAGTTGCAGTTGCGTTAGAGCTGCGGGACGTTGAGGCGGCATTCGCCTGGGGTGATTCAGAGTTGGTCATGTGAAAAACCTACCTGAACGCTGTTCAATGCGTGGTATTGAGGGGTGCTTAGGTAGGTTGGCCGTATGCGATTGACGGAATTTCATCAGCTTGTTCGTGATGAGTTTGGCCCGGAGCGTGCGGAATGGATCATTCGTTCCCAGGTGCTTGCCTCTAGCGATATGACGGCAAGTGAGCTCATCGAAAGTGGTGTCGATCCGCGCGAGGTGTGGGAGGGGTTGTGCAATGCCTTTGACGTGCCAGCGGAACGGCGTTTGGGGGTAGACCGGCCCGGGAAATAATTTTCCGCGCCCCTACCTTTAATCGAACACCCTTGCGTGTAAGGTGCTTCGTGTGTGCTGAAGAAAATTAGGATGAATTTTGGCTGCGAGGGAACCGAACCACTGGTAGCCAACGTCTAATACCTATAAGCATTAAAAATCCTAAGGAGAAAACATGGCTGCAAAGAAGAAGACCGCTGCTGCGGGCAATGACCGCCAGAACGCACTTGATGCGGCAATGGCAATGATTGAGAAGGACTTTGGCAAGGGCGCCATCATGCGCCTGGGCGAGGAAAAGCGCCCGCCGATTCAGTCCATCTCCTCGGGCAACACTGCCATCGACGTTGCACTGGGCATTGGCGGCTGGCCACGCGGGCGCGTAGTAGAGATCTACGGCCCGGAGTCTTCCGGTAAGACGACGGTGGCACTGCACGCCATCGCACAGGCTCAAAAGGCAGGCGGTATCGCGGCGTTCATCGATGCGGAGCACGCGCTTGACCCGGACTATGCGGCAAAGCTGGGCGTGGATACAGATAATCTGCTGGTCTCCCAGCCCGATACCGGTGAACAGGCTTTGGAAATTGCAGACATGCTGGTGCGCTCCGGCGCTATTGACATCATCGTGATTGACTCCGTGGCGGCGCTGACGCCGAAGGCGGAAATTGAAGGCGAGATGGGTGATAGCCACGTTGGTCTGCAGGCCCGCCTGATGTCTCAGGCACTGCGCAAGATGACCGGTGCGCTGTACAACTCCGGCACTACCGCCATCTTTATCAACCAGCTGCGTGAAAAGATTGGCGTGATGTTTGGCTCCCCGGAGACCACAACGGGCGGTAAGGCACTGAAGTTCTACGCATCCGTGCGCTGTGACGTGCGCCGAATCCAGACGCTGAAGGACGGCCAGGATTCCATTGGTAACCGCACCAAGCTCAAGGTGGTCAAGAACAAGGTGTCCCCGCCGTTTAAGATCGCGGAGTTCGACATCATGTACGGCGAGGGCATTTCGCGCGAAAGCTCCATCATTGACATGGGCGTGGACAACGGCATTGTGAAGAAGTCCGGCTCTTGGTTTACCTACGAAGGTGAGCAGCTGGGCCAGGGTAAGGAGAAGGTCCGCCAGTTCCTCAAGGACAACCCTGACTTGGCCGATGAGATTGAGGACAAGATTTTCAAGGCTTTGGGCGTTGGCAAGTACGCGGGTAAAACGGACGAGGATGACGCGCTGACGGACGACGCGATTGACATGGTGCCAAACGTTGACTTCGACGATGAGGACGATGACGCATAGCCAGGAGCGCGATGTTGCCAGCAAGGTAGCGAAACTGCAGCAGGCCCTTGAGCACTTTGAGGGCGGGCAGCTCTTTGACTCTTGCAAAGAAGACGCGCTTGCGCCGATTCGCAAGCGTGCCCTCGGACTGCTGGATCAGCGGCAGCGTTCACGCCATGAGCTGCGTGAACGTTTGCTCAAGCTGGAGTTTGCGCCTGAGCTTGTTGATGAGGTACTGGATTCGCTTGAGCAGAACTTGCTTTTAGACGACGCACGGTTTGCCTCCGAGTGGGTGCGCCAGCGCGCGGCAACGCGAGGAAAGTCTTCCCGGGCCCTTGATTTGGAGCTGCGTGAAAAGGGCGTCGCAGCGCATGTGCGTGCAGAAGCATTAGAACAGATCAGTGCCGAGGACGAGGAACGTCAGGCACGCGCTTTGGCGCAGAAGAAGGTGCGAGAGGTCAAACAGCCGCCGGCTGATAGGGCGGAGTATGACAAAGCCTTGCGGCGTGTCGTTGGGATGCTCGCGCGCCGCGGTTATTCCTCCGAGCTGACCATGCGGGTGGCGCGCAGTGAATTAGAAGCGCGCATCGAATCTTTCGACTGATGCGCGCTTGGTGCGGGGTGTTGCTGAACAGTGTTGCTGCTCCAGTCTTGGCTTAAACCTGGAGTGGCACAGATTAGCTGTGAGGCAAAGGCAGGAATTCCGGGCGTTGTTTTCCGCGCGGCGGAGAACCCGGCTCAGTCCAAGCGTGGACTTACGCTTGGACTGAATCGTGGTCACCGGGACGAAGGCACGCGGTGAAATCCCCTCAATCCCCATCAGGCGCATCCGCTTGGCCACAGTCTTCCGATTGAGCGCAATGCCGTAGCGCTCAGCCAGTTCTGCGGTAATGCGCGGTGCGCCGTAGACCTGATCAGAGTCAGCCCAAATCTGGCGGATCTTGCAGTCAACATCGTCATAAAACGCTGCCCGATCATCGTTACCTAGGAGTCGTTGCTGCTGGTTATGGGACCATTTGTAGTAGCCGGACCGTGACACCTTCAACAAGCGTGCCATACGTTTGATGCTGTAGTTTGCCTTCTCTCGCCGCATTAGTTCGAACTTTTCTGTTCGCGTTGCTTCGCGGAGAAGAAGGCTGTCGCTTTTGACAAAAACTCGTTGTCCATCCGAGCTTCTGCCAGCTCTCGGCGCAAGCGCGCATTCTCGGCCCGAAGATCCGCCGCGCTCATCCCATCGGCAGCGCCTCGGCGCTCCCGCTCATTTTTGACCCATTTGCCCAAAAGTCCCGGGGCGACACCGATCTCTCGGGCCACATGAGCGGTCGGGCGCTGCGACTCAATCACGAGATTCGCGGCTTCACGCCGGTACTCCGGCGTGTACTTCTTGCGTTGTTGACTCACAATGAACATCCTCTCCTACGGACACAACATCCGTACAAGTTGGGTGTCCACTAAACGAGGGTAACCTCATGCGCTGTTTTACTGCACTGTGTACTAGCCATTCCATTACGCACTACGCTGGCGCACTTCAAGTTCATTGAAATCTTCTCAGACATTAGTGGTTCTCCTTCAAGTGAAGAATGCTTTAACTGGCCTCACCTTACCGGCATTCCTCTCAAACTTGGCCTCTGTTCGCTATGAGCGTTGGGGCACAGCGCCTAAGGCGCATACGGAAGCTGGGTTAACATTTACTCATGTCTGTTTCTGAGCTGTCCACCAGTACCCAGAACTATTTGAAAGCTATCTGGGGGCTAAAGGAATGGTCATCCGAGCCCGTTACCGCCACACTGATAGCGAAACAGCTGGGACTCAAGCTCTCCTCGGTCTCCGATGCAGTGCGCAAAATGTCGAAGCAAGGGCTCGTGTCACACACGCCCTATGGCTCTGTGGAGTTAACCGAACTTGGCAGGCAGTACGCATTGGTCATGGTGCGCCGCCACCGATTGCTTGAGTCTTTTTTGGTTCAAGCATTGGATTATACGTGGGACGAGGTCCATGATGAAGCCGAAAATCTTGAACACGCGGTGTCTGACATGCTCATAGAGCGCGTGGATAAGTTCCTCAATTACCCCACTAGGGATCCACACGGCGACCCTATCCCTACGGTTGATGGACAGGTCACTATCCCCAGTGCGCACCGTCTCACCGACAGCGGCGCACAACCGCAGGTGACCGTGGAACGCATTTCTGATTCCGACCCACAACTGCTGGCCTTCCTCAAAGAGCAAGGCATCGTCATTGGGGCTGTTCTTACCACGCGCGAAGGAACGCCCTTTTCAGAATCGCTCGAAGTACAGGTAGCCGACAGTACTCAGTGGGTAGTACTTGGGCGCCCAGCTACGGACGCAGTGTTTGTAGCACACCACAGCCTGTAGTCTTTCCCTTTCTCATTAATCCTGTCCCTACCTGCCCTTTCAAAAACTACGGTGCGGCGTAGTTTGCAACTACGGTAGTACGTAGTTAATCTTTTCGATCATCACCTATCCCACTTATGGCTAAGGCCAGGATGAGCAGGATTGTCATGTCAGACTCACCAGATTTGGTGTACTTTTCTAGCGTTTCTGAAAACACAAAAAGATTCGTCGAACGCTTAGATAGACCCGCAGTGCGCATTCCACTGCGGCCCAAGAAAACCGGAATGATCCAGGTTTCACACCCGTACGTACTCATCGTTCCAACCTACGGCGGTGGCTCGCTCAAACGCGCAGTCCCCAAACAGGTCATCGACTTCCTCAATGACCCAATCAACCGTTCCTTTATCCGGGGCGTGATTACCTCAGGCAATACCAACTTCGGAAGCGCTTACTGCGTCGCCGGCCGCATCATTTCCGCTAAGTGCCACGTTCCAGAGCTGTATCACTTCGAGCTACTCGGCACGCAGAAGGACGTTGCCGCTGTAAAGCAGGGCCTTCACAAGTTTTGGGAGCAGCAAAGCAACTAACAATTACACCCCATTGATTTCCCACAAAATGAAGACCACATCCGCAACACACAGATTGGAAACCACAATGCCGCCACTTAAGGCCACCCCCACACAGCCCATTGGCCCTACGCCCCGCACCGCTTCAGCAGACGATGCCGGCGGTGTCGGTAAGCGCAAGAGCTACCATGCACTCAACGCGCAGCTGAACCTATTCGACGATTCGGGAAGAATCCAGTTCGACAAGGACATTGAGGCAACACAAGACTTTTTAGCGCACCATGTCACTCCCCGCATGCATCAGTTTGAATCCACCAAGCAGCGCTTGGAGTGGTTGGTTGATAACGAATACTACGAGCGGGAATTCCTTGAGCTTTATGATGACGATTTTCTGTGCACTATGTACGACAGAGCCCACCGAGCCAAGCATCAGTTCCGCACTTTCCTCGGCGCATTTAAGTTCTTTACTTCATACGCACTGAAAACCTTTGATGGCTCGCGATTTCTGGAAGGCTACGAAGAACGCGTCGCCACCACAGCTTTGTACCTTGCACAGGGCGATGAAGAGCTTGCGGAGAAGCTGGTGGATGACATCATGACCGGACGCTTCCAGCCCGCCACCCCTACTTTTCTCAACGCAGGAAAAGCCCAGCGTGGCGAAATGGTCTCCTGCTTCCTCCTTCGCATCGAAGACAATTTGGAAAGCATTGGCCGCAGCGTGAACTCTGCACTGCAGCTTTCAAAACGCGGCGGTGGTGTGGCCTTGTTACTGAGCAATCTGCGCGAATCCGGAGCCCCAATCAAAAAGATTGAGAACCAAGCTTCCGGCGTAGTCCCAGTCATGAAAATTCTGGAAGATAGCTTCAGCTATGCCAACCAATTGGGCGCTCGACAGGGCGCTGGAGCCGTCTACCTACATGCGCACCATCCAGATATTCTTCGTTTCCTGGATACCAAGCGGGAAAATGCCGATGAGAAAGTCCGCATTAAGACTCTTTCGCTGGGAGTTGTTATTCCAGATATAACCTTCCAGCTGGCCAAAGAGAACAAGGATATGCATCTTTTTAGCCCGTATGACATCGCTCGCGAGTACGGCGTAGCCATGTCTGACATGTCATCACCGAGTATTACGACGAGCTGGTTTCCAATCCGCGAATTTCTCATACGACTATCAAGGCCCGCGAGTTTTTCACCACGCTGGCTGAGCTTCAGTTTGAATCTGGATACCCCTACATACTCTTTGAGGATACGGTCAACCGCGCTAATCCCCTCAAAGGACATATCAATATGTCCAATCTGTGTAGTGAGATCCTCCAGGTCAACACGCCATCCACCTACGGCGCCTCAGGTAACTACACCACCGTTGGCCAGGACATTTCCTGCAATCTAGGGTCGCTCAACATCGCTAAAGCTTTTGAATCACCGGACTTTGGGGAAACTGTTGAAACCGCGGTGCGCGCTCTCACGAAGGTCTCAGACCTAACAAATATCGAAGCTGTTCCTTCCATCGCTCACGGTAATGCATCCATGCATGCCATCGGGTTGGGCCAAATGAATCTCCACGGTTTCCTGGCTTCCAAGCGTATTCCTTATGGCTGCGCCGAAGCACTGGACTTTACAAATATCTATTTCCTGACCGTGACCTATCATGCGCTCCGTGCATCCCATGCGCTAGCGGTTGAGAAAGGTCAACGATTCACTGGCTTTGAAGAATCCACCTATGCCACTGGCGTCTACTTCGACAAGTACATCGACCAAGACTGGGCGCCGGCCACTGACCACGTAAAACAGCTATTCCATGAGGCTGGCGTGCAGATTCCTCAACGCGAGGATTGGCTACGGCTCAAGAACCAAGTGATGCAAGACGGCATCTACAACGCCTACTTGCAGGCAGTTCCACCCACTGGATCAATTTCCTACATCAATGACTCCACCGCGTCCATACACCCGATTGCCTCCAAGATTGAAATACGCAAGGAAGGCCGCTTGGGGCGCGTGTACTACCCCGCACCGGAAATGACCAACGACAACTTGGAGTATTTCGATGACTCCTACACCGTGGGGTACAAAAAAATCATCGACACCTACGCTATGGCCACCCAACACGTGGACCAAGGGCTTTCCCTGACTTTGTTCTTCACCGCTGACACCACTACGCGGGACATCAACAAGGCACAAATCTATGCCTGGAAAGCCGGAATCAAGACCTTGTACTACATCCGTTTACGCCAACCTGCACTCCAGGGAACCGAGGTCGAAGGCTGCGTTTCCTGTGCTCTGTAGGAACACGGTCCTTCCTTCATTCACAACCATCCATCAAGAAAGAAAGAAGCTATGTCTTCAACATCAAACACTGCTGAGCTAACCAGCATCTCAGTTACGCCGCCAAGTTACCGGCATGACCCTTCAGCCCGCATCCGCGCCATCAATTGGAATCGGGTGAGCGATGAGAAGGATCTTGAAGTGTGGAACCGCCTCACCGCCAACTTTTGGTTGCCAGAAAAGGTTCCACTTTCAAACGATCTCCCGGCGTGGCAGAGGATGACACCGGAGGAACGCAACCTCACCATGCGGGTGTTCACGGGACTCACCACCCTGGACACCGTCCAGGCCACTGTGGGCGAAATCTGTCAGATCCAAGATGCCCGCACCGAGCACGAGGAGGCCGTGTATACCAACATCGCCTTCATGCAATCAGTCCATGCCCGTTCTTACTCTTCAGTGTTTTCTACTTTGAGCAGTACGAAAGAAATTGATGAGGCATACCGCTGGGCGGTGAATAATGACCTTCTCCAGGCACGCGCCAAAAAAGTGCTCACTCATTATTTTGGACCCGATCCACTCAAGCGCAAAGTGTCATCGACGCTGCTTTCCTCGCTGCTTCTCTACGCGGGTTTCTATCTTCCCCTGCATTTTTCCGTCCACGCCACCCTGACAAATACGGCAGACATGATTCGCCTCATTCTGCGTGACAAGGCAGTGCACGGTTACTACTCAGGCTACAAGTACCAGCGCGGACTGGAAACGTCTGCTCCACAACGGCAACAGGAGATGCATGATTTCACTATTTCCTTGCTCGAAGAGCTTTATGCCCTAGAGCTGGATTATTCCGGCGAGCTATATGAGCCGTTGGGGCTCATGGATGATGTAGCTGTATTCGTTCGCTATAACGCCAATAAGGCGCTCATGAATTTGGGCTACCCGGACTACTTCCCACCTGAAGAAACGGAAGTGAACCCGGAAATCCTCGCTGCCCTAGCACCTGGAGCAGATGAAAACCATGACTTCTTCTCCGGCTCCGGTTCCTCCTATGTCATTGGCACCGCTGAAGAAACGAGTGATGATGACTGGGATTTCTAAACCGTTTCCACGACCAGACCAAGGAAGCTGGCTTGAGACCATCGCGCTGTTTGAAGCCATCCGCGAAGGAAACCAACCAGCAGCCATGCGGCTTTTGGATACGTCCGCCGCACGGGAGGCCGTCCTCGGGGGACTGTTAGGACTCATCGAACTGTACTTCCGCCATGAAGAAGACAAAGTGGATAACTTTCTTACTGCCGCCCACGCCGCCGGGCCACCGCCTGCCTTTGGCTGCAAGCCTTTTCTCCCTTGATCGCACGTACCTACGCCCAACTAAGAAGAAAGGACTTCCTATGACCACCCCACGCATTAGTGTTATCGTCGGCAGCCTTCGCCGCGGCTCATTTGCGCGCAAGATTGCACACGAAGTGCTCACAATGATCCCTGAAAACTACCAGGCAGACATCGTTGAAATCCGTGACTTGCCGCTCTATGACTTCGACTACGATGACCCCTCGGTCACGGACAAGCCCATTCCAGCTGAGTACACCACTTTCCGCGACACCATCAAGAACTCGAGCGGCGTCCTCTTTGTTACCCCGGAAAATAACCGTACTATCCCTGCCTGTCTCAAGAATGCAGTGGACATCGGTTCCAAGCCCAACTCGGATGTGGCTTGGAAGAACCTTCCCGCAGGTATCATCAGTCACTCTGTAGGCCGCATGGGCGGCTACAGTTCACAGAAGAACCTCCGGCTCGCCCTGTCCTACTTCGATATGCCGCTTCCTGGTCAGCCCGAGGTATTCCTTGGCCAATCCCCCACCCTCTTCGAAGACTCCGGCCATCTCAATGAAGGCACCGCAGGCTTTGTCAAAGACTACGTTATACGCTTCCTGCAGTTGGTCGACATGACATTAACAGCCAAGCACAGCTAGCGACGGCGACTAACCCTAGCCACCGCCCTCTACGAAGTACTTGAAGGCTTCTAAAGGGCCTTCTCAAAGACACAAACCCCGGATTCACACTCATCCTTGAGTTACCTGAATCTGAACCCAGGACGCTTCAAAAAACACCGCTCTAATTCTTCGATTTTCGCTGAATTAGAGCGGTTTTAGCGCTGTCGCTGGACACTGACCCTGGCGACATCCTGTTAGGCCGCTACAGGGCCATACAGGGCAGGGGAGACCCCCATCTACGGCTTGCCGCCGTCGGGGGACTCCTTGTCACCGTCGTGGTCGCGCTGTTGCTCCTGCTGGCGGCGCTTAGCGATGCGTTCCAGCGCGCGACGCAGTACTGCAGCGCTTTCCTCCTGAGTACGGTCGATGACGATCTCGCGGTACCGTTGCTTCATCTCTGGGTTGCTGTCAATCTCGACCCGCAAAAAGTCCTGATCAACATGCGAAAACTCCTGCAACGACTGCGTTGCTTCCTCGATGATGATCTTCGCTTCCTGCTCTGCTTCCTCGCGCGTTACTGCAGCGTCACGTGTGGCCTCATCATGTTCTTCACTGCCGAATTCTTCGGCAAAGTCAAGCAGCTCATCTGCCTGAGCTTCAGCGAGACCCAGCGTCTGCTCAGCTTCTTTGCGTGCGTCACTGCGGATCTGCTCGGCTTCTTGCTCGGCCTTTTCGCGTGCTTCGCTGCGGAGCTGTTCAGCTTCCTGCTCTACACGCTTGAGCTTGGCTTCGGCGGCGCTCTCAACCTCCTTGGCACGGTCCAGCAACTCTTCCGCCTGTGCCTCGGCAAGACCCAACTCCTGTTCAGCATCCTTCTGTGTGGGGTTGCCCGCAAATGGTGGACACGTAGTGGAGCTACCTCATGGTTAGGCAGCTGTTTCTTCTTCGTTGGTGGTCTGGGTGATCTGGTGCTCGAAGTCGACGGGGCTGACCATACCGAGGGCGGAGTGGCGCCGGCGGCGGTTGTAGACCACTTCAATCCAGCGGGCGACACCCGCGCGTGCAGCATCACGGGTAGGCCAGCGTTGCCGGTCGTAAAATTCGGTCTTCAGCGTCGACCAGAACGACTCGGCCATCGCGTTATCAAAGCACACCCCGGTACGCCCGACGGACTGGGCAATGCCCAGGCCGCGGCAGACGTCCCAGAGCTGCTCGCTCGTAAACTGTGCCCCACGGTCAGCGTGAAACACCAGGCCATCAGGAACCTCACCGCGTAGCGTATACGCCATCCGCAGGGCCCGTTCGACCAGGGAAGTATCTTGCACACTATCCATAGCCCAGCCCAGCACTCGGCGGGAATGACCTGAATCGGCCTGACTTTTTGAGAGTGGCGTGTTACGCGGCGTGAAGGCCTGCGTGGTTTTCTCGTTGGTAGTTGGTGTAGTGCTCGATCGGCGGGATATGCCCGAGCGAGGAATGCAACCGCTCGTGATTATACCAGTGGACCCATCCGGCTGTGGCGCGTTCCACCTCACTCCAGTTCGTCCACGTCTCTGCTTCGAAATCAATGAGTTCTGACTTGTACAGTCCGATCGTTGACTCCATCAGACCGTTGTCGTAGGCGTCGCCGACGGTGCCGATGGACCCTTCCATTTGGTGGACGGCCAGCAGTCGGCGGAGATCTGTGGAGGTGTACTGTGAGCCCGCATCCGAGTGATGGATCACCCCGGCCGACTCAAAGTACGGGTCCTGGCGCTGGCGTAGTGCCAGTGCCTGTCGCAGCGCACGGATGACCAAAGATGTCGTGGCTCGGGTGTCCACGACATACGCCAGGATCTCACGGGTGAATACGTCGGTGACAGAAGCCACGTAGCTGAAACCGCAGCTGGTGTGCACATACGTGAAATCCGCGACCCACCACTGATCGGGGCGCTGAGCCTGCGACCAGGCCCGTTGAATACGATCCGGGAAACGCTCGGCGGAGGGATCAGCAACGGTGGTGCGTGTGGTCTTGCGTCGGAGTACACCCGCGATTCCAAGGATATTCATGAGGCGTTGCACCTGGTCACGGCCGATGTTCCAGCCTGCTCGGTGGGCGGCTTTCCATAGTTTTCGTCGCCCGTAGACCCGCCGATTGGCCCGCCACAGCTCAAAGAGCCGGTGCGCGGTGTAAGCCTCGTCCAGCTCGGCAGGGGTGGGCCCGAAACCACGGGCCTGGAAGCGGTAGAACGTTGCTGGTGAAATAGCGTATTCATGCTCATTGAGCACGCGGCACATCCGCTCGATGGAATACAGGTGCCGGTGAGTGCGGAGGAAGTCCACGATCACTTTAGTTTGCGGTCGAGCTCCGCCTGGGCGAAAAAAGCTGAGGCCAGTTTCAGGATCTCGTTGGCTTCTTTGAGCCGGGCATTTTCCTTGCGCAGGGTGATAAGTTCCGCGTCTTTCTCGGCATCGGATTGCTCGACGGCGGCGTCTGCCTTTTTCTCTTCTGTGCGTACCCAGTTGCGGATAGTCGATGTTTTGATGCCGATGACAGCTTCGACAGCGCGTAGTGCGGCTGCCTTGGATGAAGCGCCGTCAGCGAGCTCCTCGAAATACAGGCGCACCGCCCGCTGGCGGGTCTCCTGGTCGTAAGGGCTGATAGCCATGTTGTTCCTCCTGTGTTACATCATGCCCTCTCACCAACCCAGGCCGGTTTAGACTGTGGTGTGTGAACATCGCACAGTCGAACAGATTTGGCGGACAGACCAGCCTTGCAAAACTAGATCCATCACGGCCCGATAATCAGTCACGATCGGACTCCTCTGATAAGCCGCATGCCCTTTTGTCACACGGTCAGAAAAATCCTCCCCCAAAGTGTTACTCGATACTCACCATTGCGTTACTGGATAGTCACCACGGTGTTACTAGATAGCCCCGCGCAACAATGTTGCTCACCCACCCATGGCCTAAGTCAGGTAAAACCCACAGGGTACAACGACAAGAGTGATCTTCACCGCACAAACTGTGCACCAAGTCAAACTAAAAGCGCGCATCGAGTCTTTCGACTGATGCGCGCATCACGGGAGCTTGTTCGTCGAGAAGCTACTCGTCCGGGTTCTCGATCTGCTTGTAGCCCGGTGCCTTCCAGTCCACGTTGACTGTGTCCTTGGTGTCTAAGCCGACACCTGCGCCGGCAGCCTCGGGCACCTTGGCAAAGATGTTGCGGCGTGCACGGCCTGCGCGCAGCTGGCGCTCCACACGCTCCGCCAGGGCGGTAAGCGCGAAGTTGATCAGGATCATGATCACGCCAACAACAAACAGGGAAGCCAGGAAGTTCTGGTTCGCAGACGCAGATTGGATGCCGGAGCGAACAACCTCAACGTAGCCAATCTGGTAACCAAGCGCGGTATCCTTCAGTGCAATCACCATCTGAGCGATCAGCGCCGGCAGCATTGCAGCCACTGACTGTGGCAAAAGGATGGTCCACATGGTCTGCCAGTGCGACATACCAAGTGCACGGGATGCCTCAGTCTGACCCTTGGGCAACGAATTGATGCCAGCGCGCAGGATTTCTGCAATGACAGATCCGTTGTAGAGAGTCAGCGCAACTACCACCGCCCAGAACGCAAGGCCGCTTGGCGGCACCATTTTGTACAGCGCGAAGAGCTGGTAGGCGAAGATCATCAGAAGCAGCACTGGGATAGCGCGGAAGAACTCCACAATCACAGCGCAGAAGCCACGCACGAGGCGGTTTTCGCTCAGCCGTCCAAGGCCGAAGACCACGCCAAAAACAATGGCGAAGATGATGCTTGTTACAGCGGCTTTAACCGTGCCCCAAAGACCGGGGAGGATGTAGGTCTTCCACGTGTTGCCGTCGAGGAATGGGCGCCACTTGGCTGCGTCCAACTGGCCCTTTTCACCCAGCGTGGAAAGCACCCACCACAACGCAAGTGCCATGAGGGCAATGGTGATAACGGTGTAAATACGGTTGCGCTGGATGGCCTTCGGGCCTGGCGCGTCATAAAGAACTGTTGCGCGTACTGCGTTAGAGGTAGCCATTTACTTCTTCACCGCCATTTTCTCAGCTGCGCGGCCAATGATCAGGCCAGTGGGCAGGGTCAGGATGATGAATCCAATTGCGAACACACCGAAGATGACAAACAGCTCATTGGCGTGGAACTCAATGGTGGACTTCATCAGCAGCGATGCCTCGGCTACGCCGATTGCGGAAGCAATAGTGGTGTTCTTTGTCAACGCGATGAGCGTGTTGCCCAGTGGTACGAGTGCTGCACGCCATGCTTGCGGGAAAATAATGGTGGAAAAAGTCTGTCCAAAGCTCAACCCCAAGGAGCGAGCTGCCTCAGCTTGGCCGAAGTGGACGGTGTTAATGCCACTTCGCAAGGACTCTGCAACAAAGCACGAGGTGTAGAGAATAAAGCCCAGTACTGCCAGGCGGAAGTTTTGGTCAGCCAAGAAGGTGCTGGAATCGCGGCTAGCCAACTGGAGGCCCAGGTTCTGGTAGAGACCAAAGGAGCAGAAGAGGATAACCAGCGTCAGCGGGGTGTTACGCACCGTGTTGATATAGAACGCAGACAGGGAGCGCAAAATCCCAACGGGGGAGACCCGCATCGCCGTCAACAGGGTTCCGAGTACCAGCGACCCGATGGCGGAGTACACCGTCAGCTTGATCGTGGTCCAGAAAGCTGGCCAAAGTTTGGGCAAAAGATCTGCCCAGAGTGCATCCATTGCTTGTTCTCCCTAAAGACTAACGATGCGGGTGAAAGGTGGCGTTTTACTTCTCCAGGAAGGAGAGGTCACCAGGGGTTTCCTTGGTAACGCCGGTGCCGCCGTCAATGTTTTCGTCAACGAACTTGTCAAAGGAACCGTCGTCGTACATTGCCTGCAGCGCCTTGTTGATTGCCTCGGTGCCTGCAGCGTCGTCCTTCTTCAGGCCGATGCCGTAGTACTCGTTGGTGAACGGCTCGCCGTCCTTCTCCAGCTCAACGAGCTTGAAGGTGCCCGGGGACTGTGCTGCGTAACCGCCGAGAATGGTTGCGTCGGTGGTCAGAGCGTCAACGTTGCCCTGGCGCAGAGCCTCAACACAGGAGGAGTAGGTGTCATACTCCTGCAGCTGAACGCCCGGGAGAGCGTCCTTAACCTTCTGAGCTGGGGTGGAACCGCTCACGGAGCACAGGATCTTGCCGTCAAGGTCATCCAGGCCGTTGATGTCGGTGTTGGCATCCTGGATCAGGAGAGCCTGGTGGGTCAGCAGGTACGGGCCGCCGAAGTTCACGCTCTCAGCGCGGGACTTGTTGATGGAGTAGGTGGCGGTGATCATGTCCACCTCGCCGTTGGAGATGAGGGTCTCACGCTGTGCGGACGGGGTCTCGCGCCAGGTGATCTCCGGCTCAGCCCAACCGTTGTCCTTAGCAATGGAGTTGACCACGTAAGTAGCAACGTCAACGTCCAGGCCGGTCATGGAGCCGTCAGGCTCACGCAGGCCAAGACCCGGCTGGTCAAACTTGGTGCCCAGGGTGACCTTGCCAGCCTCAATGTTGGCCAGCAGGCTGCCGCCAGCACCGTCGGCGGAATCGGAGCTGTCAGAACCACCGCAGGCGGCGAGGGACAGGCTCAATGCAGCGGCAGTGGTAGCTGCCAATACGCGGAATGCACGGTTCATCAGGAAACTCCTTGTTGTGAAACAGAAATGTTTGGAAAGCGATTAGTGCAGAATTTTGCCCAGGAAGTCCTTGGCACGATTGGACTGCGGGTTGGTGAAGAAGGACTCAGGGTCCGTGTCTTCAACAATCTCGCCGTCAGCCATGAAGATGATGCGGTCAGCCACCTTGCGGGCAAAGCCCATCTCGTGGGTGACCACGATCATGGTCATGCCGGAGGCTGCCAGCTCGGACATCACGTCGAGCACTTCGCCCACCATCTCGGGGTCGAGGGCGGACGTCGGCTCGTCGAAAAGCATGACCTTCGGCTCCATGGCCAGCGCACGAGCAATAGCTACGCGCTGCTGCTGACCACCGGAAAGCTGCGCCGGGTACTTGCTGGCCTGTGCGGCGATGCCCACGCGGTCCAGCAGCTCATCGGCACGGCGTGCGGCGTCTGCTTTCTTCGCTTTGCGGACCTTGATTGGGCCCAGGGTGACGTTGTCACGAATAGTCAGGTGGGGGAAGAGATTGAACGACTGGAACACCATGCCCACTTCAGAGCGCAGGCGGGCCAGGTCCTTGCCTTCCTCCGGCAACTTTTCGCCGTCGATTTCGATCACGCCGTCATCAATGGTTTCGAGACGGTTGATCGTGCGACACAGGGTGGATTTACCGGAGCCCGACGGTCCCAGCACCACAATCACCTGCCCGCGAGGAACTTCGAGGTTGATGTTTTTCAGTGCATGAAAATCGCCGAAGTGCTTCTCCACTCCGGCAATACGGATCATTGGCTGCGTACTCGCCTGTGTCATGTCGAATACATATACCGGATGAAAGTGAGCTGAATGACAAGTTTGACCAAATCTTTATAATTCGCTGGCATTTTCCTCCCCCTGTTGTGCGGCATTAGACTCCTTGCCGTGTCTACGCCGATGAAACCTACTGCCCGTACGTATGAAGTCCGCACGTTTGGTTGCCAGATGAATGTGCATGACTCTGAACGTCTCTCCGGCATGCTTGAGGATGCTGGTTATATCGCCGTGCCTGAAGGCGATACTCCGGACCTTGTGGTGTTCAACACCTGCGCTGTGCGTGAGAACGCGGACAAGCGCCTGTACGGCACACTTGGCGCGCTGAAGCACACCAAAGAAACCCACCCGGGGATGCAGATTGCCGTGGGCGGCTGCCTTGCGCAAAAAGATAAAAACGCGGTGATTTCCCAAGCACCGTGGGTGGATGCCGTGTTTGGTACGCACAACCTCGCCGCACTGCCGACCCTGTTAGAGCGCGCCCGGGTGGAAGAGGCAGCGCAGGTAGAGATCGTTGAGGCGCTTGAGGCGTTTCCTTCGGTGCTGCCAGCGAAGCGCGAGAGCTCGTACGCCGGCTGGGTTTCGGTATCGGTGGGCTGTAATAACACGTGTACGTTCTGCATCGTGCCGTCCCTACGCGGCAAGGAGCTCGACCGCAGGCCGGGGGAGATTCTGGCTGAGGTGCAGATGCTTGTAGAAGGTGGCGTGTCCGAAATCACCCTGCTCGGCCAGAACGTCAACGCCTATGGTGTGAACTTTGCAGACCCCGACGTGGAGCGTGACCGCTCGGCGTTTTCCAAGCTCCTGCGTGCCTGCGGTGATATTAAAGGCCTTGAGCGCGTGCGCTTCACGTCCCCGCACCCGGCAGAGTTCACCTCTGACGTGATTGATGCGATGGCGGAAACCCCGAACGTGTGCCCGCAGCTGCACATGCCGTTGCAGTCGGGCTCTGACAAGGTGCTCAAAGAGATGCGCCGCTCGTATCGTTCGAAGAAGTTCCTGGCCATTCTGGACGAGGTGCGTGAAAAGATCCCGCACGCTTCTATCACTACGGACATCATTGTGGGCTTCCCCGGTGAGACCGAGGAGGACTTCCAGGACACCTTGGACGTTGTGGAGAAGTCCCGGTTTACCTCGGCGTATACGTTCCAGTACTCGCCGCGCCCCGGCACTCCCGCCGCGGAGATGGAAAACCAGGTTCCAAAAGAAGTGGTGCAGGAGCGCTTCGAGCGTCTCATTGCGCTGCAGGACCGGATCTCGGCGGAGGAGAATGCCAAGCTGGTGGGCACTGAGCAGGAGCTGCTGGTCCAGGCCGACGGTGGGCGCAAGAACGATCGCACGCACCGCATGTCCGGCCGTGCTCGCGATGGCCGCCTCGTGCATTTCGCTCCTGAGGGGGAGATTGATGGCGAGATTCGCCCGGGCGACTATGTCACCGTCACTATTACGGACGCGAAGACGCACTTCCTTATCGCCGACTCCGGTGTGCATAACCACCGCCGCACCAAGGCTGGCGATAATTCTGAGCTTGGCCAGGTGCCGACCACCGCGCCGATTGGCGTGGGCCTAGGCTTGCCGTCCGTCGGAGCGCCGAAGGTGCAGGCGAATAACGACGGTTGCTGTTCCGCGTAGGCTAAAGACACCATGACTTCCACTGCTCCTATGAATTCCACCGCAGATGCCCTGGCCGCCGAGGAACGCCGCACGGGCGCTCGCCTAGCCGATGGCCCGTACCGCTGGGTCCTTATCGCCTGCGCTGCCATTTACCTGGTTGCGCTGTTTTTGCCGTTTGTCGGCGCCACTTCGGGCGTGCAGGTGCTGATCCGGAGTAGTGCTGCGCAGGCGTCCAACGTCAACATGACTGAGTACCTGTTTACGTGGATTTCCTTCGCGAGCCTGGGTGTGGTGACCACGATCGCCATGCTTGCCCGCCGCTACGGACTGGCTGCGCTGGGGTGGGTGCTTACGGTTATTTCCCTCGTCTTTGCCATGTTTTCGGTGTGGCTGCGAAATGCGGCGGCTGCTAGTGGCGGCGAGTCGCACGGTGTTGGCGCATACCTAGCCATGGTCGCTGTGCTCGTCGCAGCACTGGCTTACGCTCCAGCAATTATCCGACGTTCGGACGAGCAGCAGGCGATCACCGTGGAGCGCGCGGCCGTACAGGAATCCGATGAGCTTTCGCTGCTGCAGCGCGAAGCTGCCACCAAACCCGTGAACCCTTTGCTTGTGGACGACCGACGCGCCCGCGCCGCCGAACGCCACAAGCGGACGCACGAGGAGGGTTAAGAAAAGTCTTCACGGTAGGGAACCAACCCATTCCTAAAACAGTCAAATACCTAGAGGGTTACGCACGTATAGCAACATGTATGTAAATGGATGTTGACAGATTAAGGAGTGGGGGGTTGACACGGTGAAGCGTAGTGCTGTAATTACGAATTCGATGACGTTACTGCGCGCAAGTTTTTTGATCAGTTTTCGAATGAGCTAGGCAAAGGGTGGTGGAGAAAATGAAGACGTTTACGGTGACAGCTGAGCGCGGCAAAAGCCCGGTTTGGGTGTTGGAATGCCGTGAGCTTGGGGTGGTCTCGCAGACGAAGAGGCTTGGGGATGCTGAAGAGGAAGTACGCGAAGCAATTGCATACCAATCGGGCCTTGAAGAATCTGAGTTCACAATTGAGATTCAGCCGGTACTCGGAGCTGAACTTGATTTGCTCAGGGAAGAGGCGTTGGAACTGAAACGCGAAGCAAATGAGATTGCAGAACGAGCAAGTACCGCAAATCGTCGATTCGCGGCTCGCATGAAGGAGGAAGGGTTTTCCGTGCGTGAAATGGGCCAGCTCTTGGGTGTGTCCTATCAGCGGGCCGCTGCGTTAGCCGCGGGCTAGGCGCTGCCAGGCGGTGGTGGAGGAGACCACGCTTGCGCCAAGTGTTTCCGCGATCGCCTGTGCTCCTGCCGAATCCGCAGGATAGGAGACGTACACCGTTTTGAGGTCTTCCCAGTGTTTCCGCGCGGCGGAAACCGTTTCCCTAACCAGTGCTTCGCCGATGCCGCGGCCGTGGAATTCTGGCAGGACGTAGATCAGACCGAGCTCACACACGGCGTCGGAGTCGTGTGTGTAATGCACGGCCTCGCACAGACCTACGTACTGGCGCTCGCCACTGCTAGCGTTGCCAGAATCATTGACCAAGGCTATACCGGTCAGCTGCGCACCACCACGATCCTTAAGCCGCGCACCCGCATCGGTGATGCGTTGCAGATCCCACTCAATTGGCTCAAGCTGTAGTTCGCCCCGCGGGTAATCCCGCGAAGCCGCCGAGAGCAACGCGCCAAACCCTGCGGCGTCCTTGCTGGGGGAACCAACAGGTGCTTCGAACCCGGCAAAGCCCGGGCCCTCGGCCACCTTGATCAAGACATCAGACGCGGACGAAGGCCTCAGCGAATCCAAGTTCTCTACCGCTTCCGCTTCAAACACCGCCTGGTCTTCCCGAAACGCTTGCGCGTAGCCAGCCTCGACTGCTCCTGGGGGAGTCCACGCGCCTGGGGAATGTGTGACCCAAATTTGGCGGGTGGGGCGGTTGAGGGCGTGCGATAGGGCGTCGATAAGCATGAAAGCCCCTTGCCACGGTGCGGCAGGTACTTCCTCGCCGGGAAGCGGGGCGATGGATGCGTCGAGGGTGACGTTGGCTTCGAGTACTGTGACGTCTTCCAGCAGCGGCAGGGAGATGAACACCCAGGCCTCGACATCAAACAAGTCGTCGCTGGTGAGCAGCGGAAAGCCAAGCGGGCCCACTGGGCGCAGTGCCTCGCGCGAAGTCAACGCGAAGAGCAGGGCCTTGGACTCAGCGGAGCCCTCCATACGCTTCGCAATGTGCGCTGGCGTTACCCCAGAGGTGGCCAGGCCGGTGATGTCCTGGATCGCCAGCGTTGCGGAAAAGGCGTAAGCCCCGACAACGGCCTCATCAAACTCGCCGCCCTGCCGGGGCACATACTGCAGAGCCTGCACTAGCGGTCGTTCGCTGCCTTCGCAGCTACGTCTGCAAACTCCTGCCACTGCTTCGCCTGATCACGCAGCTCAGCAGCCTTCTTCGCGTCACCCTTCGCCTCAGCTGCTTCGGCCTGTTTGACCAAGTCATCAGCCTTGACCTGGAACTGGTTGACCTTCTCCTGGGCAGCAGGGTCGCTGCGGCGCCAGCGGGAATCCTCAGCGTCAGCCACGCGCTTTTCCACACGTGCGATCTTTTCCTCGTACTCACGGACCTTGCCGCGCGGCACGAAGCCGATCTCTTCCCACTTATCCTGCAGCTCACGCAGCTTTGCCTTTGCCGCGCCGAGGCCCTTTTCAGGGTCAATCAGCGCGTCATACTCAGCGAGCAGCGCATCCTTGGCTTGGGCGTTGGCCTCAAACTCCTTGTCGCGCTCAGCGTTGACCGCGTTGCGGGCATCAAAGAAGTGATCCTGCGCGCTGCGGAAACGCTCCCACAGCTTGTCATCCACATCGCGCGGGGCACGGCCTGCGGCCTTCCATTCCTTCATCAGGTCGCGGAACGCGCGCGCGGTTTCGTTCCAATCGGTGGATTCCCTCAGTGCTTCGGCGCGCTCCACCAGCTCTTCCTTCGCCTTCTTCGCAGCCGCACGGCCACGGTCCAGCTCAGCGAAGTGGCTGCCGCGGCGGCGGTTGAAGCCGTCGCGGGCACGCGAGTAGCGCTTCCACAATGCGTCATCCGTCTTGCGGTCAATGCCGCGGATGGTGCGCCACTCTTCCAAAATGTCGCGGATGCGATCGCCCGCGGCCTTCCAGTCGGTGGAGTTTTCCGCCAAGTCCTCAGCCTCAGCGGCAAGTGCTTCCTTGCGAGAGATTGCCTCTGCACGGCGTGCGGCCTTGGCTTCCTTGGCCTTCTCGCCGGCCTCAGCGGTGCTTGCAATGACGGTATCCAGGCGCGCCTCAAGCGCATCAAAGTCACCGATTGCCGCGGCCGTGGCCAGCGATTCTTTCAGGTCTTGGGCGTTTTTGGCGATCTGGTTGGCGTCCTCCGGGTGGGCAACCAGGCGGGTTTCCAGAACCTCTGCCTCAGTCACAATGTCTGCGAAGCGCTGCACGTAGTGCGCCAACCCCTCTTCAGGGGTACCTGCCTGCCAAGAACCAATCTCGCGCTCTTGGCCGCCGCGGGTGACAAAGACGGTGCCGTTTTCATCCACGCGCCCAAACTTGGCTGCTTCCTCGGTATTTATCTGCGGCGTTGCCGCGGCAACCGGTGCCTGTGGGCGTGGTCCCGGCCCTGGTTTCGGCGTGCGGCCAGGCATTGCTGCCGGTGAGGGACGGTTGTTGCCATTGGGGGAGGGTGTGGTTGGGGTGGTCACGGCGGATCCTTTCTCCAGTGCCGCGCGACGCGGCTGCCATAAGGTCGTTCCCTGAACTTTACCGCGCCTGGCGGCTGGCTAGGGTGGTTTGTGTGCCTACCTTATTCATTGTTCCGGGCTCGCCGGCGTTGGTGCAGGAGCTTTCGCTTGTGAACGCCGCGTCGCACCACCTCACCCGCACCATCCGCGACACCGCACCAGATGGTGTGCCGGTAGACATTGTCTGCCCGCTAGATGAGGATTCTTATACCGCACACACTGGCAGTTTGCGTGCGTGGGGCGCGCCGCAGGTGCAAGTGGGCGGCGGGAACCACTTGGGCGAACTTGTGGTGCGTTACGTGTTGGGGGACCGTGACTACCGGCCCGCGCGTGAGAAGATCGGTGAGGTCGACCCAGAGGCGCTGACCGTTGTAGTGGTGGATGGCCCGGCGGGTGTAACCCCGCGAGCACCCCTGGCGCTTGTGCCCGGCGCGCGTGAGACGCACGAAGGGTTGCAAGCCTTTATCGCAGGTAACGCGCCGCTTCCGGCGCTTGAAGGCGGGGTGTTGAAACCTGAGCTGTGGCACGAGCTCGCTGCACTTTCGCCGGTTAAGCAGACGTTGTTGGCTGCCGATGATTCGCTTGGCGTTGGCCGCTATGTGGGGGTGTGGACGTGGTAGGGACTGTGACACCGGTTGCTGTGGTTGGCCCGACTGCCTCGGGTAAGTCGGCGCTTGGCATTGCACTAGCTCACGAGCTTGGCGGTGAGGTGGTCAATGTTGATTCGATGCAGCTGTATCGCGGCATGGATATTGGCACGGCGAAGTTGCCGGTAGATGAGCGTGAGGGCATCCCGCATCATCTGTTGGATATTTGGGACGTTTCCCGTGTGGCGTCGGTTGCCGAGTACCAGTCCCAGGCCGTGGCCACGGTAGAAGACATCATGGCGCGCGGACACGTGCCAATTTTGGTGGGTGGCTCGATGCTTTATGTCCAGTCGCTGATTGATAACTGGTCGTTCCCACCCACTGACCCCGCCGTGCGTGCGCGCTATGAGGAGCGTCTGGCCGCAATCGGAGTGGACGCCCTGCACGCGGAGCTTGCCCAGGTGGATCCCGCCGCCGCGCGCATTATTGAGGACAAAGACCCGCGCCGCACCGTCCGCGCACTTGAGGTAATTGAGCTGACCGGCAAACCTTTCCAGGCATCCCAGCCACCGAAGGACGCACCACCGCGCTGGGGGACCCGCATCCTTGGCCTTCGCACCACACCTGAGTGGCTCAACCCGCGCATTGAGCTGCGTACCCAGCAGATGTTTGACGCAGGCTTTGTTGATGAGGTCCGTACCCTTGCCACCCAAGGACTGGTCCGGGAATCCACCGCAGGACGCGCGATCGGGTATGCACAGGTGCTGCAGTATCTCGATGGGGAGCTTTTGCTTGCCGACGCCATTACGCAAACCATCACCGGCACCCGCCGGTACGTGCGACGCCAACGGTCGTGGTTTAACCGTGATCCGCGGATTGTGTGGCTGGATGCCGCATCGCCGTCACTGGTTGCGGATGCGCTGGCGACGCTAGACTCGCATGCGTGAAATTCATTAAAGCCCACGCAACTGAGAATGACTTTGTGGTGATCGTTGACGTTGACGGTCAGCTGGACATCACCCCCGAGCAGGTCGCATTTTTGTGCAACCGTCGCGCCGGCGTTGGCGGAGACGGCCTACTGCGCGTGGTGCGCAATGAGGGGCGTTGGTTTATGGATTACCGCAACGCCGACGGATCTATTGCGGAGATGTGCGGCAACGGCATCCGTGCATTCGCCCACGTCCTCGTATCGGAGGGGCTAGAAGAGTCCTCCGAGTTTGAGGTGGACACCCGTGCTGGCGTGAAGACGATCAAGGTGTTGTCGGCCGATGCTGAGCATGCTGTGGTGGCTGTCGGCATGGGGGAGGTCGAAGTTACCGGTGTGTCTACGGCTCGCATGGGGTCCTTCGAGTTCGCCGGTATCGGCGTGGATGTGGGCAACCCGCATCTGGCCTGTGTGATCCCAGGCTTGAGCGCCGATGAGCTGGATGCGCTCGACTTTGTGCAGCCGGAGTTTGATCCCGAGTTCTTCCCCGAGGGCGTCAACGTTGAGGTGCTCACCGAGCTCGCCGATGGCGCCGTACACATGCGTGTGTGGGAGCGCGGCGTAGGGGAGACCCGCTCCTGTGGCACCGGCACTGTGGCAGCAGCGCAGGCTGCGCTTGCAGACGTCGGCATTGAAAACGGCAGCGTCACCGTCAACGTGCCCGGTGGTGCAATTGAGGTGGCGTTGAAGGACGGTGTTGGCACTATGACTGGGCCGTCCACGATTGTCGCCCGAGGCGAGCTAGTTGCCGATATATAGTCTTTTGCTGAGAAAAGCGGCATTCACAGTGCAACCTTGATTGGGTGTGTTTAAGATCTTCCTGTCATTGTTTGCGTCCAGCTTTTAGATAGGAGACTCCCATGCAACGCAAAATGATCGCTACCGCCGTGGCCCTCGGCCTTTCGGCATCGCTCATCGCCCCCCCTTGCCAATGCTGCTGAAGTAGGCCCGAAGCAGCAGGAGGACAGCCACCCATACTGCGAACTCACCATGACGGACGCGGAGTACAAGGCGTACGTAGATTCCCTTGGTTACGTGTCTGCTGAAGAGGTCAAAGAGGCCCATTTTGGGTTGTATGAGGCTGTGTACCCAGGCTTGAAGGAACTGCGCCTGGAGTTTGTTGCTGACGTGGCGGCTCTGCCGAAGACGGAGTCAGGCTCCCGCGACGAGGCCTCGGATTGGCTGCGCCAAATTAATGAGCTTGGCGATAAGTTTGTCGAGAAAGCCGCGAAGTTCATGCCACGCGACATCGCAGAAAGCCTCGTGGAGCCAATTCTCTTTTTTGAAAACCTCAAAGATGGGAAGAATCACGCAGAGCTTGTGTCCAATTTTCGGAAGAGCACTCTTTTTGTCGAGTCCGAACCGATCGAACTCGGAAACACTTTCACGGTACAAGACCTAGTCAAAGTGGGGGTATCGCAAAAGGACGCAGAGGCGATTGTTGCCGGATTTAAGAAAGCCCCTCTCATCAAGAAGCTCGACGCGAGGACGAAGCACTACGCTCCGTACTACGCCAAGGCACGCGAAGCTTGCGCCGCGGGTGGTGAGCGTACGGTTGCTTTCCCGACCAAGGCCAGTAACCCCGCCCCTGGCACGCCGGGCAATGGCAATCAGGGTAGCGCCGCTGATTCCGATGCAGGCAAGACCGCAGGCATCGTTGTCGGCGTGATTGCCGTACTTGCAGCTGTTGTTGGTGCGATTGCGTTCTTGGCGCCGCAGCTGGGAATTATGCTGCCGCAGCTGCCGTTCTAATTCCCCAAAGTGCGCTTACGCCGCGCTAGCTCGGGCCGATTTCCCGGGCGGCGCGGCGTGCGTCGTCCCAGGCAATCTCAAGCTCGGCGGCGCGCTGATCGGCGATAGTTAGAAGGCGTTCGAGCTGTGCGCGGTCGACGGTGGGGTCTTCCAGGTAGGCGTCGATACGCGAGAGGAACCGGCGCGCAGAAGACGCGCGCAGGAGGAATTCGTTGATCTCGGATACGGAGTTATCCGGATTCGCCAAAGCAGGGAAGTGCAGCGTGCGATCTGCAACATCGGCGGCAGAAGCGCCGTTGAGCAGCTGGTCGTAAGCATCCAAGATCTCGGATATATCATCACGCGCATACCCCAAGCTCGCGCGCATCGCCTCAACCTCCGGATGCGGCTGATACCTACGTCCGACCATAGCCACAACAGCTACAAGCAGGGCGGACAGGATCAGCCCGGGTACCCGCAAAAGCACCACAAGCATCACCACAGCCGCCAGCACCAGCGCGCCGACGATTGCGATGGAGAAATCCCTGTCCGGCTTACTCATTTACCGCGCCTTCCGCTAATGGCCCCCGCAGCCGCAGGAACCACCACACCCACCGCAGCCGCCGCCCTGCGGAGTCGGGATAGAGCCAACCATCACCGCGGTACCGGCGATCACGCTGTTGCGCTCCGGAAGCTCACCGTCAGGCAGGCACACATCAAACGGGAACGCGGCATCCACAGACACGTGGATGAAACGCTGACCCGTCAGCTGGGAGGTGCGGTACTCCGCGCTCAACACGCGCGCGGTGAACTCCGCGCGAGCATCCGGCGATTTCGGCGCGCCGCTGGCCACAGCCTCAGCGCCGGGGGAGACAACCTCGCCCACAACCTTGCCCGGGTTCGCCTCAAGGTACGCATCCACAGAATCGTGGCGGGTGTGCTCAAGGGTCAGCGCGGTTAGGGAGGTTTCCTGCCAGGAAAGCGGCGCGTCGTCTACAAGCAAAGGCTCCTGAGCCAAGTTAATGGTCACCTGGGCCATGGAATTGCCGTGAGGGTCGATGATGTCGGCCAACGCCACAACATCATCAAGCGGCGTGATGTGCGCATACGTGCGGGTCACACCATCAAAACCAGCGAAGGTGGCAAAAGGCTCAACCGCCAAGATGTTCAGCTGCGCGCCGGAAGCATCCGAGTACTGGATGAGCTGGCCACCGCGGACCTCACCTGTCACCGCCAAGGCCCCAGAAGCGATAGCTGCCTCAACTGCATCCTGCCAGCGGGGGAAACTCAGGCCAATTGCGGCCAGATCCGTCGTTGTGTTCATGGGCACACAGCCTACTCGCCGCAGCCAGTGGGAAGAAAGGCGGAGGCGCGCGTGTTGGTTAGGATGTATGACAATGACTGAGTTTGACAATGAGCACGATGAGCTTCACAACGAGCTTTTGGCCCGTGCATTTCGCCACAACTCCCCGCAGCCTGGTGTGGGCGCGGATGACTCCACTGTTGGTTCGCTGGATCTAGAGGATCGCAATGCTTTGCGGCGCCTCACGCGCGACACCAGCATCCGTTCCGAAGACCATGAAGACATCTATGAGGTTGAGTACCGCAAACTCCGCCTGGAGCAGGTGATCCTGGTCGGCGCGTGGACTGAAGGTACTACCGCCGAGATGGAAGCCAGTATGATGGAGCTTGCGGCGCTGACTGATACCGCAGGCGCCGAGGTGCTTGACATCCTCTACCAGAAGCGCGACAAGCCTGATCCGGGCACTTACATCGGCTCCGGCAAGGTCAAGGAGCTGGCGCAGATCGTGCAGTCGACCGGCGCGGATACCGTCATCTTTGACGGTGAGCTCTCCCCAGGTCAGATGGTGGCATTGGAGGAGGCGCTGAAGGTCAAGGTGATTGACCGCACCATGCTGATCCTGGACATCTTCGCCCAGCATGCGAAGAGCAAAGAAGGTAAAGCCCAGGTCAGCCTGGCGCAGATGGAATACCTCTACACCCGTACCCGTGGTTGGGGCGGCAACCTTTCGCGCCAGGCGGGTGGTCGCGCTGGTTCCAACGGTGGTGTGGGCCTGCGTGGTCCTGGTGAGACGCGTATTGAGGCGGATCGTCGCCGCCTGCGCACCGAGATGGCGAAGCTGCGCCACCAGTTGCGCGACATGGCCACGGCCCGTGAGGTCAAGCGTGCGCAGCGTGCGCGTTCAACCACACCAAAGATTGCGATTGCGGGCTACACCAACGCTGGCAAGTCCTCCCTGATCAACGCGATGACTAACGCTGGCGTGCTGGTTGAGGACGCGCTGTTTGCCACCCTCGACCCGTCCACACGCAAAGCCCAGCTGGCAGACGGCCGCTCGGTGGTGCTCACCGACACCGTCGGGTTTGTCCGCCACTTGCCAACGCAGCTGGTGGAGGCGTTCAAATCAACGCTTGAAGAGGTCTCCGGGGCGGATTTGGTGCTGCACGTGGTGGACGGCTCTGACCCGTTCCCGCTCAAACAGATCGAGGCGGTTAATGAGGTGCTTTCGGAGATCACCCGCGAAAGCGGCGAGACCCTGCCGCCTGAGCTTGTTGTGGTGAACAAGATCGATGAGGCCGACCCAGTCGTGCTTGCAGAGCTGCGCCACGCCTTCGATCATGCCGGTCGTGATGTGGTGTTTGTCTCCGCGCTGACGGGCGAGGGGATTGCGGAGCTGGAATCCAAGATCGAGATGTTCCTCAACACTCTCGACGAGCATGTGACCATGCTGGTGCCGTTTACCCGTGGCGATGTGGTGTCGCTCTTGCATGAGCACGGTACGGTGCGTTCAGAGGAGTATCAGGAGCAAGGCACGCTTATCGACGTCCGATTGCCCCGCGTCCTCGTCGAACAGCACCGCGAGTTTGTGGTTTAGTTCGTGATCTAATTCTTCGCCAGCTTGCTGGCTGCTGCCTCATCCAGGATCACGGTGACATTTGGGTGCTC
Source organism: Corynebacterium riegelii (assembly GCF_001263755.1). Taxonomy (NCBI): domain Bacteria; kingdom Bacillati; phylum Actinomycetota; class Actinomycetes; order Mycobacteriales; family Corynebacteriaceae; genus Corynebacterium; species Corynebacterium riegelii. Next base: position 527,823 of record NZ_CP012342.1, read on the forward strand.
CCTGATGGCACTTGCGGGGCTGTCGGTGTTGACTGGGCCCTCGATGAGCGCTTTGACGGCGTCAGCCTTGTTTTCGCCGGTGGCGATGAAAATCAGGTTGCGTGAGTCCAAGATGGTGCCGATGCCCTGGGTCAGCGCCTGACGCGGCACCTCGTCTTCGCTGTCGAAGAAGCGGGCGTTATCCGCGATGGTCTGCGGGTGCAGGTCAATGACGCGAGTGCGCGAGTCGTGTGCACTGCCTGGCTCATTAAACGCAATGTGGCCGTTCGCGCCGACGCCCAGGATCTGAATATCCACCCCGCCAGCGTCCTTGATCGCCTGCTCGTAGTCATCCGCTGTCTGCTGCGGGTTATCGGACATGCCGTCGAGGGAGTGCACCTTCGCATCATCAATATCCACGTGACTGGTCAGCTCACGGCGAATCGTGGCGTAGTAGGACTGCTCGTGGTCATGCGGCAGTGCTGCGTACTCATCCAGCAGGAACGCTTGCGTGTTAGCAAAGCTCAGACCGTCCTCGTTGTGGCGGCGAATGAGCTCCTGGTACGTCGGGGTCGGAGTAGAGCCGGTAGCAAGGCCGAGGACGCAGCCGCGGCGGATGAAAGGCTCAATGATGTCGGCGGCGGCGCGGCCGACTTCCTCCGAGTTGCTACGGATGATGATCTGCATGCTTTTGAGACTACGCGATACGTGTTTCGTCTCTAAAGCCGGCAACGGTGCATAATGTTCATTCGTGGATAACGCGAGTACAAAGACTACGGAGAGTAGCTTCGGCTGGAAACTTCACGGCGACGGCAAACGGGTGCTCCCCGGTGCCGTCGTCGCCCCCGGTGAGCGGCTGAGCTGGCTGCGCACCATCGGCATCGGCATGCAGCACGTGGTGGCCATGTTCGGCGCCACGCTGCTTGTGCCCACCCTCACGGGCTTCCCGGTAAACACCACCCTGCTGTTCTCGGGTCTGGGCACGCTCATCTTCCTCACGTTGACAAAGAACAAGCTGCCAAGCTACCTCGGTTCCTCGTTTGCGTTCATTGCGCCGCTAACGGCGTCCCAGCAATACGGTATGGCCGCACAGCTCGGTGGCGTGCTGGTCACAGGGCTTGCGCTGATAATTGTTGGCTTTATCGTCCAAGCAGCGGGCAAACGCGTTATTGATGCGGTCATGCCACCCGTTGTCACCGGCGCCATTGTGGCGCTCATCGGGCTGAACCTAGCTCCCACTGCCGTTGCAAACGTGGAAGCGCAACCTGGTGTCGCCGGGGTCACCTTGCTCACCATTGTGCTTGTCACCGTGGCTACTCGCGGCATGACGGCGCGTCTGTCCATCCTCATCGGCGTGGTTGTCGGTTGGGTCTTTGCCGCGCTTACCGGGGGATTGGCGGATGACGCGCTGGATACGATCTCTGCGGCGCCGTGGGTTGGCCTGCCGCAGTTCCATACGCCAGAGTTCCACCTTTCGGCCATTCTGGTCACGCTGCCGGTGCTGGTTGTGCTGATTGCGGAAAACGTTGGCCACGTTAAGGCAGTTTCCGAAATGACTGGCAGGGATCTCGATCCGATGCAAGGCAGGGCGCTGATTGGCGACGGTATCGCCACCACCCTCGCCGGCGGCCTCGGCGGCTCCGGTACCACGACCTACGCGGAAAATATTGGCGTGATGGCGGCGACGAAGGTGTACTCCACAGCCGCCTACTGGGTGGCGGCCTGCTTCGCCATTGTTCTTGCGTTCATTCCGAAGTTCGGCGCCATCATCTTCACCATCCCGGTCGGCGTGCTCGGTGGTGCGTGCCTGGTGCTCTACGGACTGATTGGCATGCTGGGTATCCGCATCTGGCAGGACAACCGGGTGGACTTCACTGATCCGGTAAATCTCACTGCCGCCGCAGTTGCGTTGATTGTGGGCATTGGCAACCTCACGCTGCAGGCGGGTCCGGTGGCGCTGGAGGGTATTGCGCTCGGCTCCGTCGGTGTCATCATCGTGTACCCGGTTATGCGCTGGTGCTACAACACGGTGGGCGAGGGGCGCTACCGCTTAGGCTTCCCAACGAAAAAGCGGGAGCCGGCCAACGTGGCCGACCCCCACACATTCGGGTAGGAGCGAAGCATCAGCGAAAGATCTAGGCTTCGTCCAAGTTCTGGGCAATAAGGGCGGCAATGGCGTCAACTGCCGCGGCATTGTTTGACGTAACCGTGACTTCATCACCAAATTCCGCGCCCATAGCCATGATCATCAGCGAGGACGCGGCGTCAGTCACGTCCTCATCGTCGCCCCCGATCAGGGTGAGAATAATATCGTCATCATATTCGCTGGCAGCGTCAGCGATGACAGTGGCGGGGCGGGCGTGAAGGCCCACTGTGGAGCCCACCTTCACGGTCTTTGAAGCCATGGGGTCAAGTCCTTTCGTTGTCTCTAGCTACTCAATACTAGAGTCAACCGGCAACCTAGAGTGCACGGAACACGGAAACGACCAAGCCCATGATCTCCGCATCATCGCCCTTAATGGGGGAGAATGCGTCATTTCGCGGCAGAAGCCAAACACCCGAAGAATCCTTGTGGAACACCTTCGCGGTTGCCTCACCGTCGATGAGCGCGGCAACGATCTGACCTTCTTCAGCTACCGGCTGGGAGCGAACCACAAGCCAGTCGCCGTCCAAGATCGCCGCATCCACCATGGAATCACCAACGACCTTGAGCATAAACAGCTCACCATCGCCCAGCAGCTCCTCCGGAAGGGGGTAATAGGTTTCTACATTCTCCTCAGCCAGGATGGGGGCGCCTGCGGCGATCTGGCCGACAACCGGAATAAAGCGCGCGTTGGACGCGTCTTCAGGGGCATCCTGGGCAGCCGGGGCTGCGGCCTTCTTACGGGCAGCTGGAGCGCCCGGCAGGTGGCGTAGGTCCACTGCACGCGGCTTGTTGGGATCGCGCCTCAAGAATCCCTTCTTCTCTAGCTCTTTGAGCTGGTACGCCACAGAAGAAGTGGACTGCAGGCCTGCTGCATCGCCGATCTCGCGGATGCTTGGCGGGTAACCGCGCAGTACAACCGCGTCCTGAATGACTTGGAGGATTCGGCGCTGGCGGTCGCTCAGCTTGCTCATGTCCAGGCTGTTTGGGTCTGTCTTCTTTCGTGCCACGTTCTGTGCTCCTTTGGTGCTTGTCTGTCCGTATAGCTCAATTGTCAAGGTCCTAGCAAAGGTCCTAGCCAAGGTCCTAGTTGTGAAACTACCACGTTAGGCAAGTCTGTTCGATATTTTGCGAAAAATCTGGACACGCGTTCGAACACCTGCTATAAATCGAACATGTACTCGTTCGAACGTATGGGCGCAGCCAGCTAAGGCGTGTGTCTTGCGTTCCTACGATGAAGCCAAACATAATCACAAGGAGACAAAACTATGACCACGATCATTCGCAATACCCACCCACGTACCTCTGTAGCTTCCGAGGTCTGGGATCTTTCCCCTGTGGAAGGCCGCCGGGTTTCTACCAGCTCCATCCGCCAACTGCGTGCAGAAAACGCTCCTGCACGGGTGGTTCAAGAGACTGCTGTAGATGGATTCGAACCTGGGCACGAACGTAGAGAAAGCCTCTTTGTTGGGGTGGTGATGGCTGCGGCGCTACTGATTGGCTCACTGTTCGGTGGGGCGTTCGGTGGTGGTGAAGAACCGACTACCGCAGAGATCGCGCAGCTTTCACCTGTTGTGGCGCGTTAGTCTCAATCTGCCTTAGGGCTTTGTCAGGCAGGGCTAGACTTAGATCTTGTGTTTTGCCCTTTTTGCCACAACGCGCATTCTCGTGTCACCGACTCCCGCACAGTAGAGGCCGGTGCAGCCATTCGCAGGCGCCGTGAGTGCACAGAATGCGGGGGACGTTTCACCACCGTTGAAAAGGCCGTGCTGATGGTGGTCAAGCGAAACGGGGTGAGCGAGCCATTTGACCGCGACAAACTCATTGTCGGTGTGCGCCGCGCCTGCCAGGGCCGCGACGTGTCAGATGATGCGCTCAAGCGCCTCGCGCAGCAGGTGGAGGAGACCGTGCGCGCGCAAGGCAGCTCACAGGTGCCCGCCAACCAGATCGGCTTGGCAGTGCTTGAGCCCTTGCGCGCTTTAGACGAGGTGGCCTACCTCCGCTTCGCCTCGGTCTACAAGTCCTTCGAAAGCGCCGACGACTTTGAGTCAGAGATCCGTCTCATGCGCCGCAGAGACCGCGAAGACTTCTAGCACAGTACCTCTAGCGCCCTACCTCTAACGCAACGCGTCAGTCATCTTCTCAATTCGGCGCTGGCTCACCGGCTGCGGTGTGCCCAAACGCTGTGCGAAGATGCTGACTCGAAGCTCCTCAATCCGCCAGAGAATGTCCTTGTAGGCTTTCGACTTTTTCCGGTTCGCCGGAAGCGTTGCCATCTTCTGGGCAAGGTAACGCTTTGCGTCATCAATCACCATCTGGCGATCCGCGTCCCGGTCCGGATCCAAACTCATATCTTCAAGCCGAATCCACATCGCCTCGATGTATCGCGGCAAGTGCTGCAAGTGGCCAGCGCCATGCAGGGTAATCGCGTGCTTTGGCAGGTAGAAGTCCAGCTGACTGCGCATATCATTAATCGCCGGGCCCTCCCATTTGGCAAGCTCTGCGCGCATATTGGCAAAGTCCGCAAGACCGGGTGCAATGCCGACAACGATGCGGCGAACCTCGCCGGCTACCTTCGGCTTAATCTCTGCAAGCAGCGCGTCAAACTCTTCAGGGGTGCGCACGGCACCACCGTGGGCAAGCAGTAGGTCACGGATGACGGCCACGCGGGCATCTTCCACCAAACCTTCAGCACCACCATGGGGGTAGTGGTCCACCGCAACCTTGTGGCGAAGCGGTAGCCCCTTCGTCATCTGTTGTGGTGACACCTGGATCTGGCGAAGCAGCAAAGTCAGCGTTGCCGTGGTCATCGACGCATCCGCCGCTGCCTTCGTGGGGTGCACCGTCACCTTCACGCCACCCTTAGTTGCCTCCAGCGCTGGGTAGGCTTCCACCTCATTGCCGTCAATAACCGTAGTTACAGTTTCCGGCACGGCACCCAAGGTTTCCGCAGTCCAGGCCTTTACCGTTTCGGACTCGCTGCCACGTGCGCGTTTGGATACCGAGGAACGGATACCGCCCGCCTGCCTGCGACGCAGCGCATCCAGATCCTTATCACTGTCAATGATGTCGCCGCGGCGATCCACTGCCGCATACGTCATCCGCAAGTGTCCAGGCAGCGCGTCCGGCCGGAAGTCTGAGGCATTAATGCCGCTGGCGCCGAGGGAGCGCAGGGCGTTCGTCAAAGCGTCGTCAAGCGGGATGCCCTCTTCAAGCAGGGGCAGGGCACGAGCAGCGAAATCTGGGGCCGGCACCACCGTCCTGCGAAGCTGCTTTGGCAGGGTACGAATCAGCTCCGTAAGCAACTCCTCGCGCAGACCCGGAACCAACCACTCAAAGCCGGCGGAGTCGAGACCCGCCAGCAGCGGTACAGGCACGAGCACGGTGACACCGTCGAACGGATCACCCGGCTCAAACTTGTAGCGCAGCTCATAAGCCACTGACCCCTGCTTGAGAACCGCAGGAAACGCCACCTCGGAGGTATCGATGCCGTCTGAATCCAGCAGCCGCTCCGGATCAAAATCCAGGTAGTGCTTATCCTTGCTGCGCTGCTTCTTCCACCATGAGTCGAAGTGGCGTGCAGTTGTGACATCGGCAGGCAGCTTTGAGTCATAAAACTCAAACAGCGTGTCCTCATCCACCACCAAACCGCGGCGGCGAACCTTCTCCTCAACCTCTGCGGCATCGGCCAGCATCGCCTCGTTGTGCTCGATGAACATGTGGTGGCGGTTCCAATCGCCGCCAATCAGCGCATGCCGGATAAACATATTTCGCGCACCCGTCGGATCCACCCGGTGGTAGGGCACAAGACGATCGCGCACGATGGTTACGCCATACAGCATGGTCTTTTCGTGCACCATTGCACTCGAGCGCTTCCGCGACCACACCGGCTCCGAATAGTTGCGGCGCAGCAAATCGCCTGCGGCTCGCTCGACCCACGCTGGCTCAATCTTGGCTACATCACGCGCGAACAGTCGCGAGGTCTCCACCAGCTCTGCGGCCATCACAAACTCTGGGGGCTTTTTGCTTATCGACGACCCCGGGAAGATCACAAACCTCGTCCCCCGAGCCCCGTTGTATTCCTTAGAATTGCCATCGCGTGCACCGATGTTGGACAACAAACCGGTCAGTAGCGACTGGTGGATCGAGTCAGCATCACGATTCTCGTTTTGGCTGTTCCAGCCCTTCCAACCAAGCTGCTTTTCCACATCGCGGAGCTGACGCACCAAGTCGTACCATTCACGAATGCGCATGTAGTGCAAAAATTCGCGCTTCATCCGCTTGCGAAACGCGTTGCCAGAAAGCTCATCGCGGGAATCCTTGATGTAATCCCACAGCTTGAGCGCTGAGAGGAAATCGGATTCCTTGTCCTTAAAGCGCGCGTGTGCCTGGTCGGCTTGAGCCTGGAACTCAAGCGGGCGTTCGCGCACGTCCTGGATGGTCATGTATGCGACGATCACGGTGACGTCTTCAAGCACGCCGAGGCGGTCAGCTTCAACGAGCATGCGCGCCATCTTCGGATCCACCGGGATACGCGCGATGTCGCGTCCGATGTTGGTGAGCACTGGCGCGCCGCCGCGCTCCTTATCCCCAATGGCGCCCAGCTCATGGAGGATAAGCAGGCCATCTCTAATCGCCTTGGGATCTGGTGCCTGGATGAAGGGGAACTCCGCAACATCACCAAGCCGCAGCGAGATCATCTGCAAAATCACCGAGGCCAAATTGGTACGCAGAATCTCCGGGTCCGTGAACTCTGGGCGAGCGTTGAAGTTCTCCTCCGAGTAGAGGCGGATAGCAATACCGTCTGCCACACGTCCCGAACGCCCCGAGCGCTGATTTGCAGACGCCTGGGAGATCTCCTCAATGGGAAGACGCTGGACCTTGGTGCGCGTGGAGTAACGCGAAATACGCGCAAGGCCAGTATCAACCACGTAGTGAATACCCGGCACCGTCAGTGAAGTCTCCGCGATGTTGGTAGACAGCACAATGCGCCTGCCGGAATGCGGCGAGAAGACTCTGTGCTGCTCCGCGTTGGAGAGTCGACCAAACAGTGGCACAACCTCGACGCCACGCCAGTGCTTCTTCTCAATCGCCTCCATGCAGTCACGGATGTCACGCTCAGATGCGAAAAAGCACAAGATGTCGCCGTCGCCTTCGCGCATAAGCTCCGCGCAGGCATCCACCACACCGTCAATCATGTCAGTGTCTGCCAGCCCGTCTTCACCTTCCAGCGGACGGTAGCGGATCTCAACAGGGTAGGTGCGACCAGAGACCTCAATAATTGGCGCCGGGTTGCCGTGCTTGTCCTTGAAGTGATTCGCAAATGCCTCAGGATCAATCGTTGCTGAGGTGATGATCACCTTGAGATCCGGACGCTTTTGCAGGAGCCGCTTGAGGTAGCCCAGCAGGAAATCGATGTTGAGTGAGCGTTCGTGCGCCTCGTCAATAATGATCGTGTCGTAGGCATTGAGGAAGCGGTCCCGCTGCATCTCCGCCAGCAAGATGCCGTCTGTCATCAGCTTGACGGCGGTGGAGTCAGATACGCGATCATCAAAGCGAATGGCGTAGCCCACGGACTGGCCAATGTCCTGGCCGAGCTCCTCTGCAATACGTTCCGCCACGGTGCGAGCGGCCAGCCTTCGCGGCTGGGTATGTCCAATCATGCCCCGGCGACCACGGCCCATCTCCAGCAGCATCTTCGGAATCTGGGTGGTTTTACCCGAACCGGTTTCACCTGCGATCACCACAACCTGGTGGTCGCGCACGGCAGCCATGATGTCATCGCGGCGTGCGGAGACAGGAAGCTTGTCCGGATAGGTGATTTCGGGCACCAAGGCGTCGCGGCCTGCGACTATTGCCGCAGCCTGTTGCATATCCTTGGCAATCTGAGCGCGTGCCGCATCAGACTTCGCGTTTCTCAAACGCCGACGAAACCGGCGTTCATCCGCAATAGTGAGCTGGTCAAACCTGGTCTTATTCATATTCAGGCCACGAGTCTACGGCAGCCTCGTAGGCACGCTTGATTATGCTCCCAAGCTCAGCGAAGTGCTCTTTGCGTATAGACGCCGTGCGGAAGACCACACCGACCTCCCTGCCCGCGCCCGAGTCTTGGGCAAAGTGCGCTACGGCAAGGTTTGGCCGGTAGCACTCCGCGGCAAGCGCCGAGACCGGCAGCAGTGTTGCTCCCATGCCGGCGACGACCAGTTGCACCACGGTCGTCAGCGAGGACGCGCGCGCCACAGCATGCGCGTTGGCCGTGTTGGTAACACCGGCGGCCTTGCACAGGTCGATGACTTGGTCGCGGAGACAGTGACCGTCGTCAAGCAGCAAAAGCTCCAACTGTCCAAGCTCATCCAACGCTAAGTCGCGCTTGCCAGCGAGCGGGTGGTCCTTGGGCAATACAGCGGCAAACGGCTCGGTGTAGAGCGGAATCTCCTCAAGGCCCGGAGTGTCGGCGGGAAGGGCGAGCAGCGCGACATCAATAAGACCATCGCGCAGCTTCGCCAGCAGGCGCTCGGTCTTTTCCTCGACTACCTGCAGCTGCGTCTGTGGAAACTCTTCTGCAATCAGCGGAAGCAGGTGGGGCAGAAGATACGGCGCGATTGTAGGGATGATGCCAAGCGTCAACGGACCTGCAAACGGGTCAGCTGCGCCACGAGCGCGCACCACTAAGGCTTCAGCGGCATGAATTGCGGCCTTGGCATCGGGAAGTAGTGCCTCACCGGTGGCGGTAACGATCACCTTGCGGGTGGAGCGCTCAATGAGCTGCACACCCAGGCCTTCTTCCAACGCAGCGAGGCCTTGGGACAGCGAGGGTTGGGAAATGCCGAGCTTGGCCGCTGCGGAACCGAAGTGCTTTTGTTCTGCAACGGTGACAAAAGATCGAAGTTGCGACAGGGTTGGCCTGAACTCTCTATTGGGCATGCCTATTAGCGTAGCGCAACTTTATAAGTTTCTCTTGCAGAGCTCGGAGAGTTGTGGCACACTTGTTGGCGTACCACCCAAATCACAACACCAGGAGGTTTGTTATGCCGATCATGACCGTTGGAGAGCGTTTCCCTGAGTTTGATCTCATCGCATTGAAGGGCGGCAACCTGAAGTCCGCTAACGCATCTTCCCCGGATGACTACTTTGAGCGTGTCTCCCTGGACAAGTACGAAGGCAAGTGGAAGATCGTCTTCTTCTACCCGAAGGACTTCACCTTCGTCTGTCCGACCGAGATCGCTGCGTTTGGCAAGCTGAACGAGGAGTTCGAGGATCGCGACACCCAGGTGCTCGGCGGCTCCACCGACAACGAGTTCTCCCACTTCAACTGGCGCGCAACCCACGAAGAGCTGCTGGACATCCCGTTCCCGATGTTCTCCGATATCCGCCACGACCTGATCCGCGCACTCGGTGTTGAGAACGCAGACGGCGTTGCAGACCGTGCAACCTTCATCATTGATCCGGACGGCATCATCCAGTTCGTGTCCGTGACCCCGGACGCTGTTGGCCGCAACGTTGATGAGGTTCTGCGTGTGCTCGACGCACTGCAGTCCGAGGAAGTCTGCGCATGTGACTGGCAGAAGAACGACCCGACCAAGAACATCGACAAGATGGCAGTGGTCCAGGAGTCCCTGAAGTAGTCCTGAAATAGCTCAGGCGCTTTAGCTTCCGTAACGCCCCGCGCTCCGCACCACATCGTTGGAGCGGCGGGGCGCTTCCATAACAACCTTTCATACCCACTGATACGAAACACGAGGATTAACTATGTCTATTGAGAACCTGCGCAACGCACTTCCGGAGTACGCAAAGGACCAGAAGCTCAACCTGGGTTCCCTCACCCGCTCCACTGAGCTCAACGAGCAGCAGCTGTGGGGCACGCTGGTGGCCTCCGCTGCAGCAACCCGCAACGCAACCGTGATCTCTGAGATCACCGATGAGGCGAAGGAGCACCTCTCCGAGGAGGCTATTGATGCAGCGTTTGGCGCAGCCACCGTCATGGCCATGAACAACGTTGCCTACCGCGCCAAGAACTGGCTGGGCGATGACTACGCACAGGTGAAGTTCGGCCTGCGCATGAACATCATCTCCAAGCCGGGTGTGGACAAGGTGGACTTCGAGCTGTGGTCCCTGGCCGTATCTTCTATCAACGGCTGTGAGCACTGCGCTGTCGCCCACGCCAATGAAGTCCGTGAAGGCGGCCTGACCAAGGAACAGGTTTGGGAAGCAGTCAAGGTTGCCAGCGTGGTCCAGGCTGTCGCCCAGACCATCACTATTGAGGACGCACGCTAGAGCTGCACCCTAGCGGGTGGATCTAGATCCACCCGCTAGATTCCAACCCAGTGCCCGCGCAGCGGGTCAAACGGGTCCAAGATGGGGTCGGTCTTTCCAGTAGCAATCTGCTGAGCAAGCAGCTTGCCGGAGACCGGCCCCAAAACAATGCCCCACATACCGTGGCCGCCGTTGACATACACGTTGGGCACCTTCGTTTGACCAACCAGCGGCAAACCATCAGGGGTGACTGGGCGTGAGCCCACCCACTCATCCTGGCGGCTGTCCCAATCCACGCCCTGGAACATGGGCTTGGTGGTGTGGATGATCGAATCAATACGCCCCGGCTGGAACGGCTCGTCCGGTCCGCGGAACTCCATGGTGCCCGCCACGCGGAAACGGCCCTCGTAGGGGGTACACGCAACCTTCTGCTCCGGCAGGTACACCGGGCACGTTGCCGGCTTGTCCGTTTCCACGCTGAAGGAGTATCCGCGGCCAGCCTGCACCATCGTGGTTACGCCTAGCTGACGTGACAGTTTTGGCAGCCACGCGCCGGTAGCAACAACTACAACATCCGGGTTGAGCCATTCGCCCGTAGAAAGTTTGACCGCAGGCTTGCGGGTGGAACGGACCTCCACAACCTCTACACCAGTGGTGATCGTGCCGCCGCGCTCCTCAATAGAAGCAGCGATCGCCTCACAGTACGGGCCGGGCTCAATGTAGCGCTGACCATCCAGCTTGTAGATGGCCCCGACCTTCTCGGTGAGCATAGGCGCGAACTCGCGTGCACGCTCAAGCGAAATCTTTTCAAACGGGATGTCCTGGCCGTGGCGGATAGCGCCCTCGACCTCGCCGAGGAAGCCCTTTGCGTCCTTCTCATTACCAAACCCGACAATGAACGGGGCGGGGTGGCTGGTAGCTTTCACACCACCGGCTTCAAGCTCATCAAAGGCAGCCAACGCCGCCAGGTCTGCCTGGGTCAGTCCCGCCATGGTGGTATCCCATGCGCGTGGGGTGGCATGCGCCATGAACTGGGCGACGAACGCCCACAGCTTGGCGTCTACACGCACCGGCACATCGAGTGCCGCGTGCTTATCAAACAGTGCGGTGGGGCCGTAGCGCCACAAACTTGGGTGTGAGAGGGGAATGGTCTTGCCTGGCGCCAGCCAGCCCGCGTTGCCCCAAGAGGCACCGCCGGCTACGCCGACACGATCAACAACCTCAACCTCATAGCCATACTCTTGCAAGTGCCACGCCGTGGCAAGGCCGGTCATGCCGGCGCCGATAACCAATGCCGTAGTCATACGGCAGAATCTACAGGTTAGACCTGCTTCATTTCTAGAGATTGGAGGCGAACTTCTCCGGCCTCATCGGAAGCGTCCAAATCCACCACGCCGTGCAGCTGAAACGCGTTGTCGCCCTCAGGATCTTTGATGATCTGGGTGACGCGCCACGTACGCGTTGTGGTATCTCCCAGGCGGAAATAGTCCGGGCCGCGGGCGTCAGCGCCAAGATCCAAATCGTCGTACTCGTCGAAGTAATCATCCATCGCCGCGGGCCAGTCAACGCTATCCGCTGGGTCGAGATAATCCAGCATGGTGGCAAGCTGGTCTTCCTTCTCGTAGGCAAATAGCTCCGTGAGACGGAAGAAGAAGTTGCGCACCATGATGGTAAACGCGCGACGGTTTGCAGTCAGCGCATTGGGATCTTCCACGCCGAACGCCAGCTCACGGTCAAGCGCCTCGCGCGAGATGGGGGAGTCCTCATCAGCCATGTGCGCCCACTCATCAATCAAAGAGGAGTCCACCTGGCGGATCATTTCACCCAGCCACACCGTGATGTCTTCGAGCTCATCGTTCATGTAGGCATCCGGGATGGAGTGGGAAAGGGTACGCCAAGCATCCGTAAGGTAGCGCAGCACGACACCTTCAGAACGGGCCAGCCCGTAGGTAGCAATGAGGTCTGAAAATGTCATGGCGTGCTCAATCATGTCGCGCACCACCGACTTCGGTGAGGGCTCAAACTCTTTCGCCCACGGGTTGCCCTCACAGAAGGTGGAAAACGCTTCTTCCAGTTCCTCTTCCAAGGGCTTGGGGTAGGTGACGTCCTCAATAATCGCCATCCGCTCGGTGTAATCTACCCCCTCCGCTTTCAGCGCTGCGATTTCCTCAGAACGCTCGTTGTTCTGCTGGGCCTGCAGAAGCTGGCGAGGGTCGTCCAAAATCGCCTCAAACGTGGAGATGACATCGAGCGTGTAGGTCTCGGATTCCGGATCTAGCAGGGAAAGAAACGCCAGCGCAAATGGGGAGAGCGGCTGGTTTAGCGCAAAGTCTCGATCCAGCTCCTGTGTAAGCGTGTAGGGACGGAACGCAGGCGAATCCGGGGTGCGCTCAACTACACCAGCGGCGATCAGACCACGGAAGAGGTCAACTGCCGCCAACACGTCACGGTTTTGCTTGGCACGGGTGTCATGGTTGGTGCGGATCAAATGCCGCATGTGCTCATAGCCATTACCGGGGCGCGCAACCACATTCAGCAACATTGAGTTAGACACCTGGAACTGGCTGGTCAACTCCTCCGGCTCAGCAGTGGTTAAACGCTGGAACGTCTTCTCAGACCAAGACACCTCACCATCACGCGGAGCCTTCTTGCGAAGCTTCTTCAGTTTCTTCGGGTCATCGCCAGCTTTTCGGCGAAGCTTGACGTTTTCAATCTCGTGCTCCGGGGCCTCCACAACCACGGTGCCCTCCGTGTCATAGCCCGCACGTCCTGCGCGGCCAGCGATCTGGTGGAACTCGCGAGACTTCAAGATCCGGCTGCGGGTGCCGTCATACTTGGCCAGGCCCGTCATCAACACGGTACGGATAGGCACGTTGATACCCACGCCAAGTGTGTCAGTGCCGCAAATAACCTTCAGTAGTCCAGTCTGCGACAGGCGCTCCACCAAACGACGGTACTTCGGCAGCATGCCTGCATGGTGGATACCAATGCCGCGGCGCACAAGCTTGGATAGCGTCTTGCCAAACGTGGTACTGAAGCGGAAATCCCCAATCTCTTCCGCAATACGCGCCTTTTCCTCAGCAGTCACAAACGTCATACTGGTCAGTGCTTGGGCACGCTCGGTGGCCTCACGCTGAGAGAAATGCACGATGTAAATCGGCGCCTTGCCGTCGGCCATCAGCTCTTCGATAGTCTCGTGCACCGGGGTAAACACGTAGTGGAAATCCAGCGGCACAGGGCGCTCGGACCCACCTACATAGCTGGTCGTTCGCCCAGTGCGCTCCGTGAGATCATCCTGCAGCCATTGCGTATCGCCCAAGGTTGCAGACATGAGCAGGAACTGCGCCTTCGGCAGCTCAAGCAGCGGCACCTGCCACGCCCAGCCACGGTCGGGCTCGGAGTAGTAGTGGAACTCATCCATCACCACCTGATCAATGCGCGCGTTAGCGCCCTCGCGCAACGCGATGTTGGCAACGATCTCCGCGGTGGCAGCGATGATTGGGGCGTTGCCGTTTACCGTGGCATCGCCCGTCATCATGCCCACATTCTCCGGGCCGAAGATCTCGCACAGAGCGAAGAACTTTTCACTCACCAACGCCTTGATCGGCGCGGTGTAAAACGAGCGCTGGCCACGCGCCATCGCAATGAAATGCGCCGCGTTGGCCACCATGGATTTACCCGACCCCGTAGGGGTAGCCAAAATAACGTTATCGCCCGCTAGAAGCGCAACAGACGCTTCCTCCTGCGCCGGGTAGAGCGAGATGCCACGTGATTGGGTCCAACGGGTAAACGAATCCCAGACCGCGTCTTCAAATAAAGACTCGGGCACATCCTCCAGGTCCGTCAGGTAATCAGCCAGCGTCACTCGTCACTATCCTCCGTCGGCGTCTCGTCGGTACTGGTTTCGTCGGTGCTGGTTTCGTTGGTGGGGTTCCACGCAACGTCGTCAAGCGGAAGCTCCCTGGCCCTGTCCCTATCCTCAATCGCAGCAAGGAAATTCTCAAACGCCTCAGAAATCTCCTCACCCGTGGGCAGCTCCGCCTCACCAGGCATCATCGCCTGCGGATTACGCTCACGGTAATCAGCCATCTCAGAGTCATAGTTCTTCTCCAACGCCTGCACCACATGCGCAATCTCATCCGACTGCGCCGTCTGCTCCGCCAGCTGACGCGACACTTTTGCCATATCCCGCTCAATGGAGCGCAGCGGCAGCTTCAGATTCACCGAATCCTCCAAAGACTGCAGCAGCTGGTACATGGCATGCGGATACGGGGAGGCGGCTACATAATGCGGCACGTGCGCCGTAAAACCAGCAACCTTGCGGCCACGCTTATGCAGCTCACGCTCAATCATGATCGCCGCAGCCCCAGGCACAGTTACCATGCCATCAAACGTAAACATGGAACCAACCAAATCCCGGTCATTACCATGCGCCGAAACTACAAGCGGACGAGTATGCGGCGTAGCCATAGGTGCGGAATACAAGCAGATGGTCTCCGAAACATCGAATCGCTCCGCCAAATCCGCCACAGCCTCCGAAAACGCCTGCCAACGAAGATCCGGCTCTGGCCCAGACAACAGCAAAAACGGTGTGCCAGCGTTGTCTTTGACCACACGCATATCCAACTCCAGCGGCTCCACGTTAGCGATCTCATGGTGGCGCAACGTCACCAGCGGGCGGCGCGAACGGTAATCAATCAGCTCATCATTATTAAATGTGGCAACGGTACGCGACTCCAGCGCAGCCTTAATGTGATCAGCCGAGCTCTCCACCGCGTGGCCAGCATCCGCATAGCCCTGCAGAGCAACGATCAGGGTAGGCCCCGCCGGGCTATCCCCGCCGACAGCGGGCGCGGGATACTCAAGTTCATACATGCGGCGTTCATCCGACATGGTCAGCCTCCTTCACAATCGCTGCCTAACAACTGCTCCCTACAACGCCATGGGCATTGCCTCCATTCCAACACACTCGGCTGCCCAGTGACCGCATAACGCCAGCACTGGCACCAAGGTGCAACGGAGGTAAGGAAAAATCTTGCAGCCGTGGGGAACCAAAGCTATCAACACGCGGTCTGAATATGCATGACACACTTTATGAATTCAGATACCGCAATTACCCACCCAGGCAACTTCATCGCCTCAATCCCCGGAGTCTTGGGCTACTACCCCCAAGAGTCCGTCATCATCGTTACCGCCTACGCCGAGCCAGGAAGCAGCGAGGCATTGTACGGACCCGTCTTCCGCGTCGACCTGAGCCTGGCCGACCGTCTCCAAGACGTACTTGACAGCGTGCCAGCCGAAGACATCATGGAAGCCGTCGGCCACTTCGCCATCCTGGTCACCCGCATCCCCAACTCAAAAACAGCCCGCGCAGCCATCAACACCCTGCTCGAACTCACAGACCCAAGTGGGCTCCCGCTTGTCGACGCCTGCTGGCACGCCTCCGAAATAGCCAACTACACCCCATACAGCCTCATCTTCGGACCACCCATGGACCAGCTCATCCGTGCAGGAGTACCCGACAGCTGGGTATCAGGCACTGTTGGCTCCGTCATGGCGCAACCCACCATGCAAGCACTCATCGCACAAGGCGCACTTCCCGAACTAGACAGGGAAGACACCCGCGCATACTTCGAACCCGAAGCAGGGCAGTGGGAAGCCACAAGTGCACAATGCACACAATTGCGACGCCGCGGTGCACGCCTTGTCGCCCACATCGCTCTCTACCCAGAGAAAGTCCGCACCGAAATGGAGCGAGCCTGCGAAATCCTCAAAGACGTAACCCCGCAGCCACTCATCGGTCAAACCTGCCGCCAAACAATCGAGGAGGTCTTCGGCACCACAGAAAACGCCGAACTCATCGCTACAACGCTGACCAAATCCAAACTGCGCGATTGCCTTTTCAATGTCGCACTCGAACACCCGCTGGAAACCGGAGTAGCAATGCTCACCATCGCCCGCGCCTACAGCGGCGCCATCCGAGCGAACGCACTGAGTATCTGGGCCGTCATTGCCGTGAAACTCAAGCTCTCAAACTGGGCAACTGCAGCCCTTGAAAGCGCCGAAGACGCACTGCCCAATCACTCGCTGTCCTACATCCTCAAACAGCTCCTGCGCGCCGGGCAACACGAAAACATGCTGGAAACCGCAGCACTTGGCTGCGATGAGATGTGGGAAGAACTGGCAGACCTAGAGCCTGAAACCCGTGAATACTAAGGCAAGTGCACGAGGATCAGCGTGCGCTATGGGAGGCGTCACCCAACTCCTGGGTAAACGCCCATGCGTCACGCACGATCCGGCCAAGCTCCGTACGGGTGGGGTTCCACCCGAGCTCCGCCTGGATCTTCTCCGAGGACGCAATCAGCACCGCAGGATCACCAGCGCGGCGGGGCGCAACCTCCGCTGGGATCTCATGCCCGGTGGCTTCCCGGCAGGCCTCTATAACCTCAAGCACCGAGTAGCCATCGCCGGAGCCAAGGTTGTAAATCTTGTGCTCGCCAGCCGTGTTAGCCTCCAGCGCAAGCAGGTGCGCATCCGCTAGATCTCGGATGTGGATGTAGTCGCGCACACAGGTGCCGTCCTTGGTCGGCCAGTCATCGCCAAAAACCATGATCTTGTCGCGGTAACCCATTGCCACTTGGAGCACAAGCGGAATCAGGTGCGTTTCAGTCTTGTGGTTTTCACCGATTGAGCCGTAGGCGCCTGCCACGTTGAAGTAGCGCAGGCTGGTTGCCGCCATCCCGTACGCCTGGCAGTAAGAGGTAATGGCGTAATCAATGGACAGCTTGGTTGCACCGTAAGGGTTAGTCGGGCGCGTTGGCGCAGTCTCTACAATCGGCACTTCCTCCGGCTCGCCGTAGGTTGCCGCGGTGGAGGAGAAGACCAGCGAGTTCACCCCATGGGTGCGCATGGAATCCAGCAGCTGGAGAGAGACGCCAAGGTTGTCGTGCCAGTAGGTTGCAGGTTCCGTCATGGACTCACCTACAAGGGAGCGGGCCGCAAAATGCAGCACGCCGTCAACATCACCAGCACTAAGCACGTGATCAATGACGTCTTCGATACGGCCCTCTACAAACGTTGCGCCGGCGGGCACCGCGTCACGGTTGCCTGTACTCAGGTCATCTACAACCACAACGTCATGGCCCGCTTCAAGCAAAGTTGCGGTACAAACGCTGCCGACATAGCCGGCGCCGCCGGTTACTACCAGTTTCAAAGGGGGTTCTCCTACTTGGTCAGCTCTACGCGTAGTGCGTGGGCGAATTCAGGTGCGAGCTCTACAGTCTCATCATCTTGGGTAGTCAGCGTTACGCCACCGTTTTCCAACGGGGTAAGCGTCACCGTCTGCCCAACGAGAGCCCCAAGGGAGATCACTGGGTTTTGCACCTCAGTGCCTTGCTGCAGGATCTCGCTGATCTGGACAACCTTGACGGTTGCCGGTTCATCCAGACGTAGGTCAACTGCGCGGGTCCCGTTCTGGGCATCAGTTGTGGAGGCTGCGCCAACATCTTCCAGGGACGGAATCGGGTTGCCAAACGGTGAGCGAGTGGGGTCCTCCAGCACCGCAACGACGCGACGTTCAACCTCATCACTCATGACGTGCTCCCAGCGACACGCCTCGTCGTGCACCTTGGCAATGTCCAAGCCAAGCACGTCGGTCAGCAGGCGCTCTGCGAGACGGTGCTTGCGCATCACAGCGGTGGCAAGCTTCCGCCCTTCAGGCGTGAGCGATAGGGAGCGGTCCCGCTCAACCACAATGAGTCCGTCTCGCTCCATGCGGGCAACGGTCTGAGACACCGTCGGCCCGGATTGCTCCAGGCGCTCAGCGATGCGCGCACGCAGGGGAGTGATGCCCTCCTCTTCAAGCTCGTACACGGTACGCAGATACATTTCCGTGGTGTCTACGAGATCACGCATAATCTTTGCCTCTCAAAACAAACGCAGTAGATACGAAAATACTTTAGCCAATCAGCCAAACGCTCGGCACATATGAAAGGACCCATCGGACTATCGACGGGCCCATGCACAGCTACAGAGCGTAATCACGCAGGCGATCTGCGCGCTCACCCACGCGTAGCTTCGCCATAACCTCACGCTCAATCTGGCGGACACGTTCCCGCGACAACCCGTACTGGCGGCCAATCTGATCAAGTGTGCGCGGCACACCGTCCGTTAAGCCGTAGCGCAGGCGGATAACGTCCTGCTCGCGCTGCTCAAGACCATTGATGATGTCCTGGATGTCATCATGCCGCAAGGCGGAAACCACAGCATCCTCAGCGTCGGTTGCCTCGGCGTCCTCGATGAAGTCTCCCAGCGGTGCCTCTTCATCCGCACCAACCGGCATGTCAAGGCTCACCGGGTCACGGGACTGGCGCAGCAGCATCTCAATCTTGGACTCCGGAATGCCAGATTCTTCCGAAAGCTCCTCATTCGTCGGTTCACGGCCCAAGGACTGGTACATCTCACGACGAATGCGTGAAAGCTTGTTTACCTGCTCTACCAAGTGGACTGGAAGGCGAATCGTGCGGGACTGATCAGCCATGCCCCGGGTAATGGCCTGACGGATCCACCAGGTTGCGTACGTGGAGAACTTAAAGCCCTTGGAGTAGTCAAACTTCTCCATAGCGCGAATAAGGCCCAGGTTGCCTTCCTGAATCAGATCAAGCAGCGGCATACCTCGGCCGGTATAACGCTTGGCCAGGGAAACAACGAGGCGCAGGTTTGCCTCAAGCAGGTGTGCGCGTGCTTTGCGGCCCTGTTTGGCCAGGATCTTCAGATCACGCTTCTTAGCGCGGGTGAGTTTGACCTCAGGGTCATCCAACAGGTGCTGGGCGTAAAGACCAACCTCAATCTGCTGGGCTAGCTCAACTTCTTCTTCCGCGTTGAGGAGTGCGGTCTTGCCGATGCCGTTCAAGTAAACGCGGACAAGATCTGCCGACGGGTTATCGTTGGTCTGGTTCCTGCGGCTGCCACGGTCAACCTCTTGGGTTTCTGCGGCATTGGCGTGATCCGGGGCATGATCCGGCTGAGTCAAGTGCTGCCTCCTCGATCCCTTTAATTTTTTGAGTCCATCTTGCTAACGCCGCCAAAGGCGAAAATGTTCCCGCAGTTCCAGACACACAGCATCCGTGCAGAATATGTACAGTCTGGCTTATGGGTTGACCGGTGTCCAATGGAATGAACATGGGATCCGATCACGCGTTATGTGATTTTTACCACGTGGTTTAGGGGTTGTCTATCGTTTCGGGATCAGGCCTCAACAATGACGGTAAACGGACCCTGATTCACGCTTGCAACCTGCATGTCAGCGCCGAAAATGCCCTCTTCAACATGAATATTTCTTTCGCGTAACGCTGTGGCAATCTTGTCCATCACGGGTTTGGCAACATCACCTGGGGCTGCGTCAGACCATGATGGGCGACGCCCCTTTGCGGTGCGTCCCATCAGCGTGAACTGGCTGACCAACAACACTGGGGCAGCAGCGTCGGTGACGCTGCGCTCACCGTCAAGGATCCGCAGCTCAGCGATCTTGCGTGCAACTGTTTCCCACGCATCCTCTGCATCGTTTACGCCCACGCCTACAAGCGCGAGGATCCCTCCGGTTTCAGGGCAGTCGATTGCTCCAACTACCTCGCTGTCCACAGTTACAGAGGCGCTGGACACACGCGTTAGCACTGCCTTCATTTGACTTCGCTCCTTCTTTGATCCCATCGTCGATTTCAGTGATATCAGCGGGGATGACCACACCGTGGCGCACCAAATCTGTAATCGCGGCTACGGCACTTTGTTCAAGCGCGGTAACGTCCTGATCGCTCTCTATCCCGCGTGATGACGCGAAGATCCCCACCACATCTCGTAGCACTAACCCATTCGGGTGTAGGCCGGCAAGCACCGTGCGCAGATCGGCGTTGATTTCGTGGGAGAAACGTGGGCCGTCTGTGCGGGTGACGCGTACTACCTCTTCTGTGAAGCCCATGCCGGTGTCCGTATCTGCAGCCGAGACCTCTTCAATCGCCAGACCTGGACGCACCAGAAACCTCGAATCCAGTACATCGTCTGCATCTTTGTCGCGCAGCCATGCGGCGCGGAGGAAATACTCCTCAACCTCAGGACCTAGGGGATCGGTAAACGGATGGCTGAGTTCCTCAGCGGTGATTTCGCTGGGGTGATCGCCAATGTCTCGCAAAAATACCCAACCGAACCCAATCGCGTGAACGTTGTTGTCATCGAAATGGGCAAGCCAGGCTTGGGTGCGTTCGATGGCTTCGGGCGAGCGTGGGTCAAGCGACTCATCTTTCAGCCAGGTAGACACGTACATGCCCGGATCCACCACATCACGCTGCAGTACCCAGGCACTGACGCCCTCCGATGGAAGCCACGACGCAACGCGCGACTGCCACGACTCATCAACGGTGTGCACCCAAGCGCCCAAGATGCATGCGGTGCCATCTTCAGCCAGGTGGTCAGGAGTCTCACGGACCACAAGTTCCGTTGCGCCGTCCAGGGACAAACCCGAATCCCGATATACGTGGCCAACCTCAGGCAACCCGACTACAAACGGCGGGTTTGCCACGATGCGATCGAACCGTTCACCTTCAACAGGAGCAAACCACGCACCTTGGCGCAGCTCGACGTTATCCACCCTGTTCGCGGCCAAGGTCACCTCGGCGAGGTCCAGCGCGCGCTGGTGAATGTCAGTAGCAACCACCTTGCGCGCAACGCCAGCCTGCGCAAGCGCCTGAACACCAGAGCCAGTACCTAAGTCCAACACTCGATCCACCGGCGTTACGGGGGTTGCAGACAGCAGTGACAGCGACGCGGCGCCCACACCCAACACGTGATCACGGCCGGGCACAACGTCAGTCACCGAAGCATCACAATCAGACACCACCAGCCGCTCATGCCCCGCAATCACATGTGGACGAATGTCAAAAGCGACGGTGACCTCACCGGAGGGGGTTGGGGTGGTCAACGTGGCGTCGATAAGCAAAAGCCCAAGCTCACGACCAAGCATCTGCGTTATCTGCTCTGGCGGAAACGGGCGGCGCAACAGGAAAAACCTAATCAACTGATCCAACTGCGAACCACCGCGCGTGGCGTGCAACACCACACCCGGCTCACCGCGGTACAGGGCATCCGTAGCATCCGGGCCCAAATGCGCCGCGATGCCGTCGGCGGTAAACGAGGCGGCTGACAAAATATCTGCAAGCTCACGCAATAACGAAGCATTGGGGATAGGGGAATTCACCACACAAGTTCCTTTACGCGGTTATCTGTCTGAGGGCAGCTACTCAGGCTTTTCTTCGTGCTCGATGATACTGAGCGCCCCCGTGCTGTCATCACTGCCCGAGGAACCAGCTTCCAACTCGGCGCGCCGCGCCGCCTCCAAGCGTTGCTCTTCTCGAATCACCGCAGGCTTATACACATTGCGCTGACGTGCATCACGCTTCTCACCCTGGCCATTAGCCACCATCACTGACAACCACGGCAGGGGAATAGAAACCACAAACAGGATCGAGGCGAGCCACCAGTTGTTCCACGCAAACGCAGAAACCATCGACAGCGCCAGTAACGGCATACGGATGCCCTGCAAAACCATGTACTGCTTCTCGCGCGAACGGCGATTGAGCTCAGGGGAACGCTGCGCATCTGTAATCAACACACGACGCCGCCTGCGCACACGCCGCTTTGTCGACGATGCCTCAACATCCTCAACATCCACATCAACCGTCGGCTGTTGATCGTGGAAGTGGTTATCCGTAGCGCCCATAGGCTTTTCACTCTAACGCATTGCTACACCCAGCCCGTTGTCCGAATGTGGGGTCCGTGGGGCATGATGGTTGGCGTGAATACGACGACGAAGACGCTCGAGCGCACAGACATACGAGAAGACACATCGTCGACCACCGACGACGGAACCCCAAAGTTCTTCCACTACGTAAAGAAGGACCAGATCATTGATTCCGCTGTCTCCGGCAAGATGGTGGTTGCACTTTGCGGGGAGACCTTCCCTGTGAAAAAGCAGGCAAAGCCGGGGTCCCCGGTGTGCCCGGACTGCGAGCGGATTTTTAAGGGGTTGCGCAGGAAGTGACCGCTTCCAACCTGCGCGCGTGGCAGCAGGAGGCGCTTGACCAGTTCATGCGCACCATGCCACGCGATTTTCTGGCTGTGGCTACCCCAGGTGCGGGTAAAACCACCTTTGCGTTGACGCTGGCGTCTCGCCTCCATGAGGCGAAGTCTGTGCAGCGCATCATTGTGGTGGTGCCAACGGAGCACCTGAAGCACCAGTGGGCGGAATCAGCGAAGCGTTTTGGGCTTTCGCTGGATCCGAATTTCACCAACTCGTCTGCCGTCAACGCGTCCTATGACGGCATTGTGGTGACCTATGCCCAGGTGGGTATGCACCCGTTTAAGCACCATGCGGTGGCGTCTGCGCGCAAGACCATGGTGATCTTGGATGAGATCCACCACGCCGGTGACGCCCGCAGCTGGGGCGATGGTGTGTATGAGGCCTATAACGATGTTGAGCACCGCTTGGCGCTGACGGGTACGCCGTTTCGTTCCGACGACTCGCAGATCCCGTTTGTCCGCTATGTCGAGGACGGCGAAGGCCACCTGATCTCCGAGTCGGACTACACCTACGGCTACGCCGAGGCGCTGCGTGACGGCGTTGTGCGCCCTGTTGTCTTCCTTGCCTATTCGGGTGAGGCGCAGTGGAAAGATTCCGCGGGGGAGGAGTATTCGGCACGTCTCGGTGAGCCGTTGAATGCGGAGCAGACCGCCAAGGCGTGGCGTACGGCACTGGATCCGAAGGGCGACTGGATTGCGGCTGTGCTGAGCGCGGCCCACACGCGTTTGTTGAAGCTGCGCGTCAACATGCCCGATGCTGGCGGCCTGGTCATTGCTACGAACAAGACCACCGCGCGCGCCTACGCTCGCATTTTGGAGAAGATCAGCTCCACCCCAGTCACTGTGGTCTTGTCAGATGAGCCGGGGGCTTCCGCGCGTATCGACGAATTCTCCGCCTCCACCGACGAATGGATGGTGGCTGTCCGCATGGTGTCTGAAGGTGTGGACGTGCCGCGCCTGGCGGTAGGCGTCTACGCAACCTCCGCCTCGACGCCATTGTTTTTCGCGCAGGCGATCGGCCGTTTTGTACGCTCCCGCCTGCCGGGGGAGTCCGCGTCCGTGTTCTTGCCCTCCGTGCCGGTGCTGTTGCAGTTGGCCGAGGAGATGGAAGTGTCCCGTGACCATGTTCTGGGCAAACCACACCGCGAATCCGGGTGGTCCGATGAGCTTCTGGAACAAGCGAACCGGACGCAAACTGAACCGGACGAAGAGTCCAACTACGAGGCCATCGGTGCTTCGGCGGAGCTAGATTCGCTGATTTTCGACGGCTCCACGTACGGCACCCCAACCCTTGCCGGCTCCGCGGAGGAACAAGACTTCTTGGGACTGCCGGGACTGCTTGACCCGGAGCAGGTCAAAGCCCTGCTGCGCAAGCGCCAAAGCGATCAGTTGGACGCGCGTGAGGCGGAGGAGAAGGCACGCAAGGCTGCCGAGCGTGCTGAGATTGAGCGGGCGAAAATCTACGGCGAGCCCGTCAAGCAGCCAGAGCCCGAGCATTCTGGTGCGAGCGAGGAGAGCGCCGCTGGCGTTGCTGCGGACGAAATCCCGCAGTTGCGTAAGGAACTCAACGCCCGAGTGGCCATTGTTGCCGGCAAGACCGGCCGACCGCACGGTGCGATTCATACCGAGGCCCGTAAGGCCTGCGGGGGACCGCCGACGGCGTTGTGCAACGCCGAACAACTCCGCGAGCGAATTAATTACCTCCGCGGCTGGTAGTTTCCGCAGAATCGGAGCCCTGCATTTTCGCCGAACGGCATCGGCGCCCCTCCTTCCGCCAGAATGGGGGGCGGCGCCAGAATAAGCGGCCGGCGGACAGCGTCGAAACACAGATATGCAGGACAAGATATGCAGGAGTAATGGTCAGAGCGTTTTTTCAATAAGACGCCGTTAATGAAAAATTCTCGTGACCTGGGGACCTGCATATCTTCCCCTGCATATTTGTTGAAACCAGACCGCCCAGCGCCAACGAGCACGACCGGCCACCACAAGACCTCATCCACTGTTCACAATCTCGGTGTGCGAATCAGCTACCTCTGCGGCTAGTAATTTCTGGCTGGTACAGTTTCTTCATACAAATCTCTAACGTAAGTGAGGAAAATCATGACCAATAACCCGAACAATGACGGCTTCAACCATCCAGAGGGCTACACCAGCTACGGCGAGAATAGTTACGGTGAAAATAACTACGGCGCCAACGGCTACGGCGAAAGCGGTTACGGCGAGGGTGGCTATGGGCAGCAGAACTATGACTCTGCTTACGGCCAGCAATACAACGCCAACGGCTACAACCAGCAGTACGCTCAGCCGGCTTACAGCACTGGTGCCGCTGCACCGGTGAACAACCTCGCGCTTGCGGCGTTGATCGTTGGCATCGTCTCCCTGCTACTGCTCCTGCTCTTTCCGTGGATTGCTGTCCCTGGCGGTATTGCCGCAATCGTGTTGGGCGTGATGGGCCAGCGCAAGGCCAAGGAGATTCAGGCGGCTGCTGGCGGGTACCCGGTGCAGACCCGCAAGGGAATGGCCATTGGTGGCCTTGTCACCGGTATCATTTCGCTCCTGCTTGGCGCAGCGCTGCTTATTTTCGGTTTTTGGATCTGGAACCAAGTGCAAGGCTGTGAGCAGTACATGGATGACCCTGCGGCACTTGAGAAGTGTGTTGAAGAGCGCCTGCTTGAAAAGTTTGAGAGCAACTAACCTGACGCAGTAACTAGCTGCCACAGTTTCGCAGGCACTAAAGCGACAAAGCTAAAGCCCGAGCAATTGCTCGGGCTTTTCCTTTGCGCCAGTGCAGTCCTACTTAGTCCTTAGTCCAGGTAGTCGCGCAGCACCTGGGAGCGCGACGGGTGGCGCAGCTTCGACATCGTCTTGGACTCGATCTGGCGGATACGCTCACGAGTAACGCCGTAGACTTGGCCGATTTCGTCGAGGGTGCGCGGCATGCCGTCGGTAAGACCGAAGCGCAGACGAACCACTCCAGCTTCACGCTCAGACAGGGTGTGCAGCACATCCTGCAGCTGATCCTGGAGCAGGGTGAAGGACACCGCGTCCACCGCGACAACCGCCTCGGAGTCCTCGATGAAGTCACCGAGCTGGCTATCGCCCTCATCACCAATCGTCTGGTCAAGCGAGATCGGCTCACGAGCATACTGCTGGATCTCAAGGACCTTTTCTTCGGTGATGTCCATTTCCTTCGCCAGTTCAAGCGGCGTCGGTTCACGGCCAAGATCCTGCAGCAGTTCACGCTGGATGCGGCCAAGCTTGTTAATTACCTCGACCATGTGCACCGGAATACGGATGGTGCGTGCCTGATCGGCCATGGCACGGGTAATGGCCTGGCGGATCCACCACGTTGCGTAGGTGGAGAACTTGTAGCCCTTGGAGTAGTCGAACTTCTCCACAGCGCGAATCAAGCCCAGGTTGCCTTCCTGGATCAAGTCAAGGAAAGCCATACCGCGGCCGGTGTAGCGCTTAGCAAGGGACACAACCAGGCGAAGGTTCGCCTCAAGGAGGTGATTCTTTGCCTTGCGTCCATCACGAGCAACAGCACGCAGATCGCGCTTCACGGTGGGGGTGAGCTTTGCCTCTGCATCTCCCTCTTCCGCCGCACGGGTCATCTCATCCAAGCGGTACTGGGCATAAAGACCTGCCTCAATGCGCTTAGCCAGAGACACCTCCTGCTCAGCGTCCAGCAGAGCAACCTTGCCAATTTGCTTGAGGTATGCGCGAACAGAGTCAGCGGAAGCGGTCAGCTGTGCGTCCTTGCGCGCCTGGCGCAGCGCAGCGGACTCCTCGATGTCCCAGACAGAGGCGCCCGAGCCTTCTTCCTCGTCCTCTTCGTCCTCTTCGTCCTCATCGCGTTCGACATCATCTTCATCGACGTCGTCTTCGTCTACGTCGTCTTCATCGAGACCTTCGCCAAAGTCATCCTCATCGTCTTCATCAAGAAGATCAGGATCGTAGTCAATATCGCGGCCGTCGTCCTCCGCATCAACCTCGTCATTGTCAAGGTTCAGCTCGGTATCAGTTGACTCAAGTGCCTCATCAACTGCAGCTTTTACCGCCGCCTTACGCGTGGTCTTCTTTACTGCCTTCTTCGCAGTCTTCTTGACCGTTTTCTTGGCGGTCTTCTTCGCCGTCTTCTTCACAGCCTTTTTGGCGGTTTTCTTCGCGGTCTTCTTGGCCGTCTTTTTCGCCGTCTTCTTGGCAGTTTTCCGGGCGGGCTTAGCTGCTGCCTTACCAGCCGCGCTGTCAGAGTCGCCGCCGGAGGCAGTCACATCCGCGTCATTGACGGAATTAGTGCCCGAAGCTTTCCTGGCTACCACGTACGCCCTTTCGCCTATTGAACAAATACGGTCCCGCTATTCAGAACGCCCATAGTAACAGCGGACGAGAAATAATATTCCACCGACCCGCCGCGCAGAGCGTCAAATCATGTTATGGCTTGACGTGTTCATACGCCGCCATCGCGGCGCCCACAATACCTGCACGGTTGCGAAGCTTCGCCGGAATGACCGGCACATCCACCGTCAGACGCGGCACCCACTTGTCAGCCTTGCGGGAAATACCCCCGCCAACAATGAACGCGCTCGGGTTGAACAGGCGGTCAAACTCGTGCAGTACCGTATCTACGCGTTTAGCCCAGTCCTTGAAACTCAGGTCCTCGTTGTCTTTGACTGCGGAGGACGCGAGGTGTTCGGCCTCCACTCCGTCGATAAGCAGATGGCCCAATTCGGTATTTGGAAACAGCTTGCCGTCCGCGAAAAATGCGGAGCCGATGCCAGTGCCAAACGTGAGGAAGATGGCACCGTTTTGCTTGGCCTGCTCCTCGCCAAAAGCGACTTCGGCAAGGCCGGCCGCATCTGCGTCATTAAGAATGGAGAGCTCCCGGCCAGGCAAGTGTGTGGCCAAAAGGTCATGGCAATTGGTACCAATCCACGCTTTATCGATATTGGCAGCAGTCACCGCGACCTGATTTTTGATCACGCTGGGCAACGCAACGCCAACTGGGCCGTCCCACTCGAGCTGACGCACGACCTCTGCAACCACTTCACCAACTGCCTTGGGTGTGGCCGGTTTCGGGGTGGTAATTTTCACGCGCTCAGATACGAACTCACCCGTATCCAAATCAACAATTGCACCTTTGATACCGGAACCGCCGACGTCAATACCCACGCCTAAGTTGGAAGTTGTCATACCGGCGAGTCTATCGCCACCGCGGCGCTGCTTGCACCTCTGGCACGATGGGGCCATGCCTAAGACCCAGAGCACGACCCCAAGCCCCGAAGAACTCAAAGACCTCTGTGTGCAGCTTGCTCGTGAGGCGGCCGCACTCGTGGCCCACCAGCGTGACTTCCTTTCGCGCCACGGCTCGATTGCGCAGGTCACCTCAACCAAATCCTCCGCAGTAGACCCAGTTACGGCAGTGGATAAGGCATCCGAAGCCCAGATTGTGCGCCAGCTTCGGCAGCTTCGGCCAGACGATGGGATTGTTGGTGAGGAAGGTGCAAACGTTGCGGGAAGCACGGGCGTGAGTTGGGTCGTCGACCCTATCGACGGCACCGTGAACTTCCTCTACGGCCTTCCTGCCTATGCCGTGTCAGTGGGGGCGGCGATTAACGGCCAGTTTGTCGCCGGATGCGTAGTAAACGTTGCCAACGGCGATTGCTACTTCGCAGCAGCCGGGGCAGGGGCGTGGGTTGAGCGTGAGGGCGAGACGGTGCAGCTTCGAGCTTCCCGTGCGGATGACACGGCGACCTCGCTTGTAGCTACCGGCTTTGCCTACGACTCTGCTTGGCGTGCAAAGCAGGCAGTGTTGTTGCAGCGGATCTTGCCGCGCGTGCGCGACATTCGCCGTTTCGGCTCCGCCGCATTGGACCTATGCCATCTTGCAGAGGGGAGGGTGGATGCCTACTACGAGCACGGCACACATCCATGGGACTACGCTGCAGGAGCTGTGATCGCGGCTGAAGCAGGAGCAACAATCCAGCACCCTGGCCTGGAGGATCAAGGGGCGATTGCGGCACCGGTGATTGCCGCTGCGCCGCGTGTGTGGGATAGCTTTGTAGACCTCCTGGAATCCAGCGGTGCTACACAACCAATGGAGGGATAATAAATTACCCCCGTTACCCCTATTTACCAGCTTTGATGACAGAAATGCTTGTGTGTTTTAGTATTCCGCTGATACCGGGCCCTCTCGGAGGCCCGTAAACACGTAACACAGCTGGAGGAATCACACCATGGCTACCGACTACGATGCGCCGCGCCGCCGGATGGACGACGACATCGAGACCGACTCTCTCGAAGGCCTGAAAGCCGCGGAAGTTGCTGGCAGCAGCATGGATGATGACGGTGAAATCGTCGAAGCGTTTGAACTGCCCGCACAGGAGATTTCCGGTGAGGAGCTCAACGTTGAGGTCAAGCCGCGTCAGGATGACGAGTTCACGTGCTCGTCCTGCTTCTTAGTGCAAAAGCGCAAGCGCCTTGCATACGAGGAGCCGAACGGCGCCATGATCTGCCTGGACTGTGAATAGAACTGACTGCGGCTAATTACGCGGTCTGGCCGCTAGGGGTGGGCGGCCGCTGCCTGTTCGGGCAGGAACGTTTCCAGTACTCGTTCCGGGTTGCGGGTGGCAATCATCCAGTACGGGGTGGGATCTTCTGGATCATCGAGCACGAGTAGGACGTGTTCCGGAACCCAGGTGTGGGACACCAGGAACGCGGCTGGGTCAAGCTGACGGCCAAGTGCGTTCTGGCGCGCAGATGCCGGCACCACGGTTGAACGCGTTACTACGTTTGCTGGCAGGTTCGCGTCTTCGACGATGAGCCAGCGTGTGCCATCTGCGTCCATTTCTACTTGGACCACTGTCTTTGACAGCCAAATGAGGAACCACAGCACCATCGCCCCGATGAGGATGAGCGGGATGATGAACCACCAGATATTGCGGTTGAGTCCAAATTGGCCCGCCAGCAGCAGCGTCAACCCTAAACCGGTGGCCCACCAGTACCAAGGGACCCACTGGCGCTCCGTGTAGAGCACTTGCGGGGAAGCGTTCGGGGAAACGTTGTTGTCGGTCACCCATCAAACCTTAGTAGGGTTGGCTGGGTGAGCGAATTAGTACTGACTGACCTTCCCCCCTTGCGCGTGAAGCGCCTCGACCCGGACATCCCAATGCCGTTTCGTGCGCATGCTGGCGATGCCGGCGCAGACCTTCACTCCGCTGAAGACATTACGTTGCAGCCAGGGCAGCGTGCGCTGGTTTCCACAGGCATTGCTGTTGCGTTGCCAATGGGCACCGTTGGGTTGATCCATCCCCGTTCTGGACTTGCGGCAAAACAGGGACTGACCATTGTGAACGCCCCCGGCACTGTGGATGCGCAGTACCGTGGTGAGCTGAAGGTGTGCTTGTTGAACACGGATACAACCACCCCGATTGAGATCACCCGCGGGATGCGCATTGCCCAGTTGGTGGTGCAGAAAGTGGAGCTGGTTGATTTTGTTGAAGTGGATGAACTGGATGACACAGAGCGCGGTGCGGGCGGTTACGGTTCTACCGGCACCCACTAAAGTCAGCTGAGAAGCAACACGTGAAGGAGCATGAAAACCATGGCGATTTGGCCGTTTGGTAAGAAAAAGAAGGCAAAGCAGGAGCAAGATGCGCAGCAGTCGATCAAGGAGACCACGACTGAAGATGCTGCTGTAGCAACCTCTGAGGACACAGACGTCTCGTCGGCTGCAGCCCAGCCGGAGGCTGAGACGCCGGCAGCCACCGGTGCGGCAGTTGCTCAAGCTCCTGGCACCACCAAGATTGAAAACTACGACCCAGTTGGTGGCTCCACCGGCCCGTTTGACGGTGATTCGGTTGAGATCGAAGACTTTGACTTCACTGATTTCTCGGATGTAACGCTGAACCTTGGTTCTGTCCGTATCCCGATGCCGAAGGGCTCTCAGGTCCAGGTTGAGATGGGGGAGCAGGGCCCGAAGATGGTCCACATTGTTACTGAGTTTGGCCGTCTGACTCCAGTGGCGTTTGCAGCCCCGCGCACCGGTGGTCTGTGGGAGGAATCCTCCGAAGAGATCGGTGAGGGTATGCGTTCTGAGGGCATGCCTATGCACTTTGAAGAGGGCCCGTGGGGGCGTGAGGTTGTTGGTGGGGGCACCAACGGCCTGATCCGCATTATTGGTGTGGAAGGTCCACGTTGGCTCTACCGTGTAACGCTTGCTGCGCCAACTGGCCGCGAGGAACAGCTCGCACAACTTGGCCGCGAGGTTGTTGCCCGTTCCTTCATCTACCGTGGCCAGGACGCAATCCTTTCCGGCAACTCGCTTCCGGTGACCCTGCCGCAGCAGTTGGCTGCCCAGGTACAGCAGGCAGTTCAGGCTCGTGCTGCTCAGACGCAGGGCCAGGCTGCGGGTACTACGGGTGATGCTCCAGCAACCCCGAGCCCGAACGCTTTGTCGGATGCGCTGCGCCAGATTCTGGAGCAGAGCGAAGCTAGCCGCAAGAACGACTAGTGGTCACTGAAGCGCAACACGTCACCGTCACGGTGGCACGTATGGCCCATGGTGGCGAGGGCATCGCCCAGCTTGACGACGGTCGCGTGGTCTTCATCGCCGGCACCATCCCCGGCGACACCGTTGAGGCTCGTATTACGAAGTCCAAGAAGCGCTGGGCGCGCGCAGAACTGGTGGAGGTACGCACGCCGTCTGAGATGCGCGTGGCGCACACGTGCCCGGCAGCCGCTGCTGGTGCTGGCTGTTGCGACTTCAGCCACATTGCCCCAGAAGCGCAGCTTGGACTCAAAACAGAGATCTTGCGTGGTCAGCTGCGTGCACTCGCACAAGCGGAAAACGCAGAGGAACTGCCGATTGAGGCAGTGAGCCTTCCGCCGTCGACGCATTGGCGCACCCGAGTGCGCTTGGGCGTGGACGACCACGGCCGCGCCGGGGTGCGCAAGGCCCGCTCGACTGAGGTTGTTACCTCCGCTACGTGTACGCAGCCGGTTGTGGGGCTTATGGATTCGTTGCCGAGTTTTAGCCCGGGTAGCGAGGTTGTTGCTGTTATGGACAGCACCGGTGCTCGCCATATTGTGCAGACCACTCGCGCTATGCGGGGCAAAAGGGTGGAACACATTAACACCGTGGTCGAGGGATCCGGTGAGGTCACGCAGCGCATTGAGGCAGGTTACGGGTCTTCGACCTTTCAGTTTCCTGCAACCGCCTTCTGGCAGGCGCACACAGCTGCGCCGAACGCTTACGCCAGAGTCATCGAGCAGTGGGGCAAAGGCACCTACAAGTCGGACGTGGCGTGGGATCTCTACGGCGGTGTCGGCGCGTTTGTACCTGCTATCCATGCGGCGACTGGCGGTGCGAGCGTAATTTCGGTGGATTACTCGCCATCAGCAACATCGCGTACGCAGCCAGCACTAGACGGCATTGATGTGCGGGTTGTGGCTGAGAGGGTTGAGCGGGGCGTCGATAAGCTTGAAGCCCCAGGGCTTGTAGTGCTTGACCCGCCGCGAACCGGCGCGGGTGCACAGGTGGTGGCTGCGATCGCGGCGAAGGCTCCGGAGCGGGTCATTCACATTGGGTGTGACCCGGCGACCTTTGCTCGTGACGTTGCAGCGTGGCGCGAAGGCGGCTACGAAGTCAAGCGGCTCGGCTTGATCGATGCGTTTCCGAATACGCACCACTTTGAAACGATCGCAGTACTTGAACCGCGCTAAGCCCAAACGATTCTTTGCCTTAGCCGCCGCGTGTAAGATTGCGGGGAAGTTAGTAACCGATAGGAGTGCACATCAACCGTGAGACTGCTCGAGACAATCGCTTCGCCGGCAGACCTTAAGGGGCTGTCGCAGGAAGAGTTGAGCCAGCTTGCGGATGAGATTCGCCAACTTTTGATTGAAAAGGTGTCCGCTACTGGTGGTCACCTGGGCCCAAACCTGGGCGTGGTTGAGTTGACGATTGCTCTGCACCGAGTGTTTAACTCACCGCAGGATCCGTTCATTTTTGACACGTCGCATCAGTCGTATGTGCACAAGATCCTGACTGGGCGTGCGGGACAGTTTGATACGTTGCGTCAGCGCGGCGGCCTGTCTGGCTACACCTCACGCGCGGAATCAGAGCATGACTGGACGGAGTCCTCCCACGCGTCTGCATCCTTGTCTTACGCGGATGGGTTGGCGAAGGCGAAGCAGCTGCGCGGTGAAGAAGATGACCACGTGATTGCTGTGGTGGGGGATGGCGCGTTGACTGGCGGTATGTGCTGGGAGGCGCTGAACAATATTGCGGATGGGGACCGCAACGTGGTCATTGTGGTCAATGACAATGGGCGCTCCTATTCGCCGACCATCGGTGGTTTTGCGGCGAACCTGGCGCGGCTGCGTGATCAGTTTGCGCAGATTCGGATCCAGCCTGGCTATGACGAGGTGATGGAGTCCGGCAAGAAGACCCTGAAGTCTATGGGCTGGGTAGGCGAACGGACCTTTGGCGCACTCCAGGCACTCAAAGCTGGCGTGAAACACCAGGTGGTGCCCACAGAGATGTTCTCTGAACTGGGCATGAAATACGTCGGCCCTGTGGATGGGCACGATTTGAAGTCTTTGCTGAACGTGTTTAATTACGCCAGCACCTACCGCGGCCCGCTGATTATCCATGTGCTGACGGAAAAGGGACACGGCTTTGCCCCTGCGGTGAACAATGAGGCAGACCAAATGCACTCTACGGGTGTGATTGACCCGGTGACAGGGAAGTCGCTGTCCAAATCGGCCCCCGGTTGGACGTCGGTGTTTACCCAGGAGCTGTTGAAGGCTGGCCGTGAGCGCGATGACATCGTCGCAATTACTGCGGCGATGGCGGGGCCGACCGGCCTTGCGCCGTTTGCAGAAGAGTTCCCAGACCGCTTCTTTGACGTTGGCATTGCGGAGCAACATGCCGTGGCATCTGCAGCCGGTCTTGCGCTTGGCGGCATGCACCCTGTGGTTGCGGTGTACTCCACGTTCCTGAACAGGGCATTTGATCAGTTGCTTATGGACGTTGCGTTGCTCAACCAACCCGTCACCCTTGTCTTAGACCGCGCAGGTGTAACGGGTACTGACGGCGCGAGCCACAACGGCGTTTGGGATATGGCGCTGACCTCGATCGTGCCTGGCATTCGAATCGCTGCGCCACGTGATCCGGAGCGTTTGCGCGAAACGTTCCGCGAGGCGATTGCGGTGGAGGACGGGCCGACGCTTGTGCGCTTCCCGAAGGGCACGGTGGCGGACAACATTGATGCCGTTGAGCGTTTGGATAGCGGCGTCGATGTGCTGCATGTACCCGCAGGTGAGGTAGATGAAGACAGCGATGACAACGTGGACGTGCTGCTGGTCGCTGTTGGTACGTTTGCGGAGTACGCCATGCAGGTGGCTGCGGACCTTGCCGCCGACGAGATCCGTGTCACCGTTATAGACCCGCGCTGGGTGGTTCCGGTTTCGCCCGACATCGTATCTCTGGCCGTGGACCACGACATGGTGGTGGTCTACGAGGACGGCATCGTGCGCGGCGGTGTGGGCTCTGCAATTGGGGAAGCCTTGGCCGCGGCGTCGGTGTCGACGCCAGTGCGCCACCTGGCATTCCCGGATATTTTCCCAGAGCATGCCTCACGCGGTGAGCTGCTGGCCCAATACGGACTTGATCCAGTCTCCGCCGCACAGCAGCTGTGCGAGTGGG
This sequence comes from Corynebacterium riegelii, assembly GCF_001263755.1. Taxonomy (NCBI): domain Bacteria; kingdom Bacillati; phylum Actinomycetota; class Actinomycetes; order Mycobacteriales; family Corynebacteriaceae; genus Corynebacterium; species Corynebacterium riegelii. The sequence continues at coordinate 562,031 of NZ_CP012342.1, forward strand.
TGGCCGGCCTGGAGGACTGTTAGGCCTGCGGTGCTAGGCCTGCGGGATCTCGATCGGCTCGTGCAGTGCGGCTGCTACGAGCGGCGCCGCGGCTTCTGCCTGCCACTGGCGCGCACCCGCGTCAACGAGTATGGGGATCAGGGCGTGTGTGTCTAATCCTTGTATCTGCCCACCTGATGCTTCCCATTGATTCCACAGTGCCCCGCGCAGCGTGGAGGAGGACAACAGGTTAACTCCGGGGATTCCAAGCTCCGTTGCGGCTTCCTCAATGTACTCTTTGGCCAGCTGCACCCTGGCCCAGCTCTCAGGGTATTCGCGCTTCCACTTCACAGGGGAGGGAGCCACTTTCGCTCTCCGTTCCCTTGGGGACGGCCACGTGACCTCCTCATCACTCAACGCGCGTTCAACGTAACTCATCCACGTACGGGTGATGGCATCGTCGTGGGATGGAAAACCCCGCACGCGGGAAAGCTGAACTTCGGTGGTGGGCTCAGCCCGTCCAATAGCAATCAGCACTTGGTTCGGCATGATCATGGACGGCGATACGTCAGACCCAAACGCGCGGCGTTCACGGATTGAGAACAACTCGCGGACTAACTGCAGTCCACGGGCGGTACGCACCGTGGATATCCCCTTCAAATCAAGCCAGTTTCGCTCCACGGGGGATTCGAGGCTGCGGGTATCAATCAGGTGCTCGAACTCTGCTTCCGCAAACGGGAGCACCCCTGCGGTGTCTAGAACCTCTGCAAGTGCTTCCGCGAGGTCATGGAGATACAGCACGTCAAGTGCCGCGTAATCCAACCAGGCCTTTGGCAGCGGAGTTTTTGACCAGTTTTCGCGGCCATGACTCTTGTCTAGGTGCACGCCGGTGAAGTGCTTCACCATCGCGCCGAGGTTGGGTCGCGTAAAGCCCGCAAAACGTGCGGCGAGCTCAGTATCAAACAGCGTGCCGGGGTGTAGCTGCATCATGGCTAGGGCCTGCAAATCTTCACCGGCGGCGTGGATGATCCATTCTTCGCCGTTGATTACGGGCGCAAGGGCGGCGGTGAAGTGTTTGCGGTGGCCCTCCGGTGCAAGCAGGAAGGCGCCGGCGCCTCGACGGTAGATTTGGACCAAGAATGCCCGGTCATCAAAACGATAGGCGGATGCGCGCTCCGTATCTATTGCAAACGGGCCGCGGCCTTGGGCAAGTGCCCTGGCAACGCGGTGGAAGCCCGCTGGGCTATCCACATATTCATACTCTGGTCTTAGTGTCACGAAGGACTATTTTACAGCGTACGTTTACCTTTGTCCCAGCTCTGTCACACCTTCTGGAGGCAACCCGGCCACATGTGCCAGTACCTGCGAAAATGCCTCAACGTGGGGTGCGAGGTCCAAGCTGTCAGCAGTCCAAGAGGCGCGCATCTCCAACTGGTATGCCCGTGGCGGGCCTCCAATCTCACCGAAGCGAACCGATGCTGTGGAAGTTACTGTGCCGCCAAGGTTGGTAAAACCAGCGCCGCGCTGTGCTAATGACTCGTTGAGCCACTGCCACGCAACGTCGGGAAGCAAAGGATCCGACGCCACGGCATCATCCATGTCCGCCTGAATGTAGGCGACAAGGCGCATCGAGCCCTCCCACGCTTCCTCGGCGTCAGGGGAGTGCAGCAGGATAAGGCGGCCGAATGCATCGCCATCCGAATCCATGGAATCAGTGACATCCTCACCGCGATCAACCTCAAGGCCAATGGCGTGCGAATACGGCGCTGGGCGTTGTGGCGGGCGGATGGTGCCAAGAGTGATCTCTGGGCGCAGGCGAGCCGCATGCATTGACTCAACAGCCGCAGAGAACTCCGCGGGTGTCGCCGCCGGGGTGGAGTCAGATGTCGCCCCGCTGAGCGCGGCGCTGATTGAAACCGGGGCAGAGGAGGTGTCCGAGTGCTTCACAGCAATCAAAGCTATCGGTGCGCGGGCAGCTAGCCGTGGAGGCGCGCCGCTTGAGGGGTAGTACGGTAGTAGGGTGAAGTAGAACTTTCGATTGATCCCTAGAGAAAGGGTGCCCATGGCCAAGCTCGATTTTGATGCCCTGAACGCTGTGCAGCGTTACCTCCAGTTTGCGGTATTCCGCGCAATCCCCGGCGCACTGGGGCAGGACCGCAGCAAGGTTATTGAAGAGGCTCAGGCTTTCTTCACCAACCTTGAGAACGAGGGTGTTGTGACCGTTCGCGGTATCTATGACAACACCGGAATCCGCGCAGACGCTGACTTCATGATCTGGTGGCACGCAGAAGAGTTCTCCCAGCTGCAGAAGGCGCTGGCAGATTTCCGTCGTACGACGACGTTGGGTCAGCTTGTTGAGGTCAGCTGGATTGGCAACGGTGTCCACCGCCCGGCAGAGTTCAACAAGTCCCATCTGCCAAGCTTCATCATGGGTGAGGAGCCGGGCGAGTGGATTACGGTCTACCCGTTCGTGCGTTCCTACGAGTGGTACCTGCTGGACCCGCAGGAGCGCCGCCGCATCCTGGCGGAGCACGGCATGGCAGCGCGTGACTTTGCAGACGTGCGCGCCAACACCGTTGAGGCGTTTACCTTGGGTGACTACGAATGGATGCTCGCATTCGAAGCGCCGACCCTGCTGCGCATCGAGGAGCTGATGCACAAGATGCGCCACACCGAGGCACGCCGCCACGTGCGTGAAGAGATCCCGTTCCAGACGGGCCGTCGTGTTGGCGACATTGCAGAGATCATTGAGATTCTGCCGTAGTTACAAACTGGGCTGCGAACTACTGCTTTGGCTCTAGCGTCATTGAGACGGAGTTGATGCAGTAGCGCAGGTCGGTGGGGGTGTTATAGCCCTCACCGGCAAACACGTGGCCGAGGTGGGAGCCACACGTGGCGCAGAGCACTTCTGTGCGGACCATGCCGTGGGAGCGGTCTTCGCGCTCGATGACCTTATCGCTGTCGGCGGGGGAGAAGAATGACGGCCAGCCGCAGTGAGATTCAAACTTTTCGGTAGAGCGGAACAACTCCTCGCCACACGCCCGGCAGTGGTACACGCCTTCTGTGGTGGTGTTCGTGTATTCGCCAACCCCTGGGGGCTCAGTGCCAGCCTCGCGAAGTACGTAGAACTCCTCAGGCGTGAGCTTCTCGCGCCACTGCGCTTCGGTCCAGTTTTTGTAATCCGTCATGGTGTTGAAGCGTAGTCACCACAGCCCAGGTTGTGACAGCAAGGATGAAGATCGCCCACCCTGCAGTAGGGAGGAAGGTGTTGAGCCAGCCCCCAAGCGCTGGGTGGTGGGGACTCCACCAGTTTAAGGGGGAAAGGCACAGGAACGCTCCCAGCCACGCAGTCCACAGGTGCATGGGGGAATGCGTACGCACCACGGTAAACAACGCGGGGAAGAGCATCATGGAGTAGTAGGCCTGCCCCAACGAGGACAACAGGCACACACCTGCAAGGAGCACGGCAGAGCTCACCGTGAGCCAGAGCCACTGATCAACGTTTCGCCAGCGCAACAAGGCCAGCACAGCAATAGCCACAGCGGCCGCAAAGAAGAGGAACAGCACGCGGTGCATCCAGTCTGGCATGCCAAAGTAGACGGCAAAGCCGGCAAGGGAAGAGTTGGCATAATCGCGCGTAATGCCCAAGTACGGCACGAGTTTGGTTACGTAATCGTTTGCTCCGGGGGTAAGCGGCCAGGCAATTGCGTTCATCACTACAGGGACAATCACCGCGGCAATCACGCTGCGCCAGCGGAACAGGAAAAACGGCAGCGCCACAAGGGGCAGAAACATTGGCTTGACCAAGATCGCCAGACCTAAGACCACACCAGCAGCGATGTCACGGCGCGCCATCGTCAGCGCAAGAAATGCCGTCAGTGCGAGCAGCAGGATGCCGTTGATATTTGAAAACACAAGGGTGTTGGTCACGGCCTCCGTGGCAAAGGCCAACGCCAATGCGATGGGAAACATCGGGTGTTTCAGCTCATAGCCGCTGAGACGAGTAAGCCAAGCAAGGGCAGCAATGATGGCAATTGCGTTGGCCAGGATAAACCAGGGTCTCGCCGCATCCACACTGGTGATCAGCCCCAGCGGCGAGAGCAGCAAGGTAGCGCCCGGGTTGTACAAGTAGTGGGGGTTAACGTGGTGGTAGATCTCGTTGTACACCGGCACACGCTCCACGAAGCGGCGGGCGGCCGACCACACGGTGGTGAAATCGTCTGTCACCGACCCGGTTCGTGCAAGCACAATGAGCCTGTGCAGGATCAGGCAAAGTGCGATGGGCCAGGCAAAGGCGTTTGCTGCTTTCACTCGCATTACCGTACCCGCCGCAGCCGGGTAAAGATCATGGCGCGCTGGTCCACGGTGGCATCTTCCACCTCAAAGCGCCGCACGTAGTTACGGTTCCGGTCAAGCTCAAGGCCCCAGGGGCCATCCTGACTGCCGACGCTTACGTCAACCGTCACATGCAACACATCGATCAAATTCGCGTCCAGCATCTGTGCGTAGAGGTGTGGTCCGCCCTCACAAAGAATGCGGGCAAATCCGAGATTACGTAGCGCCCGCACGATGCTGGCCGCCGATCCGTCGCCAGAACTCACAATCGTTGCGCCGAGATTCTCGAGGGTGCGGATGGTGGGGGTACGTGTGGCGTCGGCAAGCGAACGCTCCGGGGCGACGATGATGAGGTGCTCGGTGCCAAAGATGGGAAGCGAGGGGTCGAGCTCCAGTGAGCGCGTAACCACCGCAATGGGGGTAGCAGAGGGACCGTACTGCTCGGCGGCCACTGTGCCGGCGCCAACCAGGACACAGTCTGACCACTGTCGAAGCGCTGCAAGCAGCTTGGAGTCTGTCGCGTTGCCCAACTCGCCGGATGTACCTTTGCGGGCGAAGGCCCCGAACAGTGTGTTGATTGCGACGGCGCGTAGCTCTGGCTCGCCTGGTGCTTGAGTGGGGCCGATTAGCTGGGCCATGTGTGGGGAAGCGGGCATGGAAAAAGAATAACCTCGGTAAAACTTTCGCTTTACCGAGGCTGTGTGATTGGAGGTGGATACGGGAATCGAACCCGTGTACACGGTTTTGCAGACCGTTGCCTAACCACTCGACCAATCCACCGTGGAGCGGATGACGAGACTCGAACTCGCGACCCTCACCTTGGCAAGGTGATGCGCTACCAACTGCGCTACATCCGCGTGCGCGATACTGGGATTGAACCAGTGACCTCTTCCGTGTCAGGGAAGCGCTCTCCCGCTGAGCTAATCGCGCGGGAAAAGTCCCACTAGGGGACTTGGAGCGGATGACGAGACTCGAACTCGCGACCCTCACCTTGGCAAGGTGATGCGCTACCAACTGCGCTACATCCGCATTGCACTGTGCTGTACCGTTTCGGCTTCACCGTTTGGGTGACTGCGTTGTGCGAGATAGAACATTAACCCCTTTGGCCGCCAATAGACAAATCGCCAGGTTAGGTGGGGTTTGTGTTGCGGGGTTCGGTGTGAAGAGGGGCTTGTATGTGGCCAATGCATCACATGGGTGTCATTTCTCGGCGCTAGTCGCAGGTTGTTGAGGTAGGGTATGTGGCGGGGTTTGTTGCGGGGTTTGGGTTACTGAGCTGGCGATTCGGCTGCAGTGGCGTTGCGGTGTAACATACCCATCTGTTCGGTCCTATGGCTCAGTGGAAGAGCGTTCCGTTCACACCGGAAAGGTCGCTGGTTCGATCCCAGCTAGGACCACCAGATGTAAAAGCTCCGGCAGACAGTGTGCTGCCGGAGCTTTTCCGTTTCCCGCTGCGTATCCTGGTGTCGTTGCTGGTGGCCTACCCCGCAATAGGGGTGTACTAAGTGTCTACCCCCGGGCACTATGGTGAGAAGCAAGCGAAAACGATTCAGTGACCGGAAGGATTTCACCGCAACATGAGTCGCAACATGAGCCACCACATGAGCTCAGGCCGGGGTGTAAGCCGTGTTTCCAAGTTCGCAGCTGCAGCTGTTGTAGCTGGTGCGCTAGCCGCCAGCACCCCTGCGGCATTGGCGCATGACGCAGTTATCGGCGGTTCACCCGCTGATAAAGAGGTGGTTACCGCATTTCCTACCACCCTTGAGCTGGAGTTCTCCGGTTTTCCTAAAGAGGGCTTTAGCACCATCGCATTGTCGCGAGACGTAGACGGTAAGCCGGAAGTGCTTTTTAGCGGCGAGCCTACGATTGAACAGAACTTCGTTCGCCTGGATTTGCCGGATGGCTTGGACGTTGAGCCGGGCAATTACCGCATTGGTTTTCAGATCATTTCTTCCGACGGGCACGCAACGAAGGGTATGACCACGTTTACGTTCAACCCGACCGGTGAGCCGCTGGCCGAAGCGGCTGAATCCACACCGGACACAGCGACCGAGACAGCCGCCGATGAAGGTAACTCCAGCATGCGCCTCGTTTTGGCGATTGTCGGCTTGCTCGTTGTTGCAGGTGCTGCGGTAGCGGCTCTTGGAAAACTTCGTAAAGGACAGGGGCAGTAAAAGTGGCGGTTTCTAGGAGGGGGTTTCTCGCGGGTGGGGTTGTCGTGGCGTCGGCAAGCATGGCTACTGCCTGCGGTGATACTGATGCACCCGTAGGTGTTCCCAGTAACTCTGAGCCGAACGATCAGCCGCTGAAGAAATCCACGGTTGCATTCGATGGGCCACACCAGGCGGGTATTTCGACGCCGACGCAGGCTTCGCTGAACATGATTGGCTTCAACCTGCGCGAGGGGGTGGAGGCGAAAGGGATTCGCAACCTTATGCGGCTGTGGACTGAGGATGCTCGTGAGATGGCCGCCGGCCGTAACCCCTTGGGCAGCCTGGAGCCCGAGATGCTGGAGTGGCCGGCAAACCTGACGTTCACTGTGGGCTTTGGTGAGCGGGTTTTCGATATCGCCGCGCCTGAGAAGAAGCCGAGCTGGTTGCACCCGATTCCGGACATGCAGCACGATCAGCTGCGTGAGGAATGGGGACAAACCGATCTTGTTCTGCAGATCTGCGCTGATGACCCGGTGATGTGTGCCTGGGCGATGCGCCATATGGTGCGTGCCAGCGTGGATTACGTGGACATTGGCTGGGTGCAGCAAGGCTTTGCCAATGCGTACGGGGCCATTCCGAAGGGCCAGACCCCGCGCAACCTCTTCGGCCAGATCGACGGCACGGTCAACCCTTACTCGGAAGAGGAATACGCCGAGCAGGTGTTTGCCGATGATGGCTCCACCTCCATGGTGATCCGCCGCATTGAGATGGACCTGGATGATTGGGAGAAGCTCGACCGCGTCTCCAGGGAGGAGTCAGTGGGCCGCACGCTTGATGACGGTGCGCCGCTTTCCGGTGGCGACGAGTTCACCCCAGCCGACTTCGAGAAAATCGATGACTTTGGCTTGCGTGTGATTGACCCGAATTCCCACATGGCGCGAGCGGCTGCACCTGCGGACCACCCGGAGCAGAAGTTCAAGCGCCGCCCGTACAACTATTACCTGCCGCCGGAGGCTGGCCTGATCTTTGTGGCCTTCCAGAAAGACCCGGACATACAGTTCACGCCGGTGCAGCAGCGGCTGGATGAGATCGACCGGCTCAACGAGTGGACTACGGCGATTGGTTCCGCCGTGTACTGGATTGCGCCGGGTACTGACCCGGAATCTGCAGACCGGGCCTACTGGGGTCAGTCGGTTTTGTCATAGCATCCGGGGTAGGATTGCAAACCGCATTGTAAACGGGGCGCGTCCAGGTATGACGTTCCCCTTGAGGCGCAAAGGAGCGCACCTGGCTATGGCAGAAGCAACAGCAACGCAGATTTTGGAGTTTGAGCCGTTTGAGGTTCCCGCCGGCACACCTGTTGGTGCCGCAATGCGGGAGCTCAACCTGCCGAACAAGGGTGAGCAGGCCATCGTGGTTGTCCAGGATGTAGAGGGCAACCTGAAGGACCTGTCGCACGTGCCGGAGGAAACCGCGACGTTTACGCCGGTTCCGGCCAATACTGAGTTGGGCCGCTCCGTGATCCGCCACTCCTGCGCACACGTGCTTGCCCAGGCTGTCCAGGCCGAGTTCCCCGGCACCAAGCTGGGCATTGGCCCGGCGATTAATGACGGCTTCTATTACGACTTTGACGTTGCCGAGCCGTTTACTCCTGAGGACTTGAAGACGCTTGAGCGTCGGATGAAGAAGATCATCAAACAGGGGCAGAAGTTCGCTCGCGGCGTGTTCGCCTCCCAGGAAGAAGCCGCAGAGCGTTTGGCAGACGAGCCCTACAAGCTTGAGCTGATCCAGGACAAGGGCAACGTGGACCCGGACTCGGATGAGGCGACCGAGGTAGGTGCTGGCGAGCTGACCTACTACGACAACCTGAACCCACGCACGGGTGAGGTTGAGTGGTCTGACCTGTGCCGTGGCCCGCATATTCCCACCACCAAGTACATCCCGGCGTTTTCGCTGACCCGTTCCTCGGCGGCCTACTGGCGTGGTGACCAGAACAACGCTGGTTTGCAGCGCATCTACGGCACGGCGTGGGAGTCCACCGAGAAGCTGGATGAGTACCTGACCATGCTGGCCGAGGCGGAGAAGCGTGACCACCGCCGCCTGGGCAATGAGATGGACTTGTTCTCCTTCCCGGATGAGGTTGGTTCTGGCCTGCCGGTGTTCCACCCGGATGGCGGCATTGTGCGCATGGTGATGGAGCAGCACTCCCGTGAGCGTCACGTGGCTGCTGGCTACTCCTTTGTAAACACCCCGCACGTGACCAAGGGTGACCTGTTTAAGAAGTCAGGTCACCTGGATTGGTACGCCGAGGGCATGTTCCCGCCGATGAAGCTGGACGGCGAGGTAGATGATGAAGGTAATGTGACCAAGCAGCCGGTTGACTACTACGTCAAGCCGATGAACTGCCCGATGCACAACCTGATCTTTGACTCCCGCGGGCGTTCCTACCGTGAGCTGCCGCTGCGTCTGTTCGAGTTCGGTACCGTGTACCGCTACGAGAAGTCTGGTGTGGTGCATGGCCTGACCCGCGCGCGTGGCTTTACCCAGGATGACGCGCACATTTACTGCACTGAGGAGCAGCTGGAAGAAGAGCTGACCAGCGTGCTGGAGTTCATCATCTCGCTGCTGCAGGACTACGGCTTGGATGACTTCTACCTGGAGCTTTCTACGAAGGACCCGGAGAAGTACATCGGTGATGATGCAATCTGGGAGCGCTCCACCAACATCTTGCAGTCTGTGGCTGAGAAGTCCGGCCTGGAGCTGGTGCCGGATCCAGCCGGTGCGGCGTTCTACGGTCCGAAGATTTCGGTGCAGGCCCGCGACGCCATTGGTCGTACGTGGCAGATGTCCACGGTGCAGCTGGACTTCAACCTGCCGGAGCGCTTTGACCTGCAGTACACCTCCTCGGACGGCTCCAAGAAGCGCCCGGTAATGATCCACCGTGCACTGTTTGGCTCCATTGAGCGTTTCTTCGGCGTGCTGTTGGAGCACTACGCTGGCGCCTTCCCGGCATGGCTGGCCCCGCACCAGGTGGTTGGCATTCCGGTGGCGGACGCGTTTGCGGATCACCTTGAGGGCGTTGTTGGCCAGCTACGTGCTCGTGGCCTGCGCGCTGAGGTAGACCATTCAGATGACCGCATGCAGAAGAAGATCCGCACCCACACCACCGGCAAGGTACCGTTCATGCTGCTCGCGGGTGAGCGTGACGTGGATGCGAACGCGGTGAGCTTCCGCTTCCTCGACGGCAGCCAGATCAACGGCGTGCCCGTTGATGAGGCTGTGGAATTGATCGCCGCTTGGGTTGGCGAGAAGATCAACGATCAGCCGAACGAGGCCGCAATTGCAGCGCGACGCGGCTAATAACCCGCCTTACGTTGACCAGGGCGCAGGCGACGAGGATCGCCTTGTGCGCCTCTGGGCACCGTATAGGTCGGCGTATATTGCGCGTCATGCGTCTGCAAGCAAGAAAAGCTCCGATCCTTTCCTAGACATCCCGAAGATGGACGATGAGGATGGGCTGATTGTTGCGCGCGGCAAGCACGTGTACGCGGTGCTCAACCTGTACCCGTACAACTCTGGCCACATGATGGTGGTGCCGTACCGCAAGGTTGCTGAGCTGGAAAACCTTACCGATGAGGAGACCGCAGAGCTCGGCGAGTTTGCCAAGCTTGCGGTGCGGACCTTGAAGCATGTGTCACGGCCTGAAGCGATCAACGTGGGGCTCAACCTTGGCAAGGCCTCAGGTGGGTCGGTGGGGGACCACCTGCATCTACACGTTGTGCCGCGGTGGTCCGGAGACAGTAACTTTATGACTGTCGTTGGCGGCACGAAGGTATTGCCGCAGCTGCTGCGTGATACGAGGCAGCTGCTTGCAGATGGCTGGGCGGAAGTGGCATCGACCCCGCAGACTTCACCGACGCGATCGAACACACCCGAATCGGAGACAGACAATGCTTAGTGTGCATGGGCGTAAACCGGTACGCCGTTTCGTGGAACCGGTAGCCAAAGCCCTGCTGAATGCCGGTGTGAGTGCGAACATAACCACGGTGGTTGGCACCGTTGTCGCAGTGACGTTGTCTGCGGTGCTTATTCCGGCCGACTACTTGGTGGCAGCGGCCATTGCCATTGGGCTGTTTTCGGCGTTTGACATGGTTGACGGCACGATGGCGCGCCTTAGCGGCGGGGGAACGGCCTATGGCGCCACGCTGGATGCAAGTTGTGACCGTATTACAGACGGAGCGCTGTTTGGCGCTATCGCCATGTGGCTGATCTACGTAGACCACGCACACCCGGCACACGTTGCAGCGTGTTTGGCTGTGCTGGTGCTCAGCCAAACCATCAGCTACATCAAGGCGCGTGCTGAGGCCGGCGGCATCAAGATTGTCGGTGGGCTGGTGGAGCGGCCAGAGCGCCTGATTGTGGCGCTGGTGGGCTTGGGCCTTGAAGGCTTTGGGGTGCCGCACGCGGTAGAAGTTGCCGTGTGGTTGCTGCTGGTGGGATCCGTGTTCACAGTGGTGCAACGCTTGATGATTGCTGCGCGTGATCCGCGAGCGATGGCTCCACTGGCACCGCCGCCTGGAGCGTGAGGCGTAAATGGGGGCTGAAAATCTCGTTGCTTATGGCTACTTGGCAGGGTGGCGCCTTGTCGGTGCACTGCCGAGGCGAGTGACCTGGCCGCTCTTTCGCTTCGGCGCTGACCAAGTCAGCGATTACGGCCGCGGCATGGAGCAGCTCCGCAGAAATCTGGCCCGCGTGGTGGGCCCTGGGCATGTCACACGCCGACTTGTGCGCGATGCCATGCGTTCCTACGCTCGCTACTGGATGGAGGCCTTTCGCCTGCCACGCATTGCCACCGATGATGCGCTGCTCAGCCGCTACAGTGCGGGCGTCGAGGGGTTGGAGCATCTCGAAGCGGCACTGGCTAAGGGCAAGGGCGTTGTGCTCACCCTGCCACACTCCGGCAACTGGGACTTTGCCGGCCTGTTCCTTACTCGCAACTACGGCAGTTTCACCACCGTCGCTGAGCGTGTCAAGCCTGAAGTCTTGTTTGATGCCTTCGTGGACTACCGGGAGTCTTTAGGTTTCGAGGTAGTGCCGCTAACAGGCGGGCCGGTCACTCCATTTGCGCGCCTGAAAGAGGTTCTGGAAGCCGGCGGCATCGTGTGTCTGATGGGGGAGCGCGACTTTTCTGGTCGTGGCGTTGCGGTGACGTTCTTCGGTGAGGAGACGACGTTTCCGGTAGGGCCTGCAAAGCTGGCGATGGATACGGGCGCTGAACTTCTGGTTGCCCACTCCTGGTTCACCGACGGTGTGCGTGGTCAGGGCGGATGGGGGTTGAAGGTGGACCCGCCGATTGCCGTGGACACGCTTGAAAAGACAACCCAGCGCGTCGCTGACCACTTCGCTGCCAACATCGCCGCCCACCCGGCAGATTGGCACATGCTGCAGCCGCTGTGGCCTGCGGATAAAGACTGCAGGCGGAAACAGGAGGGGAGCTAGACATGCGCATTGGCATGGTGTGTCCCTACTCCTTTGATGAGCCCGGTGGCGTGCAGGCGCACGTGTTGGATCTGGCGCAGACCCTGATTGCCCGCGGCCACGAGGTGCGGGTACTCGGTCCAGCCTCCGAGGACACGGATCTGCCCGACTTTGTCACCCGCGGCGGGCCCGCTGTTGCCGTGCCGTATAACGGTTCCGTTGCCAGGCTTTCGCTCGGCCCACATATGCGGCGTGTAACCCGACAGTTCATTGCACAGGGCGAGTTTGACGTCTTGCATGTCCACGAGCCGAATGCGACAAGCTTCTCGTTGGCGGCACTGCGTTACGCTGATGGCCCAATCGTGGCTACCTACCACGCGTCTGCAGCTTCTTCGGTGGCGCTGAAAGCCGCACTGCCGATCCTTCGCGCCAACTTGGAGAAGATCAGCGGCGGTATTGCGGTCTCCGAAATGGCTCGGCGTTGGCAGGTGGAACAGGTAGGCACAGACCCGGTTGTGATTCCCAACGGCGTGGATACCTCGCGCTTTGCCGCGCACTGCGGTGAACCGAACGATTCGTGTGAGGTTGAGATCGTCTTTCTCGGCAGGTTGGATGAGCCGAGGAAGGGGTTGGAGGTGTTGCTCGCGGGCGTCGATAAGCTGAAAAGCCCTGAGGGATCACTGCGGGTGACAGTGATGGGGGGTGGGGCTGAGCGCTCGCACCCGGGGGTGGAGTTTATGGGGCGTGTCACCGAGGAAGAGAAAGCCCGCGTGCTGGGGCGAGCCGACATTTACGTGGCGCCGAACACGGGTGGGGAGTCTTTCGGCATTGTGCTGGTTGAGGCCATGGCGGCAGGGTGTGCGGTGGTGGCAAGTGACTTGGAAGCGTTTGCCGCAGTGGTTGATGCGCAGAGTGACACGCCTGCTGGCCTGTTGTTTCCTGTCGGTGATGCTGATGGTTTAGCTAGGCAGGTGCAGTTGCTTATCGACGATCCACGCACCCGCAACACCCTCATCACCGCAGGTAAGCGCCGCGCGGCGCTCTACGACTGGGAGCGAGTGGCGAGCCAAGTGCTGGCCGTGTACGAAACGGTTGCCACAGGACAGATTGTGACGGTGGCCAGGTGAGTACCACCGTGATTTGGGTTGTTGTGGCGATCTTGCTCACGCTGTTTGCTGCATGGGCGTATTTCACTGCGCGCCGCCTGGACCGGCTGCACATTCGCTTGGATCGCTCGCGTGCGGCATTGCAAGCAGCCCTGGATAGACGCTGTGCCGTACTTGCCGTGACGTGCCCAGAGCTAGCAGCCGATGCCCATGCTGTTGAAGAGATTCGGATGAGCGCTGGCAATCTCACCGACAGGCTGGACGCTGAGTCAGCGCTACGTCCGCGCGCGGCAGGTTGTGAGGGGGCAGAGCTGCAGGATGCTGACACACGCGTACTGCTTGCGCTGCGCTTTTACAACGATGCCGTAGCTGATACGCGCGCGCTTCGCCTTCGACCTGTGGTGCGTACGCTGCGGCTTGGCGGCACAGCTGCGCTTCCGGAATACGCTGCGCTGCCGCTGTAGATCCAGCTGTGATGCGTTGTAGGCTTGCCTGTCATGGAAAGCATCCGTGAGTTAGAGCGAGTCTTAACACTCAAACAGGTTGGCCCAACCACGTTTGAGGGCCCCGCGATGAATGCCCTGGTGTTTGTCCGCATGTTTGGTGGTCACCTTGCGGCCCAGGCGCTGGCAGCGGCAAGCGCAACCATTGAAGACGGCAAATACGTGCATTCTTTGCACAGTTACTTCCTGCGGCCTGCTGAGGCTGACTTGCCCGTGCGCTACGAGGTGCTCCCGCTTCGCGACGGCCGCAGCTACGCCCTACGCACCGTGCAGGCTTACCAAGGCGAGAAGTTGTGCTTTGTGTTGAGCGCGAGTTTCCACCACAACCTGGACGAGGGACCGGAGCACGCCGAGCAAATGCCGGATGTCCCACGCCCGGAGGCAATTGCCCCTGGAGGGAAGATTCCGAGCGGTGTGCCGGATGCGGAAAAGGAGTTCCACGAGTGGGACATCCGCGACGTACCTATCGAAAGCAATGCACAAGACGCGACCACGGTCAGCGGACGGAGCCTGTGGTTTCGCTACCGCCACCAGCTGCCTGACACGGATGTCTTTCATGCCCAGGCGCTGACGTATCTGACGGACATGACGCTGCTCTACACCTCGTTGCAGGCGCACCCGGAGGCGAAGGTCCAGCTGGCGTCGTTGGACCACAACATGTGGTTCTTGCGCCCGGTGCGGGTCGATGATTGGTTGCTGTACAGGCAGTCGTCGCCATCGGCAGGCAGTGGGCGGGCGCTGACCCAGGGCAAAATTTTTGATGCTGCCGGCAACCTCGTTGCGGTGATTGTCCAAGAGGGGCTTGCACGCAACCTTCGCGAAGGCGCGACCCAGGTGCCGATGCGCGGTAAATGATCGGTGCTAGTGATCAGTGCCGGTGATGCGTGGTTAGCCAGAATTGGCTGCAGCGTATACTGGCATGCCGAAAACAAAACTTCCGAGCGAAAAGGGGTGCGAGATGGCAGGCCATTCAAAGTGGGCTACTACCAAGCACAAGAAGGCAGCAAATGACGCGAAGCGTTCCAAGCTGTGGGCGAAGCTGATTAAAGACATTGAGGTTGCGGCCCGTACGGGCGGTGGCGACCCAGCTGCGAACCCGACGCTGGATGACATGATCCGCAAGGCCAAGAAGGCCTCCGTACCCAACGACAACATTGAGCGCGCACGTAAGCGTGGCTCTGGTGAGATTGCTGGCGGCTCTAACTATGAGACCGTGATGTATGAGGGCTACGGCACCAACGGTGTCGCAGTGCTGATTGAGTGTCTGACGGATAACCGCAACCGCGCGGCAACTGAGGTCCGCACCGCCATGACGAAGAATGGCGGCAACCTGGGTGAGTCCGGTTCTGTTGGCTACATGTTTGAACGCACCGGCATTGTCACCATCCAAAAGGGCGAGCTGACTGAGGACGATGTGTTGATGGCCGTCCTGGACGCTGGCGCTGAGGAAGTCAATGACCTCGGTGAGCTGTTTGAGATCACCTGCCAGCCGACCGACCTTCCGGCCGTACGTGAGGCACTAGCAGCCGAGAACATTGAGGTGGAAGATTCCGAGCAGGAGTTCCGCGCGGACGTTGAGGTTGATCTGGATCTTGAAGGCGCAAAGAAGATGATGAAGCTCATCGACGCGCTTGAAGAGTCGGATGATGTGCAAAACGTCTACACCAACATGAACATCTCGGACGAGGTTGCTGAGCAACTGGAGGATTAGTGTGAACAAGCGGCTGACTGTCGCACTCTCGGCGTGTGCCTTGGCCGCGGGTGCGCTGCTGCCCGCAGGCTGTAGTGCAGTGGGCAGCCAACAGGCGCTGCCCGTGCCCGAAAGTCCGGTGTTTACAAGCATTGCGGGACCTGAACCCGACTCTGACGCCTTAGAGCCGAGCCAAGAACTTGGTCCTGTTTCACCCCCGGTTGACGCTGGCGCCTTGGTTGGTAACCAGCAACGTAGCTGGCCGGGTGGAGTGGATGACTCCGTGCATGCGGAACCAGGGACGGTGAATCCAGACGTCTTTTTGGGACGCCCTGCGCATACCCCAATTGGCCACGACGGCGATTTTCCAGGAGATGCTGGTCTGAAGGACGGATCCTGCGACGCGTTCAAGGGTCTTGAGGGGCAAACCCAGCAGCAGTACGTCAACGCCCGCTACATGGTGGTCAACGACCAAGCTGGCCCCACTAAGGCGGTACGCGCGGTGCCTCGCGGTTATGCACATTCGCCCGCAGGTGCCCTCGTTGCAGCGATGAACACAGCAACGTTCCACCCAAATAGTGGTGATGAGGTAGCTGCAGAATCGTATGAGCAGCTGGCTAAGTCTTCAGCGTTGGCAAAGCAGCTGCGTGAAGAGGGCGGGCATGAAAACCCTGAGCAGTACGCAACTTCGCGTTTCCTCACCATGCCTGCGCCGGTGGCGTACAAGATTCTGCAGTGTGAGAAAGACTTCGTGCAGGTTGAGTTGGCTATCTTCTTTGAGCCTGACCAACTTGAACGTGAAGAGGAACTGTTGGTTGGCCGTATTGGCATGCGCTGGGTTGACGGTGACTGGGTAGGAGACTTCTCGGGCAAAGCCGATGAAGAGGTCTTCCAGCACGGTCGACACGATCTGGACGGGTTTACGTACATCGACTACGTCTAAACCACATGTGGTAGAACATACGTGTGGTGAATCTTGAAGGGCTTCGTGTAATGGGCATTGACCCCGGGCTGACCCGATGTGGTCTGTCCGTGGTTCAGGCCGGGCGCGGGCGTCAGATACTTCCTGTGGCTGTGGGAGTTGCACGTACGCCTTCGGACGCGGAATTGGCGGAGCGCTTGCTTCGCTTGTCCCGTGCGGTGGGGGAATGGATGGATGATTACCGTCCGGATGTTGTTGCCATGGAACGGGTTTTTGAACGTGGCAATGTCTCTACTGTGATGCACACTGCTCACGCGGTGGGTGTGCTGGTGTTGGCAGCTGCGGAGCGGGGGATCCCGGTGCATCAGTACACGCCTTCAGAGGTGAAGAAGGCTGTTTCTGGCAATGGCCGTGCGGACAAGAAGCAGATGACCAACATGATTACCCGTATCTTGGGATTGAGTGAAGCCCCGAAGCCTGCGGATGCAGCGGATGCGCTTGCGATTGCCGTATGCCACTGCTGGCGTGCGCCGCTTATTGAAAGGATGTCTACGGCATGATTGATTCCCTCAATGGTGAGGTTATTGCGATTGGGCTTGACCACGCGGTAATTGAGTGCTCTGGGGTTGGCTACCGGTTTCTTGCCACGCCTCCAACGCTTGGGGGGCTTCAGCGCGGGGAGAAGCGCCGTGTGCTGACGTCAATGGTGGTTAAAGATGATGGCATGACGCTGTACGGTTTTGCCGATGCCGATGCGCGTACGATTTTTCATAAGCTGCAGACCGTGACCGGGTTGGGCCCGAAGCTGGCGCTTGCCGCGCTTGCTGTGTTCCAGCCAGGCGAGTTGGCGAGCCACATCGCGGCTGGTGATGCCAAGGCGTTGCAAACCATCCCCGGCGTGGGCAAGAAGATGGCTGATCGCATGGTCTTGGAACTCAAGGGCAAGCTAGAGGGCTTTGCCGTAGCCCCAGCACAAGATCAGGCGCCTAGCGCTGCTAGTGGTGCGGGCGGGGCCTCGTTTGCCTCTGAGCAGGTTGTTGAGGCACTTGTCGGTTTGGGTTTTGTAGAGAAATCCGCGCGCCCGGTGGTCGAGGCTTTGCAGGCGGAGCAGCCGGAGATTGCCCAAAGTGCGCTTCTTCGCGCGGCGTTGACGCAGCTTGGAAAGAAGTAGGGCAGTGTCAGATATAGAAAAGACTGAGTTCCAGCTGCCGGATAACCTTGCCCGCCGAACAGGTGCGGGGCGATCGCAGGATTCTCCGGTGACATCGAAGGCGCAGCCGGAAGAGCATGACGTTGAAAAGACGCTACGCCCAAAGTCACTGGATGAATTCATTGGCCAGCCGAAGGTCCGTGAGCAGCTGAATCTGGTGCTTGCTGGTGCGAAGCGTCGTGGTGTGACACCGGATCATATTCTGCTTTCTGGCCCGCCAGGTTTGGGTAAGACGACGATGGCGATGATTATTGCCCAGGAGCTGGGAACCTCGCTTCGTATGACCTCTGGTCCAGCACTTGAGCGTGCGGGCGATCTTGCAGCGATGCTGTCGAACCTCATGGAGGGCGACGTGCTGTTTATTGATGAGATCCACCGCATTGCGCGCCCCGCCGAAGAAATGCTCTACATGGCCATGGAGGATTTCCGCATTGACGTGATTGTGGGCAAGGGCCCGGGTGCAACTTCTATTCCGTTGGAGATTCCGCCGTTTACATTGGTTGGTGCAACCACACGCGCCGGCATGCTGACTGGACCTTTGCGCGACCGCTTCGGGTTTACAGCGCAGATGGAGTTCTACGACGTTGAAGATTTGACCAGGGTGGTTACGCGTGCGGCAACAATTCTGGGCGTCAGCATTGATAAGGATGCCGCGGTGGAGATTGCCTCGCGCTCCCGTGGCACGCCGCGTATTGCAAACCGCCTGCTGCGTCGTGTGCGCGACTGGGCAGATGTTAACGGCAACGGGCATGTAGATCTGGATGCTGCCCGTGCCGCGCTCAATGTCTTTGATGTTGATGAACGCGGGCTTGATCGCCTTGACCGGGCGGTGCTGGATTCATTGATCCGTGGCCATGGCGGTGGGCCTGTCGGCGTGAACACACTGGCGATTGCCGTGGGTGAAGAGCCAGGCACGGTTGAGGAGGTCTGTGAGCCTTACCTTGTGCGCGCTGGCCTCATGGCGCGTACCGGGCGCGGACGTGTGGCAACGGCAAGTGCGTGGCACCACCTTGGTATGACTCCGCCGCCGGAGGCTCCGGGCCAGCTTGAGCTGTATTAGTTTGATTTGGCGTAGTTTGATTTTGTCTAGGCCGAGCAACGAAGATAAGCGGCATGGAACTCTTGCCACTTCTTCTTATTCTTGGCCTTTTTCTTCTGCCTTCGCTGCTCATGATGCGCTCCCAGCGCAGGAGGGCACGTGAAGTAGAAGCCATGCGTGCTTCGCTGGTTCCGGGGGATCGCATTGTAAGCGTGGCAGGTGTTCACGGCACTGTGGTGGCCGTGGGCGAGCAGGGCCAGGAGCAGGGCGCAATTGATGTGGAGATCGCACCGGGTGTAGTGGTCACCATGGAGCTGGCCGGAGTGATGAAGAAAGACGCAGAGGTCATGCCGTAGCATGTTCCGGTGTCTCGTTAGCGGTTAGCGAACCTTAGACTTTGTAACAAGAGGAGAATTCCACGTGTCTAGCAGCGCTCGGCGATCTCATGACTCGACGCGGCGATGGCCAATGCGTGCCATTGCGCTGTTCGCGCTCGTAGTCATTGGCGTCTATTCGCTGGTGTTTTTCACCGGTGATAAGACTGCATCGCCAAAATTGGGCATTGACCTACAGGGCGGCACGCGCGTCACCTTGGTCCCGCAAGGGGCTGAGCCGACGCGTGAACAGCTTGAAGATGCCCGTAATATTCTTGAAAACCGCGTCAACGGTATGGGTGTTTCCGGCGCCAGTGTTGTGGTGGACGGCAATACTCTGGTCATTACCGCAGCGGGTGATGACACGTCTCAGGTGCGTAACATCGGCCAGACTTCTCAGCTGCTGTTCCGCCCGGTGCTGGAGAATCCAACCGCGGATCCGGCCAGTGTTGAACAGACGTTGCTTGATACGGCTACAACGTGGGTTGAGCTCGGTGTGATGCCTAAGGAGCAGGCACAGCTGGCGATCAACCAGGTGTTTGCCCCACAGACTGAGGGTGAAGAGGAAGCCGCTGAAGCACCACAGCTTGAAGCAACCCCGTTGCCGGAGCCGAACGGTCCGGTTGAGGCATCCGAGCGTAGGCAGGAAGTTGCTGAGGCGTTGCGTGCTACCCGCCAGTCCACTGATCCCACGCAGCAGTTCGCCGCGATGGCCCTGATGCAGGGCAGCTGCCTGCTGCAGACCGTTGACCCGCTGGCAGGCTCTGATGATGAGACCTTGCCGCTTGTTGCGTGTGACCCTTCGCGTGGGCAGGTATTGCTTTTGGACGAGGTGCCGCTGCTCGCCGGCGTCACCGACCCGGATGGACCGCGTTTGACTGGTGAGCAGATTGATACTGGCCGCCAGATCACGGGTGGTCCGAACATTCAGACCGGTCAGATGGAGATCAACTTCGCGTTTAGCCAGGAAGGCCAGTTCAACGGCTCCCAGACCTGGGCGCAGCTGACTAGCGCCATGATCGGCCAGCAGATCGCCATCACCCTAGACTCCCAGATCATCTCCGCTCCCGTGATCCAGGGCTCCACCCCGGTGGGCTCGGCAACGTCTATTACCGGCCAGTTCACCCAGGAAGAGGCGGACAGCCTGGCAAACAACCTGCGTTACGGCGCACTCCCGCTGTCATTTGCGGGTGAGAATGGTGAGCCAGGTGGTACCGCCATGACGGTGCCGCCGTCACTGGGCTTGGCCTCCTTGCAGGCAGGTATTTACGCAGGCCTGGTTGGTATTTTGCTGGTGGCGCTGTTTGTGTTCGCTTACTACCGCCTGTTTGGTTTGATCTCCCTGTTCACCCTTGCAGCGGCAGGTGTGCTGGTCTACGGCGCGCTGGTACTGCTTGGCCGCTGGATCGGCTACTCCCTGGATCTGTCTGGCATTGCTGGTCTGGTCATTGGTATCGGTACCACCGCAGACTCCTTCGTGGTGATCTACGAGAGGATTAAGGATGAGGTGCGCAAGGGCAAGACCTTCCGCTCTGCTACCGCGTCTGGTTGGGAGCGCGCGAAGGAAACCATTGTTACCGGCAACATGGTGACCCTGATCGGTGCGGTGATTATTTACATGCTGGCTGTTGGCGATGTGAAGGGCTTCGCCTTCACCATGGGCCTGACTACCGTGTTCGACCTGTTGGTCACCTTCCTGATTACGGCACCGCTGTTGATTTTGGCGTCGCGTAGTGCCTTCTGGTCCAAGCCTGCAGTAAACGGTATGAGCAAGGCGTTTGCAGTGGGAGAGCACAACCGAGCTGCTTCCCAGACGAAGGTAGACGCTGCGGCGGCTGAGGCTGCTGCGCAAGATTCCCGCCCTGTTGCCCACGTAGAATCCGAGGAGGCATAGAGATGTCCAATACCGCTACCGTGGAAACAACGGAAAATGTCGGCGGGCGTTTTGAGCGCATTTACACCCGTGAGGGCGCGATTGACTTCGTAGGCCGTCGCAAGATTTGGTACGCGTTTACGCTTGCGTTCCTTGCAATCTCTGTGGTTGCCATGCTTGGCCGCGGCTTCAACTTGGGTATTGACTTTGAAGGCGGCACGAAGATTGCCATGCCTGCGGGCGACTTGGTTGCTGAGCAGGTGGAAGAGACCTTCATTGAGGCCACCGGTGTGACCCCGGAGCTGACCCAGATCGTGGGTGCAGGCGATGCACGTACCCTGGAGATCAACTCTCAGCACTTGACGCAGGATCAGATCGACGCTGCACGTCAGGCTATCTACGAAGTGCACCAGCCGAAGGACGCAGAGGGTGTAGCATCTGCCGATGCTATTGGTGATTCGACGGTGTCTGAGTCTTGGGGCGACACGATTACCAAGCGCATGCTGCTGGCAATGGGCGTGTTCTTGATTGCTGCGGCGGTCTACGTGGCGTTGCGCCTGCAGCGCGAGATGGCTCTTGCAGCGATGTTGGCGTTGATTGTGGACGGCATCGTGATCATGGGTATCTACGCCCTGTTCGGCCTTGAGGTCACCCCTGCGATGATCATCGGTCTTTTGACTGTGCTGACCTTCTCCATCTATGACACGGTCATCGTGTTTGACAAGGTGAAGGAGAATACTGCCGGTGTTCTGGGCTCGCGTCGTTCTACCTACGCCGAGGAAGCAAACCTGGCGCTGAACCAGACGGTGATGCGCTCTATCTCTACCTCGGTGATTTCGGCCCTGCCGATTGTGGCCTTGATGGTGGTTGCCGTGTGGATGCTGGGCGTGGGTACGTTGAAGGATCTCGCGTTAATTCAGCTCATTGGTGTGATCGAAGGCATCTTCTCCTCGCTGTTCTTGGCAACTCCGTTGTTGGTTTCGCTTGTAGAGCGCCAGAAGCGCTACCGCGACCACAATGAGGAGGTTGCCCGCTATCGCAGTGGCGAGACCGACGAGGTAGATGAGGTTAGTGTCGCGCCTAAGCGTACGGTCACCGCACCGGTTGCGCACAAGGCAGAAACAGAGGCTGTTCATCCAGGTGAAACCGGCAGTGGTTCCACCACGTGGAGACCCAACGTGCGCTAGACGCGCAGTTGGTTGAAGGAGGCTTTACGCATGCGGCGCATCAAGCGCATGGTGGGGGTGTTGGCAGCGTGCGTCAGCATGCTCGGCGCAGTTGCCTGCGCTTCCGGTGAGGACGGTGATGCAGGCGAGCGCTTTGGCTACCAGGTTGCCTCTGACCTACGTACCACCAACGCCGGCTCGTTGGAGGGACGTTCGCTACAGGCGCAGGTGCTCTCCGGCAGGCTGTATCCGGGGGTGTACGTCCCGGGCCCTAACGGCCAGATGATTCCGAACACGGATCTGGTGAAAACCCAGGAGATTCCCGGTCCGGAGCGTCGAGTGAAGTACACACTGTCCCAGGAGGCCGTGTTTTCTGACGGCACTCCGGTGACGTGTTCTGATTACTTGTTGGCGTTCACCGCCGGGATTAACCCAAAGGTGTTCGGCTCGAGCATGCCGCTTTTCGACGACACCGCGGACCTCCAGTGCACGCCCGGCTCCAAGGAATTCACGGTGGTGTTCAAAGAGGGCAGGGGTGCACGTTGGCGTGGGCTTTTCGAAGCTGGCACCGTGTTGCCTGCGCACGCGGTTGCTGCCAAGCTGGGGATGAACCTAGAGCAGCTGAACCAGAGTTTGCGCGCCGAAGATCCGGCGGTGCTTCGCCCGATTGCAGACGTGTGGCGGCGCGGCTTCAACCTCGATGCGTTTGATCCGCAGCTGCAGGTGTCGTTTGGACCCTACAAGATCGCTGGCGTAGGTGAGCACGGCGAAGTGGATCTGGTTGCTAATGAGTTCTTCTACGGCGATGCGCCTGTAGAAACCGAGCTGACGGTCTACCCGGGTTCCTACGACTCAGAGCAGTTGGCGCTTGACGGCACGTTGCTTGTCGGCGAGCTGAGGGATGCGACACCGACCTGGCACGACCCGAATGCCGAGGGTAACCGGCTTGTAGTCTCCACAGTTTCCGGCGAATTGACGGATATGCTGGTTTTTCCTGAGATAGGTCCGTGGAGTGATGAAGCGAAGCGTCGTGCTGTTTCGCGCTGTATCGATCCGCGTTCAGTGGCCAAGGCAGCGTCTGACGCTGTAGGCAGCCCGGTGTCGCTAGCGCCGTTGCATGTGCTGAATAACGACGACCCGTTGGCCTCCCGTGTGGAAGACGTTGCCCAGCCGTATTTGAACGTGGACATTGACGCTGCACGTGAGGCTTCCGGGATGGAGTTGCGCGTGGCCGCTCCATATCCGAGCGAACGCTACGCGGCAATGATTGCCTCAATGGCTAAAACGTGTGAGCCGGCTGGAGTGCGAATTGTTGATGTGACAGGCGAAGGCAAGACGCTTGCAGATCTTCCACGTATTTATATCAACGAGGCAGCGGAGCGTGTTGAACTTGAAGGCCAAGCCGATGCTTTGCTGTTTGCCGTAGACCCCATGTCGGCATACCCGGCAGCGCTGAACAGGCCTGAGAACCTAAGTGTGCTTCGCGCACAGGAAGGGTTCTTGTGGAACGCTTTGCCGTCTCTTCCACTCACTGCACAGCCCGTGACGTTCGCTATTGACCGCAACGTGGGTAACGTAGTGCCGTACACGGGACTGTCTGGCATTGGTTGGAACATGAACCGATGGCAGCATGGTCCCTCTCATTCTTAAAAGGACACAAACACTGAGATGTCTACTGTGAAATCTTCTGACGCTTGCTACCAGTCAGCTAAAGAGGCGCTTGCGGACAAGATCCGACGTGTGCCCGATTTTCCTGAAGAAGGGGTCTTGTTTGAAGATCTCACGCCGGTGCTGGCTGACGCCGACGCGCTGCGCGCTGTGGTCAACGACCTTGTCCAAGCAAGCAAAGACCTTGGCGCGGACCTGATTGGCGGTCTTGATGCCCGTGGATTCCTGCTCGGCTCTGCCGTTGCCTATGAGATGGGCCTGGGTATTTTGGCTATCCGCAAGAAGGGCAAGCTGCCACCTCCGGTGGTGACGCAGGAATACACCACTGAATACTCCACGGCAGCGCTGGAAATCCCGGCCGATGGCGTTGACCTTGCAGGCAAGAAGGTTGTGCTTGTAGATGATGTGCTTGCTACCGGCGGAACGCTGGTAGCCGCGCGCGATCTGCTTGAACAAGTTGGGGCCGAGGTTGTCGGCTACGTGGTACTGCTTGAGGTTGCAGGCCTTGGCGGACGTGAAAAGCTCGGTGACGCTGAGCTAGTCGTCCTAGGCTAGTGGTCTCGATAGAGGTCCTGATCGGAGGTTGCGCCGGTGACGCATGAGAAACCAGTGAAGCGGCAGACGCCGAGTGTGCGTAGCATGTCAGCTCGCCTTGCTCGGTCGCTGACCGGTGGTGGTAGGCCGAAGATTAACCCGGTGTTGGATCCGCTTTTGTCCATCCATCGCCGCTACCACCCGAGGGCTGACGTTGAGCTGCTGAACCGTGCGTATGAGACCGCGGAGCGTCTCCACGAAGGCGTCTACCGCAAATCAGGAGACCCGTACATTACCCACCCCCTGGCTGTGGCCACGATCTGTGGTGAGTTGGGTATGGACACCACAACCATTGTCGCCGCACTGTTGCACGACACGGTGGAGGATACGGACTACAGCCTGGAGGAGCTTTCCAACGATTTCGGTCCAGAGGTAGCCCGCCTAGTCAATGGCGTAACCAAACTGGACAAGGTGGCCTTAGGTGCCGCTGCGGAGGCAGAGACCATCCGCAAGATGATCGTGGCCATGGCGGAAGACCCGCGTGTGCTTGTGATCAAGGTCGGCGACCGCCTGCACAACATGCGGACCATGCGATTCCTGCCTCCGGAGAAGCAGGCGAAGAAGGCCCGCGAAACTCTGGACGTTATTGCACCTTTGGCGCACCGTTTGGGCATGGCCAGCGTGAAGTGGGAGCTGGAAGACCTGGCTTTTGCCATCTTGTACCCGAAGAAGTACGAGGAGATCGTTCGCCTAGTTGCGGACCGTGCGCCTTCGCGTGACAGGGCGCTGGGGGAGATCACCCGGGCGCTTCAAGCTGAGTTACGCGAAAACGGCATTGAGGCTGAGGTGATGGGCCGGCCGAAACACTACTGGTCCATCTACCAAAAGATGGTGGTGCGTGGACACGAGTTCAACGAGATCTTCGATCTTGTGGGCATCCGTGTGCTTGTGGATTCGGTTCATGATTGCTACGCCGCGGTCGGTGTGGTGCATGCTCTGTACTCGGCCATGCCGGGGCGTTTTAAAGACTACATTTCAAACCCACGCTTCGGCGTGTACCAGTCGCTGCACACCACGGTGATGACAGATACGGGCCGACCGCTTGAGGTGCAGGTGCGTACGCACGAGATGCACTACAACGCGGAATTCGGCGTGGCAGCACACTGGCGCTACAAGGAGACGAAGGGCTCCCACAAGGGCAACCAAGAAGAAGTTGACCAGATGGCGTGGATGCGCCAGCTTCTGGATTGGCAGAAGGAAGCCGCCGACCCAAACGAGTTCTTAGACTCGCTGCGCTATGACCTGACCAGCCAGCAGATTTTCGCGTTCACGCCGAAGGGCGATGTGGTGAACCTCCCTGCAGGATCCACGCCGGTGGATTTCGCCTACACCGTGCACACGGAAGTGGGCCACCGCTGCATTGGCGCCAAGGTCAATGGCAAGTTGGTGGCCCTGGAAAGTGAGCTCAAGTCTGGGGACAGGGTTGAGATCTTCACCTCGAAGGACCAAAACGCTGGGCCTTCCCGCGATTGGCAAAACTTTGTGGTCTCG
Source organism: Corynebacterium riegelii (assembly GCF_001263755.1). Taxonomy (NCBI): domain Bacteria; kingdom Bacillati; phylum Actinomycetota; class Actinomycetes; order Mycobacteriales; family Corynebacteriaceae; genus Corynebacterium; species Corynebacterium riegelii. Next base: position 587,612 of record NZ_CP012342.1, read on the forward strand.
CCACGCGCGAAGGCGAAGATCCGCCAGTGGTTTGCCAAGGAGCGCCGCGAAGAACACCTTGAGGCCGGCCGCGATGCGTTGGCTGCTGAGGTGCAGCGTGGTGGCCTGCCGATGCACAAGCTGTTTACGGCAGAGGGGATGCGTCGTGTAGCAACACAGCTCCACTACGCGGATGTGGACGCGCTGTATACCGCCATTGGTGCGGGCAACGTTTCGGCGCAGCATGTGTCGAAGGCGTTGGTTGCCATGTATGGCAGCGAGGACGACGCGGTGGATGCGTTGGCGTCGCGCGCGCCGATCGCGGAGATCATCTCGCGCGCATCGCGTGCGGACGGCCCCGGCATCCTGGTCCAGGGCCAGCCGGATGTGATGGCCAAGTTGGCGAAGTGCTGCCAGCCGGTACCGGGCGATGAGATCTTCGGCTTTGTCACCCGCGGTGGGGGAGTCTCGGTCCACCGTGCTGATTGCACCAATGCCACCAAGTTGAAAGATGAGCCTGAGAGGCTTATCGACGTAGCGTGGTCCAACACCACCGGCAGCGGAAGTGCATCCATTGCCACGTTTCAAGTGGAAGCCTTGGACCGCAACGGCCTACTCACTGAGCTCACCGGTGTATTGGCGGAGCAAAAGCTGCCTATTAGCGCGTTGTCATCGCATGTCAGCGACGATCGGATTGCCAACGTCAGGCTCACCGTCGAGGTTTCGGACACGAAGCAGCTCGGCGCGATCATGAACCAGATCCGCAACGTTGAGGGTGTCTTCGACATCTACCGTGTCACCGCGTAGCCGGTTGCGTGCAGGCGGCACGTGGGTTACCACAACATGAACTTTTGGCGAAGCTCGGGTGTAAAGCCCAGCTCGCACACATTTGAGTTCTCTACTAACCCTGCGTAAACCATGGCAGCGGGTTACAAACATGGCTGAACTTTCTTCATGTTTTTCAAGGAGCTCATGCATGTTTTCCCTTCGTCGTGCCGGCCAGCTGATCGCTGCCACCACAACCACCGCACTTGTCATCACCGTCGCGCCGTTCGCAGGCGCCGCTGAGGCTGATCAGGTCAAGATCCGCGTTGCCAACATCACCGACTTCCACGGCCGCTTGGAAGCGAATGCTCGCAACGGGGAGATGGGTGCCGCCAACATCGCGGGCATCATCAACTACATCCGCTCCCAAAACCCGAACACAATCGTGACCAACTCGGGCGACAACCAGGGCGGCTCCGCGTTCATCTCCGCGATTTCGGATGACAAGTACACGATGGACTTTGTCAACGCGATCGGCACCGACGGCATTGCAGTTGGCAACCATGAGTTTGATAAGGGCTACAAGGACCTCATCGAGCGCATCATTCCGGGGACCAACGACAAGCAGCTGGGTGCCAACATTTTCAAGGAAGACGGCACCCGTGAGGTCAAGGCGTACACCATCGTGGAGCGCGACGGCGTCAAGGTCGCTCTTGTGGGCACCACCTCTAACCTCACGGTTTCCAAGTCCAACCCGGCCAACGTAAAGGGTCTGGACATCAAGGATTCTGCGCTGCAGGTGAACGAGGAAGCAAAGAAGATCAAGGACGCGGGCAAGGCTGACGTTGTTATCGCCCTGATTCATGACCCGGCGAAGGAAGCTTCTGAAAAGCTCGATCCGCAGTACGTGGACTTCGTCTTTGGTGGTGACTCCCACATTAAGGATCTTGGGCTCGGTGCGGAGGTAAAGTACGCGCAATCATACGAGTACGGCAAGGTAGTGACGGATCTTGACTTCACCTTTGACAAAGCCACGAAGAAGATCGTTGAGCTGGACGTGAAGCAGTACGAGTACGCAGATCTGGCGGCGCTGAACATCACTCCGGATGAGGACGTTGCTTCCATCGTCGCTGAAGCCAAGAAGGAATCTGACAAGCTCGGTGAGCAGGTCGTTGCGACCGTTGGTGCAGACTTCAAGCGCGGCTCCAACCCGGGCGCCGCACCTGGTACCAACCGCGGCACCGAGTCCACGGCAAACAACATGATCGCTGAGTCCGCACTGGTAGCCCTTGAGAAGTTCCTGGGTGAAGACATTGACTTTGGCATCATGAACGCCGGTGGCGTCCGTGATGATCTGGCGCAGGGTGATGTGACATACAAGCAGGCCTTTAGTGTCCAGCCGTTTGGCAACAGCATCGACGTAGCTACCATGACTGGCGCTGCTATCAAGGAAGCTCTGGAGAACCAGTGGCAGACTGCAGAAGATGAGGCGAAGTCTGGTCGTCCGCGTCTGGACATGGGCCTGTCCGACAACGTGTCCTACATCTACAACCCGGATGCCCCGCGCGGTGAGAAGATCACCAACATCATCATTGATGGCAAAGCAATGGAGATGGACAAGGAGTACCGCGTAGCAGCGTCCTCCTTCCTCTTTGATGGCGGCGACGCCTTCATTGACCCGAAGAAGGTGACCAACCGCAACACGGTCGGCTACAACGACCTGGCAGCGTTTGTGGACTACCTGAAGACCGGCGATGCAAAGGTTCGCGCTGGCCAGAAGGACGTCGGCGTTGTGCTGCCGGAGGGCGGCCTGAAGGCTGGTCAGGCAAACACCATCACGCTGAGCTCCCTGAGCTACTCCAGCGAGGGCGAGCCGCAGGCGAAGACCGTCACCGTGAAGGTTGGCAAGACCGAGGTGACCGCAGACGTGGACAACGCTGTTACTGCGGCGGACAAGGGCCTGGGTGAGCAGGGCCGCGCAACCGTGACCATTGAGCTGCCGGCAGACACCTACAAGGACGAGCCGCTGGTGATTACCACCGATGCAGGTACCGAAATCACGATCCCGCAGAACATTGTTGATGGTGTGGAGCGTCCGGCTGCACCTGAGCAGCCTGAGGGCTCCAGCCTGGGCGCTGGCCCGATCGTGGGCATCCTGGTAGGTGTCCTTGGCCTGCTGGCGTTGGCGTTCGCATTCCCGATCCACCAGATCCTCGGCCCGCTGGCTTACCTGGGCTAATCCGCTAGTACTGCGCTAGTGCTACGCCAGAGAGCCTAACCAGAGAGCCTGACCGCCGCCTCGCCATGAGGCGGCGGTTTACGCATTGCGCGCCAACGCGACAATGGGCGACCGGAAGGACTTAGTCGATGGGATAGCCGGTGACTGGGCCTTCGGTATTCGGCTGCCAGCCCAGCGCGGGAGCGACGTGGGTGGCGAAGTTTTCCAAGATCTTCACGTTGACGTCCACGCCCATTCCGGTGGGGATGGTAATGAGCAGCGTGTCGGCGGCCATGACCGCAGGGTCGGCCTTGAGCTGCTCAATGAGCTTGTCCGGCTCGGCGGCGTAGGTGCGGCCGAAGGTAGTGGAGCCAACGTCGGGCAGAGCGCCCACCTGATCGGAACCGGAGGCGTGCATGCCGAACATCTGCATATCCGCACCGTCGACGATGGGGAATATGGAGCGGGACACCGACACGCGCGGGGTCCAATCGTGACCAACTTCCTTCCACACGGCACGGTAGCGGCGTATCTGGTCAGCCTGGATCTCGCCTAGAGTCTCAGCAGTGGTTTCGGAGACCAGGGTGGAAGACATCAGGTTCAGCCCGTCCTTCGCAGTCTGCTCCGCAGACGCGTGGGTGCCCGAGCCGTAAAAGATGTGCCTGCGCAGCGCGGGTGCCATGGGGAAGACGGGCAGGGCCGAGCCGGGCTGGAACATGTTGGGGTACTGACGCTCCAGCGGTGCGGCGGTGGCGAACCCGGTGCCGTCGACAGCAGCCATGAAGGTCTCAAGATGGGCGCGCGCCACGTCAGCACCGTTGGGGGCCTCGCCCTTGTAGCCGAAGGCCTCCCAGCCGCGCTCAGCAACCTCGGGCGCGCCGCGGGAGACTCCCAAGGCCACACGTCCGCCGGAGAGCTGATACAGGGATGCGGCCTCCTCGGCGAGGTAGAGCGGATTTTCGTAGCGCATGTCAATCACGCCGGTGCCCACCTCGATTTGCTTGGTGGTGGCGGCAACCGCACCAAGCAGTGGCATCGGCGCGGACGCCTGTGGCACGAAGTGGTGGACGCGGAAGGAGGCATTGTTCACGCCGATCTCGTCCGCAGCCTGGGCGATCTGCAGGTGGATCTTGGCGATCTTCTCCGCAGACGGCCCGCGCTGGCCGCCGACGGCATAATGCCCGAAGCTCAAGAAACCGAAAGCTTTCATTGGATAACCCTCACTTTTAGTGATGTGTCAACAAAGAGGGTAGCATTCCGTATTGGATTCTCACGGGACGTGACGGGTTCACTCACTGGTCAATGGCCCGCTGCAGGCGCTTCTAGACAGGCCAGAGAAATCAAAACCGCCTCACCCGAAAGGGTAAGGCGGTGATGAATGCAGCAGGGCTGTCTTACGGCTTCATGAACTTCTGGCCGAAAGCGAACAGGGTGCCCAGCAGGCTGATGACTGCGGTGATCACGGCGATCCAGTCCTGGATTTCCTTCGGGCTCATGTCCTTTGCAGAAGAGCCGCCCTCCTTGGAGGAGCTGTCGTTGGAGGAGCTGTCCTTCTTTGCCGGAGAAGCCTGGTTCGGCTCCGTCGGCTTCTTCGTCTTGCCATCGTTGATGGTCGGCGAAGTGGTGCCGGTCTTGCCATCCTCAGCGGCGGCGACGGAAACACCAGAGGTCAGAACAGCGGCGGCGGTGGCGGCAGCGATGATGCCCTTACGGAACTGCATGCGAAAATCCAATCTGTGACGGATATCTATTGTGACGGGAAGTATAGTAACAGGGATTCAACCGTTAGCAATAGATCTACTTTTCAACGGTTGCGCTGTTAATCTTCACTTCCTTAGCAGGCGCACCGTCCGGGGCACCGCCTTCAACGCCCGCTTCGGCGATAGCGTCAAGTGTTTCCAAGCCAGCGTTATCAATCTGGCCGAAGTAGGTGTACAGCGGCGGCAGCACGGACGGGCCGTAGTTCAAGAAGAACTGGGAACCATTCGTGTCAATGCCAGCGTGTGCCATGGCGATCGTGCCACGGTCATAGCGCTGCGGATCCTGCAGCATCATCGAGGCGTACTGGCGCTTTTCTTCATCGCTTGCGTCCTCCGGAATGCCCATCTGCGTCAGGTCAACGCCGTCAAGCGCCTCATCGGTGGGGAACTCGTTTGGGAACTGGAAGCCCGGGCCACCAGCGCCCGTGCCAGACGGGTCACCACACTGCAGCACCTTCAGGCCATCAGAAGTAGTCAGGCGGTGGCAGACGGTGTCATTGAAATAGCCGTCCTCCGCCAGGTACTCAATAGCGTTGACCGTACACGGCGACACGGAGCGATCCAGCGTCATGCCAATCGGGCCGGCGGAAGTATCCAGGTTGACCATGACGGTGCCCTCAGTAGACACACCTTCGGTCTGCGGCAGGCCCTTGAAGTACTCATTGCGGCCGTCCTCGGTGTAGACGCAGTCCACCGTCGCAGGCAGGGCAGTTGCGCGAGCGGTAGCAACCGCCTCGTAGGAAGTTGCGTCAAACTCCTCAGCTTCCTGCGTGGTCGTCTCGGACTCGGACGCAGTATTATCCACGTCATCGCTGCTGTCCTGGTTGGCCATGAAGTAGATGCCGCCGCCCAACGCTGCGATTACAGCCAGCGATGCAGCTGCGGTGATCCACGGGCTACGTGCCTGTTTGCGGTCGCGCGCTGCCAGTTCCTTCTCCAGGTTCTGCAGCGCCTGCTTGCCGCGCTCTTCGTTGCTTGCCACCATCGCCTCGTTTCTTAAAAAGGGTAAAAGTTCGCTCAAATCCTAACAGCTCGCGCGACAACCCCTAGGATTCGTACGCATGAGCACTTTGCGTATCCAGGGTTTCGCCGCCGGTCCGTACGGCACCAACTGCTACGTCTGCATTGATGAGGAAACCCGCCGCGGGTTTGTTGTAGACCCAGGCATGGGAGCTGCGCCAGTTGTGCGCAAGATGCTGGAGGAGAACAACTCTGAGCTTGAGGCAGTCGTGTTGACCCACGGTCACATTGATCACATCCGTGATGCCGCCGAGCTAGGTGCACCCGTCTACATTCACCCGGCGGATGAGTTCATGCTCAGTGAAGGTATCCCGGAGCAGTCGCGGCTGCTTTTCGACGCCCACACGCTCCCCCTCCCAGATACCATCCACCACCTGGAAGACGGGGAAGCAATCACCGTTGCAGGGGAGACGTTTCACGTACGCCATGCTCCCGGCCACTCGCCGGGAAGCGTTTTGGTGGTGGGCGAGGAGTTCGCTTTTAGTGGTGACGTGGTGTTTCGGGGCTCAGTGGGGCGTACTGATTTGGATTATTCGGATGAGGGGGACATGGTGGCGTCGTTACGCGGGTGTGTCTGGGAGCTTGATGATGCACTCACATTGCTGCCGGGGCACGGGCCGGTGACCACCATGGCGCACGAGCGGGCAACCAACCCATTTATCCTGCGGGCCAATGCGGGGCGCTAAGCTCAAAAACCGTGACTGAGCAGAACTCTTTTAAGGCCCTGTCTGCCCCCAAGGGCGTACCCGACTACGTACCCCCGGCATCCGCCACGTTTATTCGTGTGCGCGATGAGTTTGCGCATCAGGCGCGCCAGGCCGGCTACCAGCACATTGAGCTGCCGGTGTTTGAGGACACGACCCTGTTTGCGCGCGGCGTGGGCGAATCCACGGACGTGGTGAGCAAGGAGATGTACACCTTTGCTGACCGCGGGGACCGCTCCGTGACGCTGCGCCCGGAAGGCACCGCAGGTGTCATGCGTGCGGTAATCGAGCACAACTTGGACCGTGGCTACCTGCCAGTAAAGCTGAATTACTACGGCCCGTTTTTCCGCTATGAACGCCCGCAAGCAGGCCGCTACCGTCAGCTGCAGCAGGTGGGTGTAGAGGCCATCGGCGTGGATGACCCGTACTTGGATGCTGAGGTTATCGCGCTTGCAGATCGGTGCTACCGTGCCGTTGGGCTCACCGGCTTCCGTTTGGAGCTGACCAGCCTGGGCTGCCGCGAGTGCCGCCCGGCCTACCGCGAGAAACTGCAAAGCTTCCTGTTCGCGCTGCCGCTGGATGAGGAGACCCGCCACCGCGCGGAGATCAACCCGCTGCGCGTGCTGGATGACAAGCGTGAAGACGTCCGCGCGATGATGGCGGATGCGCCCCTGATGCTGGACCACCTGTGTGAGGGCTGTCGCACCCACTTCGAGGCCGTCACCGGAATGCTCGACAACATGGGCGTGGAATACGTGATCAACCCACGCATGGTTCGCGGTCTGGATTACTACACCAAGACCACTTTCGAGTTCGTCCACGACGGGCTGGGCGCGCAGTCCGGCATCGGTGGCGGTGGCCGTTACGACGGTCTCATGGCTCAGATCGGCGGCCAGGACCTCTCCGGTATCGGCTTTGGCCTTGGCGTGGATCGCACGGTGCTTGCGCTTGAAGCTGAGGGCGTGGTCCTTGAGGGCGTTGAGCGTCGCGTAGACGTCTTTGGCGTTGGCATTGGCGAAAAGGCCCAAGAGCGGATGGCGCTGCTGATCAATGAGCTGCGCGCTTCTGGTATCTCCACTGACATGGCTTACGGCGGCCGCGGGCTCAAGGGCGCGATGAAGGGCGCTGACCGCGCTGGCGCCAAGTTTGCACTCGTGCTGGGGGATCGCGAGCTGGAGGCCGGCGAGGTTACCGTGAAGAACCTCGCGGACCACTCCCAGGTGACGGTTGCACTGAACGCGGAGGCGGTTGCTGCGGCTGTCCAGGCCTAGCACGCGATTAAGTAACAAAAATCTGTAACATAACTGCTTTTCCTGCTAGGTTTCTGTTGCTAAAGTCAAGCGCATGAGATACACGCCGACGCCCGTTCGCCGCGGAATGCGCGCGATAGGTGAGCATGTTCGCATTCAACGCAAGCTGCTGGGGCTTACCGGCAGCATGGTTGCTGAGCGTGCTGGCATTTCGCCGACCACGCTGAGCAAGCTGGAAAACGGGCAGGGTGCCGGGTTGGACGCGACGCTTGCGGTCCTCAACGTGCTGGGACTGCTCGACCGCGTGGTCACGGCAAGCGATCCCTATCTCACAGACGTGGGTCGCTTGCGGGCCGCAGAGCAGCTGCCCGAACGGGTTCGAACCCCGAAACCGGATTTCTAGGGGAGAAGGTAGTGGGCGACAGTAAGATTGCGGTTACCACCGTCATTGGCGACAATGACGTCCTTGCTGGATATATTTACCGCACGCGAGCGTCGGCGTCGTTTGCGTACGAACCCTCCTTTTTGGCCCGTCCGGACGCCTTTTCCTTGGCTCCAGCGCTTGGTCTTTTCTCAGGGCCACAGCCAATCTTGCCAGTAAACCCGTTTAGCGACTCCGCGCCAGATACATGGGGCCGAAAAGTTCTCATGCGCGCAGCAGGGCGAAATCTGGACGAGGTTTCGCTGCTGCTTGGGGTCAATGACAACGGCAGGCAAGGGGCGACCCGCTTCTGGGTCGATGGAGTTGCGGTCGCAGATGGCGAAGGCGTTCCGGGTGAGCACGAACTTGTAGAGGTTTTGCGCACGGCTGATCAAGTACAGCGCGGTGACAGAGATATTCTCGAGCGCAATGTGAGGAGATTGTTCCGCGCGACTGGATCGCTTGGCGGTGCGCGTCCCAAAGCCAATGTCCGACGTGGGCAAGAGCTGTGGCTTGCAAAGTTTCCTAAACCCCACGGGGATCAGTGGAACGTTATGGCATGGGAGGCAGCAACACTAGGGCTGATGCAGCGAGTGGGAATAAAGGTTCCTGCCCATGAAACCCGCACTTTTATTGTCGATGGGGAGGACCGCACAGTGTTGTTCCTGCGTCGCTTCGACCGTGACGTTGCAGGGGTACGCATTCCCTACATGTCTGCAATGACCGCGCTGCAAGCCGTTGACGGAGGCGGCGGTGACTGGATCGATCTCATTGAATGGTCCCAATACAGTGGCGCAGATACCACCGAGCAATGGCGACGTGCCGTTTTCGGGGTCCTCGTTGGCAACGTAGACAACCATCTCCGCAACCACGGTTTTCTTCGGAATGGCGGGTCCTGGGTCCTATCACCGGTATTCGATGTCAACCCCACCCCGCCTGGGGACGGCGATGCCTACGAGCTCACACTCGACGGCAAGTCGCAGCTATCCCTCGAAGACTTCACAGAGCCGGCAGTACTCGACCTCTTCGGCGTATCCCTCGATATCGAAACCACAGAATGGCTCCGTCAGGTGCGCAGCGTCCTAGAACAAGCGCCGGCATTAGCCACCGCACATGGTGCGGACGCATTCAGTATGGCGGTCATGGAGGACCGCTTTACGCACGCAAAAGAGCAAATTGAGCAGGTTTTGTAGAGCCCAGTTGGACTAGCACTCGATGATGTTGACCGGCAGACCAAGCTGCACAGCGAGGCCGCCCATAGACGTCTCCTTGTACTTCGTCATCATGTCGCGGCCAGTGGAGGCCATGGTTTCAACGACGTCGTCGAGGGTGACAATGTTGGTGCCGTCGCCAAGCTTGCCCAAGCGTGCCGCGTTAATGGCTTTCACACCACCGATGGCGTTTCGCTCAATGCAGGGAACTTGCACAAGCCCGCCGACAGGGTCGCAGGTAAGCCCCAAGTTATGCTCGAGTGCGATCTCAGCGGCGTTTTCTACCTGCTGCGGGGTGCCGCCAAGGATGGCGCACATACCAGCGGCAGCCATGGATGACGCCGAGCCAACCTCGCCCTGGCAACCAACCTCCGCACCCGAAATCGAGGCGTTGGTTTTAATAATGACGCCGATAGCGCCTGCCGTGAGCAAGAATTCGTGCACGCGGTCGCGGTCAAAATCGTCGGTGAAGTCACGGCAATAATGCATCACCGACGGGATGATGCCTGCCGCACCATTCGTCGGGGCAGTAACCACCTGACCGTGAGCAGCGTTTTCCTCATTGACCGCAAGCGCATACAGGTTGACCCACTCCATCGCGTCAAGCCCGCGGGCCGTTGACGCTTGATATTCCGCGGTTAGCAGGCGGTGGAGACGATTCGCGCGACGTTTGACGTTGAGGCCGCCTGGCAGTGTGCCCTCGGTTTTCAGCCCGTGGGCAACGCATTCCTGCATGACGTCCCACACGGCGTCCAAGTGCTCGTTGAGAGCGTCCCTGCCGTGCAAGGCTTCCTCGTTTGCCCGCATGACTTGGGCGATGGTTAGACCGTGCGTGGCGCACTGCTCCATCAGTTCTTTACCCGTGTCAAAGGGGTAGGGCACAGTCTTCTCGTGCGCGACAGCAACCACGCCAGCTTCGTTCTCATGCGCGGACATGCCCGCACGGTCAAGGATGAACCCACCGCCGATGGAGAAGTACTCCACGTTCTCTGCCAGCTGGTTGCCTTGGGCATCCCAAGCGTCAAAAATAAGGCAGTTGGGGTGTTCTGGCACCGGCTGGGGGTTGAACTCCACCTCATACTCCACGCTGCCGACAGGACCCGAGATGGTGCCAGTCAGCGGGATTTCTTCGCCGGGTTTCGGCGAAATGTCTGCGCTGGTTGTCGTCGGCGTGTATCCGACAAGGCCAAGCAGAACCGCGCGGTCGGTGCCGTGGCCAACACCAGTGGCGGCAAGCGAGCCACGAAGTGCTACGCGCACCTTCGCCGGCAGCTGCGGCAGGGTACTCACAAACGCCTGGGCTGCGCGCATCGGGCCCACCGTGTGTGAGGAAGACGGGCCGATGCCGATAGAAAACAGATCAAGAACGCTAACAGTTGCTGACTTGGTTGGCATTGAAACTTCCTCCTCCAAGGTGGGTTGGTTGTGGGCTTAGGTAACGGCAGCAAGTGCCGGAATGTCCGTTGGGCCGACTACGGCAATGGGGCGCTGGTCAGCGTTGCCGTGCTCCGTAATGATTGCCACACGTGGCAGTGCGCCAGATTTTAGCGGTGTAGTCAACGCTTCGATGGCCGCGGCTGCCGGTGCGGTTCGCGGCAGAAACACCGGGTGGTCGTGTTGTCCGGAAAGTTTAAGCGCCTCGCTGATAGACGTTGAACCGATAGTGTCGTCATCCTGTAAGGCGACTGCAATCCAACGCGCAATGGCATTGGTGGTGAGTAGGCCGACGCACACGCCACCGTCGTAAATCGGAAACTGTGTGTGGCCTGACTCCCGGATCGCATGCAGCGCATCGCGAACCGCATCAGCGGGGGAGAAGGTGACCACCTTTTGGTTCTGGCCCACCACCTCTAATGCGGTGACGGGTTTGAGCAACACGTCCCGAAGATGCTCGAGTGCTGCGACGGTTTCAGGCAACGGCTCCGCGATTGGTTTGAAGTCCCGGTACTCGCCGTGGCTGATCGCATTGCGCAGCTCAGCGTATTCCTTCAGATCAGTGGACTGTTCCCAGGTAATCAACCCACGCTTGGCTGCCTGGGAGCACATCCACTTAAAAGAGTCGCTTTTCTTCGCGCCTAAGGCCTCGCGCAGAAACCCCTCCACGTCATTGAACGCGGCAAGGAATGCAACGGCGCGATTTGGTGAATCAGCCATGACCGCGAGCGTACGCGAATTAGTCGTTGTACACGCCTCGGTTGAGGGTGTCGCAGGCAGACATCTTGCCGGTCTGGTAGCCAGCCATAAAAGCGGTGCCGCGCTGCTCGGAGGAACCGTGGGTCCACGCATCTGGGTCAACCTCGCCGCCGGAGCGACGCTGAATGTTGTCATCACCGATGGACTGCGCGGTTTGGATAGCCTCGTGCAACTGCTCGTCTGAAACAGACTCCAAGCGGCCGCCCTGCTGTGCGTAATGTGCCCACAGGCCTGCATAGCAGTCCGCCTGCAGCTCAATAGCAACCGCAGCGGAGTCCTCGCCAGGGTTCTTGTAGTCGCTCAAACCCAGGGTGCCCTCGATGTGCTGGATGTGGTGACCCATCTCGTGCGCGGTGGCATATGCCTGAGCCAGGGGACCTGCGCTGCCGCCAAGCTGCTGCAGCTGATCGAAGAAGGACACATCCAAGTACGCCGTCTCATCGCGCGGGCAGTAGAACGGCCCCGTTGCAGAAGATGCGTAACCACAGCCGGAAGCCACTTCGCCCTTGAAGATGTGCATACCTGCCGGGCGGTACTCCAAGTTGGCCTGCGCCGGCAGTACCTGGGACCACACATCATCAACAGACAGCACCGTCGCGGCGGCAAGGCAGTCCGAATACTCATTAGCCGCATTCGGCTGATCACAGTGCTCCAGGTTGTAGTCGCCCTGCGACTGGTACTGGCCCTGCTGGTCACCACCAAGACCAAGACCACCGAGGCCACCGTTGAAGAAGAGCAGCACCAGCAAGATCAAAAGGATGGTTCCGCCACCACCGCCGCCAAGCAACAACGGCAGTGCAAGCAGGCCGCCTGAACCGCCTCGCTGTCCGCCACGGGAACCTGAACTGGTTTGCACACGCCCGCTTGCGCCTTGGCTGGCATCTCCTCTAAACGTCATGGCTTGCATTGTGCCAAACAACCTAAGCGCATGTCTTGAGACGGTCGCGGTAGACTCTTGCGCGATAAGTTTTAACGCCTTTTGGAAGGACTAGGAAAACACCGTGCTGCGCACTCACCTTGCGGGGAACCTCAACAAAGACCTCGACGGCCAGACTGTCACCCTCACCGGTTGGGTGGCGCGACGCCGCGATCACGGTGGCGTGATCTTCATCGATTTGCGCGACCGTTCGGGTATCGCCCAGGTTGTCTTCCGCGAATCTGATGTGGCGGAGGCTGCGCACGACCTGCGTAGTGAGTTCGTTGTCAAGGTCACCGGCGTGGTGGAGCCACGTCCGGAAGGCTCTGCAAACCCGAACCTGGCTTCCGGCGAGATCGAGGTCAACGCCACCGAGCTGACCGTATTGAACAAGTCGGCGGCGCTGCCGTTCCAGATTGAGGATGCTTCCTCCACCGAGGTCGGTGAAGAGACCCGCCTGAAGTACCGCTACCTGGATTTGCGCCGTGAGCGTCAGGCGAACGCCATGCGTCTGCGTGCAAAGGTAAACCAGGCTGCACGCCGCGTGCTGGACAACCACGATTTCGTAGAGATTGAGACGCCGACGCTGACGCGCTCCACCCCGGAGGGTGCACGTGACTTCCTGGTGCCGGCACGTTTGAAGCCGGGCTCCTGGTACGCACTGCCGCAGTCGCCGCAGCTGTTTAAGCAGCTGCTGATGGTCTCCGGCATGGAGCGCTACTACCAGATCGCTCGCTGCTACCGCGATGAGGATTTCCGCGCTGACCGCCAGCCTGAGTTCACCCAGCTGGACGTTGAGGCCAGCTTTGTTGACCAGGATGACATCATTGAGCTGGCCGAGGAAATCTTGGTGGAGCTGTGGAAGCTCATTGGCTACGAGATTCAGACGCCGATTCCGCGCATGACCTACAAGGAGGCGATGGAAAAGTACGGCTCTGACAAGCCGGACCTGCGCTTTGACATCCCGCTGGTGGACTGCACCGAGTTTTTCAAGGACACCCCGTTCCGCGTATTCAACGCTGAGTACGTGGGCGCCGTGGTGATGGACGGTGGCGCATCTCAGCCGCGCAGGCAGCTGGATGCTTGGCAGGAGTGGGCCAAGCAGCGCGGTGCGAAGGGCCTTGCCTACATCCTGATTCAGGAAGACGGTGAGCTGACCGGCCCTGTGGCTAAGAACATCACCGATGAAGAAAAGGCTGGCATTGCAGCACACGTTGGCGCGAAGCCGGGGGACGCAATCTTCTTCGCTGCCGGTGACACGAAGTCTTCTCGCGCACTGCTTGGCGCAGCCCGCGGTGAGATCGCTCGCAAGCTGGACCTGATCAAGGAAGGCGACTGGGCGTTTACCTGGGTTGTGGACGCGCCGCTGTTCGAGCCGGCTGCGGATGCAACGGCTTCCGGCGACGTGGCGCTGGGCCACTCCAAGTGGACGGCTGTGCACCACGCGTTTACCTCCCCGAAGCCGGAGTTTATGGATAACTTCGAGAACAACCCTGGAGAAGCACTCGCGTACGCCTATGACATTGTCTGCAACGGCAATGAGATCGGCGGTGGCTCCATCCGTATCCACCAGCACGACGTGCAGAAGCGCGTGTTTGAGGTCATGGGCATCACCGATGAGGAAGCAGACGAGAAGTTCGGCTTCCTGCTTGATGCTTTCCAGTTCGGCGCTCCTCCGCACGGCGGTATCGCCTTCGGCTGGGACCGCATCGTCTCGCTGCTCGGTGGCTTTGAATCCATCCGAGACGTTATTGCGTTCCCGAAGTCCGGTGGCGGTGTTGACCCGTTGACGGATGCGCCGGCCCCAATTCCGGCAGCACAGCGTGCAGAGACGGGTGTGGATTTCAAGCCGAAGAAGAACACCGAAAAATCCACAGAGAAGGCAGACGGCGACAACGCCTAACGCCGGTAGAGACCCAATATGGATCGCGATGCCGTAATTTCCGCCGCGGAGAGTGTGCTCACGCGGCGCTACGGGGGTGCCCAAAAGCTCACCGACGTCACTGCGTTGTCTGGTTCCGGCGTTGCCGGTGTGTACCGCGCGAAGGTGGCTACCAACCCGTTCCTACAACACAGGACGGTAGTGGTGAAGCACTCCCCGGAGACGGGAAATCTGTTTGATGATGCTGCGTTTCTGCGTGAGGTCGTGGCCTATCAATTCACAACCTCGCTAAGCAGTGACGTGCGCCCTGGCCCAGTGATGTTGGGCTATGACTTGGACGCCCGGATGATCATTCTTTCGGACGCTGGCGATGCTGACACGCTGGCGACCATGTTGGAACGCGCTGACGACATCCAGCACGTGCAGATTCTGCGCAATTTGGGCACGGCCCTTGGCAAGATGCACACCGGCACGGCAGATAAGGAAGCGCAGTACAACGCGTTGTTTGCAAGGATGACGCGTTCCCGCACCGGTGCGGAGAAGATCCAGCAGTTGCGTGATCGGCTGCTGTCTCACCGCATCCGTTTGGGCCTGGCCATTCTTGAGCAGGCCGGCTTCGAGGTGCCAAATGAGGTGAAGGTGACTGCCTCAAACCTGCAGTCACGTCTGCTTCGCGGTGGTGTGCGCGCGTTTACGCCGTTTGATTTGAGCCCGGACAACGTGATGTACACGGATTCAGGGACGCAGTTTCTGGACTATGAGTGGGCCGGTTTCCGTGACGCTACCTTCGATGTTGCGTTTGTGGTCGCCGGGTTCCCGTTGTATCTGTCTCCGCGTGCGTACCACGAGGATGCGGTCAGTGCGTTTATTGAGGCCTGGCTGCGTGAAGTCCGTGGCACCTGGCCGCTGCTCAACCACGAGGACACCCTCCAGGCGCGTATCACCGCAGGCATGATCGGGTGGGCGCTGTCTAGCTTGACGGTGCTCAACCCAGTGGCGCTTGCGGAGGTGGTGGCTACGGATGAAGAGCTGGCTGCCGAGTTTGCGGCCGCAGGCGTGGACGTGAACGAGGAGGTTGCGGAGTCCGTGCTTGGATTCGCGGATGCTGGCATCTCCAGTGGCGACATGTTGCGTCCTGCAAGCGAAGGCCCGTTCAGTCACGAGGAACTCATTGTCCGTGAGGATCTGCACGAGACGTTCAACGCTCTTGCTGCTTACGCCGGTACTGGCCGTGACACTGCTTACCTGGTCATTTCCCAGTTTGCCAGCGATGTTGCGCAGCGACTGAAGTAGTAACTGAAGTAGGTTGCACTATGGCACAGGAGGGTTTGTTCGGGGATGGTGAGGTCGGCGGGGCGTCGATAAGCAATAGGGGCTCCAGCTTCTTTGAAGTTGGACCGCACGCGCCGCTGGCTGCGCGCATGCGTCCGCGCACGATCGATGAGATCGCCGGCCAGCGTCACCTGTTGGGGGAGGGCAAACCGCTGCGCCGCCTGATCGAGGGCTCTGGCGCAGCCAGTGTGATCCTCTACGGGCCGCCGGGGACGGGGAAAACCACGATTGCCTCGCTGATTGCGGCGACGATGGGGCAGAACTTCATTGGGCTGTCCGCGCTGACATCGGGGGTTAAGGAAGTGCGCGCCGTGATTGATACCGCGCGGCGCGACCTTGCCCGTGGTGAAAAGACGGTGCTGTTTATCGATGAGGTGCACCGCTTTTCCAAAACCCAGCAGGATGCGCTGCTGGCGGCGGTGGAAAACCGTACGGTGCTTCTGGTTGCGGCGACGACGGAAAACCCATCGTTTAGCGTGGTTGCCCCGCTGCTGTCGCGTTCGTTGCTGCTGAAGCTTGAGCCGCTGAGCGATGAGGATATCCGCGGGGTGCTCACCCGTGCGGTGGCTGATGAGCGGGGGCTTGCCAAGAGCATTTCGCTTGACGACGCAGCGTTGAACCAACTCACCCTCCTCGCCTCTGGCGACGCACGTCGTGCCTTGACGTATCTTGAGGCCGCCGCCGAGGCGGTGCCCGAGGGTGGGGAAGTGACGGAAGAGGTGATCCGCAACAACGTCAACCGTGCCGTGGTGCGCTATGACCGCGATGGGGATCAGCACTACGACATCACCAGCGCCTTCATTAAGTCGATTCGCGGCTCGGACGTGGATGCTGCGCTGCATTATTTGGCACGCATGATTGAGGCGGGTGAGGATCCGCGTTTTATTGCGCGTCGGTTGGTCATTCACGCCTCGGAAGACATTGGCATGGCTGATCCCACCGCGCTGCAGACTGCAACGGCCGCAGCCCAGGCCGTGCAGTTCATCGGCATGCCGGAGGCGCGTCTGACCTTGGCACAGGCCACGATCCATTTGGCTACGGCGCCGAAATCGAACTCGGTCATCGAGGCGATCTCTGCGGCGCAAGCCGATGTGCGCGCGGGCAAGGTGGGGCCGGTGCCGCCGCACTTGCGTGACGGTCACTACGAGGGTGCGAAAGCCCTTGGACACGCGGTGGGCTACAAGTACCCCCACGATGATCCGCGTGGTGTGGTCGAGCAGCAGTACATCCCGGAGGGGTTGGAAGATGCGGTGTACTACCAGCCGACAAATCACGGTGCGGAGAAACGGATCAGTGAATACCTTGGGCGGCTGCGCAGGATGGTGCGGGGTCGCGGGTAGAGTATTTCCGGACGTAATTTTGCTATGAGATTTTCTCGTTGAAAGGACAGGCACGTCGTGCAGACTCATGAGATTCGCGAGCGGTTTACCAACCACTTCGTGAGGAGCGGACACACTGAGGTGCCCAGCGCCTCGCTGATTCTTGATGATCCGACGTTGCTCTTTGTCAACGCCGGCATGGTGCCATTCAAGCCGTACTTCCTGGGCCAGCAGACGCCGCCGTTTGAAAACGGCACTGCTACCTCGATTCAGAAGTGCGTGCGCACCCTTGACATTGAAGAAGTGGGTATTACTACCCGCCACAACACGTTCTTCCAGATGGCGGGCAACTTCTCCTTCGGCCAGTACTTCAAGGAAGGTGCGATCAAGCACGCGTGGTCGCTGCTGACTGGTGCTGTGGAAGACGGTGGCCTGGGTCTTGACCCGGAGCGTCTGTGGGTAACCGTGTTTACTGAGGACGATGAGGCGGCGCAGATTTGGCAGAACGTTATCGGCGTGCCGTCGGAACGCATCCAGCGCATGGGCATGGAGGACAACTTCTGGTCCATGGGTGTGCCCGGCCCGTGTGGACCGTGCTCTGAGATCTACTACGACCGTGGCCCGGAGTACGGCAACGAGGGCGGCCCGATTGCGGACGATAACCGTTACATGGAGATCTGGAACCTCGTGTTCATGGAATCCATCCGCGGCGCTGGCGACAAGAAGGGCGGCTTTGAGATTCTCGGCGAGCTGCCGAACAAGAACATCGATACCGGCCTGGGCATTGAGCGTGTGGCCTGCATCCTGCAGGGCGTGGACAACGTCTACGAGACTGACCTGCTGCGCCCTGTGATTGACGTGGCCGAGCAGCTCAGCGGTACGAAGTATGACGCTGGAACCCCAGCTGATGACGTTCGCTTCCGCGTGATTGCAGACCACTCGCGTACATCCATGATGATCATCCTGGATGGCGTTACCCCGTCTAATGAGGGTCGTGGTTATATCCTGCGCCGTCTGCTGCGTCGCATCATCCGCTCCGCGCGCCTGCTGGGCGCAACCGGCCCGGTGATGCAGCCGTTGATGGAGACGATCATGGATACGATGACGCCGTCGTACCCGGAGATTGCTGATAACCGCGACCGTATTCTGCGCGTGGCCATGGCTGAGGAGCGCGCGTTTTCTAAGACGCTGGAGTCTGGTACCCACCGCTTTGATGAGACCGCGGCAGCGCTGAAGTCCGCGGGCGGCACCCAGATTTCTGGCGAGCAGGCGTTTGAGCTGCACGACACCTACGGTTTCCCGATTGACTTGACGCTTGAGATGGCTCGTGAAGCTGGCCTGGACGTGGATATGGACGCGTTCCACGCCTCGATGGAGGAGCAGCGCGCTCGCGCCAAGGCCGACAACAAGGCCAAGAAGATGGGCAACCGCGATGACTCGCTCTACCGCGAGTGGGTTGATGCCAACCCGACTCAGTTTGTTGGCTTTGATGAGCTCACCCACAGCGCGAATGTGATCGGTCTTGTCCGTGACGGCGAAAAGGTTGGCGAGGTCACCGCAGGCGATGAGGTTGAGGTGATCCTGGATGTCACCCCGATGTACGCCGAGGCCGGCGGCCAGATGGCTGACCGCGGCCGCATCGTTGTGGGCGATACCGTACTCAACGTCAATGACGTGCAAAAGATTGGCAAGAAGCTCTGGGTGCACAAGGCGACGGTGCAAAATGGCGGCCTTGACCTTGGCCAGACGGTCACTGCTGAGGTGGATGAGGCGTGGCGCCACGGTGCCCGCCAGGCACACACCGCAACGCACCTGATCCACGCAGCACTTCGTGAGGTGCTTGGTCCAACCGCAGTCCAGGCTGGTTCTTTGAATAAGCCGGGCTACCTGCGCTTTGACTTCAACTACACCGAGCAGCTGACGGATGCGCAGCTGGAAGAGATTGCCACCATTACCAACCAGGCGGTGGATGCGGACTTTGCCGTTAACACTATTGAGACCAGCCTGGAAGAAGCCAAGGCCATGGGCGCGATGGCATTGTTCGGCGAGAACTACGGCGACCAGGTGCGCGTGGTGGAGATCGGTGGCCCGTTCTCTATCGAGTTGTGCGGTGGTACTCACGTCAGCCACTCCTCCCAGATTGGCCCGGTTGCAGTGCTGGGTGAGTCCTCGGTTGGCTCTGGCGCGCGTCGTATTGAGGCCTACTCCGGTCTGGAATCCTTCCGTTACTTCTCCAAGGAAGCAGCGTTGGCGTCTGGCCTGGCTGCGGAATTGAAGACCCCAACTGATCAGTTGCCGGAGCGCATTGCTCAGCTGACTGAGCGTTTGCGCGCGGCTGAGAAGGAAGTAGAAAACCTCCACCGCCAGCAGCTGCTGTCCAACACTGGTGCCATTGTTGCTGGTGCTCAGGAGCTGGCTAACGGCCGCAAGCTGGCAGCCGTGCACTTGCCGGAGGGGATTAACACCGGTGACCTGCGAACGATGGCTAGTGACATCCGCGGCAAGTTCGGCGCTGCCGACGCTGTGGTGGTGCTTGCCTCGAAGGCGGGCGGGAAGGCGGCATTCGCAATCGCCGCTACTGAGGCGGCCGTGGACGCGGGCATCAAGGCTGGTGAGCTGGTCGCAGCATTTGGTTCCCACGTGGGCGGAAAGGGCGGCGGTAAGCCAGACCTGGCCCAGGGTTCTGGCAACAACCCAGAGGGCATCGATGCTGGTTTGGCAGCGTTGCGCGAGCAGTTGGATGCTTAAGATAACGAATTGATTACGTGACACGCCGAGCGCTGGGTGCGCTTCGGCGTGTTTTCGCATTAGCGTCGGTAATGCACCAGCAATGCTTGGAAGGCACTGGTAAAAACACCAGTAAAAACACCAGTAAAAACACTGCCAACAAGCACTGCTGAATAGCGCTATGTAAAGACAGTTGAAGGATCAATGCGATGAAGGTAGAGCCAGACACACCTGGTGTGGATGACCCGGGCCCCGGCCGCCGTTTAGGCGTGGATGTGGGCACGGTGCGCATCGGAGTGGCTGTCTCTGACCGTGACGCGCGTATGGCAACGCCTCTAGAAACTGTTTCCCGCGTCACTGGTTTCAAGGACCGTGATGGTGAAGATATTGACCGTCTTGTTCAGCTGGCCAGTGAGTATGAAGCAGTAGAGGTGGTAGTTGGGCTGCCGCGTGACTTGCAAGGCAACGGCAGTAACAGCGTCAAACATGCCAAGGAGATCGCGTTTCGCATCCGCCGGCGCACAGGTTTGCCAGTGCGGATGGCGGATGAGCGGCTCACTACCGTCGTCGCTGCGTCTGCAATGCGTGCCGCTGGCACTTCTGAGAAGCAGGGGCGCAAGTTTATTGACCAAGCGGCGGCTGTGGAGATCCTCCAATCTTGGTTAGATGGGCGCAACAACAATCTGAAGGAGAACGAATCGTGACCACCCGACGAAGCGCACAGCGCAAGACGCGCAGCATCGCCGTGCTTATCGCCTCGATCCTGCTCATTATCGGGCTGATCGCCGTGATCGCTGTGTCACGAGGTAGCGGTTCCAGGGACTTTACCGGGGAGGGTAATGGCGTGGAAGAGATCGTGCAGATCCCTGAAGGCTCGACTATCTCTGCTCTTGGTCCTGAGTTGGAGGAGCGCGGCATTGTTGCTTCTAATAGCGCGTTCCAGGCCGCGGCGGCGAACAACCCTGACGCGGACAACATCCACCCAGGTTTCTACCGCTTGCAGGGTGAGATGAGCGCTAAGGCTGCGGTTGCGGCGCTTGTGAATGACGCCAATAAGATCACCCCGCTGAAGGTTTACGGCGGTGCAACGCTGATGGACATCAACGTGCTTGGTGGGCAGACCCGCTTCGGTATTTTGTCCATGATTCAGGACGTCACCTGTGGTGGCACGAATATGAGCGGCTGCGTGGATATTGAGCAGCTGAACAAGGTTGCGGCGAACGCGGATCCTGCAGCTCTTGGTGTGCCGGAGTGGGCGCGTGAGCAGGTTACGCAGCGCGCAGGTGATGCAAAGCGCCTCGAGGGCCTTATTGCTCCGGGCGAGTACATCATTGATCCGGGTGCAAGTGCAGAAGATATTCTGACTGACCTGATTACCCGCTCTGCAGCACAGTATGAGGCAACGGGAATCACCGAACGCGCAGCAGCAGTCGGTATGTCGCCGTATGAGTTGCTGATTGCGGCCTCCCTGGTGGAGCGCGAAGCCCCAGCTGGTGAGTTTGACAAGGTTGCCCGCGTGATTTTGAACCGCCTGGATGCGCCGATGCGCCTTGAGTTTGATTCCACTGTGAACTACGGGCTGCCGTCTGTAGAGGTGGCGACCACGGATGAGGACCGTGGGCGTGTGACCCCGTGGAATACCTACGCCAAGGACGGCTTGCCGGAGACGCCGATCGCGTCGCCGTCGATCGAGGCTATTGAGGCAATGGAGAACCCGGCCGAGGGCAACTGGCTGTTCTTTGTCACCGTGGATAAGGACGGCACCACGGTGTTCAACGACACGTTTGAGCAGCACATGGCCGATACGGTTCGCGCAATTGAAAGCGGCGTGCTGGATTCCCAGCGCTAGGCAGGCACGATGAATATGTTGCGCGCAGCCGTACTGGGTTTTCCCATTCAGCACTCGCTTTCACCGGTCCTGCACACGGCGGGTTTTAAAGCCACCGGCTTAGACAACTGGGAATACACCCGTTTTGATTGCAAGGCAGAGGATTTGCCACGCATTGTGGGTGGGGCAGACGAGTCCTTCCGCGGTTTCTCGGTGACCATGCCCGCGAAGTTCGCAGCGCTTGAGTTTGCTGATGAAGTGACTGATCGTGCGCGCGAGATCGGCTCGGCGAACACGCTTGTACGTATTGGCGACAAGTCTTGGCGTGCGGATAACACGGACAGCGAAGGTCTGCTGATCGCCTTGGAAGAGCTGATGCGTGGCGCGCCGATTCGCACTGCTGTGGTGGTGGGGGCAGGTGGTACGGCTCGCCCTGCTGTGTGGGCGTTGCGCCAGCTCGGTGCGAAGCAGGTGACTATCTTGAACCGCTCTGACCGCGCAGATGAGTTTGCTGGGTTGACTGAGGGGATGGACGCTGCGTTTGTTCCTTTTGAGGGTACTGATATTGCACAGATCACTATGGCTGCGGATGTGGTGGTCTCCACGGTGCCGTCGGCAGGCATCGAGCCCTATGTTCCGGCACTTGCGCATGCGCCGGTGCTGGATGTGATCTATGACCCTTGGCCGACACCGCTTGCGGTGTGCGCCGCTTCCAACGGGTATCACGCTGTTGGCGGGCTATCCATGCTGGCCGGGCAGTCTTACTCCCAGTTTGAGCAGTTCACTGGGGTTGAGGCCCCGCGTGAAAAGATGCGCGAGGCCCTGTTCGCACACGTTCAGCGCTGATAGAATCCCCGGCATGGGGTTCGGGGTATTTGTTGTATGGTCGCTGGGGCTTCTGCTTATCGACGCATGGCGTAACACCCTTCCCAACATCCTCACCCTTCCAGCCGCAGTGCTGGCACTCGGCGCGTGCTTGGTGCACCCGCAGTGGGCGTGGGGGTTGTTGTGGGGGTTGGCCTATCTGGCGTTTGGGCGTGGCATCGGCGGGGGTGACATCAAGCTTGCGGTTCCACTTGGGGTGGTGGTGGCCGCGATGGGCGGCATCGGCGGGGTTATCGCGGCTATTGCGCTATCGTCCCTGCTCACCATAGGTATATCGTTGGTTTTGAGGCGTAAAACGGTAGCGCATGGACCGTCGATGATTATTTCAACGTGGTGTCTTGTAGCAGTCTGTGCGTTTTCTTAGCGCATGTGTGAGACAATGCTGCAATGCTTCGTTGGACTACCGCTGGGGAATCCCATGGACAGGCGCTGGTAGCGCTTATTGAAAACTTGCCGGCTGGGGTGCCGGTGACCAAGGACGAGATTGGCCACCAGCTAGCTCGCCGCCGCCTCGGCTACGGCCGTGGTGCGCGTATGAAGTTTGAGGCTGATGAGCTCACCTTGCTCACTGGTGTTGTGCATGGGCGCACGATTGGCAGCCCGATTGCCATCCAGATTGGCAACACTGAATGGCCGAAGTGGACCACCATCATGAGCGCGGAGCCGGTGGATGAATCGGATCCGGAGGTTGCCAAGGCACTGGCTTCTGGCCGCGGTGCGAAACTGACGCGCCCCCGCCCGGGGCACGCTGACTTTGCTGGCATGGTGAAGTACGGCTTTGATTCTGCGCGCCCGGTCCTAGAGCGTTCTTCAGCGCGTGAGACTGCAGCGCGCGTTGCCGCTGGTGCTGTCGCGCGTAGCTTCCTGCGTGAAACGCTGGGGGTGGAGGTGTTCTCCCACGTGGTCTCCATCGGTGAGTCCGCGCCGTATGAGGGGGAGTCTCCGGCGTTTGCAGACATTGATGCCATTGACGCTTCTCCGGTGCGTGCCTTTGGCAAGGACGCGGAGGCTGACATGGTGGCGTGCATTGAGGCGGCGAAGAAGGCTGGCGACACTCTCGGTGGCATTGTTGAGGTGATTGTGGATGGTCTGCCGATTGGGCTTGGCTCCCACATCTCCGGTGAGCACCGTTTGGATGCTCAGCTTGCTGGCGCGCTGAT
The DNA here is from genome assembly GCF_001263755.1 of Corynebacterium riegelii. NCBI lineage: Bacteria > Bacillati > Actinomycetota > Actinomycetes > Mycobacteriales > Corynebacteriaceae > Corynebacterium > Corynebacterium riegelii. The sequence goes on from NZ_CP012342.1 coordinate 611,182, forward strand.
GGGCATCCAGAGTGTCAAGGGCGTGGAGATTGGTGACGGCTTTGAGGAAGCTCGCCGTCGCGGCTCCGCAGCGCACGATGAAATGGTGCGTGAAAACGGACAGTTGCGTCGTCTCTCCAACCGTGCCGGTGGCCTGGAAGGCGGCATGACCAACGGCGAGCAGCTGCGCGTCCGCGCAGCTATGAAGCCGATTTCTACGGTGCCGCGTGCGCTTAAGACGGTGGATATGTCGACTGGTGGTGCCGCAACGGGTATCCACCAGCGCTCTGACGTGTGCGCAGTGCCAGCCGGTGGCGTCGTCGCCGAGGCCATGGTTGCTCTGGTGCTCGCCCGCGCTGTTACCGAAAAGTTTGGGGGAGACAGCTTGGACGAGGTCAAGCGCAATATCAACTCCTACAAGGAGTACGTGTCTACGCGCCTTGCATTCGCCGACTCCGAAGAGGGAGAGAACTAGATGTCTGAAGCCACGATCGCGGCTCCGGAGCCGCCGCATGTTGTGAATTCTTCCCCGCGCGTTGTCCTGGTTGGTCCGCCCGGTGCAGGAAAATCCACAATTGGTCGTAGGTTGGGCAGTGCCCTGAACCTGCCAGTAGTGGATTCAGACACGTTGATTGAGCAGGGCGAAGGCAAGTCCTGCGGCGAAATCTTCAGCGAACTGGGTGAAGAGCGTTTCCGCGAGGTTGAAGCAGACTACGTAGCACGTGCGTTGGCTACGGGCGGCGTGGTCAGCCTTGGCGGTGGAGCAGTGCTGACTGAATCCACCCGCGCCCTCTTGCAGAACCACACGGTGGTGTGGATCGATGTCACTGCAGAGGAGGGCATCCGCCGTACCGCAGAAGACACATCGCGGCCCGTACTGCAGGCAGATGACCCGCACGAGCACTACCGCAACCTGCTAGTTACGCGTGAACCGTTCTACCGTGAAGTAGCGGATCACCGCGTACGGACGGATTCGCGGCCGCCGCAGCGGGTGGTGGCTGAAGTCTTGAGTTTTATCGATACTGAATAGGCACAACAAGCACACAATAGGTTGGGGTTAACGCGATGCCAATGATCCAGGTGACGGGACAAAGCCCGTACAACATCCACATCGGCTATGACATCACCGGCGAGGTTGCCGGAAGAGTAAAAGACATTGGCGCGCGCAAAGTGGCCATTATTCACCAGCAGCCGCTGAGCGCGGTCGCCCGCGGTGTAGCCCACGACATTGAGGCGCTTGGCATCCAGGCCGTCTTAGCCCCTGTGCCCGATGCTGAAGATGCAAAGACGCTCACCGTCGCCGGTGAGCTGTGGGACATGCTTGGAGCCCGTGGCTTTTCGCGCCAGGATGCAGTTATCGGTCTTGGCGGTGGAGCGGTAACCGACCTGGCTGGGTTTGTGGCCTCCGCGTGGATGCGTGGCATCAAGGTCATCCAGGTGCCCACCACGCTGCTTGCCATGGTGGATGCGGCGGTTGGCGGCAAGACCGGCATCAACACAGAGGCAGGAAAGAACCTCGTCGGTGCATTCCATGAGCCTGATTCCGTGTTCATTGACCTTGAGCGCATGCACACCTTGCCGGAAGAAGAGATCATCTCCGGCTCTGCTGAGCTGATCAAGACGGGGTTTATTGCGGACCCGAAGATTCTGGAGCTCTACCGCGACGGCGCCGACGCGCACTGGGAGGAACTGGTTACCCGTTCCGTGGCAGTCAAGGCCAATGTGGTGAGCCAGGATCTGAAGGAGTCAGGCCTGCGCGAAATCCTCAACTATGGCCACACGCTGGGGCATGCGGTTGAACTTCGGGAAGATTACACGTGGCGCCACGGCAACGCGGTAGCTGTGGGCATGATGTTTGCGGCAAAGCTCGCCCAGAATAGGGGATTGATTGATGAGGCCCTGTTTGCCCTCCACCACGAGATCCTATCCGCAGTTGGCTTGCCCACTACCTACGACGCTGATGCGTTTGATGAGCTGTACCAGGGAATGGGCCGTGACAAGAAGAACCGTGACGGCCGCATTCGCTTCGTAGTACTCAACGGCATGGGATCGTGCACCAGGCTTGAAGACGCCACGGTGGAGGAAATGCGCGCCGCCTACGAGGCAATTACCGCTACAGCCGTAGAGGTAGAGGTAGAGGAGGCATAAACCAATGGCAGACTCATTGAAGATTGTCGTACTCAATGGCCCTAACTTGAATCGACTGGGCAAGCGGCAGCCCGAGGTCTACGGAAGGGTGGGTCTCGTGGACGTCGAAAAGCAACTAAAAGCTCGTGCTGCCGAACTTGGGGCAGAGGTTGACTTTAAACAGACCAACCACGAAGGCGAGATGATTGAATGGGTCCATCAGGCGGCTGACGATCGGACGCCGGTGATTATCAACCCAGGAGGCTGGACGCACACGTCAGTGGCATTGCGCGACGCGCTGGCTGAGGTGGCTGACGGTGCAGGGTTCATCGAGGTGCATATCTCCAATGTCCACGCGCGTGAGGCGTTTCGGAACCACTCGTATCTTTCCCCGATTGCTATCGGTGTGATTGCAGGCCTCGGTGTGCACGGCTACACCCTGGCACTGGAACACTTGGTGGCACGGGCAAATAAGGAGGCATAACCATGGGAATGGCAGATACTCGTTTTGACACGCGTCGGCGGAAGCTGGCGTCTGAACTTGCGGCCAAGCGGGTGGATGACATGCTGGTCACCCACATCACGCACGTCCGCTACCTATCCGGGTTCACCGGCTCTAACGCTGCATTGTTGGTTTCCAAAGACCGCAGCGCGGCCATTGCTACGGACGGCCGATACACCACCCAGATTGCCAGCGAAGTGCCCGATATTGAGGCAACGATTACCCGTCAGCTGGCCAAGGAGCTATTGGCCCCGGTAGTGCCGGGCCACCGAGTGGGCTTTGAGGCTGATTACGTCAGCGTGGCGCAGCTGGAGCGCATGAAGGCTGCTTGTCCTGAGGGCGTTGAGTTGGTGCCGGTAAGCGGTGTGATTGAGCAGATCCGCTTGACCAAGGACAACTTGGAGCTGACCCGCCTAGCAGAGGCTGCGGAGCTTGCCACCCAGGCACTGGCCGAAATGGTGGAGGCCGGTGGGGTACGAGAAGGCCGCAGCGAGCGCGATATTGCTGCGGACTTGGAATTCCGCATGCGAATGCTCGGTGCTGAGCGCCCAAGCTTTGACACGATCGTGGCCTCGGGCCCGAATTCTGCGATGCCGCACCACTCCGCCGGTGACCGCGTGCTGGCCAAGGGTGACCTGGTCACCATTGACTTTGGTATGCACCGTTTGGGTTTTAACTCAGATATGACGCGCACCTTTGCCATTGGTGAGCCGAGTGCCACGCTGCGCGAGATCTATGAGGTCACGCTCGCCGCACAGCTTGCGGGTGTGAAGGCATCCACGCCGGGCACCGCGCTTGTTGATGTTGACGCTGCTTGCCGCGAGGTGATTACTGACGCTGGCTATGGCGACTATTTCGTGCACTCCACAGGCCACGGAGTGGGTCTAGATGTGCACGAGGCGCCGTCCGCCGCAAAGACCGGCGAAGGCGTGCTGCGCGAAGACATGACACTGACCATTGAGCCGGGCATCTACCTGCCGGGGGAGGGTGGTGTGCGTATTGAGGACACCTTGTTCATCACTTCCGGCGCGCCGCGCATCATCACTAGTTACCCCAAGGAATTGATAGTGCTGTAGCATTGCGGTGTTTGATCGCAATGTCCCAAGGAGGCAAAACCCGTGGCAACTACTGCCGATTTTAAGAATGGCCTTGTGCTGAAGGTAGACGGCAAGCTGCAGCAGATCGTCGAGTTCCAGCACGTTAAGCCGGGTAAGGGCCCTGCATTCGTGCGCACCAAGCTCAAGGACGTCGTCTCTGGCAAGACCGTGGACAAGACCTGGAACGCTGGCGTGAAGGTTGACACCGCAACGGTTGACCGTCGTGATATGACCTACCTGTACAACGATGGCACCAGCTTCGTTGTTATGGATGACAAGACCTACGAGCAGTACGAACTGCCGACGGACGCGTTCGGTGACGCTGGTCGTTTCCTGCTGGAGAACATGCGCGTACAGGTTTCCTTCCACGAGGGTGAGGCGCTGTTTGGTGAGCTGCCGATCTCCGTTGACCTGAAGATTGAGCACACCGATCCGGGCCTCCAGGGCGATCGCTCCACTGGCGGCACGAAGCCGGCCACCCTGGAGACGGGCGCTGAGATCCAGGTGCCGCTGTTCCTAGAGACCGGCAACGTGGTGAAGGTTGACACTCGCACGGGCGAGTACCTCTCCCGCGTGAACAACTAATGCCTGATCACAAGCGCCACGGCGCGCGCTATCGTGCGCGTCGCCGTGCAGTAGACATTCTGTTTGAGGCGGAAACCCGCGATATCGACCCGGTGGCGATTGTTGAGGACCGGGTTGAACTGGCACGGAATCCCAACAACGCTGTAGCGCCGGTTGCACAGTACACGCGCGACATCATCAGCGGTGCCGCTGAGCGTCTGGATGATCTTGATGATCAGATTGAGCGCTTCTTGGACCGTGACTGGGAGCTCTACCGTTTGCCGGCGGTCGATCGTCAGATTTTGCGCGTGGCTACGTGGGAGATTCTGTTTAACGACGAGGTTGATGCCGCTATCGCCATCGCTAACGCGTTGGAGATGGCCACGGAGTATTCCGGCAACCAGGCTCCGCCGTACATTCACGCGATGTTGGATGGCATTGTGCAGGCTAACTCCCCGGACGCACCGGGCGATGCGGTAGAAGAATCTGACCAAAGCTAAGGAGAAGCAGTGGCAAAGCTCACCGTTGAGGAAGCAAAATCGCATTTCGTTGGGCCCAACTTCCAGCTAGATGATGTTGATCCGGCGTCTACGCCCGGGCTCTCTGGCGCGGACGACGTGGCTGAGGTGTTCAACGACCGAGACGATGAGCTAGATGAGCTGCAGGAGAAGCTCTACGCAAACGGTCGCGCCGGCAATGAGCAAGCCGGATCGGTGCTTCTGGTGCTCCAAGGTATGGACACCGCCGGAAAAGGCGGCATTGTGCGCCACGTCATTGGCGCCACGATGGACATCCAAGGCGTGCATGTGAAGGCTTTTGGTCGCCCGACTGAAGAGGAAGCAGCACACGATTTCTTGTGGCGCTTTGAGCCGCACCTGCCCAAGCCCGGCCAGATTGCTGTGTTTGACCGCTCGCACTATGAAGACGTGTTGGTGCAGCGCGTCAAGCAGATGGCTCCGCCTGAGGAGATTGAGCGTCGCTACGGCGCGATTGTGGATTTTGAGGCGGAGCTCGCGGCCCGCGGCACGAAGATCATCAAGATCATGCCGCACATCTCGCGTGAGTTTCAGGCTGAGAACCTGCGTAAGCGAATTGAAAACCCCAAGAAGCACTGGAAATACAACCCGGGTGACATTGAAGACCGCAAGCTGTGGTCTCAGTTTATGGCGGCCTACCAGATCGCCATGACGCGTACGTCAACAGATGTTGCGCCGTGGTACTGCGTGCCGTCAGACAATAAGAAGTACTGCCGCGCAGTGGTCAAGACCTTGCTTGCTGATGCGCTGGATTCATTGGATCTTGAGTGGCCGAAGGCTGACTTTAACCCTGAGGTCGAGCTCAAGCGCCTCGCGGAGTCCTAGAGACCCCTAATCCCACCAGCTCCTGGGGCTTTCGTGATGCGTCCGAAGGAACCGGGAGCGTCACGTGTGTAGCCTTGCGGGCACACGATCTTTTCCATCACATTGCACGACTCAGACGGCGAGTCGTGGCGAGGGAAGTAGGGCGAATGCGCAAGGCGAAAACAATTGCAGGAGTATTGGCGGCAACGGCACTGACGGTGGCGGGATGTTCGGACAGCGCGCAGAACGCCGAAGGTGGCGGCGGGGCCGAGGACACCACGCAGAACACTACCGAGCTGAGTAGTGGCAATACTAGCGAAGCCCAAGACGCACCAGACCCCGATATTTGTGCCACAGAGGTGAGCATCAAGGCGCTCTTGGACCAGATGCCGGAAGAGCTCGTGGGCTTGCCCTATGACCCAGACTTCAGCACGCAGATGGACGAGGGTTGGAATAAGTACTACCGAAGTGGCACTGAGCAATTCTCCGTCGGGGTCTCGTACTACGACGAAGAGCTGGGGCAGGTTCCGTGCCCGGCTGACCCGAAGACGGGCGCGCAGGATGAACGCACGCTGCACGCTGAAAGCTACCAAGCACAGCAGGTGCGTGACGGGGAAGAGGTGCTGCCGTGGGATGAATTCGAGTTCACGGTGGGCGATCGCTACTTCGCGTGCGCCAAGCACCCGGAGGCAGACTTGCGTCAGTTCTTCTGCTCAACCAGTTTCGGCAATGCTTCGGCGACCACGTACATGTTCCGCTATTCCAAGGGGGACGCCCAGGATGTGGAGGACATGAAGGAAGCCATGACTTTGCTGACACCGCTGTTTGATCAGCAGCCGGTGGGGCCAGGATTGTCTGACCTGAAGTAAGGCGCTAAACAACCTGGGGCCCGGCTACTTAATCGGTAAAGAGCGGTGGGGATGCAGGGTTTTTGCCTGTGAGCGGGCACACTGGGTGAGTGAAAAAAATCTCTAAGCTGTACAAAGTGGCGGCAATGGTGGCCGCGGTCGGTTTGACGTTGGCGGGTTGCTCGTCCACGGGGGGCGCGCCGCGTGAGGGTGAGGCCGGTGGCGAGACCGCCGGTGGGGTAGACACCCCGCGTTATGTTGTGGCGATGGTTACCCATGGTGCGCCAGGTGACACGTATTGGGATCTTGTACGAAAGGGTGCGGAAGACGCGGCCAAGAAGGACAATATTGAGCTGCGTTATTCCTCTGATCCGCAGGCACCGAACCAGGCAAACTTGGTGCGCTCTGCTGTGGACGCAAATGTTGATGGCATTGCCGTTACGTTGCCTAACGCTGAGGCCATTGGGCCTGCAGCTCAGAACGCCGTTGACGCGGGCATTCCGGTTGTTGGCTTGAACGCTGGCATGAACGAATACACCAAGTACGGCTTGACTGGCTTCTTCGGCCAGGACGAGACTGTTGCTGGTACGGCTGCAGGTGAGCGTCTTCAAGAGGAAGGGAAATCCAAGGTGCTCTGCGTTATCCATGAGCAGGGCAACTCTTCCCAGGAGGCGCGCTGCAACGGTGTGAAAGAGGGCCTTGGTGGGGAGGTTGAACTGCTGTATGTCAATGGCCAAGACCTGACTTCGGTGCAGTCAACGATTAGCTCCAAGCTTTCGCAGGACAAGACCTTTGACACGGTGTTTGCCCTGCAGGCCCCTGTGGCGATGCGCGCAACGGAGGCGGTCAAGCAGTCCGGATCTGAGGCGCAGGTGGTCACGTTTGATACCAACGCTGAGCTGGTTGACGCTATTGCAGACGGCCGTGTGGCGTGGGCTGTGGACCAGCAGCCGTACCTGCAGGGCTACCTTGCGGTGGATTCGCTGTGGGTGGCTAAGCGCAACGGCGGCACCTTCGGCGGCGGCCAGCCGGTGTACACGGGTCCGAGCTTTGTGGACCAGGACAATGTGGAACAGATCGCTGAGGCTGCGAAGGCAGGTCTTCGATGATCACTGCCGTTCAAGATGAATCGAAAGAGTCAGGCGCTGATGATCGTCTCCGAAGCCACACCGGGTTAGCTAAGTTGATTCGCCGGCCGGAGCTGGCCAGCCTGCTTGGCTTCCTGGTCATTTTGAGCCTGTTCCTCGCCGTCGCTCCCGCGTTTCGCTCGTTTGATGCGATGGCGACCATTTTGTACGCCAGCTCCACGCTGGGCATTGTTGCCTTGGCCGTGGGTTTGCTCATGATTGGCGGCGCGTTTGATCTGTCATCCGGCGTTGCGGTGACCACGGCCGCGCTGGCTGCCTCGATGCTTAACTACAACCTGCATTTGAACTCCTGGGTGGGGGCGGGCTTAGCGCTGGTCATCGCGCTGTCGATCGGGGCGCTCAACGGCATCCTGGTCACTCGAACTGGCATTGACAGCTTCCTGATCACCCTGGCGGCGTTTTTGATGCTGCAGGGACTGAACCTGGCGGTGACCAAGCTGGTGACCGGCCAGGTGGCAACCCCGTCGATTGCAGATATGGAAGGCTTCGCCTCAGCCCGTACTGTTTTCGCAGGAAGCTTTTACATCGGCAGCGTGCGCATCAGCGTGACGGTTATCTGGTGGCTGCTCTTTGTGGCCATTGCGTCTTTCGTGCTCTTCCGCACGAAGTTTGGCAACTGGATTACCGCCGTGGGCGGCGATGAGGAGGCTGCGCGCGCTGTCGGTGTGCCTGTGCGCATGGTCAAGATTGTGCTGTTTATGACGGTCGGTTTTGCCGCCTGGTTCGTAGGCATGCACACGTTGTTTGCCTTTGACTCAATCCAAGCTGGCCAGGGTGTGGGCAATGAGTTCCTTTACATCATCGCTGCAGTGATAGGCGGCTGTGCGATGAAAGGCGGGCGCGGCACAGCGGTTGGCACGATGATCGGTGCGCTGATCTTCGGCATGACTAACCAGGGCATTGTCTACGCCGGCTGGAACCCGGACTGGTTTAAGTTCTTCCTTGGCGCGATGCTGCTGTTCGCGGTGCTGACCAACACGTCATTCGCAAAGATTACGAAGGGGCGCTAAGGCATGGCGATTATTGAACTGCGTGACATCACCAAGTCCTACGGCACGTTTGACGCGCTGCGTGGGGTGAACCTGCTGGTTGAAGAGGGCGAAGTCACCTGTGTGCTGGGCGACAATGGCGCAGGTAAGTCCACCTTGATCAAAATCCTTGCAGGTCTACACGCACCAACCAGTGGGCAGCTGCTTATCTGCGGCTCACCGGCCACGTTTTCTTCCCCCCGCGACGCCCTCGATGCTGGGATTGCCACCGTGTATCAAAACCTGGCGATTGTTGATGAGCTCAGCGTGTGGCGAAACTTCTTCCTTGGCCAGGAGCTAACTGGGCCGCTTGGGACGCTGAAGCAGAAGGAGATGCAGCGTATCTGCTCTGAGCAGTTGCTGGATATGGGCATTGACATCCCAGATGTCAACGTTGAGGCTGGCAACCTTTCTGGCGGCCAGCGCCAGGTTGTGGCAATTGCCAGGGCAGTTTACTTTGGCGCCCGTGTGGTGGTGCTGGATGAGCCAACCGCCGCTCTTGGTGTGAAGCAGTCAGGTGTGGTGCTGAAGTTCATCGCCTCTGCCCGCGACCGTGGCGTCGCCGTGGTGCTGGTGACCCATAACCCGCACCACGCCTACCTGGTGGGTGACCACTTCACCATCTTGAAGTTGGGGCGCCAGGAGCTTGACGCCCCGCGTGAAGCTATCACGATTGATGAGCTCACTCGTCAAATGTCTGGTGGGGAGGAGCTTGAGGCGCTTCGCCACGAGCTGCAGCTTCCATCTCGTTGAGTTCTTCAAAATTGGCGAGCATGATCTGATGGCCGGTGGTGACGGCGTCAACGCCGCGTCGGAAAGCATGCTCAAGCTGCGCATCAGTGAGCCCACCTGCAACACTGAGCTCATGCTCTGAGCGCACCACCAGGGTGTCAAAATGCGTCACCGCAACCTGGCGGGCGAGCACGTAGGACGCATTCGCCTGGTTCGCGGCCAAAAAGTAGTTGGCTTGAGCGCTCTGAGTGGGCTCATCTGTGGCAAAGTCACTGCGGATCACCAGCACGGTTTCCAACAGCACGAAAAACAGCGGCACACCGTTGACGTTGGCCTGAGCGGAGCGTCCAGTGATTGCCTCCTCCAGATCAATGCCAAGGTTTTCAGCAGTGGCAATAATTCGATCCAGTGTGACCTGGGTGGGGGTGTTAGTGGTGCTCATCGTGGGTATCCGTCCAATCAACAAGGGCGGGCAGGGACTGCTCGATCTGGGCAAACGTTTCCAGCGTCATCTGGATGGTGCTGATAACAAAGACCTCCAGCTGCTCATCAGTCAACCCTTCCGCAGCGTCAATTGTGCGGGTGGCTGAGGTGGCAAGCATGCCGTCGGCGGTTTCCAGCATGCGCAGTGTTGGGGCGAAACGCGCCTGGTTGAGGTTGTTGATGGTGAACAACAGCTGTGGGGCGAGATCCTGCGGGGCCATGCCACGCCAGATGGACTCAAACACCAGGCTGTCATCACTGAGAGCGAAGAAGATACTGCAGTTTTCAAAACCTGACAGGAGCTTGTCGTCTTCTACCTGGAAGTTGAGGTCGCGTCCGCGAAACACGTCCGCGACGGCCTCAAGCGTGACGGGGGTCGGGGAAGTCACAGCCCTTTTTCTCCTTGAATACTTGGTGTGCGGGGGTACAAATTCTCTCAGGCGATGGTAAACCACTGTCCTGAAAGGCGTGCGCGGTGCTACGCTTGGACGCGTCGTTGACACCACCTTTAAATTCCGCACTGTGAGGCGGGGAAGGAGGACCGATGAGCGACGAGAACCGTCAGACGGTTGAGCTGTTGACAGCTTCAGACGTCGGGCGCACGATCGCACGCATCGCGCACCAAATAATTGAGAAAACCGCGCTTGATGGCGAGGACGCACCAACAGTCATGCTGCTTGGTATTCCGTCCGGGGGAGTGCCACTTGCGCATCGTATTGCTGATGCCATCCAAGAATTCGCTGGCGTACACATTCCAGTTGGCAGCCTTGATGTCACGCTGTACCGCGATGACTTGAGGGATAAGCCGCACCGGGCGCTGAGGCCCACCAGCATTCCGGCCAACATTGATGGCACCACCGTCATCCTAGTGGATGACGTGCTGTATTCCGGCCGCACCATCCGCGCAGCGCTTGATTCGCTTCGAGATATTGGCCGGCCAAAGGCGATCCAGCTTGCGGTCTTGGTTGACCGTGGGCACCGTGAGCTGCCTATCCGCGCTGATTACGTGGGCAAGAACATCCCAACCGCTATGACGGAGGACGTGACTGTCACGCTCACGCCCATTGATGCCGTTGACGGCGTGACCCTGACCAGAGAGGGCTAAGGCTCAAGCAATGAAGCATTTGATTGACATTGCAGACTTAAGCCGTGAGGAGATTGTTGGCCTGATGGATGAGGCCGACCGCTTCCGCGAGGCGCTTGATGGCCGCGAGATTAAGAAGCTGCCAACGCTTCGCGGACGCACCATCTTTACCTTGTTCTACGAGAACTCCACGCGCACCAGGTCTTCGTTTGAGACCGCTGGCAAGTGGATGAGTGCGGACGTGATTAACGTCTCGGCCGCTACCTCCAGTGTGAAGAAGGGGGAGTCGCTGAAAGATACGGCGTCCACGATCGCCTCGATCGGTGCTGATGCCATTGTGATGCGACACCCGTCCTCGGGCGCGCCGAATCTGCTGCGTAAGTGGCTGCCGGAAACCTCCATCATCAATGCGGGTGACGGCCAGCACCAGCACCCGACGCAGGCGCTGCTGGATGCGGTGACCATGCGTCAGCACATCGGTGATGTGCAGGGCAAGAAGGTCCTGATCGTCGGTGACATTTTGCACTCGCGCGTGGCGCGCTCCAACGTGGACTTGCTGTCCACCCTGGGAGCCGAGGTGGTGCTCGTCGCACCGCCGACGCTGCTGCCCATGGGCGTTGAGCACTGGCCGGCGCGCGTCTCCTACGACTTTGACGCAGAGATTGCGCAAGGTGCAGATGTGGTGATGATGCTGCGCGTCCAGGCTGAGCGCATGGATGGTGGCTTCTTCCCCACGCACCGAGAATACGCCACGTTGTTCGGCCTGTCCGCTCAGCGCGCGGACCAGCTGGGTCCGGAAACCCTCATCATGCACCCCGGTCCGATGCTGCGAGGCATGGAAATTAACTTCGACGTGGCTGATCGCGACAACACTGTGGTGCTCAACCAGGTCTCCAACGGTGTCTACACCCGTATGGCGGTGCTGTTTACCTTGTTGACCTCGGGTGAGGACGCGTTGGAAGGAAAGGTGAAGTAAGTGAGTACCACCGCTCTCACAAATGTGCGCCCGTATGGCGAGGACGCCACCACGGTGCTGATCCGCAACGGTGTGATTGCGCAGGTCGGACCGGACGTTGACGTCAGCGACGCCGATGAGGTCAAGGACTGTGGCGGTCTGGTCTTGCTGCCGGGCCTGGTAGATATGCACGTGCACCTGCGCGAGCCGGGCCGCGAAGATACCGAAACTATTGCCACTGGTTCGGACGCCGCGGCGAAGGGTGGTTTTACCGCCGTGTTCACCATGGCGAACACGAACCCGGTGATTGATCAGCCGTTTATTGCAGATGGTGTCTGGGACAAGGGCCAGGCCTACGGCAAGTGTGACGTCTACCCGGTGGGTTCTATCTCCAAGAACTTGGAGGGCAAAGAGCTCACTGAGATCGGCCTGATGAGCCGCGGACACGTCCGCATGTTTTCTGACGACGGTCGTTGCGTGAACGACCCGCAGCTGATGCGCCGCGCAATCGAGTACGCCAAGGCGTATGACGTGGTGTTGGCTCAGCACGCTGAGGATCACCGCATGACCGCCCACAGTGTTGCCCATGAAGGTGAGCAGGCTGCGCGTTTGGGACTGACTGGTTGGCCGCGTGTTGCGGAGGAATCCGTGGTTGCGCGTGACCTGATCATGACCCGCGACTATGGAGGGCGCTACCACCTGTGCCACGCATCTACCGCTGGCACGGTGGAGTTGCTGCGCTGGGCCAAAGCGCAGGGCATTGAGATCACCGCTGAGGTGACTCCACACCACCTGCTGCTCACCGATGAGCTGCTCGCTACCTATGACGGCAACTACCGCGTTAACCCGCCGCTTCGTGAGCACGAAGATGCGGTGGCGCTTCGGGACGCGCTGCTGGAAGGCATCGTGGACGTTGTTGCTACAGATCACGCTCCGCACGGCTCTGAAGACAAGTGCGTGGAGTTTGATCATGCGAAGCCGGGCATGCTTGGCCTTGAAACCTCGCTGGCGGCAATCCACCAGGTCTTTGTTGAATCTGGTCTGGCGGATTGGCGCTTTGTGGCCAAGGTGATGAGTGAGCGCCCCGCAGAGATTCTGCGTCTGGCGGATCAAGGCCGCCCGATCGCTGCAGGTGAGCCAGCGAACCTGACGTTGGTAAACCCGAATGACCCCTGGACTGCTCGCGGCGCTGATATGGCGTCGAAAGCTTCGAATACCCCGTACGAGGGCATGGAATTTTCCGCCCGCGTTGTTGCCACTTGGCTGCGCGGCACGCCGACCTACACCAACATTTAAGGAACCGATTATGAACGCACGTAAGAAGGCAGAGCTTGTGCTTGCCGACGGCACGTCTTTCCCCGGATACCTCTTCGGCGCTACGCCTACCGCAGAGATCTCTGGCGCAGCCACTGTAACCACCGATTTGTTTGCCTACCAGCGCGAAATGACTGACCCTGCTCGTGAGGGGCAGGTGCTTATCTTCGCTGCACCGCAGGTTGGCAACGCTGGTTGGAACGATGAGGACGTAGCCAACTCGGAGGGTCGCATCACCGTTGGGGCCGTCGTGGTGAGGGATCTCACCGCACGGGTTTCCAACTTCCGCTCGGTGCGCACCTTGGAGGAAGCGATGACCGCGCAAGGCATCAGCGGTATCTACGGGGTGGACACCCGCAAACTGGTCCGACACCTGTCTCAGACCGGCAACGAAAGCGTTGTCGCCACCCTCGTAGTCAAGGAGGAAAACTAAATGAAGCGCGATGACCTCAAGCATGTGATGGTGATCGGCTCTGGCCCGATCGTGATCGGTCAGGCTTGTGAGTTTGACTACTCGGGTACTCAGGCTTGCCGTGTGCTCAAGGATGAGGGCCTGCGTGTGACGCTGGTGAACTCTAACCCGGCGACGATCATGACGGACCCGGAGTTTGCGGACCACACCTATGTGGAGCCGATCGAGCCGGCCTACATTGACAAGATTCTGGCGCGCGAGGTAGAAGCCGGCCACAAGGTTGACGCAATCCTGCCGACGCTGGGTGGCCAGACCGCACTCAACACCGCGATCAAACTCGATCGCATGGGTATTTTGGCCAAGCACGATGTGGAGCTGATCGGCGCTGACATTGATGCGATTGAGCGTGGTGAGGACCGCCAGAAGTTCAAGGACATCGTGGAAAAGATCGGCGGCGAGTCCGCTCGCTCCCGCGTCTGCTACACCATGGAAGAGGTCGAAGAGACCGTTGCTGAGCTTGGGTTCCCGTGCGTGGTGCGCCCGTCGTTCACCATGGGCGGCCTGGGCTCCGGCCTGGCCTATGACATGGATGACCTGCACCGCATCGCCGGTGATGGTCTGACCGCCAGCCCTGAGGCGAACGTGCTGATTGAGGAGTCCATCCTTGGCTGGAAGGAAATCGAGCTTGAGCTGATCCGCGATAAGGCGGACAACTGCATCACCATCGCCACGATTGAGAACGTGGATGCGATGGGTGTGCACACCGGCGATAGCGTGACGGTGGCTCCGGCGTTGACGCTGACGGAACCCGAGGTCACTCGCCTGATCGAGCAGGGTAAGGCCATCATCCGCGAGGTTGGTGTGAAAACGGGTGGTTGCAACATCCAGTTCGCCATCAACCCGAAGGATGGCCGTCTGATCACAATCGAGATGAACCCGCGCGTGTCGCGTTCCTCGGCGCTTGCGTCCAAGGCAACGGGCTACCCGATTGCAAAGGTGGCAACCCTTCTGGCCATTGGCTACACGTTGGATGAAATCTCTAACGACATGACCGGTGGGGCGATTACGGCGCTTGAAGAGCCGACGCTGGACTACATTATTGTCAAAATGCCGCGCTTTGCCTTTGAGAAGTTCCCGGGCTCTGATGAGACGCTGGGTACCTCCATGAAGGCTGTGGGTGAGGCCATGGGTATTGGCCGCAACTACATCCAGGGCCTGAATAAGGTTATGCGCTCCATGGAGGACAAGCCGAACGGTTTCTGGACCCGTCCGGATGAGTACTTTGCGGGCGAGCGCGCAACAGATGTTGCCGCAGTACTCGAAGACCTGAAAGTGCCAACGGACAAGCGCATTTACGACGCTGAGTTGGCGCTGCGCCTGGGCGCAACCGCGGATGAGGTCTATGCCGCATCCGGTATTGACCCGTGGTTCTTGGGTGAGATGGAAACTCTGGTTGATTTCCGCAAGACCCTTGAGTCTGCGCCTGTGTTGGATGCGGATCTTTTGCGTGAGGCGAAGGCGTTTGGTCTTTCGGACGCACAGATTGCCGCACTTCGCCCGGAGCTTGCGGGCGAGGAGGGCGTGCGTTCCCTGCGCTGGTCTTTGAACATCCACCCGGTGTTCAAGACGGTCGATACCTGCGCAGGTATGTACGAAGCGAAGGTGCCGTACCTGTACTCCGCGTACGAGCTGGATCCGGATGCAGAGTGCGAAGCAGCTTCTTCTGCTTCTGCTTCGAGCGATAGCGAGAAGCAGAAGGTCATCATCTTGGGCTCCGGCCCGAACCGAATTGGCCAGGGCATTGAGTTTGATTACTCCTGTGTGCACGCAGCCCTTGAGCTGTCGCGCGTTGGCTACGAGACCGTGATGGTCAACTGCAACCCGGAGACCGTCTCCACGGACTACGACACGGCAGACCGACTCTACTTCGAGCCGCTGACCTTCGAAGACGTCATGGAGATCTACCGCGCTGAGGCTGCATCCGGCACCGTTGCCGGTGTGATTGTCCAGCTTGGTGGCCAGACTCCGCTGGGTCTTGCACAGAAGCTTGCAGACGCTGGCGTGCCTGTCGTCGGCACCACCCCTGAGGCCATCGACTCTGCTGAGGACCGTGGTGAGTTTGGCAAGGTGCTTGAGGCTGCCAACCTGCCTGCCCCGGCATACGGCACGGCGACCTCCTTTGCGGAGGCACGCGAGGTTGCCAACAACATCGGCTACCCGGTGCTGGTGCGCCCGTCGTATGTGCTGGGTGGTCGTGGCATGGAGATTGTGTACGACGAGGCGTCCCTGCACGACTACATTGACCGTGCCACGGAACTTTCCCCGGATCACCCGGTGTTGGTGGACCGCTTCTTGGATTCCGCCATTGAGATTGACGTAGACGTGCTCTCTGACGGCAACGAGGTTTACCTGGGTGGTGTAATGGAGCACATCGAGGAGGCCGGCATCCACTCCGGTGACTCTGCGTGTGCGTTGCCGCCGATGACGCTCGGCCCGGACGACATTGCCAAGGTGCGCCGCTCCGCTGAGGCGCTTGCTCACGGCATTGGGGTTAAGGGCCTGATGAACGTGCAGTTCGCTCTGAAGGATGACATTCTCTACGTCATCGAGGCCAACCCGCGTGCTTCGCGCACCGTGCCGTTCGTGTCTAAGGCAACGGGCGTGCACTTGGCCAAGGCTGCTGCCCGCGTCATGCTGGGCGCAACCATTGCGCAGCTGCGCGAGGAGGGGCTGATCCCGTCCAATTACGACGGCGGTTCGCTGCCGCTGGAACACCCGATTGCCGTGAAGGAAGCTGTCCTGCCGTTTAGCCGCTTCCGTACGCCGGAAGGCGCTGTGCTGGACACGATCCTGGGCCCAGAGATGAAGTCCACCGGCGAGGTCATGGGCGTGGCTCCGTCCTTCGGTGTCGCATACGCCAAGGCAGAAGCCGCAGCTTTTGGTGCGCTGCCGGTTGAGGGCACGGTGTTCGTCTCTGTGGCTAACCGTGACAAGCGCACCCTGATCTTCCCAATCCAGCGCCTGTCCACCATGGGCTTCCGCGTGCTGGCTACGGAGGGGACGGCACAGATGCTGCGTCGCAACGGTATCGAGTGCGAGACCGTCCTGAAGGCCTCCGAGGTCCGCGCGGGTGCGGAGGGCAAGTCTGTGGTTGATCGCATCACCGACGGTGAGATCGACCTGGTGCTCAACACCCCTGCTGGCTCTGCGGGTGCTCGCCATGACGGCTATGACATTCGCGCAGCCGCCGTAGCAGCAGGTGTGCCGATCATGACTACGGTGCAGGGCGTTACCGCCGCTGTACAGGGCATCGAGGCGCTTCGCGCTAAGGAGATCACGGTGATGAGCCTGCAGGAGCTCGACCATAAGGTTGGCAATGGGGTTCGGTAACCGTCTCGTAGAGGCAGGCCGCACGCATGGGCGCCTGTGCGTCGGCATTGACCCCCATGCGGCGCTGCTTCAGCAGTGGGGCCTTGCAAACACTGTCGACGGCTTGCGCACCTTCGCTATGACGTGTGTGGAAGCCTTCGGCGGTCACGTTGCGGCGATCAAGCCCCAGGTGGCGTTCTTCGAGCGCTTCGGCGCCCAAGGCTTCGCCGTGCTGGAGGAGACCCTTGCATCGGCGCGTGAGTTGGGAACAATCACGATTGCGGATGCCAAACGTGGCGACATCGGATCCACCATGGCCGGCTACGCCGCCGCGTGGTTGGAACCAGGCGCACCGCTGGAGGCAGACGCATTGACGCTCACGCCGTATCTGGGTGTGGGCTCGCTTGCCCCGGCGATTGAGCTTGCACAGCAACACGGCAAGGGCGTGTTCGTGATGTCTGCAAACTCCAACCCTGAGGCTGAGCAGTTTCAGAGCTCCACCTTGAACGGTGGGGTAACGGTTGCGCAGTTCATGGCTGATGAGTGCGCGAAGTTCAACGCAGATGCCGCTTTGCGTGGGGAAGTGGGGGATGTGGGTGTGGTGGTTGGCGCGACCGTCGATACGCCTCCAGCCCTTGAATCCCTCAATGCCCCGGTGCTGATGCCTGGTGTGGGTGCGCAAGGCGCGACCTTTGCAGACGTTGACCGCATTGCTGGGAAGCGTGCACACCTGGTGTTTCCAAACGTTTCGCGTTCTGTGTTGCGCCACGGACCGAATGTCAGTGACCTGCGCAATCAAGCCGTCGAGCTGGGGAAACGCGATAATTAGGAGGGGCAATTCACTACCAGGGCAAAACCCCTGGTAGTTTATTTGCGTCGATGCGTTGACATGGCGAAATGCAGTAGTCTGTAGAGCCAAGTCAATACGGCAGCACTAGATGCAGTGCTACACTAGACCGAAGCTGGCGAGTTGCAACGATGCAATTACCCGACCTGGGTATAAGGTGCTTCTCGGCAATAATGCTGAGGACAGTTAAGTAACTGGACCAGTACAAACTACGAATAAATTTTGGAGGATCCATGGCACTTCCCGAGTTGACCCCGGAGCAGCGCAAGGCAGCCCTTGAGAAGGCAGCAGAGGCACGTAAGGCACGTGCAGAGCTGAAGGCTTCCCTCAAGCGTGGCGAGACCACCCTGAAGGACGTCCTGGACAAGGCTGACACCAACGAGATCATTGGCAAGACCAAGGTCTCCGCACTGCTCGAGGCTATGCCGAAGGTGGGCAAGGTCAAGGCTCGCGAGATCATGGAGGAGCTGGAGATCGCCCAGACCCGCCGCCTGCGTGGCCTCGGTGACCGTCAGCGCCGCGCTCTGCTCGAGCGTTTCGGCTTCGACGCGTAAGAGTATACGCGCCCGTGGATACCGTGAAGAATGATGCAACGCGTGGTCGGCTGATTGTTTTGGCTGGCCCGTCCGCGGTGGGTAAATCCACCGTGGTTCAGCGCCTTGTTACTGATGTGCCGAATCTGTACTTTTCGGTGTCCATGACTACGCGTGCACCACGCCCCGGTGAGGTTGATGGCAGGGACTACTTCTTCGTCTCTCCAACTGACTTCCAGGAGCGCATTGATGCTGGCGAGATGCTGGAGTGGGCCGACATACACGGCGGCCTGCAGCGTTCCGGTACGCCGGCTGGCCCGGTGCGTGAAGCGCTGGAGGCGGGGCGACCGGTGTTGGCTGAAGTCGACCTGGTTGGCGCACGTGAAATTAAGCGGTTGATGCCTGAGGCTAAGACGGTGTTCCTTGCACCCCCGTCGTGGGAAGTGCTGGTGGAGCGTCTGACTGGTCGTGGGACTGAAACTGAGGACGTGATTAAGCGTCGTCTAGAAACTGCCCGAGGCGAGCTTGATGCCCAGCATGAGTTTGACTCCATTGTGGTCAACGACGATGTTGACCGGGCGGTTGCCGCCATTGCGGCCCTTTTGACTGATACAACAAATGAGTAGGTGTTGAGTTGAGCAACGTCACTGATGAGCTGTCGACCACTGCTGCCGCTTCCGCGGAGCGTGTGTACGACGAACCGGAGGGCATTACGGCTCCTCCGATCGATGAGCTGCTGACCAAGGTTTCGTCGAAGTACGCATTGGTCATCTTTGCGGCCAAGCGTGCTCGCCAGATCAACAGCTTCTACCAGAACTCTGATGAGGGTGTGTTCGAGTTTATCGGCCCCCTGGTCAACCCAGAGCCGGGCGAGAAGCCGCTGTCTATCGCGCTGCGTGAGATCCAGGCGGGTCTTCTGGAGCACGAAGAAGGCAACTAAGCTTTCGTACCTCGGTTTTCTATAACCGCGCACTTCGCCGCAGCTGGCGGGTGCGCGGTTTTTGCGTTGCGTAGACTTTATGCCCATGAGCAAAAGCAACGTAGTGATCGGTATTGCTGGCGGCATCGCGGCCTACAAGGCATGCGGGGTGATTCGGGAGTTCACGGAGACCGGGGACAACGTGAAGGTGGTGCCGACACCAAACGCACTGCGCTTTGTTGGGGCTGCAACGTTAGAGGCGCTGTCCGGAAACCCGGTGGACACTGAGGTGTTTAGCCGTGTGGATGAAGTCCAGCATGTTCGGGTGGGCCAGGAGGCTGACCTGATTGTCATTGCTCCGGCAACAGCTGACTTGATTGCGCGCCTAGCCGCGGGGCGTGCTGATGATCTGTTGACTTCGACGGTGCTGGTAGCAACGTGTCCCGTTGTGTTGGCGCCTGCGATGCACACGGAGATGTGGCTTAACCCAGCCACGCAGGAGAATGTGGCAACGCTTCGTCGCCGCGGGGTAACGGTGCTAGAACCGGCACACGGCAGGCTGACTGGTAAGGACACTGGTCCAGGTCGGATGCTTGAGCCGTCGCAAATCGCCCAGCTTGCTCGTACGGTGTTGGCAACGGGCCCAATCCAACGAAGCTTGGAAGGCAAGCGCGTACTGATTAGCGCTGGCGGTACGCAGGAGAACATTGACCCGGTGCGCTTCATTGGAAACCGTTCCTCGGGTAGGCAGGGCTTTGCGCTTGCAGACGTTGCGGTGCACCGCGGCGCCGACGTCACCATTGTTGCTGGCAATACAGACGCGTTGGATACCCCTGCTGGTGCTGAGGTTGTGCGCGTGCGCTCAACCGCTGAGCTGGAGGAGGCCATGAACGCGCGTGCGGCGGAGGCGGACGTGGTGATTATGGCGGCGGCCGTTGCAGACTATCGCCCTGCGCAAGAGGCGACGAGCAAGCTGAAGAAGGGCCAAGCCGATGACTCGCTGTCTACGCTGCACTTGGTGGAAAATCCCGATGTGCTGCGCGGGCTGGTTGAGCGTCGTCAGGCGGGGGAGACGGACGCTGTCATTGTTGGATTTGCCGCTGAGACCGATAACCCATTGGAGTTTGGGCGTGCGAAGCTTACACGCAAGGGTGCAGATTTGCTGATGGTCAACGCTGTTACGGGCGGCAAGGTCTTTGGTGAGTCCCACAATGAAGGTTGGATTCTTGGTGCGGACGGCTCAGAAACCGAAGTGCCCCAAGGCTCAAAGCACGAGGTAGCGGTAGCAATTTGGGATGCGATTGAGGCCTACTGAAATTAATGGACCGCCCAGCTTTGCCAACTTAGACCGCTTGGTCTAGTGTGTTGGGCATGTCTGAACAGCACAATGGCACGTCTCAGGGTACGTTCCACCGCCTCTTCACCAGTGAGTCCGTGACTGAGGGCCACCCCGATAAGATCTGTGACTCCATCTCGGATGCCATCTTGGATGACATGCTTGCCCAAGACCCGAAGTCACGCGTGGCGGTTGAGACCCTCGTGACAACCGGTCAGGTGCACGTAGTGGGGGAGGTGCGCACCAGCGCGTATTCCAACATTGCCAAGATTGTGCGCGATCGCTTGGTAGAGATCGGTTTTACGTCCTCCGAGGTTGGCTTTGACGGACACACGTGTGGCGTCAACGTAGCTATTGGTGACCAGTCGGAGGAAATCTCCGCGGGTGTGACCACCTCCCAGGAGGTGCGCGAGCACGCCTCCAAGGAGGAGCTTGCGCAGTCTGGTGCTGGTGATCAGGGCCTGATGTTCGGCTACGCCACGGATGAAACTCCGGAGTACATGCCGCTGCCGATCGCTACCGCGCATCACCTGAGCCGTCGCTTGGCTCAGGTGCGCCACGAAGGCATTGTGAGCGGGCTTCGCCCGGACGGTAAGACTCAGGTCACCTTTGCTTATGACGGGGAGACCCCGGTGCACTTGGATACCGTGGTGATTTCCACCCAGCACGACCCGGACTTCACTGGCGATGAGCTTGCCGCGGCAATGCGTAAACACGTGCTTGAGTGGGTGGTTGAAGACGCTGGGCTGGGCGCCTTCTACAACGAAGACACGAAGCTTTTGGTTAACCCGTCCGGATCTTTCGTCCTGGGTGGCCCGATGGGTGATGCGGGTCTGACGGGCCGCAAGATCATCGTGGATACCTACGGCGGCATGGCTCGCCACGGCGGTGGCGCGTTTTCCGGCAAGGACCCCTCAAAGGTGGACCGTTCCGCGGCTTATGCCATGCGCTGGGTTGCAAAGAACATTGTCGCCGCAGGCTTGGCCAAGCGCGTTGAGGTCCAGGTGGCCTACGCTATTGGCCGCGCGAACCCGGTGGGCTTGTACGTGGAAACCTTTGGCACGGCGGTTGACGGACAGAGCAGTGAATCCATCCAGCAGGCTGTACAGAAGGTCTTTGACCTGCGCCCAGATGCGATCATTCAGGAGCTCGATCTGCTTCGCCCAATCTACGCTCAGACGGCAACCTATGGCCACTTTGGACGTACGGATATTGACCTCCCGTGGGAGCGCCTAGACAAGGTTGAGGAGCTCAAGCGCGCAGCGGGAATCTAGGACTCCTGCTCTTCCCACTTCGCTTTTTCGGCGTCGGACTTCTTCTTGTTGCGTAACGCGACGACGCCGATGACAATGCCGATGAGTACGGGGACCCAGATTTTTGAGTACTCCAAAAGCCAAGCCACCCAGTAGGGCAGGTCCGGCAGGTCCGGCAAAGCAATATTCGGCGTTGGCAACCTCACCTGTGGAAGCTGTGGTACTGGCAAGTCAACGTGGGGTAGCCGGATCTGCGGCAGGGTGAAGTCCGGCAGATCAATATCTGGCAGGTACTGCGCAATCCAGGCAAGAAAACGCCCGATGACAGGCGGAAGCAGCAACGCAGCCAGCGCCCAACCACCTTTTCCGATGCCCTGTGCGATGGGGAAGAGGGTGCGCTTGATGTTGCTGGATTCCATGGCTTGGCGGCGGCGCGCGCCCCGAGATCCTTCCGGCGGATCAAATTCCACTATGGTTTTGCCCTCGCGGTAATCCACCTCCAGCAGTTCTTTGAATATGTTGAAAGTGAGGTTGAGATTCGGTTTCGCGCGGTCAACGCCGAAGTGCGTCATTATTTTCAGTGCATCTTTAGAGCCTTGGCCGAATAGAGGGATTCGCCCGGAATCTAGATCCTGGTACTGTGTTTGCACCTCACCGTTAACGCGGACTTCCAGCCGCGTCGGCGGCCTGGGAAATCCCGCACGCAGTCGTTCTGCCACGCTGCCGTTGGCGGGTATGTGCTTGATCAATTCGGGATGCTCGACGAATTGCTCTGGCAGCTCACCTGGCCACGAGGGGTCGGTTTCCAAAAACTCGTTATCGTAGCCTATACGCACTTCGATCAGGCCGTGTTCGGGATGGTTGAGGCTCCAAGTTTCCACAGGTGTCCTTTCCTGGCTACTTGTTGGCGCCAGCGCTTACGCGGCCACCGATCACGCCACCGATTACGCCGCCGAGCCAGCTGCACAGTCCAGCGATGGCAACGCAACCAATGCCATACACAAAGGTTCCCTCGTTGAGGTAGAGCACCTTGGCAAGCCAAAAGCCAACCCCGCACAGTAAGGGGATGGAATACGTGGGGCGGAACAACGTGGCGTCGATAAGCGAAACAAGCCCTGCGGTGCCGAAGAGAAACACGATCGTTGCTGCAGGAGCGCTGCTGCCGGCCGCCGGGATGAGCACAAGCGGTACCAGCACATATGCTGCAAGCAGAAGGTACGGCATGGCTTTGATCCAGCCGCGGCGTGGTTGCTCTTCAGTTTCAGTCATGAGGAACAGTCTACGGGCGGTGCGAGTAGACGCGACCCGCCTGGGGCGAGGTGATCATCTGGTCCAAGGAGACCGGGCGAAGCCCCTTCGCGCGCAGCCCGTCGATGATGCATGGAACCGCGTCCACCGTGGGGCCGTGGATGTCATGCATTAACACCACAGAGCCTGGGCGCGATTGCTGCACGGCAACCGCGCACGTTTTCGTGGCGTTGCGGTGCTTCCAATCAAGCGTGTCCACGTCCCACAGGGCGACCGCCATGCCGCGGCTTTGAGACGCAGCCGTCACTCGCGCGTCATACTCGCCGTAGGGCGGGCGCATCCACCGGGGGTTCTGGCCGGTGGTGTTGCGAATCGCTGCATTGGTGCCGTCGAGCTGGCGGTTGATACCGTCCTGGGACAGGCGTGGCAGCACCGGGTGGTCCACGGTGTGGTTGCCAATGGTGTGGCCGCCGTTGCGAATGCGCTGCACGGTCTTCGGGTACTTGCGGGCATTGTTGCCTACAACGAAAAAGGACGCCTTGACGTTCTTCTTATCCAGGATGTCCAAGAGACGCTCAGTGTCGGGCACGGGGCCGTCATCAAAAGTCAGCGCCACGCAGTTCGCGCAGGAGTCCGGCGCAGGTGTTGGCTCATGAGCGCTCTCACGCTCAGGCTCCGTCGGGGGAGCTGGGTGCGAAGGCGGTGCCGGTTCGACCGGGCGAAGCTCGTTCGGAATCGCGCTGCGCACCTGTGGGGGTAGGGCATTGAAGCCTTGCCGCCATGCGTCATTCATCGCCTGCGAGCTTCGCGCACCGATATCGCTGGAGGCCGAAGCATGGACATCAATAGTCGGCGCAACAAGAGCAAGAGAGCACAACGCGGCGGCAACGGCGCGCGAAACACGATTCATCTTTGGGTCAAACTCACAGTAAAAGCGAACGATTCCTACAGCCAGAGAGTATGCGCCGGACGCCTCAAGATAGCCAATCGGGGGCGTGTGGCAGGTTTCATTAGAATCTCACTGCATGTCCCAAAACCAAGCTGTCGCACAACCCGTGGTTCGGGTATTGCCGCTGCTTGGTTTGGCGCACCTGGACAGGGAGTTTGACTACCTGGTTTCTGAGGCCGATTCGGCAGCCGCGCGCCCGGGGGTGAAGGTGCGTATCCGCTTCGCCGGTCGCCTGGTGGATGCGCTGGTGCTGGAGCGCGCCTCCACCTCTACACACGAGGGTAAGTTGCGGTTCATCGAGCGGGTTATCTCGACGGAGGTAGTAGCCCCCAGGGAGCTTCGTTTGCTTATCGACGCTTTAGCTAACCGCTACAGCGCCACCCGCTCCGACCTCTACCGCGCTGCGATCCCGACGCGCCACGCCAAAGCTGAAGAGACGGACACCTCAACCCCGTGGCCGGAGTTGGGCCAGGCGGAGGAGCCGGATTTGTCGGCGTGGAGCGCCTATGAGTTCGGCGAGTCGTTTGTGGATGCAGTGTTGGGCGGCGCGGTGGCACGCGCCGCGTGGCAAGTAGCGCCGGGGGATGACTGGGCGGCAGCTGTTGCGTCGCTTGTGGTCAAAGTGGCGCTTGAGGGGTCGTCGGCGCTGGTGGTAGTGCCGGATCAGCGTGATGTGGACCGGGTTGAGGCGGCGTTGCGTGAGCTGGTGTCGGCGAAGCAGGTGACAACGCTGACCGCGTCCCAAGGCCCGCAGGCGCGTTACTCGCGCTACCTGTCTGTGATCCATGGGCAGGCGCGGATTGTGGTGGGTACGCGTTCGGCGGCGTTTGCGCCGATGCGAAACCTGCGGCTGATGGTGGTGATGTTTGATGGGGATGATTCGCTGGTGGATCCCCGCGAGCCGTATTTTCATGCGCGTGAGGTGTTGACTACGCGCTCGGGGATCGAGCATGCGTCGTTAATCATCGGCGGGCATACCCGCACCGCCGAGACGCAGTTGTTGGTGGAAAGCGGCTGGATGCATAGCCTGGTGGCTCCGCGTGAGGCGTTGCGTGCGCGGATGCCGCGCATTCATGCAGCCGGGGATTCCGATTTTGAGCTGGAGCGCGACCCGCGGGCACGCCAGGCTCGCTTGCCCTCGGTGGCGTTTCAGGCGGCGGCGCACGCGTTGGAGCGCGACCAGCCTGTGCTCTTCCAGGTGCCGCGTACGGGCTACATCCAAACGTTGGCGTGTGGCACATGTCGTGCGCCGTCGCGGTGCCGTTGGTGCATGGGCCCGCTTGGATTGCCGTCGAGTGGTGAGGCGGCGGCGCCGACCTGTCGCTGGTGTGGGCGTATAGACGCGCAGCATGTGTGCCCGTCGTGCGGTTCGCGCAAGGTGCGCGCCGTGGTGGTGGGAACGGAGCGCACTGCTGAAGAGTTGGGGCGCGCGTTTGCAAAGTACCGGGTGGTTACCTCCTGGGGTGAGAAGGTGCACGACACGGTGCCTGATAAGGCCGCAATTGTGGTGGCTACGCCCGGCGCGGAGCCGCGGGCAGACTACGGTGCTGCGGTGTTGCTGGACACGTGGGCGCTGCTGCAGCGGCCGGACCTGCGCGCTGTGGAGGATGCGTTTGCGCGTTGGGCTGCGGCCGCCACGCTTGTGCGCCACGAGGGGGAAGTGGTGGTGGTTGCGGATCCGGCGCTGCCCGCCGTGCAGCATCTGATCCGCTGGGACATGCCCGGTTTTGCCGCCCTTGAGCTTGCGCAGCGCCGCGACGCACGCTTCCCGCCCGCAGTGCACATTGCGCTTGTAGACGCTCCGCGGGCCGCCCTCGACGACTTCTTTAACAATGTGGATCTGCCTGCCCATGCGGAGCTGCTTGGGCCCGTGGACTTGCCGCAAGGGGAACACTTGCCGGGCGAATGGGACGTTGCACAGTTTGGGCCTGCGCAGCGGATGCTGGTGCGCGCGCCGCTAGCTGGGCGAAACGCGCTTGGGATGGCGCTTCGCGCAGGCCTAGTCAGCCGTGGTGCGCGAAGAGCGGACCTGCCGCTGAGGGTGCAGGTCAATCCGATCAACATCGGATAAGTTAAAGCGCATGGTAAACCTCCCTGTTCGTTTGTTTGGAGACCCCGTGCTGACCACTCCCGCTGCGGAGGTGACAGTCTTCGACGCGTCGTTGCGCAAACTTGCACATGACATGTTGGAGACCATGGATGCAGCCGGTGGCGTCGGGCTTGCTGCCAACCAGGTCGGGGTGCTCAAGCGTGTGTTTACCTATGACTGCCAGGGGTTAAGGGGAGTGTTGGTGAATCCCACGTGGGCGTCGATAAGCAACAAGCTCCAGGTGGGACCTGAAGGGTGCCTGTCTATCCCCGGAGTACGAGCGGAGGTCCCACGCCACGACACGGTGGTGGCGCGCGGTGTCGATGTGGAGGGCAAACCGGTTGCAATTCGAGCATCAGGGTTGCTGGCACGCTGCATCCAGCACGAGAGCGATCACCTCGACGGGGTACTGTTCCTTACACGTATGGAACCTGCGGTGCGCGCGGCGGCGATGGCTGAGATTCGCGCCGCTGAGTGGTCGCAGCAGCGGTCATAACAGCAGGTTAGAGAAAGAGGAAAGGCAAGATATGCGCTTGGTGTTTGCCGGCACGCCGGAGCCTGCGGTGGAGTCGTTGCAACAGCTCATCGATTCCCAGCACGAGGTGGTTGCGGTGCTGACCCGACCGGATGCAAGGAAAGGACGCGGCCGCACGCTGCACCCCTCACCGGTCAAGGAACTCGCGCTCAAGCACGGCATTGAGGTGCTCACGCCGGTGACCTTGAAAGACAATGAGGAGATCCGCCAGCGTTTGCGCGAGCTTGCGCCTGACTGCATCCCAGTTGTGGCTTACGGCAACCTGATCCCAGAAGGCATGCTGGACATTGCCACACACGGATGGGTGAACCTGCACTTTTCGCTTCTGCCGCAGTGGCGCGGCGCGGCACCGGTGCAGCACTCGATCTTGAGCGGTGAGACAGCAACCGGGGCCACCGTTTTTCGGATTGACCAGGGCTTGGATACCGGCGAGATCCTCAACGTGCTGCCGGATGAGATTGCCCCAGACGATACTTCTGACGTACTGCTTGGCCGCCTTGCACGCCGCGGCGCAGCAACCCTGGTGGAGACTATGGACGGGCTTGAAAACGGCATGATTACTCCGCGCGCTCAGGAGGGCGAGGCCAGCTACGCCTCCAAGATCGCGGTGGATGATGCGCGAATTACCTGGTCAAAGCCCGCAGCAGAGATCGATCGCGCCATTCGCGCCTATACGTCTGCCCCTGGAGCGTGGACCACGCTTGGTGGGCAGCGGGTCAAGGTGGAGCCGGTAGTGCTTGCAGAGACGGATTCGCTGGCGCCGGGGGAGGTTGCGGCTGGCAAAAAGGAGGTCCGCGTAGGCACCGGTACGGCGGATGTTGTGTTGACGCGGATCCAGCCCCCAGGCAAAAAGATGATGAACGCGGCCGATTGGGCGCGCGGACTTCGTGCAGATGAGCAGGTGGTGTTCGAGTGAGCGGTGGATTTAGGTCCCGCGCAGCGGGTCGCAGGCAGGAGCCGAAGCGGCCAACTGGGTTTGCGGAGCAGCAGAAGCAACAGAAACAACAGCGCCAGCAGAAGCAGCAGAAGAAGCAGCCGGAAGGCACCGGCAGGCAGCGCTACAGCGTGAAGTCACGCCCGGCGTCTATCGGTGATGCGCCGCGCGAGGCAGCGTTTGAAACGGTGCTGCGCGTCACCCGTGACGGAGCGTTTGCCAACCTGACGCTGCCTGGCCTGCTACGTGAGCGCAAGATCACTGGCCGTGACGCCGCCTTTGCCACGGAGCTGACCTACGGAACCCTGCGCACCATGGGTGTGTTGGATGAGGTGATTGGGGCGAATTCTTCGCGTCCCGTTGCGCAGATCAACCCCGAGGTGTTGGCGGCGCTTCGCCTTGGTGCGTACCAGGTGCTCTACATGCGTGTGGAAAACCACGCGGCGGTAGATACATCGGTTCGCCTGGTGGAGGCCGCGAACCAGGACAAAGCGAAGGGCTTTGCCAACGGTGTGCTGCGCTCCATCACGCGTACCCCGGTTGAGGAGTGGCTGGCCAAGTTCGACCGTAACCACGCGCACCCGGAGTGGATTGTAAAGAGCTTCGCTGCCGCACTCGGTGATGCGGCGGAAGCTGAGCTCGACTCCGCACTGAAGGCGGATTCCGAACGCCCAATCGTGCACCTGGTTGCGCGCCCCGGCGAGATCACCGCAGAAGAGTTGGCGCTGACCACTGGCGGGCGCCAAGGCAAGTACTCGCCGTACGCCGTCTACTTGGAAGAGGGGGATCCGGGCCAGCTGCAGGAGGTCCGCGACGGTCTTGCGGGTGTGCAGGACGAAGGTTCACAG
Organism: Corynebacterium riegelii; assembly: GCF_001263755.1. Classification (NCBI taxonomy): domain Bacteria; kingdom Bacillati; phylum Actinomycetota; class Actinomycetes; order Mycobacteriales; family Corynebacteriaceae; genus Corynebacterium; species Corynebacterium riegelii. The sequence goes on from NZ_CP012342.1 coordinate 639,655, forward strand.
CTCATCGCCCGTGCGCTGGCGGAAGTGCCGGTGGACAACGATCAAGGCCGCTGGCTAGACCTGTGCGCAGGCCCCGGCGGCAAGGCGGCGCTCACCGGAGCGATTGCCGCTATCGATGGAGCACACGTGGACGCAGTCGAGGTTGCCCCACACCGCGCAGACCTGATCCGCAAGGCAGTAGGCAACCTGCCGGTGACGGTGAAAGTTGCAGATGGTCGCGACCCAGGTCTCGAAGCAGGCAGCTACGACCGCGTGCTCGTGGACGCGCCGTGCTCTGGCCTTGGCGCACTGCGGCGCCGCCCGGAAGCTCGCTGGGTGAAGACGGAAGACGACATCGCGGAGCTGAACACCTTGCAGTCCGAGCTGCTGGCGTCCGCGGTCAATCTGGCAAAGCCGGGTGGTGTAATCGTGTACTCCACCTGTAGTCCGGATGTGAGGGAGACGCGCGGGATCGTCGATAAACAAAAGGCTCTTGGCAATGTGGAGGAGCTCGACGCACGTCCGTACGCCATGGACAATGTTGGCGAGGGCCCGAGTGTGCAGATGTGGCCGCACCGACACGGCACCGATGCCATGTTTTTCGCAGTGTTGCGCAAGCTACCCTAGAGGCATGATTTACATTGCACCGTCGATTCTGGCGGCAGACTATGCGGCGCTTGGTGAGGACGTGCGGAAGGTGGCAAACGCCGACCTGATTCACGTGGACATCATGGACGGCCACTTTGTTCCTAACCTTTCTTTCGGCCCGGATGTGACCAAGGCTGTCAATGGTGTGACGGAGCAGTTCCTGGACATGCACCTGATGATTGAGCAGCCGGAGAGGTGGTTTGAAACCTACGCTGCGGCCGGTGGTGACAGGATGGTCTTCCACGTTGAGGCAGTGGATGACCACGTTGCCGCGGCGCGTCAGTGCAAGGAGCTTGGCGTGCAGTCCGGTTTTGCTATTAAGCCGGGCACTGCCGTGGAGCCCTACCTGGATAGCCTTGAGCACTTCGACGAGGTCATGGTCATGAGCGTGGAGCCCGGTTTCGGCGGCCAGAAGTTCATGCCGGAGGTGTTGTCGAAGGTAATGACCTTGCGTGACGCGATTGCGCAGCAGGGCCTAGACACCATCATTGGTATTGACGGCGGTATTTCCGGCGAGACCATCGCTCAGGCCGCAGCTGCAGGCGTTGACGCGTTTGTGGCTGGTAGTGCGGTGTTTGGTGCGGATAACCCGGCTGAGGCTGTGGAGCGTTTGCGCGAGCTCGCGCGTGAAGCTCGTGCATCCTGAGTGGCTGATAGAAGGTATCGTCGCCGCAATCCAGGCAGGTGAGTCGGTCCGCGGCAACACCTCGCCGAATCCGCCAGTGGGCTGCTTGCTAATCGACGCCTCCGGTAACGCCATCGCCAGCGGCGCCACGCAACCTGCAGGCGGCGCTCACGCGGAGGCGGTTGCGCTGCGTGAGGCGGGCGAGCGTGCTCGGGGCGCGACGGCGATTGTGACCCTGGAGCCGTGCAACCACACCGGCCGTACCGGCCCGTGCGCGCAGGCCTTGGTTGACGCCGGCGTGGCAGAGGTGGTTTACCTAGTGGCCGATCCCAACCCAGTTGCCGCAGGTGGAGCGCAGTATCTGCGTGAGCACGGTGTGAAGGTGACCCACATGCCGAATCCGGTTGGGGCGCTTGAGCCGTGGCTGACAGCCACGCGCCTGGGCAGGCCGGCGGTGACGTGGAAGTACGCAGCAACCGCGGACGGATTCACCGCTGCCGCAGACGGCACGAGTCAGTGGATCACCGGTGACGAGGCGCGTGAGTTTGCGCACGAGGACCGCGCGACGCGAGACGCGATCATCGTAGGCAGTGGCACCGCGCTGGCAGACCAGCCGAAGCTGACAGCACGCAAACCCGACGGCACGTTGTATGAGCATCAGCCTCGCTGCGTGGTGATTGGCTCGCGGGCAGCCGCGGGCGAGATCCCAGGCGACTACGAGTGCTACGCCACCCCGCAGGAAGCCCTGCAGGCACTGTGGGACACCGGCGCGCGCGACGTGCTGCTTGAGGGCGGGGCCGGCCTGGCCCACAGCTTCCTGGCTGCGGACTTGGTGGATATGGTGCAGGCCTACATTGCGCCGATGTTCCTTGGGACTGGGCGGGGAGTGCTGGCCGGACCGGTTGCGGAAACGCTTGCGGATGCCCGCCGGTTTGCCCCGGTTCGCACCATGTTGTTAGGCAAAGACGTAATTTTTGAGATGAAAAGGCAGGCGTAAGGCGTATGTTTACGGGTTTGGTGGAGGAACGAGGTCACGTGGACAAGCTTGAGCAGCTTGAAGACGCGGTACGGGTCCACATTCACGCCCCGCTGGTGACCTCCGATGCACGCCCAGGCGACTCGATTGCCGTAGATGGGGTGTGCCTGACTGTCGTGGACCTGGCAGACGGCACATTTAGCGCAGACGTGATGCGCGAGAGCCTTGAGCGCTCCCGCATTGGCAGCTACCAGGAGGGCACGGTAGTGAACCTGGAACGCGCGCTTCTGGCTACCCAGCGCTTGGGCGGCCACATTGTGCAAGGCCACGTGGATGGCACGACAACGCTTTTGAGCCGCACGCCGTCTGAGCACTGGGAGGTCTTCCGCTTCGGGCTGCCGGAGGCATTGGCCCGCTATGTGGTGGAAAAAGGCTCCATTACGGTCAATGGCACCTCGCTGACTGTTTCCGCCGTTGGCGGCGACTGGTTCGAGGTCAGCCTCATCCCAACCACACTGCGCGAAACCACCGCGGGCGAGCTGGAAGTAGGCGAAACGGTGAACCTTGAGGTGGACGTCGTGGCCAAGTACGTTGAGAAAATGGTGCGGAACTAAGGTTGGCCAGTATGAGTGCGCCCGTCAGGTTAGACAGTGTCGAGGATGCCATTGCTGCGATTGCCCGCGGTGAGGCTGTGGTGGTTGTAGACGATGAGGACCGCGAGAACGAGGGCGACCTCATCTTCGCCGCCGAGCGTGCAACACCTGAGCTTGTGGCGTTTATGGTGCGGTATTCCTCCGGATACATCTGTGTGGCCATGGAGGATGAGCGTGCAAGTGAGCTCGATTTGCCGCCAATGGTTGCGCAGAACGAGGACGCGCGCCAGACTGCCTACGCAGTGACGGTGGATGCCGCCACTGGTACCACTGGCATTTCGGCCCGTTCCCGTGCGGAGACAATCACCCGTTTGGCCGATGCGTCCTTTGGCCCGCAGGACTTCACCCGCCCAGGGCATGTGGTGCCGCTGCGTGCTCGGAAGCACGGCGTGCTTGCACGTGACGGCCACACCGAAGCGGCCGTGGACCTCGCACGCTTGGCCGGGCTTTCGCCCGCGGGCGCGTTGTGCGAAATTGTCTCGGAGGATGAGCCGACCGAGATGGCCCGCGCGGACGAGCTGCGCCGCTTCGCTGATGCGCATGACCTGGTCATGATTTCGATTGAGCAGTTGATTGCTTTTCGACGCCGCACGCAACCCCTTATCACCCGCACCGCTGAAACGCGCCTGCCCACGGAGTTCGGCGAGTTCCGCGCCTACGGTTACCGCAGTGATGTGGACGGGGTTGAACACGTGGCGCTGGTTGTGGGCGACGTATCCGGAACTGCGGGCAGTTCCGGGGATGAACCGGTCTTGGTGCGTGTGCATTCGGAGTGCCTGACCGGTGACGTGTTTGCGTCCAAGCGTTGTGACTGTGGGCCGCAGCTGCACGAGTCCATGCGGCGCATCCAGGAAGCTGGTCGCGGCGTGGTGGTCTATGTTCGCGGCCACGAGGGGCGTGGCATTGGGCTTTCTGCCAAATTGAACGCCTACCGCCTGCAGGACCAAGGCCTTGACACGGTGGATGCGAACCTGGAACAGGGCCTGCCTGTGGACGCACGCGAGTACTCCGTTGCCGGCCACATCCTGGCGGACCTTGGCGTGACCTCGCTAACGGTGTTGTCGAACAACCCGGACAAGGTCGCTGCACTCAGTGGCTTCGGGCCTGAAGTATGCGGCAGGGCCAGCATTGAGGTCGTGCCCTCCCACGACAACATCGCGTATCTGCGCACGAAACGTGACCGCATGGGACACGATTTACAGGCCGTAGGCGAGTGGCTGGCCCAGCACCCAGGCGGCGCCAACTAGGCTGGGAGGCGTGTGCGTGTGTTCACGTGGCGTCGATAAGCAAGGCGAGAAGCAAGCTAAAGGCAATAAGGAGCAACAAGGATGGCTGCAACCGGAGCCCCCGAGGAGTACCAGTTACGCGCTGAGGGGTTGACCCTGGCCGTTGTGGCCACGCGCTGGAACGCGCGCGTGGTTGAGCAAATGACCGAGCGCGCGGTAGACACCGCACGCGAGCACGGCGTGAAAACAGACCTCTACTTTGTAGACGGTGCCCTGGAACTGCCAGTGGTAGTGCAGGCATGCGCCAAGCGTTACGACGCTGTCGTGGCCCTCGGATGCGTCATCCGCGGCGAAACCGCCCACTTCCAGTACGTGTGCGACTCCGTTACTGAAGGCCTGACCCGCATCGCACTGGATGAGGAAACGCCGATTGGCAACGGTGTGCTTACCGTCGAGGAAGAAGACCAAGCCTACGAGCGCGCTGGCGGCGAAGACGCCAAGGAAGACAAGGGCGCTGCAGCCGTGCAGGCGGCGCTCAGCGCAGCCGTTGAGCTGCGTAAGGTCCGCTCTTTGCCGTTGAAAGGATAGGATCAACCGCGTGAACACCCGGGGATTAGACGAAAAAGAACTGGCCTACCTCACAGCACTGGACCCAAATGCGGTCACCAGCACCAAGCCGTGGGAATTTGAGACGAAGTCCCCGTACTTAAAACGCGTGGCCGTGATCTGGATCCTTGTGGTGATGGCCGTGCATATTTTCATGGCGGCAGTTGTGGATGTGCAGTTCACCGGTGTGACACTGACCTGGCTGGACAAGTTCGCGTTCATCGGCGTGGGGTTGGTGATCTCGGTGTTGTCCTGGATTGCCTTGAGCCGACCGCGGGTTCGCGCCAATGAAGATGGCGTGCAGGTGATCAACATTGTGGGCACCCGCTTTTACCCGTGGGCACTGGTCTACGGCCTGAGCTTTCCTAAAGGCAAGCGCATGGCGCGCCTTGAGCTGCCGGATTTTGAATACGTTCCCCTGTGGGCGATGCAGGCTGGTGATAAGGAGCGTGCACTTGCTGCGGTGGATGGTTTCCGTGAGCTGGAAGCCAAATACATGCCAAAGGATTAACGGGTAGCGGTGGCAAACCCAAAGGATTACCGTCCGGCGCCGGGGACTATCCCTACGGAGCCGGGCGTCTACAAATTCCGCGATGCTTCGGGCCGCGTGATCTACGTGGGCAAGGCCAAAAGCCTGCGTGCGCGCCTGAACAATTACTTCCAGCCGCCGAACACGCTGCACCAGCGGACGCGCCAGATGGTGTTTACGGCGGCCAGTGTGGAGTGGACGGTGGTCGCCTCTGAGGTTGAGGCGCTGGCGTTGGAATACACGTGGATTAAGCGTTTTGATCCGTGGTTTAACGTCATGTACCGCGACGACAAGACGTACCCCATGCTTGCCGTCAGCGTGAAGGAACGCTACCCTCGCGCGTTTTTCTACCGGGGCCCCAAGCGTAAAGGGGTTCGCTATTTCGGCCCGTATTCCCATGCGTGGGCGGTGCGCGAAACGCTGGATCTGCTCACGCGCGTGTTTCCTATCCGCACGTGCTCGAACGGTGTGTTTAACCGCCACGGATCCCTTGGGCGGCCGTGTTTGCTTGGCTACATCGACAAGTGCGCAGCACCCTGCGTGGGACGCGTCAGCGAATCAGAGTACGACGACATTGTCGCAGGCTTTATGGGCTTTATGTCTGGGCGTACGGACGCGCTGGTTCGCGGCATCACCGAGCAGATGCACACAGCTGCAGAAAATCTTGAGTTTGAAAAAGCTGCCCGGCTTCGGGACGACCTCGGGGCTGTCAACAAAGTCATGGAACGCCAGACTGTGGTGTTATCCCAAGACACCGATGCGGACATCATCGCCTTTGCCACCGATGAGCTGGAGGCAGCAGTACAGATTTTCAACGTTCGCGACGGCCGTATTCGCTCCCAGCGCGGCTGGGTTGTAGAGAAGACCGGGGATGAGCCGGGCTCAATGGAGCGGCTTGAGGAAGGTACGGAAGATCCCGCGCTGCCGACGTTGATGCAGAACTTCCTCGTGCAGTACTACTCGGATGCCGTTGAACGTTCCCGGCAGGAGGCGGAGGAAGACCAGCGCATTGAGGAGCAAAAGGTTCGCCGCCGTGGCGTTGACCAGGAATCCCGCGCCGCGGTAAAAGCGCCGATCCCGGTACCGCGCGAGATCTTGGTTGAGGTGTTGCCGGAGGAGCCTTCCGATGTGGAAACGCTGCTGACACAGCTGCGTGGCGGCCCGGTTGAGGTGCGCGTTCCGCAGCGCGGCGACAAGCGCGCACTGATGGAAACGGTGCACAAAAACGCCGCTGAGGCGCTGCACCAGCACAAGCTCAAGCGCGTGGGCGATCTGACTGCGCGAAGCCAGGCGCTGCAAGACATCCAGGACGCACTGATGATGGATGAGGCCCCACTGCGCATTGAGTGCACGGATATTTCGCATATTCAGGGTACGGACGTGGTGGCGTCGCTCGTGGTGTTCGAGGATGGGCTGCCGAAGAAGAACGACTACCGCCGCTACCGCATCAAGGAAGCAGCTGGCGATGGCCGCTCAGATGACGTGGGCTCCATCGCCGAGGTCACCCGTCGCCGCTTCAAACGCTACAACGAGGACAAGCTGGCGAATCCGGATGAGGTGCAGGAAGCCCAGGAGTTTGCGGACGAGGCCGATGAAACCGCCGGCGGGACAAAGCGATTTGCGTACCCGCCGCAGCTGTTCATCGTGGACGGTGGCAAACCCCAGGTCAACGCCGCGCAGGCGGTGTTTGATGAGCTGGGGATTGTAGACGTCCAGCTGATTGGCCTAGCTAAGCGCCTCGAAGAGGTGTGGATTCCCGACGACGATGAGCCGCTGATTTTGCCGCGTAACTCCGAAGGCATGTATCTGCTCCAGCAGATTCGCGACGAAGCACACCGCTTTGCCATCACCTACCACCGCCAGCAGCGCTCCAAGCGGATGCGGGCATCGGTGCTGGACGACATCCCGGGCCTTGGTCCGACGCGTCGCACTGATCTGGTGAAGCACTTCGGCTCGGTGAAGAAGCTCAAGGAAGCCACGCAAGAGGAGATTCAACAGGTCAAGGGCGTAGGGCCAAAGCTTGCTGAGGTGATTTTCCAGCACTTGCAGAAGTAGGGGTTGCTTGGCTCCTGCAGCGGTTAGGATGGGGCACATGCGCGAAAATATCCGACCGGTGATCATCACGGGCCTCTCAGGTGGTGGCCTGTCCACTGCGGCAAAGGTGTTTGAAGACAAAGGATTCTTTGTCTCCCAGAACTTGCCGCCGCAGCTGATTCTGGAACTTGTGGATCTAGCCGCAGCCGAGGATTCTCCCGTTGAGCGTCTTGCGGTAGTCACTGATGTGCGTGCGGATGACTTCAACGGTTCGATGGTTGAGACCGTAGACGTGTTGAAGGAACGCGGTTACTCGCCGTTTGTTTTGTTTTTAGAGGCGCGCGATGACGTGCTGATTCGCCGCTTTGATTCGGTGCGCCGCACGCACCCGTTGCAGGGTGATGACACGTTGTCCACGGGCATCGAGCGCGAGCGCGAAATGCTTGAAGAGATGCGCAATCGGGCAGACGTGATCATTGATACCTCCAACCTGTCAGTGCACGATCTTCGCCGCGCTGTGGAGGCATCTGTGGGGGAGTTGCCGGCAGATCGCCAGCACGTCACCTTGGAGTCCTTCGGCTTTAAGCACGGCTCCCCGCGCGATGCGGACATTGTGGTGGACGTGCGTTTTCTGCCTAATCCGTACTGGATTGAGGAGCTGCGTGAGTACCGCGGTGTGGACAAGCCCGTGGCGGACTATGTGCTCTCGCAGCCGGGTGCCACGGAGTACGTAGATAACTTCGTTTCGCTACTCACCAGCACGCTTGCTGGCTACCGCCACGAGGGCAAGGACTTCATCACCGTAGGCGTGGGCTGCACCGGAGGTCACCACCGTTCCGTTGCGGTATCAGAAGCTATTGGGAAGCGCCTGCGGCAACAGGGCAATGTGGATGTCAGTGTGATCCATCGCGATCTGGAACGCCACTAGGCACGAGCACGCCAAACACAAACGGAGAAAGGCTGTTTTCGTGACCAATACGGACGCTCAATCACCAGTATTTACCTGTCTTGGGGGCGGCCACGGGCTCTACCAAACGTTGCGCGCTGCCCGTTGCGCAGGTGCCTCGTTCATCAACGCTGTAGTTACGGTGGCGGATGACGGAGGTTCATCCGGGCGCTTGCGCCGCGAGATGAGTATCGTGCCGCCGGGGGACCTCCGGATGGCGCTTGCCGCGCTGACAGAAGATTCAGATGGTGGCGCACTGTGGCGTGAGGCGCTGCAGCACCGCTTCGGAGGGCATGGCGCGATGGCGGGCCACGCTGTGGGCAACCTCATCTTGGCTGGTCTTGCTGAAAAATTTGGCAGTATGCAGCAGGCGCTCGACGTGGTGGCGGAGTGGACAGGCTCCGTTGGCCGGGTGATTCCGGTGTGTCCGATTCCACTGGAGATTGAAGCAGACGTTGCCGGGCTTGATGATGATCCGCGGGTGCTTCGCTCTGTACGCGGCCAGGTGGCTGTTGCCACAACGCCAGGAGCTGTACGGCGAGTGCGCGTCCTCCCAGACCACCCCGCTGCTTCACCTGAGGCGGTGCAGGCGATTAAGGACGCTGACGTGGTCACCATCGGCCCCGGCTCGTGGTTCTCTTCCGTCATCCCGCATTTGTTGGTGCCGGAAATTGTTGAGGCGCTCAACACCACAGAGGCGACGGTGGCAGTTGTCTTGAACCTTTCGCCGGAAGCGGGGGAGACCCACGGGTTTTCGGCTGAGCGCCACCTGCATGTGTTTGCGCAGCACGCGCCGAATTTGCATGTGGATTATTTCCTCGCGGATTCGTCGATAAGCATGAGCGAGGGCGAGCGGGAGTACCTGCGGCGCGCCGCAGCCAAGGTGGATGCTGAAGTGCGCTTCTGCGATATGCGTGAGCTTGATAGCAACGGGGCGCTGTCCCATCGGCACGATCCACAGAAGCTGGCTACCGCCCTGCTGAAGCTCACGGAAGCACGCTAGACTTAGTGTCTGTTTTTTGGCTTGGGAAGGATATAAACAGGTGGCGCTGACCGCAAAGGTGAAAGACGAGTTGCTGGGAGTACACCGGACAACGGCTGAAGCTCGGGCAGCAGAGGCAACGGCAATGATCCGTTTCGCCGGCGAGTTTTCATCCACCCCGCGGGGTATTGCGATCACCTGTGACTTTGGGGAGCGTGCGGTAGCACAGCGTCTTGTGCTCTTCCTCGAGGAACTGTGCAACGCGGAGTGCGAGATCGCCACCATTGAGCCGGGCACCGTTAGCCGCGAGACCCGGTACCAGGTCACCGTAACCGAAGGAGCCCACGACGTGATTCGCCGCCTCAAGCTGGTTACGCCCTCGGGCCACGCTGTTGTCGGTATGCCCCGGCAGGTGATCTCCGGGCCGATTACGTGTGTGGAAGCTGCGTGGCGCGGGGCGTTTCTCGCACGCGGGTCCCTCAGTGAACCGGGCCGCACTGGTGCTCTGGATGTTGCGTGTCCGGGCCAGGAGGCCGCGCTTGCCCTTGTGGGCCTGGCGCGTCGGTTGAGCGTGGCGGCGAAAACCCGTGAGACCAGGGGAGTAGAGCGCGTCTATATTCGCGACGGTGAAACTATTGGCATCTTGCTGAGCCGCATGGGGGCCCCGCGCACGCGCATCGAATGGGATGAAAAGCGCGAAGCAAAACAAGCAAGTGCCCACGAGGGCCAGCGTCTTGCCACCTTCGATGACGCGAACACGCGCCGCTCTGCACAGGCAGCTGCTACTGCCGCGCTGCGCGTTGAGCGTGCGCTCGAGATTCTGGGAGACGATGTGCCGGAGCACCTGGCGGAAGCAGGCTTCCTGCGCGTCGAGCACCGTGTCGCCTCCTTGGAAGAGCTTGGCCGTTTGGCTGATCCGCAGATGACCAAGGATGCTGTCGCCGGCAGGATCCGTCGCTTGTTGTCGCTGGCAGATAAGCGTGCTGAAGAATTGTGTATCCCTGACACGCAGGCCGCAGTGGTGGCGGCAAAGGCTGCAAAGGATGCCACTGAACCACCCTCCAAATAGGTGGTACTAATCTGCGTCTTCTTCTGCAACACATGGGCTAGCTGGCTACACTGGTTTGCGGTAATACATCTCAACATTGAGGAGTGAGAATACGCATGACCACCCGTATCGGAATTAATGGTTTTGGCCGCATTGGCCGCTCCGCTTTCCGCATCATCTTGGAGGAGTACCAGGGTGAGTTGGAAGTTGTAAAGATCAATGACCTGACCGATAACAAGACGCTTGCTCACCTGCTGAAGTACGACACCGCGTATGGGCAGCTCGGCCACGACGTCACTCATGATGATGAATCCATCACCGTAGATGGCCGCCGCATCGAGGTCACTGCTGAGAAGGACCCGGCAAACCTTGGTTGGGGCGACGCAAACGTGGACATTGTGCTTGACTGCACTGGCCGTTTCACCGATGGCAATGATGCGAAGGCTCACCTGGATGCTGGTGCCAAGAAGGTCATCATCTCCGCTCCGGGCAAGAACGTTGATGGCACCTACGTATGGGGTGTGAACCACCAAGACTACACCGGTGAGCAGAACATCATCTCCGCTGCGTCCTGCACCACCAACTCGCTCGCGCCGGTGGCAAAGGTTCTCGATGAGGCCTTTGGCATCAAGTCTGGTCTGATGACCACCATCCACGCATACACCGGTGACCAGCGTATTCAGGACGCGCCTCACAAGGACCTTCGCCGTGCTCGCGCAGCTGCGCAGAACATTGTGCCGACCACCACTGGTGCTGCTCGCGCCGTGGCACTCGTGCTGCCGAGCCTGGAAGGCAAGCTGGATGGCTTCGCTATGCGCGTGCCCACCATCACCGGTTCCGCAACTGACCTGACGGTTGAGCTGAACAAGGACGTCACCGTTGAAGAGGTCAACGCTGCGGTGAAGGAAGCTGTCAAGGATGAGACCTTTGGCAAGGCTCTGGAGTACACCGAGGACCCGATCGTGTCCTCTGACATCATCGGCAACTCCCACGGTGCAATCTTTGACGCTGGTATGACCCGTGTGATCGACGGCAACTTGGTCAAGATCATCTCTTGGTACGACAACGAGTGGTCCTACACCGCTCAGTACGTGCGTATGACCAAGCTGGTCGCTGACAACCTCTAACACCACGTTGTTTTGGGCCCGGTGAAGTGCAACTGCGCACTTTGCGGGCCCTTTCTTTCAAGGAGAAACCTTTATGGCTACGAAGACACTGCAGCAGCTTATCGACGAAGGCGTGGACGGCCGCCACGTCCTCGTCCGCTCCGACTTCAACGTTCCGTTGGACGATAACGGCAACATCACCGACCCAGGCCGCATTGACGCATCACTGCCAACGCTGAAGGCGCTGCTCGATGGCGGCGCCAAGGTGATTGTCATGGCGCACCTGGGCCGCCCGAAGGGCGAGGTCAACCCGAAGTTCTCGCTGGCCCCAGTGGCTGAGGCCCTGTCTGAGCGCCTGGGCCAGTTCGTCGCCCTGGCGGGCGACGTCAGCGGTGAGGACGCACACGAGCGCGCCAACGGCTTGACCGAAGGCGAGATCATGTTGGTAGAAAACGTACGATTTGATCCGCGTGAGACCTCCAAGGATGAGGCTGAGCGCGCGCAGTTCGCTGAGGAGCTTGCTGCATTGGCTGCTGATGACGGTGCGTTTGTCTCCGACGGCTTCGGCGTGGTCCACCGTGCACAGACCTCTGTGTACGACGTGGCGAAGAAGCTTCCGGCGTACGCAGGCTTCCTGGTGGAGAAGGAAGTGGAGACGCTGTCCAAGGTTAAGGACGTGCCTGAGCACCCGTACGTGGTGGTGCTCGGCGGTTCCAAGGTCTCCGACAAGCTCGGCGTGATCGAGGCGCTGGCTGAGAAGGCCGACAAGGTCATCATCGGTGGCGGCATGTGCTACACCTTCCTCGCCGCCCAGGGCCACAACGTGCAGAAGTCGCTGCTGCAGGAAGACATGATTGACACCTGCAAGGAGCTCATGGCGAAGTACGGCGAGAAGCTGCTGCTGCCTGTGGATGTTGCTGCTGCGCCGGAGTTTGCCAAGGACGCGGAGAAGAAGATCGTCGGCCTGGACGAGATCCCGGAGGGCTGGATGGGCCTTGACATTGGCCCGGAGACGGCCAAGAACTACGCAGACGCCATCAAGGACTCCAAGACGGTGTTTTGGAACGGCCCAATGGGCGTCTTCGAGTTCCCGAACTTTGCGGACGGCACGAAGGCCGTCGCAGACGCCATGATCGCGGCAACCAAGGACAATGGTTCCTTCACGGTTGTCGGTGGTGGTGACTCCGCGGCGTCCGTACGCCTGCTGGGCCTGGATGAGGACGGCTTCAGCCACATCTCCACCGGCGGTGGCGCATCGCTGGAGCTCATTGAGGGCAAGGAACTGCCCGGCGTATCCGTTCTTTCGAAGTAAGGAGAGTTGAAGTTATGGCACGCACCCCGCTGATTGCTGGTAACTGGAAGATGAACCATGACCACTTGGAGGCGATCCAGAGCGCGCAGAAGCTTGCTTTTGCGTTTCCTAAGGACGGCTACGAGTACGTCGATGTTGCCCTGATGGTGCCGTTTACGGATCTGCGTTCTGTGCAGACCCTGGTGGAAGGCGACAAGCTGTCCATCACCTACGGTGCACAGGACGTCTCCCAGCACGACAACGGCGCATACACGGGCGAGATCTCTGCAAGCATGCTGGAGAAGCTCGGCTGCACGTGGGTGGTAGTTGGTCACTCGGAGCGTCGTGAGTACCACAACGAGTCCAACGAGCTGGTTGCGGCGAAAGCTGCGAAGGCGATTGCCCACGGCATGACGCCGATTGTGTGCGTTGGTGAGCCGCTTGAGATCCGTGAGGCCGGCGAGCACGTTTCCTACGTAGTAGAGCAGACCCGCGAATCCCTCAAGGGCTTGGACCTGTCCAAGGTTGTGATTGCCTACGAGCCGGTGTGGGCGATTGGCACCGGTAAGGTGGCTTCTGCTGCAGACGCACAGGAAGTGTGCCACGCCATCCGTGAGCTGGTTCGTGAGCTTTCGGACGACGCCACCGCCGACGCCATCCGCATCCTCTACGGCGGTTCCGTCAAGGCGGACACCGTGGCAGAGATCATCGGTGAGGCAGATGTTGACGGCGGTCTCGTCGGCGGCGCTTCGCTGGACGGTCAGGATTTCGCACGCCTGGCAGCTGCTGCAGCACAGGCCGTGTCCGGTTCCTAGGTATCGCCGCTAGTGGTGTAGGATCTGCAGAGGTTACAAGGTTGTCTACCCGAGGAGGGTTTTGCGCATGACGCTCACGCTGGAGATTGTGCTGGTCGTCTCGTCCATTTTGATGACGGTCTTCGTGCTCCTGCACAAGGGCAAGGGCGGCGGCCTGTCCAGCCTGTTCGGTGGCGGCGTGCAGGCTAACCTCTCTGGCTCCACCACGGTGGAGAAGAACCTGGATCGCGTCACCGTGATCCTGGCGCTCATCTGGATCGCGTGCATCATTGGTTTGAACCTGATTCACGCATTTGCCACGCCGGCGCTGACCTAGGCCGACACCGCTAACGCACAAAGAACTCCCCGCACACCTTTCGTTGGTGGCGGGGAGTTTTGTTATAGCTGACTTGCGGCGTCCTCGGTGACGTAGAGAACGGTTTCCTTCACGCCACGCGCGCCGGCACAGGGCCAGTCAAGCGGGTCCGCATTTGCGACGAGCGCAGCTGTGGCTTCCGCCTTCTCCGCGCCGGAGACCAAAAACCACACGCGATCCGCGCTGCGTACAGCAGGCAACGTCAACGATGCACGCTCCGCGGGCGGCTTCGGTGAATCGGTGACAGCAACGACAGTTGCGCTCTCTTCGCGGACTGCATCAGTGTGGGGGAATAGGGAATTGATGTGTCCTTCGCCGCCCATGCCCAAAAGATGAAGGTCGAAACCGTCCGGCGCAAACGTTGCAATCGTGCGCGAGTATGCCTCAACGGCATCAGACATGTTCCCGCCGTCCAGGCGGTAGCCGTGGATGTTGGCCTCCGGGATGTCAACGTGCGACAAAAGCGCCTCGCGGGCCTGTCCCTCGTTAGAATCCGAGTGCGTACCAGGTACGTTGCGCTCATCACCGAAGAAGACGTGCACGCGTGACCAGTCGATTGCAGCGCCAGCCGCGGCAAGCTCAGCCACACGCTTCAACAGGGCAATGCCAGCTGTGCCGCCGGTGAGCACGATACGAGCTTCGCCGCCATCTGTTTGCAGGGTTTGGATGAGTGAGGTGAGGTGGGACGACGTGGCGTCGATAAGCAAAGAAAGCTCTGGGAACCTATGAATCTGCATGGATTTTCACTCCTTGTAACGCGCGGCCATACGTTGCGTCCGGGCCCAGGTGGCGAAGCTCCTCGGCGAGGCATTCGGCGTCCGTACGCGCTGACAGGGCCGCAAACATCGTGGGGTGGTTGGGGACGGAAACTGCGACCGTGTTGCCGTCGATGGTTTCCACAGTGATGTCGCCATCGCTAGCGTGCAAGGTTAACTTCGCAATGGGCACCGCATCCGCATTCGTAGACGCAGAGGAACGCGACACCGGTACGTTGAGCGCCGAAGCCAGCCAGCCGGCGGCGATATCCACACTGGGGTCATCGGCAAGTCCGGAGATCTCAACAGCAGCAACCTTCGACTCCAGGCAACGATCCAACGCGGAAGCCACCACTGCGCGCCATGCAGTGATGCGCGACCACATCATGTCACTATCACCCGGCGTATATCCATCAGCTGCAGCTGCAGCTGAGCTGTACGTGGTGATGCGCCGCTGCGCCAACGTACCGATCTGATCCTTGGCAGGGCACGTTGGCGAAAACGTTGGCCACCAGGCAACAATCGGGGTGTCGGGCAGCAGGAGCGGGGTCACCACGGCGTCAAGATGCTCAGTGAGTTCGCCGTTGAGCTCCATCACGATAATCTCGGAGGCGCCAGCATCAGCACCAATAAGAAGCAGCGCGTCGATGGAGGTCTCCGCCTTCGGGTTGCCAAGCAGACACACCAGCACGCGCGCGGGGTTTTTGCGTGTGGCGTTGCGGACGGTCTCCAAGATAACGTCGACGTTGTCGTTCCCATTGGCGGCAACCAGCAATGTCAGCACGCGACCGTTCGCCACTGAGGCCTTTTCACGAGCCTCAGCCAACGTGGTGGCAATCTGGCTTGTGGTCGTGTCCGGGAGGGTCAAAATCATTTAGGGTCGCCTCCATTCACGGCCATCTTGTTCTAGCATGCGGTGCGCGGACTGTGGCCCCCACGTGCCCGCCGCGTACTCGTCCGGCCGCCCAGCCTCGGCCCAGTACTCCAACACCGGGTCCAGGATTTCCCAGCTGCGCTCAACCTCGTCATTGGTGGGGAAGAGGCTGGACTCGTCCAACAGTGCGTCCAAAATCAGGCGCTCGTAGGCCTCGGGGGATTGCTCGGTGAAGGCCTCGTCGTAGGAGAAATCCATGTTGACGTCGCGGACTTCGAACGAGGAGCCCGGCACCTTCGACCCGAAGCGCATGAGCACGCCCTCATCTGGTTGGACGCGGATGATCACGGCGTTGTTGGTCAGCAGGTTCGTTTGGCCCTCAGTAAACGGCTGGTACGGCGGTCGCTTAAACACCAGCGCAATTTCAGTCACGCGCCGTCCTAGGCGTTTGCCGGTACGCAGGTAAAACGGCACGCCCGCCCAGCGCCGGGAGTTGATTTGCAGCGTGCACGCCGCGAACGTTTCCGTGGTGGATTCAGGGTCAAACCCTTCCTCCTCTCGCAGGCCCACTGCGTATTCCGAGCCCTGCCACCCAGCCGTGTACTGGCCGCGAGCGGTTGTCCGGTCGAACGGTTCTACGGCAGTTGTTGCGCGTAGCACCTTGAGCTTTTCTGCTTTAAGACGCCTCGGTGAAAACGACGTCGGCTCCTCCATAGCCACCAACGCCAACAGTTGGATCAGGTGGTTTTGGATTACGTCGCGGGCGGCACCAATACCGTCGTAGTAGCCGGCGCGGCCGCCAAGGCCGATGTCTTCAGCCATAGTGATCTGGACGTGGTCGATGTAGTGAGAGTTCCACACCGGCTCAAACATCTCGTTGGAAAAGCGCAACGCCAAAATGTTCTGGACGGTCTCTTTGCCCAGGTAGTGGTCAATGCGGAAGACCGAGTTCTCCGGGAAAACGGAGTTGACCACAGCGTTCAGCTCTACCGCAGAGGCTTTATCGTGGCCAAACGGCTTCTCAATAATCACGCGACGCCAACGGTTACCGCCCTGCGCGGTGTGCTGGTCAGCCATACCGCTGCGGTCCAACTGGTGGATGACGTTAGCGAAGTGCTCTGGTGGCACAGAGAGATAAAACGCCCAGTTTCCGCCGGTGCCACGCACCTCATCCATCTGCTCAAGCAACGCTGCGAGGTTATCAAACGCTGCGTCATCATCAAACGCGCCGCTGACAAACTGCAAGCCCTCAGCAAGCCGTGACCAGACGTTCTCGTTGAACTCAGTTCGTGCGGATGCCGTTACAGCATCACGCACATAGTCCTCGAAATCCTGCTTTGACCATTGCCTGCGGCCAAAGCCAACGAGCGTAAAGCCAGCGGGCAGGAGCCCACGGCTAGCTAAGTCGTAGATTGCGGGCAGTAGCTTCTTGCGAGCCAAGTCACCGGTTACACCGAAAATGACCATGCCGGACGGTCCAGCGATACGTGGCAGGCGCGTGTCATCCAGGGCCCGCAGCGGGTTGGCAGACGGGCCCGGGTTGGGACGTGTCACTTGAGAGTTGCCTCCATAGAATCCAACAGCTCCTGCCAGGCGTCAACGAATTTCTCTACGCCTTCGCGCTCCAGCACGCTCACCACGTCAGCCAGGTTAATACCAACCGCTTCGAGCTGGTCAAACACCTGCTGCGCTGCCGGGGCAGTGCCGGTGAGGGTGTCGCCGTGGACGTTGTTGGCATCCAACACAGCGTCGATAGTCGCCTCAGGCATCGTGTTCACCGTGTCCGGCCCAGCAAGCTCAACCACGTACATATCTGCCGGGTACTCCGGGTTCTTCACACCGGTGGACGCCCAAAGCGGACGCTGCTTGTTCGCACCCGCCGGCAGCGCAGACATATCCGCAAACTCATCGAGGAAGACCTGGTAAGCCAGGCGAGCATTTGCCACGCCCGCCTTTCCGCGAAGCGCGAGCGCTTCTTGCGAACCGATAGCGTCAAGGCGGTTGTCTACCTCCGTGTCCATGCGGGAGACGAAGAAGGATGCAACCGAGTAAATGGAAGAGACGTCATGGCCATTGTCCGCTGCCTGGCGGATACCAGCCTTATATGCGGCAATAACCTCGCGGTAGCGCTCCACAGAGAAAATCAGCGTGACATTGACTGAGATGCCAGCCGCGAGCGAGGCGGTGATTGCAGGCAGCGACTCATCGGTCGCCGGAATCTTGATCATGACGTTCGGGCGATCAACCTGCTTCCACAGTTCAGCCGCCTGAGCGACAGTCTTCGCCTCATCCGCGGCAAAGCGGGGATCTACCTCGATAGATACTCGGCCGTCTTCGCCGTTCGTTGCCTCATAGGTGGGCAGGAACAGATCACAGGCGTCTTGGACGTCCTTGATGCTCATGGCGTACACAGCAGCGTCCGCAAGCGAACCAGCCCCTCGCAGCTCATCAAGTTGTGCATCGTAGGCATTGCCCGTGGACATGGCCTTGGCAAAAATCGCCGGGTTAGTGGTCACGCCCACGATGGATTTAGAGGCCTTGATTTCCTCCAAGTTCCCAGACGTGATGCGCTCCCGCGAGAGGTCATCAAGCCAGGTGGAAGTGCCAAGTTTGGCCAGATCATCAATGGCAGTCATGCTATTCCTTTCTGCAGGTTGCAGGGTGGATTACTTGCCGTCGCCGCGAGTCGGCTCAGCCTCGGTGTCACCGACGCGCTGCGAGGTAGGCACCGAACGGCCTTGAGCAACGCAGTCCAAGGTCTCGCGAGCAACACGGACAACGTTGTCGGTGGTGAAACCGAAACGCTCGAACAGCTCCGCACCAGGTGCAGACGCGCCGAAGTGCTCCAGGGACACAGCCCGACCGTACTCGCCCAGGAAGCGGAACCACGGCATGGACAGGCCAGCCTCGACGGAGACGCGAGCCTTGACCTCCGGCGGCAGGATCTGATCAATGTAGGCGTCATCCTGCTCCATGAACCAGTCCATGCACGGCACAGACACAACGCGGGTAGCGGTGCCTTCAGCCTCAAAGACCTTTGCGGCCTCCACTGCGTACTGCACCTCAGAGCCGGTAGCCATGATGATCAGATCCGGGGTTTCCTTGGAAGCCTCAACCAGCACGTATGCGCCGCGGGCAACACCGTCGAAAGCCTTCTCGCGGGTGCCTTCCAAAACCGGCAAGTTCTGACGCGACAGGGCAAGCGCCTTCGGCTGCTCCTTCGCCTCAAGCACGGCCTTCCACGCGGCAGAGGTCTCATTAGCATCCGCAGGGCGGACCACCGCAAGATCCGGGATGGCGCGCAGCGCGGTCAAGACCTCGACCGGTTGGTGCGTCGGGCCGTCCTCACCCAAGCCAATGGAATCATGCGTAAACACGTAGTGGCCGTCAATGCCGGACAGGGCAGCAACACGGATAGCGGGGTAGAGATACTCCGAGAAAATCAGGAACGTTCCGCCGTACGCGCGAGTCGGGCCGTGCAGCGCGATGCCGTTGAGCACAGCACCCATCGCGTGCTCACGAATACCGAAGTGCAAGTTCCGGCCGTACGGCTCCGCGGTGAACATCTCGGTAGAGATAGCCTCCGGGCCAAATGACGGCGCGCCCTTGATCAGCGTGTTGTTGGAACCAGCGAGATCGGCAGAACCACCCCACAGCTCCGGCAGTGCCTTCGCCGCGACCTGGATAGCAGCCTCGGAGGCCTTGCGCGTGGCCACGCCCTTTGCATCCGGCTCATAGGTTGGGAAGGCGAAATCACCCTCGCCCCAGCCCTCCGGCAGCTCGCGTGCAAAAAGGCGGTCGAACAGTGCCTTGGCCTCAGGGTTAGCCTTCGCCCACGCCTCAAACTTCTCGTTCCACGCCGCACGCTTCGCTGCAGCTCGCTCACGCAGCTTGCGGGTGTGGGTGATCACTTCCTCCTCTTCCGGGAAGTGCACCTGCGGATCAAAACCCAGTGCTTCCTTCACACGCACGATCTCCTCAGCACCAAGTGCTGCGCCGTGGATCGCACCGGTGTTCATCAGGGTCGGGGCAGGGAAGCCGATGACGGTCTGCACGCGAATAATCGTCGGCTTGGCAGTTTCAGCCTTCGCCTTGGCAACAGCCGCCTCGATAGCAGCAACGTCTTCACCGGACTCCACAGTAAGCGTCTGCCAGCCATAGGCCTCGTAGCGCTTCATCACATCTTCGGTGAACGCGATCTGCGTGTCGTCCTCAATAGAGATGCGGTTGTCATCCCAGAACAGGATCAGGTTGCCCAAGCGCTGCGTGCCAGCCAGGGAGGACGCCTCGGCGGTAACCCCCTCCTGCAAGCAGCCATCACCAGCTACGACGTAGATGAAGTGGTCAAACGGGGACTCGCCGGCCGGAGCCTCCGGGTCGAAGAGCCCGCGTTCACGACGAGCGGCCATGGCCATACCCACTGCGGAGGCCAGACCTTGACCCAGTGGACCAGTGGTGATCTCAACGTGGTCGGTGTGGTTGTACTCCGGGTGGCCCGGGGTCTTCGAGCCCCATGTGCGCAGCGCCTTGAGGTCTTCCATCTCAAGACCGAAGCCACCAAGGTAGAGCTGCACGTACTGTGTCAGCGAGGAGTGCCCGTTGGACAGGACGAAACGGTCACGGCCCACCCAATCCTTGTCAGACGGATCTACATTCATAACGCGCTGGAACAGCGTGTATGCCAGGGGAGCGAGTGACATTGCGGTACCCGGGTGGCCGGAGCCACAGTTTTCCACGGCGTCAGCCGCCAAAACGCGGGCTGTGTCCACTGCCCGCGTGTCAGTCTCCGTCCAATCTTCTGGGTAATTACGAACGGTCATAGCCTGAAGTTCTGGGGGCAGCGTTTGCTGAGTCACTGAAAAGTCCTCGCTTGTTGTAGTCAGAGCAGAGTTGGTCTTAAAGAATCCTACCGCGGGGGTGCAAGCGCGGGGCGGAGCGCTCGATTCCCCGCATTGCACCTTTGGGGACTAGTATCAACCAAAGGAATGATGCCGGGGGCAAAGTTCGGGCAACGTTCAGAGAGTTTAGAAGGAGCACAGTTGGAGACCATCAAGGCGTATTTCGCATTGACGAAGCCGAGGGTCATCGAGCTACTCCTGGTCGCCGCGATTCCTGCGCTGTTGCAGGCAGACCGCGGCGAGGTACACCTGTGGCTCATTTTGGGAACACTGTTTGGTGGCTGGATGGGCGCTGCAGCAGCCAGCGCCTTCAACATGGTTGCGGACTACGACATTGACCAGCTGATGGGACGTACCCGTGCACGCCCCTTGGTTCGTGCCCGCATTACTAAGCAAAAGGCACGCATTTTCGCCTGGAGCCTGCTCATTGCCTCCGTGTTGTGGCTTGGGTTTTTGTGCAACTCCTGGCTGGCGTCGGCGTTTATCATCTTCACCAACTTCTTCTACATCTTCATTTATACGAAGTGGCTGAAGCGCACGACGTGGCAGAACGTGATCTGGGGCAGTGTGGCCGGCAGTATGCCGGTGATGGTTGGTTGGGCTGTTATCCGTGACAACGTGAATGATGGCACCCCGGATCAGTGGTGGCAGCCGTTCGTTTTGTTCATGATCATCTTCTTCTGGCAGCCACCGCACACTTGGGCGCTAGCCATGAAGTACAAGGACGACTACGAGCGTGCAAACGTGCCAATGCTGCCGGTGGTGGCTTCTGCCGAGCAGACCACGCGCCAGATTGTCCTGTACTCCTGGCTGACCGTGATCACGTCGTTTGCACTCGTGCCGGCAGCGTCCTGGATCTACCTTGCAACCGCTATTGTTTCAGGTGCCGCGTTCTTGATTGTGGCAACCAAGCTGCACACGGACGTCAAGAACGGCGCCGAGGTCAAGCCGATGAAGCTGTTCATCCTGTCCAACAACTACCTGGCAGCCTTGTTCTTGGCGCTGTCCATTGACGCAGTGCTTGGGCTCCCAACGCTGCTCTAGCGCTGGACTTCTAGTACCACTGAACCAGTGGTCTTTCGTGCCTGAAGGTCTTCGTGTGCCTTGCGGGCTTCCGGCAATGGGTATGGCGGGTGAATACGGATGCTCAGCGTTCCCTCTTCCACCGCGCGGGCCACGGCTTGGGCACGCATCCGGAACTCATCATCGGTAGCGGTGTAGTCGTCCAACTTCGGACGAGTAAGAAACAGCGAACCTGCGCGATTGAGCTGCTGGATGGAAAACGGCGGCACATCGCCTGAGGCTGAGCCGAAGGATGCAACCATGCCGCGCGGACGGCAGACCTCCAACGCGAAATCAAACGTGTCAGCGCCAACACCGTCAAAGACAACGTCCACACCTTCGCCACCGTTGGCTTCCTTGATCTGCGCTGCTAGATCATCGCCGTAGCGGAAAACCTGAGTTGCGCCGGCCTCAGCAGCCAACGCTTCTTTCTCCGCGGAGGAGACTACGGAAAACACCCGTGCACCCTTAGCCGCCGCCATCTGGGTGAGCATAAGCCCCACGCCGCCGGCACCGGCGGTGACGACCAACGACGTCTCGTCGGTGACCGGGTAGACAGATTCCACCAAGTAGTGCGACGTCATTCCTTGCAGCAGCATCGACGCAGCAACTGGCTCGCTCACACCCTCGGGTACCGCGACCACACGGCCACGGTCAACCACTACCTGTTCAGCGTAGGAGCCTGGCCCACGGTTCCACGCCACCAACGTGCCTTCGGCGATCTCACCCAAAGGGTCGTGCACCACACGCCCACAGCCTTCAGAACCAGGGATGTACGGCACCTCTTGCGGGTAAGTGCCGGAGCGGAAGTAGGTGTCGATGTAGTTGATGCCGGCATACGTGACGTCGATAAGCAACTGGCTCTTCGACGGAGTCGGTGCTTCAACATCGGTGTACTCAAGGACCTCGGGGCCGCCGTGACGGCTTACTAAAATGGCTTTCATGTCACACAAGGGTAGGCAAACGGCGCTGCCCATGTGCGTAAAGGAACGCAGAAAACGCCACAACTGCAGAACTCATCGCAATATGTGCAGGAATAGTCCAGCGCGGAACACCCAACTGGAACTGGATAACGCCGATAGCCCACTGCACCAGAATCAGCAGGATGAGTACGATCGCCGTGTTGTACGCATCCTTCGGCCCCTTGTTCTTCCGCAGCAGGTAGAAAGCCAGCAGCGTGAAGATCAGGTAGATGTACATGCATGCGGCGTGGACGTACGCCAGCATTGCGGTATCAAGCTCTAGGCGGCCATCCATGCCCACGCCGGAGTCGCCCGAGTGCGGGCCAGAGCCTGTGACCATGGTGCCGGTAACCAAGACAAAGCACAGCGCCACAGCTGCTGCTACTGCCATCCACTGGATCGGCTGGGGGTAGCGCTGCGTCGGGGTAGCAGAGTCGGTTTCAGCGATGCGCATGTACAAAATCGCGGCGATCCACACAAGCACCATGGACGGCAGGAAGTGGATAGCAACAGCCCACCACTTCAGGTCCAAGTGCACGGAAATGCCGCCGATGACAGCCTGAATAACCACACCAATAAAGGACGCCCAGGCGAGGCCCTTAATTATCTTTGAACGCTTCGCGTTGATCACGGCAATAACCACCGCAACCGCGGCGGCAGCCACCACAAACGCAAGCAGGCGGTTGCCAAACTCAATAGCCTGGTGGATCCACGGCGCGGCACCTTGGACAGGCACCAATGAACCTTCGTGGCACAGTGGCCACGTGTCACAACCCAGGCCGGAGCCAGTGACGCGCACCAAAGACCCTGTGACGGTGATGCCGCCCTGGCAGATCAGCAGAATCAGCGCGAGCATGCGCTGAAAGCGAATCGTGGGATTCTGCCATACGGTTAACAGCGGGGAGCGGTTATTGTGTTCGGCGACTGGCGCGGTCACAGGGGGTCCTTTCAAACTTTCGGACGATAGTTTCGTCGTTGGTTGAAAGTGTATCGGACCTTAGCCGTCGAAACGGAACCAGCGCGCGGCAGCCGTGGTGCCAATCGCCGCCCAGACGGCGAGCGAGATCCACGCGAAGGTGTTGAATCCGCCCTGCACGGCCTGCGTAAGTGCGCCGGCAAGCGCAACCGTAGGCACGGCGTTCCACCAACCAGCGTGGGCAAGATCACCGGAATACGCCACCCAGCCGAGAATGCCCATCAGCACGATCCAGCACAGGTTGGCCAACGCAAGTACCAGCTCAGACGAGAGGGTTCCGCCCATGAGCAGGCCAAGTGAGGTAAACACCGCAACGCCAACGAGCAGTGTGGCAAGGCCCAAAACAGCGCCACCCACGCCAACGCGCCAACCAAGGAACGCAGCAATCGTGCCCAAGATCAAAAGCTGCAACCCGACCATGGACAGCACGCCGATGATTTTGCCGGCGATGATCACCCACGGCGGCACGCCTGAAGCTCCGGCGCGCTTCAAGGCCCCGTACCTGCGGTCAAACGCCAGCGAAATGGCTTGTCCTGTAAAGCCGGCAGACGTTGCTGCGATGGCAAAGACCATTGGGACGAGTTGGTCAAAATCTGTCTCACCAAAGATCGGCACAATCGCCGCGGCGATGAGTAGGCCGGCGGGCACGATGACGTTAACAAGCAGTTGCTCGCCGTGGCGAAGCATGAGCTTGGACTCGATGCGTCCCTGCGCGGCGGCCATTTTGCCAAAGCTGGCGCGCTGCGGCTGTGGTGCAAAGACGCCCTTGTCCAAGGTGGTGTGGTTGGCCATGGTTAGCTCCTCAGCTCTCGTCCGGTGATGTCCAAGAAGACGTCTTCTAGTGTGCGGTGGGCAACGCGCAGGTTGCGAATCAGCACGTCTTGTCGCGCGGCTTCTGTAGCGACGGCGGATATAACTGACGGGCAGGCCTCGCCAAGAATGCGGTACTGCATCTGTCGGCTTTGCTCTGCCCGTAGGTTAAAACCTTGCAGCGATGCGTTCAGGGCATCGAGGTCCAGGTTCTCCGTCGTGGCAAAGGAGACGACTGGGAAGTCCTGGTGCTCGGTCAGTTCGGCCGGGGTGCCTTGGGCGACGACCTGGCCGCGGTCCACGATCACTACGTAATCCGCAAGGCTTTCAGCCTCATCCATCAGGTGGGTGGTGAGGATGACCGTGGTGCCGTCGCGACGCAGCGCGTCAACAATGTCCCACACCGCCATCCGGGATTGTGCGTCCATGCCTGCAGTCGGCTCATCCAGAAACACCAGCTCCGGCCGGCCGATAATGGCCAGAGCGAGTGAGAGGCGCTGCTGCTGCCCGCCGGACAGTCGCCGGTAGGTGGTCTTCGCCGCGCCCTGCAGGCCAAGTAGCTCCAGCAGCCAGTCCGGGTCGTGTGGGTTGACGTTGTAAGAAGCGGCGAGGTTGAGCATTTCGCGCACTGTGGTGCCGGAGTAGGAGCCGCCTCCTTGCAGCATGATGCCGATGCGCTCGCGCACTGCTTGCGGCTGGGTCGCCGGGTTGAGCCCCAGCACGTTGATGGTGCCTGAGGTTGGCTTTGAAAAACCCTCGCACATGTCCAGGGTGGTGGACTTGCCAGCCCCGTTTGGTCCTAAGAGTGCGAGGACCTCGCCGCGTTTGGCGGTGAAGCTTAGGTTGTTCACCGCGGTTTTTTCACCGAACCGTTTAACTACGGAATCGACTACGAGCGCTTCTCCCATGATTGGCTATCCTAACTAGCCTGATGGCAATTACCCCAATAACGCACAGCGCCGCAGCAAGCAGGTAGATCGTGATCACTTCGGTTGGTTGGAGGGCCTGGCCGCGCGGCAGTGCAAGAAAGCAGAACAGCACCGATAGTGCGATGAGCTTTTTGCTTGTCGACGCCACGTGGAACCCCCATCCCGCCAACACCACAATCGCCCACAGCGGATACCAGGGCTGAACAACGGGAAAAAGCGCGACCATGCCGAGATTGGCCAAGCCAAGGCCACCTAATGGGTGGATGCGTCCGCGGTACGTAGCGAAAAGCGCGGTAACCATAACCGCTCCGGCCAGCACAAGGCCGAGAGTCTGGACAACGCTTTGGTGTCCAATGGCCCGGCCGATGAGTGATGTGATGGACAACCAGCTGTTTGTCTGTGCCGATGCAGTTTGCGCGGCGATCCAGCCGAAGCCGGTACCTGTTATTGCCGAGGTGCCAAACGCAGTACCGGCAAGAACAGAACCTTCAACAGCTGCTGCGGCGAAGATGGGCACTGGGATGCCGCGGCGTTTAAACCTGCGGGCCAACACCATGCCGGCAAACCCAAGCGCTGGCAGCCCGGCGGACTTTACTAACCCACCAGCTGAGATAAGTGCTGCGCCGCCAAGCGCACTGGAAGGTGAGTTGCGCAGCGCGAACCTGAGACCGACAAGTACGAACGCGAGCATAAGCGCATCATTATGCGCACCGCCCACAAAGTGAATCAGCGCCAAGGGATTCAGCACACCCAGAAGTAGCGCGTGCGGGGATCTGTGTAGGGAGTGCAGCGCCCACGCGATGGCCAAGGTTGCGCAAAAAGCCACCGCGCGGTGCAAGGCAATACCTACCACCATGTGCTCTTGGGTGAGCGCTGCAATCAGTCCCGATATGCCGGTGGCTACCGGACCGTATGGGCTTGGTGTTGTCGCCCATAAACTGTCCACAGCCTGCGCTAACGGGTCGTGGGAGCCAAGCAGTGCCAGTGGGCCTGCAGCATATGGGTCTAAGCCACGGGCAACCGCCGCTCCTTGCGCGAGGTAGGAGTAGACGTCCCTGGAAAATAGCGGTGCTGCGACAAGCAGGGGAGCGGCCCACCAGAGATACGTCACCATCAGGCTTCGACGCGAGTGTCGCCTCTGTCCAAGCAGCATTACCCACGCCATGCACAAAAGGACGACGCCGAACAGGGTGATGGCGGAGGTGGGCATCAACGTGGCGTCGATAGGCAAAGGCTCCGGCAACGCACCCGAGACCCAACTGGAAACCGCAATGAGAGCACTGCCTAGGGTGCCCAACCGGCGAGGGCGGACGGATTGCAGCAGCGAACGGGGCACGACGGCGATTGTAGGGTGCCCTTAGCGGCGGAATGAATTAAGACACACTAGTGTTGTGGAAAGTGCCCAGACAGTACATGCGAAGGAAGGTGGAACGATGGTGGACCGCAGCCGCAGCGTTGGCGGCGACACACGTCGGGAAGTCATGACGCAATTGCTTGGGCGCGGGCCTGTCAGCGCCTCTGAACTTGGAGAGGTTCTTGGTCTCTCAGCCGCCGGAGTGCGTAGGCACCTCGACGCGCTGGTAGAAGAGGGGCTGGCGCAAACCTGCGAACCAAACGCCGTAGCCGGTGCCGAAGTTGGGCGAGGCCGCCCAGCGAAGCACTACCGGCTTACGCAGCTGGGACGCAGCCACTTTGGCAATAGCTACGACGTGCTGGCGCTCGACGCGCTTGACGCGCTCGAGCAGCTTGGCGGCGAGGAGGCGGTGCGTGCGTTTGCAAAACGTCGCGCTGAAGCCATCCTCGGCGGCGTCGACGCCAACGGTGACGTGGAAGACGTGGTGGACCAGGTAGTCGAAGCGTTTGAGGCGCACGGCTACGCGGCAACCGCAACCCGCGCCGCCGGAGGCGTGCAGATCTGCCAGCACCACTGCCCAGTGCAGTCGGTTGCTGCGGCCCACCCTGAGCTGTGCGAGGCTGAGCACGAGGCGATTTCGGAGCTAGTGGGAAGCCACGTGCAACCACTGGCGCTGATTGCGGACGGCAACGGGCTTTGCACCACAAACATCCCGCTGACCACGGGGAACTACCACACAAATAATGAAAGCTAAGGAGCGGAAACGATGACGAAAGCGACTCCCGCACCCGGCCTTGAGACGCCGATGAATGATGACGAGATCATTCAGTCCATCGGTGCTTACAACTACGGCTGGCATGACTCTGACGTCGCTGGCGCCTCCGCGCGCCGCGGCCTGAACGAGGACGTTGTGCGCGACATCTCCGGCATTAAGGAAGAGCCGGAGTGGATGCTCAACCAACGCCTGAAGGCGCTCGATATCTTTGAAAAGAAGCCGATGCCAACCTGGGGTGCTGACCTTTCTGGCATTGACTTTGACAACATCAAGTACTACGTCCGCTCTACGGAGAAGCAGGCGACTAGCTGGGAAGACCTGCCTGAGGACATTAAGAACACCTACGACAAGCTGGGTATCCCTGAGGCGGAGAAGCAGCGCCTGGTTGCAGGTGTTGCCGCACAGTACGAGTCTGAGGTTGTGTACCACCAGATCCGTGAGGACCTGGAGGAAAAGGGAGTCATTTTCGTTGATACCGACACCGCCCTTCGTGAGCACGAGGATCTGTTCAAGGAGTACTTCGGCTCCGTTATTCCCGCGGGCGACAACAAGTTCTCCGCGCTGAACACCGCTGTTTGGTCCGGTGGCTCCTTCATCTACGTCCCGCCAGGGGTGCACGTGGATATTCCGCTGCAGGCATATTTCCGTATTAATACGGAGAACATGGGCCAGTTCGAGCGCACCCTGATCATTGTGGATGAGGATGCGTACGTGCACTACGTTGAGGGTTGCACGGCCCCGATTTACAAGTCTGACTCCCTGCACTCTGCAGTGGTGGAGATCATTGTGAAGAAGGGCGGCCGCTGCCGCTACACCACCATTCAGAACTGGTCGAACAACGTGTACAACTTGGTGACGAAGCGTGCGCGTGCCGAGGAAGGCGCGACCATGGAGTGGGTCGACGGCAATATCGGTTCCAAGGTGACCATGAAGTACCCGGCCGTGTGGATGACTGGTGAGCACGCCCGCGGCGAGGTGTTGTCTGTGGCGTTTGCCGGTGAGTGCCAGTTCCAGGACACCGGCGCGAAGATGGTGCACCTGGCGCCGCACACCTCCTCGTCGGTGGTGTCTAAGTCCGTGGCGCGTGGCGGTGGCCGTTCCGCATACCGTGGCCTGATCCAGGTCAACGCGAATGCGCACAACTCCATGTCCAATGTTGAGTGTGACGCGCTGTTGGTTGATGACATTTCGCGTTCGGATACCTACCCGTACAACGACATTCGTAATGACCGTGTGACGCTTGGCCATGAGGCAAAGGTGTCGCAGGTGAGCGAGGAGCAGCTGTTCTACCTCATGTCCCGCGGTATTGCGGAGGAAGAGGCTATGGCGATGATCGTGCGCGGCTTTGTTGAGCCGATTGCGAAGGAGCTGCCGATGGAATACGCGCTTGAGCTCAACCGCCTGATTGAACTGCAGATGGAAGGATCGGTAGGCTAAGTTGACTTCGACCAAAACCGTTATTGACCCTGTTGGTAACGCAACAACGCACAACAACAAGGGTGACTTGTTCCAGTCCTTCAACGTGGAGGATTTCCCGGTTCCGGGTGGACGCGATGAGGTGTGGCGTTTTATTTCGCTGCGCAGGATCCGCGGTCTGCACGACGGTACGTTCCCCACGCAGGTTTCGGAGCAGCTGCGTATCGACGCTCCGTCGAACGTCACCATCGAACAACTCGCGGCCGACGATGAGCGCCTGCGCGTGGCAGGCGGCCCGGTGGACCGTGTTGCCGCCCAGGCATGGAGCGCAGCCGAGCATGGCACGCTGATTTCCGTGCCGGCGGATGCGGTACTGGATGCACCGATTGAGATCACGATCACCGGCGCTGGTGTGGACGCAACGACGTTTAGCACCATCCTGGTTGAAACTGGCCGCCACTCCCAGGCGACGGTGATCGTGCGTTATGAGGGCTCCGGCACCCACGCAGACAACCTGAACTGGCACATCGGTGAAGGCTCCCACGTCAACGCGATCGTGGACACTGAGTGGGCGTTGGACGCAGTGCACATTGGCCAGCAGTCCATCAAGGTGCAGCGCGACGCTGTGCTGCGCCACACCGTTGCCGCTTTCGGTGGCGAGGTTGTCCGACTGACACCGCGTGTGACCTTTGAGGCTCCGGGTGCAGACGTGGAGCTGACGGGCGTCTACTTCGCTGACGCAGGTCAGTACATTGAAAACCGCATGCTGGTGGACCACTCGGTGCCAAATTGCCGCTCTAACGTGCTGTACAAGGGCGCTTTGCAGGGCGATAAGGATTCCGTTCTGCCGGAGGCACGCACCTGCTGGGTTGGTGACGTCCTGATTCGTGCAGAAGCCAAGGGCACTGACACCTACGAGACCAACCGCAACCTGGTGCTGACGGATGGTGCTCGCGCTGATGCGATCCCGAACCTGGAGATTGAAACCGGCCAGATTGCGGGTGCGGGCCACGCCGCTACCGTTGGTCGTTTTGATGAGGAGCAGATCTTCTACCTGCGCTCCCGCGGTATCCCGGAAACCGAGGCAACGCGCCTGATTATCCGCGGCTTCTTCAACGAGGTCCTGAACCAGATTCCGGTGGAATCCGTGCGTGATGAACTGATTGCACGTGTCGCCGGCGAGCTCGAGCTGAACAACAACTAAAGGAAACGTTTATATGTCCACTCTGGAAATCAAGAACCTGCACGCCAACGTCCTTCCCACCGAGGAAGGCCAGGAACCCACTCCGATTCTTAAAGGCGTGAACCTGACCATCAAGGGCGGCGAAACCCACGCCATCATGGGCCCGAACGGCTCCGGTAAGTCCACGCTTGCATACACCCTGGCAGGCCACCCGCGCTACGAGGTCACCGAGGGCGAGGTGCTTCTGGACGGTGAAAACATCCTGGACATGGATGTTGACGAGCGCGCACGTGCCGGTCTCTTTCTGGCTATGCAGTACCCGGTAGAGGTACCGGGCGTGTCCTCTTCGAACTTCATGCGCTCCGCCGTGACTGCTGTGCGCGGCGAGGCTCCGAAGCTGCGCGAGTGGGTTGGTGAGCTCAACGCTGCCCGTGACGCGCTGCACATGGATGCGTCCTTCTCCGAGCGCTCTGTGAACGAGGGCTTCTCCGGCGGCGAGAAGAAGCGCCACGAGGTTATGCAGCTGTCCCTGCTCAAGCCGAAGTTCGCGGTGATGGATGAGACCGACTCTGGTCTGGACGTTGATGCGCTGCGCATTGTCTCCGAGGGCATTAACCGCTACCAGGAGGAGACCAACGGTGGCGTGCTCATGATTACGCACTACAAGCGCATCCTGAACTACGTGCAACCGGATTTCGTGCACGTGTTTGCCAACGGCAAGATTGTCACCACCGGCGGTGCTGAGCTTGCAGATCAGCTTGAGGCTGAAGGCTACGAGAAGTTCATCTAATGGCTTTAGACGTTCACGCAATCAGGAAGGAATTCCCCATCCTGGGTCGCACGGTCCGCGGCGGCAAGCCCCTGGTCTACCTGGATTCCGGGGCGACCTCACAGCGGCCGTTGCGAGTGTGGGAGGCGGAGCGCGACTTTGTGCTGGGCTACAACGCGCCAGTGCACCGCGGCTCCTACCAGCTTGCGGAAGAAGCCACTGACGCCTATGAGTCCGCCCGCGCAAAGATTGCGGCGTTTGTGGGTGCAGACAACGATGAGATCGCGTTTACCAAAAACGCCACCGAGGCGCTGAACCTTGTCGCATACGTGCTGGGTGATAGCCGTGCGGGCGACTTGGCAGTTGGTGAGGGCGACACGATCGTGGTCACGGAATTGGAGCACCACGCGAACCTCGTGCCGTGGCAGGAACTCGCGCGTCGCACTGGTGCGACGTTGAAGTGGTACTCCATGACTGCCGACGGGCGAATCGACCTCGACTCGCTCGAACTCGATGAATCTGTCAAGGTTGTTGCGTTTACACACCAGTCCAATGTGACCGGCGCGCAAGCGGATGTGGAGGAAATGGTGCGCCGTGCCAAGTCGGTCGGTGCGCTGACTGTGTTGGATGCCTGCCAGTCGGTGCCACATATGCCCGTGAACTTCCGCGCGTTGGACGTTGATTTCGCCGCGTTCTCTGGCCACAAGATGTGCGGCCCGAATGGCGTCGGTGCGGTGTACTCGAAGCACCTGCAGGACCTACCCCCGTTTTTGACCGGTGGGTCCATGATTGAGGTTGTGCGTATGGAGGAATCCACCTACGCGCCCGCCCCACAGCGTTTCGAGGCTGGCACGCAGATGACCTCCCAGGTTGTTGGGCTTGGCGCCGCCGTGGACTTCCTTACCGAAATCGGGATGGAGGAGATCCAGGCACACGAGCGCGAGCTGACCGCATATGCACTTGAGCAGATGCAGCGTATCGACGGCTTGTCTATCGCAGGCCCATTAACCACCAATCACCGCGGCGGGTCGATTGCGTTTACCGTCGACGGCGTCCATCCGCACGACTTGGGCCAAGTTCTCGACTCCGAGGGCGTGGCAATCCGTACTGGTCACCACTGTGCGTGGCCGGCCCACCGGGGGCTGAATCTGCAGTCCACATCGAGGGCGAGTTTCTACCTTTACAACACGTTGGAAGAGGTTGATGCGTTGGTGGCGTCGATAAGCAAAGCGAAGGAGTTCTTTCGATGAACCTTGAATCGATGTACCAGGAAGTCATCCTGGACCACTACAAAAACCCGCAGCATGCGGGCCTGCGCGATCCGTTCGAAGCCGAGGTGCACCACGTCAACCCGTCGTGTGGCGACGAGCTGACGCTGCGCATCCACCTCTCTAGCGACGGCGAGACAGTCGAAGACGTCTCCTACCACGCCGAAGGCTGCTCGATTTCGCAGGCGTCGACGTCTGTGATGGCTGAGGAGATCGTGGGCAAACCGATCGGTGAGGCGTTTAAGAAGCTGCAGGCCTTCGAGGAGATGATCACCTCGCGCGGCACCGTCGAGGGCGACGCCGAACTGATCGGTGACGGCGTGGCGTTTTCCGGTGTGGCTAAGTTCCCGGCCCGCGTGAAGTGCGCGCTGTTGGGGTGGAAAGCCTTTGAGGCAGCAACCGCCGAAGCATTAAGCAAGACCGGTAAAACCGTAGAGACGAAGGAGGACTAACCGATGGCTGAAGAAGCACAGCGCCCAGAGCAAACCGAAGAGCAGCTCAAGCTTGTCGGCGAAGTGGAGGAGTACCTGCACGACGTCATCGACCCGGAGCTGGGCATCAACGTAGTTGACCTTGGTCTGGTCTACGACGTGTGGATTGAAGAGCGCGACGGCGCCAACGTGGCGGTAGTCAACATGACGCTGACTTCACCGGCATGCCCGCTGACCGATGTGATTGAGGAACAGGCGCGCGCGGCGGTTGTGAACAACACCGACGCCGAAGAGCTGGAGATCAACTGGGTATGGATGCCGCCGTGGGGTCCGCAGTTCATCACGGAAGAAGGCCGGGAGCAGCTCCGCGCCCTCGGCTTCGCGGTGTAGTATCGCGAGTGCGCGAAAGCCCCCGTGCTCACCGTCTCAGGGTTAAGCGACAAAATGTGTGCTTTTTTGGATATGGATTCCCGGTCCTGCCTGGGCCTACGGCGGGAGAGTGCTCGTTGAATCGGGATTCCCGACCATAGACCGGAAGGTCCACCACTTCAGGCGTTGGATGTGCTACGACAGCAAGCTGTTAAACCAGCTGCATGCCAACTCAACACAGGAAGAGAAAACACAACAGGCCCCTATGCCCGGCATGCGAGCACACCGCCACGAAAATGGGCACCACCTCCAGCGGAAAACAGCGATGGCGCTGTACACACTGCGGGTACACCTTCACCAACCCGAACACGGCTAAGACCAGCGCATATCGGTTTGCCATCTTCATCGACTGGATCACCGGCCAGCGTCCCCTCGACGCTGTGGCTGCTGCACACAACGTCTCCAGGCGCACATTGATCCGCTGGTTCACCTACTTCTGGTTCATCATCGTCCCATGCAAACCAGACCCGTACCGCGTCTACGACCAGCTGTTTATTGACGTCACCTACTTCCACAAAAAATGCCTGCTTGTCGCTGCAACCAGCGAACACGTCGTTGCCTGGCACTGGTGCACACGAGAAACCGCCTACGACTACGCCAAACTCTTCGACCTGATCGCCGAACCCCTAGTCGTGACCACAGACGGCTCCGGTGGCGCAAACAAGGCCATCAAACAATGCTGGCCAAACGCCTCCATCCAACGCTGCCTCGTCCACGTACGCCGCGACACCATCAAAGACACCACACGCCAACCAACAATCACCGCGCACAAAGCACTCCTTCGCCTCGGCAACCAGCTAACCCACATCACCACCCGTGACCAGGCAATTACCTGGGTACTTCGCCTCAACCGCTTCCATGACCTCTACGGTGACTGGCTCAAAGACCGCACCTACCGCAACCAAGTCGCCCCAGAAGAGATCCCAAAACGCATCCGCGACAACCAGCAATGGTGGTACACCCACCCCAGAGCCCGCAGAGCCTACCGCCGGTTCGAGCGTCTCTACCAACAAGGCCACCTCTTCGTCTGGCTCAACCCACCACACCGCACCACAACCGAGCTGAAGACCACCACAAACAGCCTGGAAGGCGGCATAAACGCACAGCTGAAACACCTTGCCCGAGCCCACCGCGGCGCATTTGACGAACATCAACGAATCATCATGGACTGGTGGCTCTACCTGCACACCCAACACCACGATGACCCGCTGGCGCTAGCAATCGAGCAAGACTTCGGCCGCAAAGGCTACGCACACGCCCGCCAGGCACACATGCGTGAACGCGACCAAGCCAACTCACCCGACGGCCGGCCGAAAGTCTACGACACCGGCATCGACACCGACTTCAACCCCTCCTGGGCCATCCGACACGGCTGGGCAGGACGCTCATAACCCCAGCACAGCACCCCGGGCCCGGCCCATTCCAACCCCCGAAAAGCACACATTTTGTCACTTAAATCGACACGCCGAGAAAAGCACACATTTTGTCGCTTAACCCCCGTCTCACGGTGCACGGGGGCGTTGAGCTGCGTGTCAGCTACTTCTAGAAGTCTTCGACACCGTACTCATTCTTACCGCCGTAGACGACGATGTAGACGTACTTGCCGTCCCGCTGAGCCACCGCTGTGCCTGCGTGGTACCAGTGGCGGCCTTGGGGCATGATGTAATTCTCGTTGCCGGCGCGGAGTTCTCCTTCCGTTTCGCTGCGGGGTTTGTCGCTTGTCTCCCACAATGCGCCATGGAACTCGAATGGGGCGGGGGTCGGGTAGTTTTCGATAAGTCCGCTTGGGCTAGCGTTGTTGTTTATAGCTTCATTTGCAATTCTCTGTGCCATTGCATCCAGCTGCGGGCTGCGTTTCATTGGTCTCGGACGGGAATACACGACCCCCCCTGTTGGCACTGGGTGCGCCCGGTTGTAGGTATCGACGCCCGCATTGATCGCGTTGAAGAGAGAGTCCGCGGTGGTCACCGGTGCTGCGACTGGCTTTCGTGCCGGCAGGAACTGGTTGACCACCGGATCGAGGAGCGGCTTGAGCTGCGGGAAGGTACGAATCAGCTGCTCGTAGGGGCCCCACAGATTCATGAGCGCGTTGCGGGTAGTGGCGTCAATCTGCTTCTGGATCTGTTGGAAATTCGGCGCTGCCGGCTGAGCTTCAGCAGGTGTGACAACCAGCGTGGTAGACATGGCTACGCTCAGCGCGAGCGCGGAAAGGGGGGGGGGGTCTTCTTCATGGAAACCTCTCGGGAAGGGGAACAAGACATGCCGACGGCACGTAAAGATAATTATAAATTAGCGCACAGCCCGCGTCAAGTGATTTGACAGACTTTGTTCTGCAGTTTGACCAGGCTTGTAAGGTATCTAGCCGTGATTGTCACCAATGATCTCGAGGTCCGCGTCGGCGCGCGCACGCTTCTCGACGCACCAGGCCAGCACCTTCGCGTCCAACCCGGCGATCGCATCGGGCTGGTTGGCCGCAACGGCGCCGGCAAGACGACAACGATGCGCATCCTGGCGGGGGAGACCGAGCCTTACGGTGGCTCGGTGACTCGGGCTGGCGAGATCGGCTACCTTCCACAGGACTCCAAGGAAGGCGACATCGAACAAACCGCTCGGGACCGTGTGCTCTCCGCGCGCGGGCTGGATCAGATCCAGCGCTCCATGGCGAAGCAGCAGAAGATCATGGAGGAGACGGACGGGGAGGAGCGCGACAAGGCGATTGCGAAGTTCTCCCGCCTGGAGGAGCGCTACCAGGCGCTCGGCGGCTACGAAGCCAACGCTGAAGCGGCGCAGATCTGTGACAATTTGGGGCTTCCGGCCAGGGTGCTTGACCAGAAACTTAAGACGCTTTCGGGTGGTCAGCGTCGCCGCGTCGAACTGGCCCAAATTCTCTTTGCTTCTCGCCAGGGGTCGGGTAAGTCGAAGACAACGCTTCTTCTCGACGAGCCCACTAACCACCTCGACGCCGACTCCATCACCTGGCTGCGTAACTTCCTGTCCAAGCACGAAGGTGGGTTGATCATGATCTCCCACGACGTCGAGCTACTGGACGACGTATGTAATAAAGTCTGGTTCCTCGATGCGGTTCGTGCCGAGGCGGACGTATACAACATGGGCTTCAGCACCTACCAAAAAGCGCGCGCTGAGGACGAGGCGCGCCGCCGCCGCGAACGTGCCAACGCAGAGAAGAAGGCCTCCGCGCTTCAGAAGCAGGCCGCCAAACTCGGGGCGAAGGCCACCAAAGCCGCCGCTGCAAAGCAGATGCTGGCACGTGCAGACCGCATGATGAGCGAGCTCGATGAGGTCCGAGTGGCCGACAAGTTCGCGTCCATTAAATTCCCCGAGCCAGCGCCGTGCGGCAAGACGCCGCTGTACGGCAAGGGTCTGACCAAGATGTACGGCTCGCTTGAAGTGTTCGCCGGTGTTGACCTGGCCATTGATAAAGGTTCCCGAGTCGTCGTCTTAGGCACCAACGGTGCAGGCAAAACGACGCTGCTCAAGCTACTGGCTGGTGTTGAGCGCACTGACGGCGAGGGCGGCCTCGTGTCGGGACACGGCCTGAAGATTGGGTACTTCGCGCAGGAACATGACACGATCGACAGCGACAAGAGCGTCTGGGAGAACACCATCGAGGCCTGCCCAGATGCCGGTCAGCAGGACCTGCGCGGCTTGCTCGGCGCCTTCATGTTCTCTGGCGACAAGCTCGAGCAGCCGGCCGGCACGCTCTCTGGTGGTGAGAAGACGCGCCTTGCGCTCGCCACGCTTGTTTCCTCCCGAGCGAACGTGCTGCTGCTTGATGAGCCAACGAACAACCTCGACCCACAATCACGCGAGCAGGTGCTAGACGCACTGAAAACGTATACCGGTGCCGTCGTTCTGGTTACGCACGACCCGGGTGCCGTGCGTGCCTTGGAACCGGAGCGCGTGATCATCATGCCGGAGGGTGATGAGGACCTGTGGAGTGACGAGTATATGGAAATCGTGGAATTGGCATAAAACTCCCTGTGAATTAGCATAAAGGCATGTCTACGTATGCTCGTCGCGTCGGTGCCGCACTTCTAGCTACCGGTCTCGTTTTTAGTGGGGTGGGGGCGCCGGTTGCGGGGGCGGAGTCGTCGATAAGAAATGGACTTGAGGTCAACCAAGGCTGGCAGTTTGGCACGCTGGCGGGCGAGTGCACGATTGGGTACAACGACCCCGTCAACCGAGTCAGCTACACAGCCGCCCACTGTGCCGAGGGAGTCAGCAGGGTCTTTCTTTCCGACAAGGCCGGCAAACGCATGCAGAAAGCCATCTCAGCCGGCACAATCGAAAAATCGCCCAACTACGACCCGAAGAAGAACGCGAACGACTGGGCGATTATCCGCTGGAAAGACGGCGTGACCATCAACTCCAACACCTTTGACCGCGACGGCATCGTCCCGATCAGCCAGCTACGCAAGAGCCAAGAAGTGTGCTTCCACGGGCACACCACCCACGGTACAAGTGGCAGCGCGGACTGCGGCGAGATCATCGCCACCCTGGGCAACAAGATCATTGTTGAAACGCCACGGGGTGCACGAAAAGGAGACTCTGGTGGCCCGCTATACCTTCCAGGCGGCGGGCTGGTGGGAGTCTTGTCCACCAGCTACGAGGTTGAAGATAGCAACGGAAACACACGCTACGTGGTCACGGCAAACGCGCCGCAAGACGGCCGCATGGTGACTATGGAAGAAGAATCTGAGGCGATTAACCGCTACTTCGGTGCCCGCGTTCACCTGCTTGAACACGAAATCACCCCGGGAAGCTCACTTATTGAAGGCCTGTCGGATGCCGGATCTAGCGACGCCGAAGGCGCTGCCATTGCGCTTATTGTGATCAGCGCGCTGCTGGGTGGTCTAGCAATCGGCAGCGTGATCAATAACGCTTTCTTCTAGCCTCTTGGGGCTAGACCGCGACGTACAATCAACGGACTCAACAGAGGTAGTATCAACACATGTCTGTTAACGAAATTCTCACCACGCTGCGTGAGTCTTGGGACGAACTTTCCACCGACCAGAAGGCACTTGTCGGTGTCCTTGTTGCAATTGATTCTGCCGGCAAGGCATGGGCGTTGCGCGACCTTGCCCGCAGCGACGCTCGCCGTATCCGCGGCCCGAAGTGGCTGTGGACGCCGATGATCGCCACGGTAAACACCGCCGGGTGGCTTGCCTACTTTATGGTAGGCAAGAAGCGCTAGTCCGAGCACTTAGGGCTGTGTTGCCCCGGCATAGAATCGGACTTGATGCACTCGCTCGTACCGGGGCTTTTGCCATGGGTATCGGTCTTTGGCCGCCTCGATTGGCTTTTCTAGATCAACAACGGTGTCTGTCCCTGCAGGACTGCCGAGCGTAAGCACGCCTTGCTCGATTTCGATGTCGGATGCAAATGAGCGCTCTCGGCGTTGACTGCGGATGAGAGCCGTCGGCACTTCAGCGAACACAATCCTTCCGCGGCGCAGGACGATTACGTCCTTTGCGATGTAGCTGGGGCGAATACGTTCGCTGGCAATCAGGGACCAAAGGTAGATAAAGCTCCAGGCCGAGATAATCAGTGCGATCAATCGCAGTGAGCCAGGTGGTAGAAGAAGATGCACTGCCACCATTTCGGACACAAGAACCGCTGTGAGAACACCAAGCATCTGTAGTCGGCCGGGAGGGTGGGGAAGGGCATCCGCGCCATCGGGAATAAGCTGAACGCCTTTGACCCATCGCGTGAGGTCTCGATACAACCCGAGCTCATAGCGTGCGAGGCGGAAACCAGGATGTTTGCGCAGCAGTGCCCAGAGCCTAGCCACCCAGACTCCCTGCTATGGATTCGAGCGCGAACGCCTGCGCTCCACGAGTCGGGACGTCACCCACCGCTAGCCCTGTTTGAGCAGGCTGTAGCGTTTCTAAAACACCCCGCATCAGTCCGAGAGGAAAGAGCTCATGAAGGCGTTGCACGATCGGAGTGACTTTCTCATCGCGCGAGGTTAACGTTGCGAGTTCGCTCCATAACCTGCCAGCCTCACGTGCCGCGGCGATACACGTTTGATCATCAAGGTTTCGTCGAAGCACAGTCCACGTGGCGCTGGTAGCAACACCGGTGAGCGCCATCAGGTCCCACGAGTCCAGCTCCAACTGCAGGGTGTCAGCATCTTCGAAGACAGCGCTCAAACGTTGCCGGATGTCCTCCGGGGCGCCCAACGGAGCATGTTGTATCAGCGCAAGGCGCTCACGTTGATGCTGCAGGTGTCGTATCCGTTCATCGAGCAGTGTTAGGGAACGAGCAACGGCGTCATCGGATTGGACGTCGGCTACGGGCACGCCTGCGTCGATAAGTGCCCGAGCCCGAATGACTGCTGCCAGATCCCGGACAGAGTATTCGCGGTAGTTGCCGCTGGTCCGGGCTGGTTCTTCAACTACTCCAGCTTCATGTAAGTGGCGCACTGAGCGGACTGAA
Source organism: Corynebacterium riegelii (assembly GCF_001263755.1). Taxonomy (NCBI): domain Bacteria; kingdom Bacillati; phylum Actinomycetota; class Actinomycetes; order Mycobacteriales; family Corynebacteriaceae; genus Corynebacterium; species Corynebacterium riegelii. Next base: position 678,824 of record NZ_CP012342.1, read on the forward strand.
CAACCAGCTGCAGCTGCTACATCAGAGATCTTCACGACGCCAGACTAAACCCTCACATCGTGTGAGGGTCAAGGCCTGGGGCTAGGAAATCCTAGTTGCGGAAACCGTGGACCGGGGCAGGGATGAAGCCCCCGCGGCGAATGAACGCGTCGTTGCCCACCTGGGAGACCGGGATGACCGGTGCGTAGCCAAGCAGCCCGCCGAAGTTCACTTCGTCACCCGGCTTCGTGCCCGGCACGGGGATCAGACGTGCTGCGGTGGTCTTATGGTTCATCACGCCGATCGCGGCTTCGTCCGCGATCATGCCGGAGATGAGCTCCGCGGACGTGTCGCCAGGAATGGCGATCATGTCAAAGCCCACGGAACAGATCGAGGTCATGGCCTCCAGCTTGTCCATGGTGATGTTGCCGGCACGCACCGCGTCGATCATGCCCTTGTCCTCAGAGACCGGGATGAAGGAACCGCTCAAGCCGCCGACGCGTGAGCAGGCCATCATGCCGCCCTTCTTTACAGCGTCATTGAGCAGGGCGAGAGCTGCCGTGGTTCCGTGGGTACCTACCTGATCCAGGCCCATGTGCTCAAGGATGTGTGCGACGGAGTCACCCATTTCAGCAGTCGGCGCCAACGACAGGTCCACGATGCCAAACGGCACACCGAGGCGCTCTGCCGCCATGTTGCCCACGAGCTGGCCTGCGCGGGTGATTTTGAAGGCGGCCTTTTTTACTTCCTCGGCAACGTCGTTAAGCGTGGCTCCCTCGAGCGAACCCAACGCATTGTTGACCACACCCGGGCCGGACACGCCGACCGATACGACAGTGTCTGGCTCTTCGATGCCGTGGAAGGCGCCGGCCATGAAGGGGTTATCACCAACAGCGTTGGCAAACACGACCAACTTCGCACAGGCGATGGACGATTCTGTGGCCGTCAACTCGGCGGCGCGCTTGATCACGCGACCCATCTCCGCCACAGCATCCATGTTGATGCCGGCGCGCGACGTAGCCACGTTCACCGACGAACAGATCTTGCTCGTCTGCGCCAAAGCGTTCGGGATCGATGCGATCAGGCGGGCGTCGCCAGATGTAGCACCCTTCTCCACAAGCGCGGAGTAGCCGCCAATGAAGTCAATGCCCAGCTCCGCTGCCGCGCGGTCAAGCGCCTTGGCCACAAGCACCGGGTCGCCCTCAACGCCCGCCACAACTAACGCGATGGGGGAGATCGACACGCGTTTGTTCACAATCGGGATACCAAGCTCACGCTCGATGCCTTCGCACACCGGGACCAGGTTGCGGGCGCGGGTAACTACACGGTCATACACGGCCTCTGCGGTGGCCTCCATGGTGGCGCGCGTGCACCCGATCAGCGAGATGCCCATGGTGACGGTGCGGATGTCCAGGCGGTAGTCCTCGATCATGTGGATGACGTCGAGGATGTGTTTGGACTTGAAGTCAAAGTCGAATGCTGCAGCCATGCTAGATCTCATTCATCGCGGTGAAGAGGGCTTCGGACTGCAGGCGGACAACCACGCCGAGGCGCTCGCCAACCTCGGCGAGTTCGGCTTGTAGGTCGCCCACGTTGGCGCCTTCTGGTACTTCAACACGCATGATCATGGTGAAGAAGTTGTCCATGAGCGTCTGGGAAACGTCGATGATGTTCAGGTTGCGTTCGGCTGCGGCGTTTGCCACGCCGGCGATGATGCCGACGCGGTCCTGACCCGTGGTCGTGATAATTGCATGCATGGGCAAAGATAGTACCCACTGGGTTACTGTGGGCGTATGCATGACGCACGTTCTTACGTCCTAGTCCTTGGTGCCGGGGGCAAAGTGTCAGCTCACACGGTGCCTTTGCTTGTCGGCACCTCCCACCACGTCTCCGCCCTCGCCCACAATCCCAAGCACGCCGAGCGCCTTGCCGAAACAGGTGCAACCGTGATCATTCAAGACTTGACCAAGCTGGATAGGGAAGGCTGGGCGCGTTTGCTGACGCCGTTTGACGTCGTGGTGTGGTCCGCTGGTGCTGGCGGCGGTGATCCGGAACGAACCTATGCGGTGGACCGTGACGCGGCGATGGTGATGATCGACGCACTTGAAGAGCTCGGTGAATTCGCGCCGCTTTTGATCAACGTCTCCTACGCCGGTGCCCAAGACGGCAAGGCAGAAGACGACGGGTCTTCTTGGCACGCCTACGTGGAGGCGAAAAAGGCGGTGGACCTGCGTCTGCTCTCCAGCAAGATCGACCAGGTCATCCTGGGGCCAACCTTGCTCACCGATGAACCAGCGACCGGCATCAACATCCTCAACGACGCGCCGCCGCAAAGCTCTGAGACAGCCCGCGAGCTCGTTGCCCAGGTGATTGCGGAGATTATCAACCGGGGCGAGTCCTTTGATCAGAATCCGTTTGAGTTTGAAAATGGCAACCAGAAGCTGCAGGACCTGTAGCTAGGAACGCACGTACTGCGCAAACGTGCGCATCAGTCCGTTTGCTGCGGACACGTCGTGGTGCGGCAGGTCCGCAACGATGCGCGCATAGTCTTCAGGCGCGAAATAGCCGTAGTCGTGGTAGAAATCCATGCGCGTACGCATGGCGTCTGCGTTCATCTCCGCGTGGAATTGCGTGGCCCACACGTGGTCGCCGTAGCGCACCATCTGGGTCATCCCGTCTGGGCCAGTCGCCAGCACGGTCAACGCCTCCGGCACCTCTTCCGGTGCCTCAGTGTGGCCGGTTAAAGCAGTAAACGTTTGCGGAGCGGCGGCCAGCAAGACGTCTTTGCACCCAGCCTTGGTGACCTCCACGTGGGTCGGGCCGGAATCTTCCGCGTGCGAATGTCCGATGACGCCGCCGACGTGATCCACTAGCCAGGACAGGCCGAAGCAGACGAAAAAGACCGGTAAACCAGACTCCAACACCTGGGTGAGCACCTCACCGACGTGGCGCTGGTAGTCGTCATACGTTTCATTGCTCACGTTGAGCGAGCTGCCACCAACGATCACGCCAGCAATCCCGTCAAGCGGACCAAGTTCGGCGGCAGGGGAGTCAATCACGCGATGGACTAACTCAACTTCTTCTAAACCCGTCGACGCCAACGCGTCGTGATACTCGGCGCGGGCCACATCCGGGCCAAGCTCGCCGTTGCGTAGGGAAAGAAAAAGCAGTGTAGACATGCGCGTCATTCTATACCGCTTGGTCTACTTTGAAACAATCAGCCGCGAATCGACTGCTCCACAACATCCAACATGGCGTCCAGTCGCTCCGGCGATTCGCCAGCAGCCAGCCTGGTAAGCACCCCTTCGAGCACTGTCTCGAGGTAGGTTTGGAGGACGTTGACGTTGACGTCGTCACGCAAATGCTCATTGGAACGCAAACGCTCCAGCACCGCCTGATCCAGCACTTCCTGGTGCTCACGCCAACGAGCTTCAAAGACAGGGTCGGTGCGGAGCTTGCGAATGATCTCGCTTCGGGTGGCAAACCAACCGTGCTCAGCAGGGTTACGCAGAATCTCCCGCATCACCTCAACCAGACCGTTTTGGGAAACCACCTCAGCCTGGCGCTGCGCATCCGCACTCACGATGGCAAGAAACAGCGTCTCCTTATCACCAAAATGGTGGAAGATCGCGCCGCGAGTCTTTCCCGTCGCCTCCTCTAGGCGAGCGACGGTAGCCCCCTCAAAGCCATACCTGGCGAAACAATCACGGGAGGCGTCAATGATCTCCTGGCGGCGGCGCGCCAGCTCGCCTTCGCTAATAATCGGCATGGCGTATACGGGGGCTTTCTTGCTTATCGACGTTCACGTGAAAAGGCCACCCGAACACGTACCCGGGCGGCCTTTTCACTTCTTTAGCTACAAACTACGTGCGTAGCTCGTGGCCTTAGCTCTTCACCATCTGGCGCAGCACGTACTGCAGGATGCCGCCGTGGCGGTAGTACTCCGCCTCACCCGGGGTATCCACGCGAACAACTGCGTCGAACTCAACGGTCTCGCCGCCGTCCTTCGTCGCGGTGACGTGAACGGTAGCCGGAATCTCATCGCCCTCGTTGAAGGCGGTGATGCCGCTGATGGCGAAGGTCTCGGTGCCGTCCAGCCCCAGGGAAGCGTGGGACTGCCCTTCAGGGAACTGCAGCGGCAGAACGCCCATGCCGATCAGGTTGGAGCGGTGGATACGCTCGAAGGACTCTGCGATCACTGCGCGAACACCAAGCAGGTTGGTGCCCTTTGCAGCCCAGTCACGGGACGAGCCGGTGCCGTACTCCTTGCCAGCGAGAACAACCAGCGGGATGTTCTTCTCGGCGTAGTTCATCGCAGCGTTGTAGATGAAGTCCTGCGGAGCGCCTTCCTTGGTGAAGTCGCGGGTGTAGCCACCCTGCTCGTCCACCAGCTCGTTGCGCAGGCGGATGTTAGCGAAGGTACCGCGCACCATGACCTCGTGGTTACCACGGCGGGAACCAAAGGAGTTGTAGTCGTGGCGTGCAACACCGTGCGCATCCAGGTAGTCCGCAGCCGGGGTGCCCGGCTTGATGGAGGAAGCAGGGGAGATGTGGTCCGTGGTCACGGAGTCGCCCAGCTTCGCCAGAACGCGTGCACCAGCAATGTCGGTGACTGCCTCCGGCTCCTCCGGCATACCGTCGAAGTACGGTGCCTTGCGGATGTAGGTGGAGTCCTCGTTCCAATCGAAGGTCTTGCCGGTCGGGATGTCCAGACCCTGCCACTGCTCGTCGCCCTTGAAGACGTCGGCGTAGTCAGCCTCGTACATCTCACGGGAGATGGTGGAAGCGATGGTGGACTCGATCTCCTCGGTGGACGGCCAAACGTCCTTCAGGAAGACGTCATTGCCGTTAGCATCCTGACCCAGCGGCTGGGTCTCGAAGTCGAAGTCCATCGTACCGGCGATTGCGTATGCGATGACCAGCAGCGGAGACGCGAGGTAGTTCATCTTCACGTCCGGGGAAATGCGGCCTTCGAAGTTACGGTTACCGGACAGCACTGCGGTTGCGGTCAGGTCGTATTCGTTGATTGCCTCGGAGACCTCGTTCGGCAGCGGGCCGGAGTTACCGATGCAGGATGCACAGCCGAAGCCAGTCAAGTAGAAGCCGACAGCCTCGAGGTCCTTCCACAGGTCTGCGCGCTCGTAGTAGCCGTCAACAACCTGGGAGCCCGGAGCCATGATGGTCTTGACCCACGGCTTCGCCTTCAGTCCCTTCTCTGCAGCCTTGCGAGCCAACAGGGCAGCGCCGACCATCACAGACGGGTTGGAGGTGTTGGTGCAGGAGGTAATAGCAGCAATTGCTACGGCACCGTGGTCGAGCGTGAACTCGCCACCCTGCGGGGACTCGATGACAACCGGCTTGGATGCGCGGCCCTCAGCGCCAACAGCAGCGGACTCGCCGTTGCCCGGCCAGGACTGGTTGTAGTCCACGGAGTCAACCTTCGGTGCGCGAACCGGCTCGAAGGTCTCGTTGCCTGCGGTGTTGTAGTCCGGCAGCTGATTGCGGAAGGTCTCCTTGGCATCTGCCAGAAGAATGCGGTCCTGCGGGCGCTTCGGGCCAGCGATGGACGGCACAACGGTGGACAGGTCGAGCTCGAGGTACTCGGAGTACTCAGCCTCAGCAGCGTCCTGCTCCAGCCACATGCCCTGAGCCTTGGCGTATGCCTCGACGCGGTCGATGTCCTCCTGGGAACGGCCGGTGAGGTGGAGGTAGTTGATGGTCTCCTCGTCGATCGGGAAGATCGCACAGGTGGAGCCGAACTCCGGGGACATGTTGCCAATGGTGGCGCGGTTTGCCAGCGGAATCTGCTTGACGCCGTTGCCGTAGAACTCGACGAACTTCTGCACCACGCCGTGCTCACGCAGCATCTCGGTGATGGTGAGCACCACGTCGGTTGCGGTTACGCCGGCCGGGATCTCGCCAGTGAGCTTGAAGCCAACCACGCGCGGGATCAGCATGGACACCGGCTGGCCGAGCATTGCAGCCTCGGCCTCGATGCCGCCGACGCCCCAGCCCAGGATGCCCAGGCCGTTTTCCATGGTGGTGTGGGAGTCCGTACCAATACAGGTGTCCGGGTATGCCACGCCCTCATTGTCAAAGACAACGCGGGACAGGTACTCGATGTTCACCTGGTGGACAATGCCGGTTCCCGGCGGGACAACGCGGAAGTTGGAGAAGTTCTCAGCACCCCAGCGCAGGAACTGGTAGCGCTCCTCGTTGCGCTGGTACTCGATCTCTACGTTCTTCGCCTCAGCAGCCTTGGAACCGAATGCCTCGATGATCACGGAGTGATCGATCACCATCTCGGCCGGGTTGAGCGGGTTAACCTGGTCCGGGTTGCCGCCGAGGGAGGAGACAGCCTCGCGCATGGTTGCAAGGTCAACAACACACGGCACACCGGTGAAGTCCTGCATCAGTACACGCGCAGGGGTGAACTGGATCTCAATGGACGGCTCTGCCGACGGATCCCAGTTCGCGATTGCCTTGATGTGGTCTGCGGTGACGTTCTTGCCGTCCTCGGTGCGCAGCAGGTTCTCACCCAGAACCTTGAGGGAGTAGGGAAGCTTCTCCATGCCTTCTACGGCGTCGAGTGCGAAGTAGTCATACGACTTTCCGCCGACCTCGAGCGTCTTCTTGGCGTTGAAGGAGTTCTTGCTTTCAGCCACAGTGAGCTCCGTTTCTCGTTGATATGTGGGGTACATGACCCGTGGCGGTCAACCATTAATCATATGCCAGGCGCCACAGTTCTACCGCAATAATAACAGTACGAGCGTTATGTTTTGGTTTTTGGCGTAGATTATTTCTCTATGCATAGCGCTGACATCGATGTTTCCTCCCTCGTGCACCAGCTCCGCGAGGACAATATCGCCCTCCAAGTGGCCAACGAGGACCTTGAAAACCATGTCGCGAATGCGTTACCTGAGAATCACGGGCTCGTCATTTTGGAACACACGCCACCCCATATCCCGGATGTTCGGGACTTGGCACAGGACCTGGCCAATGAGACGGGCATTGACACCGTTATTGTCCGCACTCCTGACGTTGCTATTGCAGTGAGTAACTCGCTGACGCGCGCCCAGGTGGAACAAGGGGAGCGAGCGATGGTCGCGCAGCCTGACTATGGGGACGGCCTCAGGGCATTCTTATCGACGTCCACGCAAACCCAACCCGCGTGGCTCCCCATCTTTCTCGCCATTGTTGTTGTTACCACTGTTGTGATTGTCGCCTCCTGGCGAGCCGTCAAACCGTTGGGCACGTCACGTATGTGACAAAACTCACACTATCTCTCGGCGTGTCTAAACGGCCAGCTAGCCGCGCCGCCTAGTCACGCCAAAAGCCTTGACTGCTGTTGCGGTTGGTAAAGAATGTGAAACAAGTTGATCTCGTGACGTATGGTTCTGCTGTCGGCTCGTGAGCCGAAGGTTGTCAAACCGTTACCCAATAGCAACACTGCGGTGGTGTGCTCTAGTCAAGCCGCTACCGCTGACAGATACGGGCATGTGGGGAAGCACGCTACGTAATCGTCACGTTGTTGGGGGTGTCGGTTTCGTCCGCCTTCGGCCTGCGCGCCCGCATCAGTAGTCAACTTTGGAATGATCGCACGTCAAGGCTTAACGCTTGTCACGACCGGGCCTAGTCAGCCCGTGTGCTTTGGCGTGCGGTGTGAGGAGCACCTTCGTGGGCAACCCATTTTTGAAGGCGAGCGCCGCAGTGGCAGTCACCGCTGCATTGACATTCGCCAGTGCAGCACATCCCGCGCGCGCAACCGAATCCACCGCGGAGCTTGTCGCCGCTGTCGCGCGCGCCCAGGCAAACGTGGATGAACTTACCCTCGGCCTTGGGGATCTCCAGGAGAGCGTGAACCGCGCCTTGGTTGATCTGCGCGATGCCCAGGCACGTGCCGAACAGGCTCGCCGCGGTGTGCAAAACGCAGATGAGCGCCTCAAAGCTTCCGAGGAAGCAGTGGCAAAAGCGCGCGAGGAACTAAGCAACATCACCCGCTCGCAGTACCGCGGCGCAGGCCAATCCAGCGTGCTGAACTCCTTGAGCTCCGGGAGTGGCCAGCGCGAGGTACTGGAGCGCTCCCAGTTCCTGAAGCAGCGCTCCAAAGAGAAGCAAGAAGCGCTCGAGGCGGTTGAGCGCGCTCGCGCCGAGGCCGCAAATGAAGCCTCCGTGGCACGCGAAGCTGCCCAGCTGGCGGAAACCGCCGCCGACGATGCTGCCAATGCCGAAACCAACGCACGACAGCTGCTTGAAGACAATGCCCAGGCACTCAACGAGCGCAACGACGCACTCGCCGAGGCCCAGGCTGCGCTTGATGCGGCTGAGGGGCAATTGGGTGAGGTGCGTCCGGAGAGCGTCGAAAAGCAGGAAGCCCCGACGTATGAGGCACCTGAGGTTGACCAGGAGATCGTGGACGAAGTCACCGAGCGCGTGGCCGAGATCGCCCCGGAGGCACCGTCCCCAGAACCCGAGGTCATCGCACAAGCCGTTGCTGCCGCCCAGATCGCTTCCCCGGACAACGCGGTCGAGGAAGCCTCCAACATCGCAGCCTCTGCAGCGCTAGTGGGCTCGACGCAAACCCCGCACGCAACCTTCGCCGACCCGTACGCCAGCGGCACTGCCATGAGCTCCTCTTCTGAGCTTTTGGAGATCTTCTCCGCCTTCGCCGGAGGCCTGCAAACCGGCTTGGGCGTCTCCGACACTGCCGGCCAGAGCGTCTCTGACTCCCTGTCCGAGCTCCTGCCGGCCGTTGAAACCGCTGAATCCATCACCGAGGAAATCCAGCAGGCCGTCGCGCCAGCTAACTCCGGCTCCGTGGAAACCGCAATTGCTCGCGCAATGTCCGTCGTGGGCACGCCGTACGTGTGGGGCGGCGGCGACGCCAACGGCCCAACCACCGGCGTTAACGGCGGCAGCGTTAAGGGCTTCGACTGCTCCGGCCTAGTGCTTTACGCCTTCGCCGGTGCTGGTGTCTCCCTGCCGCACTACACCGGGTACCAGTACCAGCGCGGCACCCAGATCGATCCCAGCCAGGCACAGCGCGGCGACCTGTTGTTCTGGGGCCCGGGCGGCTCCCAGCACGTGGCCATCTACCTTGGCGACGGCACCATGATCGAAGCTCCCCAAGCCGGCCAGAACGTATCCGTAGTCCCGGTGCGTTGGGCAAACATGTCCCCGAAGGCTGTGCGACTGCTCTAACGCCTACGGGTACGCTGATTACCCATGGCCTTTCATGACTACGATGCAATCCTCGTCTTGTCCTTCGGTGGCCCCGAGGGAGAAGACGAGGTTATTCCATTTCTGGAGAACGTAACGCGCGGGCGTGGCATCCCGCGCGAGCGCCTGGCAAAGGTCGGCGAGCACTACTTTCACTTCGGTGGTGTCAGCCCAATTAACGCGCAGAATCGCGAGCTCATCGCAAACATTGAGGCGGAGCTTACTGCCCGCGGCATCGACCTGCCGGTCTATTTTGGCAACCGCAACTGGTATCCCTTTGCCGCTGAAACTGCGGAGCAGATGCTTGCCGACGGCCACCGCAACCCCCTCGTCTTCGCCACCAGTGCCTGGGGCGGCTACTCCGCCTGCCGCCAATACGACGAAGACATCCAGCGTCTCCGTGAAGTCACCCCGGAGCTCAACTACACCAAGCTGTGGCAGTTCTACGGCCACCCTGTGTTTGTGCAGCTGATCGCAGATAAGCTGCGTGCCGCTGTTGAACGCGCCCCCGAAGGTGCGACCGTGCTGTTTACCGCACACAGCGTACCGACGGCCGCCGACGCCGCCGCCGGAGGCGCCGAAGACCCACACCTGTACTCGCGCCAAGTCGCTGAAGCAGCGCGCCTCGTAGCCGCGGAGGCAGGCGTGAGCGACTACGAAGTGGTGTGGCAGTCTCGCTCCGGCAACCCCGCAACCCCGTGGCTTGAGCCTGACGTTGTTGACCGGACCCGCGAACTGCATGGCGAAGGCAAACTGCAACACCTCATCTGCGTCCCAATCGGGTTTATTACTGACCACATGGAGGTGGTCTGGGATCTAGACACGGAGCTTAAACAGGCGTGTGACGAGATTGGTGTCAGCTTCGAGCGCGTCGGCACCGTTGGTCTGGAGCCGGCGTTTGCATCGATGATTGTGGATTTGGTCGAGGCAGTCGCCACCGATGTCAAGCCGCAAACCTTGTCTAGCGTTGACACGTTGGGATGCACGGTCAACGGCGAGCCATGCAAGGTGGATTGCTGCGCGCCGGTCAGGCCCACGCACGGCGGTAATCAATAACCGCGTCTGCAACACCCGCCATGCGGGCGCTACGTACGTGGCGCCACAAGGCGAAGAGTTGCGGATCAAATGAATGGTCGCCCAGACGGTCGGTCACCGTCTCAATGGTTGCCGCCACTCGGTCGGCACGCGCAAATAGCTTCGCTGCACGCGGCGTGACCCCCACGGGAAGCCCCGGGGTGTCGTAGAAATCCGCAAGCGTGCCCACCATCAAGCGCGGATTTGGAAGATCCTGCCTGGTGCCGCCGGCGGCCTCAATCAACACTGCGGCCTCGTCTGTCGCCCGCGACAACAACTGGTCCGCCTCCCCGGGAGACAGCCACTCAGGCTCCGGCAACGGATCCTGCTCCACAAACCACCGCCAGTGCACCTCACTAGTCTGATATTCCGGTACCAAGATGTGCTGCGCGTCCACCCCCCGCAGCACGATCGCGCCGGCCTGTGTAAGCGCCTCCATTGCGGGCGAGCCAGCCCGAAGTCGCGCCGCCTGACCAGGGCCCCACAACACAAGGCGTACGACGGGATCGGGGGAGGTGAGGTTGGAGTGCGTGCGGACGTCGGCAAGCAACTGCCCAACAGGCGCCCCACCGAAACTGTGCCGACCACCCAAATCACGTAACGCATCAAGCGTCTCATCCGTTGACTCAACGCCATACAGCCACGCCGCCAACCAGACGGCAGTGTTTTGCAACGGAGAATAAACCTGAGCGCGCGTGTGCATTCCGGCCAGTCTAGCCAGACCGATAGAATACGGACACACTATGGGAGACAGTCGCTACAGCGGAGACATTTTTAGCGGACATGCGCGCACCAGGCGCCCAACCTACCCGTCGGTGCCGGCCGAACCCGGCATCATCGTGGAGATCGTTGGCAATGATTTCGTCGGCGCCGTCGTCGGGTTTGAACGCACCTACGACGGCGACTTCGTCCGGCTTGAAGACCGCTACGGCACCCAACGACTCTTCAAAATGCTGCCAGGCGCTTTCATGGTAGAAGGCCAACGCGTGACGCTGACCAGGTACGTGCCCAAGCGTGACGACGCCCCGGCGCGATCCAACTCCGGCTCCCGCAAAGTGGCCAACGTGCAGGCAAAGGTGGCCCAGCCGAGCCGCATCTGGGTCGAAGGTATTCACGATGCCGCAATCGTGGAGAAAGTATGGGGCCACGACCTACGCGTCGAAGGCGTCGTGGTGGAGTACCTCGAAGGCCTCGACAACCTGCCAGAGAGGCTCGCCGAGTTTCAGCCGGGGCCTGGCCGGCGCATCGGCGTGCTGGCAGACCACCTGATCGAAGGCACCAAGGAATCGCGCCTGGTCGAGGACGTCGGGCCTCACGTGCTTGTTACCGGACACCCCTACATTGACATCTGGGCGGCAGTGAAACCTGCCAGTGTCGGCATTGCCGCCTGGCCCGACGTCCCCTACGGCGAAGACTGGAAAACCGGCACCTGCCAACGCCTCGGCTGGTCCGACCCGAAGGAAGGCTGGCACCGCGTTTACTCCTCGGTCAACACCTTCCGTGACCTGGACTACACCCTGATCGGGGCGGTTGAACGGCTCGTGGATTTCGTGACTAATCCTGAGCTGAGCAAAACAGATATGTAGCATGGCCGCCATGGGTCCATTGATATGGTTTGCGGCAGCCGCGGTGCTTGCCATCCTTGAAGTATTCGTTGGCGAAATGACCCTGCTCATGATCGCCGCCGGTGCGCTGACAACAGCGGGCTTCTCGCTGATCGGCATCCCGCCTGCTGCTGAAGTTGCCATCTTTGCCGCATCGTCCGCCGCCTTTTGGTTCTTCCTGCGCCCGTACTTGCGGCGTCGTTTGGAATCGCCGAAGACGTACGACGAATCACCTCGTGCACTCGTTGGCTCACGTGCCGAGGTTGTTGAAGAGATCACCCCAGTGGGAGGACAGGTGCGTTTCGACGGCAGCATCTGGTCCGCCCGCGCCCTCGACCCAGGGGAGACCTACACGGTGGGTGACGTAGTAACTGTCTCTGCAATTGATGGCCCAGTCGCGGTCGTCTGGAAGGACTAGAGCATGCCAGGTCTGTTTCTTTTTGGCGTCATCCTCATACTTGTGGTGTCGCTGCTTTTTGCATCCGTGAAGATGATCCCGCAAGGCGAAGCCGCTGTAGTTGAGCGTTTAGGCCGCTACACGCGCACCGTCTCTGGTGGGTTGACGCTTCTGGTGCCCTACATTGACCGTATTCGTGCCCGTGTGGATACGCGTGAGCGCGTTGTTTCGTTCCCGCCGCAGGCGGTGATCACGCAGGACAACCTGACCGTGGCAATTGACACGGTGGTGACGTTCCAGATCAATGACCCCGCTAAGGCGATCTATGGCGTTGACAACTACCTGGTTGGCGTGGAGCAAATCTCTGTGGCCACGCTGCGTGACGTTGTCGGCGGTATGACGCTGGAAGAGACGCTGACGTCGCGTGAGACCATCAACCGCCGCCTGCGCGGCGAGCTGGACGCGGCAACCGCCAAGTGGGGTCTGCGTATTAGCCGTGTGGAGCTGAAGGCGATTGATCCGCCACCGTCCATCCAGCAGTCCATGGAGATGCAGATGAAGGCGGACCGCGAAAAGCGCGCCATGATTCTGACTGCTGAAGGTAAGCGCGAGTCTGACATCAAGACAGCGGAGGGTGAGAAGCAGGCACGCATCCTGTCCGCGGAGGGCGAGAAGCACGCCGCCATCCTGAACGCGGAAGCCGAGCGCCAGGCGATGATCCTGCGCGCTGAGGGTGAGCGCGCGGCGAAGTACCTTGAGGCGCAGGGTGAGGCCCGCGCAATTCAAAAGGTCAACGCGGCGATTAAGTCTTCCGGCGTGACCCCTGAGCTGCTGGCCTACCAGTACCTGGAGAACTTGCCAAAGATTGCCAATAATGATGCGGCGACGATGTGGATGATCCCGTCCCAGTTTGGCAACTCTCTGGAGCAGTTTGCGAAGGCCTTTGCCAACAAGGACGATGACGGCGTGTTCCGCTACGAGGCACAGCGCGTTGACCAGGACACCAAGGACCTGGCGTCGGAGGGGGATACGGATCAGTGGTTTGATACCTCCACTGACCCGGAGCTGGCCCGCGCACTGGCGGAGGCGCGTGCGGTTGCGAACAAGCACGTCGACGAGCCGGATCCGACGCAGCACCGTGCGCCTGAGACGCCGATTGCTAACCCGCTGGAAATCGAGCGGCCTAGCGACCTTCCTCAGCCCGAATAATTAGGTTGAGCGCTAGGCGCCATCCCGCCTGTTCCGCTTGCCACCCCGCGGCCTGGAGACGCTGACTCATCGCCTGTTTGGAGATGCCCAGCTCCCGGGCCGCTTCGTTTTGGTTCATCCCGCGGCGCACCAGGGCAGTGGCCTCCCGGCCCTCAATGGTGCGTTTTTGCAGCACGTGGCCGACAAGCGCGAAAGCTGCGGCGATGTCTTCCGCGTTGGTGCCTGGGTTACGGGTGTCTACGCCTACTTTCACCTGCGCCGGGCGCGTGCCTACTGCCTCCGAAGCAGCATGCACGCCGCGCCCATGCGAGGTGATGCCGAGGCCGATGGCCCAGTCACCGTCCGAAAGCAGGGCCATCACCAGGTTCAGCGCGTGCTCAGGCGTATCGACGTCCGCGCGAATATCCTCAACGCCCACCACCTCAAACTCCGCCACCCCCGGCAGCGAGGACAGTGCCTCGGCCGAGCGGGAGACGTATTCGCCGCGCCGCCGCTCGCGGCCCCGATACCTTGCATGTACGCCAATCACGCCAGCAATCCTAGCGTTAATGACTTAGCGGTCTACCTTGGGGGCTTGACGGGTGGGTTGGGGGAGGTTGGCGTCGAGAAGCAGGCCAACAAGCCCCACGACGGTAAGCGCAACGGTCAGAGCGATGACGGTGGGGCTTGCGTGTCCGCTGAGCGTGTCTCCAAGCAGAACCGTGACAATTGTCCCAGGCAGGGAGCCGACAAACGTGGCCACCGCAAACGGTACAACCCGAACACGGGTCAACGCGCAGGCGTAGTTCATAATGCTGAACGGCACAAACGCCACCATGCGAAGACTTGCCACCGCCAGCCATCCGCGGGATTCCAGTCGGGCGTTAATGCGTTCCACCGAGGGATGGGTCAACCGAGGTGCGACGAAATCTCGAAGCGTATACCTCACAACCAGCAGCGTAATCACGGCAGCAACCGTGGTGGCACTAATCGCGATCACAATGCCCAGCGCGGGGCCAAACAGCAGGCCGGAAGATACCGTCAGGATGGTGCGCGGAATCGGAAACAGCGTGATGCCGACATATAGCAGCCAAAAGATCACCGGGAACCATGCTCCCGTGGAATCAGCCCAGGAGCGGAGGGTGGAGGGCGTTGGGGCGTCGAAAAGCAACCAGCCCAACACAAACACGACCAGTGCCGCAAGAAGGAGTAGCTGGCGACGCTTCACACAACCTCCCAGACGAAAAACACCCCGCAACATGTGCAGGGTGATGGTTGTGCCCGGAGGGGGACTTGAACCCCCACGTCCGTTAATAGGACACTAGCACCTCAAGCTAGCGCGTCTGCCATTCCGCCACCCGGGCTTTGGGTGTTTCGGCCTTTCGGCCAGGCACTCGCATAACTATAGGTCGGCCCGCCGCGCCCGCCAAATCGCCAGCGCAACGGGCTATATCTGCTAAATTCTCCCGCGTGCTACCACCACCTAGAAGAATGATGACGTACCGCTGGTTCGTCCCACCAGTGCCACCAGCGAACGACGCCCAACACCTCACGCCCAGCTCGTGGACCGCAGGTCGTCGGGTGGTAGGCGACATGGTGTTTGCCTACCCGCGCGTTTTGGCGTTGCATGTTTTTAGCTACCTCATTGGCTCCGGTGTGGGGGCGTTCGTACCCGTTGTAGTGGGCAAGATTGTGGACGGCCTCCTGGGCGATACCGACTTCAACGCCTGGTGGCTGTTTGGAGTGCTTATCGCAATCTTTTTTGTGCAGTTTCTTGGAGAGGCAACGGGCGACGGCCTTTCCGCAGCGTCCGTGGGACGTGTGCGCCACTTGGCGCAGCAGAATTTGACGTTGGGGGTGATGCGCAACGGGGCGGGATCGATGAGTCCTGGCACGGTGCTCAACACCATCGACGCCGACTCCAGCACGATTGCGAACTACCGCGAGTCCTTATCGTTTCCGCTCATGGCGCTTGGTTACTCCACGGGTGCCGTGGTGGCGATGTGGAGCGTCTCACCGTGGGTTGCGCTGGCTGTGCCTGTCTCCATTGTTGTCATCGCGCTGTTTTCGGCGTGGACTTCGCGCCCCATTACCCGCATTTCGCTCAAGCGTCGCGCTGCGGAGGCTGACGTTGCGGGTCTTGCAACCGACGTTGCGCAGGGGATTCGTGCTGTGAAAGGCCTGGGCGCTGCCACGGCGGTCACCGGCCGTTTTGCCACCTCTACGCAAACGGCGCGCGGGCTGAACCTGCAGTTTTTGGTGGTTGATGCGTGGTTGAGCTTTGCTCGCCAGGCAGTTGCGTGGGTGTGTAACGCGTTGATCATTTTCGTTGCTGCTCGTTTGACGCTGCGCGGTGAGATTACCCCGGGTCAGATGGCTTCCGTTGCGCTTTTGGTTCCGCCGGCGTTAAACATGGCAGGCTTCGCGTTCGGTGACTTGGCTAGCGGATGGGGTCGCGCGGTAGCCAGTGGTCAGCGCGTATCTGAGCTGTATAGCGCGGGTGAGGCGTTGGCTGCGCCCGATGCAGCTGTTGCCGCCGAGGTGCCGGGCCCTGGACTCTGGGTGCTACCGCCTGACCAGGAGTCTTACGAGTTGACCTCATTGTGGGCCCAGCGCGACGACGTCTTGTTCCCGCCGCACACCGTCAACATCTTCGAGGGCACGATTGAAGACAACGTCAATCCACGCGGCGAGTTTTCAGACACGGCAGTCAAAGAGGCGCTTGCAGCGGCGCATTGCCAGGACATTTTGCGACGCCTCGGCGGTGTCGGACCTGACGGCGAGCTGCCAACCGCGCCGCTTGGCGAGGCCGGCCTGAACCTCTCCGGCGGCCAACGCCAACGCGTCGCCCTTGCCCGCGCTTTGGCTGCGAACCCGGAAGTGCTGATCCTCGATGACCCAACGACCGGCCTCGATTCCGTCACCCAAGCCAACGTGGTCGAGGCAGTCAAGGCGCTACGTGGCGGCGCAACCACTGTTGTCATCACCGGCAACACCACGTGGGGTGCGGCTGGCCAAGCGTTGGAGGTGAAGTAAATGCAGCGAGAGTATGAGCGCACTGATGCCGTTGCCCCTGCGACAGTTCGAGAGACCTTTGCTTACCTGTCGCAGCTTCCGAACGCGTTGAATAGGCGTTGGTGGGTGGTACTGCTCAGCGTCCAGGTGTTGATTGTCTCAGCCTATGCGCTGCAGGCGAATCTTTTTGGCCGAAGTGTTGATCCGCTGACTGGCACGCCGGTGCCGATTCTCGGCACTGGTACGCGCGCGTTTGTGGTGACCATTGCCCTTGCCATGGCATGCATATTGGTCGACGTGGCGTTGCGGATGTTGAGCTACTACATCGTTGGCTCAAAGGTTGCACGGGCGTCGGTGGATTTGCGACGGCGCTGTTTAGATGCCGTGCTTCGCGCGCCGGTCCCACGGGTGATGGAGCTGGGTACCGGCAACGTGATTACCCGCATGACCAAAGACATTGACGAGGTTGTTCGGATTATCACGGCCATCGGTTCGCGCGTGTTGACGACGGTGTTTGTGTTCCCAATTTCGTTCATTGGACTTTTGCTTATCGACGTCCGCCTCGCCCTCATCCTCATCACCCTCATCCTCTGCGCCTACCCGTTTGCCCGTGAAATCATTCGGAGCATCCCGGCGGCGTCGAATGCGGTGAGTGTTGCTGAGGCGAAAAGGAACGCAGCACTACTTGATACGGTCCGTGGTCTGCCTACGCTGCGCGCGTTTGGACTGCAGAACTGGGCGCTTGGGCGGATGCGCAAGGCTTCGTGGGGTGCGGTAGAGGCGACGATGGATCGTGCGCCCTGGTTTATCCGTCTTATGGGGCTGGGCCAGGTCGTTTTCGCCGCGTGGCTGTTGCTGACGCTCGGGGTGGGTGCGTGGTTGGTTGCTCATGGGTCGATTAGCCCCGGTCAGGCAAGTGCCGCGGTGTTTTTGGTGATCCGCGCAGAGGTGATGGTGTTCAATGCCCTGTTTTTCGTCGGAGAGCTGCAAAGCGCGGCGACCTCTGTCGGGCGTGCGGTGAGTTTGGCAACGTTGGCAGATGGCCGTGAGGCATCCGCACTGCCTGAGGACTTGAACGCACCGGTAGATGTTGAGGTGGATAACGTCTCGTTTGCCTACCCGGGTGGAGCGAACGTGTTGGAGAATCTTAGCGTCACGTTGGCCGCTGGTACGACGACTGCGCTGGTGGGCACTTCAGGTGCGGGCAAGTCGACACTGGCTGCGCTGATTGCGGGCCTTGTGGAGCCGACCGCGGGCCGCATCCGCGTGGGTGAGGTGGACACGACTCAGGTCAGCGACCTGTGGACAGCTAAGAACGTGACGCTCATGACCCAAGACGTCCACATCTTTGCCGGTACATTGCGTCAAGACTTGGCCATGGCTGATGAGGACGCTTCAGATGCAGATCTGTTGGATGCGCTCCGCCGCGCAGGTTTGGATCCCGAAAGCGCCCAGTTTGCGCGCGTATTCCCGCAAGGCCTGGACACCCCGGTTGGTGCTGGCGCTGAGGACCTGCCGCCGGAGACGGCCCAGCAGGTGGCGTTGGCGCGTGTTGCACTTGCGTCGCCGAAGGTGCTGATCTTGGATGAAGCCACAGCAGAGGCCGGAAGTGATGACACTAACGCTTTGGAGGCTGCCGCCGCGGCAATTACCAAGGGGACTACGGCACTGGTAGTGGCGCACCGCCTGGATCAGGCTGCGGCCGCTGACCGCATTCTGGTTATGGACGCAGGGCAGATTATTGAGGACGGCACCCACGCCGAGCTATTGACCCAACGGGGGAGATATGCGCAACTATTTGCAGCGTGGAGTGGCGGAGGTCACTAACCCTCAGGTACTAATGGGGCCATGACTGCTTCATATGTTTCTGATCGTTTCCCTGGCCCTGACCCGTACGCGCCGCTGAAGGAGGTACCGTCGTTTGACATCTCGTCCAACGACGTCGTGGATGGTGAGCGCCTCCCGGATCACCTAGCCGGCGATAACGCCACCAGCCCGCACCTTGCTTGGTCGAACGTGCCTGAGGGCACGAAGACATTTGCCGTGACCTGCTTCGACCCGGACGCGCCGACTGCTTCTGGGTTCTGGCACTGGTCGGCGTTTAACATCCCGGCCGACGTCACGGAGTTGCCCGCCGGCGCGGGTGCCGAGGACGGCATGGGCGTCGGCGCCGTCGTTTTGACTGGTGATGCCGAGGTGAAGGGCTACTACGGCGCAAACCCGCCCGCCGGCCACGGCCCGCACCGTTACCTGTTTGTGGTGCACGCTGTGGATACGGAGCTTGATGCGGACAGCATTGCTAACCCGACGCAGCTTGGTTTCAACCTTTACTTCCACACGCTTGGCCGTGCCTTAACGTGGGGTTGGTACGAGAACAAGTAACCTCTGCGCAATGGTTCCAATTCAGTTGCGTGCCGGCGGCGCCTTTATGGCGCTGGCGGTGGTCTTGTTCATTTTCGCGTTTCTCGCGTTCATGCGCGGGGATCAAACGTATGCGCTCACGCTGCGTTTTGTGTTGACCTGTGTGGCGTCGTTGATTTTCGGCGCATTTGCAACGACCAACACCGCAACGGGCGGCTCGCGGAAGCAGCTTGTTGCGTTGGGGGTGGCAGTTGCGCTGATCGCTGTGGGCATGGTGGTGCCCAACCAGGCGCTGACCATTGTGCCCACCACCTCACTTGCATTGTGGGGCGGTGGGGCGCTGGTGTGTGCGCTTATTCTGCGTCGTTTTTCCAGGTAAGCCCGCTACCTACGGCCTGGCTGATGTTGCTCAGGCCGTGGAGCTTCAGCTGCTTGTCGACGCCCACGTGCACCCCACGAACCCACCCCAGCCCTCCGTAGATGAACGGGGTGTATCCCTGCAGCAGGCTTGCACCCGCAGTGATTCGCTTCCACGCTTCTTGTGCATCCATGATGCCGCCGGAGCTGACGAGCACGAGCTTGTCGCCGACGCGAGCGTGCAGCCGCTGAAGCACCTCCAAGGAGCGTGCGGTCAGCGGAGCACCGGAAATGCCGCCGGCGCCCATCGCCGCAACCTCGTCGGCGGGGGTTTTCAGGCCCTCGCGAGAGATGGTGGTGTTAGTGGCCACGATGCCAGCCAGGCCGAGCTCGACGGCCAGGTCCGCTACAGCGTCGATATCCTCGTCTGAAAGATCGGGGGCAATCTTGACCAACACCGGCGTATCGGTGGAGTCCTTGACGGCACCCAGGATCGGACGCAGTTCCTCCACAGCCTGTAGGTCACGCAACCCAGGGGTGTTGGGAGAGGAGACGTTGACCACCACGAAGTCTGCCAGAGGCCCGAGCAATGTGGCGCCTGCGCGGTAGTCGGCGACGGCGTCGGCAGCGGTCTTGTTCTTGCCAATGTTGATGCCTACGACATCGTTCGATTTGCGCTTGCGCAGGCGGCTAGCAACCTTCAGGGCACCGTCATTGTTAAAGCCCATACGGTTCAAAATGGCTTTGTCCGCAGGCAGGCGGAACAGACGCGGGGTGTCGTTGCCAGGCTGCGGTTGCGGGGTGACCGTGCCAACCTCCGCGTAGCCGAATCCGACCGCGCCCCAGGCATCCAACGCGGTGGCGTTTTTATCAAATCCCGCTGACAGGCCCAGCGGCGAGGGGAAACGAACCCCGAAAAGTTCCTGCTCAAGACGCGGGCTGTGCACGCGCACGACCTTTTCCATCCCGCGGTTGAGCGGCGTGACCGTATTGAGCACACCGAGCGCACCGGAGATGATGCCGTGGATGCGCTCTGGAGGGATGCGGAACATGAGTTTCAGCGCGGTGTCATAAAGCGTCATCATGGATCCTTTACAGTGTTTCTTTCACGATTTGGATGCCGTCGCCGGTGGCGGAGGCGATGATCAACGTGGCGTCGTCAAGCGAAATGATGCTCTGCGGATCCGCAACTGTCGCTACCTGCGCCTTTTGCACTGGCACACCACCGGACAGGTCGTAGCCGGTGGCAGTGTTGTCAGCAGTGGACGTGATCCAAGCGAGCTTGTTCGCCGCATCCCACGTCACATCCCACGGGCCTTGCGCCACAGGCGCCGTCTGGTGCAGACGAATAATGTCCATGGTGTTGTAGACAAAGAGCTGCGAGCCGGTCGCGTCAGCCGCGAGCACCACACCATCCGTTCCGTCAATCTTGCCCACGCCAAGGCCCACGCGCAGCGTGCCGCCCTGCCTGCCGCCGGACCAATCGACGTCTTGAATCGTGGTATCGAAGCGATTGATACGCACCACCGCATCATCCTGATCAGGCAACTGCATAGCGATCAGCTGGTCGGTTTCACGCGCTACGGAGATCGTGTCCACCTTTTTACCGTCGCGGTACACCCACACCTTGCGTTGTGCATCGCTCGCGGTTACCACCTCACCACTAGAGGTGACCACTGCGGCGGTCGCAGGCTCTTCCACTTCCAAGGTGGTCTCACCGCTCGCGTCAAACAGGCGTACCTGACTGCCGCAAGCCAACGCGAACGTCCCGGCGTTTGCGCTGACCTCGCCGCAGGAGGCGTCGGTGGGGTAGGTCACGGCAGTGTTGTTACGCAGCTGCTCAACAGTGCCTACATGCACAGCATCATCGGTACGAACCGCAACCAGATCACCAGTGGTATCCAAGTCACGCACCGGGGCAAACGCGATTACCTCCCCGTCCGGGTCTGTCGCCGACGGCGACGCAACGGGGGAGGCGCTTCCCATGTTCTGCGCCAAATCATCAGCAACTTCAGTCGGGGACGTACAAGCGGCAAGTGAAAGCGCAGCAGCCAGCACAGTCGCCGACGCCACGCGTGTGGGCAAGGGTTTCATAGCTTCCCAGAGTAGTGTTGCAACGCGTGAACGAAACCATGAGCTGGCTCCAAGTCGTCGTTTTGTCCATCGTGCAGGGACTCACCGAGTTCCTTCCGGTGTCCTCGTCGGGGCATTTGCGCATTGTTTCCCAACTATTCTGGGGACAGGACGCCGGCGCCAGCTTCACCGCCGTCATCCAGCTGGGCACCGAAGCTGCCGTGCTGGTCTTTTTTGCCAAAGACATCTGGCGCATCCTCACCGCTTGGTTTGCCGGCCTGTTCAACCCGTACAAGCGCGGGCTGGATTATCGGATGGGCTGGATGGTCATCGTGGGCACTATCCCAGTCGGCGTGGCCGGGCTGCTGCTTAAAGACTTGATCCGTGAAAACTTCCGCAACCTGTGGATCACCGCCACCGTGCTTATCCTGTTTTCGCTGGTATTTATTGTGGCGGAGCGGGTTGGCACGAAAAAGCGCGGCTTTGAAGAGCTCACGATGCGCGACGCCATTGTGATGGGCCTGTGGCAGTGCCTCGCACTCATCCCGGGCGTGTCGCGCTCCGGCGGCACCATCTCCGGCGGCTTGCTGCTGAACCTTGACCGCGAGGTAGCCACCCGTTTCTCCTTCCTGCTCGCCATCCCGGCAGTGCTGGCCTCGGGGCTTTTCTCGCTTCCCGACGCTTTCGCGCCCCAAGCCGGCCAAGCTGCCACCGGCATGCAACTACTCGTTGGTACCGGCATCGGGTTTGTGCTGGGCTACGTCTCCATTGCGTGGCTTCTGAAGTTTGTCTCCCACCATTCCTTCGCTTGGTTTGCGGCGTACCGGATCCCGCTGGGCATCCTCGTGATGATCTTGCTTGCAACTGGGGTGATGCAAGCCGGGTAGGGTGGCCGGTATGCAATCTTGGCCCGTGCCCTCTGTTTCTGCCGTCCCTGGGACCGCCGTCCCGTTGTCGATGTACGACACCGCTGATCAACGCATCAAACCCGTAGACACCAGCGGTGAAGAAGTAGGCATGTACGTCTGCGGCATCACCCCCTATGACTCGACACACCTAGGGCACGCTGCGACGTATCTCACGTTTGACCTGGTGTACCGCCAGCTGCTGGCGAATGGACACAAGGTGCACTACGTCCAAAACATCACCGACGTAGACGACCCGCTGTTCGAGCGCGCCGCCCGCGACGGAGTGGACTGGCGCGAGCTTGGCACCAGCCAGATTGATCTGTTCCGCAGCGACATGGAGACGTTGTCCGTCATCCCGCCGCGAGACTACATCGGGGCGATGGAGGCGGTTGATGAAATCGTCGTGATGATTCAACGTCTGTTGGATGCCGGGGCCGCGTACAAGCTGGACCACGGTGATATCTACGCGCCTATCGATGCCACAGCCCAGTTTGGTTATGAGTCCAACCTGGACCGCGCGACCATGCTTAAGTTTTTCGCCGAGCGCGGTGGCGACCCGCAGCGCGAAGGCAAGCGCGATCCGTTGGATGCCCTGCTATGGCGTGGCCACAGGGAAGGCGAGCCTGCCTGGGAGTCGCCGTTTGGCCTAGGTCGTCCAGGCTGGCACGTGGAGTGCTCGGCGATTGCTACGAACCGCCTTGGCGCAACGTTTGCCATCCAGGGTGGAGGCAGTGACTTGGCGTTTCCCCACCACGAGTTTTCCGCCGCCCACGCCGAGGCCGCCCACAACACGCAGCGTATGGCGGGCCACTACGTCCACAGCGGCATGATTGCGCTGGACGGGGTGAAGATGAGCAAATCCTTGGGCAACCTCGTGTTTGTGCACAAGCTCACCGAGGCGGGACACGACCCTTCGGCGATTCGCCTCGCCGTGTTCGACGGTCACTACCGCGCGGACCGCGACTTCACGTATGAGGGCCTCGATGCTGCTGAGGCTCGTTTGGCAAGGTGGCGTGAGGCGTTGGCGAATGAGGGTGACGTGGGGGAGGTGCGCGTGGGCGTCGATAAGCTAAGGAATGCCCTGGCAAACGACCTGGACACGCCGGCTGCCCTGGCAATCATCGATGAGGCAACTGGCGACGCCGACGGCATGCTGGCAGCCGCCATCGACGGGCTGCTCGGTGTGCAGATCTCAGGGCACTAAGGAAAGATTGCAGTCATGACCACGATTCGTGAGCAGTTTCAGGCAGACGTCGACGAGTTCATCGCAGATCTGACCACTTTTGCATCCGGCTCCTACCTGGCAGATGAGGACAAGGATCTTTGGGACGAGCCCTTCGACCCCGCAGTATTGCCCGATCTGAAGCACATCCTGGAGATGTTTCTGGACGCGCTCGAGCAATGCGGTGATGACCCAACCGGGGAAACGCTTGTCAAGGTTGTCGCGCCGTTTTACGCAAACTTGGCCGAGTTCAACGCCAAGCACGCCGACGCGGTGCTGGAGCCGGAGGAGAAGGCAGACATCGAGGCACTCGTGTTGCGCGCGGCCGCCGCGACAGGTGCCACCGATGAGGCGCTAGGGGAGTTGCCTGAACTTGAGTAGCCTGCCTGCTGCGGTGTTTTGGGACATGGACGGCACCCTGGTGGACACGGAGCCGCTGTGGGGCATCGCCACCTACGAACTGTCTGAATACATGGGCCGCCGCATCCCACCGGAGGTGCGTGAGGAAACCGTCGGCGGTTCGTTTGAAAACACCGTGGGCATCCTGTCGCGCTACACGGGCTATCAGCTTGACGACGCTCGCGTGAACCACCTCCGCACCATCATGCACACCCGCATGGCGCAACTGATGGGCGAAGGCGTGGCGCTCAACCCAGGCGTCGGCGACGTGCTTGCGGCGCTGCGTGAGCGCGGGGTGCCTATGTACGTAGCCACTAACACGCCGCACGTGCTGGCAGATCCGTGCATCGCGGGCATTGGCGCGCACTACTTTGTAGACATCCTTAGCGGCGAGGACGTTGCTCAGGCAAAACCCGCCCCCGACATGTACGTCGAAGCAGCCCGTCGCGCTGGTGCGGCGCCCAGAGATTGCCTCGTGTTCGAGGACTCGTGGACCGGCATGAGTGCTGCGGCCGCCGCCGGATGCGCGGTGCTGGGGCTTGCCGAAACGGTGCCTGAGGGTGTGTTGAAGTTTGATCCAACGGACTTTGTTGGCGCAAAGGCGGACGATATTGCGGACTGGTTCGCACGCGCACACGCCATGGTGGGCTAGCATTACCCACCGTGAAACACTTCGACGATCTTTTTGCTGAACTCACCGCCAAAGCCGCCGAGCGTCCCGCCGGCTCCGCCACCGTGGAAGCGTTGGACAAGGGCGCCCATTTCATTGGGAAGAAGATCATCGAGGAAGCTGGCGAGGTATGGATCGCCGCCGAATACCAGTCTGATGCCGAGCTGGCTGAGGAGATGAGCCAGCTGATCTACTGGACGCAGGTGATGATGCTGGAGCGCGGCCTGACTCCAGACGACATTTACAAGTACCTCTAACGCTTTTTAAGGAACACCATGATCCGCATCGCTGTGCCCAACAAAGGGTCACTGTCCGAGCACGCCGTCCAGGTACTGAAGGAAGCAGGCTACAAAGGCCGAGGCATTACCAAAGCCTTGAACGTGGTCGATGAATCCAATGACGTGGAGTTTTTCTTTCTGCGTCCGAAGGATATCGCGATCTATGTCGCGCAAGGTCACCTTGATTTGGGGATCACTGGCCGTGATTTGGCTGCGGATTCACGTGCGTCTGTCGAGGAGGTTTTAGACCTTGGGTTTGGTGCGTCAACGTTCCGTTTTGCGGCGCCGCAGGGCGAGTCGTGGACTGTTGAGGCGTTGGAGGGCAAGCGCATTGCCACGTCGTACCCGCACCTGGTTGAGGATTACTTGGCTGAGAAGGGGATTACGCCTGGTTCAGTGATCCGCCTCGATGGGGCGGTGGAGATTTCCATCAAGCTGGGGGTGGCGGATGTGATTGCGGACGTGGTCTCGACCGGTGCGACGTTGCGTCAGCAAGGATTGGCCCCGTTTGGTGAGCCGATCATGACCAGCTGTGCCGTTGTGGTCAAGCGTGAGGGCATGCAGCTTAACGACGCCCACCGCCGCGTCCTCGGCCGCATCACCGGCATCCTGACCGCACACAACTACTTGATGATTGACTACAACGTAGCTAGGGCAGACTTGGAGCAGGCGTTGGCGTTGACACCGGGTATTACCGGACCGACGGTGTCCCCACTGCATCGTGACGATTGGGTAGCGGTTCGCGCAATGGTTGAGAAGTCTGCCGCAAACCGGGTGATGGATGAACTCTCCGCGCTTGGCGCCCAGGGTGTTCTGGCTACCGAGCTGCGGATCGCACGCCTGTAACCAGTCTTTATCGCGTGGCTATAGTGGGAGGCTATGAGCACTCGCACTGAAGAAGACCTGCTTGGTCGCCTCGACGTTCCCAACGATAAGTTCTACGGCATCCACACACTGCGTGCTGTGGACAACTTCCAGATCTCCGGCACCACCATTAATCAGTTCCCGGAGTTCATCCGCGGCATGGTTGAGGTGAAGAAGGCGACGGCGATTGCGAACCGCCGCCTGCACACCCTGCCAAAGAAAAAGTCTGAGGCAATTGTCGCTGCGTGCGACAAGATCCTCAACGAGGGCTACTGCATGGATCAGTTCCCCTCTGACGTGTTCCAGGGTGGTGCTGGCACGTCGGTGAACATGAACACTAATGAGGTCGTAGCCAACGTTGCACTGGAGCTGTTGGGCGAGCCGAAGGGCGCCTATGACGTGATCAACCCTAACGATGACGTCAATATGTCGCAGTCCACCAACGACGCATATCCAACGGGCTTCCGCCTCGGAGTGTTCTACGCTGTACAAGGATTGATGGCGGAGCTTGATGAGCTACAGAAGGCACTGCGCGCAAAGGGCGACGAGTTTGCGGACATTATCAAGATGGGCCGCACCCAGCTTCAAGACGCTGTGCCGATGACCCTTGGCCAAGAATTCACCGCTTTCGGCGCCAATCTTGCAGAGGAGCAGCGCACCATCAACAGTGCTGCGGATTCGCTTTTGGAGGTCAATCTTGGCGCCACCGCGATTGGCACCGGAATTAACACTCCGACGGGGTACCGCGACCAGGTGGTCTCCGCGCTGCGTGAGGTGACCGGGCTGGATATTCAGGCTTCCCCGGATCTTATCGAGGCCACCTCTGACACCGGCGGCTACGTCATGATGCACTCCGCGCTCAAGCGCGCTGCGATGAAACTGTCGAAAATTTGCAACGATTTGCGTCTCCTGTCGTCTGGCCCGCGTGCAGGGTTGAACGAGATCAACTTGCCGGAGCGTCAGGCGGGCTCGTCGATTATGCCGGCAAAGGTCAACCCCGTTATCCCGGAGGTTGTCAACCAGGTCTGCTTCAAGGTGTTTGGTAATGACGTCACTGTCTCCATGGCGGCGGAAGCTGGCCAGCTGCAGCTCAACGTGATGGAGCCGGTGATTGCGCAGTCGCTGTTTGAGTCGATCAACCTACTGTCTAACGCGGCGAAGACGCTGCGCGAGAAGTGTGTCGTGGGCATTACCGCAAACAAGGAGGTGTGTGAAGCCTACGTGACGCGTTCCATTGGCATCATCACCTACCTGAACCCGGTGATCGGCCACCACATGGGCGATGTCATCGGGCGCGAGGCCGCCGCAACCGGCAAGAGCGTCTACGACCTTGTGCTTGAGCACGAGCTCATGACCGAAGATGAACTGAAGAAGGTCCTGAGCAAGGAAAACCTCATGCATCCGGAGTACCGCGGCAAGCTCTACATTGACGAAGATTAGAGCCTGAAGCTGCGGTACTCTTGGGGTTCATGAGGACCGATGTTGAAATTGCTCAAGCCCACACGCTAGAACCCATTACTGATATCGCTGATCGCGCAGGTGTATCGGCCGACGCGCTGGTGCCGTACGGCCGCTACATGGCGAAGGTCGACATCACCCAGGTGCCGGACAACAATCCGGGCAAGCTTGTGCTTGTCACCGGAGTTTCACCAACCCCGGCTGGCGAGGGTAAGTCCACAACCCTGATCGGCCTGACGGATGCGCTGGCGCGGTTGGGGAAGAAGGCGATTGTGGCGCTGCGTGAGCCGTCGCTTGGTCCCGTGATGGGTATCAAGGGCGGCGCCGCCGGCGGCGGCTACTCCCAGGTGGTGCCGATGGAGAACATCAACCTGCACTTCACGGGCGATTTCCACGCCATCACGTCCGCCAACAACACGCTCGCAGCGCTTGTAGATAACCACATTCAGCAGGGCAACGAATTGGGCATTGACCCGCGCAGGATCACCTGGCAGCGCTGTCTGGATGTCAACGATCGTTCGCTGCGCAACGTAGTCACAGGTCTTGGTGGGCCGGGCAACGGCGTGCCGACGGAGACGGGATTCACCATCACCGCAGCCTCCGAAATCATGGCGATTTTGGGCTTAGCGACTGACCTGGATGACCTCAAGCGCCGCCTTGGCAACATCACAGTTGGCCTGACCTACGACAAGAAACCCGTTACCGCGAGCCAGCTCAACGCCGAAGGCGCAATGGCCGCACTTTTGAAGGAAGCGATCAACCCGAACCTGGTGCAAACACTTGGCGGCACGCCGGCTTTCATCCACGGTGGCCCGTTCGCCAACATCGCACACGGCTGCAACACGCTTATTGCTACCCGTACCGCCCAGGCGTATGCCGATATCGTGCTTACCGAAGCAGGCTTCGGATCCGACCTTGGAGCTGAGAAGTTCTTCGACATCAAGGCGCGTGCTGGTGAGTTGGATGTTGCCGGTGCCGTGATTGTGGTGACGATTAGGTCGATGAAGTACAACGCGGGCGTCGATAAGCAAAAGCTCTCCGAGGAAAACCTCGACGCTGTCGCAGCTGGCATTGTCAACCTCGAGCGCCACGTGGAAAACCTCCGCAAGTTCGGCGTGACCCCGGTAGTGGCACTCAACGACTTTGTCACCGACACCGACGCCGAGCGCGAATACGTCCGCAACTGGGCGCGCGAAAAAGGCATTGCACTCGAGATCGCTAAGGTGTGGGAAAAGGGTGGCGAAGGTGCCGAGGACCTAGCCCGCACCCTGCTGGACAACCTCACCGAGAACCAGTCGACCACGCTGTACGATCCCGCAGACGGCATTGAAAACGCCATCGAAACCATTGCACGGGAGGTCTACCGCGCTGAGAACGTCCAGTACTCCCAAGCAGCACTGAAGGACTTGCAGACGCTTAAGGAAAACGGCTGGGACACCCTGCCGGTATGCATTTCCAAGACGCAGTACTCGTTCTCCGACGATCCCTCGCAGCTCGGTGCGCCAACCGGCCACACTCTGCACGTACGCAACCTGTTGCCACGTACCGGTGCAGGCTTCATCGTCGCGTTGACTGGTGACGTCATGACCATGCCGGGCCTCCCCAAGGTGCCAGCCGCCAACAACATCAACGTCGACGGCAACGGCGTCATCTCCGGCCTGTTCTAGGTCCTAGCGGTGCCGAACAGCTGCCGCATCGCCCCAAATGGGTGATACGGGTTCGGCACCGGGTGACCGTTCGGAGATACCCACGTCGGGGTCCCGTCGATACTTTCGATGCGACCTCGCTTTTTGCGCAGCGGGTCATCATCATTGACCCGGTTGTGATAGCGGCATAGTGGCGCCAAGTTGCTCAGGTTTGTCTCACCACCTGCCTTCCAGGAGGTGATGTGGTGCAACTCGCAAGCTTCAGAACCATGGCGGCAATCCGGCACCGGACATACCGGCATGACCAGGCGCGCTAGATCCCGCTGCTTTTGGTTTGCCAGGCGCTTCGTGCGGTAGAGGTTCACAGGGCCTTCTTGAGGGTGAAAAAGCCCGACCTCAAGCTCCTTGCCGTACTGTGCGGCAAGGTATTCGGCGCCGGTGATGGTGGTACCGTCGCTAAGACCTAGGATCGTTTCGTCGCCTTGGCCAGCCAGAATCTTCACGTGCTCATCGAGTGGCACCAGAATCATTGGGCGCCGCACTGCCCGCCCCACGCCACCGCCACGCAACACGGCAAGTAATCGTTTCACCATCTGCGGCATCGCTGGCTTGGTCGGGTCAAGCCCTGAGGTACATTCGTGCTCCAAATCTGCAAGTTCGTGCTCGTCAGCGGTAAAAGTGACGGTGCGTAGCTTGTCACGGGACTTTGAAAACGTCACCCGCGGTGTCGCCTTACGCTGCGCCTGAGGGATCAATGCTTTCGCGCGTTCGGCAAGCGTCCGGTACGTGCCGCGGACGCTGAGCAGCTGGATGCGGATCTTGTCTCGCGTGCGCTTGTCTTTGATGCTGCGCAGCCGTCGCTCAAGCATGGCCAGCTGGTCCAAATTCAGTTTTGAACGTCGGGCCTTGTCTCGTGCTTTTTCTTGCTGGCGTCGCTGTTGAGTGGGGCCGAAGTAGATTTCCTGGAGCTTGGCCCACTCGTTCACTTTGGCTTTGTCGTAGCCAGCCGCGATCGCTTGGTCGCGGTCGAACCACTCAAGGATGTCAATGGTTGGTGCGTGTAAGAACTGTTCAAAAGGATTCATGGCCAGGAAGGTAGACGGCGGTCAACCCCTGGTCAATAGGTTTTTCGCCGCCTGTGGATAACTTGGTCAAACCCCCAGAAGTTATCCACAGAAACGGGTCCTTATTGAAAATTCAGCGCTTGTTATTGAAAAACTTCGGGCCATCCGGGATAGGGTGGCGGCGTACCTCCGTACTCTGGGCACAGTGATTGGAACGAACACCAGCCGCAAAGTTTGGACGTTTTCGGCTTAAACGTTCCCTCTTTTCCGTCGGCAACAATATTGGCCCATAGATCGCCAAGATCGCGTTCAAAATACTCCAGCTCCTCACGCGAAGGCTGGATCACCATAGAGTCCATCACCTTCAGGTACATCAGCTTCAGCTGCGCTGGGATGACGTTAAAGAGACGCCAGTACACCAGCGCATAGAATCGCATCTGAAACAGCGCGCTGTCTGCGAACCGTGGCGGCGGCATTTTGCCGGTCTTATAGTCCACCACCCGCACTTCGCCTGAATCAGCGATGTCGACTCGGTCGATGAATCCGCGCACCGGCACGCCGTTTGGCAGGACGGACTCCACACGCATTTCCTGTGCGTGTGGGTCGAAGCGCTCTGGGCCTTCCATGTGGAAGTAGCCTTTGAGGAGCGCGCGGGCGTCGATAAGCAGCTGCATTTCGTCCTCAACCGGCTCCGCGCACGCGGGCTCGAGCTCCTGAAGTCTCGCCCACGCTGGCCGCAGCTCTTTGACCGCGGCTGGATACGTCCGCTGGTCCCGTGGCCAGGTGAACATCTCTTCCAACACCGCGTGCACGAGGGATCCGCGCACCTGGTGGATGGTTTTCGGCTCAGGAATCTTGTCGATGGCCTTCAGCCGGTACATCAGGGGGCATTGCTGGTAGTCGCCTGCGCGCGACGGAGATAATGCGAGCGTCATCGAAGCCAACCTTAGCGCAGCGCTAGGGTGGAACCATGCGTAGCCTTGCAGAGTTCATCACCGCCAGCCCGAGTGCGTTCCACGCAGCCGACGTTGTTCGTAGCGCGTTTGTTGGTGCTGGTTTTGCCGAAGATTCAGAGATCACCCCTGGTGGCCACGTCATCGTTCAAGATGGTTCGGTGATTGCCTGGTGGGTGCCGGAGCGTGCTAACCCGCGTTTTCGCATTGTCGGGTCGCATACGGATTCCCCCGGGTTGTGGCTGAAGCCGAACCCAGAGTTTGCCGGCGAGGGTTTTCGTCAGCTGGCGGTTGAGGTGTACGGCGGGCCGGTGTTGCAGTCGTGGTTCGACCGTGAACTGGCGTTTGCAGGGCGCATCGTGCTTGACGACGCCACGTCGCACCTCATCACCACCCTTCCCATTGCCCGCGTTCCCAACTTGGCTATTCACCTCTACCGCAGCGATGCCCCAGAGATGGACCGCCAGACCCACATGCAGCCAGTGTTGTGCGTGGATACTCCGATGGTGGACATTATGGGTGAGGCCGCAGGCGTTGACCCGAAGCATATTGTTTCGCACGATCTCATCGCCGTAGATACGCAGGCTCCTGCGGCGATGGGGGACCTCCTGGCTGCAGGGCGCTTGGACAACTTGTCCAGCGTCCACGCGTCTGCGCGTGCCTTCCTGGCTGCAGTGGCTGATGCGCCGGCAGATGGGGATGTGCTTGTGTTTGCCTCGTTCAATCATGAGGAGATCGGATCGGCCACCGCGGTTGGCGCCGGTGGGCCGCTGCTGGAACGAGTCCTGGCCAAGTTAGCAGGTGATATGGGCGACCCGCTGGATGTTTACGCGGCATCGTCCGTGATTTCCGCAGACGCGGCGCATGCCGTGCACCCCAACTACCCGCAAAAGCACGATCCGACGCACCGCCCGCTGATGAATCACGGCCCTGTGCTGAAGATCAACGCGAATCAGCGCTATGCGTCGAATGCGGTGACGGAAGCGCTCTGGCACCGGGCGTGTGCTGTGGCAGAGGTCCCTGTGCAGACGTTTGTTGGCCACAATGCTGTGCCGTGCGGCTCAACGATCGGGCCGATTTCTTCTACACGCCTTGGAATCCCTACGGTAGATGTCGGCGTGCCGCTGCTCTCCATGCATTCAGCACGGGAACTGGTTGGTTTGCAAGACCAGGCCTGGTTCGAGGCGGCGCTAACTGCGTACTACAAAGGGGCATAAATGTATTCGGGCAAATTCCAGGCGGGCGATAAGGTACAGCTCACGGACGCGAAGCGTCGGCACTTCACCATTGAGCTTGTGCCCGACGGTCAGTTCCATTCGCATAAGGGCATTGTGGAGCACAACGACATCATCGGCGCTGATGAAGGCAGCGTAGTGCAGTCCACCCTCGGCGCGGACTACCTGTGCTTCCGTCACCTGTTGGTAGACCATGTGCTGTCTATGCCGCGTGGTGCTGCGGTGATTTACCCCAAGGATGCTGCGCAGATCCTGGTTGAGGGCGACATCTTCATGGGTGCACGCGTGTTGGAGGCTGGCGCAGGCTCGGGTGCCTTGACCATGTCGTTGCTTCGCGCGGTTGGCCCGGAAGGGCGCGTGTTTTCCTATGAGATCCGTGACGATCACTTGGAGTTTGCCCGCAATAACGTGGCGGAGTACTTCGGCTCTGAGCCGCAGTGGTGGACCCCGCGCTTGGGGGATTTCGGCGAGGTGACCGTTGATGATCTCGGCGGCCCGGTGGATCGCCTGATCCTGGACATGGTGGAACCGTGGCATTTCATTGACACTGTGAAAAACTTGCTGATTCCTGGTGGTGTGTTCATGACGTATGTGGCTACGGTGCCGCAGCTGATGAACATCATGGAGGCTATCCGTGAGGCGAAGTGCTTTACGGAGCCGCGCGCGTGGGAAACGCTGCTGCGTGAGTGGAAGGTTGAGGGGCTGGCAACTCGCCCGGAGCATCGCATGAACGCGCACACTGCGTTCCTGGTGTGGACTCGCCGGTTGGCTGATGGGGTGACGCCGCCGAGGCCGCAGCGTCGCGCGCGTAGGTAATCTCGTTATGCTCGAGGCATGATCACTGACGATGCTTTCGGGCCGGAACTGCGCCAATTAAAGCGCGAGAACAGGGATATCTCTGAGCGCAACACCAAGCTTGCAGAGCTGTTGAAATCGAGTCGCGACAAGCTCAACAGCCTCTACGCCCAGGTCGAGGCTTTGGGGGAGCCAGCTTCGACTTACGGCATTTACCTTGAGCCGGCGTCGCAGGATCATGAAGCTGAGATCTATACCTCAGGTCGGCAGATGCGGGTCAAGATCGCGCCGACGGTTGCGCCGGACTCGCTGAAGCCGGGCAAGCTGGTCAGGCTTGGCGACGGCACCGTGATCGTCGAAGCCTGCTCCTACGACACCACCGGGCAGCTAACTACCCTGATTGAGAAGATTGGTGGCACGCGGGCAGTGGTGGCTGACCAACAAGGCACTGAGCACTTGGTGCGTCTGACTGAACCTTTGCAATCGCAGGCCCGCGCAGGTGACACCGTGCTGGTGGACTTAAAGTCTGGGTTTGCGTTTGAGCGCGTACCGAAGACTGAGGTCAATCAGCTCTCCCTTGAGGAGGTGCCGGACGTGACGTACGCCGATATTGGTGGTCTGTCCTCGCAGATCGAGACGATCAAAGACTCTGTCGAGTTGCCGTTTGCGTATCCGGAGTTGTACCAGCAGTACCGCTTGGCGCCGCCGAAGGGGTTGTTGCTGTATGGGCCTCCGGGATGCGGTAAGACGTTGATTGCAAAGGCCGTGGCTAATTCGTTGTCGCAGCGTATTGGCGACGGCGGGCAGGCCCACTTCATTAACGTCAAAGGTCCAGAGCTTCTGAACAAGTTCGTGGGCGAGACGGAGCGTCGTATTCGGCTCATTTTTGAGCGTGCTCGTGAGCTGGCTTCTGATGGTCGTCCGGTGATCGTGTTTTTTGATGAGATGGAGTCAATTTTCCGCACCCGCGGCTCCGGGGTGAGCTCCGACATGGAAACCACAGTGGTCCCGCAGTTGTTGACGGAGATTGACGGTGTTGAAGACATCGCAAACGTCATTGTCATCGGTGCGACCAACCGCGAAGAACTCATCGACCCGGCGATTCTGCGACCTGGTCGCCTTGACATCAAAATCAGGGTGTCCCGCCCGAACCGGGATGAGGCGGCGGATATTTTTGCCCGCTACATCACTGACGACATCCCGCTTGCTTCCTCGTCCGAGGACCTCATCGATGCTGCAGTGGAGGCGATGTACGCCCCTCGCCCGTTTGTCCGCCTCACGCTTGCCGACGGCACCACGGAAACCCTTCACTACCACGACTTTGTCTCTGGCGCGATGATTGCAAACGTGGTTGACCGCGCCAAGAAGCTAGCGATCAAGGATCACATTTCCAACGCCGCCAGTGCTAAGGGTGCTGGTACTGAGGGTGCTAACCACCCTGGCACGGACCAAGTTGTCGAGGAACATGTTGTCGAGGAACATGTTGGTGTGAGCGTCGAGCACTTGCAACTTGCTGTTCGTGCAGAACAAGACGAAAGTGAGGACCTCCCGAACACGGCAAACCCGGATGAGTGGGCTCGAATTACCGGACGTCACGGTCAGCGCGTTGTTTCCGCTGAGGTGGTTTCCGGCTCGGAGTAACTGTCTGTATTCTCGAGTGTCTCCACGATGGCGTTGATTGCTCGGTTGAAGTCCTGGTCAGACAGGTGCGCGAAACTCATCGTCAGCGCAGTGTCTGCGCGGCCAGCTTCAAACCCGGAGCGCGCCAGTACGCCTGCAAAGTCGTTGCGGTGCCCGCGGGTGGGGAAGTGGGCGATGAGGTCGGCGCCGGTGCCGTCGGAAAGCTGAGCATGCGAGGCAACCTTGGCAAGGGCGGGTACAACGCGGCTTTCCAAAATGGCGCGTCGCTTCGCCAGCCTGGCGTGGGTGGCCTTGGTGTTGCGGCGGACGTAGCCGCCGCGAAGTAGCGAAGCTATCGCACGTTGCGTGACCGCGCTGACCGGCATACCCAACACCTGTCGCGTACGCCCTAGGGCCTCTGCCTGGGAGTTTGAGGCAACAACATAGCCTGCGGCGAGCTCGCGAGACAGCAACGTTGAAAATGTTCCGAGCGTAAATACATCTGCGCCGTCCCCAGCAATAGCTGCCAGGGTCGGCTGTGGGGCTGTGCGGTAGCGAAGTTCTGCGTTGAAATCATCTTCGATAATCGAGGTCGAAGTCTCAGCTGCCCAGCGCAGAAGCTGCGACCGGCGAGCAACCGGCATGGCACCACCGAGCGGATACAAGTGAGCAGGCGTAACCAGGATCGCGTCCAAGGTTGCGGGCAGGGTATCAACGCACACACCGTGACTATCCGTTGGGCACGGAACAATCTCGTGACCAGCTGCTTCGATAACGCGCTGTAGGCCGGGGTGTCCTGGACTCTCAACGCCAATGCGTAACCGCCCCGAACTGTGGGATGCAAGCGTAAGCAGAATCAGCATCAAACCTTCGCGGGAACCGCCAGTGACCACCACGTTGCCAGGATCCACCGCAAGGCTGCGCGCAACGCGCAGATGCTCCGCGATTGCGTCACGCAGCTCTACCTGACCTGCCTTATCAACCCGCCCGCCCGAGTCAGATGCAGCCTCCCGCCACGCCGCATGCCAGGCTGCTGGGCGGATTAAACCAGCTGTGCCGGGCGCTGGTTTTAGCGAGATGAGTTCCTGCTTGCGCCTATTTCCCCGCTTATTATGCGTCACCTTGCCAGTGGCTTGCTTGCGCTGCTGCGTATGCGGCGCAAGAACCAGATCCGGGTGGACGCGTGTTGGTGCTCCCTGTGAAGCAAGCAGGTAGCCTTCGCTGATTAACTGCTCATAAGCAGAGACAACCGTTCCCCTTGATACTTTCGCTTGCATGGCAAGCGCCCTGGTTGACGGCACGGTATCTCCGGGGCGAAGTGTTCCATTAGCCACGGCCGCCCGCACCGCTGCGGCGATTTGGGCGGGGAGGGGTTGGGGGTTGGCGGGGGAGACGTCGATAAGCACAATGCCCTCACTGGTACAAAGAATTCACACCTAACTGGCACTTGGAACTTACCAGTTGGGCCAGCAAGGTATGACTATGGCTGATTTTTCTGAACTGAACCAACAATTCCTCGGCGGCGTGATCATGGATGTGGTCACCCCAGAGCAGGCGAAGATCGCGGAAGACGCCGGCGCCGTCGCGGTCATGGCACTCGAGCGAGTCCCTGCAGACATCCGCGCACAGGGCGGCGTGGCACGCATGAGCGACCCCGATCTCATCGACGGCATCATCGCCGCCGTCAACATTCCCGTCATGGCCAAGGCACGCATCGGCCACGCCATGGAGGCACGAATTCTTGAGCACCTCGGGGTGGACTACATCGACGAATCCGAGGTCCTAAGCCCCGCCGATTACGTCAACCACATTGACAAGCGCAGCTTCAACGTGCCGTTTGTCTGCGGCGCAACCAACCTCGGGGAAGCGCTGCGTCGCATTAACGAAGGCGCTGCCATGATCCGTTCCAAGGGCGAAGCCGGCACCGGTGATGTGTCCGAGGCCGTCAAGCACATTCGCATAATCAAGGGCGAGATCAGCGCGTTGACCGCCATGTGGCGCAACAATCGCGACGAACTCTACGTTGCTGCAAAGGAACTGCAGGCACCGTACGGGCTCGTTGCCAAGACGGCGGAGGACGGTAAGTTGCCCGTCCCGCTCCTGGTTGCCGGTGGCGTATCCACTCCGGCGGATGCCGCGTTCATGATGGAGCTCGGCGCTGATGGCGTTTTCGTAGGGTCCGGCATTTTCAAGTCCGGCAACCCAGAGGCGCGCGCAAAGGCCGTAGTCAAGGCCACACGCAACTGGCAGGACATCGCGACGGTTACCGAGGTCTCCCGCGGCCTGGGCGAGGCCATGGTCGGCATCAACGTCTCCGACCTGCCGGCACCGCACCGTCTAGCTGAACGTGGCTGGTAAGCCGCACCACGGTCAGTGAACCACGTTCACCCTCTCACCAGGTGCACGTTGAGTTTTCACCACCAGCTTGCGTGATGTAATGCAGGACACACTAGGGGTGAATGGTGAGTTGGCATACCGATTCTGGCGGTAGTCAACAGTGCGGTGACTTACAGTCTCGGCAAGTCAACAGCCGCCTCACCAAGGAGTACGAATGGTTATTTCGTTTCTGGGTGTCCTGCTCTCGCTAGTCATCCTGGTTGTCCTCGCATACCGCGGCCACTCGGTTGTAGTCGTCGCTCCCTTTGCCTCGCTTGTCGCACTGCTCTTCGCAGGTCAACCCATCATGGGCACCTACACACAGATCTTCATGCCGGCGCTTGGTGGTTTTGTAACCAAATATTTCCCGCTGTTTATGTTCGGGGCAATATTTGGCTACCTCATGACCTCCACAGGCCTAGCTCGATACCTCGCACGCGGCATCACCGCACTCTTCGGGCCTAAACGCGCCATGCTGTCCACCGTGGTCGCCACCTCACTGCTTGCTTACGGCGGCGTCTCAGCTTGGGTGGTGGCGTTTACCATCGTGCCAATTGCGACCGCGCTGTTCCGGGAAGCAAACGTTCCGAAACGACTCATGCCAGCGGCAATCGCATTTGGAACCATCACCTACGCACTAGCCGGCCTGCCGGGTTCCCCGCAGATCCACAATGCAATCCCTACAAGCTACTTCGGAACAAACGTCTACGCGGCTCCGGTTTTTGGCCTCATCGCGTCACTAATCATGTTCGTGGCTGGCACGGTGTGGCTGGAATTCCGCATCAAACAGCTCAATCGCACGGGCGAAGGCTATGACCCAATTGATAAGAACGGCAATGTCGTCGAAACGCCGGCCGGTATCGGGGAAAACACCGACGGGAAGGTTGAAATCGGTGGCGAGTCCTTCGAGGGCCAATCCGGGGGCCGAATCGGCACGCGAGCCAAGTCCGATACGGAACCGTCCGTCGCTGTTCAAGGCCTGATGGGCCTGCTGCCCATCCTGGTTGTCGTTGCTACCAACTTTGTCATGGTCTACGGGGTAGCAGGAATGCTGGATACGGATTACCTTGCCGAGGATAAGTACGGCAAGACCAGCATCGATGCACTGTTGGGAATTTGGTCTCCAACCATCGCTTTGGCCTTGGCAGTAGTCGTGATCGTTGCCATGTTCCCGGCCCGGGTCAAAGAGAGCCTCAGTGAGCTTTCCGACGGTGCGAAGAACGCGATCTTGCCCTGCCTTACCACAGCGTCAGAGGTTGGCTACGGCGCAGTTATCGCTTCACTCGTGGTGTTTAACGTGGTGAAAGAGAATATGCTCAATATTTCGGACAACGCTTTGTTGGTCTCCACGGTCTCTACCGCTGCGATTTCTGGTATCACTGGCTCCTCGTCTGGTGGTTTGTCCATCACCATGGAGACACTCGGCAGCCAACTTGCGCAAATGGCAACAGAACAAGGCATTTCTATGGAACTGATGCACCGGATCACTGCAATGGCATCCGTTTCCTTCGATTCGCTGCCGCACAACGGTTCAGTGCTGACCATGCTGATTGTTTGCGGTATGACACACAAACTGTCATACAAGGACATCGCGGTAGTCACTATCGTCATTCCGCTTACTACGTTGCTCATCATGGTCGGCGGTTGGACGCTTCTGGGCCTCTAATCTCCATCCGCACCATTTGAGGTAGACCGATACTCGTTCGGCCTACCTCGTTTTCCCCTTTTTGCCGTGGGTAATCGATTACTATTGCTCGGAGCAAGGAGGCCAAGAAATATGGTTGAATCCGCCAGGGATCGCATTCTGGTCGAGGCGCGGAGGCTATTTAGCCAGAACACGTACGCGAACGTTTCATTGAAGGACGTTGCTACAACAGCTGGTGTGTCAGTCGCGTTGGTGGTCAAGCATTTCGGCAGTAAGCCAGGATTGTTCGCTGCGACTGTGGACTTCCAGGACTCTTCCCTGAGGCTCTTCGCTGGCCCATTTGAAAGGCTTGGGGAGACCTCTATTATCGAGACCCTATCGGCCCCCGTGCATGCGCCGTATTCCATCGCACGCACTATCTCGGTGGCCAGTGGTGAGGACGAAAGCTTGACGGCTATCGGCTCGCGGGTGCGAAGTGACCTGATCGAGGTTTTGGCCGATCGTATACGCACAGAAGCGCCCCACCCGCATCCGGCACCTGAACTGCGCGCGCAGTCCGCGATGGCGTTGCTGGTGGGGCTTTCGTTGATGCGTCGATTAGGCAATGCTGGTGTTGAGGCGCATTCGACGCAATCGTTGGTTGATCATTACGCGCCGATCGTGCAGAAGATTATCAACGGCGCGTCACTGTCGGATTAGGCCTTCCTGCCTTCAACTGCCTTAATAATTGCGGAGAAGTCCAGCCCTCCGTGGCCTTCATCAACAAAATCCGTGAACTGCTCAGTAGCAATACGGCCTAACACGGTGTCCGTGCCGGTTTGATCCGCTGCAGCCATAGCAAGTTTGAGGTCTTTCAACATCAGTGCAGCCGCAAAACCCGGCTTAAAGTCGTTGTTTGCTGGCGATGTCGGGACAATATCGGGAACCGGCGCGTTGACAGACAAGGACCAGGAGTTGCCGGTTGCGTTCGACACCACGTCGAAAAATGCCTGCGGCGACAGTCCCAAGCGCTGGCCCAGTACAAGCGCTTCAGCGACTGCGATCTGCTGGATGGCGAGGATCATGTTGTTGCACGCCTTCACAGCCTGACCGGTGCTGGTGTCACCGGTGTGCGTAACTGATTTGCCGATGTGGTGCAGGATCGGCTTGACCTCGTTGAACAGGTCTTCTGGCCCGCCGACCATCAGTGCAAGGGTGCCCGCCTGGGCGCCAGTTATGCCACCGGAAACTGGTGCGTCCAAGAAACGGGAGCCAGCCTTAGCAATAAGGTCGGCCACTTCCTGCGCCTCTGCGACCGCGATGGTAGATAGGTCGATGTAAATCTTCGGTGTCGGATCAGCTTCCAGAAGGGATACGATGACCTTCTTCACCAGACCTCCGTTGGGCAGGCTG
This sequence comes from Corynebacterium riegelii, assembly GCF_001263755.1. Classification (NCBI taxonomy): domain Bacteria; kingdom Bacillati; phylum Actinomycetota; class Actinomycetes; order Mycobacteriales; family Corynebacteriaceae; genus Corynebacterium; species Corynebacterium riegelii. The sequence continues at coordinate 718,616 of NZ_CP012342.1, forward strand.
GTGAAAACCAGTTCGGCGCCTTTGGCGGCCTCTTCAGCGGTCTCAAAAACCTCGATGCCTAGCTCTTTCGCACGCGCACGAGCCTCATCGACAACATCGAACCCGCGGACAATTTCACCATGTTTGGCCAGGTTGGCAGCCATCGGCACACCCATGTTGCCTAAACCAATAAACGCGATTGTGCTCATTGCTTTATTCCTTTTCGTTGAGTGGGGTGGACTAGTTCATCAGCGGCATGGTGAACTGTGGGCCAGCGTCTTCAGCCTGGGGCCATGCCTGAGTAACGGTCTTGGTTTTGGTGTAGAAGCGGAAGGAGTCTGGTCCGTGCTGGTTTAGATCGCCGAAGCCGGACGCCTTCCAGCCGCCGAAGGTGTGGTAGGCGATTGGCACCGGAATCGGAACGTTGATGCCAACCATGCCTACCTGGACATTGCGGGCGAACTCGCGGGCTGCTCCACCGTTTTGGGTGAAGATTGCCACACCGTTTCCGTACTCGTGGTTGGTAGCCAGTGCGGTAGCTTCCTCAAGTGTGTTCGCGCGAACCATGGCCAGGACCGGGCCGAAAATTTCGACAGTGTAGAGGTCCATGTCGGTCGTGACGTTATCGAAAAACGTCGGGCCAGCGTAGAAGCCTTCGGCTAAGGATTCGCCGTCGAAGGTCTTGTCGGTGAAGGTCCACTCGCGGCCGTCGACAAGCAAAGTAGCTCCGGCCTCGACTCCCTCGGACACGATGCGATTGACTCGATCCAGTGAATCCTGAGTTACCAGGGGGCCGTAGTCAGATTCCGGATCCAAGGAGTGGCCAACCTTCAGCGCGCGTGCCTTCTCAGCGATAGAGGCGGCGAGCTTGTCGGCAGTCTCCTGGCCAACCGGGACGACAACCGGCAGGGCCATGCAGCGCTCACCAGCAGAGCCGAACGCGGCGCCGACGATCGCGGAGGCTGTTGCTTCAATGTCTGCATCCGGCAGGACAATCGCGTGGTTTTTTGCGCCACCGAAGCACTGTGCGCGCTTGTTGGTTTCTGCTGCGCGGGTGTAAATGTACTGTGCGATTGGGGTAGAACCCACGAAGCCGACAGCCTGGATGATGTCGGAATCCAGGATGGCGTCTACAGCTTCTTTACCACCGTGGATTACCTGCAGTACGCCCTGCGGGCCGCCAGCCTCAACAAAGAGCTCTGCCAGGCGAACTGGGACGGAGGGGTCGCGCTCGGAAGGCTTGAGCACCATCGCGTTTCCTGCCGCCAACGCAGGACCGGCCTTCCAAAGAGGAATCATGGCTGGGAAGTTGAAGGGGGTGATACCTGCGACAACACCAAGCGGTTGGCGCATGGAGTAGGTGTCAATACCAGTGCCAACTTGCGTGGAATATTCGCCCTTGAGCAGGTGCGGGGCGCCGAGTGCAAACTCCACCACGTCGAGGCCACGTTGGATGTCGCCCTTGGCGTCGGGGAAGGTCTTGCCGTGCTCGAGCGCGAGAGTGCGGGCCAGCTCATCCATGTTTTCGGTGATCAGTTGCAGCCAGCGGTTGAGGACGCGGATGCGCTTTTGCGGGTTGGTGTTGCCCCATGCGGGTTGGGCCTTGGCAGCCTCTGCGATTGCGTGGTCTACGTCGCCCTTGTTTGCCAAGACGACTTGTGCTTGGACCTTGCCGGTGGACGGGCAGAATACGTCTTGGGTTTGGCCTGATGTGCCTTCGTATGAGGTGCCGTTGACGTAGTGGTGGATGGTACGCATGTATTCCTCCCTGCAGATCGATATGTACGGTATGGCCGTTGATCGTACAGTGACGCCGCTCACTTCTTCGGCAATTGTGTTGCACAGGACAACATTTACCCCCGTGAAATTCGGAGATGCACATAGTTTTCGGTCGCTCGAACTGGCCTGATCCTCGGACATGGTCAAAGTGGTGACGGGGTGAACGGCATACACTTCTGTCCTGATTCCCGCTTTCACGGCGCCGAAAACGAATACGGTGGGAGCATGTTGCACGTCCAGCCACAACATTGGGAAGCCGACGTCATTTTGAACGACGGGTCCATCGCCACCATTCGTGCGATTGATAATGGTGACAAAGAGGCTATCTATCAGTTCTACGACCGTGTCTCCGATAAGTCGAAGTTTCTGCGTTTCTTTGGCACTCATCCAACGCTGTCCGATAGTGACATGCAGCGTTGGTTAGATATTGAGGGGTATGAACGCGTCACCTTGGTGTTGGAGGAGCGCGGCGACATTGTTGCTGTCGCCGGGTACGCGATTGTGCAGCAGTTTCTCCCGGCACGTGTGGGTGATGTTTCGTTTTTGGTGCAGGATTCGCATCAGGGCAAAGGTGTCGGCCCGATCATGTTGGAGCATTTGGCGCAGATCGGCCGAGAGGGCAACGTCAGCCGCTTTTTCGCTGAAATGTTGATGCAGAACCGCACCATGACTCAGGTGTTTATTTCTGCTGGATACCAGGTCAAGCCTGAGTTGGAGGACGGCATGATCACGGTGGATTTTGAGATCTCGCCGAATAAGGTTTCGCGGGAGGTGATGGAGCGTCGTGAAACACGAGCTGAGGCTAACTCTTTGCGACGCCTCCTCACCCCTCAGCGTGTCGCAGTAGTGGGGGTGCACGATCGGGTTGCGTCTCATGTCACGGATTTCGCAGGTGAGGTAATCGCTTTTGATGATATTGCCGCTCTCAGTGCTGTCGCGGAGCCTATTGATTTGGTTGTGGCAGTGCACGACCCGCATGAGCTCAATAGTTTGATGCAGTGTGCGGCGGATGTGGGTGCGCATGGGGTGGTGTTGACTACGCCGAGTGACTATCCGCCGCTAAATAGCAACGAAACGCGTGCTGTGGTGATGGCAGCTCGTGACGTTGGCTTGCGTGTGTTGGGCCCTACGTCTCTCGGGTTAATTAATACGGATCCGGAGGTGCGGTTGAACACTACGCCGGTACCGGTTCCGCGGTCGGGGTCTGTTGGACTATTCACGCAGTCTTCGGGTGTGGCCATGGTGATGCTGTCGCATGCGGTTTCGCGGGGCACTGGCTTGAGTGTCTTTTTGGCTTCGGGTTCGTTTGCTGATGTTACTGGTAATGACGTCATGCAGTTTTGGTCTGATGATGAGCGGACCCATATTTGTATGTTGTCGTTGGATTCCGGCGGTAACCCTCGTAAGTTTTTCCGCATTGTGCGCCGGCTGGCGCTTGAGAAGTATGTGATCGTGTTTCTGCCGTCGAGGGCGTTGCGCTCGGCGATTCCGGGTAATGAGACGGGGTTGGCACCGGCATCGTCGGAGACGATTGATGCGGTTATCCGACAGTCAGGTGCGATGGTTGTGAATCGTCGTGACGCCATGTTTGATATCGCGCAGATTCTGGCGCGCCAGCCACTTCCGCGTGGGCGTCGTGTGGCGGTGGTTTCGAATTCTTCGGGGCTTGCGTTGCAGATGGCTGCGTCGGCGCAGCGTTTTGGGTTGCGCCCAGTGGTGAAGCGGCCGGTTGGCACCGGGGTGCAGGGGATGATTTCGCAGGTTGAGCTCTTGCTTGACGACGCCAACGTGGACATCATCGTCTGCGCCGTCGTCGAAATCGACGAACCTGCCGCGGAGGAAAGTTATGCCCACCTTGCAGCCCTTGCTGCTAAAGGTAAGCCGCGGCCACTGATTGCATCGTTTATTGGCATCGGGTTGCCGAATTATGGGGTTGGCTTGGGCGAAGAGCAGCAGGGGCAACTGCCAGTGTTTGACAATTATGCGGATGCCATGGAAGCGCTCGGCGTGATTTTGGACAATCAGCGTCGCCGCGCTGCTATCCGTCCAAGCCCTGATGATCTGGTGGGTAGTGGTGATGAGGATGTGGCGCGTGGGGTCGTCGACAAGCTTCTTGCCCAAAATCCGGAAGGGCGGTGGGCAAGCGACACTGAAACTGCAGAGATTTTGGCGGCGTATGGCATTGACCTTGTGCCTTGGACGGACACCCCAACCTTTGCTGAAGCCCTACAGGCTTCGGAGAAATACGGGTGGGATGTGGTGCTAAAAGCAACGAGCCCCTTGGTACGCGGGCGTTCCGAGCTACCTACCGTGATCCGACAGATCAACACTGAAGACGAGCTTGCCCACGCCTGGAAAACCCTAGAGAAGTTGGCCGAGGAGCTCCATTTGGGCTCGGATGCTGGAGTGTTGCAGCCTGCTGTGCAACGCCAAGTGGCTTCGGGTGCTTCGCTGAAAATACGCGCTGTAGAGGACCCGGTGCTGGGGCCGCTGGTCGGCGTCGGTGTTTCCGGGATCTCTTCGGAGCTGCTCAAGGATGTCGCGTGGCGTATCCCGCCACTTCGCCGCCATGATGTGGTGGACATGCTCAGTGATCTGAAGGCCGCCCCGTTGCTGACAGGTCAGACGGGGATGAAACCGATTGATATCCGCGGCCTTGAGTCGGTGCTTCTGCAGCTTTCCAAGCTGAAGGACGATATTGCCGCGGTTGTTGAGGTGGAGTTGATCCCTGTCATCGTAGGTATCGATGCGGTGCATGTGGTTGGTGCACGACTGCGTGTGGCGCCGCTTGGGCAAGAGCGTGAACCATTGGCGAGGGCACTGCAATGAGCCAGCCGTTGAGCATGAAACCACTGCTGATTAATGCCGAGGAGATGCGCCGCTACTCGCTCGGGCCGGGGCACCCGATGGGACCGGATCGGGTGAAACTTGCGCTAAACGTGGCCGAGTATTTTCACATGCTCGACCTTTTCGACATTTACAGCCCCCAGCCCCTCAGCACCGCATTGTTGCAGTTAGTGCATACGCGGGAATATATCGAAGCGACTCGTGCGGAGGTGGCTGCGAAACGCTTCGGGCTTGGCACCGATGACAACCCGATCAGTCACGGACTTTCCACCGTTGCTTCCTGCATTGCGGCGGGCACTGTTGAAGCGGCACGCGCTGTTTGGCAAGGCGAAACTAGGCGTGCAGTGAACCTGGCAGGTGGGTTACACCATGCCGCGGCGGATCGCATGGAAGGCTTTTGCATGTATAACGATGCAGCGATTGCTATCCGCTGGCTGTTAGAGCAGGGTGCGACGCGTATTGCTTACATTGATCTGGACGCACACCACGGTGATGGCGTGGAGAAGATTTTCTGGGACGACCCGAGAGTGCTCACGATCTCGGTGCATGAGTCGGGTATTTATCTGTATCCGCATACAGGCTATGCGCACGAGATTGGGGGCCAGGGGGCACAGGGCACTGCTGTGAACCTTGCGCTGAGCAAGAATGCTGATGATAGTGAGTGGCTGCAGGGGATTCATTCGCTGATTCCTGCGCTGTTGAAGCAGTTCCGGCCGGAGTTGCTGGTTACGCAGCACGGCGCGGATCCGCACCGAGCTGATCCGTTGGCTGACCTTGAGGTGAGTATTGACGCCATGGCTCACGCATATCGTTCTTTGGCAGTGTGGGCTGATCAGTATGCGGGCGGTAAGTGGGTTGCGCTGGGCGGGGGAGGCTACACACTCGATTCGGTCGCGCGTGCTTGGACGCAGCTTCTTGCGGCTGTGGCGGGAGTTGAGCTTGAGGCGTCAGCCTCCATGCCCAATGGGTGGGACGGGAGCCTCACGCTTGGCGACGCCGGCGTTACCACCCAATTCGCCGAATACGACCCCAAGCGTGTTCTTACCTCCCGTCCCAGTACGTCACTGATTCAGACAAGCCGTGCAGTGTTCCCGTACTGGGGGATCCAACCCTACGGCTGATCTAGAGGATATAGATCTAGACAAACGCTGATTGCCCTGTCACTGCACGCCCGACGATGAGGGCGTTGATCTCGTAGGTGCCTTCGTAGGTGTAGAGCACCTCAGCATCCGCCATCATCTTGGATAGGTGATGCTGAGTCAGTAGGCCGTTACCGCCGCCAATCGCTCGGGCTGCCGCGGCTGATTCACGCGCCAGCCTGGTGTTTGTGGCCTTGGCCATCGCCGCCATAGGCATCTCCAGCTTGCCTTCTTCTTGAACGTGCGCGATTTGAGCCATCATTGCCAACGATGCCGACGCGTTGCCCAAAATCCGGGTCAGCGGCTCCTGGATCAGCTGGAATTTTGCAAGTGGCTTTCCAAACTGTTGGCGGGTAAGGGCGTATTCACGTGCAGCGTCGAAAATTCCTAGTTGAAGCCCTGCCGCCTGCCATGCAACCCAGGCGCGCGAAGAACAGAGGAAATCGTTGACGTTGCTGAATGATTGCGCACCCGGGATAGCGTTTTCGTGCGGGATGAGCACATTGTCGTAGGTAATATCTGCGTTTTGCATGATGCGCAGGCCCATTTTGCGCGAGATCTTGTCGGTACTTACGCCGTCTCTGTCGAGTTCCACAATGAAGGCTTTCACCGCTTGGTCTTCAACGTCCCGGGCGAATGTGATTGCAAAATCGGCGATTGTTCCGGCGCCGATCCAGCGCTTTTGGCCGTTGATAATCCAGCCGTCCTCAGTACGCTGCGCAGTGGTTGCCAACCCTCCTGCAATGTCTGAGCCGTGGTCTGGCTCTGTCAGAGCGAACGCACCGAGCTTTTCAAACTTGCGAAGCCCCGGCAGCCACTTGTCGCGTTGTTCATCAGAGCCAAGTGTGTGGATGACGCCAACGTTGAGTTCGTTGTGAATGCCTACGAGTGCGGAAAGGGACACGTCTACACGCGTGATTTCGGCATATACAAGGCCGCGGAACAATCGGGAGGTGTTGGACAGCTCAATTTCTCCGAGGCCCTGGGCCGCCAGCTTTGGCAGCAGCTCGAAGGGAAGTTCTTCGCGGTCCCAGTATTCGCCAACAACGGGGCGGATTTCGGTTTGGAGGAACTCGTGGATTTCCTGCAGCCTTTTGCGCTCGTCGCTATTTAGCTGGTCAGCGACGCCGAGTATGTCTGCGTGGGGAAATTTCACACCTTCAAGATGGGCATTTTGGGGGGAGTTGGTGGGGAGAATCGGGGGCATTTTTTCAAACCTTCCTGCGGATGGGCTCACGCCGTGTACGATTTAGACACAAATCGTACAGGAACGGAAAATCCGTGTCTCGAAATTCGATTTCTCTAAAACGGAAAGGAGGAAGGCCATGACCGAAGCACTCACCCCGCGCAAGCAGGCGTTGCACGATGCCATACTGGCCGACTTTCTCAAGGAAGGATTTCGCGATTTCACTATCGACGCTGCGACGAAGCGCTATCACTGTTCAAAATCCACCTTGTACACGTTCGGAAAAAGCCGAGACGAAATTGTGCGAAGGATACTGATCAGCTTCTTCAAAGAGATCGCGCAAACCACCGAAGCTGCTGGACGCCCGATTGCGAATCACGCAGAATCTCTCTTCGCGTACTTTGACGCAATCCGTACGTGTTTGGAGCCAGCCAGCGCCGAGTTCATGCATGATCTGGCAACGGAGCCGGTCGCGCAGCGGGTTTATGACCTAAACACTGCGGCGGCAATTGATGAGATCATGCGTCGTATTGAAACAGGTATTGAGGCTGGAGAGTTCAACTCAATTCAGCCTGCTTTTGCTGCACGAATGATTCAGCGCTCAATGCAAGACATTCAGCAGGGGGAGTACTCCGATGTGATCGCCACACCGGATGCGTACCGGGAGCTCGGGCGAATAGTGTTGCGCGGCCTCGACCCGCCTGCCCCGGCACCAGCATCACAAAGCCACGCACTTCAACCCAATCCCAACAACACCGAAGAGAATCGAGGAAGCCATGACTAGCGTGACCCAGCAATTCCGTGAAGCTCGCGACAAGCTCCAGTCGCTGCAGTTTGACTATGAGACGGCCTACGAGACCTTTGAATGGCCCCGATTCGACGAGTTCAACTTCGCTATCGATTGGGTGGACCAGATTGGGTCTGATCCTGCATCAAAAGATCGCGAGGCACTCGTGATCACGGAGATCGACGGCACCGAAACGCGCCGCACCTACGAGGATCTAGCACGCCGTTCCTCGCAAGTGGCTAACTGGCTGTTGGATAGCGGTGCGAAGCGTGGTGACCGTGTCATGCTGCTGCTTGGCAACCAGGTCGAGCTTTGGGAATCCATGCTTGCTTGCATCAAGGCGGGCCTGGTTATCAACCCGGCTACGGTCATGCTCGGTGCGGCTGATCTGGAAGATCGCACAACACGCGCTGAGATCTCTTGGGTGATCACCAATGCTGAGGACGCTGTGAAGTTTGATGAGGTTGCCGGCGACTTCACTATCATTCAGTGTGGTGATGATCCTAATGCGCAGCAGGCTCACCCGACGTTGCGCTACAACGATTCCTTCAGTGCGTCGTCGGTATTTGAGCAGTCGCAGCCGACAAAGGCAGACGAGACGATGCTGCTGTACTTCACCTCTGGCACCACCTCGAGAGCGAAGCTTGTAGAGCACACCCACACCTCCTATCCGGTTGGCCACCTTTCGACGATGTACTGGATCGGCCTACAGAAGGATGATGTGCACCTCAACGTTGCAGCACCTGGTTGGGCGAAGCACACGTGGTCGAACTTCTTCGCACCGCTGATTGCAGAAGCAACAATCTACGTCTATAACTACACGCGCTTTGATGCAGCAGCATTGATGGAGAAGATGGACGCAGAGGGTGTCACCAGCTTCTGCTGCCCGCCAACTGTGTGGCGCATGCTCGTACAGGCTGACCTTTCGCGGTTGAAGAACCCGCCAAAGAAGATTGCTGCTGCCGGCGAGCCGTTGAACCCGGAGTTGATCAACACGATTGAGAAGCATTGGCAGGTCCCGGTTCGTGACGGTTTCGGCCAGACCGAGTCTGCTGTGCAGATCGGTAACGCTCCGGGGCAGAAGATTAAGCCTGGTTCTATGGGGCGCCCGCTGCCAGGCTTTGAAATCGCCCTGATTGACCCAGCCACGGACGAGATCGGTGACCAGGGTGAAATTTGCGTCAAACTGGATCCACGTCCTGTGGGCCTGACCGTTGGCTATTACAACGAGCCTGAGAAGAACGCGGAGACGTTCCGTGACGGCTACTACCACACGGGTGACACCGCGGAGCGCGATGCGGATGGCTACATCACCTACATTGGTCGGGCTGATGACGTGTTCAAGGCTTCCGACTACCGCCTGTCGCCATTTGAGCTTGAGTCTGTGGTAATTGAGCACCCGGCGGTTGCTGAGGTGGCGGTTGTGCCTTCGCCGGACCCAATCCGTTTGGCGGTGCCGAAGGCATATGTTGCGTTGGCTGCTAATTGGGAGCCGACTGCGGAAACCGCAGAGTCAATTTTGAAGCATTGCCGCGACGGCTTAGCTCCGTACAAGCGTATTCGTCGCCTGGAGTTCTACGAACTGCCTAAGACTGTCTCGGGCAAGATTCGCCGCGTGGACCTGCGTAAGCGTGAGGTAGAGATTCACGAAGCCGATGGTGGTGAGACCAAGGCGTCCACCGAATTCGCCGACACTGATTTCCCGAGTCTGAAGGGCTGAGATAACCCGATAAGCCAGTAGGGCAAAACAAAAGGTGGGAGGAAAGTTTCCTCCCACCTTTTCGCACCTATTTAGCGGTGCTGGAAGTTAGCCTTGCGCTTCTCAGTGAATGCCTGCATGCCTTCCTTCTGGTCTTCGGAAGCGAAGATGGAATGGAACGTGCGGCGCTCGTACATAAGGCCTTGGGAGAGGCTTAGCTCGTCTACGGCGTTGATCTGTTCCTTGATCATTGTGGTAGCCACTAGCGACTTTTGGGCAATCTCTTCTGCCAGGTCCTTCGCTGCGTCGACCAGTTCTTCGGCTGGGACAACACGCGCGACGAGTCCGGAGCGTTCGGCCTCTTCAGCGCCCATCTGACGGCCGGTCAGGCACATTTCCATAGCCTTGGACTTACCAATTGCGCGGGTGAGTCGCTGGGATCCGCCCATGCCTGGGGTGACGCCAAGGTTCACTTCGGGTTGTCCGAACTTCGCGGTATCGCCGGCGATGATGATGTCGCACATCATGGCAAGTTCGCAGCCGCCGCCGAGCGCGTATCCGTTGACCGCTGCGATGATCGGGGTGCGTGCACGGGTCAGTGCATCCCATCCGGCGAAGAAGTCCAGGGTGTACATTTCGGTGGCGGTCTTGGTGCTCATCTCTTTGATGTCTGCGCCGGCGGCAAATGCCTTTTCAGAGCCGGTAATGACGATGCAGCCAATCGCATTGTCACTGTCAAGCTCGCCTACAGCAGCGGTGACCTCGGTCATGGTTGCGGAGTTGAGGGCGTTGAGCGCCTTCGGGCGGTTGAGCGTAATTACGCCTACTCGGCCAGTGGTCTCTACGAGGATGTTTTCATAGGCCATGTTGGTGGTTCCTTTCTTGACTTCTTGCACGTTTAGTTGAATTCTGGCGGTGTCGCGCCTGGCACGGTGTCGAAGGCGGTGAGGTCGCTGACTACGTTGGCGGGGACGTCGGCAAGCGTGGCGTAGGTCCAGGACGGGTTGCGGTCTTTTTCCACAATCTGGGCTCGGATACCTTCGACGAATTCTGGGTGGCGCTGCATGTTGAGGCTGAACCAGTATTCCTGGGTCAGTGCCTCAGCCAGTGTCATGTTCGCACCGCGGTTCAAGGTGGTCTCAGCTACCTTGATGCCAAGTGGCGAGTTTCGCCGCATCGCCTTGGCGGCTTTGTGGGACCAGTGGTCATCATCATTGCGCTCAGCTAGCTCGCTCAATTGCTCAAGGGTTGCCTCTGGCGTTGCTGCGGCGTATATCTCTGCCATTTCCTCGCGGTCATCGCCAAATCCGGGGCCGAGAGGTTGTGCGAAGCCGTTGATCACGCCTACGTCTCCAGTGGTGGCTAGTTCAGATACAAGCGTCTCTAGCTGATCCTGGGGTACGTAGTGGTCTGCAAGCCCAACGTCAATGGTTTCGGCTGCGCCGACGTGGAGCCCTGTGTAGGCAAGGTGGCGCCCGAGGCGGTCAGGGCTGCGTGAGAGCAGGTAGGTGCCACCAGCGTCAGGGGAGTAACCGATACCGGTTTCGGGCATGCCTACCCGTGAATCATCAGTAACAATGCGGTGCGCACTCAGCGCTGAAAGGCCAACGCCGCCGCCGAGAACAATGCCGTTCATGATTGCTACGTAGGGCTTGGGGTAGGTGTGAATGTAATAGTCGAGTTCGTATTCGACTTTCCAAAATGTTTGCCCCATGGTGCCGCCGTCTTTGGCGTCTTGGTAGAGCGATGCAATGTCTCCACCGGCGCAGAGTCCGCGTTCGCCGGCGCCGCGCAGGATTACTAGGGATACGTCTGAGTCGTCCTCCCAGCTTCGCAGAATTCGGGTGATTTCCTCGAACATTTCGAGGGTGAGGGCGTTGATTGCTTTCGGCCGGTTGAGAGTGATGATGCCGGCGCGGCCTCGCTTTTCGTGCAGTACGTGGTCCGCCATGCATGGTCTCCTTTCGGGTGTACGACTTTAGCCCGTATCGTACACATCCCTGAGGTGCTCAGCGTGATTTTTACGCAATTACCCACCCAATGCAAGCGCGAAATGTGACGCAGCGTACAGTAGCCTCATCCCACACAGCGGGACTACATTTCCACACTTTGGACAGGAGGGGCCATGGCCACACTGATTGAACCGGAGTTCTCAACAAAGAAGGACCGATCCGCAGCGTTCGCAATTGCTGCTTTCCCCGTATTTATTCTTGTCGGCTCGGCCATCGCATTCATATTTCCTGCGCCGTTTCTGCCACTGACGCAGTACATCACCTACTTCCTCATGATCATCATGTTCGGCATGGGTCTGACCTTGACCATTCCGGACTTCAAGGAGATTGCCCGCCGGCCGGTCCCTGTGGTCATCGGCGTGATCGCGCAGTTTGTGATCATGCCGTTGGGGGCAGTAGCGGTAGCGAAGCTGCTGGGCCTCAACCCGATGTTGGCGGTTGGCCTCCTTATGTTGGGTTCGGTGCCAGGTGGTACGTCCTCCAACGTCATCGCCTACCTGTCTAAGGGTGATGTGGCACTGTCGGTTGCCATGACCAGTGTTTCTACGTTGGTCGCACCCATCATGACCCCGATTTTGATGCTGCTGCTCGCCGGGGCAGAGGTGGAAGTTAACGCTGGCGCGATGGCTGCTTCGCTTGCAAAGACGGTGCTGATCCCTGTGCTCGGTGGCCTGCTGCTTCGTTACCTGTTGGATTCGTGGATGGAGAAGATCTCGCCAGTCCTTCCGTGGATTTCCATCTTGGGCATCGGTGGTGTGGTGTTCCCAACGGTGGCCAAGAACCGCGAAGCACTCATTGAGGTCGGCCTCATGGTATTCCTCGCGGTGCTGCTGCACAACGTCCTCGGCTACGTGCTTGGTTACTACGCAGCGAAGTTCACTGGCCAGCCGGAAAGTTACCGCCGCACGGTTGCCATTGAGGTTGGTACGCAATCCGCTGGTCTGTCTTCGGGTATGGCGGGTAAGTTCTTCGCCCCTGAGGCGGCGCTGCCGGGTGCTGTTGCCGCGGTGCTGCACAACATTACGGGCGCTATCTATGCCTCCCTTGTTCGTAAACACCCCACAGAGAAGGAATCGGCAGCTACCATCTAGCGCATGACACGCTTCATGGGTACTGAGACGGAGTACGGCATTATGTGTCCGCAGGATCCGTCGTTAAGCCAACTGCTCACTTCTACACATGCTGTGGTGGCGTATGCGGCGCTGCATACGTCCGCTCGCTCGCGGTGGGACTATGAGGAAGAGGCACCCCTGAAGGACACTCGCGGGTTTGACCTGCGGCGCTACCGCAGCGTTCCGCAGGTAGACCCGAACGCGATGGGCGTTGCCAATGTTGTCACGGCCAACGGTGCACGTTTTTACGTGGACCACGGGCATCCGGAGTACAGCTCGCCGGAGACCTCCAACGCGTTTGACGCCATGATTCAGGACGCAGCCGGTGACATTTACCTCAACCAGGCTGCGGCCACGATCCGCCAGTTGTGGGAGCAGCAGGTCAGCGTGCTGGATAAGCACGATCCCTGCCCACCGCTGAAGTTTTACAAGAACAATGTGGACGGTAAGGGCCAGTCTTACGGCAGCCACGAGAACTACCTGTATTCGCGCCAGACGGATTTTTCGACGCTCACCCAGGCGCTCATTCCGTTCTTTGTTGCCCGCCAGGTCATTATTGGCGCTGGTCGCGTCGGCATTGGTCAGGCGTCCGAGCGTGATGGTTTCCAGATTTCGCAGCGTGCGGATTACTTTGAGCAGGAAATTTCTCTGGAGACCACGCTCAATCGCGGCATCATGAACACCCGCGATGAGCCGCACGCGAACGCGACGAAGTTCCGTCGCCTGCACGTCATTGTTGGAGATGCCAACATGAGCCAGTACTCCAACTTCCTCAAGATCGGCATGACCAAGCTGGTTATTGATGCGATTGAGAATGACGTTGATTTCACAGACCTTCGCCTTGCGGATCCGGTTGCGGAGATGCACAACGTCTCGCACGACCCGACACTGAAGCATGAGCTTTTGCTTGCGGACGGCCAGCGCATCCCCGCGACCGCGCTCCTGCGCAAGTATATGGATAGGTGTGAGGCGCACGATGGCGTCGATAAGCAAGTGCTCGAACTGTGGGATGAGATCCTCACTGACTTGGAGCGCGACCCGCTGTCCACCGCTGACCGCCTGGATTGGACGGCGAAGTGGGCTCTGCTGAAGGGCTATACGGACCGAGGGGTGAGCTGGTCTGATCCGAAGTTGAAGATGATTGACATCCAGTATTCGGACATTGATCCGGAGAAGTCGCTCTACCACGCGCTTGTGCGCAAGGGCCGGATGCACACCTTGGTCAGTGATGACGTGATTGCACAAGCCGCAGCCAACCCGCCGGAGGACTCGCGCGCCTACTTCCGCGGTCACGTCACCCAGCGCTTCGGCGAGGACATTATGGCGGCGAGCTGGCAGTCCATCATTTTCAACCTGGACGGTGAGGTGATCCGTTTGCCAATGGACAAACTTGACCGTTTCACTAAGGCCGATATTGGTGACGTGTTGGATCGCGTAACCAACGTTCGGGAACTACTTCAAGCGTTAGGGTAGAGACATGACACAGCAGCAAGTTTTTGGAAAACCTGGTGGGGACGACACTCCGGAGGAGCCGTTCGAGGCAGGACAGGCGCAGATCAGCACCACTGGTACTGAGGACCTGTTGGATGAGATTGATGCGCTGCTAGATAACAACGCGGAGGAGTTTGTGCGCTCGTTCGTGCAAAAGGGTGGGCAGTAGAGTGACAAACGGCCTCTATCCGCGCCGCATTATGGGTGTGGAAACGGAGTTTGGTGTCGTCGCGTACAAGGATGGAAAGGCGGTGCTGACGCCGGAGGAGGCCGCTCGCTACCTGTTTCGTCCTGTTGTGGCGAAGCACCGGAGCTCCAACATTTTCACTGATAACGCCTCACGGTTGTACCTGGATGTGGGCTCGCACCCGGAGTATGCGACAGCGGAGTGCGATTCGGTAACGCAGCTTCTGAATTACGACAAGGCTGGTGAGGCCGCGTTTGCCAAGCTCGCTCGGCAAGCTGACCAGGCGATGGCCGCCGATCGTATTGACGCTAACATTTACCTGTTCAAAAACAACGTCGATTCCGCGGGCAACTCCTATGGTGCGCACGAGAATTACCTGATTAGCCGTGACCTCGTTCTGAAGTCTTTTGGCAAGCAGCTGTTGCCCTTTCTGATTACGCGTCAGCTGATTTGTGGGGCGGGCATGATCAAAAAGGGTCGCTTCGTCATCTCGCAGCGTGCCGATCAGGTGTGGGAGGGCGTTTCTTCTGCCACGACTCGTACGCGTCCGATTATTAATACGCGTGATGAGCCGCATGGGGATTCGCGTCGTTTCCGCCGCATGCACGTCATTGTGGGCGATTCCAACATGTCTGAGCCGTCGTTTGCGTTGAAGGTCGGCTCCCTGTTGTTGGTGATTGAGATGCTGGAGGCGGGTTTTGACCTGCCGGATGTGGAGCTGGACAACCCGATCGGCCACATTCGTGACATTGCGCTTGACCCAACTGGTGGCACGGAGCTTTTGCTTCGCGACGGTGGCGTGACCACCGCCCTCGCCGTCCAACAAGGCACGCTGGACGCTGCCCGGCGCTGGCTGGAAGTGCGCCCAGATGAGGGAACGCCGAACGAGGAGATGGCGCGCATCGTGGACCTGTGGCAGCGCACACTTGATGCGATCGCGTCGCAGGATTTCTCGGGCGTGGACACCGAGATCGACTGGGTGATCAAGCGCAAGCTGCTCACCCAGGTCAAGGACAAACTGGGTTGCGACTGGGATCACCCGCGTCTTGCCCAGATCGACTTGACGTATCACGACATCGATCGAGATCGTGGTCTGTTTTACCTCTTGGAGCGCAAGGGTCTGGCCAAGCGTTGGACCACTGATGAAGCAATTGCACAGGCACTGCAGGCTCCGCCCGCGACGACACGTGCAGTGCTGCGCGGCAAATTCTTGGACGCCGTGCGTGCAGCGGATGTGGACCATAACGTTGATTGGGTGCATCTGAAGATCAACCGTCCGGAGCCGGTCACACTTGAGCTGCTGGACCCGTTTGCTACGGAGAACGACGAGGTCGACGCACTGATTTCCCGTATCGCCGAAACACGCCAAGGCGAGGCAAACCGTGAGTGAGGTGGATGCTGGCCGCAGGCAAGTCAATCTCACGTTTGCCCTGCTGGGCGCTGAAAGCCCACGCAACATGGAGTGGGTTGGACGTAACGTGGACGGCTACCAGGGTAAGTCGCCGTCGGCGTTGGCAATCATGCTTTCGCGTGACGTGAAAGAGCTTCGCAGCATGTGGGTTCCAGTGCGCTACATGGACGGTGAACTGTGGTTGGACAAAGACCAGTACGAGTTGGAACCGGTGGAGTTGACCGAGGCTGAGGCGTCCGTCATTGGTCTGGCGGCTGATTTGGCCCACGGCGCCAATCTGGGGGCGTTTGCTCGTTCGGGTTGGACGAAGCTTGCGGCTTCTGGGGCGACGCGTTCGTTTGATGAGCCAGTGTTGGCCTCGTTTTCCAACGACATCACACGCCTAGACCCAGACACGTTGCGTCATTTGCTCACGGGTGTGCGAACGTCGAAACGCTTAAAGTTTGATTTCGTTTCCTCACCGGGCAAGCCGGTGCAGACGCGCACGGTGGATCCATGGGGGATCGTGCCGCTGAATAACCGCGCCTATCTGGTGGGGTGGGACCGCGACCGCGATGCGGCGCGTGTGTTTCGCGTCCGCAAGATTTCTCATGTGCGCGGGGTCAACGCGACTGACTTCAAGAGGCAGGAGGGGAGTCTGCAGGAGATCGTCGAGAAGCAACTGCAGCATGCGCTGACGGATGCAACGGTGACGGTGAGCGGCGCCGCGGGCGATGAACTGGCTAGCCGCGGCCAGCGTGACGGTGACACGATCAGGCTTCAAGGCGTGGACCGTGATTGGTTGGTGCGCACAGTGGCATCCTTGGCGGGCAGTGTGAGCGCAATAGAACCGGCGGACGTGCGAGAAGACGTCGTGGCGTTGCTGCGGCACGTGGGAGGAGAGAAGTGACCTCAACGAATCCAGCCCAGCAGAGGCGCGAGCGTGTGGTGCGCCAGCTGAACTTGCTTGCGTATGTGGGCAAGCACCCAGACTCCACGGTGATGGAGATGGCACGTGACTTGGGTTCGGATCCCGGTGAGATCAGGGATGACCTCAACGCGTTGCTTCTTTCAGGCGTGGGCATGCATGGTGGGCAGATGATTGACCTGAATCATGATTGGTTTTCGGTCAACGTGATTAACAACCAGGGGCTGGACAAGCCTCTGCGCCTGACTCCCACTGAGGCGAACGCGCTGTTGCTGTTGCTGGAGTCCTTGGAAACCATGCCGGGGATTGTGGACTCTGACGCGGTGATATCTGCCGCCGCAAAGATTCGCGCCGTGGCGCATGGTGCTGGGGTAGATGATGCGCAGATGCACGCCGAGGGCACCCCGGCTGCGACGATCCGCCAGGCAATTGCGGAGGAAAAGCAGCTTGAGTTGTCCTATTACTCTGCAACGTCCAACGCAACGTCAACGCGCATGGTTTCGCCGATTGACACGTTCCATAAGGATGGCCAAACGTACCTGCGTGCCTGGGATCACGGTGAGCTGCGTATGTTCCGCTTTGATCGCATCAGGAGCATTGTGCTTACCGACGCCACGTCGAACCCACCCAACGCCCCAACCCCAACCCTGGATCCTGCTGATCCGTTCAGCATGCGCGATGCAAAACGCGCGCAGCTGTTGATCCACCGCGACGCCACGTGGCTGGCAGACGACTGGGATCTGGATATCGACCTTTCCCACGAGGGTGGGGAGTGGGTGCCAGCGCAAATGCGCTACGGCAGTGCCGATTGGCTCGTGCGCTTCTGTTTGGGCCAGGCTGGCAGGGTGCGTTTGCAGGCACCAGAGGAACTTGCCGAGGAAGTTGTTCGTCGCGCGGACGCCGCGATGCGCGTGTTAGGATGACGCACATGCCTAATCTCGGTGCTCCCGAAATTCTGATTATTCTTGCCATCGTGCTGCTGCTGTTTGGCGCAAACAAGCTGCCTGACTTGGCGCGTTCGATGGGTCGTTCGGCTCGTATTTTCAAGTCTGAGGTCAAGGAGATGCGTCGTGAAGACGCGGAAGACCAGCCTGCGACCACCGCACCGCAGGGCGAGTTGACTGCAGGCCCGGCCACCACGGCTAACCCGGCCTCCCCGGTGAATCCGGAGACCAGCAGCGCATCCCAGGGCGATGACTTCTGGGATCGTCCTGAAAACCAGCCGACGCAGCGCTAGTTCACATGGCGTCTCAGGCGTCGTCAACGCCGCGGGCGGGAAAAGCTCGCAGGCGAAAGCGCAAGCATAACCCTCAGGGGGAAATGACGCTGGTGGAGCACCTGACGGAGCTCCGCCGGCGCGTTATTGTGTCCCTGGTTGCCATTGTGGTGGGCACCATCATCGGGTTCATTTGGTACCAGAGCGCCCCCGGTGGCCTGATGCCGTTGGGTGAAATTATTCGCCGCCCTTACTGCAACCTGCCGCAGGATTTGCGTGCGGATTTCACGCATGACGGCTCCTGCCGCCTGTTGGCCACCAGCCCGTTTGAGATGTTCATGCTGCGCCTGAAGGTGGGTGCGCTGGCGGGGTTGGTGATGGCCTCGCCAATCTGGCTGCTGCAGATCTGGAACTTCATCACCCCTGGGTTGCACAAGAATGAGCGGCGCTACACGTTTACCTTTGTCACGCTTGCGGTGACGTTGTTTGTCGCCGGTGCTGTGCTGGCGTACTTCGTGCTGGACCAAGGCCTGTACGTGCTTATGACCATGGGCGGGGAAGTCCAGGTAGGCGGTCTCACCGGCCAGAGCTACTACAACTTCCTGCTTGGCCTGACCGTGGTGTTCGGCGTGAGCTTTGAGCTGCCACTCATCGTTGTCATGCTCAACCTCGCGGGCATCTTGCGATACGACATGGTGAAGGAAAAGCGCCGCATCATCATCGTCGGCCTGTTTATTTTCGCGGCGTTTATGACCCCTGGCCAAGACCCGTTCTCCATGGTTGCGCTTGGTACATCGATGGCGGTGCTTGTAGAGATCGCGTTTCAGTTCTGCCGCCTCCATGACAAGCGGACAAACCGTGCGCGCCCGGACTGGATGGACCTAGATGATGAGGAGGCCTCCGGGCCAATCACGGCGCCCACATCGGTTGGCGGCACAGAGTCAATTGCCGCCGCGCCGATAGAGTCGCCGCAGCCTGTGGCGCCCAGCCGGAAGAAGCCAGAGGACCCGTTTAGCGACGTTCTTTAGCCCCGCACACAACCACGTACGCTGGTAGCTATGTCTGGGACGTTTTTGGGTGAATTTGTGGCGTCGAAAAGCTTTAAGCTCGACCCCTTTCAACTTGATGCCTGCCGTGAGGTGGAGGCGGACCGTGGGGTGCTGGTGTGCGCGCCGACGGGCTCCGGCAAGACGGTGGTGGGGGAGTTTGCCGTGGCGCTGGCGCTGAGTCGCGGCACAAAGTGTTTCTACACTACGCCAATTAAGGCGCTAAGCAACCAGAAATACCACGACCTGGTTGCAGAGCATGGCGAGGACGCCGTGGGGCTTCTCACCGGCGATGTGTCCATTAACGGCTCCGCTGAGGTAGTTGTGATGACCACTGAAGTGCTGCGCAATATGATCTACGCGGAATCGCCCCAGTTGGACAGGCTGAGCCACGTGGTGATGGATGAGATCCACTACCTGGCGGATCTGGACCGCGGCGCGGTGTGGGAAGAGATCATCTTGAACCTGGATGATTCGGTAAGCCTCATCGGCTTATCCGCAACGGTGTCGAATTCGGAGGAGTTCGGTGAGTGGCTGAGCACGGTGCGCGGGGACACCGCCGTGATTGTGTCTGAGCACCGTCCTGTGCCGCTGAGCCAGTACATGATGGTCGGCCGCAAGGTGTTTCCGCTGTTTGAGCCGGATTCAGACCAGGTGAATCGGGAACTTGAACGCGCCATTGCCCGCATTGAGGCGGGTGCGGGTGACCAGGGCCGATCGGATTATGAGCAGGGCAGGGGCTTTCGCTCGCGTGCGGACGGTCGGCGCTCCGGC
This sequence comes from Corynebacterium riegelii, assembly GCF_001263755.1. Classification (NCBI taxonomy): domain Bacteria; kingdom Bacillati; phylum Actinomycetota; class Actinomycetes; order Mycobacteriales; family Corynebacteriaceae; genus Corynebacterium; species Corynebacterium riegelii. The sequence goes on from NZ_CP012342.1 coordinate 738,188, forward strand.
CGCGAACGCTCCCAGGACCGAGTGCGCCCAGTCGGCCGACCGGAGGTGGTCCAAGCGTTGCAGGGGCGCGACATGTTGCCGGCGATCGTCTTCATCTTCTCCCGTGCGGGTTGCGACGGCGCACTGTTCCAATGCCTACGCTCCCGAAAAGAGCTGACCACGCCGGAGGAACAGGAGCAGATCCGGGCGATTATCGACGCCGGCGTAGCCGACATCCCCGAAGAAGACCTCGAAGTTCTGAACTATCGCCAAGTGCGCACAGCTTGGACCCGTGGTTTTGCGGCGCATCACGCGGGCCTGTTGCCGGCGTTTAAGCACATTGTTGAGCAGCTTTTTGTGCGAGGCCTGGTCAAGGTGGTGTTTGCCACCGAGACGCTAGCGTTGGGTATCAACATGCCGGCGCGCACCGTGGTGCTGGAGAAGATGGTGAAGTTCAACGGTGAGGCACACGTGGACTTAACACCTGGCCAGTACACGCAGCTGACTGGGCGTGCGGGCCGCCGCGGCATTGACCACATTGGTAACGCGGTGGTGCAGTGGGCCCCGGCGATGGACCCGCGTGAGGTTGCGGGGCTTGCGTCTACGCGTACCTATCCGTTGATTTCACCGTTTGCGCCGGGCTACAACATGGCGATCAACATGCTGGGCATGAACGGCTACGAGGACTCCATCCGTCTGATCGAGCAGTCGTTTGCTCAATTCCAGACGGATCGTTCGGTGGTGGGTGAGGTCCGCGAGATCGAGCGTCTGGAGGCGAAGGTGCGCAAGCTGCGATCGCAGTTGGATCGTGACGTTGCAACGCTTACCGGTACCGACGCCGAGGATGCCGCCGACCAGCTGGTGGAATACCTGACGTTGCGGCGAGATCTGAGTGACGCTGAAAAGGAAGCCCGCCGTACCTCCTTGCATGACCGTGAGGTAGAGACCCGCAAGATCCTTGGCCGCCTGCAGATTGGTGAGGTGGTTGCCATCCCGGGCAAGAAGATGCCGGAGCTTGCGGCAGTGCTCCAGCCGGCTGGCAGGCAGGATGATCCCCGCCCGTGGGTGACTACGGAGCGCGGCTGGTCTGGGCGCATTAGCGCGGATATGTTCCGTAATCCGCCGATTGTGGTGGGCCGCATCAAGGTGCCGCGCCATATGCAGCAGCAGCCGCGCAAACACACGCGCAAGGTGGTTGATCTGCTCAGGCGCAGTAATTTCCACGCGCCGAAGCGTATGAAGGATCAGGCGCGGGTGCGTCCGTCGAAGAAGGTCACGGCGCTGCGAGAGGCGATCCGCCAGCATCCTGCGCACCATTGGCCGGCGCCGCAGCGTGAGCTGTTGGCTCGCGTTGGCGAGCAGTTGGTGCGTGAGGAGCGCAAGCTTGAACGCGCCCAGCGCCAGGTGGACCACTCGACCGATACGCTTGGCCGCACCTTCGAGCGCATTATCGGCCTTCTCACGGAGCTGGACTACGTGGAGCTGCGTGATGGCCAGCCGCAGGTCACGGAGGAGGGCGAGCGCCTGGCCAGAATCCACAACGTGTCCGATTTGCTGGTGGCGCAGTGTTTGAAGCGCGGTATCTGGGACGAGTTGGATCCTGCGGAGTTGGCCGGTGTTGCCTCAATGATGGTCTTTGAGAACCGCAAGACCACCGGTGGGTATCCGGAGGCCGCCACAGATGCGATGGCGGACGCGATGAATGAGACGATGCGCGTCTACAACGAGCTGACTACGGATGAGCAGCGCCACCAACTGCCGGTGACGCGTCTCCCGGAGGCTGGGTTCGCGCTGGCGGTGCATCAGTGGACTGCTGGTGCGCCGTTGGGTTACGCCATGGCTGCGGCGGCGGAGTCGGGCGCGGAGTTGTCCGCAGGTGACTTTGTGCGCTGGTGCCGTCAGGTCATTGACGTGCTGGAGCAGATCCACAACACGGGCTACAGCGATACCATCCGCAAGAACGCCAATCGGGCTATTGATGCTATGCGACGCGGCGTGGTGGCTATCGGCGCTTAAGCGCCTCGAGCTTGTCGACGACGCGGGGTGAGACTAACGCAACCGTCGCCAAGCGAAGGTTCCTGCCGTATGGGTCTAGGATCAGCGACTGGACGGCGAAGATGCGTCCCTTCGCGACGATGGGTCCACCCGAGTCGCCTTTAATCGCACCGCTGAGCACGAGGCCTGCGGGCCTCACGCGCGTGTAGCCTGCGCGCGAGACTGCCAAGGGCAGTGGCGTGAGGTACCTGCCTGCGCGCGCGTTTGGGGTGCGTGCTCCTCCGCCGAAGCCGAAAGTAACGGTTTGGCTGAGCAGTGACGGTGGCGGTCCAATCGTGGGAAAGTCTCCAAGCACCACTGGTTTTGTGAGCGTAACCAACGCAATGTCAGTGCCGGGGAAAAGGTAGAGCTCGTCGATTCGCCGGCGCTCTTCGCCTACGGAGCACATCACACTGCGAAGCTTTGCCAGCAGCGGAATGAAGAAGTGGCCGCAGGTCAGCACCACATCTGGTGCGACAAGTGTGCCGGTGCAGTAACTGCTGGCACTGTGGAGCCGGACGAGATGGGCGGGGGAGACGGACACGCGACCATGCTAGCGCCCTACGATTGTGGCCATGAATTTGTTTGCTGAGGAGTTCTACGCAACACGCCGCCAAGCACTACAGAAGCGGGTAGCGCAATCCGATGTCACTGCCCTGGTTATCGGCGTTGGCGCGGAGATGAAGGCGTTGACTGGGCATGAGTTCCACTCGCATGAGCGCTTGACCGCGCTGGTAGTAACGGCTGATTCCCAGGTGCTTATCGCCCCGGCGACGGATGCGGCCTCTTTGCCGGCCCTTACGGACGTGACCGTGCAATCGTGGCGCGACGGCGAAAACCCGTACGCTGCCGTGGCCAACGTCGCAGGAGGACCTGCAGAACTTAGCCGGACGTTGACCGCGGATCACGTGTTTGGTCTTCAGGGCGTGCTGCCTGAAACCAGGCTAATGTCGCAGCAGTTTGCAGACATGTTCATGATCAAGGATCCGGCGGAGATCGCTGAGCTGGCCAAGGCCGGTGCCGCCATCGACCGGGTACACGAGCAGGCACCCGCGCTTCTCGTCGCTGGCCGGACAGAGGCCGAGGTTGCCGCCGAACTTGCAGCGCTTATCCGCCGCGAGCATGCCGAGGTTGACTTTGTCATCGTCGGATCTGGCCCCAACGGCGCTAATCCGCACCACGACTTTTCTGACCGCGTGTTGCAGCCAGGGGATCCGGTGGTGGTGGACATCGGCGGCACACTTGACACTGGGTACCACTCGGACAGCACGCGCACCTATGTAGTGCCGGGTGCTGCGGCGTCACCGGAGTTTCAGCGCGCCTACCAGGTTGTGCTCGAGGCCCAGCAGGCTGCCGCAGCTGCTGCGCGCCCAGGCATGACGGCTGGTGAGCTGGATGCGGTTGCGCGCGACATCATCACAGCGGCCGGCTTTGGCAACGAATTCTCCCACCGCCTGGGTCACGGCATCGGTCTTGAGATACACGAGCAGCCCTTCATCATCGCCGGTTCTGACCTGGTCCTTGAGGAAGGTATGGCGTTTTCCATTGAGCCGGGCGTGTACGTCGAGGGTCAGTTCGGCGTCCGCATTGAGGACATTGTGACGCTGACGGATACCGGTGCACGCTCACTCAACAACGCCCCAAAGGCACTTGAATGCTAAGTCAGGGCACAATTCTTCTCCTTGGCGCTACCAGCGATATTGGCGGTGAGATTGCTCAGCGTATCTGTCAGGGCCGCGATGTGGTGTGTGCGGTGAGGGATGTGGGGGTTGGCGTGGGCGTCGAGAAGCAACTGCTCAATGCTGGTGCCAGTAGCGTGCGGACGGTGGCGTTTGAGGCAACTGATGTGGAGTCGCACCGTGCGCTGGTTGAGTCGGTGGACAACCTCACCACCGCCATCGTGGCGTTTGGCATCCTGGGCGACCAGGAGCTGGCTGAGCGCGATGAGCGGGAAGCCGTGCGTATTGCCAGCGTGGATTACCTCGCCCAGGTCAGCATGCTCACCGTGCTTGCAGACGTAATGCAGCGCGGCGAAATCTTCGCCTTTTCTTCCATTGCCGGCTGGCGGGCGCGCCGCGCGAACTACGTCTACGGCTCCACGAAGGCGGGGCTAGACGCGTTCTGCCAGGGCATGGCGGATCGCTTGCACGGTAGCGACTTGCACCTGATCACGGCGCGGCCAGGCTTTGTCATTGGCAAGATGACCACCGGAATGAAACCGGCGATCATGTCGGTGACTCCGGACGTTGTAGCGGAAGCAGTGGTTTCCGCCGCAAGCCGCGGTCGCAGCCAAACCGTGTGGATTCCGGGCAGGCTTGCGTTGCTTGCCTTCATCATGCGCCTTGTGCCCCGCCCAATTTGGCGCCATATGCCGAGGTAATAGAGCTTGATTACACCGATCGCACGCACGGCATTGGGGCTGGCGGGAAGCGTATTTGTGCTTCGCCCACGCACAGACCCTGAGTTCGCGGCCGCTACCTGGCTTGCTGGCGCGCGCCCAGGACAGCTCTTGGCGGCTGAAACGATCAGCCCGATAGGCCTTGGTGGTCGGATGAACCCGGCCAAAGCGTGGCGCATCAGCTACGCAACGAGTGATCGCGATAGCCGCGTCTTAAGCGCAACCGGAGCCGTATTCCGATCGCTCTCGCCGTGGCGGGGTGAAGGCGAGGCACCCACGGTGGCGTTTGCCCCCTCCACACAGGGGGTCGCGCCGCGTTGTGATCCTTCCTACACCTGCACCGTGGGTTTCAGCACCCGTCGCAGTCCTTTGGACGCCATCGCGGCGTATGAGCAGCCGGCGATCAACCTGTTGTTGGCGTGCGGCGCGAACGTGGTGGTCACGGACTACCCGCGTGATCCCGAAGACAACGTGCAGCTGTATTGCGACCACGTCTCATCAGCTCGCGCGTTGGCTGACGCGCTGCGGGCATCATCCGAGCTTGGTATAGACACCACCAACCTCGGCCTGTGGGGGTTTTCCCAAGGCGGCGGCGCGGTAGGTGCCTGGCTTGAGCAGCCGGAGTACACCCCTGAACTGCAACCGCTTGCGGCTGTAGTGGGCGCCCCGCCGGCCGATCTGATCGCCATGCTGGACCATGTGGACGGGGCAATGTCCTCTGTTGTCATCCTGTACGCGGTGGCGGCACTCATGGCCGCGGATGAGCGGATTGCTGGCGAGATCACCCCATACCTGAGTGGGGAAGGGGTGCGCGCTGTCATGCTCGGTGCGCAGGTATGTGCGGCAGGCGCGGTGTTGCACAGGCCGTGGGCACAGACAAGCACATGGACCACTACCGGCCAAACTATGGCTGAGCTGTTGGCAGACTTGCCGCTGACATCGGCACATCTTGAGGCTTCCCGGCTCGGGTCGCGCCGCCCGCCGCGTATCCCGATCCGCCTGTGGGCTTCGCTTTTCGACGACCTCGTGCCCCACCCAACCGTCACCACCCTCGGCAGCGCCTGGGGCGTGGATGTGCATACGCGGCGGCTGCCGCGCATTCTGGGGCGCACCGGCATGAACCACTTCGGTCCGTACTTCGCGTGGCTCAGCCGGGATGTGCGTTGGCTGCTAGCACAGCTTGGCGGGTAGCCTATGGCACATGCCGCTGCTTATGTTTGCGTACTTTGCCGTTGAGATGCTGGCGTTTTGGGGAGTTGCCAAAGCAATCGGGGTGGGTTGGGCGCTCCTTTTGGTTCTAGCGTTAATGGCGCTCGGGGCGTTTGCCGCCAGCTTGTCGCTTCGCGCTGCCTTGGCGCGCGCAGCACAAGGGCGTTCATCTGTTGGCCGATTGGCAGGCGATAGCGCACTGCTGTTGGCGGGGTGGGCGCTGTGTATCGTGCCGGGGTTCGTGTCCTCGTTTGTGGGGTTGCTGTTGATTTTGCCGCCGACGCGCGCGTTGATCCGCGGCGTGTTGACAGCACGTGTTCGCCGCGACATTGAGCAAGTGGGCATGCGCGTTTATGAGTCTGCTCCGATGTCTCGCTACCGCACCAGCTACGGAACGTTCACCCCGGAAAAGGACACGTCCCACGAGGTTATCGACGCCGAGGAACTGGAAAAGTGGTACCGGATGGGGGACGACTAGGTGCTGGCGTTTTACCGCATCACACTGGCAGCCCTTGCTGGCTGGCTAGTGTATTTGTCCTATGAACCGCATGGCTACTGGTGGTGCGCCATTGCCGGTATTGCGCTGTTGTTCCTGGCGCTATCGCCGTGGTCGCCGAAGGTAACCGGCAAGATTGGGCTGGCGGGTGCTGCGCAGGAGCGTCCGAGTGCCGCCTTTGGCGCGCTGCTCGGGTTTGTGCACGGTGTGGCGTGCTACCTCTACTTGTTGCCGTGGATCGGCGAATTTGTCGGAGCGATGCCCTATGTTGCGCTGAGTATCACGATGGCGCTCTACGCTATTATGACCGGCCTCTTTGGGGTGCGCGTGGCGCGCACCCGCTACGGCTTCCTTACGTTTGCACTGGTGTATGTGGCAGTGGAGTTCATCCGCTCCTCTGTGCCTTTTGGAGGGTTTGCGTGGGTTCGCCTTGCCTGGGGGCAGATCAATGGACCGCTGGCTTCGCTTGCCGCGTGGGGTGGGCCAGTGCTAGTTACCTGTGCCACGGTGATTGTTGGCGCGAGTCTATGCGCCCTGGTGCTTCGTTCAGGACGTGCGCGTGTGGCTGCGGCTGCAGGTGTCGTCGCGCCACTTCTGCTCGGCTTGGGTGCTTGGTTGGGGGTGGACTCCCCGTCGAAAACCAGCGACGAGGTGACGGTTGCCGCAGTGCAAGGCAACGTGCCAAGGCTTGGTCTGGACTTCAACGCGCAGCGCCGCGCGGTGCTGGCCAACCACGTCAATGAGACGCTCAAGCTTGCTGGCACCCATGTTGACTTCGTTATCTGGCCCGAGAATTCATCTGACGTCAATCCGTTTACGGATGCTGAGGCAGCCGAGCTCATTGACTCCGCCGTACAAGCTGTGGGCGCGCCGATCATGGTTGGCACGCTGACCCGTGACCAAGTCGGGGCCCGCAACACCCAAGTCGTCTTCGACCCGGTGACAGGACCCGGCGATATGCACCACAAGCGCTTCCTCCAGCCGTTTGGCGAATATATGCCTATGCGGGATTTCTTCCGCAACTTCTCTGACCTTGTGGACTTGGCGGGCGACTTCAAGCCAGGGGATGGTCCGGGCGTGGTGCGAATCGGCAACACCATCCTGGGTGTAGCCACCTGCTACGAGGTCGCGGAGGACCCCGCCTACCGGATGGCGGTGAAAAACGGCGCCCAAATCTTGGCCACACCTACAAACAACGCCACCTTCGGCTTCACCGACATGACCTACCAACAGTTGGCGATGAGCCGCATGCGCGCCATTGAGTTGGACCGTGCGGTCGTTGTCGCCGCAACCTCGGGTGTGTCTGCCATCGTGCACCCGGATGGTTCTGTCTCCCAGCAGACGGAGATCTTTGAGGCCAACCACCTTGTAGAAGCATTGCCGCTTCGCACCGGACTGACTCCGGCTGCCCGCTTTGGCGCGGTGTTGGAGTGGCTGCTTGTGCTTGCAGGTGCTGCGGCGGTGCTGCTGGCACGTCGCGAGTATGCTGCAAATGTTAACTAACCTGAACAATGCTTAACGCTAAAGGAGCTTCCGACGTGTCGAATTCGACTCTGGTGATCATCCCCACCTACAACGAGGTGGAAAACCTCCCGTTGATTACCCGCCGAGTCATTGAGGCTGCACCCGATGTTGACGTCCTTGTTGTGGACGACAACTCGCCCGACGGCACCGGAAAACTTGCGGACGATCTGGCGGCAGAACACGACACGATCCACGTGTTGCACCGCACCGCCAAGGATGGTCTGATGGCCGCCTACCGTGCAGGGTTCCGCTGGGCGCTTCAGCGCGACTACCAGGTCATTTGCCAGATGGATGCGGATGGCTCCCACGCCCCGGAGGAGCTTGCACGCCTGCTGGAAGCAATTGAGAACGGCGCGGACCTGGTTATTGGGTCTCGCTACGTTGATGGCGGCGAGGTGACTAACTGGCCGCAGCAGCGCTACCTGCTGTCCAAGTTGGGCAACCGCTACATCTCCGCGGCGCTGGGGGAAGATGTCAATGACCTCACGGCTGGCTACCGCGCGTTTCGTCGTGAAGTACTCGAGCAGCTGGATCTCAACGAGCTTTCGCCGAAGGGCTTCATTTTCCAGGCGGAGGTTGCACACAAGGCGGGCCAGGCAGGCTTCGACGTTCGCGAAGTGCCGATTACGTTTGAGGACCGCACGCTCGGGGAGTCCAAGCTCAACGCGAGCTTCGCAGCGACCTCACTGGCTGAGGTGACCAAGTGGGGAGTGGCGGAGAAGACCACCTCTGCCGCCAACCTGCTCAAGGAAGTGGGCGCGCTTGCGCAGTACGAATTTGAGCGCTCCGCTCTGTCGCGCACCGGTGAGCGCTTGGGTTCTGCCGCAGAGAAGGCAGCCACTACGGTTGGGGAGATGTACAAGCTGGCGAAGTACGAGCTGAAGAAGTCCCCGCTGGCCAAGGCACCAAAAAACGCCGCCAACCTTGTCGGTGACGGCGTTGCGGCGGTTGGTGAGTTCACCAACCTAGCCAAGCACGAGTTGAAGCGCGCGACTACTGGCCGTTAGCGGCCTGCTGCTCCTTGGCAATGCGCGCTGCGTTACGACGCCGCTTGCGCAGCTGCTCCAAACGCTCCTCGAGGAGCACATCCAGCTCCTCGATGCTGCGGCGCTCACGCAGCATGTCCCAGTGGGTACGCGGCGGCTTGGCTGGCTTAGCTTCGACGCCTTCGCCCTCCATCAGGATGCCGATCTGGCCGTTTTTGCACATCCACTCTTCGGGAATCTCGGCATCGTCCGCGAACGGCACCTCATAGACCTCACCGTTGGGGGTCTTGTATTTGGCCATTTGACGCGGCGCGAGGTCGTGGTCGCGGTCCGTTTCGTAGCTCACAGCGCCCATTCGGCTGCCGCGCAACACGCGATCTGCCATGCTCTCACAGTCCCTTCATTTGCTGCAACGATTAGTGCGATCGATTAAGTATAACGAGGAAGCTTCAAGGATTGTTCCCGGCTGTACTAGAATGTTTGGGCGTGGCAGCCCAGACCAGTTTTACCGACAGGGCCGCACCTGCTTGTCAGTGGTGCGGGAAAGAGCTGGCGCCGCAGGAGGGGAGAGGCAGGAAACGGAAATACTGCAGCCCCAGCTGCAAGCAGCGTGCGTATGAGCAAAGGCATAATATTGCTGGTACGGCGGTTACTGAAGGCTCCGTTGTACTGCGCCCGGAGCGCGTAGGAGAGCTTCGCGATGAGCTGTATGCGCTCAAGTGCGCCGCGGAAGATATTGCAACGGCAGCTGCGGAAGGGGCAAAGGCAGACGAAATTCGTCACCTTTGTGACGAATTAGTTGAGCTGGCCACACACATTGAAAAGCTGAGGTAGAAGGTGCAGACGAAACAAAAGGTTCTGATCGCGGTAGTCTCCGTATTTGCCGTATTTGCGCTGCTCATTGCATTTGTTCCGCTAGCAATCAACATGCTTGGCAGTGGCGTAAAAACGGAAGGTATCGATCATTCGGCACTGAAGCCAAGTTCAACCGACATTGATGGCGAATGGAGCGTGAGCAACCGCCCAAACGCAAACCGTTCGGCAGCCGGATTCACGTTCAACGAGGTGCTACCTGGAGAGCGCAGGGAGACCTCGGGATCCACGAACGGTATTACCGGATTTGCAACCATTGAGGCCGGCACGCTGACCGCCGGCAAGATCACTGTGGACATGACGAACATCACCACGGACAGCGATGTACGTGATAACAATGTCCGTCGCAAGATTTTCCATACTGATCAGTTCCCGGAATCCACGTTTGAGCTCACTGAGCCTGTCGACGTCAGCGAGCTGCCCACAGACGCCAACGTCGGAGAGGTGACGCTTACGGGCGACCTGACCATCATGGGGACAACGAACTCTGTGACGCAGACGTTTGAGGTTGCGCGTTCCGGCGACAACCTGATTATCGCGGGCGACATTCCGATTAACCGTTTGGATTACGGTGTGGACACGCCGGAGTTTGTCGCGGCAAAGATTGCGGAGGAAGGCGAGATCAACATCCGCATCAACCTGGCCAAATAGTCGCCCTTAACGTCACGTTACGTTATTGGGGGTATATGGCTACACCTTTCCATGGTGCGGCCATTATCATTATTTGTCCGATAATGTACATTATGTCAAGTAACGTTAGTGGGGACGCACCCTAGTCCCGCCCTTCGACCTAGCGCCCGCGACGCCGGCGCCTAACCATGGTCAGCTGTGTCAAGCTCAGCATCCCCTCTCGCGCCAACGCCTCGCGCAGCGCCAGCTGCCAGATCCACAGGCGCCGGTACACAACGTCAAACCCATCGGCCGCCGCGTCGCGCAGATTGCCCTCAAAGGTTCGGCGCTGCAACGCCAACGATTCAGCCAGGTGCTCCGGCGCTCGCGTCTCCGCGATGATGCGCAGTCCGGTGTTCCGGTCGGTGGTTTTGGCGATGTCGTGTGACGTCGAAAAGCTTAAGCCCGGCCAAATGTATGCCCGCAGCGATTCGAGGGCCGCAACGGCCGCCGACGGCAACCGCTCCACACACACCACCGTTTGTATACACACCATACCGCTTGGAACCAGGGAGTTATCAAGCAAGCGCAGGAACTCCCCCTTAGCCTTCTCCGGCAGTGTCTCAAGGTGCTCCACGCTCACAATGGCGTCATACGCACCGTGGGCAGCTTCGCCCAAGGTCTCAACCCGCACAGCATCGGCGACACCCGCAAACGTGAGTTGTTCACGCAGCTCCGCAGCTGCTTGGTCAGAATTTGCCACGCAGTCCACGGTCGCGCCACGACGGCTCGCCGCAACCGCCAGCGCAGAGCCCGCCGCGGGCCGAATCTGCAGGTGGATGCCTGTTCCGGCATGCACTGCGTCAAGGAGCATCGCGGCACTGCGGGCTTGTGCATCGCTCAAATCCCCGCGCCCTGCATCCAACGGTGTGGCGAATTCCGTCACATCGACGAAATGTTTTGCAGGTTCATGTTGACGCCCCGCGCCGCGCACAAAGGATTTCACCAGCTCACGCTGCGTGGTAGGCACACCTGTCGAAAAATGCCCCTGAAATGGGCTAACGCCGTCGCCGGAGAAATGGCTAATCAGGTCCGCCGGCAGCTCATCAGCAGCCCTACTGGGTGAAATTCGTGGGGTTTTCGGACAGTACTTTGCCGCGATGAGGCCGCGCAGCACGGCCACTAGCGCGTCAGAGTCTGCCGTCTCCCACTCTCCTGCCAGGTATCCCTCCGCAAGGCCAATCCAGCCACTAGCAGCAATTCGCGCAAACACATCCGCATGGGCAACTACCAGCGCGGGTTCATCGCCATCAAGGGCAAGCCCTGCCTGGGAAGCCGCCTTGGCAAACGCTGCCTCGGCACGCTTTGATCGCAGTGCGGCACCACGTATGTGTGGTGGCGCAGCTACTCCAGGCCATGCGGATGCATCCACACCCACAAGGTGATCTGCGGCGCTGTTGACTGTCATTGCATTCACCTTAGTGCCGCTAAGTGCCCTCACTGTGCTACAACCCGGGATGGGGGCGTAGTATCTACCGGGGTATTTTCAGCTTCAATCACAAGGAGTGCTTCAACATGGCAGCAACGCCATACCGCCCTACTGGTAACCGCCACCACGTAGTCATCGTCGGTGCCGGTTTCGGTGGCCTTTATGCAACCCGCGAGCTCGCTGGTGCCGACGTGGACGTAACGCTTATCAACCGCACCAACCATCACCTGTTTGCTCCGCTGCTCTACCAGGTGGCAACTGGTCTTCTATCCTCTGGCGAGATCGCGGTATCGGTGCGTCAGCTCACCCGCGGCATTGACAACCTCACGGTTATGCGCGGCGAGGTCACTGACATTGATACGGAAGCCCAGACCGTCACCGCCGTTGACGGTGGTGAGGAGCGCGCTTACGCGTATGACTCCCTGATCCTGGCTGCCGGCGCTGGCCAGTCCTACTTTGGCAATAACCACTTCGCCGAGTTCGCACCGGGTCTGAAGACCCTGGATGACGCGTTTGAGGTCCGCGCACGCATCATGGATGCCTTCGAGCGTGCCGAGCTTGCTGCAACGCCTGAAGAGCGCGAGGAGCTGCTCACTTTCGTCATCGTGGGCGCTGGCCCGACCGGTGTTGAGCTGGCAGGCCAGATCTCTGAGCTCGCTCACCGTTCCTTCGAGCAGGGCCAGTTCACCTTCCGCCCGGAGATGACCAAGATCGTGCTTATCGACGGCATGCCGCAGGTCCTTCCGCCATTTGGCAAGCGATTGGGCAAGAAGGCTCAGCGCCAGCTGGAGCGCGAAGGCGTAACTGTGATCCTCAACGCCTTGGTATCCAATGTGGACGCAGAGTCCGTGACCTACAAGGACACCAAGACCAATGAGGAGACGACCATCAAGGCTGCGACCAAGATCTGGTCCGCTGGTGTTGAGGCTTCCCCGCTGGGCCGTATTGTGGCTGAGCAGACTGGCGTTGAGGTCAACCGCAACGGCACCGTCCAGGTCAACCCGGACTGCTCCGTGGGTGACAAGCGCAACGTGTTCATCATCGGCGACATGATGAGCCTGAACAAGCTTCCGGGCGTTGCCCAGGTGGCTATGCAGTCTGGCGAGTACGTGGCCAAGATCATCACAGAGCAGGTTGAGCACGGCGTGGAGCCGGATCAGCGTGACCCGTTCAGCTACTTTGACAAGGGTTCCATGGCGATCATCTCCCGCTTCAACGCTGTGGTGAAGATGGGCAAGGTTGAGTTCAGCGGCTTCATCGGCTGGCTGATGTGGCTGTTCGTCCACGTTCAGTTCCTGCAGGGTCTGCGCAACCGCGTGGTCACCTCGTTTACGTGGCTGCTCAACGCGCTGAACTCGCGTCGTTACAACCTGGTCACCACCAATGGCCAGTTGCTGCAGCGCGTGGCGCGTGAAAACACGGAGACCGAAAAGTAGCCGAGGCCGAAAGCTGGCCAAGGCTAACAGCACTCAGCTCCCCCGCCCTCACCATGAGGGCGGGTTTTCTGTGCCAAACGTCACGCCATTCGTATTACCTAAAGGGGCCGGTTTTCTTTATACTTGGATGTGAGCGGCACGCGCGTGGCGTCGTCAAGCGGGAATTGCCCAAGCGCAGCCGCAGGAACACTTCAATAGTCAACAGAAGGACCGTGCAACTGTGACAGTTTCTACTCAGCCGCAAATGCAGCACCAAGCATGGGAAGGCTTCACGCCGGGCCCGTGGATGGAAACAATTGACGTCCGCGACTTCGTGCAGCGCAACTACACCCCGTACGACGGGGACGCTTCGTTCCTTGAAGGCGCTACCGAAAAGACGCTTCGCCTCTGGGACTATCTGGACAAAACCTACCTCGCTGTTGAACGTGAACGCCGTGTGTATGACGTAGATACGGACACACCTGCAGACATCGACGCGTTTGCCCCGGGCTACATCTCCGAAGATGATGATGTGATTGTTGGCCTGCAGACGGACACCCCAACCAAGCGCGCCATGATGCCGAACGGCGGCTGGCGCATGGTCGAGCAGGCCATCAAAGAGGCCGGCAAAGAGGTCAATGAAGATGTGAAGAAAATCTTCACCCACTACCGCAAGACACACAATGACGCGGTGTTTGACATTTACACGCCTCGCATCCGTGCGGCACGTTCCTCCCACATCGTCACAGGTTTGCCGGATGCCTATGGCCGTGGCCGCATCATTGGTGACTACCGCCGTGTGGCGCTCTACGGCGTGGACTACCTCATTGAAGAAAAGCAGCAGGCCAAGGACGCCTCCCTTGCTAACGGGTTCTCCGAGCATTGGGCGCGCTACCGCGAGGAACACGCCGAGCAGATCAAAGCGCTGAAGAAGCTGAAGAAGATGGCCGCGGACTATGGCTTCGACATCTCCGGACCGGCTTCCACCGCTAAGGAAGCAGTGCAGTGGACCTACTTCGGCTACTTGGCGTCAGTCAAGAGCCAGGACGGCGCTGCCATGTCTATTGGCCGCCTCTCCCCTTTCCTGGATGCCTACTTTGAGCGCGACCTGGCCAACGGCACCCTGACCGAGGTTGAAGCTCAGGAGATCATCGACGCGCTGGTAATCAAGCTGCGCATCGTGCGTTTCTTGCGCACCGAGGACTATGACCAGATCTTCTCCGGTGACCCGTACTGGGCTACCTGGACGGACGCAGGCTTCTCCGAGGACGGCCGCCACCAAGTAACCAAGACTGCGTTCCGCCTGCTGCAGACGCTGCGCAATCTTGGCCCGGCACCAGAGCCGAACATCACGATCTTCTGGGACCCGCAGCTGCCGGAGGGATACAAGGAATTCTGCGCCGCGATTTCCATTGAGACGTCCTCGCTGCAGTATGAGTCTGATAAACAGATTCGTGACAAGTGGGGCGATGACGCCGCCATCGCTTGCTGCGTGTCTCCTATGAAGGTGGGCAAGCAGATGCAGTTCTTCGGCGCGCGTGTCAACGCGGCGAAGGCGCTGCTGTACGCCATCAACGGCGGCCGCGATGAGGTCAGCGGCAAGCAGATCACCGATGGCGACCACACGCCGATTCTTGGCGACGGCCCACTGGACTTCGACGAAGTCTGGCAGAAGTACGAGGAGATGCTCGACTGGGTTGTGGGCACCTATGTTGAGGCGCTGAACATCATCCACTACTGCCACGACCGCTACGCCTACGAGTCCATTGAGATGGCGCTGCATGATTCTGACATCATCCGCACCATGGGCTGCGGTATTGCAGGCCTGTCTATTGTGGCTGACTCACTCAGCGCGATTAAGTACGCCAAGGTCTTCCCGGTTCGTGATGAGACCGGCCTAGTGGTGGACTACATTACCGAGGGTGAGTTCCCGTTCTACGGCAACGACGATGACCGTGCGGACGACATCGCTGCCACCGTGGTGCACACCGTGATGCAGAAGATCAAGGCGATCCCGATGTACCGCGACGCCATTCCGACGCAGTCCGTGCTGACCATTACCTCCAACGTTGTCTACGGCAAGGCCACCGGTTCGTTCCCGTCCGGGCACAAGGCCGGTACCCCGTTCGCGCCGGGCGCAAACCCGGAAAACGGTGCCGATAACCACGGCATGGTTGCCTCCATGCTGTCGGTTGGCAAGCTGGACTACAACGATGCGCTGGACGGCATTTCGCTGACCAACACCATCACTCCTGCTGGTCTTGGCCGCAACAAGGAAGAGCAGGTAAAGAACCTGGTTGGTGTCTTGGACGCGGGCTTCATCATGGACAACGCTGACACGACCATCCAGCCGGCCTAATCCCCCACTTCACACAGATAAAGGAGCACTTCGAACAATGTCTACCCCTACTTTTGACGAGCGTCTCGCCTCCATGAAGGCATCCCGTGCTGCAAACAACATGGAGTCTGGCCTGTACCACGCCAACATTAACGTGTTGGACGAGTCCACGCTTGAAGATGCGATGGAGCACCCAGAGAACTACCCGAACCTGACGGTGCGCGTTTCCGGCTACGCCGTGAACTTTGTCAAGCTGACGAAGGAGCAGCAGCGCGACGTCATTTCCCGTACCTTCCACCAGGGCGCGTAAATGGCGTTTGATGGCACCAGCGGCGTTGTCACGCTTCAGCCCGAACAGGGTGAACGCGTGCGCGGCGTCGCTGCCGGTTTAGGTGGGCTATCCACGGATGATTTGGAGATCACCCGTCCGGAGTTGCTCGACGCACGCCGTACCGGCGAGATCGGCTTGATCCACTCGTGGGAGTTGGTGACTGCGGTTGACGGCCCCGGCACCCGTTTGACGCTCTTCTTGTCTGGTTGTCCGTTGCGGTGCAAGTTCTGTCACAACCCGGACACGATGGAGATGAAAGAGGGCACTTTGGAGCGTATCGACGCGGTAGTAAAGCGCGTCCTACGCTACAAACCTGTGTTCAACGCCTCCGGTGGCGGGTTAACGCTGTCGGGTGGTGAGCCGCTGTTCCAGATCGCGTTTACCCGTCGTCTGCTCAAGGCGGTGCATGACGCGGGCGTGCACACCACGGTTGATACTTCCGGTTACTTGGGCGCGCGGCTAACGGACGAGGACTTGGACAATATCGACCTGTTCCTCTTGGACGTGAAGTCTGGTGATCCGAACACCTATGAGCACGTCACTGAACGGCAGTTGCAGCCGACGATTGATTTCGGTGATCGTCTTCACGCAAAGGGCAAAAAGGTCTGGGTACGTTTCGTGCTTGTGCCGGGTTTGACGGATGGTGAGGACAACGTGCAACAGGTCGCTGACATCGTTGCACGCTGGAAGGGCACCGTTGAGCGCGTGGAGGTCCTGCCCTTTCACAACATGGGCGCGGACAAGTGGAAGAAGATTGGTTTGGACTACCAGTTGGAGGACACGACTCCCCCGACAGCGGAATCTTTGGAACATGTGCGTTCAGTGTTTCGCTCCCGTGGCCTGACAGTTTTCTAACCCGGGGTCTGCGCGTAGTATCACCTATTACGTTGAGAGCGCCTCGGGAGCGCCCTCCCCTTGATCCAATGAAAGGGGGCTTGGAGCCCATGCCGCCACGTATTCCACTTACGCGACCGCGACCGAAAAGACCTGAGCCCCCTTCGGGTACGCCCATCCGGGTGCCTATTGAACGCTCGATGGATTTTTGCCGGGTGTTTGTAGACGGCAAGCGTCTGCCCGGCAATATTCGCGTCAACCAGGCAATGGAAATTGTGCAGCAGCACGAGAACGCGTTTGTGTGGTTGTCACTGAAATCCCCCACTGAGGATCAGATGGAGCGGCTTGCCGGCATCTTCGATATTGATGACCTGATTGTGGACGATGTGTTGGACGCCCACCAGCGTCCCAAGATCGAACGCTACGACGAGCAATTGTTCATGGTTGTTCGCTCCGTGCACTACCGCGATGACGAAGAAGTAGCGGACGCCCGTGAGATCATTTCCACCGGCGAGGTGCAGGTGGTTACGGGACCGAATTTTGCGGTAAGCATTCGCCACAACGCACCACTGCCGGATCTGACTGCCCAGCTGGAGGCGGAAGAAGACCTCGTTGTCCTTGGACCCAGTGCGGTTGCGTGGATTGTGGCGGACTACTTGGTGGACAACTATCTGCGGGTCGCGGAATACCTGAGCCAGGACGTGGATGAGCTGGAAAACGAGGTGTTCACGCCGAAGCGCCAGATCAACATTGACAAGATCTACAACTACAAGCGTGAGATCTTGGAGATGCGCCACGCCATTGACCCGCTCGCACCCGCACTTCGAAACGGCTTGACCAATAACAAGGACATGGTGCGCAAAACGCTGCGCTCGTATTTCCGTGATGTGCAGGACAACGCGACCATTGCCTCGGATCACGTCTCGGGCTTTGATGAGCGTCTGTCTTCGCTGCTTGATGCCTCGGTGGCGAAGGTGAGCATGCAGCAAAACGCGGACATGCGCACGATCTCGGCTGTGGTTGGTATGGCAGCAGTGCCCACGCTGATCGCGGGTATTTACGGCATGAACTTTGAGAACATGCCGGAGCTAGGTTGGGCGTTTGGATACCCGGCCGCACTGTTAGTCATGCTCAGCGCGATGGCAGTGATGTTCTGGTGGTTCCGGAAGAACCACTGGCTCTAGGCTGGGTAGCTAGCCCATGATCATCAACTTCAGGTTGGTGATCGCCACCAATTTGTCGTTGTTGCGCATTTCGATGCGCCACAGGTGCGTGGTGCGGCCAATGTGGACTGGGATCGCTTCTGCCTCAATGCGGCCGGAAGACACTGGCCGCAGAAAGTCCGTGTTGTTGTTCATGCCCACGGCAGCTTTCTGGCTGATGAACATGGCTGCGAGGCTGCCGAGGGTCTCGCCAATAGCCGCGTAGACGCCGCCGTTGACAATGCCTGCCGGTTGGAGGTGCTCAGGGCCCACGTCGATGTGGGCTTTGATCTCTTCTTCGGAGCAAGCGGTGACTTCCATGCCGATGGTTTGGGCGAATCCGGTATTCATGCGGTTGATCTCTGCAATTTCCATGCCGGTCACTATACGTATGGTGTTGGGGTTTGTGGGCTAGTCGGAAACTAATCCGAGACGCAGTTGCCCAACGCGGCCACGTACACTGTGCTGCATGACTACCCCACTTGCTTCGGATACTTCCCTTGCTCAGATCGGCGTTGTTGGTATGGCTGTGATGGGCTCCAACCTGGCGCGTAACTTCGCATCCAAGGGCCACACTGTGGCTATTTATAACCGCTCGCCGGAGAAGACCCGCGCGGTGGTTGCGGAGTTTGGCCATGAGGGCAACTTCATTCCGGCTGAGACGATCGAGGAGTTTGTGGCCTCGCTTGAGCGTCCTCGTAAGGCGATCATCATGGTGCAGGCGGGTGCCGCGACGGATGCTGTGATCGCGCAGCTGGTTGAGGCGATGGATGAGGGTGACATCATCATTGACGGTGGTAATGCCCTGTTCACGGACACGATCCGTCGTGAGCGGGAGGTTGCTGCCACGGGCCGTCACTTTGTGGGCGCCGGTATTTCTGGTGGTGAGGAAGGTGCGTTGCGTGGGCCGTCAATTATGCCGGGCGGTCCTGCGGAGTCTTGGGAGACCTTGGGTCCGCTGCTGGAGGATATTTCGGCGAAGGTGGACGGCACACCGTGTGTGACTCACATCGGACCGGATGGCGCCGGCCACTTTGTGAAGATGGTGCACAACGGCATTGAGTACGCGGATATGCAGGTTATTGGTGAGGCTTACCATTTGCTGCGTTACGCTGCCGGGCTGGAGCCTGCGGAGATCGCGGACATTTTCACGGAGTGGAACAAGGGTGATCTGGATTCCTACCTGATTGAGATCACCGCTGAGGTGCTGCGCCAGGTGGATGCGCGTACCGGCAAACCGTTCATTGACATCATTGTGGACGCCGCTGGCCAAAAGGGCACCGGCCGTTGGACGGTGAAAGAAGCGCTTGACCTGGGCGTGCCGGTGACCGGTATTGGTGAGGCTGTGTTTGCCCGCGCCTTGTCTTCAGCACTCGCGCAGCGTGAGGCGGCCCAGAGCGCGAATCTGCCTGCGGGCGATGTGACCACGCTTGAGGCACTGGGAGTGTCGCGCGAGGAGTTTGTGGAGGATGTACGCCGCGCCCTGTACGCCTCCAAGTTGGTGGCGTACGCCCAGGGCTTCGATGAGATCAACGCGGGCTCCCAGGAGTACAACTGGGGCATCAAGCCGGGCGATCTGGCTCGTATCTGGCGTGGCGGCTGCATCATTCGCGCGCAGTTCCTTAACCGCATCACTGAGGCCTATGAGCGCGACCCGGAGCTTGCCTCCCTGTTGCTTGATCCGTACTTCAAGGGTGAGCTGGAAAAGGGGCTTGTTGATGCTTGGCGACGCATCGTGGTCACCGCCACCCGCCTCGGCCTGCCCGTGCCTGTGTTCGCGTCTTCCCTGTCCTACTACGATTCGCTGCGCTCCAAGCGCCTGCCGGCGGCACTGATTCAGGGCCAGCGCGACTTCTTCGGCGCGCACACCTACCGCCGCGTGGACATGGAGGGCACGTTCCATACCGCGTGGTCGGGTGACCGCGAAGAGTTGTCCTACTAGAATCTTTCGGATGACTTCTTTCGCCGACCTCGGCCTGCCCCGCGACATTGTCCGTGTCCTGCACAAACAGGGCATCACGGATGCCTTCCCCATCCAGCAGGCGGCGATCCCGGACGTGCTTGCGGGCAAGGACGTGCTTGGCCGCGGGCCGACTGGTTCCGGCAAGACGTTTACGTTTGGGTTGCCGATGGCGGCGAGGTTGGAAGGCGCGCCGTCGAAACGCGGAAAGCCCCGAGGTCTTATTTTGGCACCGACGCGTGAGCTGGCCACCCAGATCCGGGAGCGGCTGGAGGAGCCAGCAGGCGCGCTTGGGCTGCGGGTGATTGAGGTTGTCGGTGGCGTGAATATCAACCACCACATCCGTGCGCTCGCCGCCCCGGTAGATATTTTGGTGGCCACCCCGGGCCGCGCCCAGGACCTGGTCAACCAGGGTTATCTACACCTGGATCGAGTGGAGATCACCGCGCTTGATGAGGCCGACCAGATGGCAGACATGGGTTTCATCCCACAGGTACGCAAACTGCTGGACATGACGCCAAGCGGCGGGCAGCGCCTGCTGTTTTCCGCGACTCTGGACGGGGACGTGGACAAGCTGGTCAAGCGCTACATGCATTCGCCTGTCACCCATTCCACCGCCCCGGTGGAGGCTGCAGTGGACACGATGGAGCACTACCGGCTGCTGGTTGGCAACCGGGACACGCGCGCCGAGATTGTCACGCAGATCGCAGCGCGTAAAGGTAAGACGATCATGTTCATGCGCACCAAGCATGGCGTGGACAGACAAGTAAAGAAGTTGCGCCGCGTTGGCATCCACGCCCAAGGGCTGCACGGCGACAAGGGCCAGGGCGCACGCACCCGCGCAATCGAGGGGTTTACGGACGGCTCGACGCCCGTGCTGGTGGCCACCGATATTGCGGCGCGAGGTATCGATATTGATGACGTCTCGTTGGTCGTCCACATCGACCCCCCCGCCGAGCATAAGGCGTATCTGCATCGCGCCGGGCGCACCGCCCGCGCTGGCACCACGGGCACGGTAGTGACGTTGGTGATGGATGAGCAGCGCAAAGAGGTCGCAACGCTGCTGAAGAAGGCGGGTGTAGACGCGCCGGAGGTCCAAGTACAGCCGCTGAGCCCCGAGCTGATTAAAATTACTGGAGCAACAAAGCCTGAAGGGCAACCTTTGCCGCCGCCGGGACAGCCGCAGCGTGCTGCAGCCCCCGCACGGTCTTCAGGCAAACCGCAACACAACCGGCGCCGAAACAACCAGCGTCGCAACAACCAGCAACGCAGGAGGAGACACTCACGCTAAAGCGCTCGCGCTAGCACCACACCATGGACATATTCATATCCATCCTCGCCCTTATCGGGTTTCTGCTTCTCACCGCATCCACGGGCTTGTTCGTGGCTATCGAGTTCGCCATGACGGGCCTTGAGCGCTCCACTATTGAGGCGCACGTGCGGGAAAAGGGCGACGCCCGGGCGCGCGCAGTGGCGCGCAGCCATAGCAACCTGTCTTTCGTGTTGTCCGGCGCGCAGCTGGGCATCACGCTGACCACGCTGGCCGCTGGCTTCTTGGCAGAGCCCGTACTCGGCCAGTATTTCACTCCCCTCCTTCAGTTGGTGGGCTTGAGCGAAAGCGCCTCGCGCCCCGTTGCCCTGGTGCTTGCGCTTGTAGTGGCCACGGTGCTTTCCATGGTGTTCGGCGAGCTTGTACCGAAGAACATCGCAATCACAGAGCCGCTGCACACCGCTCGTTTCGTCGTTCCGCCGGTGAATGCGTTTAACGCGGTGTTCAAGTGGTTTATCAAGGCGATGAACTCCTCCGCTAACTGGATTGTGCGCAAGATGGGTATTGAGCCGGCGGATGAGTTGGCGTCGGCACGCTCGGGCCAGGAGCTTGGCGCGATGGTGCGCAACTCGGCCGAGGCAGGTGGCCTGGACGCGGATACGGCTGCCGTGATTGATCGCTCGCTGCGCTTCGGCGAGACCACTGCAGAAGAGGTGATGACGCCGCGTTCCACCATCGAAGCGCTGGACGCGGAGGACACCGTAGCGGATCTCATCGCGCTTGCGCAGGAGTCCGGCCACTCGCGTTTCCCGGTACGCCGAGGCGATCTGGACGACACGATTGGCGTGGTCCACATCAAGGACGCATTCAACGTTCCGCGTGAGGCGCGCAGTACCACCAAGCTTGCCTCCATGGCACGCCCAGTGCCGTTTGTGCCGGGCACACTCGATGGAGATGCAGTGCTCAACCGCGTGCGCTCCGCCGGCTCCCAGGTTGTGCTGGTGGCCGATGAGTACGGCGGTACTCAAGGCCTTGTGACCATTGAGGACGTGGTTGAGGAAATCCTCGGCGAGGTGTACGACGAGTACGACGACGCAGAATCCGAGCGCGACTTCCAACGCTTCGGCACCTCCTGGGAGGTTGCGGGCCTTGTGCGTCTTGATGAGCTCACGCAGAAAACCGGCTACGCCGCCCCGGACGGGCCTTATGAAACGCTTGGTGGCCTGATCATGTCGGCGCTTGGTCGGATTCCGCAGGTGGGCGACAAGGTTGTGCTGCCGCAGTTTACGGCGACGAGCTTTCAGGAGGAGCTGGAGACCGTCAGGGACGGCTTCTGGCTGGCTCGCGTGACGGTGATGGATGATCGCCGCGTGGAGCGCGCCATCTTGTCCCCCGTTACGCCGGAGCAAGCCGCAGCGTTACAGGAAGGCGGTGCGTTGTGAGCATTGTGACTGCAGTTTTGCTTATTGTCGTCCTCCTGTTGGCGAATGCGTTCTTCGTCGCGGCGGAATTTGCACTGGTGTCTTCGCGCCGTGACCGTCTTGAGTCACTCTTGGCCCAGGGCAAGAAGGAAGCCAAGGGCGTGCTTTACGCCACGGAGCATCTCTCTATCTACTTGGCTGGTGCGCAGTTTGGTATCACGGTGGCGTCACTGATTCTGGGTAAGGTGGCCGAGCCTGCGATTGCCCATTACATTGAGGTGCCGTTTGCCTCGACAAGTCTGCCGTCGGAGCTGTTGCACCCCATCAGCTTTGTCATCGCACTAATCATCATCTCGTTCCTGCACATTTTGTTGGGTGAGATGGTGCCCAAGAACATTGCCATTGCGGGCCCGGAGAAGACCGCGATGCTACTGGTGCCGGCCTTTTCGGTGTGGATGCGCCTGACGCGCCCGCTGCTAGAGGCGATGAACTGGGTGGCTCGTAAGACGTTGCTGGCCTTCGGTATTGAACAGCGCGATGAACTGGAATCCACGGTGGACCAGGAGCAGCTGGCCACCATGATCCGTGAGTCCAACGAGGAAGGCTTGCTGGATGCGGAGGAGACGCGTCGTTTGGCTAACGCCCTGCGTACGGAGTCGCGCAGTGTCACTGAGGTGATGATCCCGTTGGATGAGGTGCGCACCCTTGCGTACCACCCGCGCGGCATTCGCCTTGATGAGATCGAAGAGGCAGTACGTGAGACTGGCTTTTCGCGTTACCCGGTGGAGCGCGCGCCGGGCGTGTTGGTTGGCTATGTGCATGTGAAGGACATTTTGGATTTCCTTGCGGCGGAGGATGATCGTGCGCTTGTGCCGGTCAGCCGTATTCGTCCGTTGAGCATTGTCGATGGTTCGCAGTCCCTGGATGATGCGTTGACAAGTATGCACCGTCGTTCGGCGCATATGGCGCAGGTGCGTGTGGATGGTGAGCTGGTGGGTGTCGCCGCACTCGAGGACATCATTGAGGAGTACGTGGGTACCGTGACCGACTGGACGCATGAAGACGATTAGTCTTCCCCCGCAGGTCTGGCAGGCACGTCAGGCGGCTCATCTGGAGCGTGCCAGCCGCTATACGGTCCCGCACCGCCAGCGCCGCACTCGTGGTGAGAAGCACCCTGTGTGGGATTTCCTCTTTGAGTACTATCCGGTGCGGGCCAGCCAGCTTGAGCGGTGGCATCCGGGGTTGGGCTTTCTGCTTATCGACGCCCCGGATAACGCCTCCTTCAACCCCACCGAATTCCTGGCCAAACGCGGTAACGACATGCAGCGTATCCGCGAACTGTTGCGGGCAACGCAGCAGCGCTCGCCACACTTTGACTGCTTTGGCATGCATGAGTGGGCGATGGTTTACCGGGATACGCCGCGCCATGATTTGCCGCTGCGCCTTGGTCCTGAAGGCACCGATGCGGTGGTTGAGGCACACCAGGTCAAGTGCAGCCACTTTGATGCGTACCGTTTCTTCACGCCTGCCGCCAAGCCGTTGAACGTGACGGTGCTGACGCGTGAGGGGCAGGTTGCTAACGATCAGGCTGGATGCGTGCATGTGTCTATGGATTTGTACAAGTGGGCGGCGAAGATGGGCCCGGTTGTCCCTGGTGAGCTGCTGTTGGATGCCTTTGAGTTGGCGGTAAAGGCTCGTACGTTGGATATGGAGGCCTCCCCCTATGACTGCCGCGGGCTGGGCTTTGGCGTTGTCCCGGTTGAGACACCGGAGGGCAAAGCGCAGTACGTGGCGCGCCAGCGGGCGCTTGCCGCAGAGGCTGCGCCGATTCGGGCGAAACTTCTCGCGTTGTTGGATGCCCTGTTGGTCGATGATTCTGTTGAGGTTGCGGACTAGGATTGGCCCCTATGGGTCGGCATTCCAACGGTAAGAACAACTACTCTCTTTCGGGCGGGGCGATCGCGGCGCTGTGCGCGGTGTTGGCCCTCACTGGCGGTGTGGTGTGGTCTGTGAGCCAGCGCGGTGACGAAAGCGAGACGACTGCGCAGGAGAAACCCTGTGTGCTTGGTGAGCTCGCGTTGCCGGTAGCCACAAGCAATGAGCAGATCGCCCAGGAGCTCATCGGCGCCTACGCGGCATCAAAGCCGGTGGTGCGTGAGCACTGCATCTTGCCGGTGATTACGGACAAGATTGCGGACGCTGCGGTGTACCTCGCCCCAGCAACGTCCATTACGCAGGAGGAGTTGAGTCGCGCGCAGCGTTCTTCGGCGGTTGCGGAGCCGGCCGTTGTGTATGTGGACCAGGTTGGTGTTGCGGGCAAGGGTGAGGTTTCGTTGAACAATGTCCGCTTCCCCACCAACACTCCGGAGGCGAATGCGGTTGTGGCTTTCCTGCTTGCGGACGGCCCCGCGCAAGCCGTCCATGCACTTACCGAGCAAGCCGTCGATGGTGAGGCACCTGCTGATGGGTTGACGGTGGCATCCGCAAGCCAGAAGGCGGAAGACTTCCAGGCGCTCGACGGTGCCGTGGAGTATGCCGCGATCCCGCTGAACAGTACTAACACGGTGGATGAGAACCAGGCGCGTGCAGGCCAGGATTTCGCACGTTTCGCCGCCGAGCGCGTGTCGGCTGCTGAGGTTTCGCAGCCGCTGATCCCGGAAACCGTGTGGGCGGCGGCGTTGCCGGATGGTGGCGCGGCACTGACTAGTGAGGGCCGAAACACCCTGTTTGTCCTGGATACTTCGGACGCAATGACACCGTTTATGGCCCAGGCTCAGGAGGCGGTCGGTCAGGCGGCACGTGACGTCCAGGCTGACGGCCACGAGGTAGCGCTATGGAACTACTCCTCCCCGTTAAGCCCCGGGGTGATACAGGGCTACCGCCATAACGTTGATATGACGCCAGACGCTGAGTACATCGCTGATGTTGTGGGCAGGTTGGGCACGGCTGGTGTGCCGCAGACCCGCGAGGCGGTCAGTGCCGCGGTGGCCGAGATGTCGCAGCGTGAGGAACCCGTACGTGTCGTGTTGATCACCACCGGCACCGCCGACGCCAACGGCGACCCGGCAGCCGACGAGGCGTTTGTAAACCAGATCCGTCAGCTCGCTGGTGACAAGGTTGAGGTCATTGGCGTGCACGTCGGTACGCAGGAGCCCGATGCGGCGGTCAAGGAGGTCGCCAGCACGTGGATTGAAGCAGAAAACCTCCCGCAGGCAGTGCGGGAGGCAGCGGGAGCGTAAACGAGCGTCTAAGAGGTCTTGCGCTGGCGGCGTGCCGCCAGTTCATCGATGCCGACGACGTTGTCCGGCTCAGCGTCCTCAACAACACGCTCGGACGGGAACGCGGAGATAGTACCGGTCAGATCCTTCATGATCTGCGGCACGGCGATGCCAAACACGCCCTGGCCGCCGTTGAGCAGGTCGATGATTTCTTCGTTGCTGCGGCACTCGTAGACCGTCGCACCATCAGACACCAGGGTGATCTCGGCGATGTCGTTCACACCGCGGTCACGCAGCTTGTCCACCGCCAAGCGGATGTTCTGCAGCGAGATACCGGTATCCAGCAGGCCCTTGACAATCTTGAGCACCAGGATGTCCTTGAAGGAATACAGACGCTGGGAGCCGGATCCCTTCGCACCGCGGATGGACGGGCGCACCAGGTTGGTGCGTGCCCAGTAATCAAGCTGGCGGTAGGTAATGCCCGCAACTTGGCATGCGATTGGCACGCGGTAGCCAACTTCATCGGACGGGCCGATGTCGAAGAGGGACTCCTGGACCGAAGCTTCGGCGAAGTCGGCGGTTTCAACGTCGTTCGTGCTCATGTAATTACTCCCATGGTGTTTGCCATAAGGCCTCGTGCTAATTAAATGTCAGCCTAGGCTTAACGTCAAGTGTCACATGCGCAACACGCCGCACAAGTCTCAAGAAGAACTTGAGGGTTGGTCCCCCTCGTTACCCCCGTCTCCCCCATCGAGACCGAGCTCGCGCATAAACTCCTCAAACTCGCCCTCGATCTCCGCCTGGTCAAGTTCGTCTTCCAAATCCAGGTCGAACAGTTCCTTCGCTGTCGCCGGATTCAAATGCATGGACGCCTGCTGCAGCACTGATTCATCAACAAAAATCTGCGTATCCGAAGCCACGGCGAGCAGTAACGCGTCGGAGGTGCGCATGTCGATCGTCGTGCCGTCTGCAAGCGAAAGCTCCGAGATGAACACACCCTGGTAATAGCTGGTCACCGCAATGGTGTTGATGCCTGTGGTGGCGCGGGTGATTAACTCCGTCATGGCGTCATGCACACTCGGACGGCGGCGCGCCTCCCCCTCGATGGCGGCGGCAAGTGCCGCGCCGTCTGCGAGCGAGAGCCACACTGGAACGTAGCGCTGCTCTTCTTCCCACTCCAACAACGCGCAGAGGAACTCTTCGGGGCCAATTGCGTAGACCCCGACAAGGTTGACGGCAATCACTAGCGCGCCCGCTGCTGGCGCAGCTCCGCCTGCACCAAGGATGAGCTAAGCGTGGCCATGACCGCTGCCATCTGGTGCGCCATCTCCTCAGCCTCCTGCGAGCCGGAGGCCTTACCGGACTTCGCAAGCGGCTCAGTGACCTGGTGAATCAGGTCCGCCTGACGGGAGGCAGCCGTACGCAAGGTCTTCAGGTGGCGAACGTCCAGCCCGTAGCCGTCGAGTGTGAGCGCTGCGGTGACAATGCGTACGTCGTCTTCACCAAACAGGCCGGCTGCACTTGGCGCAATGAGGCCCGCGCGGATCAGCTCGTCCACAAATTCTTGGGGGGCGGAGGCTTTGGTGGCCACATCAACGTCGCTAAACAGGTTGGGCCCCGAAGAACGCAATGTCGGTGCCGGTTCAGCCTCAGCAACAGCCGCAACCGGAGCCACCGAACCCGCATCCATCGCTTCGAGCTGCTCACGGATCACCTTCAGCGGCAGGTAGTTATCACGCTGGGTGATCAGGATGAAGCGAAGACGCTCCACGTCCTCATCTGTGAAACGGCGGTAGCCAGAGGCCGTACGCTGCGGGGTAATCAGCCCTTCGGACTCAAGGAAACGAATCTTGGACACCGTAACGTCCGGAAACTCCGTGCGCAGGCGTTCCAGCACGACGCCAATGGACATCGTCTTCGCAGTCTTCGCAGTCTTCGCAGCCTTAGCAGTCCCAGCGCGGGTCTGCGGGGAGGTCTTCGGGATGGCGCTCACTGGATGCTCAATCTTTCCTCGAGGTTGAAGGTTGGTCTGAAAAAATTTCGCCCCTGCGCACCAGAGGCGAAGCGTGTGGTCTTAGCTCTCGCTGACGATAAACACCAGGCGGAACTTACCAATCTGAATCTCATCACCGTTGGACAAGGATTCAGAGTTACGCGGCTCACGGTTGACGTAGGTGCCGTTGAGCGAGCCCACATCCACTACCTCATAACCGTCCTCCGTGCGGCGGAACTCGGCGTGACGGCGAGAAACCGTCACATCATCAAGAAAGATGTCCGCCTCAGGGTGGCGGCCAGCAGTGGTGCAATCCTGGTCCAGCAGGAAGCGCGCACCCGCGTTCGGGCCACGCTTGACCACGAGAAGTGCAGCACCCTCTGGCAGATTCTCGGCGCCGGGAGCGGAGTCCGGAGCAGGTGCTGCACCGTTCTCCATTTCCTTCAGCAGGTCTGCGCGGAAAACCGAGGTCGTCTCAACCTGGGCCTGCGGGGTTGCAGTGTTCTCGCTCATTGGAGCCTCCAAAAAATCGGAAGTAAGAAAAATAAGTCGCGGTTTATCTTAGCGGAAGATGTTGCCAATGCCGGAGATAACCGAATTTCCGGACCCAGCCAGGGGGTTATCAGACACCATGTAGGTCCACGTAGAGCTTGGACGCTTCCACCCGGCATCCGCCAAGTGTGCGCCTTCTTCATCAATAGTCACGGATCCGAAAGTCTCCACAGCCTTATCAACCGCGCGGTTGGCAAGGTCCTTGAATTCGCGAACGGCAATGCGGTGATACTCATCAATCGGGGTTTCGCGGGCAATGGCGCGAAGGTGGATGGATTCACGTACGTCATCCATCAGCGCGAGGTGCTCCGACCACTCATGATCCAGGTGGAACAGCATGATGTCGCGTGCTGCTTGCTCCTTGGTATCCGCCGGAAGGTGCTCCAGTTCCGCGGCGCGTTGCGGGTTGCGCTCAGACAGTTCCCGCCAGGCCGTGTCGGTGTCCAGAAGCGCCGCGCGACGCTCATCCAAGATGTCACGGTGATCCGCCAGGAGCTTGTTGTACTTCCAGGTCTGCGAGTGGATTTCCAAAAGCTGGCCCTCGGTCACACGCTGGCAGTGCTCAATGAACTGCTGGATGCGGCCGGATTCGATGCGGCCGTCTTCCGCGGGGTGCGCAGTGACCTGCTCGTCGGCGCCGCCGACGTTCACAATGTCGTCTTCAAGCGAGACGAAAAACAGACTCAAGCCTGGATCCCCTTGTCGGCCAGCGCGGCCGCGCAGCTGGTTATCTAGGCGGGCCGTGCGGTGTCGTGCAGTGCCAATAACTGCCAAGCCGCCAAGCCGCGCCACCTCGTCGTGGTCGCGCTCATCTGCTCCGCCGAGGCGAATATCGGTACCACGGCCAGCCATCTGCGTGGACACAGTCACACGCCCCGTATCACCGGCTTCAGCAATGATGCGCGCCTCTTCAGCGTCGTTTTTCGCGTTCAACACGTTGACAGCGATGCCGCGCGCCTCAAGAGCCTCGGCGAGTTCCTCGGACTCCGCAACGTCGTGCGTACCAACCAGCACCGGCTGGCCGGTTTCGTGGATATGCGCGATCTCTTCCACGATTGCCGCGTTCTTTTCCGCCATGGTGGCGTAGATACGATCCGCCTCATCAAAACGCGCAAGCTCGTTTGCCCGGTCGATCACGGACACGTGCAACCCGTAGAAGGAACGCAGCTGGTCAGTGGCCTCAACTGCGGTACCAGTCATGCCGCACACCACCGGGTAGCGGCGCATCAGCGCCTGCAAGGTAATCGAGTCCAGAATGCGACCACCCTCGGACACATCCAGGCCTTCCTTGGATTCCACCGCCGCCTGCAGGCCGTCGGGCCAGCGCTGCAGCTCGGCGACGCGGCCACGCGAAGCATCCACAAGCGCCACCTTGCCATCAGCAACGATGTAGTGGACGTCTCGGATCAGAAGCGCCTTGGCGTGCAGCGCCAGGTTCACCCGTACCAGGGTGGTGCCAATGTGCTCATCCGAATACAGCGAGTCAATGCACAGGAGCTTTTCCACCTTGGCCGCGCCCTCGTCGGTCAAAAACACGTTGCGGCCATCAGAGTCGATGGTGTAGTCCTTCTCCTCCTCCAGCTGCGACACTGCGGCTGTGATCTGGCCGGTCGCCTGCTTGGTGCCCTCAGAACCAGCGAGGACTAATGGCACCAGCGCTTCATCCACAAGCACGGAGTCCGCTTCATCCACCAGCGCTACATCGGCATCCAGCTGCACCGTTTGGGAGCGGTGCGTGATCTGGTTGTCCCGCAGGTGGTCGAAGCCAATCTCAGTCACAGGCGCGTAAATCACATCACACGCGTACGCCGCCACGCGCTCTGCACGCGTCGAGGATTCCGTCACTGGCGCAACCGTCAGTCCGAAAAACTCCACCAGCGGACGCATCCACTCAGCATCACGGCCCGCCAGATAATTATTCACGGTGATTACATGCACCCGTTTGCCGGTCAGCGCGTAGCCCGTCGCCGCCATAGCCCCCACCAGCGTCTTGCCCTCACCGGTAGCCATCTGGATCACATCGCCCTCAAGCAGACGCAGCACAGCTTGGTTCTGCACCTCAAACGGCGTCATGCCCAGCGTGCGCTGAGAGGCCACTGACAGGCCCGCCAAAAACCGGGCTTTATCAGCAATCTCGCCGTCCGCTACGGTGGAGCGCACGGTGGAGGCCAACGCAGCGTCGTCAAGCAGGGAAAGCTCCTCGATCAACCCTTGAGCCGCAGCGACAACCCCCTTGGACTTCTTGTTGTTGCGCTCGGAGGTAGACCCCATGGCCTTCCAGAACCAATCAAATGCGCCCATGTGGAAATGCGTCCTTCCTTTCAGTGTTCTGCCCATGGTAAGTCCACCCGACACCAAACCTGCAACGTGCTTTACTGTGTACCCATGCAGTCATTGAACGTCACCGTGCCATCCTCAACCGGTACGCCGCTGGCAGCCACCATCGACCGGCCCGATGCCCCTGCGCAGGCATACGCGATTTTTGCCCACTGCTTCGCAGGTTCACGCCACACCCCCGGAGCGTCACGCATCTCTAAACGCTTGACGGAACACGGCATTGCCACGCTGCGTTTTGATTTCCCGGGCCTCGGCCAGTCCGGCGGCGAGTTCAAAGACACCAGTTTCAGCCAAAACGTCGACGACATTGTGGCTGTGGCGCAATGGATGGAAGAGAACTTCACCGCCCCACAGCTGATCATGGGCCACTCCCTGGGTGGTGCGGCGACACTGAAGGCGGCAACCCGCCCGGAGCTGAAGCACATGATCAAGGCCGTGGCCACCGTCGGTGCACCCTTTGACCCGGCGCACTCCGTGCTCCACTACGCAGACAAGATCGGTGAAGCCGACGCGAACGGCTCCGTACCCGTCATCCTGGGCGGGCGCGAGCTGATCATCTCTCGCGAGTTTCTGGAGGACCTCGCGGTGACCAACCCGGAAGCCTACCTGCCGCTGCTACGGAAGCCGCTGTTGTTGGTCCACTCCCCGATTGACGTGACTGTGGGCATTGACAACGCCCAGACCATCTTCCGTCTCACCCGCTACCCCAAGTCCCTCATGGCCCTGGACAAGGCGGACCACCTGCTCACCCGCCAGGGCACCGCGCAGCGCGCCGCCGACATCATCGGCTCCTGGGCTAAGCAGTACATCGTGCCCGAGTTCACGCCGGACCAAACCGGTGACTCCAACGCGATCTCCTATACCGCCCGCGGCACCAAATACGGCGACGTGGTACGCACCTCCGGCCGTGCGATCACCACGGACCGCGCCAAAAATTCCGGTGGTAAGGGCCAAGGCGTAACGTCTACCGGCCTGTACATGTCCGCACTTGCTGTCAGCTGCTCCCAGGCCATCCGGGAGGCAGCCAAGGGCATGCAGCTTGACGACGTCCGCGTGGAAATCACCCACAACGGCACCGGCGGATTTACCCGCGAAATCACCCTCTACGGTGACCTGACGGACGACCAGGCTGAGACCTTGCGTGCCGCAGGTGCCGCGTCCACCGTGGACGGCTACGTGGCCAAGAATCAGCTGGAGACCGTGGTGCGCAAGGCCACCGTTGCAGAGCGCCGCGCCCAGGCCAAAGCGGCCAAGGCCATCAAGTAGGGGACGCTTATCGTGCTAAACCCCAACCAGTCGTGCCCCTGCCGCTCGAATCTGCGCTACGCCGACTGCTGTGGACGCTACCACGCAGGCGAGACAACCCCGGCGACTGCGGAGGCGCTCATGCGCTCGCGCTACAGCGCCTTCGTTGTCGGCGACGAAGCCTATATCCGCAGCACCTGGGCCGAGGAAACACTGCCCGCTGACCTCAGCATCAACCCCGATGGCGAGCCCTACACCAACCTGGAGATCCTTGGAACCAGCGGCGGCGGCCCCTTTGACAAGGACGGCGCCGTTACGTTTGCAGCCACCCACGCAAGCGGCATCCAATGCGAATACTCCACGTTTGAACGCCGCGCCGGGCGCTGGGTGTACGTGCGCGGCCTGCCCGCCCCACCTGCCGGTTTCATTCCACGATGACAGTGCTGTAATCTTTCGGTGTTGCCCTTTTGGCAACATCGGGCTGTGGCGCAGTTTGGTAGCGCACCACACTGGGGGTGTGGGGGTCGCAGGTTCAAATCCTGTCAGTCCGACAAAGCAAACAAAAACCCCGGCGTGAGCTGGGGTTTTTATTTTTTGACTCTAGCGCAGGCCGACTCCGAAGAAGTGCAGAATCTGGCGCGTGGCAAACCCGATGGACACCGTAGCCGAGGTGTCTTTGATGGACCCCGGCCACACGTGCGGCCCACCCTCAATGCGGTAGTGCGTGACAGCGGCGTCACACCCGGTCCAGCGGTACTCCTCAATGGTTGGCGAGACGGCGCTGATGGCCGGTTCAGCGTCGCAGCGGCTGCGGCGTGCGGCGTCCTCCATCAGCTCCGCGCTCGACCCGTAGACAGTGCTGTGGCGCTCTCCCCCCGCGTAATTGATCACCGCATCATGCGTGCCGTGGAAATCCACGTGCTTCATCGGAATCGCGGAGCACCCCGCAGACACCTTCTCATAGAACGCGCCGGCCACCGTTGCCACCGCGGTAAACGCCTGGGGGCGTTGGCAACCCACATACGCGGCGAACCCACCGCCGTTGGATAGACCCGCGGCAAACACACGCGCGCGGTCCACAGCGAATTCATTGATCAGTTGGTCATACACCGCGTCCACGTACGCCAAGTCCTGCTCGCCAGTAGTCACCGCATACGGTGCTGGCGCCCAGGCTTTGTCAATGCCTTCCATGTACACCACGATCGCGTCGGCTGAATCCAGCCCTGAGTATTCGCGGATGGTCTCAGCGCTCTCTTTATACCCGTGGAACACGAAGATCACGGGAAGTCTGGAGCGCTCATGCGCACCCGGGGGCAGCGACATGATGTAGTTGCGCTCAAATCCAGCCGCCGTCACCGAGCGAGTACCTGCGCTTGCCGGACTCCACGGCTGCGCCACGTCCATAGGGTCGGCGGTTTCGACTTTGGTGAGGGTTGGTGGGGTGTGCGTTGGATCGTCGTGAAGCAGGGGCGAACATGCACTAATACCCGCCGCGAGCATCAAGGCCATCGCGGCGGCTGCAACTCTTTTTGCCCCGCGCACGGGTGGAAAGCGTAGCGCACTACCTCCCGCTACCCCTGCTTGGGGATATCAAAGAAGTCGAGCACCTCATCAGTCACGTCTATCGGCTCATCATGGATCCACTTATGCCCCATGCCCTTCACCTCGTGATAGGACACGTTTGTTGAGCCGCTGCGCAGCAAAAACGCGTCGCGCACATCACGGATATCCAACACCACATCACCCGGACCGTCTTTGCAGCCCTTCACATTGGTGGGCCGGTTGTACCCCTCCAGCGGGACCTGCTGGTCCTTATCCCCGTGGATGATGCGCAGCGGCACGGGCAGGCCAGTGCGAAGTTCCGACTCGGGGTTGCGCACCGCAGCCGAGACAATCACCGCACCGGCAAACGGCTTCGGACGCTGCGCGATAACCGATGCGACAAAGCCGCCGCCGTTAGAAAACCCGGTCAGGTAAATACGCTCGGGATCAATATTGAACTCTTTATCCATCTTCGCCAGCAGCGCATCAACCAGCGCAAAATCCTGCTGCGACGTGGTCACAGCGTAGGGGGCAGGAGACCAGGCTTGTTTGAACTTGTCGTCGCACACATCCTTCTTGGCTAGCCCGTCCGGGGCGACCACGATGGCGTCCGCATGCCCAAGGCCACTGTTTTCTAGGAAGTTCTTCGCTGTGTCAGTCTTGCCGTGGAATGCCAGGATAAGCGGCAGCTCGCGGTCTTTGGCATCCTTCGGGGCGGAGACCCAGTATGTGCGCTTCTCACCACCAGCCTTGATGCGGCGCTCTTTCCGCTCCATGGAGTCCGGCACCGGAACCTTGGTAGAGGTTGTGGTTGTACTGGCTGCCAGCACCTCTGCGTTGCTCGATCCGCTGATCAGGCCCACCGACAGCGCAAGCGCCGCCGTGATTCGCACCGCCTTATTCATAACTTCCAAGGCTACACGGCTAGATTGGCCACCTATGGTCAACCCCAGCTCCAGGCAGGGCCCAGCATTCAAAAACGACGCCGCCCGAGCATTCACCGCCGGCGCGTTTTCCACTGGTGCTTCGCTGTATCACGCTGCTCGGCCCTCCTACCCCGCCGAGGTCCGCTCGCTTGTGCGCGGCGGGGAACTTTTAGACATCGGCGCTGGCACAGGCAAACTCACAGAGCTTTTGCTTGCCGACGCCCACCGCATCACCACCCTCGAGCCCTCCCCAGACATGGCGCAGGTTCTGGCTGCCCGCCTTACGGACGTTGCCGTGGTCCGCGGCACCGCAGAGGCGCTGCCCTTTGCAGATGCTCAGTTTTCCACGATCACCTGCGCGCAAACGTGGCACTGGCTCGACGTAGAAGCCGCCAGCCGTGAGGCGGCACGCGTAGCTCAACCGGATGGCCGCTTGGTGTTGGTGTGGAACACCCTCGATGTCACCCACCCCTGGGTGCTGCGATACTCCCGCATCAGCCACTCTGGCGACGTCCACCGCGAAGGGTTCTACCCAACCGTTGGTAACCAGTGGCAACTTGCAGATGAGCAGCGCACCAAGTGGATTCAACCCACCACGCCGGAAGAGCTGATCTCACTCATGCGCACCCGCTCCTACTGGCTGCGGGCCAGCGACACCACCCGCGCCAAGGTAGAGGCGAACCTTCACTGGTACCTCTACGAGAGGTTAGGCTTCAGCCCCGGCCAGCTGCTGCCGCTTCCCTATCGCACTGACGCCTTTGCTTATGAGCGCCTTTGCTTATGAGCGGCGCTAGCGTTTCTTTTGGTTACGCTCGCGCACACGCACCGCGATCCTAATTGGTGTGCCGTGGTAGCCGAAGCGCTCACGGAACTTGCGCTCCAGGTAGCGGCGGTACGACGCATCCAAAAATCCCGTCGTGAACAGGATGATTGTCGGCGGACGTGTAGCCGCCATGGTGGAGAACAACAGCTTCGGCAGACGGTTGTTCTTCATCGGCGGTGGGTTGGCCGCAATCGCCTCACGAAGCCACGTATTCAGATGACCTGTGGAGATGCGCTTGTCCCAGTTCTCCAGGGCCTCCGTCATGGCGTCTTCAAGACGGTGCAAACCACGACCCGTGTCTGCGGAGATGTTGATCTTGGTCACCCAGCTGAGGTGGCCAATCTGCTCTTCGAACTCGCGGTCAAAGTAGTAGCGGCGGTCCTCATCCATGAGGTCCCACTTGTTAAAGCAGATCACCATCGCCTTGCCGGCTTCCAGCACCATGGAGATCACGCGCTGGTCCTGCTCGGAGATCTCCTGGGAGGCGTCGATGACCACCACGCACACCTCGGCAGCATCGATGGTGCCGCGGGTGCGTAGCGAGGCGTAGTACTCGTGCCCCTGGGCGTTTTTCACCTTCTTGCGAAGACCTGCGGTGTCGATGAACTTCCACAAGTTCTTATCCAGCTGAATGAGCTCATCCACCGGGTCCACCGTGGTACCCGAGGCGTTGTCCACCACCGAACGGTCCGACTTGCTCAGCTTGTTCAGCAGGCTGGATTTGCCCACGTTCGGGCGTCCAACAATGGCCACGCGGCGCGGGCCATCCGTAATGGAGTTCGCCGCACGCGGCACCTCTGGGAACACGCGCAGGATCTCATCGAGCACGTCCGCGCCACCGCGGCCGTGGAGTGCAGATACCGGCCACGGGTCGCCAAGACCCAGCCCATAGAATTCTGCGACGTCGCCCCACTGCGATTCAGACTCAAACTTATTGGCCACCAAGATGACGGGCACCTCGGAGCGCTGCAGGTTTCTGGCCATCACCGCATCCGTTTCCGTAATGCCGGTGTGGGAATCCACCACCATGACAATCACGTCCGCGGTCTCCATCGCGGCCTCAGACTGGCGCGCGATTGCCGCGTGGATGCCCTTGGCGTCCGGGTCCCAGCCGCCGGTGTCTTGCACCCAGAAGCGGCGCCCGCCCCAGTCAGCAAGGTAGCTCACCCTGTCACGGGTCACGCCAGGATGGTCCTCCACCACAGCCTCCCTGCGGCCAATGAACCTATTGACCAGCGAGGACTTACCAACGTTAGGGCGGCCCACAATGGCAACCGTCGGCAGCGCCTCTTCCACCATGTCGGGCCGTGCAATGCCGTAGGCGCGCTCAATTTCGGCCCACTCTTCGTCGGTGTACTCAGCGTCCTCATCGGCGTCTTCATCCCGACCCTCTAGGCCGGTGTCGCCGTAGTCAGCCTCACCGAAGTCTGAATCGTCAAAGTCAGAGTCATCAAAGTCTTCATAACCCTCGTAGAACTCAGCGTCATCAGCGGTGACGTAGTGCTCCTCCACCTCGTCGTAGCCGGAGGCGTCAATGCCAGGCTGGTAGAACTGCGTCTCTGGCATCTGCTCGTGGTCACGGTTGTGATCACTCATCGGGCACTCCTTTCAATCAACTGAATCAAGGTTTTCAACACTTCATCGAGCGTCATCGCCGAGGTGTCAATAATCTCAGCGTCTTCGGCAGGCCTCAGCGGGCTGGTGGCGCGTGAAGAGTCCAGCTCGTCACGACGCTGCACATCCGCCAACACTGTGTCAAAGTCCGCCTCTCGGCCGGCTGCCACATCCTGGTCGTAGCGACGCTTCGCGCGGACCTGCGCAGACGCCGTCAGGTAGGCCTTCGCCGGGGCGTCCACAAGCACGACAGTGCCAATGTCACGGCCCTCAACAATCGCGCGATGTGCATCACGAGCAAGCTTGCGCTGCAGCGCCACAAGGTTCTCACGCACCTGCGGAATCGCAGACACCGCTGAGACGTTGCGAGTGACCTCGGGGCCGCGGATCTCACCAGAGACGTCTTCACCGCCAAGCAGTACCTCGGTGGAATCAGGGTCATCCGACACCGTTAGCGGCAGATCTGCTGTTGCCGCAATCACGGCATCCGTATCCTGCGGGTCCACGCCCGCGCGCAACACAGCCAGCGTTGCTACGCGGTACATCGCACCCGTGTCCACGTATTTCGCGTCCAGGCGCTTCGCCAACGCACGGCACGTCGTGGACTTACCGGTACCTGAAGGCCCATCAACAGCCAGAATCAAGCCACCGTCAGCGGTATTCGAAAGCAACGAAGAATCAGCCATAACGCTCCCCTTACATCTCCACCGCGTTGTACAACGAGGTCAGCTCAGCAGCGTTCAGCGCACGCATCGACCCAGGCTTCATATCGCCCAGCTGCACCGTGTGCACCTTCGTACGCACCAGACGCTGCACCGGAAAGCCTGCGGCCTTCAACATGCGGCGCACAATGTGCTTGCGGCCCTCATGCAGCTCAAGACGAATCAACGACTGCCCGTTGTGCACATCGACGATTTGGGCGTAGTCGGCCTTCGCGGGGCCGTCGTCAAGCATGATGCCCTCTTTGAGCTCCTTGACAAGCGCCGGTTTTGCCTCACCCAGCACGGTGGCCAAATACGTTTTGGACACCTCGTACTTCGGGTGGGTCAGACGGTTCGCCAGCTCACCGTCATTGGTAAGCAGCAGCAAGCCCTCCGTATCCGCATCCAAGCGGCCCACGTGGAACAGGCGCTGACCAGAGGCAGTGCGCTCCGACAGGTACGAGCCCACAGACGTGCGGTCCAGCTCATCCTTCATGGTGGTGTGCACGCCACGCGGCTTGTTAAACGCGAAGTACTCAAGCTTCTCGTTAACATTGATGCGGGTGCCATCAACCCGGATCACATCACGATCCGGATCCACACGCATACCCTGCACAGTGACGCGCTTGCCATTGACGCTGACGCGCCCCTGGGCAATCATCACCTCCGCATGCCTGCGTGAGGCCACACCCGCCTGAGCGAGCACTTTCTGCAGGCGCACACCTTCAGTGTTTTGCTTGCGGGTTTTAGTTTCTTCATCATCCCACCAGTTGTCCTCCAACGGGTGAGGTTCCGGACGTTGTACGTGTTGTTTCTTAGCCGGCTTTGCGTAGGAGATATAGAACGTTTCGTTCTTATCCCTCTCCGGTGTGCCGTCTCGGCGAGCGGTTCGAGTCATGCGGCCCACCCTACCAGCGTTTTGCCGTTATTTACCTATCTAAAGGCTGCTGGGTGGCTACCAGGCGTCTTCAATCGCGTCCACATCCGGCAAAAGCGGCGCCAACTCCGGCAGCTGGGACAGTGACTCAATGCCCAAAAGCTCCAGAAACAGCTCAGTGGTGACGTAGCGGTGAGCACCCGTGGAATCGTCCGGCTCCACTTCTGCAAGCAAACCACGCAGGGTGAGCGTGCGCATGACACCGTCGACGTTGACGCCACGCACCCCGGAAACTTGGGCACGCGTCACCGGCTGCCGGTACGCCACCACCGCAAGGGTCTCAAGGGCCGCGCGGCTCAGCTTGGTCTGCGCGCCGTCCAGCACGAATGACTCCACCGCGTCAGCATTCTCCGCGCGGGTGTACAAGCGCCACCCGGCCTCAGTCCTGCGAAGATCTATGCCGCTGCCGCGGGAAGTGAGTTCCTCCGACCACTGCGCAAGCACCTCTTCAATGTCCGCTTCGCTTGCGGCCAAGGCACCCGCGATGTCGGCGGCGGCTACAGGTGTGTCCACCACCAGCAGGATCGACTCAATCTGGCTACGCAGCTGTGAGACCATCTCCATAGTTATCGCTTCACTCCTTGGGTTGTGCCTTAGGTCCAGTTTCCGGCGGCGACGACGGCTGGGTCCACCTCAATGCCGGTCCACGAGACATCAAGCGGGCCAAGGGCAACCTCCTGCTGTGTTTCCACTGCGCGCCCCTTATACAGCTCAAGCAGGGCAAGAAACCGCCCGACAACCTCCATGGAACGCGTGCAATCCCGCGTTAGTGCGGCAAAGGACAGCCAAGTCTGCGCCCCCGCAAGCTTGAGCGTGTCCAGAATCTTGCCGGCCTGCTGCGGCACGGACACCGCAACCTCATGAAGGTGATCCGTGCGCACCTCCTCCGGTGGCTTAGGCCGAAACACGCTGGCCGCAAGCTGCGCAAAGCTATCAGGCGTATGACCAAGCTCAACCGGCGGCAAAAGCTCGGCGAAACGCTCCTCCATAGCCACCGCACGCGGGTAGCTACGTTGCGCCGTTGCCTGCCAGGCCCGGAATTGCTCGGCCACCTGCTGGTAGGCGCGGTACTGCAACAAGCGAGCAAAAAGCAGGTCGCGCGATTCCAAAAGCTCTAGGTCTTCGATCTCGTCGGCCTCACCGCGCGGCAGAAGGCGTGCAGCCTTCAGGTCCAACAAGGTGGCAGCGATAACAAGAAACTCCGTGACCTCATCGAGCTCCGCCGTCTGCCCAAGGGCGCGGGTATAGGCGATAAACTCATCCGTCACCTCCGCCAACGCCACCTCGGTCACGTCAAGCTTCTTGGAGTGAATCAGGTTCAGCAGGAGGTCAAAGGGCCCCTCAAAATTGTTCAGGACCAAGGTGAAGCCGGTGATCTCCGGCTGCTCACCAACCTGGTGCTGCGCGCCTACGCCCACGCTAGTTCCGCTCAGTGCGTTCCATAACCTCGAGCGCCAAGCTGCGGTACTGCTCCGCACCCTGGGAGCTTGGTGCCCACGTGGTGATCGGCTCACCTGCAACAGAGGTCTCCGGGAAGCGGACAGTGCGGGTAATCACCGTGTCAAGAACGCGATCCCCGAAGACTTCAACCACACGCTCAATGACCTCGCGCGCGTGCGTGGTGCGGCGATCAAACATGGTCACCAAAATGCCCACAATGTCCAGGTCGAAGTTGATGCGGTCGCGCACCTTCTCTACTGTGTCCGTCAACAGCGCCAAGCCGCGAAGGGAGTAGTACTCACCCTCCATCGGGATGATCACGCCGTGGGACGCTGCAAGCGCGTTGACTGTAAGCAGGCCCAGCGAAGGACCGCAGTCAATGAAGATGTAGTCATACTCATTGCGCACCGGGCGCAGCGCACGCGCCAGTGTGTGCTCACGACCCACCTCATTGACCAGCTGGATTTCTGCAGCTGAAAGGTCAATGTTTGCCGGCACAAGATCTAGTCCGGAGACCTTCGAGTGCTGGATTGCCGCGTGAATGCTGGCGGTGTTGTCAAAAAGCAGGTCATACACCGTAATCTGGTCATCTTCGTGCGCAATACCCAGGCCCGCGGACAGAGCACCCTGCGGATCCAAATCAACCAGCAGCACCTTGCGCCCCTGCTCTACCAGCGCAGCACCAAGGTTGATGGTGGAAGTGGTTTTGCCCACGCCACCTTTCTGGTTGACCATCGAGATAATCTTTGCGGGACCGTGGCGGTCAAGCTCTTTCGGCGCCGCAAACTCGCGGTAGGGCCGTCCGGTCAAGAACGTCTTGCGTTCTTCAGCTTCGAACAACGCGCCGTCTGCCGGTTTCTCCGCCATCGCAGGTCCTTTCTCTATCCCGCCTGTGCACTTGACGCCACCATCTTACAACGATGGCATTTATCTTGGGTGGCCTCTCGCCCGCCCAGTATTTAGGCGCGCCCCGTCCCGCGACGACGCAGCACCGTAAACACCAGCGCAAGCAGCAACAACAGGCCCACGCCGCCGACAATCAAGGGCACCGGAATGCCGCCGCCATTCGCAGAGTCAGGTTCAGCACCTTGACTTTGCTTTGCTACGTCCGCATACGGATTCGTCGACTGCTCCGCTGCATCGTCGCCTTCGCTTGCCGACGCCTCTGCCTGCTCCACTGGCGCATTCTTCGCGGTAATCACCGCTATGAACTCAGCCACCGAGTCATCCCGAACCACTTCCATGATGAAAGGATTGTCTGGGGTTTCGCCCTCCGGATAGGTCAGCGTCAGCGTCCGCTTGGCAATATCCACATCACGCTTCACTCCCTGGATTACCCGACCGTTGACGTCCAGATAGCGCAGCTTCGCCCCCTCACGATCCGTGCGGGCGTACTTTGCCAAGTCAGCAGCGCGGGTCAGCGGCACGGTGACCACAAGCGTGTTGCCGTGGATCTCACCATCGAAATAGAACGT
The DNA here is from genome assembly GCF_001263755.1 of Corynebacterium riegelii. Classification (NCBI taxonomy): domain Bacteria; kingdom Bacillati; phylum Actinomycetota; class Actinomycetes; order Mycobacteriales; family Corynebacteriaceae; genus Corynebacterium; species Corynebacterium riegelii. Next base: position 779,359 of record NZ_CP012342.1, read on the forward strand.
CTTCGCCGCCGTTGTGTCCACGGGTGCTGCTGCCTCGCGCGGCGGGTGTGTTACCTGAGCGCCGTCTTGCTGCTGCGCGTCCGCGTCCGAGCCAGTGTCCGAGCCAGTGTCCGAGCCCGTGCCTGGATTGCCGCCATCCTCTTCCGGTTTGGACGTTTCTGCCTGCTCTGCTTCCCCGTCCGGCGCGACATCTGGGGATTCGCTACCGCCGACGGCTACCAGGGTGATCGTCGCAGAGTAACCAAGCGCACTTGCCGGCACGTTGGCGGTTGCACCCGGCGTATTCGGTGCCTGCACAGTCACGGTCGTGCCGCTAGAGCTGACCACCCAGCCATCAGCGGAATAGTTCACATCGACAGGCACGCCAACGTCTACAGTCGTCGACTCCCCCGCCGCCACACTTACCTGGGATGGCAGCATCTCTTTGATCTGCGCTGGATCCAGTCCCCCAGGCAGCTGCGCTAACGCAACCGGACCAGTGGCAAGGGGAAGGCAAAGCGTCAGCGTGGCAACGCACGCTCCTACCGCAACGTTTCGCATCATCGGGCTAACGTTACCGCCTATGCACGCGGATGCGCACCCGCCCAGACTTCTCGTAGGTTATCCGCAGTGATATGCGTGTAAATCTGCGTCGTTGTCACAGATGCGTGTCCCAGCAACTCCTGCACGGTTCGCACATCGGCGCCGCCCTCAAGCAGGTGCGTGGCAAAGGAGTGCCTCAACGTGTGCGGGGAAATGTCTTTGTCAATGCCTGCGCGTGATGCGGCGTCTTTAATAATTGTCCACGCGCTTTGGCGCGACAGTGCGTTGCCACGTGCGTTGAGAAACAGTGCGTGCGACTTACCTGTCGCCAGCATCGGGCGCGCACGCACAAGATACGACTCAATTGCTGCCTGCGCATGCGAACCTAGGGCCACAACGCGCTGCTTATTGCCCTTGCCCGTCACAACCAGCACACCGCGTGCATCAGCAACGTCATCCACGTTCAGCGCCAACACCTCGCTCACGCGCGCGCCAGTGGCATACAGCGTTTCCAACAGCGCCTTGTCACGCAGACCTAACGCGTTGTCCTCAGAACAGGACTCAATCAGCCGCGCGACTTCGTCCACGCTCAGCGTGTCTGGAAGCTTCTCTGCGGCCTGCGGCGGCGCCACCTCAGCCGCGGCATCACCGGCCAGCAGGCCTTCTGACACACCGAACTTGTGCAGACCACGCGCAACCACGAGTGCCCGAGCCGCCGAGGACGCCGCCAGCGGTTTCACCGTCTCACTTCCGCGGCGCAAATCCGCCACGTACGCCTCAAGATGGCCAGCAGTCACATCGTTCAGGTCAGCAATACCGGCGTTATCCAGCCAGGCAACGTAGCGCTTCATGTCACGGTCATAATTGCTCACCGTGTTTTCAGACAGCCCACGCTCCACCACCAAGTGGACGTGCCAATCTCGGGCAAGTTGTGCAGGGGAAACCACTAGCGCGGGATTTTCTTCATGTCGGGGGTGATGCCTTCGGCGTGGCGTCGATAAGCAAGAGAGCTCGGGCGCAACTCAAAGGCAACCGAAGTCTCACGAGGCTGCGCGCGCCCCGCAACGACCTCACTAGCGGATAAAATGCCGGAAACCGCAATCGAGTTCACAATCTCGCCACGCATTACCATCGCGCGAGCCTCATCCAGCGGCACCCACGCAAACCCCATGTCGGCTTCCTCATCGTGCGCCTCCGGACGCTCCACCTCACGCAAGTCACGCGCCAAAAACACTCGCACGGCCTCCTCCGCAAAGCCCGGCGAGGTCACCAGATCAACCAGCAGCGCCCAAGAATCAGCAGCCAACCCCGCCTCTTCCTGCAGCTCACGTTTCGCCGTGGCCAACTCGTCTTCTTGGTAGAAGTCCAAAAGCCCTGCGGGCAGCTCCCACAGGCGACGCTTCACGCTGTGACGGTACTGCTCCACCATCGCCACCCGGCCCTGGGCATCCAACGCAACGACAGCAACCGCACCGAAATGCTCCACAATCTCACGATGCGCCGTCGTGCCACCAGGCATAGTCACGCGGTCGCGCCGCAGCGCAATAATCGGCGCGTCATGCAGCAGCTGGGAGTCAACTACCTCAAACTCGTGCGATTGAGACACGGCCTACTCCTCTGCTGCGTCTTCTGCGGGTTCTGCAGCAGGGTCTTCCGCAAGCAACAACGCCGACTGGACACGTCCAGCCTCCGTGTCCACGTTGCCCTGCAGGCTCACCCCGTCCAACTCCGGAGCAGCACCTTGCGTTGCGACGACAGTGCGCGCGCCCGCCGACAACGCCCGAGCAAAGTCCGCGACCAGCTGTGCGGCGAAGCCCTCACCGTCAAACTCATCGGCAGCCACGACAACAATGGCGTCAGCTGCAGCGACCTCGCCACGGGTCTCAATGAACCCGGCCTGGGTCAGCGCTTCGAGTACCAGTGCGCGGTCCTCATCACTCGCCGCAGTCAACGTCGCCGCCAGCGACTCACCAGCGTGCGTGCCCGGGCCCAAGTTATCCACGCTCAGCGTCGCACCGGCCGGCAGCGTATTAGCAATGACACTGCTCAGCTCATCAGCGGCATCGCGCTCGAAGAACTTCTCGGTCAAACGGATGCCACCCGAGTTTGACGCACCCGCGGCGTTTGCCATCCAGCGCACGCCGGCAGCGTCCTCCTCAGAAGCCGAAGCCGTCCGGATCAACGTGACCGCTACGCCGTCCAAGGCGCCGGACACGATGGCGTCGCCATGCTGCGCAAGCAACGTGTTCGCCTCATCAACCTGTCCGTTGGCGCGGGCCAGCTCACCGCTATCAGACGCTGCATCCCCCTGCCCAGCCTCCGACGCTGTGACGGAACCGGTGCCCAACGATCCTTCCATCGCCGGCGCGATCAGCAGTGTGCCAAGTGCCACGCCTGCCGCAATCCCCCAACCAATACCGGCCGCAACTAGACCGGTGCCACGAGTTGCCTGTCCCATGTTGTCTCTCAGCTCCTAGTTAAACCAGCTCTGGAACTCCAGCGCGATGCGGTTCCACGTATCCACCAAGTTCGTTGTAAACGTCTCCGAGCCGCCCAGGCCCACGATCAACACCACGGTGGCAGCGGCCACCAGAAGCCCCAAGATCGCCCAGGCCCAAGCGACACCCCCGCCGCCGGTGTTCGTGTCGTAGAGGTGCTCAATCACCGTCGAATCTACAAGCTTGCGCCCCGCCTTCAGCCGCGTCAGCAGTGCCGCCGGCTCAGCGGCTGCCGCATCCGCGAAAATGCTGTCCAACTCCACCGGCTGCCCAACCGTAATCACCATCTCGGCGTCATGGAACACCGCCAGCAAAATGGCCAAATCCGTCGGCGAGTCAGTCGCCGCCGGGAACGTCATCGCGCCCACACCCAGGTCCTGGATACGCTCAAGGCCAGGGGCGAAACCGTCGGTCTCTGCGGGCAGGATCACCTTGGCGTCCCCGCGCAGTGCCTCGTTGGAAATATCGGTCGGGTCACCCACGATGAAGTCCATGTCATAGCCCAGCTTGGTCAGTGTGTCCGCGGCTGCACCCACGCCAATGATCACGGGCGTGTACTCACGGATGAAAAACTTCAGCCCATCGAGTCGCTCGCGCAGGTCCTCAGACTGGCTGACCACAAGCACTTTGCGCTCTGCCATGGTGTCGCCGAGTTCGGGTGAGCCCACACCGTCGATAAGCAAGGGCGCCTCGGAGTGGATGAACTGGATGGTGTTGCCAAAGTAGGCCTCCATGTTGTCCACCAGCGCTTGCTGCGCGTCCGCAAAGGTGGCGTCCACGTCCTCACGGCTGACGGCACTGGCCTGGCCAATGAGCTTCTTACCCATCATGACCTCGCCGGTCGGACTCACAGAAGCCTTCTTGCCGTCCTTCACCACCCCACGCATGGAAGAACCAGCCGCCTCATACAGCGGAATGCCAGCATCCAGCAGCACGTGCGGGCCGTAGTTCGGAATAAGCCCCGTGGTAAACCGCGCGACGTTGACCACCGCCGCAGGTTTCGCCGCCACCAACAGCTCCGCGAATCGACGCGTCATATCCGGCGCGTCCACAAACGCAATATCGCCTTCGCTGAGGCGGCCAATGCCTTTGCCCTGCGCAGTGCAGTCGCGCAAGGTGCCGTTGATGGAAGTAGAGACAGTCATACGCGCTATTGTGCACGGTGACCTGCCTGTTTTAAGGGAGGCGCGCGGCACTTAGGCGCGCATTTCCGCCACCTCACGCTGCGCGCGTTCAAACAGCTCCTGGGCATGCGCTCGGCCGGTATCGGAATCATCCATGCCGGCCATCATGCGGGCCAGCTCTTCGATTCGGGCTTCTTCGCTCAGTTGCGCCACGCCCGAGGCCACCAACGCATCCCCCACATCCTTCGCCACGTGCAGATGCGTATCCGCATACGCCGCCACCTGCGGCAAGTGCGTAACCACAATAACCTGGTTGTTGGTAGCAAGACGAGCAAGCCTGCGACCGATCTCTACGGCCGCGCGCCCACCGACGCCAGCGTCAACCTCGTCGAACACCAAAGTCGCCCCGTGCGATGAGGCCGCCAAAATCACCTCAAGTGCGAGCATCACGCGCGACAGCTCACCACCGGAGGCGCTCGTTGCCAACGGTTTCGGCTCCAACGCCTTGTTGGGCGCCAAGAGAATAGCCACCTCGTCGGCGCCGGTTGCGCTGTATCCGGCACGGGTGACCTGGACTGTCAGCTGCGCCTTCGGCATGGCAAGGCCGTGCAGTTCTGCAGAAACGGCCTCACCAAGCTTCGCCGCTGCGGCCTCACGGGCTTTACTTAACGCCTTCGCGCGCGACGCCAACTGCTTCTCCAGCTTGGACACCTGCTGTTTGAGCTTGTCTACGGCTTCTTCGGACACGTCGATCTTGCTCAAGCGCTTTACTGCCTTCGCGCGCCACGCCAGCACGCCCTCAACATCGGGCGCATACTTGCGGGTCAACCCCCGGATGTCCTGCTGGCGGGTCAAAAGCGCTTCCAGCTGATCGGCATCAGCTGGCAACGAGGTCAGATAGGTGCCGAGTTCCGCCGAGACGTCCGAAAGCACACTGCTCACCTCATGCAGGCGAGTTGCCAGCTCCTTGAGCTGCTCATCACTCGCACCATCCAGCGCGCTCGCCGCCTGGCCGACGAGTGTAGACGCCGCCTCATCATCCGCGCCGAAGCCGCCAGCGGCCTCCGCGCCGTCAATGGCTGCCAGTGCGTTGAGGGCCGCCTCACGCAGCGCATCAACATCCTGCAGACGATGAATCGTCGCAGCCAATTCGGTATCTTCGTCCGCCACCGGATCAACGGCATCGATCTCATCCAACGCAAAACGCAGACGATCCGCCTCCTGGGCCAGCTCACGTTTGTGCTGCGTGCGCTCCTCCAGTTCGCGAGCTGCCTTGCGCCACTCGCGGTACGTCTCGCGGTAAGCCTGGGCAAGCGGGGTGATCGCCGGATCAAACCGATCCAACGCCGCAAGCTGCTCGTCCGGGCTCATCAGCCGCAGCTGGTCATTTTGCCCGTGAATCGTCAGCAGGTGGCCCGCCATCTCCGCAAGCGTTGCCGCCGGCACCGTCCTGCCAGCCAGGTGCGCCTTCGAACGGCCCGTTGCCTTCACCGATCGCGAGACCACGTACTCGCCGTTCTCGTCGGCGCTGCCACCGGCGTTTTCTACGATCTCCGCAACCTTCGCGGAAACATCCTCCGGTAAGCCAGCAGTAGAAAAGGCTCCCTCTGCCACGGCTTCTTCAGCACCCGTGCGTACGCGTGAGGCGTCGGCGCGTCCGCCCGTCAATAAGCGAAGGCCCGTCACCACCATGGTTTTGCCCGCACCGGTTTCACCCGTGAGCACAGTCAAGCCTGGCGAAAGCTCCGCCGAGGCCTCCGGAATCACACCAAGGTTGCGGATTGAAATCTCTGCAAGCACTACGTGTACCTCGGGCCCCGCCAGCCTGACACCGGCAGCTGGAACTTGCGCACCAGACGGTCCGTGAAGGGTTTACGATCCAGCTTCACCCAACGCACCGGGCGCGAACCGCGGATGACCTCCACGCGCGATCCAGCAGGCATGTCAATGCGCCGAAACCCGTCCATCACCGCCACAGCCGCGCTGGAGTCCGCTTCCGTTTCAATGGCCACAGTGGAGCGTGGCGAGACCACCAGCGGTTTCGCAAACAACGCATGCGCGTTATTCGGCACCACCAAGATCGCATCCAGGGCCGGCCACATGACCGGGCCACCAGCGGAAAACGCGTACGCTGTCGAGCCAGTTGGCGTAGACACCAGCACACCGTCGCACCCAAAGGCACTTACCGGGCGAAAGTCGATCTCCAACACCGCATCCAACACGCGAGTGCGGTCAATGTTTTCCACGCTGAGCTCATTGAGCGCCCAACCACGGCCAACCTCTTCACCCTCCGCACTTCGCACCTGCACGTCAATGGTCATGCGGTCTTCTACGGTGTAGTTGCGCTCAACCACCTGGCCAATTGCGGTCTCCAGGCTTTCAGCCTCACCCTCAGCTAAGAACCCCACGTGGCCTAGGTTGATGCCCAGCACCGGCAGGTTCTGGTCACGAGCCACGCCGGCTGCGCGCAAAAACGTCCCGTCGCCCCCCAACACCAGCACCAGCTCACACCCAGCGGCGGCATCCGGACCGGGTTTGACCCGCTCAAGCTGGTTAAGCACAGGGTCCTTGTCCACCGGCTGCTCTGCACCCGGCTCGCCCTGGTCTAGGAGCCGCACGCGGATGCCTGCCTCTTGCAACAGGCGAGCCGCCCGCGCGGCGGAAGAAATGTTGTCAGGCCGATAGAAATGCGGCACAAGCAGGATTTCGCGCTGCGTTGTCACGTCTGTCAATTCTGCGGTCCTTCCTTCACTGCGGTGGCCACCATTTCAGCCACAGCCTCCGGTGCAAGTGCGGTTTCACCCGCATCCTTCACCAGCCATAGGAAGTATTCTACGTTGCCGCTCGGGCCCGGCAGCGGCGATGCCGTCACACCTTTCAAACTTAAGCCCAATGACTGCGCAAACAGCGCCACATCCGTGGTTACCTCGGCCCGCAGCTCGTTTGAGCGCACCACCCCGCCACTGCCAAGACGGTCTTTGCCCACCTCAAACTGGGGCTTGACCATCGGCAGAAGGTCCGCGCCATCCGCCATGCATTCCACGATCGCCGGCAATACCAGCTTCAGGGAGATAAACGAAAGGTCGCCCGCCATCAGATCGGCCGGCCCATCCATCATCTCTGGCGTAAGGTGCCGAATGTTCGTCCGGTCCAGCACTTTGACCCGCGGGTCATTTTGCAGCCGCCAGATCAGCTGCCCATAGCCCACGTCAACCGCGACGACCTCGCGTGCGCCGTTTGCCAGCAGCACATCGGTAAACCCACCGGTCGAAGCACCAGCATCGAGAGCCTTTTGCTTATCGACGCTCAACCCCATCTCCCCAAACGCCCCCAACGCCCCGAGCAGCTTATGGGCCCCGCGTGACGCCCACTCATCATCCGGGTCAACACTAACCTTGATGGACGCATCCGGCTCTACGATGGTGGCTGGCTTCTTCGCGACGAATCCGTTGACCTCCACGCGGCCGTCTTTAATCCAGCCCTGGGCCTGCTCGCGGGAGCGGGCAATCTTGCGTCGGACGAGTTCAGCGTCCAAACGCCGGCGTGATGGTGCCATGAGTAGTTCCTGTTCTAGCTGTTTTGCAGTGCGTTATGCAGCAGCTGGTGTGCCTTTGTAAGGCGTTCCACCTCATCTTCAAGCGATTCTGCCGGCTGCGCGAGTGCCTCCTCGAAGGCTTGGCGCAGCTGCTCCGGATCTTCCGGGGTCATGATTACCACCAGTTTGCGGTTGCGGCTTCTGCAGCATCCGAGTTCGGGCGCACAAGCTCCGGAGGGGTGTCCATCATCCACGCCACCTCCAGTACAGTGCGCAGCGCCTGGATGCTGGTTGCGCCTTCGTTGCCGTGGCTCAAGATGATGTCGCGCCCGTCAACACGCGCGCCAAATCCACCTTGCGCGGAGGGTTTCAGCTGCTCTGCGTCTTGTGCAAGGGCGCGCATGTCTTCCGCAATGAACGTAGGGCGCAGTTCCTTTGGTGCCTCAATAAGCGCCAACGGTCCAGAGACACCAGTGAGCACGTGCAGTGCAGGAATACCAGCGGCGACGGCACCAGCGATGTCGGTATCCATGCGGTCTCCAACTGCCAGCGGGCGCTTTGCGCCAAGCGCTCCGGCTGCCTGGAGGAACATTGCCGGCTCGGGCTTGCCAGCAGCTCGCGGCGTTACGCCGGTTGCGGAGGTCACAGCCGCAACCATGGAGCCGTTGCCAACCATCAGCCCGCGCTGCATCGGCAGCGTGGTGTCCAGGTTGGAGGCCAGATACACAGCCCCGCGCGCGATGGATAGCGCAGCTTCCGAAAGCTGATGCCACCCCGTTTCCGGGTTGTGTCCGTGCAGGACCACCTTCGGGTTTTCATCTGCGGAATCAACAACGCGGTAGCCGGCATTAGCCACGAGATCGCGAAAAGACGGCGCTCCCAAGACCAAAACTGGGTCGCCTGGGCTGAGGTGTTCCTCAGCCAGCCCAAGTGCAGCTTGTGCGGAGGTCAGCACATCATTGTCTTGCGCCTGAAGCCCAATTGCGCGCAGCATCTGCGCGACTTCTGCGGCGCTTCTAGACGCGTTGTTGGTGATATACACCGCCGGTACCCCAGCAGCATTAATCGCTTCGACAGCATGCTCAATGGCGTCTCCGCCCTCCCAAACCGTGCCATCTAGGTCAAGCAGCAGTGCGTCATACGTATCCTGCAGAGCCATCGCTTTATCTACTACCCCGATTCCTCTAGCTCAATTCTTCTACGCGCTCATCCGCATCCGTCAGTGCTTCAACGTCAAGATCTGCGGCGTGTTGGAACCATGTCTTCGCTTCATCTTTACGACCAACCGCCAACAACGCATCTGCATACGCGTACGACAGGCGCATCTGGCTAAATCCCTGGGAGTCCAGTGACGGATTCATCCGCTCTAGCGTGGTCAGCGCAGACTCATGCTGACCGAGGTCGTGGCGTGCACCGGCCAGCACAATAGCCAGCTCAATACGGCCTTCCTCGTCCAATTCGTTAGCCTCTGGGCTGCGTCCAAGCTCAAGAGCCTTCTCTGGGCGACCAAGGCCTCGCTCAGCATCTGCCATCACCGCGAGCAGTCCCGGTCCACCGCTCATGCGGCGAGCTGCCCGAAGCTCGGAGAGCGCTTCTTTCCATTCACCGGCATGGTACGCAACAACACCGTTAGTCTCACGAACCACACTCACACGACCAGCACGGTTCTTCGCCGCGCGTGCGTGCTGCAGCGCCAGCTGCGGGTCGTCTGCCAGCAAGTCAGAAGCCATAATCATGTGTTTGGCCACACGATCGGCGTTGTCCTTCGACAACACCTTCAGATCCTGCAGGACTGAGGGATCCAGGACAGTTACGTCAATATCCTCAAGGAGGTCTGGTTCCGACAGGCGCATAGCCATGCGATCCTCACGGTAGCCCTGCCTGCGTGGGTTAGACCGGTCGTGCCTTACGCGATCTTCACGACGCCCAGAGCCATACCCACCAGCCCGATCATTGCGCCTACGATCACCCCGACCGCCGTTACGGTTAGGCCGACCGTGGTCGTCACGGTTGCGGTCACCTCGGCTATCTTCGTCCCTACCGCCGCGGTAACGGCCGCCGGACCTGTTACCGCGATCAAATCCAGGCCTGCCGCCTTCAGATCGGCGACCTCGCCCACCCCCGTAGCCACCGCGCCCACGATTCTCATATGAGCCACGGTTTTCGTGCCTAGAGGTGTTCCCATTGTCGGACATACAAAGACCTTTCCGTTTACGTTCCAACCAGTATATGGACCGACCCCGGATTACCGCCAACTACCACGGCGTATTCCTCACTTTTCGCGGCGATAGTTGCGGGTAGGGCAACAAAGAGCACGCACGGCCCCGAAGAGGATTCCACTGCTTGTTCTTACGCTTACTGCTGCTAGCAGATAACGCAAAGCGGGGCGTGTGTCTACACATTCCACCTCCAGAAATAGGGGCCTGTTTTCGTTATCTGCTAGTAGGTGCTTGCCTGGCGCGTGCCAGGCGCTTATTTGGTGCGCAGTAGGGCCAGCTTCCCTACCGACTCTCTCGGGTGACACTCCCCGGGCAACCGATTCGCTGCTAGTCGTTATCTGCTAGTCGATACGCTGCTAGTCGATACGTTGCTAGTCGATACGTTGTTTCCGGCCGTGTGTGTACACATTCGACCTGGGGTTTTACAGGGGTGTTTTCGTTATCGTCTAGCAGGATTCGGGGGGCACAAACACACAAAAAGCAGCCCGTCTGCCACGTGTGTGTGGCAGGCGGGCTGTGTGATCATGTTTTGAAGTTGTTGGGTCGGCGGTAACTTACTCTCCCACACCCTCCCGAGTGCAGTACCATCAGCGCGGGCAGGCTTAGCTTCCGGGTTCGGAATGGGACCGGGCGTTTCCCTGCCGCTATCAACCACCGACACATCTTGGGGGCCATGTAATGGCGTTCCACTACCTGTTATGTACAAGGGGTGGTGTGTCAGATACCGGAAAGTGGACGCGACAGTCACTGTTACATTCAGTGTTTGCTTGTTGTGTTGTTGTTTGTGTTGGTGGATTAGTACCAGTCACCTCATCACATTGCTGTGTTTCCAGTTCTGGCCTATCAACCCCATAGTCTATAGGGCACCTATAATGAAACCTCATCTTAAAACAGGCTTCCCGCTTAGATGCTTTCAGCGGTTATCCCTTCCGTACGTAGCCAACCAGCGATGCTCCTGGCGGAACAACTGGCACACTAGAGGTACGTCCGTCCCGGTCCTCTCGTACTAGGGACAGCCTTCTTCAAGTTTCAACGCGCGCGGCGGATAGAGACCGAACTGTCTCACGACGTTCTGAACCCAGCTCGCGTGCCGCTTTAATGGGCGAACAGCCCAACCCTTGGGACCTACTCCAGCCCCAGGATGCGACGAGCCGACATCGAGGTGCCAAACCATCCCGTCGATATGGACTCTTGGGGAAGATCAGCCTGTTATCCCCGGGGTACCTTTTATCCGTTGAGCGACACCACATCCACAAGTAGGTGCCGGATCACTAGTCCCGACTTTCGTCCCTGCTCGACTTGTAAGTCTCGCAGTCAAGCTCCCTTGTGCACTTACACTCTAAACACCTGATTGCCAACCAGGCTGAGGGAACCTTTGGGCGCCTCCGTTACATTTTGGGAGGCAACCGCCCCAGTTAAACTACCCACCAGGCACTGTCCCCAACCCAGATCATGGGCCAAGGTTCAGGTATCCACTACGGTCAGAGTGGTATTTCAACAACGACTCCACAACCACTGGCGTGACTGTATCAACGTCTCCCACCTATCCTACACAAACCGCACCGAACACCAATACCAAGCTGTAGTGAAGGTCCCGGGGTCTTTTCGTCCTGCCGCGCGAAACGAGCATCTTTACTCGTACTGCAATTTCACCGGGCCTGTGGTTGAGACAGCAGGGGAGTCGTTACGCCATTCGTGCAGGTCGGAACTTACCCGACAAGGAATTTCGCTACCTTAGGATGGTTATAGTTACCACCGCCGTTTACTGGGGCTTAAATTCTCCGCTTCGACCCAAAAGGGTCTAACAGGTCCTCTTAACCTTCCAGCACCGGGCAGGCGTCAGTCCGTATACATCAACTTAACCGTCTTCGCACGGACCTGTGTTTTTGATAAACAGTCGCTCCCCTCTCTTCTCTGCGACCCACACCAGCACACTAACCGCATGTGTTAGTTACCGGTTTGGGTCCCCCTTCTCCCGAAGTTACGGGGGCATTTTGCCGAGTTCCTTAACCACAGTTCACCCGCTCGCCTTAGTATGCTCTACCTGACTACCTGTGTCGGTTTCGGGTACGGGCCGTCTACACACATCGCTAGAGGCTTTTCTCGGCAGCACAGGATCACCACCATCACCCTTATATGGGCTACGCGTCACGCCTTGCACATATAACAACCGGATTTGCCATGTTGTCGTGCTGCACGCTTGCACCAGAATCCAATAACTGGCGTGGCTACCACTCTGCGTCACCCCATCACTTACCTACAACAAATCAGGCCCCACGCATCACCACCAACCACACACCACAAGGGTGCGTATATCAGTAGCTTTGGGTGGTTAGTATCATTGCTTCAGCATTGGTCGCGTGTAGGCGGGTACGGGAATATCAACCCGTTGACCATCGACTACGCCTGTCGGCCTCGCCTTAGGACCCGACTCACCCTGGGAAGACGAACTTGACCCAGGAACCCTTCGTCATTCGGCGGATACGATTCTCACGTATCATTCGTTACTCATGCCTGCATTCTCACTCGCGTGCAGTCCACACCCCCTTACGGTAATGCTTCACCCCACACACGACGCTCCCCTACCCATAGTAAAAACTATGCCGCGGCTTCGGCGGTGTACTTGAGCCCCACTGAATTGTCGGCGCGGAACCACTCGACCAGTGAGCTATTACGCACTCTTTCAAGGGTGGCTGCTTCTAAGCCAACCTCCTGGCTGTCTTCGCGATCCTACATCCTTTTCCACTTAGTACACCCTTAGGGGCCTTAACCGGCGATCTGGGCTGTTTCCCTCTCGACTATGAAGCTTATCCCCCACAGTCTCACTGCTATACACCACTTTTAACCGGCATTCGGAGTTTGGCTGACATTGCTAAGATGATAGTCCCGCTCAACCAACCAGTAGCTCTACCTCCAGCAAGCTTGTATAACGCTGCACCTAAATGCATTTCGGGGAGAACCAGCTATCACGGAGTTTGATTGGCCTTTCACCCCTACCCACAGCTCATCCCCTCAGTTTTCAACCTAAGTGGGTTCGCGCCTCCACAACCTCTTACAGCTGCTTCACACTGGCCATGGGTAGATCACCCCGCTTCGGGTCCAGGACATGCCACTAACAACACCCATTTCGGATTCGCTTTCGCTACGACTACCCCACACGTGGGTTAACCTCGCGACATGCCGCTGACTCGCAGGCTCATTCTTCAAAAGGCACGCCATCACACAAAAGATGTGCTCTGACGGATTGTAAGCGCACGGTTTCAGGAACTCTTTCACTCCCCTCCCGGGGTACTTTTCACCATTCCCTCACGGTACTATCCACTATCGGTCACACTGAGTATTTAGGCTTACCGGGTGGTCCCGGCAGATTCACAGCAGATTTCACGGGCCCGCTGCTACTCGGGGAAAACACATACACCCAACGCAGCTATGTCTTCGCGTACAGGACTCATCACCTTCTTCGGTGCACCATCCCAGGCGCTTCCGCTGACACAACCACATCAAGCAAGTCACTAGCAGATAACTTACGATGCGCCCCACAACCCCACATGCGCAACCCCTGCCAGGTATCACACACACATGGTTTAGCCTCATCCGCGTTCGCTCGCCACTACTAACGGAATCACAATTGTTTTCTTCTCCTGCGGGTACTGAGATGTTTCACTTCCCCGCGTTCACCCCCATACAGGCTATAGATTCACCTGCAGGTAACACCACATAACTGGTGCCAGGTTTCCCCATTCGGACATCCTCGGATCAACGCTTAGTTGGCAACTCCCCGAGGCTTAACGCAGCCTCACACGTCCTTCATCGGCTCAGCATGCCAAGGCATCCACCGTACGCCCTTGACCACAAACGAAATACACATACTAAAGAACAAACAAAAAACAGAAAAAACAGAAAAACAAACACACACCCAAACACCAACCCACAAAGGCCAGCATCCAGATGCATGATGCTCGCGTCCACTCTCCAGTTCTCACACACCACACCCACACACCAACACACCACCCAAACCAGGTGACACATCAGCATGAGGTAGTTAGGAACACACACATTCGTGTTGCCCCAGACACCCAACAGCATGCCAACACATACAAACGCTTGTAGAAAATGATTACTGTGCGATACCCCGATATTGCGTTCCACACCACCTTCTGGTGTGGGGTATGCATCCACCCGGATTCTTTTTAAAAACAACTAGTGGCAGTCACACACTCGGCGACATCAACCACCAACACCCACAACTGTGGGTTAAACATAAAAGCTCCTTAGAAAGGAGGTGATCCAGCCGCACCTTCCGGTACGGCTACCTTGTTACGACTTCGTCCCAATCGCCGATCCCACCTTCGACAGCTCCTTTTGACAGGCCACTGGCTTCGGGTGTTACCAACTTTCATGACGTGACGGGCGGTGTGTACAAGGCCCGGGAACGTATTCACCGCAGCGTTGCTGATCTGCGATTACTAGCGACTCCGACTTCATGGGGTCGAGTTGCAGACCCCAATCCGAACTAAGGCCGGCTTTCAGCGATTCGCGTCCCCTCACGAGGTAGCTGCGCGTTGTACCGACCATTGTAGCATGTGTGAAGCCCTGGACATAAGGGGCATGATGATTTGACGTCATCCCCACCTTCCTCCGAGTTAACCCCGGCAGTTTCTCATAAGTCCCCACCATCACGTGCTGGCAACATAAGACAAGGGTTGCGCTCGTTGCGGGACTTAACCCAACATCTCACGACACGAGCTGACGACAACCATGCACCACCTGTACACCAGCCACAAGGGAAACTACATCTCTGCAGCGATCCGGTGTATGTCAAGCCCAGGTAAGGTTCTTCGCGTTGCATCGAATTAATCCACATGCTCCGCCGCTTGTGCGGGCCCCCGTCAATTCCTTTGAGTTTTAGCCTTGCGGCCGTACTCCCCAGGCGGGGCGCTTAATGCGTTAGCTACGGCACGAACCCCGTGGAAGGGACTCACACCTAGCGCCCACCGTTTACGGCATGGACTACCAGGGTATCTAATCCTGTTCGCTCCCCATGCTTTCGCTCCTCAGCGTCAGTTACTGCCCAGAGACCTGCCTTCGCCATCGGTGTTCCTCCTGATATCTGCGCATTTCACCGCTACACCAGGAATTCCAGTCTCCCCTACAGCACTCAAGTTATGCCCGTATCGCCTGCAGTCCCACAGTTAAGCCGTGGACTTCCACAAACGACGCGACAAACCACCTACGAGCTCTTTACGCCCAGTAATTCCGGACAACGCTCGCACCCTACGTATTACCGCGGCTGCTGGCACGTAGTTAGCCGGTGCTTCTTCTCCAAATACCGTCAAAATTCGTCTTTGGCGAAAGGAGTTTACAACCCGAAGGCCGTCATCCCCCACGCGGCGTCGCTGCATCAGGCTTCCGCCCATTGTGCAATATTCCCCACTGCTGCCTCCCGTAGGAGTCTGGGCCGTATCTCAGTCCCAATGTGGCCGTACACCCTCTCAGGCCGGCTACCCGTCGACGCCTTGGTAGGCCATTACCCCACCAACAAGCTGATAGGCCGCGAGCTCATCCCACACCGAAAAAACTTTCCACCACAACAACTACGAAGTGGTCCTATCCGGTATTAGACCCAGTTTCCCAGGCTTATCCCGAAGTGCAGGGCAGATCACCCACGTGTTACTCACCCGTTCGCCACTCGAGTACCCAAGCAAGCTTGGGCCTTTCCGTTCGACTTGCATGTGTTAAGCACGCCGCCAGCGTTCATCCTGAGCCAGGATCAAACTCTCCACAAAAACGTTTCAGCAGAAACAGGCCGTGAAAAGCCCAATACCTAACCAAAAACAAACCAACCAACACAACAACACGAAAAACGCATGCATCATGTCAGCCTGGCTTAAAAAATCCTTGAATTACTTTACGTTTCTTGGCCATCCGACGAGGAAAAACACCAAGAAACAACATTTTCAGCAAAACATCACCATGTGACGCACCGAAACAGACAATGCCACCATCCAAGATTCATGACACCACCAACCGGCACACACCACAACACGTGGCACACACAACAACATTCCACAAACAAAATGCATTGGCACACTATCGAGTTCTCAAACAACACACGCACACCCCACCAGAACCTCTCGCGGCTCCGGTAAAAGCGGCTTGTACGACATTACATGTCGGTTTGAATCAAGTCAATTCGTTGAATTTCTCTGATTCGGTTGCTGCCGTAACAGCGTGGCTAAACCATAGCCACGCCGGTTAACAAAATGCAAACTCCGCAGCTAGACGCGCTTTGCGCCGGCAAAATTCTTCTTGCCGCGGCGCAGTACCAACCAAGCTCCGTGGAGGAAGTCAGACTCCGAAGGTTCCCACTCCTCGCTTTCAACGCGCTGGTTGTTTACGTACACGCCACCTTCCTTAATGGAACGGCGTGCGGCACCCTTGGAATCTGCAAGACCCGCGCCAACCAACAGATCAACGATGTTGGTGGATGTGCCAGGCTCGATCTCATGCACCGTGGTCTCACTAACCGCAGCAGCCAAGGTGCGCTCATCAAGATCCGAAAGCTCGGCCTTGCCAAACAGGGCTTCGGCAGCAAGTTCAGCGCCCTTGCGGGCCTCTTCGCCGTGAACCAGGTCAGTCATCTCCTGCGCCAGGCGTCGCTGCGCTTCACGCTTGAACGGACGCTCCGCAACTTCAACCTCAAGACGGTCCAACTCTTCCTTGTCCAGGAAGGTGAACCAGCGCAGGTAACGGATCACGTCCGCATCAGCGGTGTTCAGGAAGTACTGGTACCAGGTGTACGGGCTGGTCATCTCCGGATCCAGCCACAGGGAACCGCCGCCGGTGGACTTGCCAAACTTCTTGCCTTCAGAGTCCGTCACCAACGGCACGGTCAGTGCATGAACGGATGCGCCGTCCATACGACGATTCAGGTCAACGCCCGCAACGAGGTTGCCCCACTGGTCGCCGCCGCCTACCTGCAGCACACAGTCGTAATTGCGACGCAGCTGCACGTAGTCGTTAGCCTGCAGCAGCATGTAGGAAAACTCAGTGTAGGAAATGCCGTCGGATTCCAAACGGCGCTTCACCGTGTCTCGGCTGAGCATGGTGGAAAGCGAGAAGTGTTTGCCCACGTCACGCAGAAACTCAATCACGCTGAGGTCCTTAATCCAGTCGTTGTTGTTGACCAGCTGTGCAGGGTTATCTCCATCGAAAGACACAAAGCGCGACAGCTGGCCGGAAATACGATCCGCCCAGTCACGCACCGTGTCCTCCGAGTTCAGGGTGCGCTCGCCCACATCACGTGGGTCACCAATCATGCCCGTTGCGCCACCTGCGAGTACCAGCGGACGGTGACCCGCCATCTGGAAGCGACGCAACATCAAAAGAGGCACAAGGTGGCCAGCATGCAGCGACGGGCCGGTCGGGTCAAACCCGCAGTACAACGTGATCGGTGTCTTCGTAGCCTCCCGAAGGGCTTCAAGGTCAGTGGACTGATTTACCAGGCCACGCCACTCAAGTTCATCAACGATGTTGGTGTTTACAGAAGAAGTCATTAAAACATCTCACGCTTTCGTTACTGGGAGGTGGTTGGGTGGGTCTGCGCTTCGTCGATAAGCAAGACTGGAATGCCCTGCTCAATGCGATAGGCAACGCCAAGGCGCTCATTGATCAGCAACTGTTCTTCCTCGTTATAGACCAATGGCCCTTTGTCTTGAGGACAAACAAGAATCTCAAGCAGTTCTGGATCAAGGCTCATGAGCGTCGATCGTACCCCTCGGCCTCTTCGAAACCGTCGTTGAGTCCTGGCAGCGCGCCAAGTTCAGTGCGCAGGAACTGCGCCTGGGAGTCCATAGCACGCAGGTTATCGTCAAGAATGCCAGTTTTAATTCTGTCTACGGCGCTAGCGAGCGTGGTCAATGAATCCGCCATGACTGCCGCTGCCCTACCGTCGCTGTGCTGCGGGCTATCAAGGAACGTCGTGGTGATTTCCGGGTAGTACACCTTGACCACATTCCACATGGTCTGACGGTGCTCCGGCGTGGAATCCAAATGGTCCCACTCCGACAAGACAAAACGAACGTTGCTCTCCAACTCTTTAGCTTTGGCTACTACGACCGCTGGGGGCTTCGCGCGAAACAGCTTGGAAGACGTCTCGCGCAGCACCCCAGAAAGCAATTGCGGAGTGGGCGTCATAGGTGCCTGTAGCGCCTGCTGCCGCGGCGCCGGTGTGAGGACAGCGCCTGCCCCGTACGCAGCTAGGGCTGCCACCGGCCAGAACACGCCGAAGCCGATGACTAGGTGCAACGCCACGACCAGAATGGCCAGCAGCAGACCAACCTGGTTCTTGCGGGAAAGGAAGTAATTACTGGAACCCACGGATCTCCTTAAATGCAGACTCCAAATCGCCGTTGAGCGCGTCAAAGACTTCTCCGCCCGTCAGTTTCGCAAGCTCCGTCATCTCAGCCTTATTGGCATCGCCGTAGAGAATTACGAACACCGGAATCGAGCGCTTCTCCGGCGACATCTGGGCATAGATCTCCCTGAACTCATGGAAGCTTTCGCCGAAGGTGGCTTCACCGTCACTGAGCAAGACTATGGACGGAATACCCGTCGAGGTGTCCGCCGCCTCCAAAGCACGGATCAACGTTGGGTAGATCGCAGTGCCACCATGTGCAACCAGACCATCAACGTACGCACCGAGTTCTGCGGCGACAGCCGGATCTTCGCGGTCAAACGTGACGGTAATAGGCTCATTCGGGTCGAAGCTGAAGGACCACAGGGTGACGTCCTCGCGGTCGCGCAAGGAGACGTCGCCGGTGAGGGTGGACGCTGAGCCGTCGATAAGCGAATGCATAATCGCCTTCAATGACTCAAGGCGCGCACCTTCCATCGAACCGGACACATCCAGCACAAACGTAGTGGTGCCAGGCTGGCGGTACTGGTTGTTGTAGGCGTAGAGCAGCTCATCTACCACCGACTGGTTTGCCGGGAACGGCAACTCGATGACCTGCTGGTTTTGCAGCTGCTCGGGCAGGTTGTCCACCTGGCGCACCGGGCGGCGGAACGTCTGCGCAATGTCTTCCTGATGCTCAAGCATCCAATCTGCCAACGCCCGAACCTGCTCGGCAGCCTGCGGATTCGACGGCTGCGCAAGGGTGGATAGCGGATAGTCGGCAGAAATCACGCCGTCCTTCGGCACAACCACCTGGATCGGCTGGCCTTGCTGCTGCATCTGCAGAAGCGTCGACTCGTAGTTCACAATCGCATCGGCACGCTCCGGGTCTGCAACAAACGCTTCCGCCAGCCAGCCGGAAGAACCGGACACCAGAGATTGCGCTTGGAACAGTGCCTTAAGTGTGGGGCTGACCAGCTCCAGATCCCCGGGGCTGATTGCCTGGCCGGTGTCTGCAACCGCCGTCGCCACCGATACCAGCGCGGAGAAACCCGAGTTGGACGAGGACGGAGTAGTCATGCCAAAGGTGAACTCTCCTTGCTCCGCGGCCTGGGCGAACTCCGCCCACGTGGGCTGCTGCGTATCCCAGCCCAAGCGCGCAGCCGCTTCGTCCCAGACGCCAAAGGCTACTGGGCTGGTCGCAGTCTTCGTCTCGTCCGCAAGCTTGTTGGACGCCCCAATCAGGTTGACGTAGCGGTTGGTGGCGAACCAGGTGGCGTCCACGTTGCCGTCAAAATCTCCACGTTTCAGGGCCTGGGAGTTATCCAAAGTACCACCTGGGAAGAGCAGTTCAATGCTAAAACCAAGGTCATCAGCAGCCTGCTGAACAAGCCCCTCCAAGTCTTTCAACTCTGTGGCGGCAACGATTGTCAGATCTGCCGCCCCTTGGTTTCGTTTGGGTGCGGAATCAACCCCGCCAGTTTCGCCTGAGTCTGTGCCGCACGCGGCAAGTGCAATGGCACTGACAAAGGTGATAAACGCTAGCCAGAAACGTTTCATTACTCTTCCTCCCCATGCCGCGGCGGGGGCGCTATTTTGCCGTAACGGGTGCCCACGCCGTCAATGAGCTGTTCTAGGCGGTCGTAGTTCGGTGGGTCAATGGAGTTGACGTAGTCGCGCGGCGGCTCAAGGCCTTGACTTTCCATCTCTTGCGCAAGCGAGCCGGAGGTCGCCGGCCTGAAACCGTGGCGTGCCGCAAGTTGTTGCAGCTGCGGATCATTGGTCAGCAGCTTGCCAAGTTCTTTGCCTTCCGCGGTCACGCCCACAATGCCGTGGTTTGCAAGGACGGTTGGGTGCAGCTGGAGCAGCACCATGTCATCTCGAATGCGGGAGTTAGGACTCATCTGCTCGCCCAGATACTGAGCTTCGTACACCATCACCATCGGCGCTGCACCCATTCCCTGCGCCAGGTACTCCGCGAACGGGCCCGAAGAGGAAGACTCCGAATAGCCTTGGCCAGTGAAAAACGGTGCGATCGATTCCACTAGGTAGCTCACGTCATCTCCCCGCGCGGGGTCGCGCTGCTGGAACTCATAGTTCAGGATGGACAGGTACATCGCCGCTGAGTTGGAGGTACGGATGTCAGTTGAACGGATCTGGACAGTTCTTGGCGACGCAAACGTGTCCCCAAAATCACGCCACCTCGCACCAGAGCTCGCGATGTCCACAAACTTGGCCATGTCTAATACGTAACTGTCACCGTCTTTAGTCACCGCCCCCTGACCTTCGAGGATCTCGGCGATCGGTTGCCAGCTGGCCACCGCCATCGGTGAGAAGAACGGGAAGTCCACCGAGTAGCCAGAACCCTGCTCACGAACCTTTTGCGCAGCGGGTGCTGATGAAGGGAACACAAAGTCCTGGGCTTCGATGTCTATGCCTGTGGCAATCTCGCGGGAGCCGGCTGTGCTAAACGACACCTGGAAACCGAGCTCCTCAAGCCGCGCTACCACGTCTGGGTCCTCGAAGTATCCGCGCTTCTCGGAGCCAATCACGCCGCGCACCTGGGTTAGACCAGGCTTTTGGGCAATCTGACTCGTCCCATCATCGGAGCCAGAAGCGCCGCCAATTCCCCCAAGTCCAGGAATGACCCCGCGACCCATGGCGATTGCTGCTGCGACTACCGCTAATAGAACAACGCCAAGCACGATGGACAATCCGCGTCCACCGCGCTTGGCGTCTGTATTACTACTCGGCACATTCATACACTCATGGTAAAGCGTAAAACGTGACTTCGCTCACTAACTGGGGCGCACGGGTGTCTCCGCCCACGTCCGGAACGCGGCGTTAGCTTGGGCCACACGCTCACGCTGCTCCTCGACGCGTACCTTTGCGGTACCGCCGCGGGTGGCGCGGGATGCTACAGCACCCTGCACCGTAAGTACGTCACGCACCTCAGGGGTCAGGCGCGTATCAACGCTGGCCAATTCCTCATCGGTCAGCTCTACAAGGTCAACGCCGCGGCTTTCCGCGATGCGCACGCATGCGCCGGAAGCCTCGTGAGCTTCGCGGAATGGCACGCCCTGGCGCACCATCCACTCAGCCAAATCCGTGGCAAGCGTGTAGCCAGCGGGTGCCAGCTCCAGCATGCGATCCTCATGGAACACCAGCGTGGAAACAAGTCCGGTAAACGCCGGAAGCACAATGCTAAGCTGCGTCACCGAATCCACCAACGGTTCCTTGTCCTCCTGCAGGTCACGGTTGTACGCCAAGGGCTGCGCCTTCAGCGTTGCCAAAAGACCTGCGAGGTTACCGATCAACCTGCCTGACTTACCACGGGCAAGCTCTGCCACATCCGGGTTCTTCTTCTGCGGCATGATGGACGATCCGGTCGACCAAGCATCATGCAACGTGATGTAGCCAAACTCCGGCGTGGACCACGCAATGATCTCCTCAGCAAAGCGAGACAAATCCACCGCAATCTGCGCCAACACGTAGGCGGTTTCCGCCGCGAAGTCGCGCGAAGCGGTGCCGTCAAGCGAGTTGTCCGCCGAGGAATCGAACCCGAGCTCCTCAGCAATCGCCTCCGGATCCAACTGCAGCGAGGAGCCAGCAAGCGCTCCGGAACCATACGGCGAGACCGCAAGGCGCTTATCCAAGTCCTGGATACGCTCCAGGTCACGCAGCAGCGGCTGCGCGTGCGCAAGCAACGAGTGCGCGAGCAGAATCGGCTGCGCCGCCTGGAAGTGGGTTTTGCCCGGCATGATCGCATCGGGGTGTACCTTCGCCTGGGCGACAATCGCGTCGATCAGGTCCGCAACGTCCTGCGAGATGCCACGCACCGCGTCACGAAGCCACATGCGAAACATCGCTGCAACCTGGTCGTTACGGGAACGGCCCGCGCGAAGTCGCCCGCCCACTTCCGGTCCGACACGGTCAATCAAGCCGCGTTCCATGGCGCCGTGGACATCTTCGTCCGTAGGCAGCGGCCCAAAGGAACCATCGGCGACATCCTTGCCCAGCTGGTCAAGACCAGCCAGCATGGTTGCCAAGTCAGCGTCGCTCAGCAAGCCTGCCCGGTTGAGCACCTTGGCGTGTGCCTTGGAGGCAAGCACGTCATAAGGCGCGAGCACCCAGTCAAAGTGCGTGGACACGGAAAGCGCGAACATGGCCTCGGACGGGCCACCGGAAAAGCGGCCGCCCCACAGCGCACCTTCATTAGTGCCGTGCTGCTCCATTGTCATCCCCTACTTCTTCGAGGCGTTGGCCTCGCGGTCACGCTTGTTAGCAATCTGGGACGACAGGCCGTGCAGGCGCACAAAGCCCTTGGCCAAGGTCTGGTCGAAGGTATCGCCCGTGTCGTAGGTTGCCAGGTTGAAGTCGTACAGGGAGTGGTTGGAACGACGGCCGTTAACCGTCGCCTTACCTGCGTGCAGCACCATGCGGATGTCGCCGGTGACGTGCTCCTGGGTGGAGTCAATGAAGGCATCGAGAGAGCGCTTCAGCGGGCCGAACCACAGGCCGTCGTACACCTCTTCCGCCCAGCGAGCGTCGATCAGGCGCTTGTAGCGTGCCAGCTCGCGCTCCACCGTGACGTCCTCGAGCGCCTTGTGCGCGGTGATCAGCGCAACCGCACCCGGCGCTTCGTAGACCTCGCGGGACTTAATACCCACCAGGCGGTCCTCCACCATGTCCAGGCGGCCGATGCCCTGTGCACCTGCGCGACGGTTCATCTCTTCAATAGCCTCAAGCACCGTGACCTGGCGGCCATCGATAGCAACCGGCTTACCGGACTCGAAGGAGATGATGACCTCATCCGGGGCGTTACCTAGCGACGGGTCCTCGGTGTAGGAGTACAGGTCCTTGGTCGGCGGGTTCCACAGGTCCTCCAGGAAGCCGGTCTCAACCGCACGGCCCCACACGTTCTGGTCGATGGAGAACGGAGATGCTGCAGACTGCTCAATCGGCAGATCCTTGCCCTCGGCGTACTCAATGGCCTTGTCACGGGTCCACGCGTAGTCACGAGCCGGTGCGATGATCTCCAAGTCCGGATCCTGGTTCAGGAAACCAACCTCAAAACGCACCTGGTCGTTGCCCTTGCCGGTGCAGCCGTGAGCAACGTGGGTACCGCCAAACTGGTGGCCAGCCTCAACAAGGTGCTTGACAATCAGCGGACGAGAGATTGCAGAAACCAGCGGGTACTCCCCCTGGTACATGCCGTTGGCCTTGATGGTTGGCAGGCAGTACTCTTCGGCGAATTCATCCTTGGCGTCCACCACGATGGACTCCACGGCGCCACAGTCCAGCGCACGCTGGCGCACGGATTCCATGTCTTCACCACCCTGGCCCAAGTCCAGGGAGACGGCAATCACTTCACCACCCGTCATCTCAGCGAGGTACGGGATGGCTACGGAGGTGTCCAGTCCGCCGGAGTACGCGAGGACGACGCGGTTGGTCATAGTAGATCTCTCCTTGAAGAAAAACTAAAGAAAATAGGTTATACGAAACGTTAGGTTACCTGTGGTTAGCTCTCGGCTTTGCGCGGGGCACCACTGAAAAGCTGCTCTGCCAAATTCTGGCCTGAGAGGGGTTCACGGGCAAGTACGAAGATGGTGTCATCGCCCGCAATGCTGCCAACTACTTGGTCAAGGCCCACTCGGTCGATATAGCTGGCTAGGTACTGTGCCGCCCCCGGGGGTGTGCGCAGCACGGCGGTGGAGTGCGAGTAGTCCACCGAGACCACCAGCTCCTCAATCATCCGGTTGAGTTTGTCGCGTGGCCCGGTCTGCACGGCGTCGATTGCGCCGGTGTCGGATCCGACAATGTAGAAGGAACGGCCGCCGTCGAGCGGGCGAACTTTACGTGCCCCTAACTCATCCAGGTCGCGTGAGAGGGTGGCCTGGGTGATGTCGATGCCTTCTGCAAGCAACAGCTGGGAGAGCTGCACCTGCGAGGTCACGCGGGTGTTTGCCAGAATTTCCAGGATGCGGGCTTGACGTGCGGTACGCGATACGGGTTGTGTCATGACTGGTGCTCCAGAAGCCAAGTGAGGAGGGCCTTTTGTGCGTGGAGACGGTTCTCTGCCTCGTCGAATACGCGCGAGGCTGGACCGTCGATGACCTCGGCAGCGACTTCGCTGCCGCGGTATGCCGGCAGGCAGTGCAGGAAGATGGCGTCTTCGCCTGCGCGTGCCATCACTTCAGGTGTGACCTGGTACGGCATAAACGGGGTGCGGCGATCCTTGCCGTCTTCCTCCATGCCCATAGACACCCAGGTGTCGGTGATGACAACATCGGCGCCGGCAACCGCGTCCAGCGAGCTGGTCACGGTGACAGTTGCGCCGGTTTCTTCCGCACGGCGGCGTGCGCGGGTGACAAACTCCTCGCGCGGAAGGAAGTCTTCAGGCCCGATGATGGCAATGTCCACCCCGACGTTGGCAAAGCCGATCATGTAGCTGTTTGCCATGTTGTTGTCGCCGTCGCCAAGATAGACAGCCTTCTTGCCGCGCAGGCCGGCTGGACCTTCCTGCGGGCAGAGGTTTTCCACCATGGTTTGCAGGTCTGCCAGAATCTGGCAGGGGTGCAGGTCATCCGAAAGCGCGTTCACTATGGGCACGGTGGCGGTTTCCGCCATGGCCAGCAGGTTGTCGTGAGCATAGGTACGCCACACGATTGCGGACACGTAACGGCTGAGCACCGCTGCGGTGTCCTGGTAGCTCTCCCCTTTACCCATCTGGGAGTTGCCGGTTTCGGTCACAATTGCGTGCCCGCCGAGCTGCGCAATGCCCGTGTCAAAGGAGAAACGGGTGCGTGTGCTGGTCTTATCAAACAGCACCGCTACGGACTGCGGCCCCTCCAGCGGTCGGTGCTTGTACGGCTCGCGTTTCATCTCCGCGGCCAGGGCAAGCACTTCAGCCTGCTCGGCGGGTGTCAGATCATCGTCTGCCAGAAAGTGTCGTGGCACCTTGCTACTCCTTTTCCATCGCTTCGCGCAGCGCGGCCGCAAAGCGCGTCGCTGCCTCGTCCAACTCTTCATCCGTGATCACAAGCGGTGGGGTGAACCGGATCACGTCGTCTGCCGGCGCATTGACAATCAGTCCTTGTTTTAGCGCCAGAGCATAAGTTTGCTTTGCGACGCCACGCTCAAGCACCGCACCCACCATCAGCCCACGCCCGCGCACGGCTTTCACACCGTCAATGCCACGCAGGCGCTCGGCGAAGGCCTCGCCCTTGCGCGCAACCTCTGCAACAAACTCCTGGTCAATCACGTCGAGCACCGCGTTGGCCGCAGCACATGCCACTGGGTTGCCGCCAAACGTCGTGCCGTGGGATCCCGGGGTGAACATCTTCGCCACCTCGCCAGTAGCAATAACTGCGCCCAAAGGCAGGCCACCGCCAATCCCCTTGGCCATGGTCACCACATCCGGGCGAACACCTGCGGCAAGGTCGTGCTCGAAGGCAAAGAAGGTACCGGTTCGGCCCACGCCAGCTTGGACTTCGTCGCAGACGAGGAGGATCCCGTGGGCGTCGCAAAGCTTCCGAAGCTCCTGCATAAACCCTGCTGGTGCCGGGATGACTCCGGTTTCGCCCTGGATGGGCTCCAGGAAGATCACGGCCACATCGGTTGGGTTGATGTCTACGAGTTTTCGCACGTAATCGATGTCGCCGTAGGGGTAGAACTCCACCCCGGGTGCTACCGGTTCGAACGGGGCGCGCTTGGAGGGCTGGCCGGTCAGCGCCAACGAACCCATCGTACGACCGTGGAAACCGTGCTGCGCAGCTAGGATGCGGCGCTTGCCGGTCAAGCGAGCAAGCTTGAATGCGGCTTCGTTCGCTTCGGCGCCGGAGTTGCAGAAGAACACGCGAGCACTGTCATCGCCGAAGCGGCGCACCAATTCCCCCGCCGCGTCCACCGCTGGTTGGGAGGCGAATAGGTTCGAGACATGCGCCAGAGTCTGGATCTGCGTAGACACTGCCTGAACGATCTTCCGGTGGCCGTAACCAAGTGCGTTTACGGCAATGCCAGCGAGCATGTCCAGGTACTCATTGCCCTGGTCATCAGTGACATACACCCCACGGCCAGAAACCAGCGCCACCGGCGGGGTGCCGTAGTTGTTCATCAGCCCGGCCTGCCACCCGCTGAGCATTGCGCTGGGGTTTTGCGCCTGTTCTGCTTGTGTCATCTACGCGTCATCCTTCCTAAACACAGTGCCCTCCGGGTACTGCGCCGCATCGTAGGCATCCGGCAGCACCATTGTGCCAATGCCGCCCATGGTCAACAGCTCCAGCAACACCGAGTGGGCAATGCGGCCATCAATCACGTGCGCAGCCTTCACCCCACCGCGCACCGCGGTCAGGCAGGCCTCCATCTTCGGGATCATCCCCGAGTCCAGCGTGGGCATCATCTTGTCCAACTCCCCGACCGTGATCTTGCTCAGCAGCGAGTCCTTATCTGGCCAATCAGTGTAGAGGCCCTCAACGTTGGTCAGCACCACCAGGCGTTCAGCGCCGATTGCCGCCGCAAGCGCACCCGCGGCCTCATCGGCGTTGATGTTGTAGACGTCCCCGTCCACACCCGGCGCAATGCCGGAGACCACGGGGATACGGCCGGCCTCAATGATGTCCATCACGGCCTCCGGGTTCACATCCGTAATCGTGCCCACTAGGCCGATATCGTGCTGCTCACCGTCAACGTCCACGTAGCGCTTCTCGGCGGTAAACAGCCCGGCGTCTTCGCCAGAGATACCGACGGCGTACGGCCCGTGCGAGTTGATCTTGCCAAGAAGATCACGCCCCACCTGGCCGAAGAGCACCATGCGCACCACGTCCAGGATCTCCGGCGTGGTCACGCGGAAGCCGCCGACAAACTCGCCGCCTTCCAGGTTCAGGCGCTTCATCATCGCAGAGATCTGCGGCCCACCGCCGTGTACCACAACCGGCTTAGCGCCAACGGTGCGCAAAAACACCATGTCAGCGGCGAATGCGGCCTTCAGATCCTCATCAATCATGGCGTTGCCGCCGTATTTGACCACCACGATCTTGTCGCGGTAGTGCTGCAGCCACGGCAGTGCCTCGGCAAGCACGTGTGCGCGTGCCTCATTACTCAGGTGAGTGCCCAATGGTTCCAACACGTGGCCTCCTTAGCTGCTGTAAGCCGAGTTGATTTCAACGTATGAGTGCGAGAGGTCGGTGGTGCGTACTGTCGCAACGCCTGGGCCCCCTGTGCCCAGATCAACCTCAACCGCAATGTCCATGCCGCTAAGATCCACATCGCGAGCCCCCGGCGCACCGGTGGACGCCACGCACACGGGCTGGCCGTTAAACATCACGCTGATGTTGTCCGGATCCATCTCCGCATCCGCCATGCCCACAGCCGCAAGAGTGCGGCCCCAGTTCGGGTCAGAGCCGAACATTGCGCACTTAAACAGGTTGTCGCGCCCAATGGTGCGGGCGGCGTTCAGCGCCTGCTCATTGTTGGCAGTACCCCGCACGGTAATGCTGACGCGCTTGGTCACGCCCTCAGCATCGCCCTGCATCTGATCCGCCAGGGACTGGCACGCCTCCATGATCGCCGCATCCACCTCGTCCTGGCTCGGTGTGATGCCGCTTGCGCCGTTGGCCATGACAATCACGGTGTCATTAGTAGAGGTAGAGCCATCAATATCCAGGGTGTTAAAGGTGACCTCGGAAGCCTTCTCCAGAGCTTGTTGCAGGGCTTCATTGCTTATCGACGCATCCGTGACCACCAACACCAGCATCGTCGCAAGCGAGGGCGCCATCATGCCCACGCCTTTACCCATGGAACCAACAGACCAGCCGTCACGCTGCACAAACGCCTGCTTGCTCACGGTGTCCGTGGTCATAATCGCCTCTGCGGCTGCCTGGCCGTTATCACCCAGGGCACCTACAAGCACGTCTACGCCTGCACGGACCTTGTCCATCGGCAGCAGCTCACCAATCAAACCCGTGGAGCAAACCGCAACGTCATCAGCTGCAACGCCGAGGTGCTCTGCTGCGCGTGCCTGTGCCTCGCGCGCATCCGCATCACCCTGGGCGCCGTTGCAAGCATTCGCGTTGCCAGAGTTAAACAGCACCGCCTTAAGCTGACCGTTGCTGGTAGCTTCGCGGCTTACCTTCACCGGCGAGGCTTTCACACGGTTGCGCGTATATACAGCAGCCGCGTTGAACTCCGGGCCCTCGTTGACCACGAGCGCCATATCCGAGTTACCGGAGGGCTTAATGCCAGCAGTTGTCGCTGCAGCGACAAAGCCCTTCGGCGTGGTGACGGTTCCTTGTGTCATGTCTTTTCGTTCCTTTAAATCTTCTGTTTGCCCTTGAAGCATCTGTTTAGGGCGCTTAGGGCGCTACACCCTGCTGCGGTAGCCCTGCGGTTTCATCCCAGCCCAGCGCAAGGTTCATGCACTGTACAGCGGCACCTGCGGTGCCTTTAGTCAGGTTGTCGATAGCGGAGGTAATCACCAGCACTTCGGCGTCTTCATCCACCTCAACCTGCACGTGGCACATGTTGGAGCCAACCACATGCTGCGTCTGCGGCTGCGCGCCCTCGGGCAGAACCCAGACGAAGGGCTCGTCCGCGTAGAACGCTTCGAACGCCTCGTGCGCCTGCTGCTGGGTTACGCCCGGTGTCAGCGGTGCGGTTACCGTGGTGAGGATGCCTCGCGGAAGCGGCGCGAGTACCGGCGTGAAGCTCACATTGACAGTCTGGCCTGCGGCTTCTTCAAAGTTCTGCGCCATCTCCGGGGTGTGGCGGTGCTTGCCAGCGGTGTTATAGGCCTTCAGCGAACCCATCGTCTCCGCACCCAGCATGCCTACCGACGCCTTCTTGCCCGCGCCAGAAACACCCGTAATGCTGACAACGCGCACGTCCGGCCCACACAGTCCAACTTTCAGCGCGGGGTATGCGGCAAGTGTTGCACCAGTTGGGAAGCAGCCCGGCACCGCGATGCGGGTGGCACCGCGGAGCTTCTCACGGTGGCCCGTCATTTCCGGGATGCCGTACGGCCAATGCCCCGCGTGCTCGGTACCGTAGAAACGCTTCCATGCGTCCGCGTCCTTCAGGCGGAAATCCGCAGCACAGTCAATAACCACGGTGCTCTCCGGCAGGTTCGCCCCGATCTGCGCGGAGTGACCGTGCGGAAGTCCGAGGAACACAACGTCGTGGCCTGCCAGAGTTTCCACGTCAGTGGGTTCAATTACGCGCTGCGCCAACTCCGGCAGATGCGGCATCAGTTCACCAACCGATGCTCCTGCATTTGAGTTTCCGGTCAGCGCGCCAATTCGCAGCTCGCCCGAAAGATATGCGGGGTGACGCAAAAGCAGGCGGAGAATTTCTCCGCCTGCATACCCGGTTGCGCCGGCAACGGCTACAGAGAGTGTCATGCACTGCAGTGTAGCACTTTATGCGACAAATTATGCGCCGCAGCGTAATTTATTCGCACCCGTGTTGCGTCAAGCGCTACACGCCGCGCATCGTCGCCCCGAAGCGTTCCTCCGCGGCCTTCGCAGCCTTCAGTCGCGCCTCGGACGCCTCGTCCTCCGTCAACGTGCGATCGCCCGCGCGGAACACCAGGCCAAACGCCAAGGACTTCTTGTTCTCGCCGAGTTGGTCGGACACGTAGACGTCGAAAAGCGTGACGCGCTCCAGCAGCTCACCGGCGGCCTCCTCGACCACCTGGCGCACTGCCTCTGCCGGCACATCGGCATCTACAACCAGCGCAATATCCTGGTTCACCGCCGGGAACGCAGAGAGCACCGGCGCCGGAAGTTCGTAGTCAAACGGCAAAGCGGAAAGGTCCAGCTCCATCGCCACGGTGCGCTCCGGCAGCTCCAGTGCCTCAAGCACCTGCGGGTGCAGCTCACCGGCATAGCCCACGACCTGGCCACCAGCCTTCAGCGCCGCACAGCGACCTGGGTGCCACGGCAAGTGCTGTGCCTGCTCCACCTCAAGCGCCACACCCGCAGCAGAAGCCACAACCTGCGCAACCTGCAGCGCATCAGCCCAGGTAAAGGCCCTGCCCTGCCCCAGCGGGCCATCGAGCTCTTGTTTGCCAACGGCCACCGTCGCCACATGCAACCGCTGCTCCGGGAGCGAACCGATCAGCTCCGCAATCGTCGCCTCATCCGGACGCTGCTCAACGCTTGGCATCGGGGATGCATCTGCACGCTTCACCGCAGTCTGTGCCACGGAGTACAGCGCGAGGTCATGGCGACCGCGGGCAACGTTGCGGCCAACTGCCTCAAGCATGGCCGGAAGCAGCGTGGTGGCCAGCACGGCGTAGTCCGCATCCAGCGGGTTTTGCACCTTCACCACATTGCGTCGCGGGTCATCCGCCTCCAAGCCCCATGCATCGAGCACGGTGTTGGACATAAACGGCGTGGGGATGATCTCCGCGTAGCCGGAGTACGCCAGCGCGTGCGTCACCGCACGGCGACGACGCTGCTGCGGGCTCAGGCCGCGGCCACCAACCGGAGTCGGCAGCACGGACGGGATCGCATCCAGGCCCTCCAAACGCACGATCTCCTCAACCAGCTCCACTGGCACGGTGAGATCGCCGCGCCACGTCGGTGGGGTGACCTGGAGGTGCTCCTCATCGCCTGCGATCTGGCAGCCGACTTCCTCCAGACGCTTGACCACGGTGTCACGCGAGTAATCCACGCCAATCAGCTCGGAGGGACGGCTCACGCGCATCGCAATTGCCTCGCGCGCCGGTACCTCGCCGACCAGGGTGCGGCTTGCGGTCGCCTGGCCGCCAGCGCACTGCACCAGCAGCGCACACGCAATGTCCAAGCTGACTTCAACGATGGCGGGGTCGACGCCGCGCTCAAAACGTCGAGAAGCTTCAGAGCTCAGCTTGTGGTGACGCGCAGTCTTCGCCACCGTCAGCTCGTCCCAGGTCGCGGCCTCGAAGTAGACATTGGTGGTGTCATCCGAAATCTCGGAGGTGGTGCCACCCATCACACCCGCCAGCGACTGAATGCCGTTATCATCGCTGATCACCACGTCCGTGGCGCGCAGCGTGCGTTTGGTGTGGTCTAGAGTCTCAAACTCCTGCCCCTCGGTCGCGGTATGCACGCGCAGGCCGCCGGCGATCTTGTCAGCGTCAAACGCGTGCATCGGCTGGCCGGTCAGCAACATGACGTAGTTGGTCACGTCCGTCGCCGCGTTGACCGAGCGGATGCCGGAAAGCATCAGCTCACGCTGCATCCAAAACGGTGCCTGGGCCTTCGGGTCAATACCTTCAACCTTGCGCAGGCCGAAACGCTTCGCCTTCGTATCGGGCTCCAGCGTGATCGGGATCAGTTCCCCTTCCGGCGCAGGTACTACAGAGACATCAATGCCAGCTACCGCAGGATCCTTGGCTACATCGCCGTACTTCAGATCAAAAGCCGAAGCGATCTCGCGCGTCAATCCGCGAGCAGATAGCGCGTAACCGCGATCCGGAGTGACATTGACGTCAAAGACGGTGTCGGTGGAGTTGAGGAAGGCGCGTGCGTCGTCGCCAAGCTGGAAGCCCTCCGGCAGACTATCCAGCGCAATGATCCCCTCGCTTTTCGCAGTGAGCCCAAGCTCCGCGGCAGATGCCATCATGCCGTTGGAGATGTGGTCATAGGTCTTGCGTGCCGCGATCTCAAAACCACCCGGCAGCACCGCACCCGGCAGCGACACGATGACAACGTCGCCTTCTTTGAAGTTGCGGGCGCCACAGATAATGCCCTGCAGCTCACCAGTGCCATTGGCCTGGCCAACGTCCACCTGGCAGTAACGAATCGGCTTCTTGAAACCCGTCAGCTCTTCAATCTCAGCGACGCGGCCTAAAACCAGCGGGCCGGTAACCTCCGGCAGCGGCTCATAGCCCTCAGTTTCAAAACCGACGCACACGAAACCTGCGTCCAGCTCCTCATCAGTGGGGTTAAAACCCTCATTGCCCGCGTTTGCAAGCAGGCGGGTGATCCAATTTTTGGAAATCAGCATTTGTTGTCTCTCTCCTTGTGCCTGCTACGCCTGTTATGCCTGAACGCCGAACGGGATGGTGAAACGAACGTCACCCTCAACCATGTCGCGCATATCCGTCAAACCGTTGCGGAACTGCAGCGTGCGCTCCAAACCCATGCCAAACGCAAAACCCGTGTACTCCTCCGGGTCCACACCCACGGCACGCAGAACGTTCGGGTTGACCATGCCGCAGCCACCCCACTCGATCCAGCCAGCGCCGCCTTTCTTGTTCGGGAACCACACATCCACCTCAGCAGAAGGCTCCGTGAACGGGAAGTAATTGGTGCGCATACGTGTCTTGGTCTCCGGACCGAACAGTGTTTTCGCCAGGTGATCCAGCGTGCCCTTCAGGTGAGCCATGGTCAGGCCCTTATCCACCGCCAAGCCCTCAACCTGGTGGAACACCGGCGTGTGGGTGGCATCCAGCTCATCGGTACGGAACACGCGGCCCGGACACGCGATGTAGATCGGCACATCACGCTCAAGCATCGTGCGCACCTGCACCGGAGACGTGTGCGTACGCATGACCTGCTTGGAACCCTCCTCACCGATGTAGAAGGTGTCCTGCAGGGTACGCGCCGGGTGATCCGGGATGAAGTTCAACGCGTCGAAGTTGAAGTACTCCGCCTCCACCTCAGGGCCTTCCGCAACCTCCCAGCCCATGCCGATGAAGATGTCCGCGATCTGCTCACTGAGCGTAGTAATTGGGTGCATCGCGCCAGCCTGGGAACGCGCGGTAGGCAGCGTGACGTCCACAGTCTCTTCGCGCAGCTGCTGCTCGCGATACTCAGCCTCACGCAGCTGGTGGAGCTGGGAGTACACCTTCTCAGCGCGGCCGCGTGCCATGTTCACAAACCGGCCGGCGTCCTTACGCTGGTCCTTCGGAATAGAACCCAGCGACTTCCGCGCCTGCATAATTGTCGACTGCTCGCCCAAGTGCTCACGCTTGGCCTCTTCAAGCGCCGCCAGATCCGCGGCCTGTTCGAACGCCGCAATAGCCTCGTCCGCGGCCCGATTCAGGTTCTCCTCGGTCAGTTCAATTTCGGGATTGCCAATGCTCACTGCACACCCGCACCTTTCCACTTCGGCGGCATCACAAAACGTTCACAAGCATACCCGCGGGCATGCCGCTGTCTCTTAGGAGGATAAGTTGTGGCGTACGCCTGTACCGTGCGACCTATGGGCAAGAACAAGTTGGGCCGAGAAAAGCTGAGCAGGAAGCAGCGAAAAAAGCTGCAGAAGCTTCGAGACGAACGGCTTCCAGACGCCACGTGGGCCAACATCGAGCGACTGTTTTGCGACCCAACGGCGCACACGTTGGACGTCGTGCCGTTTGTGGGCATGAGCGAGTCTTTTCTCCACTACTACTTCTACGTAGAGCGCAATTACATGCCGCGGTTTCTTGACCGCTACGCGTTTATCGTCCTCACCGCCGTGTACACGTGGGCTGACTACATCGACATCGTCCCTGGTTACTGGTATAAACATGAGGAATACCCATCGGTCATCTTGGAAAGCGAAGAGGGAAAAGAAGCCTCCGCGAAGAAGGTTGATCGCCTGATCCGCGACACGCTAAAGAGCGAGCTTCTCACAAGCACCTATGTCTACATCCAAAGCCGCAACATCCTGATCGAGCTGAGGGAAGACTTCACCGTAGTGTTCTACGGTCTCGGCGAGGATGAGGAACGCATGATCCAGTCGCTTGCAGACGCCAACGGCCTCTTCCTCAAACGCCGCACCGAAGACAGGACAACCGAGGAATGCCTGAACGAAACCACCCCAACCACCTACCCCGGCACGCAGTGGACGATCTCAAGCCTCATGCTCCCCGAAGGCTTTGGAGGATTCCCAAAAACACAGCGCCGCGGCGGTAGCTAGGTTCCCTGGTGTTTTGTGCCATTCACTTCACAACTAAGCGGGTTGCGACAAGGCTAGCCACCGTCACAACCATCAAAAGAGAGAGAACGGGAATAACTCCGCTGATGTTTGTGAGCAGAGGCAAGCCAGCGGTCATAAGGTAGCCGAAGATGTAGTACAGCGAAATCACCGTGGCCTGTTTATGCGGCGAGGCGCTGCTGGCAGCAAGGCCGAGCGAACTTCTAAAAGCAATGCCTTGCCCCACCCCCACGAGCACGGTTGCCGCAATGAGGAGCCAGACCAATTGCGTCTTTACCCCATAAGCTGCGGCAGCAAGACCAAAAGCGAGGATCACCAGCCCGAACGGAAGGATTGCCTTCGGCTGCTGCTTCAGGGTTACCCACTGCGCGACCGCCGATACCCCCAGCATCAACGCGGTAATGCTGGCAATCTGCAGTTGACTGTCAACCACTGACAGCGAAAGCGGTACCACAGACTGCCACATGCCATTTGTTCCGTACGCCCAGCCGATGACAGACGCGCTACAGAGGAACACAAGCAGAGCAGATTTTGTGGGGAATAAACCAGCTACACCCCCAGACGACAGTGCGGCATGCCCACGAGGTGCGGATACCGCTGGGATCCGCAAGCATCCGATCAGAACAATCGCGAGCAACATCAGATGCACGATGAAGGGGACACGCAACGGCATCGGCAAAGTTACGGCCAAAAGCGCTGAAGCGAGCGGCCCAAAGGCAAGTGCCGCCGAGGTCACGACCGCACTCAGCGCAGAACCGTGACTGCGACCGTAATAGTCACCCAAAGCAGAAGTGAACGCCCCTGTACACAGGCCCACGGACAGCCCACTGAGTAGTCGAGCGATCACCAGCCACGGAAGTCCCGTCGCCACCAAAAACGCAATGCTTGACAGCCCACCAAGCGTGACTGAGAGAAGAATCGCCGGCTTCCTACCAAACCGGTCCGCAATGCTACCGAGAAAGATAAGGCTGAACAGCACGCCAGCAACGTATGAGGCAAAGACGAGTGTTGTCTGGACCCGCGAAAGATCCCATTCGCGTTCATAAATGGCGTAAAGGCCAGACGGCAAGGTACTCCCCAACACCACCTGGAACATGCCGAAAAGGAGTACTACCCCAGCCCCTTTTTCACCAGCGCCTGCCATAAGGCAGAGGATAGCGGAATTTAGGCCTCGCTCAACGCCTTTGCTGACTCCCACAGGCAAATGGACGCCGCCGTCGAAAGGTTCAAAGACTCAGCGGACCCCGCAATGGGAATGGTGACAGTGTCGTCAGCGGCAGCCAGGACGTCTTCCGGCAGTCCGTGGGCCTCGTTGCCAAACAGCCACGCGGTGGGCGTGTTCAAAGCTTCCCCGGGTTCGGCGAGGTTGAGGGCGCCGTTGGGGGTTGTCGCGAGCGTCGATAAGCCTGAAGCCCTGAGTTGCCTGAGGACACGGTGAATGTCACGGTCGCGCGCGACAGGGACATGGAAGAGCGAGCCAGCGGTGGAACGCACCACCTTCGGCGACTCCGGATCAACCGTGTCACCAGCGAAAATCACCGCATCCGCACCGAGCGCATCCACCAGGCGGATGATCGTGCCCGCATTGCCTGGGTCGTTGGTTTCCACACACACCGCAACCAGGCGGGGCCTGCCCTTGAGAATCTGCGGAATGGTCCACAACACCGGCTTACACACCGCGAAAATGCCGGTGTTGGTCACCGCGTCGGCGAGGTGATCTGCGGCCTTGTCATTGATCGCGTGGGTGAACACATCCATGTAGCCGGCCGTCGTGACAATCTCGGCGAAACGTTCGGCGGCCGCCTGAGTGACAAACAGGTCTGTCGCGGCACCCGTCGCCACCGCCGCCTCCACGGCGTTCTCCCCCTCCACCAAAAACCTCTTCGCCTTCTTCCTGCCGGCAGCGCGCTTCAACTTCGCGGCGTTAACTACCCGCGGGGTGCGTTCAGTAAAAGGCTGATCAAAGTCAAGGGACATGGCAGTTAAGAATACTGCGTTGGTGCTGGCTTCGGTTCATCCGGGAACCGCGGGCAGGTCTGCGCAGTCTAAAGATGCATGAACGTTTTTAACGGCATGACGCTGAACCCGCCGCCGAAGCTCTATCCCGCATCCCAATCACTATCAGAAAGCGAGTACTTATATGCGAATGACCAGTATCTGATTCATACCAGCGACGCGGTACCTGCAGCGGTAGCGAGCCTGGCCCAACGGCATCATCCCAGGCAGGTGCACTACCAAGTGCCTGGCTTACACCGAGCGATCGCCCACCTACTTGCTAACCCATCGTTGAGTGCAACTGGATTTGCAGCCTTGGCGCTTTACGGGATGAAATACCTCACGGATTATGCCGACACGTACCTGACTGGACCGGCGATATCGAAAAAGAGACTCGCAACGAGTCTGACGCCTGCGCTATTCCGTAGCGAACCAAAGGGAATCTGGCAACTCAGTTACCTTGGCTTGGTTTTGCAGGCAGCTCCACCCGCGGTGGCATTGTGTCAGGCGCTGACGCAGGTGCGTTCTGGGGAGGTTCGCTGGCCCATCGTCGAGGTGCCTGGATTGTCTGCAGAGTTCGTTCGTGCTGTCCAGCTTGTAGACGCCGCACGCCACTTCATCAAGGTCGACCCCATCGATCTTCTGCGCGCAAGCCGGGAGCGCATCAGCCTGCCATGGCTCGTGGACGTGCTTATGGCCTCATCCCCACTCGCAGAATCCCCGAAAGAAACCGAAATGCGACTTCTCGCGCTCGAGGTTGCCTGCAGCTTTCAGCTAGAACTTCGAGAGCAGCTTCTGCTTACCGACGCCCACGGCAAGCCAATCACCCGCTTCGACCTAGCCCTGCCCCAACTCAAGATTGGCCTCATGTATGACGGCGCACATCACTGGGAACACGAGCGGCGTCACAAAGACACCGCGATCAACTTAGAGTCTGCAGCCTTGGGTTGGCAGGTGTTGAGGTTTTCATCGGCAACTCTCTGGGTTCTCGTGGAAAAACTCACGCAGATAGTCGCTGCCAAGATGTAGGCAGTGACGGCGACTGAAAACAAATGCGAAATCTTTCAGCGTCCTGCGGTTTCTTAGTCACATCCGTAACAAATCAAAATGTTTGCAATGAGGCTGGTGTGACTGGCGTGAATGCGCTGGTCAGGGGATTGCGCAAGGACACACGGGCTGGCTGCGAGCGGAGACTCCGCCGAAAGCCAACGGCGGCCACGAAAACACCCCTGGAAAACGCAAAAGACGCGCCGGCCAAAGAATGGCACGCGGCGCGTCGTTAAGCGGAAGGCTCCTAGGCAGCCTCAACCGGAGCGTTGACGTCCTCCGGGAGGGCGTTCTTCGCAACCTCGCAAAGAGCGGAGAACGCTGCGAAGTCATTGACTGCAAGCTCAGCAAGGATCTTGCGGTCCACCTCAACCTCGGCCAACTTCAGGCCGTGGATGAGACGGTTGTAGGTGATGTCATTCATACGAGCTGCAGCGTTGATGCGCTGGATCCACAGCTTGCGGAACTCGCTCTTGCGCTTGCGGCGATCGCGGTACGCGTAGGTCTGGGAGTGCAGCCACTGCTCCTTCGCCTTGCGGTACAGGCGGGAGCGCTGGCCACGGTAGCCCTTCGCGGACTTCAGAATCGCGCGGCGCTTCTTCTTGGCATTGACTGAACGCTTAACACGTGCCATGAGTCATACTTCCTTGTCTTAATTCGTGGGGTAGATGGAAACAGGCAGTGCTTAGGACATGCCGAGGAGGCGCTTCATGCGCTTAACGTCAGCCGGTGCAACGTCCGTGGTGCCGGACAGCTTGCGGCGACGCTTCGAGGACAGCTTCTCGTTGAGGTGGCGCTTACCAGCCTGCTCACGGCGCAGCTTGCCTTTGCCATTAACCTTGATGCGCTTTGCGGTGCCCTTGTGGGTCTTCTGCTTCATGGTAAAAGCCCTTCAGATTGTGATCGTGCTACTTCTTGCCCTTGCGAGCCGGCCCGAAGACCATGGTCATGTTGCGGCCGTCCTGCTTGGGGCGGGACTCCACCACGCCAAGTTCTCCGATGTCGTCGGCGAGACGCTCAAGGAGGCGGTACCCCAGCTCCGGACGCGACTGCTCGCGGCCACGGAACATGATGGTCACCTTGACCTTGTTGCCCTTCTCCAGGAAGCGTTCAACGTTGGCCTTTTTGGTCTGGTAGTCGTGCTCATCGATCTTGGGGCGGAACTTCTGTTCCTTGACCACGGTCTGCTGCTGGTTCTTGCGGGCCTCGCGGGCCTTCTGATCCTGCTCGTACTTGAATTTGCCGTAGTCCATGATCTTGCACACGGGCGGCTTGGCGTTCGGTGCAACCTCAACCAGGTCGAGGTCGGCTTCGTAGGCCAACTTGCGGGCGTCATCCGTGCGGACGATGCCTACCTGCTCGCCGGACGGGCCGACGAGACGAACCTCGGGGACCCGGATCCGTTCATTAATACGAGCTTCAGCGCTGATGAGAACACTCCTTATTAAAAGGTTTAACGTTGTCGCTACCACTGCTGCAGGTGGTGTGTTCCCACAAAAAATCCCCGCTCGTGCTGGTGCACGGCGGGAGTTCTCCTCATCAGACACGTCACCCCAAGGTGTAGTGCCCTACCGAGACCCGTATCCTTCCGGCATGTGATGCCGGCGGCTTGGGGTGGGAGTAACTCCACTTGCAGCCCAGGCACCTGGAGGAGGCGCTTTGGGCGGTAGTGCCATAGACACTAACACTTCCCTGCCCCATCACCAAATCACCACACGCCGTCATTGTCACAATCGGATAAATTTGCGCGTCGGGGAAACCTTTTGGTCTCAAAACCAGTCTAAGAATATAGACAGCTATTTAGGAGGCCCCATTATGTCGCACCCCCGAGAGCAGATCATTGACGACGTTCGGCGTCAACTCAATGAGCTTCGCCAAAGCACCGCACATTCGCAGATGCTTATCGACGCCATCACGTCCAACCTCAACCAACTGACCTCATCCCCCGCTGCCGCGCCGCAACCGGCAGCGCAGCCAATGCCGCAACCGGTGCCGCAGATGACGCCAGCTCCGCCACAACCGGCACCGATAGTTCAACAACAGCCGCCGCAGAAGCCCTCGTTGCGGCAACGTGTTTCAGCGTCCATGCACGAACGTCCGCAGCTTTCCACGGAGCAGCGGATTATGCGCTGGGCGGCGATTATCGGATCAGTTATCACCTTTGTTGGCGCATGCCTCGGCATTGCCCTGGCGATCCAGTCCGGGCTCCTCGGCCCGGTCGGCCGTGCGGTGGGTGCTGCGCTTCTTGCCGTGATCCTACTTGGTATCGGCATCTGGCTCGATGTGCGCAAAGGCACCAATGCTGGCGTGATGGCGCTGTACGTGACGTCGTTTTTGATCCTTTCGCTGGATCTTTTCTATGTCGGCATGGTGCAGAACTGGGTGTTGCCTGATGCGGTCGTCCTCGCGTTCATCCTGTTGTGGACTGGGTATCTCGCCCTGGCTAAGTGGCGCAACAACCTGCGCCTGGTTGTTGCCATGTGCATCATCCTTGTTTTCTACTCAGGCACGTTGATTACGAAGTACGCCTTCGCCAATGCTCTTGTCCTCGTGCCACCGGTTTTGGTGGTCTTGATGACGTGGTGGATGTGCAGGCAGGCGTCGCCACGCATGCTCACTATCGTGCGCACGGTGGCTGGGCTGCTGCTTGCGTGGCAGACGTGGCTGGTCATGGTGCTTGGAGACTTCATCTCCGGCCCTTACACAGAGGCAGAGCTCATCAACGCTGCGGTTGTCATCCCTCTCGTCGGGGTCGTGCTGCTGGTCGTGGGCGAGCTGTTCTTTAGGCCGTATCCGGCAACTCCACGCATGACGGTTGCCGCGGGCGTTGTGGCACCCGCGCTCGTGTTGTTGCTGTCGCACATGATGCTTGAAGACGTCGCCCGGTGGATCCTCGTAGCCGTCGCTGTTGCCGTCACGTATCTGGTCACGGTCGTCGGTCGCGGCAGACCAGGCAGGCAAAAGGCCAACCAAGCAGCCCAGCAACCAGCCAACTCTTGGCTGATTACCGGCTGGTTCATGGTGCTGCCCTTTACATTCCTGCCGCTGTTTCTCATCTACCACGACGCGTACAACCTCAGCCCCTGGACATCGTGGGTTCCTAGGCTCACCCTCCTTGTAATGGCCAGTGCCGTGGTGTTCCTCACCACGAGGGTGCCTGTGCGCACAGTCCCAGTGCTCGCCGCGTGGGCAATCATGGTGTTGGCTGGCGTGTGGGACGCGTTGTTTACAGCACTCAATCCACTGCTTCCACTGTTGGCGGCACCGCAGTATCTGGCGATGGGTGTCGCGCTGGCAGTCCTGCTCGTCGTTTGCATTGCCCTACCGGGGCTCCGGCAGGTCCTTTCGGGCACAGCACACAAAGCATTCGCAGCTTACGGCCTACTCCTGGAGATGGTGGCTGTAGTGACCATCACTCAGTCAATTGGAGAGCTCATCAGCCCGAGTACCTACAACTCGACAACGCACAACTACGAAGGCCACGAGGGCGCCTTCTACGTCGGCCACATGATCGTGTCCATCTCGTGGATGGCGCTCGCGGCGTGGCTTTTGGTCAAACGCGCCAGCAACCGCGCCCACAACATGGATGCTAAGAGCGAGCGCACCGCTGGCCTGATCATTGCGATTGTGGCTACGGCGAAACTGGTCCTCTTCGATATGGCGGCACTCGACGGCATTCCACGCGTGCTCACGTTTATCGTGTCTGGCCTCCTGCTTATCGCCGTCGCGGCGAAGGGCGCGCAGCGCAAGCAAGAGCCCGGTGAGCAACAGCCGCAGCAAAAGCCGCAGCCACAACTACAGCCGCAGCTACACCAGAGGCCGGAGGAATTCGCCGGTAAATGACCCTTCCACCCGAGCCACGTCCTCCGGCGTGCCCTGGGCAACCACGGTGCCGCCGCCGGAGCCACCTTCAGGACCCATGTCCACAATCCAGTCTGCGGACTTGATTACGTCAAGGTTGTGCTCAATCACAAGCACCGTGTTGCCCTTATCCGCAAGGCCGTTGAGCACCAGCATGAGTTTGCGGATGTCTTCGAAGTGGAGGCCAGTGGTCGGCTCGTCGAGGATATAGATCGTACGGCCGTTGGAGCGCTTCTGCAGCTCGGCGGCCAGCTTCACGCGCTGGGCCTCGCCGCCGGAGAGCGTGGTGGCGCTTTGGCCGAGGCGGACGTAGCCCAAGCCGACGTCTACAAGCGTCTGCAAATAGCGGTGAATGGACGTGATCGGCTCGAAGAACTCGGCCGCCTCAGAGATCGGCATGTCCAGCACTTCTGCG
Organism: Corynebacterium riegelii; assembly: GCF_001263755.1. Taxonomy (NCBI): domain Bacteria; kingdom Bacillati; phylum Actinomycetota; class Actinomycetes; order Mycobacteriales; family Corynebacteriaceae; genus Corynebacterium; species Corynebacterium riegelii. The sequence continues at coordinate 820,876 of NZ_CP012342.1, forward strand.
ATGTTCTTGCCCTTGTAGCGCACTTCAAGGGTTTCGCGGTTGTAGCGTGCGCCGCCGCAGACCTCGCAAGGCACGTAAACATCGGGCAGGAAGTTCATCTCGATTTTGATGGTGCCGTCACCACGACACGCCTCACAGCGCCCGCCCTTGACGTTGAAGGAGAAGCGCCCCGGCTTGTAGCCGCGCACCTTGGACTCCTGCGTTTCCGCAAACAGGGTACGGATCTTGTCAAACACGCCCGTGTAGGTTGCCGGGTTTGAGCGCGGCGTGCGCCCGATCGGGCTCTGGTCCACCTGCACTAGCTTGTCCAGGTGTTCAAGGCCTTCGACCTTCTTCACGCGCCCCGGCACCTGGCGTGCGCCGTTGAGCTGGTTCTGCAGCGTCTTCGCCAGAATCTGGTTGACCAGGGTTGACTTGCCGGAGCCGGACACGCCGGTCACCGCCACCAGCACACCTAGCGGAAGATCCACAGTCACGTTGTCCAGGTTGTTCTCGCGCGCACCGATGACCTTGAGCATTCTTTGCTTATCCACGGCGCGCCGCTGAGCAGGCACCTCAATTTTCTTGCGACCGCTCAGGTAGTCACCTGTAATCGAGTCCTTCGCCTTCTTAATGCCTTCCGGCGCGCCTTGGTAGACCACTTCGCCGCCGTACTCGCCGGCGCGCGGGCCGATGTCGATGAGCCAGTCGGCCTCGCGGATCGTGTCCTCATCGTGCTCGACCACAACAAGCGTGTTGCCTAAGTCGCGCAGCTTCTTCAGCGTCTTAATCAGGCGCTGGTTGTCGCGCTGGTGCAGGCCAATGGAGGGCTCATCCAGCACGTAGAGCACACCAGCCAGGCCGGAGCCGATCTGGGTGGCAAGGCGAATGCGCTGCGCCTCACCACCGGAAAGCGTTCCGGCGGAGCGGGACAGGGTGAGGTAGTTCAAGCCAACGTCGATAAGAAAGTGCAAACGCGCCTGAATCTCGCGCAGCACGGCACCTGCAATCATTTCCTCGCGGTAGCCCAGGACCAGGTTGTCCAGGTACTGCGAGGCGTCCTCAATCGAAAGCTCGGTCAAGCCCGCGATGGATTTCTCGCCATGCGTGGTGGAGGCAAGCCGCACCGCCAGGATCTCCGGCTTCAGACGGGTGCCTTCACAGGTTGGGCACGGCACCTCACGGGTGTAGGCCAGCAAGCGGTCCTTCTGCGTGTCTGTCTCGGCCTGCTCCATCTTGCGCTCGATGTAGCCCACCACACCCTCGTAGGCAGCGGTGTAGGAACGCTGGCGGCCGTAACGGTTCTTGTAGCGAACGTTCACCTTGGTTGGAGAGCCATGCACCAAGTGCTTTTGCTGCGTCTTGGTCAACGAGCTCAGCGGCGCGTGCGCATCAAAGCCCTCTTCCTTCGCCAATGCCTCAATCAGTTTGGTGAAGTAACCCTTGTTCGGGCTGGAGTTCCAGATCTGGAACGCATCCACCGCCGGCGCATCCGGGTCCGGAATCACCAGGTCAATGTCCACCTCCTTACGCACGCCAAGGCCGTCGCACACCGGGCAGGCACCGAACGGTGAGTTGAAGGAGAACGCGCGCGGCTCATATTCCTCCACGTGCAGCTTGTGGCCGTTCGGGCAGGCCATCTTCTCCGAGAAGATCTGCACGCGGTCCGGATCGTCCGCATCCAGGTCAACAAAGTCGAAGCCTACAAGCCCTTCTGCCAGCTTCAGCGCTGTTTCCACAGAATCAGTCAGGCGCTGCTTCTGGCTGGCTTTGACGGTGAGGCGGTCCACCACTACGTCAATAGTGTGCTTGATCTGCTTTTCCAGCTTGGGCGGGTCCGACAGCTGGTAGGTCTCACCGTCCACGTTCACGCGCGAGTAACCCTGCGCAGCCAGGTCCGCGAACAGGTCTTGGAACTCACCCTTGCGCTTGCGCACTACCGGGGCGAGCACCTGGAACTTGGTGCGCTCCTCCAGAGCAAGGATCTGGTCCACGATCTGCTGCGGCGTTTGCCGCTCAATCACCGCGTCACACACCGGGCAGTGCGGGGTGCCGGCGCGCGCGTAGAGCAGACGCAAATAGTCATAGATCTCGGTGATCGTGCCCACGGTGGAGCGCGGGTTGCGGTTGGTGGATTTCTGGTCAATAGACACAGCCGGGCTCAAACCGTCGATGTAATCCACATCAGGTTTGTCCATCTGGCCGAGGAACATACGCGCGTATGAGGACAGTGACTCAACGTAGCGCCGCTGACCTTCCGCGAAGATCGTGTCAAACGCTAGCGAGGACTTTCCCGAGCCGGACAGTCCAGTAAAGACCGTCATCTTGTCTCGGGGCAGCTCAATGTCAATGCCCTTGAGGTTGTGTTGGCGCGCGCCGCGCACTGTCAGCTTTTCAGCCACGTGTGTCCTTTATCTTTCAGAGTCCGTACCCCCTGAACCTACCAACTTCTCCCGGCTAGAAACTATTCCGAGCAGCTACGCTGGCAGCTATGCAACTCCACCAGATTTCTGTTTCCAGCATGGATAACAACTGCTACCTCTTGGCTTCCGAGGGGCAGGGTTTGCTTATCGACGCTGCCGATAACCCCCAAGCCCTGCTCACCATGGCCCAAGACGCAGGTGTGCGTATTACGGATGTGTTGACTACGCACCGTCACCACGATCACGTCCGCGCTTTAGAGGCGGTGCTGGCGGAGACGGGGGCAACCCACTGGGCGTCGCACTTGGACGCCCCAGCACTGCCAGCGCCCGTGGATAAGGAGTTGGATGACGGCGACTACATCGAGTTCGCTGGCCACCGCATCCCGGTAGCCATTTTGCGCGGACACACCCCGGGTGGGGTTGCCATTGCAGTGGAGATTGACGGTGAGATGCACCTCTTTGTGGGTGACTCCGTCTTCCCAGGTGGCCTGGGCAAGACCGCCTCCGAGGGTGACTTTGTGCGACTGTTCAATGACGTCAAGGCCAAGATCTTTGACCGGTTTGAGGACGACGCGATTATCCACCCAGGCCACGGCACCTCCACCACCGTTGGCGCTGAGCGTGGCAGCTTGGATGAATGGTGGCAGCGCCGCTGGTAGCTGTCTACAGTGGGAGGCACACTTTCAACTTTGATCCAATTTTGAACGAAAAGGAATGATGAGAAGATGATCCGCAAGATCGCGCGCCCAATGCTCGCGTCGGTGTTCATCATTGATGGTGCTAAGACCGTCATGAACCCGTCCAGCAACAAGGAGAGCGCTGCAAGCGTGCTTGAGCAGGTGCGTGCCGCAGTGCCGCGCCAGTACCGCTCCTTCCTGCCGCAGGATCCGGAGACCGCAGCACAGATCGTTGGCGGCGTGAAGGCCGGCGCTGGTTCCCTGTTTGCCATTGGCAAGCTGCCGCGCACCGCCGCTGCACTGCTCACCGCAACGTCTGCGGCTTCCCTGGTGGGCCGCAACGCGTTTTGGAACACCGATGATGAGGATGAGAAGCTGCGTCGCCGCGCAGGTGCCCTGACTGATCTGGCACTGACCGGCGGCGTGCTGCTGGCATCGGTGGACACCGCTGGCAAGCCGGACATCAAGTGGCGTGCGCAGAACGCTGCTCGCGTGGCTAAGAAGAATGTCCAGCAGGCACTGCCCACCCAGTCTGAGACTGAGAAGGCGCTGCACAAGGCAAGCAACTGGTTTAGTGACGCTACCGAGCAGGTCGGCGATTACATTGAGGACAACAAGGGCGACTGGGCCAAGGCCGCAAACCGCGCCGGTAGTGCTGCTCAGGACCTCTTCGGCGATGCTCGCAAGCAGACCTCCCACTTCCTGTCCAACGCCAGCGACTGGCTGGAGGACGCAACCGATGAGCTGCAGGACAACTACAAGGACCTGAAGCCGAGCAAGCTGGATCAGTTCAAGGCAAAGCGCAAGGTGAACAACCTTGTGGATGACGCGAAGGGCTGGGCCGAGGACGCATTCGATGAGCTGACCCCGTCCAAGCTGGAGAAGTTCAAAGCAAAGCGCAAGGTCAACTCCGTGGTGAGCGACCTGCAGGCTTCCCTGGATGACTTGGGGCCGTCCACCCTGGATAAGTTCCGTGCTAAGCGCAAGGTAAAGAAGTCTGCTGCCAAGCTGCAGGACAAGGCGCAGGAGGCCGTAGATAGCCTGCAGGACGCATGGGACAACTTGGATGTTGCTCCGTCCTGGCGCCAGAAGCGCAAGTGGAAGAAGCGTGCCAACAAGGCTGAAAAGCAGGCGAAGAAGCTTGTGAAGAAGGCACAGAAGAAGCTGGGCTAATCCCCCGCTCCCCTTGGTCTGACGCAACGAGCGGCCCCGCCCCGGAATATTCCGGGCTGCGGGGCCGTTTTGCTGTGTATGAGCCCAGAGAAGATTGTTGAGGAACAAGCCCACGCCGACGTCCTCTTTTCCCATCTGGGTGCGGAGGTGGATGCCGCGCGCGCAAAACTCGCTGCGGTGCAGGCGGACGTTGACCCGGACAACCCGGACTCAGATGCGCTGGTGCGACGGGAAACCGAGTACCACGCGTTGAACGCCAAGCTGGATCAGCTTGGCGTAGCAGAGGTTGGCTTGGTGTTTGGCCGCGTGGATGTGGAAGATGAGGACCCGGATAATCCGGTACCGGGTGTGGCAGGCGTTGATCGCAGGTACGTCGGCCGTTTGGGCTTGGTGGATCGTGAGGATAACTACCGCACGCTGCTGCTAGATTGGCGCGCACCACAGGCCAGGCCGTTCTATCTGGCAACCACTGCGCACCCGGAGGGTGTGCGTATGCGTCGCAATATCCGCATGCGCGGGCGCACGGTCACGGCTGTGGATGATGAGGTGCTTTCTGGCGACGACGTTGCGCTTGAGACCCAAGCGGCCAACGTCGGGTCTGAAGCTGCGTTGCGCCGAGCGATGGACGCCGCACGTACCGGACACATGCAATCCATCGTGGAGACCATCCAGCGCGAGCAAGACGACATTATCCGTGACCCAACGCGCGGTGTGATGGTTGTCCAGGGTGGCCCCGGCACCGGCAAGACTGCCGTTGCGCTGCACCGCGTGGCCTACCTGCTCTACACCTGGCGCGAGCAACTCAGCCGCACGGGCGTGCTCATTATTGGTCCGAACGATACCTTTTTGGACTACATCTCTCGCGTGCTTCCGGAGCTGGGTGAGACCGGCGTGGTCTTAAGCACCCTGGAAAACTTGGTCCCGGGGTTCGCGCCGGGTACCCACGAGGAGCCGTTTAGTGCCCGCGAGGTGAAGGGCTCCGAGGAGATGGTGACCATCCTGCGCCGTGCGGTGCAGGCCTATCAGGTCGTGCCTGATGAGCCGGTTGAGCTGAATATCGACGGTGTGCGTATCCACGCCACCCCGGCCATGATCAAGGCATCGCGAACCCGTGCGCGGCGCAGCCGCAAACCCCACAACGCGGCCCGCGCCGTCTACCAGGAGGACTTAACGCAGCGGTTGGCGCAGGCGTTGGCCACACGCATCGGTGAGGACCCGCTGGGTGGTGCGAACCTGCTTTCCGCTGCCGATGTGGACCAGCTGCACGATGATCTTGCAGAGCACCCGCAGGTGCTTGGTTTGATCCAGGACACCTTCCCTATTCTGAGTCCCACTCAGGTGCTCGGCGAGCTGCTTTCTAGCCACGAGCGTATTGCTGAGGTGGCGTTTGATTATGACGACTACACGCGCGAAGCCCTCTACCGCCCAGCCGGCAGCCCGTTCACGCCGTCCGATACGGCCTTGATAGATGAGCTGTCTGTAATCGTTGGCACGGTGGACCCGGAGGAAGAGCGCCGCGCGGAGGAAGAGGCCTGGCGCAGGCAGGTGGCTGAGGCGGAGGAGGCCTTGGATGTACTTGCCTCCTCTGAAGCCACGGATAATGATGACGACCAGTTTGAGGCCGAGATCCTCTCTGCCACCGACGTCATTGACGCCGAAACGCTGGCCAGCCGCCAGCGCGCCACGGATACGCGTTCTACCGCGGAGCGCGCCGCCGCGGACCAGGCCTGGGCGTACGGGCACGTGATTGTGGACGAAGCCCAGGAGCTCTCCCCCATGGAATGGCGGATGGTGTTTCGCCGCTGCCCGAGCCGTTGGATGACGTTGGTTGGTGACACGGCGCAGACATCTGCGCCGGCAGGTGTTGACGATTGGGCCAGCGCCCTGGAGCCGTTCGTGAACACCCGTTTCAGGCTGCATGAGCTGACGGTGAACTACCGCACCCCTGCGGAGATCATCGCGTACGCCGACACAGTGCTTGAGCACGGCGGCGGCACCCCGCGTGAGCAAACCAGTATCCGCCAGGGAGAGCCGGTGCGCTTCATGCCCACCGGCACGAACCCGGATTCAGTTGCCGCGGGTTTTGCCGATGATGAGGGCCGCTCCGTGGCCGTGATCGACAGCAGCAACGTGGCCTTCATGAAGGGCCTGGAGTTTGACCACGTGATTGTGGTGGAGCCACAGAAAATAGTTGAGGCCTCGCCACAGGGGTGGCAAGACCTCTACGTTGCAGTGACCAGGGCGACACAGACCCTGACGGTTATCGGGGAGCTCTAGCTCCCCAGCGGGAAAAAGAACTACTCGGTGACGGTGTGGACGATCATCACGTCACAGTCAGACTGACGTGCAACGTCCGCCGGAACCGAGCCCAGCAGGCGGCCGGTCAGGGAGTTGATGCCGCGGTTACCCACAACCAGCAGTTCTGCCTTGTTGTCGTTCACAATCGCCATCAGCGCCTCAACCGGGGTGCCCGGGCGCGTTGCGGTCTGCACGTCCTTGGCACCAACCGAGCGTGCGTGTTCAGCTGCGGCTTCCAGGTTCTTCAACGCCTGATCGTCACCAAGAATGGTCACAGAATCCTGGCGCAGTGCCTTCGAGGCGTCAGCCTCGGACTGGTAGTACGCGGTACCAATAACCAGCGTTGCGTCAAACGCCACCGCCATCTTGGCTGCACGCTCAACAGCAAGGAGGGAAGACTTCGAGCCGTCCGAACCGACGACAATGGTGTTGTAGTAGTTGGCCATGCGCATAAGTGTAACGCGTTTGTCCCTAGCTGCGTAGCTCAGCCTGAGTATCCACCAGCATCACGTCCACAGGAGCCTTCTTTGCGACGCTACCTGGCACATTGCCAAACACCCTGCCCGCGAGCGAACGCATCCCCTTGTTTCCAACAACCAAAAGATCGGCATCGTATTCGCTAACGGATTCAATCAGCACCGCCGCCGGCTGGCCGCCACGCGAGACCGTGCGGATGTCCTTGGCCTGCTCCGCTTCTGCAATCTCGCGTGCGCGTTGCAGAATCTCCTGGGCGCCGGTCTCTGTCACGACGTCCGCGCCCGTCAACTCGCGGTTTGTGGAGTCAAGCACCGAGCCGGACGCCGAGTAGTGCGCGCAGATAATGGTCAGGCTCGCGTCATACACCCGCGCGAGGCTTGCCGCGGCACGCACTGCCGCCATGGACGTAGCGGAGCCATCGGTGCCAACGGCAATTGAAGAGTACGAAAACATTGTGGGCCTTCCTAAACCTTTGAAACGTGCAACGTTAATTTCCTGACTCTTTCATACCACGCAGCTCCTTGCGCAGATCCGCGATCTCATCACGCAAGCGTCCGGCAAGTTCGAACTTCAGCTCGCGGGCGGCTTCACCCATTTGGTTCGTCAGATCGTCGATAAGCTGCTGAAGCTCATCGGAAGCCATGGTGGACACATCGGGTCGCTCCACAATGGCTGCTTCCCCACCGCGGGTGTCTGCATCGGTGTTCTCGTAGACCTGGTCCAGAATGTCGGCGATGGCCTTACGCAGCGGCTGCGGGTCGATGCCGTGCTCCTTGTTGTAGGCGATCTGCTTTTCGCGGCGACGCTCCGTCTCTTCAATCGCCGCCTGCATGGAGTCGGTGATGTTGTCGGCATACATGATGACCTCGCCAGAGACGTTACGTGCGGCGCGGCCGATGGTCTGGATCAGCGACTTCGTGGAGCGCAGGAAGCCCTCCTTGTCCGCGTCCAGGATTGCCACGAGCGAGACCTCCGGCAGGTCGAGGCCCTCGCGCAGAAGGTTGATACCCACCAGCACGTCGAACTCACCAAGGCGCAGCTGGCGCAGCAGCTCGACGCGCTGCAAGGTGTCAATGTCCGAGTGCAGGTAGCGCACCTTAATGCCGTTATCTAGGAAGTAATCCGTCAGATCCTCGGCCATGCGCTTGGTCAGCGTGGTCACCAACACGCGCTCGTTCTTCTCCACGCGCAGGCGGATCTCATGGATCAGGTCATCGATCTGGCCCTTGGTTGGGCGCACGCTCACCTTCGGATCCACCAGGCCAGTTGGGCGAATGACTTGCTCCACAAACTCGCCACCGGAGGCTTCAAGCTCGTAGTCCCCCGGCGTTGCGGACATGTAGACAGTCTGGCCCACGCGGGCCTCAAACTCATCAAACGTCAGGGGGCGGTTGTCTACTGCCGACGGCAAACGGAAACCGAACTCCACCAGGTTGCGCTTGCGTGACATGTCGCCCTCAAACATGCCGCCGATCTGAGGCACGGTCACGTGGGACTCATCGATGATGGTCAGGAAGTCTTCCGGGAAGTAATCAATCAGCGTCGCCGGCGCAGAGCCCGCGGGCCGGCCGTCCATGTGGCGCGAATAGTTCTCAATGCCGGAGCAGAAGCCCACCTGCTGGATCATCTCCAGGTCATACTCAGTGCGCATGCGAAGGCGCTGGGCTTCGAGCAACTTGCCCTTGTTCTCCAGCTCTTCAAGCCGGTCCGCCAGCTCCTCCTTGATCGCCTCGATAGCTTTCTCCATGCGCTCATCCGTAGCCACGTAGTGCGTGGCCGGGAAGATACGCACCTCTTCTTCCTGGCTGATCACATCACCCGTGAGCGGGTGGATGTAGTAGAGCGTGTCAATCTCATCGCCGAAGAACTCCACACGCACCGCCACCTCTTCGTAGGCGGGAATGATGTCCACGGTGTCGCCCTTGACACGGAAGGTGCCGCGTTTGAAGTCCACGTCATTGCGCTCATACTGCACGTCTACAAGCAAGCGCAGGAAGCGGTCGCGCTCCACCTCCTCGCCTACCTGCAGCACAATCGAACGATCCAGGTAGGACTGCGGCGTACCCAGACCGTAGATGCAGGAGACGGAGGCAACCACCACAACGTCACGGCGGCTCAACAGCGCCGAGGTGGCCGAGTGGCGCAGACGCTCCACGTCATCATTAATCGAAGAGTCTTTCTCAATGTAGGTATCCGTCTGCGCTATGTAGGCCTCTGGCTGGTAGTAGTCGTAGTACGAGACGAAATACTCCACGGCGTTATTGGGCAGCAGCTGGCGAAGCTCATTGGCCAACTGTGCGGCCAGCGTCTTGTTCGGGGCCATCACCAACGTTGGGCGCTGTTGCTTCTCAATCAGCCACGCAGCGGTAGCGGACTTACCGGTACCCGTGGCACCCATGAGCACCACGTCTTCCTCGCCACGCCGCAGGCGCTCGTCCAACTCCTTGATCGCCGAAGGCTGATCGCCCGAGGGCTCATACTCAGAGATAACCTCGAACGGTTTTTCACGACGCTCAATTTCACCCACCGGGCGAAACTCAGACTGCGCAAGGACAGGATGTTCAGCAGCAAAAGCCATGCAGGCCAGTCTACGGCCCTACGACGCAAACTTGCGCGCGGCAGCCAACCACTCGTCGAGCTCGCCGTTTTCCTGCCACAGGGCATAGAGTTCAGAGCTGCCAGGTTTGAGCACTTCAGCTGCGTTACGACGGATCCATCTCCGGTCATCCGCACTAAACGGGAAACGCGCGACCGCCTCAGCATGCTCTTCCGGCACGTGCCCGTTGAGCACAGCGGCAAGCGCAATGATCAGCTCGGCTTCCTCGGCGTTGAGCGGGCTGCGGGAACAGTTGAAGCGGAACTGGTCCATGCGAAACGTGCCGTTGGCAAGTGCTGCCACGACGTCTGCGGCCGAGTCATTATCAAACGGCCCTGTATCCCAGGTACCCATGCCGTGTCACACTAAAGGGCTAAGGTTAACAACCCCTATACCTTTGGTGAACGTCATCGGGCTAACACGAGAACTCTTAGGTCACGCTCTTAGGTCACGCGCCTGGTCGGTTAGGAACTGTCAGCTACGAGCGAATTCGTGCAAGTACCTTTTCCACCTGCGGCGCGAGTGCTTCGACCGGGCCGTTGTTGTCAATGACAACGTCGGCGGCGGCAAGACGTGTGGCGTCGTCAATCTGGCGGGCGATGCGCGCCCGGGCATCGGCCTCATCGAGCCCGCGCGAGGACACGAGGCGGCGCACCCGCTCATCTACGTCCACGTTGACCACCACGGTGAGGTCCATATCGTTGTGCAGGCCAAGGTCTACAAGTAATGGCATGTCATAGACCGCAGCCTGCGCGCCCGCGGCCTCGTGTTCGGTGAATTGGCGCTCGGCTTCTGCCCGGATCGCCGGGTGGGTAATCGCGTTCAAACGCTGCGTGGCTTCCTCGGTGGCAAACGCACGGCGGGCCAGCTCCGCGCGGTTGAGTGTGCCGTCTGGGCCAATGAGATCGTCGCCGAACTCTTGCGCTACCTCGGCGAGTACGGGGGAACCTGGTTCCATGATGGTGCGGGCGATAGCGTCAGCGTCGACAAGCGGAAGCCCTGCATCCTGCAGCAAGCCGGCAACCGTGGATTTGCCGCTGCCGATACCGCCGGTGAGTCCAATGCGTTTCATAGTTTCCGAACATAACAAAACGGCCCGCACCCCGGTTGGGGCAGGCGGGCCGTCGTTGTTCTAGCTCTTAGTTGCCAGCGAGCTTCTCGCGCAGAGCAGCGAGCTGCTCGTCGGAAGCCAGGGAACCACCCTCAGACTCGGATGCTGCCGGAGCGTCAGCACCAGACTCGGAGGAGTAGTTGGACTCAGAGGAGTAGTCGGAGCCACCCTGCTCTGCTGCCTCTGCAGCTGCAGCGCGGTGACGCTCGATCTGAGCGGTGTGAGCCTGGAAGCGACGCTCTGCCTCTGCGTAGCGTGCCTCCCACTCCTGGCGAGCTTCCTCGAAGCCTTCCATCCACTCGTTGGTCTCCGGGTCGAAGCCCTCCGGGAAGATGTAGTTGCCCTGCTCGTCGTAAGAGTCGGCCATGCCGTAGCGAGACGGATCGAACTCTTCTGCATAATCCTCGTCAGCCTGCTTGAGGGACAGGGAGATACGACGACGCTCGAGGTCGATATCGATGACCTTGACCATAACTTCCTGGCCAACGGTGACAACCTGGTCCGGCACCTCCACGTGGCGCTGAGCCAGCTCGGAGATGTGTACCAGACCCTCGATGCCCTCCTCGACGCGAACGAACGCGCCGAACGGAACGAGCTTGGTAACCTTGCCCGGAACGATCTGGCCCACAGCGTGGGTGCGGGCGAACACGCGCCACGGATCTTCCTGGGTTGCCTTCAGGGACAGGGACACGCGCTCGCGGTCCAGATCAACGTCGAGCACCTCAACGGTGACCTCGTCGCCCACGGTGACAACCTCAGACGGGTGGTCGATGTGCTTCCAGGACAGCTCGGATACGTGAACCAGGCCGTCAACACCGCCAAGATCGACGAATGCGCCGAAGTTGACGATGGAGGAAACGACACCCTTGCGCACCTGGCCCTTCTGCAGCTGGTGCAGGAAGTCGGAGCGGACCGCAGACTGGGTCTCCTCCAGGTAAGCGCGGCGGGACAGCACCACGTTGTTGCGGTGCTTGTCCAGCTCGATGATCTTTGCCTCGAGCTCCTGGCCGATGTACGGATCCAGGTCGCGCACGCGGCGCATCTCCACCAGCGATGCCGGCAGGAAGCCGCGCAGGCCGATGTCCAGAATGAGACCGCCCTTGACAACCTCGATGACCGTACCGGTAACCGGCTGGTCGTTGGCCTGCAGCTCCTCGATGGTGCCCCAAGCACGCTCGTACTGAGCGCGCTTCTTGGACAGCATCAGGCGGCCTTCCTTGTCCTCCTTTGTCAGGACAAGTGCGTCGATCTCATCGCCGACCTCGACCACGTCTTCCGGGTCAACGTCGTGCTTGATGGACAGCTCGCGGGTGAGGATGATGCCCTCAGTCTTGTAGCCGATGTCGAGGAGGACCTCATCGTGGTCAACCTTAACAACGGTGCCGGTGACGATATCGCCATCGTTGAAGTACTTGATGGTCTCGTCCACTGCGGCGAGAAATTCCTCAGGGCCACCGATGTCATTGATGGCTACCTGGGGTGCGTTGGAAGTGCGCATATGTGTATGTGCTCCGAAAAATAGGAGGTCGAAATGTACATGGGCATGTCTTTCAAAAACCGGAAGCACGTGCTTAAGTTGGGTTTTGATCTCACGGCGTTGACGGGCAGGCCCTCCTATTTACGGCACCACTCGCCCCGACGCTGCGACACGCTCGCCCAACAATACTGCCTTTACCCAGCTAAAGCAAATGATTATGACCACTCCATCGCAAGCAAACAGACACCATTGGGACAGTGACGCCCAGCGCTATCACGACGCCCACCCCGAGTACCTCAACGGCTTCTATTGGTGCCCAGAAATGCTCTCGGAGCAAGAGGGCCGTTTGCTTGGCGACGTCTCCGGCGCCACCATCCTAGAAATCGGTTGCGGCAGTGCCCCGTGCGCCAATTGGTTGGCGCAGAATACGGGCGCCCGCCTGGTGACAGGCTTTGACATTTCGGCAGGCATGCTTTCCCGAGCGAGCGGCCCCGCGCCACTTACACAGGCCGATGTTCTGGCACTTCCCTACCGCGATCACAGCTTTGACGTTGCCTTCTCCGCATTTGGTGCGCTGCCGTTTGTCGCCGACATCAATACGGCCTTCGAGGAGATCGCGCGCGTACTCGCCCCGGGTGGACGCTTCGTGTTTTCCGTCAACCATCCGATGCGCTGGGTCTTCCCAGACGACCCGGACGAGCTAACTGCGGAGATTAGCTACTTTGAACGCGAATACCTTGAACACAACGATCAGGGGGAACTGACATACGCGGAATACCACCGCACCTTCGGCGACTGGGTTCGCGCTCTTGGGCAAGCTGGCTTTTGGCTCGCGGACGTCGTCGAGCCCGAATGGCCTGCCAACCTGAACATCACCTGGGGCCAATGGTCCCCCAAGCGCGGCGCAATCTTCCCAGGCACCGCCATTTTCGTAGCATTTTTGGCTAGCTAACTACCCCCATTTTTACACCCCCGTGAATTTAATCCCAGCTTATCCCTTAGCCTCTGTTAAGTTAATTCACGGCTATCCCTCCACTTAGGGAAAGCACCCTCTAGGGGGAAGAGGAACAACTTAATACCAACTCAACAGAAAACGGGCGGGGTCGCGGCAGACGGGGATGCCGTTTCCGGAGCGGGTGGCTGGTCACCAACGAAACTAATTCCAGCCACCCGCTCCCTTTGCAAAGGCAAGCTTTGCAAAGAAGGAGAAGGAACAGCGATAGGCGGGCTAGTGCGCTGCTTCGTCCCAGTTTTTGCCCGTACCAGCGGAAACCTCAAGCGGCACCAGCAGTTCGATTGCGTCGTCCATTTCACGCTCCACAATCTCGCGTACCTCGTCCAACTCCCCGGGCGCTACCTCCACAACCAGTTCATCGTGGACCTGAAGCAGGACGCGGGAGCGCTTGGTGGCAAGCGCAGCGTCCACACGCAGCATGGCCACCTTAATAATGTCGGCGGCCGTGCCCTGGATCGGCGCGTTCAACGCAGCACGCTCAGCGTTTTCTCGGGCGACGCGGTTATCGGAGTTCAGCTCTGGCAGGTAACGGCGGCGACCGAAGATGGTAGACGTGTAGCCGTCACGCCGCGCCTGCTCCACCACCTCATCCAAGTAGCGCTTAACGCCGCCGAAGCGCACGAAGTAGCTCTCCATAATCTGCTTCGCCTCACCCGCAGGAATCCCCAGCTGGTTGGACAGGCCATAGGCGGACAACCCGTAGACTAGGCCATAGCTCATCGCCTTGACACGGCGGCGTAGTTCAGGTGTGACCTGATCAATAGGTACCTCGAAGACTCGCGAGCCCACAAAGTTGTGCAGGTCTTCGCCTGCCTTATACGCCTCAATCAGGCCAGCGTCCTGGCTTAAGTGCGCCATCACACGCATCTCGATCTGGCTGTAGTCCGCAGTCAGCAGGCAGTCGTAGCCCTCACCAACCACAAAGGCGGAGCGGATGACCCGGCCCGCATCCGTGCGCACCGGAATGTTCTGCAAGTTCGGCTCCGCGGAGCTCAAACGGCCAGTTGACGTCACCGTCTGGTTAAACGTGGTGTGAATACGCCCATCCGCCTGCACCGTCTTGATCAGACCCTCAATGGTGGTCTTCATCTTCTGGTACTCACGGTGTGCCAGCAGGTGGTCCAGGAACGGGTGCGGGTTCTTCTCCGCCAGTGCCTCAATCTCACCAGCTGCCGTGGAGTAGCCGGTCTTGGTCTTCTTCGTCTTCGGCAGCTGTAGCTTTTCAAACAGCACCACGGACAGCTGCTTGGGGCTGGAAAGGTTCAGCGTCGGCTCGTCTACAAGCTGACGCGCCTCCTCCTCCACCTGGGCCACCTTGTGGGTGTAGTCCTTGCGTAGCCCTTCAAGCACGTCCAAGTCGACGGCGATGCCAGCATGCTCCATTTCCGCCAGCACAGTAACCAGCGGCAGCTCAAGGTCGGTGTAGAGCTCGTAGGAATCAATCTCTGTCAGCTGCACCGACAGGGCCGCCGCAAGCTCCATGATTGCCGCCGCAGCATCGGTCAGCGAGGTATCTCCCAGCAGGCTCAGCTGGTCCCCACCAAGCGTGAGCTGCTTTTTGAGGTGGCGCTGGTAGACATCCTCCAGCGCATAGGTACGCTGACCGGGACGCAGCAGGTAGGCGGCAATGGCCGTGTCATGCGCAATGCCACGCAGCGTCATGCCGCGGCCCTTGAGCATGTGGAAGGCGGCCTTCGCCTCGTGCAGGTACTTCGGCGAATCGGACTCAATCCACGCCTTCAGCGCCGCGTCCTCAGCCGGGGTCAGCTCGCTGGTTTCGCGGGTTACGGCGTGGCGCTGCTTATCCACAATCGCCAACCCACCACAGTCACCACCTGCAGGTGTCGCAGTACCAGTCAGGTAGAGCGCCAGGCCCTCACCCTCGCGCGCTTGCAGCCACGCATCCAGGGCATCCTTCTCGACGACCACGTCATCCAACTCCACCACCCGATCAGCAGCATCTGCCGAAGCGTCGCCGGTGGTTTCTACGACGGCGAGCACGCGCTCGCGCAGGTTCGCGCCGAATTCGAGATCGTCGAATTTCTGGGCGACATCGCCGACGTCGACAGGCTGAAGCTCCAGATTCTCCGGGCCTACGGGAAGCTCCACGTCGGTGACCATCTGGGTCAGCTCGCGGTTAAGGCGCACCTGATCAATGCGCTCGCGGAAATTCTGGCCGACAACGCCGCCGATCTCCTCGGCATTGGCAATCAAGCCCTCAAGGGTTTCGTACTGCGTGATCCACTTCAGCGCGGTCTTCTCCCCCACCTTGGGAATGCCCGGCAGGTTATCGCTCGGGTCTCCACGCAAGGCCGCGTAATCCGGGTACTGCGCAGGCGTCAGCCCGTACTTACTCACTACCTCGCCCGGGGTAAAGCGCGTCAGGGTGGACACGCCGCGGGTGGGATACAAAAGCGTCGTCGAATCGTCCACAAGCTGGATGTAATCACGGTCACCACTGACCAAGACGATCTCAAAATCCCCCTCGGCGCGGGCTTCAGTCACCAGCGTGGCCACGATATCGTCGGCCTCGAAGTTCTCCTTGCTCAAGGTGACAATGCCAAGTGTTTCCAGCACGTCCTCAATAATCGGCACCTGGCCCTTGAACTCCGGCGGCGCGGATTCACGCTGTGCCTTGTACTCCGGGAAACGCTCCGTGCGGAACGTCTTGCGGCCCACGTCAAACGCCACCGCCATGTGGCTGGGTTTTTCCTCCGCCACAATGTTGGCCAGCATGGATAGAAACCCGTAGACCGCGTTGGTGTGTTGGCCGCCTGTCGTGGAGAAATTCTCCACGGGCAGCGCGTAGAAGGCACGGAAGGCCATCGAGTGGCCGTCGATAAGCAAAAGGCGTCTCACGGCCTCCAAGCTACCCGGCGTAGACCACCACTATCCAGATAGCCACCAAATGCAGGATGGCCGCCACGATCGTCGCGGTATGAAAGTGCTCGTGGTAGCCATAGATGCGTGCTGAACGTCCCGGCCACTTGAAGCCGTACACCACCGCGCCGAGGGTGTAGATAATGCCGCCGATCAGCAGCAGGATGAACACCGCTTGAATGATGCCGCCCATTGCCCACAGCGCGGGCGCCAACGGCACGATAATCCAGCCGAGCGCCACGTAGACCACCACATCTAGCCAGCGCGGGTGGTCAATCCACACCAGGTTCAAAATCGCGCCAGCAATCGCGCCCACCCATGCCACCGCCAACATGATGCCGGCCGTACGCGGCGGAAACAAGATGAGGCACAAGGGCGTATACGTAGCGGCGATGAAGACGGCAATCGTTGCGTGATCAGCACGGCGCCACCACTGCACCGCACTTGCAGAGCGCCACGGCCAGCGGTGATACATCGCGGAAACGCCGAACAGCGTGATCAGGCCCGCACCGTAGACCGTTACCCCAAGTGCGGGCAGCCACGGCAAGGTCATCCACGCAAACGTAATCAGGACCGCTGCAGCAATGGCAAAGCCGAAGGCCGCGCCGACGTGGAACCAGCCGCGCGTGGCCGGGCGCTCACCGCGATCCGCGACGATCCAAGTTCGCTGGATCTGACCGTCTTGCAGCTCCACGGTCTCTTCTGTGTTTTCAGTGATTACTGCCATGCGTTCCGCCTCTCGTGTGGGCCCGAGGTTTGTTGCAGTGTAGACGAGATCTTAGCGGCTAAACGGCCCTTGTGAAGGGCGCTGCTGCGGTGAGCCCCACGGCTGTGGTTGCTGCGGTTGCAGCGAACCCCAGGTTTGCTGTGGCTGCGGTGATCCCCAGGTTTGCTGCTGCTGGGCTGGTTTCTTAGGTTGAGCCGGCGGCTGCGGCGAACGCGTTGCCAGACGCAATCCGCGTGCAGAAGCGATGATGCCAATCAGTGCGCAGATGACCCACACCGCAACGCCTCCTGGGTTGTTCTGCCACAGTGCGTTTTCCGTCTGAATGTCACTGATGAAGAACCATGCGAACAACCACCAGGAAACAATTGCGGTGATTACCCACGCCAGCGTCCACCGCTTCAGCAACCCAACCAGAACCGCAACACCAATCGAGACAATGAACGCCCAGTAGGCAAAGCCGTAAAACCACGTTGGGTTCCACCTGCTTGCCGTTGCTCGCGCCGCATCCTGAGCAAGCAGGGCAAACAGCAAGGTAGCTACGGCTGCTGCAGCCATCATGATCCAGTGTTTGGAAGCCGGAGCAACAGGGCCGAAAAGCGCCTGCGCTTGGCCATTGCGCCGCATCCGTATCAGCTCGAACACGCTGATTGCGGCTCCAATAAGACCTAACGCCATCCAGCACCAGACGCCGAGCCCAATGGTGAACTCGGTTTCACCAAACAAGTCGAACTTCCGCTCGACGTCTGCATCATCAAATATCCATTTCACTTTGAAGTTAGCCAGATGCATCACCCAGAAGAACTGAGTAAGCGAGGCGACCAACCCAAAGACTGGTGTGGCCCACCATGAGCGAGCGCTCCGAGTAAGGATTACCGCAGTCAGGTACAAGCCGAGCACGCCTGCTGCCGCGAGTGGGATCGCTGTCCAGTGGTTGAACGTCTCCCCCTGCATTGTCATCTTGAAGTCAAAGCCTGTTTCGGTGAGGCCATCTGAGTCAACGTACTTTTTATATCCGTACAGGTTTCGAACTGTGAAGAACTCATCACCCAACAGCGATCCGGTCAGTGTGTGGTAGCGCAGGAAGCCCGAAGCGATAGTCAGCAGGAACAGCGTGACCATGCCAACCGGGAAAACCTTCTGTAAGGCCTCCGGGTTCAGTCCGCGCTTCCTCTGCGCACTCCCGCCCGATACGCCAGGCTGACCACTCGGCCCAAAACCAGGCTGACCACCAGACTGTGGCCCCTGTGCGGCCTGGGCTACATATGGCTGCCGAGGGTGTTGTCCCCATGCATTATTGGACACGGTGAGTTCCTTCACACATCTATAGTTTTCGTCGCTTTGAGTTCCGCGATCAGGTGCATGCCGTTATAGGTTTAACAGCGCATTACCAGACTAAGTGTAGGGAAACTGTAGATGTTTTACATCCTGCTTGCCGTGGCTGCGATTGCGGCTGTCGGCTATTTCATTTTTAAGAAGGTGCATGCCGCGTCCGCAATCTTCGCGGTTGGCGTGTTGCTTCTCATGATCGCGGCTGCCACTGGCCGCATTGAGTACTCCAGTGCAAAGTTCGATCCGTCCGGCAACGCGTTTTATGACGAGTTGTTGATCATTGAGTCTTTGTTCAAGTCCCGCTACGCCGGCACCGGCATGGCGATTATGGTGCTGTTCGGTTTCGTGGGCTACATGCGCCACATCGGCGCCGATGCGAAGACGGTGGTTGCACTGTCCAAGCCGCTGCGCAGGTTCCACGGCTCCTACTGGCTCGTACCACTCGGCTTCCTCGTTGGCACGTTGCTCTCATTGGTCGTGCCGTCCGCGTCCGCACTGTCATTGCTGTTGGTGGCAACGCTCATGCCGGCACTCATTGCCGCTGGCCTGTCCCCGCTGACGGTGGGCGCGATTATCGTGACCTCGTCGACCATCGCGCCGTCTCCTCTGGAGGCAGGTCTGATCCAGGGTGCGGCACTCACAGACATGACTGTCACGGAGTTTGTCTTTGACAACGTGGCCAAGTCCACCATCCCCGCCCTGATCGTGATTGCGTTTACGCACATGTGGTGGCAGCGTCGGTGTGACATCAAGGATGCAGCCAAGAAACAGGCAGAGCTTTCGGCTAAGGCAGGAGCTTTACCGCTTGACGACGCCACCGACGCCCCCGAACTCCAAGAGTCCGAGTCTGATCGCCGCGTACGCGAGGCCGTGGAGCGCGCCGAGGGCCTGCCTGGTTTCTACGCAGTGCTGCCACTGTTGCCGCTGGTGCTGATCATTGTTTCCGCGATCCTCAACCGCATGGACCTGATCAGCTTTGAGGCTGACATCCTGCCGGTGACCATGGTGTCTTTGATGCTGACCATGATCATTGAGGCAATCCGCTTGAAGAACATCAACTACGCCGTGGATTCTCTGAAAGAGTTCTTCGCTGGACTTGGTGAAGCTGCCGCAGGCGTTGTTGCCCTGATTGTTGCCGCAGCTGTCCTGGTTGAGGGCATCACGCAGATGGGCGTGATTGAGGGCCTGACCAACCTGGCACAGAAGTCCTCCGGTGCCGCGGTACTTATGGTGATCGTGTTCGTTGCCGCCACCGCACTTATGGCGCTGGTGACCGGCTCTGGTGTGGCTCCGTACTTCGCGTTTTCTGAGATGGTTCCGGGCCTGGCAGCTGAGACCTCTATTCACGCACCGCAGATGCTGACCTCCATTTGGTCCGCATCCAACCTGATGCGCCAAGGATCCCCGGTCAACGCCGCGGTGATCATTGTGGCGGGTGCGCTCAACGTCAACCCAATCGACCTAGTGCGCCGCACTATGGTGCCAATGCTTGCCGGCACCATCGCTTCTGTGATCTTCGCGTTCCTGTTTATCGCGTAGTTCTGTTATCGCTTTGTTCATCGTCTTGTTCTAGTGCGGTGACCACGCGATTCACGTCAGAGAGTATCCCTGCTATATACTCTCCTGACGTCGCCCCAGTAGCCCAATTGGCAGAGGCAACGGATTCAAAACCCGTCCAGTGTGAGTTCGAGTCTCACCTGGGGCACATTTTTCGGTGTCGGAGATGTCCGGGACTTTTTGCCTTCTTTTCACCCCAATCGCTTTTTGGAGGGCTAATAGACAAAAGAGTGGGTTAAGTAGCGAAAGGTGTGTCCGTTCGGCGTGTCGCCGGGTGGGACCTTTTATTGCATTAGTCCTTTCCGGATTCCCTTTTGGACCGGGCATTCCGACTGCATAACGCGCCCGAATTACACTAGCCATCATGGCGATTGATTCTGATCTACTCTACCGGCTAGCCAACCCTGGCACCCTCGGCCGCACTGAATCTGACATTCAGTCGGACATTAAAATGCTTTTGCTTTCGGCCACGGATCTGAGTCCGGCAGAAACAGCACTTGCAAGTCTCGTTAATCTTGAAGAACAACTCGGTGATGGCTCACGTCGGCGCATCGACATCGCTTTGGGTTCAACAGTAATAGAGACCAAACGCATCCTCTCTACTCGAGAAGAAGCAAGCGATTACATCAATCAGTTGCAGGGCTACGTCGAAACCCGGATGAACCAGACAAAATCTCGTTACAACGGCATCTTGTCGGACGGTCGGACCTGGTGGTTGTTCGAGAAAGAACCAGACTCCGGCAAATTCCCTTTGCTGTCTTCGTTTGAACTGACAAGCTCCAGCAAAGGCACCGATCTAGTCGCATGGCTCCAAGCCGTACTTGCTATGCCAGCAGAGGTACCACCTCGTCCCGACAGCATTGAGGACGCGTTAGGCGCGGAATCTCCCGGCTATGCACAGGACAAGGCCTTTTTGCAAAGTATGTACCGGAAGGTTGCCAACGACCCCACGACGAACCTTAAGCGCCAACTGTGGGCGCGCCTTTTGCGTTCAGCGCTTGGCACAGGCTTTGAAGACAAAGAAAACCTCTTCCTTGACCACACTCTGCTTTCAATAGAGGCCGCCGCGATTGGACACGCTGTCATGGGGATCAACCTTGCTGACCTATCTCAGGATCCGGCTTCTATGCTTACCGGCGAGTACTTTCGCAACTCTGGCATCTACAACGTAGTAGAGGCTGACTTCTTCGACTGGGTCTTGGCAGTGCCCGAAGGAAAACAGTTTCTCCGTCAAGTAATCCGCCGAATCAATATGTTCGATTGGACTCAGACCGAGCACGATGTTTTGAAAATTCTTTACGAATCAATCATCAACGCTGAAACCCGCAAGGGTGCGGGCGAATACTACACCCCAGACTGGCTAGCTGAAGGCATCGTCGAAAAAGCACTCACTAAACCACTC
This sequence comes from Corynebacterium riegelii, assembly GCF_001263755.1. Classification (NCBI taxonomy): domain Bacteria; kingdom Bacillati; phylum Actinomycetota; class Actinomycetes; order Mycobacteriales; family Corynebacteriaceae; genus Corynebacterium; species Corynebacterium riegelii. The sequence goes on from NZ_CP012342.1 coordinate 841,997, forward strand.
GAACAGCGTGCCCTTGACCCTTCTTGCGGCTCAGGAACCTTTATTTACCATCTCCTTCGTCGTATGATCCGTGCAGGCGAGGCTGCTGGTTGGGACAACCGCTCCATCCTCAACCACGTCCAAGAACATGTCTTCGGCCTCGACATCCACCCTGTATCGGTGTCCCTTGCACGCATCACCTACTTGCTTGCGCTCGGAAGCCGCCTCGAAGATGAACGCGACGATATTTGGGTGCCCATACACCTTGGCGACTCCGTCCAGTGGTATCAACCGGCGGACCACGATGAAACTCAAATCAAAATACGCACTGACGGTGTAGACTTGACCTCCGCGAGCACCGGAGCGGCCACCCTGTTCGACATTGGCCGCGTTCTTGCATTCCCACTTTCTGGCATCGAAGACCCGCTCACTTTCGACCGGCTCGTATCCGATATGACCGACCGTGCGAAAACTTGCGCCGATGTTAACGCCACAAAACCAAGTATCGACCCCGTACTCTCTTCTTTTGGCATCACTGACCCAGCCGACCGAGAAACGTTGGCAACGACGTTTGACGTACTCTGCGCCCTGAACGCCGAGGGCCGAGACTCCATTTGGGGCTATTTTGTCCGCAATCAGGTGCGCCCGCTTTGGCTCTCCATGAAGAATCGTCGTGTCGACGTGCTCGTTGGAAACCCACCTTGGGTTTCATATCGATACATGACCGAGGATATGCAGGAACAGTTCAAGGCTTTTTCACAAGCACGCAACCTTTGGCACGGCGCGAACGTCGCAACTCAACAAGACTTAGTAGGGCTATTTCTTGTGCGTTCCGTCGAGAAATACCTTAAAGATGGTGGATGCTTCGCCTTCGTAACTCCGTATGCGGTACTCAGCCGGATGCAATATGACGGCCTTCGCAAAGGTGACTGGAGAAACGGTCTCTACGGCGAATTCACTGAAACTTGGGATTTGTCCAACGTTCGGCCAAAGAATGACCTCTTCCCCGTACCTAGCGCGGTTGTCTTCGGCAAGAAAAACCTCAAACCGGCAACTGAAAATGAGGAACCGTCACACGGCTTCCCATCTACTAAGTGTGTTGTCGAAGGCAAGCGTGATCTTAAGGGATGGACAGCCACACAGAAAGCACTTTCCTTTACTTCGAAACCACTCGTTTCCCTGTCTGCAAACGGAGCCGAAGGAGCTGCATCTCCATATCGTAAAGTTGTCGTAAACGGCGCCACTATCTTCCCTCGAATGCTGCTCTTCGTAGAAGAACGGGAAACTACCGGCAAACTCGGGCTAACCCGAGGCAAGAAGCAAGTACAGTCTTTTCGCACCTCTCTTGAGAAAGAGCCATGGAAAAGTACGCCTAGCCTTTCCGCAGTATTAGAGGAAAAATACCTACACCCTGTGCATCTGGGGGCAACCATCGCGCCGTTCAAATTGTTAGAACCTTGGACAGCAGTCCTGCCTATCGAGAACGGAAAATTATTACAGGATCAACAGATTCGTGATGATGCCGCACCTGGCCTAGCTGAATGGTGGAAGCGGGCATCTGCTGAATGGGAAGCGAAGAAAACTCGGCAGTCCAAACTCTCATTGCTAGAGAATATCGATTATCAATCCAAGCTTTCCAAGCAGTTACGGGGGTCAAAACTCCGAGTGCTGTACACAGCCTCCGGCACGGCTTTGGCTGCGATGTACACCCAGCAGGAGATTATCGTGGAGCACGCGTTATATTGGCTACCGGTTAAGAGCATCTCAGAGGCTCGGTATCTCACAGGCATCCTTAACGCACCACTCACGACCGAGTTGGTACGTGAGTATCAATCCGTTGGCCTTTTTGGTGGCCGCCATTTCGACACATATCCGTGGAGGCTCGCAATCCCGACCTATGAAGCTGGAAACACCATCCACGAGGAAATTGTCTCACTCTGTAAAGAGTGCGAAAGTGTTGCTACAACAATCAACCTCAGGGGACCAAGCTTCCAAAAGGTACGCTCTGGCATCCGCCGCAAACTCGATGAAGAGGGCCTTTCCGAAAGGTTGAATCTTGCGGTTACCGCACTACTGCGATTACCCGAAGAAAACTGAGGCCTACTTTTATAGATGGTCGCTCATCATCATGACCAAGCGGCCGCACGTCAGGAGCCGAAACTGTGCCACCATCGGCAGCCGGTGGCACAAACCCAACGGACGAACACGCGTTGCAAGGTTCACCCCAGCGAAGCACGACTGAACCGAATCGATATCTACTTCCTTTCTGGACGCTGTCCGCAATCGGCTGCCTCGAGCTCCCAGTACAGTCGCCAGGCAGACACGCCGCACCATATTTTCCTCCAACTTGGAACCAAACGAGGCGACAGACACGACCAGAACACGAACTCCTCTTGCCAATGCAGCACTGTTCAGAAGACTGAAATGGTAGCGGTGTGGTGAGTATCTGGTAGCGCCTGAGTGAGTATCCGGTAGCGGTGTCCCCACTCAGGCGTTGTTGGTGGTTATGCGTTGGTGGTCAGGCGCATGTTTGGTCCTTCGAGTGTGATGATCTCCGCACCGGAGACGAGTCGGTTGAGGATTGACTCGGAGATCACGGCATCGGGGATGGATTTGTACCACTCCAGTGGGGTGAATTGTGAGGTCACAATCGTTGAGACTTTGCTTTCACGCGCGGCGAGGATGTTGAGAAGTTGGTGCGCGGTTGCGGCATCTACTGGTGTGGTCAGGAAGTCATCGAGGACTAAGACGTCGACGTCGTGGAGGTACTGGATGAACTTTAACCGTGCGGGGTCATCGGGTTGGAGGACTGCTAGTTCGGCGGCGAGCATGTCGGTGCGGTAGAAGCGTGCGGAGTAGTCCTTGCGGCATGCTGCTGTGATCAAGGCTTGGGCGAGGTAGGTTTTGCCGACTGAGGATTTGCCCAGGATGACAATGTTTTGGCCCAGGTGGCACCATTGTCCGTGAGCGAGTCTGCTGACTTGCTCGGGGTTGATGTTGCGGTCAGGCGTGCAGACCACGTTTTCAAGGCAAGCATCAAGGTTTGGCGATCGGGATGCTTTCAGTAGTTTGTTGATGCGTCGTTCGCGCCTGGCCGCGACTTCTTTATCGAGTGCGTAGAGCACCTTTTGAGAAAACGTCCATGCGTCGAATGCGGGATCGTTGGCAATCTCGATGACGCTTCTGCCGAAGGCAGTCATCCGCAGCGCGGTGAAGTCGGGCAGGACGGACTCGTCAAGGAAGCGATCTGTTGGTGGGGTTGGTGATGACATGGGCTTTAGTGTCCTTTCTTAGCGAGGTTGTCCATGCTGAACTGGTCTGCACCGCCGAGAAACGCGCCGGTGGTATCCCGGTCGGTGACTGCAGGGGCGGTGGGCTGGTTGGTTGTGGTGCTGCGCGGGGCCTGGTCTAACCCGCGGGGCCGGGTGGCGTGTTCTTTGCGTATGGCGGCCATCATGTTTTTGACTGCGGTATATGACACTGCACGTCGGCTGCCGTCGTTGGCCATTAAGCGCTGGCATGCCTCTTCCAGGATTGGTTTGTTGCCGTGTTTGCCCATCGACAGCACGTTTCTACAGGACTGGTACGCCTGGGCCGGGATGGCTTTCGCCGCGATGAGTTCTTCGATGACTTTGCGTGTTGCCGGGCCGGTTTTGCTGGCTTCGCGATAAAAGTAGTCGCTTGTCCACAGCCCACGAGTGGAGTCCATGCCAGATGGAATGTGCTCATAGTCAGTGACATAGGCCCCACGTTTATGCGAAACTTGGTGGGTTGCCACGGTCGTGCCTTGATCAAAGACGGTCAAGACTTGGCCGGTGATGCGCACATCGACAGTGCGGCCAACAAGCTGATGCGGAACGGAGTAGCGCACCGTTGCAACCGTGATATGGAAATCTGGGGCTACTTTCGCACGCTTCCACTCGGTGTGCTGCCACGGGGTTTGCGGCAGATCAGCAAGCAGATGCTGCTCGTGTTGTTCAAAGAGATCCCTGCGGCTTGACTGCTGGCTGCGAAACGGCACGGAGGTGTTGATCGCGTCGACTAAGTCCACAATCTTTTCGTTGAGCTCGTCTACGTCAACGCACTGGTGGCCTTCAAGGGTGTGGATGACTTTGTGGGTGACGATCTTTACCGCAGCTTCCACATTTGCTTTATCCTTCGGTCGGCGCGCGCGTGTGGGAAGTGCTGCTGTGTTGTAGTGCTCCAAGAACTGCTGGTAGGTGTCGTTGACCTTCCGATTCCTATCGGCAGTACTAATCGCGTTTGATGCTGTTGACGCGTTATCGGGGACAACAACCTGACAGACCCCACCGAAGTAGTCAAACGCTTGACGATGGGCATCAAGCCAGGACTGTTGACGCTGGTCAACACACGCACACGCAAACAACATCCCTGAATACGGCAACGAAGCGACGAAAATACTGACTTTCGCACCCGGCGTGCCCGCAGGGTCGTACAGGCACATCTTGGTACCTGCCCAATCCACCTGCATCGTATGCCCTGGTGCATGGGTGATCCGCGCGCTAAGCCCGGCAACATCGACATGGGAGGCAACTAGCTGGCGGAACCGGTCGTAGCTGTAGTGACGCTGACCCGGCTGGGCTGGGGTGGTGGTGTAGCGAGCCCACAATACTTGCAGTGTTTGCTTCGTACGCCCTGTGCGTGCTTTGACGACCGCGTCAAAGTCAATCGGGACGAACCCGCCTTGCCCACTGGTGCGTTTGTCAACGAATATCTCGGCCAACTCGTCATCGGTCAACGCCGCGACCTGCTGGGCAGTGGTCAGGCCGAGGCTTCGTAGCGCTTGGTTCGCTCGGGAAATCGCGCGGTGCGAGCACCCGAGCTGGTCTTCAATCTGGCGGTAAGAGCGCTTCCTAATCAGCAGCGTCATCACCGCACGGTAATCCGTCATCAGCGGACTCCTTCCAGTCACACGCCGCACCCGAGTGGTGCGGCTACCGGAAGTATCACCCCGAGCCCCCTGAGCTGCTACCAGATACTCACTGAAGTGCTACCAGATAGTCACGACACTGCTACCAAATAGCCGGTCGCAACAGCACAGTCTTCAACCACGCGGACAGGTCGAGCAGGCAACAAACAACTAGGGGTCAAGCATGGCACCCTGTTTAAGACCTTGTCCTCTAGCGTGTGTGCAAATTGGTCTATATCGTTGGAAAGATGACAGATAGCATTCATGGACCGAATGGCGGACGCGGACTTGGGGATCCAAGAGTACGAACTCCAAGGAAAATTGCTAGAAGAATTCCGGGTACGAAGCTCTCAGAACTCGTGCCTGAGCCACATACACAATGGAAAAACGGACTGTTCAATCCTTTCGATTCCCCGACACCGCCGACAATCGGGTTGAGCCAACAATTGGATTCACAGCTTTCTTTAGAATTCGATTTTCAGGAGGAGAGAATCTACCGAACTTTGGACGAACACAGTGCGTCTGCGCCTTTCCCAGACGATGGTGATCTGAGCTGGCCTGACGTAATCGGCTTGTTTTCCAACGAGGCGAAAGGACTAGTTTCAGGAGCTGATTTTTCGAACATGTTCTGGGATTTTCAAACGCCATGTGATCTGAATACCGAAACAACCTCACAACGCATCGAGCACTTCGTCCTATCTAGTGGGCACCCCGAGCCCACTCTCGAAGAACCTACGCTAAATATCAGAGTGCGAATCGCTAAAGAGCGGATCAGGGTCTTCGAAATCCTTGCATTACCTGGAGAGCAAACACGGGGATTTTTACGCGAAGATTGCTCGCCCGAATTCAGTTTGACTCCCCTTTTAATTGAAGCCTGCAAGCGAGCTCGAGTGAAGTGGGGAGCTTACGCCGATGGACCAGTTTCGGTTCGAGCGATAAAAGGCGACAGAGATTATGGCTTCAGTTTTGACGCTATTGTGAATTGTCACATCGGCGAACTCGAGACCCACAATTTTATTTGGAGCTAACGCCCACAAATCTGATGGATTGACTTGCATCGAGTCATTACGCTCTCCCCCATTGAGATCAATCGGCAGATTTGTGTGAGGCTCTTACTAGAAAACTGTTACACCGATGAGGCGTGTTCGCATTGTACGTCTCCGGGGTGTTCCGGGGGCATGAACTGAAGGCGGATTAAGCTACCTACCTTCTAATTCACTCTTCTAGTCAAGCTAAGACTAAGGACCGTGGAAGCAGAAGCCATGAAACTAGGCTAGAGCTGTCCTGTCCATGACCTTTTTTGTTATGTCCATAGACCTTTTTAGGTTGGAGTCCAAGTGTTCTTCTTTGGGCTAGAGCTTAGGTTAGGTCTCGAGGCTGCTTTTTGTCACTTAACCCCCAGCGTTCCCGCCTTCTGGCGCGCTTGGCTTTGCGGATGTCCACGACCCAGCGCGGGACAAAGGGCCACGGCAGTGGAATGCCGACCGCACCCGTAAATCCAATGAATCCGATGATTAAAAGCACAACGGGCGGAACAAGTAGCACTGTCTGGACGGGATCGGGAAAGTTGGCCATTCTTACCAGGCCCTCGATACCGCGAGCACCCAGAATTAGTGAGCCGTAAGGAAAGATGAACAGCGCGCCATCACTGTCTGCACCCTCTGGTTCGGATGCGTCATACCATTCCTCATCTTGACGGACTTTTCGAACGACCCGAAGTTAGAAGGTCCAACAGAGAACCATAAATAGAATCGCCCCGCCGAAGAACAGCAAAGCTTCAATAGTTCCGTTCATGGAGTTCAACCTCCGCGTGGATACTTCTCGCTGTACGCAGTAAATGCTACCGACGACCTCGACTAGTTTGTCGGGGCAAAGCATCCCGTGCCGCCACTACGTCACTCTTCATAAATATCGATGACGTGCTCCGGCCCGAATTCGATGAAGTCTCCGACCTTTGCGCCTTGTACCAAGGCGGGCTCGTTATTCAGCTCGCCGACGTAGTTACTCCCTCGCCCTGCCGAAACGGTAACCCACATGCGCTCAGCGCCTGGCATGCTGGGGTCAGGATCATTCAGCACGAAGATCAGCTTGACTATGTCCCCCACCTTGAGGTTCTCACGTGCGGATCGTTTCGGGAGGCCGAACGTATCCGGGTACTCAGCATGGAGTTTCTCGCCGTCTTCAAGGTGGTAGTCAACGGGCTTGGGCATTTCGAAATCGTCAAGAGTCATGCAGATATTCTTACACTTTTCTCACACTGCAGCCCATCAACTTTGCCTTTAATTCAGCCCTGGCCCAGCGTTCGGGACCACCCACGGCAAAGCCAGCAGGCGAGTAAACCGCAAGCGTTGGTCGTAGCCTGCGTAAACCGTTATTATCTCCGTCATGCGTAAAATTCTTGCCTCCTCGCTTGCTGCTGCTGTCATCTTCACCGGCTCTACCGCTGTATCCGCAGTGGCGGCTGAGGGTGACACCACTTCGAGCTCGGATAAGACGGATAAGACGGACAACCAGAACGCTGAATCCTCTGCCGAGAAGGCCGGCTCCACTCGTGATGAGTCGAAGAATGTTCCGCCGCGGCCAACCCTGGGCGCACCTTCCCCGGCCCTGGAGAAGCTGAACCCGGATCCGTACACCGACCCGATGTACATCGACCCAGACAAGAACCCGCTGAAGAAGGTCTCCAGTTCCGACATGTTCCTGGACTGGACCAAGGACATGCCAGAGGGTGAAGGCAAGGACTTCGTCCAGGCATGGGCGGTCGGCTCCGCCATCCCTGATACGGCAAACCCTGTTGAGCTGTTCAAGCAGGAGCTGCAGGGTTCTTCCATGATGTCTTCTGGCATGTTCACCGGCGATTGGGCGCAGAGCTCCCGTGGTTCTAGCCAGGCAACGTCTGTCATCATCCCGGTCCTGCTCGGTTTGCTGGTCATCGGTCAGGTGACTGAGCTGGTCATGCGTGGGCTTCGCTACGCAGGTGTGGAAATCCCGACGCTTACTTTCTAATCCGACCGCAGGGCGCGCCGGGAGGATTCCCGCATGCATGGGCGCAGGGTTTATTATGCAGTGGAGCGTAATTTTTAACCCGAAAGACCTATGCACATTTCACAACACATCAAACGCGCCTCGGCCGCCGTTGTCGCCCTTGCAGCAACGGTGAGCCTTGCAGGTTGCGTGACCAACCATGAGGGCGGCAACCCGGAGGGCTGGGAGGCTATTGCACCCGCTGCCGTCCCGGAGATCGCAGCCATGGTGCCGTCAGAGGTCAGTGCGGACGGCAAGTTTTCCATCGGCGCCAATCCCCCATTTGCACCATTTGAGTTCAAAGACTCTGAAGGCAAGCTCATTGGCCTAGAGCTTGACCTTGGACGCGCACTAGCCAGCATCATGGGGCTTGAGTTTGACCCGCAGGAGATGGACTTCTCACTCATCTTGCCCGCAGTTCAAGCCGGCAGCCTTGATGCTGGTATGTCCGGGTTTACCGATAATGAGGAACGCCGCAAGACCTTTGACTTTGTCAACTTCCTCTACGCCGGCATCCAGTGGGCAACGCAGCCCGGTACGGATATTGACCCGAGCAACCCATGCGGCTTGACGGTCGCGGTACAGCGCACGACAGTCTCTGAGACAGACGACGTACGCCCGAAGAGCGAGGCCTGCGAAGAAGCTGGCGAGGAACCGATCACGGTGCTGTCTTTTGATACCGCGGATAACGCCTCACTTGCTGCACTTGTTGGGCGTGCTGATGCGGTCAGCGCTGACTCCCCCGTGACAGCGTGGGCGGTCCAGCGTTCTGACGGCAAGCTTGTGCTGACCGGTGAGATGTTTGATGCAGCCCCGTACGGCATTGCGGTGCCAAAGGGCTCGGAGCTCGCACCTGCGCTTGCGGCAGCTATGCAGCATCTCATTGACACTGGCGATTATGACCGGATTCTTGCGCAGTGGGGTGTGGACAACGGGCACCTTGAAGAAGCGTTGATTAATGAAGAGCCGATTAGGCAGTAGCCGTAAAGACAACGGTAAAGACAGGGATTTTTAGACAATGAGTAATCAAGTAACACTGCCCACCGGCGGGGACGGATCACAACAGCCAGGAACAAAGCAGCGTCCGCAGCGCATTGAGGCAAAGCCGCTTCGCCACCCGGGCCGTTGGGTGTTGGCTGCGGTACTTTTGGCGCTTGCTATCTGGTTTGTTATCGGCGCGGCACGCAACGAGGCCTACGGCTGGTCCACTTACTTCGCCTACCTGCTGGATACCCGCATTGCTACGGCGGCGCTGCACACCATCGCCATTACGGTGCTGGCCATGCTGATTGGTGTGATCGGCGGCGTGGTGTTGGCCGTGATGCGTATGAGCCCGAATCCGGTATTTAAGTCGATTGCGTGGCTATTCCTCTGGATCTTCCGTGGCACCCCGGTGTACGTGCAGTTGATGTTCTGGGGGCTCATCGGTGCGATCTATGACTCGATCAATGTTGGTTTCGCCCAGATTTCCCTGGATCCGTTTACGTCCTCGGCATTCATGCTGGCCGTGGTGGGCCTTGGTCTGAATGAGGCGGCGTACATGGCCGAGATTGTCCGCTCCGGTGTCTCTTCTGTGCCAGAGGGCCAAATTGAGGCGTCTAAGGCGCTGGGTATGGGTTGGTCCCAAACTATGCGACGCACCGTGTTACCCCAAGCTATGCGCATCATTATCCCGCCAACCGGCAATGAGTTCATCTCCCTGCTCAAGACCTCCTCTCTTGTGGTTGCGGTGCCTTATTCCTATGAGCTTTACGGCCGCTCGATGGACATTGCTGCAGCACTCTTTGAGCCGGTGCCGCTGCTTTTGGTTGCGGCGACCTGGTACCTGGTCATCACCTCGATTTTGATGGTTGGCCAGCACTACTTGGAGCGCTACTTTGACCGTGGTGTGACTCGCCAGCTCACCGCTCGTCAGCTGGCTAGCCTTGCTGACGCTGAGGGCACGATCCCGAACAATGTCCAGATCATCGAAGCTCCCGAGAAGAAAGGTCGCTAACACACCATGACCGTTAAACACACACCCATGGTCCAGGCGGTGGATGTCTGGAAGTCGTTCGGCAATCTGGATGTGCTCAAGGGCATTGATCTGGAGGTTATGCCGGGTACTGTCACCTGCATCATCGGCCCGTCTGGTTCCGGTAAGTCCACGCTGCTTCGCTGTGTCAACCACTTGGAGAAGGTCACGGCTGGCCGCCTGTATGTGGATGCTGAGCTGATTGGTTACCGCGAGCGCAACGGCGTGCTGCATGAGATGAGCGAAAAGGACGCCGCCAAGCAGCGCCGTGAGATTGGCATGGTGTTCCAAAACTTCAACTTGTTTGGCCACCGCACGGTGCTGGACAACATCATTGAGGCCCCAGTCCACGTCAAGGGCGTGCCCGCAGCACAGGCAAAGGCCCGCGCGATGGAACTGCTCAGGATGGTCGGTTTGGAGTCCAAGGCGGATGCCTACCCCATCCAACTCTCAGGTGGTCAGCAGCAGCGTGTGGCTATCGCGCGTGCGGTTGCCATGGATCCAAAGCTCATGCTTTTCGACGAGCCAACGTCCGCCCTCGACCCCGAACTCGTCGGCGAAGTCCTGCGCGTCATGCGCCAGCTTGCAGATGATGGCATGACCATGCTGGTAGTCACCCACGAGTTGGCCTTTGCCCGCGAGGTTGCAGACAACATCGTCTTCATGGCCGATGGCGTGATTGTTGAGCAGGGCACAGCCGATGAGGTGCTGGATAACCCGAAGGAGGAACGCACCAAGGCGTTCCTGTCCACCCTGTTCTAAGCGCTGAGCATCCCAACCAGGCCGCGCACAAGCGCGGTGAACCCGCCGAAGATAGCAAGCGACAACGCAATGCGGTACGCCAGGTTCACCGGCACGCGCGGCGCCACACGGGTGCCAACGATGATGCCCAGCACCATCGCAATGATGCCAACCACCCACGTCTGCGGGGTAACAGCGGCAAGGTTGGCGGCACCTGTCGCTTCCTTGATGGCAAAGGACACTGCCCCGCCAACCAAAAAGATCGGCTGCAGCGTTGCCGCGTAGATCTCCTTCGGCCACCGCGCCGCGTGCGCGTAGACGGTAATCGAAGGCCCCGCTACACCGGCAAGTGTGTTCATAAACCCGCCGACAGTACCGGCAATAACTGAGGGCACCGTGCCTTCAATATTCGGAATGTAGCGCTTGCCCATGGTTACGGTACTCAGCGCGATCAAGAGCAACACACCCACAATGATCAGCAGCAGGTCTGTTGAGATCGCGCGGATCAAAAACGCACCCGGCACCGCCCCCAACACAAGCGCAGCGGCAATTGGCGCAAACCGCTTCCAATCCACACGCTCCCGCATGGAATACGTGTTGGCAACGGCGTTGATGGTGGCCAACACGTTGACCATCAGCACACCAGAGACCGGGCCCAGCAACACCGACAGCGCAGGGGCTGCGATAAGTCCCAGGCCCATACCGGAGATTCGTTGCAGTGCGGCGCCACCGAAGATGGCAAAGAAGATACCGACAAGGATTGCCGTCACTGCGCCTCACCCGGCGCCTCACCCGGACGCAGTTTCTCCACCATCGCCTCGCGCACGTGATCAGGGACAAGACCCGTGATGTCGCCGCCGTACTTGGCCACTTCCTTGGTCAAAGAAGACGAAATGTAGCCGTACTTTTCATCCGTGAGCAAAAAGTACGTATCCACGCCGGTGAGCCTGCGGTTCATCTGCGCCATAGGCAGCTCGTATTCATAATCAAGCGCCGTGCGAAGTCCCTTCACCAACGCCGTCACACCGTGGGCCGTGGTGTAGTCCACCAGCAGCCCGCCCCAGTTATCCACCTCGACGTTAGGCAGATGCTGGGTAACTTCACGGATGAGGTTTACACGCTCTTCAATGCTAAAAAGCCCCGATTTTTTGGTGGGATTACCAGTGACCAGGACGATTACCTTGTCAAAGTGGCGCGCGGCGCGAGTAACAATGTCCAAGTGTCCGTTAGTGATTGGGTCAAACGAGCCGGGGCAAACCGCGGTGGTCATCCTAGGCTTCTCCTTCAGACGTGTCAGGTGCTTCGGGTGCATCAGGGTCGGTGTAGACAGCCATATCCATACGCGCAATGCCGTAGAGACGTTTCTTCAGCTTCTGCCCGGTTGGGGTAAATTCCGCAGGCCAGTCGGTCTCAGGGCTTTCGCGGTGGCGTTCGATGACTACCACGGCGCCGTCGACAAGCAAAGGCTTAAGCGCCTCAACCATTTCCGCCACCGCCTCATCAGCCAGGTCATAGGGCGGGTCCGCCAGCACCATGGAGAAGTGCTTGCGCGGGGCACGCGCCACGTAGTCAGACACCTTGGCCTGCTCAATGGTCACATTCGGATGCCCTACTACACCAGCGTTGTGCTTGATAATCTCCACGGCCTTGGCGTCTTGCTCCACCAAGACCACAGACTCCGCACCACGCGAGGCTGCCTCCAAGCCGAGCGCGCCGGAGCCAGCGAAAAGGTCAAGCACTCGCTCACCGATAAACCCGAAGCGCACCTGGAGCGAAGAGAACAGGCCCTCACGTGCGCGATCCGAAGTTGGACGGGTGCCCTCCGGCGGCACTTTAATCTTGCGGCCGCGGGCCTCACCAGAAATGATTCGGGTCATTGACATGGCATTTACCCTAACCTAGCTCTTATCCAAGTATTCAAAGTCCTCAGGGACAAACCGTGCCGTTGCGGCACGGGCAAACTCAATGTTGTTTGCAACAATCCCCGCCGCGTCGTTATACGCGCGCTGCACCACGGCAAAATCATCCACCAGGTTCACCAGCTTCAGCGTGCGAGCAATACCGGACTGCTCAGTGCCTAAGACGTCACCTTCGCGGCGTAGCAGCAGGTCAAGCTCTGCCAACGCAAAACCATCAATGTTGGCCGCCACTTGGCGCACACGCTCAAACGAGGGGCTGTCCTCAGCTGCTGTGGTGTGGAAGAGACACAGCGAGGCATTGCCACCGCGCCCAATGCGCCCACGCAGCTGGTGCAGCTGGGAGATGCCGAAATGTTCGGACTCGCGCACCATCATCACCGTGGCATTGGGCACGTCCACGCCAACCTCAATAACCGTGGTGGACACCAGCACGTCGATCTTGCCCGCGGCAAACGCGCTCATCACCTCGTCTTTTTCCGTGCCTTTCATGCGGCCGTGCAGTACGTCCACGTTCAGGCCCGGGAATTCTGTGGCTGATAGCCAGGCGGCGGTCTCGGTGACGCCGCCTTCACCGTCGATACGCGGGCAGACGATGTACACCTGGTGGCCGATTGCGATCTCCTCGCGCATCTTCTCCCAGGCGCGCGCCACCCAGGCGGGTTTGAACTCCGGCACCACGGAAGACTGGATGGGTTTGCGCCCACCCGGCAGCTCCTTGAGCGTGGACACAGACAGATCACCAAAGACGGTAATAGCGATGGTGCGCGGGATCGGCGTTGCCGTCATCACCAACAGGTGCGGGGTGTACTGGCCGGCCTTGGCGCGCAGCTTGTCGCGCTGCTCCACGCCGAAGCGGTGCTGCTCATCCACCACAACAAGGCCAAGGTTGAAAAACTCCACGCCCTCTTGAATCAGCGCGTGGGTACCCACCACAATGTCGGCCTCACCGGTGACAATCTTCAGCAGCGCCTCCTGTTTTGCCGCAGCAGGCATGGACCCGGTCAGTGCGACCACCGTGGCCGGCACCCCGGCGTTCATCAACGTGGTGGTCAGCGAGCGCGCGTGCTGCATCACCAACACCTCTGTGGGTGCAAGCAGCGCCGCCTGTGCCCCGCCATCGACTGCCTGCAGCATGGCCAGCAAAGAAACAATAGTCTTGCCGGAGCCGACCTCGCCCTGCAGTAAGCGACTCATGGGGATCGAGCGCGCCATATCCGCGCTGATGTCACGCAGCACGAGGTCCTGGCCGTCCGTCAGCGAGTAAGGCAAGCGCTCCAGAAGCGTCGCCTGGTGGCCCTCAGCCCTGGGACGTAGCGGCTTGGCACTGCGGTTTTCGGTATCGGCGCGGCGCACCCCCATGGCAAGGGCAACGGAGAGCGCCTCGTCATACTTCAACCGCTCAATCGCGGCCTTCGGTCCTTTGATCCCCGGATCATGGATCTGGCGTATCGCAGCATTCAACGGCAGATACCCAATTGGTGTAAATCCCAGCGGTTCTTCAATCTTCGGCAGGTTTTTCAGCACCATGTGGACCGCCCCCATGATCGTCCACGTGCTCACATTCTTGGTAGCCGGGTACAGCGGCAGCCACTTGCGGCCGCCTAAAATCTCGTCCAAATCGCCGAAGTAGGAAAGCTGGCGAAGTGAGCCGGTTGCCTGCGTCGGGCCGTCTAAAAGCACAAAGTCCGGATGCTGCAGCTGGGGACGCTCTTGAAACAGCGAGTACTTGCCCGTGAACATCGCCCGCGTACCTGGCCTGAGCACCCGCATTGCGTATTCTGAGCCGAAGAAGGTGGCGTCAAACATCTGATCACCATCATGGATCTCCACCTTGAAGATCTTGCGACTTGGCTGTTTACGGTTGGGAAAGACGCGGGTGTTGACCACCTCACCAATCAACGTCACTGTATCCCCTGGCTGCATCCCGAACAGGCTCTCCCCAGAGCCATAGTGGACGTACCTACGCGGGTAGTGGCGCAACAGCTCCCCGCAGGTGTCAATCCCCAAATGCTTCGAAATCGCGCGGGCCTGCTTCAACGGAATGATCAGGTTCAGCGGACGCGTGTCATCGAAGCCAAGCATTTCGGCTACTCCACACCAATTTCAGCAACAACACCCAACCCGTCAGCCGGGTAGGCAAAGACGCTTACCGCAAGCTTTGCTTCTATCGACGCAAGCGAATCCTCATCCAACGCCCCCGGCTCATAGAACACCGTGACCTGCTCACCGCCGTGCTCCAAAAAGCGCGAGCACACGCCCTCAATGGCTTCCCTGGGGTTATCTGCAATAAACACAGTCTCACCGTGCGCGGTAACCACCACGTCCCCCTTGGCAACGGCGCCGCCTTGCAACAGACCCGTCCGTGGCGCCCGGTACGCGACCGCCGTGCGCATCTCGCCTGCGGCCTCTGACATGGCGAAAGCGGCCGTGGCAAGCGGCTGGTTCGGGTCGTGCACACTAAGCGCAGCAATGCCGGAGACCAAACGCACCGTAGGCAGCAACGTCACCTGCTGCTCAAAGGCACGCGCAGCCTTCTCCACAGACGCCATCTCACGCCCGCCCAACAGGCCGTTGGGCAAAAGCAGCACCTCGCTGGCATCACCCCGGCGAATCTCGCCCAAAATATCTGCAACCACGTCCTTGCCGGGCGCTACTGTTACTGCACCGGCCTCGCGATACAGCTGCGTCAAAGAGCCCGGCGGGGTCACCGCCAAGATCATGCGCTCCGGCGCCGCCGTGGTCGGCTCCGCGGGCAACACCTCTAGGCGTAGATCGCTCACCTCGCCGCGGGCGAAGGCCTCCTGGATCACGTCACCTGCGCGCCGAGAGTGAATATGCACCTTGGCTTGGGTTTCGCTCAACCGCGCGGTGACCAAGCTATCCCCCATAGGCCCGATCGCTGCCTCAAGCGCGTCCACGTCACCCGCAAACTGGAACATGACCTCCAGGTTGCTCGCCGTACCGTGGTGTACTCCCTCAGCCACAGGCTGGGGCTTTTGCTTATAGACGCCAACGTCAACCCCATCCCCCAACTCCTCATCCAACGCCTCCAGCAACACCACAAGCCCAGTACCGCCAGCGTCCACCACACCAGATTCACGCAGCACCTCCAGCTGGGACGGCGTGTTAGCCAGGGCGACGCGGGCCGCCTCAGTGGCTGCGGACGCAACCTCTGCAATCGTGGGATCCTGCGGGTTCGCCGCCTGCGTCACAGCCTCAGTAGCCGCGACAGATGCGGCCCGCAGCACCGTAATCACGGTGCCTTCCACCGGGTCTGCAATCGCACGATCCACAAACGACACGGCGGCACGCAGCGCATCTGCAATCACAATACCGCCGGGGGTTTCCTCCGAAATCGTCTGCGCAAGGCCACGGATCACCTGGGAAAGCACCACGCCCGAATTGCCGCGCGCACCGCGCACCGCGCCAACTGCCAGGGCCTCGGCGACCTGCCGCGCATTGGCATCCTCACCAAGTGTCTCTGCTTCACGCACCGCAGAGGCCATCGTGTGCGCCATGTTGGACCCGGTATCCGCATCCGGAACGGGGAACACGTTGAGCTGGTTGATCTCCACCCGTCGACGGTTGAGCTCATCACTTGCGCGCCGCGCCCAGGACATAAGCCGCGCACCGTCAAAATGGGGTGGTACTGCCATGAGGGTGTAGTTTACAACGCCCAGTCCACAGGTTCGGCCCCTTGGGCAAGAAGCGCCTCATTTGCCCGCGAAAAAGGCCGCGAACCAAAGAAGCCACGCGACGCGCTCAGTGGCGACGGATGCGGGGAGGCAATCACCGGCGTATCACCCAAAAACTTCTGCGCAGTCTGCGCGTCACGCCCCCACAAGATGGCCACCAACGGCGTGTCACGTGCAACAAGCCCGCGGATCGCACACTCGGTGACCTCCTCCCAGCCCTTGCCGCGGTGTGAGCCCGGCTCCCCGGGGCGCACAGTCAGAACCCTGTTGAGCAACAAGATGCCCTGGTTGGCCCAGGAGGAAAGGTCACCGTCTGTACGCGGGGGTATACCCAGGTCTGCGTTGAGCTCCTTGTAGATGTTCACCAGTGAACGCGGTGCGGGAACGCCTGGTTGGGTAGAAAACGCAAGCCCCATGGGGTGGCCAGGTGTTGGGTACGGATCCTGGCCAAGGATGAGCACGCGGACGTCGTCCATGGGTTGATTGAAGGCGCGCAAGATATTGTTGCCGCTGGGAAGATACGCGGGCTCGCTGCGCAAAAAGTCACCAATGGCATGGACGGTGTCTTCGACTTCTGCCAGTG
This sequence comes from Corynebacterium riegelii, assembly GCF_001263755.1. Classification (NCBI taxonomy): domain Bacteria; kingdom Bacillati; phylum Actinomycetota; class Actinomycetes; order Mycobacteriales; family Corynebacteriaceae; genus Corynebacterium; species Corynebacterium riegelii. The sequence goes on from NZ_CP012342.1 coordinate 858,882, forward strand.
TGGACGCCCAGGATTCATGGATTGGAAGTGACATTTAGAAGCTCTCCCATCCGTCGGTGTAGGTGGGCTCGTGGCCGTCGATACGCACGCCGGTGCCCTTGGAAACTGTGCCGATACTGCGGAAGCCCACGGGTGCGGAGCCATCACAGGTGCCAATAAGCGTGTGGTCCTCTCCCCCGGTCAGTACCCACTGCCACGGGTCCACGCCCAGGTATTCGCCGGCGGCAGTCAGCACCGCGTCTGGAGCAAGCGCCACAGAGGTCAGGTCAATGCAAACCCCTGAGTTGCGTGCAAGCGTACTTACGTCCTTGATCAGGCCGTCCGAGTTATCGGTCATGGCTGTTGCACCGGCTGCACGCGCCACCACACCGCTGCCCGGGGTGAGCTGGGGTACCTGGTGGGCTTGGATGAGCACGTCAAATTCGTCCGGGATATCTTTGCCGGACTGCAACAGTGCCAGCCCGGCCGCGGAGTAGCCGATTCTGCCGTGGGCGATAACGCGCTGGCCCGGGCGTGCCCGGTTGAGTCGCAGGGCATCGAGGTTGCCGCCAATAGAGCCGATCGCGGTGACGGAGATAACCAGTTCGCTGCCAGAGGTCACATCACCGCCAACAAGCTCCGACGTCCAGTGCTGGGTTATGTCCCCAATGCCGCGCGCAAGGTCCTCAACAACAGCAAGCGGCGTCTGCGGCGGCGCGGAGATTGCAAGCAGAGCGGCAATCGGGTTTGCGCCCATCGCTTCGATGTCGGCGAAGTTTTGCACCACCGCTTTTTGGCCGACGGCGTACGGCGTGGTGAAGGTTTCCGTGAAGTGTCTGCCGGCCACCAGCATGTCGGTCGCCGCCACAACGCGTGAATTGGGCACTGACGGGGTGAGCACCGCGGCGTCGTCGCCGTTGAGCGCTGATGGCGCTGCGTTGACAATTGCTTGGATAACGTCGTGCTCCCCAACGTCTCCAAGCGTGGGTCCGTGGGTGGGGAAGCCGGTGTGAATCACGGTTGTAACTAGGCCTTTCAGTAGACTGAGCCGCCATGAGCTCGACACTGCACAATGCCAACCAGATTAACCGGAAGGCCGTTTACGCCATCCTTGCCCTCGCACTTGGGCTTGTCCTTGCGGTGCTAATCGGCGCCCGCGTGGTGTTTACGCAAGCCGCGCAGCAGCCGGTGACGTTGCCGCAACTGCCTTCGCCTGAGGCTGATTCCACAGAGTGTGTCCAGTTTATGGACACCCTGCCGGAGAAGGTTGCCGGTTTTAAGCGCGCGAATCTGGCGGAGCCGGTGCCTGCTGGTGCAACGGCGTGGCAGCGTTCCTCCACTGAGCGGGTTACGCTTCGTTGTGGTGTGGATATGCCGATGCAGTACAACGTGTACTCAGAGCCTGAGGAAGCGCACGGCGCGAAGTGGCTGCGCGTGGATGACCCGGCAACCACGTTGGCAACCTGGTTTACGGTGGACCGCTCCCCCGTTGTTGCGGTAACTGCTGATACCGCGCAGGTGCGCCGATCCCCGATCGCGGACATTGATGCCTCCACCCTGCCTCAGGCAGATATCGCACCTGCTCCGGCACCGCTGAGCGCGCTTGAGGCGGTTGCAACCGATGTGTGCGACGGCTTGCTTGAAAACGCGCCGAAGGAAATCGCCGAGGGCTTTTCGCTTATCAGCGACCCCGCAACCCCCTCAACCCTTACCTGGACCAAGCCGGGCGCAGAACCCGTTGTGTTGCGCTGCGGTGTTACCCCGCCGGAGAATTACGCACCTGGTGCTTCTCTAACCCAGGTCAATGAGGTGCCGTGGTTCCAAGACGTCGTTGACGGTATGGATGTGTTCTACGCGCTGGGGCGTAAGACGGATCTCGCCGCATCTATGCCAATTACCGGCAGCAACGAGATCATCACCAACCTGTCTGACCTTATTGCCCGCGAGGTTCCGGCTGCTCCGCAAGCGCAGTAGCCACCAGCGTTTCTAGAAGCTCGGCGTAGCCCACACCACTTGCCTGCCACACCTGCGGGTACATGGAAATCGGCGTGAAGCCCGGCATGGTGTTGATCTCATTGAGCACCGGGCCATCAGGGGTAAGGAAGAAGTCCACGCGCGCGAGCGACTTGCAGTCCAGCGCCTGAAACGCCACCACGGCAAGCTCGCGCAGCTTCTCCGTCACTGCCTGCTCGTACGGGGCCGGGATGGTGGCCGTGACGTGGTTGTCCAGGTACTTGGTTTCAAAACCGTAGAAGCCCTCATCAGAGTCCTCCGTGCCGTTGAGCTTGGCCGGAACAGAGGCTGCAATACGCCCATCCGGGTACTGCAACACGCCAACCTCAACCTCATCGCCTACCAGTGCCCCCTCCACCAGAACTTTGTTGTCCTGTTTGAAGGCCTCGTTGAGCGCTGTGTCGAAATCTTCCCAGCGCTCCACCTTGGACACACCGATGGAGGAACCACCGTTTGCCGGCTTCACAAACACCGGCAACCCCAAGCGCTCACGCTGCGCCTCATCCAGCTGCTGGTGCGGGGTGCGCAGCGTCACTGAAGGTGCCACCGCAATGCCTTCTGCGGCAACAAGTTTCTTGGTGTATTCCTTATCCATGCCGCAGGCAGACGCCAGCACGCCCGGGCCAACATAGGGCACGCCGGAAAGCTCAAACAGGCCCTGGATGGTGCCATCTTCACCAAATTTGCCGTGCAGCACCGGGAAAATCACATCCACCTCAGCGACCGTCTCGCCGGTTTCTGGGTTGAAGAAGGTGCCGGGGGTTAACGGTGACGTCGACAAGCAAACTGCCCTTAAGCCACTGACTTCCGGCAAGGTAGCTCCTGCCACTGGGTCGAGCTCTCCCTCCACCCACGTGCCGTCACGGCGAATACCCACCGGGAAAATCTCAAAACGATCTTTGGGTAAATGCGCCATGATCGCGCCGGAGGAGATGCAGGAAATGGAGTGCTCGGTGGACTGACCACCGTAGATGACAGCTATACGAACCACGGGTCGAGCCTACCCGCCGCTACTCCGATTTCTTGCTTCGACCCATCAGTGCCGCAATCACCTCAGCAACCTTTAAGTCCCCGTGGCACACCGCATGCACTGCCTGCGTAATCGGCAGGTCCACCCCTTGCGCTTGGCCGAGCTGGAAGATACTGCGTGACGACGCCACGCCTTCCGCCACCTGCCCCTTCGTCGCAGCCTTCGCTTCCTCAATGGTTGCGCCCTGGCCAAGGGCGTGGCCAAACGTACGGTTACGGCTCAGCGGCGAAGAACAGGTTGCAACCAGGTCGCCCAGACCCGCAAGACCCGAGAAGGTCCGCTGATCTGCACCAAGCGACAAACCCAGGCGGGTGATCTCTGCAAGACCACGAGTGATCAACGTAGCAATGGTGTTCTCCCCCAGGCCCTGGCCCGCCGCCATGCCGCAGGCCAACGCGATCACGTTTTTGGTGGCACCGCCGATCTCACACCCAATGACATCCGTATTGGTGTACGGGCGCAGGTAATTGGTGGCACACGCAGCCTGGACCAGTTTCGCGCGGTTCTCGTTTTCACAGGCAATCACCGTGGCAGCCGGTTGCTCCTCGGCGATCTCACGCGCCAAGTTCGGGCCAGACAGCACCGCGATGCGCTCATTGGACGCGCCGGTAACCTCCGCGATGATCTCGCTCATCCGCATATGGGTCTGCGCCTCAATGCCCTTAGAGATGGACACGAGCGTGGAATCCGGACGCAGGTGCGAAGCCCACTCAGTCAGGTTCTGGCGCATGGTCTGGCTGGGCACCGCGAAGACAACAATGTCCGCGCTTGCCAGCGCTGCAGGGGCATCATCAACCGCCGAGATCGCCTCCGGCAGACGAATACCGGGCAGGTAGTCGGGGTTTTCGTGGGTTTGACTAATGGTCTGCGCCAGCTTCGTACGGCGAGCCCATAGCGTGACAGAGTTACCGCCGTCTGCAAACACCTTGGCCAGCGTCGTGCCCCAGGAACCGGCACCCATGACAGCAACGTTGACCATCCGCAACCAACCTCCAACATCCGTGTGCAAAATGCAGCCTGCGATAAAAATGCGTTACTAACGCTAACATTTGCGCGGGTGCTGTGTGTGACGGTGTGTGACGGTGTGTGACGGTCTGAATATGCAGCCTTGCGGCGAGTGCGCAACAATGGAACCTATGTCTGGAAACACTTCTCGCCCCACCAACTTGCACGAGCAGGACAAAGATAGCGCTGGGGAGATGTTTATCACCGGCCGTCATCAAGAAATCCCGCTTAAACCACACAAGGAGTTTGCCCGCACCACACTGGCCGCGGGTGCCGTCATGTGGCGTGGGGACGCTGATAACCCCGATTCTTTGGAAGTGGCGTGCATTCACCGCCCGCATTATGACGATTGGTCGTTGGCCAAGGGCAAGCTCGACCCGGGTGAGTCCCTCATTGCAACCGCAGTGCGAGAAATCAAAGAGGAAACCGGCTATGACGTGCGCTTGGGCAAGCTCATTGGCAAGACCGTCTACCCGGTGAAAAACACCACCAAGGTGGTCTACTACTGGACTGGTGAGGTCACCGGTGGTGAGTTCGTGCCCAACGATGAGGTTGATGAGATCCGTTGGCTGCCGGTGGAGGAAGCCAAGGCGTTGATGAGCTACGAGTTGGACCGTCAGGTGCTGGCCAAGGCGCAGAAGCGGTTTAACACGCCGACAACCTCGCGCATCTTGTACGTGCGCCACGCCCGCGCACATGATCGGAAGAAGTGGACGGGCGATGACAACCTGCGCCCGCTGGATAAGAAGGGCCGCCGCCAGTCAGAGATGCTGGTGCCCATGCTGGCGCCGTTTCACCCGCAGCGGATCTTTACGGCTGCGCCTGATCGTTGCCAAGCAACAGTGGCTCCGCTTGCAGACGAGCTGAAACTGGACGTGACCGTGGACCGTCGCTTTGGGGACGACGCTTGGTTGGAAAACATGGTGGACGCCAAGCAGGCGTTCATGGATGTAGTTGCACGTGGCGGGGTGAGCGTGATTTGCAGCCAGGGTGAAACAATCCCGCAGATGATTGCGTGGCTGTCGTCCCAAGGCACACTGCCCATTGACACTGACATTCTGGCGAAGAAGGGCTCAACCTGGGTCTTGAGCTTTTGCGACGGCAAACTCACCGGCGCCGACTACATCCCAACCGCCCTGCCAGTGCAGTAAGCCTGAACAATCCCGAAAGATAAGGAACGTTAGTTTTATGACTGATACCGTCACCAGCCCCGTCGCTGGACCACTGGAGCCGCTAACCCAAGAGCGCCTAGAAGCGCAGCTTAGCGGACTGAACTTGCAGCACTTCCGGAATGAAGAGGGGCTGACCGTAACGGCTTTTCCCGGCATGGCGTGCTTTTTCGAGTTTGCTGAGATTGGCTGCAAGATCACCACGCGCTGGTTGGGTCTGATCGAATCTGAGGAAGACACCGCAACCGTGCGTCTGCGCGCCAATGAGCTCAACCGCTTCATGCCACTTGTGCGCACCCACCCCATTACGCGCTCCGATAACTCCACCATCGTGCTGTTAGAGGCGCCGCTGTTTGCACCGCACGGGGTTACGGATGGCCAACTCAAGGCCATGCTGCAGTTCTACTTCTCCACCATCCATGACCTGCAGAGGGACCTGCGCAAGACTCTGCCGCACATCGCGGATGAGATGCCACCTACCGGTGGAAGCGAAACCACCGACGCAGACACGACCGGAACAACGGAGGCTTAAGCACCATGGCAACTGAGACACCCGAGACTACTGAGACGTTTACCCCGCTATCGTTTGAGCGCGCCACCAAGGCTTTTGATGAGCTTGGCTGGCAGTATGACGCCAACGAAAAAACCCAGACGTTGCAGACTGGGTTTAGCGGCATTGGCATGCAGGTGAAGTTCCTCGCCCCGAACGTGATCGTGGCAACCACCGTGGCCGTTGACGCGGTCAAGGCGGACCGCTTCGAGAAACTTATGGCGTGGGCGCGCGACTACAACCTCAACAACGCCTACCCTTCGGTCTCTGCATTTCAGGACAAGGAAAATGACCTAGCAGCCCTTGGCGTGGCGTACACCATGCCGGGCTACTGGGATTACACCGAAGAGCAGTTCCGCGCGCACCTGACCAGCGCCATCGACGGGGTGGTCAACACCTGCTTGGCCTTCTTAGAGACGTTCGCCCCCGACGTGCACCAGCAAGTTACTCAGGCACAACAGCAGGCTTAAACGACGGGCGCGACGCCTCGTAGGAGGCAATCGCCTCCTCGTTGCGAAGCGTCAGCCCAATATCGTCCAGGCCTTCCATGAGACGCCAACGCGTGTAGTCATCGATGTCAAAGGTGTAGGTGTTCTCCCCCACCGTGACCGTGCGGTCTTCCAGTGAGACGGTGACCTCAAGGCCTGGCTGCTGCTCAAGCTGCTTCCAAATCAGCTCAATGTCGGATTCGCTCATGATGCCTGCGAGCAGACCGGCCTTGCCGGAGTTGCCGCGGAAAATATCCGCAAAGCGTGGGCTGAACACGGCACGGAAACCGTAATCCATGAGCGCCCAGACAGCGTGCTCACGCGAGGAGCCGGTGCCGAAATCCTCGCCGGCGAACAGGACGGAGCCGTTCTTAAACGCATCCTGGTTGAGCACAAAGTCTGCCTCGTTTTCGCGCCAGTTGGAAAACAGACCATCCTCAAAACCGGTGCGAGATACGCGCTTGAGGTAGCGCGCCGGAATGATCTGGTCAGTGTCTACGTTGGTACGGGTCAGCGGCACGCCGACGCCGACGTGGGTGGTGAATTTCTCCATGGTTGAAATCTCCTTCTACAGGTCAGCGGGGCTTGCAAGGTGGCCGGTCACCGCGGTAGCTGCGGCGACCAGTGGGGAAACCAGGTGGGTGCGTCCACCCGGTCCTTGACGGCCTTCGAAGTTGCGGTTGGAGGTAGACGCGGAGCGCTCCCCCGGTGCGAGTTGATCCGGGTTCATGCCCAAGCACATGGAGCAGCCGGCGGTACGCCATTCAGCACCGAACTCGGTGAAGATTACGTCGAGACCTTCCTCCTCTGCCTGCTGCTTGACCATGGTGGAAGACGGCACAACGAGCATGCGAGTGCCTTCCGCGATGGTGCGGCCCTTCACCACCTCGGCAGCAGCACGCAAGTCCTCAATACGGGCGTTGGTGCAAGAGCCGAGGAAGACCGTATCGATTGCGATCTCACGCAGCGGGGTGCCCGGCATCAGGTCCATGTACTTCAGCGCCTTGGCTGCAGCCTGCTTGGAGGCCTCATCACCAAAGTCCTCCGGATCCGGCACATTCGCACCAAGCGGCAGGCCCTGGCCCGGGTTGGTGCCCCAGGTGACAAAGGGGGTCAGGCTGGAGCCGTCGATCTCTACGACGGTGTCAAAGGTTGCGCCCTCATCAGTCGGCAGCGTCTTCCAGTACTCCACCGCTGCGTCCCAGTCCGCACCCTTGGGCGCAAACTCGCGGCCCTTGACGTATGCAAACGTCTTCTCATCCGGCGCCACCATGCCGGCGCGTGCGCCAGCTTCGATGGACATGTTGCAGATAGTCATGCGTGCTTCCATTGAGAGCTTCTCAATGGCTTCACCGCGGTACTCAATGATGTGGCCTTGGCCGCCTCCGGTGCCAATCTTGGCAATGATGGCCAAGATCAGGTCCTTGGCGGTGACCCCTTCGGCCAGCTCGCCGGTGACCTCAATCGCCATCGTCTTAAAAGGCTTCAGCGACAACGTCTGGGTGGCCATGACGTGCTCCACCTCGGACGTACCAATGCCCATGGCGATAGAACCAAACGCGCCGTGGGTGGAGGTGTGCGAGTCACCGCACACGATGGTCATGCCCGGCTGCGTGATGCCAAGCTGCGGGCCAACGGTGTGCACAATGCCTTGCTTTACGTCACCCATTGGGTGCAGGCGCACGCCAAACTCTTCGCAGTTCTTCCGCAGTGTTTCCACCTGGGTACGCGACGTAGGCTCGGAGATCTCCAGCAGGTTGCCGCTGATAATGCCTTCCGTTGGCACGTTGTGGTCTTCCGTAGCCAGGTGCAGCTCCGGGTGACGCATGGTGCGTCCGCTCATGCGCAGGCCGTCAAACGCCTGCGGTGAGGTAACCTCGTGCAGGAGCTGGAAGTCAATGTAGATGAGGTCAGGCTCACCGTTTTCGCCCTTGGTCACGACGTGGTCGCGCCACACTTTCTCGGCCAGTGTCAGCGGTGTTGTAGCCGAGGTTTCAGCCATAGCATTCTCCTTCTCCGATTCCAGCATGCGAGATGCTACTATCCATGATGTGAGACAGTATAGCGAAGACTCGGGCATCAAGGTTCTCGACCGCTCCGTAGCCATCATCCGCGCGGTAAGCAGGGGCGATAAGACCCTGGCCGCACTCAGCACCGACACAGGCCTGCCGCGCGCCACCGCGCACCGCATTGCCACCGCTCTCGAAGTGCATCACATCCTTGCACGCACCGAGCAAGGCGCGTGGACCATCGGTCCAGCACTTGCACGTTTTTCCACAGGCACCTCGCCCCACCTCATCGGCGCAGCTACACCCGTGATGCGCGACTTAGTTGCCGCAACTGGTGAATCGGTGCAGCTCTACGAGCTCACGGGCGATACCCGCACGTGCATCGCCGCCGAGGAACCCGATTCCGGCTTGCACAATGTGGTGCCGGTCGGCTCGCGGCTTTCACTTTCCGCCGGCTCTGCCGCCCGCGTCTTTGCAGCACATTCGCCTATCGACACCCCATTTGACCCCGCCGACCTCGAACAAGTCCGCGCCGACGGCTATGCGGAGTCCGTCGCCGAACGCGAAGTGGGCCTGGCTTCAGTCTCCACCCCAATCTTCCAGCCCGACGGCGCACTGGTCGCGGTGTTGTCTATCTCCGGCCCTGCAGAGCGCCTCAAGCCCTCACCCGCTGACAAATGGGGCAAGGACCTGTTGGCTGCCCGAAAGCAGCTCGAAGCCGCGCTGTAGGCCTGTCCCTGCGGCTGCGCCACCCAGCGGCTTCGCGTTAGAGCGCGCGCAGCTCGCGCACTCGGAACCCAAGCTCTTCTACAAGTGCGTTTCCGGGTAGGCGCTGCTGCGCTACCTGATAAATCGCGCCGTACCACCACTGCTGGCGTTCCTTGCCAGAGTTGAAGCGAAGCCACAGCTCCTCGCCGATTGCTTGGTGGTCCGCCAGGATGGACAGCAAGTTGTGCAGCTTATCCGCTGCGGAGACCAGCACGCTGCCTTCTTCCGCCTGTTCAAGGTGAGCCAGGTAGGCATCGGCGCGCTCCTGCCAGCCCGACAATGTGTCATCCTTGGTCACGCCCTGGACCAGTGTGAGTACACGCGGTCCGAAGTCCTGCTCCATCTGCTCCGCCGAGTACTCCTCAGGCACATCTTCCAAAATGTCGTGGAAGAGTCCTGCAATGAGCACGTCTTCATCATCAGTCACCTGTGACAGCAAATGCATGACACCGAACACGTGAGAGACGTAAGGAATTTCCGTGCCTTTGCGCACATGCCCGCGGTGCGCCCACGCAGCGATGTTGATTGCTTGGATAAGCCGCGGGGATGCGGTGAAGGTTTCGGCCATATGTAAGACCCCTTTCTTTTCGGGAACATACACAAGTCTAAGAACGCACGACACACACCTCATACAGCGAGGGCTCATGTGTTCGAATACTGTGGTTTTGGCAGTTACGCCCCTGTATACGAGGATGAGACTATGACCAAAAAGCTCCTGTCTGTTGTCAGTGCGCTCGTCCTAGTTGTCGCTTTGCTGGGCGGCGGGTTCCTGCTGGGTTCGTCGAATTTTCTCGGCTCTCCGGTACAAACTGTCACTGAAACGGACAGCTCGGAGGTGATTCATGCGGTGGAGCGTCGTGAAGAAATCGTGCTGGTCTCCACTGCTACCCAGGGTCTGCACACCACCGAAAACGCTGCGAAGCTGTTCAAATGGGGCATCCCCGGCAGCCAAAAGGTAAACATCCTCCAATACCAGTTCACCGCCAAGCTGGGGATTGACGGCAAGGACGTACACATCGAGGAGGTTGCTCCCGATCACTTCAAGCTGACGATTCCACCCTTTAAGTTCCTTGGCTTCTCGGACCCAGAGTTCAAGACTGTGCATGAACATGGCAAGGTGTTGAGCTTCGTTACAGCAGATATTGATGTCGCGGAAGGCATCAACGAGGTACTGAATGAGGAGAAGCGTGAGGAACACATCCAGATGAACCTTGAGCTGCTGAAGGATCAGGCTGAGAACTTCTACGGGGGCATCATCCACGCCGTTGATCCCGACGCCACGGTTGAGTTCGAGTTCCAGTAATTCGCCGTTAATCCCCCTAGCCTGAATGCATCAACTTTGATTTCGTACCCGGTCATCATGAAAGAAAGAGCCACCACCTCCCTCGACCAGGCTAGGCGATGAGCTGTCGTCCGACCGTGCAAAGGACGCCAGGGTATATAAATGAATCTTCATTCTTAGTGGTACTGCGGCGAGAAGCCCACCTATCCGCCCCATCCATACGTCCAAGTGCTTGCAGTCGACAGGCTCGTATTCACGTGCTCCATCGAGCGCTCTCATGACGTGCGATAGTCCGTCATAAACCACTTTTCCAGCCCACGCAGCACCCGAATGATGAAGCAGCAGCTACCGGATACTCACGACACTGTTACTAAATAGCCGGTCGCAACATCATGCCCGCGGCCGCCAGCGTGCTGCTCTCATCGCTCGTGTTAGGTCTCGCGCATGTCGCGCCGGCTGCGATCGTCTACACGTTCTTCGCTGGCCTGTCCTTCGCCCTGGTCACCCGGTGGCACCGCTCACTGTGGGCCGGTGTCATCCTGCACATATGTAACAACGTGCTGGTTCAGATCATTGTGATGGTGGGCATCTAACTCCGTTTCTTGCTGACCAAAGCCATAAGAAAGGCAACGGCCACGACGACGAGCCCCAACGGAATCAAGAAAATGAAGAGATTAATGATCGGCAGCGCCTGACCCGCCTGCACTTCTTCCCACGAGGCAAGCGCTGTCGAACCGAACCCGATGAGCAGCATTGCGCCACCCACCAAGGCTGTAACCAAAACGCCGGTGCCCACTGGCTCCCTGCGTGAGACCACGAGAAGGTACACACCAAGGACACCAATCCACGCGGTAACCAACGTCGCTCCCACCGCCATAGTCACCGCGCTGATCGCCGACCAGTACTCCGGATCATCAATGACGCTGTTGAGCAACACCGTCAGTACTGGAATGCCTATCGCGCCGGCGAGCAAGCTTCCAAGAATCGCTTCAGGTTTCATAGGCAAAAGCCTAGCTGCATCCTTCCGTGCGCCCGTTCAGTTAACGAGACACAGCTCACCTTCCCCATTACCCGCATGGCAAAAGCCGAACCTTGGAGAGAAACATGAATCCAGCTTCCATCGCAGCCAAAATCACCGTTCTTCTCACCTCCGCCGCCCTGCTGAGCTCATGAAGCCTGGGCGATTCCGACGATGCCGCCGACTCCGCCGAATCTGACAACGTCCAGGCTTCGGAAGACTCCTCTCAGTCCGACACCAAGGGCATGCAGCGCGTCCAAGAAGGCCGCATCTCTATCGAGCTTCCAGAAGGCTGGACCGAGAACCCCAACTTCAAGCCCACCATGAACGGATTCACCACATCATAGGCCAATGACCAAGAAAACCCCACGGACATCGCCCGTATGAGCTCCAACCAAGGGCAGGGCTCCACCGCCATGGCAACCATGGGCTACTTCGAAGCGAACGCCATGTTCAGCACCACACGGCAAAGAGTTTGAACTCGGCGAATCCCGCGATCTCAAGATCAAAAACGCTGATGAAGCCAAGCTGAACACCTGGACCACCAACGGCTCCAAAGGTGAGACCGTCAAGGCGCATGGGTATTCGTCTCCTCCGGCGCCGATGGTGCCGCTGGCCTCGAGATCGCGGCCACCACTTTGTCCGATAAAGAGATCGAGAAGATCATCGACTCGGTCGAATTCAACCCGGACGAATACGACCGCAGCGCCGAACCCCACGAATCGACCACTGCAAACCAGATCTGTACCACGCAAGAGCTTTAGGGATGTGAGGGAAAGTACTTGCGTGCTGGTGCTGAATTTCTCCGCCACTGTGCACTCCGCGTACAGCACAACTGCTGCCTTTTACCGCTAAATCCTCCTCTGGAGGCTCCGCGAACTATCGCGCACCCCTACTCCAACGCCCGAGGCATCTGCACCAGCTCTGATTAAAGGCCTACCAAGCTGATGAGTCCATCGTACGGGCCCAGAACCGCATGGCCGAGAATCAAAACATGAGGGCTCCCGAGAAGCGCTCGCTTATCACGATGGTAAAGCCAGACCCGACCTTTTGGTTTCCGGTTTATGCCATCGGCTTCGCGTATCTGATGGCGTGGATTGTGACGGACATCCGCTTCCTATCGTTCCAAGACACGAAGCGTGCATTGTGCTTGCTGCTTGCCCTCGCAGCACTCGCTTCCCCGCTATGCCCGGGAAAAGCGAGCAGCAGTGCAGGCCTTCCAGATTGCTAATGCTGACGGTTTTTTCCTGCGAACCAGGCATCACCGGAACGAATGGCAGCGGTTATTGCACACATCGAAAACCACCGCGCGAACACGGTTTCCGATGCGCTGCATCTGTACATCGTTGAACGGCTCCAAAAGCAGCAGACCGAAGAACTTCGCGCTCACAACGCTGCGATGCGCCAAGAGCAAGCCGCGCAAAACGCCGCCATTCGGTGTCAACAGCAACAAGCTCACCAGTACGCGCTATACAACCAGACCATGGACAACATGCTGGCCGGCTGGACAATCGACGACGGGCTCCGCGGCCGCTAAACCCACCTCCAACCCGAAAACACAGCCGACGCCTTGGAAAACAAGAATCCAACCCCCTGGTGTTCCACGGATTTGCTCCGGAAAAAGGAAACCCGCCGAGCAATGTCGGCGGGTTTCCCAATATTTACGGTTTTTAACCCATCTTATGACCCTTAGTGTAAGACAGATCTTATGAAAAAGCAAACTATCGATTCTCTCGTGGAAGCCTTGTCGGATCCTCGATTTGAAACATATAAAGCACGGGCAGGAAATGATTGGATCGGCCTGACTTTTTGAGAGTGGCGTGTTACGCGGCGTGAAGGCCTGCGTGGTTTTCTCGTTGGTAGTTGGTGTAGTGCTCGATCGGCGGGATATGCCCGAGCGAGGAATGCAACCGCTCGTGATTATACCAGTGGACCCATCCGGCTGTGGCGCGTTCCACCTCACTCCAGTTCGTCCACGTCCCCGCTTCGAAATCAATGAGTTCTGACTTGTACAGCCCGATCGTTGACTCCATCAGACCGTTGTCGTAGGCGTCGCCGACGGTGCCGATGGACCCGTCCATTTGGTGGACGGCCAGCAGTCGGCGGAGATCTGTGGAGGTGTACTGTGAGCCCGCATCCGAGTGATGGATCACCCCGGCCGAATCAAAGTACGGGTCCTGGCGCTGGCGTATCGCCAGTGCCTGTCGCAGCGCACGGATGACCAAAGATTTCGTGGCTCGGGTGTCCACGACATACGCCCTGCGCTAGGATCTCACGGGTGAACACGTCGGTGACAAAAGCCACGTAGCTGAAACCGCAACTGGTGTGCACATACGTGAAATCCGCGACCCACCACTGATCGGGACGCTGAGCCTGCGACCAGGCCCGTTGAATACGATCCGGGAAACGCTCGGCGGAGGGATCAGCAACGGTGGTGCGTGTGGTCTTGCGTCGGAGTACACCCGCGATTCCAAGGATATTCATGAGGCGTTGCACCTGGTCACGGCCGATGTTCCAGCCTGCCCGGTGGGCGGCTTTCCATAGTTTTCGTCGCCCGTAACCCGCCGATTGGCCCGCCACAGCTCAAAGAGCCGGTGCGCGGTGTAAGCCTCATCCAGCTCGGCAGGGGTGGGCCCGAAACCACGGGCCTGGAAGCGGTAGAACGTTGCTGGTGAAATAGCGTATTCATGCTCATTGAGCACGCGGCACATCCGCTCGATGGAATACAGGTGCCGGTGAGTGCGGAGGAAGTCCACAATCACTTTAGTTTGCGGTCGAGCTCCGCCTGGGCGAAAAAAGCTGAGGCCAGTTTCAGGATCTCGTTGGCTTCTTTGAGCCGGGCATTTTCCTTGCGCAGGGTGATAAGTTCCGCGTCTTTCTCGGCATCGGATTGCTCGACGGCGGCGTCTACCTTCTTCTCTTCTGCGCGTACCCAGTTGCGGATAGTCGATGTTTTGATGCCGATGACAGCTTCGACAGCGCGTAGTGCGGCTGCCTTGGATGAAGCGCCGTCAGCGAGCTCCTCGAAATACAGGCGCACCGCCCGCTGGCGGGTCTCCTGGTCGTAAGGGCTGATAGCCATGATGTTCCTCCTGTGTTACATCATGCCCTCTCACCAACCCAGGCCGGTTTACTGCCCTGCGCTAGCCGTCGTCCTCCAACACGTTCCAAACCACTGCTGGCTCATGGCTACGCTTGCCGGCCCTCATATGCTTGCGCGTGCTAGCGCCGGGTTGGCTGCGTCGCATATGCTCACAGCATATGCTGGTCACGCTGCATATGGTACGTTCGACTGGTTAGTTGAGCCACTCCCGACGTCGCTTCAAGTTGGCAAACCACTCGTCACTTTCCGCCTTGCTTAGCCGGCCCTCCACCATTGCTTGGCTCGGCAGAACGTCTTTCCACGCTTCTTTCAGCTCCATCGGAACCGGCAAGAGGATTGTCCCGCCTTTCGCGCTGATGGGTCGCAAGTCGTTCACAACCGTCCCGATTTTGAACTCGTCCTCCGCGATTTGCCGGCTGTACCCGCTGGCAACAGTGCGCCACTCGTTCCCGTTGCCATACCCGTAGTGCTTCGACTTCAAGTACCGCGCCCGGTCAAACTTGTGCTCGATGGACCACTTCCCTAGTTCCGTGTCGTGTACCGCGACACCCCAGTTTTCAAGAGCGAAAAGCGAGGAAGTGAAAACCCCTCGGAGCTAAGAGGGCCGGTTTCCTGATTTAGCTCGGGGCACATTTTGAACGCGTCCGAGAGTTTGGCGGTACTGCTTAAATAGGGTGGAAAGCCCGCTAAAAGAGGCGTGAGGCGGCTATTACCACTCCGATTATCATCAGCCCCGCGCCGAAGCTAGATGAAGCCACGACGACGCCTGGAGGTAAGGCGTAAACAATTGCCCCAACCGCGATGACCCCTGCAGAAGGGGCCGCCTTTTGATCTGGTTTCCAGCACAGATAGAGCATCAGAAGTGCTGTTACAGCGAAAAGGACGGCTCCAGAGGCCGAAAAACCCTTTGAAACAATCACGTAAACGCCAGCCCCCAGGACCGAGACTAGCGCTAGCGCCATAGCTAATCGACGCCCCTTGGACTTTTGTGTGAGCAGCGAGTCTTTCACTTTTTCAGACTAACTGCACTTCTCTTGGGGAGCTCGTTCCCATCCGATGTTGAGCGCTTGACTGAGGTCGTAGCAAGTTTGATCGGACAGGATCCGGTTATTGCCAGCAATTTTGTTCCAGGCGGCTGTGGCCGCCATGGAACAGCCGGCTCCCCACCATGGTCCGGCAAAAACCGAGCACAATGCGCCAGCAAATCCAGAGGCGCCCAGGGACCAAAACTCAGCGCCGGTCATGTAAACCCGCGGACCCCAGTCCCACTCAAAGTTGATGAACGGCACAATCGTTCCCGGCTCGGGCGGGAGAATCACGTCGTATTCGATGACTACCCCATTGGCATCTTCAAGGCGGTAGGTCTCCACCGTATAACCGTGTTCGCTCCGCTCGTCAGATTTAACGAATCCGGCGTCGACAAGCAGTGCGCGACGTTCTTCGGGAGCTTTAGGAAGCTCCGGCATCCCTTCCAATTCCTGAACGACCTGCTCATCCTGGGCGATCTTGAGAGCCTTATCGACTGTCGGTTCTGCGCTCGCTGCGCCCGGAAAAGAAACTAGGAGTGCTGCTGTGGCAGCAGAAGCAAAAATGTTGCGTAAACACTTTTTTCCTCATAGAAATCCTCAAATCAAATGATTGAATCATCAAGATTTATTTGCGATGGAACGTTTTCTATCGTCGCATAAGTGAGACGTTTCCGCAGCGGAACAGATAGAAATTTGTTGAATACCATATGCCTGACACATACCCCGCATACGCCACCGCTGCCCACTGTCCTCGAACGCTTAACGATGGCGGCGCAGGGCTGGTCTTGCCACTCGCGTATGCCTATCGCATACCGTGTTCATTGTGTACGCGATATACATTGATTGATATAACGTCGAGGCGTCCAGTTCTTTTCAACCCACGCGAGCTTCCACCATTCTGTAAACATCGTTTACAGAATGGTGCGGAAGGCTTAGCGCATCTCTGTTATGTCCATAGGGTTTTTGGACATGGAGTCCGGTCTCTTTTTGGACACGGACTCCATGGTGTTCTTGGACCCTTCTAGCGGCTCATGGTTGTAGCCTGCGTTTCGGCCGGGGTTTGGATAGGTTCGGGTTCATCTGCGGTGGTCGGCGATGTTTCATTCCTTCGACGAGGTTGATGTTGACCTGACCACCTGCTGGTCTGTGGCTTAACGTGATCGGCAGTGGCACGCTGAAGAGGAATTCACCATCGTGGGCCGTGTAGAACTCCGCAATGTTATCGACTGTGACCGTGGAGTAGAGTCTGCGATTTTTAAACCTCAGGCCAATGTAGAGACCGAAGCCGCACACGCGTACAACGCCATCTTTGCTCACACAGAGCTGGTCTGGGATGCCCCAATAGTTTGTTGAATTTGTCGTAGGCACCGTTAACGTAGGGGCATCGGTGGGAGGTACGCCTTGCTGAGCTGCCATGTCATCGGTGCTGGCCTCGTGTGAAGTTGCCGCTTCCGCGGGGCCGTTTAGCATGTCGGATGCAGCTTGTGGATTGTGCGCCTGGTTATAGGCAACTACGCGGGCCCAGATCTGATCAGGATCGAGTGGATGCGTAGGCGACGGTGCCTTTGGGGATCGGCGGAAGGCTCTTGAACTATACCTATGGAATATCGACATGTCGAGGGCTGTGGCCGCAACTACAGGCATGGTTGAAGTACAGCTCCGCAACTCAATTGACCAAGCGCTCACCGATTGGAATACAAAACAAGAAGTGACTACGCCGGGACGGGTTAACTCTTATTCAGCAGGTTGGCTGACGGATCCCGCACCAAGATTAGCCCAGATCATAAACCGCCCAGGAAAGCGTCCGCTCTGGAAGTCAGCGCTCCCAGCCTTGAAGGACGAACATGGAAACTTCAAAAAACCAATAACCCAGTATACGCACGATGACCTAGTCGCAGGGTTAACCTTTGGGTCGTGGACCTACCTGCTCCCCCAGCCCAACACTATGGGGGTTAAGCGACAAAATGTGTGCTTTTTTGGATATGAATTCCCGGTCCTGCCTGGGCCTACGGCGGGAGAGTGCTCGTTGAATCGGGATTCCCGACCATAGACCGGAAGGTCCACCACTTCAGGCGTTGGATGTGCTACGACAGCAAGCTGTTAAACCAGCTGCATGCCAACTCAACACAGGAAGAGAAAACACAACAGGCCCCTATGTCCGGCATGCGAGCACACCGCCACGAAAATGGGCACCACCTCCAGCGGAAAACAGCGATGGCGCTGTACACACTGCGGGCACACCTTCACCAACCCGAACACGGCTAAGACCAGCGCATATCGGTTTGCCATCTTCATCGACTGGATCACCGGCCAGCGTCCCCTCGACGCTGTGGCTGCTGCACACAACGTCTCCAGGCGCACATTGATCCGCTGGTTCACCTACTTCTGGTTCATCATCGTCCCATGCAAACCAGACCCGTACCGCGTCTACGACCAGCTGTTTATTGACGGCACCTACTTCCACAAAAAATGCCTGCTTGTCGCTGCAACCAGCGAACACGTCGTTGCCTGGCACTGGTGCACACGAGAAACCGCCTACGACTACGCCAAACTCTTCGACCTGATCGCCGAACCCCTAGTCGTGACCACAGACGGCTCCGGTGGCGCAAACAAGGCCATCAAACAATGCTGGCCAAACGCCTCCATCCAACGCTGCCTCGTCCACGTACGCCGCGACACCATCAAAGACACCACACGCCAACCAACAATCACCGCGCACAAAGCACTCCTTCGCCTCGGCAACCAGCTAACCCACATCACCACCCGTGACCAGGCAATTACCTGGGTACTTCGCCTCAACCGCTTCCATGACCTCTACGGTGACTGGCTCAAACAACGCACCTACCGCAACCAAGTCGCCCCAGAAGAGATCCCAAAACGCATCCGCGACAACCAGCAATGGTGGTACACCCACCCCAGAGCCCGCAGAGCCTACCGCCGGTTCGAGCGTCTCTACCAACAAGGCCACCTCTTCGTCTGGCTCAACCCACCACACCGCACCACAACCGAGCTGAAGACCACCACAAACAGCCTGGAAGGCGGCATAAACGCACAGCTGAAACACCTTGCCCGAGCCCACCGCGGCGCATTTGACGAACATCAACGAATCATCATGGACTGGTGGCTCTACCTGCACACCCAACACCACGATGACCCGCTGGCGCTAGCAATCGAGCAAGACTTCGGCCGCAAAGGCTACGCACACGCCCGCCAGGCACACATGCGTGAACGCGACCAAGCCAACTCACCCGACGGCCGGCCGAAAGTCTACGACACCGGCATCGACACCGACTTCAACCCCTCCTGGGCCATCCGACACGGCTGGGCAGGACGCTCATGACCCCAGCACAGCACCCCGGGCCCGGCCCATTCCAACCCCCGAAAAGCACACATTTTGTCACTTAAATCGACACGCCGAGAAAAGCACACATTTTGTCGCTTAACCCCACTATGGAGACTAATCCCCGAAGATACTTATGGGAACACGCCCTTAAGCACAGTTTCTCCGCAAGGAACAGTAGGGGGCACGATCACGAGAGCCACACGGTTATCTACCACTGGGCCAATACTGTCCGACACGCTCGCAATAGAGCAAACCATTTGGAACCACTCTTGGACCATAGGGAGGTCATCTGGTTCCACAGAGCATCACTTCGGCTGTTGACTTCAATGAATCCAGCTGCAGCGTCTTGGCTTGCAGGCCAGAATTACATCCCGTCCACATTGAAAGCTCACCCTTTCTAAACCAAACGGTCCTGATGATGCGGGCTGATCATCACGGGCACTGCTGCACTGCGTCTAACTCCGGCAGTGTCGTTGCCATCGCCTCCGGCAAAATTTGAATCAGGCTTGGCTTCAACACCCCCGCGTACTTGTCGATTAACCCTCGTTTAACCCTAAAAACCCTCGACCCAGTGAGTCCGGATCGAGGGTTTTGCGTTGTACCCCGTACGGGATTTGAACCCGTGTTACCGCCGTGAGAGGGCGACGTCCTAGGCCGCTAGACGAACGGGGCGCGCTCGCTTTGTTTGCGACTTGCTAACAATAAAGGACACAGCAACCACGTAGCAAATCGCGAGGTCAACATGCCTAAAACACGAAAATGCGCTCCACGTTCATGCTGACTTGATCGCCAACCTCCGGCCGTGGGTTCAAGCCCATGCGTGCGCGGAACTCCACGCCATCTGCGTCCAACGTCACCGAATACCCGGTTACCTCAAACAGCACCGAGGTAATCACAGCGTTGCCGGCAGTGCCAGCGCCGCCAGTAGCCTCCGAGCCAACAGGTCCAACGCGTACATCTGCGGGCAGCACGGCAACAGTCACAGCGGCATCAGCAACAGCATCAGCCCCAGTGCCAATTCCTGTGTTGGTGGCGGGGTGGGTGGTGACGTTGGCGTCGTCAAGCAGCCAGCTCAACTGCGGCTTCTCACAGACCACCTGGCCTGCGCGCACCACGCCTTCGAGGATCGTGGCATCGGCCATAAAGGACGCAACCCAGGCCGTCGCCGGGCGCGTGACAACGGCGTCGGGGGTGTCGAATTGTTCGAGGCGGCCATCACGAAGCACGGCAATGCGATCTGCAATCGCGATCGCCTCCTTGCGGTCGTGCGTCACGTGCACCGTGGTCAGATGGTTGGTGCGAGTCAGCGCGACAAGTTCGCGGCGCAGCGCGTCACGTAAGGGTTCGTCAAGGGCGGACAGCGCTTCGTCTAAAAGCAGAAGCTTCGGGGATGCCACAATGGCACGCGCAAGAGCAACACGCTGGCGTTGACCACCCGACAAGGTGGCCGGCTTGCGGCGGGCAAAGCCATCCAGACCAACCGTGGCCAAGGTTGTTTCCACCAGCTGCTGCGCCTCCGCACGCGGGATGCCGGCGCGACGCAACGGATACGCCACGTTCTCCCCCACCGTCATGTGCGGCCACACCGCATGCTGCTGGAACACCATGCCCATGTGGCGCTTCTCCGGCGGTACGTGGGAAACGTCCTGGCCGTCGAGCTCGATCGTGCCGGCAGTCGGTTCGATAAAGCCCGCGATGGTGCGCAGTAGCGTGGTCTTGCCAGAGCCGGACGGACCTACGAGCGCGATGAACTCGCCGCTGGGAACGGTGAGGTTGATGTTCTCAAGGCCCACAGTGCCATCCGCGAACGTGACGCCGAGGTTGGAGATTGCAATGTTGCTCATCATCACTCCTTGCCGGATTTACGCACCGTGAACGCAAGCGCCGCAATGCCGATGATCATAAAGAGCAGGGCAAGCGCAGACGCCTGATTGTAGTTGCCGGACTGCTGCAGGTTGAACAACTGCACACCGATGGTGGTGCTGCCAGGCGCAACCAGCAGGATGGACACGGTCAGCTCGCGTACCGCTGTCACGGCGACCAGAACCGCACCTGAAATGACCGCCGGCAGTGCCATGCGCCCACTGGTGTCCCAAATGGCTCGCAGGCGCCCCGCACCGGAGATCTGCGCGGCTTCCTCCACCGCCGTCGGGATCTTCGCCAGCGGCGCGCGCACAGCCTGCAGCACCATGGCGCTGAATGCGCAGACGTAGGCTGCCAGGATCACCCAGCGGGTGTTATAGATGCCGGTGTAACGGCCCATGATCACCCAGCCCACGCCAATGATCAAGCCGGGCAGCGCGGCCGGCAACAGCGTGACCAAGCTCAGCGCCGTGTTGCTACGAGCGCGTGTGCGGGTCACCAGCACGCCGATCGCCCATCCCAGCAGACCACAGAGCAGTGCTGCGCCGAGTGCGAGCGTGACCGAGTTGCCAAAGCCTTCGCGCACGCGCGGGTTGGCAAGCATCGCAGCGAAGTTGTCTAGCGTGATGTTGTCCAACGTGAACGGCACACCGGGTGCTGGCAGGAGTGCACGGTAGGTCAGCCCCATGATCGGGCCCAGGGTAATGGCCAACGCCAGCGCCCACGCAGTGATGGTGACCGGCCAGGTGGCCTTGCCCAGAGTGAGCTTCATGGCGCCGCCGCCTTCAACGGTGGATGTGGCGCGCCCTGAGACCACGTAATCCGCCACCACGGCTGCAATGCCTAACAGCATCAAAAGCGCGCCGATGGTAGAAACCACCTGCAGTGGATTTCCTACGGTGCCGGACTCCATGAACCGGTAGACCATGGTGGCCAGCGTTTCAAAACGCACCGGCGAACCCAGAATGGACGGAATGCCGAAGTCCGCCAGGTTGGAAACCGCGGTAAGCGTAAACGCGGACAGTAGGGCGGGCACGAGCAGCGGAATGGTCACCGTGCGCAAGACTGTGGCGCTTCCTGCCCCGCCGATGCGCGCCGCTAACTCCAGGTCCGGCGGGATTGAGCGCAGCGCGGCGGCGACGATGACGTAGACCACGGGGTACGAGTGCAGCGTCATCAAGAAAATGATCCCGTCAGCACCGTAAATGTCCCACAAGGGCCGACCGAAGAACGCATTGAGTCCCTGGTTACGCCCGAAAAGCTGCAGCCAGGAGATCGCGCCGACAAACGGCGGCACCAGAAGTGGCGAGAGCAACAGCAGGCGCAACAGGCCTGTGCCCTTGACGTCGGTGCGCTCCAGCAACAGCGCAATGGCAGCACCGATGATCACAGCGCCGACTGCAGACGCGAGTGTGGTGTACACGGAATTCCACGTCGCTTTGCCCAAGCCTTGCTCCAGCAGCACCGGGATCTGGTTACCACCCAGCGCAAGGGAAATGACCAGGGCAAGCGGCGCGATGAACACCGCCGCGGCGATCAGCCACACCCCTATGCGGGCAAGGCTGATGCCAGGCGTTTTACGCGAAGCCAACAACACCTCGCTGTTAGTTCATTGCGTTCTGGAAGAACTCCACGGAACGCGCACGGTCCTCCGACAACACGTCCAAGTCAGCGTTCATCAGCGCAATGTCTTTGAGCGCCGGTGCGTCGCCCGGGGTGCCGGCAGACTCGATCACCGGCAGGTAGTTCTGCTCAACCGCGATCTTCTGACCCTTTTCGGAAAGAATGAAGTTGATGTAGCGCTCCGCGGCTGCCTGGTTGGCGGAGTCCTTGAACACCGCGATCGGCTCGGTGATGTACGGCGAGCCCTCGGTGGCGTAGACCTCCTTGATTGGAGAGCCCTTGGCCGCTAAGTCACGCACTAGGTAGTCCACCACAATGCCAACCGGGTGGCCGCCACCGGCGATCTCCTGGGAGGTCGGCCCGTTGGACGCCGCAATCATCGGGTTGTTTGCACCCAGGTCGGTCACCCACGCCTCGCCCAGCTTGTCATTGTTCATCCACACCGTTGCGTTGTACGCCGCAGCGCCAGAAACGGCCGGGTCCGGCAGGACGATCTTGTCCATGTACTTCGAATCAGTCAGATCAGCCCACGACGTCGGTGCGTCCGCCTGATCAATGACGTCCGTGTTGTAGGCAATCACGGTTGGGATCAGGCGGGTGCCCACGTAGAAGCCTTCCGCGTCCACGACTTCATCGAGCACATTGCTCGTGTCCACGTCGTTGAACTTGACCAGAAGATCTTCTGCCTTAAAGCCTTCGAATGCCGGCGCGTCCGCTGCCCAGATCAGGTCTGCTTCCACCTTGCCGGAGGTGCGCTCTGCCTCAATACGGGCGTTGAGATCACCGGTACCCGCGCGGTAGACCTGCACCTCAATGTCCGGGTTTTCCTCGGTGAACGCACGGTTGATCTCATCAACCTTGTCCTCCGGCTCGGAGGTGTACAGCGTCAGCACGGTCTTCTCACCGGTGGCGGTGGTTTCGGCTGCGGTCGGGCTTTCGCTTGTCGACGGCTCCGCGCAGCCCACCAACGTCAACGCCGCAACACCCAGCGCGGCAGTAATGGAAGCGGAAGTGCGTACGAGGTGCATGCGGTCTCCTAATGAATGCTGTGACGGTTTCTAACAGACGGTTTGTAGCCGCGATAACCCTAGCACTGCAACGCCACACGCGCGCGGCAAAGCAAAACTCCCGAACCGGTGAACCGATTCGGGAGTTTCATGTTGTACCCCGTACGGGATTTGAACCCGTGTTACCGCCGTGAGAGGGCGACGTCCTAGGCCGCTAGACGAACGGGGCGTAAGGACACAGAATATGAAATTCTGTTGCTGGCCTACCTGGACTCGAACCAAGAATGACGGTACCAGAAACCGTTGTGTTGCCAATTACACCATAGGCCATCGTTTTTCATCACACTCTAGCGTTTCGCTTCTGCATTGTGCTTTAGCTCTTCGCTGTTGCGTTCTGAACAACGTTGAACACTATAACCATAGGCTTGCATAGAGACCAAATCGCCAGGTTAAAGCCGGTTTATTTGAGTTACAAGCCTGTGGTTATCCGCGCTATCTTTCTTGACCTGTTCTAGGCCTGTTCCGCAGCTACATACGGCGTAGCCGCACGTGCCGCACGCAGGCGGGTCAGCGTGGATTCGCGCCCCAGAAGCTCCATGGACTCAAACAGCGGCGGGGACACAGCCTCACCGGAGACACCAACGCGCAGGGCGCCGAAGGCCACGCGAGGCTTCAAGCCCAGATCTTCAATGAGCGCCTTATTCAGCGCTGCTTCGATGTTGGCAGTGGTCCACTCCCCTTCACCAATAGCCTCAAGTGCCGCAATACCTGCTTCAAGCGGCTCTACTGCAGTGTCCTTGAGGTTCTTCTTCGCAGCCTTCTCATCCAGCACCAGGTCCTCATCTGCGGTGACAAGGAACTTCAGCAGCCCGTACGCATCCGAGAGCACCTTGATGCGCGTCTGCACCAGGTCTGCGGCGATGGCGAACTTGTCTGCCGGGTAGTCAGCCGGGAAATCGGTGTACTCCGTCAGGTACGCGCGCAGGCGATCGCGGAAGTCATCCGGCTGCAGCAGGCGAATGTGGTCTGCGTTGATTGCCTCAAGCTTCTTCTGGTCAAAGCGGGCTGGGTTGCCCAGTACGTCGGCAACGTCGAAGGCGTTGACAAACTCGTTGACAGTAAAGATGTCCTGATCTGCGGACAGGGACCACCCCAGCAACGCGAGGTAGTTGATCATGCCCTCTGGGATGATGCCGTTGTCACGGTGGTTGAACAGGTTGGACTCCGGGTCACGCTTGGACAGCTTCTTGTTGCCCTGCCCCATCACGAACGGCAGGTGGCCGAACTCCGGAGTGAAGTCCGTAATCCCGATGCGCTTGAGCGCCTCGTAGAGGGCAAGCTGGCGCGGCGTGGAGGACAACAAATCCTCACCGCGCAACACGTGGGTAATCCCCATCAGCGCATCATCCACCGGGTTGACCAGGGTGTACAGTGGCGCGCCGTTGGAACGTGCAACTACGTAGTCCGGCTGGGTTTCAGACTTGAAGGTGACCTCGCCGCGAACAAGGTCGTTCCATGTCCAGTCCTGATCCGGCATGCGCAGGCGCCAGACCGGCTTGCGGCCTTCAGCCTCATAAGCGTCGATCTGCTCCTGGGTGAGATCACGGTCAAAGTTGTCGTAGCCCAACTGCGGGTCGCGTCCTGCAGCCCTGTGGCGCTCCTGGACCTCCTCGTTGGTGGAGTACGCCGGGTAGACCTCGCCTGCCTCGATGAGTTTGTCCAGCACGTCCTTGTAAATCTCCCCGCGCTGGGACTGGCGATACGGCTCGTGTGGCCCACCGGTAATCACGCCTTCGTCCCAGGTCAGGCCAAGCCACTCAAGGGAGTCAATGATGGCCTGGTAGGAATCCTCAGAGTCACGCGCCGCATCAGTGTCCTCAATACGGAACACGAACGTGCCGCCGTGGTGGCGTGCTTGCGCCCAGTTGAACAGTGCGGTGCGGACCATACCCACGTGTGGGGTGCCGGTTGGAGACGGGCAGAAACGAACGCGCATGGATGATTCAGTCATGTGGGCAATCGTAGCGCGCGAAAGGGGCCGCCCCGTAAGCACACTCTGGCTTAGCGGACGGCCCCTTTGCTACACCCCTTTGCTACGACGGGTGTTTTGCACCCCTACTTGGAGTGGCGGGAAAGGAATGCCCACATTTCATCAGCGGCGGATGGGTCGTACCACCAGTAGTGGTTGGAGCCGTGTACCTTGATCACCTCAACGCCCTTCATGCAGGCACGGGCGGATACGCGGGTGGCATTGTGGCCTACTGGGCGCGAGTCAATACCGCCGATGCATCGATTGCGGCGCTCGTAGGAGGCGAAGAGCTCCGGCACTGGCATCACGCGCTGGCCGCGACGGATCGTGCCGTAGTACGGCGTAAGGCCGTCGGCGGTGCCATGGATAGCCATAAACGCAACCGGCAGGTTCTGGCAGCCCTGGTTTACCGGCGCGTAAAACGCACCAGAAACAGCAGCTACACCAGCAAACAGATCGGCCATGTGGCATGCAGATACCGCTGCCATGCCGCCGCCGGTGGACATACCGGTGGCGTAGATGCGACGGCGGTCAATGTTGTAGTACCGCTGCACGTCATCAATCATAGCGCGCACAAATGCAATGTCCTGGCCCGGGCGTGTTGATGCCGTCGGCGAGCCCTCCCACGACGCACCGATGGCGCGCGGGTAGACAATGATGGCGTCGCGGCCCACGGAAGATTCGCGCAGACGCGAGTAGTTGCGGAAGTTCTCAGTGGAGTCTTCGAATGCGGAGTAGCCAACCATCACCGGAGTGGGGTTTGCCGGGTTGTAGCCGTGCGGCACCCAGATGAGGTAGCTGCGGCCAGCAACCTGAATCTCGCCGTTTTGGCCATTGCCTACCGGCGCTGGCGCCTGCTGGTTCCACGGCCCAATCTGCATTGGCGGCAACGGCGCAGGTGCGGGAGCGCCCGGAAGGGAGGAACCAGCTGGCAGCGCGTCGTTTGCCATTTGTACGAACTTGTTCCACTCCGCGTTCGCCTGATTCACAGCGGCATTAATGCCCGCATTGACTTGGGACGACAAGTCCTGCGCCCCCGCCGCCTGCGGCACATGCAGCCCTACTGCCAGCATCAATGCGGCACCCGTAGCAGCAACAGCGCGCTGGATACGTCCCTTCACTTGATCCCCTTATTCACTTCAGTCACATTAGTATCACAGCAAACAGTAGACCTCTTACCAGTTACAGACAAGCGGAAGGTACGCTCAACGTTTGTGTCTTTAACCAGCAGCGCCTTACAGCGCCCCTCAACCGCCCCCGACTTCCTGCTGTCCCGGCCAACCGGGTCAGTGCGAACCCAGGGCGCTGCTGCTGTGTTTTCCACCATTGATGAGGCAATTACTGCGCTCACCAGCGGACAAGCCGAGATGGTGGTTGGCGCTTTACCGTTTGAGCGCGACTGTCCTGCCGCACTGACCGTGCCGCAGCGCATCATCCGTGAGGAGGGTGTGCTGCACCCGCACCCCTTCTACACCACTGGTGCAGGCTCCCACCTGAATGCCGCGCTTATCGGGGTAGATCCCGCGCCGAACGAACATTTACGACGCATCGAGGCCGCCGTCTCCACCATCCGCCGCTCATCCCTGGACAAGGTGGTCCTTGCCCGCGCGGTGGACATTGCGTTTAACCCGCCGGTAGATCCGCGCCTAGTGGCAGCTCGACTGATTGAGCTTTCCGCGGCTGGCGACGGCTTCATCGCAGACCTTAGCCCCGCGGGCAAACAGGGCCACTTCCTTGTCGGTTCTTCCCCAGAGGTGCTGGTCCGCCGCCAAGGACACCACGTGACGTCATACCCGTTGGCAGGCTCCGCAGCGCGTATCCCCAACGACCCGGCAGCCGACGCTGAGGCGGGGCGCCGTTTGGCAGCGTCAGCCAAAGACCTTGATGAGCACGCATACGTGGTCGAGCACATCCGTGAGATCCTTGCCCCGCTGTGTACGCAGCTAAACATTCCAGATCGCCCAAGGTTGGAAAAAACCAACGAGATGTGGCACTTGGCTACCCCCATCGAGGGCCAGCTGCGTGAACCCGCTCCCGCGCTGGAGCTTGCGCGAATGCTCTACCCCACTCCAGCGGTATGTGGCACACCGCAAAACGCAGCCGAAGCACTCATCACCACCGCTGAATCGGAACGCGGCTTCTACGCCGGCGCAGTCGGCTACACCGAGGCAAACGGCAACGGTGAGTACATGGTGGCCATCCGCTGCGCCGAAGTTGCTGGAGATGGTAAAACCGCCCGCGCTTGGGCGGGCGGCGGACTTGTCGCGGACTCAGACCCTCAGGCTGAGCTTGATGAAACGACGGCCAAGCTGCGCACCATCATGCGCGCGCTCGGCCTTGATACCGAGGCCTAGCTAAGGCCACCAAAGGTACTAGGCGCGCTCAATCGGGTTACGCAGCGTACCAATACCCGGGATCTCCACCTCAATCACATCACCCGGGACCATCTCTGCTGTACCTGCAGGCGAACCGGTAGCCATCACGTCTCCCGGCAGCATGGTGAAGGATTGGGTGACCCACTCCACCATCTCACCGATGTTCATAATCATCTGGTTCGAGTTGGAGTCTTGCTTGGTCTCTGTCTTGCCGTCATGCGTCAGGTGCGCCTTGATTGGCAGGTTGGTGAAGTCGAACTTATCCAGGTCCGTCTCAATCCAGGGGCCCAACGGACCAAAGGTATCGATACCCTTGGCACGAGCCCACTGACCGTCCGCAAACTGCAGGTCACGTGAGGAAACGTCATTAATAATGGTCACGCCACGGACAACCGACTTCCAGTCGCTCGCCTTGACGTTTTTGCATGGCACACCAAACACGATCGCCAGCTCACCCTCGAATTCAACGCGGGTGGCAAACTCCGGAATCTTGATCGGCGCATCTGGGCCAACCACGGCGGTCGACGGCTTAATAAAGATGGTCGGCGGCAGATGCTCCGCAGACTCCTTAAACACCTCCGCAACGTGGTCGGCGTAGTTACGGCCCACCGCCACGATCTTGCTTGGCAGAGTTGGCGCCAAAAGGCGAACGTCCTCCAACGCATATTCCTTACCGGTGTACTCCGGCTCTGTAAACGGGGTGCCAGCAATAGCCTTCGCCGTGGTCGCATCCGCATCAATCACAGCAAACGTCATGCCTTCAGGGGTTGCAATTCGTCCAAAACGCATGTGACCGAGCATACATCGCACCAAAAACGTGGCGTAATCGGTCCGCCCCTAGTGATTCCCTAGGATGCGGTAAGTGCTAGGTAGAGCTCCGCGCACGCAATCGCATCCGTCAACGCATTGTGATTGCCGTACGTAGGCAGGTTGTATCGCTCCCGCACGCGGGCTAGTCGCAGATCCTCTCCACGCGGATAGGTGCCCATGCGCTCCATATGTCGGCGCTCCATCGTCATCGTGTCCACCACGTCACGCTCAGCAAACACGAAACGCTGCCCGCGGACCTCCCTGTACAGCTTGGAGATGAACCCAGTTTCCATTTGGGCGAAATGGGCGATCATTTTGCGGCCCTCAAAGGCACGATCAAACGCATCCAACACCACGTCATAGCTTTGACCATGCTGTGCCACGTCATCATCCGTAACCCCATGCAGTGTGGCCGAATCCCCAATACGCACGCCAGACAACACGAAGTACTGCGCGCCTGAGAGGTCAATGACCCTGTCATTGACCGGCACCCAACCAATAGACACCAACTCATGCTTGTCAGGCTTTAACCCGGTGGTTTCGACGTCGACGGCTAGAAACGTGCCGTCGACAAGCAATCTGCTCTGCTTGCGCAAAAACCCAAACACGCTACACCGCCCGGGTTGGATACTTGTTGGCCAGCGCATTCTGCAGGGACTTGATCACGCCGAAGGCATCACGAAGCGCAGCACGATCCCGTGTAGGCAACTGCTTCGGATCGATCCGATAATTCGGCGGCTGGCCCGCACGAACTTGGGCTGCTTGGTGCTGCATCGCAAGATTTGAAAGATACTCGTACGCCCCAAGGAGATCTTCCGCACCGCGGGCGGACACGGAGTCCCCCGCCGCCCCACGAAGACGCGCAGGAGTTTCCACCTCATCTACCCCCGCCGTCATGGCATACAGACGTGCCATCTGCACAACCGCAGCGGTACCGCCACGCTTGATGTCCAAGGTGTCGGCGTACTCGCCGGAGCGCTCCACCACCAGGCCTCGGAAGAATCCAATCGGCGGCTCACGGAACGTAGCAAGCGCGGCCAAGTGCGTATGCAGGCGCCGTGAACCCTGCGCGGACACGCTTGCGTTCTTCCGAACGTTCAGCGCCATCTCCTCCCAGCCCTCGCCGGAACCCGCAATTGGGCGGAAGTCAAAAAACACCTGAGCGTGCAGCAGCGCATTCGGGTCCGGGGCCGTAACCCAGCCGTGGAACGTGCGGTTCCACTCGGTCTGTGTCATCCGCCAATCAGGATTAGACGCCATCATGTCACCTGGGCACAAGGCCTGGCCCGCGTTGCCCAGGCCCTGGCAAATGAACTCAGCTAGCTTGGCAAAGTACTCTCCGTGCGCGGATTCGTCATAACTATCGGACAGGACGAACGCGTTGTCTTGGTCCGAAGCTGGCCCCATCTCACCACGCGCCTGCGACCCAACGGCAACGAATGCAACCGGCACCGGCGGCTCACCGAGCTTTTCCACGCCAAGCGCGAACAGGCGACGCGCAACCGCATCCGCAATCGAGGTGAGCAGGCGCTGCGTCTGGGCAGCAGAGGCACCACGGTCAAAGAAGCGCACCGCAACAGCTGCCGCACGCTGGTAGGCACCCGCGAGCTCCTCAAGGCTGGAGCGCTCCACATCCGCCGCCATAAACATTGGATCCGTCTGCAGCAACCGCATGATGTCACCAGCAGTGAGCACACCGACGATACCCGTGCGGTTCTCAATAGGCAGGTGGTTAATACCCAGCTCACTAAACACCAGCATCGCTTCAAAGACCAGGGCATCTTCCTGAATGCTACGCACCGGCGATGTCATCACCGTAGACACCGGCTGGTTGGTGTCCACCTGCTTGGCCACCACCCGCGAACGCAAGTCCCGGTCGGTGAGAATGCCCGGTGTTTCCCCAGCCGGATCAATGACAACGCAGCTGACTTTCGCCGCGTCCATCGCCTGGGCGGCCTCTGCGATGCTGGCGGTGGACGCCAAGCTGACCAGCTCACGCTCACTAGCCACCGCACGCACCGGTGCGCGCAGCACATCCGCCGCGCCGTTGTCTTTGACCTCATCTGCTGCTGCACGCACGCGCCGTGATGCTGACTGGAAGAAGCGCTCCAAGTCCGGGTGGTCTGCCAGCAGTTGTGCAAACGTCTCGCGCGGCAGCAAAAGCAGCACGCTATCTTCCACCGCCTGCATGAGGTACTGCGACTCCGGTTCACCCACCAGCGTGGAATAACCAAAGTTCAGGCCCGCTTCACGGCGGTCCAGCAGCATATTGTCTTCACCCACAACATCAATCGCGCCAGAGCGGATGATGTAGAGCGTGTCATTGACATCGCCGGGTGCGAACACGGTCTCCCCGCGGCGAACATAGGTGATCCCCATCGTGGCCGGCAACGCACGCAGGGTTTCTTCCGGCAGGTGGGAAAACGGCTCACTTACGGCAAGGAACCGGTAGACCTCATCTAATTCGACGGACATGGCCCAACACTAGCGTGTGGCTGACAACCCCCGAAGCGTTTTGGAGCTACTGGTAGCTGACAAACCACGGACGCGGGTTCACATCCGCGTAGGTCTGCTCCGGGCTAAACGTCGGCGTGTCCTCATCAATGAAGTTCTTCCACGCCATGAAAAAGTTCGGGTCCAGGCCTTCACGCAGCACGTTCCATGTGTCAAACTTCTGCCCTGGCACACCGTGCCCGTCCGCGTGCAGCACCCACGCCAGCTCCGGCTGGCCGGTGACAATGTTTTCACGGTCCGGATACATTGCCAGCTGGAATTGGTGCAGGATCAGCATCTTCTGCGGCAGGTTGTTCTCTCGCACGAGTGCCGCAAGCCAATCCGCTACCTCATTGATCTCAGCCGAGGTGGCACTGCCAATCCGGCTCAGTGGCTGCTCGCCCGGATTCAGCTTCCACTCCGCATCCAGCGCCAACCCCACGTTTGGTCGCTTCAGCAAGTCTTCATAGAGCTTTGCCTGCTCAAGGAAGCTCGCCTGTCCCGGCTGCAGGTCCAACACCGCGTAGCCGCCGGCGTCCAAGATCGCGTCCACGTACGGCACCAAGTGATCGATCGGGGTTTCGTTTGAGTAGTTACCGTCATCCCCCGGCCCGCCGGAAGCCACCGTGGCAATAACCTCAAATGCAGGGATCACCGGTGCCTCTTCAAAAGGTTGGTACCAGGAGGCGTACTCCTTGGCCAGCTCGGCTGCCGCGTGCGCGTCCTGCTCCCCCATCACACCCAAGTCTGGTCCATAGGGGTGGCCGTAGAGCGCAATCATGCGTCGCCCCGGAAATACCAATCCACCACCGCCGGGCAGCTCACCGTTGCCCGCCAGTTCAGCGCGGGCACGCAGGTTCTCGTCTGAACCCCACTGCTGGCCCAGTGCAAGCACATCACCGGAGGTCACGGCACTGATGCTTGTCGACGTCACCCTCGGATCCGCAACCTCCAACACCTCTACATCCGCGCCTGCTGCGCGCGCCGTTGCGGCAGCCGCACGCGAAGTTTCCCAGGTAGCGAACACGGTTGGCATGACAAGGTCAAGCGGTTGCTGTGGTTCCAGCGCGGCAATCGCCGCAACGTCGCCTTGCGGCTGGCCTTCGGCGTTAGGGTACGTGGATTCATCGCCCGTGGTGGAGGTGTCCTTATCCCCCGTGGTGGAGGTGTCCTTATCCCCCGTGGTGGAAGTATCCGTAGGAACTTCCACCACGTTGTCTGCACCAAGGCGTGCGATCTCCGCCTCGATTGCTTCCTCGGTTCCCGGGTGGCGTACTAACAGCGGTGCGCCAAGGTCCACCGCGAGTGCGGCGCCACGCATCTGGTGTTCCCGATCGGGTCCGGCAACGACCACATTGTCCGATGCTTCGAAGAACTTGGCGCTGGCATCAATGCCTGTGCCGTTGGCATCTGGGATCACCTCGTGGCCATCCATAGCCAGTTTCGGCGTTTTATCTGCGGAAACGTTATCGCCGCCTGAGGCGCCATCGTTTCCGTTGGCGGTACACCCTGTGAGGATGAGGCTGGCGGAAAGGGCGGCGGCAATGCTCAGGCGGCGAAAATGCATGCCTCGAATCTAGCGCAGTGCGGCGACGATGCGGTCACCCACCTCGCTGGTACGAATCTGTGCGCCGTCACGAGACGCCACTTCCTGCTCGACGGCGGCTTCGATGCGTGCGGCATTTTCTTCGTCGTCAAGGAAGCGCAGCATCATGGCAACTGACAGGATCATCGCAGCCGGGTCTGCAATGCCCTGACCTGCGATGTCTGGTGCCGAGCCGTGCACCGGCTCGAACATGGATGGGAACTCCTTCGCTGCGTTGATGTTGCCGGAGCATGCCTGGCCAACGCCACCGGTGACGGCACCAGCCAGGTCTGTGAGGATGTCGCCGAAGAGGTTGTCGGTGACAATCACGTCGTAGCGCTGCGGGTCCTGCACCATGTAGATGGTTGCGGCGTCGATGTGGTTGTAGTCCACCTCTACCTCGAGGAATTCCTGGGCCAGCTCGTCGACGACGCGCTGCCACAGACCACCGGCGTTGACCAGCACGTTGGTCTTGTGCACCAGGGTGAGCTTCTTGCGACGAGTCATCGCCAGCTCAAAGGCGTAGCGCACAACGCGCTCTGCGCCGTAGTACGTGTTCTGGGACACCTCGGAGGCCACCTCATGCTCCGTGCCCTTACGCAGCGTGCCGCCGTTACCGGCATAGAGGCCCTCGGTGCCCTCGCGCACCACCACAAAGTCAATGTCACCCGGGTTAGCCAGCGGGCTGACTGCCGTGGGGTACAGACGCGACGGACGCAGGTTCACGTAGTGATCCAGCTGGAAACGCAGCGGCAGCAACAGGCCGCGCTCCAACACGCCAGCCGGAACGCGCTCCGGGTCACCGACCGCGCCCAAAAGAATCGCGTCGTGCTCCTTCAGGCTGGCCAGGTCCTGGTCCGTCAGCACCTCGCCGTTTTTCAGGTAGCGGCGCGCGCCAAGGTCATACTCGGTCGTCTCCACGTCATCGCGTACGGTGTTGAGGACTTTGAGGCCCTCTGCCATGACCTCGGTGCCAATGCCATCGCCGGCAATAACTGCAATTTTCATAGAGTAAGACGCCTTTCCAACTATGTGAGATACTCCCCTTGACACTAGCAACCCCGGCGGCATTTATCGCGAGAACACCTCCAAAGCTTTCGGGCTACCGCCGGCAACGATGGTGGCGTTGGGGGTAAGCAGCGTGGCGTCGACAAGCGGGACGAAGCCCGTATCCCCTTGCCTAACCGCAATGAGCTGCACACCATGCTCCCGCCACACCTTCGCTACATCAACCGGCGCACCCACCAGCCACTGCGGCGGCGCAAGGCTAATGACCCCAAAATCTGGGGCAATTTCAGCGAACTCACTCATTCGACCGCCAAGCAGATGCGCCACCCTCCGTCCCGTATCCCGCTCCGGATGAATCACATGCAGCACACCCAACTGCGACAGGATCCGGCCGTGCGCCTCAGAATCCGCCTTCGCCCAAATATCGGGCACACCGGCCTCTACCAGGTTCGAAGCAGTCAAAATAGACGCCTCCAAATGCGAACCAATGGCCAGAACCACATGTTTGTGCTCCTCAACGCCAATCTGCGCAAGCGCCTGCGGGTCGGCACAGTCTGCAATCACCACATCAGTCAAAAACTGCGCCTGCTCACGCACCACCTTCGGATCAATATCCACACCCAAGACCTGAACACCATTGCTGGTCAACTCCCGGGCAAGCGAAATACCGAAACGTCCAAGCCCGATAACCATCACCGGCGCAATATCAATGCCCTGGTTGGCACGCGACGAAAAAGCAAAATGTTTAACCAATGAAGGGCCTTTCTTCTGGATAACTGAAACGACGATGCGCACCAGACAACGCCAGTGCGGTAACCAAGGTCACCGGGCCAATGCGGCCCAAGTACATGATGAAGCAGAGCACGATTTGCGACGGCACCGACAACGCCCCAGTAATTCCCGTAGACAATCCCACCGTGGCAAACGCCGACATCACCTCGAAGACCACCTGATCAGCACTAAATTGCGGGTCGAATACACGCAGCACACCCACCCCGAGAGTGACCACACTCGCGCCAGCAAACGTCAACGCAAGCGCCTGGCGGCTTACAGACGAAGGCAGCGAACGCTTCCCCACACTGGTTTCCTCCCAGCCACGAAACTCCGACGCCATCGCCGCAAACAGCACGCATGCAGTGGTGACCTTGATGCCACCTGCCGTACCGGCAGAGCCGCCGCCAATAAACATCAACACATCCGTGCCCATTAGGGTGATCGGCTGCGCATCCGCGTAATCGATCGCGTTAAAGCCCGCTGTTCGCGGCGACGCGCCCGCAAAAAACGCGTTGAGCAGCTTCTGCCCCAACGGCATCCCGGCAAGTACGCCGTTCCACTCGCATAGTGCGAAGAAGAGGGCGCCGATGGTCAGTAACGTTGCCGTCGCAAAGAATGTGAACTTCGCGGTCAGTGACCACACCTGCGTGCGCCAAGCACCGTGCCGCAACCAGGATGCAGCCTCCGACCACACCGGATACCCAAGACCACCGCCGATGAACGCCACGGCAAGTGGCAGAAGTACCCAGGCATCCGCAGCAAACGGAACCGCGTTATCGCTTTGCGTACTGAAACCAGCGTTGTTAAAGGCGGACACTGCGTGGAACACCCCCTCCCACGCGGCCCGTAGCGGCGTATGCCCGTAGCCAAGCCAAAACCGCAGCCACAGGATAAATGCCACAACTCCCTCGGCGATGAGGGTAAACGCCAACGTAAACACGAGGCTGCGGCGAATACCACCCGCGGAAATCGGCCGGCCCTCAGCGGCTCCGCGACCACGTGCACGCAGGCTAATCCTACCGGTAATCACCATCCCCGACAGCGACGCCACAGACATGATGCCTAGCCCACCCAACTGGATAAGTATAAGGATGACCACCTGGCCAAACGGTGTCCAATAGGTCGCAGTGTCTTCCACAACCAAACCAGTAAGCGACACCGCAGAGGTAGCCGTAAACACCGCAGGCAT
This sequence comes from Corynebacterium riegelii, assembly GCF_001263755.1. NCBI lineage: Bacteria > Bacillati > Actinomycetota > Actinomycetes > Mycobacteriales > Corynebacteriaceae > Corynebacterium > Corynebacterium riegelii. The sequence goes on from NZ_CP012342.1 coordinate 894,423, forward strand.
TAGCGGCGTCCATGTCTGCCCATGCGCAGCAAACGGCAGCATCAAAGCCACCGTCCCAGCGAGGATAAGCAGGATAAACCCAGTTGCGGTCAAGCGCGCTGGACCCCAGAACCCAACCACCGGCGAAGGTTTCACGGCCTACCATCCTAGACCTCTGTGTGACCACAGGAAACCGTTGTTGGCGTTAGGGGTACAGCGCCCACTACCCCCGTTTAGCCAAGATCAACTTGCAGGGAGGTCGCGTTGATGGATTCAGCGATCTGCGCCTCAAGCTCTGCCGGCACTTCCTTCTCCACACGCAGGATCAGCATTGCGCCGCTGCCCTTCGTGGTCTGCGTCAGCGCTGCAGCCTCAATGTTGATGTCTGCGTCACCCAGCTTGGAGCCAACCTTGCCCAGCGCACCCGGCACGTCCGTGTAACGGAAGAACAGGTTGCGGCCCTCTGCGCGCATATCCACGCCGCGGCCATTGATACGCACGATCTTCTCAACACCGTCCAGGCCGGTCAGCGCACCGGTGATCGTTGCACTATCACCGTTGGATGCCACAACCTGCACCTCAAGCGCGCTGCGGTGCGCACGTGCCTCAGTCTCAGTTGCAGCAGAGTAGGTCAGGCCGCGAGATTCCGCGATCGACGGAGCGTTCACAAACGTCACCGTCTCAGAAACAATGCCGCTGAACAGGCCACGGACTGCAGACAGTGCGAGCGTATCTACGTCCTCAGTCGACAGCTCACCTCGGGCAGTGACCTTGAGTGCCACCGGGGCCTCATCAAGCAGCTTGCCTGCCAACAGGCCAAGCTTGCGTGCAAGCTCCAGCCAGCGGGCAACTTCTTCGCCGACCCTGCCGCCGGTGACGTTCACAGCGTCTGCAACAAACTCGCCTGCCAGTGCCTTAAGCACCGAATCAGCAACATCCGTGCCAGCACGGTCCTGCGCCTCAACGGTGGAAGCACCCAGGTGCGGGGTGACTACAACCTGGTCCAGCTCAAACAGCGGAGAATCCGTGCACGGCTCCGTTGCGTACACGTCAAAGCCTGCACCGCGGATGCGGCCTGCGCGGATAGCGTCAGCCAGCGCCTGCTCATCCACCAAGCCACCGCGGGCAGCGTTAATGATGATCTGGCCTTCCTTCGCCTTGCCCAGAAGCTCGGCGTTAAACATGCCCGCCGTTTCCTTGGTCTTGGGCAGGTGGATGGTGACAAAGTCAGCGCGGCCCATCAGCTCTTCAAGCTCCACCAGCTCCACGCCAAGCTGTGCTGCGCGGGCCGGGTTAGCGTAGGGATCATACGCAATGATGGTGGTCTCAAACGCAGCAAGGCGCTGTGCAAACAGCTGACCGATGTGGCCGAAGCCCACGATGCCGACGGTCTTGCCGTAGATCTCCACACCGTTGAAGGAGGAGCGCTTCCACTGACCGTCACGCAAGGTGGCGTCTGCCGCCGGGATCTGGCGAGCGGTGGACAAAAGCAGCGCGATCGCGTGCTCACACGCGGAGTGGATGTTGGAGGTCGGTGCGTTGGCCACCATCACACCGCGCTCGGTTGCCGCGGGGATATCAACGTTGTCCAGGCCCACACCTGCGCGGCCGATGATCTTCAGCTTCGGTGCGGCCTCAATAACCTCCGCGTCAACGGTGGTTGCGGAACGCACCAAAAGTGCGTCAGCTTCAGGAACTGCGGCAAGCAGCTCAGCTCGGTTCGGGCCATCAACCCAGCGCACCTCCACCTGATCGCCGAGAGCCTCGACAGTAGACGGGGCGAGCTTGTCCGCAATAAGCACAACGGGTTTTGCCACGGGGAAATCTCCTACTGAGTGGAATCGAATATTTCCCTGCATACCTTAGTGCTGCAAGCGTGACATGTCAGCATTTTTGGATAAATAAAATTCTTCCGCCTGCATAATCTTCGTTGAAAGCTGGCGTTCATCACCAAACTGCGCCCCCAACGCCACCAATGGCGCTTGCGACAGTCCTGCCATGGCAAACAGCGCCTGCTCCGAATTTCGCGGGTCAGGATCATCAACCATGGTCACATCCGCGCCAAAACTGCGCGCATTCGCAATAGACGCAATGGAGCTTTCTGCCGTAGCGACAACGACCGGCGCCATTTGTGCGTCCCTACGCGACAAGATCGGAAACGGCCTCGCCTCCGCCTGCGGCATCACCTTTGGATCTGCCCACGCCGCGCGCAGCCACACCGGGTCCTGCGGGTCAATGCTAGCTACGGCCACCGCCGCGTCTTCAGGACGTTCCACTTCACGCTGCGCAAATCGCAGCGCCGTCATCGTGCCAAGCGCATCCATGCCGCCCGGGTCGCGATAGACCCGCACCCGCCCAGAGGTTTGCGCCAGCGCCACATCCCCCACCGTCAACACCGTGTAGGTGCGAAGGCGTTCCACCTCTTGGGCAATCTCCTGATGGCGTTCCGGGTCATACACAATCATCGGCGCGTGCGCGACAATCGCAATCGAAGCCGCCCGCAGCTGCGCCTCAACGGTTGCGTCACTCACCACCAGGGTTTCAGAGCTAGTGAAGAAATATTGGAGACTGCTCATCCCCTTCACATCATCAAGCACTACAGGGTGCTCATCAAAACGCTCAGCCACGTGGCGCGATTCATTGACCGCTTTTGCACGCGCAAACGGATCCGCGGGCAAGGAATTGCTGCAGCCGCTGAGCAACCATGCCGACGCTAATGCCGGTACCAATGCAGCAGCGACAATGCGCCTGCCCCTGGTCCTACTCCCCATGATCAGTTGCGACGGCCTCCTGCGTGGTATCACGAATCACCGGCTTATCCATGGCGTATTCGATCATGCCCACAAAACGGTTGCGGCGATCAGCCTCAAACGCCTCCCAGTTCGACGCAAGCAGATACTGCGGGCACATCTCGTGGCCATCGATTACTGCGTCAAACTCAGCATCATCAAGCAGGGACTTTGACTGCAGACGCGGCAAGTAACGGCGCGGCTCATTGTTCTCAATCACCACGTCCGTGCGCCGCCCCATGGGTGTGCGGTTGAGCACACTTTCCGACGCTTGCACGTCCACCCCCATCCGCTGCAAATACACCGGTGGGAACACGGTGTGGAAGCGCGGACGCAACTCAGCAACCGTCTCCTCATCAAAGGCCTTGCCAGTGCGCCAATCACGAGCGCCTCGTGCCATCAGCAGCGCAAACAGGCCTCGGTACACGCCGCTATCCTCATTAGCGCTCAGCAAGCGGGACTCACGGAACTCCGCATCGGCAACGGTGCGCGGCTCCACCTCCGTCTCCCCTAGCACCCACGGGGTAACTTCCTGAACATCCAAGCCCGCGCGGATTGTCGGCGCGTGCGCACCGTAAAGCTCGCCGAAGACGCCGGACCAGAACCAGCGGTTGAGCCGATCCCGAGCCTGCTCTCCTTCCAACACACCCGGATGCTCCGCAAGGCGCGCCAGAATTGTTGCCAGCGGCACCAGCTGTGAGGCATACGGCACCTGGTCACTGCCCAGGATGCAACGCTGCGTCAAAAACGCCGCCGCCTTCACAAAGGCCGCCGTCATCTCATCTACGTGCGCCAGGTAATCCTGCAACGAAATGGTCAAGATGTCGCCGCGGTGCCCGGTGGCGTGACCATTGCGGCTGGTAATTAAAAGCGCTAGTGCCCGGAAAAATTCGATGCGTCCAATCTCGTCCAGTGCCGGGTGCTCGCGCAGTGTTCGTTCGACCTTGGCCCAGTGATCAGCCAAAACAAAACTGGGATCCTCGTTTGCAAACATTGCCGTCAACAACTCAAAGACGTCCATCTGCACGCCCGCCGAGTTCGCATGGGCAAAGATTTGGCCCACACCCACCCGTGACGTGGAACGGTCCACGCGGATCACCGGCACGTCATACGCCGGCAGCCAACGCAACACCTCATTTTGGAACAGCTTGACCGGCTCGCGCAGCTCCTCATTGGCAGCCATGTCCACCAACAGGTCATTGGCCTGCTTCCACATCAACAGCGACACCGGGATAACTCCATGGCGCAGCATATCCTCGCGGCTTGTAATCCCGCCTTCAATCTCAGGGCCGAAGTGCGAGCGCACACGCCCCTCCGTATCAACCGCGAAGACAGCCTCAACAGGCATTGGGTCAGAAGCGACAGCCGCGCGAACGTCCACAAAGAAGCGACGCTGGATCGACTCTCCCCGGTAATCCACTGTCGGGATGACACCTTCACGCTTAAACGCGTGGTAGAGGGAAGTCAGCCTCTGCTGCCCGTCTAAAAGCAAAAGCCCCGGTTCAACGCTGCCGACATCAAGCCCAGCAAGCGGGCGCGGCTTAAAACGCACCGGCGAATTGCGCGTGTCAAGTGCCAAGAACGATCCAATTGGATAGCCACGAAGCACGGAGGTAATCAGCGTGCGAATCCGGTCAACATCCCAGATGTAATCACGCTGGAAATCCGGCAGCTGCAACTCCCCGCGCTCAGCGCGTGCGAACAGGTCAATAAGTGAGTAACTCGGCGTGGTAAAGCCCATGTCTTCTGACTTTAGATCAGTTTCAGCAAATGCTCTCATGATCAGCATGCTCGGGGCGCTCAAGCTGGATTGTGGAGTGCTCAATTCCCAGCTCTGCCAGCGCCGCCTGCGCAGCGTCGAGGGCGTGGCCGGCATCAGCACCGTCATCAAGAACCAGGTGTGCCGTAGCAATAACCGACACCCCATCCAGCGACCACAAGTGGATGTCGTGCGTTGCAATCACGCCCGGGATGGCCAACAGTGCAGGCTCAACCGCCGCCTCATCAAAACCGTCCGGCACCTGCTCCAACAGGACACGAGCCGACTGCATGAGCAACTGCACCGCACGCGGCAACACCATCGCCGCAATAATCAACGACGCAATTACGTCCGCCGCCATAAAGCCCGTAAAACGAATAACAAGGCCGGCCACAATCACCGCCACCGAGCCGAGCATGTCCACCAACACGTGCAGCAACGCGCCTTCAACGTTGATGGAATCCCCGCGGTGCCGCGACAAGATCCACGCCGAAATCGCATTCGCCAGCAAACCGATAATGGCAATGATCAGCATGGTGCCAGATTCCACTTCCGACGCCACGCGGAAGCGCTTAACCGCCTCAACCACAATGAACACCGAAATCATGATCACTGTTGCGGCGTTCACCAGTGCGGCGAGCACCTCTGCGCGGCGGTAGCCATACGTCGCGCGCCGTGATGCCGCCCTTTTGCCCGCAATCACGGCGATGACGGCAATGATCAGGCCCGCAGCGTCTGAAAGCATGTGCATCGCATCCGCGATCAAGGCCACCGAGCCGGAGACAATGCCGCCGATCAGCTCCGCAAAAAACACCGTCGACGTGATGGTAAGCGCCGCGATGAGTGCGCGCAGCGGAGTGCTTCTGTGATCGTGATCGTGGCTATGACCGTGGCTGTGACCGTGGCTATGTGCGTTATCGTGGCTCATACGACACAGCCTATCCCCGCCGCCCGCTTATTGACAATCTATTGAAAATGGCTTCCAGTATTTATTCAGGACGCTGACCAGTAAAAACCGCCGGAAACTCATTTGTGCTGCAGACTGAGACCGCTCATGGTAAGCGCTTTTTGATACCGTGGGCGGATGCTGGCTAGCTGGCTAGCTGGCACTTTGACATTTTTCCTGTCAGATGGCGCAGAATTTAGCGCTTTACATTTTTAGAACGAAGGGACTTTACGCAAATGACCACCCCAAACCCGAACCCAAACGATCCGGCGCGCAACGTTAACCCGAACGTCGACCCGACGGCAGATCCCGCAACCGAGATCATTGAGACCACCCCGCGTGCAACTGCGGGTTCCACCGCAGTCACCACCGAAGACAACAACGGTGGCGGCGGCTGGTGGAAGTGGCTCATCGGCCTGATCGCCGCCCTGCTGCTGATCTGGCTGCTGCTCAACCTCTTCAGCAACAATGACGACGCAATCCCAGCCGGCCCAGCCGTCGAAACTGAGACCACCTCCTCCTCCGTGGTCAACGAGACCACCACAGTTGAATCCGGTACCGTTACCGAGACTCCGACCGCTGCGAACGAGACCGTGACCGAGACCGTGGTTGAGGAAAGCGCCGCCGAGTCCGAGGCACCGGCCGAGTCCGAGGCTCCAGCTGAGTCTGAAGCTCCGGCCGAGTCCGAGGCTCCAGCTGAAACTGAAGCTCCGGCAACTAACTAACTTATCTGCTAGTAGGCAGCCTGGTTCATGATGGTCTGCTAGCACACAACACGAAAACGGTGCTGTGTCTACACATTCCACCTGGGGTTTTGCAAGCTGGTTTTCGTTATCTGCTAGTAGGCAGCCTGGTTCCGGGTGACCTGCTAGCAATGTCCCAAAACCCTATGGACATAACAGCAACTATCTAACGTGCCGCTCCTAGCGTTTAGCTGGGTCACTCTCCCCGACTCGCATTGGTGGGCCGGGGCTTTTTCCTCTCTGACCCCCAGATAAGACAAGCGTAAAGCCCCCGCACCACCCGAAATATCGGGGCGATCCAGGGGCTTAAAGCGCAGACTACAACGACTTACGCAGTCTCATTGAGCGGGTTCTTCACCCAGCTCATCATGTCGCGGAGCTTCTCACCGGTCTGCTCGATCGGGTGCTGCGAAACCTTTGCACGCAGGTCCTCGAGCTCCTTGTTGCCGTTCTTCACGTTGTCAACCAGGCGCTGGGTGAAGGTGCCGTCCTGGATGTCCTTCAGGATCTCGCGCATGCGGTCCTTCGCACCCTCATCAATCACGCGCGGGCCAGACAGGTAGCCGCCGAACTCTGCGGTGTCAGAGATGGAGTAGTTCATGTTGGCCAGGCCACCCTCGTAGACCAGGTCCACGATCAGCTTCATCTCGTGCAGGCACTCGAAGTATGCCATCTCCGGCTCGTAGCCAGCCTCGGTCAGCACCTCGAAGCCCTTCATGATCAGGTCTTCCAGGCCACCGCAGAGCACAGCCTGCTCACCGAAGAGGTCCGTGACCGTCTCAGCCTCGAAGGTGGTCGGGATAACGCCAGCGCGTGCGCCACCGATTGCTGCAGCGTAGGACAGAGCCAGGTCGCGGCCATTGCCCTTCGGGTCCTGCTCAACTGCGATCAGGGTCGGCACACCCTTGCCGTCAACGAAGGTGCGGCGAACCAAGTGGCCCGGGCCCTTCGGTGCAACCATGGCGACGGTGATGTTGTCTGCCGGCTCAATCAGCTTGAAGTGGATGTTCAGGCCGTGGCCGAAGAACAGCGCATCGCCGTCGTTAAGGTTCGGCTCGATGTCCTTAGTAAAGATCTCAGCCTGGGAGGTGTCCGGAGCCAGCAGCATGATGACGTCTGCCCATGCTGCCGCGTCAGCGTTGGACTTAACCTCGAAGCCTGCCTCCTTGGCCTTTGCTGCGGACTTGGAGCCCTCGCGCAGGCCGACGACAACCTCAACGCCGGACTCACGCAGGTTCTGCGCGTGGGCGTGGCCCTGGGAGCCGTAGCCGATGATCGCGACCTTCTTGCCCTGGATCAGCGACAGGTCTGCGTCATTGTCGTAAAGCACTTCGATAGCCATGAGTGATGCACTCACCTTTCCTATATGTTGGGACGGTTGTTCCATATTATGACACATCACCGCGGGCTATGTGTCCACAGCCCGCAAAAATTAATTGTTTTTCTTGGACGGAGCCAACGTCTTGGACCCACGGTTGAGCGCGACCTGGCCGGAACGAACCATTTCACGGATGCCAAAGGTTTCAATGACATCCAGGAATGCACGCAACTTCTCCGGAGTGCCCGTGGCCTCAATAACCACAGACTCCGGCGAGACATCCACCACGCGAGCACGGAAGATGTTGGCGGTCTCCACAACCTGAGCGCGCGTCTGGTTCGTCGCGTTGACCTTGACCAGAAGCAGGGAGCGGGCGATCGTCTGATCGTCCTCAAGCCGGAGCACCTTCAGCACCTGAATCAGCTTGTTCAACTGCTTGGTGATCTGCTCGATTGCATACTCGGAAGCGTCCACCACAATGGTCAGACGGTTAATACCTTCCGTCTCCGTCTTCGCAGACACCAAGGACACCAGGTTGTAACCACGGCGTGTAAACAGTGCCGTAACGCGGGTGATGATGCCGTCTACATCCAACACCAGCACGGAGAGGATATTGCGAGTGGTCTCGTCTTCGTGTGCCATTAGCGGTTCTCCTCCGTGATTTCATCGATAGCCTCATGGATTGCCGCCGGCGACTCTGCCGCGGACTCCTCCAGGTCAAAAAATGGACGCATGCCAAGCGCATACTGCATGTCAGAGTTGGACGCACCGGCCGCAATCATCGGCCACACCTGCGCGTCCTCACCAACAATGAACTCCACCACCACAGGGCGGTCATTGATCTCGCGTGCGCGCTCAATCGCCGGAATGACCTCTTCCTTCGTGGTCACGCGGATCGCCTCCGCACCCAGCGCCTCACTGAGCTTTACAAAATCCGGCACGTACTGCTCTGCATTGCCGCCAAGCTTGGTGTGGGAATACGTTCCGTCATAGAACAGGGTCTGCCACTGGCGCACCATGCCAAGATTGCCGTTGTTAATCAGCGCAACTTTGAACGGGAAGCCCTCAAGTGCGGCCGTGGTGATTTCCTGGTTGGTCATCTGGAAGCAGCCGTCACCGTCAACGGCCCACACTTCCTTCTCCGGGCAACCAGCCTTCGCCCCCAGAGCTGCCGGGATGGCGTATCCCATCGTGCCCAGGCCACCTGAGTTGAGCCAGTGACGCGGACGATCAAAGTCGATGAACTGCGCGGACCACATCTGGTGCTGACCCACGCCAGCAACATAAATGGCGTCCGTGCCGACGACCTTCGACAGCGTCTCAATCACAAACTGCGGAGAAAGCTTGCCGTCAGACTGCTCGTCATAGCCACGCGGGAAACGCTCCTTCAAATCCTCCAGGCGAGCAATCCACTGATCAATCTGTGGCGCAGCGTTACGCTTGGAGTCACGGAACGCATCCGTCAGCTGGGCCAGCACGCGTTTCGCGTCACCCACAATCGGGACATCTACCTCACGGATCTTGCCCACCTCAGCCGGGTCAATATCGGCATGGATGGTCTTTGCCAGGGGTGCGAAGGTGTCGGTGTCGCCGGTCACGCGATCGTCGAAACGCGTGCCAATAGCAATGAGCAAGTCAGACTCCTGCAGCGAGCCGACCGCCGGCACCGAGCCGTGCATACCCGGCATACCCATGTAGAGCGGGTGATGCTGCGGGAACGCACCGAGCGCCATCAAGGTGGTAACCACCGGGATGCCGGTGATCTCGGCGAACTCCAGAAGCTCCTTATGCGCCTCCGCCTTCACCACACCACCACCGATGTACAGCACCGGGCGCTTAGCCTCAGAGATCATCTTTGCGGCCTGGGAGATCTGGCGGTTGTGCGGCTTCGTATTCGGCTTATACCCCGGCAGGTCCAGCTCCGGCGGCCAGTTAAATTCCACCATCTGCGCCTGGACGTCCTTCGGGATATCCACAAGCACAGGTCCCGGGCGGCCAGTCGAGGCAATGTGGAACGCTGCGTTCAGCGTCGCCGGGATGTCCTCAACATCGGTCACCATGTAGTTGTGCTTAGTAATAGGCATGGTGATGCCGCGGATGTCTGCCTCCTGGAAGGCATCCGTACCAATCAGCGGCGAACCAACCTGGCCGGTGATCGCCACAATTGGCACGGAATCCAAATAGGCATCTGCCAGTGCAGTCACCAGGTTGGTTGCACCCGGTCCAGAGGTTGCAATACAAACACCAACCCTGCCGGAGGCCACGGCATAACCTTCAGCCGCGTGGCCTGCGCCCTGCTCATGGCGCACCAGCACGTGACGCAGCGTACGCGCGCGAGACAGCGCATCGTACAGCGGCAACACGGCACCGCCAGGAAGGCCGAACACAATGTCAACCCCAAGTTCTTCCAAACTACGAACCGTAGCGTCAGCGCCAGTCATAACCTCCGGTCCAGGCGCTGCGGCTTCGGCTGCGGGCTGCGGTGATGCTGCCACGATACAAAGCTCCTTCTTCATGTCTTATTCACGGAATTCGATCACACAAACAAAAAGCCCTCGAGCGAGCTAGAAGCTCTCGAGGGCGCTTGGTTTGCGGCTAGCTTTGAGTGCAACCCGCTTACGGCAAGCGCCGCATCGGAATTACTACTACTACAAGTCGCGTCGTGATCATGCGTTAGATAATACACAGCATTGCTTCGCATATATGCGATAGTGAGTAATTTTTTTCATACGCGTTGACTACCATGTCAGGAATGACCGATGCTCCCCGTATTTTCCGCCCCTCTAGAGAGCACGTCATCGCTATTGCAATGATGACGGGCATTGCCCTGATTGGTATTTTGTGGGCCCCCCTCAAACTGGGATGGGTCCTGATATTCCCCATCTTCGCTCTTGTGTGGATCTTCAACGCCAAGACCACGATTTCTGATTCGGGCATTTCCATCAACTACCTGTTGCGCAAGAACGTCTCGCTTGCATGGGACCAGCTCAAGGGTGTGAGTTTTAAGGGCAGCAAGGCACTTGCCACAACTGTCGACGGCCGCGAGTACCCCATGCCCGGCATCACCTTCAACACCCTGCCTGATCTGGCAGAAGCCTCCCGCGGCCGCATCGCAGATGTGATTACGCAGGCCGCCGAGTCTTCTGACGGCAAGTACGAAGTCATTGACAAAGAGGGCTATAGCGTATTGCTCGACCAGGACGAGTACGAAGAGTACTTAAAGGAGCATCCGGATATGCCCGGCCCGCGCCCCGCTGATAACCCCGCCAATAGCCAGAACTAAAGGAGTACCCCCATGATCCCCCTCCGCTCACGCGTCACCACCATCGGCCGCCAAGCAGCTGGCGCGCGCGCCCTGTGGCGTGCCACCGGCACTGAGGAAAACGAGTTTGGCAAGCCGATCGTGGCAATTGTGAACTCCTACACCCAGTTTGTGCCGGGCCACGTCCACCTGAAAAATGTCGGCGACATTGTTGCGGACGCGGTTCGTGCCGCTGGTGGTGTGCCGAAGGAGTTCAACACCATCGCCGTTGATGACGGCATTGCCATGGGGCATGCTGGCATGCTCTACTCTCTGCCCAGCCGCGAAATCATCTCGGACTCCGTGGAGTACATGTGCAACGCCCACACCGTGGATGCGATGGTGTGCATCTCAAACTGCGACAAGATCACCCCGGGCATGCTCAACGCCGCGATGCGTCTCAACATCCCGGCAGTGTTTGTCTCCGGCGGACCGATGGAGGCTGGCAAGGCCATCAACGCGGGTGATGTGGTCAAGCCGAAGTCTGACCTGATCGACGCTATCGCGCTGTCCGCGAACGACTCAGTCAGCGATGCGCAGCTCGACGACATTGCCAACAACGCCTGCCCCACCTGCGGTTCCTGCTCCGGTATGTTCACCGCCAACTCCATGAATTGCCTGACCGAGGCACTGGGCCTGTCCCTGCCCGGCAACGGCACAACGCTGGCTACCCACACCGCACGCCGCGCACTGTTTGAGCAGGCTGGTTCCAAGATCGTTGAGCTGTGCAACCGCTACTACGGCGAAGGCGACGAGTCGGTCCTGCCGCGCTCCATTGCCACCGAGCACGCGTTCCGCAACGCCATGGCGCTGGATATGGCCATGGGCGGCTCCACCAACACCATCCTGCACATCCTCGCTGCGGCGCAGGAGGGTGAGGTGGACTTTGACCTTGCCGATATTGATGAGCTCTCCCACCAGATCCCGTGCCTGTCCAAGGTGGCACCGAATGGCGACGCCCACGTGGAGGACGTCCACCGCGCCGGCGGCATCCCGGCGATCCTGGGCGAGCTGCACCGAGCGGGCCTTCTGCATGATGACGTGCACTCGGTCTCCTACAACTCCCTCGACGCCTGGCTGGGCGACTGGGATATTCGCGGCGCTTCCCCTATTCCAGAGGCCGTGGAGTTGTTCCACGCCGCTCCGGGCGGCACCCGTACGACGGAGGCGTTTAGCCAGTCCGCCCGCTGGGAGTCCCTGGACACCGACTCCGCAAACGGCGTGATCCACGACGTTGAGCACCCGATTACTTCCGACGGCGGCCTGGTCGTCCTTCGCGGCAACCTCGCACCGGACGGCGCAATTTTGAAGACCGCCGGCGTGGAGGAAGGCCTCTGGGAGTTCTCCGGTCCTGCCCGCGTTGTGGATTCTCAGGAGCAGGCAGTGTCCATGATCCTCAACCGCGAGGTCTTGGAGGGCGAGGTTGTGGTCATCCGCTACGAGGGTCCCTCCGGCGGTCCGGGCATGCAGGAGATGCTGCACCCCACGTCCTTCCTCAAGGGCGCTGGCTTGGGCAAGAAGTGCGCGCTGATTACAGACGGCCGCTTTTCCGGCGGCACCTCCGGCCTGTCCATCGGCCACATCTCCCCCGAGGCTGCACATGGCGGCCTGATCGGCCTGGTGCAAAACGGCGACATCATCGCCATCTCCGTAGCCAACCGTGAGCTGCGCCTGGTTGTAGACGATGAAGAGCTAGCCTGCCGCCGCGCCGAAATGGAGGCGTCTGACAACCCGTGGACGCCAAACCGCACCCGCCACGTATCGAAGGCACTGCGCGCATACGCAAAAATGGCGACCAGCGCCGATAAGGGCGCTGTCCGCCAAGTTGATTAACGCGGCCTAAGCCGCGGTTGACGCGGTTGACGCGGCTTTATGCCAGCGGGTTGACGCCGGCGCCGAACCACCAGATGGCGCCGGCTGCAGCCAGCCCAAGCAGGGCGCAGATCCAGGACGACGCCAACGGTCGACGCGCCCATCCCCTGCCAGTGTCCACGCTGTAGAGGCCCGGGCCGGTAAAGGTCAGGGCGAAGGTGAGGCCGAGGAGGAGGGTTGGGAGGATCACGGTGGCGTCGGTAAGCAAAAGGCCCCAACCGCCATCCGCAGCAGTCAGCGCATGCAGTGCCTCAAAGCCGGTGACTGCGACACCAACTGCCGCCGCAACCGGAGTGATCAAACCAAGAATCAGGAACACACCCGCGGCCAGCTCAAGAGTGGGCACGATAATCGCCATACCGTTACCAAACGGGTAGCTGGCATACGCGGTCTCCAGCGCGACAATGCCACCGGAGGAACCCAGGTTGAAGAACGTCGCAATCGCGCGAACCGTGAGGTAACCACCCACCAGCAGGCGAAGCAGCAGCAAGCCAAAGTCAATGGTGCCGCGGCCAACAGGTGCCGCTACGGGTTCTTCCACAACCGGGTCCGAAACAACCGTGACCTCTTCATACACCGGCTCAGCGGGAGCGATGTACTGCGGTTCACGGTCAATTGCAGCGGTCTCGCCCGTAACAGCTGCCGCAGCCGGAGTCGAGGCCGCAAAAACCTCGGTCTCTGCGGTACCCACCGGGTCCGTGCCAGGCGTGTAGGCCGGAACATCGTCGTGCGAGAAATCTTCGGGCGTTGCGTCGCGCAAATTATCGCGCTGATTATCGGTTGCCATACCCCCTAAACTATGCGAGTTTTCCTATCCAACTCTGCATGACAAACGGCGTGTTCCCAACCGGGTTAACTACCGAGCGTTTTCAGCGCCTCCGCATCTAGGCGCATAGTGGTCCACTCCCCCATGTCATGGGCACCGATGGAGCTATAGAAGCCTATCGACGGCTCGTTCCACCTCAACACCGTCCACTCCACACGCCTGTAATCATTGTCCACAGCAATCTTTGCCAGTGCTTTGAGCAAAGCAGTCCCAATGCCATTCCCGCGCGCCTGTTCACGCACGTACAGGTCCTCCAACCAGATGCCGTGACGGCCGTGCCACGTGGAGTAATTCAAAAACCACATGGCCATCCCCTGCACCTTGCCGTCGACCTCCCCGATGAGGGTGTAAACGCGCGGGTTCTCCCCAAACAGGTGGGTACGCACGTCTTCTTCAGTGGAGGTGACTTCATCCGGAGCTTTCTCGTATTCCGCAAGCTCATTGATCATTGCGAAGATCTCAGGAACGTCTGTTTCCACTGCGGGGCGAATATTCAACATGGTTCAACCATACTTTTCGCCCCCTGTATTAAAGTCACTGCCATGGAACGTTTTCATTGGCTGGAAGATCACGATGCAGACGTCTGGCGCACCCTCTGGACATTCGTTTCCTGGGTGCCCGCACGCCTGGATGAGCACCTGAAACGCCAAGAGAAAATGGGGCTGCCCGATTACATGACACTGTTGTCCATCGCCCAGGCGGAAAACCACACCACCACGATGTCTAAACTCGCCGACGCCACGATGATGTCACCTTCACGCCTGTCACACGTGATGGATCGCCTTGAGCAGCGCGGCTTTACCGAACGTAACCGCAGCGCCGAGGACCGCCGTTCTACGTTTGCCACGTTGACTGAAGACGGTGTGGAGTTTGTCGTGCGCTCCACCCCTGAAGTGATCGCCCATATCCGTGGGACCATCTTTGAGCAGGTGACCGCTAAGGAAGCCGAGCAGCTGAAGAAGATTATGGCCAAGATCATGACCAACACCCCGAAGGCACCGGGGATGTAGGTGGGCTGGGCCTGCGCTGACCTGCGCTGACCTGCGTTAATCCCACGCGTCACTTTAGCCTCATTGCAAACATTTCGATTTGTTACGGATGTGACTTCAAAACCCCAGGACACTGAAAGATTTCACATTTGTTTTCAGTGCCCGTTAACTGCCCCCCCCTTTAGCTTGCTGACCTGCGCTAATCCCACGCGTCACACCAGCCTCATTGCAACCAAGGCCGTTTGTTACGGAAGTGAAAACCACCACCTGGGTTTTTGCAAATGACCCCGGGGTCGCTTACAAAAATCCACCCGGGAACCACCCTCCAACGCCCTCCAGCTTTGTACGCTGCATGTTCCATCTGGGGGCATTTTAATTTCAAAGTGTTACCATCGGGCCCGTTTGTGACAGAACCACTTTTGGAAGGAAACACAACTTCATGCCCAAAACCTTAAAAGTAGCGCTAGCGCTTGTTGGCCTGACGGTCGGCGCCGGCTTCGCGTCAGGCCAAGAAGTCATTCAATACTTTCTCTCGTTCGGTTATTGGGGCATCGTAGGTGCGGCCATTGCGGGCGCCGCCATCGCCATCTTCAGTGGCTGGGTCTACCAGCTTGGCTCCTACTACATGGCTGATGACCACAGCGCCGTGTTCAAGAGCGTGTCGCGTCCGTGGGTGGCCAGGTACATGGACGTCACCACTATTTTTACGCTGTTCTGCATTGGCTTTGTCATGGTCGCCGGCGCGGGCGCAAACTTGCAGCAGCAGTTCGGTCTGGACACGTGGATTGGCTCGGCCATCATGGTGGTGCTGCTCCTGCTGTCGGGTTTGCTGGATATTGACAAGCTCACGGATGTGTTCTCGTTCATTACCCCGCTTTTGATCATCTGCTTGCTTGGCGCGTTTGCAATCACGTTGGCAAACATGCCGTCTGATTTCGCGCACATCAATGAGCTTGCAATGACCAACACGCAGGCTTCGGGCACGTTTGGTAACTGGTTTATTACCGCACTGAACTACGCCACGCTGGTCATGATTATGGACGCCTCCATGATGCTCGTCTTCGCCGGCTCCCACATGAACCCGGCCCAGGCGGGCAAGGGCGGCCTGCTCGGCGGCATCATGTTCGCGGTACTGCTGCTCATGCTCACGTTCATCCTGTTTGCCAACATGGAAAACGTCATGGGCGCAGATATGCCGCTGCTGATGGTCTTTGACAACATGCACCCGTCTATTGGCGTGTTCGTCTCCATCGTGATCTACCTGATGATTTACAACACT
This sequence comes from Corynebacterium riegelii, assembly GCF_001263755.1. Classification (NCBI taxonomy): domain Bacteria; kingdom Bacillati; phylum Actinomycetota; class Actinomycetes; order Mycobacteriales; family Corynebacteriaceae; genus Corynebacterium; species Corynebacterium riegelii. The sequence continues at coordinate 910,224 of NZ_CP012342.1, forward strand.
GCTGTTGGCATGTTCTACGCCATTGGTCGCCGCACTAGCCACAGCAACCCGAAGCGTTTCCGCCTGTACTACTTCTTGGCGGTGATGGTTGGTTTCGCGCTGTCCTTCATTGGCTTCGCCGATCTTGTTGGCTGGGTGTACCCGGTGCTTGGTTACCTTGGCCTGGTGCTTGGCGTGGCTATGGGTGTCGCGTGGTTCCGTGACCGCAAGAATATCCAGGATGAGACGGAGCGTCGCGAACGTCTTGCAGAGCTGGCTGAGACTCAGCTCGACCCGGCAATGGAGGATCTAACTCGTGCCGAGCGCGCTGAGGTTGATGAGCTGGCTGCGGATTCTCACGTGGACACGCAGGATCTGTGGCAGTCCGTGCAGGAGGAAGTTGCGGCTGACTTGCACGCGGATAGCTCCAGTGAATTCGATATTGCGGATACGCCTGCGCTCGACCCGGAGCACGAAGATTATGAGGGCGCGCCTGAGGCCAAGGGCGATGAGATTCACTGGGAGGCGTACGAGGAAATGTACAAAACTGGTGAGTTCCCGGCCGTAAAGCCTGAAACGAAGTAGCACTTCGCTTGTCAACGCCCAAACGCAAAACCCCTACCAACCGCGCACCCAACGGGTAACGCACTGGTAGGGGTTTTCGTCTCCTCAGCGGGAGCACTACCAAGCGGGAGTTCTCCCCCGCTTACTCGGCGAGCTTCTTGGCAATCAGCTGGTTGACCTGGCCGGGGTCGGCCTTGCCCTGCGTTGCCTTCATCACGGCGCCAACGATGGCACCGGTGACCTTCTTATTGCCTGCGCGGTACTTCTCCACGATGTCCGGGTTGGCGGCCAGGGCTTCGTCGACGGCTTTCTCGATTGCGCCGTCGTCACGCACGACCTCAAGGCCACGGGCGGCGACAACCTCGTCGACGCTGCCCTCGCCAGCAATGACACCGTCGATGGCCTGGCGGCCCAGCTTGGTGGTCAGCTTGCCTTCCTTGACCAGCTCCACCACACGTGCCACATCAGCCGGGCTGACACCAAGCGCGTCCAGGTCCTTGCCCGCCTCATTGGCCTTGCCGTTGATGTAGGAGACCCACCAGGAACGGGCCTCGTCCGGAGTGGTGCCGGCCTCAACGGTGTCCACGATCAGATCCAATGCACCAGCGTTGACAAGGTCGCGGAATTCCTTCTCCGGCAGCTGCCACTCCTCCTGAATACGGGCGCGGCGCACCCACGGAAGCTCCGGCAGGGTTGCGCGGATTTCCTCAACCCACTCCGGCTTTGCAATCACCGGCGGCAGGTCAGGATCGTTGAAGTAGCGGTAGTCGGACGCCTCTTCCTTCGGACGCCCCTTGGAGGTGGAGCCGTCCTTCTCCTGGTAGTGGCGGGTCTCCTGGACGATCTCCTCGCCGTTCTCCAGCGCGGCGGCCTGGCGCTGCATCTCAAAGCGCACGGCCTGCTCGACCGACTTCAGGGAGTTGATGTTCTTCGTTTCGGTACGGGTGCCAAACTTCTCCTGGCCGATGGGGCGAAGGGAGACGTTCGCGTCGCAACGCATGCTGCCCTGGTCCATACGAGCATCGGAGACACCAAGTGCCTTCACCAGCTCGCGCAGGGCGCCAACGTAGGCCTTGGCAACCTCGGGGGCGCGCTCGCCAGCGCCGATGATCGGCTTGGTCACAATCTCAATGAGCGGGATGCCGGCACGGTTGCAGTCCACAAGCGACGCCGTCGCGCCCGTAATACGGCCGGACGCAGAACCCAGGTGGGTCAGCTTGCCGGTGTCTTCCTCCATGTGCGCGCGCTCGATCTCAACGCGCCACTCCGTGCCGTCCTCCAGCATGACGTCCAGGTAACCGTCGTACGCAATCGGCTCGTCGTACTGGGAGATCTGGTAGTTCTTCGGCTGGTCCGGGTAGAAATAGTTCTTGCGCGCAAACCGGGAAGACTCTGCAATCTTGCAGTTCAACGCCAGGCCGATCTTGATGGCCCACTCCACGCCCTTCGCGTTCACCACCGGCAGTGCGCCAGGAAGGCCGAGCGAAACCGGGTCAATGTTCGTGTTCGGCGCCGCACCAAAGTGTGCGGAGGCGGTGGAGAACATCTTCGTCTCAGTGGCAAGCTCGACGTGCACCTCAAGACCCATAACCGGGTCGTACTTTTCCAGTACCTCGTCGTAATCCATCAGGTCATACGCAGTCATGCCGGTCAGTCTACTGCCCCACCCCACACGCCCGCGCTACAGCTCGCCGCGTCGCTCGATCCAAACAAAAGCTGCGGTCTTTTCACGGCCCACTGAGAGCCCATTGCTTATCGACGCCACATTGCCCCCGTGCACCGTCCCCCACAACGTATCTCCTGTCTCGGCTGGCAATACGCGGCACAACAGTTGCATCGCCGCAGAGCCGAAACCATGGCCCCGGGCATGATTATCAAGCAGGATTTCGTAGACCTGAAATCCCCGCATACCGTTCGCGTCATCACGCGCGGCGGCAATGATGCCCGCGTGCTGCCCGTCAATCTCAATGGTGCACAGCGCGCCTGTCTCCGCGCAGCTTGTCAGCTGCTCAAGCGTTGCCGCTTCAGTCCACGTGGCAACTTCGGGCGTTTGCTTGATCACGCGGGCAAGCACCTCATCGGCATAGGTAACTATCTCGGCCGGTTCTGCAGGTACCAGCCGCACGCGCTCGCACTGTGGCCGCAACGGCCGCTCACGAAGCTGCGAGACAAGACCCGCGATAATCCATTGGTCCACGTCTACATCAGCGGGCGGGTCCGGCAGTTCGAAGCGGATGGCAAGCGGCACAAACTCGGCGAACTCCCGGTGGAGCTTTTTCGCATACGGCACCAAAGCGTCGTACTGCGGAGGCAACGAGGTGGCAACAACGCTTACAAACGGCTTTTGCGGATCCAGTCCGAGAAACCGGATACCCGCTACACACCAGTTGCCGTCGCTGAACTCGATGTGCCGGTTTGCCCACGCCAACGGGTCTGCCACATCGGGACCTCCAAAGGTGCGGAGGTGGTCTCTAAAACCTGCGCCAAATTCCGTGTTGGCTACGTGGTCAGCTTGGGGGCGCATTTCTTGCGTGGCTAGTAAAAGCCGCTCTTCTGGGCCGTACCACTGGCGCAACCTGCTCGGCATCCATGCCTCGTAGCGCTCAGCCATTTGTTCGAGCAACGTCATGTGTGTGCCTTCCGTTAGTGTCAAACTGACCAAAACCCGAGCTGAAACGGGCTAGGTTAGACGCATGTGGACTGATGAAGTGCGAAAACTGAAGCAAGAGAAAAACGCCGTGATTTTGGCGCACAACTACCAAATCCCGGAGATTCAAGACATCGCCGACTTTACAGGCGACTCGCTTGCGCTGTCCCGCATCGCGGCGAAAACCGATGCGGATGTGATCGTCTTTTGCGGTGTGCACTTCATGGCGGAAAGTGCGAAGATCTTAAGCCCCGACAAGACCGTGCTGATCCCGGATGCGGATGCTGGTTGCTCGCTGGCGGACTCCATTACTGCCGATCAGCTGCGTGAATGGAAGGCGCAGCATCCGGACGCGCTGGTAGTCAGCTACGTCAACACCACCGCAGAGGTCAAGGCGCTAACTGATATCTGCTGCACCTCTTCCAATGCGGTTGATGTGGTCAACTCCATCGACCCGGATCAGGAGATCCTCTTCTGCCCCGACCAGTTCCTAGGCGCGCACGTCAAGCGTGAGACTGGGCGTGAGAACATCCGCATTTGGGCCGGTGAGTGCCACGTCCACGCCGGTATCAACGGCAAGGACCTGGCGGACCAGGCGGCCGCCCACCCGGAGGCACCGCTGTACATCCACCCGGAGTGCGGCTGCGCCAACTCCGCGATCTACCTGGCGGGCGAAGGCGTAATTGATCCGCAGCGTGTGCACATGCTCTCTACTGGCGGCATGCTTGAGCAGGCTGGGCGGGACACTGAGGGCACGGTGCTGGTGGCTACTGAGGTGGGCATGTTGCACCAGCTGCAGCAAGCTTCGCCTGCGGTTGATTTCCAGCCGGTCAACCCCAAGGCGTCATGCACGTACATGAAGATGATTACGCCGGAGAAGCTGGTTGCCTCGCTGCGGGAGATGCGCGATGAGGTCACAGTGCCGGAGGATGTGGCGGCGAAGGCTCGTCAGTCGCTGGAGCGCATGATTGCCATTGGTAACCCGGGTAGTGGGGAGTAGAACGCAGATGCAACCTCTAGATAAAGAAGCAACGCTACGCCTAATCCGCATCGGCTTAGAGGAGGATTTCGCACACGGCCCTGACGCTACGACGGAAGCCACCATCGACGCGGACGCAGTACTGACCACCCACGTCGTCCCACGCCAACCGGGCGTAGTGGCGGGTCTAGACGTGATCGCCTGGATCATGCAAGAGATCAGCCCGGAAATCCAAGTCACCATGCACGCGAACGACGGCGACAAGGTTGCCCCCGGAACAAAGCTCGCAACCGTGAGCGGTCCTGCCCGCCCGATCCTCTCGGCGGAGCGCACCATGCTGAATCTGCTGACCTACGCCAGCGGCATTGCCACGCAAACGCAGCAGTGGACTGATGCGCTGGCCGGCACTGGCGCCAAAGTGCGCGACTCACGCAAGACGCTTCCCGGCTACCGCGACTTTGCCAAATACGCCGTGCGCTGCGGCGGCGGCGTAAACCACCGCATGAGCCTGGGCGATAGCGCCCTGATTAAAGACAACCACGTGGCAGGTGTTGGCAGCGTGGCGGAAGCTTACCGTCGTACGGCGGAAGCATTTCCGGACCTGCCCCGCGAGGTAGAAGTAGACACCCTCGCCCAGCTTGAAGAAGTCCTCGCTCTGCACCCTGACTTGGTCATGCTGGACAACTTCAGCGTGGACACCACACGTCAAGCCGTGGAGCTGCGCAACCGGCTCTCGCCGAACACGCGGCTGGAATCCTCCGGAGGCTTAAGCCTTGACGTGGCGCGCGCGTACGCCGAAACCGGCGTGGACTTTCTCGCCGTCGGCGCGCTAACGCACTCGGTGCGCATCCTCGACATAGGCCTGGATGCCGAGGAAGGCTAGATGAAAATCTAGCCGAACAAATTTAGCCGAACATGCTGCGCGCCGTCTTGTAGCGCGCTTCCGGCACCTGCTTCAAGTGCGCCACGGCAGACTCCAGCGGCACCAGGTCGATGTTCTCCCCGTGGAGTGCTACGCAAGTGTCAAAGTTGCCCTCGTGTGCTGCGCGCGCTGCGTGCACGCCGTAGCGGGTGGCAAGCACACGGTCGTAGGCAGTGGGCGTGCCGCCGCGCTGGATGTGGCCGAGCACGGTGGTGCGTACGTCGTAGCCGAGGCGGCGCTTAATTTCGTCCCCAATAATCTGGCCCATGCCGTTGAAGGTCTTGTGGCCAAACTCGTCTTCCTCGCCCAGACCTGCGTCCATCGTGCCTTCCTTGGGCACAGCGCCTTCGGCGACCACGATGATGCCGTACTTCTCCCCCATCTGGAAGCGGCGCTCCATGGCCTTGCAGATCTCTTCAATGTCGAAGGGTTCTTCCGGGATGACGGTGTAGTGCGCGCCACCAGCCATGCCCGCGTGCAGGGCGATCCAGCCGACGTGGCGGCCCATAACCTCCACGATCAGGATGCGGTTGTGCGATTCCGCGGTGGTGTGCAGGCGGTCGATCGCGTCCGTTGCCACAGACACCGCGGTGTCAAAGCCGAAGGTGTAGTCCGTCGCGGCCACGTCATTGTCAATGGTCTTCGGCACACCGACTACCGGAATGCCGTTGTCTGCCAGCCACTTTGCACCTTTGAGCGTGCCTTCGCCGCCGATGGCGATAAGGGCGTCCACCTCAGCGTCTGCAAGATTGGCCTTGATCTGGTCAATGCCTGCCTTGAACTTGTCGGGGTGGAGGCGGCCGGTGCCCAAGATGGTGCCGCCGCGCAGGAGGATCGAGTCAATGTAGGCGTCGTCGTAGAGGTCCACCCTGCGGTCCTCCATCAGGCCTACCCAGCCGTCGAGGTAGCCGACCACGGTGGAGCCGTACTCCGCGCTGGCCGTTCGCACGATTCCTCGAATTACAGCATTCAGTCCCGGGCAGTCGCCGCCTGAAGTCAAAGTGGCAAGTCGCATGGTTCCCAGCCTAGCGCGCCACCCCATGGGGCTTCATGCTTAGCGACGCCACCGCCCCCACCACCATCGCCCCCAACGGCAGCACCAGCGCTTTTGCAGCAGTCGCGTCGATCTCCCCCGACGCCAGCACTGCACCAACCAGCGCGACACCCACCACGCTGCCTACCTGGCGCGCCGTGTTGTAGAGCCCCGAGGCCGCGCCGGTGTGCGCACCGTCGATACCCCGCATGGTCACTGCAGCATTGGGCGCCCACACGAATGCCCCGCCGATGCCGAGAAGCGAGGTCACCGCGGCAAACCATGCAACGGGCGCCCCGGCGTTAATCAGTGCAACGGCCAATGCAAGGCCCGCCGCGCACACACTAAAGCCCGCAACGCACAGCTTGCCTGGGTCCATACGGTCCGTGAGGTAGCCGGCAACCGGGGTCAAGGCGAGTGCGAATAAGGACATGGGCACGGTGACAAGCCCGGCCGTGGTTGGAGTTGCGCCCGCAACCGTTTGCAGCCAATACATCAGGGGGATGAACATGGATGCCACCGAAAAGCCCATCATGGCCACACCTATCGTGCCCAGCGCAAAGGCCCTACCGCTGAGAAGCCCGATTGGCAGGAACCCACCGTCGGTGCCGTTGCGTGCAGAAAGCACGAGCGACATCACCAGCAGCAAGCCGAGAAGGATCGAAGGCCACTGGCCGAACTGGATGCCGTAGACCAAACACCCAAGGCCGCCGATCGATAGCAGCACGGGCAGAAGCGTCACCTGCTGCTGCCCGCGCGGCAGCGCTGGCAAGGCAATCAAGCCAGCCACCAGTGCCGCAACCCCCAGCCCCGCTTGGGCGTAAAACGCCGCGCGCCAGCCGTAGCTTTCCGCAACAGCACCGCCAGCCACGGGTCCCAGCATGGAGGCCACTGAGCCAATCACGCCCCAGGCAGCAAACGCTCGGCCTTGCTTGTCATCGGCAAACACCCGCGGGATCAGCCCGAACGCTTGCGGCAGGAACACCGCCGCGCCAAAGCCCTGCAACGCACGCGCTGCCACCAAAGAGCCAAAAGACCACGAGGCACCCGCCAATCCCAAACCCAGGACGTAGACGCACAAGCCGGCAAGGAACATGCGGCGCTGCCCGTAGACGTCTCCAAGACGGCCCGTGGCGGGCATCGGTGCCACCGTGCACAGCAGGTAGATGGAGGTCAGCCAGACGGCGCTTTTCACGTCGAAAGGCAAAAGCGGCGTGATCACGGGCATGAAGCCCTGATCAATCAGGACAAGAAAATACCCCGCAGCCAAGGCTGCGAGGGTATTCCAAGGATTAACGGCCGGCTTCAAAAGCGGCACCCACGCGGTAGAGGCGCGCGTCCTCAAACGCCGGGGCGATCAGCTGCAGACCAACCGGAAGGCCGGTGTCTGACGCCTTACCAGCCGGCACGGACATGCCCGGCAGGCCAGCCAAGTTCAGCGGCAGGGTGAACAGGTCAAAGTTGTACATCGCCAACGGATCATCCACCTTCTCCCCCAGCTTGAACGCCGTGGACGGCACAGCTGGGCCAGCGATGACGTCAACCTGCTCGAAGGCACGCTTCAAGTCCTGCGCGATCATCGTGCGCACGCGTTGTGCCTGCAGGTAGTACGCGTCGTAGTAACCAACAGATAGCGCGTAGGTGCCCAGGATCACGCGGCGCTTGACCTCAGGGCCGAAACCTGCGCCACGAGAGGCCGCCATGACCTCCTCAGCGGAGCGGGTGCCATCATCGCCGGCGCGCAGGCCGTAACGCATACCGTCGAAACGAGCCAGGTTCGAGCTGACCTCAGACATCTGGATGATGTAGTAGGCACCCATCACGTCATCGAAGCTCGGGCAGTCAACCTCAACGATCTCCGCGCCCTGGCGCTCAAACTGCGCAAAGGCTTCATCGATCAGCTCAGCCACGCCAGCCTGCGTGCCCGGGCGGTTGAACTGCTTCACGCGGCCAATCTTCACGCCCGTAAGGTCGCCGGATGCGCCCTCACGCGCCGCATCTGCACACTTGGGTACCTCGCGGTCCACGCTGGTTGCGTCGAACTCATCGTGGCCTGCAATGATCTCGTGCAACAACGCCGTATCCAACACGTTGTTGGCACACGGGCCGACCTGATCCAGCGAGGAGGCACAGGCGATGACGCCGTAGCGCGACACGCCACCGTAGGTCGGCTTCACACCCACCGTGCCGGTCAAAGATGCCGGCTGACGGATCGAGCCGCCGGTGTCCGTACCAATGCCCAGCGGCGCCTCACCGGAAGCCAGCGCAGCAGCGGTACCGCCACCGGAGCCACCCGGCACGCGCTCCAAGTCGTGAGGGTTCTTCGTCGGCTTGTAGGCAGAGTTCTCTGTAGAGGAACCCATGGCGAACTCATCCAGGTTGGTCTTGCCCAGGATCGGGATACCAGCTTCACGCAGCTTGGTCACCACAGTCGCGTCGTACGGGCTCATGTAGCCCTCAAGCATCTTGGATGCTGCAGTCGTCGGCGCATCCGTAGTCACCAGCAGGTCTTTAAGCGCCAGCGGCACACCAGCAAGCGCAGAAGCCGGCTCCTCGCCGCTTTTCACCTGCTCATCCACCTTGTCTGCCGCAGCCAATGCTTCCTCCACACCAACGTGCAGGAATGCGCCGATCTCACCGTCAACCTCGGCGATACGGTCCAAAAACGCCTCGGTGACCTCACGCGAAGTCACCTCGCCAGCTTGGATCATGGCAGCCAGCTCGTGTGCCGGCTTCGAAATCAGGCCCTCGGCAGGAATCGTGTACTGGGTCATAGTTCTTAATCTCCCTCTCCGAGAATCTGCGGCACAACGAAGCGTTCGTCTTCCACGGCCGGAGCCTGGTCCAGCGCTTGGGCCTGCGTCAGCGTCTTCTTCTCCACATCTGCGCGCATACCCGCGTCAATGGAGTGCGGGTGGCTCATCGGGGTAACCCCCTCGGTGTCCACGCCCTGGACCTTCGAAACAGCATCCACAATCGTGTCTAGCTGCTTCGCAATATCGTCGAGTTCCTCATCATTCAGCGCGATTCGAGCAAGGCGCGCAATGCGCGCGACCTCGTCGCGGGAAATCTCAGCCACAGTCGTTATATCCCTTCCACGTCACGTGGGTTGCGTTTAACGGGGATCATCTTACGTCACGCCTACACAACCACCGGCACAACTACCGGCCAGCCCCGGTTGCTATAAAGGAGTTCATGTCCTATCTCATCCGCGTAACCCTTCCGAACGTCCCCGGCAGCCTTGGTCAGCTGGCCGAAGCGTTTGGCATTGTGGACGCTGACATTAACTCCGTGGACATTGTGGAAACCTCGCTAGATGGCACCGTAACCGATGACATCGTGGTGACACTTCCCACTGGCGTCATGGTAGACACGCTGATCACCGCCGTAGCCTCGGTTGAGGGTGCGGAGGTGGATTCCATCCGCCCGTTTACGGGTCGTGTGGACCGCCGCGGACAGATTGAGATGCTTGCAAAAATCGCGGATTGTTCCAGCCGCGTCAACGACACGTTGGATGAGTTGGTCAACGTCATGCCGGGTGCGGTTACCTCCTCCTGGGCGGTCGTGCTGCGTGATACCCCCGATGGGCTTGCCCGGGTCGCCGCCTCCCCGGCCGCACCGGAGGATGATGGTTCCCACCCGAGCATGCCGCTTATCGACGCAGCACGGGTCCTCCAACCCGACTACGACGAATGGGCGCCAGAGCCGTGGTTCCAACTCGGTACCGCGCTGACTATTACTCCGCTCAACGGCACCGACATGGTGCTGGTCATCGGGCGTGTTGGCGGGCCTGACTACCTGGCATCTGAGGTCCGTGAGATCGGCGATCTTGGCCGCATCGTCGGCGCAATGCTGCGCTAGAAGTACCGCGCGCCTTATGCAAGCGCGTCTGGGCCGCCCTCAAGCAGTTGCACAAACTGCGCCTCGGTGAGAATCGGCCGCCCCAGCTCCTCGGCCTTTGCGGCCTTGGAGCCGGCGTTTTCACCAACCACCACGTAGTCAGTTTTCTTCGACACCGAACCTGCTGCCTTGCCGCCGCGTGACAGGATCGCTTCCTTAATCTCGTCGCGAGTAAAGCCCTCCAGCGTGCCGGTGGCAACGATGGTCAGGCCCTCCAGCGTCTGCGGGGCGCGCTCTTCCTCGTCCGACTCCATGGTCACACCGGCGGCCGCCCAGGCTTCCACGATCGCTTGGTGCCAATCAACCGTGAACCATTCCTTAAACGACGCTGCAATCACCTCGCCAACACCGTCAGTCTCGGCAAGGTCCTCCACGGGGGCGTCCATAAGCGCCTGCAACGAGTGGTAGCGCGTGGCAAGGGCGCGGGCCGCGGTGGGACCGACGTGGCGGATAGACAGCGCGGTGATCACCCGCCACAGATCCGCGTGACGCGCGGTCTCAAGGTTGGCCAACAGCTTCTTGCCAGCAGCGTTGACTGCGCCGTCTTTACGCGTGTACGCGCTGGACTTCTTCAGGTCTTCCTCGGTGAGGTCGAACAGCTTCGCCTCATCTTCAAGCACACCGGACGCGATCAAGTCCTGAGCGCCCTTCTCCCCCAGTGCCTCAATGTCAAAGACGCCGCGGGATGCGATGTACTCCAGCCGCGTCGCCAGCTGCGCCGGACAGGAGCGGGTGTTGGGGCAGCGCCAGTCCGCGTCCCCCTCCTTCGCAGGGGCCAGCTTCGTGCCACACGACGGGCAATTCTCCGGGTAGACGAATTCGCGCTCGGTGCCGTCGCGAAGATCAGCAACGGGGCCCAAGACCTCCGGGATGATCTCGCCGGCCTTGCGCACCACCACCGTGTCCCCGATCAACACACCCTTGCGCTTGACCTCGTGCTGGTTGTGCAGCGTTGCCATAGACACCGTGGAACCTGAGACAAACACCGGCTCTAGCACCGCAAACGGGGTTGCGCGCCCAGTGCGGCCCACAGAGACCTCAATGTCCAGCAGCTTCGTGGTCACTTCCTGCGGCGGGTACTTGTACGCAATCGCCCAACGCGGCGCGCGCGACGTAGCACCCAGCGCGCGCTGCTCCGCCACGGAATCCACCTTGACTACAAGGCCATCCATCTCATGGATGGCGTCATTGCGGTGCTCGCCCCAGTACTTGACCGCCTTGATTACGTCCTCGGCGGTTTCCGCCTGGCGCGTGTACTCGCTGACCGGCAGCCCCCACTCCGCAAGCTTCAGGTAGGCCTCGTGCTGCGTTTGCGGGTTGAAGCCCTCGCGCGCGCCGATACCGTGGCAGATCATGCGAAGCTTGCGCTTCTTCACATCCTCCGGGTTCTTCTGACGCAAGCCACCTGCCGCCGTGTTGCGCGGGTTAGCAAACGGCTTACCGCCTTCCTTCTGGCGCAGCTCATTGAGCTCCGGGAAGTCCTCGGGACGGATAAACACCTCGCCGCGCACCTCAAGGAAAGCCGGGGCGTCGCCTTTAAGCGTGTGCGGGATGTCCTCGATCACTCGTGCGTTGGCGGTGATGTCTTCGCCCGTCACACCGTCGCCACGCGTGGCAGCACGGGTGAGCTCACCGTTTTCATACACAAGGTCAATGGACAACCCGTCGATCTTCAGCTCAGTGAGGTACGGGCCAGGAGTCTTGGCCAGCCAATCACGCATCTCCTCTTCAGAGAAAACGTTATCCAGGCTCATCATGCGCTCTGGGTGAGTGACGTCCGCAAACGCACCATCATTCACCGGGGCGCCGACTTCCTTGGTGGGTGAATCCGGTACGGCTAGCTCCGGGTGCTCCTCTTCAAGCGCCTGCAGGCGACGAAACAGCTCATCAAACTCACCGTCCGAAATCACCGGCTGGCCGTTGTAATACAGGTCCCTGTGGTGGCGGACCTCCCCCGCCAGCTGGTCCCATTCGCGCTGCAAATCCTGAAGTTCGCTCATGAGCAGCCAGTCTAGTGAGTGATTACACAGATCAGTGTTCGAAGATCAGTTTTGAAACAGTGCGAACACGCGCGAGCTAATGGAAGGCGCGCCGCGGAAGTTCGCCGGACCAACCACAATCACCGCACCCGTCGCCGGGACCTGGTCCAGGTTGGTCATGACCTCTACCTGGTAAATGTCCTGCTCCAGAATGTAGAGCTCGCCGTAGAGGAAACCCGTCTCAGCGGCCACCACACCCGGATCTGTATCCAGCGTCTCATGACCGATGGCAGCCACCTTGCGCTCTTCAACCAAGAACTTCAACGCATCCAGCGTCCAGCCCGGGGTGTGCTGCACGCCGCTGTCATCGTGGTTGACAAATGCCGCCGGGTCCTCCCAGCGCTTATGCCAGTTACTGGCAAACGCTACGAAGCTGCCCTCGGAGATCTCGCCGTGCTCGGCCTCGAAAGCCTTGATGTCTTCCACCGTCACACCGTGATCCGGGTTCTGCGCGACCGTGTCTTCCAGGTGGAGAACAAACAGGGGCAGGATGAGTTCGTCGGCACCGATAGCGTCCACAAGCCTCTTGCCGTCTGCAAAGTGTCCAGGCGCATCAATATGGGTGCCATAGGGGGTGGCAAAGGTGTACTCCTTGGCAAAGAAACGGTCCTTTGCAATCGTGGTCACCGTGCGCTCAGACATGGGCTGAAATGCCGGAAAGTGCGGGATCTCGGGGTGGATCTGGTGGGTAAGGTCAACGCGCTTCGCGCCGAGAACCTGCTTTTGCCAATCAGTGAGTTGTGTCATGAATGTGACTATCAAACATCGGCCGGGCTGGGGGCAAGGATTGTATTCAGTACCACTGCGGGTTTCGAGAGGTATCTAGAATGTTGGAGAGGATTCTTGAAGAGGAGCCAAAATGACGGTAATACATCAACAAAACCAACGCACTGTAGAAATATCGACTTCGATGCGAGCTGCCAAAGCGTCAATGGCTCTCGAAGGACGAACGGTCCCGAAAAACTATGTTCGTTCTGCCGAAACTGAGCAAGTACTCCAACGCCTCCGAAGTGATCGTGCATGGGTTTAACACCTGGGTATGGAGAAACGCCACTCGAAGGGGATGAACTGGAAGCTCTCAACCCTGAGGTGCTTCGTATCCTGGGTGAAAGCTTCACAAAGTCAACGATTTATGACCTAGAAACCGCACTTTACAGCGAAGCTAGGGAAAGGCTCTTGTCCGCAATCGATCGCGGAAAACTAACAGTTCCTGATCTCTTGACGCCTTCGTTTCTAATAGAACTTCACACTACGTTGTTTGGGGGCATCTGGAAGTGGGCAGGCAGATTCCGAAGAACGATGTTGAACATCGGTGTCGCCCCTAATAACATCTCCAGCGAAACTTTCATGGTCTGCGGGAATCTGAATTATCGCTGGGAAGAAGCATTGGTTACTTCTCCACACGATCTTGGAGTTTGCACCCATGCCGAGTTCGTTCGAATCCATCCCTTTGTAGACGGTAACGGACGCGTCACCCGACTGTTGGCTGACCTAGTATTCGCCGCTGGGCAAACTCTTCCACATACGTTGGAGTATGACTGGAGCATTGATAAGCGGACGTATATCCAGCTTTTACGCACTTTTGATCTCAATCGAGATCCACAACCGCTGTGTGATTTCATTCCGTCCCGGACGTGTGGCGGCGGCCGTTAGAATGGCGGGCATGGCTAACTTCGACGCCTCCCGCATGCTCTCCTTTGACCTGGAGACCACCTCCGCCAACCCGCGTGAGGCCAGGATTGTCACGTCTGCGCTCGTGCGTATCGACGGCTCCGAGGTCACCTCCAACGAAACCCTCGCCGACCCCGGCATAGAGATCCCCGAGGAGGCCGCGAAGGTCCACGGCATCACCACGGAAAAGGCGCGTGCAGAGGGCCGCGACCACGATGAGGTACTGCACGAAACGGTCGAGGCGATCAAAAAGGGCTGGGACGACGGCCTAGTGCTGGTGGTGTTCAACGCCCCCTACGATCTGACGGTGCTGCGCCAGCTCACGGGCGATTTCACCGTGACCGGTCCGGTCTATGACCCGCTGGTGATTGACCGCGCCAAGGATCGCTACCGCAAGGGCAAGCGCAACCTGACGGCTATGTGTGACCACTACGGTGTGCGCATTGATAACGCACATGAGGCGACCGCTGATGCGACCGCCGCCGCGCGCGTTGCGTGGATGCAGGTGCGCAAGCACTTCCCAGAGCTCTCGCAGATGGATACCGGCGAGCTGATGGAGTACCAAGCTGTGGAGTACTACAAAATGCAGGAGGAACGCCGCAGGTATTTCGAATCCAACGGCCGCGACGCCTCAGACGTGTTGCCCGGCTGGCCGATGTTGGGCTAGTCCTGTTGGCTTAAGCCCGGCTAGAGCGCGGCCTGCACCTTTTGGGCGAACGCGCGTAGCCCGTCTGCGTCCCCACCCGATTTCAGGGTGTGGTGCTCCCCTGCCGTGGTTTGCACGACCAAATCACCAGCGTCATTGGTGCTAACGCTCGCAATGGTTTCGCGCGGCAGCTCGATGCCGGGCTTCTTCTGGCCGAGTCGCAGCGTCTGGCCGTCAAAATCCGCCCAGCGCTTATCCGGCATTAACGCGAACACCACGGCGATAATCACGGCAACTGCAACACCTGCCCACAGACGCTCCATGACTATTGCGAGGACGATGAAAAACAGCACCGCCAAGCCCACGGCAAGGGCCCAGTTCACGGATTTCTTTTCCCAGTGAAGTCGTTCATTCATAATTCAACTGTAAGTTCTTCGTGCATTTCGCGCGCGGCGAAGTAGTTTTTCGCGGTCCCTACCAGCGTTTCTGCCGGAGACGCATACACGTCAATCTGGGTTTCAGCGGGGTCAATCTGCAGCTCATCAAACAGGTTGAACAGTTCGCGCGGCTGCATGGTTGGGATGGCGATGCGTGTGCCGCTATCAAGCAGCCGAGCCAACGCGTCCTTTTCTGCACCGCGCGGATCAACCGTTATCCACGGCATCTCCACCAGCGCTGGGGTGTTGAGCAGGTGTTCGCCGAAGCGCTGGAGGGTCTCCTCCGGTTCCGGGATCGCGCGGATCGTGTCAAAATCGGTCGTGCCCTTGAGGCTGCCCGCTATTACCGCTGGCAGTTGCGGCTCATCGAGTTGCAGAACCGTTGCGCCAAAGCGTTGCTCCACATCCGCGCGGTGTTCCTCGCACGCATGCAGCAGCGCCTCAGTCAGGTCCCGAAACGCACCCGGGTCAGTGATCATCCGGTGCCCATTGGGCATTTCTACTAACGACGCCAACGTCAACGGCCCCACCACCTGCACCTTGACCACGTCAACCTTGCCGTGCCAGAGCTCTTCAAGCAGGTCAAGGTCGCGAGCCATTTGGTCTGCGAGCCCGCGCTTGCGTGCCGCCACGCGCCACCCGCGTGGACCCGGGGCAACCGGGATCTCTAGAAGCGCGGCGGTGCGTCCGATTAGGTCAGAGCCGATGCCACGGTCAGGCAGCTGCGGGATGTGCGGCAGCGGTGACTCGGAGAGCACCACATCCGCTGCCTGTACGAGGTCAGTACCGGGCAGTGGTCCAAGCCCGAATGCAGTAGGTGAAAGTGTCATGCCGTTGCGCAGATAGTGCCGGAGCCAAGGACAACGTCGCCTAAGCCGTCTGGGTCAGGGAGGTACAGCACTGCAGCCTGGCCGCGGGCAACGCCCTCGAGCGGGGTGTGCAGGTCAAGGGTCATCGCGTCGCCCTCAATGCGCGCGGTGCACGGCACTACCCCGCCGTGGGCGCGGATCTGCACGTGAGCAGCAAGTTCCTCGCCGCTTGCGGCAGCCTCTGACATCGCCGGGTGCAAAACCTTGAGACGGTCAGCGGTGATCTCGTGCACCTTCAGCGCTTCGCGGGGGCCAACGGTGACAGTTCCTGTGGCTGCATCGACGTCAGTGACGTAGCGGGGTTTGCCGTCCGCCGCGGGCACGCGGATGTTCAGACCCTTGCGCTGACCGATCGTGTACCGAAACGCGCCGTCATGTTCTTTGAGCTCATTGCCGTGCGTATCCTTAATCATCCCTGGGCGCATGCCAATGGAGCGGCCTAGGAAGGCCTGCGTGTTGCCGTCCGGAATGAAGCAGATGTCGTAGGAATCCGGCTTCGACGCAGTAGAGAACCCATGGCGCGCTGCCTCTTCGCGGATCTGTGGCTTCTCGGTGTCGCCCACTGGAAAGATGCAGCGATCCAGCTCATCGCGTGTCAGCACACCAAGGACGTAGGACTGATCCTTTAACGGGTCAGCGGAGCGCCGCAGGTTTCCGTCCTTATCAATAATGGCGTAGTGGCCGGTTGCAATCGCGTCGAAACCAAGCGTGATCGCACGGTCAAGCAGGGCTGCGAACTTGATTTTCTCGTTGCAGCGCAGGCACGGGTTGGGGGTCTCGCCGTTTTCGTAGGACCACACGAAGTTGTCAATGACCTCTTCTTTGAACTTGTCGGAGAAATCCCACACGTAAAACGGAATGCCAAGTTTGTCGCACACGCGGCGAGCGTCGGCGGAATCTTCCAGCGAACAGCAGCCGCGGGCGGACTCGCGCGTCTGCTGCGCGTCTTTGCTCAACGCAAGGTGCACGCCAACAACGTCGTGGCCCGCCTCAACTAGGCGCGCGGCGGCCACTGAGGAGTCCACTCCCCCGCTCATGGCCGCTAATACTCGCATGTCGAGGGAGTGTAGTCCCGCGAGCGCGAAAGGTGAAACGTCAGGCCGTAACGATGAGGACGCATTCTAGACATATACCCCCATGGGGTATTAATGTGGGATGCAGCCGTCGTGCTAGGCCCCCGGCACGGCCGAACCGACCACAACTATGAACTGCAACAAGAGGACAGAACCATGAACGACAGACACGCCCACTCCCACGCCGGACCCGGTGGGCACGCCAGTCATCACGAACACCGCAACCACGAAGGCCATGCCGGTCACAACCACACAGAGCACGCGGGTCACGGAGAACATGGAGGCCATGACCACGCGGGCCACGCAGGCCACGGTGACCACGCGGGCCACGCAGGCCACGTTGCCCAGTTCCGCAGGCTCTTCTGGATCATGCTGGTACTTGCGATCCCGGTCGTCGGATTTAACGAAACCTTCGCCCACCTCATCGGCTACCAGCTGCCTGATGCGGAATGGGTCCGGTGGATCTCACCGCTTTTGGGCACGGTCATTTACTTCTGGGGAGGTCGCCCATTCTTGACGGGTGCTGTCTCCGAGATCCGCTCCCGCAAACCCGGCATGATGCTGCTGATCGCGCTCGCGATCACGGTCGCCTTCGTCTCCTCCTGGGGTGCGAGCCTGAACTTGCTGGACCGCGGGCTGAATTTCTGGTGGGAACTGGCGCTGCTGGTGGTCATCATGCTGCTGGGACACTGGATCGAGATGCGCTCCCTCGCCCAGACCACCTCGGCCCTGGATTCGCTCGCCGCTCTTCTGCCCGACGAGGCCGAGAAGATCGACGGCGACGAAGTTGTGAAGGTCACCCCGGCGGATCTTGAGGTCGGCGATGTCGTGATCGTGCGCCCCGGCGCGTCCGTACCTGCCGACGGCACAATCGTCGACGGCAGCGCCAGCATGGACGAGTCGATGGTCACCGGCGAATCGAAAACGGTGCGCCGCGGTGAAGGAGAGCACGTGGTTGCTGGCACCATCGCGACAGACTCGGGTCTGCGCATCGAGGTCACGGCGACGGGTAGCGACACCGCGTTGGCCGGCATCCAAAAGCTGGTCACCGATGCGCAAGAGTCGTCATCGCGGGCGCAGCGCCTCGCAGACAAGGCTGCTGCCTGGCTGTTCTGGTTCACCCTCGGCGCCGCCATCTTGACCGCTGTGGTCTGGACCGTCTTCGGTGTGCCAAATGAAGCGGTAGTGCGCACTATTACGGTGCTCGTCATCGCCTGCCCTCACGCCCTAGGCCTTGCGATCCCGCTGGTCGTCTCCATTGCAACCGAGCGCGCCGCCCGCGGCGGGGTGCTGATCAAGGATCGGCTCGCACTCGAATCCATGCGCACCGTCGACTCAGTACTGTTTGACAAGACCGGCACCCTCACCAAGGGCGAACCCACCGTCACCGCGATCGACCCCGCCGGTGGGCGTGATAAAGAAGAGGTGCTTGCCCTTGCGGCGGCCGCTGAAGCCGACAGTGAGCACCCGCTAGCCCGCGCGATCACTGGGGCCGCTCAAGCCGGCGATGTAGCCGTCCCGCAGGCCACCGACTTTTCTTCGTCCCCAGCAGTGGGCGTGAAGGCAACGGTTGACGGTGAGGTAATCGAGGTCGGTGGCCCCTACCTGCTTGAGCAGCATTCCGCCGGGGAGCTCCCGGTCGCCGACGAGTGGCGAAAGGAGGGCGCGATCATTCTCCACGTCCTCGCCGACGGCGAAGTGATCGGCGCGCTGCGGCTTGCCGACGAGATCCGCCCCGAGTCCCGCGACGCCGTCGATGCACTGCACACATCGGGTGCTCAAGTCGTCATGATTACCGGCGACGCGCAGGCCGTGGCGAACACCGTAGCGGGCGAATTGGGCATCGATCGGGTCTTCGCCGGTGTGCGGCCGGAGGACAAGGCCACAAAGGTCAAGGAACTGCAGAGCGAGGGACACAAGGTCGCCATGGTCGGCGACGGCGTCAACGACGCACCGGCGCTGGCCCAGGCCGATGTCGGTATCGCGATCGGTGCGGGCACCGACGTGGCCATCGGCTCGGCGGAGGTCATCCTGGCAAGCTCTGATCCGCGATCGGTGCTCTCGGTCATTGAGCTCTCGCGAGAGACCTACCGGAAGATGAAGCAGAACCTCTGGTGGGCGGCCGGTTACAACTTGCTGTCCGTGCCGCTGGCTGCCGGTATCCTCGCTCCAATCGGTTTCGTGATGCCGATGAGCGTCGGTGCGATCCTGATGTCGGCCTCGACCGTCGTCGTGGCTCTGAATGCGCAACTGCTGCGCCGACTCGACCTCACCCCACAGAGCAGCACCGACCGGATACTTAACCGGTCCAAGTGACCCAACACCGTCCACACCATCCAGGAGACCGATGATGAACACCCCCACCCCCGCTTCCGGGAACTCAGCCAACCACGGCTACATCAGCGAAAAAGACCGCTATCTCGCTCGTCTCAAGCGTATCGAGGGGCAGACCCGCGGTATTCACCGCATGATCGACGAAAACGCCTACTGCATTGACATTCTCACCCAGATCAGTGCGGTCAACGCGGCGCTGAAGAGCGTAGCACTGGGTTTGCTGGACGATCACTTGGAGCACTGCGTTGCCAATGCCATCAAAGGCGGGCAGGAAGCCGAGGACAAGATCAAAGAGGCGTCCGCAGCTATCGCGCGGCTGGTGAAGTCCTAAGCGTCATACCGCAGTACGACGCGGCTGCCCGCGGCGGCAAGTAGCGTGGACGGCCATGAACTTATCCACTCCCCGCGCAGTGCGGATCCACAATGCGGGCATGGCAGCGTTCATGCTGGTCACCTGCCTAGTTGGGCTGCTGCCGGATTCGCGGCAGTTGGTCGTCGGGCTCACACTGCTGGCCTGCGCCGTTGCGGCCCCGTTTACCCGCTGGCGCTGGCCGCTGGAAACGTTCGCTGCGATCCTTGCGGTGCTCATTCCCGCGGCGTTCTGCAACTCACTCCCCGTCGGCACAATCGCCGTGGCGCCGTTCGCCGCCTACATCGCCAGGCGCCACCTGCCCGCCCCGCACCGCGATATCGCCACGGGTGCACTGCTGCTTGGCGACGCCGCAGCCACCGCGTTCGTCATCCCCGCGCTCACCGCGCTCGAGCCTGCCGAGCGACTCCCCTACGTCTTCTGGAGCATCATTCTGCTCACTGTGGCGTTACTTTTCGGTGAGCTTCGCCGCCGCGCTGAAGAGAGCGCGGAGCAAGAGCTGGCGCGCCAGCGTGCGGAGATCGAACGCGAGGCCCAAGAACAGCGTGCCCACCTAGCCCGAGAAGTTCACGACATTGTCACCCATTCGCTGACCGTCATCGTCGCACAGGCCGACGGCGCACGCTTCAGCGACGGAACTCTCGAAACGAAAGACACCGCATTGCGCACCATTGCCAGTGTTGGTCGAGACTCACTTCGGCAGATGCGCGGTGTTGTCGAGTTACTGCGCAATACCGGTCCACGTCCGGTGGAACCGTTGGCGGAATTGGACATTGACAGGCTCGTTGCCACGTGCCGCGCCGGCGGGCTTCAGGTGGACTACACCGTCAAGGGCACCCCACCCAAGGATTTAGCCCCAGTCACAGCGCTAACCGTCCAGCGCATCGTCCAAGAATCGCTCACCAACGCGATGAAACACGGCACTGGCAGCGCCAACTTAACCGTGAGCTGGGGCGACGACGTCAAGGTCTTGGTAAGCAATCCCGTCGCACCCGGCGCGGTGTCTCAGCCGGGCCACGGTGTCGAGGGGATGAAACAGCGTGCGTCGCTTGTCGGCGGCAACGTCACCACTTCCCTTGGCGCAACCGGCACTTGGGCTACTGAAGCAAGGATCCCACTTCATCCATGATCACTCTCGGACTCGTAGACGACCAGGCGCTTTTCCTCCACGGCATCCGCAGCGTCATCGACTCGCAGCAGGATATACAGGTGCGTTGGCTTGCTGGCAACGGTAAGGAGGCGGTTCAGGCATGCAGTAATGAAGCGGTGGACATCGTCCTCATGGACGTGCAGATGCCTGTGTTGGACGGCATCGCTGCGACGAGGCAGGTTGTAGCAACACATCCGGCGACCAAGGTGATCATCCTGACCACGTTTGATGACGAAGCCTATGTGCTTGGCGGCCTTGGCGCCGGTGCCAGCGGTTTCCTGCTCAAGGATGCTGAAGCAGAGACCTTGCTCGACGCCATCCGCACTGTGGCACATGGTGATGCGGTGATCTCGCCGCGTGCGACGAACCGGGTCGTAGCAAAACTGCATGCTCCGGATGAGGAAACAGTTTCCCTGTCCCCTGCCGACAGGCTAGCGCTCACGGACCTGACCGAGCGCGAGCGCGAAGTACTCGTGGCAATCGGCCGCGGGTGGTCTAACACGGAGATTGCCGAGCGGATGTTTATCTCCATGCCAACAGTGAAGACCCACGTGGGCCGCGTGCTAGCCAAGACACAGTCGCGCGATCGGGTCCACGCAGCGCTTTTCGCCTACCGCACCGGGCTAGTCTCGCGCGCGGACCTGTTGGATTCCTGACGCGTCATACCCCGGTATCACAGCAAATATCGTGCCGTACGCCGACGCGCTCACCCCCTGTCGGGCGTGAAAGTGGGGTGTATGGAAACACCGATCATTCAGACCCACGGTCTGACCAAAACCTACGGACGCACAGATGTGGTCCACAACCTGGACCTCAAGGTCGTGCCCGGCGTGGTCCACGGCTTGCTCGGCCCAAACGGCTCCGGCAAGTCCACCACGATGAAGATGCTGCTCGGCCTCATCGCCCCAACGCGCGGAGATATCAGCGTGCTCGGCCAGCCCATGACGCGGGCGAACCGCGCACAGGTGTTATCGAGTGTTGGCTCGCTCATCGAAGCTCCGGCCGCATACCCACACCTCACCGGTGGTGAAAACATGCGCATTGTCACGCGTCTGCTCGGCGCCGATCCCGATGCGGTACGCCGCGCGGTGTCGCTGGTGCGGCTCGACGGCCAGATGGACAAGTTGGTGAAAAACTATTCGCTCGGCATGAAGCAGCGCCTGGGGATTGCGATGGCACTTGCTCGCGACCCACAGTTGCTCATTCTGGACGAACCCACTAACGGCCTCGACCCCGCAGGCATCGAGGAGATCCGCGAACTGATCATCAGCCTCGCCCGCGATCAGGGCCGAACGGTCCTGGTGTCGAGCCACCTGTTGTCTGAGATTGAAAAGATGGCGACTGACTTGACCATTATCAACCACGGTCGGCTCGTTTTCCAGGGATCGCAAGAGGAGCTTTACAGCGCGCAACTGCCGGATGTGTTCATCCAGACGCCTGACGCTGCTAGCGCCGCCGAAGTGCTGAAGGGACTCCACCCTGTTCGAGTAGCAGGGGGTGTGGAGCTTGCCGGTCTTGACGACGCCCACGTCGCCGACACCATCGCCCTCCTCGTAGCACACGGCGTGCCCTTGCATCAGGTACTGCGTAAGCGACGCAGCCTCGAAGACATCTTTATCGGTCTGACTGGCGAGGAGGTGGCAGACGCATGATGGTGGAGTTTGCCAAACTCAGACGCACCAAAATCGTGTGGCTGAGTCTGCTGATGACGGTTGGCATTGTCCTATTCGCCAACATGAGTCTCTTCGCAGGCGACACCGCTGTCGCATTCCAAACCAATCCAGATACCGCATGGGCGGGACATCTCATCTGGTTCGCCATGGCGCTCGCGTTTCTCTCTCCGTTGCAGGTATCACTGGTGGCCAGTCGCATCGTCGATGTGGAGCACATCAGCGGCGGGTGGCGTCTCAACGCCATCGCAGGAAGTCGGCCTGGGGCGCTGCTGGTGAAGAAGTACGGCGTCGCGGCTGTGGTCGTAGTCGTCGCAAAGGTTGTTGAGTTTGCTGCAACCGTCGCGCTGCCTGTCGCGATGGGCGCACCCGCACCGCGCGAAGACATGTCGGAGATATGGCTGCGCTTCGGCCTCGGCGTCGCGGGCACCACGCTTGCCCTCCTTGCGGTGATGCTGTTGCTGGCCGCGCTCGTTGAATCCCAACTTGTGGTGCTCGCAGTCGGTGTCGTCGGCGGATTCCTCGGCATCGCATCGTTGCTCTCTCCTCCGTGGCTGGCCGCGCTCAACCCTTTCGGGTACTTCGCTGTGATCCTTCCGTTCGGCTTCACCGAGACCGGGGTCACTCCGACGCAGCCCAGCTGGTTGCTATGGGCCGGCTACCTCGTCCTTGCGGCGGCAATCTTTGTCGCTGGCACCAAGGCCTTCGACCGAAAGGAGATCTAGACCATGGATCTGATCCGAAACGATCTGCTCAAGCTCCGACGCTCCCACGTCTGGGCGGTCACGCTCCTCGTCCCCATAACCGCAGTTGCGATCGGCGCCGGCAACTACGCCGCGAACACCGGCACCCTGACCGCCGGTTGGGGTAGCTACTTCTCCCAGGTCATGCTGTTTTATGGGTTGCTGTTCTGTACCGCTGGCATCGCGATCCTCGCCGCAGCCGCCTGGCGGGTCGAGCACCGCGGGCACAACTGGCTCACCATGCTGACATCGACGCGATCGGTGGGCGCCCTGGTGGCGTCGAAAATCGCCGCGATCACGGTCGCTGTCACGGCGATGCACGCGATCCTCATCGGTCTGACGCTTGCAGTTGGTTGGGCGTTGCAAATTCCTGGTGCAGTGCCAGGCGAACTCCTCGTCGCAGCATTATTGGCTCTAGCCCCGGCCGTCGCTGTGGCCTCTTGGCAGTCACTGTTATCCATGATCATCCGTAGCTTTGCCGCTCCCATCAGTCTTGCGGTAGTAGCAAGTCTCGTATCATTCGGTGCGCTCGCCGCCGGAGTACCTGGTGTGCGGTTCATTGTGGCTCCCGCGTTGTTGTCGCAAACGCTGTGGTTGGGCAGTTCCGCTGTCGCTGCGGCGGGGGCACTCGATGCTGCGACCATCGTGAGCGTCCTCGTGGCTTCCGCGGCGCTGACTGTAGCCGGATGGGCGGCGGCAGTGGCCTACCTGCGGGGCACGGACGCGCGCCTCTAGCCAACGGACTCAGGCTGACGGGTACGCTGACCAGCCATGGCTGCAAAAAGCGAGTTTTATGAAATCGACACCGGCGTCGCCGAGGTTTTGCACGAGCCAGACGGCTCCATGGTACTGCTGGTCAATGGCGTGCCAAGCTCGCACATCGTCCCAGGTGATCCGGAGCGCCTGGATTTTGAGTACATGCGCTGGATCGCAGACTTTTTAGATAGCGCCTACCCGGATGCAGACAAGCCGAAGGCACGCCTGACTCACCTCGGCGGTGCGGCCTGCACGATGCCGCGCTACTTCGCCAGCAAATGGAAAGGATCACGCAACACGGTTGTGGAGATCGACGCTGAGCTAGCGATCCTGGCCCGTGAGCTGTTCGACATCCCGCGTGCGCCGGCGGTGAAGATCCGTGTTGGGGACGCTCGCGAAGTCACCGACACGTTCAAGCCAGAAACCCGCGACGTGATTATCCGTGACGTGTTCTCGTCCGCCACCACCCCGCGCAGTCTGACGACGGTGGAGTTTTATGAAAACGTCAGGGCGTCGACAAGCAACAGCGGCCTTTATGTTGCCAACTGTGGCTCGCATGCAGACCTCAAGGAGGCCAAGGAGGAGCTAGCGGGCATGTGCGAGGTGTTCCCGCATGTGGCGGCGATTGCGGATCCTCCGATGCTGAAAGGCAGGCGCTACGGCAACATTGTGCTCATTGGCGCTAACCAGCCGATTGAGGCAAGCCCGCAGCTGACCCGCAACCTGCTCATGGGTGCGGTGCCCGCCCAGTTCAAGGGTGAGGCGTGGTGCCGTGCCTTGGCAACGACGCCGCGCCACGACTCCCCTACTGCCCCCCCGCCGAGTAGTTACTTCGCTGCGTTGTCCAGAAGAATCAGCAGGTCACCGATCTGGTAGCGGCCAGCAACCATGTTCTTAAGATCCTCTACCGGCAGCTCGCCTGTGGTTGCCAGGCGCTGTACCAAGTTGGCGATATTGCGGGCATCGGCATCACTAAAGCCAGCGAGGTCGACGGCCTTCGTCAGCTCACCCAGGCCGACGGCGCCTGCAGCAAGTGCCAGAATCGCCAACACCAGCGCAGTGTTGTCTTGCTCCAGCACCTTGAGCTCACCAGATTCTGCGACCTGGAAACGTTCCAGCACGCCGCCGCCTGCGCGCGTGTTGCCAGCCGCAAACTGGTGGAACTGGCCAGTGTTGCCGTTGTACAGGTTCATGTCCACTGGCGTGGAAATACCCAGCACGCGGCCGGATTCACTGCGCTGCCAAAAACTCAACTTGTCCCAGCCACCCACCGGGCGCGGCGGACGGTTCTGGTAGGCAGCCAGCCACAGCGGGTAGTTGGTAAAGGCGTTGGTGTTGTCCATGTGTTCGTACCAGAAGTAGCGGTACGTGTAGATCATGGGCGTCTTGCCGGTCAGGCGTTGCACCTCGCCGAGGAAGAGCTGCGTCCATGCGGTCAGCTGCAGCGCGCTTTTGCCTTCAGCCACCTCAAGGTCAAGCACCGGCGGCAACTGGGTTGCAGGGCCTTCGTTGATCACGGAGGCGAAGTAGCGGGCTTGTGCCAGCGCATCGCCAGCCGGGCGCGCGTAGTGGTAGGCGCCAACGCGCATACCTGCATCGGCTGCGGCGCGAGCATCCTCGTCGTAGAAGGTGTTCTTCCAGTCGGAGCCTTCAGTGGCCTTTACAAAGGCGAACTGCTGCATGCCTGGGCCGGAAACCTGCTTCCAGTCAATTGCCTGGCCGCCCGGTCGCTGGTGCCCAGCAACGTCAACGCCAGAGATCAGCCCAGGAAAAGACTGGGCAATCGCAGGCAGGGGTGCAAAAGTCAGGGCGGCAGCGGTTAAGGCAGCAACAAGTCGACGCATGCGCGCGACTTTATCACACTAGTCACACCAGTCACACGTACAACACGGGTTACGTTCGACGCACCTGTTACACCAGTCGTGCGCGCTCCACCACGTCCGGCAGCAGCGCCTTGATGGTCTCAATATCCTCGGCAGTTGTGGTCCTGCCAAACGTGATGCGCAGCGCACCCATGCCTTCTTCCGGGCCAATGCCCATAGCTTCCAACACGCCGCTTAAGCGGATCACACCCGCCGAGCACGCGGAGCCGGCAGAAACTTCAACGCCTTGCTGATCAAGCAGCATGATCATGGCGTCTGCATTCGCACCCGGGAACATGAAGTGGGCGTGCCCCGGCAGCGCTGGTTCCTGCGTGGTCATCACCGCATTCGGGATGGTAGCGAGAATGAACTTCGCAAGGTGATCACGCAGCTGCCGCACCCGTGCGGTTTCCGCCTCCATCTCCCCGACCGCCTCTGCAAGTGCCGCAGCCGTCGCCGCCGCCGAGGCCACATCCACCGTGCCGGATCGGATGCCTCGCTCCTGGCCGCCGCCGACGATCACCGGCTGCGGCGCCGGCGAACGCTGAGCCAACAACAAGCCAGTGCCGCGCGGGCCGCCAAACTTGTGGGCACTTGCGGCAAGCGTGGTGGCACCAAGCGCATGGAAATCAACCGGAATACGCCCCACTGCCTGCACCGCGTCAACATGCAAGGGCGTGCCAACTGCCTGGGCACGACGGGCTGCTTCCTCGACCGGCTGCACCGCACCTGTTTCATTATTAGCCCACATCAACGTGGCAACTGCCGCGGGCGTATCCAGGGCGGAAAGATCAGTAACGTGACCGTCGCGGCCCACGCTAAGCCAGTCCACCTTCGCACCCGTACGCTCAAGAGCGTGCACACTCTCCAGTACCGCGGGGTGCTCGATCGTGCTGGCCACCACACGGTCTAGCTCACTTGCCGCGTACAGCCCGCGCACCGCAATGTTGTCGGCTTCTGTACCCGAGCCGGTGAAGATGACTTCCACCGGGTCCGCCCCGAGTAGCTGCGCGATCTGCTCGCGTGCCTCCTGCAGCACCGCATTCGCTTTGCGTCCGGATGCATATTGGCTTGCCGGGTTTACCGCACCCGCATGTTTCGCAAGCGCCTCAATGGCACAGGCACGCATAGGAGTAGTTGCCGCGTGGTCAAGATACGTCATAGGGCTCTAACTTACGCGCCCTGCCCACACTTACGCGGTTTCGCGTGCGGTGCAGATATGAGCCACCGCGGCGTCCCCGATCCTCGCAATGACTACAGCCATCTGCGTCTTACCCCGCAGCTTCAACTTGCCACGCAGCTGGTCTGGGTCAACGTCCACGCCGCGCACCAGGATCTCCACCGAACCCGCGCCGTGGCTAGCCAGGGCAGCTTTCAGCTTCTTCAACGGCACCGCTTCGAGGAAACGGAAACCGCTGTAGCCCGCCGGAATGGCCTCACCGGTACAAAACGCGATGTGCTCATCCAGCATCCACAACCCGTGACGCGCAGCCCAGTGAGCAACCAGCCCGGCGCGCACGATCGCTCCGTCTGGCTCGATGATGAAGGTTCCGGGAGCATCGGCGACAACGTCCTCGGGTTCTTCCGAGGTCACGCGTTCTTCGAAGTCACCGCGCAGCACGACGGCTTCACGGCCGCCTCCGAAGTCTGCTGAGTACAGGCATGCTTCCTTTACCCCGCCGTCTACGGAGACAACGCTAACGAGCCCCTCCCACTGCGAGTAGTCGATGCCGGGTGCGCATTTCACGGCTAGCGGTCTGCCTCGGTAGGCGTCCACCAAGTCCGGCAGGGGTGGCATGAGTTTGGCGGGGTCGGTGATGCGCCGGCCGTCGGCACGTCTGGCGGGGTCGGCGACAACCACGCCGTCGCTTGTCACCGGGTGTAACGCGTCAGCGCGCGCCAACCACGCACGCTCGCCTAGGTTCTCGCGCGCCATGGCAAGGCGCACCATATCCAGGTCTGAACCGATCCACTGCACGCCAGCTTCCGCAAACGCCGGCGCTTCCGAGCCGATCGAGCATGTCACGTCGTGCACCAGCCCATAGCCTGCCGCAGCAATGCGCCTGGCGCGGACATCCGCCACTGCCCGCGGGGTGGCCTGTTGCGCCGCATCGGCGTCAGTCAGCCAGTCTCCCGGAAACTTGCCGGCACCCATGCGTTGCGACGCCACGAGTTCACTCACCGCCCGCGCACCTTCACCAAACTCACGCTCAAGCAGCGCACGGTCAGCGAAGATGGACTTCTTCGTCAGCGCAAGCTGTCCTGCGAGCTCCTGGATGCGGGGGCGGTTGGTGGCAAGCAGCGCAACGTCGTCAAGCGAAAAGCTCATAGCTTGCGACCAATGCGATCCTGCGGTGCACGGTAGAAGTACTCCTCCATGCGGGGGTCATCGACCGGGTCACCTACAACGGGGGTAATCGTGCGGTGCTTGGCTGCTTCAATAATCTCCGCGACCGAATCGTAGGAGGTGAGCTCCATGATCTGCATCCACGTCGGTGGAGCGAAGCGGACAAGGCCTGCGCGCCAGCCGTCCATCAGCAGAGAGGGCGAGAACCAATTCGCGTCATCCGCCTCATCTGTCTCAGCATCCGGCTCTTGGCCCTCGGGGTTGGCGGCAAGGAAGCTGAACGTATCAAACCACATGCCGCTTTCAGAGTTACCCACCCAGCGGGCAAAGGGATGCAACAAGTCACCGCATACCGCAAGCTTGTTCTTTTGCAGCACATCCGTGAGCGAAAGCTCATGCGTTTCAAGCGTCATTCGCTGATCGTGGTACGTGCGGGCATCCGAGAGCACCTCGCCTGTGCCATCCACGGCTAGGAAAATACCGGTCTCCTCAAACAGCTCACGCACTGCCGCAAACAGAATCGCACGCGCCTTGTACTTAGTCACCCCCAACTGGCGAGCGAGCGAAATGGCACTACGGCCCTGCCACAGCTCACCGTCATCCCAGGAACGCCCCGGGAAATCGCGAGTGTCAACGCCGCCGCCCGGAAACACCGTCAACCCCGGGTAGTTCAGCATGGACAGCACGCGCTCTTGCACCCACACCTTCATCCCGTCAGCGTCATCGCGCAGCAAGATCACGGTTGCAGACAGGCGCGCGCCGCCGTAGCCGGTGGTGTCAGTGACATCAATTGCGTCACCTTTATCCGCCGACACGGCACCAGTCGTGCGCGCCTTATCCATCACTTGCGGTGCGCCCCACCCCTGGCCTTGCGTGCACGGCGCGCAGCAAAACGGCCATCCTCATACGTAACCTCAATCGGCTGGTGGTACGCCTTGGTCACGTTCTCACTGGTCAACACGTCCTCAATGAGGCCCTGTGCCACCACATCGCCCTCATCCAACAGCATGGCGTGAGTAAACCCATACGGGATCTCCTCAAGGTGGTGGGTGATCATCACAATCGCCGGGGCGTCCGGGTCAAGCGCCAGATCCCCCAGGTACGCAATCAGATCCTCACGGCCACCCAAGTCCATGCCGGCCGCTGGCTCGTCCATGATCAAAAGCTCTGGGTTCGTCATCACGGCGCGCGCGATCAACACACGCTTCTTCTCACCGTCAGACAACGTGCCCCAGGTGCGATCAATCAGGTGCATGGCGCCAACCTGCTCAAGCACCTCCACAGCCTGGTCATAATCCTGCTCGTCATATTCCTCACGCCAACGCCCCATAATGGCGTAGCCTGCGGAAACAACCAGATCCCCCACCTTCTCCTGATCCGGTACGCGCTTGGCAATAGCCGAAGACGTCAGGCCGATCGCGGCGCGCAGGTCACGCATGTCGGTCTTGCCCAGCTGCTCACCCAACACAAAGGCGGTGCCGGAAGACGGGAACTCTTGTGCCGATGCCATCCGGATCAGCGTGGTCTTGCCAGCGCCGTTGGGGCCGATAATCACCCAGCGTTCGTCCAGCTCAACCTGCCAATCCACAGGGCCGACAAGGGTATTGCCGCCGCGCACAAATGTCACATCGCGGAAATCTATAAGCAGGTCAGGATCCGTTGTCTGATTCACCCCTCCTATTGTGGACTAAAATTCGCTCCAAGTGTGGGAAGTCGAAACGCTGCGTGGCGACTACGCTTGAAAAGTATGGTTGCTCGCTTTGGAATAGATGACGTCCGCCCCCAAGTCTCCGGCCGCACCCTGCCCGCGAAAGCGGTAGTCGGCGAAGTTGTCCCGGTCTCCGCGCTGGTGTGGCGCGAAGGCCACGATGCAGTCGGCGCCACACTGCAGGTAACCTCCCCCAGCGGGGCGGAGTACGCCATTGCCATGCAGCCCGAGGCATATCGCCCGGACTACGTGCACGCAGTCTTCGTTCCGGATGAGCAGGGTTTGTGGCGCTTCCGGGTCGACGCATGGAGCGACGTGCTTGCCACCTGGCGCAACGCCGCCTCCAAGAAGCTTGCCGCGGGCCAAACCGCCGAAGAGATGGCCAATGACCTCGCCCACGGTGCAGCTCTGTTTAAGGCTGCAGGTAAGAAGCGTTTGAGCACGCTGCTTGTGGACGACACGGTGCCACTCGCCGACCGCGTCAACGAGGCTGTACACGCCGAGGTAGAACCACTGCGTGAGCTGCTCTCGCATGGACCTATTTGTGATGTGTACGTTGAGCGTCGGCAAGCTTTGGTGAACTCCTGGTACGAGCTGTTCCCGCGCTCCACCGGCGGGGTGGATGCCAAGGGCAACCCGGTGCATGGCACCTGGGCAACAACCGCCAAGGCACTCGACCGTGTTGCCGCAATGGGCTTTGACACCGTGTACTTCCCACCAATTCACCCGATCGGTGAAGTCAACCGTAAAGGCCGCAACAACACCCTGACCCCGGAGCCGGGCGACGTTGGCTCCCCGTGGGCAATTGGATCTGCCGCAGGCGGCCACGACACCTTCCATCCGGAGCTTGGCGGCGAAGAGGAATTCCTGGACATGATGGACCACGCCGACGAGCTCGGCCTGGAAATCGCCCTGGACCTGGCACTGCAGGCCGCACCCGATCACCCGTGGGCCAAAGACCACCCGGAGTTTTTCACGGTGCTTGCAGACGGCACGATTGCATACGCGGAAAACCCGCCGAAGAAGTACCAGGACATCTACCCCATCAACTTTGATAATGACCCGGAGAAGATCTACGCGGAGATCTACCGCGTAGTCATGTACTGGGTCAACCTGGGCATTACCACCTTCCGCGTGGACAACCCGCACACCAAGCCAGTGAACTTCTGGCACTGGCTGATTACCAAGGTGCACGAAACGGACCCGGACGTGATCTTCCTGGCGGAAGCCTTTACCCGCCCGCCGCGCATGTACGGCCTGTCCAAGGCTGGGTTTAGCCAGTCCTACACCCACTTCACGTGGAAGACCAGCAAGGCTGATCTGACCGATTTTGGGCAGTTGCTTATCGACGTTGCGGATATCTCCCGCCCCAACCTCTTTGTGAATACGCCGGACATTTTGCACGAATCCCTGCAAAAGGGTGGCCCGGCAATGTTCGCGCTTCGCGCTACTTTGGCCGCAACGATGAGCCCGCTGTGGGGCGTGTACTCCGGCTATGAGCTCTACGAGCACGAGCCGGTCCATGAGGGCAGTGAAGAATACTTGGATAGCGAGAAGTACCAGCTGCGCCCCCGCGATTTTGAGGCGGCACTTGCCCGCGGCGAATCACTTGAGCCCTACATCACCATGCTCAACCGCATCCGCCGCGAGAACCCGGCGCTGCAGCAGCTGCGCAACCTGCACTTCCACGACATCTCTAATGACCAGCTCATCGCGTACTCAAAGGTGGATGCGATCACCGGCAACGCGGTGCTAGTAGTGGTCAACCTGGATCCCTACTACACCCAGGACGGCATACTGCGTCTCAACCTTTCAGAGATCGGCATCAACCCTGGTGAGTCTTTCGAGGTCACCGACCAGATCACCGGCGCAACGTATACCTGGGGTGCAGAAAACTACGTGCGCCTTGCCCCGCAGCAAAATGTTGCGCATATCTTCGTGCTGCCAAATATTTCATCTGAACGCAGGCCGGGTACAGCGTATCGTCGCATATCTGACCACGACTACCGTCCGTAACTTCTAAGGAGCCCACATGAACAACGTTGCAATCGACCAGGCCGACTATGGCCGGCTCCTGAGCTGCACCCACCACGCACCACACGACATCTACGGGTGGCACCCACTCGGTGACGCCTCCATCGTGCGCACTCGCCAGATCGGCGCGGAACGCGTAGAACTACTTGTCCACGGCGATGCTTTGGAAATGGAAGCCGTTGGAGATGACTTCTGGGTCGCCCCGTTGGAAGACGACCTGTCGCCCGACTACCGCTTCCGCATCACCTACCCAGGGTTGGAACCGAAGATCGTCGCGGATCCGTATCACTTCCTGCCCACGCTTGGTGAGCTGGACCAGCACCTGATCTCAGAAGGCCGCCACGAGCGTCTGTGGGAGGTCCTCGGCGCCAACGTGCGCAGCTACACCACCTCCCTTGGAGAGGTCACCGGCACCTCCTTTGCCGTCTGGGCACCCAACGCCAAGGGCGTGGCCGTCATCGGTGATTTCTGCGGGTGGAACCCCAGCCAGTACCCGATGCGCTCTCTGGGCTCTACGGGTGTGTGGGAGATCTTCATCCCCGGCATTGAGCCTGGCACACAGTACAAGTTTGCTATTCACACTGCCGACGGCACACGTATTGACAAAGCCGACCCAATGGCCAAGCAGACGCTGTGCCCACCAGAGACGGTCTCCGTAGTCGCCGCGCCAAGCACCTACGAGTGGAGCGACGAGGAGTGGATGCAGGCACGCGCCGGCCTCGACGCCACCAATGCCGCCATGAGCATCTACGAATGCCACATCGGCTCCTGGAAGGAGGGCGCGAACTTCACCACCATGCGCGAAGAGCTCGTTCCCTACCTTGTAGACAACGGCTTTACGCACGTGGAGTTTCTGCCCGTTGCGGAGCACCCCTTCGGTGGCTCCTGGGGGTATCAGGTCACCGGCTACTACGCACCGACTGCACGCTGGGGCACCCCGGATGAGTTCCGCGCCCTGGTAGATACACTACACGCCAACGGCATCGGCGTGATTGTGGACTGGGTACCCGCCCACTTCCCCAAGGATGCGTGGGCGCTTGCGCGTTTCGACGGCACCGCCCTCTACGAACACCCCGACTGGCGCCGCGGCGAACAAAAAGACTGGGGCACCTACGTGTTCAACTTCGGCCGCAACGAGGTACGCAACTTCCTCGTGGCCAACGCCTTGTACTGGTGCGAGGAGTTCCACCTCGACGGCCTGCGTGTGGACGCTGTGGCATCGATGCTCTACCTCGACTACTCCCGCGAGCCCGGCGAGTGGCTGCCGAATGCTGACGGCAGCCGCGAGAACTGGGAGGCCGTCCAGTTCCTGCAGGAAACCAACGCCACGGTGCACCGCAACTTCCCAGGCGTGCTCACCATCGCGGAGGAATCCACCGCGTGGCCGGGTGTGACCGCCCAGACCGACGCAGACGGCCTCGGCTTTTCCTGCAAGTGGAACATGGGCTGGATGAACGACACGTTGGAGTACTTCTCCCTCGACCCCGTCCACCGCTCTTACCACCACAACGAGCTCACGTTCTCCCTGGTCTACGCGTTCAGCGAGAAGTACGTCCTGCCGTTTAGCCACGACGAAGTGGTCCACGGCAAGGGCTCCCTGTGGCAGCGCATGCCTGGCGACGACTGGAACAAAGCCGCCGGCCTT
This sequence comes from Corynebacterium riegelii, assembly GCF_001263755.1. Taxonomy (NCBI): domain Bacteria; kingdom Bacillati; phylum Actinomycetota; class Actinomycetes; order Mycobacteriales; family Corynebacteriaceae; genus Corynebacterium; species Corynebacterium riegelii. Next base: position 943,602 of record NZ_CP012342.1, read on the forward strand.
CGCGCCCTCTACGGCTACATGTTCTCGCACCCCGGCAAGCAACTGCTGTTCATGGGCTGCGAGTGGGGCCAGACCACCGAGTGGGACGAAGCGCACTCCGTGAACTGGGACAACCTTGATAACGGTTGGGGCCACGAATACCACCGCGGCATCCACCGTCTGGTGCGTGACCTGAACTTTGTCTACCGCGACAACCCTGCACTGTTTAGCCAGGACAACACTCCCATGGGATTCCAGTGGCTTAAGAGTGATGACGCCGCGCATAACCTCCTCGCCTACACCCGCTGGGGCGCCGACGGCCAGCCAATCGTCGCCGTGATCAACTTGAGCGGCAGCACCCACCAGGGCTACCGCCTTGGCCTTCCCCAGGGTGGCGAGTGGGAGCGCATCATCAACACTGATGACGCTGTCTACGGCGGTGCCGGCAACCACCTCCCGGATGTGGTTTCCGCCGAGGCAGTCAGCTGGGACGGCTTCGATCAATCCGTGGCGCTGACCCTGCCCGCGATGAGCGCGCAGTGGTACAAGCTGCGCCGCTGACCTACGGAAACCTCGTGCCGGGCGAACTCCAGCGCTAGAAAAGCGCGCTCGCGAGGTTGGTGCGGGTGCGTTTGATGAGGGGATCGTTGGCGTCGAAAAGCAAAAGGAGCTCCAGCAAGCGATCCTTCGCCTCGGGTGAGGTCTTCACGTGTGCAAGCAGGCGCTCAAACGCCGCCTCTGGGTTGCCGGCAAGGACCTCGGCATCGGCGGCATCGAGCTGCTTGGCCATGTCGGTGGGGTCCGCGGCAGCATCCGCGATCGGGTCACTCGTGCGCGCCTGCGGGTTGAAACGCTTCAGCACAGCAACCGTGGCCTTCGCCTGCTTGATCTCGGCATTCGCTGGGTCCTGGGCCAACATCTCGTCATAGACGGCAATCGCCGCATCGTAATCGCCTGCCTGCACGGCAGCCTCGGCCTGGGCCAGGCGCGGGTCGGCCTCCTCGGTACTATCCGCTTCATCCGACAACCCGCTGAGCTGCGGGCCGATGTTCTGCACCAGCGCCTGCAGCCACTGCGTGAGCTGTTCGGCAGGCTGGTTGCCCTCAAAGCTGGTCACGGGTCGGCCCGCGGCAAGTGCTACCACCGTTGGCAACGCGCGCACGCCCAGCGCCTGGGCAAGCTGCGGGTGCGCATCCGCATTCACGTAAGCAACCAGGAACTCGCGCTGGCCGGCGGCCAGGTTCTCCAACGTCGCCTTCAGCTGCTCAGACTCCGGCGAGCGGGCCGTACCCACCATCAGCACCACAGGGATCTGGGTGGAACGCTCAAATGCCTTAGCTTCAACATCGCGCTCGGTGACCTCAATAAACGGCTCGAAGGTGGACTCCGCGAGCTCCTTGCGGGCCTCGGCCTGCTGGGCCAGCGCAGCCAGGTCGACTGCTCCACCGGTGAACTGTGGCTGGGTCATCGTTTATGCCTCCAAGTGCTTGTTCAGGGAATTCATCTTTTGATGCAGCATGTCAGTGTAGCCAGGACGAATATCCGCCTTGATCACCAGCGACACGCGCGGAGAGACCTCCTCCACCGCAGCCGTGGCGCGCTTGATCACATCCATGACCTCGTCCCACTCGCCCTCGATGGTGGTAAACATCGCGGTTGTCTCATGCGGCAAACCAGAGTCGCGCACAACCTGCACGGCCCGGGCTACCGCTTCAGACATTGCGGCAGTGGCGTTATTGGTTACCGTTGGCGCGACAGAAAACGCTGCAATCATGCGGCCCAGTCTAACGCCGCCGCTCCCAGCAGTGTTTATGCCAGTGCCTGCGGTCATCTACGCCGCGGCCTGCATCCTTCGGCCACGCCACCACATGCCGCACCCCCGGCGGGATGTTCTGGTTGCAGCCCGGGCACACGTAGTACTTCGTGGCAGCGGCCGCACCGATCTGGCGCACGCAGTAGGTTTCCCCGTACGGGCCTTCTACTTCCTGGGTGCCAATGAACGTGGATCCGTCACGCGGCAACACGTATGACGGCGTGATGTTCGCTCTACGGTTTCTGCGTGGCATTTAAAACAGCCGCAACTCGTTGGACTCAATGCCGCGCAGCTCACCGTAATCAAGCGTGACGCAGCGAATGCCGCGGTCTTCTGCCAGAGTGCGTGCCTGCGGCTTGATCTCCTGGGCGGCAAATACGCCTTGGACAGGTGCGAGCAGCTCGTCGCGGTTGAGCAGTTCCACGTAGCGGGTTAGTTGCTCTACACCGTCAATGCCGCCGCGGCGTTTGACCTCCACCGCCACTGTCCCGCCGCCGGAGTCTCGCGCGAGGATGTCCACGGGACCAATCGCCGTTGGATATTCTCGACGCACAAGCGAATACCCCGAACCCAACGTGGTGATGTGCTCGGCCAAAAGCTCCTGCAGGTGTGCCTCAACGCCGTCTTTGACCAGACCGGGGTCCTCCCCAAGCTCATACGAGTTGTCAGCAATAATCTCTTCAATGGTGATGCGCAGCTGCTCGCCCTTCTTGCCTTCCACAATCCACAGCTGCTCGCCAGTGTCCTCCCCATCAATGTCCACCACCGTCTCTTCCTTCAGCGTGCATGGTGGCATCATCCAGTTCAGCGGCTTGTACGCACGGTCATCCGCATGGATGGACACAGACCCGTCAGCCTTGATCAAAATCAGCCTGGTTGCCATAGGCAAATGCGCATCCAGGCGGCCAACATAGTCAACAGAACATCGAGCGATAATTAAACGCATGGGCTCCAGCTTATCGACGCCCCCTGTTCGCCCTCTCAGCGAGCTCATTCATATCCCCCCGCTGCGCCCGAACATCCGGTGCAGATTCCACCCACGAGATCAACGCCATCTCCGCGTGACGCTCGCCCGCAAACTCAAAATCCCCCATCGGACCGGTCAGCTCAAGCGCGGTATCTACCTCCGGCATGAAGTCCCGCTCTTCGTCTGTGAGCTTGCGAATGCCGTTAAACGTCATGTCCCGGCGATCAAACGCCAAATCGTAGTTAAAGGACAGTGAGCGCAGCTTGTAAAAACGCGCCTCATCACCCGAGTATCGAAGCACCCCGTGACGCCATCCGTGCGAGCCTTCAGCAGGCAAGAGACGGATCAGGCCTTGGACACCACTGTTACGGAACATAGTGAAGCGCCACACCGCAGCTACCACGACAAGTGCGATGACTAGCAGCACAATAGCGGCGAGGATCTCCATGCACATCACGCCTTTCCTGTTTCGCAATATCCTAGCGCCGTTGGCGGGGTGAAGATAGGCAAACACCCCCTGCCGTTTCCGACAGGGGGTGTCCAAAGGAAGTAAGCGCCTACCTATTGATGTTGGACGCGCGGCGGACCGCGGCCAGCTCCGCTTCGGAGCGGGCCTTGGTCAGCTCGTCTTCATCATGCAGGCCGCTCTCCGCAGCAGCGGAGTCGACCTCGCCGGCGAAGATCGCGTAATCCGCGAGGATGGTGACCTTATCGCCCTGGACCGACAGGAACCCGCCCTGTACGGCCGCCACGATTCGTTCATCATCCACCGGCTGGATGGTCACAACACCGTTGTCCTTAAGCTGGCCCAACAGTGGCTCGTGACCGGGCAGGATGCCGATCTCACCTTCGGTGGTCTGCGCAGTGACAATCTTTGCCTGCCCCTTCCAGAGCAAGCGGTCAACAGAGACCAATTGCGCGGTAAGTTCAGCCATGATCTACCCCTTTACGCTTCCTGCAGCTTCTTGTATGCAGCCTCGACATCGTCCAGGCCACCCAGGTTGCTGAAGGCCTGCTCCGGGTAGTGGTCGAACTCGCCAGACGCCAGCTTGTCAAAGGCGTCAATGGTCTCCTCCAGCGGCACGTAGGAGCCCTCGTCGCCGGTGAACTTCTTAGCAACGAAGAAGTTCTGGCCGAGGAAGCGCTGGATCTTACGTGCGCGCATAACGGTGATCTTGTCCTCTTCAGACAGCTCGTCCATACCGAGGATGGCGATGATGTCCTGCAGTTCCTTGTTCTTCTGCAGAATACCGATGACCTTCTGCGCCACGTTGTAGTGACGCTCGCCGACAATACCCGGCTCCAGGATGCGGGAGGTCGAGGTCAGCGGGTCCACTGCCGGGTAAATACCCTTGGAAGCAATGGAACGGCTCAGCTCGGTGGTTGCATCCAGGTGAGCGAAGGTGGTTGCCGGTGCCGGGTCGGTGTAGTCATCCGCCGGCACGTACACGGCCTGCAGCGACGTAATGGAACGACCACGGGTCGAGGTAATGCGCTCCTGCAGCACACCCATCTCATCCGCCAGCGTCGGCTGGTAACCCACAGCGGAAGGCATACGGCCCAGAAGCGTCGACACCTCAGAGCCCGCCTGGGTGAAGCGGAAGATGTTGTCAATGAACAGCAGCACGTCCTGGTTCTGCACATCGCGGAAGTACTCCGCCATGGTCAGGCCGGACAGGGCCACGCGCATACGAACCCCTGGCGGCTCATCCATCTGGCCGAAGACAAGGGCGGTATCAGGCAACACGCCCATGTCCTCCATCTCGAGGAACAGGTCGGTGCCCTCACGGGTGCGCTCGCCAACACCGGCGAACACGGAGGTACCGGAGAACTCGCGAGCAATACGCGTAATCATCTCCTGGATGAGAACGGTCTTGCCCACACCTGCACCACCGAACAGGCCGATCTTGCCGCCCTTCACGTACGGGGTGAGCAGGTCGATGACCTTAATGCCGGTCTCAAGGATCTCGGTCTTACCCTCAAGGTCCTTGAATGCTGGCGGCTCGCGGTGGATGGACCAACGCTCGCCGTCCTCGCCTACCGACGGATCGTCCAGGCACTGGCCGAGTGCGTTAAACACGTGGCCCTTGACCTGGTCGCCCACCGGCACGGAGATCGGGTTGCCGGAGTCCTTCACCTGTGCGCCGCGGACAAGGCCGTCCGTCGGAGCCATGGCGATGGTACGAACGAGGTTGTCGCCCAGGAACTGGGCAACCTCGAGGATGATGTCACGGGACATGCCTTCGAGGTCGATGTGAACCTCGAGTGCGTTGTAGAGCGCGGGGAGCTCGCCGCGAGGGAACTCCACGTCGACGACGGCGCCGATGACGCGGACCACACGGCCGTTCTCGGAACCACGCGGGTTCTGAGTGGACTCCGTGCGAGCCGGCGCCTGCGGTTCAGCCTGCAACGTGGCCTCGCCCGGCGTCTCATCGCGCTCATCAAAGTTGTGAGCAGTAGTCATGATTTAGTCACTTTCCTCACTACCGGACAGCGCGCCTGCGCCGCCGATAATCTCGGTGATTTCCTGGGTGATTTTAGCCTGGCGGGCCTGGTTTGCCTCACGGGACAGGTTGTTGGCCAGCTCGGTTGCGTTGTCCGTCGCGTTCTTCATGGCGGTACGGCGCGAAGCGGACTCCGACGCCGAAGACTCCAAGAAGAGCGAGTACAACGAGCGCGAGACATATACCGGAAGCAGCTCATTCATGAGCGTATCCGGATCCGGCTCGAACTCCATGTCTGGCGATACGCCTTCCTCAGCAGGCGCGAGCATGTGCTCGGTCTCGTAAGAGACTTCTTCAAGCACAGGTTCGATCGGCAACAGCTGGTGTACGCGGGCCTCCTGCGAAAGCATGGAGACGAACTCGGTGTACACCACGTGTACCTGGTCGAAACCGCGAACGGGTTCGCCCTCGGCACCGGTGAGTCCCTCACGCCACTTAACCGTGCCTTCAGAACCAGCCATGAAGCCATCGACGATGTGACGACGCACATCGTGGGTGGACTCCCACGTCGGCTTCTGGGACCAACCGGTCCAGGCGCCTTCGACGTCTATGTCACGGAACTTGTAGTGGGTCACACCCTTGTTACCGGTGACGTAGCGGACGACGTCGTATCCAGCCTCGGTGAGCATGCGCTCCAGCTGGGTCGCCTTCTTCAGCACGTTGTGGTTGTAGCCGCCGGCCATACCGCGGTCAGAGGTGACCACGAGGATTGCTGCGACTCGACCGTTCTCACGCTCACGGAGCATGGGGTGGTCGAGGGAGCTCGCAGCTGCGAGGCGTTCCATGACGTCTTTGAGCTCATCGGCGTACGGTTTCGCTGCGTCTACACGCTGCTGGGCCTTGGTGATCTGCGAGGTCGCGATCAGCTCCTGAGCCTTCGTGATCTTCTTCGTAGAGTTGACGGACCTGATGCGGTCACGCAATTCGCGAAGAGTTGCCATGGTGTTTCCTCCCTTCCTTTATGTAGTAGTCCAAGGTTGCACTTGCGTGCTTACTTGGAGCGGCTGACGTTGAGCTGATTCTTGGACACCTGCGAGGACGGCAGTGCCTTCTCCTCCGGCTCACGGACGATGCGCTCGCCCGTAGAAGACTGGAAGCCACGTGCAAACTCCTCGTTCACGCGCAGGATCGCAGCCTGGGAGTTCTCGTCCAGAGCCTTGCCGCCCTGGATCTGCTCGTACACCTCAGGTGCGGTTGCACGGATCTGCTCCTGCAGCTCGCGCTCGTAGCGACGGACATCCTCGACGGGAACGGGATCGAAGACGCCCTCGTTGGCAGCCCAGATCGAGACGATCTGGAACTCAACCGGCTGCGGGGAGTTCTCGGACTGCTTCAGCAGCTCGACTAGGCGCTGGCCGCGCTCCAGCTGCTTCTTGGAAGCAGCATCCAGGTCAGATGCGAACGCTGCGAAGGACTCCAGGTCGCGGTATGCGGCCAGGTCCAGACGCAGGTTACCCGCAACCTTCTTCATGCCCTTAGTCTGTGCAGCGCCACCGACACGGGACACGGAGATACCCACGTCAATAGCCGGGCGCACGCCCTGGTTGAAGAGGTCAGACTGCAGGAAGACCTGGCCGTCCGTAATGGAAATAACGTTCGTCGGAATGAAGGCACCGACGTCGTTTGCCTTGGTCTCAATGATCGGCAGTGCGGTCAGAGAGCCTGCACCGAGCTCGTCGTTAAGCTTGGCGGCGCGCTCCAGCAGGCGGGAGTGCAGGTAGAACACGTCGCCCGGGTATGCCTCGCGGCCCGGCGGGCGGCGCAGCAGCAAGGAGATCGCACGGTAAGCCTCAGCCTGCTTGGTCAGATCATCGTAGATGACCAGGACGTGCTTGCCCTGGTACATCCAGTGCTGGCCCAGGGCGGCACCGGTGAACGGAGCCAGCCACTTGAAGCCTGCGGAGTCAGATGCCGGAGCAGCCACGATGGTGGTGTACTCCAGTGCGCCTGCCTCTTCCAGGGTCTGGCGCACACCAGCGATGGTGGAGCCCTTCTGGCCGACTGCGACGTAGATGCAGCGCACCTGCTGCGACGGGTCGCCGGTCTCCCAGAATGCCTTCTGGTTCAAGATGGTGTCGATGCAGACTGCGGTCTTACCAGTCTTACGGTCACCAATGATGAGCTGGCGCTGGCCGCGGCCGATCGGGGTCATGGCGTCAATAGCCTTCAGACCCGTCTGCATCGGCTCCTCAACCGGCTGGCGGTCCAGCACGCCTGCCGCCTGCAGCTCAAGTGCACGCTCTTCGTTGGACTCGATCGGGCCAAGACCGTCAATCGGCTGACCCAGTGGGTTGATGACGCGGCCGAGGAAGTTCTCGCCGACCGGTACGGACAGGACCTCGCCGGTCCTCTTTACTTTGTCGCCCTCGTGGAGGGACTCGAAGTTACCCAGAACCACAACGCCGATCTTGTCGGTGTCCAGGTTCTGTGCGACGCCGATGACGCCGTTCGGGAACTCGAGCAGCTCATTCGTCATGCAGCCTGGCAGCCCGGAAACCTGGGCAATACCATCTGCAGCCGAAGTCACCACGCCGACCTCCTCACGGGAGGCCTCCGCAGAGTAGCTCGAGGTGTAGTTCGCTATCGCGCTACGGATCTCATCGGAGGAGATCGTCAGCTCCGCCATGTTCTTCCTGCTCTCGGTAGATTCTTCCAGCATATTGTTCTTAAAGGGTCGCGCTCGCAGCGAGGTCAGTACGAAGACGTGCGAGCTTGCCGCGCGTCGAACCGTCAATTTCCTCGTCACCAACACGGATGATCATGCCGCCGAGGAGGCTGGGGTCAACCTCGGTGTGGATGGCCATCTCGCGACCGTAAATGTTCTCAAGCTTGCTTGCGAGTGCCTCACGCTGCGCAGAGGAAAGCGCCTCTGCTGCAACAACGCGCGCCACGGACTTGCCACGCAACTCAGCGATCTCCTCAGCCAGAGCCGAAAGATCATCAACTGGGTTGTGCATAGGGCGGCCAATTACCTGCAGCGCAAGCGCCTCGGTAAACATGGTCACCTTGCCGTAGATCACGCTGGCCAACAGACCACGCTTCTGCGCGGCAGTGGCGGTGCGGTCCGACAACAGCTGCGTCAGTTCCTTCTGGCTCTCCAGAAGAACAGACAGCTGGTAAAGCTCCTCTTCCACCTGCTCCAGCTGGCCCTGGGATTCGGCGGCGCGGGAAAGCGCACGACGTCCCAAAGCAACCAGGCCCTGGCGGAATTCACGAGGCGTGGACCACTCCTGCGATGCAGCCTCACTCAGAATGTTCTTCGTCGGTTCTGCAACCTTCGAGCCGAACACCTGGGTGATGATGCCCTCACGCTGAGATGCGTCAAGCGAAGTATCTGCAACAGCGACACGCAGCGAACGGTCAGCGTCGAGCTGGTCCACAGTGAGGAACAGCTCGGTGCCGATCTGCGCGGCAACGGCGACGGCGTTGTCAGAGGAGCGGATCAGCTCATCGAGCTTGCCCTCCACGTGCGTCTGTGCTTCGCGACTTGCTGCCTTCATTTCGCCTACTTCCTCGTCGAAACGTTGTCGAGCTCAGAGAGGAAGTCATCGATCGTGTTCGAGCGGCGGGTAGCATCCGACAGCTCGGTGCCAAGCAGACGCTCAGCGAGGTTGATCGAGTTCTGGCCCATCTCATTGCGCAGCTCGGAAACAACCTGCTCACGCGATGCGAGCAGCTGCTTCTCCCCTGCCTCGACAATACGGCGGGACTCTTCCTCAGCACGTGCGCGAGCCTCGGCCTCGATCTCCTTGCCGCGCGTACGCGCAGCCTCACGGATCTCAGCCGCCTCGGCGCGAGCCTCAGCGAGTTCGGCGTTGTTCTTCTCCAGGGCAGCCTTTGCTTCCTTTTGGGCGACCTCAGCACGCTCAATGCCGCCCTTGATCCGGTCCTCGCGCTCCAGCAGAACCTCCTGGAAACGCGGAAGCACGTACTTCGCGAACACCAGGAAGACGATGATGAAGACAACGAGCGACCAAACCACGTCGTACGCTGCTGGCAAAAGGATCGACGGAGTCGTCTCAAGCGGCAGCGTCTCGTGGCCGGCTTCAGCGCCTTGAGCCACGATAAAAGCGTTGACGTTTGTCATTGGTTGCTCCTGATCTAAAAAATGAACGGGTATAAACGCGTGTTCTTTTTAGAACAGGAAGCCGGCAACGAGGCCGATCAGGGCAAGTGCCTCAACGAAGGCGATACCCAGGAACATGGTGGTACGCAGCTGACCAGCCATCTCCGGCTGGCGAGCCATGCCCTCGACGGTCTTGCCAACGAGCATGCCGATGCCGATGCCCGGGCCGATGGTTGCAAGGCCGTAGCCGATGGTGCCGAGACCCTCGTAGCGGTTCACGGTCTCTGCTGCCTGAGCAAGAATGATGTCGTTCATGTGAAAGTCGTTCCCTTTCTAGGTGCGCCGTGGCGTTGTGTTTGTGCCACGAACGCGAGTGACAATGGTGGGGTTATTCAGTTTGGCCGTTTGTACGCGCTTTGTTAGTGCGCATCTGCGTGCAGCGACAGCTCGATGTACACCGCCGTCAGAAGAGCGAAGATGTACGCCTGCAGGAAGATGATGATCAACTCGTACAGGGTGAACAAGATCGCTGCGATCAAGGTCAGGCCACTGACCGCCGTCCAAGCATTCAGCTGCCAGAAGAAGAAGTTGGTAGCTGAGTACAGAAGGACGAGGATGATGTGGCCGGCCAGGAAGTTCGCCATAAGACGAAGTGCCAGGGTGACCGGACGCAGAACGAAGGTCGAGAAAATCTCGATCGGCACCACGAGAAGGTGCAGCAGCGGGGGCAAGCCGGGAATCACCGTCGAGTGCTTGAAGTAGGCCGCGCCGTAACGCTGTACGCCGGCGTAGATCATTGCGATGTAGGCCACCACCGCCAACACGATCGGCATGCCGATACGTGCGTTTGGCGAGATGTTCAATCCCGGAATGATCGTGGCTGCATTCATGAACAAGATGGTGAAGAAGATGGAGGCGATAACCGGCAGGAATCGCTTTCCGTCCTTCTTGCCCAAGGTGTCTTCGGCGATGTGGACGCGGACAAAGTCCACACCCATCTCGGCGAAGTTCTGGAGGCCCTTGGGAACCAGCTGCGGCTTCCTAAAGGCAATAACAAAGAGAAGCACCATGATCAGTGCGATGAAAAGACGCACGAGCATGATGCGATCAAGCGCGAACCAACCACCGGCAAAGTCTTCACCGATGATGTGGCCGAAAGTTTGCCCCGGGAAAAATTCTGGACCAAGTTCGGGTGCGTGGAAACTCCCCTTCATGGCCAACGTTGTAACGCTCAGCGTTCTCTCCCGTTCTCGGGCCGCATCCACAAGGAATGCGGTGCGATGGACTTCTTCAAGAAGACTGCCTCCGCGGCGGACTCCGTCGCACATCTGCTACCGCGGGACAGGGGATGGACCTTCAGGTAAGGGAAGCCCCTTCCTCAAGTAAACCCAGCGGATAGCCTAACAGGTTGATAACGGTTTTCGCGCCTTAGGGGTAACCGCGTCGCTTTCCCCCAACACGCAGGCTCATTTTTGCGGCAAAATCAATGGTCACAGGCAGCTTTTACGGGACTGTTATGTCCGTCACAGAACGTCGTGTGTTTACCCCAACTAATCCTACGACCACTAGATGCCTTTAAGACACGTAAGAAACACGCGTGGAAATGATGCCAAACGTCTCCGCGGCAAGCGCCACAACCAGTGCGGCAATGGTGGTAACACCGAACGCCGTTGCGTCGTAGAAATCCATGGTTCGCAGCCAGAGCAGTAGCAAAATAATTACGACCATCTTCAGCAGCCAGCCGCCAAGCACGACAGCCATCGTGGCAGTCGGCGTGGAGTTAGACGTAGCCAACACAGTCAAGGCTGTAGCCAAGACAAAGCCACCGCCGATAGCGGCGCCCATCAACACTCCCCAAATGCCCGGCAAATCACGAGCGTTGCCCCAAGCCATCAGTGAGATAACGGTCAAGGCAATGAGCGCGTAGGCACCAAACCGTAGTGCTCGGATTAACGGGCGCCGCGGATCATCAAACTCCTCGGTATCTCGGACGTTCAAGTCCGGCTCGGTATCGCTGAGGTTTTCATTACCGTTTTGGTTGCCGTTTTCGTTCACGGGGGCCAATCCTATCTGTCACTTGCCAAACGGCGCACTTATCTTGCCCCTTGTGAGTGGCACCAGCGTGGCAACGAATGCCACCAGAAGCGCGATCACAGTGAAAGCGGCCGCATACGTTGTCGGGACGATGGAAAAACTCACTGCACCAAACGCCACTGCGGATACCCACATGTACAGCACTAAGACCGTGCGACGGTGGGTGTGCCCAAGCCTCAAGAGACGGTGGTGCAGATGTCCCGCGTCCGCCTCCCAAGGCCGCTGGCCACGAGCAAGCCTGCGCACCACGGCCCAGACAAAGTCAACAACCGGCAGCGCAATGGCTGCCAGCACCACAATGATTGGGCTGATCAACGCCACAAGGTCTGCCGCACCGTAGAGCGACATGTTGATCTTGCCGGAGGCTGACACGCTTGCCGCAGACAGCAGCAGACCAATCAGCATGGCACCAGAGTCCCCCATGAAGATGCGTGCGGGCTCAAAGTTGTGCGGCAAGAACCCGGCGCATATCCCCACTAGTGCAGCGCAGATGATGGCGGGCGGATAGGCGGATACGGCGCCACCTTGGTCATGCAGCACCGTCAGCGCAAAAAGCAAAATGGCCAGGCCGGCGATCATGCCCAGGCCTGCTGCAAGGCCATCGATACCGTCGACAAAGTTCACCGCGTTGATCAGCAGCACGGTAAACAAGGCGCTTAAGACAACCCCCTGGACTTGATCCAGGATCAACGTGGTGCCCTCCCCAATGGGGAGGAAGAACACGGTAAAGACAATGCCCATCAGCGCCATCACCACCGCGGCAACGAACTGACCAGCCAATTTCGCCAAAGCGCCGAGCTCGTAGAGGTCATCCACAATCCCAACCAGCACAATGGCAAACGCGCCTGCAAGCACAGCGGTCATCTCCGGAGTCACCGGCGCAAACCCGCGCGTGAGCGCCGGGAGTTGCTGCGCCAAAAACACCGCAGAGACAAAACCGGTGAACATGGCAACACCGCCAACAGACGGGGTTGGCTGGGTATGCACGTCGCGCTGGCGAATCTCCGCAACACGGCCAGTGCGTACAAGCACAGAGCGCACAAGCCCCGTAGACAAGTACGTAATAGCCGCGGCAACAAGAATCACAAGGCCAAGCTCTCGCAGCGGCACACCAAGACCGTTCATTGGAAGAAAAACTCCCCTACTGCTCGCGCGGGGTTCTGCGCATGGATTCCGGGTCCACGCCAAGAACTTCGCCGATCCGCTCTGGCGAGATTGCGCCTTCACGCATGATCACGGGGTGGCCGGATGATATATCCACAATGGTTGAGGCCTGCCCAATCGTGGCCTCTCCCCCGTCCAGGTATACGGGCACGGCATTGCCGAACTGCTGGCGTGCCTCATGGATCTTCACTGCCGGCGGGTGTCCGGAGATGTTTGCAGAGGACACTGCCATCGGGCCGACTTCCTGCAGCAGCTCCAGCGCCAGCGGCTGGTTGGGCATGCGAAGCAGCACTGTGCCACGCGTGTCACCCAGGTTCCACGGCAGGCTTGGCGCCTCCGGGACAATGATGGAGAGCCCTCCGGGCCAAAACGCCTCAACCAGTGTCTTTGCCGTGTCAGAGAACTCGCGTACCAGGCCCTGGATGGTGGTCCAGGAGCCCACGAGCACCGGCACCGGCATGTCCGGGCCACGCTTTTTGGTTGCCAAGAGCTTTGCCACGGCGGCGTTGTTAAACGCGTCCGCGCCAATGCCGTAGACCGTGTCGGTGGGCAAGACGACAACGTCACCGCCGCGCAGCGCTTCAGCTGCTGCGGCGATCCCTTGGGCGCGGCCGTCCGGAGTTAAACAATCGTAGGTTGTGGCGGGCATAGGGGTAGCTTACTCGCTACAACAAACCGTGCCCGACCGGTCAGGTCCGCAATCACACGCACGTCCCCAAACGCCCCGTGCGCACGCACAACATCCTGCACAGCCTCAGATGTCGTGTCGTCATGCTCAATACCCAGGTGCCCACCGGGTTTCAGCAAGCGCGCAGCCACAGGCACCAGCCCGCGGATGGCGTCCATCCCGTCCGCGCCAGAAAACACCGCTTCATGCGGATCGTGGTACACCTCCGGGTCAAGATCCGGAGTCTCAGGCACGTACGGCGGGTTGGCCACAATCACATCCACTGCCCCATCCAGCTCCCCCAACAGCGTGGGATCCGTCATGTCGCCGCGCACAAACTCCACCTTGGGTGCGTTGCGCTTGGCATATTCCAGGGCAGTTTCTTGCTTGTCGACGCCAACGACTCTCGCCCCCGGCACCGCCTCCGAAAGGTAAAGCGCAATGGCGCCAGAGCCGGTGCCAAGGTCGAGGGCGGTTGGGGGGTTTGACGTGGCGTCGGCAAGCAAACTAGCTCCCCATTCGGCAATGACTTCCGTCTCGGGCCGCGGGATGAACACTCCCGGGCCAACAGCCAAGGTGTGGGGGCCAAAGGGCGCTTGCCCGGTGATGTGCTGTAGTGGCTCACGCGCCGCCCGCCGAGCGATGAGCTGGGAAAACTCCTCAGCGAAGCTCTCGTACGGGTCTGTGAACATCACCGAAAGCGGCGCCACCTCAAGCAGGTGCGCCGCAAGCAGGCGGGCATCATTGTCGGGCGTATCAATGCCAGCCTGCGCAAGCGTGTGCGCCGCCTCCGAAAGGAGCTGACGCAGGTTACTCGGCCTCAAGGCGCTCCTGGCGCTCATGGGTCTGCAACGCGGTGATCAAGTCATCCATGTTGCCGTCCAGCACCGAGTCAAGGTTGTTGGCCTTGTAGTTAATGCGGTGATCCGAAATGCGGTTCTCCGGCCAGTTGTAGGTGCGGATGCGCTCAGAGCGGTCCATGGTGCGCACCTGGGAGGCACGGCCCTCAGCCTCAGCAGCCTCGACCTTCTCGCGCTCCAGCTGATCCAGGCGAGCCTGCAGCACCTGCATGGCACGCGCTCGGTTCTGAATCTGGGAACGCTCGTTCTGGCAGGTCACCACAATGCCCGTGGGCAAGTGGGTGATACGCACAGCGGAGTCCGTGGTGTTCACGCCCTGGCCGCCCTTGCCGGAGGAACGGTACACATCGACGCGAAGATCCTTCTCATCAATGTTGACGCTTTCAATCTCATCGGCTTCCGGGAACACGTAGACGCCCGCAGCCGAGGTCTGAATGCGGCCCTGCGACTCCGTCACGGGGATGCGCTGCACGCGGTGTACACCGCCCTCAAACTTCAGCTTGGACCACGCGCCATCACGCGACGGGGTCTTCGCCTTGACAGCCACGGTCATGTCCTTGACGCCACCGAGGTCAGACTCAGCAACGTCAAGCACTTCCCAGGTCAGGCCGTGCTTCTCGCAGTACTTCTGGTACATGCGTGCCAGATCGCCTGCGAACAGCGCAGCTTCCTCGCCGCCGGCGCCGGCCTTGAGCTCCATGATCACGTCATCGCCATCGTGCTCATCGCGCGGGGCGAGCAGGTCAGCCAGCTCCTCTTCCAGGCGCACAATCTCGCCTTCGAGGCGGGTCGCTTCCTCAGCGAACTCCTTGTCCTCGTTGGCCATCTCAGACGCCGCCTCGTGGTCCTCACGAGCCTGCGTCAGCTCATCGTTGACCTTGATAATCGGCTGGAGTTCCGCGTACCGCTTGGACAGTTTGCGGAACTGATCCTGGTCCGCGGCAACATCCGGGTCGCCCATCTGGGCTTGGATGCCTTCGTATTCGGCCACATAGTCGTCTACAAGCGAGACGTTCGAGTTTGAAGCCATTAGACGTAATCCTCTTCCGTCTGGTCAGCAGCCATCGGCGCGGACTTGGCCACACCCATGAGGAACTCACCGTTGCTCTTGGTCTTCTTCAGCTGCTTAATCAGCATGTCAATGGACTGCTGCGGATCCAGCGCAGACAGGATGCGGCGCAGCTTGTGCATCACGCGCGCCTCCTCGGGGCTCATCAAGAGCTCATCCTTGCGGGTGCCGGACGGGTTGACGTCCACAGCCGGGAACACGCGGCGTTCTGCGATCTTGCGATCCAGCTTCAGCTCGGCGTTGCCGGTGCCCTTGAATTCCTCGAAAATCACGGTGTCACCAGCAGAACCGGTCTCCACCATGGCGGTTGCGATGATGGTCAGCGAGCCGCCCTCCTCGATGTTGCGGGCAGCACCCAGGAAACGCTTCGGCGGGTAGAGCGCGTTGGAATCCACACCACCGGAGAGAATGCGACCGGATGCCGGCGAAGAGTTGTTGTAGGCACGGCCCAGGCGGGTGATGGAGTCCAGCAGGACCACCACGTCCTGGCCCATCTCCACCAGACGCTTCGCACGCTCAATGGCAAGCTCTGCCACGGCGGTGTGCTCTGACGGCGGGCGGTCAAAGGTAGAGGCAATGACCTCACCCTTGACGGAGCGCTGCATGTCCGTCACTTCTTCCGGACGCTCATCTACCAGCACAACCATGAGGTAGCACTCCGGGTTGTTGGTGGCAATGGCGTTGGCAATGTTCTGCAGAATCGTCGTCTTACCTGCCTTTGGCGGGGAGACGATCAGCGCACGCTGGCCCTTACCAATCGGCATGACCAGGTCAATGACGCGGGTGGTCAGGATGTTCGGCTCAGTCTCTAGGCGCAGGCGCTTGTTCGGGTACAGCGGCGTGAGCTTGTGGAACTCCTTGCGGCCACGTGCTTCCTCCGGCGTCATTCCGTTGACGGAATCCACGCGCACCAGCTGGTTATAGCGCTGGCGGTTACGGCCGTTGCCGTGGGAGTGGCCCTGGCCGTTGGCACGAACCTGGCCGATAACGGCGTCACCAGAGCGCAGGCCGTTCTGGCGAACCAGCCTGTTGTTCACAAACACATCCGCGTTGTTCTGGCGGTAGCCGGTGGTGCGGATGAACGCGGTGTTGTTATCCACCACGTCTACAATGCCGGCGACTTCCTGCAGCTCTTCCGGTTCGAAGTTCTGGTTATCGCCCTGGTTGTTGTCACGGTTGTCGCGGTTATTGCCACCGTGGTCACGGCCATCGCGGTTGTTACGGTTGCGGTTGCGACGACCACGGCGCCCGCGGCGCCCGCCACCTTCGCCGTCTTCACGGTTGTTGTCGCGGTTGTTGTCGCGATCCCCGCGGTTATTGTCCCGGTTATTGTCGCGGTCGCTACGGTCATCACGGTCATGACGGCCGAAACGCTCCCCCGATTCCCCGTCGCCCTTGTGCGAGTTGCTGGAGTCTGCGTGCTCTTGCTGGCCCTGCTGATCCCCCTGCTCGTGCTGATTACGCGAACGGTTGCGACGTGCCCGGCGCGCCGCGGAGCGCGACTGCTGGTCGTCGTCGGAGCGCTTTGCGTCAGTGTCACCAGCGCCACTGGCGTCACGTGGGCTGTCTTCCTTCGGCGCTTGCTCCTTAGCGGCGCTAGCGGCACCAGACTGTGCTGCTGCCTTTGCCGGGAGTTTGCCGGTTGCGATTGCTTGGATCAGGTCCCCCTTGCGGAGTCCAGATACCCCCTTAAGCCCCCGCTCAGCTGCCAGCTTGCGCAGCTCCGGAAGTTTCATAGATGCCAGGTCCACGTTGGCCTGGTTTGCAGCCGTATTACCTTCTGCGGTCACGGATGTCCTTTCGTAGCTCAGCTGGGATGCCCTTGTGCGGAAAATTATGTGTTGTTGGTGTTCCGCGGCCGTGCCAGCAGCTTTCGTCTATTTGTATGTCGCGCTTCCTCATTCACCGTGTGGGTAACTACCGCAAGGGCACATGTGTTGCGCGCAAAGTTGCAGCAAAATCACCGTGGTGAGGTGTGAGGGGTGGATCTGACCTCGCGGCAAGTGTTTCGCGAGAGGCGGGCCATGTCCGCAGCCCAACTGCGGTGATCCAAGGCGAAAGTATAGCGCATTGGATGTAAATCCATATTCCGGGCCTGTGGGCGCGTCACGCTAGAGTTGGCAGCATGCTTTCTACGATGCAGGAGGTGCCGTTCTCCGTCGCCCGTATTTTGGAGTTCGGGAGTTCGGTGCATGGGTCCACCAAGTGCACCACGTGGCGTGAGAATCAGCCCGAGGAGACTACGTTTTCTGCGATTGCGGCGCGTGCGGGTGCGTTTGCGAATGCGTTGCATGATGAGTTGGGCATTGATGGTGATCAGCGTGTTGCCACCCTGATGTACAACTGTGCGGAGCATCTTGAGGTGATGTTCGCTGTGGCGTCGAAAGGCGCTGTGTTCACGCCGTTGAATGTGCAGCTGATGGAGGATCAGATTGCCTACATTGTGAATCACTCTGAGGCGCAGGTGATTGTGGCGGATCCGCGTTTGGCGGGCAAGCTTGGCCGGCTGCTTGAGATGTGTCCTTTGGTGCAAACTGTTGCGTTTATTGGCACGTCTCCTGTCGCGCCGCTGGCTGATCTTTTGCCGCAGGGGGTTGATGTTCGGAGCTATGAGATGCTTTTGGACGGTCGGTCGACCCTCTTTCCCTGGCCTTCCCTGCCGGAAAACACCGCTGCTGCGTTGGTGTATTCGACTGCAACGACTGGTGCGCCGAAGGGCGTGGCGTATTCGCATCGTTCGCTGTGGCTTGAGGCGATGAGTTTGCGTGCTACGGACTCGTTGGCGGTGACGCATGGTGAGTCCTTCTTGTGCTGTATCCCGATTTATCACGTGTTGTCGTGGGGTGTTCCGCTTGCGGCATTTTTGGCGGGAACACCGTTGGTGCTGCCGGATTCAGATGTTTCTGCCCCCACGCTGGCCGCGTTGATTGCGTCTGCGCACCCGCGTGTTGCGCATGGTGTGCCTACGTTGTGGATTCAGCTGATGGTGCACTACTTGAACAATCCGCCGGAGCGTATGAGTCTGCAGGAGATCTACGTTGGCGGTTCCCCTGCCCCGCCGGGGTTGATCAAGGTGTGGGAGGAACGCTATGGCGTTGACATCGTGCATGTGTGGGGCATGACGGAGACGTCCACTGTGGGTACGGTGGCGCGCCCGCCTTCGGGCGCTGCTGGTGAGGCCCGTTGGGCGTATCGCGTTTCCCAGGGCAGGTTCGCTCCCTGGCTGGAGTACCGAGTGGTCAATGACGGCATGGTGATGGCCTCCAACGACTTGACCCAGGGTGAGATCCAGGTGCGCGGCAATCTTGTGGCGGCAAGTTACTACCACTCGCCTACGCAAGAGGACGGCAAGATGGCCTCTGAGTTCCGTGGCGAGACGGTCACGGATGAGCGGGAGCATTTTACTGCGGACGGCTGGTTGCGCACCGGTGATGTGGGCACGGTGACGTATGACGGGTTTATGACGTTGTATGACCGTGCGCGTGATGTGATCCGCTCTGGCGGTGAGTGGATCTACTCCGCTCAGGTGGAAAACCTGATCATGGAGTCCGAGGAGGTCATCGAGTGCGCGGTGATTGGTATCCCGGATAAGAAGTGGGGCGAACGCCCCCTTGCTGTAACGGTTGTTCACCCGCAGGTCGAACCCAATGCAGAGACCGCAGCTAGGCTCCGCGACGGGCTGGCTGATGTGTTGCCGCGTTGGATGGCGCCGGAGTATTGGACGTTTGTGCGCTCCATTGACAAGACGTCTGTGGGCAAGTTTGACAAGAAGGACCTGCGCAAGCACCTCAAACGCGGTGAGTTTGAGGTCATTGCGCTTCCGGGACCTGGTAACCGTAAGGCAGATTCCGCAAGCTCCGACCGCTAGAAACTTCGGGTCTTGTGGCGCAGATGCCTATCATGGGTCGAACTATGGCTCGTCCTGTTTCTTTACCAACGCCGGTGCCGGCTCGCAGACCTTCCCCGGTCGCGCCGACACCTGCCCAGTTGCCGCCGCCGCAGGAAGGCCCACGCACGCTTGTAGATACGTTTGGGCGCGTGGCGCGTGACCTGCGTGTCAGTCTCACGGATCGCTGCAACCTGCGCTGTACCTATTGCATGCCGGCAGAGGGTTTGGAGTGGATGCCCACGGAGCTTGCGCTGACGGATGAGGAGACGATCCGCCTGATCCGCATCGCCGTGGAGGATCTTGGGATTCGCCAGGTTCGCTTTACGGGTGGAGAGCCACTGTTGCGCAAGTCCCTTGAGAAGATCGTGGCTGCAACCAAGGCGATGCGCACGGATGAGGGCGCATCTCCGATGACGGCGCTGACTACCAACGCGGTGGGCTTGGACAAACGTGCGCTCGCGCTGAAAGAGGCAGGCCTTGACCGCATCAACATCTCGCTGGACACCACCAGCCCCAAGCTGTATGCCGAGCTGACCCGGCGCGATCGCATCCAGGATGTGTTTTCCGGCATTGATGCTGCGCTCGAAGTAGGTCTTCACCCGGTCAAGGTCAACGCGGTGGTCATGCCGGGCGTGAATGACAACGCCATCACGGATCTGGCCACCTTTGCCCTGGATAAGGGCTTGCAGCTGCGCTTTATTGAGCAGATGCCGCTTGGCCCTCGTGAGCACTGGAAGCGCGGTGACATGGTCACGGCCGAGGAGATCCTGGGTAAGCTGCGGGAATCGTTTACGTTGCGCCCTGCAGCAACGCCGCGCGGAAGTGCCCCGGCTGCGCTGTGGGACGTCACGGATGGCACGCGCAGTGGGCAGATTGGCATTATCGCTTCGGTGACACATCCGTTCTGCGGCGCGTGTGATCGCACGCGGCTAACCACGGATGGTGCGGTGCGTTCGTGTCTGTTTTCGGCGCAGGCGGATGAGATTTCGCTGCGCGACGCCATGCGGACAGGTGCCACCGACACGGAACTGGCTGACCTGTGGGCTGCGGCGATGTGGGCGAAGAAACCCGGCCACGGTATTGATGATCCGGGCTTTTTGCAGCCGGAGCGTCTCATGAGCGAGATCGGAGGCTAACCCCATGCGCACCATCGATGAACACTTGGCTGAAGTCCTTGCGCTTGCCACGCCGCGTACTCAGAGCTTGCTGCTTGTCGACGCCACAGGACACGCCCTCGCCTCCCCCGCCCGAGCACGGTTTGCTGTGCCACCGTTTGATAATGCCGCGATGGATGGCTTCGCGGTCCGGGCAAGCGACTTGGACGGTGACGGCCCATGGACGCTGCCGGTTGCGGGTGATATCCCCGCAGGCGCCGATCCTGTGGACTGCCCACAAGGCCACGTGGTGCGCATCATGACGGGTGCACCGATTCCTGCGAGTATTGATGACCTGATTGTCATCCCTGTTGAGCAGACCAACATTGAGCGCGGACCTGTAGAACTGCCCAAGCAGGTGACTATCAACGGGGCTGACACCAAGCGCGGCCACATCCGCCGCGCAGGCTCGGATACGCCGGTTGGCGCCGTGGTGGCGGACGTCGGCACGGTGATTGACGCCCCAACGCTTGCCGCGCTGGTGTCTACCGGCGTGCGCGAGGTTGAGGTCTACGCACTTCCCCGTGTTGCCGTCATCACCACCGGCGATGAGCTTGTCTCCTGGCCTGAGCCGATCACAGGCGCGCAGATTCCGAACTCGAATGCGCCGCTGCTCGCCCAGATCGCCCGCGATGCCGGTGCTGCCGAGGTCACCGAGCTGCACGCCAGTGATGGTGCAGAGGACTTCGCGCGCACCCTCAACCAGGCCGCGAAAACGCATGACATTGTGGTTACCGCTGGCGGGGTGAGTGCGGGTGCGTTTGATGTGGTGCGTCACGTAGCTAAGCACAACGGCTCCATGTGGTTCGGCCATGTCGCGCAGCGCCCTGGCGGACCGCAGGGCGTTGGTGTAAGCGCCGGCGCGCCGCTTGTGTGCCTGCCTGGCAACCCGGTGGCCGCGTTCGTCTCCGCGCACATGTATCTGGTGCCGCTGATTCGTGCTTTCGCTGGCAATACGCGCCCGCGCCCGCAGGTGCGCGCCATAACCGCCGAAGGCTTCCCGCAGCCGCACCCGAAAGTCACTCGCCTGATTCCGGTGCGTCTGGATTACAGCGGTGCCGAACCAGTCGCGCATGCGTTTTCACAGCACGTGGGCTCCCACATGGTTGCCTCGCTGACCGGCATCGACGGTATTGCGCATCTTACGCCGGGGGACGAAACTCCGAAGCATGTCCACGTCATGCTGACCACCCTCTAGACTCCACCGGTATGAAGTTCACGCACCTTAGCGCCAATGGCGAGGCCTACATGGTTGACGTCACGGCAAAGCAGCCCACCGTCCGCGAAGCAACCGCACAGGGCGAGGTTGCCTGCTCGCCTGAGGTCATGCAGGCACTGCGCGATGGCACGGTGCCCAAAGGTGATGTCCTGGCCGTCGCGCGCGTGGCTGGCATCTCGGCTGCCAAAAAGGTGCCAGACCTTTTGCCACTTGCCCACACGATTGGCGTACATGGCTGTGCGGTTGAGCTCGAGCTCAACGATGACCACGTGTTTATCCAGGCAACGGTGCGAACCGCGGACCGCACCGGCGTTGAGATGGAAGCGCTCACGGCGGTCTCTGTGGCCGCGCTGTCCATCGTTGACATGGTCAAAGGCGTGGATCGTTCCGCATACATTCGCCGCATGGGCATTACCGCCAAGTCCGGTGGCCGCTCCGGCGACTGGTCCCGCGAGCTCCCCCAATAATCGCCGTGCCTGCGCTTTCAGTCATCATCCTCGCCGGTGGTCGCTCCACCCGCATGGGCACAGACAAGGCCCAAGTGCGCGTTGAGGGCATCAGGCTTATCGACGCCACCTTGTCAGCGCTATCTGCCCTCCCCACTCCCACCACCCCAATCGTGGTCTCCCCATTTGATCTTGGGTTGCCACCCGAAATCCCAACTGTGTGCGAGGACCCACCATTCGGCGGGCCAGTGGCCGGCATCGCTGCCGGTGTGGCGCTTGCTCATGCTGATCTTGTCGCCGTTGTAGCAGTTGATGCCCCGCACTCCCCGGAAGCACTGCCGGCATTGGTCGAGGCGCTCCAGAACGCCCCGGATGCTGCCGCCGCCGTCGCCGTGGACGAGGAAGGCTTTATGCAGCCGCTATGCGCGGTGTGGCGCAAGCAAGCGCTGCTGAAAGCCCTGGAACACACAGGCACGCGCGACGTACCGGCGAAGGCGTTGTACAAGGTGGCGGGAAGCGTCGTCAAGTATCAGACCCAAGGCGCCGAGCGCGATTACGATACGCCAGAGGAGTTGGCCCAGCTAGGCCGGGTTGAGCTCTAGAGAACTCTGCTAGCTTTAGTGCCATGAACCGTGCCCTTGCCTGTATCTCTGTCATTACTGCTGCCGTTGCCCTTGCCGCTTGCTCCTCTGAAAGCGCAGACACCGCCGCAGGCGACAACCCAGATCTGACCATCCTGGGCGCGGCATCCACCCGCGTGATCAACGACGATCTGCAGGAGCTTTCCCCAAACAAACTGACCTACGTCAACGCAGGCTCCTCCGACCTGGTGCGGCAGCTGGTTGAAGGCGCGCCGGGCGATCTGTTGATCACCGCCGACCAGAAGAACATGGACGATGCGGTTGCCGCCGGCGTTGTTGAGGACCCACAGGTTGTTGCCACCAACTCCATGGTGCTGGTGGTGCCAAAGGACAACCCGGCCAACATCCAAGGCGTTGAGGACCTGGCGGACGCCAAGGTAGTGATTTGTGATGAGCAGGTGCCATGCGGTGCCGTCTCCCGCAAGCTGATCGCTGCCAACAACCTGGACTTCACCCCGGTGTCGCTGGAGCACAACGTCACGGACACACTTGGCAAGGTCACCTCCGGTGAGGCGGACGCAGGCTTTGTCTACCGCACAGACGCGGCAGCCGCAGGGGACGCAGTATTGACCTTTGACATCCCGCACGCCGATGAACACCCCAACTCACTCGTCGCGGCAGTAACCACCAACACCGAAAACCCCGAGGCAGCCGCTGCCCTTCTGGCGCTTTTGCTCAGCTCCAAGGACATGTGGACCAAGCACGGATTCACGCCTGTGCAGAACTAGTCCCAGCTTAAAGCAGGACGTAATCCGTGCGGCAGAAGCTCTCCCCTATCGTCATCGCCTTAGCGTGGCTCACGCTTGCGCTCATCCTCGCGCCGGTGCTCGCACTCGGTCTGCGGGTGCCGTGGGGCGATCTTGGCACCATCGCCACGTCCGCGGAAACGCGGCAGCTACTTGAGGTCACGTTGGCCTCCGCCGTGATAGCCACACTTGTTGCACTAGGCCTTGGGCTTCCGCTCGCGCTGTGGATGCAGCGTTTGCGCCGTGGTGCGTTCCTGGCCCGCGGCCTGGTGCTGTTGCCGCTGGCACTGCCGCCGGTTGTTGCTGGTCTTGCCCTCTCGGCGTTCATTGGGCGCCGCGGCGTGGCCGCCCCGCTGCTGGACCTGTTGGATTGGCAGTTCGCGTTCGCGTTTCCGGGTGTGGTGGCCTCGCACGTCTACATTGCGTTGCCGTTTGTGGTGATCACGCTCGATGCCGCGCTTCGCCAGCTAGACCGCAACATCACAGAATCAGCCGCCGCCGTGGGCATCCCGCGCGGCAGGATCTTGTGGCGTATCACCCTGCCGGCCATCGCCCCGGCCATTGCTACGGCTGCGGGCCTAGCGTTCGCCCGCTCACTGGGCGAGTTCGGCACAACGCTGACCTTCGCCGGCTCCATGCCAGGGGTCACCCGCACCATGCCGCTGGGTATCTACCTGGCGCGTGAGGTGGAGCAGTCCGTGGCCTACGGGCTGGCCGCCATCCTGATCTTCCTGGCGGTTGTGGCGCTGGCGCTATCGGCACTCCCACAGCTGCTGCGCAAGAAACCTGCGGAGCCGAAACCCCGTGCTCAAAGCCCAGTTGATCAGGCGCGCCTGACCGCGTTGACCAAGCCAGACCAGCCGAAGGAAGCCTCGCGCTTCCCCACCGGCAAAACCACTGCGCTCATCGGACCTAACGGTGCCGGCAAGACCACGCTGGTGCGCTCACTTGTTGCCCCAGGCGCGGTGCTGCTCACCCAGCACCCGGGACTGCCGCACACTACCACTGCCCTTGGTGCGGTAGCCATGGTCACCGACAAGGCTGCTGAGCTACTCGACGCGGCTGGCCTGTCTGAGCTGGCCAACGTGCCAGTCACCGAGCTGTCCACCGGCCAGGCTGCCCAAGTTGCGCTGGTGCGTGCCTTGGCCCCGCGACCGGGCATGTTGCTTTTAGACGAGCCGCTGTCCGCCATCGACGCCCCCACCTCCGCCCAATGGCGCTCCCTTCTGCGTGCCGCGTCCCAGAACCGCACCACGGTGATTATCACGCACGACACGGCCGACATTTTCGACCTGGCAGACTCGGTTGCTGTGTTGGAACGCGGTGAGCTGCGCGGTCTGAAGACCGTTACGGAGGAAGCGGCGCTTCCCACCACCGAGTTCTCTGCGCACTTAATGGGTAAGGCACGCCGTGAGGGCACCGCGGTAGGTGCTGCACGCGAAGGCGCCCCCGTTGAAGTGCGCACTGCTTCCGGCACCATCCACGGCACCATCCACGGCATTGCCGCCACGGACCTTGAAGCAGGCGCAGCAGCGATCGCTGTCTACCCGCTTGATGCGCCAGACCAGGTGCGCATCTTCAGCGCATGATCACCAGCTCTAGCCGCCGGCAAACGGCGGCAACACGTCGACGCGCTCGGCTCTGGCGAGGGGGGTGTCGGGGGTGGCGCGTTGGCCGTCGATAAGAAAGGTGCAGCGGTCCAAGATGGGTTGGAGGTTTGGGTGGCGCAATGCGGCGTCGGCAAGCAAGAGCTCCAGTGTCGGCAGTGCCTCGACGTCTTCTTCGGCGAGCCCGGCGGCGGCACGGGCAGCCGCAAAATAATGGATTCGCATGCCACTACAGTAGCTGGCATGGCTCGAACTCCCGAAGATCATCTCGCTGCCGTGCGCGCGCTTGCGCCGACACTGCCCGCGGAAACCTTCCCAGTAACTGAGGCGGCGGGGCGATTCCTGGCTCAGGATGTGCTGGCCAAGTGTGATGCGCCGAGTTTTGATAACTCCCAGATGGACGGCTACGCCCTGCCGCAAGCGGGCGCGGCCACGTGGCGAGTCGGCCCAACCGTGCCGGCTGGCGTGGACCCGGATGAGTGTTACCCGCAAGGGCTCGACTGCGCTGCGCCCGTGATGACGGGGACGAAGCTGCCCGCAGGTACCGCGGCGGTCGTGCCGGTTGAGGCATGCACCCCTGGCGAGTTTGTCAACGAAGGCGCCGAAATCAGCGTGCCGGATTGCCCGCCGGGGCAGTTTGTGCGCCTTGCCGGCTCTGATATCCGCGCAGGTGACCTGCTGGCACCTGCGGGTGCGGTGGTCACCCCGGCGCTCATTGGCGCGCTGATCGGCCAGGGTATCGCCGAAGTGCAGGTACGCAGGCGTGCACGGATTCTCACCATCACCGGCGGCAAAGAGATCGGCGGCACGGGTGCCGCAAGCATCCCGGATTCCAACGGGCCCATGCTCACCGTGCTCGCGCAGCTCCACGGCATTGATGTTGTAGGCACGCTGCGCACCAACGATGACCCAAACGACCTTGAGCGCGCGGTCACCCACGCCGTGGACACCCTGACACCCGACGCGATTGTCACCTCTGGCGGAATCAGCCACGGCAAGTTTGAGGTCATCCGCCAAGTGTTTACCGACGGCTGGTACGGGCACGTCGCGCAGCAGCCGGGCGGACCGCAGGGCCTGAGCACCTTCGCCGGTGTACCCGTGCTGAGCCTGCCGGGCAACCCGATTTCAACGCTGGTGAGTTTCCGCCTGTACGTCGCTCCCGTGTTTGGGCACGCGCCGGCGCCGGTGTGGGTGCCACTCGCGGCCGACACCACAGGTCTGGACAACCGCGAGCAGTTCCTGCGGGGGCGATTGATCGACGGCCAGGCGCACCCCATCGGCGGGCCGGGCTCGCACCTGCTCAGCCAGGCATCCCAGGCCGATTGCCTGATCCGCATCCCAGTTGCCGCCACGCTTCGCGCAGGCGAGCTGGTGATGGTCTACCCCTTGTAATTTCCCCTTGTAAGGTGGGCTGCACGATGAACACAGCACGAGTTATTGTTGCCTCCACCCGCGCCGCCGCGGGCAGCTACGAGGATAAATCGGGCCCGGTTGCGGTGGAGTTTTTGCGCCGCATGGGCTTTGACACCCCGGATGCGCTTGTGGTGCCGGATGCGGAGATCGCCGGCGCTGTGCGCGGCGCGCTTGCCCAGCAGCCTGCGGTGTTGCTCACCTCGGGTGGTACGGGGCTTTCGCTTGACGACGCTACCGTAAGCGCCATCACCCCCCTTTTGGATAAGCAGCTGCCCGGGATTGTCCAGGAGTTTTTCCGCGTGGGCTTGGAAAACACGCCAACGGCAATCCTTTCCGGCGCGGTTGCGGGTTTGGCCGGTTGCACGTTTGTGATGACGCTTCCGGGTTCCCCCGGCGGGGTCAAGGACGGCTGCGCGGTGCTTGAGCCGGTGCTGCCACACATTGTGGAGCTGATCTCCCCCGTTAACTCCGCCCCGAGGGACCCGGATTACGTCTGGGAGCAGACTGGTGTGGTTGTGGGGACGTCGATTAGCGCGGAGCCCTTGGCCGCTATTGAAGTGAGCGATGTGACTACTGATGCCATGGGTGCGCTGGTGCGTTTTGAGGGCATCGTGCGCAACCACGACCACGGCGAGCGCGTTGCCGCACTGACCTATGAGTCCCATCCCACCGCCGAGGCGGAGCTTGCGCGTGTGGTGGAAGAGGTCGCCGCCAAGCACCCGGTGCGTCTGTACGCCGCACACCGCGTGGGTCCTGTGCCGATTGGTGAGCTGGCGTTTCTGGTGCTTGCCGCCGCCGCGCACCGTGGCGATGCGTTTGCGGCCTGCGAAGAGGTCGCCGACCGCGTCAAGGCCGAGGTGCCCATTTGGAAAGAGCAGCTGATGGCGGATGGCACCACGCACTGGGTTGGCATTGATGGATAGGTACGCCCGCCAGGTCTCACTCATCGGCACCGAGGCGCAGGCCCGTATCCGCGGCGCCCGCATCGGCGTGATCGGGGCCGGCGGGATCGGCTCGCCTGCATTGCTCTACCTTGCCGGGGCTGGTGTTGGGAGCATCCTGCTTATCGACGCCGACGTCACCTCCACCACCAACCTCCACCGCCAAATCGTCCACTCTGGCGAAACGGTGGGCGTGCCAAAGGTAGAATCCGCCGCCGCACGCCTGAAAGCGCTCAACCCTGATACCCAGGTAGATGCCGTAAATCATCGCCTGACGTGGTCAAACGACGGTGCAGACGCTGTTGCGCTGCTCGAAGGCTGCGACGTGGTGCTGGACGGCTCCGACAACTTTGCCACCCGCCACGTGGTCTCACACGCGTGCGCGCGCCTTGGTATCCCGCACGTGTGGGGGTCCATCTTGGGCTTTGAGGCGCAGATGAGCGTGTTCTGGGCAGGACGTGGGCCGGTGTATGAGGATCTCTTCCCCGCCTCGCCGCCGCCAGGCTCGGTGCCCTCGTGCGCGCAGGCGGGCGTGCTTGGCCCGTTGGTGGGTGTGGTTGGCTCCGCCATGGCTGCCGAGGCGCTCAAGATTGTCACGCGTCTCGGGGATCCACTGGTTGGTCAGCTTGGGTACTACGACATGTTGGCCGGCACCTGGGAGTACATTGCGCTTGCCCCAGACCCCCAGGTCACCGAACAGGTGCGCACCGGCACCCCTCCCACTGGTCCTGCTGAGGTGGAAACCATCGCCGAAGGTGCCACGATTATTGATGTCCGCGAGCCCGTAGAATTCGCCGCCTTCCGTCTGCCTGGCGCAATCAACGTGCCGCTCGGGCAGATTATGGAAGGCGAAACCCCGGACGAGCTAGAGAACGGTGGCGTAATTGTTTGCGCCAGTGGCGTGCGCTCCTCTGAGGCAGTCGCCATCTTGGAAGCGCGCGGGCTGACTGGCTTGGCCAGCCTCCGCGGCGGGATGGAGCGCTTCTAAAGCAGTTCCGCTACAACTGGGCCCGCAACCTCGAGTTCGAGGACGCGGAGGTTGGCCGCGCGGGCGTCGTCAAGCAGGGCTTCATCAACATCCGACGTGGTCAGCACCATCGCGGTCGGACCCGCGCCGGACAAAAACGCAGCGTAGCCACGGTTGCGCAGGCGGTTGACCCACTCCGCGGTCACCGGCAGCACATCTGCGCGGTACGGCTGGTGCAGACGGTCGCGGGTGCCTTCCCACAAAAGCTCCGGGTTGTGCTGCAGCGCTGCCGTCATCACCGCTGTGCGCGACACGTTGAAACGGGCATCCGTGTGCGTGACGTGGCTCGGCAGCACCGCGCGCACCGCGTTTGTGGAGGCATGGAAGTCCGGCACCAACGCCACCGCCTTAATCGACGGATCCACCGGGATGCCCACCGCGCGGTAGCTGGGCTTGGAGCGACCATCCACCGGAATGTCGGTCCAGGACACCACCGCCCCGCCGAGCACGGACGCACCCGCGTTATCCGGGTGGCCCTCAAACTCAGAGGACAGCTGCACCAACGCGTCGTTATCCAACGGCGAGCCAGCCAACGTGTTCGCGGCAACCACACCCGCCACTGCGGCGGCGGCCGAAGAGCCCAAGCCACGCGACTGCGGGATGTTGTTGTGGCAAATCACCTTGAGGCCGGGCGCGTTGGCGTCACAAGCCGCAAGACCCAAACGAATCGCCTTGACCACCAGATGCGAGCTATCGCGCGGCAGGTCTTCCGCACCCTCGCCGATGATCTCAATCTCCAGGCCCGACGCGGTGACCTCAACCTCAACGGTGTCATAAATGCCCACCGCAATACCGAGGGTGTCAAAGCCCGGACCCAGGTTTGCCGAGGAGCCCGGAACCGTCACACGTGCGCGGGTGCCAATCTGCAGGTCAATAGCCATAACTTTCCAGCCTTTCCCGTTAGTCGTGCAAACGCAGCACGGAGTTCACAGCGCGGACGTCCTCGTGCTTGGCCAGACGGTCCACAATCTCGCGCAGATCCTTCTCGCGCGCCTTGTGCGTGACCACGATCAGGTGAGCCTCATCGCCGGACTCCTCCTGGCGCACGGCGGCAAGCGACACATCCGAATCCGCAAACTGGTGTGCCAGATCCGCCAACACGCCCACGCGGTCATTGACCGTCATGTTCACGTGGTAGCGAGTCTCCACCTCATCAAAGCCCACCACGTCATAGTTGGCGTACGGGTTTTCCGCCGGGGCGCGGCCGCCGTGGATCTTGTTGCGGGCTGCACCAACCAGATCACCCAGCACAGCGGATGCCGTCGGCGCGCCGCCTGCACCGTTGCCGTAGAACATCAGACGGCCAGCGGCCTCAGCCTCAACGAAGATTGCGTTGTAGCTCTGGTCCACGCTTGCCAGCGGGTGGTCATTCGGCACCAAGGTCGGGTGTACGCGCGCGTTCACAGCGCGGGTGGAGCCGTCCTCATTAAACAGACGCTCACAAATAGCCAGCAGCTTGATCGTCTGGTTGGCCTTCTTCGCCGCCGCGATGTCCTCTGCGGTAATCGAGCTAATGCCCTCGCAGTACACATCATCAAAGGTCACGCGCGTGTGGAAGCCCATGGATGCCAAGATCGCGGCCTTGGACGCAGCGTCATGGCCCTCCACGTCCGCGGTCGGGTCAGCCTCGGCGTAGCCCAAGCGGGTGGCCTCTGCCAGTGCATCCTCGTAGCTTGCGCCCGTGGTTGCCATCGCATCCAGAATGAAGTTGGTCGTGCCGTTAACAATGCCCGCGATGCGTTGTACCTGGTCACCAGCCAGGGAACGACGCAGCATGCCCACCACCGGGATCGCCGCAGCCACAGCAGCCTCGTAGTACAGGTCCACGCCGGCCTCATTCGCCGCATCTGCCAGCTCAGAGCCGTGCGCAGCAACCAGGGCCTTATTCGCCGTCACCACGGACTTGCCGGCACGAAGCGCCTTGAGCACCAGCTCACGCGGGTAATCAATGCCGCCGATAACCTCTACAACCACATCGACGTCGTCGCGCTCGACCAGCGAATGCGCGTCGTCCGTAAGCAAAAGCCCCTGGACTTCGGGGGCATCTTTATGCTTTTCGACGTTCGACACCGCCACCCCACGAACCTCAATCGGTCCGCCGATACGCTGCTCCAAATTATTGGAGAATTCTCCGATGAGGCGCAGCACTTCGGTACCAACGGTGCCTTTACCTAAGATGGCCACGCCGACCGGCGCGCCAGCACCCTTGCCAGGGTAGTTACCGTTGCTTTCAGCGGATGTCATTTGGATAGCTCCTTTAAGGCTCGGTTGAGTCGGCAATAACGCCACAGTGTACCGCTTTGTCTAGTAGAGCGCGCATTCAGATTCACTCCGTGATGGTTGAAAGTGGAGCTGAATCGACCATTGCATACATCTTGTACAACTTGTATGATTCGTGGCATGACTTCGACCACGCTTTCAGAGTTTCGCGCGAACCAGAGCCTCTATATTGCTTCCGCACAACGCGAGCCCGTTGAAATCCTTTCACGAGGCGCGATTCGTCGAGCGGTTCTAGTGTCACCTGAGCTGTTCGATCGCGCTATGGAAGCTCTTGAGGACAAAATGGACCTAGCTGAAGCCAGGTCAGTCGACTTGGATGACTTGGTTAGCCACGAGGATCTGATGGAGGAATTGGGATTCAATTCCAATGCCTAGGCAATATCGGATTCTTTACGCACGGTCAGCAGCAAAAGCAATTAAAAAGCTAGACCGCACCACGGCGAAGCGAATCACCGAAGCAATCAGCAATCTGGCCGAAGACCCTCGCCCAGCCGGATCAATCAAACTGGCCGGCGGTGACGGGGAGCGGCGCATTCGCATTGGAGACTACCGCGTAATCTACAAGGTGGAAGATGACCAGCTCATTGTCATTGTTTTAAAAGCTGGTCATCGTCGCAGCATCTACCAATAAGATGGCCGAGCCTCTAGCCCCGCTAGTACTCGCGGGCGAGCAAATCCTCCACCGTTTCGCGGCGCAACATTGGCGTGACCTTGCCATCACGAACTGAAACGACTGCCGGGCGGCCAAAGGCGTTGTAATTCGACGCCATGGAATAGCAGTAGGCGCCCGTTGCGGCGAGCGCGATGAGATCGCCTCGGGCAATATCGTCGGGCCAGTTGGCGTCATTGATCAAAATGTCACCGGACTCGCAGTGGCTGCCCACCAAACGTGTGGCGGTTGGGGTGCCGGTGGCGAGGCGGTTGACCAAGCGAGCGTCGTAAAGCGAGGCGTACAGTGCCGGGCGAATGTTGTCACTCATGCCACCGTCGACGGAAATGTAGCGACGCGTCGAGGTGTAGCTGGTACTTACGTCTTTGACCACGCCGGCGCAGTACACCGTGACCGTGGAGGGGCCAGCAATAGCGCGTCCCGGCTCCACCACCACCGTCGGCGGCACAATCCCTAAGTCTTCTGCCACATTGTCCACCTCACGCAGCAGATCACGGGCCACCGCTGCCACATCCAGCGGTGCCTCATCAGCCGTATAGGCAATGCCGTATCCGCCGCCTAGATCCAGGTAGCTCAACGCCACGTTTCGCTCCCGGAAAATCTGGGCGTAGAGTCCCAACACGCGCTGCGCCGCCAGCTTGAAGCCCTCGGCGTCAAACACCTGAGAGCCCACATGCGCGTGCAGGCCGGTCAGGTCAAGATGCGGGGAATCAATAGCGTCACAGGCAGCCTTGTAGGCAGAGCCCGATGCCAGTGACAGGCCGAACTTCTGGTCCTCGTGGCTGGTGGCGATGAACTCGTGCGTGTGCGCATCCACACCCGGTTTCACGCGCACGAACACGTCCTGGCGCACACCTGCCGCGGCGGCAACGTTTTCAAGCAGCGCAAGCTCCTCGTGGGAATCAATGACCACATGGCCTACGCCGGAATCCACGCACAGCTGCAGAAACGCGATGGACTTGTTGTTGCCGTGCACGGTGATGCGCTCCGGTGGAAAATTCGCCGCAAGCGCGATGCGCAACTCGTTTTCACTAGCCACGTCCAACGAGAGACCTTCTTCATCCACCCAACGTGCAATCGTGCGGGTGAGAAACGCCTTCGATGCGTAATGCACGTTCTCAGCTGCCTTGAACGCAGTCGCCATATCACGGCAGCGGGAACGGAAGTCATCCTCATCCACCACCATCACAGGAGTGCCGTACTCAGCGGCGATCTGTGTCAGTGGCACACCGGCGATGGAGACCACACCGTCATGGTCGTCATGGTCGTCATGGTCTCTGCGCGCGTTACGCGGCCAAACATGTTCGGGTAGCCCGTTGAAGGCCTCCAAGTCCTGCAGTGGGGTGCGCCTGGGTTCTGTTGCACGCTGTGCTGCGGGGACGTCTTCTCTTGGGTGAGTCATTTACATCCGCTCCGGTGCGCTCACGCCCAACAAGGCAAGTGCGTTGGACAGAACCTGGCGGGTGGCCTGGGCCAGTGCAAGGCGTGCAGTGTGGATCAGCGCTGGCTCCTCATCCGCCTTGGGCAGAATGTGGCAGGAGTCGTAGAACTTGTGGAAGGCGCTTGCCAGCTCCTCGGCGTAGCGGGCCACACGGTGCGGCTCACGAAGCTCAGCGGCCGCCTTAACCACAGCCGGGAACTCACCAAGCGTACGGATCAGCTCGCCCTCCTTCTCGTGCTCAAGCAGGCCCAAGTCCAGCTCCCCATCGGTGCTTACGCCAGCTTCGGCAGCGCGACGGTCAATGGAGCACAGACGTGCGTGGCCGTACTGGACGTAATAAACCGGGTTATCAGAAGACGCCTTGGTCCACAGGTCCAGATCAATATCCAGAGTGGAGTCCACAGAGGAGCGAACCAGCGAGTAGCGCGCCCCGTCTACCCCAATTGCGTCAACCAGGTCATCCAGAGTAATCACGGTGCCAGCGCGCTTGGACATCTTGACCGCCTCGCCGTCGCGCACCAGGTTCACCAGCTGGCCGATCAGCACCTCTACTGCTTCTGGGTCATAGCCCAGTGCCTGTGCTGCCGCGCGCAGACGCGCAATGTAGCCGTGGTGGTCTGCACCCAGCATGTAGATAGCCAGGTTGTGGCCGCGGTCAAACTTGTCCGCAACATAAGCAATGTCGCCAGCAATGTAGGCGGCGTTGCCGTCAGACTTGATCACTACACGGTCCTTGTCATCCCCAAAGTCGGTGGAACGCAGCCACCACGCACCTTCAGACTCGTACAGGTTGCCGTTGTCCTTCAGCTTTTGGATAGCGCGATCCACCGCACCGGATTCAAACAGGGAGTTCTCGTGGAAGTACACATCAAAGTCCACACCAAACTCGTGCAAGGACTCCTTGATCTGCGCGAACATCATCTCCACACCCTCGGCGCGAAACAATTCCTGCACCTGCGCATCAGAGCCGCTCAAGGCTTCCGGCTGCTTTGCCATAATCGCGGCTGCGATCTCCTGGATGTAGGCCCCGCCGTAGCCGTCTTC
This sequence comes from Corynebacterium riegelii, assembly GCF_001263755.1. Taxonomy (NCBI): domain Bacteria; kingdom Bacillati; phylum Actinomycetota; class Actinomycetes; order Mycobacteriales; family Corynebacteriaceae; genus Corynebacterium; species Corynebacterium riegelii. Next base: position 977,303 of record NZ_CP012342.1, read on the forward strand.
CGGGGTTGGTTCGTTCTTCGCGGCAGCAACCAAGGAACGGGCAAAGCGGTCAATCTGCCCACCGTGGTCGTTGAAGTAGTACTCACGCGTTACCTCTGCGCCAGCTGCCTCTAAAACACGGCCAAGCGAATCACCCACGGCAGCCCAGCGGGTGCCGCCAAGGTGGATCGGACCCGTCGGGTTCGCAGACACAAACTCCAAGTTGATCTTCTTACCCGCGTACAGATCCGAATTACCAAAGGCCTTACCCGCCTCAAGGATCTGCGCTACCAGCTGGCCCTGCGCGTCAGACGCCAGGCGCAAGTTGATAAAGCCCGGGCCAGCGATCTCCGCGGAGGCGATTGCGGGGTGGTTCCCCAAAGCGTCCACAAGCAACTGGCCCAACTCACGCGGATTCAGGCCCACCTTCTTAGCCACCTGCAACGCCACATTGGTGGCGTAATCACCATGTTCGGGGTTTCGGGGACGCTCAACCGTCACCGCCTCAGGCACGGCGGAGGTGTCCAAACCGCGCTGCTCAAGCACGTCGATAGTGAACTGGCGAATGGTAGCTGCAAGATCTGCTGGAGTCATGGAAAAGCAGTCTACGGCACAAGGGCACAAGGTCCACCTACTGGGGAATTCAGTCAAATTATACGAGAGGTGACATAATTCTCTTTGTCTTTGTTTATCACCCCATATCACCCACCGAGGAGCGCGTACATGGACCAATTTCAGGTTGTCACTGACGCTGTCGGCGGCAGTGTCGGATTGTCGGCGCTGGTGTCTACCCTGCCACTACTGACCTTTTTCATCATGCTGCTGGGCGTCAAGGCCCGTGCACACACTTCTGGTGCTGTAGCCCTGCTGGTTGCAGGCTTGGTTGCCATCTTTGGCTTCAACATGCCCACCGCCTTGGCCATCTCTTCGGCCTTCCGCGGCGGCCTGTTTGGCCTCTTCCCCATCGTCTTTGTGATTCTGACGGCGATCTGGTTCTACCAAATCACTGTTGCGTCCGGACGTTTTGAGGACCTGCGCATGGTCTTTGACAAGATGGGCAACGGTGACGTGCGCATCCAGGCCATGCTCATCGCATTCTGCTTCGGTGGCCTGCTTGAAGCCCTCGCCGGTTTCGGCGCACCGGTGGCAATTACCGCAACGATGATCCTTGCGCTTGGCATCGCGCCGCTGAAGGCCGCAACGATCGTGCTGATTGCTAACACGGCTCCGGTGGCGTTCGGCGCCGTGGCTATCCCGATCACCACCGCTGGTGACGTCGGTGGCCGTACCCTTGAGCAGACCGAAAACATCGCCGCAATTGTGGGCCACCAGACCCCCTTCCTGGCGTTTTTCGTACCGTTCATCATCGCCCTGCTTATCGACGGCTGGCGTGGCGTCCGCGAAACCCTCCCAGCCGCGTTTGTCATCGGCCTTTCCTTTGGTATCGCCCAATGGTGGACCTCCAACCACTTCGCGTACCAGCTCACGGACGTGATTGCGTGCATCGTGGCACTTGGCGCCGCCTTTATCCTCCTGCGCTTCTGGCAGCCGAAGGGTGTGGACGCTCTGCGTGAGCGCCTGGGCCTTCCGGAACTCAGCGCTGAGGACGAGAAGGAACTGACCTCCAACCGCGTGTTCATGGCGCTTCTGCCGTACGCCATTGTTGTGGTCGTCTTCGGCCTGGCCAACCTGGGTGAGACCATTCCGAACTGGCTGAAGCAGTTCAAGATTTCCTTCCCGTGGCCGGGTCTGGATGGCAGGCTGCTCGACGCGGCCGGCGACCCGGTCAACAGCGATTACTCCTTTGCCTACATCAATAACCCAGGCAGCCTGATGGTGATCTCCGCGATCATCGTGGCCATCATCTACATGGCGTTCAATGAAAATGGCCGCTACTCCCTTACTTGGGGCCAGGTGGGCAAGGAGTTCGTGGACACTGCCTGGAAGATGCGCTGGTCTGCACTGACCATCGTGCTGGTGCTGGCACTGGCATACGTGATGAACTACTCCGGCCAGACCGTGACCATTGGTGAGTTCTTTGCCAACCTCGGCCCGGCGTTCGCGTTCTTCGCCCCGATCCTCGGCTGGGTGGGAGTGGCCGTGACCGGCTCCGACACCTCCGCAAACGCACTGTTTGCCAACCTGCAGGTCACCGCTGCAAACCACCTCGGTTTGAACCCGGACCTGATGCTGGCTGCAAACACCACCGGTGGTGTTGTGGGCAAGATGATCTCCCCGCAGTCCCTGGCTATTGCTGCAACCGCGGTGAGCATGGAAGGCAAGGAGTCCGAGATCTTCAAGAAGGTTGTCGGCTGGTCCTTCCTGTTCCTGCTCGCGATTTGTACGATCGTCTTCCTGCAGACGAACGTGCTTTCCTTCCTGGCGCCCGTGGTCAACTAACACGGTCAACTAACGGTTGCCCCAGATATGTGGCCCCATTCACCTCTTGGTGGATGGGGCTTTCGCTTATCTTCTGTATATCTTCTGCCACGGCTGTAGAAGTGTGCCCAGACGCGCTAAGATAGTATCTGTGCGACTGCGCTTACTTTGCCGCGCGCTTTGTGCGCATTTGTTTGCAAAGTTTTCAAGCGTTTTGAACACCTAAATAACCGCAAAACCAAACCAAGGAGCTCACATGCGAGTAGCGCTGTTTTCTACTTGTATCGGTGATGCCCTCTTCCCCGACGCTCACAAGGCTTCCGCTCTTGTGCTTTCACGCCTGGGTTATGAAGTGGTCTTCCCCGAAACTCAGACCTGCTGCGGTCAAATGCACGTCAACACCGGCTACCAGGAACAGGCAATGCCGATTGTGGAGACGTACGTTGACACTTTCTCCGACCCGTCCATTGATTACGTGGTTGTCCCCTCCGGTTCCTGCACCGGCGCGGTACGCGAACAGCACGTGCACTTGGCTGAGAGGTTCGGGAGCAAGGCGCTTGTAGACGGCGCGAAGCAGACCGCCAAGAAGACCCTGGATCTGTCCGAGTTCATTGTGGACGTGGCTGGTACCTACGACGTGGGTGCATTTTTCCCGCACCGCGTGACCTACCACTCCTCCTGCCACTCCCTTCGTTTCCTGAAGGTGGGCGAGCGTCCACTAGAGCTGCTGCGCAACGTCGAGGGCCTGGAGCTTGTAGACCTGCCGAACTCGGAGGAATGCTGTGGCTTCGGCGGCACCTTCTCGGTGAAGATGTCTGAGGTTTCTTCCGCGATGGTCAGCGACAAGGTTCGCCACATCAAGGAAACCAACGCCGAGTACGTCACCGCAGGTGACTCCTCCTGCTTGATGAATATTGCTGGTGCGATGAGCCGTCAGCACTCCGGTGTGCGTGCGTTGCACATGGCTGAGATCCTGGCGTCTACCAAGGAGCACCCGTGGACGCCAACGTCCGCTGCTTACTCGAGGGAGAAAATGCTGTGAAAGTTGCACTTGGTAAACCCCAGATGCCGCCGCATGCAGTTGGCCCGAACCACCTGCGCGGCTCCGAGAAGTTCCAGAAGGCTGCGCACCATGAGCTGGACAATGTAACTAAGCGTCGCAACCTGAACTACGCCACCACCACCATTCGCGTGAAGCGTCAGAACGCCGTGGATGAGTTGGATGACTGGCAGGATCTGCGCGATACCGGCTCCGCCGTGAAGAAGGACGTCATGTCGCGTCTTCCGGAGTTGCTGGAAGAGTTTGAGCGCAACGTCACCGCCCGCGGTGGTCACGTGCACTGGGCACGTGACTCCAAGGAGGCCAATGAGATCATTGCTCGCCTGATTGAAGAAACCGGCGAGAAGAACGTGGTCAAGATCAAGTCCATGGCCACCCAGGAAATCGCGCTGAACGAAGAGCTGGAAAAGCGCGGCATCTTCGCCCAGGAGACTGACCTGGCTGAGCTGATTGTGCAGCTGGGTGAGGATTTCCCGTCGCACATTCTGGTGCCGGCTATCCACCGCAACCGTGCAGAGATCCGCGACATCTTTGTCAACAAGATGCCGAACACGGATGACACGCTGACCAGTGATCCGTCCGAGCTTGCAGATGCCGCTCGTTCCTACCTGCGTGAGCAGTTCATGAAGGCCAAGGTGGCCATCTCTGGCGTGAACTTCGGCATTGCTGAGACCGGCACCGTTTCCATCGTTGAGTCTGAGGGCAACGGCCGTATGTGCCTGACCCTGCCGGAGACGCTGATCTCCGTGATGGGTATTGAGAAGCTGCTGCCGTCCTTTGATGATCTGGGCGTGTTCTTGCAGCTTTTGCCGCGCTCCTCTACCGCGGAGCGCATGAACCCGTACACCTCCCTGTGGACGGGCGTGACTGAGGGCGACGGCCCGAAGAATTTCCACATCGTGCTTTTGGACAACGGCCGTACCGCCGCAATGTCCAACGAGATCGGCCGCGAGGCACTCAAGTGCATCCGCTGCTCTGCCTGCCTGAACGTCTGCCCGGTCTACGAGCGTGCTGGTGGCCACTCCTACGGCTCCACCTACCCGGGCCCGATCGGCGCAATTCTGACCCCGCAGCTGACCGGTATCGATTCTGCTTCGGACCCGAACAGCTCCCTTCCGTTTGCGTCTTCCCTGTGCGGCCGCTGCAACGAGGTCTGCCCGGTGAAGATCCCGATCACGGACATTTTGCTGGAGCTGCGCTACCAGAAGGCCAAGAACGAGCCGACGCGTTGGGAGCAGACCGCGTTTAGCGCGATCAGCTTGCTGTGGGGCAAGCCAGCGCTGTGGAACCGTGCCGTGCGCATGGTTGCACTCGGCCGCGTCCTCGGTGGCTTCAACGGCACGATTGACACGATGCCGCCGCCGATCTCTGGCTGGACGCAGTACCGCGACGTTGCAGTACCGCCGAAGAAGTCCTTCCGCCAGTGGTGGGAGACGGACGAGGCACAGGAGCTTTTGGCCAACGCCCGCAAGGAAGGCATTCCTTCCAAGAACGGCAACCCGGAGGGTGAGAAGTAAATGACTACGAAAGCTACGTCCAACGCTGTTACGGGCGGGTCGTTTGGTGACGATGAACGCCGCAACGCAGATGCCAAGCAGGAGATGCTGAGCCGCATCCGCAACGCACAGCAGCTTGCGAACACTCCGAAGCACGTGGACATCCCGCGCAACTACCACACCACCTGGGACAAGAGCACCGAGGAACTGCGCGAGATCCTGATTGACCGCCTGCTGGACTACAAGGCCACGGTTGTGGAAACCACCGAGGCTGACTTGGGCAAGGACATTGCCAAGGCCTTGGCTGATCGCGGTTGGGACAAGGTGGTCTACGCCCCGGGGCTTGACCCGAAGCTGTTTGATGAGGTTAAGGGCTCCGTGCGTGCCGACGACCCGTCGTCCGACCCCCGCGATCTCGGCGACGTTGTTGCCGTGACCGACTCCCACGTCTCCGCAGCAATCAGCGGCACGATCGTGCTTGAGGCCAACGAGGTTTGTGGCCGCCGCTCCCTGTCGCTGGTGCCGGATCACCACGTGTGCATCGTGCGCCCGGAAACCGTGGTTTACGGCGTGCCGGAGATGATCGCACGTCTGGATCCGCTCAAGCCCAACACAATGCTCTCGGGTGGCTCCGCTACCTCGGACATTGAGCTTGTGCGTGTTGAAGGCGTGCACGGCCCGCGCGACCTGGTTGTGATGATTGTGAAGTAAGGGTTTTTACGGCCTTTACCTACCCACACGAAACGGCCAGTCACTTCCCTTTTGCGGTAGTGACTGGCCGTTTCGCTGTCATTGTTTCCCGTGCCACGCTTGTCATCGCGCGCAACAATGATTATGCGCGACCAAGCATGTAAGACCGTGAAGTTGCCCTGTGCAGTCTTGACCGATTTCCTCACAAAACCCTGAATCCGGCGCAGTCTTGCCCGGTTGCGCCCCAACGCGGCCCAACGCGGCCCAGCGCGGCCCAGCGCGGCCCAATTTCCAGGCCCGCACTACTGGGTGCTAGGATTTCGGGACGAAGTCTCCGTAGCTCAGTGGATTAGAGCATCGGTTTCCGGTACCGAAGGTCGCAGGTTCGAATCCTGTCGGGGACGCAATTTTTTCATCGCTCCGTTGGAGTTTGCAGCTACCTACACCCGGCTACCATTCATTATTTCTGCAGGTAGCCGGGTGTAGGTAGCTGCATTTGTCGTTACGTTTCGAGGGTTTCGAGCCTCTTGCACGTGGGGCACTCTTGCCTCAAGAAGGTTTCGGGGGAAACAACGCGCTTATGGCCGTTGGGGCACAGGAAATGGAGTCGGTCATACGTGCCGACAACCGGAACGAAATCGGGGTCAATGTGCGGCTCATCCCATGCTTCGAGAAGCTCCATCACATCGAAAACGGTGGCTGAACCGTACTTTTCTTCAAACTCGGCATCCTCGATGGCGCGTTGCTCCTCTTCACGCTCACGGCATATTGGGCACCGTGCCCAGCCTTTAACCACCTGATCAATCTGCCCTTGAAACGAATGCCCCTCTGGACAGGTCCACCAAGCTTTCTTCCGGGAGCCCTTCTCGGCGGTATGCCAAAGCTCCTCGGGATTTTTCTCGTGGTCCCACCAGCTGACAGCCTCCACATCGAGGTCCTTCAGAAGGCTCGCCACCGGCGCGCTCGATGTTGCGGCAGCAGCGGTCTTGTTCGATCTTTGGCACCGGCACCCAAATTTGATGTCACCGATCCGCTGGGCGGAAATGAGATCACAATGAGGACACTTCACCCCATGCGGATCATCAAGAAGAGACGGGTTAGTCAGCGGGCCAAGGTACTGGTAGCCGCATGCTTCGGCTATCTCCTTGGCCTCGTTCGCTGGAATCGGCGCGAACTCCCTGACCAGCTGCTTTCGCGACTGAGCGGCCCATTGCCGCCAGTAACACGCGCGGCACGTTTTCTCGTCGCGGTTCACGGTGATCTGCACGTACTCAAAGCGGTAATGAGCCTCAAAACCGCACTCTAAACAACGGGTGAGCAAAGCGTCCTTCGGCCTTGTGAACGGATCCAGAAGCACAAGCCCACCGCGTTTGTAGATCTCGGCCAAGTGGACATCACAATATGACGGCTTCGTCCGTGTACGGAACAGCGCCGGCTTTTCGCAGCCTGAAACGCTGCACGTTTGAGTTGTAATTGCTGCCACTGCGTTGCCTTCTCGAAATTGACGGACATGTTGATGTCTCGGCTTACTAACACGCTAACAACCAGAGGCACGTTCCACCCGTCTTTTAGGAAGCCTTTTCTACAGGTGGCCGGGTATAAATGGCAGTATTTCAACTTGCTGCAGCCCCTTGGGCCGCTGCAGCGCCGCAGATCACTCGTTACACTTCACTGTTATGCGGATCACAAAACTATCTCTTGCAACTGTCCTTACCGCAACGCTTGTCGTGGGCTGTTCAAGCTCTGGGGATGACGCCCCGCCCACTACTGAGCAGGCGATGCCCGAATCCTCAGCCCCTGCTGCCCCATCAACGCCCAGCTCAACCGCGGATACCTCAAGTAGCAGTACAGCCACGTCCGCCGCGGCCACCAGTAGCACAGGTTCGCCCGACAATGACAAGAAGGACTACAAAGCCCTTGCTGACGGGATGGTCGACCCCAATGATCCGACCTCAGTGTATGACGGCGTAACCATCAGCGATTTTTTCAGTGCGCTGAATTTCATCGACGGCTACCAGTCGGAAGAGATCGAAATTGACAGTGAGACCAACATAGTTACAGGTAAGTACAACCACCTTGAACTGCCAACGGTCGCGCAAGTCAAGGCGTACGTACCACGCGATAGCGGCGAGCCGCACCCGCTGGAAGATGTGAACGACCCGCACATGCAGTTCTTCCTCGGACAAGTTCACAGCATGATCACGGAAGGCGGGTTCAGCCCAGTGGAAGAAGTGGTAAATACGCCGAACTTCGAGTGGAAGTGCGTCACCCCCGAAGACGTACCAATGAACGAAACGAACAACACCGCGTGCTTCACGGTCCTCGCCGGCCGAGTGATTGAAGTCCAGCACAAGGTTGTTCAGGAAGATGTTGAGATGGTTGGCCCCGCAGATAATCTGCTCAACCGGCTCGACAACAACCTCGCTCCCTTGAAACAGCTTCAATCTGGCAATGCTTAATGAAGATCACACCACTGTCTTTCGTAACTGTCCTCACCGCAGCGCTTGCCGTGGGGTGTTCAAGCACTGGTGACAACACCCCCGTGCCCACCACCACTGCCGCCGAGCAGTCGGCGCCCGCTGCCTCCATGAACAGCAGCTACAAGGACCTGGCCGATGCACTGATCAACCCAGACGATCCGAGCACGGTCTATGACGGTGTGACTATCAGTGACCTGTTCAGTGCCCTAGAGACTCTCGACGACTACGAGACCCAAGAACTGATCGTGGATCCTGATATCAACTCGGTTGAGGGGCAGTACGTGCACCGCGAGGTACCGACGATGACTTCAGTCCAGGCATTCATGGCGCTGAACAATGATGAGCCGTGGCCCTTAGAAAACGTCAACGAGCCAGAAATGGAGATGTTCTTCAACACAGCTCGTGGTTTTATTGAGTCGCAGAACCACGCCCCAGTTGAAAAGACGGTGAATACGCCTAACTTTGAGTGGAGGTGCTTCTCGCCTGAGAGCCTCCAACCTGATGAGGTGAATCACTCCATCTGCTTCACCACGCTCGCAGGACGCGTCATCGAAGTGCACCACCTATTCAAAGAGAAAAGGGCGGACATTATTGGCCCCGTGGACAATCTGCTCGCACTGGTAGATGGAAGCCTCGCCACCTTGAAGTAGGAGCGCACCGGTATCGTTGCCGCCATGACGTTTGGACTCATCGTTGTGCAGTTTGCCGCTATGGTCGTGGGAGTCCTCCTCGCTTGGTTTGTGGGGAGATGGAAGTTGGGGTTTACGTGGGCGTCGTTAAGCTGGGGCGCTCTTGCTTCCCCTCTCCCAAGCGGCCAGAATGACCCTGGTTGTGCCGCTGCAACTGGCGTTTAACCGGGTGCTAGACCCGGCGACTGCCACAACGGCGACCGTGATGGTGATGCTGGCCACCTCCGGCCTGTTTGAGGAGACCACTCGCTGGGTTGTGCTTCGCTTTGCTTGGCGGAACCAGCTACCACCCTTCGACGACATCCCGCAGCTGAGCGAACTGTGTGTTCAGACCTCGTATGCCACGCCGCCAAAGTGCAAAGGGTGGCTACTAAGCCCAGCGAAGCAATCACGAATGAGAAATACGTGATGCGATCCCTGCTCTACCGGCTAGGGCTTGGCGGCAAAGACCACAAGCAGGTGCGCCAGCTTCTGCTCGGGCGACTCGATGGTAACTCAGCGTGGAAAACTCCGGTATAACAAAGTGGTGGGAGCTTAGATCAGTGCTCCAGCTCCCACCACGTATCGCGTAACTTCGTTACTTGATGATGCCTTTCTCGCGGTATTTGCGCTGCGTCCAACGGTTCCACACGAGCAGCAGACCCGTACCAATGTAAGTGACCACAATGACCCCGACGCACAGAGCGATCCGGATTGCGATGAATTCGGCATTACCAATGGTGTCCCACGATCCCCAAATAATCACCGGCGAAAAGACAACCGTTAGAATCAGCGCGAAAGTCCACACGTGGTTTTCGATCCAGTTTTTCATTGGTCTTATCCTTTCTAGCTTCAGTTGGACTCTTTAAAGCTATTCGGCGAGCAGGCAGTGTGGATACCGATGAATGTCGGTCAGTTTTACCGATATTCGTCGGTATCGGGATTGATGAGTATGCCACTAGGCTCGGAGTCTCAGATCACTCTCACAGAAAGGAAAAACAAGTGAGTACTTCGAGCATTGCCGCCGGGTTGGCGGTTATCATGTCCGTGATGCCAGCGGGCATACCGGCACTTTCTCATAGCCTGTTTCCTGAACAGTTGACAGCGTCCCAGACAGCTTCAATGGTTGAGAATGCGCCTGAGCAATGGTTCATGCCACGAATTTGTCAATTCTTCCCGAATCTTCCTGATTGCGAGAAGCATAGACCACAAAACTAGCCCAGTAAAATGTCTGTTGATGCTTAATTTCATATTCCCCAGCTATACGCGCTCCACTCAAGTGCAGCCGCTAGTGTTTATGCTCTCGGCTGTATTCTTCTTGGTCTTTGACACGGCCCGGCTGATATCAGGCCAGCAAGAAACCTCAACGCTGGGCGCGATCTTTTCACTGGTTCTTCTTGGCGTGTTTGTGGCGGCTGGCTGGTTTCAGGTGTGCGAATACGTGTTTCTCGTATGCTATTTCGGTTTTAACCTGCTGAACCTGATTGATGGGTTTGAGATGGTCAGCTTTGCCCTGAGCATCTTGATGATTTTCTGGTTGATGCGTTCGTGGATTGTTCCGGCCGTGCTCGTGTTGGTGCTAGATGGGGCGACCGCCACGGCGATGAGTATCACACCAAGTTTAGAAGCATTCAGCTCTGTTTTAACCGCTGTGCTCGTGCTGGTTATCGGTCTAGCTCTACGGTGGCAAAACGGACGGCGAGTGCTCGCAGAACAAGAAAAAGAAACCATAAGGCGAGCCGCCATTGAAAACCGCAGGGAGCTGGCTCGCCAACTGCACGATACAACAGCAAAAGATTTGGCTCACATGGCCGTGCTTGCCCAAGACGTGACCACTCGTCACCCGGAACTCTCAAGTGAACTCTTGCCCCTGGTGGTGGCTGCTACGGACGCCTCTCGACGGATCCGCCCTATGATTCTCTCGATCGATACCGCAGCTACCGAGATGCCGCTATCACAGGTTGTGCAGCAGGTGACGCACATGTTGAAAACCCGGAATATCACACTCGAAACCGGTATCTCCGAAGGTCTGGATGAGGCGGTGACGCGCCAACAACGGTTGACGGCTGCCTTGACCATCAGGGAGTGCGGCTCAAATATTCTGAAATACGCACCAGCAGATTCGGCAGCAAATCTGGTGATTGACACTGACGCCGAGACCGACGTGCTCATGATCTCGCTCAGCAACGAAATCGCTGATACCCCGGCAGCTCCGGGAATGAGTAGTGGCTACGGGCTAGCAAACCTGGGCAGCCGGATCCGCTCCGAGGGTGGCACCATGGAGGCGAGCAACCTGGGAGGTCAATGGCTGACTTATATCACGATCCCTGCACACAACCACGCAGACAACCACACCAACAAGCAAACCCGGAAGTCCGCAATGAAGGAGCCGACCAATGAGTGAACGCGAGATTCGCATCCTGTTAGCCGACGATGACCAGATTATTCGTGACGGGCTCACGAACCTATTGAACGCGCAAGAGGGTCTGCGGGTAGTGGCAACCGTCGTCAACGGAGCACAAGTGTTTGATCAGCTCGCCTTGCACCGGGTGGACGTCGCACTACTGGATGTGGATATGCCGGTGATGAGTGGCATCGAAGCCGCCCGCCGGATTAGCCACGAACAACCTGGCATCACGATCATCATGCTCACCGCGTTCGAACATGAAGAATCCCTCGGACAAGCCATCGGTGCGGGCGTGCGCGGATTCCTCACCAAAGACATACCCGCCCCCGAACTCGCGCAGCTCATCCGCAACGCATACGGTGGACAGCAAGTGATGGCACCCCGCCCTACCGAAATCCTCACCGCATCCTACGCCGAAACTCACGAGAACCGGGAGAAATACGCGGACTTTATCAACGCCGTAAACACCCTGCCAGATCACCTGCGTCCTACGTTCCGGCTACTGCTGAAAGCCTTTGCCAACAAAAACATAGCTCGGCAAACCGGGCTCACCGACGCCACCGTGCGATCCTATGTCTCCGATATCCTCACCCACACCGGCTGCGCCACCCGAGGCGAACTTGCCATTACCGCCGTCAAAGCCGGGATCCAAGAATAACCCCACCAGTGATCCTCTCTAAGTGAGCACGCTCCTGCGCGCCAAGCAGTGACCTGTCACGCTGTTTTCCTTGAAAATAGGCGGAAAATAACTGGATAAGTTGAACCTGGCCGGGTCGCGATTTCTATTGTTCCTTCCCCGCTGTTCCCCTACACTGTATTTCAACTTGCTGCAGCCCCTTGAGCCGCTGCAGCGCCGCAGATCACTCGTTACACTTCACTGTTATGCGGATCACAAACCTATCTCTTGTAGCTGTCCTTACTGCAGCGCTTGCCGTGGGCTGTTCAAGCTCTGGGGATGACACCCCGCCCACCACCGAGCAAGCGCTGCCCGAAACCACAGCCTCTGCTGAGACATCAAGCAGCAGCGCAACCACGTCCGCCACGGCCACAAGCAGCACGGGCTCGGCGGACAACGACCAGAAGGACTACAAAGACCTTGCCGACGGGATGGTCGACCCGAACGATCCGACCTCGGTGTACGACGGCGTCACCATCAGCGATTTTTTCAGTGCGTTGAATTTCATCGACGGCTACCAGTCGGAAGAGATCGAAATTGACAGTGAAACCAACATAGTTACAGGTAAGTACAACCACCTCGAACTGCCAACGATCGCGCAAGTCAAGGCCTACGTGCCACGCGATAGCGGCGAGCCGCACCCACTGGAAAACGTAAACGACCCGCACATGCAGTTCTTCCTCGGACAAGTACACAGCATGATCACGGAAAGCGGGTTCACCCCGGTGGAGGAAGTGGTAAATACGCCGAACTTTGAGTGGAAGTGTGTCACCCCTGAGGACGTTCCAATGGGCGAGACGAACAACACTGCGTGCTTCACGGTGCTCGCCGGGCGAGTTATTGAAGTCCAGCACAAGGTTGTTCAGGAAGACGTTGAGATGGTTGGCCCCGCAGATAATCTGCTCGACCTGCTCGACAACAACCTCGCTCCGCTGAAGGAGCTTCAATCGGGCAACGCTTAGTTCAGGAATGCTTAATACAGGAAGGCTTCGACCACATGAAGACCACCAAACTCTCCGTTGCGGCCGTCCTTAGCGCAGCGCTTCTCGTGGGCTGTTCAAGCACCGGGGACGACGCCCCCGCGCCGACTACCACTGCTGCCGAGCAGGCAGCACCCGAAACCACGGCCACAGCTGCTGCGGACACCAGCACAAGCAGCGAAAGCACAGAAGGCACCAACGCAAAAGACTTGGCTGAAGCCTTGATCAACCCCGACGATCCGTCCACGGTCTACGACGGCGTGACAATCAGTGACCTGTTCAGCGCACTAGAGACTCTTAACGGCTACGAGACGCAAGAGCTCATCGTAGATTCCGATATCAACTCGGTCGAGGGCCAATACTTGCGCCGCGAGGACCCGACGATGGCCTCAGTTCAGGCATACATGGCGCTGAACAATGATGAGCCATACCCCTTAGCAAACGTCAACGACTCGGAAATGGAGTTCTTCTTCGACAAAGCTCGCGGCTTCACCGAGTCGCAGAATCACATGCCAGTTGAAAAGACAGTAAATACGCCGAACTTTGAGTGGAAGTGCTTCATACCTGAAGGTGTTCAGCCGGATGATGTACACCACTCCATCTGCTTCACCACGCTCGCAGGGCGCGTCATCGAAGTACACCACCTGCTCAAGGAGAAGAGGGCGAACGTGATTGGCCCCGTCGATAATCTGCTCGAACTCGTCGATGGGAACCTCGCTGCACTGAAGTAGTAGCGCGCCGGTATCGTCGGCACAATGATGTTTGGTCTTGTCGTTGTGCAGTTTGCCGTCGTAGTCGTGGGAGTCCTCCTCGCCTGGTTTATGGGGAGGTGGAAGTTGGGGTTTACGTGGGCGTCGTTAGGCTGGGGCACTCTTGCATTCCCTCTCTCCCAGGTGGCCAGGATGGCCCTGGTGGTGCCGCTGCAACTGGTGTTTAGCCGGGTGATGGACCCGGCCACCGCAGCAACGGCAACCGTTATTTTGATGGTGGCTACCTCCGGCCTGTTTGAGGAAACTACACGCTGGATCGTGCTGCGCTACTGGGCGAAAAACACCCGGTCTTGGCACGATGGTGTGGGCTTTGGCTTGGGCCACGGCGGTATCGAGGCGCTGCTGCTTTTCGCCTCTGCCCTGGCAACCAACATCATGTTGCTCACCAACGGTGAAATGCTGCGCATGCAGGTTGCTCAGACTGGCGACGCCACCGCCATCGACGCCTTCGACCAACAAATGGATGCCCTGCAGAACATGGGTCTCGGCCTGCTCGCCGCGGGATGGTACGAACGCGTGCTGGCGATTACTGCGCATGTGGTGTTCACGCTCATTGTGCTGCGCGCGGTGCGTGAGCGCCGCTGGCAGCTGTGGCTTCTGGCCGTGACGGCGCACATTGTGTTTAATGCCGTTACTGTCATCAGCGCACCCTACGGCCTAGGTGTCATGTACGCCCTGCTCACCGCTTTTACTGCCGTGGGCTTGTGGGCCGTCATGGCAGGTCCGCTAAAGAAGGAGGCCCTTGCGTGAGTGCGCCCACACAGACACTTATCCGGCGAACCGCCGGCTGGCCCGCAGTCCTCCTGACTGGCGTAGCAACATTCGCCGCAGGCTTAGTCGCCTTTGCCAACACCGGCAGGTGGGGCGTGGCCATTGCAGCGCTCTACGTAGCCTGGACGGTGTGGATCTTGCGGCAGAAAATAGTGCTCAATCTTGATACCGATGCGTTGACGGTACGCTTACACAACCGGTCAAGGCGAATCCCCTACGCCGACATTGTGGAGGTAGCACCCGCACCGCGTGTGCCGCTGACCATGTTCATGGGAGTGGCACTACTTGCCGGGCAGCCATGGCGGGTTGATGACGCTGACGCGTTCACCCTCGGCGGGCCCGTTATCCGCATTCACACGCGCACCTCGGATGATTGCGTGGTGGCGGTCAGTGATGTGGATCAGGCCATACGCCTGATCCAGGCCAGAACCTAGCTAGAACCTAGCTAGAACTCAGCCGGAATAACTACCCAGCCAATCAGGTACGCCAACAGGCCCGGCAGCACGCCGGCCAGGGCGAGCACGACAAATACGATGCGCACTAAGGTCGGGTCGACGTTGAAGTAGTTGGCAATACCGCCGCAGACGCCAGCGAGCATCTTGTCCGTCATGGAACGGGTCAGACGGCGCTGCGGCTGGTTGTTGGAAAACTGCGGGTACGGAGACGACATTGCGTATTCCTTTCAGTTACGTGGGGAAGTTCCCACTTCCCCATTAAAGGCGCGTTTGCCCGCGAGGACAACGACTAGCTGTTGCGGTAGGAGGTCTCCGGCAGCGGAAGGTCCACTAAGGCCTGCAGAAACTGCTCCACAGCTTCGCGGTCAACTTCCCTAGTTGGATCAAACACAGCCTGGCGTACATAGTTCACGTGGCCTGGCACTGCTGCTTCCAGACGCTCCACGCCCTCATCGGTCAACGAGACCAGCACGCCTCGGGCGTCGCCTGGGCTGCGCTTCTTCTCCACCAAGCCCCGCTTAGCCATGCGGGTTACCTGGTGAGAGGTGCGCGAGCGGTCCCACCCCAAATTTTCACAGAGTTGTCGGAGGCGAAGCTGCATTTCTGGCGCCTCAGACAGGGCGACGAGCACGGAATACTCGGGTGCAGACAGGCCCGACTTTGCCTGCAACGTCTCATCCATGCCACGCGCAATCTTGTTGGACGCAGTGAGCATGAGACGCCAAAGGCGTTGCTCGTCTTCGTTCAACCATTGAGTTTCTGCAGGCATATCGGAAAGCTTACTTTATATATGTAGGCAATTAGGAATTTGCTGGGAAAGTGGGTGCTGTGTCACATATTAATTGGTGACGCGTCACCAAACGTGTACGGTGGGGCCAGCCAGAGCAAAAACAACGAAAGGAATCACACAATGACTGCATTGACTGGAACCTGGAATCTAGACACCACCCACTCCACCATCGGCTTCGTGGTACGCCACGCGATGGTGTCCAAGGTGCGTGGCACGTTTAATGATTTCAACTCCACCATCACCGTTGCGGAGAACATCGCAGACTCCAAGGCAACGGCCACCATCCAGGCTGCTTCTGCGGATACCCGCAACGCTGACCGCGATGCGCACCTGCGCACCGAGGACTTCTTTAACACCGACGCATACCCGGAGATCACCTTCACCTCCACCGAGGTCAACGTAGATGCTTCCGGCAACGGCACCCTGACCGGTGACCTGACCATTAAGGACACCACCAAGCCGGTTACCCTCAACGTTGAAACCTTCGGCGTGGAAGAAGCACCGACGGGCGAGACCCGCTGGGGCTTTGAGGCAAACACCACGATTGACCGCACCGAGTTCGGCATCGACTTCAACGCACCGATGAACTCCGGTGGCGTGCTCCTGTCCAAGGAGATCAAGGTGGAGATCGAAGGCTCCGCAGTCAAGGCTGACTAAGTCTTCTTACCCCTGCTGGGTCTTGAGTTCTTCCATGGCGTATCTGCGTACCGCACCAACCCTGTCAAAGCGTTGCGGGGAGCAGGTCAACACAAACACTTGAGCCTTCTGCCCTACTCGGTCAAACAGCAGGTTCATGCGGGTAAGGCGTTCGGGGTCGGTGGCGCCTAAAGCGTCGTCCACAATCACCGGCACCGGCGCAGTATCGCCAGTTGCCGTGACTAGGTCCGCGATAGCAAAACGGGTCAGCAGCGCCAACTGTTCCTTCGTACCGCCAGAGAGTTCACTGAGCGCCACGGTGGTGCCGTCCACGGTGCGATCCACAATGTCTAGTGCGTCGCCGAAGTTGAAGTCCACGCTAGGCCCAAACAGCACGCGGGCGTGACTGCGTAGTGCATCATTAAACGGCGCGGTGTAGCGAGCACGAGCAGTATCGCGGTGCGCAACCATCGTGTTGCGCAGCAGGCGGGCCGCCTCCGCACGTCGGGTTGTTCGCGCGAGTTCCGATGTCGCTGCCTCGAGTTTCGCCTCAGCCAGGTCCGCACGCTGGGCGGTACCGGCGGCAAGTTCAATGTAGCTGTGCAGCTCCGCAATACGCTTATCCGCCGACTGCATACGTTCCTGCAGGCTAGTAGCACGGTTTTTCGCACCTGCAAGCAGCAGCGTGGCCGTGTCCGGGTCAGCGTCTGCAAGCTGAGCAGCTAAGGACTCGTGCGTGGCGTTTGCCTCCACAACCGCTGCGCGTGCAGTCTCCAGCGCGATCGTGAGCGAGTCTTGGGTAGTAGCAGTTTCTGCAGCATCCAGGTTCGCTTGAGCATCTGCACACTCAGACTGTTTCGCTTCCAACCTGGTGGTCAGCACCGTCAACGCTTCGGCAGCCTTACGGTCCGCAAATGGCTTCGCGGCGGCTTCTGCGGTTTCCGCGTCCTGCTCCGCCTTGGCAAGCTCCGCATCTGCCGCATCCACAGCCTCTTGCGCCTGTGCCTCGCTGAAATCTGCCGGTGTATCCAGCTCCTGCTCCAGCTCTTCCACCGTCGCCTCAAGCGCCGTCTGGGC
Source organism: Corynebacterium riegelii (assembly GCF_001263755.1). NCBI lineage: Bacteria > Bacillati > Actinomycetota > Actinomycetes > Mycobacteriales > Corynebacteriaceae > Corynebacterium > Corynebacterium riegelii. Next base: position 994,617 of record NZ_CP012342.1, read on the forward strand.
TGAGCGCAACGCAGCAATGTCGCTGCCTGCCAGCACATCATCAAGACGTTGCTTTGCCCCAGCCAGCGCTGACGCATGGGAGGCATGCGCATCGCGAGCATCGCGCGCCTCCTTCAGTGTTTCGCAGCCGACAGCCTCCAAAAGCTCTTCGAGCTCACGTTTCGCCTCATCTGCTGCTTCGCGCGGGTCGCGCTGCCCCTGTGCTGCACGGTAGACCACGGTGACGTCCCCAAACTGCAGCTCTGAGCCGTCGAACACGCCGACAGAGGTCGTGCCGTCAACGGCCAACTCCTCGCCGTCTACAACCACCGTGGCACCAGTTGCGGTGATGTCCAACTTCGCAGCGGAGGCCTCAAGGAGGCGCTGCTGCACTGCAACTTCGGCCTCTGCCTCTTCGATGGCGCGGATATCCGCATCCGTCACAGTCCGGCGAGGCGACGCTTCCAAAAGCTCGGTGTAAGTCTTCTCCGCCTCGGCAATACGCAGCAAACGCTCGTTACCAGCCGCAAGCTCTGTACGGGCACGCACCAGGTCACACACTCGCGCCGCGCGCTTCGTTGCCACACGCGCATCACTCACCCGTTTCTTCGCCACCTCCCGCTGCGCCACCAGCTCTTCCAAACGCGCACCTTCGGTCTCTGCCGCCTCACGAGCCGGCTCAAGCTGCGCCGCTAAACTTTCAGCCTCTGCGCGCAGCGCAGTCACGCGCTCCTGCAGTGCCTCGCGTTGCTGCACGTCGCCTTCCGCACGAGTCAGCGTGACCGTTGCCTGCCGCAGCGTCTCTGCTGCCGCTTCAACCCGCTCCCCCAGCTCACGCGCCTGCCTTGCTTCTGCTTCGCGCGTTTCAACCTCTTCCTCGGCCGCGGGCAGCTCAGCCTTTGCCTGCGCAATCTCCTCTTGCTTGCGCGCAACCTCCTCCACATACCGGGACAGTTGCGCTTCCTGGTCGCGCAAGCGCGTGTGCTCCTCCGCTGCCTCATCTGCCGCAGTCTTTTTCGCGGTAAACGCGGCCTTCGGTTTACCTCGTGCATCCCAGTAGCGTGCGTATTCCTCCTCCACCGCGGCCATCAGCGCGGTGTCTTCAACGCCAGCGGCCTGAGTACCGGACTCCTCTTCCAACGCCGCGGTAATAGAGGCGATCCCTGCCGCCTGCAGGCCTGGGTCCAGTTCCCCCTGGCGCAGAAACAGCGTCTCGGCCAGCTCGCGGTCCAAGTGCTGGTCAAGCAAGTGTTCAAGCTGATCGTCTGCCTCACGGCCCGAAAAGTTCTTGTGCGCCGGTACTGTGATGCGCAGCTCAGACATCGGGGACTTCATCCACCGCTTATGCACGGTAAACGTGGTGTCACCCACCGTTGCTGTCAGTTGCACCTCGGGGCCCACATCCCTACCCGCAGGTGCTACAGCTTTGACCTCTTTCCTCTTAGAGCCGTGGCGTTGGTTGAGTACCAAGTCAATCGCGTCCAAGATGGTCGACTTACCCGCCTCATTCTCACCGTGGATGACAATGACGCCGCGCTCAGGAAGCTCATCAAGGCGCAAGTGTTCAACAGCGCGGAAGTTGGTCAGTTCCAGTGCGTGGATCTGCATGGCTACTTGGCCTCCTCAGAAAGACGAAACAGCAGGTTTAAGGCATCGCGCACCACCGGGTCACTCGCCTCACCCGGAAGAGACGGCGCGCTCGCTGCCGCAGCAAGCTCTGCCATAGCCTCGCGCGCATAGCCGCTCAGGGGCAGGTTGGCCAGTTCTTCGTCGCTCGGCTGCAGGTACAGCCCCATGTATCGCTGGTGTTCATAGAGTGCGGCAAAGGCGTGGGAGAGTTTTGTAATCCCTCGTTCAAGGCGTGCGGTGTCTTCCAAACCCAAGGTGCCGGTGATGGAGTATCGGATTACGGTGCGGTCTTTGTGGGGGTAGGCGCGAAGCTGATCCAGGATGAGATCTACATCCTCAGGACCTGCGACTTCCCAGGCGAGCTCTTCAAACGTCCACTCGCCTACTGGCACGCTTTCCACCTGCACGGTGGATTCCATCCCGCGTTTTTCCACGGTGACCACCAATGCGTTGCCGGAGTCCGTCTCTCCGCCGGCAACACCTTCGCGGCGGTCGTGGAAGTCTGTCGTTTCCGGCGAACCGGAGTACCACACCCTCCCAGAGCTGGACAGGTCTTGCGTGGAGTGGGTATCGCCCAACGCAACGTAATCAATCACGCCTTCAGACGCAGCGTTATCCAGCCCCGCAACGCTAATTAGCGAAGGGTTGTCTTGGTCACCGAAGCCTTCTACCGCGCCGTGTCCTACCAAGACCCTGATGTTCTCGGAGGGGGCAAGCGGTGCGATTGCCCGGGCACACAGGTCCTCGGAAGCGTGCTTGGTAGTCAGCGGCGCACCGACAATTTCTACGCCTTCGCGCACCTCAACTGGGTCGAAGTCACGCAGCACGTGCACACCGTCGATCTCAGCAACGCCCTCGCGGCGGGTGAAAATGGAATCCGCAACCAACGGATCGTGGTTGCCCGGCAAAAGATACACCGGCACCGGTAGCGCACGCAGTACCTCAAGTGCGCGCTCGTGCGTCCTCGGCTCAAGCGTGTTGTGTTCAAACACATCCCCTGCCACCACGATAAATTCGGCACCCTTGTCACGCGCTAGCTCGCCGAGTTTGGCTACGGCTTCTAAACGTGCGGCGTCGAAACGCGACTGCGCATCAGGCGGGAGGAACTTGCGCGTCATGCCAAGTTGGAAGTCAGAGGTGTGGATAAACGTCAGGGTCGCGGTCACGGGTTTCATGCCTTTAAGCAATAGCACGCCACGGCCACACACTCCCGCGCAATACCGAACATTGCTTCGAACTAGTGGTCTTCTTCCACCAATGCGTCATACAGATTCTCAATATCCGCTACTGCATTGAGCAGGTCAATGTTGGTAAAAGACACTGATTCCAACGCGCGACGCAACAGATCCGTGTCCGAATCATCCACCATCGGGGCAATCTTCGGGGTCGGCAAATCCGGCAGTTCATGGCCGGTCCAGAAAAACTCCGAGCCTTCCGCAGCGTTCGCCCGAGCGGTCCCCTCGGCGCCTTCGCGTATAGACGCCTCGACGTCCTCCACACTCAACCCACGCAGGGCGAAAAGGAGCGTCGGGTCAGCGTCGAAACGCTTGGCAGCTACCTCAGTCACCGCAACGATGTGCTTGCATAACGGGGCGGGATCCGGGCAATCGCAGAAGAAACGTGCATCATCCCCGTCTGCAAACAGCAGGGTGTCTACAACCTGGTCCGGAAACGCCCCGCGCTTGGCCCGAGCGACTGCACCGCCTCCCCCGCCAAGCTGCTGCATCGCATCTACCAAGTCTTCTTCCGAGCGTCGCGCCAGGATAAAACCCGCAAAAAACGGCTCTGGCTGTGAGCCGTGCACTTCCGCCTCAACGGTATTAACGCGCACGTTGAAACCAGTCACACGCCCCTCAGCCGCGTACTCACGGCCGCGCTTTGCACGCCCCTGGTCTGTGCGTTGCGCTACCGCCTCACGCAAGCGGCCCGACGCCGGTGAGTAGCTCACCGACGGATGCGACACACTCTGCACAGGCCCTTCCCCAACCCCGTTCCGGATGCGCTGCGCAGTCTCCCGGATCCGCTCCCGAAGCTCCCGCGGCGACGGAGGAACCAGCGGCCCGACCGTCTCCTCCGCGGAGGAGACGCGACGTTTTGCGCCAAAGTTGGCGTAGATGACGTTGTCTTCGTGCGGACGGTTCGTGTTAGTCATTGCGCCCCCTGTAGCTCATCAGCTGCGCCAAGTCTTCCGAGTTCAGCTCAGTAATCCAGCCTTCGCCTTCACCAACCACAGCACCCGCCAGGTGCATCTTGCCGTCCAACACTTCCTGAATGCGCTCCTCCATGGTGCCGCGGGTGATCATCTTGTACACGGTCACGTCCCGCTGCTGGCCGATACGAAACGCACGGTCCGTCGCCTGGTTCTCCACGGCGGGGTTCCACCAGCGGTCCATGTGCACCACGATAGAGGCCGCCGTCAGGTTCAGCCCCGTGCCGCCCGCCTTCAGGCTCAGCAGCATCGCCTGCGGGCCATCGGGGGCCTGGAAGCGCTCCACCATTGCGTCGCGGCCAGATTTACCCACACCACCGTGCAAAAACGGGATGTCCTCGCCGAGCCGCTCACTCAAATACGGCTTCAAAATATCGCCGAAGGCCTTGTACTGGGTAAAGATCAACACCCTTTGGCCGGAGTCGGCGGCCTGATCCAGGATCTCAACCAACTTTTCCACCTTGCCGGAGCGGTGGCGGCCTTTGAGGGTGACGCTTGAGCCGTCGCCAAGAAAATGCGCCGGGTGGTTACAAATCTGCTTGATCTTTGTGATGGTGGACAGCACCAGCCCCCTGCGCGCCATGCCCTCGCGGCTTCCCAGCTCACGCTGCATTTCCTCCGTCAGCGCGGTGTACAGCGCCGCCTGCTCCGCGGTCATGTCCACGGTGATGATGTGCTCGGCTTTATCCGGAAGGTCATCAATAATCGCCGGATCCGTCTTCAGCCTGCGCAGGATAAACGGTGCGGTCAGGCGCTGCAGGCGCTCGCTCATTTCCTGGCTCAGCTCATCATCACCACGCTCAATCGCCTTAGCAAAGTGATTGCGGAAAAACGCCTGCGAGCCCAGCATCCCCGGGTTCACAAAATCCAGCAGGCTTCGCAGCTCACTCAGCTTGTTCTCCACCGGTGTGCCCGTCAGCGCGATGCGCTGACGCGCCGGGAGCCTTCTCACGCTTTTCGACGCCCTCGTGCCCGCATTCTTAATCGCCTGCGCCTCATCCAACACCACGTGATCCCACTTGACCTCAGACAGGGCCGCCCCGTCACGCGTGGCAATGCCGTAGGAGGTAATCACCAAATCGGCTTCGCGCGCGGCCTCGATCAGCGCATCGTCTTTCTTCCTGCCCGCACCGTGGTGGACCAGTACTTTCATGTGCGGCACGAAACGTGCGGCTTCACGCGCCCAGTTGCCCACCACAGAGGTTGGCGCGACCACAATCGTCGGCCCGAGATCACTGTGACCGTCCTTCGCCGCGGCGTCCTGCTCCACAGCAAGCAGCGTCAACAGCTGCAGCGTTTTGCCCAGACCCATGTCATCTGCCAACACAGCGCCCAAGTTGTTGCGGGACATGAAATACAGCCAGTCCACGCCGCGGCGCTGGTAATCACGCAATGAGGCCTGCACGGTTTCGGGAATGTCCACCCGCTCAGGCGCAGGACGGTCCGTGCCGCCCATCAGCGAGTTGAACCAACCCGCACCTGTGATCTCCACCGGCAGCTGCATCGAGGCATCCGCGGCAGATTCAAGCGCCAGCTGGCGAAGCTCCGCAGCCGTGACCTGGCCAGAGGCAGCCTCTGCCATGGCGGCTTCGTACTCTTCGCGCAGCGCTTGGGCCTCTGCCTCCAGCTCCGCGGCGTCTGCATGACCAAGCTTCGCGTGAAGGCTGGCCAAGCCTTCCGCGGCATCCAGGCGCTTCTTCAGGTCCGGCAGCGAGGAATCGTGCAGCTGCTGGATGTAGCGCTCAGTCTTCGCCAGGCCGGTTTTGTCGGCCAGCACCCATTCGTCTCTAAGCTTGACCAGCCCTGACTTGGAGCGAACCAGCTCACGCATCTCAGCATCGGTCAACTCAACGTCACCGATGGAAACCTTCCAGTCATAGGTCAAGAGCGTGTCAAAGCCCAGGTGGCGAACTGTGGAGGCGTCATACGGATCAATATCCCGCGTGACATGCAGCTTCGCCTTCGCCTCCATCGTGGTCCACGCCTTCGGCAGCATCACGGCAAAGTTGTGGCCGCGAAGCTTCGCGGCTTCCGTGCGCACGAAACGGGCAATGTCCTCGGTTGTCAGGTAGAGGTCCCAGTCGCCCTCATCAGACTCCGGCGGCAGGTAATGCGGGCGCGGGTGGCGCCCCGGATTCGCCAAATCCGTGACTTGGCTTGCGCGCTGGAGCTCACTGCGCAGCCGCTGAGCGGTCTGTGCGTCATACTCGTGCAGCAGCACCGGGCGGGGTGAGTCCGTGCCGGAACGCACCTGCACCCGCACCGGCCACACCGGCGGCACAGCATCTGCCTCAGCTTCACCGATGTAATCAAGATCCTCATCCAGCTCAATCGGATCATCTGCAATAAACACCAGCTGCAGGTTCACCGCGGTAATAGAGCCGTTCCAATCGCCCACCCGGCGCGCCAAGATGGCACTTCCGCGGCGCAGTGGCTCGCCGTTGAGCAGTGAGTTAATGAAGTCGTGGCGCCCGTACGGGTGGTCGTGCTGCCGAATGTTTGAGTTCTGAAGCCGGTACGTAGCAATCCAGTGCGTCAGCGTGCGCGCCATGTCTTCACCCAGCATCTGGTTGTTGGCTACCAGCACACCGGGTGCTGCGGCGGTCATGGCGGCCAGCCAGCCGCGCTCCTGCACACCCGTGCCAAGCTGCCATTCGGCGTACCACAGCCTGTCACGCTGCGGGACGTGGATGCTCACTCGCCCGGCGCGCACGAACCTGTGTAGGCCTTGGTACATGCGGATCAGCCATTTGAGGTCTGGCGCGATCGCGTCGTTCTTCAGCGCCTGGGCCTCAGCAAGCCCAGCCAACAAGCGCACGGTGTTTTCCGGGCCAAGCGCCGCAGTTGGTGCAAGCAGCTCAACTTGGCGGCCTTTCGGTGTTTGCAGGCGGATGCGGTGGCGGTGGCGGAACGTGTTGTTTCCTGCAACAAGGTGCACCACGTCCGGGAACGTGCCCGCCTCAACTTTATCCAGTGTGACAATCCGGTGTCCCTCTACCTGCTCAACCCATAGGTTGAGCCCAGACCCTGGCACCCAGAGACCGTGGAGAAGGAATTTTGGCATACCCACTTTTATAACACCCACCCCCTACAACGCCCATTACATCACGCTCTGCAGTACTGTCTTTGCACATGACTGACAACTTCTGGCTGGTTCTTGCCATCGTTTTGTACTTCGGGGTCATGGTAGCCATTGGCTTCTATTCTTGGCTACAGACAAAGAAGTATGACGACTATGTGCTGGCGGACCGCGGCTTAAGCCCGTTTGTTGCGGGGCTTTCCGCTGGCGCCTCCGATATGTCCGGCTGGTTGTTGATGGGTCTTCCCGGCGCGCTGTTTGTCTCCGGTATGAGTGAGCTGTGGATTGCTATCGGCCTGTTGCTGGGTTCCTGGTGCAACTGGAAGTGGGTCGCACCGAAGCTGCGCAACTACACGGAAGTGGCCAATAACTCGATCACCTTGCCCAGCTTCTTTGAAAACCGCACCCATGATTCTTCGCGTGCGCTGCGTTTCGCCGCTGCCGTGATCATCATCTTCTTCTTTACGTTCTACGTCTCCTCCGGCATGGTTTCAGGTGGCCGCTACTACGAGTCCACCTTTGGCGGGGATTACACCACCGGCATGCTGATCGTTGGCTCTATTACGGTGCTCTACACCTTCATCGGCGGCTTTTTGGCGGTGAGCTACACGGATGTGGTCCAGGGTGCGCTGATGTTCCTGGCGCTTATGATCGTGCCTATTTTGGCACTGTTTGCGGTGGATAATCCTGCCGATATCTTCTCCTACGCCACGTCCAACTCGTACGGCCCGTGGCCGGAGGGCAACCCGCAGTATTTCAACATGATCGCGGGTGTGTCTGCTGCCACCATCATTGGCAACCTCGCATGGGGCTTGGGTTACTTTGGCCAGCCGCACATTGTTACCCGTTTCATGGCGTTGCGTTCCGCCTCTGAGGCCAAGGCTGGCCGCCGCACTGGCATTATCTGGGTGACCATCTGCTTCGCTGGCGCTGTGTTCACCGCGCTGGTGTCCACCGTGTACTTCGGCACTACCTCTGCGACGGTGACGGACCAGAACGGTTTTGAAACGATCTTCCTTGATCTGGCTCGTTTGCTGTTCCACCCGCTGGTTGCTGGCATTATCCTGACGGCGGTGTTGGCTGCGATTATGTCCACGATGTCTTCGCAGCTGCTGATCACGTCGTCGGCGCTTATTGAGGACTTGTATCGCATCTTCAAAAAGGAACCCAGCCAGACCACGCTTCTGGTCCTTTCACGCCTGATGGTTGTGTTGGTTGCCGTGGTGGCCATGCTGTTGGCCCTCAACCCGTCTGACACCATCTTGGGTCTGGTCGGCTTCGCTTGGGCTGGCTTCGGCGCGGCGTTCGGCCCGGTTGTGTTGGCGTCGCTCTACTGGCGTCGCCTCACCGCCCCGGGTGCGTTGGCTGGCATGATTGTCGGCGCGGTCACCGTGTTCGTGTGGGGTACCTACTTCGGCGACATCATCTATGAGATCGTCCCGGGCGTGGCCTTTGCCACCATTGCCATGGTTGCGGTTTCCCTGGCCACCACGCCGAAGCCGGGGGTTGAGGAAGAATTCGACCGCGTCACCGGGAACCAGGAGGCACTTCCCGCAGTCTAAAGAGGTATGAAGCTTTTTCTTCGAATCCTCATTGTTTGCACCCTTGCTCTAGCCCCGTTCCCAACGGGGTTTTTGCTTATCGACGCCCCGTTATCTCCCCGCACCACCACCCTCAATTACAACCGCCAACAGGCTTTCGGTGCGAGCTGGGCCACCGCCCCCGGCTCCGGGGGTGCGTGCACCAGCCGCGACGTTGCCCTTGCTACTGCCTGGGACCAACCCTGTGACGTTGCCTATCTCCAGTGGGATGTTGCTCCCATCCGGGATCCCTATACCGGTGCTGCGATCCTTCCCGCCGATGTTGAACTTGATCACCTCTTCCCGCTAGCCGCTGCGTGGGACATGGGTGCTGCCACGTGGCCTGCGGAAAAACGCCTTGCGTTTGCGAATGATCCGCTGAACCTTGTCGTGACCTCTCGAAGCGCCAACCAATCCAAGTCCGACAAGCTGCCTGGAGAGTGGATGCCACCCGCCTGGCGCTCGCGCTGCCCGTACGCCCAGCAGCTTTCTGCTGTGGCTTCCACCTACGGTTTGGCGTTGTCCCACGAGGACCGCAAGGCTATGCGACGCGCCTGCTCCGGCGCCCGAGGGGTACTTTCTGCCCGTTCCCTGTAAGGTATTTGCCCATGAATACTCTCTTTGTCTTCCTGCACGTCGCCGCGGCGATCGTGCTTCTTGGCCCGGTTGTCGTCGCCACCTCGATGTTCCCGGCTGAAGCTGCCCGCGCGAAGGCTGGCGGCGAAGAGGCCACCGGTCGCGCCTCCGTTCTTCACAAGATTTCGCGGAACTACGGCATGCTTTCTGCGCTGGTGCCGCTGCTCGGTGGTGTGGTCATGGCGTTTGATTGGAACACCTACAGCACCAACTACTGGCTCCACACCGCGATCGTGCTTTCCGTCATCGCTTGGGCGCTGCTGTTTTTCATGGTGATTCCGCACCAGCGCAAGATGATGGGTTCCCTGGGCGCTCTCGACCCGGCTGATGCTGATCCGTCTGATGTCACCGGTGACTTTGAAAAGTGCAAGGCAAAGGCGTCTGCCGGTGCCGGCATTTTCAACCTGATGTGGATCCTGGTCCTGGTTCTGATGTTCCTGCCCGCAGACCTGTTCTAGCGCTTCGCTGTTCTTGCGCTTCGCGCTTTACGCCGACTGGCCAGCTTCACCGCTGCGCCTTCCGGCGTTTTCTTTTGCCTTGAGGAGCCCCTCCAGCCACCGGGTCAGAAACCAGGCCTCTAACTTCGGCGAGGACCATCAGTCGAGGAATTCCAGCGCCGCCGCCACCAACGCTTCTGCCCCGGTGCGCAGCGTCGGCTGCATTTGCGGCGCAAAGTGTGGACTATGGTTGGGCACGCTCACGCCCGCTTCTGCACCGCCGAGCACCCAGTAGCAGTAGGGCGCGCCGAACGCGTCGGCGATCACGGAGAAGTCTTCCGACGCCGTCAGCGGTTCACTTTCCAGCACGCGCTCACTGCCAAACGCATTGCGAAACGCACGCGCCACCCTGTCGGTGACCGCGTCGTCGTTCTTGGTCAGCGGGTAGCTCTGGTAGCAGGTGATGTCTGGCATTTTCTTGCCGCCGGACGCATGCGTCTCCGCCACAGCAATGCGTTCAATGGCCTGCAGAATCTGCTCTCGAACCTGGTCGCTGTAGGCGCGGACGTTGAGCTGCAGCGCGCAGCTTTCCGGAATCACGTTGGGTTTCAACCCGCCCGAGATCACGCCCACCGTGACAACACCAAACTCGTTGGGATTTACCTCCCTGGCCACAATGCCCTGCATACGCGTAACGGCGGCCGAGGCCATCAGGATCGGATCCACACTTAAGTGCGGCATGGAACCGTGGGAGCCAACGCCGTAGAACGTGATCTCCACATTGGTAGCAGTGGACATAAACGCACCTGGGCGCAGCGCAACACTGCCGGTCGGCGTATCGCCGCAGATAACGTGCTGGCTAAACACCACATCAGGCGGGGTGATCTTGGATGTCAAGCCATCAGCAACCATAGAAGCCGCGCCCTCAGCGGTCTCTTCGCCGGGCTGGAACAGCAAGTGCACAGTGCCGCTCCGCTCCTGCCCCGACCCACTCAGAAGCCGCCCGGCAGTCAGCAGCGACGCAGTATGAAGGTCGTGCCCACACGCATGCATGACCGGAACCTTCTGCCCGTCTGCGTCGAGCACTTCGTTTGTCGACGCATACGGTAACCCCGTCTCTTCCCTCACCGGCAACGCGTCAAAATCCGCACGCATCAGCACAGTCGGGCCTTCACCGCGTTCGATGGTGCCGACTACCCCGCCACCGATTTCGTTCGGCTCAATGCCCATCGCCTCAAGCTCTTCGCAGATCCGACGACGCGTTCTCACTTCCTGCATACTCAGTTCAGGATGTTGGTGAAGGTCTTTATACACGGCCTCCGACCAGTCCTGGATGGAATCAATTGTGAGAGTCTGTTCAGCCATGACCCCATAAAAGCACAAACCCCGCCCTGCCTAACTGGTCAAACCAATCAGCAGGGCGGGTTACACGCTTAAGCGCTGGGCACAAGCGCTAGGCACAATCGCTAAGCACAAGCGCTAGTCGCGGTCGCGGCCTCCGCGGAAGCCACCACGGCCACCACGATCATCACGGTCACGGTCCCAACCACCACGACCACCGCGGCGATCATCACGATCAAAACGGTCACGGTCACGGCGACCACCGCGATCACGGCGGTCATCACGATCACGATCCCAGCCGCCACGGTTACGGTCGCGGCCATAGCCACGGCCACCGCGGTCATCACGGTCACGGTCCCAGCCGCCACGGCCACGACCACCGTAACCACCACGGTCACGCGGCGGCGCACCGTGGTCACGCTGGATGTTGATCAGCTGGCCGGAGATACGCGTATCCGTCAGACGGTCAAGCACGGCGTTGTCTAGGTTCTTCGGCAGCTCCACCAGGGTGAAGTCACCACCAATGGTGATGCGGCCAAAGTCCTTGGAGCTCAAGCCACCCTCGTTTGCCAGGGCGCCAACGATGGCACCTGGGCGCACGTGCTGGCGCTTGCCCACGTCAAGACGGTAGGTGTCAAAGTTCTCGCTGTCGTTGGCAAAGCGACCACGTCCACCGCGGCGATCATCACGATCGAAGCGGTCACGGTCACGGCGACCGCCACGATCACGGCGATCATCGCGGTCAAAACGATCACGGTCACGGCGATCGCGCTTGTCGCGCGGCGGCTCCTTCATCAAGAACTCATCGCCAGCCTGCGCCTGGGTAGCCAGGGCTGCAGCGATGTCATCCATCGGGATGTTGTTCGCTGCGGAGTACTCACGGACCATGGTCTTGAACACCTGCAGGTCAGAAGCCTCCAGCGACTCCGTGATGGAGTCCATGAACTTGGTCTTGCGGCTCTCGTTGACCTCATCCACCGTCGGCAAATCCATCTCTTCGATGGTTGCGTTGGTCACGCGCTCAATGGAGCGCAGCATGCGGCGCTCGCGCGGGGTGACAAACAGGATTGCCTCACCGGTACGTCCCGCGCGGCCGGTGCGGCCGATGCGGTGGACGTAAGACTCAGTGTCGTTCGGGATGTCGTAGTTGAGCACGTGCGAGATGCGCTCCACATCCAGGCCACGGGCGGCAACGTCGGTGGCCACGAGGATGTCCAAGCGACCGTCGCGAAGCTGATCAACTGTGCGCTCACGCTGCTGCTGAGGAATGTCGCCGTTGATGGCTGCGGCGGAGAAACCGCGGGCGCGCAGTTTCTCGGCCAGCTCCTCGGTTTCGTTCTTGGTGCGAACGAACACGATCATCGCCTCAAACTCGGTCACCTCCAGGATGCGGGTGATCGCGTCAAGCTTGTTGCGGTGCGCGGTGAACAGGTAGCGCTGGGTGATGTTGGTGTTGGTGCGGGTTTCGCTCTTGACCGTCACCTCTACCGGATCGTCCAGGTACTGCTTGGAGATGCGGCGGATCGCGCCCGGCATCGTCGCGGAAAACAGTGCAACCTGCTTGCTGTCCGGGGTGTCTTCCAGGATGCGCTCAACGTCTTCCTGGAAGCCCATGTTCAGCATCTCATCGGCCTCATCCAGCACCAGGAAGCGCAGGTTGGAAATGTCCAGCGACCCCTTCTCCAGGTGGTCGATCACACGGCCCGGGGTACCCACGATCACCTGGGCGCCACGACGCAGACCGGACAGCTGAATGCCGTAGGCCTGGCCGCCGTAGATCGGCAGAATCTGGATGCCGCCAAGGTGGTCGGCGAAAGATTGGAAGGAGTCCGACACCTGCAGTGCCAGCTCACGCGTCGGCGCAAGCACCAGTGCCTGCGGGTGGCGCTGCTTCGGGTCAATCTGGCTCAGCACCGGCAGCGCGAACGCTGCGGTCTTACCGGTACCCGTCTGCGCGAGGCCGACAACGTCGCGGCCTTCCATCAGGTGTGGAATAGTCTGCGCCTGGATTGGAGAGGGCTGCTCGAAGCCAACGCGCTTAACCGCGTCCACAACGTCTTCCGGCAGGCCCAAGTTTTCAAACCCGTTCTCCGGCTTTTCAGTCTCAGTCTCTTCAGAAGCCTCTTCGGCTTCAGGCTCTTGCACAAGTTCGTGGGCCTCAACCCCGACTACGTCTGCAAGGCTCAAAATCTGCTCAGTCTCATTAGTTTCGGCATTGGCTGCGGTCTCCGCAGCGCCGGTATCCTCAGAAACTCCCGCATCCCTGGTGTCCTCACGTGCAGCATCGGCTGCGACATCCTGCGGGTTTTCCTGATTTTCCGACATGTTTACATCCGGCTCATTCTCGCCGCCGGTGGCGTTTTCGGAAATGCTCATTGCTTGCATACCTTAACTCACGGACGCGTTACTCTGCTATTTGTGAAACGTTGTACCGTCCCCCTGCTCGCTGCCACCCTTCTGCTCGCTGGGTGCGTGCCCAGTGCCCTGCGTAACGACGCCGCGTCGACTCCCCCTCCCACCTTCGTCCCCATCGAAGACGTTCAGGCGCCGGACGAAGAGATAACCGCAGCTCAAGAGGATGACGGGTACGTAGATGTTGACCCGGAGCTGTTTGCTAACGGGTATGGCGCTGTGGTGGGTGGCAACTCTGGTGTTGCCGGCTGCTTTGTCAAAGACGAATCGTTGGACCCGGACTACCCGGGCCAGTTACTCACGTCGTGTCAGGTGATGTTTCGCTATCCCCTGCCCGAGATGCAGTTCAACGGCGGGTGGCCAGATGCAACGTATTCAAACGTGTTTGACTTTGACTATGACTTGGGCGAGTTCCAGGCTGGTCACTCCCCCGGCTCGCAGGGATTCGCTTCCCCACCACCGGGGCTTGAACCTGGCCAGCGCGTAACCATTTATGGCACCACGTTTACGCACCTGCACAACGGTGGTTTTCGTGTGGAGCGTGACGGCCAGGGCGTGGAGGTGCACAACTCCGTGACCCAGTTTGATGATGACCCAGAAGATCGCATCGCCCAATCCAAAGAACCCGTGGATGTTGGCACGCAGTGCGGGGTGTTGCACGCGCCGTCTGGGGATGCTTTAGCAGTCATAGCCGTGGAAGACGGCACCAACTGCGACACGGCCATGGATGTGATGGAGGGCTACCGCAAGGCGTTGCACTTTGGTGAGACTGAAGGCCAGGCAGCGTTGTGGACTTCCCCTGAGGGTTGGGGGTGTACCGGCCGCTACTTCTACGAGGGCGAGGAGTACATCGGTGCAAACGGCAAACTCAGCTGCGGTGACAGCAGCCCGAGTGGTGAGCCAGCCTCACTGGGCAGTGGCGAAGTTGTGGCTGTGCCGTTTGATGAGATCCACCGGCTGCCGTAACGGCACATCACTGCACGTGAGTGCCGTAGCATCGCAGCCATGAAGTCTCACGTTTCCCGGCGCGCTCTTGCCACGCTTGCCTGCGCCACCCTTACGGTCCTTAGCGCCACCGCCTGCACCGGCGCAGACTCCACCGACCAGGCGCAACAAAACGAGCTGGCTGAGCCAACGCTGAGCGCGGCACCGGCCGAAACCGAAGCAACTGAGCAGCCGGAAGAAACAACCGAGTCCGCCCCAGCGCTGACCGAGCGCAACCCGGAAGACTTCGTGGTTGATGGTGCATACAAGCACATGTACGCGATTGTTTTCGGTGACACGTTTAACCGCTGCGTGGTCAAGCCGGCGGAGTACTTTGGTTGCAACGCCGAGTTCACAGGCACGTTGCCGCCGAATGAAACTGACGTGGAGCTCAACGAGGGGCCGGCGGACTACATTTCCTTCCGCGACGGCGTGGGTTTTGAAACCACCAAGGTGTTGGGCACGGATGGTCCGACACACTACGAAGCACTCAACCCGAATGAGCGGGTCACGCTTGGTGAGTACACGTTTACTATCAACGCCGACGGCACCGTCCGCGGCGAGCGCGACGGCCACTGGTTCGAACTTACTTCTTCTGGCCAGTATTCCTCGCCGCGTTTCACGCCTTGAGAAATCCTCACAGCCACCTCACGTCTTGCTGTGAACAGCCAAGGGTTAACCTTGGCACATGACCACGGCGCCGCAACGCTCCCCAGGCCGGGGACTCACTCACCGACATATTCACTTCATCGCACTTGGTAGTGCGATTGGCACGGGCCTGTTTTACGGCTCTGCTGGCGCGATCCAGGCGGCCGGCCCGTCCGTGCTGTTGGTGTATCTGCTTGGCGGCGCGGTGGTGTATTTCATGCTGCGAGCACTCGGTGAGATGAGCGTGCGCCACCCGGT
Organism: Corynebacterium riegelii; assembly: GCF_001263755.1. Classification (NCBI taxonomy): domain Bacteria; kingdom Bacillati; phylum Actinomycetota; class Actinomycetes; order Mycobacteriales; family Corynebacteriaceae; genus Corynebacterium; species Corynebacterium riegelii. The sequence continues at coordinate 1,009,809 of NZ_CP012342.1, forward strand.
GCGCGGCTCGTTTGCCGTGTACTGCCGTGAGCACCTGGGCGGTTTGGGCGGCTACATCACGGGGTGGATGTTCGCCTTCGAGATGATGATTGTGTGTCTGGCGGATCTGACCGCCATCGGCATTTATATGAAGTTCTGGTTCCCGGATACACCCGCTTGGGTGTGGATTACGGTCACACTGCTCATCATCGGCGCGGCAAACCTGGCCAGTGTGCGCTGGTTCGGCGAGCTGGAGTTCGCTTTTACCCTGATCAAGGTTGCCGCCGTGGTGGCCATGATCGCGGGCGGCGCGGCCATCCTCGCTTTCGGTCTTGGTGAGAACCCCGCGATTACGGGCGTGGACAACCTCTGGAATGACGGCGGGTTTATGCCCAACGGCCCGCAGGGCATGATTGCAGCGTTTATCCTCGTGCTCTTCGCCTTCGGTGGCACGGAAATCATCGGTGTTGCTGGCACTGAGGCCGATGATCCGGACCGGTCCATTCCCAAGGCCGTCAACACGGTGCCTGCGCGTATTTTGCTCTTCTACGTGCTGGCCATCCTGATCATTTTGATGCTGAATCCGTGGCGCACCATCACGGGTGAAGAGTCCCCGTTTGTGCAGATCTTTGACACCCTCGGCGTCACCTGGGCGGCTGGTCTTCTCAACTTGGTGGTTGTCACCGCTGCGCTTTCTGCGATTAACGCGGACTTGTTTGGCACCGGCCGCGTGCTCACCGGCCTGGCTAAGGAGGGCCTCGCCCCGCGCGCAATGGCAAAGACGGTGCGCGACATCCCGGTGATGACCACCGTTTCCCTGTTGATCGTGCTTGTCATCGCCGTGGTGCTCAATAACATGTTCCCCAACGTGTTTGAAACCATCGCAGCCCTAGCCACCTTCGCCACTGTCTTTGTGTGGCTGATGATCCTGTTGGCGCAGGTTGCGTCCAGGCGCCACATGACACCCACCCAAGTCGAATCGCTAAGATTCCCCGTGCCGTTCTGGCCCTACGGGCAGTACTTCTCAATCGCGTTTATCCTGTTCACCTTCGGCATTATGGTGTGGTTGCCGCAGTACCACCTGGCACTTGGTGTGGGTGTGGCGTTTCTGGGCATTATGTCGTTGTTGTATTTCGCAACTGGGCGTCCACAAGCAATGCTCTCACTGCCTCCTGAAGCCAAATAGGGCCTAGACTAGGGAGCATGACTGCAACGAATGCATCACTTCCAGAAAATGTCACTCCCGGCAACAAGATTGTGCTCATTGGCGCAGGTGCTGTTGGTATCGCGTACGCCTACGCGGTGCTCAACCAGGGCTTGACTGACCACCTGGCAATCATTGATCTTGATCAGGACTTAACCTGGGCGCAGGTTGAGGACCTGGCTCACTCCGTGCCGTTTAGCGGCAACAACATCAAGGTCACCGTTGGCACCTACGAAGACTGCGAGGATGCCGCGCTCATTGTGAACTGTGCTGGCGTAGCGCAGCGCGAGGGCGAAACCCGCCTGGACCTGGTGGCCCGCAACGTGAAGATCTTTGAGTCCATCAACAAGTCCATCATGGACAACGGCTTCAACGGCATCTACCTGGTGGCTACCAACCCGGTGGATGTGCTGACCTACGTCACGTGGAAGCAGACCGGTTTACCGTCGAATCAGGTCATTGGTTCCGGCACGGTGCTGGATACGGCTCGCTGGCGCCACAACCTGGGCAAGTTCTTCGACCTGGCGCCGAGTGCGGTACACAACTACATCATTGGTGAGCACGGCGATTCGGAGCTTCCGGTAATTTCCACCGGCACGGTTGCTGGTGTCCCGCTGCACGCGATGTTGGAGAAGGAAGCGGCGACCAACCCGGGTATCTACGACGAGATTGATGAGATGTTTGTCAAGACCCGCGACGCGGCCTACGACATCATCAAGCGCAAGGGCAACACCTCTTTCGGCATTGGTTCTGCGCTGGCTCGTATCACCCGCGCTATCTTGCGTAATGAGGACGTCGCCCTTCCGGTTTCCGCCCTGCTACAAGGTGAGTACGCGCAGCGCGACATCTACATTGGCACCCCGACCATCCTGAACCGCGACGGTGTGCGCAATGTGGTGGAGCTTCGCCTCTCTGAAGACGAGTTTGCCAAGTTCGACGCCTCCGCCAAGACGCTGCGCGAGGTTGTCGAGTCCACCGGGTTGACCGACTAAGGGGCTTTTGCTTATCGACGCCACGTTGCCGCTCTACACTGCCCCCATGCGCATTACAACGCCGCTAGCAATCCTGGCGGAGCGCAACCCTGAGGACTTCAACAACCCAGAACAGTTCTCAGATAATCCGATGGCTCAGTCTCAAACCGTGTGGTTTGAGGAGGGCGGCAACGCGTGCGCGATGTACACGGCGATTTTCCCTGCTTTGTCCACACCGCGGCTGGTTACGGCTTCGTTGTCGTGGATTTCTCTTTAGACACGCTGCTGCAAAACACGGCCGTACTGGCGCCGGGCGAAAAAGTGTCTTTCGGCGAGTTCGATTTGTTCCACTTTGCAGACGGCACGATTCGCGTCGAGAGACCAGACAACCTGCGTGTAGCCAACCCAAAGTATGCGGATGCACGCTACTGGCTGGAGCTTGCCCCGAACGGCCAGTATTCCTCCCACCGTTTTGACCCGGCCAATCCCCCATCCCCGATCACTGATCCGGCCGCACATTTCGCGCCTTACGTTGAGCCTGGGATGACCTACTGCAACTACTTCCGAGCCAAGAGCGGCACGTATGTGGTTTCTGCGTCTGCCCCAGACGGTTGTCACCCCGCCCCTTCCCTTATCCAGAGCTTCGTCTACGAAGACCATGAGGAAACCGCGACCTACGTCGGCCGACCAGACACCTGGTACTGCCTCAACGGCGAGCACGGCATTGTCTGCAACCATGGCACACGAGACCACGTCGCGGGACAGTTCGTACCGGATGAGCAGTAGCTACGACCCAAATTAGAACATACATTTGCGCCATAGAATGATGTGTGGACTTCCTAGGCTAGATTGATTTAAGGTTCATAGCATCAGAAACTGGAGGACAAATGGAGCAACGGTTCACCTCGCTAGAGATCTGCGCCGGCGCTGGAGGTCAGGCACTTGGCTTGGAGCGCGCAGGCTTTACCCACCAAGCGATGGTTGAAATCGATGACTGGGCTGTAAAAACCCTCCACGCCAATCGTGAGCAATTGGGCGGCGATACCGTGGAGATTCTCCATGAAGACGTTCATGATTTGGACGGCACGAAGTGGCGCGGTCAGATTGATCTATTCGCTGGCGGAGTCCCTTGCCCTCCATTTTCCATCGCAGGTAAACAACTCGGTTCGGATGACGAACGCGACCTGTTTCCCCAAGCGTTGCGCCTGATTGACGAGATCCAACCGAATGCAGTGATGCTGGAGAACGTTAAAGGCTTGTCTCAGAAGCGGTTCGACAACTACCGAACACAGATCATCGACCAGTTAGATGACCTTGGATACACCACCTTTTGGGATCTTTTCCAGGCCGCGGATTTTGGTGTGCCCCAGCTGCGCCCACGTTTCATCCTTGTCGCTTTGCGCAATGAACTCGCCCACCACTTCCGTTGGCCAGAGCCTTTAGATCACCGCGTGAGCGTTGGCGAGGCATTAGGCGAGATGATGGGTGCAGCAGGTTGGCCGGGTGCTGCAGATTGGGCGAAGCAGGCCACTTCTGTCGCCCCAACACTCGTAGGCGGCTCCAAGAAGCATGGCGGACCAGATGTCGGCCCCACCCGCGCCCGTGAAGCCTGGAAACTGATGGGGGTCCGAGGGTCCTCTATCGCCGACGAAGCGCCAGGTCCAGATTTCCCTGTCGGCGACCCAGACAACATGCCACGCCTGACGGTCCCAATGGGCGGAGTACTACAGGGGTTCCCACACGATTGGCAATGGCAAGGAGGCAAAACGGCGCAATGGAGGCAAGTTGGCAACGCTTTCCCGCCACCAGTTGCAGAAGCAATCGGCCAATCAATACGTGCTGCGCTCAGCGAAGGGTTGGCAGCTGCACCACAGATTCGGGTCTCGTAGGTTGAGCGATGATCAACGATCCAATCGCACAAGAGTTAGCTGAGTTTTTTCGATCCAGAATTGCTGATGGCGAAGAAATGGGGCGTGTCTTTCGACAAACTTTCGATCAGGCCTACGACGGCCAACACACCGGTCGGTTTCGACCATCAGATTTAAGCAAAACCGAACTCGCCCACATTGGTTCCTTGTTGGAGATCAATATCCGACGTACGTTCGACAGCTTTATATCCGACGGCGATCACATGGATTACAAAATCCTCGGACACGAGGTGGACTGTAAATACTCCAAGGCACCGTACGGTTGGATGATCCCTGATGAAGCAATGGGACATGTCGCCATGCTCTGCCACGCTAGTGAAGAGGCAGCCCTCTTTAGAGTTGGCTTTCTCCGAATAACGCCTGAAGTGCTCAATGCTGGAGCTAACCGGGACCGTAAGCGCACCCTCAACAAACTTGGTCGAGATTCGATTGCATGGGCTTGGATGGAGCATCATTACCCCAAGAACATTCTCCTCATGCTGGAACCTTCGTCTCTCGAACTCATTATGGGACAGTCGAGTGGGCAGGCTCGCTTGGACAATCTCTTCCGTCTCGTACAGCAGGAGCTCATTCCCCGAGGTGTGGTGTACACCGTCGCACAACAGAAGGACCCCATGAAGCGGATTCGCTATAACGGCGGGTCCCGCTCGAATCTCCAACCTGAAGGAATTCTCATTCTTGGCGATTACAAGCGTCACCAACGGATCGCGCATGCACTTGAACTCCCCGTCTGCCACGAAGGCGACAGTCTCTCGGTGCGTGTACATCCTGCCGAACCAGGATTTTCTGGGCGCACAGTCACAATTGGGAACCATCTGTGGCGAGTTGCAACCCAGAGCGATCCGGTAGTGCCTGCCCCTCGTATCCCCATGGAATGACAAGAACGACATAAAGCAAGCAACGAATGAATGCGACAGCGCGTGCACAGAATTAGCCCTCCCACTGCAGCTTTTTCAACCCGTGATGCTCGTCCCACACCACCTGGACTGCGGTTGTCCTGGAGGCAGTCTGGACAGTGCGGATGTACGGACTCACAAAATCAGACTACTGATTACCCTCGCCACTACCCGCTTAGTGCCGAACTTTCCACCACCACAACCCCATACCCACAGGCCACAATGTCAAGAGTGATTTTCATCACCTGCCATTGAGCCAAGTCAGGACCTGCCGGAACTCGCCGTTGTATACATTGTATATAAAGTATAAATTCCCGGCGGTGTATAACAAATATATTCTCTATATAGAGTATAAAGTCCACGGCAGGCAGACGATCGGAGCTTCATGAACCCCTTCACTCCCACATTCGGTGTCTCTCCGTCAGTGGTGCTCGGAAGAGAGTCCGTGGTCACGCGCTTCTCCCGAAGTTTAGACGGCAGCGTTGGTGATCCGCGGCGCATCCTCTTGATCTCTGGGCCCAGGGGCATCGGCAAGACCATTACTCTGAACGAGTTGGAAGATGCTGCTGCACAACACGGTTGGATGGTCATCCGCGCTCACCCTTACGACTTGATCGGTCCACTCGTGAACACAATCGTTCCCGAAGCCATTCAAAAAGTCAGCCAGCAAGACAATGGTGGCCGACGCATCACAGGAATCAGTGTCGCGGGAATTGGATCCATTTCAACTGAGCAACGGAACACTCCCCAACCAGTACCATCCCTCATTTCTGTCCTTAACCAATTGTGCGATGTTGTCGGCGATCGCTCCGGTGTTTTGATCACGCTGGATGAGGTGCAAAGCGCCGACCCTAACGAACTGTGGGAGCTTTCATCGGCCATCCAAGACTTGCGTCGGGATAACCGCCACATCGCCTTTGCAGCAGCCGGATTGCCCGATGGGATCAACTCATTGCTCAAACATCCGGGCACTACTTTTCTGCGGCGAGCTCAGCATGTAAGCCTTGCCCCGATGACCCCGCAAGAAACTATTGAGATCCTGACGTCCACAGCAGGCGAAGTACATATCACCCTCAACAGCGACGCTCTCGACAAGGCTGCTGCTCTAACTCGCGGCTACCCCTTCCTTATTCAGCTTCTAGGATTCCACCTGGTTGAGGAAGTACGCTCCGCCAACCGCAGCATCATCGAGCCATTCGATGTAGATGCAGTGACAGAAACCGTTCTAGATACCCTTGGCCAGCTAGTACACGGACCAGCACTCCTCGGGGTCCCACGCTCGCAAACCGACTATCTCACCGCCATGGCTGAAATTCAGGAGGACTCCTCGCCAGTTTCAACCGGCCAAATCGCTGAGCTTCTAGGCAAACGACCTCAAGACCTCACCGTCGTGCGCCAGCTACTTATAGAGCGCGAGCTGCTATACAGCCCACGGCGCGGATACCTGAACTTTGTTATTCCGCACATGGCTCATCACCTGCTCAACAGCGGCACCCGAGACACCGGGTGGGACTAGGCGCGAAGGACTAGGCGCGGAGCCACAGCTCCTGGAGTGTGGCATAGTCCCCCACCTCGGCGGCGAAGGTTTCGTCGTGGCAGGTCATGATTACGGCTTGGCCGTTGGTCAGCGCCTCGGCGATGAGCCGGTGGGCGATGCTGCGGCAGGTGTTGTCTAGGCCCACGTCAGGCTCATCAAGCAACACCAACTGCCGATCCTGTGCGAATACCTGGGAAAGTTGCGCCAGCCGCAGGTGCGCTGCCGGCAGGTCCAGCGGGTGTTCCTCTGGGTCCAGAGTCACACCCAGATCCGCTAGGCGGGCTAGCGCGTCGGGGCTGTTGATAAAGCCTGCCGTGGTGACCTCGGCGATCTGGTCTGCTGCGCGTTGCAGGGCTAACGACACGGTTACGCCATGGGTGTTGGCAATGCCGGGGTTGTCGTCGAGCCCTGCGAATGCGCGCAACAGCGTCGTCTTACCGGCACCGTTTGCGCCGCGCAGCCACACCACTTCCCCAGGCCGTGGCGCGAGTGCCACCGGACCCGCGGTAAACACTGGCGTGGTGTCTGCGCGAAACTGCCACCACTTGCGGGGACGCTGGCCACGGGTCGCGGCCACCTCCCCCAGTTCCAACGCCGGCAGACCAGCAGGCACCACTGGCTCAGGGAGGGTTATGGGGGTGGGGGCGGTTGGGGGGTTTAACGTGGCGTCGATAAGCAAAAAATGCCCCTGCCCACGGGAAGTGAGCACGACGATGCGGGAAGACAAGCTGTCCAACAGCGACTGGATGCGTGTGGCGGAATCCGGGTCCAGGCCCGCGAACGGATCATCCAGCACGAGGATCTCCGGCTCAATGATGGCAACACACGCAATCGCCAGGCGGCGCGTCTGCCCACCGGAAAGCTTCGCGGGGTTGCGCTCCGCAAGCTCGGTGAGATCCGCGCGTGCGAGCATGTCGCTGACACGACGCTGCATCTGCTCACGCGGGACACCGCGCTGCTCTAGGCCAATGGCTACCTCTTCGGCAACGGTGTCGCGCAGAAACGTCAGGTGCGCGATCGGGTCCTGGCCAACAACGGCGGCGTTGGGCCAGGTGTCATGAATCTGGTTGGCAAGGGTGCTTAGGCCCGAGCCGGACGCGCCGGTAACAACCACCTGCTTCTGCGTGGAAAGTGCCTGCTTAAGTGCGGTTAGATCCATATCGCCACCCCCAAACACACCAGGGGGGCTGCGATGCGGATGATGCGCTGCAGCGTGGAATCATGCACTGGCCTTAAGACCGTGCGGGGGCCAGCAATGCCGTAGCCTGCGGTTTCAAGGGCGCGGCCGCGGTGGGCGCTGAGTGTGAGCAGTTCTGAAAGCACCGGCATGATCACATGCGGCACCACAGTTTTGGCGGTGATGGGCCTTGCTTGAAGACGGTTCGCGTCACGCACCGCACGCACCCGCGCACTCGCCTGCGGAATGAGTTGGAGTGTGGCGCCCGCGATGTAGGACAGGCGGTTGCCGCCGCGGCGCACCTGCAACACCTTGGCTAGGCCGGGCACGCGGATGAACACGCCGGCGGAGAGGATGCAGGCCATGAGGGCGGAGAATCGCAACGCAAGCACGCCTGCGATGGCAAGGCCGTCTTTTGTGATTAACGGCGCGATTCGATCCTGGCCGTAGGGCGCGTGGATCAACACCATCGACAACGCCACCGGCACCGCCAACGCGGCGACAGCGGCGATGAGCGCGAAGTTTCGCGTCTTGAGCGTGCCTAGGATCAGCGCTATCGCGAGTACCGTGGCGGAAACGATGGGACGGTTCAACCCCATGACCAGAATCCATCCGGAAGCGCCCAAGGACAGCGCGGTCAAGGGGTTCAACATGGGGTTAGACCTGCGGGGTCGGCTGAGTCTGTTCGGTTTGCTTTGCCACGCCCGGCGCAAACGCACTTACTGTGCGCTTTGGCAGTGCCTTGACGGTGAAGAACGCGATCAGCATGACCAGGACCTTATCCACCGGGTCAGAGATAAACGCCTGGGTGGTTACAGATGCGATCAGGGACGCGCCCATCTCACGGAAGAGGCTGACCATGGCGCCGGTGCCAACGCCGGCGGTGCCGCCGTAGACAAACGCTGCAACTGGGGCGGCAACCATGCCACCGATCACGCCGAGCACAAGGCCGTAGACCACGACGAGGCCGATGTTTTTAAACGCGTTGAGGTTGTGAATGAACACGCCAGCCAGGTAACCGATCAGCGCAGCACCCGCTGCGAACGGCAGGGCTGCCGGGTTCAGTAGACCCCACACCACGTTGTTCAGGGCACCCGTGGTCATGCCGGCGACCGGGCCTGCCAAGGCCGCGACCAGCACAGTGCCGATGGTGTCCATGTACAGCGGTAGGCCGATCGAGCCTACGATCTCCCCCACCACGGAGTTGATAATCATGGCGATGGGGATGAGTCCCAGCGTGCGGGCCGGCAGTACCGGGACAGCGGCAATCAGCAGCAGGATCGTGCCCACGCCGTAGCCTACGAGCGTGATGACACCCTGGGTGGAACCCGTGACGGTGTCCCAGTCAGTGGGACGGATTAACACCAGGTAGAGCCAGGTTGCTGCGATGATGACAGCACCGGCGATAACAAGCGCGCGACGCGCCGGCGTCCAGGTGGCAGTTTGTGACATTGATGGGCCTTCCAAAGATGTTGCGAGAGCGTAAGAGCACTCGGCAAAACGAGAAACAGGAACCTCCCCTGCTATGCCTATGTCACCTCGGCCGCAGTGGAATCGCTGGGGAAGTTTAGCAGCTTTTTATTTGAGTCCATGCGTGGGCTAATCTTCGGCCTTGCGGTGATAGCCCGCAGCGAGTGTGGGATCACCTACTGCAAACCGGGTGTGCACACGGCAGGATCGCTCGAATTCGGCCCACGCTGCGTCGATGTCGCTGCTGGTGAGGACCGCTGCGTTGGGTGCGTGCTCGAATATGCCCTTGATATCGGCCGATACTGCCCCTCGCATGAGCTCCGAGTCCGCCTCTACCTGCAGGTAGGCGGGTTCGGTGGTGGCCGGTACGCGATCTAAAGCAACCAGCACGGTGAGCAGGTCATGGATCTGGGCGCCGTAGCCCTCCCCCACGTCCTGATGGAACTCAAAGTAGAACCGGACGATCTCCTTGAGATTCTGCGCGATGGGTTGCGTGCCGAGGAGCTTCACGATTGCTTCAAGACGCTCCGGGGCAAGCCACATCTGCTCCGTGACGTTGAGCGGGCACAGCGTGATCGGGGTGTTTGCCACACGGAAGACCTCGTTGGCTGCGTGCGGGTCCACCCAGAAGTTCCACTCCGCATTCGGCGTGGTGTTGCCCGGGTAGTTCACTGCCCCGCCCATCACCGTGATGTGCTTCAGACGCGCAAAGTGCGCGGGGTGCTGGTGAGCAAAGACCGCCAGGTTGGTCATGGGGCCTGTCACAATCAGGTGCAGGTCATCCGTACCTCGCTCAATGGCATCGATCCACAGCTCCTGCCAGTCATCTTCCACGTGACGCTTTGGTGCTTCGACATAGCCAAGGCCGGTCTCGCCGTGGGTCTCCGGGGTTGTGGTCAGCGGCCACTGCAGCGGCGACTCACACCCCGCGGCAATCGGGATGGTGCGCAGCCCACACTGCGCCAACACAAAGGCCGCGTTTTGGGCGCACTGGGCGGCTGATACGTTTCCCGCGGACGTCGTCACGCAATCAAGCTCTAACTGCCCCGCATGGTTTGCTGCAGACAGGTAGATGAGTGCGAACGTGTCATCAATACCCGGATCACAATCCAAAATTACGCGCTGCACGGCTTAGTCTCCTTCCCCAGCACAAGATAAACCACCAGCGTGGCGCCAAAGAGCACCCCGCACACGCCAAACGCCGCGCTAAACCCGAACGCCTGGGCGACAGCACCCAACAACACGGGCGCAAGAATCTGTCCAGCATCCTGCGCCATCTGGAAGGTGGAAAGCACCTTGCCGCCGGAGCGATCATTACCAATCACATCGGCCAAGGACGCCTGGATCGCCGGGCTCATCAACCCACTGCCCACACCCGCCAAGACGGAAAGGATCATCAACGGCCAGAAACTGGTGGCAAAGCCCAGCGCCGCGGTAAACACACCAGCGGTGATCATGCCGGCGATGATCATGGGGCGCCTACCCACAACGTCTGCAAGCCGGCCAGAGAACTGCAAGGTCACCGCGGTGCCAAACGCAAATGCGGTGAGCGCAAGGCCGGATGCCGCCGCACCGTGGGTGAACACAGAAGCAGCGAACAGTGGCAACACGGCCACGCGCGCACCGAAGTTCACAAACCCGTTAGCAAAACCACTAGCCAGAAGCGCGCGATACGTCGGCGTGGCCCACGCTGCACCAAGCTGCATCGCCGGCTTCGGCTTAGGCAACACAGCGTTCGAATTCGGCTTATTCGTAAGCACCCACACCAACAGCGCTGCCAAGCCAACCCCGATGCCATACACCGCGAACGGGACACGGAAACCCAAAAACGACAAGGCCGCGCCAATGATGGGGCCGAAGATATTGCCAAGCAAAAAGGCGGTGGCGTACAGCGCGTTGGCACGCCCGCGGATCTGCGGATGGGTTACGCGAACAATGAGCGCCTGCGCAGACAGCGTGAACATGGTTGAACCGAAGCCCGCGATAAAGCGCAACGCCATGATCTGCCAGTACGCCTGCGCGAAAGCGACGAAGAACGTCGCGCCCGCAACGATGCTTAAGCCAGTGAGGTATACCGGGCGCGATCCGAGCTTGTCCACCAGCACGCCAGCACCGGGCGCGCCAAGCAGGCGCGCAAGGGCAAACACCGAAATCACAGTGCCTGCTGCGGCCATGGAGACGCCGAAGCTCGCCGCAAATTGCGGCAGCACTGGGGCGATGAAGCCGTAGCCCAAAGCAATGATGAACGCGGCGGCAACTAACACCCAGATTGTTCGCGGGATCTTTGGTGCCGGTTGCGCCGGATGAGGAATAACTTGATTCATGTTAGCGACTAGCCTAGCCCGAAATGTTCATCCACCTCAAAGCGCTAAAATAGAACGGGTGTTCTAATTTGTGGATTGTGTGTGGGGGTCAGGTTTTAGTGTGTGAGCCATGTTCACTACCAAAGCTATTTCCACTGACCTGTCCGCCGAGATCCAAAACCGCTTCCCCGCCGCCGTTGAGGCGCTGCAAGCAATCGTGCACCACCCACGCTCACTGTCACGCCCAACCGCGGCGTGGCGCCCACCGGTGAAGACGCTGCCGCGATTTGCCGGAGGACCACAACTCACCGCAGCCATCACCCGGCGGCGGGTCGGGCCACGAGCACGGGCCCGGATCCGCGGCTACGGACAAACCCAGGTGCCCGCCTACCTGATTGAGGTTCGCGTCTCCGACACCGCTGGGGTGCCGGTAGATTCCCGCTTGGCCGAAGCGTGGGTGCGCACCATGGTGGCACCCGAAAACGCCGGCGCTATCCATGAGCTAACCTGCGGGCGCAGCATCAGCTACGTCTGGCTGGTCGACGGGAAGTTCAACCCGATCGAGTCCCCATCGTCCATGTTCGAAGGGCTGACCGCAGCCTAAGGGCCGCTAGTCCTCGTCGTCCTCGTCGAGGTCGTCTTCCTCGTCGAAGTCTTCGTCATCTTCGTCCTCGTCGTCGAAGTCCTCGTCGTCCTCGTCTGGATGGTCGTGGCCGAAGATGTCGTAGACGTCGGGCTCATCGTCCTCGTCCACCGGCAAAAGCTGCGCCTCCCAGTCCTCTGCCTGATCAGCGGCAAGCGAGAGCACATCAAACAGACGGTCAAAGTCCGTGAACTGGCCAAGATCCAACACCTCAGCGTCCTCAACACTCTCGGACTGGATGACCTCAAACAGGCGAAGGCGGTCCTCCTCGGTCAGCTCTGCGTCCCCATCGGACTCCCACAGCTCACCGATTGCGTCATCCACCAAGTCCTCGTGGTCATCCGCCAGCACCACGAACTGCACCTCAGCGCTAGGAGTGCCGTCTATAACCTGCAGGGTTACGTGCAGCTCAGCGTTGTCACCAACCTCGGCGCGCACCAGATCCGGGTTCACCCCGTCCTGGAAAAACTCCAGGTCCCCAATGCGCTCATCGGTGCCCTCAAGCAGGTCCGCCAGCACCGTGACCACCTGGTCCGTTGCCATATGCGTAGCCACCGTGTCCACCGCATCTTCAACCGAAAACACCACAGAGACCAAGATGGCTTCAAACTCATCATCGTCTTCATCCACATCAGCCGCCGCGATATACACATTCGCCGCCGGCAAGTGCGGATCTATCTCAACAAACTGAATCTCCACATCGGCCGTAATCGGCACAAACATGGTTTCATCATGCACGCGCGACTCAATGCCGTCGCGGTCTAAGGCTGCAGCAATGTCCTCGAAAAAGCTCACGGTAGAACTACCTTTCTGACTATGCACATCAGTGGACATCCACGACGCACAACCGGCGCGGATGCGGACCCGCCCCAGCCTAGCCACGAAAACGAAACGGCGCTGATGAATTCGCACTGTTTGTTTGGCGCCTACTCGTCGTCTTCCACCAGCTCCGCACGCCCAATGCCCCACTCACGCATATCAAAGCCCTCCCACGCACGACGCTGCCTGGCCTTCGGGTCAAACAGCACCGAAAACTCGCGGTCAAATATGGCCGTGGCACGCCCCGGCACATCCTCATCACGGAACCCGTACTCCGGCCACTCCTCCCCCGGTCGCCCGTGGTGGAAGAACTCGCCCCAGTGGTACTGCATCATGCGGCTGACCTCCTGGAAATCCTCAACGGGCGCAAAGCGGTCAATCTTGGACGCGCGGGTGGCATGCGGATCACCAAACACCGGCGCCAAATCGGAGGTGTGCACCGCACCGAGCCCAATTCTGCGCATCGCCTCAGAGGCGTAGTCAAAGCGATACATCCACGTGTCCGCCACCTGCCGGTGCGCGGTAGCCACCAACACGGACGGGGCCCAAAACACGGCGTCTGCAATCAGCTCAGCAAAATCACGTCTGCCCACCACATCGCCGTACACCCGCATGACCTGGGTGGCATTGTCCGGGTCGTACACACTCAACGCCCGGCGCGCCGCCCGTTGGCGTTGCTTGATGGTTTGGTACATGGTTTTGGCAAAGCTGGCTTCATCGGCGTTCGTGCCAATGATCAGCGGCACTGCGGCTTGCTTGCCCATATCGAAAACGTCAATGGGGTGTGCCTTGAGTGTTATCCCGTCCACGGTTGGCATGAACGCGGTGTTAAATTGCACGAGCTCTTTGCCGTTGAACAGCATGGATTGGCCGGTTCTTACCAGGTCCGCTGCATCTGCCTTACGCAGGTCTTCGAGGGTGGACAGGCGGGACATCCCCATGCCGTCGATAAGCTGCTGTACCCACATTTCGGCCTGGGGGCGAGAATGCACACCGGCTGCGGGCGGACTCTGGGCAACAGCGGCGTGGAACATACCGCGCGCGGCTGGTGCGCACATGAGGTGTATGACTGCGGCGCCGCCAGCGGATTCGCCCATGATGGTCACCCGCTCAGGGTTGCCGCCGAAGTTGGCAATGTTGTCGCGCACCCATGCCAGGGACAGAATCTGATCATGGATCGCCGGGTTGGCCTCACAGTCCGAGCCTACGGAGCGGAAGTCCAGGTACCCCAGCACGCCGAGGCGGAAGTTCACTGACACGTAGACAACGTTGGTGGCTTTCGCCAGCTGGTGGCCGCGCAACACTTTTTCGTGGCTTGCGCCAGTGACAAAGGAACCGCCGTGAAAGTAGACCACCACTGGCAGCTCTTCATCAGTATCCGGGCGCACGATATCTAGTGTCAGACAGTCCTCGGTACCAACAACGTGGTCTTTCCACCCAAAGGTGCCTTGGAGGGCGGGCGGGGCAAAACGGGTGGTCTCACGCACGCCTTCCCAGGGGGTGACCATCTGTGGGGCCCGGAAACGGTGCTCGCCACCGGTGGGTCCGCCATAGGGCACGCCGCGCCATGTGCGCACGCCAGTTCGGGGGTGGATAAAGCCGCGGATGACGCCCGCCGAAGTGGGCACCTCTAGGCTTTGCTCTCCATCCATGCCCGCCAGCGTAGCGCTGCACACCCGTAGACTGTTTCGAGAACAAAAAGGAGGTCACCGAATGCTGGGGACTAAACGAAACAAAAAGAACAACAACGCAGAAGGCACAGCAATCTCCGAACGCGAGACAAAGACCTTGATCAAGGAAATTGAGTCAGAGGATCCCAATCGCCTGGTTGAGGATGCTGGACCGTTAGGCAAGGCCTTTATCCGTTCTGTGGATGCGGCAGTGAACCTGCAGACGGGCACGATCCGCGCGTACGTGAATTGGCTGCGTCGCCAAAACCCAGACGCAACGCCAGATGAGATTCAGGAGCTGATGACGAAGCAGTTCCGTACCACGGTTGCCACAACCGGCGCTGGCGCGGGCCTTGCAGCGGCGATTCCTGGCGTTGGTTTTGTTACGGGCGCAGCAGCCATTGCCGGTGAGTCTGTGCTGTTTTTGGATCTCGCTGCGTTTTACACCGTTGCCTCGGCATACCTGCGCGGAACGGATATCTCCGATCCGGAGCGCCGCCGCGCGGTTGTGCTGACCACGCTGACCGGCGCGAAGGGCGTGGCCATTGTGGATACCATTCTGGGCTCTGACAGTGACAAGCCGCTGAGCAAAAACACGCTGAACAAGTTCTCCGGGCCAACGTTGAAGGAAGCCAACAGCATGCTAACCCGGTTTGCGCTGCGTTCTATGCGTCGCAAACTGCTTCGCGGCTGGATTGGCAAACTGTTGCCGCTGGGCCTTGGCGCGCTTGCCGGCAGGGCTGCGAACAAGAAGCTTGCTAACGCCGTGGTGGACAACGCCGTCGGCGCCTTGGGGGCCACCCCCATAGCGTTTGCAGAACCACTGCCGGAGAAGGCGGACGCTGCAGAAGCGAAGATGAGCATGGATCCCCGCAACTTTGCTGCGTGGATTCTCAATCTGTTTAAAAACACCAAGAAGAATCCGGAAGCCGAGACCGAGTAGATAGACCGAGTAGATAGACCAAGTAGATTTTGTCTTCACCTCAGCCCAAACCATCCAGCCCGCCCAGCGCCAGGCGCGCGCTGTTGCGTGCGCTGTCCGCCAACCGGGGTCCTGCCATTGTGGCGTTTTCCGCTGCGGTGTTTTCGGCAGTGTTTCAAACAGCGGTTCCGGCGCTGACGGGTCGTGCGATCGACATCGCCGCAGGCAACACGGCAGGCGATATCCACAAGGTCGCCTGGGCCATGGTGGCCATTGCCCTTGCCACGTTTGCTGTGAACTTCATCCGAAGGTTTACCTCGGGGCGTTTGGCGTCCAATAGCCAGCACTGGATGCGCGTACAACTGCTTCGCACCTTGCACCGCTTAGACGGCCCTGGTCAGGACCGCATTGTTGCGGGCCAGGTGGTGTCGCGCTCAATTACAGACTTGGGCCAGTTCCACATGGTGTTGGGCAGTTCCCCCATGCTGTTTACGCGAGCGTTGCAGCTGGTGGCCACGCTTGTGGTGATGTTTGCCATGGACGTCTCACTGTCGCTGATGGCACTGGCACTGCTGCCGCTGATGATTTGGGAAGCGAACCGTTCACGCCGTCTGCTGTACGCCGCAACCTGGGTGAACCAGCAGAAGGCCGCGGATCTCACGCAGCAGGTTGAGGAGACGGTTTCTGGCGTTCGCGTGGTGCAGGCTTTTGGCCAGGAGCAGCGCGAGATTGATGCGCTGGATGCGTTGGGCAAAGAGCTCTACGCAGTGAAGATGCGCACCGCGAAGCTCACTGCACGGTTCCAGCCGCTGTTGGCGCAGCTGCCCAAGGTGGCGCTGGTGATCACGATTGTGATTGGCGGTATGAGTGCGCTTCGCGGTGACATCACCGTCGGCACGTTTGTGGCGTTTACCGCCTACCTCATGGCGATGACCACGCAGCTTTCCGCGCTGACAAGCCAGTATGTGCGCATTCACATGGGGATGAGTTCGGTTGCGAGGCTTGAAGACGTCCTCGAACTCGCACCAGAAGCCCCCGAAGCACCCGAAACACCCGCAGCACAGCAAACGCAGGCCAGCTCGGGCATCCGCTTCGACCACGTGGATTTTGCGCTCAATGGCAACCAGGTGCTGGATGACTTCACGCTGCACGTCAATCCCGGCGAGCAGGTGGCTATCGTTGGCCCGCCTGGCTCGGGCAAGACCATGGCTTTGCAGCTTGGCGGCGGTTTCTACACGCCTGACCACGGTACGGTCTTCCCCACTGATCGCACCCAGGTCACGTGTGTGTTTGATGAGGCCTTCCTGTTTTCCACCTCTGTCTACGACAACATTGCGCTGGGCAACCCGGATGCCTCGCAGGCTGAGGTGGAGCAGGCAGCGCGCCTAGCGCTTGCTGATGAGTTCATTGAGCGCCTGCCCGAGGGCTATCAGACTGAGGTCGGTGAGCGCGGGCTGACCCTCTCCGGTGGCCAGCGTCAGCGCATAGCACTCGCCCGTGCGCTGCTCGCCCGCCCAAAGGTGCTGTTGCTTGACGACGCCACATCCGCCATCGATGCCATCAACGAAGCCAAAATCCTGGCGAATCTTCGAAGCCACCTTCACGGGGTGACCGTGATCGCGGTGGCGCACCGCCAGTCCACGGTGGATCACGCAGACCGCGTGATTGTCATGGATCACGGCCACGTGATCATGGACGGTCCTCGCGATAAGGTGGTACACACCGAGGCCTACCAGGCGTTGATGGGCGCTGGTGGGGATCACGTAGGCGTAGATAAGCAAAAGCCCTCTGCGGAATCCTTGTGGCCCGAGGTAGCGCAGGATGCTGCGCCTGCCTCCGCCACCGAGGAGCTGATGGAGCGAGTGGCGCAACTGCCAGAGGCGACGGAGATGCCACAACTGCAACTGCCGGAGGGCGAGTTCCGTGTGCGCAACCTGTTTTCGGCGGTGCGCTGGCTGATCGTGGCAACCGTTGCGCTGCTGGTGGTCGGTGTGGCGGCGGATCTGGCGTTTCCAACGCTGACCCGCGCGGCGATTGACGGCGGCATCGAGCAAGGCAACCGAGATTTTTTGCTGCAGGTAGGCATGCTTGGCCTGGGCGTGGTGCTGATCGCCTGGGCTGCGGAGGTAGCGATGACGGTGCTGTCCTCGCGCGCTGGCGAACGCCTGCTCTACGGGCTTCGGCTGCGCAGTTACGCGCATCTGCAGCGGCTGGGTTTGAGCTATTTCGAATCACGGCTGTCCGGCAAGATCATCACGCGCATGACCACGGACATTGACACGCTGTCCTCGTTTTTGCAGACGGGTCTTGCCCAGGCGATTGTGGCCGTCGGCTCACTGATCGGTGTGTCCGTCATGCTGGTGTCCACCGACGGCGCGCTGACTTTGATTGCCATGCTGGCGGTGCCCGTGATCGTGCTTGCCACCTTAGTGTTCCGGCACTATTCCAAGCGCTTCTACCGCGCCGCGCGCACCCAGGTCAGCCTGGTCAACGGGCAATTTGCTGAGCTAATCGGCGGCATTCGTGTCACCCAGATGCACCGCGGCGAGGCGCGTGCAGAAGCCGCCTTCGCCGCCGAATCCGATCACTACCGCCGCCTGCGCATGCGCTCTATTACCGCCATGGGCCTGTACTTCCCTGCCATGCAGGCCATTAGCCAAATCATGACGGCAGTGGTGATAGGCATCGGCGCGCAACGGGTGGCAGATGGCACGCTCAGCATCGGCGTGCTGGTAGCCTTCACCATGTATCTCGGCCAGCTCTACGGGCCGATCCAGCAGCTTGGCCAGATTTTTGATTCCTGGCAGCAAGCCACCGTCAGCTTCGAGCGCATCACCCAACTTTTGCGCGAGCGCACCGACGTGCCCGATACCGGCACCTCACCCGACGCCCGCCAGGCTGTACGTGGGGAGCTTTTGCTTGCCGACGCCACGTTTACCTACCAAAGCGCCACCACCCCCACCATTGCGAATATGACCCTGGCACTGCGCCCGGGCGAAAACGTGGCACTGGTCGGCCCGACCGGCGCGGGCAAATCCACTGTGGTCAAACTCCTAGCGCGCTTCTACGATCCTGTCGAAGGTTCTGTGCGTGCCTCCGGTGTGGATATTCGTGAATTCCCGCTTCCCCAGTGGCGTCGCAGCCTGGCGCAGGTGCCGCAGGAGTCATACCTGTTTGCAGGCACGGTTGCCAGCAACATTGCCTACGGAATGCCGCAGGCCACTGACGCAGACATCGAGGCAGCAGTTGAGCGCATTGGTGCGCTAGACGTCATCGCATCCATCCCAGGCGGCTTCAACGCGCGCGTGGGTGATCGCGGCAGGCGTCTAAGCTCCGGCCAGCGACAAATCATCGCGCTTGCGCGTGCCGAACTGCTGGAGCCGGACGCGATGCTTCTAGATGAGGCGACTGCCACGCTGGATCCTGCGACCGAACGCGCCGTGCTCAACGCATCAAGCCAAGCCACCGTTGGGCGAACTGCCGTTATTGTGGCGCACCGGCTTGCCACCGCCGCGCGGGCGGACCGTATCGTTTTTATTGATTCGGGACGTATTGTGGAAGACGGCAGCCACGCTGAATTACTCGCTATGGGAGGCCGGTATGCACGCATGTGGGAGGCACACCGATAATGGGGGTAGTTCCGGCGGCACACCTGCAAGAATTGTTATAGGCGATGTCGAAGCGTGACTGATTTCACTAACATCGTTGTGAAGTCGCTAAATTAGACAAACTAACACCACTGAAGGAAGGCGAACACCTGCCGTGAGCAGCGAAAACACATTCGGCCAGAACAGCTGGCTGGTTGACGAGATGTTCCAGCAGTTCCAGGAGGATCCAAACTCCGTCGATGCGGAGTGGCGCGAGCTATTTGAAAAGCAGGGCGCTCCGAAGACTGCGAAGGGCACCGCCAACGTCACCCCATCGGCAAAGAGCTCCTCGCAGCCAAAGACCGATCCGAAGGTGTCGCGCTCCACGGCGGCGCCTAGCCAGGACGGCCGTGAAACCAAGGTTGACCAGGCCGCAGCGCAGACCAAGAGGCCGCAGTCGGTTCTGCCGAAGCCGAAGAAGTCTCCGCTAGACCGCATCTCTGAGGTTAAGGTTGAGCCGGGTGAGACCCAGCTCAAGGGCGCATTCCGCGCTATTGCCAAGAACATGAACGAGTCGCTTGAGGTTCCCACGGCTACCACCGTGCGTGACATGCCTGTCAAGCTCATGTTTGAGAACCGCGCCTTGGTCAATGATCACTTGAAGCGCACCCGCGGCGGCAAGATCTCCTTTACCCACATCATTGGTTACGCCATCATCCAGGCCACCAAGCTGCACCCGGATATGAACAAGAACTACCGCGAGGAAGAGAAGAAGTCCTTCGCGGTACAGCCGGAGCACATCAACCTGGGTCTGGCTATTGACCTGCCGGGCAAGGACGGCTCCCGCAACCTGGTAGTTGCAGCTATCAAGGAGTGCGAGAAGCTCTCCTTTAACCAGTTCGTCGACGCATACGAGGACATCGTGGACCGCGCCCGCGTGGGCAAGCTGACCATGGATGACTTCTCCGGCGTGACCATTCAGCTGACCAACCCGGGCGGCATTGGTACCCGCCACTCCATTCCGCGTCTGACCAAGGGCCAGGGCACCATCGTTGGCGTTGGCGCGATGGATTACCCGGCAGAGTTCGCAGGCGCCTCCGAGGACCGCTTGGC
Organism: Corynebacterium riegelii; assembly: GCF_001263755.1. Taxonomy (NCBI): domain Bacteria; kingdom Bacillati; phylum Actinomycetota; class Actinomycetes; order Mycobacteriales; family Corynebacteriaceae; genus Corynebacterium; species Corynebacterium riegelii. The sequence goes on from NZ_CP012342.1 coordinate 1,030,028, forward strand.
TGAGCTTGGCGTGGGCAAGCTGGTCACCCTGACCTCCACCTACGACCACCGCGTCATCCAGGGTGCAGAGTCCGGTGAGTTCCTGCGTGACATTTCGCAGCTGCTTATTGACGATAAGTTTTGGGACGAAATCTTCGAATCCCTCGAAATCCCTTACTCCCCGCTGCGCTGGGCACAGGACGTGCCGGATACCGGCATTAACAAGGACACCCGTGTCATGCAGCTCATCGAGGCATACCGCTCTCGTGGCCACCTGATCGCGGACACCAACCCGCTGCGCTGGCACCAGCCGGGCCTGCCGAAGCCGGATTCCCGCGACCTGCTGCTGGAGTCCCACGGCCTGACCCTGTGGGATCTGGACCGCACCTTCCACGTGGGTGGTTTCGGCGGCAAGGAGCGCATGACGCTGCGCGAGGTGCTGTCTCGCCTGCGCGCCGCCTACACCCTGCACGTTGGCGCTGAGTACGCACACGTGATGGACCGTGATGAGCGTGAGTGGCTGCGTGACCGCATGGAGGCTGGCATGCCGAAGCCGACCAACGCGGAGCAGAAGTACATCCTGCAGAAGCTCAACGCCGCTGAGGCCTTTGAGAACTTCCTGCAGACCAAGTACCTGGGCCAGAAGCGCTTCTCCCTTGAGGGTGCGGAGACCCTGATCCCGCTTATGGACGCTGCGATTGACACCGCCGCCGGCCAGGGCCTGGACGAGGTTGTCATTGGCATGCCGCACCGTGGCCGCCTGAACGTGCTGTTCAACATTGTTGGCAAGCCGGTTGCGACGATCTTCAACGAGTTCGAGGGCAACTTCAAGGCTGCTCAGCAGGGTGGCTCCGGTGACGTGAAGTACCACTTGGGCTTTGAGGGCGAGCACATCCAGATGTTCGGCGACGGTGAGATCAAGGTCTCCCTGGCCGCTAACCCGTCCCACCTTGAGGCTGTGGATCCGGTGCTGGTGGGTATGGCACGCGCCAAGACCGACCTGCTCAAGGCTGAGGAAGGCCGCGAGGACTTCCCGGTCATGCCGATCATGCTCCACGGTGACGCATCCTTCGCTGGTCTGGGCGTGGTCCAGGAGACCCTGAACCTGTCTCGCCTGCCGGGCTACTCCGTCGGCGGCACGGTGCATGTGATTGTGAACAACCAGATCGGCTTCACCACCACCCCGGACTCCGGCCGTTCCTCCTACTACGCCACCGACCTGGCCAAGGGCTTCGACTGCCCGGTCTTCCACGTCAATGGTGACGACCCGGAGGCAGCCGCATGGGTTGCCCAGCTGGCAACCGAGTACCGCCGCGAGTTTGGCAAGGACGTCTTCATTGACCTGATCTGCTACCGCCTGCGCGGCCACAACGAGGCTGATGACCCAACTGTGACCCAGCCGGTCATGTACGACCGCATTGACTCCCACCCGTCCGTGCGTACCCGCTACACCAATGACCTCATTGGCCGCGGCGACATCTCCCAGGAAGAAGCGGAGATTGCGGCACAGGACTTCCACGATCAGCTCGACGCTGTGTTCTCTGATGTGAAGGCTTCCGAGGGTGCACCGAGCGAGCAGACCGGTATTACGGATTCTCAGGAGCTCACCCGTGGTCTGGACACCAACATCACGGAAGAGACCTTCAAGAAGCTGGCCGATACCTACGCTGACCTGCCGGAGGACTTCACGCCGAACAAGCGCCTGAAGAACGTGCTGAAGAACCGTGGCGGCTCCTTCGAAAACGGTGACATTGACTGGGGCTGGGGCGAACTCCTCGCCTTCGGTTCCCTGGCCAAGGAAGGCCGCTTTGTCCGCCTCGCCGGTGAGGACAGCCAGCGCGGTACCTTCACCCAGCGCCACGCAGTGCTGTACAACCCGGAGAACGGCGAAGCGTTCAACCCGATCGACCACGCGGCCGTTGAGGCCGGCAACGGTGGCCGCTTCGAGGTGTACAACTCCGCACTGACCGAGTTTGCAGGCCTTGGCTTTGAGTACGGCTACACCATCGCTGACCACGACGCTGTGGTGGCATGGGAGGCACAGTTCGGTGACTTCGCCAACGGTGCGCAGACCATCATTGATGAGTACATCTCCTCCGGTGAGACCAAGTGGGGCGAGCTGTCCAGTCTGATCATGCTCCTGCCGCACGGCTACGAGGGCCAGGGTCCGGACCACTCCTCCGCACGCATCGAGCGCTACCTGCAGCTGGTTGCTGAGGGCTCCATGACCATTGCACAGCCGTCTACTCCGGCGAACCACTTCCACCTGCTGCGCCGCCAGGCACTCGGCGAGATGAAGCGTCCGCTGGTGGTATTCACGCCGAAGTCCATGCTGCGCAACAAGGCAGCTGTGTCCCAGCCTGCGGACTTCACCGAGGTCAACCGCTTCCAGTCCGTGATTGATGATCCAACGTTTGTGGAGCGCGGCAACAAGAAGATCGCCGACACTGACAAGGTCACCACCATCCTGCTGTGCTCCGGCAAGATCTACTACGAGCTTGCTAAGCGCAAGGAGAAGGACGGTCGTGATGACGTTGCGATCATCCGCCTTGAAATGCTGCACCCGATCCCGTTCAACCGCCTCAAGGATGCGTTTGCGAACTACCCGAACGCCAAGGAGATCCGCTTCGTGCAGGATGAGCCGGCTAACCAGGGTCCGTGGCCGTTCTACAACGAGCACCTGCGCAACCTGATCCCGGATATGCCTGAGATGGTTCGTGTCTCCCGCCGTGCGCAGTCCACCACTGCAACCGGCGTGGGCAAGATCCACCAGCAGGAAGAGCAGCAGCTTATCGACGAGGCGTTTGCCAAATAACCGCCCCCATTAGATAAGCGAAAGGCCCCCGCACAGTGTGTGGGGGCCTTTGCCTTGCGCTGGGCGTTGTGCGCTGCGTGCTTTACTCTTCTGGGACAGCGCCCATAATGCCTGCGTACTCCGCGATCCACGCAGACACCGCCTGACCCACAGGGGCACCGTTATCCACCTCGGCGGCGATCTCCTGAATCTCATCGGTAGCCATCACACGAGTGATGAAGTTGATGCGTGTGATCGTTCCGTGGTCAAACTTGCCGTCTAGGAACACCGGCACGATGTTTTGCGGCAATCCCCGAGGCTCCTCCACAGGCGCCTCCCCCTCCAATGCGTCCTCCGGCGCCTCCCCTGGCATCTCCTCCACCGGCGCGCAGCCTTCTGCCGGCGACGGATTTACCGTGCTCATGTTGAAGGGGAAGGTGGCCACCATGGCGTCGTAGGTGGCGTCCGAAAGCTCAGGCCCGCTGAGGTCGCTTGCCTTGAGTTCTTCAGCCTTGTTGGGATCTTGCGACTCAAGCAGGGTGCCGGTGCATGTGATCACAAGATCTACAGGCTGGTTCCGAAGCAGGGTCAGCGCGTCTTGTGTCTCACTGGCGCTCAAGCTGGATACGCCAGCCGCGTAGCCCATCGCGTCAAAGATCTGGCTATAGATCTCCCCTAACACCACTTGCTCTGATGAGTGCGGGTTAATACCGATAGCCACCGGGGTTCCTTGCTTGGTCCAGATGGACCGCAGCTCTTTCAGCCCCTGCGTGGACGCACACCCTGAGGTGCCCAGCGCCGCGGCAACCACCGTCGCTGCCGCAATTACACGTTTTACGCCTGCCTTGCCCATACGGTTACTGCGTCGGGCCGGGCTGATTCGGGGAGGCGATCATGTCGCGTGCTTGGGTTGCGGCGTCCGGGTCGCACAGCACGTCGTAGTGGCCGGCGACGATGGTGGTTGCAGACGAAAAATCACGCTTCCCGCCAGTAAAGGCGTACGCGATTGCCGCGAACACCAGGCCAAAGATGGCGCCGATGAGCAGGGACCACAGGATGATTGCCCAGCCGGTGCCAGTCTGTGTAAACAGGGACAGAATCAGGCCGATGAATACACCCATCCACATGCCTGACAGCGCGCCGCCACCGAGGATGCGGCCCCAGGTGAGTTTGCCGGTGATGCTTTCCACCTGCATGAGATCCACACCCACGATGGTGAGCTTCTGCACTGGGAAGTTGCGGTCCGCCAGGCTGTCTACGGCGGCTTGAGCTTCGGCGTAGGTTTGGAAGCTGCCTACGGGCCAGCCGGAGGGTACTTGCCGCGGGTCGCGCCCGCTGAATGGGGGCTGAGTCATGGAAGTCACGCTGCTTACTATAGTCCCCGGGCAAACGCCTATACTTGCTTGTCACCATGGCTACAACGAATTCGATCACCACTGCACTTGTTACTGAAGCGCTTTCGCGTGTGGACGACCCGGAAATTGGCAAGCCGATCACTGAGCTTGGCATGGTCAAATCCATTGACATCACCGGCAATGACGTGTCGGTAGTCATTTACCTGACTATTGCTGGTTGCCCAATGCGCGACACGATTGAGCGCAACACCCGCGCCGTGCTTGAAGAGCTTGAGGGTGTGGGCAACGTGAGCGTGTCTATGGACACGATGAGCGACGAGCAGCGCCGCGAGCTAGCGACCAAGCTGCGCGGTGAGCAGACTGGCCCGGCTATCCCGTTTGCTGACCCGAATTCGCGCACCCGCGTGTTCGCGGTCGCCTCCGGCAAGGGTGGCGTGGGTAAAAGCTCCATGACGGTGAATCTGGCCACCGCCCTTGCGCAGCAGGGGTTGAGCGTGGGCATTGTGGATGCGGATATTTACGGCCACTCCATCCCAGGCCTCATGGGCTCTGTGGGTCAGACCCCGACGGTGGTGGATGAGATGCTGATGCCGCCGATTACTCACGGCGTGCGCCACATTTCCATCGGTCAGTTTGTGGAGGGCAATGCGCCGGTTGTGTGGCGCGGCCCGATGCTTACCCGCGCTATCCAGCAGTTCTTAGGCGACGTCTACTGGGGCGATCTGGATGTGCTCTTTATGGATCTGCCGCCGGGAACTGGCGATGTTGCAATTACTGTTGCGCAGCTCGTGCCGAATGCGGAGCTGATCATTGTGACCACCCCGCAGGCTGCAGCAGCCGAGGTTGCGGAGCGCGCCGGCACCATCGCCCAGCAGACCGATCAGAAGATCGCGGGTGTTGTGGAGAACATGTCGGGGCTTCTGCTTGACGACGGCTCCGTGATCAACATCTTCGGCGAAGGCGGCGGCCAGCACGTAGCCGAGCGCCTGACGCAGCTGACGGATTCCGCAGTGGAGCTTTTGGGCTCTGTTCCTTTGGATCCGAAGCTTCGCCAGCACGGTGACGACGGCAACCCGGTAGTCATCTCCGAGCCGGACTCCCCCGCCGCCAAGGCAATTCATGAGATTGCAAGCAAGCTGAAGGTACGCCGCGACTCCCTGGCTGGCAAAAGCCTCAACCCCCAGGTGAAGTAATCGCCGTAGGTGCTGACGTGCTGTCTACAGCACGTCTTCCCAGTTGAACCCCGCCTCGCGCTTCGGCGCCTGCGCTTGTTGCTGCGGCGCCTGCGCTTGTTGCTGCGGCGCCTGGGCGGGTGCCTGCGGCTGCTCGTCTTCGTCGCTTTCGAACAGGAAACTGGTCATCGCTCGGCGCGGCCCCATCGCCGCATACTTGGTCACGGTGTCCAGCGGTTCTTTGAACTCTTTGAACTCCCCGAAGCCCTCAAGTTCGCCGTTGAGTTCTTTTTTGGCATTCGCGATGCCTTTGCGTGCGGCGTAGATGGCCGCACGTACGTCTTCAATCACGCTGGGGAGGCGTTCCGGCCCGATCACAATCAGGCCGATGATCATGACGAAGAGGAACTCTCCCCAACCGAAACTGGAAAACACCTATGTCACTCTACCCTGACGGAAGCGTTGCAGCGCGTCAGCAAGCTTCTCGCGCGGGCTGCGCTTAGCTTCGGCCGCGTCATGCAGTTCGTCGTCATCACACATGTTGGCAAGCTTCTCGATGAGGGAGGTGGGGGCTTTCACGTGCTCGTCGGTACGCAAAAAGCGCATGCGTTGAGACGCCCCACGCTGCGCCACCACCTCCTCATGACACTCCTGGCACTGCGCAATGTGGTCCTGGGCGCGACGGGTGGCGCAAGCCGACAACTCCCCGTCTACAAACGCCGCAACCGCCTCAGGGCCTAAATGCTCCGTGGAAGAAAACCGCCTAGTCATCGCGAACGGATCAACTCCTTCGCCGCGGCGTCCACCTCCGCCTGCTGCTCCAAAGACTGACGCAGCTGGGTACGCCCGCGGTGAATACGAGAGCGCACCGTGCCCATCTTCACCCCCAGGGTGTCTGCGATTTCCTCGTAGCTCATCCCCACCACGTCACACAACACCACAGCAACCTTGAAATCCGGGCTCAGCTCATCCAACGCCGCCTGCAACGCCGGGTCCAGCACAGACGCGTTGTACGCCTCATCCGGGGTCATGGTGACCGCAGGCACGCGCTCATAATCCTCAGGCAGGGCCTCCATGCGGATCTTTGCGCGGTGACGCACCATGTCCATAAACAGGTTCGTGGTGATGCGGTGCAGCCAGCCTTCAAACGTGCCGGGCTGGTACTTGGACACGTTGCGAAACACACGCATAAAGGTTTCCTGCGTCAGATCCTCCGCGTCGTGCTTGTCACCCGTTAAGCGATACGCCAGGCGATACACGCTGTCCGCGTGCTCGCGCACCAACTCACCCCATGTCGGCATTTCGCCCGTCCCGGCATCAAAGGCCGCGGTGCCGCTGAGCATTTCCGCTGTGTCTTGCGTCTCTGGCGCATTCATCACCGAGATATTACCACTATGGCCACCACGGCGTAGCCAACCAACTATGCTTCAAATCGTGACTGCAACAGCGTTTACCCAGATGACCTCTTACATCACCGACCGTCTCACCGAGGCACCCGATGCGCTGCATCGCGCCCATGTAGAGGCGGATGAAAATGGGTTGCGTGCGCCGTCCATAGTCGTCGGCTCCTTGCTGCAGACCTTGGCTGGCACGACCGGCACCCAGGGCGCGGTGGCCGTAACCCCGGCCGCTGGTGTGGTTGGCCTGCACCTACTGGCGGGCCTGCCGGAGAAGGCCACGCTGACCTGCATTGAGCCGGATGCGGCGCTGCAGGCCGGCGCGAAGGACGCGTTCAAGCTTGCCGGACACGGCGCGTCGCGCACTCGCTTCCTCACCGCGCGCCCGCTGGATGTCATGGGCCGCCTGGCCGCACAGGCCTACCAGCTGATCTACCTGGATGTTGCCCCGCGCGAGCTGCAGGCAGTGCTTGAGCTTGCCTGGCCGCTGCTCAGCCAGGGCGGAATGATCGTTGTCGCCGATTCGCTTCTAGACGGCACGTTGGCCGACCCCTCCCGCCGCGACCGCGACACCGACGCTGCACGTAGCGCCGACGACTACGTGGAAACGCTCGCCGCCGACCACGGCGCGCTGGTGGCCCGCCTGCCGCTCGACGGCGGGCTCACCTTAATTACGAAGCGCTAAACCACTTCGTTTTTGCCAACCACCACAACGCCGCCGTCAGAGACGGTGTAGCGCTGGCGGTCGCGCTCCGCGTCCACGCCGATGATCTCACCGTCAGAGACGTAGACGTTCTTATCCAAAATGCAGTGGCGCACCACGGCACCCTTGCCAATGCGCACACCCGGCAGCAGCACGGAGCCCTCCACGGTGGCGCCTTCCTCCACACGCACGTCCGTGGACAGTACGGAGTTGCGCACCGTCGCCCCCGACACAATCGAGCCGGAGGCCACAATGGACTCCTGCGCAATACCGCCCAGCACGAACTTCGCCGGCGGCAGGTTGCCGTCCTCCGTGGAGTGAATCGGCCACGCGCTGTTGTACAGATTGAACACGGGGTGCGAGGAAATCAGATCCATGTGCGCCTCGTAGAACGAGTCGATGGTGCCTACGTCACGCCAGTAGCCCTTGTCACGATCTGTCGCGCCCGGCACATCGTTCGAGGAGAAGTCATACACGTTGGCCTGACCCTTGGACACGAAGTACGGGATGATGTTGCCACCCATGTCGTGGTCAGAGTCTTCATCCTGCTCGTCTTCAAGCAGGGCTTTGATCAACGCCTCCGTAGAGAAGCAGTAGTTGCCCATGGACGCATAGGTCATATCCGGATCATCCGGGGTACCCGGCGGGTTGGCGGGCTTTTCCAAAAACTCCGTAATCGTGCCGTCCTCTTCAGACTGGATGCAGCCAAAGGCCGTGGCCTCCTCACGCGGCACGCGGATACCCGCAACCGTAGCGTCCTTGCCCGAAGCAATGTGATCTTCCACCATCTGCGAGGGATCCATGCGGTAGACGTGATCCGCACCGAAGACTAGGACGTAGTCCGGCTTATCGTCATAAATCAGGTTCAGCGACTGCAAAATCGCATCCGCCGAGCCGTTGTACCAACGCTTACCGCGACGCTGCTGCGCCGGCACCGACGCAATGTACTGCGACGTCGGGCCCGACACATTCCACGCCGTAGCCACGTGACGGTCCAGGGAGTGCGACTTGTACTGCGTCAACACCGCAATACGCATATAGCCCGCATTCACCAAGTTGGACAAAACGAAATCAATCAAGCGGTAATTACCGCCAAACGGAACAGCGGGTTTCGCGCGGTCCGCGGTCAAGGGAAAAAGACGCTTCCCCTCGCCGCCCGCAAGGACAATTGCAAGGACACGTGGCTGGCTCTTCATATGTCTAAGACTAGGGAAAACATGGCCCGCTCGCAGCACAACTAGCAAGCTTCCTGACACAGTTTGCGAAACGTCACTAGGGTGGCGGACATGAGAGTGGGAATGATGACAAAAGAATATCCGCCGGAAATCTACGGCGGTGCCGGCGTCCACGTCACAGAGCTCACGCGCTTCATGCGAGGCATCGACGGTGTGGACGTAGATGTGCACTGCATGGGCGCGCCGCGGGACGAGGCAAATGTGTACGTCCACGGCGTCGATCCGGCGCTGGAAGACGCCAACGGTGCGTTGAAAACGCTGTCCACCGGCCTGCGCATGGCGCACAGCGCGAACAACCTTGATGTGGTCCACTCCCACACCTGGTACGCGGGCCTGGGTGGCCATCTGACCGGGCTGATGTATGACATTCCTCACGTGGCCACCGCCCACTCTTTGGAGCCGGACCGCCCGTGGAAGCGTGAGCAGCTCGGCGGCGGCTACAACGTGTCTTCCTGGAGCGAGAAAAACGCCATGGAGAACGCGGATGCTGTCATCGCCGTGTCTTCCGGCATGAAAGACAACATTTTGCGCGCCTACCCCAGCATTGACCCGGACAAGGTGCATGTGGTGCTCAACGGCATTGACACTGAGCTGTGGTACCCCACCAAGGGCACCATCACCGAGGAGCTCGGGGTTGACCCGACGCGGCCCATCGTGTCGTTTGTTGGCCGCATCACCCGCCAAAAGGGTGTCCCCCATTTGCTCAAGGCAGCCCAGCTTTTCGACGCTTCCGTGCAGCTCATCCTCTGCGCCGGTGCACCCGATACGCCGGAGATCGCAGCCGAAACTCAGGGTCTTGTGGACAAGCTGCGCGCTGAGCGCGACGGTGTGTTCTGGGTGGAAGAGATGCTGCCGGCCGATAAGATCCGCGAGGTCTACGCCGCATCTGACGTGTTTGTCTGCCCGTCTATCTATGAGCCGCTGGGCATTGTCAACCTTGAGGCGATGGCGTGCGGCACCGCCGTGGTGGCCTCACGCGTGGGTGGTATCCCCGAGGTTGTTGTGGACGGCGTGACCGGCACGCTGGTGGACTACGACGAATCGGATCCCGAAACCTTCGAGCGCAACCTGGCCGAGGCCGTGAACGCCGTTGTTGCGGACGCGGACACTGCCGCACGCATGGGCCAGGCTGGCCGCGAACGCGCGGTGGCCGATTTTTCCTGGGCCACCATTGCGCAACAAACCGTTGATATTTACAAGAAGCTGATCTAAGAGGAACCTGCTCGCTGATGACTACGTTTAGACCCGAACTGCACCTCACCGCCGAGGAAGGCATCCTCGAAGGACCCGCTGGTGTTATCCGCCTCGGCGCGAAAAACGAACACGTGTGGCACATGTTCTACCAGTACCGCCCAACCCCGGACGGCCAGAGCCGCTGGGGCCACAGCGCAAGCGAAGGCGACCCGTTTAGCTGGTACGAGTGCAACGACGCGATCGTCCCCGCCGGTGGGGAGCGCCACCTGCGCGCAGGCGCCGTTGTCGGCGGCGATGTGGAAGACGACGGCATTGACATCTACTTCACCTCCCGCACCGATGCCGGCAGCACCGTCCAGGTGGCCCGCGTTGATGACGTGGACGCGTTGTGCAGCGATCTTGAGGACGACACGGTGGAGGTCTCCACCGCCGTGAAACGCCTAGGCAAGGTGGTGGAAAGCACCGACGAGTTTTCCAACTTCCGCTCCCCGTGCGTCATCCCTGGCTGGAGCCGCTTAAGCGACCGTGACGCAGGCCACGAAGGCTGGCTCATGCTCGCTGTCACCGGCCCCTCCGACAACCCGCAGCCGGTGGTGCTGAGCTCCGACGACGGGCGCGCCTGGCAGTTCATCGGCCCGCTGGAGTTCGTCGGTGATGCTGGGTTTGAAATGGACGGCTCCCTAGTCGCCCCGCGTCTGGTGCGCCTGCGTGACGAAGTGGACGGCAACATTTATGACGTGCTGTTCATCACCACCGAAGTGGACGGCAAGGACATCGCCAGCTACATCATCGGGCGTTTGGAGGGCAACCAGTTTCATGTGGTCACCCCAAGCCAGCGCTTCGACTTTGGCCATGACTTCACACGCCCGCGCAACACCAACTACCCGCGCGGCACCGAAGACGAGTTCAAGCTGTACGAGCGCGCCTACATCTACGGGTTTATGACCAACTCCGGCCGCAGCGGGGACCCCACCGCTGAACCCAACTGGGAGACGGAAGGTTGGGCCAACGCACTGACCCTGCCGCGGCGCATCACGTTGCAGCACGGCCACCTCTACCAGGTGCCGGCGCCGGGGCTTCCGGACGCGGTTGATGAGGCACAGCGTGCCCTGTTGTGGACCGGCCTGTGCGACATCCCCGCAGGCTCCGAGGTTGTCGTTGAGATTATCGACGGCAACGGCGAACCCGCCGCCCGCATCCGCCACACCGGCGAGCACATCGAGCTTGATCGTTTCGACGGGGATCCGAAGACCGCCCCGCTTCACGACGATGACGAGGACAACATCACCGTCATCGTCGACGGCTCCACGCTTGAGGTCTACGCCGGTGGCGGCAGCGTGGCCATGAGCTCACGCTTCTGGCCCGAAAACGGCTCCAGCGGCATCAGGGTGCGCGCAAACGGCAACGCGGAGATCTACTCCGAGTGGCGTCGCGGCCACAGCTCGCTGCTCTAGTCCCGCCCCGTGGGCGAGTCTGTCCCCCCGTGGGCGAGTCTAACCTCGCCCACGCCTACGCCTTGCGCAGGTGAACCAGGTTCGCCTTCGCGGTGACCCGCAACGTCTCCGGCAGCGCCGCAACACGGCTTGCAAGCGTTTCCTTATCCAGGTGGCGTGCCGACGGGCTCATGCCCACCTGGGCGGCGATCGCGGCGCGCTCCAACTCCATCGGGAACTCAATGAGCTGCGGCTCACCCACCAACTCCAGGTGGCCTTCCGCCTGCTCAAGCATGCGCTCCAGCTTGCCGCCTTCAACGCCCAAAATACCCAGCGGCTCACGCAGCTCATCCAGGTGGCCTTGGTGGGCGGTGAGGATGACGGCCTCGCCGCCGTCTACAAGCACGCGCGCAAACTCCGCCGGGTTGCGGGGCGCGAAGACGACGGTCAGGGCGTGCACCGAGGCGTCGTGAAGCGGGAGGCCCTCCCACACATCCGCAACCACCGCACCCACTCGCGGGTGCGACTTAGCCAAGTGCTTCGCGGCCGGCACAGAAATGTCCAGACCCACGCCACGCGCCCCCTCAACGGTGTCCAGCGTGTGCGCCAGGTAGTAACCGGTACCGGCACCGACCTCCAGAATCACCGGCTCTTCAACGCCAGCAGCGCTGACTCCCAGCACCTGCTCCACGGCCTCGGTGACGGCCTCCACAAACGGCGCGAAATACCCCTGCGACAAAAACGCCTCACGCGACTGCACCATCTCCAGCGAGTCACCCTCATGGTTGAGGCCCTTGCCCCCAGCAAGCGTGACATAGCCTTGACGAGCCACGTCATACGAATGCCCGGACTCCGACACCAACCGGGCGCCGCCATCCTCCACGCGCAATGGGGTGCGATCCACCGGGTCAGCCAGCACGTCAACGATGTCTTTCAGCATGCGTGCATCCTACCGCACAATAAAAAACGCCCCGCGGGGCGGGGCGAAGGGGAATAATCGCGCTACTTCGATGCGTCAAGCAGCAGCTGCCCAAGTTCGGCAGCCTCTTCCTTGCTCATCTCCACAACCAAACGGCCACCGCCGTCGGACGGGATACGCATTACAATCTTGCGGCTTTCTTCCACTGCTTCCATCGGACCGTTACCGGTGCGCGGTTTCATTGCTGCCATGGGTAGGCTCTCCTTCGCTAACTAGAAGTTCTTCGCCCAATTGTACGCGCTCCGGCGCATCTTCGGGGGCCAGCGCTGTTGCGGGCTCCGTAGCCAGCTCCGTACCCGTCAGCTGGGCAAGCAGCGCATCGACCTGGTCCATGCGGTATCCGCGGTGGACAACTTCCAGCTGGATGTCGTCAAAACGGCCCTCTTCAACGGCGGTCCGGTTGGCGTCTTTCACGTCAGCGGTGTCCTCCATGGGCGGCAGCACCTCGCCGCGCCCAAACACGGCGGAGAACAGCCACATGCCCATCAGCGCGAAGACGGCCAGAGCCAGAATCAGCAGGATCCACGAAAGCATGGGCTACATCTTATTCCACGGCGGTCGCTGCTTAAGCGGCGCGGCCCCTTCCGGCAGCACGCCGGCACGCGAAAGGACAGTACGTGTGACAACGTCGGCCATGGGTCCAAGCTCGGATAGCGGGCGATTGCGGTGGGTGCGCTTCCCCAGGTTGACTTGGGTGATGGCGTTGGGGTGGGTGGCGTGGACGTCGATAATCAACCCGACCTCTACCCCATATCCTGCGACAAACGGCACCTGAAGGGCGGTTTCTCTGCGGATGGCGTATTCGCCCGCCAGCGGCTGGTCAAGGCTGGCGAGCTGCGGGAAGTAGGTGCGCAGCAGCGGTTTGGCGGTCAGCTCGGTTACGCGCCCGCCGGCGCCGAGCCGCTCGTAGGTGGCGTTGACCAGGTGAATTGCGGGGTCTGCAAAGGGGGCGGCCAGTGTGTCCACCCACCAGGGATCCACGTTGGTCACGTCTGCATCCACAAACACCACCACGTCCCCGCGCGCGGCTTTCACCCCGCGCCACAGGGCCTCCCCTTTCCCGGGCCAGGGCTTTTGCTTATCGACGCCACGCCATCCCACCACACGCGCCCCCACCCGCGCCGCCTCCGCGGCGGTGTTGTCAGTGGAGTCGGAATCGATCACGAGGACCTCATCAGCGCACGACGCCAAACACGCCTGTGCAACGTGTGCCACCGTGGCCTCCTCGTTGAGCGCCGGGATAACCACGCTGACGGTCAGGTTTCCAATCACGCCAACCCCCGGACGGTGTTCAGCGGCGGGGCCTGGCCGGCAATCGCGGCGGTCATGCGGATCACGTCGACGGTTTCGCGGACCTCGTGCACACGAAACGCCGCCACGCCACGCGCTGCCGCCCACGCTGTCGCCGCCAAGGTGCCGGCCACGCGCTCCCCCACCGGACGATCCACCGTCTCACCCACGAAGTCCTTATTGGACAGCGCCATCAGCACCGGCCAGCCGGTAGCCACTAGTTCGTCCACGCGCCGCAAAAGCTCAAGGCCGTGGAAGGTGTTCTTGCCAAAGTCATGCGTCGGGTCAATGAACACCAGGTCTTCCCGCGCCCCTAAAGACACCGCGCGCTCGGCAAGCGCGGTGGTTTCGGCGATGACGTCGGCCACTACGTCGTCGTAACGCACGCGGTGCGGGCGTGTGCGCGGCACCGCGCCACCGGTGTGTGAGCACACGTACCCCACACCGTTTGCGCCTGCGACCTCCACCAGCTGCGGGTCAAAGCCCGCCCACGTGTCATTGATCAGGTTCGCGCCTGCGTCTACCGCCGCTTGGGCGACGTCCGCGCGCCACGTGTCCGCACTGATCACCACATCCGGGTGTGCGGCGCGCACCGCGGCGATCACCGGCACGATGCGCTCAATTTCCTCTACAGCGTCGACCTCGTCGCCGGGGCCGGCTTTGACCCCGCCAACGTCGATAATGCTCGCCCCATCCGCCACCGCCTCGGACGCGCGCGCAACGGCCGCGTCAATCGCAAACGTCGCACCCTGGTCATAAAAGGAATCCGGGGTGCGATTAACAATGGCCATCACCTGGGCCAACGGCCTACTCAACAATGGAGTCAGCGATAGATTCGCGGCCGGTGAGGCGCTCATCCGTCATCACACGATGCGCGGAGACAATGTGCTCGATAGCTTCCTCGACGGAGTCGGTGACAATGAACAGCTCATCGTCGCCAGGCGAAATCAGCCCGCGACCCAACAGCTGCTCACGCAGCCACGTGACCAGGCCCGACCAGAACTCCGTGCCCATCAACACGATCGGGAAGTTGGTCACCTTGCCGGTCTGCACCATGCACAGCACCTCAAAGACCTCATCCATCGTGCCAAAACCGCCCGGCAGGGAGATAAACGCCTGCGAGTACTTCAAAAACATCGTTTTACGCGCAAAGAAGTAGCGGAAGTTCAGGCCCAGATCCACCCAGTCGTTCAAGCCCTGCTCGTGCGGCAGCTCAATGCCCAGGCCCACCGAAATGCCACCCGCCTCGTGCGCGCCGCGGTTCGGCCCCTCCATCAAACCCGGCCCGCCGCCGGTGATCACGGCGTAGCCCGCCTCCGTCAGCGCCTTGCCAACCTCTCGCGCCAACTCATACTCCGGGGTTCCCTCCCCCAGACGCGCCGAGCCAAACACGGTTACGGCCTTCGGCATCTCCGAGAGCGCATCAAACCCCGCCACAAACTCGGACTGAATACGCATCACGCGCCACGGGTCCGCATGCTTCCAATCGTGATCCATGTGGCCCAGGGACTCCAGCAAGCGCTGGTCATACGTCGTTTCCTGCTGCTGTTCGCTGCGCAGCATCAGTGGGCCACGCAGCTTACGGTCACGTTCTGGCCGACGCGGAGTGATGTGGGGTGCCATGAAAACTCGCCTCCTATTTCGCTGTCAGGTAGTCCATGAGCTGCGCGTACACATGCTCAATCTGCTCAACTGGGCACTGCTCGTCGCGCTTGTGCGCAAATCCAGGATCTCCCGGCCCGAAGTTGACAGCAGGCACCCCCAGACTAGAGAAGCGCGCCACGTCCGTCCATCCGTATTTGGCCCGCACATTGCCACCAACGGCACGCACCAACTCGGCGGCCACCGGGTCGTCGAGGCCGGGGAGGGCCGCGGGCGCCACGTCGTCGTAAATCAGCTCCAAGCCCGGCTCCAGGTCCAGCACTTCCTCCAGATGAGCCTTTGCCTTATCGACGCCACGATCCGGCGCATACCGAAAATTCACCGTCAACCGCGCAAAATCCGGAATCGTATTCGTGGCCACGAACCCTTCCATGCCCACCACGTTGAGGCCTTCGCGGTACGTGCAGCCCGCAATCGTGACGTCGCGCGGCTCATAGGCAGCAATGCGGCCCAGCACGCCAGCTAACTTGTGCGCGGCATTGTCCCCCAGCCACGCACGCGCGGAGTGCGCGCGAGTCCCGTGCGCGTCCACAAACACCCGGATCGTGCCCTGGCAGCCGGCCTCGATGATCCCACCCGAGGGCTCCCCTAGCAGCGCGATGTCACCCGCCAACAACTCCGGATGGTCACGCTCCAAGTGGTAAAGGCCGTTGTACTTCGTGGCCACCTCCTCGCCCTCATAGGCAATAAACGTCAAATCAAACGCGGCAGCTTCCGGGTCATTCGCCAGCGCCGCAAACGCCGACAGGTAACACGCCAACCCAGACTTCATATCCACCGCGCCGCAGCCAAACAGCACACGGCCTTCCGGGGTGTCTTCAAAATGGTGCGGCGTGTTATCTGCAAGCGGCACCGTATCCACATGGCCAGCAAGCACCACCCGCTGCGCCTTAGCAAAATGCGTGCGCGCAACAAGGGTGTTGCCGAAACGTTCAACACTGACGTTTCCAGCATTTCCAGTACTGCCAGCCTCAAGGCCGCGAAGCGCAGCTTCGATCACGTCGGCGATCTTGGCCTCATGGTGCGACGGCGACTCGATGTCGATGAGTTCGGTGGTGAGGGTCACGGGGGCGTCGATAAGCGAAAGCTCCATTGCGCCGATGCTACTTGGTTATGATGCAACAATGCTGCAAGGAGCCCACGGAATAGGAATTGCCAACATCGCCATGGACGGAACGGTGCTGGACACCTGGTACCCCAGCCCACAACTCGGCGGCGAAAACCTCACCACCGCAACCCGGCGCGTCTCCGCACGCGAACTGTCAGACCGCTTCTTAAACCTCATCGGCATGGACCGCGACCGGCTGGTTGAACTCGTGCCCGTCCGCACCGAAATTGCTGATCTCTCCGCCCCACCCATCGACGCCCACGACGTCTACCTGCGCCTCCACCTGCTCTCCCACCGCCTTGTCCAACCCATGCAAATCAACATGTTCGACTGCCTCGAACACCTCGCCGAAGTGGTCTGGACCAACAAAGGCCCCTGCCTTGCGGACAACTTCGAATACATCCGCACCAACCTGCGCTCCCGCGGCCAAATCCAAGTCTTAAGCATCGAGCAACTGCCGCGCATGGTGGACTACGTGGTACCCACCGGCGTTGCTATCGCCGAAGCCGAACGCGTCCGCCTCGGCGCCCACCTTGCCCCCGGCACCCAAGTCATCCGCGAAGGCTACGTGTCATACAACGCCGGCACCATCGGCCCGGCGCGCGTGGAAGGCCGCTTGTCTTCTTCCGTGACCGTCGGCGAAGGCAGCAAAGTCTCGCTCAACGCGCTCGTCGCCGCCGACGAGGGGGTGCGCCGCAACCGCAAACCGCTGAACATCGGCCGCAACTGCCGCCTGCGCCACTCCTCCGGACTGATCGGCGTGGACCTTGGAGACAACTGTGAGCTCGGCCTCGGCGTCGTGCTAGAGCCGAGCACCACGCTTTTCGACGCCCGCGTGGGCCACCAAGTCCACGCCCGCGACATCAGCGGCGAATCCAACATTGTCATCAGCAACGAACCATTTTCGAACTCCCCGGTATTGCGCCAAAGGCCGTAGCGTAACGTCATCCACATGTCAGACAACACCTCGCTAGGGCGAGGACTCCAAACACGACACCTCACCATGATGGGCCTCGGCTCCGCCATCGGCGCCGGACTGTTCTTGGGCACCGGCGTAGGCATCGCCGCCGCAGGACCGGCCGTGCTTCTGGCCTACATCATCGCAGGCTTCATCACCGTCTGCGTGATGCAGATGCTCGCCGAAATGGTGGCCGCGCGCCCCTCCTCCGGCGCGTTTTCCACTTACGCCGAGCAGGCCTTCGGCCGCTGGGCGGGTTTTGCCATCGGCTGGCTCTACTGGTTCATGATGGTCATGATCATGGCGGTAGAAATCACCGGCGCGTCCGCGATCATCGCCTCCTGGTTCGCCATCTCCCCGTGGATCCCGGCGCTGATCGCCATCGTGGTGTTTACGCTGATCAACTTCGCCGCGGTAAAGAACTACGGCGAGTTCGAGTTCTGGTTCGCCCTGATCAAAGTGCTGGTCATCGTCGCATTCCTCGCGCTTGGCGTGGCGCTGTGGCTGGGGTTGTTGCCGGGCACGTCCTTCGTGGGCTTAAGCCAGATCCGTGACGTTGGCTTCATGCCCAACGGCTTCGGCGGCGTTGCCACCGCACTGCTGGCCGTTGCGTTTGCCTTCGGCGGCATCGAACTTGTCACCATCGCCGCGGCCGAATCCGAAGACCCCGAAGTGGCCGTGCACTCGGCCATCAAGACCATCATCTGGCGCATCTCCGTGTTCTACATCGGCTCCGTGCTGCTGATCGTGCTGCTTCTGCCGTTTGACCAAATCGGCGGCGCAAACGACGCCTCCGAATCGCCGTTTACCGCCGTACTGCGCCTAGCCAACATCCCAGGTGCCGTGGGGATTATGGAAGCCGTCATCGCCGTCGCTTTGCTCAGCGCCTGCAACACCCAGGTCTACGGCTCCTCGCGCTTCCTCCACTCGCTCGCCGTGCGTGGCGACGCCCCAGCGTCCTTCGCCCAAACCGACCCCCGCGGGGTGCCCGTTAGGGCCGTTTTGGTGTCCGTCTTCTTCGGCCTCGTCGCCGTCGGCCTGCAGTACTGGAACCCGCCGGGGCTTTTGGCGTTTCTGCTCAACGCCGTCGGCGGCTGCCTGATCGTGATCTGGTTCGCCATCGCGTTTTCCTTCCTGCGCCTCCACCCGCAGCTGGTAGCGCGAGGTGAAATCACCCACGTCCGCATGTGGGCACCCAGCTGGCTGCCCTGGACCACCATCGCCCTAATCGCAGGCCTCGTCCTGCTCATGCTCACCAACCCCGACGGCCGCTTCCAAGTACTGGCTGTCACCGTTGTCGTCGGCGTCATCTGCCTCGCCGGCGCAATCTGGACCCGAAAGACCCCACGATGACCACACCATCCTCCGCCGCCACCAACACCGCCACCAACACCGCTACCGATGGCGATCTTGGCACCGGCCTCAAATCACGCCACCTCACCCTCATGGGCCTGGGCACCGCAGTCGGCGCCGGCCTGTTTTTAGGCGTCGGCGTAGGCATCCGCGCCGCCGGCCCCGCCATCATCATCGCCTACATCATCGCCGGCGCCATCGTCATCGCCGTGATGCGCATGCTTGGTGAAATGGCCGCCGCCCGCCCCTCCTCCGGCTCATTTTCCACCTACGGCCGACAAGCCTTCGGACACTGGGCAGGCTTCCTCCTCGGCTGGCTGTATTGGTTCCTGCTCATCATGGCGTGCGGTGCCGAAATCACCGGCGCATCCGCCATGATGGCCGGCTGGTTCAACGTCCCGCAGTGGGTACCGGCCCTTGTGGTGGTTGCGTTCCTCACCGCCGTCAACCTCGCCCAGGTGCGCGGGTTTGGCGAGTTCGAGTACTGGTTCGCCATGATCAAAGTCGCGGTGATCGTCGGCTTCATTGTCATTGGCGCAGCCCTCTGGCTAGGCCTGTTGCCAGCCAGCGGCTTCGTCGGCTTCGACAACGTGCGTGAATCCGGATTCGCCCCGCACGGCGTCACCGGCATCGCCGCCGGCCTGCTCGCCGTGGCGTTCGCGTTCGGCGGTATCGAAGTGGTCACCATCGCCGCCGCAGAATCCGAAAACCCGGCACAAAACGTCAAAACTGCCGTTAACACCATCATCTGGCGCATCGCGCTGTTCTACCTCGGCTCGATTGCCGTCATCGTGCTGCTTCTGCCATACGCCCAAATCGACGGCGCCAACTCCGCCGCCGACTCCCCCTTCACCCAAGTGCTCGAAATGGCGAACATCCCGGGCGCCGCAGGGCTCATGGAGGCCGTGATCGTGCTCGCGCTGCTGTCCGCCTTCAACGCTCAGCTCTACGGCACCTCCCGCCTGATCTACCAGCTCGCCCTCGAAGGCGACGCCCCACGCTGGACCGCCAAAACCAACGCCAACGCCGTCCCCACCAACGCGGTGCTGATCAGCGTGTTCTTCGCATTCGTCGCCGTCGGCCTGCAGTGGTGGAACCCGCCAGGGATGATCGACTTCCTCATGGCCGCAACCGGCGGCTGCCTGATTGTCACCTGGACCATGATCACACTCAGCTACATCAAGCTGCACCCCCAGATCCGCGCCACCACTGTGCGTGTGCGCGGCGCATCCTGGGTCCCCTGGGTCACCCTCGCCGCCCTTGTGGGGCTTACGGTGCTCATGCTTTTCGACGCCTCATCACGCACCCAAATCATCTCCGTCACCATCCTTTCCGCCGTCCTCATCGGTCTGTCGTTCCTGACAACATCCAGCAAGCGCTAAGGTGTCTGTCATGACTTCTGCATCCGCCCGTGGTTTGGCAACTGTTACGCACGACGGCACTGTTCTAGACGTTTGGTACCCCGCCCCGAAACTCGAAGGCACCGGCGAGACCGGCACCACCCGAGTTGAAAAGGAAGACCCCCGCTTCGCTGACTTGGTGGGGCCGGATGAGGCGCGAGGGGTGGCTCGCGTGGTCGTCGATACGCAAATTGCTGACCTGGACCAGCCAGCGATCGACGCCTACGACGTCTACCTGCGCCTCCACCTGCTCTCCCACCGCCTGATCAAGCCGCACGGCGCCAACATGGACGGCGTGTTTGGCCTGCTAGCAAACGTGGTGTGGACCAACTACGGCCCGTGTGCCGTGGCTGACTTCCAGATGACCCGCGCACGCCTAGCCGCCAAGGGGCCGGTTGTGGTGTTCTCCGTGGACAAGTTCCCACGCATGGTGGACTACGTCGTGCCGTCTGGCGTACGTATTGGAGACGCGGACCGCATCCGGCTTGGCGCACACCTAGCCGAAGGCACCACCGTCATGCACGAAGGCTTTGTTAACTTCAACGCCGGCACGCTTGGCGCCTCCATGGTTGAAGGCCGCATCTCCGCAGGTGTTGTTGTTGGAGACGGCACCGACATCGGCGGCGGCGCCTCCATCATGGGCACCCTGTCCGGCGGCGGCAAGGAAGTCATCTCGCTTGGTCAGCGCTGCCTGCTCGGCGCCAACGCCGGCGTCGGCATCTCCCTGGGTAACGACTGCATCGTCGAAGCCGGCCTCTACGTCACCGCGTCCTCCAAGGTGCAGGTCAACGGCGAGACCGTCAAGGCTGTGGAGCTCTCCGGCAAGGACGGGCTGCTGTTCCGCCGCAACTCCCTCACCGGCGCCATCGAGGTCGTACCCGCCAAGGGCGTTGAGCTCAATGACATCCTGCATGCCAACTAAGCTCACCTGGCCTCTGCCCGAAGAGGTACTCGTGGATGGCGACTTGGTGTTGCTGCCGTGGTCGCAGGTGGACACCATCGCGGGTGTACGCGACGATCTGATTGCCGCGTGCAATGACCCGCGCATGGTGCGCTGGACGCAAGTCCCCCACCCCTACACCGAAGAGATGGCTTCGGCATTCTTAGGCAGTCCCGGACCTTCGTGTGCGCGGTGGGCGCTTGTTATGGACGCCCGCTTCTGCGGCAACATCGAACTACGCCTGCACTCCGAACAACACCGCTCGGGCGACTTCGGCTACAACGCTGCCCCCTGGGCGCGCGGACGCGGCGCAATGACGCGCGCGGTCCGCTTGGTCAGCGAACACGCCTTCGCCCAAGGGTTCCACCGCCTGGTGATCCGGGCAGGGGTCGACAACGCGGCCTCCCGGCACGTTGCCGAGCAGGCCGGCTACACCTTCGAAGGTGTCATCCGCGGCGGCGAATTCCTTCACGGGGAATTCATCGACATCGCGCAGTACTCGCGGCTTTCCTGTGATTAGCCGGTGACCTGCCGGTGACTAGACGGTGACCAGCCGCTGCCTAGTCACCGAAGAGGAGTTGCATCGCGCCCGGTGTTCGTGCCGGTACGGCCCGCCCGCTTGGCGACACCCACACCGGCGTCCCACCCCGCACCTCTATTCGGCCTCGGTAGTGGTGCGCGGGGTCATCATCATTCACCCCGTTGTGATAGCGACACAGCGGCGAAAGATTATCCATATTCGTCATCCCGCCGCGTGCCCAGGACTGCACGTGGTGCATCTGGCAGGCATCAGAACCGTGGCGGCAGTCCGGCGCCGGACACACCGGCATCAACAACCCCGCCAAGTCGCGCTGCTTCGCGTTGGCGAAACGCTGCGTGCGATACAGGTTCACCGCCCCCTCGCGCGGGTGGAACAGCGCCACTTCAAGCTCTGCACCGTAGTACTTGGCCAGGAACTCGGCACCGGTCATCGAGGTGCCGTCGGTCAGGTGCAGGGTCACCTCAGCTGCGTCAGCGGCAGCCGCGGTGGCGGTGGCGGCGCTCAGGCGGGTCCACTCCGGAAGCGGGATGAGGATCATCGGGCGGGGTGCGGCGTGCGGGATGCGGGTGGGGGCGCTGGGTGGGTTGTCGTGGGCGTCGTTACGCAAAAGGCCCACAAACGCATCCGCAAGCTGGGCTGCGGCGGGACGCTCGTGGTCGATGACCTGGCGCAGCGCGTGCTCCACATCCGCAATGTCGCGCTCGGCATAGGTTAGCGTCATCGTCCGCATACCCGACTTCGAACGGCTAAAGCGCAGCTGCTTCTGCGGCGGCGGCTTCGGGGTGTCAATGAGGGTGTCGGCGTGGCGCGAAAGGGCGTCATAGCGCCCAGTGAAGCGCAGCAGTTCCTCGCGCAGGCGCCAGCGCTCGCCGTCGTCGGTAACGCGGCGCAGTTTGCGCTCTATAAGCACAAGCTTGTCCAGGCTCGCCCCTCCCGCCATCTCGCGGGCCTGCGCCTGCCTACGCGTAAAGCGCGTCGGCCCGTAATAGACGCCGTGGACGGCCTGCCATTCACGCACCCGAGACGGCGCGACACACGCCGCCAACGCGGCGTCACGGTCGAAGCCAGCTAGGGTATCCACCCCTGCCGAGAGAAAGTCCCCAAATTCCATGGGCCACAAGCTACTGCCCACCCAAATCGCGCACAAGCTTTGGCGCTTGGGCCTGTGGATAAGTTGGAGTTATCCACAGGCGGGGCGTCGGCAAGCAAAAAGCAAAATCGTTTGACCTGCAGGTTTAAGAAACGGCTTTTGGCTTGCCGAATGCCCAGAATTTGTTAATCACGAAATTGACAGGCATGGCCACAAACGTCGAAATCGCTTGCGCCCAGTAGCTCTTGGTGCGAAGCCCCGTGGAGTCATCAAACACCTCTGCCGGCAGTGCGATCGGCGAGAGCGGGTTCATCAAAAACGTCATCACCGTCAGCGACACAACAAGCGCCACCACACCCGTGGCAAGAAACGGCACATACCCGCGCAGCCACGAACGCCCGCCCTCCCCGCGGAACGTCCAGGAACGGTTCAACTGATAGTTCCACGTATTCGCCACCACGAACGCCACTGTGGACAACACGTGGTACCAGCGCACGTTAAAGCGCGTGCCGAGGAGGTTGAAAAACACCTCAGACTCGTGGACGCCAAAGCCGGAGTCCAACAGCTTCTTGAACACATAAAACGCGGCCAAGTTGACCAGCACGCCGGACCCGCCGACGATGCCGAACTTCAGAAACTGTGTGGCCTCAGCAACAAAGCGTTGGGAGGTCATTCCTAGCTTGCGCCTAGGCGCCGCGCGGCTTCGGCGGCGTGGGCATCCGTGGTGGTCATGGCCACGCGCACGTGGTTAGCGCCGGCCGGGCCGTAGAAATCACCCGGGGCGGCAAGGATGCCACGCTCAGCCAGCCACGCGAGCGCCTCGCGCGAGCTCAAGCCGTCCTTCCTTGCCCACAGGTACAGACCTGCCTCAGAGTGATCAACCTCGAAGCCCGCGGCAACCAAGCCCTTCAGCAACACGGCGCGACGCGCGGCGTACGTGGTGCGCTGCAGCTCCTCGTGAGTGTCTTCCGCGAACGCGGCAACCATCGCCGCCTGGATCGGCCCTGGCACCATGAGACCCGCGTGCTTGCGCGCCTCCAGCAGCTCCTGGACCAGCGCACGGTCGCCGGAAATGGTGCCCGAGCGATACGACGCCATATTCGACGTCTTCGACAACGAATGCAACGCCAGAAGACCCGTGTTGTCCCCGCCAGTCACGCTCGGATGCAGGATGGACACCGCCTCAGCGGACCAGCCGAGGTAGAGGTAGCACTCATCAGAGGCCACAATTGCACCGGTGTCGCGGCTGAACTCCACCCAGGACTTCAGCTGGTCAACGCCCATAACCGCCCCCGTCGGGTTGGATGGGGAGTTGATGAAGGCCAAGGACGCGCCGTCGATAGGCGAATCAGAGCGCACCACCTTGCAACCCGCGATCAGTGCGGCGACCTCATAGGTGGGGTACGCAACCTCGGGGATGATGACCGTCTCGCCGCGCATGCCCAGAAGCGTGGGCAGCCAGGCGATCGCTTCCTTCAGGCCAATCGTGGGCAGCACCGACTGCTCATCCAAGCCCGTGATGCCGAAGCGGCGCGAAAGCGCCTCCACGATCGTGCGACGCAACTCCGGCGTGCCCGCCGTCTGCGGGTAGCCAGGGATCGCAGCATGCTCCGTCAGCGCAAGCTGGATCGCAGGCGCAACTGGGTCCACCGGCCCGCCAACGGAAAGGTCAATCAGCCCGTCCGGGTGCGACGCGGCTTTCGCCTTCACGTCTGCAATCGTGTCCCAGGGGAAATCGGGCAACACCGAGGCCAAAGGGGTACGCATAAAATCTAGTCCTGGTTCTGCGGCGGCAAGGCAGCCACAAACGGGTGGTCAAAATCAAGCGCGCCCGTCTTCGCGGCGCCGCCCGGGGAACCAAGCTCATCAAAGAAGCCAACATTGGCGTCGTAGTACTCGCTCCACTCATCCGGAGTGTCATCCTCGTAGAAGATGGCCTCCACCGGGCAGGCGGGCTCACACGCACCGCAGTCCACGCACTCATCCGGGTGGATGTAGAGCATGCGCTTGCCTTCGTAGATGCAGTCGACCGGGCATTCCTCGACGCAGCCGCGGTCCTTGACATCAACGCACGGCTGAGCAATCACGTAAGTCATGCGCTCTAGTATGTCACTTCGCCCTGGCGAGGGGCCAAACGCCGCCGCCTAAACCGGCAACGAGTGCCCAACCCCCGCCAAAAATGACCCACACGGCGCACCACACGGCCAAGGGAACAAGCCACACGATGCGTCGCGACGTCCACAGCGCCGCCGTACGCGTGAGCACCAACGTTGCCAACGGCATAAGTACCCACGCAAGCGGTAGCCACAGATCCGTCAGATACGTTGCCCCCACAAACGCGAAAACCGCGGCGAAAACACTCAGGAACACGTAGGCCTGAATAATTTCACCGCGGGAAAACTCGCGGGAGTCACCGCGTTCTACAGTCCGCAAAAGATCCCGTCCGCACCATCTGGGCCATCCGGCAGCGGCACACCTGCGCCGAGCTGGTAGTGCTCCACGCGCTGCAGCGGCTGCACGATCAGGTTGCTCAGGGCGTAGTAGACCACCGGGCCATCACAAAGGACCGCATGCGGGTTGGATTCAGAGACCAGCCCATTGGCGATCCACAGCTGGGTGGCGTGGGCTTGCATGGAGGAGGTTTTGGCGGCATACGTGGCGTCGTCAAGCACAATGCTCAAATCGGCCTCATCTACCCCATCGAGCTCTCCTGGCTGCGGCAGGCGCCAACCGGCGGGGGCGGCGGCGGGCAACGCAGCGTTGGTCTCATGCGCAAGGCGGACGGTGTGCAGCACGCGCGGCACCCCGGCACGAGTTGCGGCGGCGTGCGTGATGCGGTGGGCCTGGATGTGGTCCGGGTGGCCGTAGCCTCCATTGGCATCGTAGGTCACCACAGCGTGCGGGCGGATGCGCTCAAACAGCGACACCAGCAGGTCAGTCGCCACATCGGTGTTGTTCACAAACGCACGTGGGTTCTGGTGCGCCGGCGAACCCGCCATGCCGGAATCACGGAAACGTCCAGCGCCGCCGAGGAACTCACCGCGCGCGCCCAGCGCACGCAGGGACGCCGCGAGCTCACCGATGCGGAAACCGCCAAGCTGATCGGCCTCGTCCGCAACCAGATGCTGGTAGGTCTCCCCGATCACTTCGCCCTCTTCGCCGAGGGTGCAGGTGACCACGGTGACGTCCGCACCACGGCGGGCCAGATCGGCGATGGTGCCGCCGGTGGTAATCGCCTCATCATCCGGGTGGGCGTGGACGAATACAGCCCGGTAGCCGACGAGATCCCGCATTACTTATTCAGCTGCTTCGCGCGGGAACGTGCACGGCCACGCTCGGTGGCGTTCAGGATGATCTTGCGCACGCGCATCGCCTCAGGCGCGACCTCGACGCACTCGTCCTCATCACAGAACTCGATGGCCTCATCCAGGGAAAGGGTGCGGGCCTTCTGCAGCGTCACCGTCGTATCGGCGCTGGCTGCACGCATGTTGGTCAGCTTCTTTTCCTTGGTGATGTTGATGTCCATGTCCTCATCACGCGAGTTCGCACCAACAACCATGCCCTCGTAGGTCTCAGCACCCGGCTCCACGAAGAAGTCGCCGCGGTCCGCCAGCTGCTGCAGGGCGTATGCGGTGACCTGGCCGGAGCGGTCTGCCACCAGGGAGCCTGTCGGACGTCCCTTGATTTCGCCTGCCCACGGGCGGTGCTCGATGGAGTACGAGTTGGCAATGCCAGCACCGCGGGTTTCGGTGAGGAAGGTGGTGCGGAAGCCGATCAGGCCACGCGACGGCACGTCAAACTCCATACGCACCCAATCACCCGCACCGGTGTTGGACATTGCGGTCATCTGGCCCTTGCGGTTTGCCAGCAGCTGGGTGACGGCACCCTGGTGCTCACTCGGCACGTCGATGACCATGTGGTCGTACGGCTCGTAGGTCTTGCCGTCGATCTCCTTGGTCACTACCTGCGGCTTGCCCACGGTGAGCTCGAAGCCTTCACGACGCATCGTCTCAATCAACACCGTCAACGCCATCTCACCACGGCCCTGGACCTCCCAGGCGTCCGGGCGCTCAGTCGGCAGCACCTTGATGGAGACGTTACCGATCAGCTCCTGGTCCAAGCGCGCCTTGATCATGCGTGCCGTGAGCTTGTCACCGCCGTTACGGCCAGCCATCGGCGAAGTGTTCACGCCAATGGTCATGGAAATCGCAGGGTCATCCACCTTGATGCGCGGCAGCGGCGCAACGTGCTCCGGGTCGCACAAGGTGTCACCGATCATGATTTCGTCCACACCAGAGATTGCGGCAATGTCACCGGCAACCACATCCTCGGTGGCCGGAACGCGATCCAGGCCTTCAGTGACCAGGAGCTCAGCCACCTTCACGTTCTTCACATGCTGGTTGCCTTCCGCGTCATAGTGCACCCACGCGACTTGCTGGCCCTTCTTCACGGAGCCCTTGAATACGCGGATCAGTGCGATACGGCCCAGGAAGGAGGAGGAGTCCAGGTTGGTCACCTGCGCTTGGAAGGGGGCGTCGATGTCAGCGGACGGTTCTGGCAGCACGTCATAGATAACGTCAAACAGCGGCTGCAGATCCTCATTGTCCGGCAGGTTGCCGTTGCCCGGGTTTTCCTGGGAAGCACGGCCCGCGCGGCCGGAGGTGTAGAGCACCGGCAATTCCAGCAGGTTCTCCGCAGCCTCGGCTGCCTCCGGGTCTTCCAGGCCAGCGCCCAGTTCCAGCAACAGGTCCTGGGCTTCCTCCACAACCTCATCAATGCGAGCATCCGGGCGGTCCGTCTTGTTCACGCAGATGATGACCGGCTTCTTGGATTCCAGCGCCTTGCCCAGCACGAAGCGGGTCTGCGGCAGCGGGCCCTCAGATGCGTCTACCAGCAGCACAACACCGTCCACCATGGACAGGCCGCGCTCAACCTCGCCGCCAAAGTCGGCGTGGCCCGGGGTATCAATCACGTTGATCACCAGGTCGCGGCCGTCCTTGCCGGCGCCTGCGCGACGGATGGCGGTGTTCTTGGCCAAAATTGTGATGCCGCGCTCGGATTCGAGCTCACCGGAGTCCATCACGCGGTCGCCGTGTTCACCATGGTCACCGAATACGCCGGACTGCTCCAGCATTGCGTTAACCAGGGTGGTCTTGCCGTGGTCAACGTGGGCGACAATGGCTACATTTCGAAATTCAGGGTGCGACACTTAACCGCTGCTCCTTATATATAGGCGGTATGAACGTCTAAACACTACCCCTCCAACCCCCGAATCGCACGTTCGCTTGAGCCGCTTCTTTTACCCGCTCAGTGCGGTTTGGAGCTCTTGGAAGCTGGTGGCAAAGAATTGATCATTCTTGCTTGTGCTGATCACGGTGCCAGCTTGACCACGGCGGTGCAGTTCTACGGTTACGGTGCCGTCGCCGTTATCGGAGGCGTCGATAGTAATGGGTGCTTGGAAGTCCTGAGTCAGGTACACCCCGAGGAAGCGGTACTTCAGTGCGTTGCCAACGTTGACAACAAGCTCGCCCTCGGACTTCTCCTTGACATCGAAGTTCTCCAGACCGGAGAGACGGTTTTCAATCTCCGCCAGCGTGAGGTTGGTGTTGAACGTGACGGTCTCGTTCTGGGTTGCGTTCTGGGGATCAGTCATGGCTTTTCAGTCCTTTCACCTTATCGGCTTGATGTTTTGTGATCCGGAACACCACAGACGGTAGAGGTCAATACTGGCACGAGGTTGGCAGTTTCTTTCGATTTCGCCTTGACGTTGTTACATAAGTGACTATTGTGTCTCAAGTGACGTTTTCCCTGCCCAAATCAATTCGCGCTTCCGCGAGCGCAGTGCTTGCCGCATCCCTATTGGCTGGCGCTAGCGTTTTCACTCCAGCGGCCAACGCCCAAACATCTTCTGGCACATTCGGCCTGCTAGATGAGCTAGGCCGACCTACCCCCCAGGTAGTCAAGCGCGTCCATGACTTTGCAGACAAACCGTTCGTACCTGCCAAGGTAGCCAACGCCTTGCGTACGGCGATTACGTTCTACGCCGGTGGCGGAGAACTCGGAGGCCCACCACTGCCTGAGAACGCTCCCCCGTTCACCCAGTTCTACTGGCCAACGGTGTCATCCCACTGCATCGGGCCCGGCCTGCACTCCACAGCCTCTGCGCTCGTCGTCCCAGGTCCGTCCACCACCCCGGCACCTGGGGCTAACGCTGGGGAGGCCACGTTTGTTTTCACCGCGCTTGGCACACCGGCCGCCGCGCCCGAGCAAGGTTTGATGAAGGTGTACTGGATCAATCTCAACAATTTCCGCACGGGCGTAACGCCATTAGATAACAATCTGATAAACCCATCAGGACCGGCAACCCTGTCCGCAACCGCCAAGACGGGCCCTGGGCGCGTACTCGCAGTTGTAGACGGAGGCGTGCGCACCCAAGACAGGGTGTGCAACTTCGCCCCCACCGCCGCAAGTTTTTCTGTGAGGTAAGAGATGAGCGTTGACCTACACCCTGTCAAGCAGGAAACCTTTGACACGGTCTCCAAGACCAACGTGGACCCCAAGGGATTCCTCCGTGAGGTAGACACGTTTCGGGTGACTGACTTTGGCCTCTACATGGCACGCGGGGCCAACCACCCCCGCTTTGGCTACCTCGAAAGCTGGCTGCTTCCAAAGCTCGGCCTGAGAGCCAACATCTTTCACTTCCGCGAGGGTGTAGAAGAAGAGCAGGAGTATTACTTCGACGTTGCGGACATTGACGTTGACGGCGACGTATGGACAACGCGTGACCTCTACGTTGACTTAGTCTCTAACACCGGCACCCCTATCGACGTTCTGGACATCGATGAGCTTGCCGCCGCTACCTCCGCAGGGCTAATCACTGCTGAGGAAGCCGAGAAAGCCATTGACTTCACCTTGAATGCCGTCGAGGGCATCACCCGTCACAGCGATGATCCGATGGAATGGCTGCGCACCCTCGGCATCGAACTGACGTGGGCGGATGAGGTGGAACTCACCCCCGTCAGCTAGCAAAAAGGCCTTTAGTGAAAATTAATGCGCCAAAAATGGTGTGACACATCACTTTTTTCATTAATGTTAACGAAACCCACTGTTTCTGTGGATTTTAGTTTTGTTTCCTGCCGAAAGGATGACCGGTCACATGAAGAACCGCATTCGCATCGCCGCAATCGCCGGCCTGTCCACCATTTCCCTGGCTCTCACCGCATGTGCAGGTGACAGCACGGAGTCCACCAGCACCGGCACCACCGCCGCTGAGTCGAGCCAGGCGGCAGAGTCCACTGGCGAGTCCACGGGTGGCCTGGAAATCAACGCCGCTGGCGATTACAACCCGCTGGAGCGCGACCAGATCCAGGACGGCGGCGAGCTGACCATGGCTATCACTGAGATGGCCGAGCAGCAGAACGTCTTCCACGCAAACATGAACCGCTACACGCGCAACGTTTGGGACAAGTACAACCCGCAGCTCACCCTTTTCGACGGTGACGGTACCTACCACCCGAACCCGGCCTACCTCAGCGAGGTAAAGGACGAGGTTGTGGACGGCAAGACCGTGGTCACCTACACCATCGTGGATGAGGCCAACTACAACGACGGCACCCCGATCGACTGGACCTCGTTTGAGAACACTTGGAAGTTCAACAACGGCTCCAACCCGGATGTGCAGGTCAACTCCACCGACGGCTACGAGCTGATCGAGTCCGTCACCCGTGGCGAGACCGACAAGCAGGCAGTTGTCACCTACAAGCAGGCATACCCGTGGTGGGAGGGTCTCTTCGGCAACCTCGTGCCGCCGCAGGTTGACTCCGCTGACACCTTCATGAACGCCTACCTGAAGCAGCTGCACCCGGAGTGGGGCGCAGGCCCGTTCAAGGTTGAGAACGTCAACTTTGAAACCGGCGAGGTTTCCTTCGTGCGCAACGAAAAGTGGTGGGGCGAGCCGGCCAAGCTGGAGCGCATCTCCTACCGCGCAATGGAGGACCAGGCTTCCATCAACGCTTTCCGCGCAGGTGAGATCGACCTGACCGGCGTTGGATCCCGTGACCGTCTGGAGACCGCACGTCAGATGGGCGACCAGGCTGACATCCGCGTCTCCCTGCGTCCGTCCAACTTCCTGCTGACCATCAACTCTGAGGCACCGGGCCTGGAAGACCCGAAGGTGCGCGAGGCAATCATGACGGCAATTGACCGTTCCCAGCTTGCCGCGATCCGCTTCAACGGCCTGGACTACACCGAGGACCTGCCGGGCTCCTTCACCCTGTTCCAGACCCAGGATGGCTACGAGGACAACTTCGGCTCTGTCGTTCAGTACGACCAGGAGAAGGCAAAGAAGCTGCTCGAGGAGGCTGGCTACTCTGAGGCGAACCCGCTGAGCGTTCGCTACGTCACCCTGGGTGACTCCCCGATGGTTCAGGCCACCACCTCCGCAATGCAGTCCATGCTGCGCGCAGTTGGCATCGACGTCCAGATCGAGGAGCGTCCGAGCTCTGACTTCTCCAAGGTGACCTCCGAGAAGGACTTCGACCTGTTCATGATGGGCTTCTCCTCCTCCGACCCGTTCGGTGTTGCGTACTTCGGCCAGATCTACGCATCTGACTCTGAGCTGAACAAGTCCGACACGGGCTCCGCTGAGCTGGACGCAAAGATCGAAGAGCTGCAGAAGATCGAGGACGCTGACGAGCAGATCAAGCGCGCTAACGAGCTTGAGAAGGAAGCCTTCGGCGAGTTCGGCATCATGCCGTACGCTAACGGCCCTGAGATGGTTGCTACCAAGCCGGGCCTGGCTAACCTGGGTGCAATGTCCTTCGCAGTGCTGCCGATCGAGAACGTCGGCTGGGCGAAGTAAGAGACCCGGTAACCGTTGATCACGTCGCATAAATCCGCCGAGGCCCTTGTGGCTTCGCGCGGATTTATGCGTTTTCACACAGACTGAGAGACGCCATGTTCCGCTACCTCATAAGGAAAATTCTGAGCTGGAGCCTCATCGTATTTCTGGCCACCAACCTCACGTATTTCCTCGCCAGCTTTTTCTTGGATCCGCGCGCCAATTACTTCGGCCGCCGCCCTCCGCTTTCACCAGAGCAGATCGATGCTTTGCTTGAGCCCAACAACTTGAGCCCGAATACGCCGATAATTGAGCGTTGGTGGACATGGCTCACCGGCATTCTGACTCGTTGGGACTGGGGTAACTCCCCGCTCGGTGACTCGGTGAACGAACAGATTTCGTTTCGCATCTGGGTCTCCGCCCAGCTGACGTTCGTGGCAACCTTCCTGTCCATCGTCATTGGTGTGGCAGTGGGCGTGTACACGGCGTCGCGTCAGTACAAGCGCGCCGACCGCGTTTGGCAGGGCATTTCCATCATCACTATGAACACGCACGTGGTTGTGGCGTCTATTGCAGTGGTGTGGCTTGGTATCAAGATC
This sequence comes from Corynebacterium riegelii, assembly GCF_001263755.1. Classification (NCBI taxonomy): domain Bacteria; kingdom Bacillati; phylum Actinomycetota; class Actinomycetes; order Mycobacteriales; family Corynebacteriaceae; genus Corynebacterium; species Corynebacterium riegelii. The sequence continues at coordinate 1,062,049 of NZ_CP012342.1, forward strand.
AACGAGTGGAGCGGGCGCCGTATCTTCTACGTCACCGGCGCATCTAGTTCCAATGTGCAAGGAACGTGGAACAAGCTAGTTGACTTTGGTCAGCACCTTATCTTGCCCACGCTTGCGCTGCTGATCATTTCCTACGCGGGCTACCACTTCATGCAGCGCACCTTGCTGCTGGATAACTTGAACGCGGACTACGTCCGCACTGCTCGCGCCAAGGGCCTGACCAAGGCGCAGGCGGTGCGCAAGCACGCGCTTCGCACCTCACTGATTCCGGTGGCAACCTCGGTGGCATTCTCCGTTCCCGGTATTTTCACCGGTGCGGTGATGACGGAACGCATTTTCGCCTGGAACGGCATGGGCCAATACTTCATCCAGACCATCAGCCGCAATGACGTGCATGGCGCAGTTGCTGTTGCGGCCTTCGGCGCCGCGATGACCGCAGTATCTGCGATCTTGGCGGACCTGCTTGTGGTGGCACTTGATCCCCGAGTCCGGGTTAGCTAGGGAGGCACACCAATGTCGACGAAATACACCGGTTCGAGCTCTGGCCAGCCACGTCGCGCCAGCCAGAACCTGGGTATGCACGCAAACATCCCAGTTAATGACATGACGTCTACGTCTGAAACCGGACGCCAGGCAGACGGCACAGCAAGTGCTGAGCCACCAAACCAGTCCGCAGCGCTACGCGGCACCAGCAAGAGCCGTATCTACCTGCGCCGCTTCCTGCGAAACCGCATGGCGGTAGTAGGCACGGTTATCTTCATCGTGCTGGTTCTGCTCGCTGTCTTTGGCAAGTTCATCACGCCTTGGGCCTACGATGAACCGGACTTTTTGAACCTGGCCACCGGCCCAAGCAAGGAACACTGGTTTGGTACCACTGACTCCGGCAATGACCTATTCGCTCAGGTTGTTCACGGCCTTGGCCGTTCCCTGACCATTGCAGTGCCAGCAGCGCTGGCTATCACGATCCTCTCCGCTCTCATTGGTGCAGGTGCTGCGCTCTACGGCGGTGCGCTTGAGAAGATCGTGCTGGCAATTATCCACTTCATGCTGGCTGTGCCGACGTTTTTGATGATTGCACTGTTGGTCTCCGGCTCTGGCGGCGACTGGAAGGTGCTCACCGTGGTGCTCATCGCTTTCGGCTGGATGTACCCCGCTCGTGTGATTTGGTCACTGGCCTTGTCTATCCGAGAAAACGACTACGTTCGTGCCGCACGCTTCATGGGCGTGTCGCGCCCGACCGCGATCGTCCGCCACATCATCCCCAATGTGGCCTCGCTGCTGGTGATCCAGTTCATGATGGGTGTGGTCTCCACGATCATGAGTGAGACCGCCCTGTCCTTCCTTGGCCTGGGTGTGAAGCTGCCGGACGTATCCCTGGGTACCCTGCTGCAGACCGGTACCGGAACCCTGATCACCACCCCGTGGCAGTTCTACTTCCCGGCGCTTGTGCTGACGCTGTTGACCGTCTCCATGGCTTTCATTGCTGACGGCCTGCGTGACGCTTTTGACCCGAACTCGAACTCTGGAGGCCGAGCATGACATCTTCCGTGAATTCCGCTAACCCGGTACTTAGCGTTCGTGATCTCAACGTTTCTTTCCCATCGGAGGCAGGCGTTGTCTCCGCGGTGCGCGGCGTGGACTTTGACCTCTACCCCGGCCGAACCCTTGGCATTGTGGGCGAGTCCGGCTCGGGCAAGTCGGTCACGTCCATGGCCGTGATGGGCCTTTTGCCGGATTACGCCAAGGTCACCGGTTCGGTGCTGTACAAAGGCGAGGAACTGCTGACCAAAAACGACAAGGCCATGTCGCACATCCGCGGCAACGAGATCGGCATGATCTTCCAGGACCCACTGTCCGCTTTGACGCCGGTGTATGACATTGGTACGCAGCTGGTGGAAGCCATGCAGGCCCACAACAACATTTCCAAGTCCAAGGCACTCACCCGCGCGGCTGAGCTTTTGGACCTTGTGGGTATTCCGGAGCCGCAGAAGCGCCTGAAGTCCTTCCCCCACGAGTTTTCCGGCGGTATGCGCCAGCGCGTGGTCATTGCTATTGCGATTGCGAAAGATCCGAAGGTACTGATCGCGGACGAACCAACCACCGCCCTCGACGTGACCATCCAGGCCCAGATCCTGGACGTGATCAAGGTTGCGCAGCGCGAAACTGGCGCGGCTTGCATCATGATTACCCACGACATGGGCGTGGTTGCCGGCACCGCAGATGACGTGCTGGTGATGTACGGTGGCCGCCCCGTGGAAAAGGCCGACGTACATACGCTGTTTAAGGCCCCGCAGATGCCGTACTCCATCGGCCTGCTCGGCTCCACCCCGCGTGTGGACGTCCCTTCGGACGAGCCCTTGACGTTTATCGAGGGCACCCCGCCGAAGCTGGTGAACATGCAGGAACGCTGCCAGTTCGCGCCGCGCTGCCCGATTGCCATCCCGGAGTGCTCAAACGGGGAGCCGCTGCTTGAGCCCGTGGGTGATATTGCAGGTCACGAGGTTGCCTGCATCCGCCACAACGAGATCGAAAACGGCATGATCAACGGCCGCCCCCTCTACCCCACCCCGGTGCTTCCGGAGGACTCGCTGGCGCACGTTCCGCGCGAGGAGCGCGAGGTGACCCTGGAAGTGGAGAACCTGAACAAGGAGTTCCCGCTGACCAAGGGTGCGTTGGTGAAGCGCCGCGTGGGCACTGTGCATGCGGTCAAGAACGTCTCCTTCGACATTCGCGCCGGTGAGTGCATGGCCATCGTGGGTGAGTCCGGCTCTGGTAAGACCACGACCCTGCTGGAGATCATGAACCTGGACCCGGCGCCGGGCAGCCGCATCGTGCTGTGTGGTGAAGACGCGTCCAAGTTCAACCACGCGTCGCGCCAGAAGGCACGCCGCAACCTGCAGATGGTGTTCCAGGACCCGATGAGTTCTTTGAACCCGCGCATGACGGTCAAAGAGATCATCCAGGAGCCGCTGGACGCGCTTGGTTACCAGGGCGACAAGGACGAACGTATTGCTGAACTGATGCGCACCGTGGGTCTGGATGAGTCCCAGATTGACCGCTTCCCAGGCCACTTCTCGGGCGGTCAGCGCCAGCGCATCGGCCTGGCTCGTGCGCTTGCCACCAACCCTTCGGTGATTGTGCTGGATGAGCCGGTTTCAGCGCTTGACGTGTCCATCCAGGCCGGTGTGATTAACCTGCTGGAGTCGCTGAAGCGTGAGCTTGGTTTGTCGTACTTGTTCGTGGCGCACGACTTGTCTGTGGTTCGCCACCTGTCGGACCGTGTTGCGGTGATGTACAAGGGCGACTTTGTGGAATTCGGCGATGCGGATGAGGTGTTTGATAACCCTCAGCACCCGTACACCAAGGCGTTGCTGTCTGCGATCCCGATTCCTGACCCGGAGGTTGAGCGCAACCGCGTGCGCCAAACCTACCAGCCGGAATAGGGCCTTGTTGCTTGTCGACGCTCCCCCTGCGCCGACAAGCTCCCCCACTCCCCCTTAGGGCACTGGTGTTAACGGACTTCGATGCCGAGGTCTTCGCCAGTGCCCAATTCAATGCCCAAGCCCGGAACCGAATTGATCAGGTTCTGGGTGTACGGGTCTTGCGGATTGTCGAAGATGTCGTCCGAACTCCCCTGCTCCACGGCAACGCCTTGGCGCATCACCACGATGTCGTCGGCAGTCTGGCGGACCACAGCTAGGTCGTGGGTAATGAACAGGTAGGACAGGTCGAGCTCTTCCTGCAGATCTGCTAGCAGGTTGATGATCTGGTTTTGCACCAGCACGTCGAGCGCTGATACTGCCTCATCCAGCACGACAACTTCCGGGTGCAGCGCAAGCGCACGCGCAATTGCGATGCGTTGGCGCTGGCCGCCGGAGAGTTCGTTCGGGTAGCGTCGCATAGCAGAGCGCGGCATCTGCACCATGTCTAGCAGCTCAGCAACGCGAGATTCGCGCTCCTTGCGGCCGCCGACCTTGTGCAGCGCTAATGGTTCCTCGATGCACTTGTACACCGAGAACATCGGGTCGAGTGAGCCGTAGGGGTTTTGGAACACCACCTGGACTTTGCGGCGCATCTCAAACAGCTCTTTACCTTTAAGCTGCGCAATATCCTGGCCTTCGAAGATCACTCGCCCACTGGTCGGTTCGAGAAGACGCAGAACCATGTTGGCCACGGTGGATTTGCCGGAGCCGGACTCGCCGACGAGGGCGAGCGTCGTGCCACGTCGTAAAGAAAAGCTCACGTCATCAACCGCACGAAGGATTTTCTTGGCGCCTTTTTGGCCGCGCACGTCGAATTCCTTCACCAGGTTTTCTACGCGAACCACTTCCTCGCCATCGCGCTTGCCGGCAACGCGCTCTGCGGTTTCCAGCCCCTGTGCCTTAGCGGACTGGATTCGTGCAGACGCCAACGACGGCGCCGCCTTCACCAACCGCTGCGTGTACGGGTGCTGCGGGTTACGCAGAATCTTCAGGCTTGGGCCCTTTTCCACGATGCGGCCGCGGTGCATCACCACGAGGAAGTCGGCGCGCTCAGCTGCCAACCCGAGATCATGAGTAATAAACAGCAGCGATGTGCCCAATTCCGCGGTGAGCTTGTCCAGGTGATCCAGGATTTTCTTCTGCACCGTGACGTCGAGGGCGGACGTTGGTTCGTCGGCAATGAGCAGCTTCGGACGTGCAGCCAGGCCAATCGCAATGAGCGCTCGCTGGCGCATACCTCCGGAGAACTCGTGCGGGTACTGCTTCGCCCGGCGCTCAGCGTCCGGCAGGCCGGCTTCCTCCAAAAGTTCCACGACGCGCTTGTGGCGCTCGGAGCCCGGCACGACGTTGTTGGCACGCAGCGATTCCTCCACCTGCGTGCCAATGCGCCACACCGGGTTGAGGTTACTCATCGGGTCCTGAGGAACCAGGCCAATCTCGTTGCCGCGGATTTCCTGCCAACCCTTCTCGTCGAGGTTGGTCAAGTCCTTGCCGTCGAAAGTAATGGTGCCGTTGGTCACCTTGCCGGTGCCGGGCAACAGCCCCAGGATGCTCATCGCGGCGGTGGACTTACCGGAGCCCGACTCACCCACGATGGCCACGGACTGGCCTGGGTAAATGGTCAGGTCAAAGTCACGCACGGCTTCCACCACACCCGTGGTGGATTCGAAGGTGATCTTGAGGTCTTCAATGTTAAGCAGTGGCTGGTTCATCGCTTCCTCGCCTTCGGATCGAGGGCGTCGCGCACCACGTCGCCCATCATGATAAAGCTCAGCACCGTCAGTGCCAGGGCAATTGCCGGGTAGAACAGCACCATGGGCTGGGTGCGTAGAGACGCCTGCGCCCTCGAAATATCTCCACCCCAGGACACCACCGACGTTGGCAAACCAATGCCAAGGAACGACAGCGTCGCCTCAGCAACAATGAACGTACCCAGCGCCACCGTTGCGTACACGATGATCGGCGCCGCCGCATTCGGCAGGATGTGGGAGAAGATGATCTTGCCGTCGGAAGCGCCGAGTGCGCGCGCCGCGGTAACGAACTCGTCGTTCTTCACGCCCATGACCGCGCCGCGAGTAATACGTGCGATCTGCGTCCAGCCGAACATGGACAGCGCCAACACCACCATCCAGATGGAGCGTTGGTTTTGGAACATGGACATCACCACGATCGCAGCCAGCACCAGCGGGACGGCAAAGAAGATGTCCGTCAGACGCGACAGCAGCGTGTCCCAGATGCCGCCGTAGAAACCTGCGATGGAACCGATGATGGTGCCAAGCGCAGTCACAATCAGCGTGGTCAGCACGCCCACCGCAACGGAGGCGCGTGCACCGTAGATGGTGCGGGCGTAAATGTCGCAGCCTTGACGGTCAAAGCCGAACGGGTGGCCCGTTGTCGGCCCGTTGAGCGAGCGCGACAGGATGCATTCACGCGGGTCAGTAGCCGTGAACAGCTGCGGAACAATTGCCACAGCAAGTGCCATCAGGATCAGGGCAGCTGCTACCCAAAACAGTGGGCGGCGGCGCAGGTACTTCCACGCTTCGCCCCATTGGCTTGACGGCGCCCGGTCATCGGCCACAGCGTCAACGGCGCCGAGGCCCGACTCATCAGTCTCAGCTACGTAGTATTCCTGCCCAGGCAGCACAGTATCTACAGCATCTACAGCGTTGTTGGTTGTTGGGTTATGCATAGCGAATCCTCGGATCCAGGACAGCGTAGAGCAGGTCCACCAGCAGGTTGGCAATGATGTACACGATCACCAGCACGGTGGTAAATGACACGACCGTGGCGGGCTCGCCCTTGATGATTGCTTGGAAGATGGTGCCGCCAACGCCATTGATGCCGAAGATGCCTTCGGTGACAATGGCGCCACCCATCAGGCCACCAAGGTCAGCGCCCAGGAAGGTGACAACCGGGATCATGGAGTTGCGCAGCACGTGGCGGTTCATCACCTGACCGTTGGACAGGCCCTTAGCACGGGCGGTACGCACATAATCCGCGCGGAGGTTTTCGCTGACGGACTGCCTGGTTAATCGCAACACGTACGCAAATGACAAGGCGCCTAGCACCACCGCGGGCATTAACAGCGCTGTGAAGCTTTCGTTTCTTCCCACTGTCACGGGGAGTAATCCCCACTTCACGCCAACGAGGTACTGCAGCACGAAACCGATAACAAAGCTCGGCACCGCAATAACAAACAGGGAGACAACCAGCACGGTGGAGTCGAAGATGCCGCCGCGGCGAACACCGGCGATCACGCCGAAGATGATGCCAAAGATGGCTTCAAAGGCCAGCGCCATCAGCGCCAGCTTGATGGTGACCGGGAAGGCGTTTGCCATTACGGAGCGCACCGGCTGGCCGGAGAACGTCGTGCCGAAGTCCAGCGTCAAAATGCCCTTGAGGTAGAGCAGGTACTGGACCAAGAATGGCTTGTCTAAGTTGTACTCTTCGGTGATGCGTTGGCGAGCAGCTTCGCTCAAGCCTCGGTCGCCGCCGAGCGCTTCGACTGGGTCGCCCGGCATAAGAAAGACGAGGGCATAGAGCAAAAGCGTGGCCCCGAAGAACACGGGGATGATTTGCAAGAGCCGCCGCCCGATGTAGCGCCACATGGGTTAGTTCGCTCTCTTTCGGTTAAGCAGTTTCGTTGACAGTTTCAGTTGTCTTCAGTTGTCTTCAGTCGTCGGTGTTGCAGACATGCTTGGCAGAATACCGCCGGACGCAACACGAAACCCACACCCGACACGAGCCGTGTCTGAGTGTGGGTTTGTGCAACTACGAAGCGGCATCCGCTTGGAGGGACGTTACTTCTTAGTGATTGCGTAGAACAGCGGGACAGACTTCCAGGAGAATGCCACGTTGTCAACGTTCTCGGAGTAGCCACCGACCACGTTGGAGTACCACAGCGGGATAACCGGCAGGTCCTGCAGCAGGATCTCCTGAGCCTCGTTGTAGTACTCGGAAGCCTCCTCAACGCTGGCTGCGCCGGCAGCCTGCTTCAGCAGCTGGTCGAAGGTGGCGTTGGAGTAGTCACCGTCGTTGGAGCCAGCGTTCGTGCCGTACAGCGGGGACAGGAAGTTACCCAAGGACGGGTAGTCTGCCTGCCAGCCGGTGCGGAACGCGGTGGTGATCTCGCGCTTAGTCACGTCATCACGCAGGGACTTGAAGTCCGGGTATGCGTTGCCCTCAGCCTCAATGCCCAGGGTGTTCTTGATGGAGTTTGCAACTGCATCAACCCATGCCTGGTGGCCACCATCAGCGTTGTAGGAGATGGCAAACGTGCCGGTCCACGGGTTGATCTTGTCAGCCTCTTCCCACAGACGCTTTGCTTCCTCCGGGTCGTACTCCAGAACCTCAGCACCGTTGAGGGTGTCGGTGTGGCCAGCGATCACCGGGGAGGTGAAGTCCGTTGCCGGGGTGCGGGTGCCGTCGAAGATGGTCGCGGTGATCTCCTCGCGGTTGATTGCACGGGAGATTGCAGCGCGGCGCAGCTTGCCCTCTTCACCACCGAAGTGCTCGAGGCGCTCCGGGATGGTGAAGGACTGGAAGATGGCAGCCGGCTGGTTCACGGCGCGCTCGCCCAGCTCGTCGTTGAAGGTTGCGAACGCAGAGTCCGGGATAGCGTCGGTCACGTCCAGGTTGCCTGCGAGCAGGTCAGCGTAGGAAGCGTCCTGCTGTGCATAGAAGACGAAGTTGATGCCGTCGTTCTGCGCAGCGCGGTCGCCGGAGTACTCCTCGTTCGGAACGATGATGGCGTCCTGGTTGTGGTTCCACTCAGCCAGCTTGTACGGGCCGTTGCCGATCGGGTTCTCGCCGTATGCAGCGAGGTCATCGAATGCAGACTCGTGCATTGGGTAGAAGGCGGAGTAGCCCAGGCGCAGCGGGAAGTCGGCTTCTGGCTGGGTCAGCTCGATGGTGAACGTCTGATCGTCCACAATCTCCAGGCCCTCGAGCGGCTTGCCCTCTTCGAAGCCCAGGATGGACTCGAAGAAGTAAGCACCCAGCATCGCATCCTCAACAACCTTGTTCCAGGTGTTGACGAAGTCCTTGGAGGTCACCGGGGAGCCGTCGGACCACTTGATGTCATCGCGCAGGGTCACGCGGTAGGTCTTTTCACCCTCCAGCTCAACGGACTGTGCCATCTCGTTGTGGGACACGCCGTCCTTGTCAAAGTAGACAAGACCCGAGTAGATCATATCGACGATGTTGCCGCCGCCGACCTCATTGGTATTACCTGGGATGAGCGGGTTCTGCGGCTCAGTGCCGCTAGCGGTGATGTAATTGCCACCGTCTGCGCCGCCGGTGGAGGCGCTGTCCGAGCCGCATGCGGCCATGGTGAAGGTCAGCGCGCTGGCTGCAACAACAGCCAGGGTCTTCTTCATGCTCACTATAGATTCTCCTTGATTCATGCGATGATCCCAATCACATTCATTACCGGTAACCGGATTAGAACACAATACTACCCAACAGCTTCCGTAAATCCACCCGAAAGTTTGTCCCGTGTTTACTTTGCGTTCACTGTGACCTATTGCAGGGCTGGTAGCTTCGAGGGGTTACGCCCGCCGCTTCCTACCAAAGGAGTCCTTATATGTCCGGTGGTTTGCTCGCCCTGCTTGACGACGTTGCGCTGATCGCCCGCACTGCCGCCGCCTCAGCCGACGACGTGGCAGCGATGACGGCGAAGACGTCTGCGAAAGCTGCGGGCGTGGTCATTGATGACGCAGCAGTGACCCCACAGTTTGTCTCTGGAGTCACCCCGGCGCGTGAGCTGCCGATGATCTGGAAGATCACCAAGGGTTCTTTGCGCAACAAGCTGCTAATCATCCTGCCCATTGCACTTGTCCTGAACGCATTCGCGCCGTGGGCGTTGGTACCGCTGTTGATGTTGGGCGGTACGTACCTCTGTTATGAGGGCGCAGAGAAGATCGTCCAAAAGATCAAGGCAAATCCTGAAGAAGAGCAGGAACGTGCGGTAAACAAAACGCCGGAGGATGAGGATTCCTTAGTCAAAGGCGCAATCATGACAGACCTGATCTTGAGTGCGGAGATCATGATCATTGCGCTTGATGAGGTTGCTGATCAGCCCATCTGGATGGAGGCTGCCGTGCTTGTTTCAGTGGGTATCCTCATCACCATCGCGGTTTATGGCGCGGTGGCGATCCTAGTCAAGATTGATGACATCGGCCGCGGCATGATCGAACGCGACAAAGCAGCCACGCTTGGACGTGGCCTTGTGAAGGGCATGCCGTATATCTTGACCGCGATTGGTGTTGTGGGCACGGTTGCCATGTTGTGGGTTGGCGGCCACCTGATCGTGCGTGGCTTGCACGAGGTTGTCGGCTGGCATTGGCCACACGACGTCTCGGAGCAGCTGAAGGAAGCCGCTGGCGGCGGGGCGCTTGGGTGGCTGGCTGAGACCGGTGTGTCTCTGACTGCGGGGTTGATCACCGGTTTCATCGTGCTGGGAATCGTGACACTGCTAGGCAACATGCGCGGCGCGAAGGCCAACGCTTAAGCTGAAGCAATGGACAGGCTCTACTCTCTCGCACCGTCGATATGGGGTGCTGGCGAGGAAATTGAGCTCGCCAGCGTGATCCAAGCTCCCCTTTTTGAAGAGTTTGGGGACACGAAAAATTCAGCATTTTTGCCGGTCCTGCTCCACCCGAATCCGCTCAACGGATCGTGGCGGGTACGCCGGGTGGGCCATGACCGCACCCAGGGCAGAGTGCTGGGGGAAGTCGCGGCTAGGCACCGCGAGCGTTACCCGGAGATGCAACGCATTGAGGCCTCGCTACTGATGCCCACCACGATTGCAGAAGTCCGTTTTGATAACCAGACCGGACTGTTTCGGGCAAAGATCATTCTGCCGCCACCGCCGCTTGCGGTGCCTCGCAACGATCCTCCAGAAGGTGCGCTGGTGCTCCCACCTGGGGACATGATTGTGGTGGATACCGCCAAAGGAGAGTTCAGTGCTGACGAGCTGGTCGCACTCTCCCCCGGCACCTGGTTTGTTGCGTTGCACCCGCTGGCGGGCACGGTTGCTGTCACGCTCAACGGCAAGGCACTCGGTGGCTTCGGTGCCGAAGATGCCAAAGAACTCCTTGCCTACATCGAAGAGGCGGGCGCCCCGCTGTACGTACGTGCCGTGCTGTTGGAGGGCATGGCTGCGCTCAATGCCGGCGCCCCAGCTGAGGGTCTGCAGACAATCCCGGTGTTGAAGGTTCCAGACACAACACCTACTACCCCGTGGTCACTCGTGGATTTCCCCGATGGATCATGGGCGATCACGGTGGAGCGCCCCTTTGCCACGGACCCGGAAGACACGGTCCGGCCGCACTACAGGGCACGGTACGTGTCGTTGACGGGCAAGGACCGCCCCGACGATGTCGCCGCACCGACGCAGATGTTTGCCAAGGTGGAGCTCCCGGAGGAACAGGTAGAAGTGCGGGAGCGTACCGCAGTAAAAGATGCGGTGAAGGAAACGCCCGATACCGGATGGCAAGGTGCCGGCGGCTACCTCACCGAAGTTGAGAAGGTGCAGCTCAGGCGTCGCGAACGGGTTGCTGGCGAGGTTGGTCGGCACCGCAAGTAGGCAAAGACGCGTACGGTGGGGCCTATGAGCAACGATAAAGGACCTAACCCGTACGTAGTAGATATTGAGAAGGCCACCCTGGAAAATGATGCCTTCCGTGACACCCTGTGGACCGGTAAGTACCTGCAGCTGACGGTTATGACCATCCCGGCTGGCGGCGAGATTGGCGCTGAGATCCACGATGGCCACGATCAGTTCCTCCGCCTTGAGGAGGGCGAGCTGCGCGCACAGATCGGCCCGAGCAAGGACGAGCTTGAGGTTGACCAGGTTGTTGGCGCAGACTGGGCTGCGTTCGTGCCGTCTGGCAAGTACCACAACTTTGTCAATGAGTCCGACAAACCGGCCAAGCTGTACTCCATTTACGCAGCTCCGGAGCACAAGCCGGGCACTCGCCACGAGACCAAGGCGGATGCGGACAACGATCCGCACGAGCATGACGCTGTGTAACCGGCGCTGTGTAACCAGCGCCAAATAACTAGCGCAGTACGCGCGCGGTACCGTCAACACGACGGGTAACACCGCGCGCGTCAAGCATTTCTAGCAGCGGGATTGCCACGCGTCGGGTGGTTCCCCACGCTTTGCGGGCGTCGGAGGCCGAAAACGGCTGCTCCAAATCCTGCAGCAGCGCGGCGGCTTTGGTGGGGGCGTCGGCAAGCAGGACCACACCGTCTGCAATTCGCACGATGCGTCCGGCCCGCTCGGCTGCAGCCAGCTCCTTGTCGCCGACGCCCCACTGTGCCAGGTCAGCCGCCTCGGGCGCGGCAAAGGGCTGGGCGCGCAGGTGCTCCTCCAGCTTGGCAATCCCCTCGCCCAGATCGAGTGTGCGGCCGGTCGAGATCAGCCCGTCGGCCACCGTGAGCTTCGCCGCGGCGGCAGCCAGTGGCAGCAGTTTGGCGTCGGAGAGCTTCAGCTTATCTACGCCCTCCGCAACCCCCATCCCCGCCGACAACGGATTGACGCGCTCGTGTTCAGCCACGGCCTCAAGGAGGGCGTTTTTCCAGGCCATAACCTGGCTGGCTTGAATCCAGTAGCCGGCAAACGCGACTGCTCCCGTTGGTGGTGTGTCGGGTACGTCGTAGCCCAGCCGCGCCAGGTGTTCTGGGGTAACGGCCACGCGGCGGGTAATCTCGGCGTTGATATCGGGCAGTGTGGGTAGCGCTTCGGCGCGACGTGCGGCGTCCCCGCGGCGGAGAAAGGCCGGCGGGTCCGCATCCACCACGCGCGCACCGGCCAAGATGTGTTGTTCGCCGGAGCCGCGAAGGACCAAGGCGTCGCCGATTTTGAGTGGCAGCGGCGACTCAAACGTTAAGCGCACGTGCTCCGGCCCCAGCATCCGTACCGCACACGGCACGCCTGCAGTGCCAACGTGGGCCATAGCTTCGCGTGGGAGGGGGGATGTGGTTGGGGTGGTCAACGTGGCGTCGATAAGCAAGGTGCTCTGCCAAGCGCCGGGAGTGAGTAGAGCGTCGCCACGGCCGATGCTTTCGGCGTCGATGCCGCGCAGGTTCAGTGCCACGCGCATCGCCGGTTGTGCCACGTCAATGGGGGTGTCCTCGGACTGCACCGAGCGCACGTGCACCTGCTGGCCGTGCAGCTCCAGCACATCACCCGGCCGGATCGTGCCCGCGGTGAGCGTGCCGGTGACCACCGTGCCAGCGCCCTTGATGCTGAAAGCGCGGTCCACCCAGAAACGGATCCGCGCATCCGGGTCCGGGGCAGGTGCGGCTTCGAGCGCCTCGTGGAGGGTGCGGGTGAGCTCCCCGATTCCTTCGCCGGTCTTCGCGGATACCTCCATCACCGGCCAGTCCTGTGCAGTGGTGCCGGCGACCTCGCGCGCAATCTGCTGGCGCACCTCGGCGCGGCGCTGCGAGTCGGCATTGTCCGCGCGCGACATCGCAATCACGCCAGTGGTGATGCCAAACGCGTTGATGGCGTCCAGGTGGTCCTTGGACTGCTCTTTGAACCCCTCATCAGCGGCGATAACCAACAGCACAGCCGGCGCGGGTCCTACTCCGGCAAGCATGTTGGCAATGAAACGCTCGTGGCCCGGCACGTCCACAAAGGCAATATCGCCAACCCACACAAACCCAAGATCTATGGTCAGGCCGCGTTTGCGCTCCTCGTCCCAGCGGTCCGGCTCCATGCCGGTTAAACGCTTGACCAGGGTGGACTTGCCATGATCTACGTGGCCTGCGGTGGCAACGACAAAGCTCATGCGCGTACCTCACCCGCGGCTTCATCTACAGCCTCAACAATGGCGGCAGCAACAAGCGCATCTTGGTCTTCGGGCACACAGCGCAGGTCAATGAGTAAACGCCCGCCGTGGACGCGGCCGAGGATGGCGGGATCGTGGCGTCGTAAAGCATGAGCCAGTTCCTCGTCCAACTCCACCGCGTAGCCAGGCAGTGGGTGGCCGGGCGCTCCCCCACCGCCAACGCGGCCATCGTGCGCCACAACCGTGCCGCCAACCTTTGCCGCCAAGGCCTCGGTGCGCTGCTTCAACACAGCCGGGTCCGCGTGCAGGTAGGCGTGCGTGGGGTTGTAGGCAAGACGCATCGTCGCCTCAAGCGCTGCAAGGCGCAGCTTGTCAATGCGCACCGCGCGTGCCAGCGGGTGCTTGCGCATCCTCGCAATCGCCTCGCGCGTACCCAACACCACACCAGCCTGCGGCCCGCCCAACAACTTGTCGCCGGAAAACAACACCACGTCCGCACCCTGCTTCAACGCGGTCGTCGCATCCGGCTCATCCGGCAGCAACGGGTCCGGGGCCAGCAGGCCAGAGCCTGTGTCCACGATCAGCGTCTGGCCATTGGCGTTGGCGATCTCACGCAGCTGCGCCACGCTCACACTCGCCGTGAAGCCCTCCACCCGATAGTTGGACGGGTGCACCTTTAAAATCGCCTTCGCCTCATGCGCGCGCTCATAGTCCGCGGGGTGCGTGCGGTTCGTCGCACCGACCTCCACCAGGCGCACGCGCGCGGACTCAATCAGCTCCGGCAGCCGGAAACCCGCGCCGATCTCAATGAGCTCACCACGAGAGATCACCAGGTCCCCACCCTCAGCAAACGTGGCCGCTGCCAGCAACAACGCGGAAGCACCGTTATTGACTACCAGCGCGTCCTCAGCGGCGGGGCACGCAGCCAACAAGGCTTCCGTTGCCTGCTTGCCGCGCTCACGCGAACGTACGCCTGCGTCCAGGTCCATCTCCACATCCACGTAGCCTGCCGCGCGGGACATCGCCTCCACCGCGCCGGTCGACAGGGGTGCGCGCCCCACGTTCGTGTGCACAACCACGCCCGTTGCGTTGATCACGGGAGTCAGGGTGGTTGCGCCTTGGTTCGCCCGCGCCACAAACACGTCGCGCACATCCTCAGGCGAAATCTCGCCTCGGCGGGCAGCCGCCTGCACATCGTGCGCGAGGGCTTTGAGGGTGGCGGTTGAGAGGTTCGACGTGGCGTCGGCAAGCAATAAAAGCTCATCCGTACGGGGAATGCTGCGGCGCGGATCCAAACGAAACCTCCCGAAAAACTATGGCGGAGACGGACAGGAATCGAACCTGCCAGGCTGAGATGCTCAACCTCACCAGTTTTGAAGACTGGGGCGCCCACCAGGACACGTACGCCTCCGTCGCGTGACGCTACCATACAGCGATATGAGCAAAACAGCCTCAGAAATCCGACTGACCCAATTTGCTGCCGGTGGCGGGTGCGCCTGCAAAATCCCACCCGGCGAGCTTGAAGACGCCGTAGCAGGCCTGGTTGGCTTTAGCGACCCCAACGTGATCGTTGGTCTTGATGACGGTGACGATGCCTCCGCCATCCGCGTCCGCGATGACCTGGCGATTATCTCCACCACCGACTTTTTCACCCCTGTGGTGGATGATGCGTATACCTGGGGCAAGATCGCCGCCGTCAACGCGCTCAGCGATGTGTACGCCATGGGCGGCACCCCAATTACTGCCCTGAATATTTTGGGCTGGCCGCGCGACGTCCTGCCGCAGGAACTGATCCGCGACGTGCTCCACGGCGGCCTCGACGCCGCAACCGAAGCCGGCATTTCCGTCACCGGCGGCCACTCCATCACCGCGCCTGAGCCGATCTACGGCATGGCCGCAACCGGCACCGCCGACCCCGCGCGACTGATGCGCAACGACTCGGCCGAGGCCGGGCTGCCAATCACCCTGACCAAGCCGATCGGCTCCGGCCTACTGAACAACCGCCACAAGGCCACCGGCGAGTGGTTCCAGCAGGCAGTCGATGTCATGACCACGCTGAACCGGGATGCCTCTCGCGCTGCGGTGGATGCCGGCGTGAAGGCCGCGACCGATGTCACCGGCTTCGGCCTGCTCGGACACCTGTACAAGATGGCACGCGCCTCCAAGGTGGATGCGGTGATTGATTTCGCTGCTGTGCCATTTATCGACGGCGCACGTGAAACCCTCCGCGACGGCTTCGTCCCTGGCGGCTCGCGCCGCAACCTGGACTGGGTCAGCCCACACGTCGACTCCGATCTAGATGAGGAGGCGCTGCTTCTGCTTGCCGACGCCCAAACGTCCGGCGGCCTCCTCGTCATCGGCGAAGTGCCCGGCTACCCCATCATCGGCGAAACCGTGCCGGGCACCGGGCGGGTGCGCGTGCGCTAGCGCTTGTTTTTAGCGCTTGTTTTTAGCGCGCTATATTCTAGCGCGCTGTGGTGATGGAGTCCCCCACCTGACCTGCGGCCTGGCGCTCCTTAAGGCGGGCGCGTTGGGGTTCCACCACATACTTCGGGTCTTCGGTGGACTGACGTCCCGCTTGGACGATGCCGAAGCGGGTTAGGCAGGAACCGGCCATAAGTGCCGCACCCGAAAGCGCTGCGATGACACGGTTGCGGCCACCCACCAGAGCGCCGAGGCCACCTGCGATAACGCAGGCCTCCGCCGCCTTGAGCAGCTTGCCGGCCTTGCCCTGGTGCATCGTCTCCTCCAGTGGCGCGTGCAGGTTACGCTCCATGTTCTTGGAGGCCAGGATGTCCGCCGCGGCGCCAACGGCACCCAGTACACGAGCCGGACCGTTGTTCCTGGTGGACGTGGTCACCAGCGCCGCACCTGCGGAGGCAGCCGCCGCCGAAGACACAAACAGCGCTGGCAGTTCCTTGTGCGCGTCTTGCCACAGCGGCACCGACGTGTTGCCCAACAGCACCGCGGTGTACGCAGCGAGTGGTGCGCCGAGCACGCCGGTTGCCACACCTGCCGGCGTGGCTGCCCAGTGGAGGAAGCTACGGGCGAAATCAGGCAACGGCAAACGTTCACCCGTGAGCTTGTCCATTTCAACTATCGCAGGCACCGCAGAGGTGGAACCGAAGGCGCCCAGAATCCACGAGCCCACACTCATCGGCGAGGACAACTTGAACACGCGGAACATGTTGAGCATGCGCTCCGGGCGACCCAAGTCCAGAATCAGAAAGCTCGAACCCAAACCCGCAGCCGCGAACGTGGTCAGTCTGGTGTTGCGCTGCAGCTCACGGTTGCCGGTCAGCCCTGCGCCAACAGCCAGAAGCGCCGACCCGCCCGCTACACCGCCGAGGAAAAAGTATCCGGCAATTGGCCACTCCCACGGCGGGAACTTCACAATTGGCTTGCCGTAGTACGAGTCATACTGCGTGAAGTCCGCTTTCGGCACCATGAGTTCTTCACCACGGCGCCGCTTCTTGCCCTGCGGCTTTGCACCGCCGCCGGTTTTGTTACGCCTCGGGCCGCGCGGCTCCTCCGGTGGCCGGTAGCCATCAAACTCTGCCATTAGCTGCGTCCTCCAATCACAAATGCACCCGCAACCGCACCAATCAGACCGGCTGCTGCGAACACGGCACGCTTGGCCATCGTGGGCAAGTTAGCGGTTGGCACCTGGGGGTCTGGCGGCAGGCCGTAGACCTCTGGGGCGTCCAAAAGCAAGAAGATTGAGCCTGTACCGCCAACTCCGTCCTCGCTGTTGGCGCCATACAGACGCGCTTCCGTCATGCCCTGGGCGTGTAACTCCTTCACGCGTGCCCGGGCGGTTGCCAGCATCTCGTCGTAGGAGCCGTACTTAATCGACGTGGTCGGGCACGTCTTGGCGCACGCCGGGCCCTCCCCGATCGTCTGACGGTCAAAGCACATCGTGCATTTCTGTGCCACGCCGATGTTCTTGATTGGAGCGACCTCGCCAACAGTGAAGTCTGCTCCACGCTTCGTGCGATCGTCGCGCTTGGACACGCCGCCGTCTTCACGGCGCTCGATCACGCCGAACGGGCAGCCTGCCACGCAGGTGCCGCAACCGTTGCACACGTCATCCTGCACTACCACAGTGCCGTGCTCCGTGCGAAACAGCGCACCTGTCGGGCACACGTCAAGGCAGCCCGCGTTGGTGCAGTGCTTGCACACATCAGAGGACATGAGCCAACGGAAATCCGGTGTATCACCCGGGGTAACAGACTGCGCAGGCTGTGCGGGTTGCGTGGGTTGCGTGGTTTCAGCGTTGCCGCCTGCCCCAACGCTCGGCATACCCAGCGAGACCAACTTCGCGCCCTCTTCGCGGGCTTTGGTGATCTGTTCCTCGCTCTGCTCAATAAACGCCACGTGGCGCCACGTATCCGCACCGAGCGAGCCGGTGTTGTCGTAAGAGTTACCCGACAACTCGTAGCCGTCCTGCGGGTTACGGTTCCACTCTTTACAGGCCACCTCGCAGGCCTTGCAGCCAATACAAATCGAGGTATCCGTAAAGAACGCCTTGCGCGCGGCACGGTCATAGCCAACGTGCTGTGGCGCTTCGGTAATGCTGTTCGTCTTCGCCATCGGCGTGTACCTAGCCTTCCCTCTCCGCCATGTTGCGCTTCGTGTTGTCCACTTCCGCCGTGTCCTCATCATCCAAGCCCGGCGACGCGGTTGCGTCATGCGAGCCCAGCTTGGAGCCAGTGTTCTCCGTCAGGCCAGCACGTTTCTGGTACTCACGCACCAGCGCATCGCGTTCAGCACCGCGTGGGCGGCGGCCCGGGCGGATATCCACCGCGGACACCTTGGACGCCTGAATGTTCACGTTTGGATCCAGCATGATGCCAAGCAGGTCATTTGGCCCGTCACCGCTGACCTCGGCGTACTTGCCTTTGCCGTAGTGGAACGGCATGCCGATCTGTTCGTACTGCTGCTCCCCAATGGTCAGGGACTGAATGCGGTCCGTGACCAGCACGCGGGACTCGATTGCGCCACGCGGCGAAATCAAGGTTGCCCAGCCACCGTTTTCCAAACCAACCTTCTCGGCCAGCTGCGGGGAAACCTCGCAGAACAGCTCTGGCTGCAGCTCCGCCAAGAATGGCAGCGTTCGCGTCATCGCACCCGAGGTATACATCTCCGTCAAACGGTAGGTGTTCAGGATGTACGGGTAGACCTCCGTGCCTTCCTCGCCGAAGTTCGGCGCAGACAGGTTGTTCGGACCGCGCATGACAATTCGCGACGGCGACTGCTGCTGCTTGTACAGGAAGTTCGGGAACGGCGACTCCTGCGGCTCATAGTGCGTCGGCATCGGGCCGTCGACCATGCCACGCGGGGCAAAGAGCCAACCCTTGCCGTCCGGCTGCATGATGAACGGATCATCACCCGCCAACGCATCCGGGCCCACAGTGTCACGATCCGGCTTGTAATCCGGCGCCTTGTTCACCGGGAAGTCCACCACATCCGGCGACTCCCAACGCTCAGCGTCCTCATTCCACCAGACCAGCTTCTTACGCTCAGACCACGGCTTGCCATCCGCATCAGCGGACGCACGGTTGTACAGCACGCGGCGGTTCAGCGGCCACGCCCAGCCCCAGTCAAGCGCCATCTCATCCTGCTCGGAACCAGGGCGCTTGTTTGCGGAACGGTTCACGCCGCCTGCAAACACGCCGGAGTAAATCCAGCAGCCAGACGAGGTGGTGCCGTCCGCCTTCAGGTCAGCAAAGCTATCCACCAGCTGTCCCTTGCGCGGACCTTCGAGGAAGTAGCCGTTGATCTCACGCAGCACAGACTCTGCATCGATCTCACCGTGCTCATCCAGGTCATAGTCCCAGGTAATGGACTGCAGCGGAAGGTCACGCGGGTCAGTGGAATCCTTCACCCGCTCCTTCAGACGCAGACCCAGCTCGTAGAAGAACTGCAGGTCACTATCCGCATCCCCTGGTGGCTGCTTCGCCTGGAAGCGCCACTGCAGCAGACGCTGCGTCTGGGTAAACGTACCGGCCTTCTCCACGTGGTTCGCGGCAGGCAGTAAGAAGACCTCAGTGTCAATCTCCTCAGTCACCAACGCGCCGGATGCAACCTCTGGGGAATCCTTCCAGAACGTTGCCGTCTCAATCTCCTGGAAATCGCGTACCACCAGCCACTTCAGCTTGGACAGTGCCATGCGCTGCATGTAGCCGTTGGACTGCGCCACCGCCGGGTTCTGACCGAACACGAAGTAGCCATCAACCTGTCCCTGCATCATCAGCTGCAGCGTGTGGTAGGTCGAGTGCGCACCGGTAAGGCGCGGCATAAGGTCCATGCCCCAGTTGTTGTCTTCCGTGGCGGCGTCGCCCCAGTAAGCCTTCATCAAGGAGACCGAGTAATCATCCCGCTTCTGCCAGAAACCCTTCTGGTCGGCCATGGCCACAGCATCGAGGTACTGGTCCCACGTCTGCACCTCCGCCTGCGGCATCGGCAGGTAGCCAGGAAGCAGGTGGAACAACGTAGGCACGTCAGTCGAACCCTGGATCGAGGCGTGACCACGCAGCGCCATGATGCCGGAGCCTGGGCGGCCCACGTTGCCCATGAGCAGCTGCAGGATCGCACAGGTACGGATGAACTGGGCACCCATGGTGTGCTGCGTCCAACCCAGCGCGTAGGCAAAGCACGTCGTGCGCTCACGGCCGGAGTTCTCCGCAATGGAGTTAGCCAGGTAGTAGAAGTCTTCCTGCGAAATACCGCAGGACTTCTCCACCATCTCCGGGGTGTAGCGGGAGTAGTGGCGCTTCAGGATCTGGAACACACAATTCGGGTCCTGCAGCGTCTCGTCCTTCTCCACATCCCAGGACACTTGCGCATCCCAAGCTGGCTTCGGCTGCCACGTGGAGTTGTCGTACTTACCCGTCTGCGAGTCATAGCCAGAGAAGATGCCCTCAAGGTCTTCCGTGTCCTGGAAGTCCTCATTGATGATCACAGAGGCATTGGTAAATGCCTTGACAAAATCCTCAAAGTAGAGCTCATTGTCCAGCACGTACTTAATCACCGCGCCAAGCAGCACCACATCCGAGCCACCTCGGATCGGGATGTGCTTGTGGGCGATTGCGGACGTTCGCGTGAACCTCGGGTCCACGTGAATAATCCGCGCGCCACGATTCTTGGCTTCAATCACCCACTGGAAGCCCACCGGGTGTGCTTCGGCCATATTCGACCCTTGAATGACAATGCAGTCCGCATTCGCCATATCCTGCAGCGGCTGGGTCGCGCCGCCACGGCCAAACGAGGATCCCAAACTGGGAACCGTGGAGGAGTGTCATATACGGGCCTGATTTTCAATCTGCACCGCGCCAGAGGCAGTCCAGAGTTTCTTAATCAGGTAGTTTTCCTCGTTGTCCATGGCCGCACCGCCAAGACCAGCGATGCCCATGGTGCGGCGAACCGGGTTGCCGTGCTCGTCCGTGTCCTGCCAGCCGTTCTTGCGGGCCTCCATGAAGCGATCCGCAATCATCTCCAGCGCGGTTTCACGGTCAAGCGTTTGCCACTCCGTTGCCTTCGGCGCACGGTAGAGCACCTCAGTCAGACGGTTGGGGGCGTTGACTAGCTGCTCGGAGGCAGCACCTTTCGGGCACAGACGCCCGCGAGAGTGCGGGGAATCAGGGTCACCCTCAATCTGGATGACCTTGCCATCTTTGACATAGACGTTCTGGCCGCAACCGACAGCGCAGTACGGGCACACGCTTTTGACCACACGGTCAGCGTCGATGGTGCGCCCTTCCATTTCCTTCGTGCGGCGAGACTCAGTGTTCTCACCGCGGGCGAAGAGGTCACCGCCGCGTAGCTGGCGCACAACCGGCCAGTTGAGAGGACTGATTCGAGACATGCCTCATACCCTAGCGCATAACGGCACAGCACCTCGCACGCTTCAAAACACTGGATAGTTCCGGACAGTTTCCGCGCGCCTTTTAGTTATGTGTTTGTTAGAGTCAGAATCCTTGCAAGATCCTTGCAAGTTGTATCGAATTTCGCTGTCAAGAAATCGGGTTTCATGTTCCGCAACGCCTCTTCCCGCGCCCTCGTGAGCGCAGCAACCATCTCCGCGCTCACCCTGGCCGCAACCACTGCGCCTCACGCTCAGGCCCAGGAGGTGGCCGCTGAGCACGAAACGTTAAAACCTGAGGTTCCGGTTCAAAGTGATCCTCGTGATCCTCGTGATACTGCTGCCCCGGAAGAGCGTGAGGAGACAGACGCCGCGGACGATGGCGAGACGCTGGATTACTTTGCCAATCCTTTTGCCCGCAACGCAGACCCGCAGGGCGTCGCGTCGCCAAGCAAGGTGCAACCGAACGTCACGGTCCAGGTGCTCGGTGACATCCTGGGCCCCTACTCGCAGCACGTGGGTTTCCGCTCGGGTGACTTAGGCGTCATGGCTCCGATTAATGATGAGGGCGAGTTCGCCATGATCTTCGGTGACTCGTTTAGGGGCGATACTGTTGGCCGGGGCGAGTGGATGAGCCCTGTCGGTGTCGTGGCCAAGCGCGACGAGAATGACTACGTGGATATTCAGCGCCCGCTGAACAAGGGCGAGCGCGTCAAGCAGACGATTGGCTACCTTCGCGACGGGGACCTCACACTCATCCCCTCCGACATCATCAATATCGACGGCACGCTGTACCTGCAAGCGATGTGGAATCGCGGGCTGCACAAGACGCAGTACTCCGAGTTTTGGAAGTCTACGGACCAGGGCCAGACCTGGGAGTCTGTTAGCCACTACTACTCCGCCATGAAGCATCGAGGAAGCCAACGCGGCATGGACGAGATGCTGTCGTGGGAGATGGGTCTGGATGGCTACGTCTACATCGTCACCACCACGTTTGATCGCGATAAAACAAACGTCGCACCCATGTACCTGTTCCGCGTTAAGCCGGAGAAGCTGACCGACCGCAACGCCTGGAAGATGCTCAATCTTAACGACGGCAACTGGTACGGCACCGACGGCTCTGGCACCGCCATCCTGGATCATGACACCGAGGGGCGCGTGGTCAATGCCGGCGAGATGAACTTGCGTTACATCGACGGCAACTGGGTACTCGTGCTTTTCAACGAGACGACGCTGCAGGTAGAGGTGCGCATTTCCAAGGATATTGACGTTGATTGGAACAACGTCCCCGCCGTCGCTATCGCGAAGAATGGGCCTTGGTCTAACCAGCAGACGCCGAACAACTGGTCTCAGCCCTACGGCGGCTACATCGTGCCGGGTTCCAGCATCAATGACATGGACATCATCGTCTCCCAGTGGCATAACCCGGGTGGCACCCGTTATATGGCAACCCAGTTCAACGTCCGCGGTCTGGAAACCTTCTACCCAAACCTGGTCGATGAAAGCGGCCAGCCGTTTGAATCCATCGCGCCGCGCACGGAGTTCCCGGAAAAGACGATCCGCCCCGCATTGCCGGAGCCGACGCTTCCGGTTCCAACGTCCTCGGATTCCCTGCAAACCGCAGTGATTGTTATTGGCATCATTGCCTCCATCGGGGCGCTCGCGGTGTTCTCGTGGCCGATGCTGCGCACGCTGCTGCCGGCACAGATCCAGGACGTGCTGCCGTTCTAACGCACCCTTAGCCTGCGGAGATGCCCATCTCCGCGGGCGTGTGGGGGATGTGGCGTAAAGTCACAGCGATGAAGCCCACAACCCCACCTTCGCCCCAGCAGAGCTCGCCATGGCCCGCGCTTTGGGCAATGATGCTGGGCTTTTTCATGATCTTGGTGGATTCCACCATCGTCTCCGTTGCAATCCCGGCGATTACTGAGGATCTTGGCGCCAGCTACAACGAGGTCATCTGGGTCAATAGCGCCTACCTCCTTGCGTACGCTGTGCCGCTTTTGATCACTGGGCGCCTCGGCGACCGGTTCGGACCACGAAACATCTACATCCTCGGGCTGGCGTTGTTTACTGTTTCGTCGCTTGCCTGCGGCTTGGCTAGTACCTCCGCAGCACTGATCGCGGCGCGCGCATTCCAAGGACTCGGCGGGGCGATGGTCACGCCGCAAACCATGTCGGTGATGATCCGCACGTTTACCCCCACCCAGCGTGGCGGTGCTATGGGAGTGTGGGGCGCAACCGCTGGCCTTGCCACTGTTATGGGACCGTTGCTAGGCGGCGTGCTTGTAGACGCCGGCGGCTGGCCCTGGATCTTCAACGTCAACGTGCCCATTGGCATTATCGGCATCATCTTGGCGCTTATCTACGTGCCCAAGCTGGAGCAGACGAACCGCACGTTTGACTGGATCGGCGTTGTTTTAAGCGCCACGGGCATGTTCTGCCTAGTATTTGGCATTCAGGAGGCGGAGCACTTCAACTGGGACTGGCGGGTCTGGGCGCTGCTTATCGCCGCGGCTGTGCTGCTGACGCTGTTTGTGCAGAAGCAGCGGACGCTTGGGGATAGTGCGCTAGTCCCCTTGCGGCTGTTCAATGACCGCAACTTCACCTTGGCCAACGTCACCATTGCCACCGTTGGGTTTGCCGTTTCCACCTACATCATCCCGTGGATGATCTACGTACAAAACGTCAAAGGTTTTACGCCCACGCAGGCCGCGCTGCTGGTCCTGCCTTCTGGTGTGGTCTCTGGCCTATTGGCACCGTTCATTGGCAGGCTCACCAACACACACGACCCGAAGCCTTTTGCCATTGCCGGTCTATCGCTCGCGGCACTATCTATGGCGATATCAGCACTGATCACTACTCCTGAGGTAGATTCGCGCTGGATGTACGCCATCGCCGCGCTCTACGGCGTGGCCAACTCCATGATGTGGGGCCCGCTGTCCATGGTGGCCACCCGCAACCTGGAACGCACGCTGGCGGGTGCCGGTTCCAGCGTCTACAACACCACACGCCAGATCGGTGCCGTGATCGGCTCTGCAGCCATCGCTGCCATGATGACGTCACAGCTCACGCGCAGGCTTGGCGGTGGCGCCGAAGGCAGCGGCACGGCTGCGCAGATGAGTGGCACGCTGCCGCCGCCGCTGCACCAGCCGTTTGCAGATGCCATGAGTACATCCATCTGGCTGCCCTGCGCCGTCATCGCGCTCGGTGTGTTGGTGGCGTGCTGCTTTAAACGGACGGAGTCTTGGACTGCGCAGTAGCAGCAAACGTATCCGGGTTCAGGTTCCACACCGGCGGATCAATGCGTTCAAATCCGTAGTGCTCCCAGAACTTCACGGCCTGGGTGTTCGTCGGCATGACCATCAGGTGGATAGCTGGGGTGCCTAGGTCGGCGAGGTACTTCACGGCGGCGTTAACAAGCATCCGCCCAATGCCGCTTCCCTGCACTTCCGGGCGAACCCCAACCATGTGCAGCCAGCCGCGGTGGCCGTCAAAACCGGGCATGATTACGCCGTCAATAACCCCGTCGGCTTCCGCAACGAAGATGGTGCTGGTGGGGGTGGCCATAGCCAGATCAAAATCTACCGGCGGGTTGTTCCAACGGTTGGTGATGCCGGAGACATCCCACACCTCACAAACCTGATCCCTATCCGCCGGTGTCGCCTCGCGCAGTGTATGCATGAAGCATGAGTGTAACGGGCAGCGGCACAAGTCGACGAAAGCCACGCTCCCCCAAGCGCCGAATCACCGGCACCTACCCAATTGACACTGGTCACGCCGCCATCGTCGCGGACCCTGCGCGCGACGGCGGCTACATTCTTGAGGTCAACCGTGTGCCCTCCTCTTACGTTGTGCCCGGCGCGCCGGAGGTGCTGGAGTATGACTACATGCAATGGGCTGCGGGTTTCATCGCTGGCGCCGAGTTGCCGGAGCCGTTTACCGCAGTCCATCTGGGTGCGGCCGGGTGCGCGCTGCCGAGTTACGTCAACCACCGTTGGGATAGCCGCAATATTGCCGTTGAGCTGGACCGGGGTTTGGCTCGCGTTGTGCGAAACGCGTTCGACCCGCAGGTGGAGATCGTGGTGGCCGAGGCCCGCGCGTTTACGCATGCTCTTGCGCTGGCTTCGGTGGATGTGATCGTTCGCGATGTGTTTGCTGGCCCGGATACCCCTCGCCCGTTGACCACGGTGGAGTTCTTCCGTGCGGCGCATCGCGCGCTTCGGCCCGGCGGGTTGTTCGTGGCCAACATCGGTGATCGTGCGGGACTGCCGAACACCCGCACTGAGCTTGCCGGGCTCGCCGACGTTTTCGCACACACCATGGCCGCCGCCACGCCCGAGGTCCTCGCCGGTCGCGCCTACGGCAACGTGGTGGTTGCGGCCTCAGATACTCCCTTGGAGTTCCGTGGTGAGGTTCCATCCAAAGAGGGCAGTTTGCTTATCGACGCCCACGTCAACCCCCACCACGACCAACCCCACCCCCGGCGCGCAACCCCTTAAAACTCAAACTCCGTGCCCAGGCTCGGCTGGTAGAACACGGCGCGCTGGGCGGTGATGTCGTTGAAGTGTGTCGAGGTGACCTCCGCTAGTGCTGCGATGTAGTCCGGCACGATCGCTTTGGGCAGACGCAGCCCCATGGTCAGGTGCGGAATCCAACGCTCGCCGCGCCCTTCTGGGTTCATCGCGCTGATGGCGCGCGCCGCACGCTCAAGCGGTTCCGGCGCTTCCAGGAGCCATGTCACCGTTTGCTTGGATTTGGTGCCGAAAATGGCGACCCCGACGCGTCGCAAAGAAGCCGGAAGCAGCGGCGGCAAGAGCACAGCAGCCTCCCCGATCACCTGGCGCTGCATAGTGGGCGCGAATGTGATGGACACGTGTGGACGCTGGCGCTGCTTGGGAAACCCCCGCCGTGCAAGCTCCGCGTAGATCGCGCGCACAGTCTGCTCGTCTTCATCTGACAAGCGCAGCAGGATGTTTTCGGGTGACACGAGGCCAAGGGTAGCGAAGCCTTGGGGATCCCAACTACCCCTTCTTGACATTAGGTGAGCCTTACCTTACGTTCTGTATCGACCCTTAACTTAGGCTTACCTACCTTGGAAAGGTTGTGTTGTGAAACTCTCCACCAAACTCGGCGCGTTTGCTATCGCAGCGTGCACCGCGCTGAGCCTTGCGGCTTGCTCAAGCTCCGAAACCTCGTCTGCTTCGTCATCTACAGCACCTGCGACATCCTCGTCAGTGGAGCGCAGCGCTACGACCGCAATCACCGTCACGGACGCCGCCGGCCGCACACTGAAATTCGATGAACTGCCGGAGCGCATTGTGCTCGCCGAAGGCCGCGCCGCCT
This sequence comes from Corynebacterium riegelii, assembly GCF_001263755.1. Taxonomy (NCBI): domain Bacteria; kingdom Bacillati; phylum Actinomycetota; class Actinomycetes; order Mycobacteriales; family Corynebacteriaceae; genus Corynebacterium; species Corynebacterium riegelii. The sequence continues at coordinate 1,088,544 of NZ_CP012342.1, forward strand.
TCGCCACTGCCCTGTTGCAGGAAGATCCGCTGCACAACATCGCCGCATACGGCCAGGACCTGGTGAAAAATGCTGGCGCATTCCGCGACAAGCTCATCGAACTCGACCCAGAGGTGGAAAAGATGCCGGTGATCGGCTCTGTTCACAAGGGCGATGTCACCGTAGAAAACCTGCTGGCGCAGAACCCAGATGTGGTCATTATGACCCTGGATCAGAAGAAGGCCGTTGAGGAAAGCGGATTCATCTCCGACATGGATGCCGCTGGCATCACCTACGCGTTCATCGATTTCCGCCAAAAGCCCTTGGAAAACACCACAGTATCTATGAAGCTCCTGGGAGACCTGCTGGGCCAGAGCGAACGCGCAGAAAAGTACAACGAGTTCTACAACGCAAAGGTCAAAGAGATCACTGACCGCGTTGCAAAAACTACAGAGCGCCCGAACGTGCTGCTGTGGACCGCTGCGGGTTACAACGAGTGCTGCGCCGTCGCAGGTAATGTCCACCTGGGCACGTTGGTTACCGCAGCAGGTGGACACAACCTCGGGCCGGATGTCCTCGGCCCAGAGACGAAGACCATCACTCCGGAAAAACTCATTGAGCTTGACCCTGACAAGATCATTGTCACCGGTGGCGAGTGGGCCAGGGACCCCAACAAGACTGACACGTTCCGCCACGTAGAGCTGGGCTACCAGTCCACCCCGGAACTAGCGTTGGAAACGTCACAGGGCCCGCTGAACAAGCCAGGTTTTGAACTGCTGCAGGCACCGAAGGACGGCAACTTCTTCGCCGTGTACCACCAGTTCTACGACAACCCCTTCAACGTATTCGCGCTCGAAGCTTTTGCTGCATGGATTCACCCGGAAGAATTCGCTAACTACAACCCAACGGAGGAATTCAAGCAATTCCACAAGGACTGGCTACCGATTCCTTACAGCGGCGTGTTCTTCCTCGACCCGGCTCACCCGGAGAAGGCATAACCCGTGACTACCCAGGTATCTACGCCGCAGATAAAGGCAGTGGATGCCCGCCAGGCCGCGATTGACAGTTACCGCAAACGCGGACGTAACAAAGCGTTCGCTATTGCTGGTCTAGTCGTCGCGGTTTTTGCGAGCTTCCTGTTTGCCATCATTGTCGGTCCCCTCAACATCTCCATCGCTGATGTGTTTCTGGCAGTATTTCGCCCGGATCATGTAGATGAGCAGACGCGTGTAGTCATTCGTACGCTTCGCCTGCCCGCCGCGGTAATGGCGGTCCTGTGCGGCGCAGCACTCGGGTTGGCCGGTGGGAAGATGCAGACGATTCTGGATAACCCGTTGGCCGAGCCTTTCACGCTTGGCATTTCGGCTGCCGCTGCTTTCGGTGCGGCATTGTCCATCGTGATGGGGTGGACGGTGATTGCGAACCCCCAGTTCAACCTGGCGCTAACCGCCGCCGTATCCGCGCTGCTTGCTGTAGCAATTGTCGCCGTGGCATCGGTGTGGCGTGGTGCCACCGCAGAATCCATGATCCTGCTCGGCATTGCGTTGTCGTTTTTCTTCCAGGCACTGTTGTCCCTTTTGCAGTACGGTGCCAACATCGAGGCCTTGCAGCAGATCGTGTTCTGGACCATGGGCTCAATGCAGCGCGCTACCTGGACCTCGAACACGATCCTTGCTGTGGTGCTGGCTGCTGCAGTTCCCTACTGTGTGGCTAACTCTTGGCGTTTAACGGCGCTTCGGCTTGGCGACGACCGCGCGGCCGCCCTCGGCATCGACGTCAAGCGCCTCCGCCTCACCACCCTCATCGTCGCTTCACTCTTGGCCGCTGCATCCGTGGCGTTTACCGGCATCATCGGATTCATCGGGTTGGTTGGGCCTCATGTGGCCCGCATGCTGGTTGGTGAGGACCAGAAGTACTTCCTGCCAGGTTCTGCTGCCGCAGGGGCAATGCTGCTCAGCTTGGCCTATGCCGTTTCCCTGTCCATCATCCCTGGTTTGGCAATCCCGATCGGCATCATCACGGCCCTGGTTGGCGTGCCGTTTTTCGTGTTCCTCATCTTTACTCGCACAAAGGGCAGGAGATAACCACTATGACAAGTTGCGTGACAATTACCGCGCGAGCGCTCACTGTCGGATACGGCCGGACAACCATCCTGCACAATATGGATTTCGGCCCGCTCGAAACGGGCAAGGTCATCGGGCTTATCGGCCCGAATGCGGCGGGCAAGTCGACGCTGGTTAAAACGATTGCGGGGATTAAGCGTCCACAATCAGGCACTTGCTCCGTCACCGTGGGCAGCAAAGTTGTAGAGGGCAGAGAGCGAACCCAGGCCATCGGATACGTGCCTCAGGACCTGCTGGCAACCGCGTCCCTGACCACCTTCGAGTCAGTGATGGTCTCCGCCCGCCGGAGCGAAGTGGAAGACTGGGATCCAATAAGCGCAACAGCTGACACCCTGGAACGCCTTGGCATTACCTACCTGTCAGACCGGCTGATCTCCGAAATGTCCGGCGGCCAGCGCCAGCTGGTTGGCGTTGCGCAGATGCTGGTGCGCCACCCGAACATTTTGCTTCTGGACGAGCCGACTTCCGCCCTTGACATCCACCACCAAGTACACCTGCTGGAGATTGTGCGCGAGGAGGTGCGCGGCACCGACCGCCTGGCCGTGGTGGCCATCCACGATCTCAACTTGGCAGCCCGTTTTTGTGACGAGCTGCTGGTGATTAAAGGCGGCCGCGCCATCGCGCACGACAAGCCCAAAACGGTACTCACCCCGGAACTGCTCCATGAGGTCTACGACATCGACGCTCGCATTCTTTACGACGCCGACGTCCCCGTCATCTGCCCCGTATAAATTCCCTTATCCCCACTGAGGGTTATCCACATCCACGCCAGCTTCGGCAGCCGCGGCCTCAACAAGCTGCAGCAGGTAGTCCTGGGCGCCGGCGTAAGCCCTGTGGAACCGGGCATCGCCCACATACATCCGCGCCAGAATCAGCTGGCGCGCAGGCGTGACTTCATACCACTGCCCAATGCTTTTTCTGTGGCGTGTAACCAACGCCGCGGCTTCCTCAGACCCCGGTGCCACGCCTGCATCGCGGGCGGCTACGAGATCAGCAGCCAACGCTTCCTGTTCCTCTTGGAGGCGCGCGAAATCACCTTCCCCCATCTGCGCGAGTTTCTCCTGGGACTGCGCCCACTCCGGGGTATCGCCCCAGCGCTCCTGTGCCTCTGCCTGGTACGCGGGCATGTCTTCACCCAGGTACTTCTTCATTGCGTCCATATCTATGTTGCCTTTCTTCATATCGTTGATCAGTTGGTTGATGGTGGAGAGTTGTTGGGTGAGCGTGCGGCGTCGATAAGCAAGAGCCCTACGGTGGTGCTCCAAGGCGGCCGCAAGGGCATCCGGGGAGGCGTCGAGCAGCTCACCAATCTGGGCAAGCGGCACGCCGACCCCGCGGTACAGCGCGATCGCCGCGCCGCGCTCCATCTCAACGTCCGTGTAGATGCGGTAATCCGCCGTGGTGCGCTCCGGGATAAGCAGGCCCATCGACTCCCAGTGGCGCAGCGCCTTCGCGCTCACACCCAGGATGTCCGCAGCCTGACCAACCGTGTATTCGTTTCCATCAACCATGATGTTGATTGAACAGGTTGCCGTAGGGGCAAGGTCAAATATTGCGCGTAGCATGGATCGGCATGCACTCACTTCGCACCCCGCGCCTTGTATTGTCCGTACCCACGGACGCCGATGTTGACGCCATCTTTGCCATCCACTCGGATGCGCGTACCTACGAGCACCGCCCCGATCTGGCCATGAAAACCAGGCAGGAAGCCGAGGAGCTGGCGCATGCGTGGCAAGAAAATTGGCGTGAGAAGCAGCTGGGCTACTACGTGGTGTCCACCCTCGATGGCGAAACCATTGGCTTTACGGGCCTGCGCCATAGCCAGGAGGCTGGCGAGGACGTGCTCAACCTCTACTACCGCTTCGCCCCTAAATCCCAAGGCAAAGGCTATGCCAAGGAAGCTGCAGCCGCGGCCCTGGCAAGCGCCCGTGAGCGGTTCCCTGAGTTGCCCGTGGTTGCCATCATTGACCCTACGAATGAGGCGTCAATTGGTTTGGCTTTGAAGCTGGGACTTCAGCACGTCCCCGGTGCAGGAGTTCCTGATGACTACGAGGTGTACCGGTGTTCCTAGTGGCGGAAAGACGACATCGGTTTGCCCGGTTTTGCCCCTATCCCCGCTGATTTGGGAGATATATCAAGTGTTCACCGGCTGAAGTCCAATGTTCAAAGGCGCAACCTCAACATCAGCCGGATCATTCATCAATAGCTTGTCTACAAAGCTCTCCTCACTCCGAGTGAGCTTGGAGTATTCCGCGATCGTTTTTGGGATATTGGTAGCCATCAGCCCCCTTTTTTTAGTGACGTACTTTCATTTTATGGATTCAGTCGGGCTAATCAATGCTCGAGATTCCACTCCAGTGTTTTGCTGTTGCCACAGCACCAGTTGCGGCCGATTCGGTTGTAGGTTAAATGACTATGCATCGTAGTTTTCCCGTGCGTATTGCCGTGCCGTTTGTTGCCTGCGCTCTTGCGCTCAGCGCCTGCTCCGGCAGCGGCGACACCGTCGTTGTTACCGCCACCGAAGTTGCAGACCCTGATTCCGGCGAGGTGTACACCACCGTTGCTGGCCAGCCTGAGGAGCCGCCGGCGCGCAAACAGGACACACGCGCCAAGGAAGCAGACTGGCGCACCGAATACGCCAAAGTGCTAGATAACCCTGGCAGTTACAACTTTGACCTGCCCAACCCCACCGGCATCGCCCTTGAATACGCCCCCGATGGCAACTACCGCTACGCCCTTGTAGAGGCAAACGGCGGGGGCACGCCGGAGCTGCTTTTGAGCTTCGACGGCGTCGATGAAATGTACAACCACTTCTCTCGCGTGCTGCTGTTTCAGGTTGGGGATGGTGGGACCGCGGAGGCGTCGACAAGCATCCTGACCCACGGTGCCTCCGGTGCGGGCGGGTACCGTGCGACGATCCAGGCCTCCCAGCTTGGCTACGGTCTGTACCAAAGCGAGCACTCAAGCGGCACTGGTAATGGCGACTCGACCTGGTGCGAGGTCAACGGCACGGAAATCCTGGCAACAGAAGATTCCCGCGATTTCAACATTCAGTACGCATTTCCGCTCCATCTTGAAATCACGTGGACGCCGATCGAGGACCGCGGCCCGCTTGAACGTGGCGATCTCACCGTGGCACTGCCCGAGGTCCGTCGTGGTAACGCTCCTGCTGACGCACCAGATGCGGTGGCTGAGGGCACCGTGGTGATGAAGCATGGCTACGAGCTTCGCCCTGAAGGCATGCCGAACAACGAGGACCCCAACAGCGAATACCTCCTGCTCCAGCTGGACGCGTCGCAGGACTTCACCGACTACCGGGCCTCCGGTGAAGTAGTGACCCGCGACACCGACACCATCTCCCTAGGCGGCCGGGAGATCAGCACATACCCCCGGGATTGGGGCACCGAATGGGAGCAGGTCCTAGGCAAACGCGTCCGCTTGACGATGGCTGCGGACTCGGTCCACTTCCAAACCGATACCGGCATGCCGATGGGTGCGCTGCGCGTTACGTCCTTTAAGAACGTTGAGGTGCTGGACTGATGCGCCGCCTCAGTGTCGTTCTTCTCGGGCTTGTGCTGACCGCGTGCGTGCCGGAGTTGCCTGAGGTGCCGGATTTGCCGGATTTGCCGGAGGCTGAGGAGCCTGCGCTTGAGGAGCCTTTGCTTGACGACGCCCCCGTCAACGCCGACCACCCCGATGTTTTTGCCACCCTGCGCATTATGGATGGCGACACTGCTGTGCGCGAGGTCGGTAACTTTTACGCCGACCCGGATGAGACGTATTTCTTCCTGGAACTACCTGCCCCCACCGAGATCTCGGGGATCCAGGGCGGCGCGCCTAAGGTGAGCGAAACAAAGTGGATCACCATCGGCACCGAAGATGAGGCACTAGACCTTTTCGGTTACGACACGGACCTTTCCCTGCTTGAAGGCAGAATGCTTCATCTGTTTCTTAATCCTGACCGGATTTTCTACCCGGGTGATCCAAGCTGGCCCGGCCACTCCCCGAGGATTGATGAGATCACCGGGTACACATTTGCTGGCTAAGGGCACCTTTTAGAACATGTGTTTGCATTCCTGAGTGGCGTGTGTACCTCGCTTGCTAGTGTGTTGTTTAACAGTTTTTGAACCGAGTAGTTAAGCAACATTCCAGCAGGAAGGAGGGCATAATGAACACGGAAGTAGCGCAGTGCGTGGAACAGATTACAACCGCACTTGAAACGCTGAGCGCGTTGTTCGAAGACCCCTCCTGCTTGGAATTCGAAGACATACACAAGGACATGGAGCTGCTCGAAGTGCAGTTCAAGCAGAAGGCGACTATCGACGCAGCTTTTGCCTTCATCGCCGAACGCGACCAGGCCGGCCGGATGGTGGGAGCAAACTACGCCAACGCCTACCTCCAACAGTGCCTAGACCTTTCAAAGGGCGAGGCCTACAACCGCCTGCAACGCGGCCGCCTCCTGTTCGCTCCACCCGAGCCCCCGCCACCTCCTCCCCCGCCTGCGGACGAAGATGCGGAAGATCTTTTCAGCGGCGCAGACGGTAACGCTGGCGCTGGTCGCCAGCAGCAGGAAGAGGAGCAGCGCCAACAGCAGAGCGACGCGCGCAAGCACGCCGCCCAGGTGAGCGCGGAAAAGCAGGACATCATCCGCCGCGAGCTGGACAAGCTTCTCAAGGCCGCAGCCGGCGATCGTGCCCGCGTTCATGCTGACGCGATGCGCGAAGCACTCTCCCGCTCCCCCGAAGACCTGCGTATCTACGTGCGCAAGGCTGTCGAGGCGGCGAACCGGAAGCATGCGCCGCGCTCCAACCCGAACGCGGGCCACGAGAACCGTGGCATTGCGATTGGCCGCAGGAAAGCCGACGGCACCGTTGATATCCACATCAACACCACGGCTGGCCACGCTGCACTGATCAAGGCACACCTGGATCAGGGGCTCGCACCAAACAGCAACCTGCCCAAGGAGCTGCAGGGTGAGATTGACCCGCGTACGCCCCGTCAGCGTCGCTACGACCAGTTCTTTGCCATCTTCCGGCAGTACGAGCAGGAGTACCAGGAAGAACACAATGGTGCGGCGTCCGTTGTCATTGCAGTTACGCTGGATGACCTCGCGGATGGCGACGCTGTCATGCTTTACGGCACCAACGTAGGACTCGAAGTCGATTGCTTCGATCTTGTCCGCCTCGGTATGGAAGGCACGACCGACTTCGTGCTGCAAGTAGATGGGGTGACCTCTGTCCCCCTGTGGCTTGGCCAAAGCAACAGGATCGCCTCAATTGCACAACGCATCGCGATGTTTGCCGTGCAAGGGGTCTGTTCCTGGCTCGGCTGCACCGCCGCAATGTCAGAGTGCGAAGCGCACCACATCCTGGCGTGGATCAAAGGCGGCAGAACCGACATTGAAAACCTCACCGGTTTATGTCGAGAACACCACAGGTGCAACAACGACCACAGAGACGGCTCTTTCAACAAGGGTTACATGGATTTCGACCCTCAAACTGGCAGGTCAGGGTACCGGAAACGTCCAAGTGATCCGCTGCGTTTCAACCAATCCGTCCCCGCAACACAATCTGCGGTCAGCCGAATATATGCGGCAAAGGGAAGGTGCGACTGCGCCCGAACAGGGATGCCGGACCCAGCCTTTCATCCCCGAGTGTGATCTGTAGACACGGATCTATATTGACAGATCTATATTGACAACCATGCCGAACAACCTCCGGAAACATGGTCTCGTTGCCCTGCTCGCCGCCGCAACCGCGTGCGGTCTTGCCGCCTGCTCGGGCGCATCCGATGGCGATTAGCCACAGTTACGTGGCCATTACCTAGCCACTACCTAACCACTACCTAGCCACTACCCCTTCCGGCGCTGCAGCATCCAGAAAACTCCGCCCAGCACCACAAGCACGCCGAGGCCGACGAGGACCCACTGCAGCACCCCCGAAGACTCCGAAGAAGACTCCGAAGAGGACTCAGCAGCAGACTCAGCATCATCGCTCTCCGGCTGCGAGATCGTTTCCTTGATCCAGTCGGCCTGGTCCGCAACCGGCGCCACGGCAACCGCCGCGTTGGAGGTCATTTCCTCCTCGGTTGGGTTTTCGGGGTCTTCGAAGAGGCCGGCGGACATGATGGCGGCGACGTTGCCGTCGGCAAAAATAGCACCGCCAGAGTCACCCGGCTGGATGCGGGCACCGTTATCCAAGGTAACCTCCAGGGCGCTCGGCGCCTCGAACAGCGCCAGCGGGGATTCGCCCTTGACCTGGCCGGTTGCAGAAGGCAGCTTGGTGGAGCCGCCCGAGCCGTCAGAGGACCAGCCGTACACGTTCACGCTGCCGGACGGCACCGTGTCCGCAACCCCTGCGAAGTGGGAAAGCTGCATCGGTTGGACGGTGTGGAGCAGGGCGATGTCGCCACGCGGGGCGATCTCCCAGCGGTCCACTTCGTAGGTTTTCTGCTCGTCGCCCTGGCCGGTGCGTACCGTTGGCGCCAGCTTGCGAGCTGCCTCGGTGCAGTGGCGGGCGGTGATCACCCAGTGTTCGCTAATCGCGGTGCCGGTGCATACGCCGTCGTCCGGGTCGGATTTTTCCACACGCACGCTGACTACCGGGGTGGCTTCCTCGGCGTCACCGGCGAAGGTGGTGCTCTCCATGGCGAGGGCGGGGGGCGTCGACAAGCAAATGCCCACTACTGCTGCCAGACCCAATACTTTTTTCATTTCGTTTCCTTTCAATCCAGCCGGTGCCTGCGGTAACCCCGCGGCGCACGGCTTCCTCCATCGGCCCGCGCTTAAATACCGCGAGCCACGCGGTCGCGAACACGGCCGCACCGATGAGTGTTGGCACAACGCCAATAAACAATGATGTTGGTACGTGCAGGAAGTAGAGCGTCAGCGGCATCGCACCCATGCGCGGCAGGACTATCTGCCACGGCTGCGCCACCAGGCAACACAGGGCGACGATTCCTACGCTTGCGCCGACGCTGCCGATCACATCCGCCAGCCCACCTGTGTGCCCCTGCGCCTCCAGGAAAAGGGGCAGCTCCAGGTACCAGCGCGATGCGATATCTGCCGCCATCAGACCGAGCCCCACCAGCGCAGCAACCGCAAGGCGCACCGGGCGCCCCAGCAGGTGTCGCTGCGCCAGCATCCCGGACAGCAGCAGCGCAAGCCACATGAAGATCGGGTATACACCCAGCCCAAATGGCAGGAATTCATAGGCCAGCCCGGAGATAAGCGCAGCCGCAGCCGCGCATCCCGCAAGCACACCTGATCCCTGCCCCGGCGCCCACGCCAGCACGACCATGCAGATGCCCAGCGTTCCCAGCACAATGACAATCGAGCTTGGTACCAAAGACAGCACCATGCCGATCGCGATGATGATCAGCCCGCGCACCACGAAGTGCATCGGGCGCGCGCCACGATCGTGCATAAGTCCCATGCTCACCCCGGCGAGCAGGCCGAAGAGTGCTGCCGGAAAACCGTAGAGCACCTCGCCTAAAACACCGTCGGGAAACGTCAGGTGCGCACAGATCATTCCGATCAGCGCGACCGCCCTGGCCACGTCCACACCGACAATCCGGTTCGCGTTTCGCATCTGCATGCTCATGACAGTAAAAGTACCCATGTTGCGACAGCGTTAACGTGCGCAACCTACCCTTGAAACCATGAGCATTCGCGTACTTGTGGTGGATGATGAGGTCTACCTTGCAGCGGCCGTCGCCGAGGCGTTGTCGCAGGCTGGAATGGATACGTTCACTGCCTTCGACGGCAAAGAGGCCCTAGCCAAGATCGATGAGCTCGGCCCCGATGTGGTGGTGTTGGACCGTGACCTGCCGCGCCTGCATGGTGACGAGGTATGCCAGCGCATCACTCAGGACCACCCGGCCACGCGCGTGATCATGCTGACGGCCTCCGGCACCCTGGATGACCGGTTGGAGGGGTTTGCCATCGGCGCCGACGATTACCTGCCCAAGCCGTTTGAAGTACCCGAGTTGATCGCGCGGGTGCAGGCGCTAGCAAAACGCGCCGTCCCCACGCAGGGCGAGGTGTTTCGCTGCGGCGATGTGCGGCTTGATACTTTCCGCAAGCAGGTCACGCGCGCGGGGGTTCCGGTTGCCTTAAGCCCCAAGGAGTTCAGGGTGCTTGAGGTGCTGCTGCGTTACGACGGCGGCGTCATCTCCGCAGAATCCCTCCTCGAAGAGGCATGGGACGAAAACGCCGACCCGTTCACCAACTCCCCGCGCGTGACTATTTCGCATCTGCGCCGCAAGCTGGGCGACCCCTGGATCATCCACACCGCCCCCGGCGTGGGCTACTACGCGGCGGAGGAGCCGGCATGACTCTGCGAGCTCGCATCACCGTCATGTTCGTGGCAACCACTCTGGGTGCGGGACTGCTGCTCATCGGACTGGTGTACGCCTACCTGCGCTTTACCCCAGTTCCTTTCCAGGCGGAGTTCGCGGGCGAAGGCGCGGTGATTGACGCCGCCATCCCTATCACCAACGAAATCCTGCGCACCGTGCTGACCATCTCACTGGTGGTGTTAGCGCTGATGACGGCAGCCGCGGGAGCTGTGGGGTGGTTCCTCGCAGGCTTGGTCATCCGGCCTTTGCGAGACATCGCGGCTACCGCCCAACAGATCACCGCCGGCGACACCTCTGTGCGCATCACCCCGCCCACCGCAAACGATGAGATCGCCGAGGTTGCCGGCGCCTTAAACACCATGTTGGATTCCCTCGCCGCCGCCTTAGCTGCGCAGAAGCGCTTTGCTTCCAACGCCTCGCATGAGCTGAAAACACCGATCGCCACCATCCAAACCATCGCTGACGTCGCGCTTTCCAACCCCGCCGGCGCCACCGAAGCGCTCACCCGCATCCGGGAGGTCAACGCTCGAAACCTGCGCACCGTCGAGGGGCTTTTGCTGCTTGCAAACGCCCACTCCGGTCACCCCCTCAACCCCCAACCCGTCGACCTTTCCAAACTGTGCAAGGAAATCGCCGCCGAACGCGGCGTGCGGGCCGAGATCACCGAAGGCGTCGTGGTTGACGGCGACCCGGAGCTGCTGCGCCAGGCCGTGGACAATCTTGTGCGCAACGCAGTTACCCACGGCGCCCCCAACACGGCCACGCTTGCGCTTTCTCACCCCGCCACGGTCAGCGTCACCAACGCCGACGGCGACGCGCGCTCCACCACCGGCCACGGCTTGGGTCTCACCTTGGTGCAGGCTATTGCAGACGCCCACCGCGCCACCTTCACCATCACCCAGCACGACGACGGCTCCGTGGTAGCTACCTTAGGTTTTTAAGCAGCATCTCCACGACCGGCTCCACTTCCCCAAACACATAGGCGCGTGCTAGCAGGTCGCTGAACGTGGCACTCACGGTGGGGTCTTCGTCATCATGCGGCACTGCAAGCAACGCCCCAGTCCCTTGGCCCAGCAGGTAACTGTTCGCCGCGAAAATCGCGGTGCGTTTGTTGCCGTCCTCAAACGGCTGGGCCCGCGCGAGCTCGACAAACAGGTACGCGGCAGCCTCAAGCGGGTCCGTATGCGCCAGCTGCTTTGTGACGATCACGTCTACCTCCCCAGCCGTCAACGCCTCCGGCTCATGTCTGCCATGCGCAGTGTTGACTTCGATACCTTGCTCGGCGCGCCGCAGCACCCCCGGATTGAGGGCTGCACTACGCGTCAGTTGGTCATTAATCCTGCTCAAGTAGTCCGCATTAATGTGGCTACCAGCAGTTTTGATAACAAACTCCGCCACCGCCTGCAAGTCTTGCAGCAGCGCCAAGTCCCCTCTCCCCCGCACACCGTCGGTGTCCCCAGTGCGCAAAAACTTGTCGGTTGCGAGACGACTGGTGGACAGCCCGTCAAACACCACGCCAGCGGTGTAAATGACGTTTAAAAGGTCGTGCGCGTGCATGGCGCCCACGCTACAGCACCACTTACAACGCAACCCAGCCAACCAGGGCCGCCAGCGGAACCACAGCCCAGGCTGGAGCCTTGAAGTTGTGTAGCGCCGCGAACGCCGCCGCGGCAACCGCCATCGTCGCAGGCCCGTGGATGCCGGCGGTGAACACGGGGCTGTACAGTGCCGCGGCCAAGATGCCCACCACTGCTGCGTTCGCACCGGCCAGCGCGCTTGCCGCCTTCGGGTTGGCGCGCAGGCGATCCCAAAACGGCATCACGCCAACAACCAACAGCGCGGCTGGCAAAAAGATCGCTACCGTGGCAATAGTTGCGCCCCACAACCAGTTGATCCCCTGCGCCGAGGCGCCCAAAAACGACGCGAACGTAAACAGCGGGCCCGGCACCGCCTGCGCGGCGCCGTAGCCTGCGAGGAAGGTGTCGTGATCCACCAGCCCCGTCGGCACCGTCGCCTGCTCCAACAGCGGCAGGACCACGTGCCCGCCGCCGAAGACGAGGGCGCCGGAGCGGTAGAAGCTCTCAAAGATCGCGGCACCAACGCTGGTATTTCCCAGCGCCGGCAACAGCAGAAGCAGGCCCGCAAAGGTGCCCAACGCCGCAACACCCACAGCGCTGCGCTGGGGTGTGGCGGGGATGGGGTGCTGTGGGGCGTCGATACGCAAAAGCACGAGCGTGACCAGCATGCCAACCGCAATGGCTCCCACCTGGGCCAAGGGGTGCGGCACCAGCAGAACCACCAGGAACGCCGCCAACGCAACGGCGGCGCGCAGCCGGTCAGTCACAATGCTTTTGGCCATGCCCAGCACCGCTTGCGCCACCACGGCAACCGCCGCAGCCTTCATCCCCGCGAGCCAACCCGCGCCCGAGATGTCGCCCAGCCGTGCCACCCCAAGAGCAAACGCCACCAAGAGGATGACGCTGGGCAGCGTGAATCCCACAAACGCGGCAAACATACCTCCGTAGCCTGCGCGCTTGAGCCCGATTGCCATACCCACCTGGCTCGATGCCGGTCCGGGCATGAACTGGCACAGCGCAACTAGGTCCGCGTACTCCTCATCTGTGAGCCATTTTCGCTTGTCAACAAACTCGTCGCGAAAATAGCCCAGGTGCGCCGTCGGGCCGCCAAAAGATGTCAAGCCGAGGCGAGTAAAAATGCGCAGCACTTCCAACACACAGGCAGATCGTAGCGGCCCTTCGTTAAAGTGTCTCGGGTACCGATGAAGCTTGCACCAGGGAGGTTACAGTTGCGCCATTTCAGCCCACTCTTTCAGATGGGGCCCGCCCGGCGCGACCACATCCCGGCCTTCCGCGTTGCCCTCGGCGTTGCAATCCCCATGTTCGCACTGCTTGCTTTGGGACGCCTCGACCTTGCCATCTACGCCAACTTCGGCGCCTTCACCGGCGTCTATGGCCGACACACCACCCGCGCCGTCAGGTTGGAACACCACCTCTTAGCCGGCTGCGCCTTGACTTTGGCGGTCACGCTCGGTGCGACAATTGCGTGGCTAGACATCAGCCCGTGGGTTCTGATGGTTGTCACCTGCCTGGTGTCCTCGCTGTGGGCCACCGTGGCGCTAGCGAAGGATATGAAGCCCACCGGATCCGTGTTTGTGGTGTTCTCGGTTGCCGCCGTTGGTTCATTGAGTAACCCGGTGCACCCGCTGTTGGCGTTTGCTATCGCGGGCGGTGCGGCGCTGATAAGCCTGGTCCTAGGCCAGTTCTCCCACTTCTTCGGCGAAGGCCCGGGTGGCGACGCCAAGGCGAACGAACTGCCCACCCGCGGCCCCAATGCTCAACGCCTGCCATGGGCCCGCCTCCGAGTCGAGGCCGCGCGCTTCTTCTTCGCCCCGCTGATCGCCGGCACCCTGGGCCTTATCTCGGTAACGCTGATTGACCCGCTCTCCCACTCCTACTGGGCCATGGTTGCCGCCGTCGCTCCCCTGGTGAACTCGCGCTTCCGCATGCAGTACTACCGGGCGATCGAACGCGTGCTGGGCACCCTTACCGGCATCGCCGTTGCCGGGTTTTTGCTCTCCCACTCACCCGAAGGCTGGCAGCTTGTCATTTGGATTGTGGTCCTGCAGTACCTCACCGAAATGTATGTCACCCGCAACTACACCATCGCCACAAGCTTCATCACCCCAACCGCCCTGCTGATGGTGCAGGCGGTCGACGCCGCCCCCGTCGGCCCCATGTTGCTCGCCCGCACCGCCGAGACGGTCATCGGCGCAGTTGCGGCCCTGATTATCATCGCGATCGGGTACGCGCGCACGTATCCAAATGTCATCCCGCGGCTAAGGTGAAAACAAGGCTCTACTTTACGACGATTCCCCCTTCACCAACGCCACCGGCGAGAGGTTCAAAGTGGAGTTTTTCCCTGGCGACGCGAAACACACGAAGGGCTTGGCGGCTACCACATAACGCTCGCCTACTGGTGACCCTTCACGCTAATATTTCCGCAGGTCAGGTCTATTTTCTGATAGAGTGAGGGTACATATTCAGGCATACACTTCCTATTCCAAGAAAGGATCGCACCAATGCAGAACGCAAACCCCGCTCGAAAAAACCAAAAGCTCCTGAAAAGCAAGGCGGACTTTAGCCGCGAACAGCTGGCGGACCTCTTGGAAAACCTGGCCACCCGCATCCGTGAAGGCGAAATGACCATCGGTACCGGGGATGCTGCCCTAGGCATGAAGCTTCCTGGGACGATCCGCACCACGATGGAGGTCACCGACTCCCGAAAGCGCCGCGGCGTCGAACGCGAATTAGAGCTTGAGCTCTCCTGGTACGTTGACGACGCTGGCGCACCTGTGGACACGGCATCACCAGTTTCTGGGTTCGCCGTCTCCTAACTTCCCGCTGGCTTCCAGCAGGTCAGGAAGTTGTAATCCCTCAACCTAAAGCACCACCGAGAACCGGGAACGAGAACCGGGAACGCGGCCGTCGCCAGGTGGCTCCTTGTGTATCCTTTGGGTGTCATTGAGCCCTGAAGGAGCAAGAAAGAAGCATGCCCCACCCCGCCGCCTCTAAGGAGAGCATCCGTTCCCGTGCCCTCCGTTTCGCGCCGCGCCGCTCGGATTGGTCTCGCGCGACGATCGGTCGAGACCTCTCGGCAGGTCTCATGGTGGCGCTTGTCGCACTCCCTCTCGCGCTTGGCTTCGGCGTTGCGTCCGGCGTCGGCGCGGCAGCGGGAATCACAACAGCCATCGTCGCGGGCATCCTAGCCGCGATCTTCGGCGGCAGTAACGTCCAGGTAAGCGGCCCGACCGGCGCGATGACCATAGTACTCATCCCCATCGTGGCCAACCATGGTGCCGATGGGGTGCTCGTCGTCGGCGTGCTTGCAGGGCTCATGCTGCTCTTGCTGGCGTTCACCGGCGCCGGCCGCGCGATGAAGTACATGCCACTACCTGTCGTCGAAGGTTTCACAGCTGGTATTGCGCTGATCATCGGCCTCCAACAGCTGCCAGCGGCGCTCGGTGTTGACGTCGACGGCGAGAAAGTTCTCGGGTTGGCGTGGGGCGCATTCAAGGCTTGGTTAGAAACTCCGGCGTGGCAGGCGCCCGTGATGACCCTCGCGGTGGCAGCCGGGATCTTGCTTGCCGCGCGTATTCGTAGCGGCTTTCCCGCGGCGCTGGTGTTGGTAGCAGCCGCGACGGCCATCAACATGCTGGCAGACGGCAGCCTGAAGACCATCGGCTACATCCCGTCGACGTTGCCTGCTCCGCGCTTGCCGCAGATCCCTTGGGAGCACCTAGATTCCTTGCTGTTGGCCGCGGTCGCCGTCGCAGCCCTCGGTGCGCTGGAATCATTGCTGTCTGCGACGGTTGCTGACGCAATGACCGTCGGCGACCGGCACGACCCCGACCGCGAGCTCTTCGGGCAGGGCGTGGCCAACGTCGTCGCTCCCCTGTTCGGCGGAATCCCCGCAACCGCCGCGATTGCCCGAACTGCCGTCAACGTGCGCGCTGGCGCAGGCACACGCTTAGCTGCAGTGTTCCATTCGCTGCTTCTACTCGTTGCCGTGCTCGTCGCGGCCCGCTGGGTGGGCGAGATCCCCCTCGCCGCGCTCGCCGGCGTGCTCATCGCCACTGCGATCCAGATGATCCACCCACGCAACATCCGTTCAGTGATGCGCGCAACCAAGGGCGATGGGGTCACCCTGCTCATCACGGCTGTCGCCACCGTCGTGTTCGACCTTGTCGTCGCCGTGCTCATCGGCCTTGTTATTGCAGGCTTCTTCGCACTGCGCGAAACCGCCCGTACAGCGGTGCTAGAGACCGCCCCGCTGGATACAGGAGATCACCGCGACGAGGAACGCGAGCTCCTCGACGAGCACATCGCCGCCTTCCGCATGGAAGGCCCCCTCTTCTTTGGCGCAGCGCACGATTTCCTTCTCGATCTCGCTGATGCCTCATCGGTCAAGGTTGTTGTGCTCCGCATGCGCTACGTCACGACGATCGACGCCACCGGCGCCCAGATGCTTGCCGACACGATTGGGCGCCTCGAACGCCGCGGCACCCGAGTCCTGCTCGCAGCCACGAAACCCGAACATGTTCCGGTGTTGCGCGAACTCGGCGTATTCGACCAGCTCGCGCACGAAAACCACGTCTTCGACACCACCCCTGACGCCATCGCCCACGCCAGACTGCATGTCGCGCGCAATCAGCACGACGAGTAGCGCTGTCGAGGAACCAAAACCGCACTACGTCACCATTGACCCATGACGTAGTCTTTGTCCTCCATGTACACCTTGCCAGCGGCCCACGAACCTGAATACACTGTATTCAGAGCAGTGGAAAGGAGAAACAATGAGCACAATGACAGTGCGCATGAGTGAACAGGATGCTGCACTCGTGCGCAAGTTCGCACAATTCGAGGGCGTCACCATCTCCGAATTTGCCCGCACCGCCATCTTGGAAAAAATCGAAGATTCCTACGACCTCCAAGAACTTCGCGAAGCGATTGCACACGACTCAGGCGAACGCTTCAGCATCGACGAAGTGCTCGCTGAACTCGACTAATGCCACCTCAGTCCAGCACCTACCGCGTTGAGTTGACCGCGCGAGCACGCAAGCAACTCAAGAAGATGGACCGCTTCGACGCCAAGATCCTGGCAACATGGATCAAAAACAACCTCGATGGATGCGCCGATCCACGCGCCTTCGGTAAAGGATTGACCGCGAACCGTGCGGGAGAATGGCGCTACCGGGTGGGTTCTTACCGCATCCTCGCCCTCATCCACGATGACGTCGTCCTCATCGAGATTTTCTCGATCGGTCGCAGAGACAAGGTTTACGAGAGCTGAGCCAAACCATCAGGCGTTACCCTGAATCTCACCCATGTTCAGTATCCGTTTTCGAGCATGCCTGCCGCGCAGTGAATAGCTTTGGGCAGCTATTGCGGCAGAATTCTAAAACAGAGTTCTCATTGGCGCAGCGCAGTCATGCTCGGGCGAATCGATTTGGTCCTGTCAGCGGCAGCCAACGTTCTATGCCGAGGCAGCCTGCAGCGGCTGGATCTGTTCAATCTCAGCGAGGATCTTGTCTTCCGCCACGTCCAGGTCGTACTGGGTCTGCAACCCGAGCCAGAACTGGGGGCTCATCCCGAAAAACTTCGCCAAACGAAGCGCCGTGTCAGCGGTAACAGCGCGCTTTCCGTGGACGATCTCGTTGATCCTGCGTGGTGGAACACCGATAGAAACAGCAAGCTTATGCTGCGTAATCCCCATCTCCTTGAGAAAATCCTCCATGAGGATCTCGCCTGGGTGTACTGGTAGAAGCTTGTCAGTGATAGTCAACGATCTCGACCTCCTCTGGACCAGCTGCCGTCCACCGAAAGCAAATCCGCCACTGGCTATTGATGCGAATACTGTACTGACCCCGCCTATCCCCTTTCAACGCCTCGAGACGGTTTCCCGGCGGAATCCGCAACTCTTGAAGGCTCTGCGCGTAGCCAAGCTGACGCAATTTACGCAGCGCCACTGAGTGGATGCGGGAATCGATCGAGGGCACACGCTCTCGATTCCACAAACGCTCAGTGTCCTTGTTGGCGAACGACTGGATCATGCTTCACCCTATCCCCCATAACGCGAAGCGTCAATAACGTATCGCGTTAAACATTGAGCTTAAACTCCACGACGTCGCCGTGTCCACTACTCGGGGGCCACCCCCAATAATCAATGCTGCCCTGCCGGCAGACCAGGGCGGCCGTGTAAGTATCGGACAATAATGCGTAGTCCTCCAAGGGTCTGGGCACAGGAGCTGTCCCTTCCTCAGTGGTGCGACCAGAGGGAGAAAAAACATCCACCCCGGTGCACCCGCTGCGGTGACAACGACCCATCGCCCACAGCAGGTGGCAATCGTCACGGTTATCCCTCTTTTTCAGATGCCTGTCCTCGGGATCAGAAAAAGACGGGGACCTGTCATAGGGCGGTGAGCATCTGCTGCATCTGGGCGATCTCGGCCTCCTGATCTTCAATGACCTGCTCAGCCAGAGCGATGGCCTGCGGGTTCTGGCCGTCAGCAACCTCGTCACGGGCCATATCGACCGCACCTTCGTGGTGGGCGGTCATCTGCTCAAGGTAGAGCCGGGCAGCCTCGGTGCCCTGGGCCTCCTCAAGGGCTGTCATGTCCTCCTGGCTCATCATCCCGCTCATGCCACCCATCTCGCCGTGATCCATGCCCCCCCCCATCTCGTCCATGATCCCCATGCCCCCAGAGTCGGTGACCGGCGGCTGGCCCCAGGCCTCGAGCATGGTATTCATCCGGTCAATCTCCGGCCCCTGGGCGTCAATAACCCCCTGGGCAAACTCCACGGCCTGGGCGGGGATACCCTCCTTGACCAGGAGCATCTCACTCATCTCCACGGCCTGCTGGTGATGGGGGATCATCATCTGGGCAAACATGATGTCCGCGTCGTTGTGATCGGCGGAGATCTCCCCGTCCGCCTCAGTCGTCGCCGTGGTGGTCTCGGTCGTCTCAGCGGTAGTCGTCGCAGTGCTGGTGGTCGAGGTGGTGGCGTCGGTGTTGTCTGACTCGGTGGTCTCACCGCAGGCGGCCAGCGCCAGGGTGGAGGCCACGGCGAGAGCGGAAAGAACAAGGGTGCGCTTCATGGTGGAGCCTTTCAGGGTCATATGGGGGTAGTGGAAAGAAGTGGTGGATCAGCTGACGGCGGTGGATGCCGGAGTAGGCGTGGTGTGTTCCTCCTTCGACTCGGTCGGAGCCAGGTGAGCCGGATCCAAATCAATGCGGCGCAACAGCTGGGCGTTCAGGGCCACCACGATGGTCGAGGCAGACATCAAGATCGCGCCCAAGGCCGGGGACAGCACGAACCCGATCGGGGCGAGTACGCCGGCGGCCAGCGGCACGGCGAGGATGTTGTAGCCAGAGGCCCAGATGAGGTTCTGGATCATCTTGCGGTAGCTGGCCTGCGAGAGCTCAATCATCGACAGCACTGCCCGCGGGTCATCACTGGCCAGGACCACCCCGGCAGATTCCATGGCCACATCCGTGCCGGCCCCGATGGCGATACCAACCTCCGCGCGGGTCAGAGCGGGGGCGTCGTTGACACCGTCGCCGACCATGGCCACGCTCAGGCCACGCTCCTGTAACTGGGCGACCTTGGTGTCCTTGTCCTGGGGCAGGACCTCGGCGAAGACCTCATCGATCCCCAGGTCCTGGCCAACCGCCTGGGCCACCTGCTGCGCGTCACCGGTGATCATCGCGACCTTCACCCCGCGGTCCTGCAGGGCTTTCACGGCGGCGCGGGATTCGGGGCGGATCTTGTCCTCGACGGCCACCGCACCGATGATCTGACCGTCGCGGACAATATGGAGCACACCGGCCCCACGCCCGGTCCAGGCGCTGGTGGTGTCGGTGAGCTCGGCCGGGGTGGTGAGGTTGAGCTCGCGCAGCATGTTCGGCCCGCCCACGAGGATCTCAGCGCCATCGACAGTGGCCCGGACTCCCCTGCCGGAGGCGGCGCTGAAACCAGTTGCACGGATTTGCCGACGGGAGGCCTCGGGATGGGCGGCCGCGGCCGCCACGATGGCACGGGCCACGGGGTGCTCGCTGTCGGCCTCCGCGGCGGCGGCCAGGGCCAGCAGCTCGCCCTCGGTGACGCCGACAGTTGCCGCGACATCGGTGACCGCGTGCGCCCCCTCGGTCAGAGTGCCGGTTTTGTCGAAGAGCACCACGTCGATGGTGCGCATCCGCTCGAGCGCCATCCGGTCCTTGATGAGCACCCCGGATTTCGCGGCCCGCTCGGTGGAGATCGCAATGACCAGCGGAATCGCCAGGCCCAGGGCGTGCGGGCAGGCGATGACCAGCACCGTGACCGTGCGCACCACGGCATCGTCCGGGCTGCCGATGATGGTCCACACCACCGCGGTGATCAGAGCGGAGATCAGCGCGAACCAGAACAACAACGCCGCCGCCCGATCCGCCAGGGCCTGGGCCCGGGAGGAGGACTCCTGAGCGTCGGCAACCATGCGTTGGATCCCGGCCAGGGCGGTGTCCCCGCCGGTAGCCTCCACCCGGATGCGGACGGTGTTGTCGGTGGCCACGGTACCGGCGACCACCTTGTCACCGGTGTCGCGGAAGACGGGACGGGATTCGCCGGTGATCATCGCCTCATCGAATTCGGCGGCTCCGTCGAGGATGGTACCGTCGGCCGGCACCCGGGCACCGGCCCTCACCAGCACGACGTCGTCGACGACCAGCTCGGAGATGGCCACGGTGCGGGTGGTCCCGTCGATGACTTTCTCGGCCTCATCCGGCAGCAGGGCAGCCAGCGCGTCAAGCGCGGAGGACGCGGCCCCGAGAGCGCGCATCTCCAGCCAGTGGCCCAGCAGCATGATGGTCACCAGCAGGGCCAGCTCCCACCAGAAGTCCAGGTCAAAACCGCCCAGCCCCAGAGTGGTGACCCAGGAGGCGACAAACGCCACGGTGATGGCCATGGCGATCAGGAGCATCATCCCGGGTTGGCGGGATTTCAGTTCGTTCCATCCGCCCTTGAGGAAAGGCGTTCCGCCGTATACGAAGATGATCGTGCCCAGCACCGGGGGGATCCAGGTGGACCCGGGGAATGCCGGGAGGTGGTAGCCGAGCAGCTGGGCGACCATGGGGCTGAAAATAACGACGGGAATGGACAGAATCAGCGACCACCAGAAGCGTTCCCGAAACATTGCGGTGCTGTGTCCGGCGTGTTCGCCGTGACTATGAACGTGGTGGTCTTCGTCCATGGCGGAGTGCGGGTGATCGTGCGGCATCGCCTGGCCGTGGGTGTCGGCATCTGCGTGGTGTTCGTGGCTGGCATGATGCGGGTGGTGGGTGTGGTCTGTTTCCGGAGCGGGGTGATCACCATGGTGATCACCGGAATGGTGGGGAGTGCTCATGAGGTTCCTTCCGCTCAACCCGGTCGGGGTCGAGATGATGGGTAAAACTGATCAGGATAAGACGGTGTAGCCGGCCTCTTCGATGGCCCGGCGAACCATCTCCGGAGGTACGACACCGGTGACCCTGACGGTGGAAACACCACCAGCAGCGAGATCAATCTGGACGTCGTCGACCTGAGGGAGGGCCTGAAGGGCCTGGGTCACGCTTTTCACGCAGTGCCCGCAGGTCAGGCCGGTGACCTGGTAGCTCGGCGAGGACCCTCCTGCTGACGAGTCGCTGGCAGCAGGGATGGAGGCGGTGTCGGCACGAGAGGCAGGTCCGCAACAGCTGCAGCCGTGGGAGGCCATCGGCAAGAGGCGGGGCGGGGAGGTGATCATGAGAAAGCTCCTATGGGTCGGTGAGATTCGGCGATGCTATCTGGGGTATATCTTCAAGGGGTGGAGGGCGCGGCCCTCGCGCGGGGCAGGGTGTGATCACCGGGCAGCCTCCTCACTGTCGGGAGGGGACAGCGGAAGGCGGAGGGCAAACACCGCTCCGCGACCGGGCCCGGGGGAGGTGGCGGTGAGAGTGCCGCCGTGGGCCTCGATCAATGCCTTGGAGATGGTCAGACCGATACCGGACCCGCCGTTGTCTCGGCTGCGGGCGGCATCCCCCCGGTAAAAGCGTTCGAAGATGTGTCCGAGCTGGCTAGGTGGGATTCCCTCGCCGTCATCGGCGACATGGATGAGCGCGGTGGACGCCCCCTGGCGGTGGACGCTGATCCGGACCTGCCCGCCGGCCGGGGTGTGCCGTAGCGCGTTGGACATGAGATTGCTCATCACCTGGCCGAAGCGTTGCCGGTCCACGACCACCCGGGCGGTGTCCGTAATGGTCTCGACCTGTAAATCGACGCCTTTGTCAGCATAAGCTTCCCCCGCGGCAGCAGCGGCGGTATGGAGCAGATCCCCGAGCCCTTCCTCTGCCAGGTCCAAATCGATCCGGTGTTCCTGGGCCCGGGAGACATCGTCAATGTCTTCCATCAACCGGGTCAGGCGGGTGAGTTGGTCAGCCATGATCGTGTGGTTGGCATCATTCCAGTCCACGACCCCGTCCTGGAGACCATCGAGGTAGGCCGTGAGCACCGATAAGGGGGTGCCCATTTCGTGGGCCAGATCAGAGAGCATCTGGCGGCGGACCTGTTCGGTGTGTTCCAGCCGGTCGGCCATGGTGTTGAAGGCATGCGCCAGGGTGGCGACCTCGGGACCTGCTTCTCCGGCGGGCACGCGGATACGGGAATTACCGGCCGCCAGGTTGGTAGCGGCGCGGGTGAGATCCTGCAGGGGGGTGCGCAGACGACGCGATAACCACAGACTGGCCAGTAGGGCGCTGATCAAGGCAGTGGGCAGGGCGACGGCCAGGGTGATCAGGTTGGCGTCCCGGTAGGCCTGCTCGGCATGGAACAGCTCCAGCGAGGGGTCCTCCCGGCCGACCATCAACATATGATCATGGAACAGGGTCGGGCCCACCATCGTGGCCACGGCCGCGGCCACCAGCAGGCTAATCACCACGACCAACACTTGGGCGGCCAGGAAGCGGAAGGTCAGGCCGGGTCCGTGATTCATGGCTGCCCCACCCGGTAGCCCACGCCACGCACGGTGTCGATAAACCCCCGGCCCCGGGTGTCGGTGCCGAGCTTGCGACGCAAGTTGCCGATGTGGACATCGACGATGCGTTCATCACCGACCCAGGTGGTGTCCCAGACCTCGGTGACCAGGTCGTGGCGGGTCAGCGCCTGGCCGGGGCGCAGAGCCAGGGCAACCAGCAGCTCGAACTCTGTGCGGGTGAGCTCCACGGTCGTCTCCCCCACCCGCACCTGATGGGCGACGGGGTCAAGGATGAGGTCACCAACGATCAAGGGGGTGGTCACCTGCGGTGGGGTGGTGCTGGTGCGCGGGCGGCGCAGCACCGCATGCACCCGGGTCACCAGTTCCCGGATGCTAAAAGGTTTGGTGATGTAGTCATCCGCCCCCAGGGTCAAACCGCTGATCTTGTCGTCCTCGCTGCCACGCGCGGTGAGCATGAGGATGTAGCAGTCCGAGAAGGTGCGGATCCGTCGGCAAACCTCCAGGCCGTCGAGTTCGGGCAGCCCCAGATCCAGCACCACAACATCGGGGGAAAAGCGACGGGCCTCGTCCACGGCCTGGGTGCCGGTGTGCGCCTGGCGGGTATCGAAGCCTGCCCGGATGAGGTAGGAGGACACCATCTGAGCCAGGGGTTGTTCATCATCGACGACCAGCACCCGCCCCGAGGGCGTGGCGGTGGTCGGTGTGCGGTCAGCCATAGACCCCAGTATCGCGCCGGCCAGGGGGGAATACCACCCTCACCCAGTGCCCGGCGGGGAATCTTCATCAAATCTTCAAACATCACCCTTCGATCGCCGTCACCCCTGTGCCCCACCCTGGGCCGGCGGCATCGCCTCCCCTGGTCGGTTCAGCAGGCGCCACCAGGGATTTCACTGCCTGCACCGCATACCCGGGGCGGGTAGAAGGACATCGCCCACGGCTGTGAAGTGGTGTCCCGGTGGTGACCCAGCCCACCGAACTCACCCCCCTTTTCACCTTGTTATAGGGCTGTGAGCAGGGTTTTTGATTTCTACTCCGTCAGGCACCCGTGCAAGATAAAAGTATGGCACCGACCTTGAGGCGGTGTCTTCTCACAGTGTTACCACGATCCAAGGAGATTGACGTGAAACGAGCAGCGATCGCAGCCGCAGCCCTGGCCCTCGCCCTCACGGGGTGTTCGGCCGCCGACCCGGAACCCACCGCCGACGGGACGGAGTCCCAGGACACATTCCTGACTACCCATGGCCTGACCGGCATGGACGCGGTGGAGATCATTGATCACCTCGACCGGCAGAAGGTCACTGAGCGTCCCACGGATCTGATCGCCTCAGTGCGTGCCGATGAACTACTGCTCTCGAGCGATGACCAGGAAGTCGCGCTCGATCTTCCCGACAATCAGACGTATGTCTCGATCGCACCCTATCTCACCTCCACCCACGACTGCTTCTACCACAGCCTCACGACCTGCGTGGGGGAACTCCGCAATGAGGATATCCAGGTCACGATCACCGATGAGGCGACCGGTGAGGTGCTGGTGGACGAGGCAACAACCACCTTCGACAACGGGTTTATTGGCTTCTGGCTTCCCGATGATGTCACCGGCCTGATTGAGGTCAGCTACCAGGGGCGTACCGGCACCACGGAGTTTTCCACCACCGACGACGGTGCCACCTGTGTCACAGACCTGCGCCTTTCGTGATGGCTCAGCAGAGTCCTCACCTGCGCCTGTCTCCCGTGTCACTGAAATCTTGCACCAAGGACGGTCAAATCATGACGAACTCTTTTTCCCGACGACAGTTTCTGCTCGGCGGGCTCGTCCTCGCCGGCACCGGGGCCGTGGCCGCCTGCACCAGCGACCCTGGACCCGCTGCCTCGGCACCAGGTTCCTCCCTTCGCCCCACTCCCACCCCCACTGCGCTCGGTGAGCCGACGGTGCGCCGGACACTGACCGCCCGGCCCCTCTCCCTGGATATCGGCGGCATCGAAGCCAAGACGTGGGGATACGTCTCTGACACCGGGGATGCGGCCATTGAGGCCACCGCCGGCGACGTCCTCCAGGTAGATATCACCAATGAACTGCCTGAGAGCACCTCCATCCACTGGCATGGCATCGCACTCCACAACGCAGCCGACGGTGTGCCCGGCATGACCCAGGACCCCATTGAACCTGGCGAGTCTTTCTCCTATGTTTTTGAAGTCCCCCACGGTGGCACCTATTTCTACCATTCCCACACCGGCCTGCAGCTTGATCGCGGCCTCCACGCCCCACTGATCATCCGTGACCCGCAAGACGCTGAGGACCAGGACGTCGAGTGGACCATCGTGCTCGACGACTGGGTCGATGGTATTCAGGGCACTCCCGACGATGAGCTCGATAAGCTCACCGGAATGGGTTCGGGCGACCATAACGGAATGGGAGGTCACGGCCACATGATGCACGGCACCCCGGACCGGGTTCTGGGCGGGGATGCCGGCGATGTGATGTATCCGCACTACCTCATCAACGGACGTATCCCCCGTGCTCACCGGACCTTCGAGGCTCGCCCGGGCGATAAGGCCCGCCTGCGGTTTATCAACTCCGGCGGTGACACCATCTTCAAAGTGGCCCTCGGTGGTCACCGCATGACCGTCACCCACACCGACGGCTTCCCTGTCCAGCCCAGGGAGACCGAATCGATATACCTATCGATGGGCGAGCGTGTCGACGTCGAGGTCATCCTCGGCGACGGCATCTTCCCGCTCACGGCTGTGGCGGTGGGTAAGGACGACCGCGCCTTCGCCGTCATCCGCACCGCCGGCGGTCAGGCCCCCCGCCCCGATGTCAACTTCCCCGAGTTGTCGTCCACCGGACTGCTCCTGTCCTCTCTGAAGCCTGCAGACCGTGCACTCCTGCCCGAGGGCACACCAGACCGAGAAGTCAGCATCGACCTGGGCGGGCAGATGATGCCGTATGAATGGAGCATTCTCACCGACGGCCAATCCTCCTCCGCGACCGTGCAGGAGGGCCAGCGCCTGCGGATGGTCATGCGCAACAGGACCATGATGCCCCATCCCATGCACATCCACGGCCACACGTGGGCGCTGCCCGGCAGCGGCGGGCTACGCAAGGACACCGTCCTTCTCCGCCACGGTGAAACCATGATCGCCGACCTGATCGCTGACAACCCCGGTGAGTGGGCATTTCACTGCCATAACGCCTATCACATGGAAACCGGGATGCTCAGCTCGCTTCGCTACAAGTAACCCCCACAGCAGGGTATCGAGCGAGATGCGAAGGTAAATGACAGCACGTGTTGTCATGCGACTAACACTGGCGCGCCTTAGGTTACATTGAACTTAAATTCGACGGTATGTAGTTGCAAAGTTACTTTCTCGAGAACCTCGCCGCCCACGTCGCTCCCGCGTTGGGCGCAGCCGAACCACAAAGGATCAGTCATCTGCTATCCCATCGACTAATTCTTGCAGGTCGCAGGACCTTCGCGTAACTGTCAGTTCAGCGCTTGTTGAATAGTTCAGCAATTGCTGTATAGTTCAGCACATGCTGACTATTGCTTCACGCCTCGACGTCATGAACCGGCTCGGCCGGGCCATGGCAGATCCGACGCGCTCCAGAATCCTGCTGACCCTACTTAACGGCCCGAGCTACCCGGCCGTGCTTTCGCGCGACCTGGACCTGACCCGCTCGAACGTTTCGAACCACCTGACCTGCTTGCGTGACTGCGGCATCGTCGTCGCCGAGCCGGAGGGTCGCAAGACACGCTACGAAATCGCCGATCCGCACCTCGCGACAGCACTCAACGCACTAGTGAACGCGACGTTGGCTGTCGACGAAAACGCCCCGTGCATCGACCCTGAGTGCTCGGTGCCCGGCTGCGACGGGAAAGGAGCGGACGCATGAGTTCAGCATGTGGATGCGAACACGAGCCAGCCACGAAGATCGAAGATCTCGATCGGCCATGGTGGAAGGACCCCGAGTTGCTACTACCAATCTTCTCTGGCGTAGCCCTCGGTATAGGCCTGGCGCTGGACTGGTCCGGGCTAGAGACACCCGCGACAGTACTGTTCTGGGTCGGCCTGCTGCTAGGGGCGTATACGTTCGCGCCCGGCGCGATACGGAACCTCGTCACAAAGCGCAAGCTCGGCATTGGCTTGCTGATGACGATCAGCGCGATCGGCGCGGTAATCCTCGGTTACGTCGGAGAGGCCGCGGCGCTAGCGTTCCTGTACTCGATCGCTGAGGCGCTGGAAGACAAGGCGATGGACCGGGCCCAGGGCGGACTGCGGGCACTGTTGAAGTTGGTGCCACAGACCGCGACCGTGCTGCGCGACGGCACGGCGGTCGAGGTCACTGCGAAGGACCTCGTGGTTGGCGAGCTGATGCTCGTGCGCCCCGGAGAGCGGATCGCCACAGACGGCATCATTCGGTCTGGGCACTCCAGCCTTGACACCTCAGCGATCACCGGAGAATCCATTCCGGAGGAGGTCGCACCCGGCGACGAGGTGCCCGCGGGAGCAATCAACTCCGCCGGCGTGCTGGAAGTCGAGACGACCGCAGCTGGAACGGACAACTCGCTGACCACACTCGTGGACCTGGTCGAGCAGGCGCAGGCGGAAAAGGGCGACCGCGCCCGGATCGCCGACCGGATTGCCCAACCCCTAGTGCCCGGGGTGATGATCCTGGCGGTGCTGGTAGGCGTGATCGGCTCGCTGCTCGGCGACCCCGAGACGTGGATCACCCGCGCGTTGGTGGTTCTGGTCGCAGCATCGCCGTGCGCGCTGGCAATCTCCGTGCCGTTGACGGTCGTGGCCGCGATCGGCGCAGCCAGCCAGTTCGGAGTGGTTATCAAGTCTGGCGCGGCGTTCGAGCGGCTCGGCGGCATCCGTCACCTGGCGGTGGACAAGACCGGAACCCTTACACGCAACCAGCCCGAGGTTACAGGCGTGGTCCCGGCAGACGGATTCGATCGGGCGCAGGTGCTCGCCTTCGCGGCGGCAGTTGAGCAGCAATCGACGCACCCCCTCGCCGCAGCGATCGCGGCAGCGACGCCCAAAGCCCCCACCGCCTCGGACATCAGCGAGGAGGCCGGTCATGGCATCGGCGGCACCGTCGAAGGTCGACGGGTGCTGGTTGGCAGCCGCCGGTGGATCGACGCCGGGCCACTAAAGGCAGACGTTGAGCGCATGGAGTCCGAGGGTCAGACCTGCGTCCTTGTTACCGTCGATGACGCCCTCGCCGGGGCGATCGGGGTCCGCGACGAGCTGCGTCCCGAGGTGCCCGAAGCCGTGCAGACCCTGCACGCCAACGGCGTGGAAGTGAGCATGCTCACCGGCGACAACTCTCGCACTGCTCGGGCGCTGGCTGAAATCGCCGGAATCGACGACGTGCGCGCCGAGCTGCGTCCAGAGGACAAGGCAAGCATCGTTGCCGAGCTCTCCTCCAAGACGCCGACGGCGATGATTGGCGACGGCATCAACGACGCTCCTGCGCTGGCGGGCGCGACGGTGGGCATAGCGATGGGAGCAACCGGCTCTGACGCCGCGATCGAGTCCGCTGACGTCGCCTTCACTGGCCACGACCTCCGGCTGATCCCGCAGGCGCTGCAGCACGCCCGCCGAGGCAGCAGGATCATCAACCAAAACATCGTGCTGTCTCTGGCCATCATCATCGTGTTGATGCCGCTGGCGATCAGCGGCGTGCTGGGCCTGGCTGCCGTCGTGTTGGTTCACGAGGTCGCCGAAGTCATCGTGATTTTGAACGGCCTGCGAGCTGCGCAAGCGAAGCGCTGAGTCGAGTTACGCGAGTTACTTTGGCGCCATTTCAAAACTCGTGCTGCCGTGCTTCATCGATACAGCCCGCGACTACCTGGGCAGTGTGTTTGGCAAAGGGCCCGACACCCATCAGGGTTGCCGAGCCGTCGCCGGTCCAGTTGCCGTAGCCGACAAGATGCAGATTCTTCACCGCGGTTTCGCGGCCACGCATGAGGTGGCGGAATGGACCGAGGGCCGGACGGAAACCAGTGCACCAGATCAGATGGTCGTGGTCGAGCTCGCTCAAACTATCGAAGACGGGAGTAGCGGTGAGTTGGCCGGAATCGCGAAGCTCACGGAGATGAGGAAGCGCGACAATGTCGCCGAGGTCCCCGAGGTTCGAGCCGGAATCGCCACCGAGAATCCGGCGGCGGCTGCGGAGAAAGAGATCGCGGCCATCGACGTCGTCAGGCATCCAGCGCGGTTGCTCACGTGTGAACCATGTGACCTCCGACGACCCGATGAGGTCCGCGGCGATCTGGGCACCCGAGTTCGCCCCGCCGACCACCGCGACCTTCGCACCGCGGAATGGTTCGGGGCCGGGGTAGGTCGACGAGTGCCACTGACGTCCGCGGAAGGTGCCCGGATAGTGGGGCACGAACGGCGCGGACCACGTGCCGGTGGCCGCGACAACGTGGTCCGCTGTGAATTGACCGGCGCTCGTATCTAGGAAGAACATCCCTTCGTCATGGGACACGCTGTGAACGTGCACCGGGCGCCGAACCGGGAGGTCGTAGCGTCGTTCGTAGCTTTCCAGATAGTCGATGACATGACGTGCCGGCGGGTACCCCGGGTACCGCGGCATAGGCCAGCCGGGCAGATTGGAGAACTCCGCGGCGGAGAAAAGTGTCAGTGAAGGCCACGTGTGCAACCACGCTCCACCGGGTTCCTCTTGATTGTCCAAGATCAAGAAGTCCACTTCGTAGCGCCACAGGTAGTATGCCGTGGCTAGACCGGACTGGCCACCACCAACGACGACGGCCGTGTGATGCTCCATGGCGCCTCTCACCTCATCGGGCACATGCCCGACCACTTGCGTCTCCGAGAATTTACCAACAGGGAGAGCTTGTCAGTAGTAGTCAACAATCTCCACCCTAACACCCGCGTTACACGTTGAACTTGACCTCCACGGATTGTCGAAAGACTATAACCTCCCCCTAGCCGCCAAGCCCTTTTCCGTATTACGATTACGTGCATGAAAACTATCAACGGGAAGCTAGTCAGCGAAGAGCAAATCGATGCGTGGGCAACCGAAGCCGAGAAAGGCTACGACGTAGAGACACTTCGTCGACGTGGAAGGAAACCACGAAACGAAGACGCTGCGAAGGTTATCTCCATTCGGCTTTCCCCCAGCGAGATATCGGACCTCGACAAGTATGCGGCTGCAAACGGATGGTCACGCTCTCAGGCAATCCGCGAAGCGCTAAAGAATGCTATTTAGAAATGCACGTAGCAAGCGTCAGATCCCATCCTCATAATAGAGACCATGAATGATGCCAATCTCACGATCCGGCAGATCACCTTCGACTGCCACGATCCCTCAAAGCTCGCCAAGTTTTGGTCCGCCGCAACCGGTTGCGAAATCGCCGCGGATTACGGCGATTTTGTGATGGTTGATTCCACCCCGGCGCTGGGATTTCAGCGCGTCAAGGATCCGACACCTGGGAAAAACCGCATGCACATCGACGTTGGCGGGGCGGAGCGCGAAACTTTAATAGAACGCCTCAAAGACCTAGGCGCTACCGAACTCACCACCCACGAGGCGCCGGGATTGGTGTGGACTGTCATGCAGGACCCGGAAGGCAACGAGTTCTGCGTGGGTAACCCCGGGGACTAGCAACACTACGCGGAGCGTCTCTAGGTCCAAGGCTGGCGTCAATCTGTGATGTCGCTAGCGGGAGACACGGTCGATGCTGCGAACCGCGCCCGTCAGGCTGCGGTGGATCAGGCGCAGAAAGCCATCGAGAAAATTCGCGACATGAACGACGACCGGCTACTTGCGAAGGCCGCTGAAATCGAAGCCCGACGGGAGAAGGAAGAGCGGAAAGCACTCGACTCAACCGACGACGAGAATAATTCTGAGACAGATTCCCGTCCGTCGCGACGCGGTCTTCGTTTTCGCCGAGACAAGAACGACTCGTAGGGCACCTAGACTGGGCTGCATGAAAGACCTGACCATCGCGCCCGGCCCGGGGATCCCCGACGGTGCAGTCATCGCCGCTGCCGATCTAACGGAGCGGTTCGCGAAGTCGTCGGGTCCGGGCGGCCAGGGCGTCAACACGACCGACAGCAAGGTCCAGCTTTCCATCGATATCGCTGAAAGCGCATCGCTTACCGACGCCCAACGCCGCCGCATCTTGCGCAACCTCGAGCACCGCTTGGACGGCTCCGTCCTCACCGTGTCTGCGTCGACCCAGCGGTCGCAGGTGCGCAACCGAGCTGAGGCACGCGAACGCATGGCCGCCCTGTTGCGCGAGGCCCTAGCTCCGCCCCCTCCCCCGCGGCGCAGGACCAAGCCGACGCGGAGCTCGGTGCGGCGCCGACTCGAAGCAAAGAAGCGGCGCTCGGAGCTGAAGTCGACGAGGCGACGGCCCCAGATTCCCTAATTCGGGCCTATGCCGAGGCAGCTTGGATCGGCTGAATCCGCTCGATCTCAGCGAGCGCCTTATCCTCCGCCACCTCAATCTCATATTGGTTCTGCAGATTCATCCAGAAGATCGGCTCGACGCCAAAGTATTTTCCGAGCCTGAGCGCGGTGTCAGCTGTAATTCCGCGTTTCCCGTGCACGATCTCGTTGATACGACGAGGGGGCACCCCGATCGATACGGCAAGCTTGTGCTGAGTGATTTCAAATCCTTCAAGGAAATCCTCGAGAAGAATCTCTCCAGGATGAACCGGAGGGAAAAGCTTCTCCGACATGGCGTTCCTTAGTGGTAGTCCTCGATGGTCACTTGTTCGGGCCCCGCGCTCGTCCAGAGAAAAGTGATTCTCCACTGGTCATTGACTCGAATGCTGAAAGTCCCTTTCCTGTCGCTCTTGAGTGCCTCTAGGCGGTTACTGGGTGGCACGCGGAGGGAGTCAAGGGAGACTGCCGCATTGAGCTGATGGAGTTTCTTGTTCGCCGACTTGTGGATCCGAGAATCCAATTTTGGAACCGGCTCACGCAGAAACACCAGTCATGTTTGTCGATTCCCGAACGACTGAATCATGCTTCACCCTATCCCCCCTATAACGCGAAGCGTCAATAACGCATCGCGTTAAACGTTGAACTTGAACTCGACGGTATGTCGTTGCAAAGTTACTCCCTCTCGTTAACACCATCAAAAGGAGTGTTATCCAATGAAAGCGTTCGGCTTCTTAAGCTTCGGGCATTACGCCTTCGGCAGCTAGTGCGGGCCATCTGCGGAAAAGATCGCCAAGACTCGTCTGGAGATCACCCAGGCTGCGGACGAAATCGGCGTGAACAACGCGTCCTTCCGAGTCCACCACTTCGCGCTGCAGGCCTCCGCCCCGATGCCGCTGCTGTGTGCTATCGCTGCCACCACCAAAATCATCGAGGTGGGCACCGGCGGCATCGACATGCGCTAGCGCATATCGGGGTTGTAGCGTTTGAGTCATTGACTCCCGCCGTCTACAAGTACCTACACACTTGATCGGTGCTGCACGTTTCAGGATCCGGGTGCGCGGCGTCCTGGCTAAGGTCCGCGATAGTGTCGCGCAGCACGGAGAGCTGCGCGATCTGCTGCTCGATCTCAGCGAGGCGCACGTCAAGCAGGTCGCGCACGTGCTCGCAGGGCGCATGGCCGCCGTCGCGGATGTCGAGGATCTGGCGGATCTGGGCGAGGGTGAGGCCCGCGGCCTGGCCGCGGTGGATGAAGTCGATCCGAGCGACCGTCTCGGGCGCGTAGTCGCGGTATCCGGACGGCGTGCGCTCGGTCGGGGGTAGAAGGCCCTGTTCCTCGTAGAAGCGAAGGGTCTTCGCGGTAGTGCCCGCCCTCTCGGCGAGTTCTCCGATCCACATTACTGTCTCCCTCCGTGGCCGCGCTTGACCTTCCCCTGCACTGGAAGGTCCAGTATGGCTGAGACAGAGCAGAAAGCCAAGAGTTGACAGGAGTAGCGATGCCTACGAAGTACGATCTCGCCATCATCGGATCGGGAGGCGGCGCGTTCGCCGCTGCGATCCGCGCCAGCACGCTCGGGAAGTCGGTGGTGATGATCGAGCGCGGGACGCTCGGCGGCACCTGCGTGAACACGGGCTGCGTCCCGTCGAAGGCGCTCATTGCCGCGGCCGGCGCGCGGCACGTCGCGCTCGACGCCGCAACCCGGTTCCCCGGGATCGCGACGACGGCGGATCCCGTAGACATGCCCGCGCTGATCGCTGGGAAGCAAGCGTTGGTGGAGTCGCTGCGCGGCGAGAAGTACGCCGACGTCGCCGACTCCTACGGCTGGCAGGTCCTCCGCGGCGACGCCTCGTTCGTGGGCACCCCTGATGAGCCGGTTCTCGATGTTGCCGGATCCGACGGAAGCGTCGAGACCATCGAGGCCCGCCACTACCTGGTCGCGACTGGTTCTCGCCCGTGGGCACCGCCGATCGACGGCCTGGAGGAGACCGGATACCTGACCTCGACCACGGCGATGGAGCTGACGGAGGTCCCCGAGTCGCTGCTGGTGCTCGGCGGCGGCTACGTCGCCCTGGAGCAGGCGCAGCTGTTCGCCCGCCTCGGCTCGCAGGTCACGCTGCTCGTGCGGTCCCGGCTCGCGTCGAAGGAGGAGCCGGAGGTGTCGAAGGCGCTCCAGGAGGTGTTCGCCGACGAGGGCATCCGCGTCGTCAGCCGCGCAGTGCCCACCCGGGTCTCCCGCGGCACGGGAGGCGAGGCCGTCGTGACCGCCGCCTTGTCCGGCGGCTCGCAGGAGTTCCGCGCCGACCAGGTCCTGGTCGCCCTCGGACGCCGTCCCGTCACCGATGGCCTGAACCTCGATGCGGTCGGGGTGAATACCGGAGACTCCGGCGAGGTGGTCGTCTCCGACCGGCTGCAGTCCTCGAACCCGCGGGTCTGGGCCGCGGGCGACGTGACCGGGCACCCCGAATTCGTCTACGTCGCCGCCCACCACGGCACCCTCGTCGCCGAGAACGCGTTCGCCGACGCCGACCGGTCCGTCGACTACGCCCGCCTGCCGCGGGTGACGTTCACCGGGCCCGCGATCGGCGCGGTCGGGATGACCGAGAAGGACGTCCTCGCCGCGGGGATCCGCTGCGACTGCCGCGTCCTGCCCCTGCACCACGTGCCCCGCGCCTTGGTGAACCGCGACACCCGCGGGTTCATCAAGATCGTCGTGAACGCCGAGACGAACGAGATCCTCGGCCTGACCGCCGTCGCCAAGGACGCCGGGGAGCTCGCCGCCGCAGGCGTCCACGTGCTCGGCAGGACCGTCGCCGAGGTCGCCAACGCCTGGGCCCCCTACCTGACCATGGCCGAGGGCATCCGGATCGCCGCGAAGGCCTTCACCACCGACCCGTCGCTGCTGTCGTGCTGCGCATGAACGGCAACGCAGGCAATCGGAGAGATCTCATCCTGAAGCAGACGATGAGCGCCGATCAGGACCGCGACGAACGGCGCGCCGGTCCCGTCGTCGCTGCAGGGACCGAGCTGCTCTTGCTGGCATGCTGCGCGCTTCCGTCGCTGCTCTGCTGCGGCCTGCCGTTCATCGCGGCGGGCGGAGCACTCGCAGGCGTCGGTGGGCTCCTCGGTAATCCCTGGATCATCGGTGCCGGGACCGCCGTCGTGATGGCCGTCATGGCGGGGATGCTCGTCAGGCTACGGCGGCGGCACCGGCGCCGCAGGTCCGGCTGCTGCGAAAATCCTTCGACCGCTGATCGGAACCGGTAGTTCGAGGGATCCAGCGATCACTGCCACCGACGGAGGCCGCTGAAATCGAAGCCCGACGGGAGAAGGAGGAGCAAAAAAGCGTTCAAATCAACCGGTGACGAGGATAATACTGAGGCTGGATCCCGGCCGTCGCGACGCGGTCTCCGCTTCCGCCGAGACGAGAAAGGGTTGTGGGCACCTAGGCTGGGCGGCATGAACGACCTGACCATAGCGCCCGGTCCGGGGATCCCCGACGGTGCGGTCATCGCCGCCGATCTCGCGGAGCGTTTCGCGAAATCGTCGACTCCAGGCGGCCAGGGCGTCGACACGACGGACGGCAAAGTCCAGCTTTCCATCGATGTCGCCGAATGCGCATCGCTTACCGACGCCCAGCGTCACCGTATCTCGCGCAACCTCGAGCACCGCCTAGACGGCTCCGTCTTTACCGTGACTGCGTCGACTCAGCGGTCTGTGTTTCGCTCCTGGTCCTCTCGCTTGCACCTGCGACACAGCCTCGTGTCCCCGGGCCGTAGCGTTCGGGGGAGCACAATAGCCCCAGTCCTCATCACGTCCCGGGATCAAAGAGTTCATCGCAGAGGTTAAGCACTACACGTTGAACTTGAACTCGACGGAGTGTCGTCGATAAATAACCATTTGATGCGCGCGTGCGGAATTAACAACGAAATACCGCTAAAACAGACAACATATGGGGTGCACAGAAACACATATAAGTTCTGCGGAAAACCTATAGGGTGCGTCGCTAAAAACCGCTGTGCGCGAAAAACATAAAGGGTTTACGGACCCGGTCCCAGACCCCTCAATACTCTGAGCCGGAAGAATGGAAAGTGGAAGGTTGATGTATCCCCACTATTTATTTTTTCCGTTTTTCGGAGTACATCGGGAGCTACAACTGCGGACCAGCTCTGTGTGAACTAGATGAGAAGGCGCAGCAGCGAATCATCGACGCTGGACAGTTGGTGCTGCGGGCACGCGAGCGGCACCCCCAGCGGTCACTCGCGGAGCACTACAACCCGTTATCGATGGACCCAATTCTGCTCAAGGCTCACAACAACTTGGACCGGGAAGTCGATAAGGCTTTCGATGTGGCACGCAAACTCACCAACGAGCGCCAGCGCCAGGAGCTACTGTTCGCCAGCTACGGGGAGTTGGCGAGGGGCTATGTCTCCTCGCTTTCATCAAAATCGAAACCACCAGCAGGGTCGTTCCCCGTGCGGGTGATTTTGATCGGTCCCGCTGCTGGGTGTAGAACCCTGTCGCTGGCAACGCCGGGAACTATGACTGTGCCCGACGAGAACACGTCACTGCCATAACGCGGCTCACGGTAGACGAACATGGGTCGTTCACTACTACTGGTGGATTTCGGTTTTGGTGGTGGGGGGATTACCGCCGCCGGCCTCGATTTTTCCGTTGAGGAGGGCGTTGACTACTTCCCGATTGTGAAATGGGCCGATGGCGCGGTGAAGAGGAACCAGTCACCTGGAAGAGATCGATCCAGTCGCTGGTGTGCAATCTGGGAGGTAGGGTTGCGGGGTCGATTCCTCGCGAGCGCAACCATGATTGTGTCTCTGAACGTGATGAAAACAACCCTGCCCTTCGGAGAATTTCCCCTATCCCGCGTCCCCGGGCGGTGAAAACGGTGTGCACCATCGCCTGAAAGGCTTTGCGTTGCTCTATCGGGATCTTCGGGTCACCCACCCGGCGGATCACTAAGATCCCCCCGTCAACGTTTGGCTGTGGCCGGAAAGCAAACCTTGGTACTCGGGAACCAAGGTGAAACGTGAACCATGGGGACCACTGAGCTGTCATCATCGTGCTTGCACCTACCCCGGCCCGGCGGCGAGCGACTTCCCACTGCATGAGGAGTACAGCGTCAGTCCATGCCGGCGCATGCAACAACTTTCGAAGAATGGCAGTGGTGAGGTGAAAGGGAATGTTTCCCACAATGACGCAGGGAGTGGCGGGTAACGGGAAGTTGAGGAAATCATCATGGACCACTTCGACCGACGCCGAGGCGGTCTTTTTTGTGAGTTTGGCAGCTAGTTTTGCGTCTACCTCAACTGCCGTTATTGCCCTCCCCAAGTGGGATATCGGGTGGGTGAGGGCACCGCTTCCTGGCCCGATCTCAATGATGGGGCCGGAGGTTTGTTTTACAAGATCGACGATGGAGTTGATGATCTTGTGGTCTGTGAGAAAATTTTGGCCATGTTCGTGACGGCCGTATCCGTATGTAGACATCAGGTGTGCTCCGTGGAGTTGAAACGGAGCCGGGCATGGCAAATGGCCGCCCG
Organism: Corynebacterium riegelii; assembly: GCF_001263755.1. Lineage (NCBI taxonomy): Bacteria > Bacillati > Actinomycetota > Actinomycetes > Mycobacteriales > Corynebacteriaceae > Corynebacterium > Corynebacterium riegelii. The sequence continues at coordinate 1,125,549 of NZ_CP012342.1, forward strand.
GCTAAAGGACCGGAGCGGTTTCTAACCTGCGGGAGGGAGAAAACCGCCTTAGCGGCTGGTGAGCGGCCGCATGAAAACGGAACCTGAAATCAACATGGGCCTATCGTATCCAATTAATTTCGCAGGGTCCAATACGGTGAGAAAGAAGACAACCGCACCGCAACAGTGCAAGACCTCTCTGGATTGGAATTTGTCCTACCTTCGGCTCGTCGTACAGACGCCACTGGCGTATTTTGTCTCTGGGCAACGAGGGGGAGTTACCCCCACCTCCGGATGTTTTTAAGGTGCACCCCTTATTACGCTGTGGTGCGGGAGTAGTTTTGTCCGACTGATCGGACTACCCACCGACGTGGGGCGGGTAGTTCGAGGTCCCAGCAGATGATCGCGTCGATTTCGCCGCGTTCAAAGGATGCCACCATGGCGTCGTAGTCGGGGCGAGCCACATTCTTCTTTGACGCGGAAATGGACTGATCGACGTAGTTATGTCCTATGTCCAACGTCCAAGCCACGCTGCTTTGCAATGGCTTCACAGTCCTGACGCTGCCGGTCGATGGTGAGGCCATCCACGTCAGCGTCTCGCGAGATACGAAGGTAAATAGGAGCGCGTGTTGCCAAACGCTTTTAATAAAGCCCTTAGCTAACATTGAACTTAAAACCCGACCACTTCGACATCAGTCGCCAAGAAGTCTTCCGGTGGTGCATGCGCTACAACACCCGCAGACAGCACTCCTGGTGCAACTTTCTAGCCCCCAATGACTTCGAAGCACTCACATCAGCTACGCTGACCCAAGCAGCATAGCTAACCCCCGACGTGTCTACTTTCCGGGGGTCAGGCCCGTGCTCGACAACCCCAGCGGACTCAACGCCCACGCCAGCGTCGCGGACCATGCGGCCGGGTACCGGAAGGTGGCCAAGGCCGCGGGCATCGCGATTTAATCCCGCGCAGAGCCGGAGACTGTGACCTGGCGATCATTGATGCGCAAGGTGCTGTCAGCGGCAGCAATAACTGCGGCATCGTGCGTGGCGGCCAGAACGAGTGCGCCCCCGTCCGCAGCTCGCCGCAGGAGCGCGATAACTTGGTCGCGGTTAGTGGGGTCGAGGGAGGCGGTCGGCTCGTCAGCGAACACATAAGCCGCGCCGCGGAGCAGGGCTCGGGCGATCGCCAGCCGCTGCTGCTCGCCTCCGCTGAGAATAGCTGCCGGCCCGTCGAAGGGGACATCAAGACCGACTTCGCCGAGGGAGTGCAGCAATTCTTCTTTGGAGTATTGCTTCCTGGATAGCCCGAGGGTGAGGTTATCTTCGCAGCTTAGTTCGGGAATGATTCCGTGGTCTTGGTGGATTATCGCTGCGCGTTCTCGCCAGAACCTCCGCCTCCGCTTCATCCTCCACGCGGAGGCATTCTCACCGTCTATCCGGAGGAGGCCGTCCGCCGGCGGCAGGAGCCCGGCCAAGGTGTTGAGCAGCAAAGTCTTTCCGGAACCGCTGGCTCCACAGATGGCGACAAAGCCTGGCCCGGGTAGGGAAAACGTTGCATTTTCCACGAGGGACTTCTTCACCATCCGCGTGCTGCGCCCCACAGAAAAAGTCGACTCCGCGGCGAGACAGAGATGAGAGGTGGAAATCTCCGGCGGCAGAGTGGGGGACTGATTGGGGCTAGCCAATGACATTGTGACTCCTAGGGGAGGCGGACATGTGCTGAGAAATACTGAGACGGACAAAACCGAGGTAGACGATTAAGACAAGGCAGCTTAGCGCGGTGAAGGTGTAGAGGAACGGGTTGGGAAGCAGTAGCGGAGCCAGGACGGACAATATGACGACAACTGTCAGGCTGACCAGTTGGCTTTTGAATAGTCGCCACATCGTTTTGTCCGGTGATTGCCCAGCGCTGTGGAGGAGTACCAGGAGGCGACGGTGAACTCGGAGCTGGATGCGCGCCTGGACTATCAAGGCCGCAAGCGTGGCGAGCAAAGCTCCGAGGGCGCTCAGGATACTCAGCCAGAACAGCGCCGTGCTGGCTACTAGTTCGGCCAGACCGCGATCGGCGGCGCGTACCGGGTAGACGTAGCCTTCGAGGCCGGCAGCGGTAAGTTCTGGACCCAGTTCCGAGAAATCCGCGAAGAGCAAATTTTCACTCGAAGCTGTGGAGCTTAGGAAGTCTGCGTCGAAGCCGGATAGATCGTCCGTTTCAAGCACGTAAAAACAATCGCCGGGAACCAGTTCCCCCGACATTGTTCCACTAATGAATCCGACCGCATGATCGGCACTGACCGGACCAATTTGCGCAGATTTAAGGAGCAGGTCGCCGGATTCCTGAGCCCACAGATCCACGGAAGCTGCGAAATGCTCTTGGGCTGCGGAATAGTCGACCGAGTGGTTGTCGTCTCCGGGACGGAACTGATAATCCTGCAGATCGTGCCATTGGCGGTTGGCAAGTGCCACGGGGCAGGAGTCCGGCACACCGGTACCTTCTTTCGGCAAAGTATGGCTGAGGACAGCCCCGTGCTCCCGTTCCCAGCTGAGCGCGAAGTCGCGGAAGTTCTGCTGCAGACTGGGCGGCAAGAGCTCGCCTCCTTCCACGCGGCCAGCAGGGCCGTCGAAGTTGGCTGAAAAATGCAAGGCTCCAAACTCCGCGAGAGATTTCCAGGTCTGCTGGGCCTCGGATTCCTGCTGGTAGGAGCGGAGCGCAGCCGCTGAGCTAAGACCCGCTGCTACAAAGGTCACGCAGGTAAAGACCGAAATTACTTTCAGCGCTTTTCCCGCCGCCTTCTCTGCGGGGGCACGCTGCCCCAGCAGCGCTACTGCGCGGCGCAACAATGGGGCGGTGACGGCTACGGCCAAACCGGTGGTAGCCAGGGCCAAGCCTATCCCGGCGGCGTAGAACCTGAGGAACAGGAGGGCAAAAGAATAGCTCCCTTGGCGGGCGAGGAATGTACTCGCAAGGCCAATGAGAACTAGGTGCGGGAGGATGACAAAGGTCCATTGCCGCCAATTGCCTTTTTGACTGCGGTGCCCTCCATTTATTGTGCGCAGCGCTGCCAATCTAAGACCGGAAACCCGAAGAACAAATACCAGGGCAAAAAGGGAAACGACAAATAGAAACAGGATCGCCACCAACGCGGGCAGGCGGAATACGACCGATTGGATGAGGTGAAGGAACTGCGTCTTTTCGCTTAGCCTGAGCCCGTCATTCCTGGCCGATTCGTAGAAGTGGTTCGCATTGCCACCCGTTGCTTTGGGAACCAAGACGTAGTCACCGTGGTAATCCAGCGACCCAAGCTCACTGGCCGCTTGGCTCAAGGCATCCGGCCGGTTGAGCCGGGGAATGCGTTCCGGTGCTGGATAATTTTCCTCCAGCGGGATGAAAACCTCGTGGGAAGTCCCGCTTGCGTCATCGGTGCCAGTCAGCCGGTAGATGGAGTAGCCGTTCTGCTCGGCCAATGAAACCAGTGAGTTACGGATTACCGTCGGTGCGTAGTCTGACTCAAGTTCCTCCGCGAGTGAAGTCTTAGGCTCGACGTAGTCAAGACTAAAGGTTGATTCGACCCCTAAGGACAAGGGCTTGGTGGAGTCAACCAGGGCTGTCAGCAGCCACCCAGTAGTCGCGATGACTGCAGCAAGAAGTAGGCTCAAAAGCCCAAGTACTAGGGGTCGAATACGCATGAGTTCTAGCAGAAGTCGTAGTAGTAGCTGTCCTTAGTGCCCGGCAAATTCGTTGCCCAAAGCTCGGCGATCGACTTCTGGCCGCCGCGGGTGTCGATGCTTCGTTGCGTTCTGTCGTTGACGATCACAGTCGAAGTATGGCACCGATTCACGGTGAAATAAGAACGCGCCTTAGCGTCCCAGAATCCGTCGATCTCGCCGCGCTCAAAGGACGCCACCATCGCGTCGTAGTCGGGACGGTCCACGTCCTTCTTCGACGCGGAGATCGATTGATCGACGTAGGTATGCACGACGTCCCAGCCGCGTTGCTCGGCGAGGGCTTCGCAGTCCTGACGCTGCCGGTCGATGGCGAGGCCGTCCATGGCAGCATCTAACGAGATACGGAGGTAAATAGCAGCACGTGTAGTCATACGCTATTCATAGCGCATTTAGGTTACATTGAAACGAAACTCCACCACGTCGCCGTCGACCATGACGTAGTCCTTGCCCTCCTGGCGGACCTTGCCGGCGGCACGGGCCTCGGCCATAGAGCCCAACTCATCCAGGTCTTCAAAGCCGACGATCTCGGCCTTGATGAAGCCCTTCTCAAAGTCAGTGTGGATTACGCCTGCGGCCTTCGGCGCGGTGTCGCCCTTGCGGATGGTCCAGGCGCGTGCCTCCTTCGGCCCCGCCGTCAAGTAGGTCTGCAGGCCAAGGGTGTCAAAGCCGGCCTTGGCCAGCGTCTGCAAACCTGGCTCGTCTTGGCCGACGGCGGCGAGGAGCTCGGCGGCGTCTTCGTCGTCAAGCTCGAGCAGCTCGGTTTCGGTCTGGGCGTCCAGGAACACCGCCTCGGCGGGTGCGACCAGGTCGCGCAGCTCCTGCTTCTTCGCCTCATCCGTAAGCACCGCCTCATCCGAGTTGAACACGTAGAGGAACGGCTTGGCGGTCATCAGGTGCAGGTGGTGCAGCAGCGCCAGGTCGATGTCGCCGGTCTTGGAGGCGGCGAACAGCGTGCGGTCGTCTTCAAGAATGGTCTGCGCCTTCTTGGCTTCCTCCACCTGCGCGGCGACGTCCTTGTCCTTGCGCGCTTCCTTCTCCAGGCGCGGCAGGGCCTTCTCAATGGTCTGCAGGTCCGCCAGGATCAGCTCGGTGTTGATCACGGAGATGTCGCTTGCGGGGTCGACGTGGCCGTCGACGTGGATCACGTTTTCGTCGCTAAACGCGCGCACCACCTGGCAGATCGCGTCGGCCTCGCGGATGTTGGCTAGGAACGCGTTGCCCATGCCTTCGCCCTCAGACGCGCCCTTAACAATGCCGGCGATGTCCACAAACGACACCGTCGCAGGCAAAATGCGCTCCGATTTGAAGATCTCCGCCAGGCGCTTCAGCCGCGGGTCCGGCAGCTCAACCAAGCCCACGTTCGGCTCGATCGTGGCGAACGGGTAGTTCGCCGCCAAGACGTCGTTACGAGTCAGTGCATTAAACAGTGTGGACTTGCCAACGTTGGGCAAACCGACAATTCCAAGAGTAAGGCTCACGCTGCGCTATCCTAGCCCACTCCCACCCGCAACACCCAGAAGCCCCATCGGGCACAATAGGCCTCGTGAGCACGACCACCGACACCACGAACACCACCGGCGAGACCGCGGAAACCAACACTAACAACCGTGTTGACCGCGGCGTGGTGATGAACAAATGGCTAAAAAACACCGCCATGCTCACCATTCGGCTGATTGTCATCGCGGTGTTCCTGTTTGCCCTGGGCAAGATGATCGGCACGTTCTGGGCCGGCATACTGCCAGTGATTTTGGCGCTGATCATCTGCACCGTGCTGGCACCGATTGCTACGTGGCTGCGGCGCCATAAGGTGCCCGCTGGCCTGGCAGCCATCCTGACCATGCTGGGTTTCATTGGCCTGCTTGGCGCCATTTTTAGCCTCATCGCCCCAGATATAGTCAACCACTCTCGGGTGCTGTATCTCCAAGCGTTTGAGGGCGTGCAGCGCCTCCAGCTGTGGCTGCAGGGCCCGCCGCTCAACATTGACCCGGAGAAGATCAACGAAGCCGCCAACGACATCGCCCACTGGGTACAAAACCAGGCGGGTGCGATCGCGGGCGGCGTGTTCTCCGGTATCAGCTCGGCAGCCGGCCTGGCAGTCACGCTCATGGTGATCATCGTGTTGACCTTCTTCTTCCTTAAAGACGGCCACCGTTTCCTTCCCTGGCTCCGCTCCGCCACCGGCGGCCGCAGCGGCCTGCACGCCACGGAGCTCCTCACCCGAGCTTGGATCACCCTTTCAGGTTTCATTCGTGCCCAAGCGATCGTTTCTCTTATCGACGCCACGTTTATCGGCCTCGGCATCGCCCTTCTGCAAGTGCCGATGGCGTTCACGCTTTCCGTCATCACGTTTATCGCGGGCTTCATCCCAATCGTGGGCGCGGTGGTGGCTGGCACCCTTGCTGTGCTGGTGGCGTTGGTTTCCCTCGGGTTCACCAAGGCATTGATCGTGCTAGCGATTGTCATCGTGGTGCAACAGCTTGAGGGCAACATCCTCTCCCCCATGCTGCAGTCGCGCGCTATGGACCTGCACCCGGTGATCGTGTTGATTTCAGTCACCGTGGGCGGCGGCCTCTTCGGCCTGGTCGGCGCCTTCCTGGCCGTACCTGTCGCGGCTATGATCGCTGTCGCGTACCGCTACGTGCTGGACATGCTGCGGATCCACTCCGGCGAGCGCACCGCAGATGAGTTAGATTTTTACACCTCGGAGGGGGCGGTTATTGCAAAGATCGCTGAGGAAGAATCTGCTCACGAGCGCCAAGAGTGGCATCAGGAAAGGGATTGGTCAGCCGCGCCGATCATAGATGAAGTACCCCAACCCGCCGAGCGCGTCTCAAAAACACCTGGAGTTAACACTGGAGTTAGCAAGGGGTTGAACCCGAGCCTGAAAAAGCTTCGTGAGCAAAGTGCGAAGCTTCGTCGCCTTGGCGTGAAACGTAACCGCTAGACTTACCAACCGTGTCTTACGCGTCGAAAGAATTCGTTGGCCTGCCCACCGGCTCCGCTATCGGCATCAACTTTGCCGCGCTGCTGACGGCGGTGGCTGTGTCCGCATTCTCAGGCGGCGCCCTTTGGCCATGCGGGTTATTTTTCGCACTCTCACTCATCGCCACCACGTTGCTGGTGAACCCGCGCGGGATTTTCTTAACGGTTGCCACCGCCCCACTGCTTTTTGCCGCTGCCGCTACTGCAATTGGCGTTTTTGGCGCTGGCGACCAGTTGTCAGCAGGTGGGGCGTCTTCACGCGCGGCGCAATTGCTTGTGGTGTATCCGCTTGTGCAGCTGTTTCCCTGGCTTGCTACAGTAACCGCGCTCGCTGCAGCGCTCGGGTGGGGCCGAGTACAGCTGATCAGGCGCCAAAACCAGGCGCTTGCACGCAGAGAAACCCGCCAGCGCATCCAGACCGCGGCAAGCAACCGCAAAACCACCACGCAAGGCCGACGCGCACGTGAGCGCGCCGCAGGCAAGCAGCGCACGGTGTCAGTGGATGAGTTGCTCAAGCGGGAGCGCACCGCAAAACGCTCTGCCAGCAGATCTACCAGCGGCTCTACCAGCAGGCGGCTCTCACGCCGCCTGGGAGATGACCTGTATTCGAACTAGCTGCGAGAACTAGCTGCGCACCCGCAGGTCCCGCGGCAGCGCGAACGTGATGGTCTCCACCGTGGTGGTGACCTCTTCGGCGTTTGTAAAGCCGCGCTCACCCAGGTGGGAAACTACTTCTTGGACCAGGATCTCCGGTACGGATGCGCCCGAGGTCAGGCCGACTGTGGTCACGCCTTCCAGCCACGCATCATCGATCTGGTGGGCGTAATCCACCAGGTAGGACGCCTTCGCACCTGCCTCCAGCGCAACCTCCACCAGGCGCTTGGAGTTGGAGGAGTTTTGCGAACCCACCACAATTACCAGTTCACAGCGCGGCGCGATGTTCTTCACCGCAGCCTGGCGGTTCTGGGTGGCGTAGCAAATGTCATCGCTCGGCGGGTCCTCCAGGTGTGGGAAGCGCGCTTTGAGCTTTTCTACGATCTCCAGCGTCTCGTCCACACTCAGCGTGGTTTGAGACAGCCACACCAGCGGCTGGTCCTCCGGGAAGTCTGGCAGCGCCTCAACGCCCTCGATCCCGTCCACGAGGTGGGTAACTTCCGGAGCCTCTCCGGCGGTGCCTTCCACTTCCTCGTGGCCTTCGTGTCCCACCAGCAGGATCTGGTAGCCGTCGCGAGCGAAACGCTTCGCCTCGTTGTGCACCTTGGTCACCAGCGGGCAGGATGCGTCGATGGCCAGCAGGTTGCGCTGCAGCGCGGATTCACGAACCTCCGGCGACACACCGTGTGCTGAGAACACAACGTGGGCACCCTCGGGCACTTCGTCGGTTTCTTCCACGAACACGGCGCCACGCTCCTCGAGCGTCTTCACCACATACTTGTTGTGCACGATCTCTTTACGCACATAAACAGGATCGCCATACTTTTCAAGTGCCTTCTCAACGGTTTCCACCGCCCGGTCTACGCCAGCGCAGTATCCGCGCGGGGAAGCGAGAAGAATGTTTTTTCCCTCATCCGACATGGAACCGACCCTACCCAAGCTACGTCTAATTACATAGAGGGCTACCGCGTACGCTTGTGGTGCCTAAGGAGCGGATTAGCCCCTGCAGGGCGGAATTGGAGGTTTTCTCGTGGCAGATCCACATGGGGCGCAAGCGCCAAAAAGTACTGCGGAGACGCCGTGGAGCGTCTCCAAACTCAACACCAGCGTCAAGGGCTGGATTGAGCGCCTGGGCTACCTTTGGGTCGAAGGGCAGCTCACCCAGGTAAAGACCAAGCCCAACTGGAGCTATTCGTACCTCACATTGCGCGATACGCAGGCTGAGGCATCGGTGGAGCTCATCGCTGACACCAGGTTGTTGACCAGCATGAGCACCCCGCTTAACGACGGCGACCATGTCATCATCCACGGCAAACCAAACTTCTTCACGCAGCGGGGCTCCTTCTCCATGAAGGTCACGGAGATTAGGCACGTGGGCGTGGGTGAATTGTTGGCACGCATCGAGCAGCTGCGCCACCGCCTGGCGGCCGAGGGCCTCTTTGATCCGCAGCGCAAGCGCCGCCTGCCCTACCTGCCGAACAAGGTGGGGTTGATCACCGGCCGCGGGTCCGCCGCGGAGCGCGACGTGCTTTCTGTGGCGCAGGATCGTTGGCCGGCGGTGCGCTTCGAAGTGATCAACACCGCTGTTCAGGGCCCGCGCACCGTACCTGAGGTTATCGCCGCACTGGAGCGTCTCGACGCCGACCCGGAGGTGGACGTGATCATCATCGCCCGCGGTGGCGGCTCTGTCGAGGACTTGTTGCCGTTTTCTGAGGAAGCGTTGCAGCGCGCCGTCGCAGCTGCGCGTACCCCGGTGGTTTCCGCTATCGGCCACGAGCCTGACAACCCAGTGTTGGACAATGTTGCTGACCTGCGTGCCGCCACGCCTACGGACGCAGCAAAGCGCGTCGTTCCCAGCATGGAAGAAGAGCTTGCCTTGGTTGCAGAAGCTCGTGCCCGCAGCGCTGCCGCACTGCGCGCCTGGGTGGAGCGTGAGCGCCAAGGGCTGGCCAACGTACGCTCACGTCCCGCGCTGGCAAACCCGATGGGCGCAATCAGCCAGCGCCAGGAAGAGGTCGCCCGCGATGTGCAGCGGATGCGCCGGGAGATCACCTATTTTGTGCAGCAACAAACGTCGGTGGTTTCTGCGTTGCGGGCCCAGGTCTCGGCGCTTGGGCCTTCGGCAACCTTGGCGCGTGGCTACTCGGTGGTCCAAATGCTGCCGCGCGACGGCTCCGGGCCCGAAGTTGTGACCTCCATCGAGCAGTCCCCTCCCGGCTCCCAGCTGCGCATCCGCGTCGGCGACGGATCCATTACCGCAGCAGCTATGGGTGTCACCCAAGCCGACTAGACAAAACCCAACCAAAACACTGAATCACTAAAACTCAGACAGCAAAGGATAAAGACAATGGCAGAGAACACTTTCGGCGCAGGCCAGGCCGGTGACAACGCGTTTCCGGACCCGCAGACCTTGAGCTACGAGCAAGCACGTGCCGAGCTTGTGGAAACGGTAAAAATCCTGGAGCTGGGTCAGATGAGCCTGGATGAGTCCCTGAAGTACTGGGAGCGTGGCGAAGCGCTGGCGAAGCGTTGCGAGGTCCTCCTACACAACGCCTCCGAGCGAGTCGAGGCTGCCATCGGCAGCCGCGAGGAAGAAGAGAAATAACTACTGCAGCGGCTGCGCCTGCAATGCGGCGCGCAAAAGCTCGGTGAACTCGGCGTCCGTGCCGGCGCCGGTGAGAATGAAGCGCGCGTCGCCGGCGTCGAGGGCCCAGATGGGGCGGGTATCGGCATCGTCGCTAAGCAAGATGCGCACCTCGTGCCCATCAACCTGCTCGGCGCGCTCCTCCGGGCGTAGCTTGCCGTCCACTGATGCAACGGCCGTGTCAAGGTCGGCACCGGTCTGCGTGAGCTGCAGGAAACCGCCGTCCTTGGTCACCCAGCCCACCACGGGCGCCGGTTGGCCGTCGATCATGGTGCGGCGCGCGGAATTAGTCACCCAGCCTTCCGGAGCGTGCGGAAAACGAACAGGGAAGTTCGTGGCGCGAGCCTCCATGCCAAGGAACGTTTCAGCATCAACTTCCTGCACCGGGCCGTTTTTCGGCGTGCCCGGATTGTAGGTGCACAATCCTGTCGCGCCCACCCCCACGAGCATGAGAACGACAATGACAACCACGTTGATGAGCATGTCCCGGCCGTCTTGAAAGACGCGGGGTTTTCCTTTGTTGGCCACGCGCAACAGTATGGCACGTTCCCGCTTTGGCCTCGAATCCCCTTTTTAGGGTGTGAAAGCTCAGGTTCCGTGAAGCATTTAGTGCCAGAATGGAAGAGTCCATTAATTTGTCTTTGCTTTATCGCCTTGAGGAGGCTGGCCTCGATGACTGAATCACCCAACGAATACTTCCCGGACCGCAACCTTGCAATGGAACTGGTCCGCGTGACGGAGGCGGCCGCTTTGGCTTCCGGCCGCTGGGTGGGACGCGGCAAGAAGAACGAAGGCGACGGCGCCGCAGTGGACGCAATGCGCAAGATGATCAACTCCGTGAACATGGACGGCGTCATTGTTATCGGCGAGGGCGAGAAGGATGAAGCCCCGATGCTGTACAACGGCGAGCAGGTTGGCAACGGCCTGGGCGCATCGGTTGACCTGGCCGTGGACCCGGTTGACGGCACTCGCCTGATGGCAGAGGGCCGCCCGAACGCCATCTCTGTGATCGCCGCTGCCGACCGTGGCTCCATGTTCAACCCGCAGGACGCGTTCTACATGAGCAAGATCGCCGTCGGCCCGGAAGCTGCCGGCAAGATCGACATCACTGCCCCGGTCAGCCACAACATTGAGGTGGTTGCGAAGGCCAAGGGCATCCGCCCACATGAGGTGACGGTGGTTGTTTTGGATCGCCCGCGCCACGATCAGCTTGTGCGAGATATCCGCGCGGCCGGCGCCAAGGTTCGCTACATCATGGACGGCGACGTGGCTGGCGCCATCGCTGCCGCACAAGACACCAACTCCATCGATATGGCAATGGGTATCGGTGGCACCCCCGAGGGTGTTATCACCGCATGTGCTCTGAAGTGCCTGGGTGGTGAAATCCAGGGCATGCTTGCCCCGCAGTCCGACGAGGAGCGTGAGCGCGTGCTCGCCGCTGGCCACGACCTGGATCGCGTGCTGGGCATCAACGACCTGGTTACCTCTGATAACTGCTACTTCGCCGCCACCGGCGTGACCAACGGCGACATGCTGCGTGGCGTGTCCTACCGCAAGAACGGCGCGACCACGCGCTCCTTGGTCATGCGTTCCAAGTCCGGCACCGTACGCTACGTGGAATCCCTGCACCAGCTGGCCAAGCTGCAGGAGTACTCCGTGGTGGACTACTCCGAGCCGAAGCAGTAGGCCGAAGCAGTAAGCCCCACTTACAGCAGCGCTATAAACGCTGCGAACGTTGCCGCGCTGGCCAGCAGGTTGTTGGCCGCGTGCACAATGAAGCTGGCGGTGATGTTGCCGTGGAACCGCGCCACCAGCGCTAGTCCGATGCCCAGGAAAAAGGTGTAGAGGATTACTACTGGCGCAATGTGTACGGCGCCGAAAATGGCGGAGGTGAGCAGGACGCTCACCACCGCCGACATTCGGGTGTCAAAGTAGCCCATGAGTACGCGACGGAACACGACCTCCTCAATCAACGGCCCTACCAGTAGGTATGCGATCAAGAGAAGCAGGACGGGGGCAGCCTGTTTCGCGTCCGAAGCCAGCACGCCCGTTGCCGATTCTTTATCGGGGGCAAGCCCTATAAGCGTGCCGACGATTGCGCTCAAAGTCGCCGCGGCAACAACCACCGCCGGCGTCTGCCACAGCAGGTGCCAACCCCGGCGCCCCAGTTTTGTAAAACCAAGCCCAAGCCCAGCACCCCGCATGTAGCGAAACAGCACGAACATGGGCACAGCCATGGCTATCACAAGGATGACTGGGATCAGCGCTGTGGCCGTCGAACGTGACACCCCCAAACGCGCCAGAAGCAGCCCTTGTCCGATCAAAAGGGCGTACATAGACGCCATGGCTGCCAACGCCACAAGTACATCCCTCAATGCGGGGGCGTTTTGTGTGCGCAAATCTGGCATTGTCGCTCCTCGTTTTTGTTATCTGGGGCATAATCGATCAGTGGACAGGCACGAGTGCACGATAACGCTAGTGCACGTGCACGGCGTGCATGGGAAAGAAGTAAAGGACAATCATGGCTGATCAGGAATACCGCATCGAACATGACACGATGGGCGAGGTCAAGGTGCCCGTCGATGCTCTCTGGCGCGCACAAACCCAGCGTGCTGTGGAGAACTTCCCTATCTCCGGCCGCGGCCTTGAGGCTCAGCAGATTCGTGCGCTTGGCCTATTGAAGGCTGCATGTGCTCAGGTGAACAAGGACCTGGGCAACCTGGATGCTGAGAAGGCTGACGCAATTATCGCTGCCGCGAAGGAGATTGCGGACGGCAAGCACAACGACCAGTTCCCAATCGACGTGTTCCAGACCGGCTCCGGTACCTCCTCGAATATGAACACCAACGAGGTCATCGCGTCCATTGCGAAGGCCAATGGCGTTGAGGTACACCCGAATGACCACGTGAACATGGGCCAGTCTTCGAACGACACCTTCCCAACGGCAACCCACGTGGCTGCTACCGAAACGGCGGTCAATGACCTCATCCCGGGCCTGAAGGTGCTGCACGAGTCCCTGGATAAGAAGGCCAAGGAGTGGCACGAGGTTGTGAAGTCCGGCCGCACCCACTTGATGGATGCCACCCCGGTCACCTTGGGTCAGGAGTTCTCTGGCTATGCACGCCAGATCGAGCTGGGCATCGAGCGTGTTGAGGCGACCCTGCACCGCCTGGGTGAGCTGGCTATCGGCGGCACCGCTGTGGGCACCGGCATCAACACTCCGGCTGAGTTCGGCGGCAAGGTTACTGAGGAGCTTGTGAAGCTCACCGGGGTCGAGCAGCTCTCTGAGGCGAAGAACCACTTCGAGGCGCAGGCCAACCGTGACGCGCTGGTGGAGTTCTCCGGCGCGATGCGTTCCGTGGCGGTCTCCTTCTACAAGATCGCCAACGACATCCGCCTGATGGGCTCCGGCCCGCTGGCTGGCTTCGCTGAGATCCACCTGCCGGACCTGCAGCCAGGCTCCTCCATCATGCCGGGCAAGGTCAACCCGGTGCTGTGTGAGACCGCAACCCAGGTTTCCGCACAGGTCATCGGTAATGATGCTGCTGTTGCCTTCGGCGGCACCCAGGGCCAGTTTGAGCTCAATGTGTTCATCCCGATGATGGCTCGCAACGTGCTGGAGTCTTCCCGCCTGCTGGCAAACACGGCACGTCAGTTTGCTACCAAGCTTGTGGACGGCATTGAGCCGAACGAGGAGCGCATGCGCACCCTGGCTGAGTCTTCCCCGTCTATCGTGACTCCGCTGAACTCCGCGATTGGTTACGAAAACGCTGCGAAGATTGCTAAGCACGCTGTTAAGGAGGGCATCACCATCCGCCAGGCCACGATCGATCTTGGCTTTGTGGACGGCGAGAAGCTCACCGAGGAAGAGCTGGACAAGCGCCTCAACGTGCTGTCCATGGCAAACACTGACCGCAACTAGTGTCAGCTAGCTAGTGGCAGATTCATTTTCTGAACTCCGCGACGCCGGCGGCTCCAACAAACCTTGGATTGCCGCCGGCGTCTCGGCGCTTGCTGTCGCCCTGATTCTGGTTGCGCTTGCTGGTGCGTGGTGGTCGGCGAACCCTCGCCCCGAGCCCACCTCCGCTGTCCCGGAGACGGTCACGGTGACCGCGCAGCCGCAACTTACGCAGGACCCGGAGGCTCCGACTGGCACGTTCACGGGCACCCTGAATAGCCTTGAGGAAAACGCGAAGGTGCAGGCGTGGCCTGCGGTGGCCACGTTTGGTGGCGGCACTGCGTCGGTGACCTATCCCCTGACGGGCTGCACGGCACTGATCGGCGAGGATGGCCAGTCGACCCCGCTGACCAAGGGCTGCAACAACGGCCAGGGCCGCTGGGACGTTGATCAAATCACGCCAGGCGTAATCAAACTGACCTACTCGGAGAACAGCACTGCCCTGGTAGAAGGCGAGCTTTCAGCAGGCTTGCCTTAGTTTGCACGGGGTGTAATATTGCACCCCGTGCAAAAAGAGGGAATCAGGGAGCAGAAACGCCGCGAGACGCTGCGAAACATTCGCAACGAAGCCGCCAAGCTTGTCAGCCAACACGGCTACGACAACGTCACAGTTGAAGATATCTGCGGCGCCGCCGGCATTTCCCGGCGCACGTTTTTCAACTACGCCGACTCCAAAGATGAAGCGATCCTCGGCTCCTTCCCTTTCGCGTTTAGCCAGTCCGCTCTGGACGCAATCCGGGATACCCCCAGCGATAACCTCTTGGAGCTGGTCATTCGTTCCATGGAGGTCAAGCCAGGGCCGTTCGACGGGCCGGCGGCGACGTGCCGTCGTGAATTGCTGGAGAACAATCCCGGTCTGATGCACGCGGAGGCTGCCCGCAAGCGCGGCTTTCTTTCCAAGGTTGGACGCGCGGTACGCGACCATTTTGAGCAGTTTCCGGAGGACCGAAGAGGCTCCGGATCCTCGGAGGAAGAGACCCAATTCATCGTCGTCTTGTTCCATGGTGTGGTGAGCCGCTACCTGTGGCAGCCGCCGGAAGACGCCGACCCCACCGCCCAACTACTCGCCTACGCCAAAGAGCTGACCGGTTACGTAAAGGAGATGACATGGTAGACAACCCCACAACATCGAGCGCAGCTCAGCCGGCGGCACCCAACGTGAAGCTGGTGTTTTCTGCCCTTCTGCTCACCATGCTGATGAGCTCGCTGGGGCAGATGATTTTCGCTACCGCCATGCCAACGATTGTCGGCGAGCTGGGCGGTGTAGAGCACATGAGCTGGGTGATCTCCGCGTTTTTGGTCACCATGACTATTGCAATGCCACTAAACGGCAAGCTTGGGGACATCCTTGGCCGCAAATGGCTCTACATCGGCGGCATCGTGTTGTTTGTCATCGGTTCCGCGATCGGCGGCTTCGCACAGACCATGGAGCTGCTCATCATTGGGCGCGCCATCCAAGGTTTTGGCGCGGGCGGCATGATGGTTAACTCCCAGTCCATCATCGCTGAGGTTGTCCCGGCTCGTGAGCGCGGCAAATACATGGGCGTCCTGGGTGCGGTTTTCGGCGTCTCTTCCGTGCTGGGCCCTGTGCTTGGTGGTTGGTTTACGGACGGCCCGGGTTGGCGCTGGGCGCTGTGGATGAACATCCCACTGGGGCTGCTGGCCATGACCGCCTCGGCCACCGTGCTGAAGCTGCGTCATGGCTCCGCAAAGGGCATGCATTTCGACTACGTGGGTACCACGCTGATGGTCATCGCCACCACCAGCTTGATCCTCACCACCACGTGGGGCGGCACGCAGTATGCGTGGAACTCCCCCATCATCCTGACCCTTGCCGCCATTGCCGCCGTCAGCGCTGTGCTGTTCGTGTTTACAGAGCTTCGCGTGAAGGACCCCCTGATCCCGATGGGACTGTTCCGCAACCGCAACATGTTGTTAACAACGCTGGCTGGCACCGTGTTAGGTTTTGCCATGACTAGTACGCTGGCTTATCTGCCGACGTATCTGCAGATGGTCCATGAACTCACGCCTACTGAAGCCGGCCTGATGATGCTGCCGATGGTGTTGGGCATGCTGGGCACCGGTATGGCGGTGGGATTCATCATTGCCAGGACGGGCCGTTACAAGATTTACCCGCTTGCGGGCATGGCGGTGACTACCCTTGGCCTCTACTTGTTCTCCCAGCTCACTCCACAAACATCGTTGACCCGCCTCGGCGTGTACATGTTTGTCTTCGGCTTCGGCTTGGGCCTTGTTATGCAGGTGCTGGTTCTGATTGTGCAGAACTCGTTCCCCCTGCGCATGGTTGGCACCGCTACCTCTACCAACAATTTCTTCCGCCAGATCGGCTCGGCCATTGGCGCGTCGCTCGCAGGCTCCCTGTTCATCCATGGTATGCGCGACCACCTGGAAACGCGTCTCCCCGAGGCGTTTGCCCAGCTCGGACCTGAGGGCGCCCAGTGGGCAGAGAAGTTCCAAAACGGCGCAAACAGCCTCACCCCGCACCTTGTTGCGCAGCTTCCAGGCCCCCTGCGCGAGGTGGTATTGAGCAGCTATAACGACGGCCTGACCCCGGTGTTCATGCTCATGGTGCCGCTCACCATCGTTGCGCTCATCTTGCTCTTCCCGGTCAAGGAGGAGCCGCTCAAGGAAGACCTGAGCTAGTTGAGCTAGTTGAGCTAGTTGGAATCATCCTTGCTCATCGGCAGCAGCAGCTCGTAGATGTCGCAGTCGCGCCACTGGCCTTTATGCTCGCCGTAGCTCATCTTGCCCATGTTGTGGAAGGTGCCGGCCTTTTCAAAACCTCGCGAGAGGTGCAGGCCAGCAGAGCCCTCATTTTCCGGGAAAATCCACGCATGGATGGACCACTTGTGCAGGTCAATGCAGGTGGCGATCAGCTTGTCCAGCAGCGCGCCGGAGACCCCCTTGCCGCGCGCATCGGGGTGAGTATAGATAGAGTCTTCCACCACCCCATGGAACACACTGCGTGACGACGCCGGCGCGGCAGCCACCCACCCCAGCACCCGAGCATCGTCTTGCTTATCGACGGCCACGAACACCGTCTCAATAATCTTCCTCCGGGAAAACTCGTCCCAAGTCAGCCCACGAGTTTCATAGGAGGCGTTACCGGAACGCAAGCCCATCTCGTAGATTTCACGGACCTGCGGATAGTCCTCTTCACGGATCGGTCGAATATCAAACCCTTGGTTTTGCACCAGACCCATTGTGAAGAAGGTGCGGCCATGATGCAAACCAAAACGGCTTTAACGGGGTTTTTACTTCTCAACCTTTGCGGTGAAGGCAGCATCGTCGCCGCCGTCACGGGTCCACTCGAGGGTGCCGTTCTCGAACTCCTGGTTCCAGCCAGACTCGTCGGTGTTCGGGGTCTCCGGAGCCAGCGGGAAGCCGATCTCGCGTGCACCGTGAACGTCGTTGAGCCAGGACTGCGCGATCTTACCCCAGATCGGGGAGCCGCCCGTGGACTCCTTCCAGGTGATGTAGTGCTCACCGTCGAAGGTTACGATCCAGCCGCCGTCTACCTCTTCAACGGCGGTCGGCTCGCCCCAGGAAGCCTCAGCAAACTCGTCGATAGCAGCCTTAACGCCCTGCGGAACCATTGCGGTCTTGCCACCAGCAAGCGCCAGCTCCTCGGTTGCGCCCTCAGCAGCCGCAGCACCCTCGCTTTCTGCCGCCACGGTCTCGGTAGCGGTCTCGGTGGAGGAAGCGGTCTCGGTCTCAGCGGCAACCGTCTCGGTAGCTACGTCGGTGGCAGTAGCGTCAGCGGTGGTCTCCGCGGTGGTATCTGCAGTGGTGTCTGCATCGTTGGAGCAAGCAACCAGGCCGCCAGCCAGTGCAACAGCAGCAATGGAAGCAACAATCTTGCGGTTCATAATCATATTACCTTTCTGATTCTCCGTAGAACAACTCCCTATTATGCATATGGAGCCCCGACTACCACTTCCCATCACACCCTAATGGGGGCATCACCGCCGTTTCCGGTTGCGAGTTGAGCGCTGTTGCACCTTACCCCGAACTCCCTGCGCAGAACGCTTCTTGGCCTGCGGTTTTACCCCCTTCTTAGGCTTCTCACCCTTCTTCGCTTTCACCGTTTGCCGCGACGAACGCACCGTCCTTCCCTTCGCCACCCCAACGAAGTCCTGGACCTCCTCACTGTCGCGCTCTTTCTTCCATACCAGCGCGATTTCCGTCGGCGCTACCTCCAGCGCCTCAAGCGGCGCCGCCACAACTTGTTTCTTGCTCAAGGCCCGCAAAAGTGGCAGTGGCCCATATGCAACACCCACGTTCGCCGCGACAACCTGCAGCGCCGTCCGCAACTGCTCAATCGCGTCCCCCACAGTCTCTCCCGCCGCCTCCCCTGCAGGCTTCAAGCACTCGAAAAAATCAAAGTTCACAATCTCATCGCGCAGATCTTCTATATCCACCGCTTCCCCAGTAGCGGCAAACATCTCGGCGTACACCGAGTCCTTCGGCACCGCGACACCAAGCGCCTCCTCATAGAGGCGGACAACGTGAAAAGACTCGTCTACTCGCGTATCCGGCAGGCGCATCAGCGCAAGGTCTGCGGGCTCGGCCAGGGGGTTGGTTGACGGCAACGCTGATAAGCAAGTGCCCGAAAGCTCCTCATACCGCTTAAACCACTTGCCCGGTTCAGTGCCAGTAACAAAGGAGATGGTCAGCATGCGCTCAATGCTAGCGTGGACTGCCATGAGCACGAATGCACCATCCGGCACCGCCATGAAGCCGGCAACCGCCGCAAAGAAACTCGGCCTTTACCTTCCCGCCACCCCGCAGGAATTCCAAGACGGCGCCGTCACCCACGCCCAACTGCGCGAACTGCAGGAAAACCCGCCCCAGTGGCTGGTGGATCTACGCCGCAACGGCCCCCACCCCCGCCCGGAGGTGGCCCGCAAGCTTGGTATTTCCATCACCGCGTTGAAGAACAATGACATGGACAAGCCGCTGACCACCGAAGAAATCAAGGCGCTGCTTGCAGATCAGCCGGAGTGGCTGCGCGCAGCACGCACGCAGCACGCCAGCAGCACCACAAACAACGCCGCAAGCGAAGACTAAAGGCTTAGAGCATCTTCCAGTCTTCAATACCCGGGTAAAGCGGGTACTTCTCGCCCAGCGCAGCGCAGCGCTTGGCCAGTGCCGCAGTATCGGCATCCTTGCCCTTGATCAGGGCCTCAGCGATGATCTCCGCTACCTCGCGGAAGTCCTCCTCGCCAAAACCGCGCGTTGCCAGCGCGGAGGTACCAATACGCAGACCAGAGGTCACGGCTGGCGGACGCGGATCAAACGGCACCGCATTGCGGTTGACCGTAATACCCGCCTCATGCAGCAGATCCTCTGCCTGCTGGCCGTCCATCTCAGAGTTACGCAGGTCCACCAGCACCAGGTGCACATCGGTGCCACCGGAAACCACGCCAACGCCGGCCTCAACCGCATCCGGCTGGGTCAGACGCTCTGCCAAAATGCGGGCACCATCCAGGGTGCGCTGCTGGCGGTCCTTGAACTCAGGCGTGCCCGCGATCTTGAACGCAGTCGCCTTGGCGGCCACCACGTGCATCAGCGGGCCACCCTGCTGGCCCGGGAAGACAGCAGAGTTGAGCTTCTTGTGCAGCTCAAGGTCATTGGTCAAGATGAAACCGGAACGCGGACCGCCAAGGGTCTTGTGCACCGTGGAGGAAACTACGTGCGCGTGCGGCACCGGCGACGGGTGCAGGCCAGCAGCAACCAGGCCAGCAAAGTGGGCCATATCAACCCACAGGTACGCGCCAACCTCATCGGCGATGGAGCGGAACTCCGCAAAATCCTCATGACGCGGGTAGGCGGACCAGCCGGCGATGATCACCTTCGGCTTCACCTCGCGCGCCTGCTCGCGCAGCTTGGCCATATCAATCAGGTGGGTGTCTTCCTCCACCTCGTAGGCCGCAACGTTGTAGAGACGGCCGGAGAAGTTGATCTTCATGCCGTGAGTCAGGTGGCCACCGTGAGCCAGCGACAGGCCCAGGATCGTGTCACCCGGCTCCGCCAGCGCCATCAGCACGGCGGCGTTGGCCTGTGCACCGGAGTGCGGCTGCACGTTGGCGTACTTCGCGCCAAACACTTCCTTCGCACGGTCACGTGCCAGATCCTCCACCACGTCAGCGTGCTCGCAGCCGCCGTAGTAGCGACGCCCCGGGTAGCCCTCGGCGTACTTGTTAGTAAACACAGAACCCTGTGCCTGCAGCACGCTGCGCGGCACAAAGTTCTCAGAAGCAATCATTTCCAGCGTGGTGCGCTGGCGGGCAAGCTCGCCTTCAATGGCGGCGTACACCTCAGGGTCATACGTTGCTAGATCTTGGTAACGCAGGTCTTGGGGGTCAACAGACGCAGACAAACCTGGTCCTTTCAATAGAGTTTGGGCACGGTCGAATGAAAGTATAGGCCGCCAGGCTTACACAATTTTGCTTAAATTCGCACAGATGCCAACAATAGTGCTCATGTCCCGCGTAGCCAATGGTGCCGATTCGAGTCCCTACCTCGATTTCTCTCGCGACGATTGGAAGCAACGCCGCGCCACCATGAAGCAAGTTCTCACAGCTGAGGAGGTGGAAACGCTCAGCGGCATCGGTGAAAACCTGGACCTACAAGAAGTCGAAGACATCTACCTTCCGATTTCGCGCCTGATCCACCTCCACGTGCGGGCGCGCCAAAAGCTGATCAACTCCACGGAGGCCTTCATCGGGGGTGATCCCGGGCATGTTCCCTTCGTCATCGGTATCGCAGGCTCTGTGGCAGTAGGTAAATCAACCACCGCCCGCGTACTGCAGGTGCTGTTGCAGCGCTGGGATTCTCACCCCCGAGTAGACCTGATTACTACCGACGGCTTCCTCTACCCCACCGCCGAACTCAAAAAACGCAACCTATTGCAGCGCAAAGGTTTCCCCGAGTCCTACGACCGGCGCCAGCTCATGCGCTTCGTAACAGAGGTGAAATCCGGCCAGCCGTTAGTCAAAGCTCCGATCTACTCACACAAAGCCTACGACATCCTGCCCGGCGAGTACGTCGAGGTACGCAAGCCGGACATTGTGATCTTGGAGGGCCTCAACGTGCTCCAAACCGGCCCCACACTCATGGTGTCCGACCTGTTTGATTTCTCCATCTACGTTGACGCAAAAACTCAAGACATTGAGCGTTGGTACATCGAGCGTTTCTTGAAGCTGCGCAATACTGCCTTCCGTGAGCCCGGTGCGCACTTCGCGTCCTACGCCAATCTGGATGACTCACAGGCCGCCTATAAGGCCCGCGAGCTGTGGCAGACCATCAACCTGCCCAACTTGGTGGAAAACATTCTGCCAACCCGTGTGCGGGCATCGCTCGTCTTGCGCAAGGGATATGATCACACCGTGCAGCGGGTGAGGATGCGCAAGATCTAGCGCAAGATCTAATAAAACTACTTGCCAAACCGGCGGGACCGCTGCGAGTAGTCACGCAACGCACGCAGGAAGTCGATCTTCCTAAACGCTGGCCAGTAGGTATCGGTGAACCAGATTTCTGAGTACGCCGCCTGCCAAAGCAAAAACCCTGAAAGGCGCTGTTCGCCGGAGGTGCGGATCACCAAATCAGGATCCGGTTGGCCCGAGGTGTACAGGTTGTCTGCGATTGACTCCACCGTGACCAGGCTGGAGAGTGCTTCGGGGGGCGTGTTGGTGGACACCGCATCGTCGATAAGCGTGCGCACTGCATCCACAATCTCCTGGCGGCCACCGTAACCCACCGCAATGTTGACGGTTAGGCCGTGCTTCTGCGTGGTCGTGTCAGCAGAGCGCTGCATGCGCTCCGCAACCTCAGGCGGCAACAGCTCCAAGTGGCCGACGAGGCGTACGCGGCAGGAGTACTGCTCCGCCGCCAGATCATCAATCACCTCAGAGATGATGGTGAACAGCAGCTCAACCTCTTCGCTGGTGCGCTGCAAGTTTTCGGTGGACAGCAAATAGATCGTCAGCACATCAATCTGCATCTCTGCAGACCAACGAACCAACTCACCAATCTTGGCGGCACCCACCCTGTGGCCGTGCGAAATATCGTCGTAGCCAGCCTCGCGAGCCCACCGACGGTTCCCGTCCGCCATCACCCCAATGTGCTTCGGGCGGGGCTTACCACGCAGTTCTCGGCGCAGGCGCGCCTCATACAACGGGTAAAGCAGAGTTTCCAGCACAGTCACAAAACTCACTCTACCCGCGCCCAACAACTGCACACTTAGATGAACCGCTTGCGGCGGCGATCCAGCACGCCGGCTTCCTCCATCGCCGCATCCAGGGCCTTCTCATCAAATGGATCAATACCGTGCATCTCCGCAAACGCGCGACGACGGTTGAAGCGCGAAAACCTACGGTGAAACGCCCAACCCAAGGCGATGACGGCAACACCAAGGACCACGATTAGCAGCAGGCCTGTCGGCTGGGCCTTGCCAAAGTCAGGGCCCCGCGGCGTTTCCGGCGGTGCTTGGGCGACCACGTATGAAAGCTCAGCAAACGAAAGCTCAGCAAAAGAAAAATCAGTCATTGTTACTTGGTTCCCTCTGTAATGCCCTCAAACAGGTCGTGCTCTGGCAACGTGACTTCAACGCGGGTTTGGGCCAGCTCAAACTCTTCGGTCGGCCACACACGCTGCTGATCTGCAACAGGGCTTGCCAAAAACGCGCCGGCCGGATCGATCTGCGTCGCATGCGCAGTCAGCGCCTGGGCGCGCTGTTCGAAGTAGTCGGCGCATGCAACGCGGGTGGTTACCCGCTCCATGATGTCGGCCTCGTTTTCCTTCCAACGCTTAATCATCAGCCCATATGGGCTGACCTCGCCCCGCTCCTCCAGCAGGTCGTGCAGAAGCTCCATGCGCTTCAGGATGAAACCGTGGCTGTAGTACATCTTCAGCGGCGTCCATGGCTCCCCTGCTTCCGGGGCGAAGGCGGGATCTCCCGCTCGTTCCCAAGCAACCATGGAAATCGCGTGCACCATCAGGTGGTCAGGGTGGGGGTAGCCGCCGTTTTCGTCGTAAGTAATCAGCACATGGGGCTTGAAGCTGCGTATCGACGCCACGAGCTTTCCCGCAACCTCCTCAACCGGCTGCACCGCAAAGCACCCTTCCGGCAGCGGCGGCAGCGGGTCGCCCTGAGGCAACCCGGAATCCTCATACCCCATCCACTCGTGCTCAACGCCAAGCGCATCCACTGCCTGAGCCATCTCCTGCTCACGAACCGCGACAATGTTTTCCAACACGCCAGGGCGGTCCATCGCGGGATTGAGAATATCGCCGCGGCGACCGTCAGTACACGTTACTACCTTGACACGGTGTCCCTCCGCAGCGTACTTAGCCATAGTTGCTGCACCCTTGGACGATTCATCGTCCGGGTGGGCGTGGATGGCCATAAGGCGCAAACCTGTCACTGTTTTGATCCAACTTTCCTGGAAGGGGGTCATGCAATAACAACCGACCATATTAGTACGATCGAGTACATCTCCCTGTGGGGGTCATCGAAGTGAAGTGAGGTTGAACGCCGTGCCGCAAGCGCCGAACGCATCTGCAAACTCTCCGAAGCAGCGCCCCCGTTATGGCGCTGCTACTGAAAAACAGCGGCAGCAAGGCACCACTGTCAGCGGCAAGATCATTGTCATCGTGGCTGTTGTACTGGTGGCGTTCACCCTGGTCGTTGCTGGCCAGGCAATCTATCGCAGCCAGTCTCGTCCCATCAGTGCAGAGGTTGTTGGTGAAGAGCGTGTGAGCGATGACACCGCACGTGTGTGGGTGGACGTGACCCGCAAGAAGACCGATGAAGATGCGTACTGCATCATCCAAGCGGTGGATTATGACCATGCAGAGGTTGGACGCCGCGAGTTTGTAATTCCTGCTGGCGGGGAGGATGTGCTGCGCTTCGAGGTGGAGCTGCCCACTCGCGGGCGGCTAGCAGATGGAAGGGTCTACGGCTGTTCTTATGACCTGCCGTCATATCTGGACCCACAGTCTGCGCACCTTGGTGCCAGATAGTGGCGCCTGCCGTGTTAAGCTTGCGCCCTGCAACTATGAGGTAAACCCGAGGTAAAAGGGCCCGAAGTAAAAGGGAAGGTAGTGGACTTATGGCTGAGACCCAACAGCAGTACATCACTCCTGAGATGAAGGCGAAGCTGGAGACCGAGCTTCAGCAGCTGATTGATAACCGTCCGGTCATCGCGGCCGAGATCAACGAGCGCCGCGAAGAGGGCGACTTGAAGGAGAACGCGGGCTACGACGCTGCGCGTGAACAGCAGGATCAAGAAGAGGCCCGCATTAAGCAGATCTCTGAGCTCCTAGCTAACTCCACCACTGAGCGCACCGGCATTGTTGAGGGCGTTGCCCACGTCGGTTCCGTTGTCCACGTCTACTACAACGGTGATGAGGACGATAAGGAAACCTTCCTCATTGGTACCCGCGCTGCCTCCACTGGCAACAAGGATCTTGAGACCTATTCGGAGAACTCTCCGCTGGGCGCTGCCGTTGTCGGCGCATCTGAGGGAGAGACCCGCACCTACACCGCACCAAATGGTCGCGAGATTTCGGTGACGATTATCTCCGCGGAGCCTTATGATTCGGTTAAGGCTTCTACCCCGCGTAAGAAGTAAGTAAGAAGTACAAAGCATCTCACTCGACTGCTTTCAACCCTTAAGGATGTAACCCGTGACTTCCTCACCTTCCCGTATCGCCGCAGCTGGCATTGCCGCAATTGCTGCTCTTGCTATCACTGCTTGCTCCCCGCCGAATGAGAACCCTTCTGACCAGAAGGTGGACACGGCAATGAGCCAGAGCGCTGACTCCTTGGCTTCCTCCGGCAGCACCGGCGCAGCCAAGACTGCTGACGCAACCAACGTGGCTGACGCTTCTGCAGCGCAGGCAACCGCTACCGCAGCCTCCACCACCACCGTGACCGCTGGCGCTGACGCTACGCCGCTGCTGAACAACTGCGGCGTGACCGGCCTGCAGCGCCCGGCTGCACTGAACCTGGACTGCGAGGGTGGCAAGGAGCGCCTCGAGGACATCGTCTGGGACGAGTGGACCGCTAACGGCGCGTCCGGCACCGCTACCCGCGTCACTGTTGATCCGGATCGCGTTGTTGAGGGCGTCAGCGTAGTGCTGGGCGCTCCGCAGGACGTCGATGGTGAGGTTGTCTTCAGCACCATCAGCGTTGACGGCCAGTCGGTAAACCCGGAGTCGAACTACTAAACGCAAAGCGAAAGACCCGCACCACTTCAGTTCACAATCTGAAGGTGCGGGGCTTTTGTCGTATCCCCGTTTTAGCTAGCGGTCATTAAAGATGGCCAGCAGGCGAAGGATCTCAGTGTAGAGCCACACCAGCGTCACAGCCAGGCCCAGGGCTGCGCCCCATGCTGCCTGCTCCGGTGCGCCGACGCGGACCAGCTTGTCCACCTGGTCAAAGTCCTGCAGGAATGCGAGTGCTGCGAGCACCACGCACACCAAACCGAACACGATTGACAGGGTGCCGCCGCCGCGCAGCGGGGACATGCCGGTGAACAGGAACAGCAACAGGTTGCCCAGCGCCAGGAAAAACACACCGAAAATGGCACCGGTCAGTAGCCGAGTGAAGCGTGGGGTCACACGGATGGCGCCGGTACGGTAGACAAACAGCATGCCGATGAACACGCCGATGGTGCCAATCACTGCCTGACCAATGAGCGAGCCCGCATCAGATCCGCCAACGCTGAAGGCGCCAGTGATCAGCAGGGAGAAGCCACCAAGGAACAGGCCTTCAAGAATGGCGTAGATCAAGGTCAGCGTCTTCGAGCCGTACTTGCGGCCAAAGGAGTGCACCATCACTACGATGAAGGCGCCAACACCGCCGACAGCAGTTGCGATCGTGCCGGCGGCGTCATTGCCACTGGCAAACAGACCGAAGGAAATCAGAGCGCCAAGCACGATCACGGCGAGCGTGATGCCGGTCTTGGTAATCACATCGTCCACGGTCATCGGGCGCTCAGACTGTGGCAGGGTCTGGATCCCCTGGTAGTCCTGGTAACCCTGATAGTCCTGGTAGCCCTGCGCCCCCTGGGCGCCCGGCAGGTTTTTCAGCACGGGGTTCGAGCTTTTCACGTAACCCTGTCCTTTCTTTTACATATCGCTTTCACGTGTCACTTCTCGTGCCACTTTTAGTGTCACTGTCAATAACGTCAGTTTCAATGTTTTAGTTCCCGTAGATTGTTATTTGTGTCGTGGTTTCGTGAGTTTGCGGAGCGGATGTTCCACGCCCCGCGCCTTGGTGGAGACGCAATCAGTGCGCACATTGCAGCACGCACTCAAGATTTCAGCTCAGATCTCAGCTCAGATCTCAGCACTGCGCCTGAGCCGTTCACGTTTGCGTTTGATGAGCTAGAGGTTCGTGCTTACCTGGTGGAGGCCCCTGTCCCCCACTACTTGTACGTCACGTTCGGGCTTTCACGGGTGCGTTCTTCCGTTCCCGTTGCGGGCACACAGACGGAATTAACTATGCGCGTGCCGCACTCGGGTCCTGTTCCCTTTGCCTGGCCCGCGGAGCAGCTAGCAACAATGGTGGCTTCCGTGTGGCGTAGCGGCAATGACATCGCGCCGGGTCACCACTTCACCGCGAGGAACTTGCCAGGCGGGTTTCTCTTTATTACGGATCCGGTGTTGGGCCATATTGACCCGCCGACTGGCATCGTTCGTTTTACTCAGGCGCTGTGGGTGACTCCGGATGAGTTGGAGGCAGCGCTGTGTTGGGATGTCGCTGCGTTTGCCCAAGTACTCACGGAACACGTGCCTCTTGGGGTTGGTGATGGGGAAAGGGGAAGTGTGTTGGGCGTGGCGTCGATACGCAAGCTCGTAGAGGCTGCAACCTTGCGCGAGGGTTCCTCCCTTGGTGCGGTGGAGGCAAAGATTTTAGATGTGGATGCCACCGGCCGCATTGATCTTGATGTCAACGCTGCCAAGGCGTTGATCCGTGCGGCTCGCTACCGGCTCAGGTTTGGCCGCAGGTTTGCGCTGGTGCGTAACAACGTCTGGGTGCTGCTGGCCCCGGGTGCCATTTTTGAAGCAGATGAGACCCATATTCAGCTGGATGGCTCTCGGGATTTGGCGAATGAAATCATCGCTACAGTAGACCCGCTGCCGGGAACCTACCGGCTTAGCGCGGCGCCGGTAACGCTGCACGTTGTAGGCGACTTCTAGCAAGTGGGCAGCTCAATGTAACCTAACGTTTATGCGTCTTCGAGGTTTGCTCCAGGGTTTTGCTGCTTTCCTGTCTCTTGGTGCGGTCAGTTTAGGTGCCGCGCCGGTAGCGATGGCCCAGCCGGTCGGCAACGTTGTCGTCATCGGCGACTCGTATGCAGCCAACCCAGACAACCAGCGCCACTGGGCGGCGAAGATCCCCGGCGCAGATGGCTCCTCGTTTCTGGCTGATTACCCCTCAAACGGCGCGTGCCTGCAAAGCCCTGACAACTACCCTCGTCAGCTGGCTGCCCGCACGGGCCTGAATGTGGCGGACTGGTCGTGCGCTGGCCTGACGTCCTGGTCCAGTATCGGCATGGTGCAAAAAGCCATTGCGCGCGGAGACATCAACCCGCAGACCCGCAGCGTGGTGCTCGCTGTTGGTTTTAACAACCACTGGCCCAGCAACACGCGTGCCTCTGGCACCGGTTTTGATTTCGGGCGTATTGGGGACCGCTACGTTGCGGACATGCACACGGCGGCGGCGAAAATTCGTGAGGTCGCACCTCACACCAAAATCATCATTGCGGGCATGCTCGCCATGTCTGAGCCCAACGGTGCGCAGCGCTTTTGCCTGATCAACGTGGTTCCCAACGCGCCGCTGGGCATCCCGGTGCCGCTGCTGCAGCAGGTGGAAAACAACACTCGCAACTTCCAGGAGCGTGCGGCCCGTGAAATCGGTGCGACGTTTGTAGACATTAAGACGGCTTCCGCAAGCCACAACACCTGCGCAAAGGATAGTGAGCGTTGGGTTTCCGGCCTGGTAGATACCACCACTACCCACTACAACATGCCGTACCACCCTTCGCGTGCCGGCTCCGGGTTTGTTGCGCAGGAGCTGGCCAAGGTTGTGTAAATGAGGTTACGTAAATGAGGTTGCGTAAATGAGCACGTCTTACCTGCAGCGTTATGACCACATGTGTGACCACGCAGCCGCACAGGTGATCGCCAGGTACTCCACGAGCTTTTCGCTTTCCACACGCCTGCTAGCGGCGCCGATACGTCGGGATATTCGCAATTTGTACGCCATGGTGCGCATTGCGGATGAGATTGTGGATGGCACCGCACTCGCTGCAGCCGCCGACCCGGCTACAGCCCTCGACGCATATGAGGCGCAGATCCTTGCCGCACCACACATCCGCTTCCATACGGATCCAGTTGTCCACGCTTACGCAAACACGGCGCGGCGCTGCAACTTCACCCGGGAGTACGTCGAGTCATTCTTCGCTTCCATGCGCAGGGACCTCACCCAGACTGTCTACACCGCCAGTGATGTAGATGCCTACGTCTACGGTTCCGCTGAGGTGATTGGTTTGCTGTGCTTGGAGGCTTTTCTTATCGACGCCGACGTCACCCCCTCCACCCGCTCCACCCTCGAATCTGGGGCTCGTGCGCTTGGCGCTGCCTTTCAGAAGGTGAACTTCCTGAGGGATTTTGGTGAGGATCGTGACCGGTTGGGCCGCGTGTACTACGAGCTGACGGCAGAGAAGAAAGACCAGATCGTGGCCGAGATCCGCGAAGAGCTCGCTCACGCTAACCGTGCGATCCCGCTGTTGCCGCGATCCCCACGCACCGCGGTTGCTGCCGCTTCCGGCCTATTTGAAGAGCTCACCGATATCGCTGATGCAACCCCGGTCGAGGAACTGGCCGCCACCCGCATCAGCGTCCCCACCACCCATAAGCTGCGCATTACCGCCAAGGCGCTTGCGCGAGGAGGTACACGGTAACCATGGCAGTGAAATCCCAGTCCGCGATCGTGATCGGCGCTGGCATCGCGGGGCTTGCCACTGCGGCACTCCTTGGCCGCGAGGGCTACCGTGTCACGGTTGTTGAAAAGCTGGATGCCGTCGGCGGGCGCGCTGGCGAGGAGACAGTAGAGGGTTTCCGTTTTGATACTGGCCCCAGCTGGTACCTCATGCCGGATGCTTTTGATCATTTCTTCTCCCTGTTTGGCAAGCGCACGGAAGACCTGCTTGACCTTGTGCCGCTCTCGCCTGCTTACCGGCTCTTTCCCGAACACCAATCCCCCATTGACGTGGAGTCTGGCCCGAAAGTCTTCGAGCTTTTTGAGTCCATCGAACCCGGCGCAGGCGCGGCCCTGCGCTCCTACCTGAAGTCTGCCGGCATCGCTTACGACCTTGCCGTTGAGCGGTTTTTGTATACGAATTTTGATTCGGTGCGCGGTTTCGTCGATAAGCAACTGCTCACTCGGGCCGGGGACCTGGCGAAGTTTCTAACTGTGCCGCTGGAGCGGTTTGTGGCGCACCGTTTCCAGGACACGCGCCTGCGGCAAATGCTGACCTATCCTGCGGTGTTTTTGTCCTCGCATCCGGCGCGCACGCCGTCGCTGTACCACTTGATGAGTCACACCGATTTGGTGCAGGGCGTGCAGTATCCGCAGGGTGGGTTTGCCGTGGTAGTCGATGCGTTGTACCAGCTCGCAGTGGAAAACGGTGTGCAGTTCCGCTTGGGTGAAGAGGTCGCGGCAATCACGTCCGAGGGCCGGCGAGCCACCGGCATCCAGCTGCTTGGCGGGGAGCGTCTGCGTGCAGATATCACCGTGTCCTGCGCGGATCTCCACCACACCGAAACCCGCCTGCTGCCCAAAGCAAAGCAGACCTACCGCGAGTCTTACTTCGCCCCGCGCGATCCAGGTCTGGGAACGGTGCTTGTCATGCTTGGTGTCGAGGGTGCACTTCCCCAGCTCGAGCACCACAACCTGCTGTTTAGCCAAGACTGGTCGCAGGATTTCGACGCTGTCTTTGACGCACCCGCACCGACCCGCCCGCTTGGCGCATCGCGCTCAATTTACGTGTCCAAACCTTCCGCGACCGACCCTTCCACCGCACCGGCGGGTCACGAGAACCTCTTCGTACTCGTGCCGGTGGCTGCCAGCGAGACGCTTGGCCACGGAGACATGTACCGCAAGACTGCGTCCCCCGCAGTCGAGCTCATCGCCCAAGCTGCCATCGACCAGATTGCCCAGTGGTGCGAAATCCCGGACCTGCAGTCGCGCATTGTGGTCAAGCGCACCTTGGGCCCGTCTGACTTTGCGGAGCGCTACCACGCCTGGTCCGGCGGCTCTATCGGCCCTGCGCATACGCTGCGTCAATCCGCGTTTCTGCGGGGCTCGAACAAGTCGAAGAAGTTGGACAATCTTTTCTACGCCGGCGCCACCACGGTGCCTGGTGTGGGCGTGCCGATGTGCCTGATCTCGGCGGAAAATGTGCTGTCGCGCCTGCGCTAGCGCGGCTTTGGTGCCCCCAGTCGGGCTCGAACCGACACTTGGCGGATTTTAAGTCCGCTGCCTCTGCCAATTGGGCTATAGGGGCTTTTGCTTCTCGACGATAATACGACCCCTCCCCCAACCCCACACACAAGGGGTACGTTTTTCGCTTTTTCGTGTGTGAGGTCGGGCTAGCCCTTAACGCTTATCCTTTAAAGGAGAACACGCCGGAGGCATCGGGAGCGTCAAACATGTCGCTAAGAAAGTGTGAGACCCACTGCAGCAGCTCGGTATCGCGAAGCGAGGGGCTGTTAATGGCCTTCGACTCGCGCGGCATCGGCACCTGGACCGTTTTCGCCGCAGCACGGTACGTCGCACCCGGGTACAGGCGCTTCAGGCGCACCTGCTTGGAGTCCGGCAGCTCAACCGGGTGGAACTTCAAGCGGTTGCCCTGGCTCAAGATGTCCGAGACCCCAACGCTGCGGGCCTGGTCACGCAGGCGCGCGACCTCCATGAGGAACTCCACCTCCGTAGGCAGGGGCCCGAAGCGGTCCACCATTTCGTCGGCAACCTGGCGCAGCGCTTCTTCACCGCGAGCTTCCGCAAGTTTGCGATAGGCCTCCAGGCGCAGGCGTTCGGAGTTGATGTAGGTTCCCGGAATGTGGGCGTCCACTGGCAGGTCCACCCGGATCTCCTTCGGCGCCTGGTCGGTGGCATCCACAACCTCGCCCTTCATCAGGGCCTTGAACGTCTCCACAGCCTCACCCACCAGGCGGACGTACATGTCAAAGCCAACGCCCGCGATGTGGCCGGACTGCTCAGAGCCCAACACGTTTCCGGCGCCGCGCATCTCCAAGTCCTTCTGCGCAACGGCAATGCCTGCGCCAAGGTCGTTATTCTGCGCGATCGTGGCCAGGCGGTCATAGGAGGTTTCCGTCAGCGTGATGTCCTTCGGGTACAGGAAATAGGCGTACGCCCGCTCACGCGAACGGCCAACGCGGCCACGCAGCTGGTGCAGCTGGGACAGGCCCATGTTCTGCGCGTTTTCCACAATCAGCGTGTTCGCGTTCGCAATGTCCAGGCCGGTTTCCACGATGGTGGTACATACCAACACGTCGTACTCGCGGTTCCAAAAACCCTGCACGGTTTGTTCCAGCAGCTGCTCAGACATCTGCCCGTGGGCGACTACCACTCGCGCCTCCGGAACCAGGTCGCGGATACGTCGGGCAGCTTTTTCAATGTCGGCGACCTTGTTGTGGATGAAGAACACCTGGCCGTCCCGCAGCAACTCGCGCCGGATCGCCGCCGCAACCTGCTTGTCCTCCTGCGGGCCAACGTAAGTCAGCACCGGGTGGCGGTCCTCCGGTGGGGTGGTGATAGACGTCATCTCGCGGATGCCGGTCAGCGACATCTCAAGGGTGCGCGGAATCGGGGTTGCGGTCATGGTCAGCACATCCACGTGGGATTTCAGCGCCTTGATGTGCTCCTTGTGCTCCACGCCGAAACGCTGCTCCTCATCCACCACGATCAGGCCTAGGTTTTTCCACTGCATACCAGTGGACAACA
This sequence comes from Corynebacterium riegelii, assembly GCF_001263755.1. NCBI lineage: Bacteria > Bacillati > Actinomycetota > Actinomycetes > Mycobacteriales > Corynebacteriaceae > Corynebacterium > Corynebacterium riegelii. The sequence goes on from NZ_CP012342.1 coordinate 1,157,550, forward strand.
GGCGGTGGGTGCCAATGACTACGTCCACCGAGCCGTCTGCAAGACCGGCGAGGATCTTCTTCGCATCGCCCGCGGAGGTGAAACGGGACAATTCGCGCACGGTCACGCCGAAACCGTCCATACGCTGGCTGAACGTAGAGTAATGCTGCTGGGCAAGCAGGGTTGTAGGCACGAGCACCGCTACCTGTTTGCCGTCCTGGACCGCTTTGAACGCGGCGCGCACGGCAACCTCGGTCTTGCCAAAGCCCACGTCACCCACAATGACACGGTCCATCGGCACCGGCTGCTCCATGTCGTGCTTCACGGCCTCAATCGCAGCGAGCTGGTCTTCCGTCTCCACAAACGGGAAGGCGTCTTCCATCTCGTTTTGCCACGGCGTATCCGGCGCAAACGCGTGGCCCGGCGCGGCTTGGCGCTTGGCGTAGAGCTCAATAAGCTCCCCGGCGATCTCGCGCACCGCGGCGCGCGCCTTGCGTTTGGTGGACTTCCAGTCGGAGCCACCCATTTTGCTCAAGCTCGGCTTCTCCCCACCCGTGTACTTACTCAGCAGGTCCAGCGATTCCATGGGCACCCAGAGCTGGTCCGCGGGCTGGCCACGCTTGGCGGCCTGGTACTCCAGCACGATGTACTCGCGGCGCGAATCTGCCACGGTGCGCTCCGCCATCTTGAGGAATCGGCCAATGCCGTGAGTTTCGTGCACCACGTAGTCGCCGGGTTTGAGTGCCAGCGGGTCCACACGGTTACGGCGCTTCGGCGCACGACGCTTCGCCCCCGCAATATCACCCACGCGGTTGCCGGTGACATCGGTTTCCGTCACCACAACCAGGTTCGGCCCGCCAAAGACGAGGCCGCCGTGGGAAAGCGCCTGGTACAGCGTGGCAGCACCTTCGACCGGCTCCAGGCCAGGTGTTGCAATGCGCGCGGAGATGCCGTGCTCACGCAGGCGCTCCGCCATGCGCTCCACGGTGCCCTTCGCAGGCGCCACGAACGCCACCTTGCCGTGGTTTTCCACCACGTGCAGCTTCAACGTTGCGTACAGCTGCTCGATTGCCTTCGGGTCTCCCTTCGGTGCGGGTGCGGCGTCGAACTCCAGCGGCAGCGTGGCCCTATCGTCCGCATTGAACATGCCTGGCGGGGCGAACGTCCACCAGGCGTTGCCAGCCTTGCGCGCGGAGATCTCCAGCGACTCGAAGGAGCGGTACGACGATGCCTCTAAGTCAACGCCTTCTACAGCAACCGGGCCTTCCGCACCCATGGCGGCGGCCTCCCACCCTGCCTCCAGGAACTCGCGGTCCGTTGCCTCCAGGTCCGCGATGCGGGTGCGGACCTTCTCCGGGCTGGTCACCAACACGATGCCGCCCTCAAACAGCTCCGGCAGCACCTGCCACGGCTGCGAAGTCAGCGCAGGCATCAGTGCCTCCTCACCCGCAGCGTGCACGCCCTCAGCCACGCGGCTAAGCAGGGACGACAAGGTCGGATTCGACGGGAAGCGGCGGGCGAGGGTGTCGGCTGCTGCTTTCACGTCAGCGTCGATAAGCAACTGGCGCGCGGGGAACAAACTGACTTGCGGTAGTTCTTCAATGGTGCGCTGGTCCGCAACCGCGAAGCTGCGGATGTCAGTAACCTCGTCGCCCCAGAACTCAATACGCACTGGGTTTAACGCCGTGGTGGGAAACACATCCAGGATGCCGCCGCGCACCGCGAACTCGCCGCGGGTGGCAACCATGTCCACGTGCGAGTAGCCGAAGTACTCAACGCGACGCACCAGGTCATCGAACTCGCACTCCGCATCCACCGCGACCTCAATCGGCGCAACGGCAGGCAGCACCGGCTGGCACACCGCACGTGCGGCAGCAACCACCACCCGCGGTTTCTCCCACAACACCTTGGCACGCCTGCCCACAACATCAGCAGCAGGCGAAAGGCGCTCATGCGGCAGGGTCTCCAGCGCCGGGTAGTGGGCGACCTTCTGCTCACCAACCAGGGCCTTCAGCTCCGCGGCAAGGTCCTCGGCCTCGTGACCCGTGGCGGTAACTACCAGCACCGGCACCTGCCTAGCCAACGCGCCAGCAACCCACGCACGTGCCTGATCAATCGCAGTGATGTGCAAGGATTCATCCCCCACGCGCGCGGCAACCCCTTTAAGTTTCGGGTCAGTCAACGCTGCCGTGAGAAGCCCACCAAGTGCGGCGGGTGTGCTCGATGTCATGTTCTACGCTTCCTCTTCTCCATACACACGCGGCTGTGCTTCCATCCCCCGCAACCCGTTCCAACACAAATTGGAAATGTGCGCCGCAACCGTGTGCTTATCCGGCTTGCGCTCATCCAACCACCACAGCGCGGAGTTGGAAACGGTGCCAACAAGGGCCTGACCGTACAGGCCTGCCATCGCCGAGTCGAGCCCGCGGTGCTTAAACGCCTCCCCCAGCAGGTAACTCACCTGTGCTGTCACACGGTTGAGGATGGTGGAATAGGTCCGCCCTTCCCCCGGCAACTGGCCGTGCGCCAGGATGACAAAACCATCCGTCTCATCCTCCACGTAGGTCAGCAGCGCCAACACGCCGCGCTCAATGCGCTCGCGCCACCTTCCGGACTGGATGGAAGACGTAATTGCCTCCTCCAGACGCGCCATTTCTAAGCGCACAACCTCCTGGTAGAGGCCCACTTTACTGCCAAAGTGTTCATACACCACTGGCTTGGACACACCCGCTCGTGCGGCGATCTCTTCCATGGAGATGCCGTCGAAGCCGCGCTCGGCGAATGCCTGGCGCCCAACACCGATCAATTGCTCCCTGCGCTGGGGTGCAGTCATTCGCGTTCGAGCCATGTTTCCTAGCTTAGAGGGTTACCCCCACCACCCCGTCTTTGGCGGCGGCCGCACGTGGTCTACAATCAGCGGTGCTATTCCCCATGGTGTAATTGGCAACACTACGGTTTTTGGTACCGTCATTCTAGGTTCGAGTCCTGGTGGGGAAGCTTTTTCATTTTGTGCAGGGACTACTATCCGCAGTATGAGCAACCAGCCCCGCGTGGAAGAACACAACGCCCGCCGTTTCATTTGGTCCAACGGCCTGCAAAACATTGGGGATCAGATTGTTGCGCCGAAAACGGTTCTTCCCTGGTTGTTTTCCGCGGCTGGTGTTCCGCACGTGTTTACCTCCCTACTCGTGCCAGTTCGCGAGTCGCTCTCAATGTTGCCGCAGGCGTTTTTAAGCCCGTGGGTAACCTCTCAACGCTCGCGCAAACGCGTCTGGCTGATCGGTTCCTGGGGGCAGTTCGCGGCAGCCATGGGCATTGCGATCAGTGCCTTGCTTTTCGACGCCACCTTGCTCGGCCTCATCACCATCACCCTGCTCGCCGTCCACGCGGTGTTCCGCTCGTTGTGCTCGATTGCTGGCAAGGACGTCCAGGGCAGGACAATCTCGAAGGGCAAGCGTGGTGAGATCACGGGTCGAGCCACAGCACTCGCTGGCGCGTTTACGCTGGCGGTTGGCGTGGGGCTCATGTTCGTTGACGTGTCGTTGCACGTGTTGCTGTTTGCAGGCGCGGTGACGTGGGCGTTGGCGTCTTTGGTGTTTCAAAGCATCGATGAGCCAGAGCCGGAGGACTCCAAGAAAGACACGGCGAGTTTTCGCGATATTTTAGGGCTGGTCAAGGAAAACAAAGACCTCCAGCGCTTCCTGGTGGTGCGTTCCCTGATGCTGGTCACTGCGCTCTCAACGCCTTTTATTGTCGTGTTGGCCAGCCAGGCGGGTGCAGACCTTAGGGGACTTGGCGCATTTGTCATCGCCTCAGGCGGCGCAAGCCTGCTTGGTGGTCGCATCTCGGGTCTGTGGTCGGACCGCTCCTCCAAGCTGACTATGGCGTGGGGTGCAGGCGTCGCGTCTGTTGTGCTGGTGCTGCTGGTGTTGAGTGCTTCAACGCTTCCAGACGGCGTAAATGCGTGGGTAATGCCGCTTGGGTTCTTCCTGGTCAACCTGGCACACACCTCGGTGCGCGTCAGCCGCAAGACATACCTGGTGGACATGGCGGAGGGGGATACCCGCACGCTGATCACCGGTGCTTCCAACACGGTGATGGGCATCGTGCTCTTGGCCGTCGGCGCGCTGTCTTCCGCGATCTCGCTTCTGGGCCCACAGGCGGCACTGATCTTCCTGGCAGTAGTTGGTGTTGCCGGCGTTGTTGGCGCATCCCGGTTGAAGGATGTTTCTAAGCGTTAAACTGTGCGGCATGGATTCTAAGAAGCAACGTGCCGTAGTTGTCCTCGCAGCTGGCGCCGGAACCCGCATGAAGTCGGACCGGCAAAAGACGCTGCACGAAATCGGCGGGCGCAGCCTGTTGTCCCACTCCCTGCATGCTGCCGCTGGCGTGCACCCGAACTACCTCGTTGCCGTGGTTGGCCACCAGCGTGACCAGGTCTCCCCTGCCGTGGACACCATTGCGCAGCAGATGGGCATTGAGGTCCGCCAGGCTGTCCAGGAGGAACAGCACGGCACGGGCCATGCAGTCCAAATTGGTTTGAGCGCCATTCCGGATTTCGACGGCACCGTGGTGGTTACCAACGGTGACGTTCCGTTGTTGACGGCGGAGACGATTGAGCGCCTCGTTGAAAAGCATGAGCACGAGCACGCTGCTGTGACGGTGCTCAGCCTGGAGTTTGACAACCCCACCGGTTACGGGCGCATCATCCGTGATGAAGCGGGCGAGGTCCAGCGCATCGTTGAGGAAAAGGATGCCACCGATGAGCAGCGCCGCGTGCACGAGGTTAACTCTGGTGTGTTCGCCTTCGACGGTGCTGTGCTGCGCGAAGCTTTGACCCACCTGAACACGGACAACGCGCAGGGTGAGCTCTACATCACGGATGTGCTGAGCATCGCGCGTAACGACGGGCGGAAGGTCTCCGCCTTCATCGCCCCCGACGCACGCGAGCTTGCCGGTGTCAACGACCGTGTCCAGCTTGCCGCCGCTGGTAAAGAACTCAACCGTCGCTTAGTAGAGCGCGCGATGCGTGCCGGCGCCACCGTGATCGACCCGGACACCACCTGGATTGGTGTGGAGGTAGAGATCGGCCGCGACGTGATCATCCACCCGAATACGCAGCTGTGGGGATCCACTGTGGTCGGGGACCGCGCCGAAATCGGCCCCGACACCACCCTGACCGACATGGAGGTCGGCGCAGGCGCGAAGGTCGTTCGCACCCAGGGTGAGCTCGGCGTGATTGGTGAGGAAGCCACCGTCGGCCCATTTACCTACATCCGCCCCGGCACAGAGCTTGGCGCACGCGGCAAGCTCGGCGGCTTCGTGGAATCCAAGAACGCCAAGATCGGCGAGGGCTCCAAGGTCCCGCACCTGACCTACATTGGGGACGCTACCGTGGGCAAGCACACCAACATCGGCGCAAGCTCCGTGTTTGCGAACTACGACGGGGTAAACAAGCACCACACCACCATCGGGGATTACTGCCGCACCGGCTCGGACACCATGTTTGTCGCACCATTGACCATTGGTGATGGAGCGTATACCGGCGCGGGTACAGTGGTCACTGAAGATGTGCCAGCAGGTGCGCTGGCCATCAAGGAAGGCCGCCAGCGCAACATCGAAGGCTGGGTGGAAAAGCGCCGCCCGGGCACCGATGCAGCTGAGGCTGCAAAGCGAGCACGCGAAGCGTCTACGGAAGGGCGATAACTTACATGACTGGATACTCGACGGAAAGCCACAAGGACCTCAAGCTGTTCACCGGCCGGGCCCACCCGGAACTTGCTGAAGCTGTGGCCAAGGAGCTGGGGATTGATCTTGTCCCCACCACCGCCCGTGACTTTGCAAACGGTGAAATCTTCATCCGTTTCGAGGAGTCTGTCCGCGGCTCTGACTGCTTTGTTATGCAGTCCCACGCACAGCCGCTGAACAAGTGGCTGATGGAGCAGCTGATCATGATTGACGCGCTGAAGCGTGGCTCCGCAAAGCGCATTACCGCGATCCTGCCGTTCTACCCGTATGCTCGCCAGGACAAGAAGCACCGCGGCCGTGAGCCGATTTCCGCCCGCCTGGTGGCAGACCTGTTGTCCGCAGCTGGCGCTGACCGCATCGTGTCTGTGGACCTGCACACCGATCAGATCCAGGGCTTCTTCGACGGCCCGGTGGACCACATGCACGCCCAGCCGATCCTGGTGGACTACATCAAGTCCAAGTACTCGCTGGACAACCTTGTCGTGGTCTCCCCGGACGCAGGCCGCGTGAAGTCCGCTGAGAAGTGGGCCAACATGCTGGGCGATGCGCCGATGGCCTTCGTACACAAGACCCGCGACATTGACGCCGCGAACAAGGTTGTCTCCAACCGCGTCGTCGGTGAGGTCGAGGGCAAGGACTGCATCCTTATGGATGACATGATTGACACCGGCGGCACCATCGCCGGCGCTGTAGGCGTGCTGAAGGAAGCAGGCGCTAAGTCTGTGGTGATTGCATGTACCCACGGCGTGTTTTCCGATCCGGCTCGTGAGCGTCTGAGCGATTGCGGCGCTGAAGAGGTCATCACCACCGATACCCTGCCTCAGAACACCGAGGGCTGGAAGAACCTCACCGTGCTGTCTATCGCGCCGCTTCTGGCGAAGACCATTCATGAAATCTTTGAGAATGGTTCTGTTACCACTTTGTTTGAGGGCCAAGCCTAAGCCCTAGGGCGTTCGATGCGTGGTCAAGGGCGCTCGCTACAGTGAGCCCATGACCACTCTCGAAGAAACAGGGTTGCAACGACGGGTGAAATCCCGCCAGTTGCAGATGATTGCCTTCGGCTCATCAATTGGCACGGGCCTTTTCCTCGGCTCCGCCGACTCCATTCAATATGCGGGTCCGGCGGTGCTTGTGTCTTTTGCCATCGTTGGCGTCATCGTGTTCTTTCTCATGCGCATGCTGGGAGAGATGGCGGTAGAGCACCCGACCTCTGGTTCTTTCGCAGCGTATTCGCGTGAGTACATCGGCCGCTGGGCAGGGTTTATCACCGGCTGGAACTGGTGGTTTACCACCATCGTGGTGGGCATGTTGGAAATGACCGCCCTGGGTACCTTCTTGGATTTTTGGTTCCCGGGCTTTCCCCACTGGATTACCGCGCTGGTCTCCCTGATTGTTGTCTTGGGTCTGAATCTGCTTCGTGTGAGCGTGTTCGCTGAGACCGAGTACTGGCTGTCTTTGGCTAAGGTCACGGCTCTTGTCCTGATGATTATCTTGGGGCTGCTGCTTGTGTTTGGCCTCGGTCCGGAGCCGGCAATTGGCACGCAGCACCTCACCGCGCACGGCGGTTTTATGCCAAATGGGATAAGCGGCGTGATGTTTGCTCTGGTGGCGGTGACGTTTACGTTTGGCGGCATCATGTCCATCGGTACCGCCGCGGGTGAGGCTGACGACCCGGACCACGCTATTCCCCGCGCTGTGCGCTCCGTGATTTGGCGCATCCTGGTGTTCTACATCGGCGGTATTGGCACTATTTTGCTGCTTGCCCCGTGGAATGAGCAGGAGTCCAATGAAAGCCCGTTCATCCGTGTGCTCACTGGCGTTGGATACGAAGGCGCGGCGACGTTGCTCAACGTGGTCATTGTTATCGCCGTCGCCTCCGTGCTCAACACCATGACCTATTCCGGCGCACGCACCCTGCGCGATCTGGCGCGAAGCGGCCAGGCCCCGGCTGCGCTTGCAAAAACCAGTGAAAAGGGGCTGCCCATCAACGCTTTGCTGTTCAACGGCGCGTTGATGGGCGTGGTGGTCATCTTGAACTACTTCTTCGAAGGCAAAATCTTTGCAGTGCTGTTGGCCATCATCGTGGGCACGGAGCTGATCACCTGGGCCGGTATCTGCGTGTCGCACCTGAACTTTCGTAAACGCATGGACGCAGCCGGCAAGGAGTCGCACTTCAAGGCGCCGCTGTACCCGGTTTCCAACTGGATCTGCATCGTATTCTTTATTGCGGTACTGGCAATGATGGCGTACCTGCCGGAGTACCGTATGGGCCTGTTCACGCTTGTGGCGTGGATTTTGACACTAACCATCATTGGCAATGTGAGAAAGAGGTGGGTCAAGTGATCCGCAAAGATCTTGAACAAGTAGCCGCCTATGTACCCGGCGCCCGCAATGACAAGGCAGTAAAACTGTCCTCCAATGAGATTGCAGAGGGCCCGCTACCCAGCGCTCATGAGGCAATGGTGGCGTCATTGTCACAGATCAACCGCTACCCGGATATGGGCGCAGTGGACATCCGTGCGGCTATTGGCGCGCACTTGGCTCTTCCAGCTGAACAGATTGCGGTTGGTACCGGTTCGTCTGCCTTGTGCCAGCAGCTGGTCTACATTACGGCGCAGCCTGGGGATGAAGTGGTCTTTCCCTGGCGCAGCTTCGAGGCCTACCCCATCTTTGTCAAGGTGGCTGGTGCAACACCGGTAACCGCGCCGTTGACTGAGGATTACCGGCTGGACCTTGACGCGCTAGCTGCGGCGGTAACTGAGCGCACGAAGCTGATCTTCGTCTGCAACCCGAACAACCCCACCTCAACCACCATTACCACCCAAGAGTTCACCGACTTTATGGCGAAGGTGCCGAAGGACGTTCTCGTGGCGTTGGATGAGGCCTACTTTGAGTACAACCAGGCTGCTGACACCCCGGTGGCTACCGAGGAGATCCTCAAGTACCCGAACCTGGTTGGGCTGCGTACGTTCTCCAAGGCCTACGGTCTAGCGGGCGCGCGCATTGGGTACGCGTTTGGCCCCGCCGAGATCATTGAGGCGCTGAACAAGGTGGCAGTGCCGTTTTCGGTGGGCATGGTCGCCCAAACGGGTGCGCTTGCTTCACTCGCTGCCGAAGATGAGCTGGCACGCCGCGTGGAAGAAACCGTCGCCCAGCGCGAGCGCGTCGTTGCTGCACTTGCGCCGTTTGGCACGCCGGAATCACAGAGCAACTTTGTCTGGATCCCGGCGGCTCAGCTTGGCAGCGATCCCCGCGACGTTGCCACACGCCTCGCCGAAGCCGGCGTGCTGGTGCGCCCGTTTGATGACGGTATCCGCGTCACCGTGACTAACGCAGAGGAGACGGATGCGTTTCTTCGTGCGTGGGACGCCACTGTGACTTCACCTGTGAATCCCACTGTGGCTTCACCTGGCCAGAACCCTTCAGCTGCTCAATAGTGCTGATGCCCATCAGCGCCATTGAGGTGCGCATCTCCTGCTCAAGGATCTCAATGACGCGGGTCACGCCTTCCTCACCACCGGCCATCAGCCCGTAGAGGTAGGCGCGGCCAATGAGTACGAAGTCTGCACCGAGGGCAAGGGCTGCGATGATGTCGCTGCCGTAGAGAATGCCGGAGTCCAGGATGATCTCTACGTCTGGGCCAACCGCCTCGCGGATGCCCGGCAGGGCTTGGATAGATAGCGGTGCTTTATCCAGCTGGCGGCCACCGTGGTTGGATACCACCAGGCCGTCTGCGCCGGCGTCGATCATGCGTAGCGCGTCCTCGGGCGTGAGCACACCCTTGACAAAGAGCTTGCCCGGCCAGACGGAGCGGATCCACTCCAGGTCTTCCATGGACAGGTCAGGATCAAACATGTTGTTGATCAAAGACGGCAGGTCTGTTGCCGAATCGCTCAGTGAGGCGAACTTCAGTGAGTCTGTGGTCAGGAAGTTAAACCACCACTCCGGGCGGTAGGACGCATCCAGCACCGTTTTCAGTGTGAGTCTTGGCGGGATGGTCATGCCATTACGGGCATCACGTAGGCGCTGGCCGGTCACCGGGGTGTCCACCGTGACCAGCAGGGTATCGAAGCCGTTGTCCCACGCACGCTTGACCAGGTCCAGGGAGGCTTCCTTGTCTTTCCATAGGTAGAGCTGGAACCAGCGGGTGCCTTCCTGCGATACCTCGGCTACCTCTTCAAGGGAGCGGGTGCCCATGGTGGACAGGGAGAACGGGATCCCGGCACGGCGTGCCGCTGCCGCTCCCCCGTTTTCACCCTCCGAGTGCATGAAGCGGGTGAACCCAGTCGGGGCAATGCCAAATGGCAGGCTCGCTTTCTTGCCGGCAATAGTGGTGGTGAGGTCGATGTTTGGTGTTGGAGCAAGCACGCGTGGGATCAGTTCGACGGAGTCGAAGGCTTCGCGTGAGCGTCGATAGGTAAATTCGCTCGCGGCGGCACCATCCACATAGTCGAATGCGGGCTTGGGAGTCCTGCGCTTTGCAATCTTTCGCAGGTCAGGGATGTCAGCCGCCTTAGACAGGCGCGCATCCCTGCGGTTCAAGCTGGGCAGGGGGAAGTTCAGCAGGCTGAACAGTTCTTTTGGATCCGGCAGCTGGCGCTCAAGGCGAGCCATGGAAACACACGCTCCTTAGAGAAAAACTATTTCAAACATGAAAAATTCTACAAGCACACTTTTGGGATAATCGTTCCACCCTTTGGGAACCTCTCGGCCTGCACTGCCATTTGGTGCAGCAGGTTTACCTTGATAGGATGTGACGGTCTCGGCGAGGGCTGTCATGGCCGTTATCGACGCGATAGTAAAGCAGACGTTCCTGCGATCACTCGACGAGCACACCCGTCCATAGTGGTCGCAGATTTTTTATGTCCTCGCGGCCCGAATATCAAGGTTTAAACAAGGTTTAAAGGAGCATACCGATGGCTATTACCCCTACGGTTGTGAAGGCTGAGAAGCGCGAAGAGTTTGGCAAGGGCTCTGCACGCCGCCTGCGTCGCGACGGCAAGATCCCGGGCGTCCTCTACGAAAAGGGCATCGACAACGTCCACTTCGCGGTTGACCGCATCGAGATGACCGCAGTTGTGCGTAACGAGGGCGTCAACGCCATTGTTGAGCTGGAGATCGACGGCGAGAAGCTGCTGGCCATGGTGAAGCACGTGGACCAGAACGTGCTGACCCTGGAGATCGACCACATCGACCTGTTCGGCATTAAGCGCGGCGAGAAGGTTACCGTCGATGTTCCGGTTGTTCTTGAGGGCGAGGCTACCCCGGGTGCTGTTGTGCTCCAGGAGGCAGACGTTATCGAGATCGAGATCGACGCTCTGTCCATCCCGGACGAGCTCACTGTGTCCATCGAGGGCAAGGAGATCGGCGATACCCTGCACGCTTCCGACGTGAAGCTGCCGGAGGGCGCAGAGCTTATCTCCGACCCGGAGACCCTGGTTGTCAACGTCACCTTCGAGCAGGTTGATGAGGAACTGGAGGCTGAGGCTGAGGCTGCTGAGGAAGGCGGCGCTGATGCTGGTGCTGAGGCTGCTGAGGAGACCGAGTCTGAGTAAGCCCTCTAAGATGGTCGCGTGACCATCTTGATTGTTGGCCTGGGAAACCCTGGTCCGCAGTATGCATCCACACGCCACAACGCTGGCGTGATGGTGATTGATGAGCTGCTGACCAGGGTTTTACCTATGCCTGCGCAGCTTTCTGCCCATAAGAAAACCAACACGGAAATCGCGGAGTTGGCCGCCGGCCGCCTGGTTGCGAATGACCAGGTGGTGTTGGCCCGCACCCGTTCGTTCATGAACCTTTCGGGCGGGCCCGTCAAAGCGTTGATGGATTACTTCCGCGTGCAGCCGAAGGATCTCTACGTGGTCTATGACGAGCTGGATCTTGATTTGGGTGAGGTCAAGCTGCGAGTCGGCGGCGGCGACCACGGCCATAATGGCTTGAAGTCCGTGACTAAGGCCGTAGGCGACACGTATAACAAGCTGGCAGTGGGTATTGGCCGTCCCCCGGGGCGCATGGCGCCTGCAGATTATGTGCTTAAACCCTTTGCCGCCAAGGAGCAGATAGAAATCACAATTGCTGCCGCAAACGCCGCCGATGAGGTGCTTCGCCAGCTAGGGTAGCTCCATGAGATTGGCTACACTTCGCACTGAAACTGGTACCTCGGCAGCCCGCATTGTCTCCGATTCGGAGGCGGTACTCCTGCCGTTTGAGGACGTTGGCGCGCTGCTCGCCCAGGAGAACTGGCAAGAGCTTTCGCTTGTCGACGCTGCGCCGACCCCCTTTAGCCCCACCGACCTGGCACCCGTGATCCCGCGTCCGGGCAAGATCATTTGCGTCGGCCTGAACTATGCCAAGCACATCGAGGAGATGGGGCATGAGCGCCCGGACGTGCCCACCTTGTTTATCAAGTTCCCAGAGGCGCTAATTGGCCCGTATGACGATGTTGAGGTGCCGGAGTTTAACGCGGAATCGCTGGATTTTGAGGGCGAGCTCGCCGTGATCGTGGGCAAACATGCGCGCCACGTGAAAGACGGGGATGCCTACATTGCGGGCTACTCCGTGATTAATGATTACACGCAGCGCACCTACCAAAAGCGCACCCAGCAGTGGCACCAGGGCAAGTCTCTAGAGAAGACCGCCGGTTTTGGCCCGTGGTTGGATACTGAGTGGCGCCCGGGACCTGCGATCACCACCACGCTGGATGGCGAGCAGATGCAGCACTCCCCCACCGATGACCTGGTGTTTTCTCCGGCGAAGCTTGTAGAGTTCATTTCGCATATCTACCCGCTTGCCCCAGGAGATGTGATCGCTACCGGCACCCCGGACGGCGTGGGTCACGCGCGCAACCCGAAGCGCTACATCCAAAACGGCGAGACGGTGCGCGTGGAGATCGAGGGACTCGGCGCTATCGAAAACACCACGCGCGTGTACTAGAACCCGAGTTTGTCCAGGAGGCGAACCTCAGCCTCAGCGATGAACTGCAGCGGGATCAGCAGGATTGCAAACGGTGCTGCGCTAAGCATCACGGCACCAGATTTCTCGGTGGGGTGCCTGTCCGGCCCACCGTTGAGCTGGTCCAGCCCGTTCATAAGGTTGGTCATGAGGAAGCTGTAGAGGCCCCACGCGCTGCCGCTGTACGCGCGATCGTGTTGAGCAGGAGCCGCGGAGGCTGCGGGCGCAAGGGACCCCATCGCGAGGGCCCCGGCGGTTGCGGTTGCGGTTGCAATGGCTACCTTGGAAAGCTTCATACTTCCCACATCGCTGGCTTTGGCTAGGGCGTTAACGCCTGCTCGATCTCGCGTGCGGGTGCGGCCATAAGCTTGCCACGGTCTGCGCCGACCAAGCAGTAGTCATTACCGCTGGTCATCGGGCGCAGGTAAGGGTACGTCGGCGGCAGGTTCGGGTTGGCGCGAGTGAATTCGGTTTCCACCCCGCTGGCCCAGCGCCCGGAGAAGGCGCGCGAGGTAACCGCAGGCGCATCACTTTGCAGCAGTTCGCGGTTGCGGGCACTCGTCCCGGCTTCATCTGCAAGAAGAAACGCGGTACCACAGGCAACTGGCACATCGAACGTGTCTTGCACCCTGGCAACGTCTTCGGCCGACCTGATGCCGCCGGCGGCGATCACGGGACCTGTGGCAAACACAAGCAGCTCCTCCAGCGTGCGTTGATCCGGGTCGTCGTGCTGGTTCCACGTGCCGCGGTGCCCGCCAGCGAGCGGGCCTTGGACGATCATGCCGTCCACTCCCCTGCGCTTTGCTTCTGAGATCTCTTCCGGGCTGGTCACGGTTGCCCACGCCTCAGAGCCAACGGCGTGCAGCTGAGCAATCTCCTCCTCACTGAAGCAGCCGAACGTAGACGAGACCACTGCGGGCGCCGCCTCAAGCACTAGGGCGAACTTCTCTGCGTATTCAGTGGCGTAGTCAGAGGTGACTTCGGGAATGGGTTGGTTGAGGTGGGTGGCGGTGGCGTGGACGTCGGCAAGCAAAGGCTCCGGCTGCGGCACAAAGAGGTTCGCACCAAAAGGCGGTGTGCATGCGGCGAGCCACTCGCGGGCCTGTGCGACCGTACACGTGCCAAGCGGGATGAAGCCGAAGCTCACTGCGTTGACCAGCGCGGGTGTGGACGGCCCGCCTGCCATGGGTGCTGCGATCACTCGGGGAAAGTCCATGCGTACATTATAGGGTGTGTTTGGATTTTTCAGACGGAAACGCACCCCGAAGTCCCCGAAAGCCACGAAGCCCCAGCAAGCCGAGTGGCTGGTGGTTGGCCTTGGCAACCCCGGGGAGAAGTATGCGACGACAAGGCATAACGTGGGATTCATGGTGGCCGATGCGCTGCCGGACATTGACCGCGCCGCGGTGATCAAGCCGCAGACGTTTATGAACCTCTCCGGTGAGGCGGTTGCTCCCCTTGCGAAGAAGCTGGGCGTGCCGGCGGAGCGGATCATTGTGATTCATGATGAGCTGGACCTGCCCGTGGGCAAAGTGCGCGTGAAACGCGGCGGCAACGAGAATGGCCACAACGGTCTAAAATCGCTCACCGAGCACCTTGGCACGCGCGACTACCTGCGGGTTCGCGTGGGCATTGCACGCCCGCCAGCTGGGGTTTCGGTGCCGGACTGGGTGCTTTCGCCTATTAGCGCTGACGTGAGCGACCAAATCGAACTTGCCGCCAAAGCCGTCCAGTTGATTATCAGCGAAGGCCTAGAAAAAGCCCAGAATGTGATCCACGCAACTAAGTAGACTGTGGGGCGTGAGCTACCACGCCATGACCAACAGCACATTCCCACCCGCCGACGGCATTTATGAAGCCGAAGATGAAACCACCAGCCAGATTTCCCTCCTGCTCTGCCACGGTTGGAGCCCCGATACAATCAGCTCGTGGCTGGAAGACGAGATGGAGTCCGACCCAGCGCCGCTGATTGAGAAAGTCAGCGCAGAATACGCACGCCTTGTGCCCGAGGCCTCCGAGGACGCCAAACGCATCGAAGCCCTGCGCGAGGCGCTGGCGAAGCGCAACATCTCGTTCTCGTTTGATGAGGGCTACGACAAGGGCGAAGCCGTTGAAGATGGCGGTGAGCGAGCTGAAAAAGCCGGCCACCGCGGCTATACCTACTGCACCCAGCAGGACGTGGACCGTGTCATCCACACAGGGGATCTCCTCTTCGGCTTTGGGGATTACGAAAATCCGAGCCTTGAAACAGATGCCGAAGTTGCCGCCCTGGTTGTTGAAGAGCTCAAAGAGGTCGGCTTTTCCCCTGCGTGGGACGGCAACGCAAATAGGCGTATCGCCTGCTCAGACGTTGTGTTTGAGGTGCCGCTGGCCGACTAGGCCTGACTGGCCCTGGCTAGCTCAGCTGCTGCTCAATATCGCCCAGCACCGTTTCCAAAGACTCGACTTTCACGTCGCGCGGCGCGAATGCGCCGTCCTTGACGTCGTCGAAGATGGACAGTGCGACCTGGTTGCGGATGTCAAACATGGAGAAGTTGGCCACGATCACGCGCCAGTGCTCCACCGCACGGATCGCACTGTCCGCGCCGTAGCCCACGAACGCCACAGGCTTGCCTCGCCATTCAGCGCCGAGTGAGTCGACGGCGTTTTTCATCGTGCCTGGCACCGAGTGGTTGTACTCCGGAGTGACAAAGATGTAGCCGTCGCACGCATCAACGGCCTGCGACCAGCGGGTTACCGCCGGATCCTCGTACTGCTTGTTCGCAGCGCCCGGCGGCACGGTGGCCACGAGGTGCGGCACGTCGAACTCGCGCAGGTCCAGCAATGTGTACTCAAAACCTTCGCGGTTGTGTGCCTTTTCCATCACCCAGTTCGCTACTACTTCACCGAAGCGGCCTTCACGGACGGAACCGAGAAAAACACCAATAGTTTTCTTTTCACTCATACCAACTACTGTATTGAATTTATGAGCACTGTCGCCGAAGCCAAACGCCGCCGCACGTTCGCCGTCATCGCCCACCCCGATGCCGGTAAGTCCACGTTGACGGAGGCGCTGGCGTTGCACGCGCACGTCATTTCAGAGGCTGGCGCGGTGCACGGCAAGGGCAACCGTAAGGCCACGGTCTCTGACTGGATGGACATGGAAAAAGAGCGCGGCATTTCCGTTGCGTCTTCTGCCCTGCAGTTTGAGTACGCGCCAGACGGTCACGAGGGCGAGCCTTACGTAATCAACCTGGTGGATACCCCTGGTCACGCCGACTTTTCCGAGGACACCTACCGTGTGCTTTCCGCGGTTGACGCCGCTGTCATGCTTATCGACGCTGCAAAGGGCCTCGAACCCCAAACCCTAAAGCTCTTCCGCGTGTGCAAAGCCCGCGGTCTGCCCATTGTCACGGTGATTAACAAGTGGGACCGCGTGGGACGTGAGCCGCTTGAGCTGGTGGATGAGATTGTCACCGAGATCGACCTCCAGCCGACCCCGCTGTACTGGCCGGTTGGTGAGGCCGGCGACTTCCGCGGGCTTGCGCACGTTTCCGCTGATGGTGAGGTTGACGGGTATGTGCACTTCATCCGCACCGCCGGCGGCTCCACCATCGCACCCGAGGAGCACTACTCCCCCGACGAGGCCGCCGCCAGGGAAGGCGACGCTTGGGAGACCGCACTTGAAGAGGCGGAGCTTTTGCTTGCCGACGGCGCCGTGCACGACCAGCAACTCTTCGAACAGTGCGTAACGTCCCCGATCATTTTCGCTTCTGCGATGCTGAACTTTGGCGTGCACCAGATCTTGGACACGCTGTGCGCGATTGCGCCTGCCCCTGCAGGTAAAGAGGACCGCGAGTTGGACGATGAGTTCTCCGGCGTGGTGTTCAAGGTGCAGGCTGGTATGGACCGCAACCACCGTGACACGTTGGCGTTTATGCGCGTGGTTACTGGTGAGTTTGATCGCGGCATGCAGGTCACGCACGCCCAGTCCGGCAGGACGTTTTCCACGAAGTACGCGCTGACGGTGTTCGGCCGTTCCCGTGACACAGTGGAAACCGCCTTCCCCGGCGACATCATCGGCCTGGTCAACGCGGGTTCCCTTGCGCCCGGCGACACGATCTTTGCCGGCAAGAAGGTGCAGTTCCCGCCGATGCCGCAGTTCGCGCCGGAGTACTTCCGCACGCTGCGCGCGAAGTCCCTTGGCAAGTACAAGCAGTTCCGCAAGGGCTTGGATCAGCTGGACGCCGAAGGCGTTGTGCAGATCCTGCGCAACGACACGCGCGGCGACGCAGCTCCTGTCATGGCGGCGGTCGGCCCCATGCAGTTCGAAGTCATGCAGGCACGCATGGAGTTGGAGTACAACGTGGAGACCATCACGGAGCCAATCCCCTACTCTGTTGCACGCCGCACCGACGCGGAATCCGCGCCTGAGTTGGGACGCCAGCGTGGCGTAGAGATCTTCACGCGTTCCGACGGCGAGCTCATCGCCCTGTTTGGCGACAAGTGGAAGCTTGCCTTCGTGGAGAAGGAGCACCCGGAGCTGACGATCGAGCCGCTTATTGCGGATTAATCGCTTCGGTTATTGCTTCAGTAACGCTCGCGCCAATCGCTTCCCAGGCGGTTGCGGCGAACTGTTGCGGGTTAAGCCCACCGCAGTTCACGGGCAGGTGACCCCAGTACTGGACGCCTGTAACGCTTGGCAGTTCTGCAACGTTCAGGCGCGTGGCCAGGTCGGGGTGTTCCGGCATGGCTCCGCCGATCAGTCCGAGGACGTCAAGGCCCATGGCTCGCGCCTGTACACACGTGAGCTCTGCAAGGTTGAGACTGCCTAAACCCAGTGATGTCACAACTACTACGGGTGCTTTGAGGGCTTGCGCGATATCTGCAAGCGTGTAGTCATCCGCTAGGCGCACAAGCAGCCCACCTGCACCTTCAACGAGTACGACGCGCTCAGGCGCATCCAGGCTGCGCACCCAGTCTGTGACTTCTTCAAGCGTTGGCGTCGCAACGCCTGCGCGCCGTGCCGCAAGGTTGGGCGCGAGTGGTTCGGGGTAGCGCCAACGCTCAAACGTTGCTACTCCCGCAAGGCGCGCAACGGTAGATGCATCACCGTGGCCGGGCGCTTCCCCAGTTTGGATGGGCTTTGCGGCAACCACATCAACACCGCGCTGCGCAAGCACGCTTGCAATCGCAGCCGTTGCGACGGTTTTCCCAACATCCGTATTTGTCCCAGTAACTGCAATGATCATGCGATGCTCTCCTTCACTGCCGCTGCAACACCGCGGCAGATCTGCGCGATCTCTTCGCTGGTGCAGATGTACGGCGGCATGGTGTAAATCAGTCGACCAAACGGGCGGATCCATACGCCTTGGGCCATGGCCGCTTCGGTTGCTTCCCGCATGGGCGCGTTGTGTTCCAGCTCAACAACACCAATTGCGCCAAGTACTCGCACGTCAGCAACCCCCGGAAGCGAAGCCAGCGGCCGCAGCCCGGCCTCAAGCTCGGCTGCGATGCGCGGCACCTGCATTTGCCACGTCCCTTCAGCAAACATGGCCACGGATTCCGCAGCCACGGCACACGCGAGCGGGTTAGCCATAAACGTCGGGCCGTGCATAAGCGCTTTGGGCTCCATGCCGCGCGCAATTGTTTCGGTGGCAAGTGTCGCCGCAAGCGACATAAACCCACCGGTCATCGCTTTGCCCAGGCACAAAATATCGGGCACAACACCGTTGGACAATGTGGTGAACAGTTGGCCTGTGCGGCCGAACCCGGTGGCGATTTCGTCGGCAATAAGTGGGATGCCAGCATCATCACAAAGCTTGCGCACCCCCTGCACAAGCTCCGCATCGTGAAAGCGCATCCCACCGGCGCCCTGAACCACCGGCTCAATAATGATCCCGGCGATCTTCTCATCAATCAGGGAACCAAGATGCTCCAGGTAGTGAGCTATTTCGCTTGCCGACGCCCCACGCACCGGCGGAGCCTTCGCAAACACCTGAGGCTTTAGCGCATCACCCCACATGGCGTGCATCCCGCCCTCCGGATCGCACACACTCATCGTGGCAAACGTGTCACCGTGGTAGCCAGAACGCCACGTGAGAAACGTCGTGCGTTCGGGGTGTCCTTGGCCGATGGCGTACTGCAGCGCCATCTTCATCGCCACCTCCACGGAAACTGAGCCCGAGTCTGAGTAAAACACCTGGCTGAAGTTGTTGCCGGTGAGGTTGAGCAAGCGTTGCGTCAGCATTGCCGCAGGCTCGTGCGTAAGGCCCCCGAACATGACGTGGCTCATTGTGGAGATTTGTGATTCTGCGGCGGCAACCAGGCGCGGGTTGGAGTGGCCGTGGGCGGCGGCCCACCAGGATGACATGGCGTCGATGAGCACGCGGCCGTCGACAAGCCTGATGCTCGTGCCGGCAGCACTGGCAACAGGGTAGGTGAATTGGCCGGGCTCGGCGTAGGGGTGCCAGATGTGTGCGGCGTCGATGGCGGCGATGTCGCGGGCGTGCATTAAAGCCTTCCTTGAACGCTGTTCAACATTCTTGTGAAAAACGATCCTAACACCGCCGTAGGTGTTGCATACTGCTGTTCATGCAAAAAATTGAACACCGTTCAAGCGTGGTGGCCGCCCTTGCCGGCGTGGAAGCCTGGGAGCGCTTCAGCTTCTACGGCATGCAGGCAATTTTGGTCTACTACCTCTACCGAAACCTAGGCATGGCAGAGGCCGATGCCACGGCACTTATCGGCGCCTACGGTGCAAGTTTGTACCTCTGCACATTTGCGGGCGGCTGGATCGGCGACCGGGTCCTAGGCCCAGAACGCACCTTGCTCACCGGCTGCGGATTGCTGGTCGCTGGCCACGTTGCGCTCGCGCTGATCCCTGGTTTTACGGGCGTTGGCGTAGGACTCATCTTGGTGGCGCTTGGTTCTGGTTTCCTAAAAACCGCAGCGATCACGCTGCTCGGTATGGCGTATCCGGCGTCCTCGGGTCGCCGTGACGCTGCGTTTCAGATCTTCTACCTCGGTATTAACCTCGGCGCACTTTTCGGCCCGCTACTTACCGGCTGGTTGTCCGAACGCTACAGCTTCCACGTCGGCTTCGGTGCCGCTGCAATCTTGATGATCATCGGCGCGATCTTCTATGCCGCGCTGCGCCCTCGCGTTATCGACGCACTGGGACGCGATGCGATCGGCCGCCCCACCCACACTGCCCCAGCACGCACCGTCGCCTCGGCCGTTGTGTCCACAACCGCCCTAGTCGTGCTTGCCATTGTTTTTCTGCCCCCGGCACGGCTTGTTCTCATCCTGTTGGTATGTACCGTCGCGGCTGCAGCCACATTGTTCATCCAAGCGCTGACCTCCCCGAACACCACCGCGGCGGAGCGAGCGCGCGTGCGCCAGTTCATTCCGCTCTTTGTGTGCTCGACCGCGTACTGGGGTCTGTTCGCACAAACCGCTGGCGTCTTTGCGGTGTATTCGGACCAGCGCCTAGACCGAACCATTGGCAGTTTCACCGTGCCGGCATCCTGGATGCAGTCCCTGAACCCGCTCTACATTTTGCTCTTCTCCCTGCCCATCGCGGCACTGTTGAGCCGCTTTTCGCCGCGCAAGCACACGGTGATGGGTGGCGGTTTGGCACTCGCTGGCGCTGGCATGTTCATTCTGTTGCCGTTTGTCGGCGCAACGGCGCCAATTGCAGCGCTAGCGGCATGCGTTTTGTGCATGTCGCTCGGAGAGTTGTTCATCGGCCCCATCGGCATGTCCTCTACCGGCGCATACGCGCCTGAGGCGTTTCGCACCAGGTTTTCAGCGCTCTACTTCCTCACCATGGCTATTGGCACCTCGCTTGCGGGTACCGCGTCATCGTTCTACGACCCCACCGACCCCGCTGCTGAACGTGCCTACCTCATCGCAGTCGGCATGGTGCCGGTGGTTATTGGGTTGGCGGTTGTGGTGGGTGCATTGCGGCGTCGTCAAGCTGCTGCGTAGTGCTCTCCTGAAGGATTTCGGCGGCGGCACGGTCGGTCCAGCGCCTGGTTTTCAACCGCCAGGCAGCTCCCCGGTTGGAGCGCGGCGGCGCCTGGATGTTGCGACTTGCGTCCATACCCGCTTGCAGTTCCTTGGAACGCAGCACTTCAGCGTCAATTTTCACGCCTTCTAACAGCACAATGTTCATCAGCCAGATCAGCGCCAGCACAGCAAGCACCGTTCCGAATGCCCCGTAGGTAGTGCGGATGCCAACGTACTTCAGGTACAGGCCAAACGACATCCACAACCCCGCGATCACCAGCAGCGCGGTTGCTGATCCCAGAGTGAGCACGCGGAAACGTCCCGGTTTTACGTTTGGCGCAAAGTAGTACAGCACGGACACCAGCGCGATGGATACCACCGCAATGACCGGTCCGCGCAGATATGCCCACACCGGTAAGAAAATGGAGGTCAGGTAGTCCAGTTCCTCCTGCAGCTGCAGTGGTCTGGCAATCGGGCCAAGCACCGCGTTCACAATGGAATCGGTCAGCAGCGCACCAAGAATGATCAGCACCGCGCCGACCACCATGACCAGCGTGACCAGCCACATAGTTAGCCACGTCACCACAATCGGGCGGCCCTCAGTGCGGCCGTAAATCAGGTTCGCGTTGCGCGAAAACGAACGCACATACGCCGAGGCAGACAGCAGCGAGATAATCACGGACACCGCAAGCGCGATGGTGCTTTCCGCCGGCGTGCCAACAATAACGGAGATTAACCGGAATGCTTCTTCTTGCAGTTGCACCGGCACGTACTGGGCGATGAGGTCCGCGATGATGGAATCGGCCATCTCATCGCTACTAGGCATAAGCAGGCTGAACATGGAGTAGGCGGCGAGCAACATCGGCGCCACCGACAGCAGGGTGTAATAGGTCAAGGTAGCGGCACGGTCCACCATTGCGTCGTTGGAAAAGTCTGTGACCACGCGACGGAAGAGCGATTTCCACCCGGCGCGCGTGAGTCGGTTATCGCGCCGCAGCGGTGTCTCGTAGTCATACGAGGTGACAACCAGGTCGCCAGTGCCGTACGACACGACCATATCCACGCGGTGCGATTCAGACATACTGGTCACCTTATACACTCACTCACTGCGTCCGAGGTGGCCGCCGCATCGGTTTTCAGGTTGCACGTTTTCTGGTAGAACCGTAGATAAAGTTCACAACACCTTGTTGCTAAAAGGAGTTTTTGATGAAGTCCCTCTACAGAGCCGCAGTCTTCTACCTCGCATTCGGCCTCATCTCCGGCGTGTTCTACCGCGAGTTCACCCGCGCCAACGACTTCCCGGAAGGCCAGTTCACCCAGCTCGGCGTCACGCACACGCATCTTCTTGCACTGGGCTTCATGATGTTCCTCATTTTCCTCGCCTTGGAAAAGGTCTTCACCTTTTCACGTGACAAGAAGCTTTTCAACGCTTTCTTCTGGCTATACAACGCTGGCCTGCTCACCACCGTCGGCATGCTGATCTTCCACGGCTCCCTGACAGTGCTGGGTAAGGAGTCGGGTGCGGCAGTTTCTGGCATCGCAGGTTTGGGCCACATCATGCTCACCATCGCGCTGATCATCTTCATCGTGCTGCTTGGCCGAGCAATCGATAACCCCGTTCGCTCCCCTGAGGCAGCACCAGCAAACTAACGCGCTACCCTCGCGGCATGAGCACTCTCACGCCGATCCAGCAACGTCTCACCGACCGCTTCTTCCGCTACGTCCGCACGGAAAGCCAATCTGACGCATCAGCAACCACGGTCCCGTCCACCGAAAGCCAGTGGACATTTGCGCGTTTGCTTGTCAGTGAGCTCACCAACGCCGGGGCCACCAACGTCGAACTGTCGGACACGTGTGTGGTCACGGCCAAGATTCCCGGCACCGGCAAAGGCCCTGCGATCGGCTTCTGCTCCCACCTGGACACGGTGGATGTCAACCTCTCCCCAACGGTGAACCCGCAGCTCACTCACTTCGACGGCAGCGACATTTGTCTCAACGCCGAACGTGATCTGTGGCTGCGCACCGCCGAACACCCGGAACTTGCAGCGTACAAGGGCGAGCCGATCGCCCACACGGACGGCACGAGCGTGCTTGGTGCGGATGACAAAGCCGGCGTGACCGCCATCATGGAAGCAGTCACCGAACTTGGCGGCCAGGCACCACAGGGAGACATCTACATCGCGTTCGTCCCAGACGAAGAGATCGGCCTGCGTGGTGTGCGCACCATTGACTTTGACCGCTTCCCCGTCGATTACGCCTACACCGTCGACGGCGGCGAGCTTGGTGAGGTCGTTGAGACCACGTTCAACGCCGCCACCGCCACCATCACCATCGCAGGTGTCAGCGCCCACCCAATGAACGCGAAGGGCAATCTGGTCAACCCGATCACGTTAGCAATGGAGTTTGCCAACCAGCTCAATCCGCAGGAAACCCCCGAGCACACCGAAGGCCGCGAAGGCTTCATCTGGCTCAACCACATCGACGGCAACCAGTCCACTTGCACAATACAGTTGAGCATCCGCGACCACGACCGCGCAGGCTACGACGAGAAGAAGCAACGTTTGCGCTCGCTTGCCGGCAATCTTGCCGACGCCCACCCGCGCGCCGACATCACCTGCGACATCGAAGATGTGTACGCGAACGTTTC
This sequence comes from Corynebacterium riegelii, assembly GCF_001263755.1. Taxonomy (NCBI): domain Bacteria; kingdom Bacillati; phylum Actinomycetota; class Actinomycetes; order Mycobacteriales; family Corynebacteriaceae; genus Corynebacterium; species Corynebacterium riegelii. The sequence continues at coordinate 1,180,870 of NZ_CP012342.1, forward strand.
CGACGCGAAGACTCCAGAGAACTCCGTCGGCTCCGAGTGACTGCACGCGACGATGCGCCGCCTCGGCATCGAGATCAAGGAGATTGACATGCGCGGCGGCACCGACGGGTCGTGGCTATCCAACCAGGGTATTTACACCCCGAATTACTTCACCGGCGCGCACAACTTCCACTCGATCTACGAGTTTTTGCCGGTGCCCTCCCTCGAGCGCTGCTACGAACTCACCCTCGCCTTGATGTGCGGCGAATAACCCCGCCGTTTGGCCACACAACCACGTGCTTTGCGCACTATGTCTCAATTTCCTCTACCGAGCGCTTGTGCGTCGTGTTCGTTAGTACCACTAGACTCGCTGCACATGGGTTTCTTTGACCGATTTTTCAACCGGGTTCCAACGGTTCGGGTGGCACACCTTTCTGTCCACACCGCCAACCTTTCGCCGGACACTGATGAAAAACTGGTCATTATTACCACTACCCCGCCGGGTCTCGACGCGTTGCGGAAGTTTCGGGGCCCGGTGCAGTTGCTTGCCGACGCCCCCACGTCCCGCCCCGTCACCTTCACCCCCACCGATTCCGCTTCGGATCCAACACTTGATCCAAAAACCGGGTGGATTATTCCGGTGACCGACCAAACCGCAGCTGAGCTGGCCGCACTTCCACCTGGTCCGGGCCAGTACGAGCTGGAAAGCATCCACCTTGGTCTAGTGGTTGAAGATTAACTGCTGTATTTCTTCCGGCCATTCGTCTTCCGGTGCGTATTCTTCGTCCCAACCTTCGTCTGGTTCTCGGACAGGCGGTGTCGGCCCGAAAAAGTCTGATATTTTCGGTTCCCTCACCGGCTCAGGTAGCACCGCCTTGACCGGGAATTGAAGGCCGTATTCTTCCTCCAACGCTGCGATCTGAGCATTGGCCAGGTCAAGGTCGTGGTGGTTATCAAAATCATCCAGGATTTTGTGGCCTTTGGCGTAAAACTGCGCCACTTTACTGCGACGCTGACGCACTTGCTCAAGATTGCTCTTCCACCGCGGGGCCTGTGCCTGGGTGTTGTGCGCGATCAAGCTATCCGGCGTGCAGGTTTCATACGTACCGTTGGAAAACAGCCACAAGATTTCACCCGTATCCGGGTCCGGTACATAGAAACCACGCTTATCGGTCTTCAAGTTATGGTGCTTTTGACACAACGGATACAAGTTACTCGGCGTGGTTTTCCCACCCTGGCCAAACGGGATCCGGTGATCCAACTGGCACCTCAGTGACGGCACACTGCATCCCGGGAATACACAATGCGTGTGGCGTGCGCAGACGACGCGTCGCATTGCTTCGGTTGGGGTGTAGCTATCCGTATGTGCTTGAAGTTCTGCCTCCATATCCACTTCGGTGATTTTCGCTGACGCCAGCAGGTCGTCTAATGCTGCGGTGGCTTCTGGGGTTAAGGCGCCGACACCTGGCACATAGGCTGGCCCACCAGCCTTACGGCCCTTCGGCACAAACACGTGCAGCGTGGTTTTCGTTGGGGTGATCTCACCGGAAAGTAGTTTCACCATCGCATCGGCCATGGAGGTTTTATGTTCCCGTGCAGTCGCTAGCACGTGGTCTCGCACCACACGCGCAATCAACGGGTTCGTCGCCAGTGTGACCAATGTTTTCACAGTCCCTGTGTATGCAGATTCCTCAAACGTCAACACGTCATCACCAGCATGTGTCTGCGCTGTGCGTTGCTGACGCCTTTTTGGTTGGTAGGCACAGGTTGGGTCGATGCGTTTGATCATCTCCCGGATACGACGGGTAATCGTGGTGGTTTGTGGAGTGTGTTGCCCAGGCCGTTTCGGAGTAAACGTTTCGGTAAGCATTGCGTCGAATTCGGCATACGCCTCATCAGTGATCTCTGGGCCAAGTTCAGCAAGCACGGTATCGATAGCACGTAAATGCTGCAGATCCATCACCCGGGTCTCAGCCTGGAGTGCTCGTAGCTTCGGTAAGTGTTGCAGGCGTGCATGGGAGAAGATCGCTTGCTCAACCGAGCTTTTAGTCCAGCCGGTTGCTTCCCTCATGGCCACCACAGTCACGTCGAAGTCATCAATATCAACACTTGCCCCGGGTGTGGCGAAGTGCCCGAAGGCATTCCAGTAAATATCGCGAATACCTTGACTAAACGTGCTTAGTGGATCCTCTGGCCGCTGTGTGCGGAAGTATGGTTCGCCCACGGTGTACCCCCATTGCTGCTTTGCTCTTTATTTTGTTCCCCTAATTATACCGCCAAATCGTTCGACGCACAAGTCCTAAACCAGGATTTATTGCATTGATTTTCGTTTATGCATTCGGTAGGCACACTAGCGGTTGCATTCAGTATACTCACCGATCACACACGCCCCTGACCAGCAAAAACAGAACATTCCCCGTCTCATCAGGCGGACCACAACTTGCGCGGGTAACGTAAGCGGGAAGTGTTCTCGGACAAAATGACTGGAGTGAACAGGTGAAGATTGCAGTACTCGGCGGAGATGGTTTTTGCGGCTGGCCGGCATCGCTGCACCTTTCGGACATTGGCCATGACGTGGTGATTGTGGACAATCTGTCCCGCCGCGCCATTGACAAGGAGTTGGGTGCAGAATCGCTTACGCCGATTGCAAGCATCGAAGACCGCCTGGCTGCTTGGAAGGAGGTCTCCGGCAAGGAGATCGGCTTCCAAAACATTGACGTTGCACAGGATTTCGAGGGCCTGCTCACGTTCATTCAGGACTACAAGCCGGATGTGGTCATCCACTTCGCGGAGCAGCGTGCTGCGCCGTATTCCATGAAGAACAACCGCACCAAGCGCTACACGGTGGACAATAACGTCAACGCCACCCACAACCTGCTGGTGGCCGTGGTTGAATCCGGCCTGGATGTCCACATCGTCCACCTGGGCACCATGGGCGTGTACGGCTATGGCACCGCTGGAATGAAGATCCCGGAAGGCTACTTGGATGTGCAGGTGGATGCGGGTGAGAATGGCGTCGTCAAGCAGGAGATCCTCTACCCCACCAACCCTGGCTCTGTCTATCACATGACCAAGGTGCTGGATCAGAATCTGTTTGCGTACTACGCCAAGAATGACCAGCTGCGGATCACGGACCTGCACCAGGGCATCATCTGGGGCACGCATACGCCGCAGACGGAGCGCGATGAGCGTCTGATCAACCGCTTTGATTACGACGGTGACTACGGCACCGTCCTCAATCGCTTCCTCATGCAGGCCGCGGTTGGCTACCCGCTGACCGTCCACGGCACCGGCGGCCAGACTCGCGCATTCATCCACATTCGTGACATGGCGAAGTGCATCCAGCTCGCAGTGGAGAACCCGCCAGCTAAGGGCGAGCGCGTGAAGATCTTCAACCAGATGACGGAGACCCACCGCGTGCGCGACCTGGCGCAGCTGATTGGCAAAATCTCGGGCGCTGAGGTGCAGATGGTGCCGAACCCGCGCAACGAGGCTGCGGAAAACGAGCTGTTTGTTGCGAACGACACGTTCATCGGCCTCGGCCTTGAACCGACCTTTCTGGCAGAGGGCCTGCTTACGGAGGTTGAGGACGTCGCACGCAAGTACGCCGACCGCGTGGACCGCACCAAGATCCCGGCTCGTTCCCTGTGGACGAAGGCCCAGCACGAGGGTGTGCCTGAGGGCGAGCGCTAGTGCGCATCGCGGTTATCACCGAGGTTTTCCTGCCCAAAATTGACGGTGTGGTCACCCGCGTGACCCGCCACCTTGAGCAGCTCGCCGAGCTCGGCCATGAGGTGTTGATCTTCGCCACCGGTGACGCGCCGAAGGAGTATGCGGGCTTTGAGGTGGTGCGTGTGCCGTCGCTAAGCCTGCCGGTGTACCCGGAAGTAAAGTTCGGCGTGCTCACCCCGCAGGTGCCTCGGCGCCTAGCGCAGTTTAAACCCGATGTGGTGCACCTGGTCAACCCGATTTGGACGGCTGGGTGGGCGAGCTACATCGTGCAGGCGCAAGGTGTGCCGATGGTGGCATCGTTCCACACCGATGTGCCGGAATACTGCCTCAAGCTGGGCATTCCTTGGGTAAAACCGATCGCTGAGTGGGGGCTTCGCACTTTCCATGGCAAGGCCGCCTACAACCTGGTCACGTCGGGTCCAATGATGGATAAGGCCGCGCACTACGGCATTGACAACGTCGAGCTGTGGCCAAAAGCAGTGGATACGGCAAGCTTCGCGCCGGAAAAAGCTACTCGTGAGATGCGCGACATGCTTAGCGACGGCAACCCCGACGCCCCCCTTGTCATCTTCGTCGGCCGCGTATCCGCTGAAAAGTCCGTCGAGCGCTGCCTGCCAATCATGGAGAAGCTGCGCGAACGCATTCCAAACGCACGCCTAGCGGTGGTTGGTGAGGGCCCGCAGTACAAAGAGGTCCAGCGCACCTTCAAACGCGATTGGATCACGCTGACCGGCTACCTCTCCGGCGCTGACCTGAACGCGGCTTACGCGTCCGGCGACGTGCTGTTGTTCCCCTCCACCACCGAAACTTTAGGCTTCGCCGCCCTTGAGGCCTTCGCCTCTGGCGTGCCGGTGGTTGCGGCGAACGCGGGCGGCCTGCCATTTGTAGTGGCCGACGGGGAGACAGGGTTCCTAGTGGACCCCGCACTCCCCGATTCCGAATGGGCGGACAAGCTAGAGCTTTTGCTTAGCGACGCCCACCTGCACTCCACCATGTCCGCCGCCGCCCGCGAGGAGGCCCTCAAGTGGAACTGGCGTAGTTCCACTGAGGCCGTGGTAGAGATCTACCGAAAAGCGCTGACTTAGAGCCTTATTTAAAGCTCAGACGGAGCCACGCGCGGCGGGTAGATCTTCGGGCGCACGCCGGCAATGTCCTCCACCACGCGGATGACCTGGTGGGAGTAGCCGTACTCGTTGTCGTACCAAACGTAGAGCACGAGGTGCTTGCCGGAAGCGATCGTGGCAAGACCATCAACCACACCAGCATGGGTGGTACCCAGCAGGTCCGTGGAGACAACCTCCGGGGAGTGGATGTAGTCGATCTGCTGACGCAGCTCCGAGTCGGTGGAGACGCGGCGCAGGAAGTTGTTCACCTCGTCCTTTTCCACCTCGGTCTCCAGCTCCAGGTTGATCACAGCCATGGAGACGTCCGGCGTAGGAACGCGGATTGCGTTACCGGTCAGCTTGCCCTCAAACTCCGGCAGTGCCTTGGACACGGCCTTCGCGGCACCGGTTTCGGTGAGCACCATGTTCAGGCCAGCGGCACGTCCACGGCGATCGCCCTTGTGGAAGTTGTCGGCCAGGTTCTGGTCATTGGTGTATGCGTGGACTGTTTCCACGTGGCCGTGGTTGACGCCGTAGCGGTCATTGATCACCTTCAGCACCGGGGTGATGCCGTTGGTGGTGCAGGATGCTGCGGAGAGCACGCGCTCCTCCCCGATCATGTCCTGGTTGATGCCATAGACGATGTTCGGGATGTCGCCCTTGCCCGGAGCGGTCAGCAGCACGCGGTCCACGCCCTTGGACTCCAGATGCTTGGACAGGCCGTCACGGTCGCGCCACACACCAGTGTTGTCAACGACGATGGCGTTGTTGATGCCGTACTGCGTGTAGTCAATCTCAGCCGGGTTGTTGGCGTAGATCATCTGGATCGGGGTGCCGTTAGCCCAAATGATGTCGTTCTCACGGTCCACGGTGATCGTGCCGTTGAACGGGCCGTGGACAGAGTCACGGCGCAGCAGCGAAGCACGCTTCACAATGTCTGCCTCGCCCTTGCTGCGCACCACCACAGCGCGCAGGCGCACGCCACCATAGGTTGCCTCACGAGCAATTAGGATACGAGCCAGCAGGCGGCCGATGCGACCGAAGCCGTAGAGCACAACGTCACGCGCCTCAAGCTCAGAAGAGGTGCCGACAACGTCAGCCAGCTGCTCCTCCAGGAATGCGCGCATGTCCTGGCCATTGGACTCGCGGTACAGGCGTGCAAGACGGCCCAAGTCGATGGATGCGGTGCCCAGGTCCATCTCCACCAGCTCCTGGAGGATCGGCAGGGTCTCATCCAGCGGCAGCTCCGTCTCTTCAATACGGCGGGCGTAGCGGTGGGCCTTGATCACGTCAATGTCCGTCACCCCCACCAGCAGACGGCCATAGATGGAAGTCACCGCGTTATGTTCGCGGTGCAGACGGCTGATCAGCGGCAGCATCTGCTGCGCCAGCTCGATCTTATGGTTCCAATCATCACGGTGGTTGACGGTCTCGGTCACGGACGCTCCTTGCGGTGAGTGTTAGAAGTGAATGAGTGTTGGCAAAAACCGGTTCTATTCTACCGGTTTTTACACAGCTAGCGCAGCACCTTGCGGTACTTATCCGGGTCAGGCTGCGGGGCGAAGCTTGGGCTTTGATCCTTATCAACGAGCACCGCACGCACCCCTTCCGCAAAGTCAGGTTCACGGCGCATCAATTCCGCCAAGACACGCTCGTTTTCCAGCGCATCTTCCAGGTTGAGTTTCGCGTTTGCCTCGAACAGTTCGGCGGTGGCCACCAACGCTGAAGGCGAAGCCTGCTTGGTCAGCTCGCGCACCAAGGCAGCAAACTCGGGGTCTGCGTTGTCCAGTCGCGCATCAATCTCGGCCCAGGAGCCGTCAAACGTGCGCTCGATGTCGTCGAACCATTGGGAAAGGGCGCTGGGGTTGGTCGGCGTGGCGTCGATAAGCAGACTGCCCTCAGGTGTGAGAACCCCATCGAGCGAGGCGACCTTGTGGGTAGCAAGGCCAAGCTCACACATGTCATCGGGGGTGAGGCGGTAGCCGGTCAGGCCGAGGAACTTGCCCAGGTTTTTGGACGGGCGGCCGGGGAGGTTTTGCAGCGTCCAGCTCATGCCAACGTCCGTGATGAAGCCGATGTTCATCTCGGGCATGGACGCGAACGCACCTTCGGCGACTACGAACTGCGAGCCGTGGGCGGAAATACCCATGCCTCCGCCCATGTTGACGCCGCTGACCAGCGCTGTGTACGGCTTCGGGTACTCCGCAATGAATTGGTTCATTTTGTACTCGACGGCGAAGAACTCATCGATGAGTTCCTGATTGCCCTGCAGAATCTGCTCGCGAGCGGCCTTCACATCGCCGCCGGAGCAGAAGTGTTTCGAGTTAGACAGGACTACAACTTGCTCAATGGCATCATCGGTAGCCCAGCTGCGCAGCGTGGAATCGAAGATTTTGATCATGTCATAGTCCAGCGAGTTCAACGCTTTCGGACGGTTCAGGGTGAGTACGCCAGTTGTACCGCGGACTTCAACAAGAACCTTGGACTCATCATTCAGCTCTGAAGCGTGCGTTGCATTCATGCCTAATAGTGTTGCACATCACAAGCCATTGTGGGGAAGAAATCAACCTTTCGTCTAATTGAACTTAGGTAAGGCTTGCCTTTATCGTTAAGGGAAATTACCCATCCTTCCAAGGAGTAGAAGATTGACAACAACGTTGCCCACCACCGGCGAGCAGCTTTCTATCGCGCTAAAGGACCAGACCGCACAGGCCCACACCAACGCAGAGAACTCCCACTTCATGGCCAGCCTCAGTGGCGGCAAGCTGGACAGTAACGCGGTAGCTGAACTGACCGTGCAGTACTTCCACATCTATTCAGCACTTGAAGCCGCTGTACGCCGGGCCTCCGCCCACCCTGCTGTAACCCTCATTGCGGACCAGCGCCTTGAGCGAGTCGAGGCAATCACACAGGACCTCACCTCCATGCTCGGCACGTCCTGGCGCGAGATCGAACCGCTCCCAGCGACTGCTCGCTACGTCGCTGAGCTAGAGGCGCTCGGCCCTGACGACGGCCCCGAGGTAGTCGCACATCACTACGTTCGCTACCTCGGCGATATTGCTGGCGGCCAGGTGCTTGCGCGCGTGTTCCGCGAAGCATACGAGCTACAAGAAGACGCACTGAACTTCTATGACTTCTCCGCTATTGGCAAGATCCCGCCGTACCGCGCACAGTACAAGGCAGCCCTTGACGCTATGCAGCTTGGAGAAGAAGAACGTGCGCGCCTTATCAACGCTGCAAAGCGCGCCTTTGACCTGAATCAGGCGGTGTTCCAGAACCTCGCCACAGCGCGTCAGCTGGCGTAACTGGCGAGGCTGCTCGGGCGATCCACATACGCGATCGCCCCCCAAAGACAACCCGCAGACACAAGTGCCGTCACAATCCCACCGGTGAGCGTGTAGCTTGCTGGCACCAAGAACAATGCCAGGGCCGCTAGCAGCGTTATGGCAGCCCACACAACACCTAGCACCAGCCCGGCGCGCCTATTCGCTTCTTCCCCGACGTAGTTTCTGTCCGGCAGCGCTGCAAGCCCATACAGGACAGCCACCATAAGTACAGCGGCCGGAAACGTCACCCACACATTGCCGGTTGCCCCGCCAAATGCAATGACGCCAGTTATGAGCGCAAGTAGCGCCTTTTCCCAGCTTGCAAAGCGCGGCTGGGAGTAGTGGTTGTCCTCCAGCGGGGAATCATCTGGCACAAGCGGAATGAAGTCGGTCACAGGCTCGGACGTTGCTGTCATAGAGACACCTCTTTGTTTAGTAAAGTTAGCCTTAGTTCGCTAAGGTTAGCCTATCCACCATATTCCTTGAGTGAAACCTGCCGAGGCCCTATGAACTTCCGACACACCTGCACCGCCGTAGTTGCCGCTAGCTTCTTCACTTTTTCCGCACTCGCCTGCGGCCCCGCCTTCCTCACTGCCCCACCCGCCCACGCCCAGGCCGCCTCGACACACCGAGCCGCCACTGCAGGCACGATGGATTGGGGCATACGCGAATCGTTTCGGAAATACGTTGAAACAGGCGTAGCTAAAGGTTCGATTTCCACTGGTGGTGGCGCGACGCGCAGCGGTTCCGGATTCAGTTTCCCACTCGAATCCGCAGCGATCAGTTCATCGACTTCCGGGCAGATCAACTTCTCTGGCGAAGTGCACTTCTACGGACACAACGGCGCCCTAGACATGACGCTGCGCAACCCCATCATTGTTGTCAACGGCACGCAGGCGGAACTGCGCGTAGATTACGCCTCCCGCAAGTACGAAGGGATGGATAAAACTGGCGGTTTCCGGGAGGGCCGTCAAGAAGTACTGGCCACCATCGCACTGAACCAAGCCCCAGACTTCGCCGCAGCGCAAACCACCATCGCCGGATCGGTATCTCTGACCGCGAGCGGCGCCGAAATCTTCGGCGGTTTCTACGAGGCCGGTGAGCAACTCGACCCAATCAGCATTGGGCTTTCACTTCATGACGCCAGCGGCCCCGCCCCCACCCCCCAATACTCCCTGGGCGCCCCCTCGGGCGGGCAAACCGGGAAATCCCCTGAGGGCGGAACAGGCGCTACCCGCTCAAAAGCAACCTCTGGCCCCGCGAGCCTGCTCGGTGACATCAACGACACACTCATTGAGGTCAACGGCCTTCTAGTCAACACCGATAATGTTCTCAAGAACGGCGAGAATCTGTACAACCGCGTCAACCCGGCAGCACAAGCGTTGCAGGCACAGCAAGCGCCACAAGCACAGCAAGCAGGCCAGGCAGGACAAGCAGGGCAAACTAAACAAGCACAGCAAGCAGGGCAAGCAGGGCAAGCAGGACAAGCAGGACAAGCAGGACAAGCACAGCAAGCAGGCCAGGCAGGACAAGCAGGGCAAACTAAACAAGCACAGCAAGCAGGGTCTGCGGCTGGTGATGCGTGTAGCGCGCCCGCGTCGAGGGGAGTCACCAGCGCCGAGGCAACCTGGGGTGTGCGGCAGTCGTTCCGCACCTACATCCGGGGCAACATTGCGAAAGGCGCTTGGGAACTTACGGGTGTTGGAGATAACGGCACGTCTTTCACATTCAACGGAAATGCGGGGGCGGTGGATCCGTCGACACGCACAGGCACCGTCCTGCTGCCCGGCAGCATTCGCTTCACCGGCCACAATGGCGTACTTGACACGCGTTTTTCCAACCTAGAGATCCAGTTCAGCGGCAATACCGGGCAACTTGTTCTCAACGCGGCTTCAAACAGCACCGAGGGCACGCGGAATGACTACGGGCGCGTTGCCATTGCCAACCTTAGCTTCACTGATCTGAACATTTCCGAAACAGCAGCGTCCGGTACCGCAACAACAACGCTGACTGATGTTGGTGCGGAAGCCTTCGGGCAGTTCTACCCGCCGGGGGATCCGCTAGATCCGATCAGCTTCACAGCGCAACTTGGCGGCTCCGCCAACTGTGCTGATGGCCAGGGTGGCAGCAATTCCGCCGCCGCCACAGGCAAGGGCGGCTCATCCAACAGTGCTGAAAAGCTCCGCAGTAGCGGTGGCACAGGTGGTAGTGCAGCGAACACAACAGCCAGCACTACAGCCAACACTGCCTCCGGGACCAGTGTGCTTGATGATGTCCAAGGTGCCGAAACCGTTGTTTCAGCCGAGCAGCCGCAAGGCGGGCAATTCCAAATCAAAAACGTTTCCGGTGCCGACGCTGGTAGCGGCTGGGACGATGCCGCGCTGGCCAAGTTCCTCCTGCTCGCCGCCTCCATGATCGGGGCGGGCGGAGCACTCACCAGGTTCGCCATCACCGCATAGGAGCACCATCATGAACTTCACCAAAAAACTTGCAGGACCCATCCTGGCTGCTGCGCTGGCTGTCGCAATGCCTCTGAGCGGCTGTGCTGCGTGGGACAACCCAATGCAGATGGAAACGCGGCAGCTCGTGGACTCTCTTGAGGCTGCTGGCGACCCACACCAAACCCAAGGCGTTGCTATGGTCACCGAGATCTCCGAAGTGGAACCGGTAGACGCTCCCCGCCAAAACGCACTACCCGTGGAGCTAACGGACGCAGACGGCTACGACGTCACCGTCACAGACACCTCCCGCATCCTGGCACTTGATATTTACGGCACGTACACGAAGACGCTTCGTGGAGTTGGGCTCGGGGACAATATTGTGGGGCGGACGGTGAGTTCGGCGGAAGCGTCGTTAAGCCATCTGCCCGTGGTGACCGAAAATGGGCACTCCCTCAATGTTGAAGCAATTCTGAACCTGCGACCAACCCTGGTCATCGTGGATCATTCCGTGGGCCCGAGCGAGGCCATCGACCAGATTCGTGCGGCAGGAGTAACCACAGTGGTCATGGAGCCGACCCGCTCGATGGCGTCGATGGGCCAGGACATCATCAACGTCGCAACGGTGGTTGGTGAACCCGAGGCTGGCCGCCTTTTGGCGGAGCGTAGCCAACGCGAAGTGGACGAGGCGCTGTCCGCCATCGCGGCCGTGAAGCCCGACGTGCCGCTTCGCATGTCCTTCTTGTACGCACGCGGCACCGGCGGAGTATTTTACCTGCTTGGCGGCACAGACGGCACCCAAGACCTGATTGAGGCACTTGGCGGCGTGGACGTAAACACGGAGCACGGTATTGGTGCCGCCTCCCCCGCCAGCCCGGAGGCGCTTGCAGAAGTTAACCCGGAAGTGTTTGTCATGATGAACGGCGGACTCGAATCCACCGGCGATATCGAAGGCCTCCTCCAACGCCCAGGGGTCGCGCAAACAACCGCAGGCAAAAACAAGCGAGTACTTTCGCTTCCAGACGGCGACTCGCTTGCCTTTGGCCCCCAAACCGGTGAAATGCTGCTGCGCGCTGCCCATGCCCTGTACGGGGAGGGTGAGTGAGTTCCAAACTCTCGACCTTTAAGGCACGGCGCCGCGGACGCGTCATCCTCTTCATTGTCACTGCAGCACTTTTGGCAGTCACCACCGTCGCTTCCATCATGGTCGGCCAGTTTGAGCTAGCGCCAAGTGAGCTGTGGCCGATCATCACAGCGGGTCCGATGTCTGCCACCACCCTGGATGCATCTGTAGTGTGGCAGATTCGTCTGCCTCGCTTAGTGCTTGGCCTATTTGTCGGCGCTGCTTTAGGCGTGGGCGGGGCACTCATGCAGGCTGTCTTTGCCAACCCTCTTGCCGAGCCGAGCGTGATTGGTGTGAGTACCGGCGCAGGCGTCGGTGCGGCGGCAGCAATCGTGTTCGGCGCCAGTACGTTCGGCACGATGACAGTGCCACTGTTCGCGTTTCTCTCCGGAACCTTGGCTACCGCGGTTGTCTACCGGCTCTCTCGCTCTGGAGGGAGCGTTCGCGTGTTGAATCTAATCCTGGTCGGTATTGCGGCAAATGCGATCTGTGGAGCCACGATTGCGCTGCTGACGTTCATGGCACCGACTACCGCCCGCGAGCAGATCATCTTCTGGCAGATGGGCTCCCTGGCCGGGGCGAGCTGGGCACAAACCGGCACGGTTGCGTTCGTGGTTGTGGTCTCCCTCACACTGTCAATGCTGTTGGGACGCAAGCTAGATATCCTTGCGCTTGGCGACCAAGCTGCTAGCCACGTTGGCATCAACGTCTCGCGGCTACGGATGGCGGCGATCGTACTGTCCACCCTACTCACCGCTGCTGCGGTGTCCTTTGCAGGATTGATCGGATTTGTCGGTCTTGTGGTTCCGCACATCGTGCGCACCGCTGTCGGCCCTTCAAATACTGTGCTGCTACCGGCTTCCGCTCTCGGCGGGGCACTCCTCATTGGCGCAGGAGACATCTTCGCCCGCACAGCCATTCCCTTCGCGGATCTGCCGATTGGCATCTTCACCGCGCTTATTGGCGGGCCCACCTTCTTCTTCCTGCTTCGGCAGATGTTGCGAAAGAACCATGATCTATGAGTGTCCACGCACGCGGCGTGACCGTGATGAAACAGGGCCGCATGATTCTTCACGACGTCACCATGGAAGCACGGTCAGGCGAAGTCACAGGCCTTATCGGCCCGAACGGCGCAGGCAAGTCCACGTTACTGGCAGCGCTCTCTGGAGATATCGCCGTAGCCTCGGGGCGTGTGGAGGTGGCTGGCAACAACGTCGCCACAAGCTCAGCCCAAGAGTTGGCCCGTACCCGAGCAGTGATGCTGCAAGACGTTGGGGTGGCGTTTTCATTCCTCGTAAGAGACATCGTTGAGATGGGACGCCACCCCTGGGGTACTAACCCCGAGGACGCAGCGATTGTGGATGCCGCGCTTGCAACCACTGGCATGACTCACCTCCAGGACCGTGAGGTGCTGACGCTTTCCGGTGGTGAGCGAGCACGCGCCGCCTTCGCCCGAGTACTCGCACAGCAAACCCCGGTGGTGTTTCTTGATGAGCCGACTGCCGCCATGGATGTTCGCTTCCAGGAGCAGACCATGGGCATTGTCCGAGGGCTTGCAGCCCAAGGCGTCGCCGTCATTGTGGTGCTGCACGACTTGCAGCTTGCAGCGCGCTACTGCGACCGGGTGGTGTGCCTGAAGTCAGGCGAAGTAGCCGCTACGGGGTCTGTAGAGGAGGTCTACGCAGACGACGTGCTCAGCGCTGTCTACGACTGGCCAATCTCAGTCTCGCGTATGGACGGGCGCGTGTTTGTCAGCCCTGCCGAAGCACCACAGGGCGCGCCTGCCAGCTAGACGCACAGCTAGACGCAACAATACCCCAACCACCCCCACAGGTTGCCAAGGTTAGCCTAACCTCGCTAAGGTAAGCGCAACCTTATTGGTTATTCTCGTTCTGAACCTTTGAAAGGAATTGGGATGTCCCGTACCTCCACCCTGGCACTTGTCACCGCCGCCACTGTCGCATCCACCGCACTTTTCGCCCCGGCCGCTTCCGCCGCCGAGACCCCGGAGCTGCTGACCGGCAACGCAACCTGGAACATCAAGGAATCCTTCCTGCGCTACGTCCAGTCACCGTTCACTGCAGGCACCATCACCGTCACTGACGGAGCAGAGAAGGTAGAGGCAGACGGCAAGGTCGTTGACTTCAAGTTCCCAGTCAACGTCTCGGACTCGGCCCTCAATGAGAAGGGCGAGGGCACCATCGACTTGGATGGTGCTTTCCAGATCGTGGGTCATAAGGGCGCCATGGACATTCAGATGTCCGACTTCAAGATCGTGATCAACGGCAACAAGGGCCACCTCCAGGCCGACTACGTACGCAAGGGCGCCATGCCAGGCAGCGAGCCCTCTACCTCCACCGGCGACGACAAGCCGATCATTGAGTTCGATGTCAAGGAGTCGCTCGTGCCCGCTGCTGGCGGCAAGAAGGAGATCACCTTCACCCCAACCGCAATGACCGAGTCCGGAGTAGACATCTTTGGCACGAGCTACACGGCCGGCAAGCCGCTCGAGGACAGCAAGGTCGGCATCTCCCTTGATTTCAAGAAGGCTGAAACCCCCGCTGACCCGAAGCCGGATAGCTCCGCCTCCCCGGCCGCTATCGGCGGCATCGTGGTAGCTGTCCTGGCAGTTCTCGGCGGCTTGGCGTTTGCCACTACCCTGCCCCAGGTCCAGGCTATGCTCGGACAGTTCCTTCCGCGTTAATGCGACGCCTGCTAGCAGCTAGCGCCGCTGCCTCCGTTGTACTTGCGCTTGGCGTTCCGGCCTCGGCCACGGCTGAGAAAAAACCTGCCTCTGAGACGAGTTCCATGGTCACCATGTCATCAACGGAGAAAGGATCACCGGCAGCGACTGCAACCCACATGGTCGCGTTTGTGATTTCTACGATCGGCTTAGTACTCACCCTTGCAGCATTGACAAAAGGCGTGGCAAATATCCTCCAGCTCACACAGCCGCCAGCCAACCTGCTCAAACGCTAAGCCCCTTACAAGCTTCCCGCCTCGAATGACACAGAAAATGCGGTCCCTTATCCGTCTACCGAGGCGGGATTTTCATATCTACACCACCAGAAGGAGTTCGACATGTTTTCTCCCCGTTTCGTTGCTCTTTGCACAGCACTTGCGGTTGGCACAGGCCTCGTATGTGCAGCTTCTCCGGCTAAGGCTTCCACTGCTTCCACTGCTTCCACGATTGAGTCAGGAAGCTTCGCGTGGCCTATCTCCAAGCCATTCCTCAAACAAGCTGTGATTCGCGGCAAGGGCCAGGCCACTGCAGAAGAAGGCGCATCGTGGGACAGCGAAAACTTGGAGTTCACGTTCCCGATCACTGCCGCGACTCACACCGATGGCACATGGACGTTCGACCTTGATGGCTCTGCACATGTGCAGGGATATAAGAACGTCGGCGGCGTCGAGGGCTGGGCAGTAGACGTCAAGTACTGGGATTTGAAGCTCAAAGTCGACGGCAAGAATGCGACACTTTTCGGTGACTACAAGCTCAGCGGCGTAGCTAACCACACTTACAACCCGGTTTCCGAGGAGGGCGACGATGAACCCTTGGTCACCTTCACTCTGGAAAACGAAATCAAGGCTCCCGCAGCCGTCAAGGAGCTTGACCGTGAAACCACATCCGATACGGGCTTGGCCAAATCTTTGGCCCACTACCCCAAGGGCACGGTATTGAAGGAATCGGGAGTTGATCTCAACGTCCTGTTCAAAGAACAGGCGACCCCCAAGTCATCTCAGGGCCACCTGTCACCAGGCGCAATTGCCGGCATTGTGATTGGCGTTCTCGCTGTGCTCGGTGGCGCGGCGTTTGCCACTCAACCGACAGTACGCGCGGCAGTACAGGACATGCTGGCGAAATTTCTCTAACCCCGCCTCACCCAGGTAGCCACAGCGCGACAAAGCGGCCATATTGGTAGCAATGAATGCTTCCATTGACTTTTCCCAGCCAGCAGACATCGTTGCACCGAAGCTACTTGGGTGCGTGATCACCATGCACGGAGTCAGCATTCGGCTCACGGAAGTCGAGGCATACCTCGGCGCCGAAGATCCCGCCGCGCACACCTACAACGGTCTTACCAAGCGCAATGCGACAATGTTTGGGCCACCGGGACACCTCTACGTGTATTTTTCCTACGGCTTGCACCACAACGGCAACATCGTATGCGCGCCCGAAGGCGACGGCCAAGGATGTTTGATGCGCGGCGGCGAGGTAGTCGCAGGCGAGGCACTGGCGAGACAGCGCAGGCAACGCCCAGACCGAGCACACATCCCCTGGGAAAACCTTGCGCGCGGGCCGGGCAACCTCGGCCAAGCCCTGGGCCTTGCGCTGCCAGATAATGGCACGCCAGTGCCACTGCAGATGCGCAATGAGGAACCAGAGTGGGTAGCGGGCCCACGCATTGGGATTTCCAAAAACACCGACGCTGCGCTGAGGTTTTGGATACCCGGCAACAAGACGGTGTCAACGCCGCGGGGATACCCCAAAACCCCCTCGAAAAAGCACTAGTGCTTGTGCTTCTTCTTCTTTTTCTTCTTGCCGTCTGCACCTTCCACGCGGTGCTCCTCCAGCTTGGCGGCGGCATCCGGCACATAGCGGAACTCTTCACGCGGCGGGCGGCTGTAGTCCGTGATCTCCGGGCGCTCCGGGATCTCGGGAAGGTCCGGCTTAATCCGCTCGTACGGCACCGTGGATAGCAGGTGCGAGATCACGTTGATGCGGGAGCGCTTCTTGTCCTCGCTTTCCACCGTGTACCACGGCGCGGACGGGATGTCGGTGTGCACGAACATCTCATCCTTGGCACGGGAGTACTCCTCCCACTTGGTAATGGACTCCAGGTCCATCGGGGAAAGCTTCCACTGGCGCAGCGGATCCTCGCGGCGGGACACGAAGCGCTTGTACTGCTCCTCATCGGACACCGAGAACCAGTACTTGCGCAGCATGATGCCGTCTTCCACCAGCAGACGCTCAAAAATCGGCGCCTGGTGCAAGAAACGGCGGTACTCCTGCGAGGTGCAGAAGCCCATGACGCGCTCAACGCCGGCACGGTTGTACCAGGAACGGTCAAAGATCACGATCTCACCAGCAGCCGGGAGCTTCTCCACGTAGCGCTGGAAGTACCACTGCCCCTGCTCACGCTCCGTGGGCTTCGGCAGCGCCTCGATGCGGCAGGTGCGTGGGTTCAGGTACTGCGTGATGCGCTTAATGGCAGAGCCTTTACCTGCGGCGTCACGGCCTTCCATGATGATGACCAGGCGTGCGCCGGTTTCAACCACCCACTGCTGCATGTCTACAAGCTCAGCCTGCAGACGAAGCAGTTCCTTCTCGTAGGCCTTCTTGGATAGTTTCGGGGGTTTCTTCGACGACTGGTCACTCATACCTATAAAGGTAACCGATTGTTTAGTTAAGGAAGAATTCTGCCAGGTAAATCGTCTCGCCATTACGCGCGGTAGCAACGCCGAAACGCTTCGGCTCCTTCACCGGATTGACGTTGATGTCACGGTTCAAGAACGCAATGCGGTCCGCAGCCTGCGCCGGGCTCAGGCGGTAAATCTGGCCGGTGCCACGATCGGTTGCGGTGGTGCCGCGGCCAACGTTGCCCACGAACGTTGCCTCACCGCGAGCGGCCTGCGCTGCCCACTGCGCTGCGATGGCCTGCGCTTCCGCATCTCTGCGGTGGCCTTCCTTCACCAGCTGCTTTTCGGTAGAAGCGGTCAGCTCCTGCTCCGCGGCGCTCAGTGCTGGCTTCGGGGTGAGCTCAATGCGCCCCGGCACGTGGATGCCAACGCGCGCGGCGCCGTCTACAATCTGCTGCGGTACCTGAATATCCGGCAGTTGGATGTTTGCGCGCGAGGACAGCTCGCTGGAGGTTGGAATCTGTACCTGCGCGGATGCAGTTGCGGGCACTAGCGCGCCGGCTGCAAGGGTGGTCGCGCATGCCAGAGCAACAAGACGTGAGTTATGTCCGAATTTCCTCATGCGTCACATTGTGCCACAAGTTCAGCCTTCGAGCTGCTCGCCGAGCTCCAGCCACTCCATTTCTAGCTCATCACGCTCGTCTTTGACCGCACCGAGCTCCTTCGTCTTGCCCGCGATCGCATCAAACTCCCCTGCCGCAGACAGGTCAGCAATCTCCGCCTCGAGTCGCTCCACGGATTCCTCCGCCTGAGCGATCTTGCGCTCTAGGGCCTTCATCTTCTTGCGAAGCTCACGCTCCTCCTGAGAAGAAAGAGCCTTTTGCTTCTCGACGCCACGCTTCTCCCCCAAATCCAACACCCCAACAGAGCTCTCCTCAGCGGCCCGACGCTCAAGGTATTGCGCGATGCCGCCGGGGAGGTTGGTGAGTTTGCCGTCGCCGAAGAGCGCATACGTGCTGTCCGCGATGCGCTCGATGAGGTAGCGGTCGTGGGAAATGACCACAAGCGTGCCAGCCCAGTTATCCAACAAGTCTTCGAGCTCTTGGAGGGTATCGATGTCAAGGTCGTTCGTCGGCTCGTCGAGAAGCAGCACGTTCGGCTCGCTCATGAGTACGCGCGTGAGTTGCAGACGGCGGCGCTCACCACCGGAAAGGTCCCCCACGGGCGTGCGCTGGCGCTTCGGGGAAAACCCAAGGCGCTCTGCAAGCTGCGAGGCAGACATCTGGCCTTTACCCAGTTCGATGTAGGTGGCAACGTCCTCCACCGCGTCGATAACGCGGCGGGTGGGATCCAGATCATCAAGCTCCTGGCGCAACCAGCCAATCCGCGTGGTCTGGCCCTCAATACGCTTGCCTGCGGCCAGCGGGTACTCCCCAGCCAGGGTGCGCAGCAGCGTGGTCTTGCCGGAGCCATTCACACCAACCAGGCCGATGCGCTCACCCGGCGCGAGGCGCCACGTCAAGTGGTCTACCAGCGTGCGGCCGTCGGGGGCGTCAATGCGTGCGTCCTCCAGCTCAATGACCACACGGCCCTGGCGCTGCTTGGAAAACGCCATGAGTTCCACCTTGTCGCGCGGTGGCGGCACGTTTGCAATCAGTGCCTCGGCGGCCTCGATGCGGTAGCGCGGCTTGGAGGTACGCGCCGGCGCGCCACGTCGTAGCCAAGCAAGCTCCTTGCGTGCAAGGTTTTGGCGGCGCTGCTCAATCGCATCCGCCTGGCGTGCGCGCTCCGCGCGGGCAAACGTCCAGTCGTTGTAGCCGCCTTCATAGACGTCCACCGTGCCGTCATGAACCTCCCAGGTCAGGGTGGCTACGGTGTCGAGGAACCAGCGGTCGTGGGTCACAACCACCACCGCTACCTTGCGGTTCAGCAAGTGATCGGCCAACCACTGCACGCCCTCAACGTCGAGGTGGTTCGTCGGCTCATCCAGCACCACCAGATCTAAGTCCTGGACCAACGCGGCGGCAAGGTTGACGCGCCTGCGCTCACCACCGGAAAGGTTGCCCACTGCGGTATCCAAACCCAGCTCAGCAACACCGGTGCCCTGCAGCACCTCGCGCACGCGGGCGTTGGAGGCCCACTCAAACGTCTGCAAACCCAGCGGCTCCACTACTGCCTGGCCAACAGTCAGGTCAGGGTCTAAGTCGAAGCGCTGCGTGACCACAGCCATGCGCAGGCTGGAGTTGTGGGACACGCGTCCCTCATCCGGAGGCTCAATGCCCGTGAGCACCTCAAGCAGGGTGGTCTTGCCACCGCCATTGACGCCGACGATGCCGATGCGGTCGCCGGTTTGCACGCCGAGCGACACACCGTCGAGCAGCGTTTTCAGCCCCCACGTTTTGGAGACGTTTTCCAGATTGATCAGGTTAGCCATCACGCACGAGTCTACGACGTGGACTTACTTGCACAGCATGAAGGCACCACGGGCAGGACCGTTCGAGGTGAATGACTGATACTCAGGGAAAACCTCGCACACACGGTTGCGAACACGCACCGCATGCGCCTCGTCTTTACACAACATTGCCACGGTTGGCCCGGAGCCAGACACGATCGCGCGAAGGGCGTGCTCGTTGCCAAAATCCAGCACTTCACCAATCTGCGGGCGCAGCAGCCGGGCGGGCAGCTCCATGTCATTGTGCAGCGCCTGCGCCAACGCCTCAGCGCTGCCAAGCAGCAGCGCGTCGGTCACCTTGGAGGGATCCAGGTTGGGCTTAAGCTCCGGGTTGCCAGCGCGCAGCTGGTCTAGCTTGGCAAAGCACGCCGCGGTGCTCAGCGTGGTGTCTGGGTTTACAAACACCCACCAGAACTGCAGGTCAGATGGAATAGGACGCAAGTGATCGCCGCGGCCACGACCAGTTGCATTGCCGCCCTGCACCGCGAACGGCACATCAGAGCCAAGCCCCGCGGCAAGGAAGCTCGTCTTGTAATCGATGCCAACCGGCTCGCCAAAGTAGTGCTCGATGTAGTGGTTCGCGGCCAACAGCGCAGCAGCAGCGTCAGCAGAACCGCCTGCCATGCCACCTGCGATGAACACGGACTTATCCACCTCAATGCGCACCTTTGGCAGCGCCGGGTGGGTCACTCCTGCGGTGTGGTCACAGTCCGAACGGAAACTCCCCACCGCCGCATCCACTGCCTTCCAGGCGAGGTTGTGGTGGGTGTCAATATCTTCGGGCAGCTCGCCGTCGAACAGCCAGCGGGTGTGAATGCTCGACACCACAGACTCGGTGCGCGTGCGTTCAACGTCCGGCTCTACCACCAGGCGTACGATTTCACGCCGGTCAACGGCCTGAAACACCGTAACCAGGTCGTGGTAACCGCCGTGGGTTTTGTTATCCACGCCAAGGTGCAGGTTCACCTTCGCAGGTGCCGACGCTGCAAAGATCTTTGGCTCACGCATGCTGGTCCCCCATTCGCGCCTCCCCAAGCTTCAAGAAATCTTCAACAGACAATGCCTCGCCGCGAAGCCCCGGGTCAATACCCACGGCGCGCAGTGCTTCCTCCGCGGCAGCCGGCGAGCCGTAGATCCCAGACAGCGTGGAGCGCAGGGTTTTGCGGCGCTGGGCAAACGCGGCGTCCACAAGCGGGAAGAGGTGCTCGCGAAGTTCCGGGGAGTGGTTGCCGTGTACGTCGATACGCACAAGCCCCGACTCAATATTCGGTGCCGGCCAAAACACGTGCTTGCCAATGGTCCCGGCGCGGCTCACGTCACCGTAGAACGAGGCTTTCACGCTGGGCACACCGTAGATTTTGGAGCCAGGCTTCGCGGCCAAGCGGCCCGCAACTTCCTTTTGCACCATCACCAACACGCGCCGGATCGTGGGAAACTCCGCCAGCAGATGCAAAAGCACCGGCACGGACACGTTATACGGCAAGTTGGCTACCAGGGCAGTTGGTTGCTTATCCACGTCCCCGCGCACCACCTTCAACGCATCCTTATTAATCACCGTCAAGCGGTCAGCGTATTCGGGCGCGCGCTCTTGAACCGTCTGTGGAAGGCGACCGGCCAGGCGCGGGTCGATCTCTAGCGCGATGACGTCTTCGACGGTGTCAATCAAGCCCAGGGTCAGTGAGCCGAGGCCGGGGCCAACTTCCACAACCACGTCATCAAACGAAAGCTCCGCGGCAGCAACAATGCGGCGCACGGTGTTTGGGTCGTGCACGAAGTTTTGCCCCAGCTTTTTCGTTGGGGTGACGTCTAGTTCAGCCGCAAGCTCCCGGATCTCAACGGGGCCCAGCAGGTGGGAATCTGCCATACGGCGAGACTAGCGGATGCCAAGCGAGGCGGTGCAGGCAGGCCACGCACCCCAGCCCTGGGAAGCCTGCGTGCGCTGGGCGACGGCGATCTGCTGCTCTCGCGTGGCCATGTGGGCCATCGGGGCGTACTCAGTGCCACCGTAGGCTGCCCAGGTAGACGGGGTGAACTGCAAGCCGCCGTGGAAACCGTTGCCGGTGTTAATCGCCCAGTTGCCGCCAGACTCACACTGCGCGAGCGCATCCCACACGGAACCCGCCGCCACTGCCGGTGCGCTCGGCGCAGGCTTGGTGCCGCGCAAGATCGTGGCCGGCTTTGGCGCACGCAGGTCCTCTTCGCCAGCGACGGTCTGGGACTCCACCTCGCCGTTGACCAGCACGGTGTGGTGGTAGCGCACCGCCTCACCGGTCTCGCCCGGCTCAAGGACCTGCTCGGTGCCCTCATCCATCTCCGGATCATCGATGTAGTTCGGCTCCGCCTCAACCGGAATGACCTCGGAGGAACGCACGAGGTTCACGCGGTCAATCACAATGTCCATATCCGGAGTCACCGCAGCGTCCAAGGGGACGTTGATGCGGTCATCGGAGTCCAGGGTAATGCCGCGCGCGGACAGCAGTGCGGACACAGTCTTAGCTGCCACGGTGGTAAACGACTGCTCGCCAGCGTCCGTAATAGAGACCACCTTCGGCGTGGTCACGTCAATGGACAGGCCAGGGGTAACCGGGGTGTCACGGTGAATGTCGGTGGCCGCCGCATTATCCACACCAGCCTCTGCGATCAAGTCGCCCACAGTTGCCGCGGTGGAGCTGAGCTGGGTTGCAACACCATCAATCACCACAGCAACCTGCTTCGAAGTACGCACCGTGATGGTTTCGCCACGCGCGATCTTCTCACCCTGTGCCGGGTAAACAAGGTCTTCTGCGCCGACCTCAACGCCGGCGGCCTGCAGCACGCCGTCCACGTCAGCAGCGAAGGTACGCACCTTCTGGGTCTCACCGTTGACATCCACGGTGATGTCCTTCTGTGCGGCCAGCGCCGTGCCCGCACCACCGACAATGACGGCACCGGCAAGCGCGCCGGTAAGCACGCGGCGGCCAGCGGAGTGGCGCTCAGTGGTTGGGTTTAAGGTCTTCTTCGCGGCAGACATGTTGGTAACAATACGATAACGGTTCCGCCACTATCAAGTTTTTAGACGCCGTAGACCTGCGAAAACGTCTCCCCTACCTCTTTGGCCACTTGTGCAACATCCACCCCACGAATCTCCGCGATCGCCAGTGCCGTGTGCCCGATTAACGACGGCTCATTACGCGCCCCCCGAAACGGCTCCGGAGTCATATACGGCGCATCCGTCTCAACTAGGTACTGGCCCGCAGGCGCCAACGCTGCCGCCTCCCGCAGGAAATCATTGCGTTTAAAGGTCACGTTGCCGGCAAAACTCAGCACGTAGCCGCGATCCAGCGCCTCGCGCGCGATGTCTACCGGCGAGGAGAAGCAGTGCAGGATCACGTGCTTCGGCTGCGGGGCATCCGCAAGAATGCGCATGATCTCCGCATCCCCCTCGCGATTGTGAATCATCAGCGCTTTTCCGGATTCCACCGCCAGGTCGATATGCCAGCGAAACACCTCCTCCTGCACATCCAGCGGTGCGGTGCGGTCCGGGTCATGCGTAATCCAATAGGTATCAATGCCGGTCTCCCCCACCGCCACACACTTCGGGTCCGCCACCAACTCTGTAAGGCGTGCTCGCGCCGCGTCATCCACCTCGTGCGCACGCGTCGGGTGCACCGCGCACGCAGCAAAAACACCCTCATGGTTCTTGGCTATCTCCAGGGCCGCCTCGGCTTCTGCCAGTCCGTCCCCAACTGTGCAAATGCGCTCCACACCAGCGGCGTGGGCACGGTCAATGAGGTCTTGGGCTGGGTGGGGGCAGCTGGTGAGGTGGGTGTGGGCGTCGATAAGACCGGGGATCGTCTTCGCGGGCTCGGGAGTGGGTCGCGGCTTTTTGCTCATAGAATCCAACCCTATGGCATTTGAACCGATTGACAGCGCCACCCAAACCCAAATCGACCGCGACTTGGCAGAAGCCATCGGCCGCGGCATCGGCGGCACACCCCAAGATGTGGTCAGCGCCTTTGAGAATGAGCTCGCGGATTTCCTCGCGCTACCTGCGGACGTGCAGCGCAGCTTCCCCCGCGGCGAGACCGCCCGCATCTACGGCACCGCACTCGGCCAGGCCCTCGTCCGAGAGGGTTACTCTTGGGCCTTGCTTATCGACGCCTACGGCACCGACCTCGTCGTCCACAAAGACGAAAAGTACGCAGCACCAATGATTGTGGTGGACCAGCGGTTCGAGGACGAGGAGACTGGAAAACTCACCACGTTTTTGGAGCAGTTTCTGGGCTAGCTTTCCAGCGCATCTCCGATCATGGTCAGCGACGCCCGGCGCGCCTCATCACCACGTTCGCCACGGTGGTTCAGCAACAGCTGCACCAGCTGTTCATTCAGCAGCATCAGTGCGGCGCGGGAGGTGTGGATCAGCTCGTCTTGGAACGAGGGGTTAACCGGTGGCACCAACAGCACCACGTCTGCGACCTCGGTCAGCGGTGACGGCGAAAAGCTTGTCGCCGCGATCACGGTCGCACCACTGTCGCTAGCCTGCCGGGCGGCATACAAGGTTGCTTGGCTTGAACCCGAGCCGGAAAACACAAAACATACCGATTTTTCGCCGAGGTGGTGCGCGGCAATTCGCTGCGTCGTGGAATCGGTGTGCCACTCCGCGTGCCTGCCCGCCGACACGAGGCGCTGCGCAAAATCCAACCCAAGTGGCGCAGAGAACCCATTGGCTACCACCAAGACGCGCTCGGCAATATCAAGCAGCTCGATGGTTCGTTGAATCGCGCCTTCATCAAGCGCACCGAAGGATGCCGAGAGGCGCTCCGCAAACTGCGCCACATAGTCTGCGACGCTGGTTGCGGTGGGGTTGGTTTGCGTTGCCACTGACAAGGGAGAAGAACCCGCTGCCTGCTCCTGGGCAAGGGCGACCCGCAACTGCGGAAACCCTGCATACCCAAGGCTTTGGGCAGTGCGGATGACGCTTGCTCGGCTGACCCCGACATGGTCGGCCAGCTGCTGCGCGGTCATCTCAACAGCGTTAGCTGGTTGGCACAGGATCGCCTCCGCGACCGTCTTCTCCTTCGGCTGGAGTGAGCTCATCGACGCTGCGATCCGCACGCTTGGCGGTGCTTGCGGGTTCGTTGGCTGCACGGGCAGTGGCTCCTTCCATAATGCGGCGCCTGATTGCGCCAGAAATAGCATCCACCACCATTGTTGACACGATGACCACGATTAGCGTCATGCCCACCACGTCCCACTGGCGGTAGTTGGTGTAGTTTGCCAGCATCGCACCGATACCTCCCGCACCCACCATGCCAAGGACAGCGGAGGTTCGGATGTTGATTTCAAAACGGTACAAGGCAAAGCTGATCAAGGACGGCGCCGCCTGCGGCCACAACGCCCACCTCACCGTCTCAGCGGTGGTGCCACCAGCTGCGCGCACGGCTTCCGCAGGCCCATTCGGCATGGACTCAATCGTTTCGTAGGTCCACTTCGCCTGCTGGCCAATACCTGCGATAGCCAATGCAAGTGCGCCGGTGAACGGAGTCAGGCCGGTGACGGTGAGCAAGATAATGGCGATCACAGCCTCCGGGAAGGCACGGATCACGGCGAAGATGCCTCGTAGCAGCGCACGCAGCCACGCTGGTCCCACACCGCGAGCCGCCAACATTCCCAGCGGGATGGAGAGCACCACGGTGCCGATCATGCCTACCCACGCCATGGAAATAGAACGCCACATTTCTAGGGCGGCACGCCCCAGGCGAGACCAGTCTGGGTCCGCGAACATCAGCGTCATGTAATGCCAGATCTGCCCCGGCACCTTGGGCAGCTCGCCCCACTTAATGTCCAGTGTGCCAATGGAGACCAGCGCGATCAGCGCAAGCGCGATTGTTGCAATTGTTTCGTATGTTTTGCGTGGTTTGGGAGGCATTTACACCAACCTCTTTCGCAGCCAGTTGGAGATGACCTCCACCAACACCACCACAACCAGGATTTCCAAAATGATGATGGATACGTCGTCGTAGGCGAAGAACGCGCGGCGCTCTTCAAGCAGGCGTCCGATACCGCCGGCTCCGACCAGACCCAAGATGGCGGACACACGCACGTTGAGCTCCAATGTGTATAGCCACTGGTTAGCAAACAGGGGCATGACCTGTGGCAGCGCCATTGCGTGGTTGATTTGGAATTGTGTGCCGCCAGAGGCATGACCCGCTTCGATGTAGGCGTGGTCTGCAGAGTCAATCGCTTCAGATACCAGCTTGACCACAATGCCCAGGTTGAACAGGAACAACGTGATCACACCCGGCAGCGCACCGACACCGACCATGGCCACCAAAATGGAGGCATACACCAGGTCCGGCACCGATCGCATGATGTTAATCAGCGTGCGCACGATGCCACGGCTTACGCGGTTTGGGTTGGTGGCGGATGCCGCCCACAAGGTCAGCGGCACAGAAATGATTGCAGATAACACCGCACCCACGAACGCCATCTGCAGCGTTTCCAACATTGGGTAAAGCGTGCGCGGCAAAAACGCGAAGTTGGGCTGCAGCATCTGCCACAGCTTCGCCGCACCGTTTCGCCAGTTGCGGGCGATGGATTCCAGGTCAATGGCAATGCCACCGATCTGGGGTGTCACCGTCAGCGCGGTAAACGCAACAACAGCCGCAGTAATAGCAAGGGTGCGGCCGATATTTCGAGGCTTGTCAGGAACCTTCAACGGCTGAGTCAACGGCTGGGCCATTAGTGCGCTCCCAGTACGTCGTCCGGAAGCACAGGGCGACCGTAGATCTCCTCGAAGTCACGGTCCGTGGCGTCTGCTGTCGGCCCGTCGTACACCAGCTCACCGTTGCGCAAGCCGATCAAGCGCGTGGTGTACTGGCGCGCCAGGTCAATCAGGTGCAGATTCACTAGCACGGTGAGTCCTTGCTCCTGGTTGATGCGCCGCAAATCGCGCATCACTGCATGAGAGGTTGGCGGGTCGAGAGAGGCCACGGGCTCGTCTGCAAGCATGACCTTCGGCTTTTGGGTCAGCGCACGGGCAATTGCCACACGCTGTTTCTGACCGCCGGAAAGCGCACCTGCCCGTGTCCAGACTTTCTCCAACATGCCAACAGATTCCAGCGACTGCAGCGCCAGATCCTTGTCTTCCTGTGTGGGCAGATCAAACATAGTGCGCCACCACGGGTTGCGGGCAAAGCTGCCCACCAACACGTTGTGATACACATCTGTCCGCTCAGCCAGGTTGAACTGCTGGAAAATCATGCCGATCTTCCCACGAGCCTCGCGCAACTGCTTGCCTTTGAGGTCATGCATGTCATATGGGCCGACTTTGAGGGTGCCTGCGGTCGGCGTGGCCAACCCGTTGATGGTGCGGATCAGCGTGGATTTACCTGATCCGGACAGTCCCACCACGGCGACCATCTCGCCGGGCTCGATTGCAATAGAGACGTCCTTCAACGCCTGCGTGCCGTTGGGATAGGTAACCGATACGTGGTCCAACGTAATTGGCCACGGCGATACGTTGTCTGTGGTGCTCATGGTGGAACTTTCCGAAAAAGGGTGTTACTTGAAGCGGGTGTAGATCTCGCCGTAGCGCTGGATCTCTTCCTCATCGGTCTGTGCAGTCCAGTCGGTCAGACCAACCAGTTCCTGCATGATCGTCTTTGCTTCCTCGGAGGAATCTGCGTAGTTGTCCATCAGCTCCGTCAGCTGCGCAACCAGGTCTTCCGGCAGGGTGTCGGTGACAACGACACCACCGTTCGGGATCATCTCGGTGTACGCAAATGCAACCATGTCGGTTGCGGCCTCCGGGGCCTCCTTGATGATGGAAGCGCGAGCGTCCCAGTAGCCAAAGCCAACTTCAGCATCACCCTTGAGTACAGCAAGCATGGCGTTGTTGTTGCCCTGCACCGGAACCTCGCTAAGCGTGGATACGTCCACACCCTGATCCTCCAGCGCTACGACCGGGTACTGGTAGCCAGCCGGGGAGGTCACAGCCTGAAGCGCAACCTTGGTGCCAGCCTCGACCTTCTTCAGCGCCTCAACTGCCTTCGGGCCCTTGCCCTCAGCTGCAGCCGCCTCTTCCAGGCCGTTGCAGTACGCAAACTCCGTCTCCGAAGCAGCGTAGGTAGCCATCACAGGCTCATCGTCGCAGTACTTCTCCGGGTTGTTGGTGTAAGCAACCGAAGCGTACGAGGTTGCGCCGAAGCGCACGTCCCGCAGGATCAGCTTCGCGTTGTACTGGTTCATGGCGTTGTACAGGGAGCCAGCGTCCGTAATAGCAACCTGTGCCTGGTCAGCACCGATAGCCTCAACGGTTGCCGCGTAATCATTCGCCACAACACCGTTGACCTCGATGCCCAGGTTCTCGGACAGGTAGGAGGTCAAAGGCTTGAGCGCCTCAGCCAGGTTCTCGCCCTCCGTTGCAGGTACAAGCGAGATGGTGATGGACTTCGGCCACTCAGCGCTACCGGAAGCATTGGTGTCAGTAGAGGTAGAAGAATCCGAGCAGGCAGTCAGGGTCAGTGCCGCGGTGGTCAGCAACGCACCGAGGGCAAGAGCAGGTTTACGCATGAGGAAAGGTCCTTTCGGAAAAGCTGTGGATGGGGTGGGCTAGCTGCTGCGCGCAGCCCAGCGGAGCATGTCATGGCGCAGATCCGTAATGGTGTTTCCGCGCATGGTCACCTCCACCGTTGAAGACTGCGCGGTAGCACCGACTAATGCGGTGTCCGCGCCGAGGTCATGGGCTGGCTTGAGGTCGAAATCATAGATGTCGCCGACGGAAAGAACCGGTCCTTGCTCAAGCAGCTGCTCCACAATCGGGTACAAACCATCTGGCTTGCCCACCTGGGTGTGCAGCTGGTCAAAGTACGGGCGAGCTCCCCAGGATTCAAGGATCTGCTCAACACCGATAGCCGGCGCGTTGGTTGCAACATGCAGCGTTGCCAATCCGCGAAGCGCATCAAGGATTTCTATCAGGCCGTCCGGGGCGTCGATCGGTGCTTCGGGAGTACCCAGCACCGTTCGGCTCTGCTGGTAGGCCTGGTTCATCGCCTCGGAAGGCACGCCATCTTGCGCAGCCACCTCTGCCACGACGTGATAGCCGTCGCGGTAGGAAGCTTCACCTGCGTCATAGGCTCGCAGCTCATCTTCAACTCGTTCGACAAAGTTGTCCTTTGCCAATGGGGCTACCGCTCGGGCGTAGGCCAGAACTGGCCCATGCCCAATTGCTAGGGTCCCGTCGAAATCAAAAACGATGCTGCAAGTCACGCATAGCTCCTTCACGTATGGACGATGCGTTCACCATAAGCATCTCAGATGAACGTTTCGTCCAACACTGTGTGAACTTTGCGTTACATTTGCGTGACTACTGCACCGGTGCCCACTCTGGGCCGGTCTCCCCCAGCTCCGGGTCAAGCTTTGCAATCAGCGGTTGCGGCTTCGCAAGCTCAGTTCCCGGGGTTACCTCAACGCGGCCCCACGTCGCCTGCTGCTGGGTGTAATCACCGGTGATGACCGGGTACGTCTGGCCCTGCTCCGGCAGGCCGACACCAACTAGCGTGTGGTCCGCGTCATCCACCACGTCTTCCACCTTCGGCGTTGCGGCCCAGATGCCGGTGCGCCCCAGGGTCTCGTGGACGCGCTGCGCGGTGTGCGGCAGGAACGGGGTGAGCATGGCGTTGCAGTCAGACACCACCTGCAGGGCGGTCCACAGCACGGTGGCCAGGCGCTCACGCTGGGTATCATCCTTGGCCAGCTTCCACGGCTCCTGCTCCGCCACGTACGCGTTGGCCTCACCCACCACGTGCATGATCTTGGTAATTGCGGCCTTGAAGTGTGCACGGGCAAGATCCGCACCGGCAGTAGCAAAGGTGTCCTCTGCCAGCTTGAGGATGCGGTTGTCGCTGTCCTCCAGCGGCCCCGGCACCGGCACCTGGCCAAAGTTCTTGTACGCCATGGACACCGTGCGGTTGACCAGGTTGCCCCAGCCGTTGGCCAGCTCATTGTTCACGCGGCGAACAAACTCGTCCCAGGTGAAATCCGTGTCATTGTTCTCCGGGCCGGCCACGGCAATGAAATAACGCAGCGGATCGGGGCCGAACTCCTTCAGGAAGTCCTTGACGTAGATCACCACGCCCTTGGAGGAGGAGAACTTGGAGCCCGACATGGTCAAAAACTCAGAGGAAACAACCTCAGTTGGCAGGTTCAGCTCACCCAGTTCGTGCACCTTGCCGCCCTTTGCGCCCTTACCGGCGTAACCAAGTAGCTCTGCTGGCCAGATCTGGGAGTGGAAGGTGATGTTGTCCTTGCCCATGAAGTAGTAGCCCTCAGTGGAGGGATCCTGCCAGAAGGTTTTCCAGGCTTCCGGGTTGCCGGAGCGCTGCGCCCACTCGATGGAGGCAGACAGGTAGCCAACGACCGCGTCGAACCAGACGTAGAGCTTCTTCGAGGGGTTATCCTCCCAGCCTTCAACCGGCACTGGGATGCCCCAGTCAATGTCGCGCGTCATGGCGCGCGGGCGCATGTCCTCCAGCAGGTTCAGGGAGAATTTCAGCACGTTCGGACGCCAGTCCTCGCGCTTGGACAGCCACGCCTCCAGCTCATCGTGCAGCGCAGGCAGGTCCAGCAGGAAGTGCTCAGTTTCTACAAACTCCGGCGTTTCACCATTGATCTTGGAAACTGGGTTGATCAGGTCAGCCGGGTCGAGCTGGTTACCGCAGGTATCGCACTGATCCCCGCGGGCGTCGGTCGCGCCGCAGATCGGGCAGGTGCCCTCAATGTAGCGGTCCGGAAGCGTACGGCCCGTCGACGGCGAAATAGCACCCTGGGTGGTCTCTTTCACCATGTAGCCGTTTTCGTACAGGCCCTTGAACAGTTCCTGGACCACGGCGTAGTGGTTGCGGGTGGTGGTGCGGGTGAACAGGTCATAGCTCAGACCCAAACCTGCCAGGTCTTCAACAATCTGGCGATTGTAGCGGTCGGCGAGCTCCTTGACGGTGACACCTTCTTTATCCGCCTGCACCAGAAGCGGCGTGCCGTGCTCATCCGTGCCGGAAACCATCAGCACGTTCTTGCCGGTCATTCGCTGGTAGCGGGCAAAGACGTCCGATGGGACGCCGAAGCCTGCTACGTGGCCGATGTGGCGTGGGCCGTTTGCGTACGGCCATGCCACGCACACAAGAACATTCTGATTGGTCTGCTCAGCACTCATGACTTCACAGCATAATGAACGCGCTACTTGCGGTTGCGCGGGGTAAGCATTTGTTTGACTTGCTTACGCTTTGCCTCAAACTCCTGCTGGTCCAACAGCGCGCGGCGCTCAATAGCCAGCTTGCGGTTAAAGCGCTCCTGTTCCTTCTTCGCCAGGTAAATCGTGTCATTGGACACGTCCTTAACAATGGCAAACATCAGAGCAACCAGGATGATCAAGAATGGAGAGGCTGCAACAATGGTCACGCTCTGCAGCGCGTTGAGCGTATCCGCACCACCACGGGTCAGCATGGTCAAACCAACAGCTGCGGTAGCAATGCCCCACAGCGCAGACAGCAACGGCTTCGGGGTGGTCTGGCCATCCTGGGACAGGGATGCCATCACGGTCGACGCCGAGTCAGCAGAGGTGATGAAGAACGTGCCCAGAAGAACCACTGCGAAAATACCCATGAAGAAGCCGCCCGGCAGGGTGTGCAGCAGGTTGAACAGCTGCTCCTCATTGCTATCGCCAGCAATGGAGTTACCCAGCTGCTCAAACTTGATGGCGGTGCCGCCGAAGATGCAGAACCACAGGGTGGAAAGGCCAGACGGGACCAGAAGCACCCCAAGGCAGAACTCACGGATGGTGCGGCCACGGGAAATGCGTGCCAAGAAAGTACCGACGAACGGCGCCCAGGATGCCCACCATGCCCAGTAGAAAATCGTCCAGCCAGAGAGGAACTCGCCGGCGTTGCCATCAGCACTCTCTGCGGTGCGCGATGCCATCTCGAAGAACTGCTGCAGGTACATGCCGATAGAGGTAGGCATCATGTTCAAGATGGTCACGGTCGGGCCGAAAACGAACACGAAAATAGCCAGGAGTGCTGCAACAACCATGTTGAAGTTAGACAGCCACTGAATACCCTTGCCCACGCCAGACATGGCGGAAAGCAGAAACGCCAGCGTGAGTACGGCAACAATGCCCACGATCAGCTTAGTAGACGGGTTGTCCACAAAGCCGGAAGCTTCCAAACCGGAAGAGATCTGCACCGCACCCAAGCCCAAAGAGCAGGCGGTACCAAAGATGGTGGCAAAAATGGCAAAGCCGTCAATGAGCTTGCCCAGCCAGCCGTTTGCACGGTCCTGACCAATCAACGGCACAAATGCCGAAGACAACAACTGCTTACGCCCCAGACGGAACGTGGAGTAGGCAATAGCCAAGCCCACCACGGCGTACAGCGCCCACGGGTGCAATGTCCAGTGGAACATTGTCTGTGACATAGCCGTGCCCACTTCCTTGGGCTCGTGCCCTGGCACTCCGTTGATATACATGGACAACGGCTCGGATGCGCCGAAGAACATCAGACCGATACCCATACCGGCTGCGAACATCATGGCAATCCAGGAAGAGGTACGAAACTCTGGTTGCTCATCACTGGCACCCAAACGAATCGAACCGAACTTTGAAAATGCAATCACAAAAACAAACACCACAAACGCGGTGCCAAAGAAAATGAAGGCCCAACCGAAGTTGTCCAACACCCACGCAAACGCATTGTTCGCAAACTCCGTGAAAGCTTCACTTGCCGTCAGCGCCCAGCCAACTACCGCAGCCACAATCAGCGCCACGGGAATCACAATGGACCAAGAAACGGGAGCGCCGGATTTCTCCGACTCCATCTCCACATGGTCCTCGGGGGTTTTCGCTTCAGGAAGTTCACCGCGTTGGTCCGCGATGATCATGCTTGCTAGTTCACCTGTAGCTGACGTCTCTGTCGGATTGGCGTCAGGCTGCGACATGCGTGCTCCTTCTACACAATTGGGATAATCATTGAACCCCACGACAGTACATGAGATTTCTCAGGTTCGGGAGTTGAGCGTGGCGTCGTAAAGCAAACTGCCCTTGATCCCATGTGCCTTGGCAACGTCTCTAGCTGCATCTTTCATGCGCTCGCCGGCATCGACGCGGCGAAGGACCTCACCGACCAGATCCTCCGGCTCAGGCGCGGCGGCGGCGCCTCCCTCAATCACCACTGTGATTTCCCCGCGAACGCCCTGTGCGGCCCACTGCGCAAGCTCCCCAAGCGGGGCGCGCTTGACCTCTTCATAGGTCTTCGTCAGCTCGCGGCACACCGCGGCGCGACGCTCCGAGCCCAAAATACGCACGCAGTCTTCAAGCGTTGCCGCGATGCGGTGCGGGGACTCGAAGAAGCACACCGCACGCCGCTCCCCCACCAACGACTGCAGCCAGGTTTCGCGGGCGCCGGATTTACGGGGCGCGAAGCCGTCGAAAATAAAATGCCCAACATTCAGGCCTGACAGCGCAAGCGCCGTGGTTACCGCCGAGGGCCCGGGGATGCAGGTCACCGGCACGCCCGCATCGTGCGCAGCAGCAACCAGGGCAAGGCCGGGGTCAGAAACAATAGGCATGCCAGCATCTGTCACCACCAGCACGGTGCCGGTACGCGCCGCGGCAAGCAGCTCCTGCTGGCGGGCGTCCTCATTGTGGTCAAAGTTGGACACAAAACGCCCGCGCGGCACCACCTCAAGCGCGGCAGCAAGGTTCTTTGCCCGGCGCGTGTCCTCAGCCGCAATCACATCGGCCTGGGCGAGCGCCTCGCGCAGGCGATCGGAGGCATCCCCAATATTGCCCAGCGGGGTTGCGGCAAGCACAACACCGTGCGGTGGCAAAGCGTGAGTGGAGGCGTCTTCTGAGTGGGTGTGGGCAGCCATAGCCCCTCACTCTACTTCGGTGGGTGTGTGCTCAGCAGCTAATATCCTTCCCGTGACTATCGCTTCGCCCGTACGCCCGTATCGCCGCAACCGTCCCGCGCCCGGCGCGCCGGTGACCGTGCCGTGGACGCGCCGCGACACTATCGCTGTCAGCGTGATCGGCGTGCTTGCGCTGTTTACGCGGTTTTTGGGCCTGACCGTGCCTACCGGCTCCGGCACGCCGGTGTTTGATGAGAAGCACTATGTTCCACAGGGCTGGGATATGGTCCGCAGCTCCTTCAATCCCGTACTCGGCGGCATCGAATCCAACCCCGGCTACGGCCTTGTCGTGCACCCGCCGCTGGGCAAGCAGCTGCTGGCCATGGGCGAAACCCTGTTTGGCTACACGCCGCTGGGTTGGCGTTTGCTCACCGCATTGTTCGGCGCGGGCGTGGTTGTGCTGACCTTTTTGCTTGCGCGCCGGGTGAGCCAATCCACCGCCATTGGCACGCTCGCTGGAGCTATTGCGCTTTTCGACGGTGTGTTGCTCGTCTCCGCCAAATTCGGCATGTTGGACATTTTCCAAGTCCTGTTCATCGTGGCCGCATCCTGGACGCTGGCGGGAGACATGCGCCAGATTCATCAGCGTTGGCACGACGCGTGGGTTTCCGGTGAGGTTGCCGCCGCAGGTCCCCTTGGGCCCCGGGTTGGGTACCGCTGGTGGCGCTTTGCCACCGGCGTACTGCTGGGTTTGGCGTTGTCTGTGAAATGGTCCGGGCTGTACTACATTGCGTTTTTCGGCCTTTTGGGCTCCTTCTGGGATCTGTGGTTGCGCAAGCGCTACGGCGTGGAAAAGCCGCTGGCGGGTGCGCTGCTCAAGGACGTACTTCCTGCGTTAGCGTCTATCGTGCTGCTGCCCGCGCTGCTCTACATCTGGGCGTGGCGCGCATGGTTCGCCTCTGAAACCTCCGTCTACCGCCACTCATTGGCGGACGGCACCATTGCAAACAGCGAATGGGCCTGGCTGGAAAATCTGCCCGATTCCGTGGCGGGTTGGCTCTACTACCACTTCTCCGTGCTCAACTTCCACGGTTCCCTGACCTCCTCCTCGGGCCATTCACACCCCTGGGATTCCAAGCCGTGGGCGTGGCTGGTTGGCGCACGCCCCATCCTCTACTACTCCACCACCGACATTGAGTGCGGTAACGGCGGCACCTGCCGCGAGATGATCTACCTCTTCGGCACACCGGTGATCTGGTGGCTAACCGTGCCCGTGCTGCTGTGGGCACTGTGGGTGTGGGTCACGCGCCGAGATCTGCGCGTGATGGTTCCGGTGATCGCCTGGATGGCCGGCTTTCTGCCGTGGCTGGCTGCGTTTGATCGCCAGATGTACTTCTTCTACGCCACCGCACTAGTGCCGTTTACCGCGGTACTCATCGCCTTGGTGTTGGGCAATATTTCCCAGCGCGGGGAGATGGTGTCTAAGCCGTGGGTGCTCAAGCTTGCGGGCCAGCCGATGCGTACCGGCCAGCTAGCCGTAGTGGGTTACATGGCTCTTGTGGCGGCAGCGTTTGTGTACTGGTCCCCGTTGTTCTACGGCTTCATGGTGCCGGAGGGCTACTACCAGTCCATCATGTGGCTGCCCAGCTGGAAGTAGGTTTTCGGCTAATACGGATTAGCGCTGAGGTAGGACCAGGCGCGGCGCACTTCGATGCCGCGGTCCGCCACCCACGTCCACACCAGCGCAATGGCACTGACCAACGGGATCAGAATGCCGCCAAAGCCAAACTCCCCAGTGCCCAAAATGGCATCACGCACGGCAAAGCCCACGGTGAAGGTGAACATGGTGCCCACCACCAACAGCACGCCTGGGACTTGGGAGGGGCGCCAGGCACACAGGCCGAGTGCTGTTGCCACGCCGAGGCGCACGGCGGCAAAGGATGTCACCATCGGGTCCGTCGTCGCAGCCACAACCGCCTGCACAGCCCAGGCAAGCCACACCAAGGCCATCACCACAAGCGCGATGCGGCCAATAGCGAGTGTGACCATACGGCGCTGCTCCAGCTTGCGCCACGGGTCATTGACGCCTGCCAAAATAACGTCATTCAAGTTCGGCGGGGCTGCTGCGCGGTCAATGTCCGTCAGCTGCATCTGGCTGCGAAGGCGCAGCGCCTCGTCCCAAAACTGCTGACACTGCGGGCACTGCGCAAGGTGGGCGTCAATCACTTCGCTTTCCAGCGCAGCGTCTTCCCCGTCCAGGCGTGCAGAGAGTGCAGACTGGATTTCCTGGTGGCTAATCATCGCGGGTAAGCACCCCATCCAAGCTCGCTCGTCCGGTTCCAAACACCACGATCATAAACAGTGCCGCGGCCAGCACCATCGGGTATTCCACTCCCCCATCTTGTGCGAAAAACCCTTGTGGCAGGTGCACGAAGTAGGCGGCAATCAGAACCATAATGGCCATGCCCCCAGCCACGATGGTGGTCAACAGCCCAATAATGAGGAAGGTGCCGCCGATCAGTTCGACCGTGCCCGCAATATAGGCGGAAAGTTTCGGCTGCGGCACACCGGCACGCGCGAGTTCTTTCGCAGCCGCGTCCATGCCTGTGCCAAACCAGCGTTGGTAGCCTCGGGCGATAAACACAACGCCAAGCGCAACGCGCAGGAGAAGGAGTGCGAAGTCGCGCACGGCTGGCCGGTTCATGGCAATAACACTACTCATGGAACCGTCAAGCCACGAACGCAGTCTAATAGTTATGACCCAACAAAAATTGCACCCAGTTATTGGTACCGACGGTTTAACCCGCCCACCGTGGGCGGCAAGCGATCCGTTGCTGCGCGAGTATTACGACACCGAATGGGGCATGACCGTGCGCGATGAGCAGGGCATGTTTGAACGCCTCTGCTTGGAAGCCTTCCAGGTTGGCCTATCCTGGCGGCTGATTCTTTCCAAGCGTGAGGCGCTGCGCAAGGCATTTTGCGGCTTCGTCCCGGAGACCGTCGCCTCACTCGACATAGAGCCTTTGCTTGCCGACGCCACGTTGATCCGCAACCGCCGCAAACTCCAAGCCTGCGTCACCAATGCCCACGCAACCCTGGCACTACGCGCGGAAGGCACGGACCTGGCGGAGTTCATCTGGTCCTACCAACCCGCCACTACCCCAGAACCGAAGTCTATGGATGAGGTGCCTACGACCTCGCCAGAGTCAGTACAACTAGCGAAAGATCTCAAAGCGCGGGGATTCACGTTCGTGGGGCCGGTGACTATGTACGCCTTGATGGAGTCCGTAGGCATCGTGGACACCAACCTGGTTGGCACGTGGCGCCGCGGGGCGTCCGGCGTGTGGGTGTAGCGTCACCTTTAGATTTTTGTGGAGCATAGGGGAATCGAACCCCTGACCTTTGCATTGCGAACGCAACGCTCTACCAACTGAGCTAATGCCCCTTGACTGCTTACAGACGTTACTCCCCGTCACCTGTGATGCTAAATCGCGTGGTGACGGGGAGTTTTGTCGAAATTCTTTAGCTTGCGCGTCGGTTGTTAGCTTGCACGCCCGTAGTCGTCATATTCAAAGTCGTAGTCCGGTGCTGTGCGGCGGTAGCGCGGCAGGTGCTCGAAATCTGGGCTTTCATCATCAATGTTGAGGATGACGGCACCGGCGCGCATGCGCTCCCCCTCACGCGATCCAGGGCGTTGTGCCACGTCCACGCCGAGGCGGGCGCGGCGCAGCTGGCGCATACGGCGGGCTCGCAACGCGCGCTCCTGCTTCACCACGCGGCGAAGCGCCACCATGAACCAAAGGGTCAGGCCGATGGTGATTGCCGGCAGTAACCACGCCCAGCCACCTGCCACCACGGCTGCAGTCAGGGAAATCACCGAGGCAACAATCAGGCCGAGGAACGTGCGCTGACGGCGCTGGTAACGGTCCGCGCGGGTGCGTGCGTCCCGGCGCGGGTCGTAACCACCACGACCACGACGCGCCTCAGCAAACGCAAGGTCATCCTCGGACGCTTCTGTTTCAACGTCTTCCGCTTCGGACTCTACGTCAGCTTCGGCGGTCTCCGCTTCTTCAGCCGCATCTTCAGCCTCAGCTTCGGCCTCTGCCTCGTAGCCGAAGTCCTCCGGTGCCAAGTACGTGTCGGTATCTACCGCGTCCACCGCGTCCACAGTGGTTTCAGAATCCTCAGCTTCTTCCGCTTCTTCGACGTCTACTGCGTCTTCGGTGTCTTCGGTGTCTTCGGTGTCTTCGGTGCCTTCAACATGGTCGATGACCACCGGCTCTGCCTCGGCAGCTTCAACAACCTCAGCCGTCTCTACCTCAGCAGCGTCTGCGGCGTCTTCAGCGTCTGCGGCGCCATCAGCCTCGACAACCTCGACAACCTCGTAGTCTTCTGCCTCGTCGTGGGCGTAGCGGTGCACGTCAGCAGCAGTGAGCTTCGGACGGCGGCGCACACTCGGTGCCACGGTGCCGCCTTCGTGGAGTACGCGCGTCTCATCGAAGCCTTCGCCAGAGCGGCGGATCGGCTTGTTATTGCCAAACAGCATCGGCGCGAGCACAATCACCCACACAACAATGATCAACAGAATGATCAGGCTCAGGCTGCCCATCAGGACGTGTCACCTTTCGTCACAGTTTGAAATCTGCTCTAACGCTATCGACGCTTAAGTCCGGCCCCCGTCCGGCACGCCGGTTGGTCTTGCCACGATTTTTTATTCCACCCCCAACTACGGCCAGAAGACGTTGCCTCCGCAGCCCATCAAACGGCCTCCAAACACAGATATGCAGGGGAAGATATGCAGGTCTGCAGGTCACGGTTCATTTTCATTAACGGCTACCTTATTGAAAAAACGCTCTGACCAGGGAACCTGCATATCTTCCCCTGCATATCTGTTGAAACCGGAGTGTTGAACCGGGGCAAGCGCGAACACGGCCCCCACTACGGACGGGAAACCTTGCCTCGCTCTACAAGACGGCCTGTTGCCGTGGTGGGATAGTCATCCACGTTGAGGGCGACGAAATGGTGGTCGCGCCACTTGCCGTCGATATGCAGGTTGCGGTGCAGGTAGCCTTCCTCGTGGAACCCGCAGGCGTGCAGCACACGCCCGGACACGGGGTTCGACGGCAAAAATGTGGCCGTCACACGATTCAACCCAATACGGCCAAACGCGTGGTCTACCCCAAGAGCGCAGGCGGCAGTGGCAACGCCTCTGCCCATGTACGGCGAATGCACCCAGTAGCCAATCCAGCATTCCGACACCGCCCCGTGCTGGATATTGCCAAGGGTGACTTGGCCAGCAAACTGGCCGTCAATGTCAATCACAAAGGGCACAACCGATCCCTCGCCGGCAAGGCGTTTCAGGTTTAGCCAGGAATTTCGCCACGCAACATAGGAGTGGGCTTCTTCCCACGAGCCGTGCGTGGTCGGTTCGACGGGCTGCAGCCACGCTTGATCAAGGAGGCGGGTTTGCATCCAATCGTCCCCGTCGTGGCGGGTGAGGGGGCGGAGGTGGATTGGCGTGGCGTCGGCAAGCAAAAGCCCCGGGGTACGCTCGGGCCAACCCGGGGTGGGGGCGCGGAGAAAATCAAACATTAGGAGCGCTGCTGCAAAAACTCCACGTCAACGATCTCGCCTGGGCGCACGCGTGTGATACCCTCCGGGATGAGAATCATGGCATTGGCCTCCGCAAACCCGGCAAGCAGATGGGCTGCACCCCCGCCAGCGCCGGCGAGCGGCTCAACCAAATAATCCCCGGTTTCGGGATCGCGCATCAACCGTGCGCGGATATAGCCACGGCGACCGCCAAAGGACTCAATCGGGCGCAAGGTACGCGCACGCACCGCGCGACGCTGCGTCGCCTTCTTGCCCAAGGAGCGACGAATCGCTGGACGCAGCATGACCTCTGCAACAATCAGCGCTGAGACCGGGTTGGAAGGCAGCAGGAACGCGGGGATGCGCTCCTCCCCCAACAGCCCGAAGCCCTGGACCGAACCCGGGTGCATGGCAACGCGGGTGATATCGATCTCACCAAGATCGCGCAGAATGCCCAGCACCGCATCCGCGCCCGAACCACCGATGGCGCCGGTGATCACCACAAGCTCGCTGCGCGCCACATGGCCCGCGATCGTCTCACGCAGACGGCGCGGCTCAGCGTTAATGATGCCCACGCGAGTCACGTCAGCGCCGGCCTCCTCGGCGGCGGCGGCAACAACGTAGGAGGCAACGTCATAGACCTGTCCCAAGCCTGGCTCACGGTCCACATCCACAAGCTCCAGGCCGTAGCTCATCACAGTCACGCGCGGACGCGGGTAGACCAGCACTTTCTGCCGACCCGCCGCAGCCAACAGCCCCAGCTGCGCAGGGCCTAAGACTGCGCCCTGGCGCACAGCGATATCGCCCGGCTGGATGTCAGAACCCGTACGACGCACGAAATCACCACTGGCCACAGGCCGATTCGCAGTCACGCGCTTTGTACCGCGATCAGACCAGGCAAGCGGCAGCACCGCGTCTGCAAGCGTGGGAAGCGGCGCACCCGTAGCCACACGCACCGCCTGCTTCGGCTGCAGACGCAACGGCTTCTGGGAACCTGCATGCACCTCACCCACCACGGGCAGTGCACGCACCGGCTCGCGCGGGGCTACTTCTACTTCTTCGTCGTCCTTTGCAACAACCCGTGACGCCGAGATCGCGCCCGCGCCGCCAACGTCAACGCTTCGCACCGCATACCCATCCACCGCCGCCTGGTTAAAGCCCGGCAGCGGGTGCGTTGCAGTGATTTCCTCCGCGCACATCATGCCCAGCGCTTCGCTTAACCCCAGGCGAATCGGCTCTGGAGCTACCGCCGCATCAAGCACTATCTCCAGCTGTTCTTCAACGCTGCGCATGGACTGCATGGCTTAGACCTCAGGGTGCTCTGCTTCGTATTCAGCGATGATCTGCTTAATCGCCGTATACAACGCCGGCCCATACTTCGGATCCC
The DNA here is from genome assembly GCF_001263755.1 of Corynebacterium riegelii. Classification (NCBI taxonomy): domain Bacteria; kingdom Bacillati; phylum Actinomycetota; class Actinomycetes; order Mycobacteriales; family Corynebacteriaceae; genus Corynebacterium; species Corynebacterium riegelii. The sequence goes on from NZ_CP012342.1 coordinate 1,221,244, forward strand.
TCAGCCCAAAATCAACATTCGCCGGAATATAGCCACCCGGATTCCCCAAATCATGGCGCTTGCCCTCATGCACCACAACATGCACCGGATGCCCCTCCGTAATCATCAACTCAATCGCATCCGTCAACTGCAACTCCCCACCCTTGCCAGGTTTGATCCGACGCAACGCATCAAACACAGCACGATCCAACAAATACCGCCCCGTAGCCACAAGCGTTGAAGGTGCTTCCTCCTTCGACGGCTTTTCCACCATGCCGCGCACCTTCTTCACCACCACCCCGTCTACTTCCCCATCAGCGTCTTCCACATCAAACACGCCGTAATTAAACACCTCATCAGGCGTGACGTTAAAGGCACACAACACACTTCCCCCGAAGCGCTCACGCACCGCAACCATCTTGTCCATAACCCCAGACGGCAACACCAAATCATCCGGCAACATCACAGCAACTACGTCTTCTTCTTCATCCAACGCAGCCTCAGCACACCCCACCGCATGGCCTAAACCAAGCGGCTCATCCTGCGTCACCGCAACCGCATCAATCAACCCGAACGCGCGGCCAACCTTCTCCGCCTGTTCATGCTTGCCACGGCTCACAAGGCGATCACGCAGCGTAGCGAACTCCCCAAAGTGCGCCATAATCTCTTGCTTTTGAGGAGCAACCACAATAGCCAAACGCTTCGCCCCACACGCAGCGGCTTCTTCAGCGATCAGCTCAATGCCTGGCGTATCCACCACCGGCAACAGCTCCTTCGGCACCGTCTTCGTCGCAGGCAAAAACCGAGTACCCATACCCGCCGCCGGAACAACTACGGTGCGCACGCCGTGAAGCGCGCGTTCGGAGCCTTGCTCATTAGACTTCTGCATAAGTCACAACCTTACAGCGAATAAAGGACAGTCCCCGTGAGCGACCCGAGCAGCGCAAAGCAACAGATGAGGCAGGAACATGTGGGGGCGCGCAAGCGCATGCAAACAAATGCCCCCGCAAAGGCCGAGCTGGACCAGACGATTGTTGCGCACACGCGAGCGTGCATGGCCCACTTCGGGGCGCTCGGCCGCTCGATCGCCGCGTACAACCCGTTGCCCTCTGAGCCGGGCCCGCGCGATTTCGCAGCCCAGCTCGCCGCTGACGCTGCAACCGTCTGGCTGCCCATTTCGCTGGCTGATGGTGTGCTTGCTTGGGCAAAGTACGACGGCTCGATTGGTGCGGGCGCGCTTGGCATCACGGAACCAACTGGTGCGCGTTTCAACTCGAATGTGCTGCGCTCCTGCGGGCTCATCATCGCGCCAGCGTTGGCGGTGGATCAGCAGTACATGCGCCTTGGCAAAGGTGCGGGCTACTACGACCGCGCACTTACTGGCCTTGATGTACCCGTGGCGGCAGTGGTGTTTGATGATGAGTTTGTGCAGCATGTGCCACATGACAGCCACGATGTTGCCGTGGACGCCGTGATTACTCCGAGCGGTTTTTTCGTGCGTTAGGGAACCAGGGGCACTGTTTGCGCGTCCAATATGTATGGACGCTATGACACGATTTCGCGCGGTTGCCCACCCGGGCTATCGCCGCGCCATGATGCTGCGCCGGCTGCTAGCCGTGGGGCTTTTGGTGGTTGCGGGGGCCAGTTTGCTTATCGACGCCCACGCCAACGACCCCCTCACCACCACCTTCCGCCAGCCCGTGGCCGCCGGGGCGGTGCTGACAGAAGAAGACGTGGTGTTGAAAAGACTTCCGCCGGAGGTGGTGCCGGAGGGCGCGCTCACCGACCCTGCGCTGGCCGTGGGCCAGATCGTGGCCGCCGGTGCCGCCGCAGGCGAGGTGGTCACCGCCATGCGCTTGGTCGGGCCTGACTTGGTTACGCAGCTGGTGGAAGGCGAACCGCCCGGAGAGCCCTTCACCATGGTGCCGTTGGCGCTGGCAGAGCCCGACATCATGCCGATGCTCACCCACGGCGCGCGCGTGGACGTGGTGGCGGAAGGCCCCGCGGTCATTGCAAGCGGCGGCAAGATAGTCACCGTGGGCGACAACGGCACGGTGCTCGTGTTGCTGCGCCAGTCTCAAGCGGCGGCCGTAGCTGCGGCGTCGCTGGCGCAACCGCTGACGGTGGTGCTGAAACGCTAGGGGTTTAACGCTCGCTGCTACTCGCCGTGGTGCGGTGGGCGCTCATTTTCGTAAAACTCACGGCCGGTGAGCTGCTCAACACCGTCACCCTCCAGATCAACCACACGCTCCTCATCAGACGTGCCCCCGCTGGATGGTGAGTCAGCCGTGCGGTCATAGTCTACGTCCGCCACACGCTTCACACGGCGACGCTGGCGCGGGTTCGGAGTCTGCTTTTCGTCCCGGTTATGCATCGACGCTGTGCTCATCAAGCTCTGCAATCAAGTGGTTAACCAACGGGCCAATGGTGGCCAGCCCGTCGCGGATTGCCTGGCGGCTCGGCGCCAAGTTCACAACCACGGTGGAGCCAGACACGCCACAAATGCCGCGCGAGGTGCAGGCATCAACCGCGCCACAGGCCTGTCCTGAGGATCGCAATGCCTGCGCCACACCCGGCACCATTTTGTCAATCACGGCGCGGGTGGCCTCCGGCGTCTTGTCACGCGCGCCAACACCCGTACCACCGATGGTCAGCACCAGATCTACGCCGCCGACAACGCCGGTTTCAATAGCCTTGCGAATTTCAGACTTCTTGGACTTGGCGTGCACCACCGCATCTACCTGAAAGCCGATCTCAGTCAGCAGCTCTGTCACCAGCGCATGCGTATCATCGTTCGGGCCTTCAAAGCGGCGGTCCCCCACAAGCACTACAAGAGCGCACGGGGTTGTCGGTGCCGTAGTTGCTAACTCTGCGGCACGGAGGAAATCCTCGTCCGGCTCCATAAAATCGAGCGCATCTGGGGCAGCTGACATGGGTTTTCCTCCAATGTGCGGCTATGTTAAGCGGGTTAGATACCCGTCAAACATTACTCGGAACTCAGCGTTGCTTCTACCGTTCTCACGTCATCATTTTCCCCACGCACTTCAAGTGTGACGGTTTCACCAAAATCGTGGGAACGGGTCGCAGCGATCAGCGCATCAGCCGAATCAATCAACCGATCGTTGAGTCGGGTGATCACTTCGCCCTCTTTCAATCCTGCCTGCTCAGCGGGGCTGTCCGGCTCCACCCTGGCAATGCGCGCGCCATGCGTGCCGCTTTCATACACGCTGACCTGCACCCCAAGCATCGGCTGTTTCGCCTCACCGGTGTCAATCAGCTGGCGTGCCACACGCTGCGCAAAGTTTGAGGGGATGGCAAAGCCAAGACCGATCGAGCCGCCGCTTTCCGATCCTGTACCGCCGGCCGAAAGCGAAGCGATGACGGAATTCATGCCCACCAGGCGGCCTTCCATATCTACAAGCGGGCCACCTGAGTTGCCGGGGTTGATTGCGGCGTCTGTCTGGATACCGTCCATAAGGGAACTCTGTCCCCCACCCTGACCAGCACGAACCGGACGATTCAGTGCGGAGACAATACCTGTAGTCACCGTTGCGGATAGGCCCAGCGGGGAACCAATCGCCACAACCTGCTGCCCCACCCGGAGGCTATCGGAGTTACCAAACTCCAAGGTGGGCAGGTCCGTCACGCCCTCGATCTTGATCACGCCGACATCGGTGTTGACATCGGATGCAACGAAGGTGGCATTGTGGCGCGAGCCGTCATTCAGCGTCACCGTGAGACGACCACCGGAGTTAGCAGCAGCCTCAATCACGTGATGGTTGGTCAGCACGTACCCGTCGGAACTGATGATGGATCCTGAGCCCTCGGCCATGCCACGCATACTCTCCGCCTCAATGGACACCACCGCAGGCAGGACCGCCGCAGCGACCTTCTCCACCGAACCATCGGGGGCTTCCTTGACCTCTTGCTGCGCCGGCTGCTCCAACGCCTGGCGCAACTCCGACTGGTTCGAGGAGTTCACACTCCCCGCTACGTATCCCGTCGTACCGCCTACCACCAAAGACGTCACAACCGCCGCCGCTACCGCGGGCCACACACCAGCACGGCGCTGAACACTCTGCTGCGAGTGCTGTGGCTGCGGGGGCTGCTGTGGCTGCTGTGGCTGCTGCCAATATTGCTGTGAGGGAATACCCTGCGGCTGCGGAGGAAAGTCCGGTGAGTATTGATTTGTCATTCCCATGATGATGCCCGCTTCCTCTGTGATGTCGCTCATTCACCAGAAAAATCCAGCATAGAGTTTTCTGGAGGTTTGCTGGGTACCGCGCAGCGTCGTCACGTGGGGTGATCACTCAGCGTCGTCACGCTGCGGTACTGACCCCGGGAACACAACGCGGAAACGAGCGCCTTGATCATCCGAGCTTTCCACAAACACTTCGCACTGATGGCGCTGGAGTGCTTGTTTAGTAATGGCCAACCCCAGACCAGAACCGGGTGTGGAGCGTGTTTCGGTTGCCCGGTAGAAACGCTCAAAGACTTTCTCGCGCTCGGACTCTGGGATGCCGGGGCCGGAATCGTCCACGATCATGACCGCCTTGGTTGTAGCGGTACGCAGGGAGATGCGCACAACACCGTTTTCCGGCGACCACTTCACCGCGTTATCAAAGATGTTGATAATCGCACGACTCATGGCGGCGCGGTCACCATTCATCAGCCACGGCTCCGCACGGAATTTGAAGCTCACATCCGTCCGACGGCGCCGGGCACGCTCAAGCGCTTCATACAGCACCTCATCCAAACGGAACTCTTCCGTCACAGCCCCCGGAGCGTCCTCACGAGCAAGATCCACCAAGTCCGTAATCAGGGCAGACATCTCTTCCATCTGTGCCAGCACGTCTCGTTCAAGATCAGCGCGATCCTCCGGAGAAATCTGATTCTCCTGCCCCATGGAGTACAGCATCATCAACAACTCAATGTTGGTGCGCATGGACGTCAGCGGTGTTTTCAGCTCATGACCTGCATCAGCGACCAGCTGTGCTTGACGGGTGCGCGAATCCTGCAGCGTTTCCATCATCTTGTTGAAAGAATCACTGACCTGCGCCATCTCATCGTTGCCATCCACCGGCAAAAGGCGCAGCTCTTCGGTGCGGGTAACTTCATCCACCGCCTTCTTCAGGCGCTGCAGGGGACGCAAGCCAGCCGCAACTACAAGGCTTCCAACAGCCCACGTCAACAGCCCACCTAATCCCGTGATCATCAGCAACGCGGCACCGAAGCTTCCCGCGCTGCGGCCATACGGATCCGCCACCTGGGCCAGCGCAACCCCCGGCCCATCTGGGCTCTGGCGAATAATTACGCGCTCATCACCCAACAACCGGGTCGATAAATAGTCACCGCTCGAAAGCGTGACATACTCGCCACCGACGGGCACCGGATCACCAAAAAACGCCTCTGAGCCTGTAGGCGACACCGCAGCACGAATAAAGGGGTTGTGCTGCTTAAAATCCCAAACCAAGTCTCGCAGCTCATTGGGATCGTCCGTATCCAAACGCTTCGTGTCCTCGAGCAGCAGGTACGCACGAGCGCTCAGTTCACTATCCAAAATGTCCAGCTGCGCTGAGCGGGCAGCCCAAAACGCCACACCGCCCGCAACTAAAACAGCAAGCACCACCAAAGAACTGGTAAGAAGCGCCAGCTGTTGACGCAGCGCTAGACCACGTCCGGACAGGGTGTGCGTGTGAATCGTTGCGTCGGCTTCAACATCAGCCGCGAGGTGTCTGGAGTAGTGCTCGGCTGACTGCCGAAGAATCACGCGGGATTCTCCCGCATCACATAGCCCACGCCACGCACGGTGTGGATCAGGCGGGACTCACCATCAGCCTCAGTCTTCTTACGCAGGTAGCCGATGTAGACCTCGAGTGCGTTGCCAGAGGTTGGGAAGTCATAGCCCCACACCTCTTCCAGGATCTGCTGACGGCTGAGCACACGGCGCGCGTTCTTCATCAGCAGCAGCAACAACGCAAACTCAGTGCGCGTCAGCGTGATCGGACGCTGGCCACGGAACACTTCACGCGTTTCTGTGTTCAACGTCAGGTCATCGAACTGCATCGTCGCCTGCTCAATGCTGTCCTCAGAGGTTGGTTTCTCCCGGGTACGGCGGAGCAGCGAACGAATACGTGCCATCAGCTCTTCAAGCGCAAACGGCTTCGGCAGGTAATCGTCTGCACCCGCGTCAAGACCGCCGACGCGATCCGCAACGTCATCTCGCGCGGTAAGCATCAGCACCGGCGTGTGATCACCCTGCTCACGCAGGATGCGGCAAACGCCAAGACCGTCAAGCTTAGGCATCATCACATCCAAGATGACCAAGTCTGGGCGATGCATTGCAATGGCCTCAAGGGCCTTCTCACCGTCTTCAGCCTGCTCCACGTCATAACCGTTAAACCGCAGAGAACGCTTCAGGGATTCGCGGACGGCCTGCTCGTCGTCCACAACCAAAATTTTCATGAGCAGAATATTAGCCCAATATGGGCAACCTTTCGTTGATTAGTTAACTTAGAACACAGATGGGGGTAATAAAACCAAAAGCCGGAGCCCCAAGTTGCGGGGATCCGGCTTTGCAGCTGGGCAGTATTAGAACTGCTCGACGTCAATCAGGCCTGCCTGAGCAGCCTTCACCAGACGGCGCGGGATACGCACCTCCTGGCCGTTAACCTTCACGGTCTGCAGGTCGGCGTTGTCAGCCTTCCACTGCGAGCGGCGCATGCGGGTGTTCGCACGCGACATGCGGAACTTCGGGGTTGCCATTGTTTCTCCTCCTTCGCCTTACTCTGCGGACTTCTTCTTACGGCGAGCCATGCCACCGAAGCGCTGGTTGAACTTCTCAACGCGGCCAGCGGTGTCCATGAGACGCTGAGCGCCGGTCCAGAACGGGTGGGACTCAGAGGTCACGTCAACAACCACGAGCGGGTACTCGTTGCCGTCTTCCCAGGCCTCAGTGCGGTCGGAGGTAACAGTCGAACGCGTCAGGAACTTGTGCCCCGTGCTTGCGTCCTGGAAGATCACCGGGTGGTAATCCGGGTGAATATCTTTCCTCATGTGGATTCGTCTCCCTCAGGATTGAACTTCAGGTCGGTTCGCCATTTTTCGGCGATCGTGCCTGAGTTGGGTGCGAAATTGGTCAACTTCGCCCGGCGATAGCCGAGCAACCTGCAGTATCTTACAGCCCGGGCGCCCCGTTTCCTAATCAGGAGCTTTTGCTTATCGACGCCACACGCAACCACCACTTTCACCCCCTAAGAAATAGGTGGTATACATTCCCATTGCCTTGTGCCCAAGTGAGGCACATCTAATCCATCCCCTTTTTTGAAAGGATTACCCATGCTTAAGGGTTTCAAAGAGTTCATCATGCGCGGCAACGTTATTGAGTTGGCCGTCGGTGTGGTCATTGGCGCTGCGTTCACCGCAATTGTGACTGCGTTTTCTGACAACATCATCAACCCGCTGATCGCCTCCCTGGGCGGCGCGGACTTCTCCGGCTTCGGCTTCCACATCATCAGCGGCAACGACGCTACCTTCGTTGACTTCGGCGCCTTCATCACCGCCGCCATCAACTTCCTGCTCATCGCTGCAGTTGTCTACTTCCTCATCGTTGCACCGATGAACAAGCTGGATGAGGTTCAGAAGTGTCGCAAGGGTGTTGACCCGGAGGAGCCGGCCCCGACCGAGACCGAACTGCTCAGCGAGATCCGCGATCTTCTGGCCACCCAGCAGGGCACCCCGGGCGCTAACCGCTAAAAGCGATTAGGCGATCGCGGCGTAAACCTGTATGGTTGTTTTTCGCTGTTGTCGAAGTACACGTTTACGCCTGCGTCAACCGATTGCATTTGCACCTGTCGCGGACCCTCACTCCGATTGATAAGGTGCTTTCCTCACTGGCAATCATTTGCGTGGGCGGCAGAAGTAAAGGAAGTTACCCATGTCGGCACATTGCCAGGTCACGGGACGTCAGCCGTCGTTCGGCAAGACCGTCTCGCACTCGCACCGCCGCCACTCGCGCCGTTGGAACCCCAACGTGCAGAAGCGGAAGTTCTACCTTCCGTCCGAGGGCCGCACCATCACCCTTACCGTTTCTACGAAGGGTCTGAAAGTTATTGACCGTGACGGGATCGAGTCCGTCGTCGCAGCTATCCGCGCACGAGGTGAGAAGATCTAATGGCACGCAATGACCTCCGCCCAATCATCAAGCTCAAGTCCACGGCGGGCACCGGGTTTACCTACGTAACCCGCAAGAACAAGCGCAACAACCCGGATCGCATCACGCTGAAGAAGTACGACCCGGTTGTGCGTAAGCACGTCGAATTCCGCGAGGAGCGATAATCCATGGCTAAAAAGTCCAAGATTGCGAAGAACGAAAAGCGCAAGGAGATCGTCGCCCGCTACGCAGAACGTCGTAACGAGCTGAAGGCGATCATCAAGAACCCGGAGACGTCCGATGAGGACCGTCTCGAGGCTCAGTTTGAGCTCAACCGTCAGCCGCGCGATGCCTCCCCGGCTCGCGTGCGTAACCGCGACTCGCATGATGGCCGCCCGCGCGGCTACCTCCGCAAGTTCGGTGTTTCCCGTGTCCGTATGCGCGAGATGGCTCACCGTGGTGAGCTGCCTGGCGTCCGTAAGTCTTCGTGGTAAGGAGGACTCAAGAAATGAAGCGCAACAATTCGCGTAAGCCGCGCATGGAGCAGTCCCGCCGCCCGAAGAAGAACCCGCTCAAGGCCAAGGGCATTGAGACCGTGGACTACAAGGACATCGAGACCCTGCGTCTGTTCATCTCGGATCGTCACAAGATCCGTTCCCGTCGCGTGACCGGTCTGACCCCGCAGCAGCAGCGTCAGGTTGCTACCGCGGTGAAGAACGCTCGCGAGATGGCTCTTCTGCCGTTCACCAGCCGCTAAGGATCGGTTGACAGCAGCCAAACACCCGCTCTCCCTCTTCGGAGGTTGAGAGCGGGTGTTTTTGTTTTCTTTCGCAGCAACCCAGGTCCGACTTCAGCAGATATGCAGGGGAAGATATGCAGGAGCATTGGTCAGAGCGTTTTTTCAATAAGGTAGCCGTTAATGAAAATCGGCCGTGACCTGCGGACCTGCATATCTTCCCCTGCATATCTGTTCTCAGAGGGTCCCGTGGCTACGCGGGAGCGCCGCCGTGGGTGGCTGCAAGCAAGCCAGGTCAGGGTTTACTCCTCCGGAATGAACACGACCGCGTTGTTGCCACCAGAGCAGGTGAATCCACCGGAGGCGGGCTGGCAGCTCATGTCGTAGTACTGCTTGGTAACTGGGCTGTACGTGTTCAGGTGAGTCGGAGGCTTCTTGTTTTCCCGGTAGTAGGCGGCAAAGTCCTCCCCCACTGCCTTTGCAAACCTGTCCGAGGTCAGACTCGTGCGTGGCTCGCCGGCACCGAACGAACGTGGCTTCTCTGAAGTCGTCTCCACAGGCCTTGTCGGGCGCGCCGACGGCGCCGGCGCAGCACTTGACGTCGGGCGTTGGGATGTGGACGTTACCACGATTGTCTGCGTCTGCGGTTCACCGGTGCCTCCGCCTGTGCCGGTGTAAACAAAAAACGCTCCGGCGCCTAGGACGATCGCCCCGACAACCCCGGCAAGAATGTAGATGGGCGCCTTGGACTTCTTCTGCTCTGGCTCCTGGCCCCACTGGTTGGTGTAGTTCCAGTCCTGCTGGGGCGGCGCCTGGTGTGGCGCGTAGTGGTTCCACTGGGACTGGTCTTGTGCGCCGTACTGGTACGGACCCGGCGATTGCGGAGGAAACTGCTGGGTGGGAGGGTTCGGGTCCTGCCAATCGTTGCCACGATTATCGTACGGATTTGTCATGTCCAGTTATCTTACTGTTCCTAGTTTGTGCAGGCAGCCTTGGGCATTTGCTGCAATACTTGCCCAAGCTGCCCAGCGATCTGGGTGGCCATCTGTTGGCCTGTTGCGTATTGGCCGTCCGCAGGAGCCACGGTGAGGGCGACGCCGCGGCCGTCTACAAGGCCGAGCTGGCGGATCACGTACCTTCCCGCAGTATCAGGCCCCCAGCCCCCTTTGAACTGAGCGTCTGGCATCGTGCCCAAGCCATATGCCTGATCTGGGCTGATGCGCCCCATCATGGCAAGCACATCGCTGGCACCGGCAACACACGGCAGGCCTGCGGCAAACGTTGCTTGATCGTGAGTACTGAACTGTGTTTGCCCGAAAGCGGTAAAACCCGGCCGGGTTATCACCGTGTTCATCGCGATCGGTGAGCCGGCTTCTGCCAGTACGGCCTCTACCTGCGCTGGTGTGACTGCAGCCCAGAGCGATTCAGCAGCCACGTTGTCGGAGACCGTAATTGCGGCCTCTGCAATCGGGGCAAGGCCGGGATCAACGCGCAGCGCCGCAATGGCAATGGGCACCTTGCTGGTAGACCACGCAACGTACGGCCCAGCTTCAGCGCTGGCAAATGTTTGCTTGCCGTCGGACACAGCCACTGTGGCCGCTCCCCCGTACATGTTCGCTGCCTCGTCTGCGATGCGCTGAAGATCTGCCGATAGCTGCGTGTCTGGGTTCTCACTCGGAGTCGCATCAACCACAGACGTTGGTGTGACAGACTCCGAAGGCACCCCAACCGGCGCGGAATGCACCTCAGTCGGCGCGGGTGGCAGGTCGGGCGTGCAGCCCACCAGGAGCGCGCAGAGGGTGAGGGTGGCTGGGGTGGTGAAGCGTGGCGTCGGCAAGCAGCAAGCCCCTAGCAGCGAGAGGTGGGCAACGTGCCGCTGATGCGGGCAACACCATCGGCCAGCTCATTAAGCATGGCGAAGCTTTCCTGGTAACCGACCGGGCTGTGGGCCGTAATAGCCACAGCAATATCCCCGTTCGGGCCCGGGATCAGGCCGAACTGGCGGGCCAGGTGACCGTTCTCGTGATCGTTCCACCCACCCTTGAACTTGGCACCCGGAATGCGACCCAGGCCCCAACGCTGGTAGTCCACCACACGCCCCATCATGCCAAGCACTGGCTCGTGGCCGTTGACGCAGCGCAAACCCGAGGCAAACGCAGCCTGATCGCTGGTAGTCCACATGGTGCCCATCTGGTAGCCCGCGGAAGTGGTGGTGCGCGAACCCGCCTCAGCGATGATGCCGTTGAGCTCCGCACCCGACACCTGCGCAAACATACGGTGGGCGGCCGGGTTGTCGGAACGGGTGATGGCAATCTCCGCATCCAGGTAGGACGCCGGGCTCTTGCGCAGCGCGCCGATTGCCACAGGCACCTTCATCGTGGAAAACGCCGGCTCCGCGCGGTTGTCACCGGCTGTGAACTGCACGCCATCGCCGGCAACAGCCACCGTGGCGCGGCCTTGGTGGCGGCCTTGGACGTCTCGAATCAACGCATCCAACTGCGCCTGCGCATTGGCAGTGTTCACCGTGTTCACCGTGTTCACCACACCAGCTTGCCCTGTGGTGCCAGGAACAAGCTGGGCGCGGATGTTGCCCGGGATCTGCGACTGAATATTCGCAGGCAACCCGTTGTACGCCTGCGTGATCACCGGGCCAAGCACCGGGATCTCATACAGCGCCGGGATCGCGGGAAACGCGATGCCAACCGCCAACATTGCGGCGGTGAAACGAGATGACATAGAAACCGCTTTCTCGGATAACTAGTGAGCGAAGTGGCGGGTACCGGTCAGGTACATGGTCACGCCAGCTTCCTTGGCTGCGGCAATGACTTCCTCATCACGGATGGAACCGCCCGGCTGAACAACGGCCTTCACGCCGGAATCCGCCAGGATCTGGAAACCATCCGCAAACGGGAAGAACGCATCCGAGGCTGCAACGGAGCCGTTGGTGCGGTTCTTGCCGCTATCCAAGGTATTAGCACGATCCACCGCCAGTTTTGCGGAGTCCACGCGGTTGACCTGGCCCATGCCAATGCCAACAGATGCGCCCTGGCTAGCAATCAGGATGGCGTTGGACTTCACGCAACGCACCGCGCGCCACGCGAACTCCAGGTCTGCCAAGGTCTGCTCATCTGCCGCCTCACCCGCGGCCAGGGTCCAGTTCTCCACTGCGTCACCCTCGGCCTGGAACTGGTCGCGATCCTGGATGAGCACGCCGCCGGCGATCTGCTTGATCTCCTCACCCAGCTGCTTCGGCTCCACTTCAAGGATGCGCAGGTTCTTCTTCTCCTGCAGCTTCGCCAACGCGTCCGGCGCGTAGGACGGTGCAACGATGACTTCGGTGAAGATCGGGGCAACCTGTTCTGCAAGCTCCAGGGTGACCTCGCGGTTGCAGGCAATCACGCCGCCGTAGGCGGACACTGGGTCGCAGGCATGGGCTTTGCGGTGTGCGTCTGCAATCGACTCGTCGGATACAGCCACGCCACACGGGTTGGCGTGCTTGATAATGGCCACGCAGGCGCGCTCGTGGTCCCAGGCGGCGCGCCATGCGGCGTCAGCGTCCTGGTAGTTGTTGTAGCTCATCGCCTTGCCGCCGTGCTGCTTAGCAGCAGCAATGCCCCAGCCTTCGCTTTCCAGGCGCGCTGCCTGGTGCGGGTTTTCGCCGTAGCGCAGCTCGGTCGTCTGGGAACCAGCCTCAGCAACAGCCTCAGCACCAGAGCTGATTTGCGACGCCAACCAGCTAGACACAGCCGCGTCATACTTCGCGGTGTGCGTGAACGCCTCCAAGGCGAGTTCACGGCGCTGTTCCAGCTCGAAACCGCCGTTCTTCACGGCCTCAGCGACGTCGCCGTAACGTGCCGGAGAGGTCACCACAGCCACGGACGGGTGGTTCTTCGCCGCCGCACGCACCATGGACGGGCCACCGATGTCGATCTGCTCCACGCACTCATCAAAGGAAGCGCCGGAAGCCACGGTCTCCTCAAACGGGTACAGGTTGACCACGACCAGCTGGAAGGGCTCAATGTTGAGGTCTTCGAGCTGCTTCACGTGGTCGTCTTTACGCAGGTCCGCCAAAATGCCGGAGTGGACGCGCGGGTGCAGCGTCTTCACACGGCCGTCGAGCACCTCAGGGAACCCGGTCACATCCGCAACCTCGGTGACGTTGACACCGGCATCCGCAATCCGCTTTGCGGTGGAGCCGGTGGAAACGATTTCAACGCCTGCATCCCCCAGCGCGCGTGCGAGGTCTTCCAACCCTGTCTTGTCATACACGCTGATCAGTGCGCGCTTGATCTGGATACCCATCTTTAGAAGGTCACCTTTCCATTATTCTTGGCCGGTGTGGCTTTGCGTAGCAGGTTCACAATCTGGCTGCGTTCTGCTTGCTTGATGCGTTCATGGAGTGCGTCTTGCGTTTCGCCGTTTTGGACCGCGACTGCGTGCTGGGCAATGATTTCACCGGTGTCCATACCGGCATCCACGTAGTGGACGGTACAGCCGGTGACTTTCACGCCGTAGGCCATGGCGTCACCCACCGCGTTTGCTCCCGGAAAAGCTGGGAGTAACGACGGATGCGTGTTAATCGTCTTACCCTCAAAGCGCGACAGGAACGCCTCGCCCAAAATGCGCATAAAGCCCGCAGAGACAACCAGGTCCGGCGATGCGGACGCGACCACCTCCGCCAGGTGCGCATTCCACGCGTCACGGTCCGGTTGCATTGCAACCACCTCGGTGGGGATACCTGCCCGTCGTGCACGATCAAGTGCAGGGCATTCCTTATCCGCCACCACAAGGCTGACACGGTAATGGCCATCCTGGTTATCCAAGATGGCCTGCAAAAGTGTGCCCGATCCGGACACCAAAACAGCGACGTTGACACTCACGCCGCATAAGTCTAGTCCCTGCGGAATCTCGCGATGGCCCAAGTGGCCAAACCCGCCACCGCCGTCCAGATAAAGACGGCAAGTGCGCAGGTCCAAGGGTTAGCGCCAACCCAGCCGTAGGCGCCGACGGCACCACCCGTGTAGAAGACCATCAGCAGACTAAGGGTGGTGGCGATGGTGGCGGTGGCGGTAGCGTCGATAAGCGAAAAGCTCCGGGTGAGCACAAAGCGCACGAGCACTGCGGCCGGGATCAGCATCAAGGCGGGCGCCCAGGTGCCCACGGTGGCGGGGACGGCCGCGAACAGCGGGAACGGGGGCAGCGCGGCGCTGGTGGTGCTGAACAGGGAGACAGAGGCGTCGGCGTAGTCAAAGCTTCCGCCGAGCAGCACGGACATCGTGGCAACGGCAGCATTGGGCACATACGCCAGGCTCAGCAGCGCCAGCGCGAGGCCGCCGACCCAGCCAAGATGGGGATAGGCGGCAAGTGCCTCCCCCACCCTCGCGTGTTGTACCGCGAGCATGACCAGGTAGACGCCAAGGGAGACCAAAAACAGGTTGCGCAGAAGCCGAGTGGCCGCGAGTGTGGCGTCCACAATCAGCTCAGGCAAATTGACTCGACGCGCCAGCGCACGCCACACCACCGGAGAAACGCCAAAGATAAAACCGATCAGGTGCACACCCAGCGGGGCGAACAGCGCCGCGGCAGGGTTCGGTGCCTCGAACGCATAGACATAGGAAGCATCCGTAACCATAAACAGCGCGATGGCGCTCAGCGTGATGGAGCTGCCGACCAGCAGCGTCAGGATCGCCGCCAAATCAAGCACGCTAACGCGTTCCTTCGTGGCACTGCGCACCCGCGACGCAATCAACGCCGCAATGCCAATGGCGGGCAAGGTCGGAGCGTTAGACAACGCCACCCCGCTAATACGCATGGGCGCCGCGTTCACGCTCAGCCACGCCTGGCCAATAGAGCCGGGCAGGTACGACACCCGCAGCCCCGCGATCAGGATGACGGCCAAGCAGACCACCACCACCGTCAGCGCCAAGACAGCGAGCGGACCCACCACTGAGGGTGCGTAGTGGCGCAATCGCTCGCCCCAGGTTTCTGGTTGCTTCGGTTGCGGCTTTTCGCGCTTGACCCCCGGCATGAGGGCTTTTACCTGTCGACGCCGCGTCGACGCCCGAGGTGCATGGTTGGTACTCATCGACGCCTACTTTGCCACCTCTATGGGGGTGGAGGCGCCATAGACACTCGTTAGACCGCGTTATAGCGGTTGATAAGTGGGGCTGATGTGACTGGTGGAGCGATGTAACGTTTCGAGTTTTCGAAACGACTTACTTTTATCTGAGAAACGGCTTGCCCCACCGAGACCGATTCGTTACAGTTACCACGTCTAGATAACGAGATGGTTACGACCGTGTTGCTGAACACCAACAAATCAGCAAAACCGGTCAAGACTTACGGATCTTAGAAGAGGCAGAATGTTCAACTCGACTCGCGCGGGCGGCAAGCACCGCAAGCAGACGGCAAACAAGGGCCGCGTGGCCATGATTGCTGTCACCACCGGTGCCGTTTCTACCGCTGGCCTGTCCGGCGCCGCCGCAGCTGACATCCTTTCCAGCAAGCCTGCCTCTAGCGACGTTGAGATTAAGCTCGCCGCTGACGTAAACAAGCTGACGGACGCGCCTGAGATGCTCACGGATGCAGCCCCCCAGGTGCTGGCCATTGCAGAGTTCAAGCCGGTTGAGAACCTCACCGCGCAGCTGGCTAAGGCTGTGGAGCACTCTGAAGAGGTTGCCGCAGCTGACCGCGCTGCGCGCATGCCGGTAACCGTCCGCCCGGCAGAGGGTGCGTTCACCTCCGGTTTCGGCCCGCGCTGGGGCACGATGCACAACGGCATCGACATTGCTAACGCAAACGGCACCCCGATTGTGGCCATCCAGGACGGCATTGTGATTGACGCTGGTCCGGCCCAGGGGTACGGCCTGTGGGTGCGCATCCAGCACGAGGACGGTGCAGTGTCCCTGTACGGCCACATGCAGAGCATTGACGTTTCCGTGGGGCAGCACGTGACCGCTGGCCAGCAGATTGCCGGCATGGGCAACCTCGGCTTCTCTACCGGCACGCACCTGCACTTTGAGATCCACCCAGACGGCACGAATCCTGCCGACCCGATTCCGTGGTTGGCCGAGCGTGGCGTAGTTATCTAGTGCCCACAAGACCCTCCAGGGGACCCGCCACCGAGCGTTTCGGTGGCGGGTTTTGGGCGTTTTAGGGCGCCGTTAGCGTCTTCGTGCCCCTATCCGATGCTTGCTATCCGACCTTTACAAACATCGGATAGCAAAGGTCGGATAGCACCCATACACCCCGCCGAAGCGCTAACCCACTTCTACGCTTAAGGAAAGCCACAGATGCCGCTCAGGTTTGAATCCCCCACCCCCACAAACCACACCAGTCACACCAGTCACTCAAAATAACTTTCTTCCCTCCGGCAACACGTCCTTGACCTGCAATTTTAGCCAGAAAATGAAACAGCCATTCGACAAAACCGCACGTCAGCGCGTTGCCAAAGTATTTTTGGGTAGCTAGATTCTACGGCGGACAACTCTGCACCGGCAGAGCATAAAACCTAAAACCGTTTCCCCTACCCAGACGAAAAGGCATCGCTTTCATGAAGTTTTCCCGCCGCCCAGTCTCCGCTGCGGTAGCTGCAACCGTTGCTGCTGCGCTTGTGTTCAATCCGGCGACCGCGATCCAGGCAAACGCCGTGACGTTCAACATCAACGGTGCGCCCGTGGCAGACGGCGGGCAGGCTCTGCGTGCCGTTGCTGGTGCAGTTGGAGCGGTTGTGGACACCGGTGCGACGTTTAGCTACGCGGGCTACAGCGTGGTCTATGACCCGCGCTCGCTTGGCAAAGGCCTGAGCGACGCCTTTGCCCCTAGTGGTGACAATGCTGTGCGTTACCAGACTGGCCGCACCGCGGACGGCCGCACTGTAGTCACCCCGACGGTTGGTACGTTCACCTCTGGCTTCGGTCCGCGTTGGGGTCGCATGCACAACGGCATTGACATTGCCAACAACATTGGCACCCCGATCTATGCGGTGATGGACGGCACGGTTATCAACGCCGGCCCCGCTCAGGGCTTTGGCAACTGGGTTGTTATCAGGCACGCCGGCGGCGAGGTGTCCGTTTACGGACACATGCGCGATTACAACGTCAGCGTTGGCCAGCAGGTTCGTGCTGGCGAGCAGATTGCCAAGATTGGCAATGAGGGCCAGTCCACCGGCCCGCACCTGCACTTTGAGATCAAACCGGACGGCGTGAACCCGACCGACCCAGTTGTGTGGTTCAAGCAGCAGGGCATCCGGATCTAAAAGCCGGAGTTACAAGCCCTACAGCTTCTCCATCGGGACGCCACCGATGAGCATGAGGCGAACGGTGCCTGCGGAACCGAAATCCACTGTGACGGTTTCGCGCACGCCGCTTCCTTCTACGGTAAGCACCTTGCCAAGTCCGTACTTGGCGTGATTGACGCGATCCCCCGGGGCCAGGTCCAGGTTCTTGTTCACCTTCACCTCGCCTGCAAGGCTGCGGCGCGGACGCTTGGTCCGCGAAGGCACCGGAGCGGGGCTGCCCCAAGCGCTACTGGAGTGATATTCGGGTTCCGGTGCAAGCCTGCGCCAGTCGATGAGGTCCTCCGGGACCTCTGCGAGGAAGCGACTGGCCGGGTTTGTTACCGGTGAACCCCACGACGATCGCAGGATGGCGCGCGTGAGATACAGCCGCTCCCGTGCGCGCGTAATGCCCACGTAGGCCAGGCGGCGTTCCTCCGCCAGCTCCGCGGGATCCCCTAGGGAGCGCAGGTGCGGGAACTGTCCGTCTTCCCAGCCGGTGACAAAGACCACTGGGAACTCCAGGCCCTTCGCTGTGTGCAGCGTCATCATCGTGACCACACCTTGGTCGTTTTCCGGGATCTGGTCCGCGTCCGCCACCAGGGAGACCTTCTCCAAAAACGCCTGCAGTGAGCCCGGCGCGGGCTCGCCGTCAGACATGACTGCATCCAGCTCATCCTGGGACATGTACGCCATCTGGTTCGCGGCCTCGGAGGAAAACTCGCGCGCAACCGACACCAGCTCATTGACGTTGTCTAGGCGCGCCGCATCCTGCGGGTCGTTAGAGGCCTCAAGCTCGGCCTTGTATCCGGTGTCTTCCAGAACTGCGGTGACAAGCTGGCCAAGGTCCGGCATGCCGGTGACGTCATTGCGCATCTCAGGCATACGGCTGCGGATGCCGTCCATCAGCTCAACAAAGCCCTTGATGGCGTTGACGGAGCGAGACGCCAGCATGTCCACGTCCCCGTTTGCAGCATCGCGCAGCGCCGCGCCGAAGCTAACGTTGTTGTTCTCCGCGTGTAGCGCCACCATCGCCTGGGCTTTATCCCCGATGGCGCGCTTGGGCACGTTCACAATGCGGCGCAGGCTCACCGTGTCGTCCGGGTTTTCCAGTACCTTGAGGTAGGCCACAATGTCACGGATCTCACGGCGCTCATAGAACCTCGTGCCGCCGACCACTTTGTACGGGATGCCGGAGCGGATGAAGATATCTTCCAGCGCACGGGAGGCGTTGTTGGTGCGGTACATAATCGCTATATCGGAGTAGCGCACGCCCGCATCTGTCAGCGTGTCAATTTCCGAGGCGATAAAGCGTGCCTCATCGTGCTCATTATCGGCCACGTAGCCGACAATCTTCTCCCCCGCCCCATGCGCAGTCCACAGCTTCTTCGGCCTGCGGTCTAGGTTCTGGGAGATCACCGCGTTGGCGGCGTTCAGAATGTTCTGCGTAGAGCGGTAGTTCTGCTCCAGCACAATGGTGGTGGCGTTTGGGTAGTCGCGCTCAAACTCCTCAATGTTGCGGATCGTGGCACCGCGGAACGCGTAGATGGACTGATCCGAGTCACCCACTACGGCAAGTTCTGGCGCATCCGGGCCATCGCCCACCAGCGTGCGAATCAGCACGTACTGCGCGTGGTTGGTGTCTTGGTACTCATCCACCAGCACGTGGCGGAAGCGCCGACGGTAGTACTCGGTGACCTCCGGGTGCTGTTTGAAAATCCGCACCACCTCACCAATCAGGTCATCAAAATCAAGCGCGTTGGATTGGCGCAGCCGGCGCTGATACTCCACGTACACCTGCGCCACGGTGGTTTCAAACGGGTTGTGTGTCTGTGCGGCGTTGGCCTGCGCGGTATCCGGATCAATCAGCTCGTTTTTCAGATTCGAAATCGCGTTAGCCAGCGTGCGCGGGGTGAACTTCTTCAGATCCAGGTTGAAGTCTTTGGCAATCATGCCTAGCAGCCGGCGCGAATCGTCCGAGTCGTAGATGGTGAAGTTGGTGTTCAGCCCCGGCACCAGCTGCGCCTGCTGGCGCAGGATGCGCACGCACACTGAGTGGAACGTGGCTACCCACATCCGCTCCGCTTCAGGGCCCACAAGCGCGGCCACGCGCTCACGCATCTCTGCCGCGGCCTTGTTGGTAAACGTGATGGCCAGGATCTGCCACGGTGTTACAGACCGGTTTTGCAACAAGTGAGCGATGCGCCGCGTGAGCACCGCGGTCTTGCCGGAGCCTGCGCCAGCGACGATGAGCAGCGGGGAACCTTGGTGCACGACAGCTGCCTGTTGCTGCGGGTTCAGGCCAAGTGTGAGATCGGTCTGGTTGGTCATGGGTTAACACCCTACTCACCGATGGCACACACGCTTTCCCACCGTTCGAACAGCCGTATAATAAGCCAGCATGAGCGAACTTGAGATCCGTATGCCTTCCGGTACAGATGACCCGTTGTCAGACGCGGAGATCCAGCAGTACCGCAAGGAAATCGACCGTCTGGACAGGGTGATTCTGGACGCGGTGAAGCGTCGCTCCGAAATCTCCCAAGCCATTGGGAAAACCCGCATGGGTTCAGGTGGCACGAAGCTTGTGCACACCCGCGAGGTTGCCATTATTAACCAGTTCCGCGATGAGCTGGGCGAAGAGGGCCCAGTGTTGGCCCAGGTCCTGTTGCGTCTGGGCCGCGGCAAACTCGGTTAAAGCGGTTAAGGCTCCAGCGAGTCGAGCACGACCTCGAACTCTAGAAGCTCCGCCTTCTGAGACACAGGCTTGCGCTCCTGGCCGTCTTCGCCCTTCGTGGAGCCGTGCGATGCGCGTCCTTGGCCTGCCCACCACGCCCGGTAGGACTCTTCGTCTGCCCAACGGGTGACCACAAAGTAGCGGTCTTCGCCTTTCACGGGGCGCAGCAGCTGGAAGCCTTCGAACCCCGGCTGGGTGTCAATGGCGTGTTTACGTGCGGCGAAACGGCGCTCTAGCTCCTCGCCGGCACCTGGCACATTGTCGGGTAGGGAAATCGCGTTAATTTTCACAATGCTCATGGCGCCCATTATGCGTGGGAATTCTCTACCTTGGAAGGTATGGCTGATATCACCACCACCCCAAGCTGGAATGCCCTTGAGTCCCTGCACGCTGAAAAGTCCAACCTCACGTTGCGCGAGCTGTTCGCCGAGAACCCGAATCGCGCTGATGAGCTGACGTTTGACGCTGCTGGTCTGCGGGTTGATCTTTCGAAGAACTTGATTGACGCGCAGGTGCTAGAGCAGCTGCGTAATTTGGCGCACGATGCGGAGCTTCCCCTGCTTATCGACGCTATGTTTACCGGCGCCCACCTCAACTCCACCGAGAACCGCGCAGTGTTGCACACCGCGCTGCGTATGCCTGCGGACCAGGATCTGAAGGTTGACGGCCAGGATGTCGCGGCCGATGTACACGAGGTCTTAGGCCAGATGCGTGATTTTGCTTCCGCGCTTCGCTCCGGTGCGTGGCTGGGGCATACGGGCCGCACGATTAAGAAGATTGTGAACATTGGTATTGGCGGCTCGGACCTGGGCCCGGCGATGGCTACCAAGGCGCTGCGTGCATATGCAACGGCAGGCATTAGCGCGGAGTTTGTGTCCAACGTGGATCCTGCGGATATCGCCGCGGTGCTGGAGCGCTGCAATGCGGAGGAGACGCTGTTCATTATCGCGTCGAAGACGTTTACCACGCAGGAGACACTCACCAACGCGCATGCGGCGAAGCGTTGGCTGCTGGAGCAGTTTGACGGCGATGAGTCTGCAATTGCAAAGCACTTCGTGGCGGTGTCCACCAACGCAAAGAAGGTTGCGGAGTTTGGCATTGACACTAAGAACATGTTCGGGTTCTGGGATTGGGTTGGCGGCCGCTACTCCATGGATTCCGCGATTGGCTTGAGCCTGATGGCGGTTATTGGCCCGATGGACTTCATGCGCATGCTTGAGGGCTTCCACGCCATGGACCAGCACTTCCGCACCACCCCGTTTGAGCGCAACGTGCCCGTGCTCATGGGCCTGCTCAACGTTTGGTACCGCAACTTCTACGGCGCGCAGACCCATGCGGTGTTGCCGTACTCGGAAGATTTGTCGCGCTTCCCGGCGTACCTGCAGCAGCTGACTATGGAGTCCAACGGTAAGTCCGTAACCAAGGACGGCACGCTGGTTACCTATGACACGGGTGAGGTCTTCTTCGGTGAGCCGGGCACGAACGGCCAGCACGCGTTCTTCCAGCTCATCCACCAGGGCACGTCGCTTGTGCCGGCGGATTTCATCGGCTTTGCACGCCCCAAGGAGGACTTCCCTACTGCAGATGGCACCGGCTCTATGCACGACCTGCTCATGGGCAATTTCTTCGCACAGACCAAGGTGCTCGCCTTTGGTAAGACGTTGGATGAGGTGGTTGCGGAGGGCGTCGATAAGCAACTGGCTCCGCACAAGGTGATGCCGGGCAACCGTCCGACTACCACCATCCTGGCCGAGGAGCTGACCCCGCAGGCGCTTGGCGCGCTGGTGGCGTTGTATGAGCACATCACCTTTGTGGAGGGTGCCATCTGGGGCATCAACTCCTTCGACCAGTGGGGCGTGGAGCTGGGCAAGCAGCAGGCCAACGACCTGGCTGCCGCGGTGCAGGGCAAGGAAGCCCCGGCTAGTGGCGACGGTTCTACGGACGCCCTGATCACCTGGTACCGGGAGCACCGCTAATGGGCGAGCAGGTCTCCGCGGACTCGTATACGCCGCGGCAGCGCACGGTGTATCGCCAAAAGCTGGAAGAAGAGCTGGAGGCGTTTGACCGTCACCTGCAGGAGGCGGAGTTTACGGATCAGGGCACGATTGGCCTTGAGCTGGAGCTGAATCTTGTGGACGATCAGATGCAGCCGCACCCCAACAACCAAGCGGTGCTGGCGGGCTTAAGTGATGAGTACCAGTCTGAAATCGGGCAGTTCAATGTGGAGCTCAACCACCCGCCGCTGCCCATTGCAGGCGATGGACTCGCGGAGCTGGAGCAGGGGCTCAAGCAGCGTTTCAGCGAGGTGGTTACCGCTGCCAACGCCGCAGGCTCGCAGGTGGTGATGGTTGGTACGCTGCCGACGCTGAGCACGCAGTTTTTAGAGGGG
The DNA here is from genome assembly GCF_001263755.1 of Corynebacterium riegelii. Lineage (NCBI taxonomy): Bacteria > Bacillati > Actinomycetota > Actinomycetes > Mycobacteriales > Corynebacteriaceae > Corynebacterium > Corynebacterium riegelii. Next base: position 1,243,509 of record NZ_CP012342.1, read on the forward strand.
CCGAATTGGATGACCCCGGAGAACCGCTACGCGGGCCTGGAGAATTCCGTGATGGAGTCGCGCGGCGAGCTGGTCAACGTGGACTTGTGGCGCGAGGAGCACTACACACACGATTTTGATGGCATCGCGCCAGAATCCGCGTGTACCTCCGTGCAGCTGCATCTGCAGGTCAAGCCCAGCATGTTCGCAAGCGCCTGGAACGCCTCGCAGGCAATTGCGGGTGCGCAGGTTGCGCTGTCTGCAAACTCCCCGCTGTTTCTGGGTCACCGCCTGTGGCACGAGTCGCGCATCCCGGTGTTCAAGCAGTCCGTGGATACGCGCACCAAGGAGCTGATCAACCAGGGTGTGCGCCCGCGCGTGTGGTTTGGTGAAAGCTGGATCACCAGCGTATTCGACCTGTTTGAAGAAAACGTGAGTTACTTCTCTCCCCTGCTTCCGGAAGGCCGTGCTGAAGCCGGCAAGCCGGAGATGCTTGGGGATAGCCCGGGGCTGCACTACTTAAACCTGCAAAACGGCACGATCTGGCGTTGGAACCGCCCGATCTATGACCCGAACGGGCCGCTGAGCCACATCCGTATTGAAAACCGCATTCTGCCAGCAGGCCCGACGATCAAGGACACGGTTGCAGACGCCGCGTTTTACTACGGCTGCGTCCACATCCTTGCGCAACAAACCCGCCCCGTGTGGTCGCGTTTGAGCTTTGATAACGCGCGCGAGAATTTCCGCCAGGGCGCGCGCCACGGGCTGACGGCCAACCTGCACTGGCCAACGCTTGGCACCATTCCGGTTACGGAGCTGGTGGAAAACCATCTGCTTCCGATTGCGGATGAAGGCTTGCGCTCCTTACACGTTGGCACGGCGTGCCGTGAGGAGTACCTCGGCATTATTGAGGGCCGCGTACGCACCCGCCAAAACGGGGCGATGTGGCAACTTAACGCGCTGAATAAACTTGCGCCTGCCACCACGCCGGAGTCACCGGAACGAAAGGCGGCGCTTAAGGAGCTTATGCGCCACTACCTGAAGCATCAGGAAAGCGGCGCGCCGGTACATACTTGGTCATTGGATATTTTGTAGGGCAAGATAGGCCGAATGCAGAGCATCATCGACTGGATCGTTGGCCTTATGGAAGTCCTCGGCGCCCCCGGCGTTGGTATCGCCATCTTGTTGGAGAACCTGTTTCCGCCAATTCCTTCCGAAGTGGTGCTGCCGCTTGCCGGCTTCACCGTGGCCCAAGGCTCGCTGAACCTGATCACCGTGTTCATCTGGTCGGTGCTGGGCTCGGTGATCGGCGCCTACATTTTGTACGGCGTCGGTGCGTGGCTTGGTCTTGAGCGCCTGCGCAAGATCGCGGACTGGATGTGGCTGGTGCGTGTCTCTGACGTGGATAAGTCCATGGAGTTCTTTCACAAGCACGGCAAGCCGTCGATCTTCTTCGGCCGTCTCATCCCCGGCATCCGCTCGCTGATCTCCATCCCGGCTGGTCTGGACCGCATGAACCTTGTCATGTTCGGCCTGTGGACCACGCTGGGCTCCGGCATTTGGAACGCCATCCTGATCTTCCTGGGGCTCAAGCTTGGGGAGAACTGGGAGCAAGCCACCGCCTGGGCCGACACCTACTCCAAGGTGATCTACGTGGTGCTCATCCTGATCATCCTGGGCTTCTTGGCGTACTTCATCCGCCGCGCGGTGAAAGAGCGTCAGGTGTAAAGGAGTACCGCATGAAAGCTCCCCGCAAACCGCACAACATTGCTCTCGCACTATACGAAGCGACGCGCGAGCATGCTACTGAAGAGATTCCTTTCCCACCGAGGGATGGGGAAGCTCCCATCGCAGATTTCGTGAAGAGTCTCCCGGCGGGCCAAACCGAGGGCTCCGACTGATTTTTGGCCTGTAGTTTGAGTACCCCGGTGTTGAGAGTGTGCAGCTGCCTCAGGAAATCTTTTCCTCCTGAGCCCAGTACGTAGCAAAATCAGGCAGTTCCTCAACTCTGAAATACCGCGAGTGGGTAACCTTCAAGTGCTCTAATCCAGAGGAGCCAATAACTACAATCTCAACGTCAGGATTGTGGTTAGCTTGCTCTTCCTCGAGCCTCCGCAGGATCGCTTCACGAGCGTCCGTGTACTCTTCAATCCTTCGTTCACCAGTTTTCCGGTTGAAAACTATCAGAAAGTGTTTCACCTTTCCCCCTCACCCTTCTCCCTCGTAGGCACTGAGACTTTGCGATAGAGCTCGCAGAAATTGAATAAGGTTTAGAATACTCGAAGCCTGCTCGCTGGTGACCGTCTCCGAATGCGACAATGCCTGAAATGCTTCGGACCGAATGAGGTGCAACCGTGGATTCAGCGGAACACCCAGCGGAATTTTTGCTAGCTGTCTCATTGAAATCAAGCCGTCTCTGATACTTGCGGCACGCTGGCGCTCAATGTTGTTTATCTCCCGCGCATTTGATACAAGTGCATCAAAAATCTTCGCGAGTTGCTCATCTTTCGGCCGGTAATTGGCTTCATATCGGATTCGGCGGCCCGTTTTATCCGCTAGTTGTTCAAAGGTATTGGCCCATTCCGACTGAAGCAAGGTTCGTATCTGAAGTTCAACAATGCCTGCCGCAGAGTGAATCACTAAGTGGATCGCCCGGTAGCCTCCGGGCTGTGGCCGGGCGATGTAGTCACGCTCGATGACACGGTGCCCCTTTGATTTCAGTATTTGTTGAAGCTCGAAGGAGAGGAAGCGTAGATCATCGTGAAGCACATTTACGGTTATCCGAGCTCCAGCAAAATCCCACATTCGGCCAAGCTGTACCTTCGCAGATTGGTCCATGTGGGATCTTCTAATTTTGTCGCCGATTGTTGACTGCGATTTCACCCGATACGCACTAACAATATCCGGACTTTGTCCTTCCCGTCCAAAGATCATCCGTGCAAAATCCGCACACGCGTCAGCTGTCTGTCTGGCTAGCTGGTCATGCCAGAAGATCATCTCTGGGGCCTCGATCGGAACGCTGGCATTGCCAGCAAAATACTCCCCAAGTTCATCGAGTTTGCGCTTTCCCCAAGGCCGTTTGTCGTCTAAAAACTGAAAGTCCATTATTCCCCCCCTCTACTGGGACTATATCAGGGTGCCGGCTGGCACTTCGGGCACCACCAAATAACCCGCTCCAAGTCCCCTTCCCCACCCAAAAACCCTTTCTGGATTATCGTGCCGCAGCGCCTGCACGGCTTGCCGTAGCGCCCGAACACGTAGCTCGTCTCGCCCGCTCGCTTGATGCCGGTTGTCACCCTCACCGGTTCGTCCTTGTTGGCCCACATCAGCCGCCGCGCAAGGTGCACATGCTTATCGACGTCCACGTCACCCACCCTTTCCGCCGGATGCGCCCCCGCGAGAAAGTTGATCTCCGCGCGGTACTCGTTGCCTATCCCGGCAAGGTTGCGCTGATCTAAAAGCGCGCGGCCGATCTCCAGCTGTGGGGTCGCCGTGATGCGGCGCACTGCTTCGGCGGCGTCGAAGTCTGGCGCCAACACATCGGGGCCGAGATAGCCCATCTCCTGGTCAAACTCGCGGGCGGGAAACACCCGCACGACGCCCAGCCAGAAGCCTACGAGTTCGATGGGTGGCCGTTGGGCGTCGTCAAGCAGGAGCACCACTCGCGCGGCATGGGCTGGCTTCTTCCAGCGGGTGCCGGCGCGGTGCATCGCCCAGGTGCCCTCCATTTTCAGGTGGGTGTGCAGGATTTGGGGCTGGTGGCCGGGTGCGGCGAACTGCATGAACAGGTGCTTGCCGTAGGGCCAGACGCGCACACACGTCATGCCGGTGAAGTCGACGGTGGCGTAGCGCGGCACCCGGATCGATGTTTTGAGCACCTCGCGACCTGTCATCCACTGCAGGCGCTTGGAAAGCTGATAGACCGAATCCCCTTCAGGCATGCCCGGAGTCTACAACGCTAGGCCGTTGCGGGATTGAACCACATCGCTTCCGGGAAGCGAGCGAAGTCGCTGTCAAAGGAACACCCTGACGTCCCATACTCAATTGCAAGGGCAGCGAGATGTGCATCAGTCCAAGGTTTCCTGTTGCTCCATGCTTCTTCTTCGAGCATCCCAAGAACATCATCAATATTTGTAAGGTCAGTAGCCGGGCGGTAATCGAACTCGGGTAAGACAAGCGCGAAGCATCAGCCAGCTCGATGGTGACGGCAACGCCGCCGTCCACCAGCGTTTCCTCAACAATCACCGCACCTGGCTGCAACTGCGCGTGTCGGGCAGCAGCCTCGGCAGTACCGTAGCCCAGCGCATTAATGCCGCGGGCGGCGGCGCGCTTGCCGCAGGCGGCAGCGTTGTCATCATCAAGACACACCACAAGGTGGCCGCCTGCGGTCACGCGATCCGCAAAAGCATCGAAAACCTCAAAATAGGCCTCATGAGTACCGAAGTAATCCAGGTGATCCGGCTCAATGTTGGTGATCACGGCAACGTCCGGCTTGTAACGCAACAGCGACGCGTCAGACTCATCAGCCTCAGCCACGAACACCTCTCCCCCGCCGTGGTGCGCGTTACGGCGAGCAGGACTTGGGCGTAGCCCTCCATAAGCTCTCCAAGCAAATCCGAGCGGCGAATCACCGCAATGCTCTCCTCCTGCGCCGCCAATGCCAATGAGGTGGACGCGAGAAAGATCAACTGCGGGTTGCATCATGGTTCCTTAATCTACGTAACTTCTACTTGGCTGACTCAGCGGCTTCCGCGATCCGGCGGGCGATGTCTTCCGCCACGTCACCCGCACCAGTTTCGGCGAGAGCGTGACGCATCTGTGCAGTGCGCTCAGGGTTAGCAAGTACGTCATTGACTGCGGTGTAGAGGGCATCGGGGGTGGCGGGTGGTCAACGGGGGTGATGCTTTCTACAGAACCGGAGACTCCTATGCGTTGCTTGCGCAATACTTTGCGTACAAAGAACAAACAGAAGGGGGAAATCCAGTGTTGAAAAAGTCTTTTGTTGTGCTTTTGGGGGCTGTGCTTGTGTTAAGCGCCTGCGTGCCCAGCCAGAAGATTGAGTCACTTGGCAAGGAGGCCGGCACTGACGTTGCTGCTTCTGGGCCACGCGGTTTCACCTTTGAATCCGGCTTCCTCGAATTCGGCGACTTCGATCCTTATGCACTTGGCGACGATATCTTTAACCCCTGCACCGAAATCACGTTGGACGAGTACGCGGCGGCGGGGTTTCCGGGGATTGAGGTTGAAGGTGATGGAGCAACGTTTCATGGCCACAACGCGTGCGACATTCCGCCCACCGAAGAACAGTTCGCTCGATATGTTGTAACCGGATTTCACAATGGAAGACCGAACCGAGAAATGATTGAGATGCAGGGGCTACTGCTCCCGCAGTACACCTCAGAACTTATCCCCGAGTTATTCGCTTTTGCAGCGATCGACCATGATCCAAGCGATTGTTACACACAAATTGATACGTTGCGAGGAGGCTTCGGCGCAGCGGCAGGAAGTCTTGCATCGGATGTGACGCAAGACGAGATGTGTGAGCTTGCGATTGAAACCACCGAGCAACTCTTCCTGAAATTCGGCACCGGCGATGTCCACTAAAGTGTGCACGCAAAAGATTCCCTTCTTCGACGGCACCCTCTAAGCTTCTGCCCCATAAACGTAATTCACAAATAAATGGGGGTTATTTTGTCGCAACACGTGCGCCTTGACACCGAATCTTTGTTGGCCGGCATCAGGATGCTTAAGGAAGAAGCTTTATCAGTCAAGAAATCAACACTCTGGTCTAAGCTGTCAGGCCTCGCAACTTTCTCCAACGTCACCGGCTACCGCGAAGCGGGTCAGGCGTTAGGACTTATTTCATCAACAAGCGCGCCCGAATCATTCAAGGTCTTGAGTTCACACCTGATGGACGCGGCGAACGTGTCAGAGATCAACTTGAAGAACATGAAGCGCGCCGACGGCTCCTTTGCTGGAGCATTCAACAGCATTGCCCTGGCCACTTTGGACCCGCTGATGGCGGAGTTTGGTCAAATGGAAGCATCGCTGAACGTGGTGAATGCGAAGGCAACCGCATTCCACCCGCAAGCCCCGGTGGCGGCCCCGCCAATGAGCTTACGCATACTCGAACAGCTCTTAGCGGCAACCAATATTGCAGCTGCAGAAGCTGAAGCAGTCAACTGGACACTTATGGCGCGGGCCATTGATGAATCCGTCGCGGCACTCTTCGGCGTAAAAAACTCGTTTGCTACCTCGCTAGATACCAGGTGGGTGCAGCGCGGCGATGAACGGATCAACAAAATCCAGCACGCGGGCAACGCATACGCGCGGCGTGCCGACGCCATGTCCATGCACACCAGCGCATTAGCCAAATCCGCCGCAGCAGAAACTGCAATGGCCGCAGCCGCCGCTGCCGTAGCAGTTGGCCTCCCACCCACTATCCGCCCTGCGTACGAAGCGACGTACCTCGCTGCTTTCGGCCCGCGCGCCAGTTCACAGCTGGTGGCAACGGTCCCAACATTCGTAAAACTCTTGCCGGACTTAGACCAGGTGCCGGGCAATCCTTTCGATATCCGCGAAGCGAAACAGCCCACTGCCCCGTCGTTCGATCGCTCGCCGCTGCCAAAGATCATCCAGGATTCCTTCACGGCGATCGGCCACAGTGACCTAGCGCGCGCCACAACACCTGATGACGTCATCAACGCATACGGCAAGGTCAACCCAGATGTCGTCGAGGCGATTAAGGCGGGCGCAACCCAAACCCAAGCTGCCTCCCTGTCCGCGCCTTCCATGCCACCGACGCTCAACCCGGGTGCTGGCATGCCAGGTGGCGCACCAGGCAGCCTGGGTTCTGCTGCTGGCATGAACTCGATTTCTCCAGGCGCAGTTGGCAGCCATGTTGCTGGCGTCACATCTGGCACGGGAGCAAACGCCAGCGGTGCTGGTCTTGCCGGTAGTGGCATGGGTGCATTCGGTGGTGCGAACGGCAACCGCGGAGGCCGCAACGGACTCGGTGCGCCGTCGTCCCGTGGCAACGCGAGCCGTGGCACTGCTCATGCGCAAGGTCTTGCCGGCGGTATCGGCATGGGCGGCATGGCTGGTGGCCTTGCCGCAGGCATCGGCGCAAGTGGCATGGGCATGGGAGCTGGCATGGGCATGGGCATGGGAGCTGGCATGGGCATGGGTGCCGGCAGTGCCCCACTCAACGGTGCGGGTGCGCCCGGCACAGGCGCTGCTCCAGGCACAAACGCTTACGGTGCAGGAGGCACAAACTCTGGTGCGCAGGCACGTTCCACAACGGTTGCTGGCGGACCAATGGCTATGGATGCTGGCGGCGGAGCTGGAGGCCAAGGCAAGCAGCGTAAGGCCGCGAAGGTACAGGCAGTCACCAGTGCGGTGGAACGGGATGGCAACCTGAAGGCGTTGCTTGGCGAGGCCCCACTCGTTCTACCCAGCGTCATTGGCAACAACGTACGCGACTAACCACCCAACTTCTTGCGATCTCAGTTTTTCCGCCGCGCGGAAAGCACCGCCTAGGAGCAAGCACTACGTGTCGCTCTACCTGCTGGTGACAAACTGCGGGTTCGTGATGTTGAACTCGCGGCCCTCCATTTGCAGCACCGTCTCAAGGGCATAGGACTTGTTCTTGTTGTCCTCCGACGCACCCCACACAATGGTGCGTCCATCGTTGGTGCGCAGCACGTGGTTGAGCGGGGCGACGTCGATGGCGGCAATTTCGTTTCGGGCTCGCTCGCTAATCGACGCCGCAATATCCACCACAGCCGCCATGGCCTCAGCATCCTCCACCGGCGCCCCGACAAGTTCAATAGCCTGCGGCGGCGGTTCAGCAACTAGGAAGTCGACGCCATTGCTGTCGATCAGATGTGTGCCGTCGTCTTGTGCGATGAACGCAACCGCAACATGCTCCGTGACCTCAACGTCAACGCTGCTTGGCCAATCACGGGATACGGTTACGGTCTCCACCCAAGGGTCAGCGGCAATGTTCTGTGCGGCACGACGCACATCCACGCGCCCCATCGGGGTATCCGGGGCGATATCCGCAAGCTGCTGGACATACTCTTGCGTCAACACATGATTACCGTGCACATTGATCCCGCGCATAGGCACAACTGGCGTGAATGGAGCTACCGCAACCAGAACCGCCACAATGCCAAGGCCGATTCAAAACTCAGTCGTCGAAGCTGAGATGGATTCCCTCGCCATCGGCGCCTTTTAACTCGTCCAGCGCTTCCGTAATACTGCGACCGCGACGCTTCGGCGGTGCCGAAACCTTCGCACCGATCCTCACGCCCTTATGCGTCACCGTCGCGCCGTAGTCTTTCAAGGAGAAGGCAGACTCACCATTGAGTTTCTCCACGCTGATGGGTTGCATACGCCCTGCCTGCACAACGCTGGCAAGAGCGTCGACCACCAGTGGCATCGGGTCTTCGATGCCGTCAGGGAAGGTGTCGAAAAACGTGGTCATTGTTTTCCCACCGCGGGTGACGTGTGCGGCCAACAACCCATCGATCAGCACCACCATCGCACCAGCCGAGCGAGTCGGGCCTTGCGCGGGCCACGGCAGCGCCGCCCCGTACGGGTTCGCCGGGTCGGTGGCGGCCAGCACGTGCACCAGCGGGTCGCGGGCGCCTGACGGCCAGCCGACCACGTCGTCGGAATCCTGCTGCCCGCGCAGTCGATCAATCGTCGCTGGTGTTGAGAACTGCGACGCGCCAAGGCCCTCCACGAGGTAGCCGCGCATCGCCTTGCCGGATTCCTCAAAACCAGACAACGTCTTATACGCCAGCGCGAACCCACCCAGGATATCCTCGGCCACCACGGAGCCGCGGGTGACCACCCCGTAGCGGTCCAGCAGGCTCTCCCCCAACGCGACCGAGCGGCGCGTGGGGTCGCTATCAGGCGCAGGTGTGAGCGACCAGCGGCCCACCATGTCGGGCGGGACCGTCGATGCGAACGAGGTGCGGCCTGAGCGAATCCTGCTTCGTTGTGGCCGCCTCCGCGCCCGGTGCGCCGTCTTCCCGCCGGCCAAACGCGCCCGGATCGGGGCAAACGAATCCGGCGCGAGGAACCCGGCCTCCACCAGGTCCCACATGGCTTCGCGCAGCTCCTCGGTCGTGGTCTGCTTGGCTCCAGCGTCGCCAAGCAGGTCCCCGAACAGGAACCCGCCGCCGCGGCGCACCTTCTCCATCACCTGGGATTGGGTCAGCGACAGCAGGGGTTCCTCAACCTGTGGCATGAGCTGGGCTGCGTAGTCGGCCGGCAGCAGCATGATCCACGGGTCACGCGCCCCTGCCTTGCCGGCGCCGACGATGGCAACCTCGCCGTTGGCGGTGAGCTCGTCGAGCATCGTCGGCGAATAGTCGCCCACACGCGACGGTAAGATGTGCGACTCCCAGGCGCTTGCGGGCAGGCGCACCCCAGCGAGCTGCTCGATGACCGAGTAGACACCGTCGGCACCCCGCAGCGCAGGCGTAACGCCCACCGGTGCCACATTCGACCACGAAGGCAGGAACCGCCCGTAGGCAGACTGCGACACTGGCCGGGTCTGGGCGCGCGCCGCCGCCAGGGAGCGCGAGCGGATGATGCGTAAGACCTCGGCGGCGACGTACTCCTCTTCCTCGACGCCCTGCCGGTAGCGCCCCGGGATCACCTTGTCCTTTTCTATAAGACGCGACAGCGGCTCATAGGCGGCACCCACCGCAAGCCCGAACGCATCCGCAAGATCCCGCAAAACAAACGGCCCTCGGGTGCGCACCCAGCGCCCGACCAGCTGCGCCAACGCGTCAGGAATCGTTTGTACTTGGGCAGCAACGCCGGGAGGGACGGGCACACCTAAGCCGTCGCGAAGCAGCGGCGCATCCAGCACCTGGGCAACATGCTCGCGCCCGCCGATACGCACCCGCATCATGCGTTCCCCAAGCGCCTGCTCCAAAGAGGTCAGTGGAACCGAGGTGTAAGTAGCAAGATCGTCGAGAGGCACAGGTCCGACGATGCGCAGCGTGTCAGCGAACTGCTCGGAAGTCTCCGCACGGCCCACTCGACGCAGCGAGGTGTCCACCTGAGCAATAATGTCCGCATCCAACAGCTCGCGCAGCTCAACCGTGCCCAACAGTTTGGCCAGCAATGACGGGTCCAAAGACAACGCCGCGGCCCGCTTCTCCGCCAGCGGGGTGTCGCCCTCGTACATGAACGCGCCGGTGTAGTTAAACAGCAGCGAGGAGGCGAACGGGCTCGGCTGGTCCGTAGTCACCTCGGCGATGCGCACCCGGCGCGTATTGATGTCGCGCATCACCTCCTGCAGGGCAGGCAGGTCGTAGACGTCCTGGAGGCACTCGCGCACGGTTTCCAAGATGATGGGAAAGCTCGGGTAGTTCCGCGCGACGTCTAGAAGCTGCTCGGCGCGCTGGCGCTGCTGCCACAACGGCGCGCGCTTGCCGGGGTTGCGCCGTGGCAACAGCAGGGCACGGGCGGCGCACTCGCGGAAGCGCGAGGCGAACAGTGCGGAGTTGCCCACCTGTTCGGTGACAATGTCCGCGATCTCGTCGGCGTCGAATTGGAAGATCGCCCCGTCGGGCTCCTTCTCTCCTTGCGGCAGGCGCAATACGATGCCATCGTCGCCGGCCACCGCCTGGGCGTCCATGCCGGTCTCCTGCGCTACCCGCCAGCCGGTGGCCAGCGCCCACGCCGCGTTGACTCCTTTGCCAAACGGGGTGTGCAGCACGACCCGCCAGTCCCCCAGCTCGTCGGTGAAGCGCTCCAGCACAAGCGTCTTTTCGTCCGGCAGGATGCCGGTGGCTTCCTCTTGCTCGTCGAGGTACTGCAGCAGGTTGTTGCGTGCGCGGGTGTCCAAGCTTTCGTCCAGAGCATGTTTTGCTTCTCGACGAAACTCCCCCAGCGCCTTCCCCAACTCATACGGCCTACCCAGCCCGTCGCCTGTCCAGAACGGCAGGCGCCCGGTGTGTCCTGGCGCGGGTGAGACCTGCACCTGGTCGCGGGTGATGTTTTCGATGCGCCACGAGGAGGCGCCGAGGGTGAAGACATCGCCCACGCGGGACTCGTAGACCATCTCCTCGTCGAGCTCGCCGACGCGGCGGGGTGCTTTGCCTCCCTCTTCTTGCGAGCCTGCGAGCAAGAACACCCCGAACATGCCGCGGTCCGGAATCGTTCCCGCGTTGGTCACCGCCACCCGCTGCGCGCCGGGGCGGGCTTTGAGCACGTTGCCCTCCAGGGTGGCGCGGGGGCGCAGCTCAGCGAAGTCGGTAGACGGGTAGACGCCGGTGACCAGGTCGATCACAGAGTCAAACACGTCTCGCGCGAGGTCCTTATACGGCCAGGCGCGGCGTACGGTGTCGTACCACTCGTCCACATCGAGGTCTTCCACCGCAACCGCCGCCACCGTCTGCTGGGCGAGCACGTCCAAGGGGCTTCGCGGTGGCGAAAGCTCCTCGATCAGCCCTTGGCGCATGCGCGGCACCGTCACCGCCGTCTGTACCAGGTCTGAGCGGTGCTTGGGGTAGAAAATGCCCTCAGAGACTGCGCCTACCGAGTGCCCGGCGCGCCCCACGCGCTGCAAGCCGGAGGCCACCGAGGGCGGCGATTCCACCTGGATGACCAGGTCAACCGCACCCATGTCAATGCCCAACTCCAGCGAGGAGGTGGAGATCACCGCCTTGAGCGTGCCTTCTTTGAGCATGGTTTCGGTTTGCAGGCGCTCTTCCTTGGACACACTGCCGTGGTGGGCGCGCGCGATAACGGGTGCGGCGTGGCCCGCGGTGTCCACAGACTTCATCAGCTGCGCCGGTGGGCGACGCGTAGCCACGCTTAACGCCTCCGGGTCGTGCTCTTTCGCCCAGAGCTCATTGATCTGGCTGGTCAGCCGCTCCGCGGTGCGGCGCGAGTTCACAAACACAATGGTGGACCGGTGCGCCATCACCTCTTCATAGACCGCACGCTCAATGTGCGGCCAGATGCTTTGAGGGGTGGCGCTGAAGGTTTCGGCGGGGGTAGCGTCGCCAAGCAAGAGCCCATCATCAAGCACCGCATCGCCGATGGTGGAAGCATCCTCCGGCACCGGCAGATCACTCATGTCATCCACCGGAACCCGCACGGCAAGCTCCCACTTCTTTTCCGCAGGCGGGTTGATAATCGTGGTGCGCGGGCCCAGGAAGTTAGCCACAGTTGCTAATGGACGCACCGTTGCAGACAACCCAATACGCTGAAAACTCCCCGCCAGACGCTCAAGGCGTTCCAACGACAGCGTCAGATGCACGCCGCGCTTCGTGCCGGCAAGGGCGTGGATTTCGTCCACAATCACCGTGTCCACCGTTTTCAAGATGCCCGCCGCCTTGGACGTGAGCATGAGATACAGCGACTCTGGCGTGGTGATCAGGATGTCTGGGGGTTTGCGCAGCTGCCGGTTGCGCTCCGCCTGCGGGGTGTCACCGGAGCGCACGCCGACGGAAATATCCGGCATCTGCTTATCCATGCGCTGGGCCACCCGGGCAATGCCGGCGAGGGGTGCGCGCAGGTTGTTTTCCACATCCACCCCAAGCGCTTTCAGCGGCGAAATGTAGAGCACGCGCGTACCCCCGTGCGTGGAAGTGTGCCCACCATCAATTGGCAGTGCCGTCTGACCTGAGCGCTCCACCAGGGCGTTAAGCGACCATAAGAACGCCGCCAAGGTCTTGCCCGAACCGGTTGGCGCAACCACAAGGGAGTTCTCCCCCGCGGAGATGGAACGCCACGCTAAATCCTGCACACGCGTGGGTTTGGCGAAGACCTCCTCGAACCACGTTGCCACCTGGGGGTGGAAGCGATCGAGAACGTTGTCGGACACTCGGACCATGTTACGCGGAAGCGGTATGGTTAGAGGCTATGAGCGCCCAGTACTCCGATTCCAGGTTGACCAATCTGATTGCGCAAGGCACCGGCGAGATCCTTAAAGGTATCCGCGGCGTTGGCCTGCTGCGTGGCCGCGAGTTGGGTGAGGCTGGTGATGACCTTGCGCAGAACTGGATCGCCCGCGTGCTGGAACAGCACCGCCCGGGTGACGCATTCTTGTCCGAGGAAGCCGCCGATGACCCGTCGCGCCTGAACAATAACCGTGTGTGGATCGTGGACCCGTTGGACGGCACGAAGGAGTTTGCCACCGGCCGCCAGGATTGGGCGGTACACGTTGCCCTGGTGGAAGACGGTGTGCCAACCCATGCAGCTGTTGGTCTTCCGGATCTGGGCGTGGTGTTTAAGTCTTCTGACGTGCGACACGTCTCCGGCCCGTTTGCTGGCAAGGTTGCGGTAAGCAGGAACCGTCCGCCTGCTGTTGCGGAGTATGTGGCCCAGCAGATCGGTTTTGAAACCGCGCATGTCGGCTCCGCGGGCGCCAAGGCTATGCACGTGCTGTTGGGCGACTATGACGCCTACGTACACGCCGGCGGCCAATACGAGTGGGACCAGGCCGCACCGGTGGGTGTATCGCTTGCAGCTGGCCTGCACTGCTCGCGTTTGGACGGTAGCGAGTTGCGTTACAACAACGCGGACACCTACATTCCTGATCTACTGATCTGCCGCCCAGAGCTCGCTGACGACATTCTTGCGGCGTGCGCTACGTTCTTTGACCAGCACGGCAGCTACGAAGGAGTTAGCAACTAGTGACTGTCCCCACCCCGTATGAGGACTTGCTGCAAGACGTCTTAGATAACGGCACCGCGAAGGGCGACCGCACTGGAACGGGTACGCGCAGCGTGTTTGGCCGCCAGATTCGTTACAACTTGGCTGAGTCGTTCCCGTTGCTGACCACCAAGAAGGTCTACTTCAAGGGCGTGGTCGGTGAGTTGTTGTGGTTCCTGCGCGGTGATTCGAATGTGCGCTGGCTCCAGGAGCATGGTGTGCGCATTTGGAACGAGTGGGCTGATGCTGATGGTGAGCTTGGCCCGGTCTACGGCGTGCAGTGGCGCTCCTGGCCTACCCCGGACGGCCAGCACATTGACCAGATCCAGCAGGTGGTTGACCAGCTGAGGCAGAACCCGGATTCGCGCCGTATTTTGGTGTCCGCGTGGAACGTGGCTGAATTGGACAAAATGGCACTCATGCCGTGCCACTTGTTGTTCCAGCTCTACGTTGCAGACGGCAAGCTGAGCATGCAGGTCTACCAGCGCTCCGCTGACATGTTCCTGGGTGTGCCCTTCAACATCGCCTCCTATGCCCTGCTCACGCACATGTTTGCGCAGCAGGCTGACCTTGAGGTTGGTGAGCTGATTTGGACTGGCGGTGACTGCCACATTTACAACGACCACCTAGAGCAGGTCCGTGAGCAGCTTTCTCGCGACGCACGCCCGTACCCGCAGCTGAAACTGCGCAAGGCGGCGTCCATCTTTGACTATGACTTCGATGACATTGAGGTTGAGGGCTATGACCCGCACCCGACAATCAAGGCCGTGGTGTCCGTCTGATGGCAACTTTGGGCGCGATTTGGGCGCAAAGCCTTGATGGTGTGATTGGCAACGGCGAAGACATGCCGTGGCACCTGCCGGAGGATCTGAAGCATTTTAAAGAGACCACGATGGGCCAGCCGATCATTATGGGCCGTCGTACCTGGGAGTCTCTGCCTGTCAAGCCGTTGCCGGGGCGTACGAACCACGTGCTCTCCTCGCGCGAGCCGGGCGAATGGTCCGACGGCGCCTACGTGTCCACGGACCTGCCGGATCTGGAGACGGATGCCTGGATCATCGGCGGCGGCCAACTCTATGAGGCCACGTTGGATGAGGTTGACGTTATTGAGCTCACGCTTATCGACGCTACGTTGGCCCCCACCCTTGCCACCCCCGTCTTCGCGCCACGTATTGGGCCCGAGTTTGCCTGTGTCTCTGACGGCGAGTGGCAAACCTCTTCGTCCGGCCTGCGCTACAAGTTCCAACGTTACGAAAGGCAATAAAGCAATCATGACTGCTCCTGCAACTACTTCTCACGTGACCATCTTTGCGGCTGACTGGTGCCCGTTTTGCAAGAAGCTGCGCCAGCGCTTGGACCGCACGGAAACGCCGTACGATCTTGTAGACGTTGAGGATGACGGCATGGATGACGTCAACGAGTGGATCAAGTCTGTCAACGACGGCAACCGCATCGTGCCCACCGTGCTCTACTCCGACGGCACGCATGCCACCAACCCGGAGGCCTCCGCCGTGCGCAAGAAGCTGCGTGAGCTGACCGGCGAAGAGTAAGCCGTTATCTAGCGAAGTCTCGCAGGGCGGCCTCTGCTGCCCACCATCCTGGCATGCCGTGAACGCCTGCACCTGGGGCTGTTGACGCTGATGCAAGGTACAGCCCGCGGCGCAGGCGGTGCGGCTGGCGCATGAGCAGTTGCGTTCCGTCCATGGCCCCGCCAGCAATGTCGCCCCCGACAAGGTTTGGGTTCCATGCTTCAAGCATCTGCGGGGATGTGTCTATCCTGCCTGCCACAACGTTGCTGAATCCGGGGGCGAATCGTGCAATCTGCGCCTCTATTGATGCAGCGACCTCGCCCGGGTAGCGCTCCCGGTAACCATGCGGCACGTGAGCGTAGCTCCATAACACGAGGCCTCGCGACGGATCAGCGACGAACTGTTGGCTCACCATCACAAACGGCTGCTTGGGCATCACGCCGTTGGCCACGGCTTTCTCGGCCTGCACGATCTCTTCTGCTGTGCCGCCGACATGCACGGTTGCGGCTTGTCCCACACGCGGGTCAGCCCAGGGCACGGGTGCGCGAAGCAGGAAGTCCACCTTGTGCACTGCCGGACCGTAGCGCCATTTACGCATGGAGCGAACCCTTTTGGTTGGTAGCGCGGTGCCTCCCATGCGCAGGACCTGCTTTGGGGTGAGGTTGAGGATCACCGCGTCTGCGCTTGGCAGCCTGGTTACTTCCTCGCCGCAGTGCACAGTGCCGCCGTGGGCTTCAACGATCCGCCGTAACGCTGCGGTAATCGCACCGGTACCGCCCTGCGCCACCGGCCAGCCGCGAGTCATGCCAAGTGCGCCGAAGAGCAGGCCGAACGCCCCGGTAAACGGTCGCGACGGCGAGGTAATCGCGTGCGTTGCGCTGCCGGCAAACAGGGCGCGGGCCTCCTCAGAGCGAAATGCCGCGCGCCCAAGTGTCGTTGCAGGCAGCACGCCCGGCACGCCGAACCTTGCTAGCGCAATCGGGTGCCGTGGCAGGTGCGGCATCGGCGCCAAGACGTCTTCAAGAATGCCATCAATGCGCCCCACCACTGGCCGGTGCAGTCGCGTCCACGCCTCTTCGTCCGCACCGAGGTTCGCCGCGGTTTCTTCCAGTGAGCCCGCGAGCACTGCCGCGCCCCCGCCAAGGGGATGTGCCATCTCATACGGGGCGCGCAGCCACCGCACGCCATGGTCTTCAAGCCGCAACTTGTGAAATGCCGGGCTGGCCACACCGAAGGGGTGCCCGGCAGCGCCAAGGTCCCGGTGCTCGCCGCTATCAAGCACATCCGTTGATGCTGCTCCCCCAACCGAGTCTGCGCGTTCAAACACCTCCACCTGCCATCCTTCTGTGGCGAGGCGTGCTGCGGCGGTCAACCCGTTGGGGCCAGCGCCTATTACTGCGGCGGTTGGTTTCACTCAGCCCATGTTAGGGCCCGTGTGTTAGGGCCCGTGTTAGGTCCCTGCATTACACTGCGCCGGGTGAATATGAAGCAGATTGGTTGGATGTTGCACTGGGTTGTGCGCATGGTCGTGCTGGCAATGTTGCTGCCGTACGCAGTGTTCAAACTCGGGCTGATGCAGATGAGTACTCCGGATTTCCCGGAGCTTCTGATCACGCTGGGCGAGAAGACCCCGATGGGCTTGCTGTGGACATTTATGGGGTTCTCCCCTGTCGTGCAGTTTCTTGCGGGCCTTGCGGAGTTTGTTGCCTGTGTGCTGTTGCTGTGGCGGCGGACTGCGTGGCTTGGCGGGCTGATCGGCTTCCTTGACCTGGCCGTGGTTTGGCTACTGAACATGACGTTTGATGTGCCGGTGAAAATCCCGTCTGCGATTCAGGCGCTGCTATTTCTTCTGGTGTTGGCACCGTGGCTGCCGCGGCTGTTTCGCTTCATTGCTGGCCAAGCCACTGAGGCGGTAGATGCCCCGCGGGTGATCACGTCAGACAAGATTCACCGCGTGACCCGTTTCTTCCCCGCTCTAGCTGCGGTGGTGTTGCTTGGCGGCGCCGGGTTTGCCATGTTCACGGGTATTCCGAAGGCCTTTGCCCGTGAGGGAACTGAGCTTTCGGGCGTGCATACTGTCGCCGGCGGGGACATTGAGCCTTCCGCGGATTTGTCGCAGGATAACCGCTGGTCCGAGATCGCGTTCGGCTCCATAGACGGCTTCCAGGCTGAGCGGTTCCCCCAGGTTGAGGGCGAGACTCCGGAGGGTGATTTCCATGGGCTTCTTGCTTTACGACGCACCTCCGGCGCCCTCCAAGAAGGCTTCTACACCCTCCAAGGCGACCGCGTTATTATCCAGCTCACCGCCCCGATGACGGATGATCGCGTCAATGCTCGCCCCCGCGGTCCAATCGAGGAAACCCTGGAGTTCACGTGGCGCACCAATGGCGACACGCTGGAGCTTCTGCCTGACTACGGCACCGCGTTCACCCTCACCCCCTCCAAACTGGGCACGACGCTGTTGGATCAGCCGTTTACGTGGATCGCGCCCCCGTTCAACCGCTAGCGTGATCCAGCCCAATTTCAACAGCCCAATTTCAACACCCGCGCGGCGCTGCGGTAATCTAGCGCCACTGCCCCAGTAGCTCAGTGGATAGAGCACTTCTCTCCTAAAGAAGGTGTCGGAGGTTCGATTCCTCTCTGGGGCGCTCTTGGGGGTCTCGAAGAATCTGGTGTGATTGTTCGAACAACCCTCTCAGAACATCAAAAACACCTCTACCTGCACAAATAGGAGAGGCGTTTTTGTTGTGCCGGGACCGTTTCCGGGCTGTCGTTACCAAAAAATGGCCGAAAATCGCTACCCGTTGATCGCTTCTATGGGTTAAGCGACAAAATGTGTGCTTTTTTGGATATGGATTCCCGGTCCTGCCTGGGCCTACGGCGGGAGAGTGCTCGTTGAATCGGGATTCCCGACCATAGACCGGAAGGTCCACCACTTCAGGCGTTGGATGTGCTACGACAGCAAGCTGTTAAACCAGCTGCATGCCAACTCAACACAGGAAGAGAAAACACAACAGGCCCCTATGCCCGGCATGCGAGCACACCGCCACGAAAATGGGCACCACCTCCAGCGGAAAACAGCGATGGCGCTGTACACACTGCGGGCACACCTTCACCAACCCGAACACGGCTAAGACCAGCGCATATCGGTTTGCCATCTTCATCGACTGGATCACCGGCCAGCGTCCCCTCGACGCTGTGGCTGCTGCACACAACGTCTCCAGGCGCACATTGATCCGCTGGTTCACCTACTTCTGGTTCATCATCGTCCCATGCAAACCAGACCCGTACCGCGTCTACGACCAGCTGTTTATTGACGGCACCTACTTCCACAAAAAATGCCTGCTTGTCGCTGCAACCAGCGAACACGTCGTTGCCTGGCACTGGTGCACACGAGAAACCGCCTACGACTACGCCAAACTCTTCGACCTGATCGCCGAACCCCTAGTCGTGACCACAGACGGCTCCGGTGGCGCAAACAAGGCCATCAAACAATGCTGGCCAAACGCCTCCATCCAACGCTGCCTCGTCCACGTACGCCGCGACACCATCAAAGACACCACACGCCAACCAACAATCACCGCGCACAAAGCACTCCTTCGCCTCGGCAACCAGCTAACCCACATCACCACCCGTGACCAGGCAATTACCTGGGTACTTCGCCTCAACCGCTTCCATGACCTCTACGGTGACTGGCTCAAACAACGCACCTACCGCAACCAAGTCGCCCCAGAAGAGATCCCAAAACGCATCCGCGACAACCAGCAATGGTGGTACACCCACCCCAGAGCCCGCAGAGCCTACCGCCGGTTCGAGCGCCTCTACCAACAAGGCCACCTCTTCGTCTGGCTCAACCCACCAAAACACACCACAACCGAGCTAAAGACCACCACAAACAGCCTGGAAGGCGGCATAAACGCACAACTGAAACACCTTGCCCGAGCCCACCGCGGCACATTTGACGAACACCAACGAATCATCATGGACTGGTGGCTCTACCTGCACACCCAACACCACGATGACCCGCTGGCGCTAGCAATCGAGCAAGACTTCGGCCGCAAAGGCTACGCACACGCCCGCCAGGCACACATGCGTGAACGCGACCAAGCCAACTCACCCGACGGCCGGCCGAAAGTCTACGACACCGGCATCGACACCGACTTCAACCCCTCCTGGGCCATCCGACACGGCTGGGCAGGACGCTCATAACCCCAGCACAGCACCCCGGGCCCGGCCCATTCCAACCCCCGAAAAGCACACATTTTGTCACTTAAATCGACACGCCGAGAAAAGCACACATTTTGTCGCTTAACCCGCTTCTATGGGGTGTCAGGCCGTCCCGTAAAGGACGGCGACGCGTGTTCCAGAGTTTCAGAGCAAGCGAGTAATAGAACCCCTCAATGAAAGGCCGTCCCGTAAAGGACGGCGACGCCAAACAGTGCACTTAAGGCGACTGTCACCGGCAAGCCCTCAATGAAAGGCCGCATGGCTAGAGCTAGACTACATCGTTCCTCTGGGCGGCAGGGAGCTCTAGGTGTTTGCGGCTTTGAGGACTTTCTTCAAGCGTCTTCCGTGGTTAAGATGGTCAGCGCAGAAGCGAAATGGAAACGGGGTGTGAAAGATGGCTCATGAAGTGCACAGTGTAGATCCTTCCCTTACTGCACCAGACGTGCTGGCCCGTGCTGCGGAAAGCAGTGTGGAGGGTGCTGTTGCAGTGACGTCGATGGCTAGCAGCTGCGGGTTGGACGAGCTGCCAGCCTGGCTGAGCCTGAATGCTGCAGCATCCCTTCTTGGTTTGAGCGCCCTGCATGTTCGTTTGCTGGGGCGTGACGGGAAGGTGATGCTGCGGTCCACTCGCGATGGCGTTGAGGTGGAAACCGCCTCTGTGCTCTCTAGGCTCCCGGACACGATACGAAGCCGTGAGATCTTTGCGCGCCACGCCGCCCATCCTGATGAGCTTGTTGCGTCGGCAGTTGCATCGCTATCTGAATAACGTTATTTCCCATGGCTCTTCCAGCACGGCTCACAATTTACTGCGCGACACAAGACCTCAAACTTGAAAGTTGGGACAGCGCTGGGCCGATTGGCGGTGTATCCACGCAGGTAGAGCACCCCGTGCTAGAGCATGCTAACGCGATTTTTGCGCCGGACCGTGACTACGCCAAGGCTCCGGCAAAAATCAGCGGAGTGCGTCCCACCTGTTACAAAGTGAAGACTTCTCGGTACCGTGGGGTGGCCTTTATGGATCCGGACGGGCAAGTGTGGGTGGTTTCAGCCGGAATCCGAAAAGGCGTGGATCGTGACGATTTCTATCAGCGGTTTATGCGCCGCAGTGAGATTGACCCGCAGTGGTGGCTCCCTACTCCTGTGGATCGCGCATTGCTTGAGAAAGAGAAGAAAACAGATCGCCTACTTGCTTGGCGGAGACGCCTCTTTGATCAGGTTGAGTCTGCGATGGCGCATTTCAGTGACGAGGCATACGGCGGCTGCGCCGACCCCGTTTTCTCGGTGGATCTGAACGAAATTACACAGTTTTTGGATCTCTCTAGTCTCAACACAACTCTCCCCGCAGTGACAATACGGCTGATCTCCCTGGGCGAGGAAGAGTGTCTGGGTATCGAATTACAACTTGAGCAGCATCATGACGAAAGAACGCAATCACTCTGTCAGCTTGGGATAGAGACAATCGCCGCTGCCATACATGATGGTGAGCAGGATTGGTCGAAAGACGGCCTGACGGAAACGGGGCAGCCACAGTTTGTTCTGGAGTTTGGGGGAGAGATAACGCTTGACTCCGTGCTACGTGGGGATCGAAGTGCAAAACCACCGGCATGGTTTAGGCCGGGTAGCGTGCACCACCTCGTTGCTGAAGAGATAGAACAGTCGCACGTTCGTACTGTGTCAGACGCCATCGTCCAAGGTAATCCAGTTTTTGCGCTGTGCGGGACGGTGTTTGTCCCGCGTCAAGATCACCAAAGACTTGCCGCGTGTCCTCGATGCGCGCGGATTCAAGGCCTGCTAGAGCAATCCGAATCGAAAGAATGAAGGTACCTATGCACATCTACTTCTCCTCCGTTTACGGTTCCACGAAGCAGTACGCTGAGGAACTCGCGCGTTGTCTCGGCACGACCGCGCAGGAGATTCCCGATCCCGCTGAAGTGTCCGCAGCCGCCGCAGAGGGCCCCATCGTCGTCCTCGCTCCGGCGCACGGACCGATGAATGCTGCGGCCAAGTTCGCAACGAGATATTGAATGGCACGCTTCTGCCCGGCACTCAACTGAAAGAAGTCCAGCTGGCTAACCGCTTTGGCGTTTCTCGTACACCGGTCAGAGATGCACTTTCCCGTTTAGAAGACTTGGGGTTGGCAGAACGCGTTAATCGAGGTCTCGAAGTGCGCGGTTTGGATCCAGAACAAGTTATCCAGGTCTACGACATGCGGATCTTGCTCGAAGTCGAAGCGTCCGGCCAAGCCGCTCAGAATCGGAACCTGAACGATATCCTCACGCTTGAAGCACTCCTGGAAAGAGATAGGAGCTTAGAAAAACCGACGGATGCCGAGCTCATCCAAACCAACCTGGAATTTCACCGTGCAGTCTGGAAAACGTTGTTGCGACCGGCTATTTGGTAGCAGTGTCGTGACTATCTGGTAGCACTTCAGTGAGTATCTGGTAGCAGCTCAGGGGGCTCGGGGTGATACTTCCGGTAGCCGCACCACTCGGGTGCGGCGTGTGACTGGAAGGAGTCCGCTGATGACGGATTACCGTGCGGTGATGACGCTGCTGATTAGGAAGCGTTCTTACCGCCAGATTGAAGACCAGATCGGGTGCTCGCACCGCGCGATTTCCCGAGCGAACCAAGCGCTGCGAAGCCTTGGCCTGACCACTGCCCAGCAGGTCGCGGCGTTGACCGATGACGAGTTGGCCGAGATATTCGTTGACAAACGCACCAGTGGGCAAGGCGAATTCGTCCCGATTGACTTTGACGCGGTCGTCAAAGCACGCACAGGGCGTACGAAGCAAACACTGCAAGTATTGTGGGCTCGCTACACCACCACCCCAGCCCAGCCGGGTCAGCGTCATTACAGCTACGACCGGTTCCGCCAGCTGGTTGCCTCCCATGTCGATGCTGCCGGGCTTAGCGCGCGGATCACCCATGCACCAGGCCATACGATGCAGGTGGATTGGGCAGGTACCAAGATGTGCCTGTACGACCCTGCGGGCACACAGGGTGCGAAAGTCAGTATTTTCGTCGCTTCGTTGCCGTATTCAGGGATGTTGTTTGCGTGTGCGTGTGTTGACCAGCGTCAACAGTCCTGGCTTGATGCCCATCGTCAAGCGTTTGACTACTTCGGTGGGGTCTGTCAGGTTGTTGTCCCCGATAACGCGTCAACAGCATCAAACGCGATTAGTACTGCCGATAGGAATCGGAAGGTCAACGACACCTACCAGCAGTTCTTGGAGCACTACAACACAGCAGCACTTCCCACACGCGCGCGCCGGCCGAAGGATAAAGCAAATGTGGAAGCTGCGGTAAAGATCGTCACCCACAAAGTCATCCACACCCTTGAAGGCCACCAGTGTGTTGACGTAGACGAGCTCAACGAAAAGATTGTGGACTTAGTCGACGCGATCAACACCTCCGTGCCATTTCGCAGTCAACAGTCAAGCCGCAGGGATCTCTTTGAACAACACGAGCAGCATCTGCTTGCTGATCTGCCGCAAACCCCGTGGCAGCACACCGAGTGGAAGCGTGCGAAAGTAGCCCCAGATTTCCATATCACGGTTGCAACGGTGCGCTACTCCGTTCCGCATCAGCTTGTTGGCCGCACTGTCGATGTGCGCATCACCGGGCAAGTCTTGACCGTCTTTGATCAAGGCACGACCGTGGCAACGCATCGGGTTTCGCATAAGCGTGGGGCCTATGTCACTGACTATGAGCACATTCCATCTGGCATGGACTCCACTCGTGGGCTGTGGACAAGCGACTACTTTTATCGCGAAGCCCAAAAAACCGGCCCGGCAACACGCAAGGTCATCGAAGAACTCATCGCGGCGAAAGCCATCCCGGCCCAGGCGTACCAGTCCTGTAGAAACGTGCTGTCGATGGGCAAACACGGCAACAAACCAATCCTGGAAGAGGCATGCCAGCGCTTAATGGCCAACGACGGCAGCCGACGTGCGGTGTCTTATACCGCGGTTAAAAACATGATGGCCGCCATACGCAAAGAACACGCCACCCGGCCCCGCGGGTTAGACCAGGCCCCGCGCAGCACCACAACCAACCAGCCCACCGCCCCTGCAGTCACCGACCGGGATACCACCGGCGCGTTTCTCGGCGGTGCAGACCAGTTCAGCATCGAAAACCTCACCAAGAAAGGACACTAAGCCCATGTCATCACCAACCCCACCAACAGATCGCTTCCTTGACGAGTCCGTCCTGCCCGACTTCACCGCGCTGCGGATGACTGCCTTTGGACAAAGCGTCATCGAGATTGCCAACGATCCCGCATTCGACGCATGGACGTTTTCCCAAAAGGTGCTCTACGCACTCGATAAAGAAGTCGCGGCCAGGCGCGAACGACGCATCAACAAACTACTGAAAGCATCCCGATCGCCAAACCTTGATGCTTGCCTTGAAAACGTGGTCTGCACGCCTGACCGCAACATCAACCCCGAGCAAGTCAGCAGACTCGCTCACGGACAATGGTGCCACCTGGGCCAAAACATTGTCATCCTGGGCAAATCCTCAGTCGGCAAAACCTACCTCGCCCAAGCCTTGATCACAGCAGCATGCCGCAAGGACTACTCCGCACGCTTCTACCGCACCGACATGCTCGCCGCCGAACTAGCAGTCCTCCAACCCGATGACCCCGCACGGTTAAAGTTCATCCAGTACCTCCACGGCGTCGACGTCTTAGTCCTCGATGACTTCCTGACCACACCAGTAGATGCCGCAACCGCGCACCAACTTCTCAACATCCTCGCCGCGCGTGAAAGCAAAGTCTCAACGATTGTGACCTCACAATTCACCCCGCAAGAGTGGTACAAATCCATCCCTGATGCGGTGATCTCCGAGTCAATCCTCAACCGACTTGTCTCCGGTGCGGAGATCATCACACTCGAAGGACCAAACATGCGCCTGACCACCAACGCATAACCACCAACAACGCCTGAGTGGGGACACCGCTACCGGATACTCACTCAGGCGCTACCAGATACTCACCACACCGCTACCATTTCAATCTTCTGAACAAACGTCCCAAAATCCTGTTCTTATCGATCTACTAGAGCGCCTCATGACCCATTTGGTTCACGCTCCTACATCCACGCTTAGCGTCGACGATCGACAAAACGAGGCCCTGAATGAGCACGCTAAACTTATAGAAGCAATTAGCGATCGCGATACTGCGGCCGCTCGAGATATTGCCAATCAGCACTTCAGCACAGCGCGCGAAATCCGGATGAACCTACTCCGAAAAGCTGCTCTACGAGATGCCACTCAGTAGAGATTCACAACCCTAAGATCCCAGATCCCGGACTGCTCATACCAACGAGTCCCATGGCTCTATCGGACTGATCGGGTACCGCTCATCAACGGTAAAGCGTTGGCACACCACCTCGGTGTCGTCGTCAATATCAAGTGCTCCGATGTACTCCACAAACTCTGGCGAGCGCCAATAGCGTTCATGCCCGGCACGCCATTCGCCGGCATCCGTGTAGCCCTCTCCCTCGGCAATGGCATGCTCGTCGCTCACGTCCGCCAGCCGACAAACCTGCACGTCGGCCGTACGAATGACGCACACCACGTTGTCATGTGAGTCAAGGACGGCCTCGAGGGCCTCCACTTCCTCATGCGGCTGATAGTCGTTGGGGTATTCAGCCAACAAGGATGCTGTCGCAGTTTTCGTTCCATTCAGGATGGCGTTGACAAGACCGTCACGGAGCGGGCCTGGAAAGGCGAACTCGCCACGAGGCAACTCCGAAATGGGTTCTACGGTGTCCCGATTCATACATTCATATTAGGCAGCGAGGATCACCGTCCTTGGTATCGCACTGTTATACCTCGCATTTCTTGGGTTTCCGCAGCCCTGAACAGTCGTTTTCCACTGGTCGTCTAGCTCGGTGGTTGTGGAAACAGACGATGAGCGTGGTGGTTTGGGTGCTTGACCTTCCACCCGATCCGGCCCCGCTTGCGCGTGCGACGAGGCTGGAGATTTGCGGCATTTCTCGAACGTTTGTCTGCTATTTCCCCGTAAGCCAATGGGGCATGTGGGATCGGTCGATATACTGAATGCAACCGCCAGCCTGTGTAGTGAATGTGCATGCGGAAATAGTGCAATACATGCTGGTTTACCCCTTGCGTATAGAACAGTTCAGCGGGTATAATTAGGGGTACGAAACAAAGGGAAAACGGGAACACAACACTGGGGGTAGACCGTGGGCGAACCATACTTCCGCACACAGCGACCAGAAGATCCGCTGAGCACGTTTAGTCAAGGTATTCGCGATATTTACTGGAATGCCTTCGGCCGCTTCGCCACACCTGGGGCAAGTGTTGATATTGATGACTTCGACGTGGCTGTGGTGGCCATGAGGGAAGCAACCGGCTGGACTAAAAGCTCGGTTGAGCAAGCGATCTTCTCCCATGCACGCCTACAACACTTACCGAAGCTGCGAGCATTGCAGGCCAAGACGCGTGTGATGGATCTGCAGCATTTACGCGCCATCGATACCGTGCTTGCTGAGCTTGGGCCAGACATCACCGATGAGGCGTATGCCGAGTTCGACGAGATGTTGACTACTACGTTTACCCCAACACGTGCTGGGCAACACACTCCACAAACCACCACGATTACCCGTCGTATCCGGGAGATGATTAAACGTATTGACCCAACCTGCGCCTACCAACCAAAAAGGCGCCAACAGCGAATGGCGCAGGCACACGCTGCTGATGATGCGGTGACCTTTGAGGTGTCTGCACAGTCCGGCACGGTCAAAACACTGGTCACGTTGGCGACCAACCCGTTGACTGCACAGGTCGTACGCGAGCACGTGTTAGCGACTGCACGTGAACACAAAACCTCCATGGCCGATGCGATGGTGAAACTGCTCTCTGGTGAGATCACCCCAACGAAAACCACGCTGCATGTGTTTGTGCCGAAGGGTCGTGAGGTTGGCGGGCCGGCCTATGTGCCAGGTGTTGGTGCCTTAACCCCAGAAGCAACCGCAGCACTGGATGACCTGCTGGCGTCAGCGAAGGTCACCGAAGTGGATATGGAGGCAGAACTTCAAGCACATACGGATAGCTACACCCCAACCGAAGCAATGCGACGAGTCGTCTGCGCACGCCACACGCACTGTGTGTTCCCGGGATGTAGTGTGCCGTCACTGAGGTGCCAGATGGATCACCGGATCCCGTTTGGCCAGGGTGGCAAAACCACGCCGAGTAACTTGTATCCGTTGTGTCAAAAGCACCACAACCTGAAAACCGATAAGCGTGGGTTCTACGTCCCAGACCCGGATACGGGTGAAATCTTGTGGCTTTTTGCCAACGGCACGTATGAAACCTGCACGCCGGATAGCCTGATTGCACACAACACCCAAGCGCAGGCCCCACGGTGGAAGAGCAACCTTGAGCAAGTGTGTCAGCGTCGTAGTCGGGTGGCGCAGTTCTACGCCAAGGGCCACAAAATACTGGACGATTTTGACCACCACCACAACCTCGAACAGGCCGACGCCCAGATCGCAGCCTTGGAGGAAGAATACGGCCTTCACTTCCCGATCAAGGCGGTGTTGCCGGAGCCGTTACCAAAAGAACCCGATTTTTGTGAACCACCCTTCCCCGACCCAGAAGATGCCTACGGATGGGTGGAAGACTACGCCCCAGAAGAACTGGTCGATACCCGCCCCGAGTAAGAGAATCCAGGTGGCCCGATCCAAAACAAAAAACAGGCCGTTTTTCCGAAGGAGGCCTCGGCGTGGTTCCTGGCTTGGGACAAATGAGCGACGAAATGAGTGCCGAGCTTTCACCAACCACAAGCCCAAAACCCACAGGCCACAATGTCGAAGGGATCTTCAACGACCGACGGTGACCCAAGCCAGGTTCCAAAACGAAAAACAGGCGATTTTTCGGTTGAGAAATCACGGGATGCTCTATTGGACAGTTCTAGTGGACACCCAGCCTGCAGATACATCAGCATCAGGCATCAGCATCAGGCATCAACGATGTCGTAACGCCGCGCCTACCAAACCACGCAACCAGTGGGGCTAATGTTACGGATGTGACTGCATTTTCATACTCTCGCCGGACATTCCTCAAGTCCGCTGCCATCGCCACCGCGGCCGGCGCCGCCTCGTCTACGCTCCTCTCCCCTGCCGCTGCCGCCCAGGCCCCAGGCCGCGTGATTGGCACGGTTATTGACTATTCGGCGGGTGTGCCGTCGGCAAGCAGCGTGAAAGCCGCCGGCCACATGGGTGCCGTGCGCTATGTTTCCGAGCGTCGCTCGGGCGCGAACTGGATGCTGGGCAAGCCGGTTACGCTCGCCGAAACGCGCGACTTTGCCGCCCAGGGCCTCTACACCGCATCGGTATATCAGTTCGGTCGCGCGGAGACGGCTGATTGGTTGGGGGGTGCGGCGTCGGCAGCCAAGCATGCCCCTGACGCGATCCGCCTGCACCGTGCAGCCGGCGGGCCGACCGGCAAGCCGATTTATGTGGCGATTGATGACAACCCGCACAAGGACCACTACACCCACCAGATCCGTCCCTACCTGCGCGCATTCCAGGCAGCGCTGACCGTGGCTGGCTACCAGATGGGCGTGTACGGCAACTACAACGTGATCCAGTGGTGCGTGGAAGACGGCATTGGCAGCTACTTCTGGCAGCACGACTGGGGCTCCGGCGGCAAGATCCACCCCCGCACCACGATCCACCAGAAGGCGAAATGGACTGCGACTATCGACGGCATCACGGTGGACATCAACAACGTCTACGTCCGTGACTGGGGTCAGTGGCTGCCCGGCCAGCCGCAGCAGTCGCCGCTTCCCCCGATCTCCCTGAATACGCCACAGCAGAGCGACGCAGCAGCCCTAGCAGATCTGATTGCAACGAGCAGCCAGCTGTCCTCGAAGATCGATTGGGCTGGCCTGCTCTAACTTGGCTCTAACTTGGCTCTAGCTTGCCTCGGCAACAAAAAACGGCGCTTAGAAAAAGCGCCGTTTTTTATGTCACGGATTAGTGGTCGACCGGAGCCTCCACACCAACACCGGTGAGCGAACGGACCTCCATCTCGGCCTGCAGCTCATCGAAGTTGTCCGGCTTACCCAGGAAGGTACCGATGATGCCGCCGAGGAAGCCCAGCGGAATCGAGATCAGGCCCGGGCTGGACAGCGGGAAGATGGACCAATCTGCGTTCGGGAACATTGCAGTCGGGGTACCAGACACTGCCGGGGAGAGGAAGATCAGCACCAGGGCGGAGATCAGGCCGGTGTAGATGGACACAACCGCACCAGTGGTGTTGAAGCGCTTCCAGTACAGGGAGTACAGGATGGTCGGCAGGTTCGCGGAGGCCGCGATGGCGAATGCCAGGGAGACCAGGAAGGCCACGTTCTGCGTCATCGCCAGGATACCCAGGATGATGGAGACAATGCCCAGGACAACCACGGTGATGCGGGAGACGCGGACCTGCTCGTCCTCAGTTGCCTGACCGTCACGCAGCACGGCTGCGTAAACGTCGTGCGCAATGGATGCGGAGGCGGTAATCGCCAGACCAGCAACCACAGCAAGCACTGTTGCGAAGGCAACCGCGGCGATCAGCGCCATGAAGATGGAGCCACCGAGCTCGAATGCCAGCAGCGGAGCCGCCGCGTTTGCGCCACCCGGTGCAGCCAGGATGCGGTCCGGGCCAACGAAGGCAGCTGCTGCGTAGCCCAGGATCAGGGTGAGCAGGTAGAAGGAACCGATCAGGACAATTGCCCAGGTCACGGACTTACGTGCTTCCTTCGCCGTAGGCACGGTGTAGAAGCGCATCAGCACGTGCGGCAGACCAGCGGTACCAAGCACCAGGGACAGACCCAGGGAGATGAAGTCCAGCTTGGATGTGGTGGTTGCGCCGTACTTCAGGCCCGGCTGCATGATGTTCTCTGCCACATAGCCCTTCTCTGCCAGGTATGCGGAGTTGGCGTGGGTTTCAATCGCCTGGTCAAAAATAGCGTTCAGGCCGCCCTTAGCCACGACAAAGGCCAGGATGGACATGATCAGCACGCCGGTGATCAACAGAACAGCCTTAATCATCTGCACGTAGGTGGTGCCCTTCATGCCGCCAACCAGAACGTAGACGATCATGACAACGCCAACGATGGCAACACAGATCGCCTGTGCGGCAAACGAGTGCAGGTCCAGCAGCACGGACACCAGGGAGCCGGCGCCGGCCATCTGCGCGATCAGGTAGAACAGCGACACGAACAAGGTGCCGAATGCGGCGGCCACGCGGACCGGCTTCTGGCGCAGACGGAAGGAAAGCACGTCCGCCATGGTGAAGCGGCCAACGTTACGCAGCGGCTCAGCCACCAGCAAAAGCGCTACCAGCCAGGCTACGAAGAAGCCGATGGAGTACAAGAAGCCGTCGTAACCACTGAGCGCAATGGAGCCGACGATGCCCAGGAAGGACGCGGCGGACAGGTAGTCACCTGCAATAGCCAGGCCGTTCTGGGTACCGGAGAAGGATGCACCACCGGTGTAGAAGTCAGAAGACTCGCTGGTGGTCTTGCCTGCCTTGGTAACAATGAACAGGGTGACAACAATGAACGCGCCGAAGATGGCAATGTTCAGAAGCGGATTGCCGTTGGCCGCAGCCTCGGCAGCGAGGGTGTAGGTCTGCATGTGTTAGCCCTCCATCTCTTCACGGATCTGTGCCGCACGCGGCTCGATATTCTTGTTCGCCCACTTCACATAGACGTAAGTGATGGCGAAGGTGGTAATGAACTGCGCCAACCCCATCCACAGGCCCAGGTTCAGGCCAAGGAAAGGCCGTGCCATAACCTCCGGTGCGAAGGTGGCAAAGATGACGTAGAAGAGGTACCAGATAAGCGCGGCAATCATCACCGGGAAGGTGAATCCGCGGAAAGTGCTGCGAAGCTCCTGGAACTCAGGGCTCTGCTGCATTGCCACAAACTCGTCAGGCGTGGGCTCACGACGAGTGGGGACTGCTGTAGATCCAGCCACGGCCTCAATCCTTTCTTGCTAGAGGAAGTTTTCGCCTTGTTACGAGTTTGGTCAGCAAAAGCTGCCAAATACGTAACGCAACACAGAAAATGTAACGTACAGCACAAAGTCTCTCCAATGTTTAAGACTTCTCATTTCCCAGCTGGGGGTGAAACTACCCCCGCGCAATGCTGTGACCTGCATCGCTAATTAGTACTACTTACACATTTGTTTTCCCGTTTTCTGCATGAAAAAACGCCCACACCCTAACGGTGCAGGCGTTTTAGCAGCTCTAAGCGGACTAATTCGGGAACGTCCGAGGGTTGCCCCACAGGCGCTCGCCGGGGATGGAGTTGAGGGAGTTCACGTCAGCGTCGTCAAGCAGAAGCCCCACTGCGCCCAAGTTCTCCTCCAAGCGCTCCAAATTGGCAGTCTTGGGCACCACAGAGCAACCAAGCTTCATCAGGTATGCCAACACCACCTGCGCAGGCGTTGCATCGTGACGCTCAGCCACAGCAACAATCTCCGGCGCATCAAAGTTCTTCCCTCGCGCAAGCGGCGCCCACGCCTCAGTCACAATGCCGTGCTGAGCGTGGTACTCACGCAACTCCGGCTGCGTGAAACCAGCGTGCAGCTCCACCTGGTTCAGCACCGGGGTGACACCGGTAGCCGCAATCAGCTCATCCAGCACTTCCTCGTAGAAATTCGCCACACCAACCGACTGCAACTGCCCCATGCCCTGCAACTGCACGATCTGCTCAAACGCAGACACGTACCTACCCTGCTGCGGGCACGGCCAGTGCACCAAGTACAGGTCAATAAACTCCAGGCCAAGGCGCTTCAAAGACTCCTGGTACGCCTCCCCCGCACGGTGCTGGTCATCATTCCACAGCTTCGTGGTAACAAACAGCTCCTCACGAGTCACGTCGCCAGCAGCGATCGCATCACGAATCGCCTTACCAACCTCAACCTCATTACCGTACAACGAGGCGGTATCAATGTGGCGGTACCCCAGCTCGATTGCCCGGCGCACCACCGGCTCTACATCTGCAGCTTCAAGCTTGTAAGTACCAAGGCCAAGCAGCGGGAAATCATAACCGTCATTCAGCGTGGTTACTGGGATACTCATAACACCCAACTCCTACCTAGCGTCCAACAGGTCAATAACAAAGACCAGCGTGCGACCAGCCAGCGGGTGACCACCACCAGCCGGGCCGTAAGCCTTCTCCGGCGGGATGGTGAGCTGACGGCGACCGCCAACACGCATCCCCGGGATACCCTCCTGCCAGCCCTCAATCAGGCCAGCGAGCGGGAATTCCGCAGCCTCACCGCGGTCCCAAGAGGAGTCAAACTCATTGCCAGAGTCATAGGTCACGCCAAGGTAGTGGACCTTCACGTAGCCACCTGCGACAGCCTCAGCACCGTCACCAACAACCAGATCCTCAATAACCAGGTCTACCGGCGCCGGTTCCTGTGGAATCTCAATGATTGGCTTTTCCATAGGTCACTATCTCCTGTTCGTTCATAAGCTTCAAACAAGTAAAAACCGCCGAGCGGACTCCCAAGAGTATAAGGGAAGTCCGGCAAACGGCGGTGTTGGCAAGAAACGCTTAGCGCTTGTCGCGCGGCACGAAGTCGCGCTTCTGGTAGCCGGTGTAGATCTGACGCGGGCGGTTGATCTTGGTGTTCATCGCCAGCTGCTCACGGTACTGAGCAATCCAGCCCGGCAGACGGCCGATGGCAAACAGCACGGTGAAGAAGTCCGTTGGGAAGCCCATCGCGCGGTAGATCAGGCCGGTGTAGAAGTCCACATTCGGGTAGAGCTTGCGCTGGATGAAGTACTCATCATTCAGTGCAATCTCTTCAAGCTTCATGGCCAGATCCAAAAGCTCGTCCCCACCCAGGTGCTCCAGCACCTCGTGTGCGGTGTCCTTCACAATGGCTGCACGCGGGTCGTAGTTCTTGTACACGCGGTGGCCGAAGCCCATCAGGCGGACGCCCTTTTCCTTGTTCTTCACGCGGTTCATGAAGTCGGTTGCGTCACCGTCGTGGTTGTTCTTGATGTCTTCCAGCATCTCCAGAACAGCCTGGTTAGCGCCACCGTGCAGCGGGCCAGCCAGCGCGTTGATGCCGCCAGCAACGGCAACGAACATGTTGGCCTGTGCGGAAGCAATCATGCGGACGGTGGAGGTGGAGCAGTTCTGCTCGTGGTCAGCGTGCAGGATGAGCAGCTTGTCCAGCGCCTTGGTCAGGACCGGGTCAACGTGGTAGTCCTCGGTCGGGTAACCGAACATCATGCGCATGAAGTTCTCACGCGGGTTCAGGGAGTTGTCCGGGTACATGTACGGCTTACCGCGGGATGCGCGGTAGGCGTATGCCGCCAACATCGGCACCTTGGCCATCAGGCGCACGGTTGCCTTGTCCAGCTGCTCCTCATCCAGCGGGTTGAGCTGGTCTTGGTAGTAAGCAGACAGAATGTTCACGGAAGACGCGAGCACCGCCATCGGGTGAGCATTGCGCGGGAAGATGTTGAACGCTGCCTTGAAGTCCTCATCCAACAGGGTGTGGTGGCGCAGATCCTGGTTAAATGCATCCAGCTCCTCCACCGTCGGCAGCTCGCCTTTGATCAGCAGGTAGGAAACCTCATTGAAGGTTGCGTTCTCTGCCAGATCCGCAATGTCGTAGCCACGGTGGCGCAGAATGCCCTCGGCGCCGTCGATGTAGGTGATCTTGGACTCAGTAGAACCGGTGGAAACATAACCCGGGTCAAAGGTAACCAGGCCGGTCTCATTCAAAAGGTTGCCAAGTACAACACCATCGTTGCCCTCGGTGGCCTGCATGATGTCCATCTCATACTCGCCACCTGGGTAGTGAAGTACTGCCTTGTTTGCGTTTTCAGAAGCCACTATGAGCCTTTCCACGTAGACACTTGCCGCACCTAGGACACACCCTAAAAGCAGGTTGACACGTTGTGCGGATATTTACCTTGAGCCATAGTAGCACCGCGTGTGACACGGGTGACATGATTGCGCTTTTCGGCCGAAGGCTCACGCTTTGCGGACCCTTTACATATGGCGTCGCAAAGTATATTATGCAATGCACCGTAAAAATCTCCCGAAGGATGTCATGAGCACCTACCCCACCCTCCCAGCTGACCTCATCCCTGCCGACGGCCGTTTTGGCTGCGGCCCGTCCAAGGTTCGCCCTGCGCAGCTTGACGCTATCGTACGCGGCGCGGACATCATCGGCACCTCCCACCGCCAGCCCGCGGTGAAGAACGTTGTGGGTGAGGTCCGCGAAGGTCTGGCCGATTTCTTCCAGCTGCCTGAGGGCTACGAGATCGTCCTGTCCCTCGGCGGTGCTACCGCGTTCTGGGATGCTGCAACCTTCGGCCTGATTGAGAACAAGTCGGCCCACCTGACGTTCGGTGAGTTCTCCGGCAAGTTTGCCAAGGCCTCCGCGCAGGCACCGTGGCTGGAAGAGCCGCAGGTGGTTGCCGCTGAGCCGGGCACTGCCCCTAGCCCGAGCGAGCTCGACGGCACGGATGCTGATGTCATCGCCTGGGCTCACAATGAGACCTCCACCGGTGCGATGGTTCCGGTTGTCCGTCCGAATGCCGAGGGGCTCGTGCTTATCGACGCAACCTCCGGCGCCGGCGGCCTCCCCGTCGACATGAAGGAAGCTGACGTTTACTACTTCTCCCCGCAGAAGTGCTTCGCGTCCGATGGCGGCCTGTGGTTTGCGGCGATGAGCCCGGCTGCGATCGAGCGCATTGCCAAGATCAAGGAATCCGGCCGCTTTATCCCGGCGTTTTTGGACCTGCAGACGGCAGTGGACAATTCGCGCAAGAACCAGACTTACAACACCCCGGCTGTGGGCAGCCTGCTGATGTTGGCTGACCAGGTGAAGTGGATGAACGCCGAGGGTGGCCTGGACGCTATGGTTGCGCGCACCACCGCAAACTCCGAGGCGCTCTACGCCTGGGCGGATGCACATGAGCTGGCTACCCCGTTTGTGCAGGACCCGGCGTCGCGCTCCCTGGTGGTGGGCACGATTGACTTTGCGGACTCCATCGACGCAGCTGAGCTGGCGAAGGCGCTGCGCGCGAACGGCATCCTGGATGTGGAGCCGTACCGCAAGCTGGGCCGCAACCAGCTGCGTATCGGCATGTTCCCGGCTATTGATACCGCGGACGTTGTTACCTTGACGCGTGCTATTGATTCCCTGCTGGAGCAGGGCGTGGGCGCAAAGTAAGCGCCGTGTCCTGGGATAAGGTGGACGCTATGCGTGAGCTTTATCTCAGTGAAGAGGAATCGACGGAGCAGTTCTTCGTTCTGGTAGATGACGATGGTGTTCGCTACCAGCTCTCCCGCGCTGCGCTGGAAGAACTAAAAGAGGAGCCGACGCCGGAGCCGGAGCCGGCACCTGAGCCGGAGCCGCTCCCAGAGCCCGATCCCCTCTTCGCCAACGCGCTGACCATGCGCCCGAATGAGATCCAGGCCCGCATCCGCGCTGGCGCTACCGCCGCGGAGCTGGCTGAGGAGATGGGAGTTGCGGAGTCACGCGTTGAGCCCTACGCGCACCCGGTGTTGTTGGAGCGTGCGCAGATTGCTGAGGCCGCCAAGCAGGCGCACCCCGTGCGTGAGGACGGCCCGGCGAAGCTTACCCTGTTCGAGGTCCTTGCCTCCGCCTTTGCTGCGAGGGGCCATTCGCTTGCAGACGCTACGTGGGACGCTACCCGCGAACCCGGCGATGCCTGGGTGGTCCGCGTTTCCTGGAAGGCTGGCCTGACGGATAATGAGGCCACGTGGGCCTACAAGCGCCAGATGGGTTCGGGTTCCACGGCAGAGGCCCGCGACGCAGTGGCCCAGGATCTGACCGACCCGGATTTTGTGCAGCCGCGTTCCATCGTGAGCCTGGACAGGCGGGACCAACGCGTGGAGCCCGAGGAGCCCGCTGAATCCGAGGCTCCGGATGTAGAGGCAGCACCCGCCGAGGAGTTGGAGGGCGATTTCCTGCGCCACCCAGATGAGCAGGAGCAGCCGCAGCAGCGTCGCCGCAAGGCTGTCACCCCGCACTGGGAGGACGTGCTGCTGGGTGTTCGTACCTCACAGAAACGGCCGCGTAAATGAGCTACCCAGCGGTTGTGACGGTGTGGTTTGTCACCTCCGCACACCCGGAAGAGGTTTTGGCGGCAGAGCCGAAGGCGGACCGTGGGTTTGGGCGCAAGCTGCTTGCGCAGATCAACCCTGCTTGGCCGATCACGCCGATTGGGCAGTTCCCGCTCAACCGTTCCTCACGCCCGGGCCGCGATGAGTTTTACATTGCCGGTTACCCGGGAGTGGCCGTGGTGCAGACCTTTGTAGAGGATTCGGAGGAGCTTTCCCACACGGTTGGGTACCTGCGCCGCGCACTCCCCGCTGCAGATACCTACGTTTTTGCTGAGGGCACGGACAGTGGCTACGGCGGGTTTTCCCATTACGTGGGCGATGAGCTGCGCCGCTCTTTGACCGCCACGCGCGAACGGGTGATTGAAGACTTAGGTCTGCCCGAACCTTTCGAAGCCCCCTATTGGGCAGGCGAGAAAGCTGAGCAGTTAGGCGGCATCACCTTGCCGTTTGAGCCCAAAGATCTGGTGCGTGAAGCGCAACGCAGCTGGATTGGCGTGGACCTGCACGCGGGCAGCCCAGACGTACACGTGGTGGGGTATGCGGTGGATGGCCGCCCGGAGCCGAAGATCACGCAGCCTGCAAAGCCGCCCAAGACCAAGACGGTTGAGGAGGTTGCGGCGCGCTTTGCCGAAAAAGACAGCGCGTATGACGATTATGACGTGCAAAGCGACAACGACGGCGACGAGTTCGCCGAGCTTGCAGACGCCTCCGTGGCCGCCGCCAAGCGCATCGCCCGCGGCATTCGCCGCCGCGTGAAGAGTGCTGCGGCAGCACTCAAGGAGCGCATCCGCCACTCAGATCGGCCATAGATCGGCCCTAACTAGGCCCTAACGGTTGCGCTCGTAGAACGCGATAGCCGCGCTTGTTGCCACGTTCAGTGAATCAGTGCCGGGGCTCATGGGGATCTGTGCGCGCACATCTGCTGCACGCATTGCGTGTTCAGTCAGCCCCGGGCCTTCCGCCCCCACCATGAACGCCACCTTCTCATACGGCGCACCCGTTTCCGGGTTGGTGAGCGCATCCCGCAGCAGTACCGAATCCGGCGCCGGGGTCAGCGCCACAATGTGAAACCCCGCCTGGCGCAGCTGCTCCAGGTCGCGCTGCCAGGTGGTTGGCGTGCCCCCAAAGTGCGCAAACGGAGTGCGCAGCACGTGCCCCATGGACACGCGCACGCTGCGGCGGTACAGCGGATCTGCGGTTGCCGCGCCGAAAAGCACGCCGTCTACCCCCATGCCTGCGGCGTTGCGGAAAATGGAGCCGATGTTCTCGTGGTCCCCCACTCCCTCCAAGATCACCAGGGTGCGGGCACCCGCTGCCACCTCAGCAACGCTTAAAGGTTCCGGGCGGTCAGCCGAAGCGAGAAGCCCCCGGTGCATGTCGTAGCCAACAACCTGCCCCATAATCTCGCGCGTGATCTCGTACACCGGGATCTCGCGGCGCGACAGCTCCTCGCCGTGCTCCTCCAGGAAAGTAGCCAGGCGTCCCCCAAAACCAAAGACAGCGCGCATGGGAAAGCGCGATGCCAAAAGACGACCCGCCACCAACGGGCCTTCGGCGATCACCAGACGTTTCTCGCTATCGGAGTGTTTCAGGTCTCGGATGTCGTCGAGGGATGGGGACAACGGGTCGTCGATACGCATAATGCTCTGTGCCTTAACCCACGAGAGCCAGCAGTGGGCCCTGCGCAAAGTAGACAACAAACAGCGCGGAGATCAGCCACATGATCCAGTGGATCTCACGCGCCTTGCCAGCAAACAGCGCCATGACGGTAAACGCGATGAAGCCCACGCCAATACCGTTTGCAATGGAGTAGGTAAACGGCATGACCACGATGGTCAAAAAGGCCGGAAATGCCACGTCAAAGCGCGTCCAGTCAATGCCGCCAACCTGCATCATCATCAGCGCACCCACAATAACCAGCACCGGTGCCGCAGCCTCAATCGGCACAATCTCATACAGCGGGGTGAAGAACATAGCCAGCAGGAACAACACGCCGGTGACCACGTTGGCAAGGCCCGTGCGCGCGCCGTCTGCAATACCCGCGGAAGAATCCACATACACCGTGTTGGAAGAGCTGGAGGCAAAACCACCAGCAACGGCGCCGAAACCCTCAACGATCAGGGCGCGCTTCATGTCCGGCAGGTTGCCCTTCTCATTAGCCAGGCCAGCCTGGCGGCCAAGCGCGGTCATGGTGCCCATAGCGTCAAAGAAGTTCGCCAGCACCAGGGTGAACACCATGAGCGACGCAGCCAGCACGCCCGCGTTGATAAACGCGCCAACCAGATCAACCTTGCCCACCAACGACAGGTCCGGGATGCCGCCGAAGCCCTCCGGGATGGTCGGCACCGCAAGGGACCAGCCGTGCGGATCCTCAGCGGAGGAACCCACGCCAGCAATCGCCTCAACAACCAAAGCGATAATCGTGGTGATAACGATGCCAATGAACAGGCCACCCGGCACGTTGCGGGCAACCATGAAACCACAAATCACAAGACCCAGCACGAAGACCAACGTCGGCCAGGAGGCAATCGAGCCTTCAAAACCAAGCTGGACCGGCACGGTGGTCATCGCGGCGTCCGGAATGCGGCGGACAAAGCCAGCATCTACAAGACCAATCATGGCGATGAACATGCCGATGCCCACGCTCATGGCCACCTTCATGGAGTTCGGGATCGCCTCAAACACCGCGGTGCGGAAACCGGTGACGGCAAGCACGCAAATAATGATGCCGTCAATCACCACAAGGCCCATGGCCTCCGGCCAGGTCAGGCCCTGCTGCCCCACCAGCGTCACCGCAACCAGGGTGTTGAGTCCCAGGCCCGTTGCAATGCCGAAGGGGTACTTCGCCACAACGCCGAAGATAATGCACATCACGCCGGCAACCAGCGCGGTCACCGCAGCCACCTGCGGAATACCCAGCACAACGCCATCGCGGTCCGGGCTGGTACCAATGATCAGCGGGTTGAGCAGGACGATGTACGCCATGGCGAAGAACGTGACCACGCCGCCGCGGATCTCACGGCCGACAGTGGAGCCACGCTCCGAAATGTGGAAGAAGCCGTCCAGTCCGCCGGCAGGCTTCGAAGGTGTTGGTTGTTGCGCGCCAGTTTCAGGCGCGCTGGTATCTCGGGTGGTCACGGTGTCTTGGATCCCTTTTCAGGTGCGTTGTTGGAAGACTGGCTATTGCCTGTCATATTGCCTGTCATAGACTGTCACTTTGCGTGTAAAAAACCAATTTCAATTCCAGTAATTTTTCGGCACAGTAAGGCACAGTAAGCAGGGCAGACGTGGATAGTTTCACCTTTGTGGTGCAAGAAGGCACCGTCATTGACGCTGCGCTGTATGCCCAGCGCTTGCGTGAGCTGGGGGTTTCCACCGCCGACATGCAATCCTTGCGTGTTCGGTTGGCGGATGTAGCAGGG
Organism: Corynebacterium riegelii; assembly: GCF_001263755.1. Classification (NCBI taxonomy): domain Bacteria; kingdom Bacillati; phylum Actinomycetota; class Actinomycetes; order Mycobacteriales; family Corynebacteriaceae; genus Corynebacterium; species Corynebacterium riegelii. The sequence goes on from NZ_CP012342.1 coordinate 1,282,499, forward strand.
ACTCGACGGGCAATCTTGCACATCAACAACGGCACACCTGTGCTGGTACTTCGCCCCCTTGCGCCAGCCCCGCAGGAGATCACCATGTCCGCGCTGCCGATCCCGGATGAGCGCACCGTGCCCGAAAAGGTTGGTCCGGATTCCGGTTGGCAGCAAACCCAGCTGGCCTTGTTGCCTTCGGATGAGGGCTTGCTTGCTGATGCCGCAGGAAACGTCGTCTGCGCCATCATGCGCCCACTGATTGCCATCCATGAAAGCGAGGATCCAGCGCACGGCATCTGCGCATATATCTCTACGCACCCCCACACACCCCGCTCAGTAGCGCTAGATGGCGTGGTGGATATCCTGCGCGCCCATGGAGTGTGCGTTCACACGCTGCCGGAAGGATTCTCGCTAGGACAGCTGCACGACAGTGAGGTCTGGGTGGTCGACCCGGTCTACGGCGTCCGTTTGGTCGAATCCTGGGTGGAGTACGGCACGCCTCGCTCGGCGCGGCTGCTGTTTGAGCGCGCCGGCGTGCCCTCGCACCGGGAAGTCAACGAGGCACGCGCAAAGCGCGCCGCCACGTTCTAATCCCACTAGTCATTCACTACGGTGTCCGCGTGCGCGCCGCAGCCGTAGGAGGCTGCAACAACGTGGCCGTCGGCGGAGTATTCGTTGGTGCACACACCAAAGTTGTCACCCACCGGCTCCCCCATGGGCAGGTAGAAAGCGCAGCTGCGGCAGTACAGGGTGGCCTTTTCGGCGAACTCGCTGTTTGGCCCGTAGTCGCCGGTGCGCCAGCGCTTCTCGGCGTCGCGCAGGCCTTGTTCGGTCAGGTAGTGCTTGGTCTCGCGTCCGGGGAAGGTAATGGCGTGGCGGGAGAAGGAGTCGTCGGTCACCCGAGCGTCGTGAGGCGAAAGCTCCATGATGTCGCCGGGGCCGAGGTCGCCTGGGCGCAGGCGCTCCGAGTAGGGCACCCATTCCGGCGCTTCGAGCGCGCCCGTTGCTGGGATCAGCGCGACCTCGTTGATGGTGATGGTGTCTGAGCCGGTTGCGCACGCAATCACGGCGTTCCACTCCCAGCCGGTGTAGCCAGGCACGTTCGCTTCGAAGCGGTGGGTGGCCACGTTGGCTTGCAGGCCGGTGACGCCGATGTGGTCGCCGATTTCGTGGTCCGCGGCGACGTCTCCAAGCGCCTCTCGCGCCGCTGCTACCGCCTTGGGGCTAAGCAACGGGGATCCGGCGGAATGTCGGTTACGTCTGGGTTTACTCACTCCCCCATTATGCGTGTGTTGCTTTTCAGGGGTACAAGATGGTGCAAGATGGTGCCCATGCCGAATCCCTCCAAACCTTGTGCCGCCCTTGCCTTTCTCGCGTTGCTGCCGCTGAGCGCGTGCGGCACCGACAACCAGCCCGAGCAGCTTGTGGCGGTTGTGCATGAGCGGTATGACTTTGACCCGACAAGTTTCACCCAGGGCCTTGAGGTGGGCCCTGGCGGTGAGTTGTACGTGGGCACGGGTTGGAACGGGGAGTCGCGCGTGTATCGCCGCGACATCAACGGCACTGAGCTTGCCTCCCAGTCGCTGCCGGATGAGGATTTTGGTGAGGGCATTTCGCTTGTAGACGCCGCGTTGTGGCAACTCACCTGGCAATCCGGTATCGCCTACAAACGGGATGCCCAAACGCTTGAGGTGGTAGACCAAGCGGCAATTGATGGTGAGGGCTGGGGCATTTGCCATCTCGAAGAAACCGGCGAGATGATCTTCTCCGACGGCACCGCGCAGCTGCGCCGCATGGACCCAGAGACCCTTGAGGAGCGCGAGCGTTTCAGCGTCACGTTGGCCGGCGAACCCGTCGATGGCCTCAATGAGCTGGAGTGCGTGGGTAGTGATGTGTACGCCAACGTATTTACCACCACCGATATCGTGCGCATTGACGCGGAAACGGGCAATGTTACCGCTGTCATTGACGCCTCCGGCGTGCCAAACAACGCGGAGCCTGATTTGAACAATGTGCTCAACGGCATTGCGCACATACCCGGAACCGATGAGTTTTATGTGACGGGTAAGCGCTGGCCGGACCTGTACCGGGTTACCTTCACCCCCGCCGACTAAGGCTGCTGGGTAGAATCCGCAACCATGGCAAAAGGCGGAAAGAACCAAAGCGTGAAGCAAATGGTGGCGGTTATTGCCGTTGCGTTGCTGCTTGTCACCGGCATCTATTTCTTTATGGAGTACCAGCGCACCCGCCCGGGCACCCCAATTTCAGATGTTGCAATCAGCGTGACGTCCGCCGGTGAAACCCGCGAGATCCCCCCGTACACCGTTTGTGAGCTGGACCAGGAGTGTGACGGCGGCACTCCCCCGTCCATGCCGCTGGGTGATGATTCGGTGCACGTGGCTGTGCCGAAGGACATCGCGCAGACCAGCTGGCGCGTGCTGGCTATTTATGACGACCCGGCGGCCAACAACGAGACCGTCTACACCTCCGGCGAAGCCACCGAGCACGAGATCGACGCAGTGACTGAGTCCGGGGCGACACTCGTGGTGGCGGAAGTGTCCGCCCTAGCAATTGACCACGCTGCCGACGGGGAGGAAGTCCCAGTCATTGCAACGTGGTCAGTTGGGTTTGAGTAAACGCTCCCGTTTTAACAGCGCCTCTTTTTACGCGTCGAGCTCCTTCGCCACCGCGCGCAGGATCTCCGCAACCTGGCGGGATTCCTTGCGGTCCGGGTAGCGGCCGGCGGTCAGTGCGGGCTGGATCTGGGTTTCGATCAGCGTCATCACATCTGCAAGCATGCTGCCCAGTTCCTCCGGCTTGCGGCGGTGTACAGGCCTGCGGCGCGGCGTGTCCAGGATCTCAAGGCGCAGCGCCTGCGGTCCGCGGCGGCCGGCGGCAAAGTCGAATTCCACGCGCTGGCCGGGCACAAGCTCCTCAACCCCTTCGGGCAGCACGTTGCGGCCGATGAAGACGTCTTCCTCACCAGGGTTCGAGGCGAAACCGAAGCCCTTTTCGGCGTCGTACCATTTAACCTTTCCAATTGGCATGGCTAATCCTCCTGTCTACGTAGATCTGGTGAGCTTACCCCGTCGCCCGAAAGAGCCCAGCGCAGCCCCAAGTGACACAGATCACATATTTTGCTTTTCGACGCCACGAGCTGCCCTTATAGCGCCCCAAAACCCAGTATCTTCGCCATTTTGTGGCACGAGCGTGACTGAATCGTTATAAAACGTTAGGCTACTGCGAAACGTCCGAAGTCAACCGGCCCGTAAGAGAAGGAAGTAACTATGGGACGCCACTCTAAGCAGACCACCTCCGTGAGCAAGAAGGCACTCGCTGGCGCAGCAGCCGCTGCCGCGCTTACCGGCATCGCTGCACCGCAGGCAACGGCCGCACCGGATTCCGATTGGGACAAGCTCGCACAGTGCGAGTCCGGCGGCAACTGGGCCATCAACACCGGCAACGGCTACTACGGCGGTCTGCAGTTCTCCTACGGCACCTGGCTGGCATACGGCGGCGGCGAGTTCGCCCCGACCGCTAACCTGGCAACCCGTGAGCAGCAGATCATCATTGCTGAGCGCACCCTTGCTGGCCAGGGCTGGGGCGCATGGCCGGCTTGCTCCGCACGCCACGGCCTGAACTCCGCACCGACCAACCGCGACGCACAGGCAGCGCAGGCCGCTCCGGCTCCGGTTGCAGCACCGGCAGCTGAGGCAGCTACTGGCAGCTCCGACAGCCTGGCTGTGGACGCACTGTTCAACCAGCTGACCGCAACGCTGACTGACGCTGGCCACACCGTGCCGCAGGAAGTGCACGAGACCTACGCTGCTAACAAGCATGACTACAACGGCTTCTACTTGGCCAACCGCCAGCTGATCGACTCTGTGCTGGCAGGCAACATCGCTGGCGCACTGGGCTTCTAAGCACCTGTAACAGCTCCACAGCTGCTCACAGCTAGCAAAAAAGCGGCCGCTTTCCAGCGGCCGCTTTTTGTTGTTCCTACGAGCTTAGGTTTTACTCGCCGTTGAGACGGGACGTGGTGTGCACGTAGCCGGTCTGCTCCGGCGGCATCGGCAACACCAGCTCATTGCCAAACGGGCTGCTTGCGCCAGCCAGCTTGGAGGAGATCTCGGTCACCGGGTGACCATTACCAGGAACGTTCGTGGGCCAAGCCGGGTTCGCGCGCCCAATCTTCTCTGCATCTTTAGCCATGCGTCTTATTCTTTCACGTTCTGGGCAGAAACGCACGTAGGATTGTGCGGAAATGTTTACTGAGGATCAGCTTCGAGCACTAATTCGCACCCGCCCGGACGCGTTCTTCCCCCTTCCCCCAACGCAGGCGTCCCTGCGCACACGCCTTGGACTGCCGGGTTCTGTCTCACGGGCGCTGCGCACGCTCAACGCGGCAGACCTGCACGCACTAGAGCAGCTGGCAGACCGTGGTGCGGAGCTTGACCCGGTTGACACCACGGGCCTTGACCTGCAGCTAGAGCGTCTACGGGAGCGCGCCCTGATCACCGGCCCCGCCGACGCTGTGCGCATTGCTGCCGGCACCCTCAGCGCCTTGCCGGCCGGGTGGAGGGTATCGGATGTGGCGCCGGAGGGGGTGCGCGAAGGCGTCGAAAAGCTTGATGCCAACGAGCGCAAAGTGCTGGAAACCCTGGCGCGCGCAGGTGGCGTGGGCACCACGAAGGCGGCGGCACCCGATGCGGATCCGGATACCCCCGTTGCCCGCCTGATAGCCAAGCAAATGCTGGTGCGCGTTGACGGCGCAACCGTGCGGCTGCCGCGGCCCGTCCGCGAAGCGCTGGTCGGCCAGACCCCGCGCATCTACCCGCTGGTGGAGCCAGAGCAGCCAGAGGTAGACCAGCACGCGGTGGATGAGGCCGCGACCGCGCAAGGCTTAGAGGCCGTGCGCCAGATGCGCCAGCTGCTCACGCGCCTGTTGGCGGAGCCGGTAGCGCTGAACAAGGACAGCACCGTCGGCGTGCGCGCACTTGCCGCGCTGACCAAGGAGCTGGGCTTTGACCCGACATTCATGGTCACCGTCGGCGAATCCGCAGGCCTTATCGGCCGCGGCAATGTGGATCCTGCCCAAGACGCCGATGCGCTCGCAGCGACCCACGACGCGCTGAGCTGGCTCGACGCCACGTTGACACAGCAGTGGGCGATTGTGCTCGCCGGCTGGGTCGCCTCCCCATGGCGTATTGACCAGGGCCACAAGCTGCTGTCCGCGGAAAGCCACGCGCCTGATATCCGCCACGCACGCATGGACATTCTGCGCGCGGGCGGCAACCTGCAGATGCTGCTGTTTCAGGCTCCCCTGGCGGCCGCCGCTATGCGCGACGCACTGATCAACGCGGTAATCACCGAAGCCGAGCAGGTTGGCGCACTGGCGCTTGGCGCAGCCTCCTCCCCGCTGCAGGCAGTGCTAGACGGTGGCGACGTTGCCGCCGCAGCCACCCTCGTTCCGCCTGAGGTGGACACCCTGATTGCCCAGGCCGACATGACGGTGCTCGCCCCCGGTCCCCTCACTCCGGACGTTGCGCGTGTGCTGGAGCGTTTCGCCGACATGGAGTCCCCCGGCCTTGCCAGCGTCTGGCGGGTTTCTGAGGCCAGCCTGCGCCGCGCATTTTCCGGCGGCATGACTGCCCCTCAGCTCCACGAGTGGCTTCACGCACACGTCATGGGCGAGGTCCCCCAGGCGCTGAGCTTCATGGTTGATGACGTCGCGCGCAACCACGGCACCATCCGCGCCGGCCAAGCGCTCAGCTACATCCGCAGCGAGGACCCCGCACTGATCACCAGGGCCCTTTCGCTTATCGACGCCCTACGTCCCCTCGCCCCCACCGCCGCCATCGCGGAGATCCCGCTTTCCCAACTCTTGGCGCAGCTGCGCCAAGCGGGCCTGCAGCCGGTGGCGGAAAACGCCCAAGGCGCGTCAGTGAACATCGCGCCGGAGCCGGCCCTGGTGCCGGCAACGCCGTCGACCATCCCGCGGGTGCGTGGGGTGGCGGATGGGGAGGTTGCGCGGATCGTCGCAAAGCTGGAAAGCCCCGACGAGGAATCGGAAGCTGACGGCGACAACCTGGAAACCCTGCGGGCTGCCGCGCGTGGCCGCCGGCACGTGCGCCTGGGATATGTGGACAAAAACGGGCGCGGGCGCATGCTGACCGTGCTGCCGCTGAGCGTTAGCGCCGGGCAGGTGGATGCGCTGGACGAAGCATCCGACCGCGTCGTGCGCATTGCCCTACCCCGCATCACCAAAGTGGTGCTGGCCTAGCGGCTGGCACGCTCCAGGATCTCCAGAATGTGCTCGTAGTCCTTGCCTGTTGCCGCGGTCAGGCCCAGCTCACATGTGCGGTTGGAGGACGCATGGCACGCTGATCCCAGCTCCTTGGCTTCGGCTGCCTCGCGCTTGGTTGCCGCGTGCGTGAGCTCCGGGTGCAGCATGCCGCGGTCCCCCGCGTAGCCGCAGCAGTTCCACTCCGCGGGCACGCGCACATCCTCGGCTGCGGCGGCTGCGACGTGCTTCAGCGTCTCCACGATGCCCAGGTGCGTCGCCGAACACGTCGGGTGCAACGTCACCGATGGCACCTTGTGTGTGACCTCAAGGTTTGCCAGCACGTGTTGTTCCACAAACTCGATCGCGTCAATGACCGTGATGCCAATACTTTCCGCCATGTCGCGGAAGCCGTGCGTACAGCTCGACGCATCCACCACCACCGGCAGACGCCCACCATCCGTTGCTGCGATCAGTTGGTCGTTCACGCGGCGCTGCATGATGTCGTGGCCGGTGCTCATGCCTTTGGACGTCCATGGCGTGCCACAGCACATCCCGTCAATGCCCTCCGGGACCGTAAGCGCAAGACCTGCACGCTCCACCAGCTTCGCAAACGCCTCAGAGGCGCCCACGCCATCACTTTGCGGGCCGAACATGGAGTTCACACACGCCGGGACGAACACACCGGTTGGCTCCACGCCCGGCGCGCCGATACGCGTGCCAAACGCCTTGGAACGCTTCACGCCACCCTTGGACAGCTCGGGACGGTACTGCGGGACCGTGTCCTTGCCCACGAGCGCACGCGCAACGTCAGTGACCTTCTGCACCAGGCTGGTCGGCATGTAGTAGGCGCCGGTCAGCGCGACAGAAGCCACGCTGTTGCCCGGGCCCCACGCCTTGGCTGCGGCAGCCCAGCCGGCGGACTTCACGGCACCGGCCTCGCCGCGGCGCAGCGACTTGATGAACTTGCCAGTGTCAATGCCCACCGGGCAGGCGGTCACGCACATGGAGTCCACCGCACAGGTGTCAATGCCCTCGTACTGGTACTCCTTGTCAATGTGTGCTACCAGCTCCATGTCGCCTTCCTTAAGCGCCTTGGCACGGGCGCGGCGCACCACGATGCGCTGGCGCGGGGTCATGGTCAGGTCGCGTGAGGGGCACACCGGCTCGCAGTAGCCGCACTCCACGCAAGGGTCAATCTCATCTTCCACCTGCGGGTTGAGCTTGAAGTTCTTCATGTGCTCGCGATCGTCTTCAGTGATGATCACGCCCGGGTTCATCACCCCACGCGGGTCGGCGGCGCGCTTGAGTTCCACCATCACCTCGTAGAGCTCGTCGCCGTATTGGCGGCGCACATACGGCGCCATCACACGACCCGTACCGTGCTCTGCCTTCAGGTTGCCGCCGGCGCCGAGGACCAGGTCGACCATGTCCTCGTTGAAGCCGTCATAACGCTTCAGGTTTTCATCACCCTCGAAGCGGTCCGTGATCAGGAAGTGGATGTTGCCGTCCTTGGCGTGGCCGAAGATGACGGCCTCGTCATAGCCGTAGGTGTCAAAAAGCTGCTGCAGCCCACCGCACGTATCGGCGAGGTCCTGGACGGGCACCGCGATGTCTTCGAGCAACGCGGTCGTACCGGACGGACGCGCCTCCGCCACCTGGGCGTAAAGGCCCTTGCGGAACGCCCACGCCTTGGCGCCTTCCAGAGGGTCAGTGCTGAACTGGGCCGGGGTCTGCAGCTCAAACTCTTTAAGGAGCCTGGAACCTGCCTGCTCGTATTCACGCAGCTGCTCAAGCTCATTGGCATGGTACTCAATCAAAAGCGCCGCCTGGCCGCCGAGTTCGAAGCCGGTGATCTGTTCCGGCACCGAGTCGAAGGTGCGGCCCACCTTGATGGAACGCGAATCCATCAGCTCCAGCGTTGCTGCCTTCGAGTCGAACAGGGCCGGAAGCGAACGGGTTGCCGCATCCAGCGTCGGGTACACCGCGATGGTGGTGGTCTTCAGCTTCGGCACCTCAATAGTGCGGAACACTGCCTCCGCGATAAACGCCAGCGTGCCCTCGGATGCCACCAGCAGGTGCATAAAGATGTCCAGCGGGGACTCAAAATCCAAAAACGAGTTCAGGCTGTAGCCCATCGTGTTCTTCAGCGCGAAGTGGCGCTGGATGATATCCACGGATTCCTTATTCCCACGCACGCGGCGCTTCAGGCGCTCCAGCGTTTCCACAAGCTCCGGTTCCTGCTGCGCAAACTGCGCTTCCGAATCCGTATCCGCGGTGTTGATCACGGTGCCGGACGGCAACACGAACGTCAGAGACTCAATGGTGTTGTAGGTGTTGAACTGCGTGCCGCAGGCCATACCGGAGGAGTTGTTCGCAATCACACCGCCGATGGTTGCTGCACCCTCGGACGCTGGGTCTGGGCCAATTTTGCGACCGTAGGCAGCCAAGTGTGCGTTGACCTGACGGACCGTGGAGCCAGGCTGCACGCGCACACGCTTGCCGCCATCCAGTACTTCCACGCCGCGGAAGTGCTTTCGCACATCCACCAGCATTCCCCCGCCGCCGGCCTGGCCGGAGAGGGACGTGCCCCCAGCGCGCAGCACCACCGGGGCTCCAGAAGATGCGGAGGCGCGAAATGCTGCCGCGACGTCGTTCGCGTTTCGCGCTCCGACTACCACATCGGGCATGTACAGGAAGTGCGACGCATCGTGGGCGTACTTAATACGATCGATTGGGCGGGTGGATAGTTGCTGGTCAGAGCCAAGTTCGCGGGCCAAATGCGCCGCAGGATTGGAGATGGTAGCCGTCATGGGTCCATGATAAACCCGCCTCACGCAACGTCATATCTTTTGCTAGCTTTGGCCGGGTGACTACATTTCAGATTCAGGACCTCTACAAGCGCTTCGGCGACGTTCAGGCCCTCGACGGGATGGACTTCACCGTCCGCGACGGAGAGATGTACGGCTTCGTCGGTTCCAACGGCGCCGGAAAATCGACCACGATGCGCATCGCGTTAGGCGTGCTCAGCGCCGACTCTGGCGAGGTGCTCCTCGATGGGCGCCCGCTTGATAATGACTCTCGCCGCCGCATCGGCTACATGCCCGAAGAACGTGGCCTCTACGGCAAGGAAAAGATCCTGGATCAGCTGGTCTTTTTGGCCAAACTCCACGGTGTGGACGGCGCGGCCGCCAAGGCGCGTGGCACCGAGCTACTCGAAGAGCTCGGCCTGGCTGAGCGTCTGGGCGACAAGCTCGACGACCTCTCCCTGGGCAACCAGCAGCGCGTGCAGTTGGCAGCTTCGCTGATCCACGATCCGGAGGTGCTCATTCTTGACGAGCCGTTCTCCGGCCTCGACCCCGTCGCCGTGGACGTGATGAGCACGATGCTCACCGACCGCGCACGTGCCGGCGTTCCAGTCATCTTCTCCTCGCACCAGCTCGACTTGGTGCAGCGGCTTTGCGACCGCATCGGCATTGTCACCCGAGGCCGCATGGTCGCCGAAGGCACCGTCGATGAGCTGCGCTCCGGCGGCCCGGTGCGCTTCCGCGTCGGTACGCAGGCGCGCGGCTGGATCCCCGCAACCGCCACGCTTATTAGCGACACCCCCACCCACGTCACCCTAGAAACCAACTCCGCCGACAACGACCAGGCGATCCTCCGCGCCGCAATGGCCGCCGGCCCAGTCCACGAGTTCACCCGCGTTGTGCCGGATCTGGCCGAGCTGTTCAAGGAGGTTGTGAAGTAATGAAGACTTACTCCCCCATGCACACCATCACCACCACCGCGAAGCGCGAGGTGCAGATCCTGCTGCTGAAGAAGGGCGTCATTGTCACGCTCGTGATCATGTTGCTGGCCATTCTCGGCATGATTGGCGTCGGCTCCTGGATGAAAAACAAGGACGAAGCGGAGGCAGAAGGCGGCGGCCCGGCCATCGCCGCCATGGGCATCGCAGAGCAGCTTCTCAACGACGCCGGCTACGACGCCCGCACCGCCACCGACCGCACCGAGGCCGAACAGTTAGTCCGCGACGGCGACGTGCAGGCCGCCCTGATCGTCGAGGGCGACACCTGGGAAGTCCTTGCGGACGGCTCCCCCTCCACCAGCATCCTCACCGGCCTCGACGCCCTCTCCCAGCAGCAGGCGCGCGCGGAAACCTTAAGCAACCTGGGCATTAGCCCCGCCGACTACGAGGCCGCCTCCCCGCAGGTCAACGTCGTACCGGTGGACATCAACGACACTGAAGGTGCAGACGCTGACGGCACCGAAACCGCACAGCTATTGACCCGCATGCTCACCACCTTTTTCGCGCTGATCATCATCATGTTCACCGTGATCACGTTTGCTGCCCAGGTGGGCAGCCGTGTCACCGAGGAGAAGTCCTCGCGCGTCGTCGAGCTCATCTTGGCCTCCGTTCGTCCGCTGGACTTCCTCGCCGGCAAACTGTTGGGCACCGTCGTCTTCGGCTTCCTCGCTACCGCGGTGCTGCTCGCTGTCGGCGGCGTCGGCCTGAAGGTCTCGGGTCTTATCGACGACGTCGAAATCGACTGGTCCGTCCTCCCCATCCTGTTTGTCGCCTGGCTGTTGTCCATGCTGTTCTTCGGCGGCCTGTATGCTGCCGCCGGTGCGATGGTGCAGCGCACCGAGGACCTGCAGTCCACCCAGATGCCGATCCTGATTCTGCTGATGGCGTGCGTGTACATCCCGTCGTTTGGCTGGTCCAACACCGACACCACCTTCATGCAGGTCGTGAGCTGGATCCCGCCGTTTTCCATCTTCGCCGCGCCCTTGACCTACGCAGCTGGCGACTTCACCGCCATCCAGCTCGCGGGCTCCTTCACGCTCGCTGCGGTCACCACCGTCCTCGTCGTGTGGGGTGCCGCCCGCATCTACAAGCGCACGATCCTCAACAACAGCAGCGTGACCAAGTGGACTCAGGTGCTTCGGAGGGGTTAGCACGCTTAGGCGATGTATTTTTCGCAGCTATGCCCGTAGACTACCCACGCCTACTATCAGGAGGAGTAGATCGCATGGCTTACGGCGACGGCCCACTTATCGTCCAATCGGACAAGACCGTACTGCTTGAGGTCGCGCACCCCAACGCCGCCAAAGCCCGCGCGGCGCTCGCCCCGTTTGCGGAGCTTGAGCGCGCACCCGAGCACGTACACACCTACCGCATCACCCCGCTGGCGCTGTGGAATGCGCGCGCCGCGGGCTTTGACGCAGAGCAGGCCGTTGACGTGCTGGAGCGCTACTCCCGCTTCCCCGTCCCGCAGGCGCTGCTCATTGACGTCGCAGAGACCATGGCCCGCTACGGCCGCCTCAAACTGATCAAGCACCCAGCACACGGGCTGATTTTGGAGTCCGATGACCCGCTGATTCTCACCGAGGTTCTCCGCAGCAAGAAAATCCAGCCGTTGGTGGCCAGGCCTATAGATGAGGTCACGGTGCCGGTGCATCCGTCCTCACGCGGCCAGATCAAACAAGAGCTGATCAAGCTGGGCTGGCCGGTGGAGGACCTTGCAGGCTACGTCGACGGCGAATCCCACCCGATCGCGCTCAACCACGACGGCTGGGAGCTTCGGGACTACCAGCAGTACGCCACCGAGTCCTTCTGGGAGGGCGGCTCCGGTGTAGTCGTCCTGCCCTGCGGCGCGGGTAAAACCATCGTTGGCGCAGCGTCCATGGCGCAGGCGCAGACCACCACGCTGATCTTGGTCACCAACACCGTCGCCGGCCGCCAGTGGCGCGACGAGCTTTTGCGCCGCACCACACTCACGCCCGAGGAGATCGGCGAGTACTCCGGCGAGCGCAAAGAAATCCGCCCCGTCACCATCGCCACCTACCAAGTGGTCACCCGCAAAACCAAGGGCGAGTACAAGGCGCTCGAACTGTTTGACTCCCGCGACTGGGGCCTGATTATTTACGACGAAGTCCATCTCCTCCCCGCCCCCGTCTTCCGTATGGCCGCCGACCTGCAGTCACGCCGCCGCCTGGGACTTACCGCCACGCTCGTGCGTGAGGACGGCCGCGAGGACGACGTCTTCTCCCTCATCGGCCCCAAGCGCTACGACGCCCCCTGGAAAGAACTCGAAATGGCCGGCTACATCGCCACCGCCGAATGCGTCGAAGTGCGCACCACACTCACCGCGGAGGAGCGGCTCGTCTACGCCAGCGCCGAAACGCGTGAGCGCTACCGCCTGGCGGCGTGCTCGCGGGGGAAGCTGGGGGTCGTCGAAAAGCTACTGGCCCTACATGCCGGCAAGCAGACCTTGATCATCGGCGCCTACGTTGACCAGCTGGAAGAGATTGCCCAGCACATTGGGGCTCAGCTTATCGACGGCACAACGTCCACCAAAAAACGCGAAACCGCCTTCCAAGCGTTCCGGGACGGCGAGATCTCCACCCTTGTGGTGTCCAAGGTGGCGAACTTCTCCATCGACCTGCCAGAGGCAGCCGTGGCCATCCAGGTCTCCGGCACGTTTGGCTCCCGCCAGGAGGAAGCGCAACGCCTGGGCCGGCTGCTGCGTCCGAAGGCCGACGGCGCCGAGGCACTGTTTTACACCGTGGTCGCGCGCGACACGCTTGATGCCGAATACGCCCTGCGCCGCCAACGCTTTTTAGCGGAGCAAGGCTACGCCTACAGGCTTGTAGACGCTGACGACATCTAAACAGCCGCCATCTAGACTTGTACCCCATGAGCGACATGCACGTATTCAAATTCGACGTGGACGAGGCGTACGCCAAGCAGCACAATGAGCTGCTGCGCAACACCAAGTACCTCGTGATCTCCGGCATCTCACTATTTGCCATCAGCGTGGCCGCCGGTGTGGCCATCTGGTTTCTTGTAGACCCCGCCTCCCCCTGGCACCTCCTCGGTTCCCTCGGCCTGGTGCTGTTTGGCGTGATGATGTTGATTGTCGCCCTTGTTATCCCCCGCGGCGTGGTCAGCCCGCAGCAGCTGTATAACGACAATCCGCTGGCACCCGCCATGATCACCGAAAACGTTGGCACCACCATTACCGTCACTGCGCTGGTGAACGCGAATGTGGATCCGGGGCAGAAGGAGAGGTGGGCGTTGGCGTCGCAAATCGTGCGCCCCTTGCCGCAGGAAAGCAACGCGGTTGGGACGAAGGTGCCGGTTGCCGCGGTTGGCGCACAGCGCTCCACGCACGACAAAGAGCACTGGCAGGCGATCACCCCGATGCCGATTGTGTGGGGCACACCGGACGCTTCCGTTGTTGAGACCGCCCAGGCCGCGATCCCGCAGCGTCAATGGGAGATGCTCAACCGCGCCCGCAAGAACGATGAGCTGCTGCAGGCCTCAAAGAAGGGCCTTGCGGTTATCTAGGGCGTTTACTCGCTCCCCACTGCAGGGCGAGCGCCACCATCAACACGAGTGCCGGCACCGTAAAGCCAAGCGTGACGGAACTCAGGTAGATCGGCAGGATCAACAGCGGCGTAAGCGCCAGGCCGAAGAAGCGAGCTGAGAGCACCACTGCGTTAAATCCTGCGCCGCCTGGCGTGCGCAGCACTGAGTAAGACACGGTGGTTTGCAGGCCCTGCGCACTGGTCATGGCAATGCCCCAAAGCACTGCAATACCAACTGCCCACGGCAGGTGCGCCATCGATGCCACCGCGAGCGCCCCCGTCAGCGCACACGCAGTCAGAATCTTCAGCGCACCGTAGCGATCCACCGAGGCACCAATCTTCGGCGCGAAGAAGAACGCCGCCAGCCCACCGACCATGATCACCAGGCCGCGTGTAGATGCCGGCATCCCAAACACCGACTGCAAGTGAATCGTCAGCACCGTTGTCATACCGATGATGCTCACACCCACCGCAAGCACGGTCAGGATGTGAATGATCATGGTCCCCCACGCCACTTTCTCCTTCACGGAGCTCTTCGGGATTCTTTGCGACGCCGGCACCCCCACCACCACCATCAACCCCGCAAGCGCCATCACGGCCACATGCATGAGCTTCCAGTTGACTATCGACGCCGCACCCGCCACCAACGGCCCCGCACAATTGCCAAGGGACTGCATAGCAAAGTAGCGCCCCAACGCCTGGCCCAACTGCCCCGCCGGGACCGTATTGCGCAGAATGATCTGGAGAATCGGCAGCGTAAATGCGTTTGATACCGACATCACCAGCACGCCAGACAGGAACATCGTCCACGTCGGCGCGAGGAAACAGATCAGTGAGCCGATAAACGTCAGCGCGTACGCCCATTTGATCACCGTGTGGGGCGCGGTGTAGCGAACCAGCGCCGATGAGAACAGCATCAACGACGCAAACGGAATCATGTACAGGGTGACCACAAACGATGCCTCCTGCACCGTTTTGCCAAACGTCACCGCCATATCGGGCACCATGGCGATCAGCGTTTGCGATGCCATCGGCCCGATCAGACCGCCCAAATACAGCATCTGCGTTTGCAGGTGCTGTGAACGGGATCCGTTAAACATATGCTCCAGATTTCTTACAAAACAGCCAAAAGAGTGAAGGTAGCCGCAATGATAACGCCGGTAATAAACAGCCACACGAGGCAGTAGCCCATAATGCTTCGCGCGTTAAGCCCTGCCACGCCCAAGAGCGGCAGTGCCCAGAACGGCTGAATCTGGTTAGTCCAGGAGTCACCCCAAGCAAACGCCATGATCGTCTGCGGAATATCTGCGCCGATTGCCTGCGCGGCTTCCAGCATGACCGGGCCTTGAATTGCCCACTGGCCACCACCGGAGGGAATAAAGATGTTCACCAAACCGGCCACCAAGAACGTGATCACTGGGAACGTAGCCGAGTTGGCAATCCCGATAAACGCGTTAGAGAAGACCTCAACCAGACCGGAATTCGACATGATGCCGGCAACGCCCGCGTAAATCGGGAACTGCAAAATAATGCCGCGGGTAGAGGTGATTGCTTCCTGTACCGCAGCGAGGAAGTGATTGACGCTGCGGTGGGCAAAGAGAGCAAGCGTAAGGAACAGGAGGATAACGGTATTCAGGTTGATGTCAAAGCCGTTATCCGCGAAGTGCAAAACTAGGTATGCCAACGGCAGCAGCGCCAGAAGGATTAGCAGCACACGGGAGTTATCCAAGCGCTCAGCGAAAGACATTTCAGACTTGTCTGGCTCGTCTACTTCCAAAGCCTTCTCATCAACGGTTTCCACAAAGCCCACAACCTGGGCCTGCGGAACCTTGATGAAGGCGTAGAACGCAACGATGGCTGCGAAGATCAGCAACGTCACCACAATGTTCCACCACGAGTACAAGGTCTCAGTGACCGGGATAATGCCAAACTCCTCGTACATGAAGTGATCCGGAGTTGCCATGACCACCGGGATTGAGGACGACGGGCCGCGCACAATCTCTGCCGAGTACGCAGCAGCAACAACGAGCGGGAAGTGAAGGCCCTTGACCTTCTTACCCATTTCACGCGCAACCAGCGCGCCAACAACCAGACCAAGGCCCCAGTTCAAGTAGCAGCAGATAAACGAGATCACTGCCGTCAACGCGTAGGCCTGGTTTGGGGTATTCGGGATATCCGTCAGTTTGTCAAGCATCTTCTCCACGACAGGGCTGAGTGCAAGAACAAACCCTGTGAGGAGAACGAGAGCCATTTGCATGCCAAAGACAAACAGCTTGGAGAAGCCCTCGCCCCAATAGTTGACTACATCAACCGGAGTGGAATCGGTGAGCCCAAGAGCCGCCAGCACCACGAGGAAGGTAAGCAAAATAGCGAGGACAAAAGCGTCCGGAAGATAACGCTGAACCACGCGCGAAGTGACATTCGCTAAGGCATTCATGGACCACTCCATCAAATAGGCACGGACCACAGTCATAGGAAACTGTGACGGGTAACGCCATAAATCTAAGTGGTAAGCCCGAATAAACTAAACACAAAAAATGCGCGGGGGTGGAAAGTATCCACTAATGGTAGGCCCATTGCTCGCTTCAGCATGGAAGAGCCAAGCACTACTTACCCAGCCAGCGAACATGCAGGCTAGGCATTGAAAAGTGCGAACTACAAAGTGTTCGCCACACGAACCGACGGGGGTAAAAACGAACAAGGTCTAATAGCAAGAGTATGTGCGCCTACCGGCGCGCAACCGATTCTCTGCTAGTCGATATTGGTTTTTCGGTGTTGTGTCTTTACATTCGACCTGGGGTTTTGTAGGGGTGTTTTCGTCATCGTCTAGCAGGATCCCTGTTGCACCCTGCCGGATGACGGTCTGCTAGCAGATAACGTGAAACCACTCGTGTGTAGAGACATTCCACCTGCAGGTTTGCAGGCGTGGTTTCGTTGTCTGCTAGTGACAGCCGACCAAGAACAGGGACCAAGTGCAGGCGTGACGAAAAGCAGCCCGTCTGCCACGTGTGTGGCAGGCGGGCTGTGTGATCATGTTTTGAAGTTGTTGGGTCGGCGGTAACCTACTCTCCCACACTCTCCCGAGTGCAGTACCATCAGCGCGGGCAGGCTTAGCTTCCGGGTTCGGAATGGGACCGGGCGTTTCCCTGCCGCTATCAACCACCGACACATCTTGGGGGCCATGTAATGGCGTTCCACTACCTGTTATGTACAGGGGGTGGTGTGTCAGATACCGGAAAGTGGACGCGACAGTCACTGTTACATTCAGTGTTTGCTTGTTGTGTTGTTGTTTGTGTTGGTGGATTAGTACCAGTCACCTCATCACATTGCTGTGTTTCCAGTTCTGGCCTATCAACCCCATAGTCTATAGGGCACCTATAATGAAACCTCATCTTAAAACAGGCTTCCCGCTTAGATGCTTTCAGCGGTTATCCCTTCCGTACGTAGCCAACCAGCGATGCTCCTGGCGGAACAACTGGCACACTAGAGGTACGTCCGTCCCGGTCCTCTCGTACTAGGGACAGCCTTCTTCAAGTTTCAACGCGCGCGGCGGATAGAGACCGAACTGTCTCACGACGTTCTGAACCCAGCTCGCGTGCCGCTTTAATGGGCGAACAGCCCAACCCTTGGGACCTACTCCAGCCCCAGGATGCGACGAGCCGACATCGAGGTGCCAAACCATCCCGTCGATATGGACTCTTGGGGAAGATCAGCCTGTTATCCCCGGGGTACCTTTTATCCGTTGAGCGACACCACATCCACAAGTAGGTGCCGGATCACTAGTCCCGACTTTCGTCCCTGCTCGACTTGTAAGTCTCGCAGTCAAGCTCCCTTGTGCACTTACACTCTAAACACCTGATTGCCAACCAGGCTGAGGGAACCTTTGGGCGCCTCCGTTACATTTTGGGAGGCAACCGCCCCAGTTAAACTACCCACCAGGCACTGTCCCCAACCCAGATCATGGGCCAAGGTTCAGGTATCCACTACGGTCAGAGTGGTATTTCAACAACGACTCCACAACCACTGGCGTGGCTGTATCAACGTCTCCCACCTATCCTACACAAACCGCACCGAATACCAATACCAAGCTGTAGTGAAGGTCCCGGGGTCTTTTCGTCCTGCCGCGCGAAACGAGCATCTTTACTCGTACTGCAATTTCACCGGGCCTGTGGTTGAGACAGCAGGGGAGTCGTTACGCCATTCGTGCAGGTCGGAACTTACCCGACAAGGAATTTCGCTACCTTAGGATGGTTATAGTTACCACCGCCGTTTACTGGGGCTTAAATTCTCCGCTTCGACCCAAAAGGGTCTAACAGGTCCTCTTAACCTTCCAGCACCGGGCAGGCGTCAGTCCGTATACATCAACTTAACCGTCTTCGCACGGACCTGTGTTTTTGATAAACAGTCGCTCCCCTCTCTTCTCTGCGACCCACACCAGCACACTAACCGCATGTGTTAGCTACCGGTTTGGGTCCCCCTTCTCCCGAAGTTACGGGGGCATTTTGCCGAGTTCCTTAACCACAGTTCACCCGCTCGCCTTAGTATGCTCTACCTGACTACCTGTGTCGGTTTCGGGTACGGGCCGTCTACACACATCGCTAGAGGCTTTTCTCGGCAGCACAGGATCACCACCATCACCCATATATGGGCTACGCATCACGCCTTGCACATATAACAACCGGATTTGCCATGTTGTCGTGCTGCACGCTTGCACCAGAATCCAATAACTGGCGTGGCTACCACTCTGCGTCACCCCATCACTTACCTACAACAAATCAGGCCCCACGCATCACCACCAACCACACACCACAAGGGTGCGTATATCAGTAGCTTTGGGTGGTTAGTATCATTGCTTCAGCATTGGTCGCGTGTAGGCGGGTACGGGAATATCAACCCGTTGACCATCGACTACGCCTGTCGGCCTCGCCTTAGGACCCGACTCACCCTGGGAAGACGAACTTGACCCAGGAACCCTTCGTCATTCGGCGGATACGATTCTCACGTATCATTCGTTACTCATGCCTGCATTCTCACTCGCGTGCAGTCCACACCCCCTTACGGTAATGCTTCACCCCACACACGACGCTCCCCTACCCATAGTAAAAACTATGCCGCGGCTTCGGCGGTGTACTTGAGCCCCACTGAATTGTCGGCGCGGAACCACTCGACCAGTGAGCTATTACGCACTCTTTCAAGGGTGGCTGCTTCTAAGCCAACCTCCTGGCTGTCTTCGCGATCCTACATCCTTTTCCACTTAGTACACCCTTAGGGGCCTTAACCGGCGATCTGGGCTGTTTCCCTCTCGACTATGAAGCTTATCCCCCACAGTCTCACTGCTATACACCACTTTTAACCGGCATTCGGAGTTTGGCTGACATTGCTAAGATGATAGTCCCGCTCAACCAACCAGTAGCTCTACCTCCAGCAAGCTTGTATAACGCTGCACCTAAATGCATTTCGGGGAGAACCAGCTATCACGGAGTTTGATTGGCCTTTCACCCCTACCCACAGCTCATCCCCTCAGTTTTCAACCTAAGTGGGTTCGCGCCTCCACAACCTCTTACAGCTGCTTCACACTGGCCATGGGTAGATCACCCCGCTTCGGGTCCAGGACATGCCACTAACAACACCCATTTCGGATTCGCTTTCGCTACGACTACCCCACAGACTGGGTTAACCTCGCGACATGCCGCTGACTCGCAGGCTCATTCTTCAAAAGGCACGCCATCACACAAAAGATGTGCTCTGACGGATTGTAAGCGCACGGTTTCAGGAACTCTTTCACTCCCCTCCCGGGGTACTTTTCACCATTCCCTCACGGTACTATCCACTATCGGTCACACTGAGTATTTAGGCTTACCGGGTGGTCCCGGCAGATTCACAGCAGATTTCACGGGCCCGCTGCTACTCGGGGAAAAACACATACACCCAACGCAGCTATGTCTTCGCGTACAGGACTCATCACCTTCTCCGGTGCACCATCCCAGGCGCTTCCGCTGACACAACCACATCAAGCAAGTCACTAGCAGATAACTTACGATGCGCCCCACAACCCCACATGCGCAACCCCTGCCAGGTATCACACACACATGGTTTAGCCTCATCCGCGTTCGCTCGCCACTACTAACGGAATCACAATTGTTTTCTTCTCCTGCGGGTACTGAGATGTTTCACTTCCCCGCGTTCACCCCCATACAGGCTATAGATTCACCTGCAGGTAACACCACATAACTGGTGCCAGGTTTCCCCATTCGGACATCCTCGGATCAACGCTTAGTTGGCAACTCCCCGAGGCTTAACGCAGCCTCACACGTCCTTCATCGGCTCAGCATGCCAAGGCATCCACCGTACGCCCTTGACCACAAACGAAATACACATACTAAAGAACAAACAAAAAACAGAAAAAACAGAAAAACAAACACACACCCAAACACCAACCCACAAAGGCCAGCATCCAGATGCATGATGCTCGCGTCCACTCTCCAGTTCTCACACACCACACCCACACACCAACACACCACCCAAACCAGGTGACACATCAGCATGAGGCAGTTAGGAACACACACATTCGTGTTGCCCCAGACACCCAACAGCATGCCAACACATACAAACGCTTGTAGAAAATGATTACTGTGCGATACCCCGATATTGCGTTCCACACCACCTATGGTGTGGGGTATGCATCCACCCGGATTCTTTTTAAAAAACAACTAGTGGCAGTCACACACTCGGCGACATCAACCACCAACACCCACAACTGTGGGTTAAACATAAAGCTCCTTAGAAAGGAGGTGATCCAGCCGCACCTTCCGGTACGGCTACCTTGTTACGACTTCGTCCCAATCGCCGATCCCACCTTCGACAGCTCCTTTTGACAGGCCACTGGCTTCGGGTGTTACCAACTTTCATGACGTGACGGGCGGTGTGTACAAGGCCCGGGAACGTATTCACCGCAGCGTTGCTGATCTGCGATTACTAGCGACTCCGACTTCATGGGGTCGAGTTGCAGACCCCAATCCGAACTAAGGCCGGCTTTCAGCGATTCGCGTCCCCTCACGAGGTAGCTGCGCGTTGTACCGACCATTGTAGCATGTGTGAAGCCCTGGACATAAGGGGCATGATGATTTGACGTCATCCCCACCTTCCTCCGAGTTAACCCCGGCAGTTTCTCATAAGTCCCCACCATCACGTGCTGGCAACATAAGACAAGGGTTGCGCTCGTTGCGGGACTTAACCCAACATCTCACGACACGAGCTGACGACAACCATGCACCACCTGTACACCAGCCACAAGGGAAACTACATCTCTGCAGCGATCCGGTGTATGTCAAGCCCAGGTAAGGTTCTTCGCGTTGCATCGAATTAATCCACATGCTCCGCCGCTTGTGCGGGCCCCCGTCAATTCCTTTGAGTTTTAGCCTTGCGGCCGTACTCCCCAGGCGGGGCGCTTAATGCGTTAGCTACGGCACGAACCCCGTGGAAGGGACTCACACCTAGCGCCCACCGTTTACGGCATGGACTACCAGGGTATCTAATCCTGTTCGCTCCCCATGCTTTCGCTCCTCAGCGTCAGTTACTGCCCAGAGACCTGCCTTCGCCATCGGTGTTCCTCCTGATATCTGCGCATTTCACCGCTACACCAGGAATTCCAGTCTCCCCTACAGCACTCAAGTTATGCCCGTATCGCCTGCAGTCCCACAGTTAAGCCGTGGACTTCCACAAACGA
The DNA here is from genome assembly GCF_001263755.1 of Corynebacterium riegelii. Lineage (NCBI taxonomy): Bacteria > Bacillati > Actinomycetota > Actinomycetes > Mycobacteriales > Corynebacteriaceae > Corynebacterium > Corynebacterium riegelii. The sequence continues at coordinate 1,303,861 of NZ_CP012342.1, forward strand.
CGCGACAAACCACCTACGAGCTCTTTACGCCCAGTAATTCCGGACAACGCTCGCACCCTACGTATTACCGCGGCTGCTGGCACGTAGTTAGCCGGTGCTTCTTCTCCAAATACCGTCAAATTCGTCTTTGGCGAAAGGAGTTTACAACCCGAAGGCCGTCATCCCCCACGCGGCGTCGCTGCATCAGGCTTCCGCCCATTGTGCAATATTCCCCACTGCTGCCTCCCGTAGGAGTCTGGGCCGTATCTCAGTCCCAATGTGGCCGTACACCCTCTCAGGCCGGCTACCCGTCGACGCCTTGGTAGGCCATTACCCCACCAACAAGCTGATAGGCCGCGAGCTCATCCCACACCGAAAAAACTTTCCACCACAACAACTACGAAGTGGTCCTATCCGGTATTAGACCCAGTTTCCCAGGCTTATCCCGAAGTGCAGGGCAGATCACCCACGTGTTACTCACCCGTTCGCCACTCGAGTACCCAAGCAAGCTTGGGCCTTTCCGTTCGACTTGCATGTGTTAAGCACGCCGCCAGCGTTCATCCTGAGCCAGGATCAAACTCTCCACAAAAAATGTTTCAGCAGAAACAGGCCGTGAAAAGCCCAATACCTAACCAAAAACAAACCAACCAACACAACAACACGAAAAACGCATGCATCATGTCAGCCTGGCTTAAAAAAATCCTTGAATTACTTTACGTTCCTTGGCCATCCGACGAGGAAAAACACCAAGAAACAACATTTTCAGCAAAACATCACCATGTGACGCACCGAAACAGACAATGCCACCATCCAAGATTCATGACACCACCAACCGGCACACACCACAACACGTGGCACACACAACAACATTCCACAAACAAAATGCATTGGCACACTATCGAGTTCTCAAACAACACACGCACACCCCACCAGAACCGTTCTGGGCTCTAAGCGAAAGTAGCTTGTACGACACTACAGTTTCGATCTATCTGTTGTCAACCCGGCGTTTAAACCTTGGTTTCTTACAGTTCATCAGACCGTAACCTTTATGCGATTAGATTGTTCCTTCTCCCCGGCTGAACCGGCTCGAAGCAACGGATGAAGATATAACCATGAATGGAAAGACCTGGCAAATCGCCAGGTCAAAGGGCATAATCCTGGATCAGTGGTACGTCGCTAAGGGACCATTAGGACCCTGGATGACCTGGACCGGCGTGTTGAAGATCTGGGTGAGCAAGTCATCCCTCATGATCTGTTCCGGCGTACCAAAGGCGACGACCTGGCCGTTTTTCGCAGCACAGATGTAGTCCGCGTACCGGGCCGCGAAGTTGATGTCATGCAAAACAATGACCACGGTGCGGCCAAGTTCGCGCGCGGCTGCTTTCAGGTGCTGCATCATGTCCACGCTGTGGGCGATGTCGAGGTTATTCAGGGGCTCATCAAGCAGGACGTACTCAGTTTCCTGGCAGAGCACCATCGCCACATATGCGCGCTGACGCTGTCCACCGGAGAGCTGGTCCAAGAACCTGTTCTCCAGTTCACGCAGGTCTAAAAAGTCGATGTACTTAGAAACAATCTGCTCGTCCTCAGCTGTCAGGCGACCACCGGAGTACGGGAAGCGTCCGAAACCGACAAGCTGGCGCACTGTAAGGCGCGTAACAAAGTGGTTTTCCTGACGCAGGATGGACACCACTTTCGCCAGGTCTTTGGACTTAGTGCTGGCCACATCCATCTGGCCGACTGCGATAGCGCCCTCGTCGATATCCAGCAGCCGGCCGATCATGGTCAGCAGCGTGGACTTGCCTGCCCCATTGGGCCCCACGAGCGCAGTAATGCCCCCGGCAGGAATGTCCAGGTCAACAGGCCCGATAGTGGTTTCTTCGGAATAGTCCTTACGAACGCGTGAAAGCGTAATCACAGCCTCCCCTTTCTCAAGATCACGACGAGGAACGTCAAGCCACCAACAAGCTCGATGATGATGGACACCACACCCTGCGCGTAAAACACATGGTTCATCAGGAAATACGCGCTGGTCAAAATACAGAAGCCCATCAGTGCCGCCATCGGCAGCAGGTATCGGTGGTCATAGGTGTCAGCGAACTGATACGTCAGCGTCGCTACCAGAAAGCCAAGGAATGTCATCGGCCCAACCAAAGCGGTGGACACTGCCATCAGCACTGCGACCAGCACCAAGATGTAGATCGCGTTACCGCGGAAGCCCACGCCCAGGTTCATGGCAGCGTTTCGCCCCAAGCCCAGCACGTTCAAGTACCGCGCACGCAGCAGGATAAGCACAACTGCCACCGCTACCAGCGGGATCGCAACTGGGTAGTACTCGGGGTCAGCGTTGTTGACCGAGCCGAAGAGTCGCGCCGTGAGCACATCAAAGTCACTCGGCGTCAGCATGCGCTGCATGAACGTGGACACGCTGGCCAGGCCACCACCAAGCACGATGCCAACCAGCAGCATCGCGTGCAGGTTCGCCTCGCTGTTGCTCAGCAACCAGGAGTACAGCACCAGTGACAGGCCAATCATCAACGCAACCTGCAGCACGAACATACTGGTCGTCCGCCCTTGCAGCAGGCCACTTACACCAAAGAAATAGATGGTAGCGGTATGGATAGCCACGTACAGGGACTCAAAGCCCATGATTGAAGGCGTGAGGATGCGGTTATTGGTGATGGTTTGGAACGCAACCGTCGCAAAGCCTTGGCACACTGCAACAATCGCCATCGCGGTCACGGCTGTAAGCCGGCGCTGCGCAATCAGCCAGTAGCCGCGGGAGCCGAACTCCATCGGGTTGTTGTACGCCAACAGGCCAGCACCGCATGTCAAAGCCACCACCAGCAGCACTCCCATGACCACCCAGTAGCGCTTTTTGCTTGTCGACGTTGCGAAGCTGCCCACCGAACGATTAGCCACGACACGATTAGCCACGCCGCACCTGCTTCACAATCAAAGCGATAAACACCACAGCACCAACCACACCCAAGATGACCGACACCGGCATTTCAAACGGTGCGATGACGGTACGGCCAAGAATGTCGCACACGGTCACAATCGTGATGCCAAGCAGGCAGACCCACGGGAGGTTGGAACGCAGGTCGTCGCCACGCATCATGCTCACGATGTTCGGGACGATCAAACCAAGGAACGGCAGATTGCCCACCGTGACTGTGACCACACCGGCGGCGATGGCAACCAGCGAGGTCCCCACCAGCACAACCCGGTTGTAATTCAGTCCAATATTGGTGGCGATATCCTCCCCCAGCCCCGCCGCAGTAAGCCTGTCCGCGTAGAAGAACACGGCGATCACGACCGCAAGCACGATCCACAAGACCTCGTACTGACCAACGATGACGCTGGTAAAGGACCCGGCAAACCACACCCCCAGGGACTGCAGCAGGTCTGTTTTCAGCGCGAAGAACGTGGACACAGAGCTCACAACTGCACCGAGCATGATGCCCACAATCGGCACAATCAGGCTTGAACGTAGCGTCACTTTGCGCAGGAAAGCGAAAAACACCATGGTGCCCACAAACGCGAATACCACAGCCATGACCATGCGCGTCATGATGGTGCCGTTTGGAAACAGCACATATGACGTCAACAGACCAAGTCCAGCCCACTCCGTCGTACCTGTTGTGGTCGGTTCCACAAAACGGTTCTGCGTCAACATCTGCATAATCAGTCCGCACATTGCCATCGCCGCGCCAGCCAGCACGAGCGCGATAGTGCGTGGAACTCGGGTGATTTGGAACATCTCCCACCCGTCAGCAGATCCCAGAATGTCGTATTGCCCCACCGCCATTGACGCTATAAGGAGCGCCACGACGGCGAGGCAAGCCAACCCTAGCTTCTTAGTCACGTTGTACGACGTTACTCGATGTTAGGTAAGGATTACTTATTGGCTTCAAAAAGCTCTGCGAGCTGGTTGAGGATCTCGGTGTACGTCAGGATCGACTCGTTGGTGTAGGTGTCATTCGGAGCGACGTAGACGTGATCCTCCTTGATCGCGGTGACGTTCTGCAGGGCAGCGGAATCAGTCAGCACGCTCAGTGCGGCCGGGGAGTCCGTCTTGATCGCTGCGTCGCGGTCAAGCGCCAGGATCCAGTCCGGGTTAGAGTCAGCGATCGCCTCAACAGAGATGTCGTCGCCCTGGTGATCGTTCGTACCTCCAGCAATCTCCAGTGCCGGGGTGAAACCGATCAGGTCAAACAGCGGCCCCCAGACGCGGCCAACACCCGGTGCAACGTAACCAATCTCACCACCCGAGACGTTCACACCCATGACGGTCTGCTCCGGGTTGTACGCCTCACGCACGCGAACGATTGCCTTAGTGAAGTCCTCAACAACCTTCTCAGCCTCGGCCTGCTTGCCAAAGACCTCGCCAAGCTCCAGGGTCTGGCGGATCAGCTCACGGTCGAACGGCTCGCCTTCACGAGGTTCGAACTCCAGCAGGACTGCGTCCGGAACGAGCGTTTCAATCTCCTGGTCGTATTTCCTGAAGCGCTGGCCAGAGACGACGACATCCGGGTCAGCAGCAACAATTGCCTCGAGGTTCGGCTCACGGTGGTTGCCGATATCCACGATGCTCTCATCATCCTTCAGGCCCGGGATGGTCTTCGGCACCAGCGCACGCGCGGCAGCAACCGGCTTGACACCCCAGGCGTCCAGCAGCTCGAAGGAGCGGTTATCCAAAGCGACGACGCGCTTCGGCGGAACCGGCACCGTCTTCTCGCCGTAGTTGTCAGTGACCGTTACGGTGCCGTCTGCAGACTCAGAAGCCTCAGCTGCAGAGGTGGTTGCTTCGGAAGCCTCAGCAGCGGTGCTGGAGGTAGCCTCGGAGGCAGACTCCGTGGAGGAGCAAGCGCCAAGCGCGAGGGCACTTGCGGTGACTACTGCGACGAGCGCGGTACGGGAAAAACGGATCATGTTCGTCCTTCTCTTAAGTGTGGAGGTTAGGATTACCTCGCCTACCTTAGGGCATACACACCTACATTCCAAGCATTACCCCCGCGCTTTCGTGAACATAAAGGTCACAGCGTGAAACTTACAACCTAACCATCAACGCTTTGAGGCAAAACGACCCATCTTGGACTAGCGGTTGTAAATTAACTGCTGTATTTCTTCTGGCCATTCGTCTTCCGGTGCGTATTCTTCGTCCCAACCATCCTCAGGTTCTCGGACAGGCGGTGTCGGCCCGAAAAAGTCTGATATTTTCGGTTCCCTCACCGGCTCCGGCAGCACCGCCTTGATCGGGAATATAAGGCCGTATTCTTCCTCCAACGCTGCGATCTGAGCATTGGCCTGTTCAAGATCGTGGTGGTTATCAAAATCGTCCAGTATTTTGTGACCCTTGGCGTAAAACTGCGCGACTCGACTACGACGCTGGCATACCTGTTCAAGGTTGCTCTTCCACCGTGGGGCCGCGGCGTTTGTGTTGTGCTCGATCAAGCTGTCTGGACTGCAGGTTTCATAGGTGCCATTGGAAAACAGCCACAAGATTTCACCCGTATCCGGATCCGGAACATAGAAACCACGCTTATCGGTCTTCAAGTTGTGATGCTTTTGACACAACGGATACAAGTTACTCGGTGTGGTTTTACCACCCTGGCCAAACGGAATCCGGTGATCCAACTGGCATAGCTGGGACGGGACGTTGCACCCCGGAAACACACAATGCGTATGACGAGCACACACCACGCGACGCATTGCTTCAGTTGGGGTGTAACTGTCGGTGAGCGCTTGGAGTTCTGCCTTCATATCTACTTCTGTGACCTTTGCTGTTGCCAGCAGGTCATCAAGTGCTGCGGTGGCTTCCGGAGTCAGTGCCCCAACCCCTGGCACATAGGCTGGACCACCAGCCTTACGGCCCTTCGGCACAAACACATGCAGCGTGGCTTTTGTTGGGGTGATCTCACCCGAAAGCAGTTTCACCATCGCATCAGCCATCGATGTTTTATGCTCCCGTGCGGTAGCCAACACATGCTCTCGCACCACACGCGCAGTCAACGGGTTCGTCGACAATGTGACCAACGTTTTCACAGTCCCGGTGTATGCAGATTCCTCAAACGTCAACACGTCATCACCAGCATGTGCTTGAGCCACACGTTGCTGACGTCGCTTCGGCTGATAGGCACACGTTGGGTCAATCCGTTTAATCATCTCCCGGATACGACGAGTAATCATCGTGGTTTTTGGTGCGTTTTGCCCAGGCCGCTTCGGAGTAAACGTAGCTGTAAGCATTGCGTCGAACTCGGCATAGGCCTCATCAGTAATCTCTGGACCGAGTTCAGCCAGCGCGACATCAATCGAGCGAAGGTGCTGCAGATCCATCACACGCGTTTCAGCCTGCAAGGCACGAAGCTGCGGTAAGTGCTGCAGGCGTGCATGCGAGAAGATGGCTTGCTCAACCACGCTTTTAGCCCACCCAGTTGCTTCCCCGATGGCCACTACTTCCACTTCGAAGTCATCAATACTTGCCCCAGGGATGGCGAAGCGGCCGAATTCATCCCAGTACACGTCGCGGATACGTTGACCGCGGATGCCGCGTGGATCATCTGGCCGCTGTGTGCGGAAGTATGGTTCGCCCACGGTGTACCCCCATTGCTGCTTTGCCCTTTATTTTGTTGCCCTAATTATACCCGACAAATCATTCGACACGCAAGGCCTAACCCAGGATTTATTGCATTAATTTTCGTTTATGCATTCGGCAGACACACTAGCGGTTGCATTCAGTATACTCACCGATCACACACGCCCCTGACCAGCAAAAACAGGGAAACTAGAAGCTAGAAAAACACCGTGTTTTCTCGCTCCATCCACGCTCCCCTGCCACTTTCGGAATCCCAGCAGGTCACGCCCGTTTCCTCCACCGCACAGACGAAGGGTCCGTGGTAGACCACCTCGCCGTATTGCACTACCTCGGCAGAAGGTGAGCCCTCAGGCCACACCAAATCCGAGTACAGCGGGGGCTCATTCTGCTCACGGACGTATCCGTGCAATACCTCGACCATCCAGCGAGGCATCCCCAGTTCACCGATGCCGTACTGTTCCGTTTCCATGTAGGACTCGACACCGCAGTCGAACATCGGGGGATTTTCAAGATTCATCATGCAGCCGATGTTTCCGGAAGGCGCAGTAAACACTGCGTACTCAACATCCATGCCTTCATAGCTCTTCACCGTTGCTATCGGGCGAGCATTCGACGGAATCGGGCCACCTGCACCTGGATACGCTAGCGGGGCGCCAGGCACGCCGTGCTCGGGCTCAGCAGGATCAGAAGCAGGCACAGAACTAGGTGCGGAAGTAGGTTCAGAATCAGGTTGGGGAGCTGACTCCGAAGCAGGAGGCTGCGAAACCGTTTCACCAACAGTTTCCGTCACTGTCTCCGTCACGGTCTCGGGCGCGCCACCACATCCCGCGAGCAAGCCCGCGGCACATACGGCAACCAGTCGTGCATTGAACGTGCGATTCATGCCCCAAAATTTTAAAATCGGCACCTGTAATGTGCGTCCGAAGAAACGTAAAACCCGCTGACATCGCTTTGACCAGCGAGTTTTGCCTTCCACACCACCGTCCGGCGGGGGCTCCTTTTGCTTATCGACGCCACCGTCGCCCCAACCCCGACACCAACAGACCCCTAGAAAACGTGTTGGCTTTGGTGTCGCCCTCAATCAAACCCATGATCACCTGGTTGGTATCAGCCAATGCGCTTGAATATCGGGGAAACGAAAGCAAACGAGAGGCCTTAGCTACTTCAACCTGTCCGACACGGCAGCTGACTAAAGTGACCATCAACTAGCAACAATGAACACGAGGACTAACACCGTTATGAAAAACTCCAGATCACCCCTCACAACGCACACCGATTCCACAGGCGAGTTCGTCATCTACAACACGGAGGACGGTCGGACCGAAGTTCACTTACGTCTTATCGATGGCTCAGTTTGGATGACCCAGGCCGAAATGTCCGAGCTTTTCGATGTCACACGTGCCAATATCAGCTCGCACCTTACAAACATCTATGCGGATAGCGAACTGAGCAGGGATCGAACTATTAAGAAATTCTTGACAGTTCGAACTGAAGGAGATCGAAACGTCACTCGCTCCACTGAACACTACAACCTCGATGCCATCATGGCCGTGGGCTTTCGCGTACGTGGGCCCCGCGGAACGCAGTTCCGCTCTTGGGCAACCACTGTCCTCAAGGAGTACCTCATCAAAGGCTTCACCCTTAACGACGAGAAGCTGAAAGACCCTCTCGGTGTGGACTACTTTGATGAGCTCCTCGCGCGCATCCGAGATATCCGCTCCAGCGAAGCGCGACTCTACCTCGAGCTGCGCAACATCATTGCCCTTGCGGACGATTATGATGCCAACAGTCAACGCACCCACTACCTTTTCGCGAAGATCCAGGACAAGCTCCACTACGCCATCACCGGCAATACTGCCGCCGAGATCATCGCCACCCGCTGCGACCCATCTGCTGACAATCTCGGCCTGACCAACTGGAAAGGCGGGGTCGTACGCAAAGGTGACGTCACGACAGCGAAAAACTACCTCACTGATGATGAACTGCGGCGGCTTAATTTCCTCGTATCCGGATTCCTCAACTACGCCCAGGACCAGGCCGAACGTCGTAAAGTTATCCACATGTCTGACTGGCTGGACAAGGCAGACCAGTTCATCGAGTTCAATGACTACGAACCACTGAACGATCACGGCCGCATTACACGCAAAGACGCAAATAAGCTCGCTGAGGACCGCTATAGCCTTTACGACACGGGACGTAAAGGGATTGAGCATCGCGAAGCCGAAAACGATCTCATCGAGGCGCTTAAAGAAGCAGATCGAAAACTGATCTCCCAAAGGAAACGTCTCCACCCACGGAGAAAACCAGACTGAGAAGCACCGATGTGGTCCGACAAATAAGAAGAAACCCCCAGGCCCGTGAGGGTCTGGGGGTTTGTGTTCAGTGGAGCCGCCGGGAATTGAACGCAGACTGGTGTCTACGTGCTGGTTTATGGGCATATTTTCAGCCCGTGGTCTTATTGTGGTCTTTAGACACAGTTGCCAAGATCACGCTTTCCTAGCTAGAGGTCAGCTTCTACGGACTCATGCACATCGAGCTGCAGCGCCGGATAACGCTGACGCACCTGCCGCAAAGCAGCCAAGCTGAAGTTGTACTTCACCTCAAGCGCCTCCTGGGCTTCTTCGAGCTTCGCCACACGGTCCAACAATGTCTTGAGCAAGTCCTGCATCTGCCGTTGCGCATTATCCACCGTATCCTTGCCCCGCACATCTGCCTTCGGCTTCTCACGCGCCGTCAAAAAGCCAAGATAGGCCGGAATCACTGCCGCAAGCACGAGGGCTAAGCTCTCCCAGAACTGTTCCATGCTCTCGCCCCCTTCGGGTCTGCTCGAATATCAAGCGTGATCTCACCGCGCTTCCCCCTCCACACAGCCCACATCGTCATCACAGCCAGCGCCAAAAACACACTGCCACGCTCCAAAAACGTTGCGAGCGAATCAGGAAGAAACGCCATGCCCCACAGGCTTATCAGCGCCACCGACAGCGCCAACGTCACGACCCCGGCCGTACTCTGATGCCACACCGCAGTCACAAGGCACGCCACGCCAAGCAAGACCGCCACCGTCACCCACGCGGTAACCGGAAGCCCAATCAGCGTCAACGGATGCGGGCCCGCCGGGCCGCGTCTGATCAGCCAGCCTGCTCCACGAGCCAGAAAACACAGCCCAAGAATCAGCAGCGCGGTAGCGTCAGACATTAAAAAAGCCCGCAGCTTTAAGGCTGCAGGCCGACACTTCAACGGCAATCTATCAATCGGCATAGCCACCACCACGTGCAGCCTGCTCGAGGCGCGGTGTCATTGATGGGGTCATCGCGTCACGTGTGAACCGATTCACGACGAACCCCACCGCCGTGGCGAGCACTGTCAGCACGGTGCCAGTCGTGGTGTTCTGCCAATCCGTAGACTCTGCCAGCTGCGCAAGGACCGCGACCACCCCTGTGAGCACAATGATGATCGACCCCTTATACCTACGCCACCACGGCTCAGAGGCGATCACGTGCTCCGCGGCTCGAGTCAATGCGTGCTCACCCATCTACCGCACCCCCTTGGTGTCCTTGAAACCGTCGATACCGAGCTTCTCGCCGATGACCGCAAGCGCATCAACTACGGTGCGCCCGCCGAGCTGTGGCCAGCCGGGGTACTTCCCTAGTTCGCCGGAGCCGGTGAGCTGCGCGTTCGTGTCACGTGAGTAGCGCTTCGCTTCGTCGAGTGCTCCTACTTGTTCGGGTCCAAACATGGTGATTCCTTTCTCTTCGGGTTGTGGTTTTGCCATTGCGTCGTACCAGTACTGCGCACGGGCAATGTAGGCGTCGTGGTACTTCCCGCCCGGCCGCAGGTGGTGCGGACAGCCCGTCATGCCACCTGACTCGATGGAGTGGAAGCGCACGTTTTGCCCACTGACCGGGCGACCAAGCTTGTAGTAGCGGCAAATAGCAGCAACCAGGTGCGCGCCTGCCTCCAGGGTTTTCTCGCTGATAGGCCAGTCCTGCGCAGCACCACCCGAATTGGAGTGCTCAATCGCGATGGTTTCTTGATTGGAGCGTTGATTCGCGTTCGCCCACGCCGTATCGGCGTCCCACACCGCCTGCCCAATCACCCCGTCACGGTCAATGCAGTAGTGCGCGGATGCCGGGCGGTCCTGCCACACCCGCACACACTCCTTGACCCCACCGACCATGGCCATGTGATGCAAGGTGACGTGGCGGATTTGCCGCCCACCACGCCCTGGTGTGAAGTGTTTTCGTGTCAGATGTACAAGGTCTGGCTCGAGCGTGAACCAATCTTTCATATTTACCTCCTTGGGTATAAAAAATGCCCCTTGTGGTGGGGCTTTAGTTGGTCTCGACGTCGTCGGTTTGCTGCCAGCGTTCGCCCATAATCGGGTGTGTAGTGCCTGGGGCGAACATGATTGCGCCATCCCCGGTGGCCTGCCACGTCTTTTCCTCATGGGTGACGATGTCGCCATCGATGTATGCGTCAGTGATGTTCTCCGGCTGCTTCCACGCAGCTCCTGGCTTTGGCGCGTTGTTGAGCGTGGCGCGTAGCGTGGTCACGATTTTGGTTTCGCTGTCCCACACGTACGGCAGTGCTTGGCGGCGTTGACGCTCAGCTTCAATGTCGTTGGAGCGGTCCCAGCATTGACGTTGGTGCTCATCAAGCTGAATATCAGTGAGCTGGTCCAACGTCTTGTTCCAGAATTCGGGGGTTTCGTGTTTTTGTGCCATCAGATGGCCTCCTTCTCGTCTGAGTAGTTGTTGATTGCGTGTCTGCTGCTTCGGCAGTCTGGTTGAGGTTTACATACAGCCACCCCCCTTCGCATGTCGCCATATAGCCTGCCCTGCAGTAAAAACTAGTTTTCGATGTGAAACGTAAATTCAGCCCGCGAGTCAGTCTTCAACACACGCCGCTGACTAGAATTAGGAGCATATGAATACGCCTGCACTGCAACTGACTGCCCAGGTTTCACGTCGCAGATGCCACTAATCTTGGCCACCCATGTCCTTTCCCCCAGCGGACCTAACGGGCCAAACCGGTGAGAGCTCCACTCCCCATACCCCTTGCCGTCCACACTGATCCGCAACGCATAGGTGTTTCCACGATTAACGTTTGTAAACGCCACATCGACATTGAACTCAAGCCGTGTAGCTCCCGACGGGGCTGTAACCGTCATCCCCGGCACAGTTGTGTATTGACCGCGAGGTGCGTCCCAAGACGTGTTTGATGGGACGAGCGAACGCTTCTCCATACGCAGCGGATACTTCTCCCACAACACAAGCACCGGGTAGTTATAACCGGCAGGGATAGAAAACTCCCGTTTCGCCCCAACTGTTTCCATCCCGTAACGAGTGGCCTGCCAACTACTGTCAGAGTTATAACTCCATTCCCACGTGATCCAGACCAGTTTGCCAACCCAAGACCCATTAGCAACCAGCTTGGATCGTGACGGCCGGGACACCCTCTCCGTACTACTCTTCTCGTCCAACAGGTGGAACCCCATACGACGTGACTCGAGATTAAAAACCCGATCGGACAGCATCGATACTGCGCTAGTAGTCAGGCCTTGCACATAATCTGTGACCTCTTTATTTGTCCTGTTAACTTCTTCAAGTTCACGAATACGGGTGGCATTGTCGCTGATCTGCTTCGTCTGTAACGCGTCAATCTGCGCCTGATCGGGAATATCCAGCTCCAACGACAAGCCAGCAATCCACAGGTTACCCTGGGCACCGTCTAGGAGGTTGAAGCGAAAAACGTCCAGGTAGACGTACTCAACACCCTCTTTAAACTCGATTGTCGAAACCACCTTCGTAGTCTCCGTCGGCACCGTGAAAAAACCAACCAGGTATCCACTAGCACTCGAGTCGGAGAAGTCGGTCACCGGCCACGGCTGCTTCGCTTCCTTCGCCGTTTTGTAGTTGCCCTTGTTTACGGTGCCGTTCACCGAACCCGACTTCACCGCATACGCACCGTTCTGGTCGCGTATCTCGATGGACATTCTGGTGTTCGCCACCGTTGCCCGACACCAGAACTGTAGCCGGTACTTCTGGCCAGGCTGCACCTTCACCAACCGCTTCGGCGGAGCTTGGTACGCATACGTTTTCTGTGCTTTGGAGTACATGCGCCAAGGGTGGCCTTCGGGGCGGGGCCAACCGTGATAGTTGGCCGGTAGCTCCTTGTCGCAAACTTGCCACCAGATCGGCTCCGGCACAGTCGGGTTCTTCGCCGTCGGCTCGTGATGAATCAACGACCCACCGATCGGCACAATCGTGCCCGCACGCAGCTCGTTCACCGTGATCGAATCAGCGGCGATCCGCCTGGCATCAATGGTCCCGGACGTGATCTTGCCCGCATCCAGGTTGGCGATCACCTGGTTGCCAAGAGTTTGAGTTGCCCATGAGGAACCTGTCCACCGCCACTGGCCGATAATGGTCGTTCCCGAGTATCGGAACCACGTATCCCCCTCACGCTCACCACGAGTATTGCCCGGTGCGCTTGTTGCGTACCACACGCGATTCTTCGAGTTTGCTGACTCGTTACTGATCGCTGTCGCTGCTGACACGCTGGCTTCCTCTGTGGTTGGTGACCAAGACACGGAGCCATTCGAGTAGGTGGTGCGAATGGTGGTGTAGAGGGTGTTCCCAACCTTGTAGGCGGGTTGGGTGGTGGACCAGCCTGATGGGTTGCCGCTGCCTGTGGGGGTGGCGGGTTTGTTGGTTGCCCACTGCCAGAAATGAGTAACGTCTTTTACAGACACGCCTTGTGCGCCTGTCTGCCCTTTCGGGCCAGGTGCACCCTGCGGGCCAGTAGCGCCCTGCGGGCCTTGAGGTCCACGAGCCCCGGTATTACCTATCTTGCCGACGCTGTAGCCCGTCTCCGATGTCCCATCCGAATACGACCAAACAAACCGCGTCCACACAAATCGACCTGGTGCGACGGTGGGTGGTTGTGACTGCCAGCCTTGCGTTGGTGGTTGGGTGCCAGAGGTCGACTGAGAGTAGGTAACAACGGTGCTGACAAGCTTCGTGCCGTCTTTGCCAGGTCGGCCGTCGCTACCGGTCTCACCCTTCGCGCCCTGCGGGCCTTGCGGCCCACGAGCGCCGGTTTCGCCTTTCGCGCCAGGGGCACCTTGTGGGCCGGTCTCACCGATCTTGCCGACGCTAAAGACTTCCTCAGTGCTGTTATCCGTGTAGTGCAGCACCATTTTTGTCCACACGAATCGCCCTGCAGGTACATTCGCCGGTGGCTGAGATTGCCACCCCGACGATGGTGCAGTCACACCAGACGCAGACTGGGCGTACGTCACCGTGGTTTGCTGCACGCCCACACCGTTTTTGCCCGGCGCGCCGTCGCGGCCGGAGTCGCCTTTCGGGCCGGGAGCGCCCTGAGGGCCACGGGGGCCTGGCAGGCCAGTGTTTCCTGTCACCAATACTGCGGGGCCTCGTTCTACGCGGCCGTCACCGAACCAGGTAATGGTGCGTTGCCATACAAACCCCACTGTGGAGGGCGCCGGTGCAGCTTGTGACCAGCCCGAGGACGGTGCCTGCGTGCCGGACGGTGACTTTGCATACTCAACGACGGTGTCCACCACCGCTTTATCAGCGGCTTTACGCGCCTGTGCTGCCTGCGTTTCAGCAGTACGGGCCTGTGCCTGCACTGCACCTACTTGCTTGCGGCGCTGTGCGGATTCCTTTGCAATGGCTTCGCGCACACTGCGGTTTTGCTCCTCAACCAGCTCGGCGTCGCGGATGGTTTGGCCGCCGACGTGGACGCGGACGCCAAGCGGGTCTTCTGGCGCTGAGGTGTAGGTAATCGCTGTTACGGGTTGCGAAATCACCCTATTGAAGACCAGGACGTCGACGACGTCGCCGACTTCGTAATCCTCGCCGGGGGTCCAGGCGCCGAGGCCTGCGCCGGTGATGTCGCGTTCAAAGTAGACGTCTTCTGCAACCTTGCGTTGTGACGCGTCGACGACGGCTTCGAAGTTGGAGTAGCCGGCATTCGTTTCGACGGTCACGTCTGCGCGGGCAAAGGCGATGTCGAAACGCCCAAGCTGCTCTGCTTCTTTGGGCCGATACACGTAGCCGTTGGTGTATCCGTCGTCGGTGTAGTCGTCTTGCGCGAGCTCGCGGCCCTCCGGGAGCACGACGTTAAACGCACCGTACGTGTAGACGGCTACTCTCGCGCCGACGGTAATTTCACCGCCGTCGGCAACAAGTTTGATGCTCATTATGCACTCCCTTTCACATCGAAATTGATTACTGGCTCGCCTGTGGTCTCTGGGAACACCATCGACGCGGTAATTGCGACACCGGCGGCGGTCGCGCGCGGCATCACCACATCCCAGATGAACCCGTCGTCAGGCTTGATCAGTACGTCGTCAATCTGCCCTTCTGTGGGCGTTACCGAAACGGAAAACGGCGACGGTGCAATCCCCGCCAGCGTTGTCACGGCTTCAACGGACTCGCGGATGACCCGCCCGATAACCTCGTCGGCAGGTCCGGCAATGACCTGGTCGCTGAGATAGGAGTCGTAGAAGTCCACCTCGGCGATATCGCGCGGGGTTTTAAACCGTGCGGACTCGTCGGTGACCGCCAGCCAGTCCCGCTCGAAGGTGCGAAACGTCGTCTTTGCCCACTTCGCTGGCTGCGAAGGGCACGGCAACTGCTGCAAGAAGCTCAACACGTCCACACCATGCAGCGAGATTTCACGAAGCTTGTCCGACGGGCCTGTGGCCATGCGCTGGGCAACCCGGTAGCACCACGAACTGCCGGGACGCTCAACGAGCACAAACCTCGTCTTCGGGGTGGGTGCGATCGCACCGGAAGGCTCAACACCAATCGTGTCGTCCACCAGGGCGCGCGCGGCAGGATGCACCCCGCTATCCATCGCGGACACAGGGAACGTCACCTGCAGCGATGACACGGCGTTGCGTTCACGCGGAGCCTGCATCTCAGACGGTGCTGGCAGGTCACACAGCGGGTGGCCGTTCTCGTCCAACAGTCCCAAGTACTGCCCTGTCGATTCCACCACCGCTTTACGGTGTGCGGCGAACTTGGCCCAATCTACTGCCACGGTGACCACCTTCCAATACGCCATATCGCGTCACAGCGCGATAGCCCTAAACTTGCCGATCCTCCTGGAGGCACCGGCTCGGAAAATCCTGTTACTTGGCTCGATGCTGCTGTGTTGATACGCCCAGCCGTGCGCACGGTAAACCCACCCTGCGGGGAAGTATCCAGCGTTGATAACGCCGCCACCGACGGCAGCACCGTGTCAAAGCCAGACGGCCACCGCACCGACGCGGACGGTCCAGACCACTCAAACGTCGGCCAAATCGGCACATCCCCATCATTGACAATCTTCGCGCCACGCTTCGGCGACGAGCGCCACACACCATCAAACGACACCAACGGGATCTCCATCTCTATAAGCAGCTCACCATCTGGCGCGACAGCAGGAGGAGCAACCATCTCACGCAGCCTCACTGCCAGCTCCCACCCGTTGACCACAAGAAACGCATCAACGTTCGGAGAAAACCAGCCCGCCACCTGCGCAAAAGTAAACGGCGGCTCCACAAGCAGCTTCACGCTGCCCTCCATCACACCCGTCGTGAAGCCATGCAGCACCCCGCCCGGCGCGAAGCCGGATTCGGTGGTGACTGCTTTGGGTTGGCCGACCAGGCCGGTGATGCCGGCGGCGGGCAGGGTGACGGGTGAGGGACCGTTGGGGGCGACGTCGTGGAGTTGGCCTGCGTGGTCTCTGATTCCGAAAATCATTGTCACATCCTTGTCTTGTAGTAGTTCGCGCCGTTTTTGCCTTCCAGGACGGTGACGCGGTGTCCGACTGCGCTGATTTGGTCTCGCATCTCGCGGGCGACGTCCTCTGTGCGCATGTATTCAGTACCTGGCAGGTTGATGGTCAGCTCTGGGAGCATGTTGCGCTCGATTGCCTTAAACCGGCTGTCCATCTGAGCAGCCAGTTGCTGTTCCCTGGTGCGGGCAAGCTCGGTTTCGACGGCGGCGCGCAGCTGCTCATCGCGAGCCCGACGCGCGGCTTCCACGTCTTCGCGCGTCTGGTAGCGCGCGCTGATTTGTGGGATGTCGATTTGGTTAAGAGTGGCTTCTGCCACGCGGGTGATGTCGACGTCGCGCAGTGCTGCGCCGTCCATCGCTGCGGCAAGTTCGTTGCCCCAGGTGTGTGGCAGGCGTGATGGTGGCAGTGGTGCTGCGCCTGGCAGGTCGTAGTTGAACCCTCCTGGTGGGAGGGTGTTGTAGATGTTTTCTGCGGTCTTGGCGATGGCCTGTAGCTCGGTGACCTGCTTGGTGGTTTGCTCTGAAAGGGTTGTGCTTTGGCTTCGGTTGAAGTCCATGAGCTCTTTCAGTGCGGTTTTCACGCCTTCGTCGGAGGTGCGGTAGTACTCCGCCATTGACGTGAAGTAGCTGGCCTGCTGCTCGGCTGTGGCGAGGTCGCCGCGTGCCTTTGCTTCGCTTGGTGCGTACTGCGCGTCAATTGCGAGGTTTCCGACTTCAACCTTGGTTTCGGCGAGTGCCTTTTCGTAGTCGGCGATTTGCTGTTCCATTTGCTGGGTTTCCAGCGCCCGGACAGCACGGCCTAACGAGGTGTTTTTCAAAGCGGCCTCGATAACCTTCTGCGCGTCCTCCGTCGAGTTCCAGAACCCGTAGTGCCCGGCGCGAGCCATGACCTGTTCGATTTCGGAGACGTACTTGCCGTATTCCGGGGTGCCGCCGAAGTGCTCCTTCAGAATGCGCATGGCTTCTGCTTTCGCTTGTGCGGCAGCACGCTCGTACCTACGGGACTCCTCGATCTTTATTTCCTTGCGGTCGCGGGCTGTCCAGTCTGCGGACTCTGCGAGCAGCTGCGTCACGCGCTGCATGCGCATGGCCTGTGGGGTGGACAGTGAACCGTCGCCAAGCGAGGTCATTGCTTTGAGCCTGCCAGCCTGTGCGCTAAGCAGTGCGGTTGCTGACTTCGCGGACAGTGCTGCCTTGGCTGCGGCCTTGGAGGAATCGAGCAGTTGCACAGCGGCGTCCGCGTTGGCTTTGAGTGCCTCGGCTTGTGCCTTGTGGGTCTCGGCTTCCAGTGCGAGTTTTTCACGCACCGAGCCTGTGACTGCGTCGACGGTTTCTCCGAAGGTGAGCTTTCCGGTTTTCAGACCGGCGATGGTGCGCGCCCACAGGTCGTCCACGCTGGTGCCGATAACACGCAGGGAACCGAGTTCGGCGCTGGTGAGCTTGGCTCTCGCATTGGCCACATCCACGATGCCGCGCAGTTGGGTCTGCGTGTAGTTGGCTCGGGCTTGGCCAAGCTGCCACTGCGCCTGCTGCTCGGCCAGCAGTGCGTTGACAGCGCCCATGCGCAGCTGTGTCAGCTGGTTGCGAGCCTCGTCAATGCCTCGTGCCAACGTGGCCATCATCTCGACGGACTGGGTCAGCGTCTCAAGGCGCGCGGCTTCGACGCCGTTGATTTTCTCGATGATCCAGTCCGCGATCTTGCGGACAGTTTCATACACCGTCTTGCCGAGGTTATAGACCGCCTTGGCGGCTTCGATGGCCAAGGTGATTTGCCCGGCACCGATCTGTGCGGCGAGCTGAGCGGTGTTGTAGCGGGTCGTGTTGAGGTTCTTTTCCGCCTTAATCACCGCATCTGCAGCCTTATCGCGGTCCTTGGCCCGCTTCTTGCCTTCGGTGTCGAGCTTCTCCGCGGCGTCCTCACGAGCCCGGCGAAGCTTCTCTTCTGCGTCAGCAATCCTCTCAGCCGATGGGTTCTTCGCACTCCTAGCGCGCGCCACCGCTTTCTCCGCGTCCTCAAGCTTGCGCTTGGTCTGCTTGTCGTAGCCACCGTCTTCGGCATCGAGCTTGGCCAAGGCTTCACGCGCTTCAGCCAGCTCACGCTCCCGCTCGGCGATTTCTTCCATGCCGTCTTTCGCGGCCTGGCGAGTGTCCGCAAGACCACGCTCGGCATCACGCAACCCACCGAATACCTCCGGGAGCAGCGCACCACCCACACCAAGACCGAACCTGGTGGGGTTGGCGTGGAAGTTGCCGGCAGCGACTGCAAACGAGTTCGTCAGATCGTCCACCACATCAAACGCCGAAGTAGGCGCATCTGCAATCGAGCGAGACCCATCCTTCGGAGCGATTGCCTCAAGCCCAGCTGCGGTGGAATCCAGATTCTTCGAGGCCTCCTTGAACCCCTGGACAACACCGGGCAGCTCGGCAGCAACCTCACGCATAGCCTTAGTGAAGGCTGACAAGTTCGCCCACTGGCCATCGGTCAGTACCGGCTCCGGCTTGCCAGAGAGGTTCATGGCCACAGCACCGTGCGGCAAATACCCGCCCTGGTCGTAGAGCTTCGCACCAAACAACGACGCGATGATGTCAAAGGTCTGGTCAGCCGCACCCCACGACACATTGGCTCCACCAGCAGATGCATACGAGGACACACTGTCTGCAAACGCACCCACGGACTCCGCCATCTCGTCGGCACCCGGGAAATGCGCCCAATCAGTAAAACCACGGCCCTCAAGCGGGCCAGCAGTGCGACCGATGGTGAAACCACCACCAGTGTTGCCGCCAGACTCGACGAAAGTACCGTCAGCCAGCTGCATGGCAGTGTGCCCGTTGGCACCGCCACCCTGGTCCCACCACCCAACAGTGATGTCACCAACGCCGCCCTTACCAGGCTGCGCGCCACGAGCAGCAAGCCAGTTGCCCTCCGTCACGGTGGACATGCGAGAGGTAAAGGGGTCCTCGCCACGAAAGACGTTGACCGTGGCCGATACTGCGCCGGAGCAGTCCACACCACCCGACGAGAAGCCACCCAGCAAGTACGGTGTGCCGTCAAGAAACGCCAACTTGCTCTTGATTACGCTAGACGAGACCAGCCCACCATCTGCAAACCCCGGCAGCTTCGGGAACACGCCGGCGTTAATCGCAGCAAGCTCCGCGTCGTACTTGTCAGACGAAGCCCGATTAATGACCCACTCGCCCGCATCCAAGCGCGCCAGCGGGCTGCCTGCAGCATCCACGCCCACAAACCCGTCGACGATCTCGGTGCCTGGCCCCGTGGTCGGCAGGCGATAGCCTGTGGCCACACCGCCTGTGGCCAAGCCCGGCGCGCGTCCACCGGATGCACGCCCTGGAGCGTTGCTTACGACGGTGCGCTGGCGGGTTGTGATGGTGATTTCCTTGTCCTGCAAACCGCGCAGGCGGCGGCCGACGTCGTCAATCTCCTTCTTGGCCTGGCTGGCGTCAGCCTCAATCTTGGCTTCCTTCTTCTTGCCCAGTTCGGTCTCGACGTCCTTGATGAATGTTTCGACGTTTTTCCGGGCTTCGTCAGTCGGTGCCTCGATCTTTGTGGTGTGCTCGTCTGGGGTCTCGCCAAGTTGGATCCCGAGTTGCCTCAGTTGAGCCTGTGCGTCGTCGGAAAGCACGTTGAGTTCGACAGATTGCCCCTCCGGCAAGTCCTGCAGCAGCGCCCAGACAATTGCGATTTCTGTCTCCACGGAGTCCGCGCCCTGCAGCTGCACCAGGGTCTCGACGACCTCTGGCATAAGTGCGTACTGCTGGCGAAGAGACTCAATCTGCGGCTCGGTCAGCTCGTATTCGGCTGCAAGATTTGCAAGCCCAGCTTCTACAAGACCGTAGGCTTCTTCTGCATCGCCGCCGGCGTTGACCGACGACAAGAATGCGTCACTGATCGCCATCAACGAAGTGTGCAGAGACTGCGCGTTCTTGTCTGTGACTTCAAGCTTGCCCGACTGATCAAACAAGGTTTCGCCAAGACCTTCGCCGTCGATAATCGCCGACGCTGCGGACTCGCTGACCTGCTCAACAGTCTTAGCCAGGTTCATCATCGCGTCCTGCGTGGAAGCAGGGAGCATACCCATGGCCTGCAGGACTTGCTTTAAGGCGCTGAGTCGGTCCTCTGCCGCTGCAGACGAGTCCGCCAGCACCTGCATACCCGCCTCAATCTGTGCAGTCGCAGGTGCCACACGCTGCGCGGCAAGGACCTGCTCGTCCAGAGCTGCTTTGACCTGCAGCAATTGCTCGGCAGCGCGCTGCGATGCCTCACCGCCAGCGTCTAGATGGGTGATCAGCTGTGCAAACTGCGTGCCGCCTGCCGCAACGACCCTGCCAAGGTCATCCATCGGAATCTGCAGCTCACCAGCAGCAGACTTCAGCGCATCATAGGCCTGCTTCGTCTCTGAGACCTGGGTGCGATACTCGTTGAACTCCTTGTTCCAGAAGCCCTGCTGCCACCACGACACATCAGGGGCCTGAATGATGTTGAACGCGCTGTTCATCTGCTCACCGATTGCTGTCATCTGCGTCATTTCGGCATCAGCAATCTTGGCAGCAGCTGCAAGCCCCTGCTCGTTAAGCGCACCGGTGGTGCCCGCGACCGCCATTTGCAACTCAGTTTGTGCTGCTGCAGCGTCGCGTGAGGCCTGTGCCAGCTTGTCTTGGATGGTCGATGCCGCATTTGCCGACTGCACAAACGCACCGACGAGTGCCGCGCCACCCATCATCGCGACGTTAAACGGGCCACCCAGGGCGTTGACGACGCCAGAGACACCACTGCGCAACAAACTGAACCCACCAGCAGCAGCGCCCTTTGCGGCACCACCCAACAGCAGGAGATTGCCACGCGCCACGGTGGCCGTCCTGGACAGACCCTCCATCTCCGTTGCCCAACGCTTCGTATTCGCACCAAGATTGCGCATCGGAGCCGATGCCCGGCGCGCCGAGTCGGCCATGAGAGCGATGGATTTGTGCTTCGATTCGACGACGGCGAGCGCTGCGCCCATGCGGGTCAGTTCCACGCCACTCTTTTGTGCAAGCAGCGTGTGGACCTGCATCATTTCGCCGAAGCCTTTTGCGCTCTCACGCGCGACTGCCATATGAGACGGAATATCAAGCTTCTTGAGCACCGCGAATGCTGCAGCCGCACCGATGATTGGGCCCGAAAGTCCCTGCAGGGCGTTACCAGCGGTCTTCACGCTGCTTTCCATCGGGGCAAAGAGGTCACCTGCGACGACAGCAGCAGTTTTTAGCCCGTTGATTGCGGACTCGGTGTAATCCCCAAGCTTGCCAATGGCAGCAGTAGCCATATCCACACCCGCCACCATCGTGCCCGCCAACGCTTCATAGGTGCCAAGCGCGACATCTTCAACAGTGTTTTCCAGTCGCTCCATGGCACCAGGCAGACCGTGAGTCTGGGCTGCAGCGACCTCTGCGGCCTGGCCCTGACGCGTCACGGCCTCCGAAAGCGAGTCAAAGCCCTCCTTGCCCTGCTGGGCAGCCACACCCGCCATACGCATCGCGTCACTGCCAAACAGTGTTGCGGTAGCGGCCTGGTACGCCTCCGGCGTCATCTTCTGGGCAGCATCTTTCAGCTGCCCCATCAGCACCGGCAGACCGACAAACTGCTCCTGCGCGTCATACACGCTAAGACCCAAAGCTTCGATTGCCGCCTGCGCAGGCTTACCCTGGTTCGTCAGCGACAACAGCGCAGTTTTCAGCAACGTACCGGCATCAGAACCGGTGATACCAGCATTGGCAAACATCGCGATAGCGGTCGCAGTGTCATCAATAGACACGCCGAACTGGTGCGCCACAGCACCAGACTGCTGCAGGGCGTTGGCAACATCGCCTATCTCAGCAGACGAGGCGTTAGCCGCACCCGCCAGAATGTCTGAGACCCGAGCTGCATCAGATGCATCAAGCGAAAACGCCTGCAGGGCCTGGGACTGAATGGTTGCAGCAGTGGCGGCATCCGTTTGAGCAGCAGACGCCAGCTGCAACGTGCCCTTTGCAGCCGCCATCGCCTCCTCGACGGAAAACCCACCCTTAGCCAGCTCCGTCATCGCTGCAGCAGCATCAGAAGCAGACGTAGCGGTAAGCGACGTGTCATTGCCAAGCTCGCGAGCACGCTGGGTGACCGCCTCAATCTGCTCACCCGTCGCCTGGGAGACGGCCCGCATCGAGTTGAGCTCGGATTCAAAATCCTTGCCAACCTGAATGACGGTTTTGGCAGCTTCCGCGCCACCCATGGCCACGCCGAGCGCTGCGCCGAGCTTACCGGCGGCACCAATCGCGCCTTTGAGCCCGGACTCCATCTTGGGGACAAACCCCTTCGTATCCGGTTCAACCAGGATGTCAATCTTGCCACCGGCCATTGGTTATTCTCCTCTCATTTTTCGCAGATCACTCAGCGAACCAAAACGCCGACCGTCAGACTTCGTGACAGTCGGCTGTGCTTTTTCGTGTGCTTCCAGCAACTCGCGCATCAATTCCTCATGGATATGCGCAGGACGGTGCGCGACAGGGAAAATGACTGGGTCCGCAGGAGGCTTAATACCCTCGCGTTTGCGACGGGCACGCTCCCGAGCAACCTCTGGATCATCAGGGTCGGTGATCCAGGAGCGGTACTCGGAGTTGAGCCAGTAGTCGAGGCGATCCACCAGCATTGCCAAGTTCTCGTCCTGGTCAGACCAACGCTCAAGCCCGTCGATGAGCACCGCAATATCTCCATGCCACATGGTCTCGAGTGCGACACGGAAATCAAGCGAATACTGGCGTCGAAACTCAACGAACAGGCGCGCGAACGCGCCCGGCGCGTCTAAGCGGACGCACCAGGAAAAAAATTCCCATCTTCGGACCGAAGCCCGGCGACAATCGCCATGCGCGTCAGCACACGGCCCGCGGTCGGTGCCGCCTCCTGCAACAGACGCTCCACGAACGCCTGCTTCGCGTCATCGTCGGAGTCCGACAGCAGCTCCACGGTCTTCGTGACGATGTCCGTGCTCTCATTGGGCTTATCGATACGCCAGATTTCCACGTACTCGCGAGCCTCACGGCCCGTGAAGTTGCGGCGCAGGCTGATCTCGACGCCGTCAAGGTCAATCAGTTGAGACGGGCCGCCTTGTACGGCGAGCGCGGCGTCCAGGATGTCAATGGCGGTCTTCTTCTTCGCGGTCATGGTTTGTCCCTTCTCGGTACTGGGTAGGTGAAAATGGGCGGGTTGTTTGGGCTTTGTGGTGGTGGCGACCCGCTGCGCCACCACCTGGCCTAATTAGTGGTTTTCCTCGGTGTTACCGGACGCCTCGGAGCCCGCAGACCCGGCTTCGTCAACGGTGACGCCCTCCGGCAGAGCCGGAATGATCTCCACCATCGGAGACAGGAAGGACACGTCGAATTCCCAACCGTCGATGTTCTGGCCATCGATGGCGGCGCGTGTCGCAGGTGCCTTGAGCGTGACACGCGGCGAGTAGAAGAAGGCTGCATCCGTGCCATCTTCGACGCGGATGAAGATCGCGAACTCCTCGCCGACGCCCTTCTCAATGGCGTAGTGCTTGCCCTGCTTGATGATCTTGCCGCCCTGGGCGCGCGTCAGCAGGGTTGCCTTCGTGTTATCCACCGCGCGGAACTTGATGCCCTCCTTGAGCGGATCGCGGGCAATCTTGTACGGGGCCTTGCGGTAGTTGAACACCTGCTTTTCGGTGACGGACTGTTCCGAGGTCTGCTCGAAACCTGCCTCAATACCGCCGTATGCGTCCCACCCCTTAATTGCCTCGGCGAGCAGGTCGCCCTCCGGCAACTTGGTGTCTGCAGGTGCGCGGTATGCGTCACCCGTCAGCCACAGATACGCCTTGCTTGGATCAGCCGTGGTTACAGCCATAATCAACACTCCTTTGAATCTAGGATCTGGAAAATCCCCGGTGCCTGACATGCACTTGGAACCGGACCGGGGCATAAAAAAGGGGCCTGTCGGCCCCACGTTTCAAGTCGAACAGCTGAACAGGTCCGTCCAGCCAACTTGCACTCCACGCTGTTGCGTCGTCGAGTACCTGGTTCTTTGCTCTGCCGAGCAGCTCACCCGCCATCGCGGCGGCGCGCCACACAGTCACATCGGGGTCCTCCCTCAACCGCGAGACCTGGCTATCAGGAGCCCACGGAGTGACCTGGACAATCACCCGATGCAGCAAAGGGTCATCTCCCACGTGCCCTGTCACAGCGACAAGGCAGTGTGGCTTGGTCAGCGGATCAGGCAGATTACGGGTTGTGATCTTGCCTCCGTGCAGACAGTCAGTAAACTCCTTTTGCTCTGCCAGCCATGCACGGATAATGCCCGCTACATATGGCAACGGTCTTACAGTCACTTCATTCGACTCCTCCTTGGTCTCATACCTCGGTATCGCCCGTACTTCATCGCCACTGTCGTCAGCGCCGCATGAGCCGGTGTATCCGAGGTGCCGTACTCCTTGTAGACCGCGTCCTCGTCATTGTCGACGACCGAGACGTCCTGTCCGTCGATTTCGACGGCGATGCCGCCGCGATATGCATACGTCAGCACCGGCGCTAATGGTCGGGCCTCGATCATGATTTCTTGCGCGATTCGTTTGCGGTCAGCGAACGACCCCTCACGGGCCGCATACCTTCGCACTCTGCGCCGGTAAATCGTCAGTTTGCCAATCGCTTAGACCTCCCGCCTATCGCGTTCCGGTGCATGGCGTACTTGCACAGCAACGTACTCCGGCGGCTGGCCAGGAATACCTCTCGGCATGCCTTCGGTAATGGCTTGCCAGCATTGTCCCGTCGGCGCGTAAAACGCATCGTCTGCTCGCACCGTCACGGGTGGTTCGAATAACACCATGCGTTCATCGACCACAGTGGACGCTGTCACCTCGGAAAAGCCACTCCACAGTGGAGCCTGCAGTAGACCGCGTCCAGGAATCTCCTCAACGCCAGCTGGCAGAGGCTCGCCTGTATTCGGGTCAACTTCTTGCTTGTCTTCGGTGATGGCAGCTACCCAACCTGGCTGAAATAGCACTGCTGCACTGATCATCGATACGCTCCCTCCGCAGCCCTCGGTGGCATACCACGGGGCCGAATCGTAAATGCGGCCTGCGACTGCTGTGGAGCCACAATCATCAGCTCGTCAAGCGTCAGATACAGCAGCGAGCCCTGCCCCGCGCCACCATCACCTGTCCACTCCATCGAGACTTCCGGATACGCGAGCTTGTCAAGACCACCTCGCGAGGTCTTATCGATTGCTCGCGTCACCATCGCCTCAACAATGTCAGCGACAACAAGACGGTCAACCAGGCCCTGCTCGATTCGCCGGTCGATGTTCGGCGCACGCGCGCAAATCAGGCGTTCAGCCTGATCAATCCAGCGCATCGCGCGCTGTTGTACAGCAGGTGCAGCGTCAGGCCAGATGTCTTCGGGGGCTTCAAGTAGCCACTTCGCCATGACATCCTCCTCGCTTTACTCCTGGTTCTCCGCCTCGAACGCGTCAACCATCGCGATGATCTGCTCGGTAGTCATACCGACAGGGTCAAGGCCGAGCGCTGCGGCGTACTCCTGCCACTGTGACTTCTTTGCGCGCCCGTCCGGGCGAGACGCAACGGTGAACTCCGGCTCAGCGTCAGCTTCGTTTGCCGGCGCTTCAGCCAGTTCTTCACCGATCCCGAATCCCTGTGCCTTGTAGTACCACAGGAGATCCTGACTCGGATTGCGGCAAACGCCCTCAATGAACACGTCGCCGCCGATGATCCCGTTGTAGCGGACATTCGGTGCTGTGACGATCATTTAGGCCACCTTGACCTTGCGGAGCACACCAGCTGCCTTCGTCGCCTTGAGCGCGACAGCAACCGGCCCCATCTCGACCTCACCAGTCTTGACCGCACCAGAGGTGGAGAAGTCCGGCAGCCAGGTCTTCATCATCTCACCAGAGGTAGTGGTGACACCGTGGAAGCCATCAAGACCGATGCGCACAGCGTAGACACTGGTCACACCCTCGGAGACCGGAATAATCGGGTCATTCGTCCCCGGCTTGTCGCCCGGGTCCACCAGAATCAGGTTGCCGATCTGCTCACGCTCGATGGCGTGGCCATTCGCACCGACAAGCCCATCAATCGGGTTGACCGTGTACATGGACGCCCGGCGCGCTGCGGAACGCAGTTTTGCCAGTGCGCGCTTGTTTGCGAACAGCAGGGTGGGTGCGCCGTCGAGTGCTGCTTGGAGTTCGTCGAGGTCGTCGAGAATGCCAAGTGCGGCGTCTGCGGTGGTGTAGGCGCTCCAGTCCTTCTGGTCGTTGAGTTCCGTTGCGGATCCCAGCAGGGCCTTGGAAAGGCCGTCGAAGCCGTGTTCGTCGACTGCGGAGTCACCGTTGATGACGGCGTCGCTGAACTTGGTTGTGGTGGCCTTGATCAGCTGCGAGGTCTGCAGTGCGATCTCGTCGGAGGTTGCCGGTCCGAGGTGTGCGAGCTGTCGGTCAATCTGGAAGGAACCACCGAGGACCTTCAGGTCTACGGAGTGCTTCGTGGTGGTGACGCTTGCGGGGCGGTACTCGGTGTTCAGCTCGCGGAACTGCGCCGAGCGCTGGGTTGCGAGGCGTCGGTAGGAGTAGGTCAGCGTTGCGCCGCCACCGGCAGGGTTGACTGCGGTGTCGAAGATGAGGTTGTCAAGGATGACGGAACTCTTGCGGAACTCGTCGATGACGGCTGCGTCATAGTCGTCCTGGGTGTTGAGCTTTGCTTGCTCAAGGGTGATAGCCATTGGGCATCACTTCCTTTCTATCGTTGGATGTTCAGGCGGGCGTCTGTGGCCTGCTGCAGTGTCATTGGGGTGACTGCTCGCTGCGTGCCCTGCCCCTGGGAGGGGTCGACGGGTTTGCGGTCGAAGCCGAGCGCTGCGGCGAGGGTCTTGGCGTCGGCGGCGAGTTCTTCTTCTGTGTCGCCACGTAGCCGGTCCGCCATCTCGGCGGGGAGTTTCGCATCAGACAGCACTTTGCTTACGAGCTGTTCACGCTCACGTGCGGTCGCTGCTGCTTCAAGTTCAGCGATCCGCTCGTTAGCCTTTTCCAAGTCGGACTGTGCGCGCTCAAGTTCGGTCATCTTCTCCCGGTCGATTGCGTCAAGACGTTCCTGAAGTTCGTCACGAGCGGCTTCGGCGGCCTGGCGCTTGTCGCGCTCTGCTGCAAGGTCCTTAAGCACGGCGCGTTTACTGCCCCGCCCATCGGGGTTGTCGTCCTCCTCGTCATCGCCCGACTCAGGCTCCTCTTGCTTTTCGACGTCACCGTCCCGGTCCCCGGCGCCAGCCGGCTCCTGAGGAGTGTGTTGGCTTGGCGCGCTTCCCTGCCCGGTGCCGGTGGGTTCGCCGCCGTCAGCTTGTGCGGCAAACATGCGTATCCACGGACGAATACGGTTCTTCATATTGGTATCTCCTTAAATCACGAAAACCCACCGGTAGGTGGGCATGAAAAAACCCACCACGTTGGTGGTGGGTTCCAAACGATTCTTTGACTATTCCCCGTAAGGGAACAGCTCCTCGATTGTTGGAAGGTTTATCTCAACGGCTGGGTCTTGCTCGGCAAACGAACGAATAACCTTGTAAACCTCTTCGACAGCGGTAATCGTAAATAAGTCAGTGTCAAACCACTCAAGAGGATCTTCAAACAACGAGAGAAACGCGGCCTTGGTCTCTTTTTTGGGGGTGCGCCCTGATTCCTTAAACCTTAGTGCCAACTCAGGTAGCCAATACGGGTCTAGATCAAGGTCAGCGTCATTGACGTCAAGCTCACGTTTCAGTTCTGGATACGCATCCCAGGGATTCATTGCTACTGCCCTCCCTTCCAAGGCGCGCTGCTTTGTTGCCCGTTGACTTCAATACTTAATACGCTATCACCGTTTCTTGGGTAAACAGAGTTGATTTTCAACGCATGATCAGAGCCTTTCTTCGTCGGCCCCAACGCGTATTCCACGAGAATACGTCGCCCGCCAGGGTCTGTTGAGGCCTTCTGAATCCGCCATCCTGTAGCAACGGTCCGTGAAAGCTGATCCGGATCTGCGAACGCTTCCTTTTGCAGTCCAATCAACCATTCGGCCAACTCGTCATCATCTTGCTTCGGGAAAAACGTCTTTCTCTCTTGCAACATTACATCCGGATTGGCGTTGCGGAGCAGAGCAATATCTTCACTGCTACGGAGGGCACAGTCATGTGTATGCCCACCTCGAAGAACTATTCGTTTAGCCTTCGTGAGTTTTGGAGCCGTATATTTCGTGATGTGCTCTACAGGCAAGGTCGGGTCAATCTTCGGCACGATCTCCGAGAACTCCTCAAACAACGCCTGATGACGTGCACGCGCAGTATCCGCCACCGCATCACGCACCTTCGCAGGCAACACACCAGGCTTCACCGACCGGATATAGCCGTACCGGTACAACAGCTCCACACGACGCTGCTGGTCGCCTTCGGTGAGCTTGATGATCTCCGGAACACTGAGCCGCTGAACACGAGGCAAGCCTTTCAACGAGCCTGTTGGCCGCCCGTAGTAATACCGCATCGTCTTTGAACGCGACGTCGTAAACGATGAACCAGCCGCCGACATCCCAAGCCGACTATTAACCACCTGGTTGATATCAGCCCCAGCACGAATCGCAGCAGCACCAGACTTCGTAAAGACCTTGTCCTGGTCAGCAGCGCTCAAAGAATCCCAGTACGCCTGAACGTCAAAACCAGGACCGTCGAAGCGGATAGAATCATCATCCGGAACCGCGATCTGTGTGCAATCGCACCCAGGGTGGCGCCTAAATGCCTCGTCCCAGTAACCCCGCTTGCCTGCCAAGACAGCGCATCGCGCGCAACACGGCACATTCGCCACACGAACGTAGAGCGTCTTTGGCCGCATCAGACCGGCAACTGATTTCGCCATCCGCTGGGTATCAATCAATGCGGTTTGAGTAATCGTCGCTAGGAGTTGTCCGCCAGCTTCCCACGCGAGGCGGCGCTGTTGCGGCGTAGGATCCTCGTAGAGCGCTAAACGCTCACGCACGCGCTTGGCTACAGCACGTGGAATGATCTCCAACGGATCCCCATCAGGCATAAACCCGGCAAACGCGTCAGGGTTGAGCAAGCCGATCGGAGTATCCTGCCAGCCGTTGGCCATCAACTCCAGGTTCATCGTCTTGTCCACCAGAGCTGCGTTTTTCGCCTGCGCCCTGGCGATCAACTCAACCACCTTGTCGCCGTATTCACGCTCCCAGACGTCAATATCCATCGGGGAAGCCCGAGGCATCAGATCAATGCGCAACTTGCGAAGCGTATGCCGCACAATCTCGGATCGCTCCCTGGCCTCCATCTGCATTTCTGGCGGCAACGCTCGAAATGACCATGTCGTACTCATTTCGCCTCACCTCCTGCCTAAAGCCCGGCGCGCTCGAACTTGGCGTCGCTGATGTCGAAGTAGTTATCGCGTTCCTGTGCCAACCACTCAAGTTCCTTGTCAATGCGTGCCTGTGTAAACCCAAGTTCCAGCAGTGCACCACGCACCGACAGGATCGGTTTCCCGCCTGTCTTCTTCGACAACGCATCAGCGCGCTGTGCCTCCGTCGGGGTGCCTGGGTCATGCCAAAGAATCGAGATTTTGCCGTCTGACTCCCAGGCGTGGCGTCGGATGCGTTCAGCAACACCGAGTGACCATGCCAAGGCAGCACCAATGGCGCGAGTCATTCGGTCAACCTGCTTGACAAGGCGTGACTCGTCGGCACGAATTGAGCCTTCTGCCGCCGGGTTGGCGGTGTTTTGTCCCATCATCCGCACCGGTAGCCCGGTGACGGTCGCAGCTTGCTCAGCGAGCATGGTGATGGTCTTGTGAAAGCCCGCCAAGTCTGCGCCCGGTAGCTGCTTGACATCCGCCCCCTTCGTCGAAATCGCCCACACACTGCCAAGGTAGGTTTCCCACTCGTCGACGGGGTTGCCGTGCTCGTCTTGGAAGTCGCTTCTGGCAACACCAAGGGCGATCTTTTGGGGCGTGGAGACCGTCTCCATCGCCATTTGCAGCTGCAGCATCACACGGCCAGCCATGTTCACCAACGGCTTGAGGTCAGAGAACTGTGTCTCTCCCTTCCACACGTCATCGGAAGTGTCTTGGTTGAACGCCATGACGACCGGGACGCGGCCCAGGCCGTGCTCGATGCGCTGCACCGCTTCCCACTTACCCGCCCGGCGCGAAATCATGATGGTTTCGTCTGGCAGGTAGAGGGTCATGTGAGTGGCTCTGCCGGTTTCTGCCCGGTAGATGCGCAGTGCTGCTTTGGTGGCACGGGTGATGGGGTCGACGATGGTGGCGAGGTTCTTCGGCGACTCCACACGGATGCGTGGTCTGCCGCCGTCTGGGTCCGCTGCGACGGAGAGGGCACAACGTCCAAGGACGATGAAGTCACGCACCAGCAGTGGCAGGGAAGCGTCAAGGTCGTTTGATTCCCAGTCTTCGCGAAGTTCTTTGTCTTCGCTGGTTTCGCCTGAGCGCAGAATCATGCGCACTTCCATGCGCTCGGCCAGGACAGAGGCGTAGGTGCGACACCAGTTCAGTGGGAACGCGAATGGCTGCACGTCCGGTGGGATTGCGATGCCGAGGTTGCCGATGTCTTGGATTCCTCGGTAGTAGCGCTCGTTTTCCCTGTCAGCTGGTTTGGCCTGCTGAATCTTGTGGAACAGTGCCTGCATTAGGCGTTGTTCTTCGTCTGTGAGCATGTCCGGTCACCTCCTGCGTCTTCCGAGCACTATGACTCCTGATTCGTGTGAATTACCCCAGCCTGCTGCGTGAGCGTCCATTGCTGCCTCGTGGGCAACCACGGAGGCCATTGCCGGGTCGATCTTCTGGTGGTCTGTGGGCTTGCCAAGGATGTACTGCTGGCCAGGCTTTGCGACGCGTTTAGCGTTGGCGACGGCCATTGCGGTCAGCGGACACCCGTCGTGCGTGATTCGCCCCGTGGATAGGTCGATTTCGAAGCGAGAAAGCGCGGCAAACATGCGCCGGATTGAGTTCGTTGGCCACTCAAACACGGTCTCGTCGCCGTGAGCCAGTGACCAATCGCCGATCTCGGAGCGCCAGTCCTGCGGGTCGCAGTACATACGCTCCACGTCGAAGCGGTCAAACAGCTCGTCAACGGCGGCGGTAACTTCGCCGCGGGGAATGCGCCCTCCCCATTGGGCTGGGTTCCAGATGGTTGGGCGTGAATCTGGCCCGTAGCGGGGTGTGAACTGGAAGCCATCGACGGTCTCCGCGCGGATTGCGGTCCAGTCGTTGACTTCCGAGCCGTCGAAGCCAAGGCAGATGCGTGTCCCGTTAGGCGGGTTCGCCATCCATTCCATATGCGCCCTCCCAAAGTCCTGCTGGCAGCCAGGTGCCAGATGCGTAGGTTGATCGGTTGCCGAAGAAGCGCTCTGCTTGCTCCGGGTCACGGTGGTTAAGTTCTTGGGCTTCCGCCTCAATCGAGTCGAGGTTGACCCATGGGGTGCCCATGTAGACGTATTCGAGGATTGCTCGACGCTCTGCTGCGTTTGACCAGCGCAGGTCTGCAGGTGGCTGCGGGTAGAAGCGGAACACGTCATCAACAGGCGACTCGAACGTTTGCTGCGCGACCGAATTGACGGCAGTATTCCAGGCGTTCGTCGTCTCAATCGAACGCCCCGACATACCTGCCAGGCCACGACGCTGGTTATCAGCCAGCTTCGTCATCCGGTTCGACGCGGTCCACAGACCCGTCTCGTCCTGGACGACGAAGCTGACCGGGTTACCGACCTTGGAGTCCGCAGAGGCTGTCACAACGTCGATACGGTCAGCATCTTCACCACCTTCATGGCCAAGAACACGCACGAACGTGCCCAAGTCCTTCAGCAGCCACTTCAACGGTCCCAGACGAATCATCGAGCGCAAAGGACGATACGTGTTATCCGTCTGGTCCTCCGACGTTGCAGTGATCTGCAACAGCGGCGACGGATGCGGCCTGCCCATCGGCTCGCCCGGCATGTACTCGAACTCGAAACCGCACGGACACCCCCAATCAGCACACCGATACACATCACCGGCCTGCGCAAACCCACAAAACTCTGCAGGGCCAACGGCCTGCAGCGCGCACATCGTCGCCGCCCACGGCCCTTTGCCCATCTTCTGCGGCAACACCACCTGCATACGGCGATACCGAAACGCCTGGTTGCCAAGAGGTTCGCCCTCCCAGACAAGCCCGGCGCGAATCTCACCGAACTTCGCCGCGCACCAGAACTGCCAATCCGACCAGCGCATTGGTTCGCCGCGTCGGTAGCCGTCTGGGACCCTGCAGTGTGCTTGTACCCATGCGTCCCACAGGTCGCCAAGCGTTGGAAAATCGACTTTCCAGTCTTCCAATCGTTATTCGCGGAGTCGGCGGCGTATCTGCACCACATTTTGGCCGGCACGAGAGGTGTTCGACTCCGCCTCCTCCTTCTCGGTCTTGGCGCGAACCTCCCAGCCGTTTTCACGCATTCCTGCCGGTGTCAGCCCAATAGCGTCGGCAAGACGCATGGTTTGCGTCATCGTTGAGGGCGAAGCGTCAGGCTGCTCGCTTTTAACAGCCCAGTGGACGTAGTGGGCGATCATCAGCCACCGCCACGGCTCTTCCGCCCAGGCGACGGCTTGCGGATACCGCCACATTTTCTTCCACAGCGCGATTTCGCGATTCGGCCGCTTCGGCAGCGGCCACGCTGGAATCCGACCGGTGTAGCCCTCTGCCGGCAACTGCCGCAAAGAGCCCGCAATCCCGCGTTGCTCGGAGCGTTTCGACGTCGGATCCGGACGCGGTCCGGAGCGAATTCTGGCACCACCTGAACCCACTTTTACCCCTCCTACCTGGTTTTTTGAACCCTAAAAACTTCTTTCCGCCCTCGCACACGGCCCAGGTCGGAGTAGGTCAAGGGGTACTCCCCCACCCCGGCGAAACGCCGGTCCCTTTTTTCCGCCGAGCGGCCACTCCGTGGCGTGAATTGCACGCCCGGCACAGCACCGTCAGAGGCTGATCAGGCGAGCCGCCGAGCACCAGTGCGTCAGCGTGCTGCGCGGTCAAGTCATTGGCTGGATGTGGTGGACGCTGGAAGCCCGGGCAAACGTTTCCGTACCTGGCTCGGTGTGCCGCGACAGCGTCAGCGCGGCGACGGCGTTCGGCCGGGTTGCGGTAGAGCTTCTTCGTTGGGACAGTCTGCCGTTGGCGCTGCTCATGGAGCGCAGCATGGTCTTGACACAGCCCACGCGCATGCGAGGCGGCCGGGCAGCCTGGCACTGCACAGATTGTGTTTGCCCTTGCCATTACGTCACCTCCTGCCAGCAACAACAAAAGCCCCTCACCAAAAGCGGCTGGGGCTTGACAACTCTTACAATGCGCAAGCATAGCAATAGGGGTGGCTGGTCCAAAATGCATGATCATTTCCCCAGCTTGATAACGTCATCTAGGCGCACAAGCCGAGCACCATCAGGCCGCACAGACGACGGGATACGCCCGCTATCCATAGCGCTTTGAATCCGCCACCGTGACACCGGATAGCCCAGATGCTGCGCCCACCTCTGCATCTGGCGAGCAGTCCCGAACTCCGGCGGCTCAACCTCCTCGGCAGCCGGCTCAACCACTTCCAGCACCACAGACACTAGACCCGCAATCTCCGTGGCCATCATCTCAGCCCACGCCTGGCTACGAATCACATCCAAATGGCTCGCCAACCACCGCGCACGCACCGCAGCATCACGCGCTCCAGGAGCTGACTCTCCCACACCCAACGCCGCGACCACGCGGCCACACCAGAACCCGAGTGTGTTCTCAACCTGACAAATCAGATCAGCAATATCGATCACCAAAGGCGGCTTCGACTTCCTACGCGCTGGCGGACTACCTGATCTTTCACCAACTACACGGCGTGGAATCAAAAGATCATCAAGCAGTGGCGCGCGAGACTCCAAAAGATATAACCACCTATCCAGATCATCAATCATCTCTTCCCACCCCTCTTTCCACGTTTCCTTTTCCTTTTAGGTGAAGCCGTATCAGGATCCGGCATTGCCCTAGCCGTACTCTTCCCGTCCCGTCCCGTCCCGACGAATCCAGGTCCGTAACCCTGGCGATCTAGGTTCGAGCCAGGTTTTACCGTTTCGTTACATTCAGATGAAGAACCATCTGCTGGCGCTTCACTGGTGTGGTGTGATTGTCGTCCCTGCGCTCCACTGTCCTGCGCTGCCTCTTGATGGGCTGCTGCACGTGTTGTTCCGGCTGCGGGGTGTCCAACATCATCACCATCACCTGTGCCTGCTGCCTGGTGGTGATTCTTCATCACTTGTCGCACTAGCTCTGCAGTCGCCTCATCATCTGCAATAACCCACCACGGAGCGTCCTCCATAGGGTCACTGCTGCGAGAATCTGGCGCTTCACTGGTGTGGTGTGATTGTCGTCCCTGCGCTCCACTGTCCTGCGCTGCCTCGTGATGGGCTGCTGCACGTGTT
This sequence comes from Corynebacterium riegelii, assembly GCF_001263755.1. Lineage (NCBI taxonomy): Bacteria > Bacillati > Actinomycetota > Actinomycetes > Mycobacteriales > Corynebacteriaceae > Corynebacterium > Corynebacterium riegelii. The sequence continues at coordinate 1,338,767 of NZ_CP012342.1, forward strand.
GTTCCGGCTGCGGGGTGTCCAACATCATCACCATCACCTGTGCCTGCTGCCTTTTCGGACTCAAGATTCAAGCGTGTCTGTCGCGATTCAAGATGCACGCCATTGTCTTTTGCCCAAGCGCTTGCATTCACAAGTGCGATTGTGTGATCGGTGTAATACGGATACTTCGGTGCTGGTCGAAGCTCTAGCTCCTTTCCCTTCCCTCGAAGGTCATTGCATCGGTGACATGAAACTACCAGAGTCTCTGGCGTCGAATCATGATGCGAATTCAATGAATCAATCTGCGCACGACGCCAACCACGACGAGCTTTCCAAGACACAGTGCGCCCGCACCAACGGCACTGATCACCGTCACGTACACGCACAGTCATCTGCATGTCTTCATCCCTGCTATCTCGCGCACGTCGACGGTCAAGCTCAACCTCCTCACGGGCACGGATGTGCACAAACTCTTCATCAGAGAGGTCAAGCTTGATCATCCACCGCTGAGTAGGGTCCTCTGGCTTCGTCGGGTCTGCTGTTTTCACTCGCTTGGCAAGCCCTGCCGCTTCCAGAATGTCGAGAACCTCCGTCTCCCATCCCGGTGCAACTCGAGAAATCATGCCGATTTCCACGTATCCGTCGGTCAGGTGTGCACCGGAGACCGACGCCAGGAGGGAGAATACGCCAAATGCTGCAGCCCATTTGATGTGGTCGACGGCAAGTGGGTTGTCGGTAGGTGCTGTGGCTGAAAGAAGGCGTGACATAGCAGGATGTGTTAGCTCGTTGTCGCCGTGGCGCGTCCATGCCATGGTGGCCTCCTTTCTGGATTACTTGCTGGTCCTGTTAGTTCTGTTGGTTCGAGAGAGATGCGGGTAGCAGTCATTGCAGAGCCCTTCGCCTTGGTGTTGTGGCGCTGGCGTCTCCGCAACGCGCTGTGGTGATGCGCGTTGTGGCCACATTCGTTGCCCACATCCCCTGCAGGTGGTCTGCCGCTCCGGGGCATCTGCTGGCGGGAGCCTTTGCGGTCCCGCTCCGCTGACGCTGTTGGGCAACAGATCGCAGTACCGGCCCGCCACAACACCTGCGACACAAACGCCGGCGCGCTCCATGTCGGACAAGTACCTCTCACACGCCTCAAGCGCTGGGCAGGAGGCACACAACACCCGTGCCTTGGCGTGCGCTGCTTCACGCTTGTCTGCATAGGGCATTGAGTCCCACGGAATCATTTCGCCACCGTGAGCTTTTCGTTGCCACTTTGACTGCTGGCAGATACCTAACGTCATGCCGGCGCGAACTCCGGTGCCTTGATTTTCACGATCGTGGTCTCCGGTTTGTCCTGGCTTAGCTGTGCGTCAGGCTGGCTGGCCCCTGTCGGGCTGTCATCGGTCGTAGAGACTGCTTCCGGTGTCGTGGACATCGATAACTGCCACGCTGGCCCAGCGAGGTACCAACGCACCGCATGGTCTCGTTGGAGACGACGCATGACCTGCATTGGCCTGTCGAGGGCTTTAGCGACACTAGCGGCAGTAACGAGTTCATCTGATGGGATGCTGAAAGCCGTATCTGGCCAAGCACAGGTACGTTCCAACGCCTCACGGTGGTTGCCGGGCAGCACCGGGTCCGGCTCGCGGTACTCGTTGCGGCCACGGGCGATGGGAAATAGCCCGGTTTCATCACGCAGACGCAGTGCTTCTTCACCGATACGCAGCGATACCAATGGCTCCGTAGCCAGGTCGCTTGGCATCTTGATTTCGAAGCTAGCGAGTGATGCCGCTACGGGCTTGGTGATGTCGATGACATGGTCGCGGTCCTCCTCCCAGTGGATAAAGTGCGCGTGCATCGTGGTGTAGAACGTTGCCTTTTGGCTCACAGCCGATATGGCAAGACGCTCTTCGCCCAGCCTGCTTAGCCGCACGTAGGCGAGTTCTTTCTTGCCGGCTATTTTCAAGGCGGCACGAAGTGCGCGCGACAGTGAATCCATGCGGCATGTCAGCAGCGAGTCAGATGCGCTGTGTGTGGTCACTGTGTATCTCCTTTCACGTCTATAAGTGGAATCTGGTTCGGTAGTTCTTGGTGCTCGTCGTCTTTCGACAGCCAGCGCCAGAGCTGCTGTTTTCGTTTCAGTGGGAGCTTTGCCCACCACACGTCAAGGTCAGGTTCATCCACGTGGCCCGCCTTGCAGATTTAGCTCCGCTAGCTTCGCGGCAAGCCAGTCAGGAACAGCACCAGGAGTAGAACGGCCAGGCCGTTTCGTGCATGTCGCTTCATGTCGTCGCCACAGCAGCACGCCTTGAGCACTCAGCGAGGCAGCCTCCTGGCCGTCGAGCCACACCGCGTAAGTGCGCTTTCCACCACCCTCGACGGGTCGCTTCTGCATCATGTAGTCACCCGCAGGATCCGGTGATGCGTCAAAGCTGGTTTCCTCGCTCTGCGTCCCAAGCCGGGTCCACGCCAGCTTCACCGGCTCACCGCAGTGCCTGCAGTGTGGCAGCTTGCTACTTGGCTTGGTCATCGTCGTGCCTTGTCTCCAGGGCGAGCTGTGCGCGCTTGAGCGCGGTCAGGCTCTTATCCGGGTCGTCATCAAACTGGTTCACCGCAATGTCCAGCTGGCGCGCTACTGACTCCCACGCCACGTCACTCGGGCTGGGGCTTGGCTGCTGCGATTCCATTGCTGCAAGCTGCGCCTGGGATTCCTCCAACGCGCGCTGCGTTTCTTCAAGCTGCTTGCGCTCCTTGCTCGTGGCCTCCTTCGCTACAGCGCTTTCACGTTCGCTGAGGCGCTTGCGCAGCTCACGTTCCTCAATCAGCTGTTTGCGCAGGTCTGTCAGCTCGGCGCTGGCGTTTTGGCACTTGCCACGCAGTACTCGCGCGGACTTCAGCGCCTTTTTTCTTTCCTGATCTGTTTTCTCCAGCTTTTCTTTAAGCTGCACCGCGCTTTCGTGCGCCTCCAGGTACTTCTGCTCCGCCTGGATGCACTGCGCTTCGAGGGATTCGAGGCGGTTTCGATCCACAGTCGGCAAGCGTGGCACATCCGATAACGCGCGCTCCAGCTCAGCGTTGCGCTCCATGGTTTCCTGTAGACGGCTCATCACCACCTCTACAAGCAGCGGCACCTGCGGGCCCTGAATCTCAATCTGGTCCATCACAACACCTCCAAACCAATCGCCAGACCAATGGCAAACACCACGGAAGCCAACACAAAACCCCACAAAGCAGCACGGACCTCTACAGCGCCACGGAGGAGAAACCTCGGCTTAGCACCAGCCTCGTCCACGTCCGCTGCAAGCAAATCCTCCAGATACAGCTGCCAGCGCAGCGGGACCCGCCCGAAGTAGAACACTGCAAGTTCAGCTACTTCTGCCTGAAAATTCCTCCGCGCCACCCAATGCGGGTCACGTTGTGTCTCTGCCAGCAACGCCATCACGCCACACCTCCCATCACCCACACCAGGAGTGACAACACCCAAACGATGGCGACCAGCACCAGGGCGCCACAGATGCTTAGCCACAGCGGTTCGACCTCTTCGTCCTGGGCGGCGTGAGCGTACTCACGCACGCGCGCCGCCGAGGGAGACACATGTTCAAACGGGATACGGTGACGCCGCGCCAACGGTGCAGGACGCTCCAACACCCCGACCGCGACCGCGATAGCGGTTAATTCATCAGATTGCATTGCTGTTTTTCTTTCTTGTGATTCACTTCCCTTGGAGACTCATCCCCGGAAAGCAAGGTGATCGCAGTGGAAATTAGAAATGGTGTCGATTCGTCTTGGACGAAGAAAGACGATTTGGAACTGATAATTCGGCTTGCTCGGAAGATTAAGAACGGCGAGGAGGATCCGATTGACCACGCAAGTCGCATCGAGCGTTTAGCTTGGGAACTCATCGGCGAGCTCTCCTAACCTTTCTGCGAAGCGGTGCATCTCTTCGGCTGACAGGTCGATTGCTTCTGTTCCGTGGGGCAGGTGCAGCGCGACTCTTGCTTGGTCGTCAAACCGGTATGCGTAAGCGCGCATGCCTGCGGGTAGTCGGGCCATGGTGTCTTTGTTGTTGTTCACCTGGGGTGTCCTTTCATTGAATGGTTGCGAGAGTTCCGCGCTACACCGATCGGGCTGGCGCGAGCAGTCTTCTATCCCTCGATCTGGAAAAGCTTCGATTCGATGTAGGCGGTGACGCTGCGTTCGGTGAACCTCACCTTGCGGCCGTCTTTGAAGCGCTCCAGGTGCCCTTCGTGGTAGAGGGCGCGCACCGTGTTCTTAGAGACACCAAGCTGGTCCATGACCTCCTCGTATTTCAAAAGCTTGATACTCATTGCAGGTCCTTTGCCCGCTCTTTGGCGGCGTCAACGATGCAGTTGAATTCGGTACTGGTTGACCCAAGGTCCTGGTGCATGTGGAGGACGGCTCGCTTGTAGCCCTCTTCGAAGGCTTCCGACAATCCGAAGTCATCTTCAAAGGGCTTACGCTCGGCGATCGCCTGGCTCATTCCACGGATGGTGTTGTGCCAGTACTGTTCGGTCGGCATTTCGTTGTCTGACTTGGTTCGTTTCCAGAGCATTGGTTTTTCTTTCTTGTCGACGGGCTCGTTGCCGGCATGGCGCGCTAGGCGGCGGCTGGGTTGAGGATTTCCACGGTTTTGAGGTACGTCCTTGATGTCGAGCCACGGGAGTGCTTGCTTCGTCCGTTCGCGTGGAAAATGCAGGTCGCATCCTCTTGGCGATGCTTTCGGCGTTGAAGCGTCGTCGCCGGGCTGCTGTTCGGTGTACTCGGCTACCGCGCTGCGAAGCAGTCCAACAACCTCGCGGAAAAGGCCAACCGTGTCTCGGTTGATGCGCAGGTCACCGCCAAGGAGGCAAACAAGCTCGCACAGGATGCAAACGAAATCGCCGAGCGAGCGTTCGCGGCTGGCAGTGATCACACGACGTATAACTGGGGCTTCGAGATCGACGACGACGGCACCGCCTTGGTGGTCAAAGACTGCGCCTTTGATGCCTTTGATTTCGCCGCCGTCTACACGTTCGACGATGACACCGTGTTGTCCGTCACGCACGAGCAGGTACCCGCTTTCTGCAAGGTTGTCGGCTCGCTTGATGGCGTTGTTGAGAAGCACTTCGGCGACGTGCGAATCAATCCAGCGCATCGTGCTTCCTACGCTGGCGGAATCTTCATGTCCGGCTCCGCAGGAAAGACTGTCAGCACCGCTGTGAGTGCTCACCTCTCCTGGACCACTCCCAGCGGGGTCAATCGTGCATGCATACTCAAGTACGTGCTGCGCCATCGAGACAATTACGGCTCGATCGAGCGCGTGTAACCGGCGCACTTGTTCGGCTGTGCTATTCATGATTGCTCCTTTCTTGTCGGCGGCCGCATTCCAAACCAGCGCTGCTTGACTGGCGTGGCTTGTATTCTGTGACCATGGGTTTTCTGCGATTGATGAATCTTGATGGGTTGTTACTCGAGGTCCCGGATGCGCTTCTCGGGTCGGTTTTCGCCGCTGCCAAGGCTGGCCATGCGCGTGGCGATTTCGTGAGCCTGTGCGCCTTTGATTCGGAGGAGGGGCGTTATATCCAAGTCGATACGTGCGTCTTCGTCCCCGAGATCACTAATCCCGACGGTGAGACGTTCGTCGACGAGAATCACATGATGTTCCTCGCTCCCGTTTTCACGGGTGAGCGTGAGGTCCCCGCGGATCAGGTAGTGGTTGATCAGCTTCTCAAGGTCATGAAGGAAACTGACGGCTGCATTGTTCTTTCCGTTGAGGACGAACTTGTTTTGTCGCCTGATGCTGCAAAACGCATTGTCCGTAACGCTCGACGGATCAACCCTTTCGAGGACGTCCCATTCCCTAATCCAGGCCATTAGCTTTTCCTTTCTTGTCGGCGGGCTCGTTGCCGGCATCGCGTGTTAGGCGACGGCGGGGTTGAGGATTTCGGCGGCTTTGAGGTGTGCTGCTCGGCGGGCTTCGAGGATTGCTGCGGTTTGTGGTGTGATCTCGGCGCCGTAGCGGAGGTTCTCGAGTTGCTTCTCGGTGAGTCCGAGGAACGTTGCGAGGTCATGGTCGCTTTTCGCGTTGATATCTGCCGCGAGTTGATCGAGGAATCCAGGGCGTAATTTCATCTTCATCTCCTGTCCACTTTGTACGCTAAAGTCCATTTTGTACATGGGTGTCCATTTTGTCAACCCGTATACCTGGCCATTCAATTTGCGCAGCACAAAATGGACGTTCATAATGGACATATGAGCAAGCAGACTTTCCCTGAATGGCTGGCATCACTGCCCGGCGCGCCGACCCCCTCCCAAGCAGCTGAAGCAGCAAACCTGCCGCGTCCCACACTTCTGAGGCACTCAGACCGGGGACGTACGACTGCGGAGAATGCGATTGTGATTGCTCGGGCGTTTAATGTCTCGCCTGCGGATGCGCTCGTTGAGATGGGTTTCTTGGAGCCGGACGAGGTTAATGCTTCGGAGGCTCTTGCTGTTCGTGAGGCGCTTGGGCGTGCGGAGTGGTCGGAGATTTTCGAGGAGATCACACAGCGCATTAATGCGTCGCCAATGTTCGAGGGTGATTTCGAGCTGTCCCTAGATTCGCCGGTGCATATTCCCGAGCCTGCGGACCTGGAGGAGAAGCGCAAGCAGCGCGAGGCTGGCGTCGAGAAGCAGTTCAAGGGTGCGGACTGGCGCAGCAAGCCGAAGCCGGGGCGTGATGGGTATGCGGCGGACAGCTCGCCGCGTGAGCCACAGATGGGGGACGACGGGTACCACGATGGGCCCTAGCCCTATCGACCCTTAGTGCCCGTAGGTCCTGGACAATCGCCCGATTGTGTAACAGTTCGAGTGATATTATCACTCACGTGTGAAAATATCACACGGATTGTTACATGAAGGAGTTGTGATGGCCTATCCCCTGGAGGACAATGCATTGCTACTGCGGCGCTTCCATAAGCAGCTAACAAAGCAGTACGACGACCTACGTGAAGCAGTTGGTGTCGCACTGGAATACCGGCGAAAGCTGCCCTACCACGACTACCTGGACGAGTTTCCGAGCCTAGACCGCAATCCCATGCTGGTGGCTCTGCATAAGCAGTTCCGCGACACTGGGCTCGGCGGCCTGGCCCTGAGCGAGCCGTCGGGGTTCCCTACCCGCCTGTGGTTCGAAAACGACGAAGCCATCCTGATGGTGCGCCGCAGGAAGGGATTCCGCCACTCCACGAGCGAGGAACCCGACCAGCCCCTCATTGAGAACAAACGTCGCATCGTGTTGCTTTGGGAGTTCCCGAAGACGGGGACAGACTCGATCACCGCGTTTTCCATGCAACTGTTCGATGGTGAAGGCATGCTCGAGGATGCAACGAAACTATCGCAAGAAATCCAGCTACTGACACCCAACGAGAAGATCACCGCCGACAAGTTCTACCCAACGCGCGCAGACGAACAAGGGTTTAACTTCGGCAGCTAGAAAGCACCCACTACATGTCCACTGAAAGCACGAACCTCAAGCACATCAGGATTCTGCTCGGCTACACCCAAGGAGCCTTCGCCGCAGAACTCGGGGTTTCGCAATCAACGCTGAGCAGCGTCGAACGCCAACGACGCAACCTTTCGCCGCGGCTCCTGACCACCGCACAATTCGTCACCAAGGTTCCCCGCGAGTTCTTCGAGGAACCCATCGACTACTACGAGGCACCCGACCTCCTGTTTCGTACAGCACGACTCGGTCAACCCGAATCGGAGAAAGTCGCCACTGCGTTCTCCATCACCGAGCACTACCTCAAACGCCGCTACCCCAACACAACAAGCAAGCTGCCAGAGTTAAACCTGGACGACCAGCCACTAGACCTGCTCACCATCGAGGACGCTGCCGCACGCACTCGCGAACACCTACAGCTTGCACCCGATACCGCCATCGGCAACCTGACAGCAGCACTCCACCAATGCGGAGTCATCGTCACCTCCCTGCCCGAACACATCGTCCGCGACACCAACTTCGATGGTGTCTCCACGCCTACACCCACTCCCCTTCGCGTCATCGCACTCAACCGGCAGCGCAGCGGAGACCGCTACCGATTCAGCCTTGCCCACGAACTCGGCCACCTGGTCTTGCACACAGCAACCACCCGGCGCGACCTGTCCGCGCTCGAGACCGAAGCCAACCAGTTTGCCGGGGCGTTGCTTATGCCCCGTCAGCTTCTTGTTGGCACCGTGACGCCAGAGGCGACGCTGTCTGATTACGCGAAGCTTAAGTCGCAGTGGGGTTGCTCAATCCAGGCGATTGTGCGGCGCGCGCATGAACTCGACCTTATTGATTACAAGCGTTACCGCAGTCTGCGTATGCAGATCTCTGGGCGTGGCTGGCGGGTCGAGGAACCCGGCGACGTGCTGCTTGAAAACACCTTCGTCGAACCGGTTGATCTGACCCATCTTGTTCCTTCCGCCCATGAGGCAGCGGTGCAACCACGCATTGCCAGTGTGACCCAACTGCCGACTACTCGCTCAAAGTAAGGCGCACGATGTCATCGAAACATGTTGCTTTGCTTGATATGGCCACCGCCATCAATGTGTGGGTCGATGTGGACGACGTGGGGTGGCTTTCCCCGCGTGCCAAAGGGGGCTGGTTCCCCCAGCACGACCTGATTCTGCTCGCTCCGGGTCTACACCCGGTTGAGGAACTGTGCACCCTCGCTCACGAACTCGGCCACGCCACTCTCGGCCATACAACTCACGAGAATGGGTGGTTTGCACAGCGCCAAGAGCGAGCCGCCGATAGGTGGGCGGCACGTATGCTTATCTCCCCTGTCGAATACGAACTTGCGGAACGTCTCCACGGCACACATCTCGGCGGTATCGCACATGAGCTCGGCGTGACCACGCACATCCTTGCCACCTGGCAAGGCCTCTACGAAAGGACACACGTAAGACGGCCCGCGCCACCCCCACCTATGCGGTGATGCACCACAAGTTCCAATGTTTACCAACTTGACACATAGCGCGTTAGCGCGCTATGCTGTAGGTAGTTCCACAAGGAACAACGAAGAAAACTCAACAGAGAAAGGAGGCAAGGTGATTGAATTCATCGCCACAATCACCGCCATCTGGCTAACAATCCTCAAGACCAGGGAACACTTCACAAAGTACCCACTCAAGAAGAAGAACCCGCCAGAGATTGAAAAGTAGAACCCCGGTTCCGACTAAGCCAAGTAGCCGGAACCGGGGACTACCCCAACACTAACCCACAGAAAGGAACCAAGCAATGACCATAGCCACCGTAGCCCTCTTCATTATCGGCGCCATCTTTAACTGGCACCCCGCCACGCTTGCCGCCATCGGCGCATGCGCAATCCTCTGCCTCACACTCGACACCCGAGCACTCATCATGAACCGAAAGGTATAACGATGCGCCCCATCATTACTGACGCAGACACCGGACGCGAACTCTGGCGCGTCAAAGAGTGCGCCACCCATTGCGGCATCAAACCATCCACCTGGACTACCTACACCGCACAGGGACGCACTCCGGCTCCCATTGCTCACTTCGATGGCAGAACCCCCCTCTGGGACGCCGAAGCCGTCAAAACCTGGCACGCCCAGCGGCCCGGCAGCCCAGTGAAAAACCACCCCAAGTAGGTTAGAACGCTACGAGAAGAGCGTCATTACGATGACCCGGCAAGCGACAACTCCAAGTCCCACCAGTATGGCAACCATGACCAGGAAGTCGACGATTACACATAGCCAGTAGAACTTCGGCCACATGTCGCGAGCGGTATTGAATCGAACGTAAGGCGGGTCATCACTAGAGGTTGCACAGTCCGCCAGGAACTGGAACGTGCCAATTGCCGGGTGCCACTTCACCCAGGACATCAGAAACGCCGGGGAATTGACCGGCTTTTGCATTGCTGCCGCTGGTGGGTCCGGACTTGGATGCTGCTGCTTGGCCTGCGCCGCCATAACCCGCGCTTCAGCACTCAGCTGGACGTCAACCTTGGCGTCTTCAGTCTTCCGTTCGTCCGCGTTTGTCAGATCGTCCATTACTCCGGGTTCTTCTCCAGACGGTCACAACGCTTACGCACTGCAGGAACAGACACACCGAAGTGCTCCGCTGCTGCATACTCCCCTCGGGCATTCACGATGCGCAACAATTCATCGGCAGGCATCAGCAGCGCACCTGCGAACTCGTCCGCATAGAACTCATGGAGGTTGTAGTTGTCGGACTTGCGGTAGTCGATGAACGAATAGTCATCATCGTCGGCGATCGAAGCACGCTCGATCAAATGGCCGATCTCGTGCGCGAGCGTAAACCGCTGCCGCTGCGGGGTCTCAAGCGAATTGATGAAGACCTCCGGGGCCGTGTCCTTCTCCTTGAGCACAAAACCAGACACATCTGGCTCAAGCGGCTGCAGCCACACACGAGCGCCGAGCATGTTGGCCATCTTGACCAAGTTGTCCAAGCCAAAACTGCCCGGGTCCAGCACGGAGCGCAGCCGGTCAGCCTCCTGCCTCGCAGACTCCCACAACAACATCGGCGCTCCTCCTTACCTACTTGCCGCCAGTATATCTATCCACCACGACGCTACTGCAGCGAAAGACTTCCAGAGCCCCCCGACTGGCACTCGCTATCGACTACCTCGGCTGGAATAACGTCGGCTATTCGAAGTTCTCCATCGACGCCCTAATCCTCTTACCGGTGTTGCTCCAGGCTCGCCGAACAAATTGGCCCGGCTTCGGAGGCCTCAGAATGTAGATCTCCTCTCCGTGGCTCGTGGTCGCGATGACTTCCTTTTCGCGCTCCTGCCACGCGGACTCTCCTGACAACACAACTAACCTCCTCGCTCATGGCCACCACCGTATCCGCACGCCCAGCTAGGCGGTCTGTTCGTCCGACTTGCGCTGCTTGCGCTTCTCCTCCAGGTCGGCGACGCCGTCGGGCAGTCCCTCTAGTGTGCGGTTGACGCTGTCGAGGACTTCACGCTTCTTGGCTTCGGTGGTGCGCATGTAGATCTCGGTGATCGTGCGTAGATCGCGCTGGCCGAGGATTTCGCCGATGGCGGGGATTGGCATGCCAGCTTCCACCAGCGTGGTGATTAGCCAGACGCGGCCATAGTGGGGTGTGATGCGGACGTCTTTGTGCCCGGCGCGTTCTTTGGCTCGGTTCATGATCGAGCGGTATGAGGTGTCCATGACGATCTTTCCGGTGGGGCCGGTGAATAGGAAGGCGTTGGGGTCGGGGTTGGTGAAGTGTTTGAGGTGGTATTCGAGGTCGTCGTTGTAGTGCGGAAAGATTGGGACGTAGCGGCTGGCAGCAGCGGTTTTGACGCTGTTTTTGTAGGCCATGCCGCGTTGTTCTTTGGGGCCGTCGGTGACGCGGTAGGCGTTGCCGTTGATGTGGAAGGTCCATGTGTCGCCGTGTTTGGTGAAGTCTTTGCGTTGTGCGCCGAGGGCTTCGCCGAGTCTGACGCCGTGGACGAGGGTCAGGATTGCAATGAGTTTGTGATCTCCCCTGACGTTGCGGGAGGTTGAGGTCTTCGGGTCGAGTTCCTTGATGATGTCGGTGATGACTTGGTTTTCTGGCAGTTGCTTGCGGTCGTGTTGGATTGGTTTGGCGGCTGAGGGCAGTACGACCGGGTTGGCGTCAATCATGTCGCGTTCGACGGCTGCTTCGATTGCGGTGCGCAGTCGCTTGTAGGCCGCTCGGTTCGTCGGTGGGGTGTCGTACTGGAGGTTGATTGCGTCCCACCATGCTGCGACGTCTCGGCGGGTGAGTTGAGTTAGCGGAATGTCTTTCAGGCGGGCTGCTTTTCCAGACACTTTGAGGATGCGCCGGTTGATGGTTTGCGTGTAGTTCTGGTGCGTGGCTGGGCCGAGCGAGTTGGTGCCGCGGGTGCGCAGTTCGAGCCATTCGGTAAGCCAGGCGCCGACAGTGCGGGCATCGTCCTCTTTGGCCCGTGCGCGTTGCTTCGGTGGGATCCAGTCGCCACGGTCAATGATCTTGCGCTCGTTGGAGAGCCAGGCGTAGGCGTCATCAGATTCCGGGAATGTTGTGGCGGCAGAGTGCTTCTTGCCGTCGGGTCCGGTGTAGCGTGCGCGCCAGCGTCCGGAGGGGAGCTGAGAGACGGTGCCGAACTGTCGTTTCGATGGGCGGCGGGGTGCCATGTTCTCGTCCTTTTTCGTGGTCTCTGCGTGGTCTATACGTGGTCCACAATAGCCGTTTTCGTGGTCTAAACGTGGTCTACGGAATGAACGGCATTGCACTTTGGTGCACCATCCTGCACTATCATTTATTACCGCTACCAGCACAAACAAGAAGAAACCCCCAGGCCCGTGAGGGTCTGGGGGTTTGTGTTCAGTGGAGCCGCCGGGAATTGAACCCGGGTCCTTCATCACCGCGCCAGGGCTTCTCCGTGCGCAGTTCGCACAGAATCTCTACTCGACCCTCCGGATCAGACGAACATGTCCGGATGACGGGCCCAGTCAGTGAAAGGTGTCCCTTCCAAGGCCCCACTGACAGGGCCGGAAGGCAAGTCCCCTAAGTCGACGCCAGGTACCGGGTCGGGGACTTCCCCGGCCTGACGGACACGCAGGTCGCTAGCTCTATGTATTAGGCAGCGAGGGCGTAGTCACGCTGAGAGTTCTTCTCTGCGTTTATTAGTTACAGCGACGCTTACGGTGGTCTCCTGCCTGCACCGGCACGCTTCCCCTGGCTAAGTAGATGAAGTCGAAACCAGAATCGACCCCATGTCCACTACGAGAAAACGTAGGTAAAAGCACTCTAGCTTGTAGACGGCCTCACGCGCAAGAACTCCACCACCGCATCGGGCCCGGCGTCCACGGCAAGACGCGCAGCTTTGGCTACTTCGGTGGCGGGCATCTTCGGCAACGCGTCATCACCAGCGAGCATGTCGGTGTCCGTACGCCCCGGGTGCAGAGAGGTCACACGGATCTTGCCGACTTCTTCAAGCTGCAGCGACTCAGTAAAGCCGCGCAGGGCGAACTTGGAGGCGCAATAACCGGAGTTGTCCGCAATACCGTGGAAGCCGGCGCCGGAGTTGAGGGTGATGAGGAGGCCACGTTGGCGTCGTAAAGCAGGAAGCAATGCGCGAGTCAGGGTGACGGGCGCGAACAGGTTGACCTCCATCATCCTGCGCCACGCGGCGTCATCGAGCTGCTCCAACGGGCCGTGCTCCATCACGCCAGCGCACAACACGAGCACGTCGAGCTGCTCGATCTGGGCAGCGGCGCGCAGAATCGCATCGGTATCCGTCAGGTCCGCAACGAACGGCTCTGCGCTCGGCAGCTCGGCAACCACCTCGGAGGCATCGGCCGAAGCACCTGCATAAATGTGGTGGTCTTTGCCCAACTCTTGCGCAATCGCGTGACCAATGCCGCGGGTTGCGCCCGTAATCAGTGCAGTCTTCTTCATCGTTTAGGCCTTAATCCCCTTCAGCTTGCGCCCCAGCTCGCGCGTGATTTCACGGTCCTCAGTGCGGCGCTTAATGTCACGGCGCTTGTCATAATCCTGTTTACCCTGCGCAAGACCAAGCTCCACCTTGGCACGCCCGTCCTTCAAATAGAGGGAGAGGGGGACGAGGGTGCGGTTGCCGTCCCGAAGCTTGCCCTCCAGGGAGTCAATCTCCCGGCGGTGCATAAGCAGCTTGCGGGTGCGGCGCGGCGGGTGGTTTGTCCAGTGGCCGCGCGAGTACTCCGGAATGTGCATGTTGCGCAGCCAGACTTCGCCGTTGTCAATGGTGGCGAAGGCCTCTACAAGCGAGACCTTGCCCTCGCGCAACGCCTTGATCTCGGTGCCCTGCAGCACAATGCCGCACTCCCAGGAATCCAAGATGGTGTAGTCATGGCGGGCTTTCCGGTTAGTGGCAAGCACCCCGGAATTGCTCAGCTTGGACTTCTTTTTCTTGGCCATAAGTGTTCAAAGTCTACTACTTACGCACGTAGGAACGAAGCGCCACCTGCGCGGCCAGCCCGCCAATCAGCATCGCACCAAGGCCTACCAGCGGCAACACCACAAACACCGCGGAATCCGGCACGTGCGCAACCAGCTGCGAGGCGTAGAGCTCCCCCAGCATGGAATCGATCACGGAGCGCTTGCCAACCCACACCAACAGCGTGGCCAAGACCGACCCCATGAGCACAGAAAGCACCGCTTCAAGCACGAACGGGGCTTGGGTGAACCACCTGGAAGCACCCACCATGCGCATGATGCCGATTTGTTCACGACGGTGGAACGCCGCCAACTGCACCATGTTCACAATCAGAAACAGCGCAGCCAACCCCTGTACCGCCGCCACCATCCAGGTGACATTGCGGAAGGTGTCCATCGTTTTCGCCGCCTGGCGCACGGTATCCGCCTGATCGGTGACCACGCTGACCTGTGGCATCGTTGCGATATCACTGATCGGCCCTTGGTCGCCCGGGTCCTTCAAACGCACATGCAGGACCGCTGGAAGCGCCTCCGGGCTGGTTTCACGGACTAGGTCCGGCTCAGTGTCTTGGAACAGTTCCACGAAACGCTCGTATGACTGCTCGCGGGAGCGGAACGTCACCTGCTCCACACGATCATCGCCCTGCAGTGTGTCACGCACCTCAAGGCATGCCTCGGAGGAACAGTCCTGGTCATTGGCCGAAATCTCTTCGTCCAGCTCCACCATGACCTCAACGCGGTCAAGGTAGAGGTTCTTCGTCTCAGCTGTCGCGCGCGACATCAAAATGCCCGTGCCCACCAACGCCAGCGACAGGGCGGTAGTAATCACCAGCGCGATCGTCATGGTGATGTTGCGGCCAAGGCCCTTAATGCCCTCGCGGAAGATAAAGCCCCAGTTCATTTATGCCCTCCCGTAGACACCGTTGGCGTCGTCACGCACAAGCTTGCCCAAATCCAACTCAATGACGCGTTTGCGCATGTCATTGACCGCACGCGCGTTGTGCGTAGACATCACCACAGTCGTGCCCAGCCTGTTAATGCGCGCCAAAAGCGCCATAATCTCATCTGCCGTATCAGGATCCAGGTTGCCCGTCGGCTCATCCGCCAGCATCAGCTTCGGTTTGTTCACAAACGCGCGCGCAATCGCCACTCGCTGCTGCTCGCCGCCCGAGAGCTCATGGGGCATCCTTGTGCTTTTGGACGCCAGGCCCACCAACTCCAACGCCTCCGGTACCAGTTTGGCAATCCTGGTCTTCTTCATGCCAATGACCTCTAGCGCAAAGGCAACGTTGTCGTAGACGTTCAGCCGCGGCAGGAGGCGGAAATCCTGGAAGACGTAGCCAATAGCCTGGCGCAGCTTGTTCACGTCCTTGCCCTTGAGCGCATTGACGTGGAAATCGTTGAACCAAATATCGCCCGAGGTGACGTTTTCCTCACGGATCATCAACTGCAAAAACGTCGACTTGCCGGAACCGGACGGGCCGATAAGAAAGGCAAAGTCCCCGTCTGGAATCTCAAGCGAGACATTATCCAGGGCGGGCCGTGTCGACGTTGGGTACGACTTGGTCACATGGTCAAAGCGGATCACGCCGACCACTCTACCCGTTACGGGTGTGACTATTGTGACTCGGTTTGCTGCTGCGCCATGCGCCAGCGAATGCCGGATTCGAGGAAGCCATCGAGATCCCCATCGAGCACCTTTTGGGGATCTCCCACTTCGTACTCCGTGCGCAGGTCTTTGACCATCTGGTACGGGTGCAACACGTAGGAACGCATCTGGTTGCCCCAGCTTGCGTTGCCGCCAGCGCCGAGAGCATCCATCTCGGCCTTTTCTTCTTGGCGCTTCTTTTCCAAAAGCTTGGACTGCAACACGTTGAGCGCAGACGCCTTGTTTTGGATCTGGGACTTCTCGTTTTGGCAGGTCACCACAATGCCGGTTGGAATGTGCGTGATGCGCACCGCGGAGTCGGTGGTGTTCACGCTCTGACCACCCGGGCCGGAGGAACGGTAGACGTCCACGCGGATGTCTGCATCCGGGATGTCAATGTGGTCGGTTTGCTCCACCACTGGCAGCACTTCTACCTCAGCAAATGAGGTCTGGCGGCGCCCCTGGTTATCAAAGGGAGAGATGCGCACTAGGCGGTGCGCGCCCTGCTCCACGGAGAGCTGGCCGTACATGTACTCGCCGTGCACCACGAACGTTGCGGATTTGATGCCGGCTTCTTCGGCGTAGGAAATGTCGTAGACATCTACTTTGTGGCCGTGTTTTTCGGCCCAGCGCACGTACATGCGCATCAGCATCTCCGCCCAGTCCGCCGCGTCCACACCGCCGGCGCCGGAGCGGATGTTCACTACGGCTTCGCGCTCGTCGTACTCGCCGGAAAGCATCGTTTGCACCTCAAGCGATTCGATTGCCGAGGTAATCTCGGCAAGCTCATCGTCTGCCATGGAGGCGTCGCCTTCCTCTTCGGCAAGCTCGTACATCACCGGCAGGTCATCCAAACGCGAGCGCAGCGACGTGACCTTCTTCAGGCGCGCCTGCACGTTGGATAGCTCGGTGGTGACTTGTTGGGCGTGCGAAGGATCGTCCCAAAGCGAGGGGTCCTGCGCCTGCTGCTCAAGCTCGCGGACGCGTTGCGCCATGGCGTCGAGGTCCATCACCTGCTCAATAGTCTGCAGGGTGGTTTCGAGTTCCTTGATGCGGGCTTGGGTCTCCGGTTGCATAACCATGCAGTCTAGTTGCTCGGTTCTACTCACCTAGCGCCATGGTGGCCGCTACACTGTTTCGTGCCCAACACGGGCGCCCAAGGCTTAAGGGCTGAGATCGTGCTAATGCCGCACGAGCACCGTTTGAACCTGTCTGGTTAGCACCAGCGAAGGAAGTAGAAGGAGCGGCAATGGCCGACATTTACGCGCAAGAAATCCACCCGAAGCACAGCTACGCCCCCATTATCCAGGACGGGCTTGAGGTGCCGGAGACCGCGATCCAGCTTGATGACTCCCCCACCGGGCCGAATGAGCCGTTCCGCGTCTACCGCACCCGCGGCCCCTACGCCGAGCCGGAGGTTGGCCTGCCGGGGCTTCGCTCCGACTGGATCACCGGTCGCGGCGATGTGGAAGTAATTGAGGGCCGCAGGCGCAACCTGCTTGACGACGGTACACGTGCCGCCAAACGCGGCGCCGCCTCCGAGGAGTGGCGTGGAGCAACCCGCCCGGTGCTGCGCGCCAAGGAAGGCAAGCGCGTCACCCAGATGCACTACGCACGCCAGGGCATCATCACGGAAGAGATGAAGTTTGTCGCCCTGCGTGAGCACTGCGATCCGGAGAAAGTGCGCGTGGCGGTGGCAAGTGGCCGCGCGATCATTCCGAACAACGTGAACCACCCAGAGAGCGAGCCAATGATCATTGGCAACCAGTTCCTGACCAAGATCAATGCGAACATTGGTAACTCTGCGGTGACCTCCTCTATCCGTGAGGAGGTGGACAAGCTGCGCTGGGCTACCCGCTGGGGTGCGGATACGGTGATGGATTTGTCCACGGGCAATGACATTCACACCACCCGCGAGTGGATTCTGCGCAACTCGCCGGTGCCGATTGGCACGGTGCCGATCTACCAGGCGCTGGAGAAGGTCAACGGTATTGCGGAGGATCTGACGTGGGAGATTTTCCGCGACACGGTTATTGAGCAGGCGGAGCAGGGTGTGGACTACATGACGGTGCACGCTGGCGTGCGCCTGCCGTTTGTGCCGCTGACGGCGAACCGCGTGACCGGCATCGTGTCGCGTGGCGGCTCGATCATGGCTGGCTGGTGTTTGGCGCACCACAAGGAGAGCTTCCTGTATGAGAACTTCGACGAGCTGTGCGAGATTTTCGCGCAGTACGATGTTGCCTTCTCGCTTGGCGACGGCCTGCGGCCAGGCTCCGTCGCCGACGCCAACGACCCAGCGCAGTTTGCAGAGCTGAAGACCATCGGTGAGCTGTGCAAGCGCGCCTGGGAGTATGACGTGCAGGTGATGATTGAGGGCCCGGGTCACGTGCCGCTGAACATGATCCAGGTCAACAACGAGAAGGAAGAGCAGTGGTGCGGTGGCGCGCCGTTCTACACGCTTGGGCCCCTGGTGACGGATATTGCGCCTGGGTATGACCACATTACGTCTGCAATCGGCGCGGCCCACATTGCTATGGGTGGCACGGCGATGCTGTGCTACGTCACCCCGAAGGAGCACCTGGGCTTGCCAAACAAGGACGATGTGAAGACGGGCGTGATCACCTACAAGCTCGCCGCCCACGCGGCCGACGTGGCCAAGGGGCATCCGGGTGCGCGCGACTGGGACGACGCGATGAGTAAGGCGCGTTTTGAGTTCCGTTGGCACGACCAGTTCGCACTGTCCCTGGATCCAGACACCGCCCAGTCTTTCCACGATGAGACGCTGCCGGCAGAGCCCGCGAAGACGGCGCACTTCTGCTCCATGTGTGGCCCAAAGTTCTGCTCCATGCGTATTAGCCAGGACATTCGTGATGAGTTTGGGGACCGCCTGGCGGACCTTGGCATTCCGGAGATTCCGGCAGATGTGGCTGCCGTGAGCGCAAACGACGCGATTGCTGGTGAACAGGAGATGGCTGAGGAGTTCCGTGAGCAGGGCTCCCAGGTCTACTTGAAGGAGCAGTCGCAGTAACTGGGGTATGAATGGGTGCGTGACTTCCGCACCCATTTCTACTGCAGCTTTTATTGACGCTCACCGTAATGACGATGACGCACAGCTGGCCGCAGCGCTTGTAGCGCATGCTGGCCAGCTTGCGCTTTCTATGCGTGATGGTGGTTTGGACACGCTTTCCACGCAGCGCAAGACGTCAGTCTCCGATGTGGTGACTGAGGCAGACCACGCCGCGGAGAACTTCGTGGCAGAGATGCTCGACGCGCTGCGCCCCGCCGACGGTGTGCTGGGGGAAGAAGGCCACGCCCGCGCCTCAGAAACCGGGCGTACCTGGGTGATCGACCCGGTTGACGGGACGTATAACTTTGCGCAGGGTTCGGATTACTTCTGCTCTGCGTTGGCGGTGGCCGAGGGCGATCCGGCTGATGGCAAAGCGTCAATTGGTGCGGTGCACCGCCCGGCGACGAATACGACGTGGCTCGCTGCCAATGGTCAGGCGTGGTGTGATGGGGAGCGGTTGGGGGTGTTGGGTGGGGCGCACCTAAGCGAACAAGCCCTGGTGACCTACCTGCATCCGACCTTTATGGGTGATGAGGCGATTGTGGGCGCGTGGATGCGTGCGGTCAAAGATGCGGCGACGATCCGGATGATGGGTGCGGGCAGCGTGGACCTGGCCAACATCGCTACCGGTCGCATGGGTGGCTGGCTGCAGCATTCGGTGCCGGATTGGGATTGGCTGCCGGGCAAGGCGCTGATTGAGGCAGTTGGCGGGGTGGCCACAAAGGTTGATGCGGGCGGGGTGACGTGGTGCGTGGCCGGAAATCCGCTCCTGGTTGAGCAGGTGGCGAGTAGGCTTGTCGGGCATGCAGCGTAACCACGATCTGAAACTCGCCCTCGAACTCGCCGACCTGGCAGATGACATCACTTCTTCCCGGTTTGATGCCGCTGACCTGCACGTTGAGTCCAAGCCGGACCTAACACCGGTCTCTGATGCGGACCTGGCTACGGAAAAGGAGCTGCGCGAGCACCTCGCGGAAAAGCGCCCGGATGATGCGGTGCTGGGCGAGGAATTTGGTGGTGACGCCGTGTTTGCCGGCCGTCAGTGGGTGATCGACCCGATTGATGGCACGAAGAACTTCGTGCGCGGCGTGCCTGTGTGGGCAACGTTGATTGCCCTGCTTGAAGACGGCGAACCGGTAGTCGCAGTTGTCTCCTCCCCTGCCCTGTCGCGCCGTTGGTATGCGGCGAAGGGCGAGGGTGCGTGGCGCGAGTTTGGTGACGGCAAGGCAACCCCGATGCGCGTGTCTTCCGTGGCCAAGTTGGAGGACGCTTCTGTGTCGTTTTCCTCGCTCACCGGCTGGCGTGACCGCGGCCTGCGTAAGCAGTTCATCGAGCTGACGGACGCTGCGTGGCGTCTGCGCGGGTTTGGTGATTTCTTCTCCTACTGCCTGGTGGCAGAGGGCTCGGTAGACATTGCGTGTGAGCCGGAGGTCTCGCTGTGGGACCTCGCACCTTTGGCGCTGTTGGTTACTGAGGCCGGTGGCCGTTTCACCTCATTGGCGGGTGTTGACGGCCCGCATGGTGGCGATGCGGTTGCCACCAACGGGCTGCTGCACGACGAGGTGCTTGGCCGCCTGCGCGGTTAAGTGCCTGACAGTTAAGGCAGGCGGAAGCCACCGGGGACGGTGGGCAGTAAGGCGTCTGCACGCGCGGAGCCCGTCGGCGCATGCAGCGGGCCCTGCAGCGGGGTGTGGCAGGCCAGCGCGAACGGCTGCGGGAACATGCCGCCGTTGATAATGCCCACGAGGCGGTCGCCAGTGTAGAGCGGGCCGCCGGAGTCGCCCTGCATTGCGCAAACCTGGTTGATGTTCATAACGCCCCCGTCTTGCCAGGTCATGCTGCAGGTCACGCCGGAAGCGACACCCTTCTTACACACGGTCTGCCCGGTAGGCACGGGTGCGGCGCCCAAGTGGTTGATGGTCAGTCCGTCATAGCTGCGGGAGACCTCGGTGTTGGGGTGCAGCTGGATTACGGCGTAGTCCAGGTTGCGGTCCACGGCGATCACGCGGCCGGTCTGGCCAAGGGCGCGGGCATCCGCGTTGACCACCGGGTCGCCCACGTTGCCTGCGCAGTGGCCGGCGGTCAAGGCGATCTTTTCGCCAGCGTCGTTGTAGCCGGCAACTGCAACGGTGCAGATCATGTCGTTCGGGGCGTGCCCCACGTAGATCGGGGTGCCGGGCCCGTACAGGGCGTTGCCGCGGGCCTGGGCCTGGGTGGCTTCGGCTGGGATACGCGGGGCGTCGTGGAACGAGGTGGGTACGCGGTGCAGCACGCGATCTGCGTTGAGCTTGCCGGCAAGTGCCTTGGACATGAGGTCTGTGCGCCAGACGTAATTAGGGTCAGCTGGCTGCGCACTCGCGGCTGGCGCGAGCAAAGCAGTGGCAGAGATAACGGCTGCGGCGGCGACAGCGGCGATGCGTCGGAACATGCGGACCCCTTTTATGTGTCTTGTATGCGTCAGGCAGGAAATCACAAACGTAACTTCAGTTAACACAAACACCTTACGTCACAGCGGTGTTAGGATCACCCCCGTGACACACCCTGCGCTGCATCCTGCAATGACGTTCAAAACCCTCGACCAGATGAGCTCACGAGAGGCCTTCGACCTATTTCGCCTCCGCGTGGACGTGTTTGTGGCCGAGCAGGACTGTCCCTTCAATGAGCTTGATGACATTGACGCAGCCGAGGACACCTTCCACGTCCTCGCCTACGACAACGCAGGCAGGCTCGCCGGCTGCGCGCGCGTCTACCCCGAGGTTGCAGACGGCAAACCCCGTGCGCGCTTTGGCCGTTTCGTGGTCGCCCCGTTCGCGCGCGGCACCGGAATTGGCCCCGAGATTGTCCGCAAGGCGATAGCGTTCACCACCCGCTGGCCAGGCGACGTTGTCATTGAGGCGCAGAGCGGACTTGTCGGCTACTACAACCGCTTCGGCCTCAAAGAGGAGGGTGAGGAGTTTTTGGACGGCACGATCCCCCACATCGTCATGAGGCTGGAACGCCCCTAACCCCAGTGGTATGATTTTTGAAGTTTCATAAAGGTTTGAAGGGGAGTAGCTCACCAACAACTCGCTCGACATACTGGTTCTCCACGTAGAGCCCGGGCGGTTGGCCTTACACGCTTTACAGGACATGCTTTACAGGCGAGCGAGACCTTCGGTTGTTTATTGCACCGAGAGGATTTCCTATGTCTGCCCATCCCTGTGAAGAACAGCGCATGCTTGAGCGCTTCATGTGGATCTCTATCACCGCTTCCCTGTTTGTTATCGCACTGAAGGCCTATGCCGCCTACGTCACGGGCTCAGTTGGTTTCCTTTCGGACGCGCTGGAATCTTTGGCCAACGTCGCCGCCGCCATGGTTGGCCTCTGGGCGCTGAAGCTGTCCGCCAAGCCTGCGGATAAGAACCACAATTTCGGCCACGCCAAGGCCGAATACTTCGCCGCCCAGGTAGAGGGCAGTCTGATTCTGGTGGCGTCGGTGGCCATTATCTACACGGCCGTGCAGCGCCTGATCAACCCACAGCCGGTGGAGCAGCTTGGCATTGGTTTGCTGTTTTCCGTAGTGGCCACGCTGATCAACCTGGGTGTGGGCGCGATGCTGGTGCGTGCCGGCCGCAGGCACCGCTCCAGCACCCTGGTTGCCGACGGGAAGCATTTGCTTACAGACGTCTGGACCACCGTCGGCGTCATCGTCGGCATGGCCCTGGTGTGGATGACTGGATGGCAGGTACTCGACCCGATTGTGGCCATCCTGGTTGGTGCCAACATCCTCTACACCGGCTACAAGCTTCTGCGCGAGGCCATCCAGGGTCTGCTTTCAGAGACCCTGCCAGAGGAAGAAGTGGCGACGGCGCAGGAGTTCTTGGACAACTACGCCAAAGATAATGGTGTCGCATTTACGTCGCTTCGCACCACTGCGTATGGACGCCAACGTCTGATCAACGTTGTCATGCAGGTCCCCGGCGGCTGGACGGTGTCCCACTCCCATGAGCACGCCGACAATGTTGAGGAGGGCCTCGCTGCAGCCCTGGGTAGTGCGGAAACCATCGTGCATATTGAGCCGCTGGGGATTAAAACCACCACCGGGCCGATCACGGCGTAGGGCATCAGTGATACGTTCGGTGCCGTGAACAATGCGCCAGCGCCGAACCAAGCAACCACTCCCCGACTCTTAGTCCCAGACCTTGCGCGTGGCCTTGCCCTCATGGGCATTGCCATGGCCAATGCGGTGCAGACGTGGATGATCAATGACATTGACGCGCTGGACCAGCCGGGTTCCACCCTTGGCGGTGTGCGCCCAGACAGCACGCTCGACCAGATTGCTGCAATCCTCTCGGCAGTGTTTTTGCACGTACGCGGGCTGCCAATGTTCTCCACACTGCTGGGCTTTGGCATTGGCCTTGTCGCGGCAAGTGCGTGGCGTAAGGGCTATCCGGCTGCTGATGCGCGCTTGATGCTGGTACGCAGATACGGGTTCCTTGCCCTGTTTGGCATCGTGCACATGCTGTTAGTGTTCCACGGGGACATCATGTTGTATTACGGCCTGATGGGCATGCTGGTGGCCACCATGTTCACGGCAAGTAACAAAGCACTGCGTATCACCGCTTACTCAGTGCTCCTGGTCGGCGCCGCGTTCGGTACTGCTATCGCCGTGGCGGTGTACAGCGTCCAGGCGCCGATCGGCGCGATGGAGCAGACAGCCACCCCTGAGATGACCAGTCTGGGCGTCTACTTCAGCGAAAACCTCTTGGGCGGACTGGGGATGTTGATCAACGCCCCGTTTGCGGTGTTCCAGCTGGGCGGGCTGGTGTTGCTGGGCTACGTGTGGGCGCGGGAGGGATACCTGATCAACGTGGAGCAACACAAACGTGTGCTGGTCAGGTGGACGATCCTGGGTGCGGTGGTCGCGATTGCCATCGGCATCCCGTGGGGTCTCAGCGCTGCAGGCTTCATCGACCCGCAGCTTGAACAGCCTCTCTTTATACTCAACCTCGCCTGGGGACTGTTCACCGGCCCGGCAATCCTGGCAGCACTCGCTCTTGCCACCAACGGTGTGCAGCAGCGCATCAACGCCACCGGCCAGACACCGGCGTGGGCGCGCCCCTTCATCGCGTTGGGCAAGCGCTCGATGTCCGGCTACTTGGCGCAATCGTTCCTGTTCATTGCGCTGGTGATGCCGTTTGGGCTGGGGTGGGGCCTGGAGGCGTCGATAAGCGGGAAGCTCCTTGTGGGCTTTGTGGTGTGGTTGATCACCCTGCTGCTTGCAATGGTGATGGAGCGTGCGGGTGTGCCGGGGCCGTTTGAGCAGCTGCATCGCCGCGCAAGCTACGGCAAGACGAAGCGGCTGGAGCCGTACACCCCGCCGCTGCCGCAGTAGGCTTTGGGCATGGCTGATACCACCCCGATGAACCCCCGTAACCTGGACCTGCGCTGTTACTTTGTCACCGGCCAGGGCCCCGATGTGGTCGAGCGCGCCGTTGAGGCGGCCCACGGCGGCGCCGGCGTGATCCAGGTGCGCTCCAAACCGATTTCCGCGCGTGAGCTCTACTCCCTGTCGTCCGCGATTGCCGCCAAGCTTCCGCCCGAGAGCATTGTGCTTATCGACGACCGCGTGGACATCGCCCTCGCCCTTCAATCCCAAGGCGTCCACGGTGTGCATCTGGGCCAGGACGATCTGGACCCGCGCGAGGCGCGCCGCCTGCTCGGGCCTGATGCCGTAATCGGCCTGACCACCGGGACCCTTGAGCTGGTCAGGGCCGCAAATGACCTTGAGGGCGTGATTGATTACATCGGCTGCGGCCCATTCCGCGACACCCCTACTAAGCACTCCGGCCGCGAACCTATCGGCTTGGAGGGCTACCCGGCGCTGGTGGAGGCGTCCCGGCTGCCCATGGTTGCCATTGGGGACGTCACGGTGGATGACGCGTACGCACTGGCCGGAACCGGTGTGGATGGCGTGGCCATTGTCCGCGGCATCATGCACGCCGATAATCCCCGTGCCTACTGCGAGCGGGTGGTCGCGGAGTTCGACCGCGGCCGCGGCGCGCTCGCCTAGCTACAGGTTCAGCTCGACAATCCTGTCACGTTCAGCTCGACAATCCTGTCACGTTCAGCTCGACAATCCTGTCACGTTTAGCTCGACAATCCTGTCAAGTTCAGGTATTTTCGCAGTATGAGAGCTTATCGGCCGCGGATTCTTGATTCAGTTTTGGAGCAGTATCTCAAGGCTTCATCAGCGGTGAATATCACTGGTGCAAGGGCAACTGGGAAGACAACTACCGCTCTCCAGTCAGCTAATTCCTCAATCCAGTTGGACGGGCAGCGACCGGAGATAATTGAAGCCGCATCGCTAAACCCATCGGCAGTCCTTGAAGGCGATGCGCCACGTTTGATCGATGAGTGGCAGCTGGCACCAGATCTCTGGGGCGCGGTCCGTCGGGCTGTGGATGCGGACCCAACGCCGGGTCGTTTTCTACTTTCGGGATCAGCATGGCCAGATGACACAGCTCTGCGCCATTCCGGGGCAGGAAGAATCATTGACCTTCCAATGCGCCCGATGACCCTATATGAGTCGGGCGACTCAACGGGAAGCTTTTCCCTTTCCCGCGTGTTCCAAGGTGAAGCTCCTGTACAGGGGCAGCAGCTCAGCCCCCATTCAATTGATGACGTCTGCGCATTGATCACCCGAGGCGGTTGGCCGGCATGGGTGGACAGGGAGGCTGACCAGGTCGAACTCCTTGTTGAGGGATACATGGACACGTTGGCGCAGCGCGATTTTCCTTTCGTGGGTGGGCCGCGCCGATCGCCTCAGCGCCTTCTCCATTTTCTTCGGGCCTATGCTTCACTCACCGCCCACCCAGCTCCGCTGAGCACAGTGCAAGAGCGTCTGGGGGAAGACGGCGTGGAGGTTGGTGAACGGTTTGGGTACCAGTTCCATGAGTTTGCAAGCCGGATGCATCTCATTGAAGACCAGCCGCCATGGGCACCGGCACGCAGGTCTAAAACCCGGCTGAGCGCTACACCTAAACGCCACCTCGTGGACCCTTCGCTTGCCGCATCTGCGCTGGGTGCTTCACATAGCGCTTTAGCTATCGACCCACGCACTCTTGGATTCCTTTTTGAATCTCTCGTCTTGCGTGACCTGCGGGTGTACAGCCAACCGTTGCGCGGCACGGCCTTCCATTTCAGGAACAAGGATGGCACTGCCGAAATGGATATTGTGCTTGAGCTTCGCGACGGTCGCTGGGTCGGAGTCGAAGTGAAACTGTCACCACAGGCCGCTAAGGAAGCCGCCCCACGTTTACGCGAAGTCGCCGACACCATCGGAAGGCCTCCCGAGGGACTGCTGATTGTCACGCCAACAGGTACGGTCGCGGAAGTTGGTGAGCGCACCTGGCTCGTGCCCATCGGACTGCTCGGACCTTAGAGAACAACTGATCCCTCCCCCATCATCCACACGGCGTACGGTAATTCCCATGGAGAACATGAACGTCGCCGTTATCGGTGGGGGCATCATCGGCTTGACTTCTGCGCTGACACTGGCGGATCGGGGTCATAGGGTCACGGTGTTTGATCCGGCGCCGGTGTCTGGTGCGTCGTGGCATGCGGGTGGCATGTTGGCGCCTACGGCGGAGGTTGTGTACAAGCAGGAGCCGCTGTTTCCACTGATGAACGCTGCCGCCAAGTGGTACCCGGAGCTGATCCAGTTGGTGAACAAGTACAGCGATCTACCCACCGGGTATCGCACGGACGGCACGTTGGTGGTGGCGCGGGATCGTGCGGATAACACGCACTTGGAGGAGCTTTCGGTCTACCAGGCCTTGCACGGCATGGAGGTTAACCGGCTGACTACCCGTGAGGCGCGCAAGCGCGAGCCAGCGCTGTCGCCTGCCTTGGCGGGTGCGGTGGAGATCATCGGGGATCACCAGGTGCAGCCGCGCCTGTTTGCAAAAGCCTTGTTGGATGCGTGCGTGAACACGGGCGTGACAATTGTTCAGGAGGCGGTTACCAACGTCGATGACGCCAACGACCTTGACGCAGATCAGGTGCTGATCGCCGCAGGCCTTGGCGCGGCGGAGATTACCGGCTGGTTTACAGGTGTAAACCCGCTTGAGCTGCGGCCTGTCTACGGCGACATCTTGCACGTGCGCGTGCCCAAGCACCAGTTCCCGCTGCTGGATCACGTGGTGCGTGGCTTTGTGGAGGATCGTCCGATTTATCTCATTCCGCGGGGTGATGGCACGTTGACCATCGGCGCCACCACGCGTGAGGACGGCCGCGCAGAACCCCAGGTCCAGGGCGTCTACCAGCTGCTGCGTGATGCAATTGAGGTCTGCCCGGCGCTAGAGGAATGCGACTTTCTTGAGGCGGACGCGGGTGCGCGCCCGGGCTCACCGGATGACCTGCCGTATTTGGGCAGAGTCAACGAGCGTGTCACGGTGTCGACTGGGTATTTCCGCCACGGCATCTTGCTGGCCGGCATGGCGGCGCGTTGCGGGGCCGATCTGGTGGAACAAAAGGCACCTGCAATATCGTTGGAAGCGTGTGACCCCTGGCGTCATCAACGGGCTTAGGAGGTAGCCATGGCCATTACTCTCACAGTGAATGATGAATCCCGCACGACAGAAGCGGCGTCGATTGAGCAGCTGGTGCACGAGGTCCTCGGCGAGGTGCCGGAGGCTGGCACGGCGGTAGCGCTCGATGGTGATGTGGTTCCCCGCTCGGCGTGGGGCACTACCAAGCTTGCGAGCGGCGCACGTGTAGACATCCTCACCGCAGTCCAGGGAGGCTAGGCGTTGCTTTCAATTGCAGATAGGCAGTTCAACTCGCACCTGATCATGGGTACGGGTGGGGCGAGCTCGATGGACATGCTGGAAAAGGCGCTGGTGGCGTCAGGCACGGAGCTGACTACGGTGGCGATGCGCAGGTACGCCAAAGCCCCAACCAGCGGCGAGAGTGTCTTTGACATGCTGCAGCGGCTGGGCATCGCGCCGTTGCCGAATACGGCGGGCTGCCGCACGGCGCGTGACGCGGTGATTACGGCGAAGCTTGCGCGTGAGGCGCTGGGCACGAACTGGGTCAAGCTTGAGGTGATCGCGGATGATCGCACGCTTCTGCCCGACGTGGTTGAAACCGTCGATGCCTGCGAGATGCTGGTGGCCGAAGGTTTTACGGTGCTTGCCTACACCTCTGATGATCCGGTTGCGGCGAAGCGTCTGGAGGATCTGGGTGCGGCGGCGGTCATGCCGCTTGGCTCCCCCATCGGCACTGGTCTGGGCATTTTGAACCCGCACAACATTGAGCTGATTTGTTCGCGTGCTGAGGTGCCCGTGCTTATCGACGCTGGCGTGGGCACCGCCTCCGACGCCTCCCTTGCCATGGAGCTGGGTTGCTCCGGGGTGCTATTAGCTAGTGCCGTGAACCGTTGCCAGGATCCGGTGGCGATGGCTGAGGCGATGCGTCTTGCTGTGGACGCTGGCCGTCTGGCGCGCGACGCCGGACGGATTCCGAAGCGGGAGCACGCGGTGGCATCCTCAAGCTTTGATGGCTTGGCTAGCTGGGCAGATCAGGTGCTGTAGCTAGGTGCTGTAGCTAGCCCCTTTTAGGGCCAGCGTGAAGAAAAACTTGTCAAGGCGTGCCAGACGTAGGACACTTCATTCAAACACTAGATTGACCGTTTGAAGGAAGGTTCATCATGCGTCGCCTACTTCCCATTTCTCTCATCTCCGCACTAGCGCTAGCTGGCTGCGCAGGCGGCGAGACTGACACCACCACCAGCACTGACACCAGCGCTTCTACCAGCGCCGAAGCTAGCGCCAACCAGATTGATAACTGCGGCGTCATGATTGATGCCGCTCCGACAGTTGAGCGCGCGGTCGCGCTTGAGCAGGGCTCTTCCGACACCCTGCTGCTTTTGGGCGCTGCGGACCAAATCGCTGGCGTTGGCCACCAGAAGGACAACCCGCCGGAGGGCTACGAGACCCCGAAGATCATCGCGCCTAGCATCCCTACCGCTGAGCAGATCCGCGCGGTGGACCCGGACTTTGTCTACTCCCCGTTCCGTTTGGTGTGGACAGCAGACTCTGCGGGCACCCGTGAGGAGTGGCAGAAGCTGGGTGTTCGCACCTACCAGTCCAACGTGGAGTGCCAGGACCACGGTGAGAACAAGGGCAAGACCACCTTTGAGCTGATTGAGCGTGACATTACGGAGCTCGGCCAGCTCTTCGCCCACGAGGACGTCGCGGCTGACCTGATCCAGAAGCTTCGCGACACCAAGGCGGGTGCCGCCCAGGCACCGGACGGCACGACCTTTGCCATGGTGTACTCCACTATCGGTGGCGCGCCGTACGTGGCTGGCGGCCCGTCCATTGTCACGGAGATGGGTGACTCGGTGAACATGGTCAACGTGTTCGGTGATGTGAAGGAAGAGTGGCCGCAGATTTCCTGGGAGGCTTTGGCGGAAGCTGACCCGGACGTGCTCATCTTGGGCGATCTGCCAACTCGTGGTGAGCCGGGCGATACCTGGGAGGAGAAGGTTGGGGCGCTGAAGGCAACGCCGGGTGTCAGCAGCATGCGTGCGGTGCAGGAGGAGCGTTTCATTGTGATCAACGGTGTGACCACCTCCCCATCGGCGCGCTCCTACCAGGGCTTGCAGCAGATCTCTGACGCCATTGCAAACGGCATCACAGAGTAAGCAGTAAGAACCGAAAAGCGTGAAGAAGTCCATCGCCTTCGGGCTGTTATCACTGCTAGCGCTTGCGGCGGCGATTGTCATTTCGCTGCCGCTTGGCTCTAGCGGTATCTCCGTGTTTGACCTGGATAGCATGTCGCCGGTGCAGCGTTCCATCCTGACGGAGTTGCGTCTGCCGCGTGTGCTTATGGCTGCGTGCGTGGGTGCAATCCTGGCGGTGTGTGGTGTGGCCATGCAGGCCATTACGCACAACGACCTAGCTGAGCCGTACCTGCTTGGTATTTCCTCGGGTGCGTCTACTGGCGCTGTCATTGCCATCATGTTCTCCACGTGGCAGTGGGGCATTGTGGTTGGCGCTGCGGTTGGTGGCTTGACGTCGTTCTTGCTGCTGATGGCGCTGCTTCGCCATACACGTGCTGATGCCACTCGCGTGGTGCTTACCGGTGTGCTGGTGGGCTTTTTGTTCCAGTCCTTGACGTCGCTGGTGGTCACCGCCTCCGGTAACGCGGAGTCCACCCGCGGCATCATGTTTTGGCTGCTTGGTGTCCTCTCGGCGGCGCGCTGGAACACGCTGATCGTGGTGGCCATCGCTGGTGCGGTTGGACTGGTGGTGCTGTGGTTGCTCTCGCGCCACTTGGATGCGCTGACGCTTGGCGACGCTACGGCCCACACCATGGGCGTCCCCGTCGTCGCCGTGCGATACACGGTGCTCATTGTCGTTTCGCTTCTCACCGCTGCGACTGTGGCCGCGGTTGGTGCAATCGGTTTCGTCGGCTTGATCGTGCCCCACGCAGTGCGCATGGTGCAGGGGCCGTTGCATGCTCGTTTGATTCCGGTAGCGGCAATCGTTGGCGCGCTGTTTATGGTGATCGCTGACGCGATTGCACGTGTGCTGTTCGCGCCGCAGGAGCTGCCAGTTGGCGTGATTACGGCGCTGATTGGTGTGCCGGTGTTCTTCATCATTTTGAGGAGGATCAACCGATGATTGACATCAAGGTTCAAGCCCAGGTGCAGTCATTCCGCCTTGATGTGGAGACCTCGATTCCCACCCCGGGCATCATCGGCATCGTCGGCCCGAATGGCTCGGGCAAGTCCACCCTGCTGCGTGCCATGGCGGGAGTCAGTGACGCCAAGGGCAGCATTCTTTACGACGGCACACCGCTCACCTCCATGTCCCGCGCCGAGCGCGTACACACCGTGGCCTACGTGGCGCAAAGCCACGGAACCCTGCCGGACCTGACAGTCCAGCAGCTGGTGGAGATGGGCCAAAGCGCCGCCTACGGCCTATTTGGACGTGGCAGCGGCGGAGATGAGGCCATCGTTGAAGAGGCACTGATCCACTCCGACCTGGTGGGGTTGAAAGATCGCTCCCTGCGTGCACTTTCTGGCGGGCAAGTGCAACGCGCAATGACGGCACGAGCACTGGCGCAAAACGCGAAGTTTTTGCTGCTCGATGAGCCAACCAACCACCTGGACCTGCATCACCAGTACCGGCTGATGAACATGCTGGATCACGTGGGCAGAAACCACGGCACCACAATGGTGTTGGCGCTGCATGACCTAGTCTTGGCGGCACGTTTCTGCGACACGGTGCTGGTGATGGAGCACGGCCACGTTGCGGGGCTTGGGGATCCGAGTGAGACGTTGACGCCGGAGTTGTTGCGGGAAACGTTTGGCGTTGATGCGTGGTTACGCAAGGCGGATGGTGAACATTCCCTGATTGTCCACGGGCCGGTGATTAACCGCTAGGCTTGAGCCCTATGCGGTATCACGAGACTTGGGCAGAGGTGTTCAAAACCTTAGGTGACACCACGCGGCTGAGGCTTTTAGACGCTATGCATACGGCAGGCGAAAACAAGCTGACCGTAACTGACCTGGCCAACGCGACTGGCACGCGGGTAGCTACAGCATCCGCGTCATTGCGTGCGATGGAAAAGATGGGCACGGTGCGCTCAATCCGGGAAGGCCGCAGCATCTTCTACGGTCTTGCAGATGAGCGCATTCACCGCCTCCTCCACTGGGCCGCGGATTACGCGGATCCAGAGGAGTAACCCCCTACTCACGCAGTACGTGGTTTAGTACTGGCGCAGGTGCACCTTGCCCTGGCCACGCAGGGTGGAGCGAACCACATGCGCTGCGCGAAGCACCACTTCCATGAGGTGCTCGGTGCGGTCAGCCACACCACGCAGCACAAACCCAGGCACATCCGTTGGGGTGACGGATGCCTGTACTCCCTCAACCTCACTGATGGCGTCACGGACCTGCACAATCAGGTCCTCATCCATCTGCGGGTCGAAGCAGATGGCGGTGGCGAAGTGGGTGTTTTCTCCCAGGAACGTTGGAGAAGCAATCTCCTCGTGCTCTTCCAGCGGCTGGATGCGCATATTGTCCACCAAGGCAAGTGTGTCCCCTACCCGCACTGTTGAGCGCAGGTGCGCCTGGCGGTAGCGGAACATCTCCTTATCAGGCGACCAGCCTGGGGTGACAATGTCTGAAAGAAACACGTGGGCTTCAGGATCCACCTCAACCGTCATGTGCTGACGAAAATCCGCGTCACGGTACAGGATCAGCTGATCCGGAATGTACTCCAGCACAGCACCCGCACCTACCTTGAAGTGCAGGTTCTGGCTCACATACGAACCCGGGGTGCGGTACACCTTGGTTGCGGACTGGTCAGTCAGCAGCACCGAGGCACCATCATCCACGCTGACGGCGATGTCGTAGGAGTCTCCTCCCACGTATCCCCCGCCGGGGTTGACGGTGATGTAGTAGACCTGCCCACTGTCATCCAGGTAGTGCGGGCGGATGATCTTCAGCGCACCGTCGTGGTACTGCTTGGTGGCCACGGAACGGCCAGCGCGAACAGCAATCCCCAGATCAAGGGTGCCGGTGAAATCCGTGCCGGGAGCTTTGTTGAAGCGTTCTGGCGAAATGGACCACATACTAGCCCTTGATGTCCTGCATCAGGACGTCACGGCGGATCCACTGCAGTACTTCATCCAGGCCCTCATCAGTCTTGAGGTTGGTCAGCACAAACGGCTTATCCCCACGGAACTGCTTCGAATCATCAGCCATGACCTGCAGGTTGGCGCCAACGTACGGAGCCAGGTCCGTCTTGTTAATCACAAACAGGTCAGACTTGATCATGCCCTGGCCCGCCTTGCGCGGGATCTTCTCGCCCTGGGCTACGTCAATGATGTAGATGGAGAAATCCACCAGCTCCGGGGAGAAGGTAGCGGACAGGTTGTCGCCGCCGGACTCCACGAACACCAGCTCCAGGTCCGGGTGGCGCTCAATAAGCTCCTCGTAGGCGGCCTCGTTCATCGAGGTGTCCTCACGAATCGCGGTGTGCGGGCAGCCACCGGTCTCAACACCGATAATGCGGTCCTTCGGCAAAATGCCTTCGCGCGCAAGGATCTTCGCATCCTCGGTGGTGTAAATGTCATTGGTAATAGCGGCCATGGAAACCTCACCGTCGAGCGCACGGGTGATGCGCTCAATCAGCTGGGTCTTGCCGGAGCCAACCGGCCCGCCGATGCCAACCTTGATAGTGGTCATAATGTTTCAATTCCTTTCGTTTTAAGACATGAACATGCGCGAGCGCATGTACTGATGTTCCATCTGCGCGATCTCAAGCCGCGGGAAGGACACACCGAGATCAGCCACGTCGTGTGCCAGAGTCTCCTCCGCAAACTTCGGCAGATACTCGTACACATCAATCAGGATCCGCTGTCCAGCGTCTTGGCCGAGCGGGATGGCACGGATGGCGTTTTGCGTCATCGAGTTAGCCATCTGCATCAAGTATGCCGATACCGCGGTGTGTTCATCCACCCCGGCGGCGCCCAACACCAGACCAGCGGCAATGCCGGGGTTGCCAAAGAACTCGCGCTTGCGCAGGCCGGCGTCGTAGGCGTCAACCAGCGCATTGTCAGCGTCCATAATCTTGGCAACCTTGGCCATACGCTTGCCCATTGCCTGCATGGATGCACGCAGCTCCTGCGGGGTCTGCGTTGCGTGGCAAATCTCATCCAACTCACGCAGCGCAACGATTGCCTGCTCCTGCTCCAGGTTGGCAGCTTGCAAGCGCACCGCCAAAAGCACCGCCAGGGCTTCACCGTAGGTGGCCTGGTGTAGGTAGCCAACCAGCCAGCGCAGGTAGCTCTCTGGGTCATGAACCTCATCACGCTGGATGTAGGTCTCTAACCCTGCGGAGTGTGCGAACGCGCCTGTAGGGAGAGCGGAATCGGTGATGTGCCACACCACCAGATTCGCACGCGCGTTAGTGGGTGTGTTCTGCATGACGGAAAGCCTTCGGCATCACGTAGTCACCGCGGTGGTAGTCCACGGACATGTGATCCAGGTGGTGTTCAACCGTGTGGTCATAGCGCACAACCATTACCTCAGCGTTGAACTGGCTGTCCTTGCCAAAGAACTGCGCCTGCAGGTGGCGGTTACCCAAGGAGTGAGCCACTTCCAGCGCCTCTTCAATGGTCTTCGGAGCGATCACCAGCACGTCCAGCGGAGCCATCTCTGCGATGACGTAGCCGTTTTCGGTTTCAGCCAGGATGTCGCCATCTTCCAGCTCACGCACGGACTTATCCAGCTGCAAGCCCATCTCCACCCCACCGGCGGTGGTGACGCGCTGGATGCGCTTGAGTCGGCTTTCATTGTCAAACACCACCCGGTCTGCAACACGGGCGCCTTCGCCCGCGTCCCGAATGTTGCCACGAAGTTCGGTGACAATCATTGTGCTCTCCTTCATAAATAGCGAGAGCGGAGTGGCCAAGGCCTCTCCGCTTTCAGGGTTTGAATGACGTGCTACTGACTAGAACAGGAAGTAGCGCTGCGCCATCGGTAGAACCTCGGCCGGCTCAGAGGTGATCTCCTTGCCGTCCACGGACAGAACGTAGGTCTCCGGGTCCACCTTAATGTCTGGCGTGGCGTCATTGTGCTTCATGTCCTTCTTGGAGATGTTGCGCATGTTCTTCGCCTCGACAAACTTGCGGCCAATGTTCAGGGTGTCCGGTACGCCGGCCTCGATCGCAACCGTCGGTAAGAAGGTAACCGAGGTGCGTGCAGCAGCGTGGCCGTATGCGCCGAACATGTTGCGCATGGTGCGCGGCTGCGGGGTCGGGATCGATGCGTTGGAGTCACCCATCAGGGCACGAACGATGAAACCGCTCTTGAGTACCAGGTACGGCTTGACACCGAAGTATGCCGGCTCCCAGATAACCAGGTCAGCAATCTTGCCTTCCTCAACGGAACCAACAGCATGGCCAATACCAGCGGCAATCGCCGGGTTGATGGTGTACTTGGCAACGTAGCGCTTGATGCGGTTGTTGTCGTTGTCCTGGGTATCACCCTCCAGCGGACCGAACTGCTCCTTCATGCGGTGAGCAACCTGCCAGGTGCGCAGTACAACCTCACCGACGCGGCCCATTGCCTGGGAGTCAGAAGAGGTGATGGACAGTGCGCCCATGTCGTGCAGGACGTCCTCAGCTGCGATGGTCTCGCGGCGGATGCGGGAGTCAGCGAATGCCACGTCCTCCGGCAGGTCCGGGTTGAGGTGGTGGCACACCATGATCATGTCAAGGTGCTCATCCAGGGTGTTCACCGTGTACGGCAGGGTCGGGTTGGTCGACGCCGGCAGCACGTTCGGCAGGCCAGCTGCCTCGATGATGTCCGGTGCGTGGCCGCCGCCAGCACCCTCGGTGTGGAAGGTGTGGATTACGCGGTCACCGATTGCAGCCAGGGTGTTGTCCACAAAGCCGCCCTCGTTCAGGGTGTCGGTGTGGATTGCAATCTGAATGTCCAGCTCATCCGCAACGGTCAGTGCGGTGTCGATGGAGTTAGCGGTTGCACCCCAGTCCTCGTGGATCTTCAGGCCGATTGCACCAGCGCGGATCTGCTCACGCAGCGGGTTCGCGTCAGATGCGTGGCCCTTGCCCAGGAAGCCAACGTTGACCGGGAAGTCACGGGTTGCCTCGATCATGCGGGTGATGTTGGCCGCACCGGAGGTCACCGTGGTTGCGTTGGAGGACTCAGCCGGGCCAACGCCGCCACCGACCAGGGTGGTGGTGCCGTTGTCCAGAGCAACCTCTGCCTGCTCAGGGGAAATGTAGTGAATGTGGGTATCCACAGCACCAGCGGTCACAATACGACCCTGGCCTGCAATAACCTCGGTGCCAACGCCAACGACAATGTCAATGTCGTCCTGCACGTCCGGGTTACCGGCAGCACCGATCTTGGCAATCTTGCCATCCTTGATTGCAATGTCAGCAACGTAAATACCGGTGTAGTCAATCACGGTCGCGCCGGTGATAACAACGTCCGGAATCTGCTCGTCGCCCATCGTGCGGCTGTTCTGGCCCATGCCGTCACGGATAACCTTGCCGCCACCGAAGGTGACCTCGTCGCCGTAGTGGGTCAGGTCCTTCTCAACGCGTGCCACGAGGTCGGTATCGGCCAGGCGAAGACCATCGCCGGTAGTCGGGCCGTAGAGCTCAGCGTACTGTCGACGCTCCATCTCAAATGCCATTGTCTAATGCCTTTCTTGTAGAGACTGGGTGGACTAGTCGAGCTTGCCGTTGACCTTGCTGTTGAAGCCGTACACCTCACGGCTTCCACCAAAGTCAATCAGGTTGACGGTGCGGCTATCGCCGGGCTCAAGGCGCACAGCGGTGCCAGCAGGGATGTCGAGGCGCTTGCCTTTTGCAGCTTCGCGGTCAAACTCCAGGGAGGCGTTTGCCTCAGCGAAGTGGAAGTGGGAGCCGACCTGCACGGGGCGATCCCCTCGGTTGGTTACCTCAAGGGTCAGAGCCTCGCGGCCCTCATTAATGGTCAGCGGGCCATTGTCAGAAATGAAGTACTCGCCAGGAATCATATTTGTCACTCCTCTTAGCGGATCGGGTTGTGGACGGTAACAAGCTTGGTGCCGTCAGGGAAAGTTGCCTCAACCTGAACGTCAGAGATCATCTCGGGCACGCCCTCCATGACGTCTTCGCGGCTGAGAACCTCAACACCCTCACTCATCAGCTGCGCCACGGTCTTGCCGTCACGAGCGCCCTCAAGCAAGAAGTCCGAAATAAGTGCTACGGCCTCTGGGTGGTTGAGCTTCAGGCCACGCTCCTTGCGGCGGCGAGCCACGTCAGCGGCGACCACAATGAGAAGCTTTTCCTGTTCACGCTTAGTCAGATGCATTGACTGCTCCTTATGGTTATGGGCCCCGCGGGAAGTGTTCCCGCTTAGGGCCTTGGATTAGTTACAGCTTTTTCGGATTCTCCGGAACTTCCTCCGGTGAGTGGCCAGGTGCTAGCCCCTCCCTTTGTAGTTGTTCCGAGAGAGTTTCGTCGGGGTTCTCCTCATCTGGCTTCTTCTTTCTGCCAAGTATGAGGGCAAACAGGCCGTTTTGGTAGGCCACCGTTGCCAGAATCATCAGGACACCGATGATCTGCAGCATGGACGGAATTTCACCGAACAGCGGCGCTGCAATGATGACGGAGGTAACCGGGGACAGCAGCAGGATGCCAGCAGACAGCGTCGGGTCGAGCCAGACGGAGCCGTACTGGACCATGGTCCATGCGAGTGCCTGACCGAAGACTGCCAGGGTGATCAGTGCGATCCAGTTGCCAGCGGTTAGCGGGTCACCCAGGGTGGTCTCCGGGTTCACCGACGGCAGGACGCCGTCAACCAGCACACCGTGGGTGAAGTCGAAGCCGCCACGCGGAGAGAAGGTGAATGCCACCAGAACCGGGGCGATCATCTGGGTGATAGCCGTGTACATCATCGGCTGGACGTAGAGGTCCTTGCGTGCCGAGGTGCCCGCCTTGCGGGAGAAGTACAGGTAGAAGGAGTAGCAAATACCGGAGGTCAGGCCGAACGCGGTACCCAGAACTGCGGTCTTCACACCGTAGATGGTTTCCGGGCCGGTTGCCTCAGCAGAGCCTTCAAACACGCCACCGGTCAGCAACACACCAACAGCCATGATTGGCACAAGCACGAGGAACACTGGCGGAATCTTGTACTTATCAAAGATTGCCGCAAGCATCGGCACAATGATGACCTGCAGGTTCAGAAGAACCGCTGCCACACCAGCGCCAATGTAGAAGATGGAGTAGTTCCACGCAGTGAAGTCAATACCCAGGAACACGCCAGAGACCAGCGAGAGAATGACGGCCTGCTTGCTCAGCTTCTCCTTCTTCTTCATCTCCCAAATAGCAAAGGGCAGAAGAATCAGGAAACCAATAAAGACACGGAGGAAGGCCTGGGTGGCCGGGTCCATATTCGCTGCCTTCACCTGCAGCGGTGTCGCCGCAAGGAAAGCTGTACCCAACGCCAGGACAGCAAGAGCGCTGCCGTGTGAAACGGGCTTGACTGGGGAGGCTGTGGCCACGCCAGCTGCGCTGTTAGGAGAAGTAGTTGACATGCCTTTCACACTAGGGCAGAAAAAGTACCCGTGACGCGCGAAATTTGCCACACTGCATAATATGCACGAATTTAAATCAAATGGGTTCTAAATCCCAAGTTGAAAGGTATAATCTATAAACTGATTCATAATCCTTATCCCCCGTTTAGGGGGTGCCTCACTTCGACTGCCGACACAAACATAATGGCCAGGGCGTTAGATAATCTCATTACAGGCACAAAACTATCCAAATTGATAGATTCAATTATCTAATTGATCAACCGTCCGGTTGACCGTCCAGAGTTCAAAGGTTTGCCCTTCCAACTAAAACGTCATCGAAGCACAACCAAAGCGCAATTGACAGAGGCCGTACATTGGTGCAGGTGAGCAATACACCCGATTTCCAGCTAACACTCCCCCGCGAGGAACTTGAGCGCACCGCCAGGCAGATGAACCTGCCCGGTTTTGGCCC
The DNA here is from genome assembly GCF_001263755.1 of Corynebacterium riegelii. Taxonomy (NCBI): domain Bacteria; kingdom Bacillati; phylum Actinomycetota; class Actinomycetes; order Mycobacteriales; family Corynebacteriaceae; genus Corynebacterium; species Corynebacterium riegelii. The sequence continues at coordinate 1,376,951 of NZ_CP012342.1, forward strand.
CGAGCAACAGCAGCGCCTGCACAACGCGCACGTGCTGGTCATCGGCGCCGGCGGGCTTGGCTGCCCAATTATGCAAACACTTGCGGCCACTGGCGTTGGCAACATCACGATGTATGACGATGACACGGTTGCTCTTTCCAACATCCACCGCCAGATCCTGTTTGACGCCGATGATGTGGGCAAGGCGAAGGTGGAGGTTGCCGCGAAGCGCATTCAAGCAATCCAGCCCCACATCACCGTGCATGCAAACAAGGAGCGACTGACGGAGGACAACTTCATCCAGGCGCTTGAGGGCATTGATCTGCTTATCGACGGCTCCGATACCTTCCAAACCAAATTCCTCGCCGCCGACGCCGCAGAGATCACCGGTACCCCGCTGATGTGGGGGTCCGTGCTGCGCTACCGCGGCGATGTTGCCTTGTGGTGGTCTGGCCCCGGCGCGCCAGATGATGGTGTGGGCATGCGGGACCTCTACCCCGCCCAGCCCGATGCGGATAGCGTGCCGGATTGCGCGACCGCGGGTGTGCTTGGCGTGACCACGAGTGTGGTTGGCGGGCTTATGGCAACGGAGGCGGTGAAGTTCCTCACCGGTCTCGCCCCGGTGCCCCCGGGGCGGCTGCACATGTACGACGCGTTGAGCGCCACCATCCGCCAGTTCAACGTTTCTCGCGACCCGGCGCGTGCACTCGTTGAGGGCTTCGGGGTTTACGACGCTTCGTGTGCCCTTCCCAGCAACGACGGCCAGGAGCTGCTGGACCTGTTGGACCGCGGCGAGGCGGTGGCGTTGGATGTGCGTGAGCCACACGAGAAGGTGCTTAGCGATATTGCGCATCCCGGCCAGAACCTCCCCATGAGCCAGGTGGCGCAGGACAGTAATGCGGCGGAGGAAGTCTTTGCTTCGCTGCCTCCTGGCGAGGTCATCGTCTACTGCGCATCGGGCAAACGCTCAACAAATTTTGTTGAGCAATACGCAGGTCAAGCGTCCAAATACGGGCTGCAGCTGCATTCTTTACCTGGCGGGGCTCACCGCTGGGCTTTACCCTAAATGTTATGCGTATCACACCAGTGTTCACGGCAGCCGTTGCCGCTGCCACCCTTGTAGGCGCTCTTGCACCGTCCGCAGCAGCCACTGGCAGCCGAGGCTTTGCCAACGCGGATGGCTCGGTGCGTTGTGAGCTCACCCAGTTCGACTCCACCCACGAAACCCTCTGCGTGTCCCAGCGTGCACGCGAATCCCAGCCGGAATGCAACCCGCCGCAGCAGCTGATTCCGGCGATTGCCATCCAGGACCGCTTTGTGGGCAAGAAGTGCTGGAACCAGGGCTTTGGCCAGGAGCCGGAGCGCCTGCAGCCGTTCCAGATCCGCTCCTACGGGCAGGCAACCGTAATCCCGGGCCTTTCCGGCACGCTGTACGTGCTCGACATTGCCCGCCTGGCACTCATCCAGGCCGGCGCGCAGAACCAGGTGCTATTTGGGGCCCGTTAACTCCCCTACATCATCTTGAAGCGCTCCACGAAGTCAGCCAGTTTCTTGCCCACGCGGGCACGGACCTCATCATGGTTGGCTTGCCGTCCAAACCTTGAGGTAGCAGGCAGAAGCTTCGTCATCGCGGTACCGGAGGTAGGCACCACGCCTGTCTGCAGTGCTTCCTCCACGAACGCGTAGGTGAGCTCAGGCTTGAGCTTCTCAGCCTTGATCAGTTCATTGAGCTCCTGATCACGACGCACTGCCACAAACTGTTCCCAACGCTCATCGGTATCGCCCGATGTGTTCGCACCATCTTCAGAGTCCATGAAGTCCTCAAAGAGGTCCTTCTTGCCACGCAACGTCGGGGAGGAATCGAGGCTGCGCCCGATAATTGCACGGGTTTCTTCCGCACCAGCTTCGTCGCCCTCTCCCTGCTTCGCACGGAAGTCATCAACCAACATGACGATGTAGTCCACGTTGATCTCAACCTGCTTGACCAGCTCAATCTCAAAAACCAGCTGATCATCTTCCGGCTCTTCAACGCCAGAGCCATCGACCACGCGCTCGGCATCACGCTTGGCCTTGAACTCATCGTGCAGGTCCAGGTACATCGACTTGTAGTCTTGTGACTCACGCTCGGTGATGAGCTGCTTGTCCTTGAACTCATCAAAGGAGGTCAGAATGTTCTCCAGTTTGAGAATCTCACCATAGAGTTTCACAAACCCAACTTGAGCCTTCTCAGATGCAATCAGCTCACCCGCTGGGTAGAACTCCTTCAAGTCCTCCACCTTGCGCTGGTACTCGCGGTAGAAATCCTTAAACGGTGCAAGGATTGCTACCTGCGCTGCATTGTCGGCGTTACCGAAGAGCTCCAGCGCCTCGTTCGTGTTCTCATCCAAGTCGCGGAAGCAGACGATGTTGCCGTAGGTCTTCACCGAGTTGAGGATGCGGTTTGTGCGTGAGTACGCCTGAATCAGACCGTGCATGCGCAGGTTCTTGTCCACGAACAAGGTATTGAGCGTGGTCGCGTCAAACCCGGTCAGGAGCATGTTCACCACAATGACAAGGTCTACCTCGCGGTTCTTAATCCGCTGGGAAAGATCCTTGTAGTAGTTCTCAAAGGATTCGGGATCATACGCGTCATAGTTGGTCGCGAACATCTCGTTGTAATCCGCAACCGCGCCCGCCAAAAACTCCAGGTTATCCACGGAGAGCTTGGTGGTATCGAAGTCTTCATCCTCAATGATGTCCACGTCACTGTTCGGATTTGATTGGGAGGAGAAGATCGTTGCCACCTTCAACCGCTGAGCCGGTGGCAGGTTTTCTTGTTGCCGAGCAAACTCCTCGTAATAGGTCCGCGCAGCCGGAATCGAGTCGGTGGCGAACAGCGCGTTGAACCCGCGCACGGTCTTGTCCGCCTTCGTGGCTTCAGATGCGCCACGTTTGCGGACTGACTGCTCCACGTTGGTCACAATCTTGTGGATATAGATCTGGCCCAGATCACGCTTCGTTTTCTGGTCGAAGTGCTCCAAAATGTAGCTGGTAATCGCTTCCACGCGTCCCGGCGCGAGCAACTCCGCCATCCGCTGCTCAATCGTGGAATGCGGATCCGGATCCACGGGTGCAAGCTCGTTGTACTCCACACGGAACGGCAAGACGTTCTTATCCCGGATAGCGTCCACAATCGTGTACGAGTGGAGCAAATCCCCGAAGGCTTGCGCGGTTGTCTGCAGATTCGGGTTGGAGCCAACCTTGTTCTGTTCAAAGATTGGCGTGCCGGTAAAGCCAAAGAAATTCGCTTTCTTGAACTTCTTTTTAATCGCCGTGTGCATGCTGCCGAACTGGGAGCGGTGGCACTCATCGAAGATGAACACCACGTGTTTGTTGTAGATCTCGCGCTTATCGTTACCGGCAATAAAATGGCTCATTTTTTGGATCGTGGTGATCACGATCTTTGAGTCCGCACGGGAAATATCAATCCCTTTTGTGGAGAGCTTCTCGCGCTCGCGCTGCTCAATCTCAGCCATCAACTCCTCAGGCGTGGAGAGCTGCTGGGTGAGAATGCGCGTGGACGTATTCGAGTTCGCTGCGCCTTTTTCAAAGCGGTCGTACTCACGGATTGTCTGATAATCCAGATCCTTGCGGTCCACTACAAAGATCACCTTGTCCACTGACTCCATCTCGGTTGCGAGCTGGGCAGTCTTGAACGAGGTCAGCGTCTTGCCTGAACCGGTGGTGTGCCAAATGTAGCCACCCGCATTGATTGTCCCAAGCTGCTTATTCAGAACAGATCGTTCGATGCGGTTGAGAATGCGCTCAGCTGCCGCGATCTGGTACGGACGCATGACCAGCAACAACTCATCAACGGTGAAAATGCAGTACTTCGTCAGCACTGACAGCAGTGTGTGCTTAGACATGAACGTCTTTGCAAACGCGATCAGATCCATGATCGGCTTATTGCTTGCATCCGCCCACCAGGACGTGAACTCAAATGAGTTGGAGGTCTTCCTCTTGTTCCGCCGTGGGTTAGCCTTGCCCGCTACTTCCTTCACGTGGAGATCACGGGTGGTGTTGGAGTAGTACTTGGTCTGCGTGCCGTTGGAGATGATGAACAGTTGGACGTATTGGAAGAGTCCTTCATCAGCCCAGAAGGAGTCTCGCTGATAGCGGTCGATCTGGTTGAACGCTTCGCGGATAGCAACGCCCCGGCGCTTCAGCTCAACATGCACCAGCGGAAGGCCGTTTACCAGCACGGTCACGTCATAGCGGTTCGACCGGTTGCCTTTGTCGCTTCCCTTCGTGGCGTACTGGTTAATCACCTGCAGGGAGTTCCGGTAGATGTTCGTTTTGTCGATCAGCCGGATGTTTTTGGTCGTGCCGTCCTCTCGGATCAGGTTCTTCTCATGGTCAACTTGCATCGTACGGGTCTTTTCCACGATGCCAGCCGATGGATTTGCTATCTCTGCTCGGTAGAAACTGTCCCACTCCGAATCGGTGAAGCTGTACTCGTTGAGCTCTTCCAGCTTCTGACGAAGATTGTCACGCATTGCCTCGGCAGTACGAATATCAGCATGCTCATAAGCCTGGTTGGTGAGCTGGTTGATAAAGGCATCTTCAAGATCAGCCTCGGACTGGTACCCCGTGGCACTCTTCCCATCAGCTGCGTAGCTAGCGATGACCGTTGACGTGTCCGTCACAGCAACAGGATCGAAGTATTCGTGTTGCGGACGAGACGAAAAGGAGCGAGACGGGTTAGAAAACTGTGCCATTTTCAGTTACTCCTTCACCGGGAAATCGAGCAGTAGGTCACGGTAATACTCGTATTGCTTCTGCCGCAGCTCGCGCTCGCGTTTCAGGTTCTCGATGTACTCGGTGAAGGTGTCGAGTTTGGCAGCGATTTCTTGCTGGACCTCTAGCGGTGGGAGGGGAACTTCGAAAAGCATCAGTCGTTTCGTGTCTAAAGAAGCGACTGATCCCCCCTTCTTGTGTGCTTGAAGAAGGATGCTCTCTCGACTGTGCTCTAATGCGTTAAACAAGTAGCGCCCATTTACCCCGTCTTGCGGGCACACAGCTTTCAGATCTTGATTCATAGCGACAGTTTGAGGAAAGTACGCAACAGGCAGCCTTTTATCCAAAATGCTAGATCTAGTTACCAACGCTGTCGATCCTGCTGGGACTAACTTCGCCGAAGATCCCGCCACAGCTTCCTCGGTGATGTAATCGACAGTACTTGTCACCGAATGACCTTGCATATCTTTCGGAGAGACCCAAGGAATAACGCCGTTTTTCCAGAAAGAGTCGTTCTTTTTAGAAGGTGTGCCGCCTCCAAACCACGTTCCTATACTCTGAAGTGGGACAAGCGGATAAGCGCTCAATTGATCGAATAAAGCGTTGCTCAATGCGGTTTTCTGCAGCTCTCGTCCTCCAATTTCTTGCTCCAGCTCGCGGTCTAGCTCCACGAACTGATCGAGAATCCGCACGATCTCTTCCTGGACCTGAAGAGGAGGGAGGGGGATCTGAAACTTAGCGTAAATACCAATCCACTGGCGAGCGTGCTCTACCGGTTGGTAGTTGATCGTTTGCATCCCGTAGTAAATAAACCTGAGATCGTCGCGCTCGCCAGAACGCGCTTTCAGCAATTTCATGGCTGAGGATTTCACTTTAAATGGGAAATCGACCCATTTAAAGGACGTGGTGAAGTCATCAAAGATCACAACGGGATTCTCTAGTGAAGCTGGGTAAATCCCTTCCTCTTCGTTTGTGTAGCCGAGGACGAAAGACTGGCCAGCAGTGAGGACCGGAGTTTTATACTCATCGTGATATTCGGCGCTCTTAACGGCATACTTGCCTGGCTGCTCGTAGGACAACAGCTCGCCCAGCGCCACTCGCTGAACCCCGTCAGGACACAACTCCCGAATCAGCTCACCGACCTTACTCATCTGCGTCCACCTCGCCTTCGAGGTCGGCCACGATCTCATCGATGGACTCACGCAGGACCTGTTGGCGGGCAACGATCTGACACAGCTCTTCGTTGAGTGCCTTTGCATCAATAACTTCACGCACTTCTTCACGGGCAACGTAAGAGTTCACCGACAGGTTGGAGTCGTTATCAAGCACATCCTCGTTGGAAACCAGCGCAGTCTCGTACTCCACTTCTTCACGGTCTTTGTAGAGTTTGAGTATCGCGTCCTGGTGCTCAGGGAAAAGCTTGTTGTTCTTGCCTACGCGCTTGAAGTGCTTCGAAGCGTCTACAAACAGAATGGAGCTGTCTTCCTTGGACTTCTTCAGCACGAGAATGCAGGTAGCAATCGTGGTGCCGAAGAACAGATCCGCGGGAAGTTGGATGACCGCTTGGACGAAGTTGTTTTTGATGAGGTACTCGCGGATCTTCTTCTCCGCTCCACCGCGATACATTGCGCCCGGGAATTGAACAATGGCCGCGGTGCCGTCAACGTCAAGGTAAGACAGCATGTGCATGGTGAACGCGAGATCCGCCTTGGATTTCGGGGCGAGCACACCGGCGGGCGAATAGCGATCATCATTAATCAGCACTGGGTCGTCCGCACCCTCCCAACGGATTGAGTACGGCGGGTTGGACACGATTGCGTCGAACGGCTCGATGTCGTCGTGAAGCGGATTGATAAGCGTATCCCCACGCTGGATGTCGAAGGCTTCGAACCCGATATCGTGCAGGAACATGTTCATGCGGGCGAGGTTGTACGTGGTGATGTTGATCTCTTGCCCGTAGAACCCGCCGACGTTCTCCTTGCCCAAAACCTTGGCAAACTTCAGCAGCAAGGAGCCGGAACCACACGCAGGGTCATAGACCTGGCGAACACTCTTCTTGCCAGATGCTGCAATTCGAGCAAGGAGTTCGGAGACTTCCTGAGGTGTGAAGAACTCACCACCGGACTTGCCCGCGTTCGATGCGTACATCTGCATGAGGAACTCATATGCATCACCGAACAGATCAATGCTGTTGTCTTCGAAGCTGCCGAGTGGCAGGGCCGCCACAGCGTCGAGAAGCTGAGCAAGCTTCTTGTTTCGCTCCGCTACAGTCGCACCGAGCTTGGTGGAGTTGACCTGGAAATCATCGAAGAGACCCTTGAAGTCACCTTCCGAGTCCGTGCCCACCGCACTGGTTTCGATGTTGCGGAAGACCTGCTCGATGGTCTCATTCAGATTGGGGTCGTTTTGAGCCTTCGCCTGAACGTTTTCAAAAAGCTGCGACGGTGGAATGAAGAAGCCCTTGTCCTTGACTACTCCCCCGCGCCCGTACTCCGCATCCTCATCCGAGAGGTTGGCGTAATCAAGATCGGGATCCTCAGCATTGAGGTAGGCCGTGAGGTTCTCAGAGACGAAGCGGTAGAACAGCATGTTGAGCACGTAGCTCTTGAAATCCCAGCCATCTACAGAACCACGGAGATCATTGGCAATCTTCCAAATGGTTTTATGCAGTTCAGCACGCTGTTCTGCACCATCTGTTGCTGGTGCGTTCTCCGCTACTTCTTTTTCAATATCCGCCATACCTGGTTCCCTCAAAGTTATTGAGTTATCTTTGCTAACTCCCCGATTGTGTCATAGCTGCAGCGTCTTCGCGGTAGCAAAAAGCGGGCATTTCTTGCAGGTTATGGCGTGGTTTTCAGCCTGGGCTGCTTTGGGGCTTCCTCAGCACAGCTGGTTGTGGCTGGCCAGAATTCATCTATAGTTGACACATCACCAACTTTACGTTTCAACAGGGAGGCCCCAAATAGCTACGGACGCGCAGAAGGAAACCTCGACGGACTGGGCTGGCGATGCCCAAAACGCCTCGACGGACGGCGAGTTCAAGCGGGACACCAACTACATCGGTGACCGCATCGTTGCGTCAGTTACCGGCGATGCCCCTCAGCCGTCTCCTAATGACAATGGCGAGACCCTCCATTGGCCGGTACAGCCGAATCGTTACCGTCTCATCGCTGCGCGTGCCTGCCCGTGGGCACACCGTGCGGTCATTGTGCGTCGTTTGATGGGCTTGGAGGACGTGATCTCCCTGGGCCTGGCTGGGCCGACCCATGACAAGCGCTCCTGGACGTTCGATCTGGATCCGGGCGGGCTCGACCCAGTCCTGCAGATCCCCCGCTTGCAAGACGCGTACTTCAAGCGCTTTCCGGATTATCCGCGTGGCATCACTGTGCCGTCAATAGTTGAAGAGGCAAGCGGCAAGGTGGTGACCAATGACTACAACTCGATGGTCCGTGACTTCCAAACGCAGTGGACCGAATACCACCGCGCCGGTGCGCCCAACCTCCTGCCGCCGGAGGAGCAGCGCGAAGAGATGGAAAAGATCAATGACTTCCTCTTTAGAAAGTTCAATAACGGTGTGTACCGGGCGGGGTTCTCGGCATCGCAGGAAGGTTACGACGCTGCCTATGCGGATGTCTTCGAGGTCCTCGACTGGCTGGAAGACCGCCTAGCAACCCGTCGGTTCATCATGGGTGAGCACATCACAGAGACCGACATCCGCGCCTACACCACCTTGATTCGTTTCGACGCTGTCTACCACGGCCACTTCAAAACCAACCGGAACAAGATCAACGAAATGCCGAACGTCTACGGCTACTTGCGCGAGCTATTCCAGACCCCTGGGTTCGGTGACACCACTGACTTTGTGGAGATCAAGCAGCACTATTACATCGTGCACCGCGAGCTCAACCCCACCCGTGTCGTCCCGGCTGGCCCGGATCTCTCGGGCTTGGCGCAGCCGCACGGCCGCGACCGACTACCTGGCGCACCGTTCGTTGAGGGCACTACCCTGCCCGGTGAAATGCCAGAATCCGAGCGGCTGAAAAATCCCACGACGTTCCAGCTGGAGCTCTTCGGGAATTAGCCGTAGCCACACATCCGTTCGACAATCTGCCTCCCTGTGTCGAAGGGCAGTTTTATAATGTCTCCTCGTCCCATCACAAGAGAATAAGGAGGCGTTGTTGGGCGAGCTGCTCAAAGCCGCAGTGGGGTGCATTGAAGCCCCGTCCCTATTTCCCCGAGAACTGAAGATATTGATGCAGGTGGCGTTGCTTGCTGAAGACGCCACCGGCCCAACCCTCACCCCCACCGGGATAGTCCGCCAAGCAACAGCGGGCCGGGTGGACAACTTCGGAGGGCCAACCATGACGAACTGGCTCAAGCGAGACATCGTCGATGCGACACTGCCCACCTTCATCGGCACAGGTTGGCTCCAGGAGGTCCCCGGTCCGGAGAACGACGGTGCCTACCAACTCAACCTGACCCGGTTGAAGCGCCTCCTCGACCAAGCGGAGACAACACTGGCCACCGGCGAGTCCGACCAAGAAGCGCTGGAGCAGGCGGACCGTGAACTGCCCGGCGACTTCGACTCCACCCCGGATGACCTTGCCGAGCAGGTGGATCGCATCCTGGTCAGCAACCCGGCGATGTAGCCCGCTGGGTTGCAGCGCCTAGGCCGCAATCTCCTCCTGACGGCGGATGCGGCCCCGGCGCGCAAACCACGCTGCAACAAAGGAGAGCACGAGAGCGACGAGCACACCAAGGTTCGCGTCAGCCCAGTGCTCGCCCACCAGCGGCAGGAAGTATCCCTGCCAGTTATTCCAAGCCGCTTCCTCCGCAAACAGGTTGACCACAAGGCCCCACCCGATCACCGAAGAGACGACGAGGATACCGATGGAGATCCAGTCCACGGCACCGTAGCGCCCTGCCGAGTTGTACAGCGGGGGCTCGTCGTAATCCTTGGTGCGGGTGAAGATGTCCGCGATAAGGATGCCCGCCCAGCTAGCCAACGGCACGCCGAGAGTAATCAGGAAGGACTGGAATGGGCCAAGGAAGCTTTGGGAGACGAACACCACCCAGATGGTGCCGATTGTCAGGATCACTCCGTCGATGGCGGCAGCCGCCGGGCGCGGGATGTTAATGCCCAACGTGAGCAGCGTCAGGCCCGAGGAGTAAATACCCAACACCGCGCCGGAGACCAGTGCGAGTACCGCGGTGATCAAAAACGGCACGAGCACCCAGGTAGGCAACACAACTGCGAGGGCGCCAATCGGGTCGTCCGCGATCGCCTCTGCCAACGTCTCGTCAGACGCTGCCAGCAGCAAGCCGAAGATCACCAAGATGGTGGGTGCGATGGCGCCACCGAACGTGTTCCAGAAAATGATGGAGCGATCCGGAGTGTCACGGCGCTGGTAGCGCGACCAGTCCGCCGCAATGTTGATCCAGCCAAGGCCGAAACCGGTCATCACCATCACCAGCGCACCAACCACGCTGCCTGCAGAGCCGGCCGGGATCGCCTGGACCGCGGACCAATCGATGCGCGGAATGGTCAACACCATGTACAGCAGAGTCACCGCACCGGTGAGCCAGGTCAGGACCGACTGCAGCTTCATAATCGTGTGGTAGCCAAGCACGGACGCCGCCACGATCAGGCCTGCGACAATAACGGTCGCAATCACACTTGTGGCCGTGCCCGGATTGCCGCCGAGTTCCCGGATCACCGTGGTGGTGGCCAGCACCGCCATAATGGCCAGGAACGTCTCCCAACCAATGGACGTCAACCACGAGACAATGCCGGGCACCTTCTGCCCTTGCACACCGAATGCGGCGCGGGAGAGCACCATCGTCGGCGCAGACCCGCGCTTACCAGCTACCGCAATGAGGCCGCAGAGGAAGAACGAGAACGTCACGCCGAGTGCGGTGACGAGCGCGCCTTGCCAGAACGACAGCCCGAACCAAAGCACGAACGAACCGTAGGAAATACCGAACACCGAAATGTTTGCCGCAAACCACGGCCAGAACAGATCGGAGGGTTTCGCGGTGCGCTCGGATTCGGGGACGATATCAATCCCTAAGGTTTCTACAACCGGCGCACCACTTGCTGAAGACTTGCTGTGTGTCATACACGGACTATACGACGTTCAGGTGAAAAGTCACCGAATTGTTTTCTTCGCGAATGGAAGAAGAACCATGGGAGGTTCATTGCTCACTTCTAACAGCACTCCCCGTATTTCTCGGTTTTGGTGCAGTAGCGCTTATCAAACTCTTCTACCCCTTATCATCACGGCACATCGGGAATTGATAGAGCATTTTTGGAGTAAAAATGAGCAAGTACCTTCTAACAAGGAGAATGCCCTAGCATGATGCAAGATCAGCAAGGAAATTTCATTAGTTCCAACATTCGCGGGCTGGTTTATGAAATGAGTAAGTTTGTTACCGTTTCTGATGTGGAACGATCGTTTCAGAGAAGTGGCCTAACGATCAAGCACGCACCGGGAAAACGCCCTGATACCCCACAGAAAATGTTTTCAGCTTGGTCCACTTCCATCAACTGGACAGACAAGCACCGCGCTATAGATGGGTTGAAAGCGTTAAGCCGAATCACACAGAGAGCGCGAGCTATCGAGCTGGAGCAATACGACGGAAGTTGGGTACAAGGCTTTTCCGAATACGACGGGTGGGTAGACGAACTGGAACGAGATTGTGCTGATGAGGGATTGCTCTACGACCGGGGTACGGGGAGAATTACCACTGACCCGGACGCCCACACTGAAGAGTTCGTAGACCTCGATCTCGAGATCCTGCAATACCAGCAATCGGTAGTAAAGGCGCAGCGCAACCTGAATGACGCAATCCGCGATGACGTGACTTCCTGGGCAGTCGCAGCCCGGTGCAAATACTTAGTGGAAGCGGTCTGCAAAGTGATCCTGAGCCAGAGCGCTCCTGAGCGACTTGCAAATCTGGAGAACCCTTATCTGAATACCCTCACCAAGGAGGTTTCCGAGTACCTCGGTCTTAAGGAAGGCCGGAACTCATCCCCTGCGATGAAGAATTTTGCCATCGGGCTGCAACGATTAGCTCAAGGTTTGGCAGAGGTACGCAACCGTACAGATGAGAATCATCCTCAGATCGATTTCGATCCTCCATCCGACCATGAAGTCAGGTTGAGCCTAGACGTGACACACGCATGGTGCAGATTTGTTCTTGCAGAATACCGAGCAAAATTGGAAGAACCACCATTCTGACAAATTGCTCTTTGCATTAAGTAAGGACAGATACCGAACACACTTGGTCACCTACTATTCGGTTTGTTAGGTGATCAGTATTGATCGGACCCTCCAGGCGCCTCCCCCCCCCCTAGTAGTGCTCCACTGCGTACATCACGACACCCTGGTACAGGTCACCGTCCACCGGCAGTGAGTGTCCGACGAACTGTGAGCGAACCACCTCGAACACGTTGGAGGTTCCGCGATTCGAGAGCGCTTCGTCCAGGGATCGGGCGAGTTGCTCCTCAACGGTAGAGGCACCAGCGTGCATGAGCATTACATCGAGAAGGTCCTGGATACGACGTTCAACCGGCGACTCATCCTGGGGTTCTTCCGCACCACCGATGAGCGCGTCGTCCGGCACAGCAATCCCGCGCGCCTTGTCCTCCATCGCAGCAACAGCAAGACGGGACATTGCTGCAGTAAGGACGTTCAGCGCGTCTTCGCCACCGAGCATGAGGTTGGTGAACTGCTCGTGCTCAGCGTCGGCACCCAAGATTGCGGAAAGCACTTTGTCGCGAAGTTTCGGTGACTTCGCCAACGCCTCCTGCGGGTTCTTGGTGGCAAGGGCTTCTACTTCTTCGTCGTTAGCCAACGCCTCCCACACGGCATGAACCATGCGGGTGTTCGCGGAGTTGGACATGTCGATGCCTGCAGCGGAGAACAGCTCGTTGACCTGCTCCACTGCTTCGCGGAATGCGCCTTGCAGCGGATCCCCTGCGCCACCGGTAGAGACACGACCATCGAACCCTGGAACAGGGAGCGGGGCTCGCGAATCCTCGATGTTGAGTTTCAGCTCAACGCCTGTTTCAACGTCACCCATGACGGCGGTCTTCACTACCTCGACGCCGGTGACGTAATCCTCCTCGCGGGCCTTCTTACCAAGTTTGAGATTGCGCACGAGCAGGTCAGCGAAGATTGCTCGCTTGTGCAGGGTGACGTCTTGAAAGTCGATGAACTGGCTCAAGAAATCCCACGCGTGGACATACTTCACCAGGTTGGCGCGGAAATCCGTCGCCACCGCCTCGTTGTCCTTATCCTCGGAGATCAAGGCGCCTCCGTAGAACTCGGTCCACCGGGTAACGATCGGATCAATACCAACGCGGATCAGGGTGTCTTTCTTCTTTACATCGATGTCCCGATCCATGAACGTGTTGGCGATCGCTTCCATCTCCTCGGTGTCGTAAAACTGGGAGGTGTCCAGCACGCGAGCAAGATCTGCAAGCACATCCGGGTCTACCTCGGTATCGATAGACGCCTGCGAGTAGTACGGCTGGAACGAATGAAGAATCGTTTCGGGATCATTGACGAAGTCGACGACGAAGGTCTTGGTCTTATTTTTCGACGGCATCGTCCTGTTCAGGCGCGAGAGCGTTTGCACCGCCATCACGCCGGACAGTGGCTTGTCCACGTACATCGCTGACAAGCGAGGTTCGTCAAAGCCAGTCTGATACTTGTTGGCCACGATGAGGAACTTGTACGCCGCACCGTCGAACATCTTCGTCGTTTCCATACGACGATGACCCTCAGGTGCGTTCTCGTTATTGAGCGAAGACTCCGTAACGATTTCCTCGATATCCTCGTCCTTGGACACATCGAGCGAGCCAGAGAATGCCACAAGTGCTTCAAGCCCGTGATACTTCGGGTTGGACTTGATCACATCCTGAACTGCCCGGAACCAGGTGTATGCGCTCATGCGGTCGTCACAAACGACCATTGCTTTCGCGGTCGATCCGAGCAGGAAGCGCACGTTGTTGTTGAAATGCTCGACGGCCACTTCTGCCTTGGAGTGGATCGTCTTCTCGTGGGAGCGAACGAAGTGCTTGAGTGCAGATTTAGCCTCGCCAAGAACTACGTCGTCTTCGCGGCCAAGTTGATCTTCGATCTTGGCGTAGAGAGACAGTGAGATGTAGTTCTGGAGCACGTCCAGGATGAAGTTTTCGTCGATTGCCTGCGCCATGGAGTACAGGTCAAACGCCACATACTTCTCTGGGTTGTCCGGGGACGGCTCGCCAAACACTGCAAGGGTCTTCGCCTTGGGAGTTGCGGTGAGCGCCACGAGAGTGACGTTCGACGAGCGCGCGACCGCCGAGTCCCGCTGCTGCTGCAAACGGTCCTTCTCAGCACGCGTGAGTTCGCCGGAGGGAGTCGAACCAGCAGGGGCACTGAGCGTTACGCCGCTGTCGAGCGCCTCGTCGTCTTCAATATCCGCAGCCGCTCGCGTTGCTGCTTCCGCAAGCTCATCAGGAGTGTCCGAAAGCGTCTCAAGCAGCGTGCGCGAAGCCTTGCCGTGCTGGGACGAGTGCGCTTCGTCGATAATCACGAGCCAGCGGCGGTTCCGCAGTTTCGGGGAACGGTCAATCGTTTGCGCTAGTGCCGGGAAGGTTTGCAGCGTACAGGACAAAATGCGCTTGCCCTGGGTGAGGTAGTGGTTCAGTTTCTCGGACTTGGACGTATCGTCGCCGGTGATGTTGATGACCATGCCTTCAGAGGCCTGAAGCAGCGAAAGCCCATCCGCGACGTTCTTATCCAGCACAGTCCGATCCGTAACGACGATTACGCAATCGAAAAGTTTCGTCCCGTCTTCGTGGATCATCTTGTTGGCGCGGTGCGCCAACCACGCGATTGTTTTCGTCTTGCCGGACCCCGCAGAGTGCTGGATCAGGTAACGCCGACCGGTGCCATTGGTTGCGACGTCTCCGGTGACACGTTCAACAGAGCGCAACTGGTGGAAGCGCGGGAAGATCAGACGACCCTCGTTGCCCTTCGTAGACGGCTCCCACAGTGCGTAATCCTTCAAGATGCGCAGCAGCAGATCTGGCGAGCACACCCACTCCCACAGGTAGGAAACGTTGTACCCGTTGGGGTTGTCCGGGTTACCAGCGCGCCCTTCCTCGGTTCCCTGGTTGAACGGAAGGAAGACGGTATCGGTGCCGTTGAGTTCCGTGGTCATCATGACTTCACGGGAGGACACCGCGAAGTGGACGAGGCAGCGGCCAGGATTGAGCAGCGGGCGGCTGGATCGGTTCGGCTTGCGGTCGTGTTTGTACTGGGCGACGGCATCGTCAATCGACTGCGTGTTGTCGGTCTTGAGCTCCATCGTGATGACGGGAATACCGTTGACCAGCAGCACAAGGTCAATCTCACCTAAGCCACGTTTTTCAAAGTGGACTTGCTGCAGCACACGTAGGCGGTTTTCCTTCGCCTTGTCGATCACATCCGTCTTCGCCGGGTCGTACGGGTAGAACCCCGCCATATCCGGGAAGTTCACGGTGCCAAGGTCTGTCTGTGTAAACGAGAACCCATCTCGAAGAGTGCCCAGTAGGCCGCCGTTGACCTTCTTGGTGATGCCATCAAGAATCGGCGTGTAGTCGAGCTCCTTCGTCAGGCGTTTTAACAGCCGGTGCTCGCGAGACTTTCGCTCTGTGTCGTTCGCAGTTTCAGGAATCGCCCGCTCGTATTGCTCCGGATACTGAGTCTTTAGCCAGTGAAGGACATCTTCGGGGAACAGCCCGAGTTCGGGGTCAAAGCCCTTGTCGTTGGCACCCTCGTTCCAAATCCAGCCTTGGCTGTTGAGAGAACGGCAGATGGTCAGTTCCATCGCTTCTTCAAGAATTGGGTTCACCATGATTAGACCTCTTTTCGCCCCGTAACGACTTCAGTGATCAGAGCAGTCTTTCGCGCTTTGAGGTTTTCGATGAGTTTGGTGGACTCTTCAATGAGCGCATCCATACGCTCAAACTCGCGGTCGAGTTCGTCTGCGATCTCTCGCTGCTTCTCTAGTGGAACGATAGGGATCTGCTGAAGTTTCAGGTCGGTAGCAGTCATACTCGGGATCGCCGTCTGGGTGCTGAGTAGATCGAACGGAAGTATCAAGGACCAGTAATAGAAAAAGTTCACGTCCAAATGTTTGTTAGGAACTGCTACATAGGCGGTGTCCACAACCCAGAACTTTCCGCTAATACGTCTTGGTTTGTTGAGCGTCCCCTTGCGCCCAAAAATCACGGCTTCGCCGTCATAAAGGTAGTCGTTGGCGTATCCCATTTGGCTCCCTGACCCGAACACTGGGTATTCGCCGTTTTCGTCTTCAACTTCGGACCAGTCACGACCACTAATGAACCTAGCGAATAAACCCATTTGCGTGGTATCAGCGTTTAAGGAATCAAGTTTATCTTTCACTAGCAGAGATTTTCTGCATTCGAGCGATGCTGCTAACTTTTCGAGATTGTCAATCAGCGCGTCCATCTCGCTGATTTCCTTATCGAGATAATCAGCGATACGGCGCTGGGTTTCGAGATCAGGAAGGGGAATGCGAATCGCCCCAAAACGCTCTTGGGCAATGCTTCTCCTGTGCGGGAGGATACCGTTCCCCATGTTCTGCGCTTGGTTACGGAATTCCTGAACACCAAACCAGTAGTTGAGATACCGAGCATCAAGTTTCGATTCGTCGGGCGAAATGATGTGGTACACAGTGGAAACGACCCCATCGAACGGGCTAATACCATAACTACCGATCCAGAAGTTCATACTGTTGACGATGATGTCGCCTTCATGAACTTTCTTCGTTCGAGTCAGGTCTTCGGGTTTTCTGTTCCCTACAGCACCCTTATCTTCATACCTCATTACGCCTTTCTCCCTCAGCAACGAGAGATACTGCGCGTCTAAATCCTCGTTTTGCTCGTTTCGAAACTTTACGAGAAGTGAGAGAGGTGCCGTGTTCGTGAATCCTGCATTCCTCCACTCTTGACCATTGGATATATCAGTCACCGGAAAAAGGTTGTTAGTCATCAGAACGCACCTCCCCGAACATGGCGTAAATACGATCCAGCGAGCTAGCAATATCCGCGTCCAACTCTTCGAGAGAGCGGGACTCTTCTGGCTTGTAGAACAGTCGCGTCAGTGGCAACTCCGTTCCCACCTTCGCCAAGGACTCATCCCACTGCATATCCGGGACGAACGGGAGCACTTCACGCTCCATGTGCTCGGAAACGTCCTCGGTGTACGGCACGCGCTCGATAACCTTAGAGGATGCATCCACAACAGGGTTCCCCTTCTCGTCCAAGGAAGCGGGCGCATTCTCATCCTCCACAGCGAATGCCTTCATAATGTGGCGAAGCAATGGCGCGCCCATCTTCACGCCATGTTCCTTAGCAACAGCCTTCAACGCTTTCGGCAGATCGTTGTACTCGCGTCCCTCCATCTCACGGATAACTGCTTCATGCTCCGGGAATGCAGACTTGTGCTTCATCGCTTCTGCCACAGTTTCATCCGTGACGCTGACCGCGTAGTGCGCCAACTTGAACATCGGCACATCACGGTAGGTCAGATCATCAGCCGTCACGATGATAGAGCGATCGTTCTCCTCGAAATCCTTGTAAACCTTCGTGATCTCGCGGATGTTGTCTTCGGTAAACTCAACGCGTTTTTGTCCCATGTTTTTACGCATCGGGGCGCAAATTTCAGTCGCGTCGATGAACTGGATCTTGCCGCGGCGACGTGGTTCCTTGTTCCTGTCAAGAATCCAGATGTAGGTGGCAATGCCGGTGTTATAGAACATGTCATTTGGCAGCGCGATGATCGTGTCCAGCACTTCAACGCCGCCTTGCGCGCCAATGAGGTACTTGCGGATGCTGTCCGGACCACTCTCCGCATCGCCGGTAAACAGCGGCGAGCCGTTAGTAACTACGGCTGCGCGCCCACCCTTCGTTGCACCATCAGCCGCAGCGAGTTTGTGCGCGATGTGCATCAGAAACAGCATTTGGCCATCGCTGACAGCGGGAAGCCCCTCAGCAAAGCGGGGATCGCCCTGCTCCTGGAGCGCCTTGACGTCCTTCTGGAATGCCTTCCAGGACGAGCCGTACGGTGGGTTCGCCATGATGTAGTCAAAGGTTTCGTCGGCGTACTGATCATTGGTCAGGGAGTTGCCAAACTTCAACACTTCTGGGTTCTTGAACCCCTGCATGAGCAGATCAGACTTGCCCATAGCGAATGAAGATTCCTTGAGTTCTTGTCCTGCAACGACGATCTCAATACCTGGGTTGATAGCCCGGAGCGCATCACGGGCAGCGATGAGCATGCCGCACGTACCGGCGGTTGGGTCGTAGACGGAACGGATGATGCCGTCTTCCTCCAGTTCGCTGTCGTCCGAGGTGAACAGAATGGACGTCATCAGACGAATCGCGTCGCGCGGAGTGTAGAACTCACCGGCGTCTTTCGCTTTTCTGGCGAAGGAACGATACATCAGGTTCTCGAAGATGTCGCCCATCGTCTGATCCTGGAGTGCCTCGTCAGACATGTCGATGGACGCGAAATGGTTCACCACATTCCAGAGTTGATTATTGCGGTCAAGGAAGTCGATGAGTTTCTCGAACTCAAACGCTTTCCAAATCTCTTGGATATTTGCAGAGAACGCCCTGAGATACTGCAGCAGCCCTTCCCTCAACGTGTCGTCGGAGGTAGCCAGGCGTTCGAGAGACAACTGAGACGTGTTCCAAAAACGAAGCTTGAACATGTTCTCGATCTTGAGATTCACAATCGAGGGATCTGTTCCCTTCACGTTCTCCCGGTGGACGAGATCTAATACGTCCTTCTTCGTCGACTCCAATCGACCTTCAAGGCGACGGAGCACAGTGAACGGAATGATGTAGTCACCGTAATTCTCGGCCGGGACAATAAGCCGCAGGTAATCATCTGCGGTCTGCCAAATGGCAGCATTGAGGCTGTTGACCTTGGCAGTTTGCTTCGGCGTGATCGAATCGAGGATCTCTGAGGTGTCAGTCATCGTTGCTTCCTTGTGAATCTGTAGACGCCTGATTGTCCCACAGGAATCACTCATTTTCGGACAACAAATGTTGGTGTTTCACCGTACGAGCGGGAGGTTTGCCACTGTGCACCGATCCATGTCGCGCGACGAAATGCTTCTCGAATATCTCAAGACCACCAAAACCGGCACCTACCTCATCCCACCCGGTGTGGGTGAGACCGGTTTCGTCGGTGAAGGAATGTTTGCCTGGCCCCTGTCCTGTATCTCGCCTTTGCGTCCTTTCACCGCCACAACAACGCCCACGATGTAGGACACAATTGCCCCAAGGACGCTAAGCAAACACAATGTCCAGGAAAGATCTAACGCCGAGCGCCCCACAAGCTGCGTAAAGACGGATTTCACGCTCTCTTCGGTATCACCGGTATCGACCATAAAGAAGCCTGCCAGGACGAGGAACAACGTCACCGCGATGAAGGCCCAAGACTCGCGCCACCCGAAGGACTTAAACGGGCCTGCCCCTGGGCCTTCCTTCGCGCTGCGCACGGGGATAAACCACAGAGCAAGAAGCAAAAGTGCCACGAATAGCCCAGCCGGAATGGAGTAAAAAATGAGCCATCCGCCCACCCCAAAGAACATCCGCCCAAAGGCAAAGAACGCAGTCCCAAACAGACTCACGACAAGCGCCGCAACGGAGTTGATACGGACATTGCGGTAATTCATGCACCACATCCTACGGAGAAAACCCACTGCTCTCGCCGGCAAAACTTCCTCGGTGGGCAGCGCCTAGCATCACACTTGCGTTTCGGTCGGCCCAGGATACGACACCCGGTCTTCAGCATCCTTAATGCGTCCTTTCACCGCCACAACAAGACCCACGATGTAGGACACAATCGCCCCAAGGAGACAGAGCCAACACAACAACGCAGAAAGCTCTGTCGCCTGCCGTCCAACAAGCAGGGTGAAGACGGATTTCACGCTGTCCTCGGTGTCACCGCCATCGACCATAAAGAAGCCAGCCAGGAAGAGAAACACCGTTACCGCGATGAAGGCCCAGGATTCGCGCCACCCGAAGGTCTTAGACGACCCTGCCCCTGGGCCTTCTTTCACGTTGCGCACGGGGATGAACCACAGGCCAAGAAGCAAAAGCGCCGCGATCGCCCCAACTGGAACGGAGAAGAGAACCATCCATCCGACCACCTCAAACATAACCCGCCCCAGGGAAAAGAACGCCACCCCCAACAGGCTGAGGACAAGCGCCGCGACGGAGTTGAGTTGAACATTCCGGAAGTTCATGCGCCACATCCTACGGAGGAAACCCAATACTTTCGCTAGGAAAACTGTCTCGGTGGGCAGCGCCTGTCAGATCTCTACATCAGTGCAGGTGGAGAGCATCGCTGAGAGCTCTGGCTTTCTTGAGTGCAACACTCGAACCTTTCTGAGAGGCAAAGGCGTGCAGGTCGACCTGCGTGCGGACGCCGTAGAGAACTCCTGACAAACCAAGTAATCCCTGTTGTAGCGGGTAGAATTCGACACATGGTGGAGACACAACGCCGCTCGAAACAACGCCCGCCCGCGCTAGCCAGTAAAGGCCCCCAGCTGAGCAAAAAGCAGTTGGTGGGCCTGGTTTTGGGCGTGGTCTGCTTCCTCATCCCCTTCTTCGTCCAGATCCCGGACTTGTCCACCCCCGGGCACCGGATGCTGTCGATCTTCTTGCTCGCCATCGTCTTCTGGGTGCTCGAGCCCGTGCCGCTCACGGCAACGGCGGTGTTGGTCATCCTGCTGGAGGTCCTCTTACTCTCCGACGGTGCGATAGTCGACCCCACCGGTGGAGACCCAGCACTAGCAGATCAGCTGCTTCCTGCATCCGCGTATTTCTCTGCGCTGGCCCACCCGGTCATCATCCTCTTCCTCGGCGGGTTCATGATCGCGCACGGGGCGGAGAAGTTCGGGTTAGATCGCAACCTCGCAGCGATCATGCTGCGCCCCTTCCCAGACAAGGCGCGCCTGACCGTGCTGGGGCTCATGCTGATTACCGCCGTGCTCAGCATGTTCATGTCGAACACGGCCACCACAGCGACGATGTTCGCGGTTGTCATCCCGATTCTCAAGACGCTGCCCGCGGGCAAAGCGCGCGCCGGCGTGGCGCTATCGATCCCGCTCGCTGCCAACGTGGGTGGCATCGGCACCCCGGTGGGCACACCCCCGAACGCGATCGCGATCGGTGCGCTCGCCGAGCACGGCATCCGTGTCTCCTTCGTGGATTGGATGCTCATGGCGGTGCCTTTCATGCTGGTTGTCCTCGCCTTTGCCTGGGTATTTCTCTGTCTCGTTTTCATCCCCGCTGAGAGCCGCATCTCCATCGAGATGCGCTCGAAGTGGAACACCGCCACCGACGCGAAACTCTTCTACGCCGTGGCAGGTCTGACCATCCTGTTGTGGATGAGCGAGCCGCTCCACGGCATCTCCTCCAACACCGTCGGCTTCATCCCCGTAGTGGCACTGTTGTGCCTGCAGGTGATGAAGGGCAAGGACGTCCAGGCACTTGACTGGCCGGTGCTGTGGCTCGTCTCCGGTGGTATCGCGCTCGGCACGGGCGTGGGTGCCAGCGGCCTGGACGAGTGGCTGGTCGGCTCTGTCAGCTGGGAGGTTATGGGCGCGCTTGCGATCCTCGCGGTGCTCGGCCTGATCGGCTTCGGCATGGCGAACGTCATCTCGCACTCCGCGGCGGCCAACCTCTTGGTGCCGCTAGCAGTCTCACTGGCGCTCTCGCTCGACGGCATCGACCCGCTGGTAGTCGCCGCAGTGGTGGCGCTCGCCTGCTCGCTGGGCATGGCGCTGCCGATCTCCACGCCGCCGAACGCGATTGCGTACGCCACCAAGGAGATCGCCATCCCGCAGATGGCGCTGGTCGGGCTCGTGGTCGGCACCGTGGCCACGCTGCTGCTGATCTTCGCCTTGCCTTCTGTCTGGCAGCTGATGGGGCTGGTGGTCTAGATGCTGCCGCGTTCCACCCTCTCTATCGTGGGAAAGTCCCAGGCCACCCGCGACGTGCAGCAGGTGGTCAACGAGGCACTGGGCGCCACGCATGACATCCTCGCCGCCGATAATGTCGAGCACCTACGCTCGCTACTCAACGGCAACCCGCTCGCGCTTGTCACCGTCACCGTGCACGAGGACGGCTTGGCGCCCGACCACCCGTTGCTGGAGCTGATCTCCGAGCCCGGTTTCGAGTACACCCGCGTCATGGTGCTGACCACCGCGCCAGAGGTCGCGGGCCTGGATGCACTTACGGACATGGGGCGGCTCGACATGCTCGTGTTCACCCCGGCGATCAAGCCGGAGGCACTGTTGCACAACATCCAGCAGCAGCTCAACCGCTATTGGTACATGCGCGCCAAGCACGACCCTTCTATCGCTGGCACCTTCGCCCTGCCAGAGGTCACCGAACTGGACGTAGGGCTGACCGACCAGGAGATCATCAGCCGCATCATCCAGGCCGCCGACATGCACCTGGGCTACCAGCCGCGCCTGGTTTTCCCGCCGGGGGTCTACCTGACTAAGGAGGGCCACTACGTCGAGGAGGTCATCTTCGCCCTTTCCGGCCAGGTGCTTTTGCAGCGCTTTACCGACGCCGGCGATATCGTCATGCACCACGCCTCCACAGGCCACGTCATCGGACTACTCGCCCTGGCGAGCAACCGGGTCGGCTTCTTTACCGCGCGTACCACCACCGAGGTCGTCGCAGTCCAGCTGCCCACCGAGCAGGTGGACTACCTCATCCGCCAGGAGCCGGAGCTTGCGCGCCTGTTCAATATCCTCTTCGTGCGCTCCTACGACCGCCGCCTGCGCCGCGCCGAGGACATCCAGATCGAGCAGCACGAGCTCACCGCCCAACTCGAAGACGAGCGGGCACGCTTGACCACGGCGCTGCACAACCTGGAAGCAGCACGCCGCGAGCTGATGAGCCAGGCGCGCTTCGCCTCGCTCGGCGAGCTAGCTGCCGGTGTGGCCCACGAACTCAACAACCCCATGGCGGCGATCGAGCGCACCGCAGCGCATCTCGCCGAAGACGTCGAAGGCCTGATCGCGTCCAGCCCCAACCGCAGGTGGCGGGACGCGACCAGCCACGCGCTGGAGGCGGCGCGCAGCTCGCACGCGGTAAGCACAAAGGAGGCACGCGCGCTGCGGCGCGAACTGACCGAGGTCACCGGCGATCGGGCGCTCGCCCAGCGCTGGGTACTCGCTGGCCTGCACGACGTGGACTTTGCCAAGCAGGTACGCGCGAATCGGAAGTTGGACTACGAGACGGTGGAGCACGCGGCGTCGATAGGCACTGCCCTGCGCAACCTCTCCACCGCATCGACCCGCATTACGCAGCTGGTGGCCTCGCTACGCGCATACGCGCGGCCTGACGGCGACCCGGTCACCGACGTGGACCTGCACCAAAGCATCGAGGACACCCTGCAGCTGATCGCCCACAAACTGCGCGGCGTAGAGATCAAACGGGACTTCGCCGAACTGCCGCACGTGACGTGTACGCCAGGGCAGATCGCGCAGGTGTGGACAAACCTGATCACCAACGCCGCCGAGGCCATCGAAGAGTCCGGCAAAGGCTCCACCATCACGATTCGCACGAGCGCCCCGAAGCCCGGCTGGGTGCGCGTGGAGATCATTGACGACGGTCCCGGCATCCCACTCGAGCGCATCGACAAGCTCTTCGAGCCCCGCTTTACCACGAAGAACGGCGAGGTCCGCTTCGGCATGGGCATCGGCTTAAGCATCTGCCGCGGCATCGTCAGCGCACACCACGGCACGATCGAACTGACCTCTTCAACAAATGGCACCTGCGCCACCGTTGGCCTGCCCATCGACGGCCCGCATGCACACGACGAAGGAGACACACCATGAACCTTGCCATCCTGATCCTCGAGGACGAGGCGGAAGTCCGCGCCGCCGTCGAGCGCGACCTGCTCCCCTTTGCCGAGCACATCCGCGTGGAGGTCGCCTCCGACGTGGAGGAAGCCTGGGAGGTGATCGACGAGCTCACCGAAGACGGCGACGTGCTCGCCCTCGCCCTCTGCGACCACCGCATGCCCGGCACCACCGGCGTGGAGTTCCTAGTCCAGATGATGGACGACGACCGCACCGCCGCCACCCGCAAAGTCCTGGTCACCGGCCAGGCGCAGCTGCACGACACGGTACGCGCGGTCAACGAGGCCAACTTGGACCACTACATTGCCAAGCCCTGGGACGTCGACGAGCTACACCAGGTGGTGCGCACCATGCTCACCGACTACGTCGAGGACATGGACATCGATCCCCTGCCCTACCTCGACGTCCTCGACGCCGCGCGCGCGATGGACTTCGTCCGCCGTCGCTAGAGGCGCTCGGTGCGGGCTCCGAAAAGTGGGGTGGGAAGCTTGCCGATAAAGCTGGCGCCGGGGTTGTTCGGGCCATGGATGGGGGCGAGGACCACGATGGGGCCTTCGGGGTTGAAGTCGGCGTCGGGGATTGGCTCGGCGGTGGTACCGAGGCGTTTTGCAAGCTCATCCGCGTATTCCTTGGTAGATCCGTAGAACGAGGCGTACAAGATAGTGCAGGCAGTCATACAACTATTGTTGTATGTTGCGCCTAGAATGTGGCAACGATGCGATACGTGTACATGATTGTGGGGCTGGTGGCGTTCGCCCTGGGCGCGGCCGGCGTGTGGCTGCCGATCCTGCCCACGACGCCGTTTCTGTTGCTTGCGCTGATGTGCTTCACGCGGAGTTCGCCGAGGATGGAGCGCTACCTGCTACGCCATGACACGTTCGGGCCGTTCATTATTGATTACTACTCAGGACAGCTGACGCGGGCGCAGAAGCTGCGGATTGTGGGGCTACTCTGGTTGGGGATGGGCGCCTCCATATGGGTGGTGATTGTGGTGGTCGGGCTGTGGCCGGTGGCATTGCTGCTCGTCGGGATCGGTGCCGGGGTGAGCGCGCACATCTGGCGGCTGCGGCCACGCCCCGAGCGCGCCGCCGAACTACACCAGCGCGCTGGCCTGCCTACCGGCCACGCACATTGAAGCCGATGACGCCGGGGTTGACCAAGGGGGCGTCGCCAAGCAGGGCGTGGATGTTGCCCTCCCTCTCAACCGCACTGGTGACCGCTTTCGGGCGCTGGTTCTTGTCATCCTTGCCGCGGCCCTGCGACATAGGGACGCCCATGAAGCCGCCGCACTACCCCTGCTGACCTGCGGCGTTATTGGCGGAGGATCCTGTGACGCTGCAGCGAATGGGGCGCCTCAGAGCAGCACAACGATGACCACCAGCACCGTGATGACGGCGTCGAGAAGTCCGACGATCTTCGGCGTCCATGGCTTCTCACGACGTGCACCAGTGATCGGCATCAGCGTCGCCCGCGCGAGCAACACGACGGCCACGACGATGATCGCTGGGTGGAACGGATGCCCGCCGGTTACGAGCACGGCGACGACGGCGGCGACAAGCACGACGACGTGATAGCCCACCGACCCGATGAACCAGGGTCTGGAGCCGCGTTCACGGATGAGCGTCTTCACGTAGGGCACAGTGCCGACGAAGTACGCCAGGTACACGGCAAATGCGGCCCACGCCTCCGTATCCAGGCCTCCTCCGGCCCAGGCGGCCACCGGCAGGATGAGGCAGGCCGCTACGACAGTGGAGACGCCCGACAACAGCGATCTCGGACGCCGCTTCCATGCCTCGAACACGGCTATGGCCACCAATGGCGCAAACGCCGGGACCCACATGAGAAGCCGCCAGTCGAAGATCAGCGTTATCACGCCCGCGACGGCGGCGAGCGACCCGTAGACCAGGACTGGAGGCCGGTTGCGTTCGCGGAAGCGCGAGCGGATCCAGACGCTGCCGGCGAAAAACGTGAAATAGCCGAGCCACCAGGTCAGCAACAGGGGAATCGCAGTCCACGACGGCGCCAGGATGACACCAGTAATAGCGGGGACGGTGACCATGAACCAGGCGCCGTGTTGGTCGGGCACCCAACCGGGTGAGCGTCGGCGTGTGCGGGGGTTGCGCGGCACGCTACGCTGCGCCTGGCTCTTCGACATGGTTTCACCCTACTGATGCGAATCCGTGATGGGCAATTGGCGTGGTCTTTTCCGTGCCGCACGCGGAGATCCGCTTGCCTCGATCGTGGGGTTCGAATCCCTCCCGGATCCTGGCTACCGCTTCCTTCTGATGCGGAGGCAAGCCGTGACGCAGTTCTGGAGCAGATCAACACCTACAGCCCCGACGCCGTGGTGTGCATCGGCTTCCCGTTGGGACACACTCGAGCGCAGTGGATCATTCCGCACGGTGGCATGATGACCGTTGATAGCGTCAAACCAGCGCGTTCTTGCAGACTACTCCTGAGTCGCCGCTGCGCGATTCCTGTAGCTCGTGCGACCGGAGGACTAGGAACGCTACCGCCTGCCTGCGGCCCAACAGGCCACGCAGCCCCGATCCATCGTCGAGTCATGATCTCCTGACCGCTTCGGTCACTCGTTGCCGCCGAACTGCCGCAGAGCGCAAAACTCGTCGGCAGCCGGACAGTCCAACAGTCGTTCTCTCAACCCGTGGATGCCCACTTGTCACGGATGCGGCTATCGCGCCCACAGCCGGGCATACGCCTGCGACGAAGCCAGCAAATCCTCGTGTATCCCCGCCGCGGCCACGCGTCCGCCATCGAGCATGACGACCTGATCGGCAGCGGCCACCGTGTGTTCCTGATGTGCGATCACCAGCACTGTCGCCGACCCGGCAAGTTCGCGAATTGCCTCCTGCACAGCGACGGCGGCGGACGCGTCGAGCGATGAAGTCCCCTCATCCACCAGCAGCACCGGCGCCCGCTTCAACACGGCGCGGGCCACCGAAACGCGCTGCCGTTCGCCACCCGGTTCCGCAACCGAGGTCGAGGACCCGGGCCGGCGCATCCGGCCCGGGGTCCAGCGCACGGAGCTTCCGGTACACGGCGGCGGCGTCCATCGGTTCGCGCGCATAGCGGCTTAGGAACCTCGGCTGGACCTTGTCCTCGTAGGCCGCGAGGAGCCTGCGGTTGTTCTGGACGATCTGGGCGATCGACTTCATCTGGTTCTGTCTCCGGGTGTGTGGGCCGCGTCCACGCGGCGGTTTCGGGTTAGATGCTCGGATTCGCGGGCCGTCATGCAGACTCCCCCGGCCTCGTTTTCACGGCGATGCCCCACGCCGCGAGCACGGCGATGCCTAAGAACCAGGCCGCGCAGACCACCAGACCCGCAGCCCCGGTGCCGTTGACGGCCTCGCCGGCCGCGGATACGGGGGTGTGCCCGGCGATTCCGCGCAGGAGGGGACGGAAGTGGTCGGCGGGCATCAGCACCGTGTTGACGAACATCGCAACGATGATTAACGGGATGAGGGCCACGGAACCCTGGGGGCTGGTGATGGAGAACGCGATGTACGTGCCGGTGCATGCGGCCGCCGCGGCAACCATCGCGCCGGTCACCGCGATCCTCCACCACCAGGACACCTCCGGTGGGCCGTCGGAAAGCAAGGCGGCCACCGCCGCGACGACGGCCGTCATCGCCATGATCCGGATGAACTCGGCAATGATCCGTGCGGCCGGCACGGCCGCGTACGGCGCCGGCATGGTGATCAACCGCTCGTGGAAGCCATTGCTGCGTTCAACGAACACGGTGGATGATCCCGTGATGGCCAGGATGAACGCCCACGCCGTCACGACCAGGATGACCGCGTTCCGGAGTTCGAACTCTCCGGTGAGCTGCCTGACCAGGCCACCGAACATGCGGTTGACGATGAACAGGTACACGAGCGGAGCAATGAACGTCATGAACCAGAAGTCGGGGCGCCGCAGCCAAATGTGGGCGATGCGCCGCAGATGCACGAAGATGGCGCCAATCATGATTCGCTCCTCGAGGTGAACCGGCGGATGAACAGGACGATTCCGGCGACCGCCGCGACACCGAGCCACAGGGCGGCCTCTTCCCCGGCACTATCCGGGAAGGCATCCGGGGACGCCGCCCTAATCACCTCGATCACCGGCGAAAAAGGCATGTGACGTACGACGTCGCGAAGGGAGCCGTCCAAAGCGGTCGCCGGAATGAACGCAGTGGAGAACATGAGCAGCAGCATTTCCAGCGCCTGGATCGATGAGGCCGTCGACACCGGGGCGGGCACCATCAGGATCACCCCGTCCGTGACCAGGGACAGGACCGCCGCGGCGAGCAGCGACCACAGGACAGTCCACGCGACGTCACCGACAGCCATGTCGAGGCCGCAGGCCCACGCGACGACCAGCAGCGCCGCGATCGACGCGGACATCCGCAGCACATCGGTGGCGAGCCTGCCGGCGACATAGCCGCCTGTGGCCCCGGGCAACACGCGCACGCGGTCAACGAGCCCGGATTCGACGTCCTGTCCCACCGCCATCGCCGACGCCGCGGCAGTGAACATCGCCGCCTGGAACAGGCAGCCGCCGAGCACGAAACGCAGGTACCCGAAGCCGGATTGCCCCGCCGAGTACCCAAACACCGCGTACAGGCACAGCAGGAAGAGGGGCGGAACTACGAACATGGAGATCAGCGACGCGGTGTTGCGTCGCAACAGCAGCAGATCCCGACGGAGAAACGCCGCGACCGACGTCGCACTCATCGCGCCGCACCCCCTGCGTTCATCGATATGAACACCTCGTTGAGGGTGGGCGGCGACACGCTCAGCGAATCCGGCGACGCTTCCGAGGCCTCCATCGCCTGCGCCACCGCCTCGAGGACCCGCGGTCCGGGGTCGACGTCGAGGGACACCGACTTCCCCGCGACGCGGGCGCCGTCTAGGCACGTTCCCCCGAGGCAGCGGGCGAACGCCTCCGCCTCGGCGGCGGTGGCGAAGGACACGCGGAGCACGTGCGACCCGAAGGCGCGGCGCAATTCCTCCGGCGTTCCGCTGGCGACGATGCGGCGATCCTTGAGCAGATGGACGTGGTCTGCCAGCGCCTCCGCCTCTTCCAGGTACTGGGTGGTCAGCACCAGGGTCATTCCGTCGTCGCGCAGTTGCCGGATGAAGCCCCACAGCTCTTCGCGGCTGACCGGGTCCAGCCCCGTCGTGGGTTCGTCGAGGAACAGCAGCCTGGGCACGACGCACAGCGACGCGGCGATGTCGAGGCGGCGCCGCATGCCACCCGAATAGGCCGACGCCAGCGTCGAGGCACTGTCTGCGAGCGAGAATTGCGCGAGCAGTTCCGTCGCGCGGGCGGCCGCGGCGGCGCGGTCGAGTCCGCGCAGCCGCCCGAAGAACTCCAGGTTCTCCCGGCCGGTGAGGTTCTCGTCGATCGCCGCGAATTGGCCGGTGGTGGCAATGTCAGCGCGCACGCCCGCCGGGTCCTCTTTCACGTCGCGCGAGAAGATGCTCACCTCGCCGGAGTCGGCGGTGATGAGCGTCGACAGGATTCGGATGAGGGTGGTCTTGCCTGCACCGTTGTGGCCGAGGAATGACACGATCGCCCCGGTGGGCACGGTGAAACTCACGCCGTCGAGCACATGCTTGCGCATCCGGGCACCGCGCTTTCCCTTGCGCCCGCCGTCCGGCGGGGCACCTGCCCCGCCTTCGGGCGGGGTGCCCGCTTTGCCCGCAATCGGGTAGCTCTTCGTGAGGTCGCGGACGACGATCGCCGCACCTCGTTCAGCTTGATCCGTCATCGTTTCCCCTTTTCTTTGGTATCGCAGTGGGCCGCTGTCGGCAGCGGCCCCGTGGTCGGGTTGTCATGTGGCACCTCGATATGGATGCCCGCATCGCGGGCGAAGGCGAGGACCGGTTCGAGGAGCCGGGGGTGGCCGACGAGATCCCGGCACCCCGGCGCGACCGGCTTCCCCGCGACCGCCACAACGGTGGCGGCAGCAATCGCCGCGGTCATTTTGTAGGAACCCGGGCCGGTCGCCCGGACGACGGTCGTCTCGGCCGCCGGCCCCGCATCGCCCGCGCCGGCGGAGGACAGTGCGACGACCAGCTCGGCGGGTTGCGGAGTGCCCTTCGCCCGCGCCTTCCGCGATGTCACGGCCGCCCCGAGACGGGCGAGCAGACCGGAGACAACGGGCATCGAGTACAGTCTCGACGTGCGGATTTTCTCCACCGACTCATCGGGGAGGGCATCGAAGGCGACGTGGTAGGAATATCCACGGATCGAGGGGCACACCTCGCGTACGACGTCGATGTCCGGGCATTCGTAGCTGATTCCGCTTTGCGACGACACCGGGTTGCGCCGCACCTCGACGATGGTGCCGCCGAGCATCGTGCGGTATCCGCCGCGGATAGTCCGGAACATCGACTCGACCGACGCGGCCCCGGATTCCTGGTCGGCGCCAATTCGCAGATCGACCCGCACATCGCGGACCTCTTCGGCCCCCGCAGCGCGGGCCCCGAGCATCAACAGGGCCGTCGACAAGCCCGGGCACAGGCCGAACCCGGTGAGCACGGGAACCCCCTCCCGCCGAGCATCCCCGTCGAGGGCCATGATCGCGCGGCGGGCGTCGATCGAATCGTTGACGTCGATGTACCCGGTGCCTGAGTCGATGCAAGCACGGGCGAGTGAGTCTGCATGCACCTCGAACGGGCCGGTGCAGTTGACCACCCAATCGTGTTTGCGGAAGACCCTGCAGATCTCGTTGTGGCCGGCGGCGATCCTCAGCGGGAAGTGCCGCCCCGGGCCATCGTCCGGTTTCTGCCGGGAAGTGTAGGCCAGCTCAATCCCATCGACGACGCCGAGCATCCCCCGGACGAGCCGTCCGTTGACGCCGGTACCTCCGGCCACCAGCACTTTCACGGGTTCGCCCGCGTCGCGGTCCCGTGCTTCCCCGCCGTTTCGTCGGTCAGTCATGTTCCATTTCGTTTCCCCGGTCCCGCGACCGGTCGATTCCTTCGGACGACGGGTCCGCTGCCCTGTCGTCCGTTTCCGGCGCCTGGCGCCGGCGTTCGATGTACTCCCCGATGAGGGCCCCGGTCAGCGCGGCATCCTCTCCGAGGACGAACGAATAGTGGTTTCCCGCGACGCCGGCGACGCAGAGGTCATCGACGAGGTGGTCCCGCCACTGGTCGTGGTTGTGAGCCTCGCCGTCATCGGGGAGAACGAACAACGCCTCCCTCACCCGACCCTCGGGCCGGTACCGGGTGCGGGCATCGATGAGCGAGCGCAGCGAGTTGAACTCCGTCGCCGTCACCCGGTCGCCGGAAAGCCCAAGGTCCTCCAGGAGCGTCGGTGCGACTGCTGCGGCCAGGGCACGCAGACGGGCCCCCCGTTCCCCGTCGGTCTCATCGACCCCGTCGAACTCCGCCCAGAGGCGGGCAACCGGCGTTCCGTGCGGGAGATCGGCGATCGAGGGCGCCACCCGGGACAGCAGCCCCTTTTCGGATTCCGCGCCGAAATCCCCGACGTCGACCGCGATCCCCGGAGCCAGGCTGTCGAGAAACACCAGCGCGGGATCAAGATCGGCCCCCTTTTTCGTCTCATCGGCCTTGTCCCGAAGCACGTCGCTGATGGTCCGGATCGTGTTCATTGGTACCTCTTTCGGTTGTCGGCGCCATGCCGGTGCCGGGCGGACCGGGCCCGCATGGCGTGACCCGGAGGATGTGTCTGAAGGGTTGAAAGGGTGAAGCAACTGGGTGGGGCGCGTCTCCGCACAAGCTCGGAAACGCTCGCGGGCCCGAGACCCGCCGGTTCCGGGCGTCCGTCAAGTCACTGCGGACACCAGGGCGGCGACGAAGGCCGCGGCGGACGCTGCGGCCGCGAATCCGTCACGCACTCGCCAGGGGTGATCGGTGCGGAAGGTGCGCCGCGGATGGCGGCCGAAGTTGCGCATCGCCAGGGTCAAGGACAGCTTTTCGGCGCAGCGCACGGCGCTGACGAACAAGGGAAAGGCGATGCGCGCGGGCGTCGTCGCGCGAATGAAGCCGGAGCGGAAAGACTGCCCCGGTCGCATCGAGCGCAATCTAATCGCCCATGTCAGATGGGGGATTTCGCTGCGCAGGAACGCCGCGATGCTCACCCCGGAAATCGCTATGGTGCACCATGTGTAGGGCACCCGGAAGCGTTGCACCATGGCGTCGAAAAGCTCCTCGACGCGCATGCACGCGGAGACCAGGACCGTCCCCGCGAACACGGCCGTCAGCAGCAGTCCGTGATGGATGCCGTGGCGGACGGCCTCCGCCGGATCCCCACCGCCGTAGAACTCGGAGCGCCACCCGAGCAGGCCGAAGAACACCCCGATCAACAGGACGAGGAGGACCTTCCCTGCCGTCGCCCGAACGTCGCGCTCCGCGATTGCAGCGAGTGCGAGGAACGCGACCCCCGTCAGCGCGAGAACGGCGTCTCCGCCGGAGAGCAGCCCGGCGACGAGGACGAGCATCACCGCCGCGACGATCGTGATGGCGTTCAACCCCGCGCGCCTCCGAGCGGCGGATTCACCGGTCCAGGGGCTTTCGTCCCCGGACGTCCGTGCGCCGGCCGCGGGCAGTGCGCGATCCCGCCGGGACGACTCCGGGGCAGCCGGCACGTCGGCCGCGGGACCGGACCAGGCGACCTTCCCTTCGGCGACGATGCTCGCCCGATCCGCCCACGTTCGCGCGACACGGCGATCGTGGCACGTGAACACAACGGTTCCGTCGGCCCCGGCGTATTCCGCCAGCGCATCCAGCACGATGCGCGCGCTCGGCGAATCCAGGTGCGCCAACGGCTCGTCGAGAAGCAGCAAACGGCGATTGGCCGCCACCGCCAGGAAGATGCCCAACCGTCTTTTCTGTCCGCCCGACAGGACGAACGGCGAGACGGGGTCAAGTGCCCGGGGGAACAGGGCTTCCCGCAGTTTCCGCAGGTCATCGGTGCCGAGTGGCCCGTGCGGGTCCGTGCCGGCCAGCGCGGAGTCGATTTCCGCGGCGACGGTCGCGCGGGTGAACTGGTGCTCGGGGTTCTGGAACGCCCACGACGCGAAGGCGTCGGGGACGCGCCAGGCGGACGCGCCGTCGATCCGGAGGTCCGCTCCCGCCTTCATCT
The DNA here is from genome assembly GCF_001263755.1 of Corynebacterium riegelii. NCBI lineage: Bacteria > Bacillati > Actinomycetota > Actinomycetes > Mycobacteriales > Corynebacteriaceae > Corynebacterium > Corynebacterium riegelii. Next base: position 1,409,780 of record NZ_CP012342.1, read on the forward strand.
GGCCCGACAGCACCGCCAGCAAGGTGGACTTACCGGCTCCGTTGGCGCCGACTAGGGCATGAATCTCGCCCCGTTCCAGTGTCAGATCGGCCCCGTTCAGGATCTTCTCCCCGCCTCGGGCCACGTGGGTTCCGGTCAAGGCCAGCAGTGGAACGGCATCCGCCTCCGATTCCGGATCGGTGCCATTCCCGGCCCTCCGGGACTTTCGCCGCCGGTCCGGACCGGGACGGTCCGGTGCCCCCGTGCCCTGCGTACTGGCGTCCGGCGTTCCGGCGGTCGCGGCCGTCGTCGCAATGCCCTTCACCGCGATGCTATCCGGCGCTCCGTGGGCGGCGACGCTCCCGTCCGCATCGAGGATCGTCACCGTGTCGACCCACCCGTCGAACGGGCGGAGGTCGTGCTCGATGAGCAGGATGACGCGCCCCGGGGCCCGCAAGTCACGGATGGCGGCGAACAGCGACCGGCGACCGTCCTCGTCGACGTGGGCCGCGGGCTCGTCGAAGATCATGACCTCCGGCGCCCTGGCCACCGCACCGGCGATGGCCATCCGCTGGCGTTGCCCGCCCGACAAAGCCCACGGATCCTTCTCTGCGAGCTCTGACAGCCCGAGCTCCGCTAGGGCCTCGGCTGATCGCTTGGCGACGATGCCGGCTTCCACGAGGGAAAACTCGAGGGCCATGGACACGTCATCGACGACTCGGAGCGTGAGCACCTGCGTCGCCGGGTCTTGCCCGACGAAGGTGACCCGGTCCCGGTCCACGGGGCATTCGGTGCCGTCGGCATCGACGATGTGCACGGATCCGGCATGGTCGATGGGGATGTGCGAGGGTATCAGTCCAGCGATGAGGTGGGCCAGGCTCGTCTTTCCGCATCCCACGGGTCCCGTGATGGCGTTGATCGTGCCGAAATCGAAGGAGAGGTCCACCATGTCGGGTGCCCATCGCCCATCGGCGTGCCGCACTCCCGCGCCACTGACCCGCAACCGGGCCGGGGCCGTCCCGCGTGTCGCACCGGCGCACGCGGGTGCTCCGCCGGTCATCGGGTGACCCCGCGGCTGCGGAGCCCCTTTGCGACGGCAAAGCCCAGGACCAAAAACACCAGGCTCGATGCCAAGGCTACGGCGAAGCTGATCAGGGCCATGGGCGTGTTCGGCGAGTCGACGCCGACGGCACGCGGGGCCATCGTTCCCATCAGCGCGGAGAATAACATCGCCGACGCCACGAACTGGGGACGCGTCCACCGCCGGTACAGGGTGACCATGAATGGAAGCTCGATGAGCAATCCTTCCATGATCAGCGCCCCGATCGCGGCGACGCCGAACGGGGTGGTCGCCGCGGACACGACGCCCATGGCAAGGCACGCGATGAGGCTCGCGCCAGGCTTACGGACGACGATGAGGGGAACGACGCACGGCAGGAACCACAACCCGAGCGTCGCCGCGACGAGATAAACGTGGGCGATGCCGGCGAACACCTGCAGGTAGGTCAGGGGCACGACGATGAGAGACCCCGCGACGCCGATCGCGGCGGCGACGAGCATGTCGCGGGTGGATGGTCGGCCACCCACTGCGACCGGTGCGACGTGTACCAACCGCCCGTCGTCCGTCTGCGACGCCACCGCGTCGCCGTCGCCCGTCCCGTCCGGGCCCGCGTCCCCGACTCCCCCTCCGGAGAGGGGTTCTCTGGTCGATCCACGTTTTCTGTTCATCGTCGCCGCCTCGCTTCCGTTGCCGATTCCCGATCGGGACCATAACTTGAAACAGTATTAGGTTAGGCAATCCTTATCAACTTATGCCAGACTCGAATTATTGACTTTGCCCCCGTCCCATTACGTTGTTAGCAGTTCCACCCCAGGGCACCGAAGATTCATAGGCCGTCCACCCGATTGGGCGGGTTATGTTTATTTCCGTTCCCTCCGTTCGCAAGAACAGTGGAACTAGTCGCTGGCTTCGGTATGGCTTATTCCTGTCCCTGTCTGAAAATGATCCGGGGGGTGATGTCGCCGAAGACAGTGACATACTCAAACTGCTAATAGGAACCTGACCCAGCCCAGGCGGTATGAGGTCTCACAGTAATGTGGATGCCAGTGCAAGTATGTCCGACCAACCCCAGCGATGAAGCATAAATAATCCAACTTCTCATTCATCGCTAGGAGGCACACACCCATGGCCTATGACTTCGTCATTGGCGTGGACGTCGGCAAATACTTCCACCACGCCTGCGTCCTCGATCCCCAAGGCAGACGCGCGTCAAGGTCAGGCCGACGCGATGGGCGCGAGCCTCGACATCGTGATCAGCTCTGACATGGGCAAGGGCGGCGCCATGGTCAACGGCCAGCCAGCTCTCGACGACGGCATGGGGGCACAAGTGTGGGCAGTCATGGATGACGGCGCCATGGAATCGGCTGGAGTCATCGGCCAAGAACCCCACGACGACGTGTGGATGCCGCTGCCCGGTGGAACTGCTTCAGTCCTCGTCACCGAGGAAGTCGCCGCCGGCGCGGCGCAACCCACCGGCACGGTGCTGGCCAACGTGACGCTCTAGTGCCGGCTGCCTCCCTTGGCGCGCTTCAGGCCATTCGCGTTCTAAAAATCACAAAGCCCCGACCCAAAGTGGATGAGGCGAGGTGGCAGGCCTAGCGTTAGTCCTATGACGTTGCCAAAGTTCGGTCCCGCTTGGGCCGGTGCTTTAATGGGAACCTCGATTGCGTCGAGTTTGACTGGGTTACATGGATTTCATGTAGCCCAGCTCGTGTTTGCGCTCATCGCGGCGGGACTCCTTGTTGTGTTCACGGTCGGCGTGCGCAATGAGCCGCCGCGGCACCAGAACATGGCGGCGTGGGGCATGTACGCGATGGGGCTGCTCGCGTGCGGCTCGGCGTGGACGGCACTCACGGGCAACGATGCGTTTCAGCTGTTCAGCTGGTGGGTCGGTGCGCCACTGGCCATCATCGTGTGCTTGTGGCAACTCTGGGGTTTGCGGAAGCAGTCCGAGCACTACACCGAGCCCGCGTTCCCGTGGGGCTTGGCGCTCGTGTCCCCGATGGTCGCTGCGACATCCGGCGGGCAGCTGGCCACCCATCACGGCGAGTTTTATCACTACGCGGGTGAGCTGTGCTTCTTCCTCACGTTCTTCACCGCGATCCCACTCTTCCTCTACTGCTACTGGTCCCGCACGCGCCCACGTGGCGCCGCCGCGGGTACAGCGTGGATTCCCCTCGGTGTTGTCGGCCAGTCGACGGCAGCATCGACATTGCTTTTCGACGCCCACCTGTACGGCCTCATCATGTTCACCCTCGGCGCACCGTGTGTCCTCTACGCCATGTACTGCTTCTACGAGGCTGTCCTCCACTGGGCGCCCTACGGCCCTGGTTGGTGGAGCTCTACCTTCCCCGTGGGCACCCTGTGCTTGGGTGCTTGGGACGAAGGCTGGCACACACTTTCCTTGGCGCTCCTCGTGCTCTTGCTCCTCCACTGGGGTGTCTGCGCGGTGCGCTTTGGCTCCTGGGAACTAAGCCAATCTGGCGCTAGATGAACTAGCTATCCGCGCTTCTCCGATGCCGTCGTCGTGGCGGTCCACGACTCGGCATAGGGGCCGCCCTTCGCCAGCAATTCATCGTGCGTGCCCCGTTCTGCGACCGTCCCGTCCTCCGAAAGCACGACGATGAGGTCGGCATCGCGGATGGTGTGCAGGCGATGGGCGACGACGATCACAGTGTGATCGCCGCGCAACGCCTCAATCGTGCCGACGATCGCCCGCTCAGTGGCCGCATCCAGCGAGGACGTCGGCTCGTCGAGAAGCACCACCGGGGAATCCTTCAGAAGCGCCCGGGCGATGGCGAGGCGCTGCCGCTCACCTCCCGACAGCAGCGTCCCCTCCTCCCCCACCGGGGTATCCCACCCGGAAGGCAGCAGCTCCACGATGCGGTCCACCCCGGAACGCCGGGCAGCCTCGCGCAAGCGGTCCTCGTCACCGGGCCTGGAACCGAATCCGGGGTCGGCGAAGACCACGTTGTCCCGCACGGACGCGTCGAAAAGAAACGTCTCCTGGAACACCGGGGTCACCAGCGAGTTCACGCCGTCGGTGCCGATCCGAGGCAAGGGCACCCCGCCGATGAGGATCTCCCCCGAGTCCGGATCATGAAAACGCGACAGCAGCCGCATGACCGTCGTTTTGCCCGCCCCCGACGGTCCCACTACGGCAACCAGCGCTCCCTGAGGTGCACGGAAGCTGACGTCGTCGAGAACCTTCTTATCTCCGTACCCGAAGCTCACACCGCGGAACTCCACGTCATGCCCGTCGGGCAGCTCCGGTGCGGCAGGTTCAGGAAGGGCGGGGATTGCCCGCAGGTCACGCAACGCAGCCAACGTGTTGCGGCCCGCACCGAAACCGCCGGACAACGCTCCCGCCGTGGTGATCGGTCCGGTGAACTGGACGAGCACGATGAGCATCGGCGCCAAATGCGCCGGCGCCATCCCGCCCGTCGCGGCGACTGCCACGGCGACGATCACCGCCGCTGTGAACACCGCATGGACGACCGAACCCAACCGTCCGATGGCCGCCCCCTGCGTCGACGTCGCCTTCGCGAACGCATCGTGCTGGGCCTGGATAGCCTCATCCACCATCGCGTCCGCCGCCGAACCGTCGCCCGCGGCGCGAATCGCCTGCTGGCCACGGGTGAACTCGATCAGCCTGCTGGAGACGGCAGCGACGGCCTCAGCATGCGCTTCGTCCGACTCCCCGCCGACCCGGCCAATGGCCCGGTAGGCGAAGAAGAGCACCGGCGCCGACGCGACAAGAACCAAACCGACGCGCCAATCCACCGCCAGAATTCCGAAGGCGATGACGGTCGGCGTAACCACCGCGGCGATGACGGGCCGCAGGATCACGTGCGGCACGGACGCCGCGAACGCGATACCCGACGACGCCATCTCCGAAAAGCGGCCGGCCGTGGACTTGGTGACGTACCCGAGTGGCAACGTCAGCACGCGTTCGCCCAGGGAACGCAGCAGGGACGACAGCACCGCTGCGGAATTCGCTCTGCCGACTGTCCCCGCGGCGAGGGACAGCACCGCATGGGCGGCCGCGAGGCCGGCGATGACGCCGGTGAAACGCCACGCCGTCGCATCATCTCCCTCGGCCAGAGCCGACAGCAGCGGCAGCAGCGCGACGAACGCCGCTCCTTGGGCCAGCGCGGCAAGCGTGGCCAACGCAATGAGCCACACCAGCGTCATTCTCGAGCGCCGATCCGTCATCGACCACAAGTCTCGAATCATCGGTTCCCCGCCTTTTCATCGTCTGATTCAGCGCCCCGCGGGGCGGATGGTTCGTCGTCGAGCGTGAACGCGCGCCACAAATCCCGGTAGCGGCCACCGCTCGCGAGCAACTCGTCGTGAGTACCCGCCTCCGCGACCGCTCCCCCATCGAGAACGAGGATGCGGTCGGCGTTGCGGATCGTGCTCAACCTGTGCGCGATCACAATCACCGTCCGCGAACGGGCCAAACGCTCGATTGCGGACTGGATGAGGGCCTCGGAAGCCGGATCCGCGTAAGCGGTTGCCTCGTCGAAGATGAGCACCGGCGCGTCCGTGACGATCGACCTCGCGATGGCTACGCGCTGCGCCTCACCACCGGAAAAGGTCACATCGACGTTGACCACCGAATCCAGGCGCTTCGGCAGCGCCGCGATGACCGCATCGAGGTTCGCGAGCTTCGCGGCCGCCATGATTTCGTCGTCGGTGGCGTCTCTCCTGGCCAGCCGGATGTTCTCCCGCAACGGCAGCGTGAACAACTGCGGATCTTGGAACACCACCGACACCGAGCGGTGCACGTCGCGCACGGCGATGTCGCGAAGATCGACGCCGCCCAGCAGCACCGAGCCTTCAACAGGGTCGTGGAAACGCGCCAACAGCCGAGCGACGGTAGACTTTCCGGAACCGGAGGACCCCACCAGCGCAGTGAGGGTCCCTGGTTCGAACGTCGCGGACATCCCGTCGAGGACCCGCGGCCCATCACCGTAGGAGAAGACCAGGTTCCGGACCTCGAGCGCGCCTCCGCGCGCGGGCACCGGATCGGCGGGCTCGGCGATCGGCGGCGTGCTCAGCACCTCCGCGATGGACTTCAGGGCAGCGATCCCCGCGATGATGGGTTCGGAGTTCATGGCCACCCGCACGATCGCCGCGGAGAGTCCAAGGCTGAGAACCAGCCCGGCGACGAGACCCTCCGGTATGCCGCCCGCGGCGTCCCTCAGAGCGAGGCCGGCCCCGCACACTACTGCGAGAACTGTGGTCGGGGACGTCACCACGTCGATGAGCCCGAGATAAATGTTCGACTGCCGGGACCAGGCGGACCACGCGCGGACGAACGACAACGCCGCGGCATCGTAGCGACCCGCGCCCTGGTTAGCGCGCCCGAAGGACTTCATCACCGGGATACCGCGTACCAGCTCGATGACTGCGGCCGTCACTCCTTCGGAGGCTCGCTCGTAGTCGCGCTGAAGACCGGCTCCGCGCGAAATCATCACGCCCATCAGGGCGAAGGTGACCAGCACCGGGACGACCGCCACCACCGCGATCCGCCAATCCACCATGACGAGCGCGATGAGGGAAAGCAGGGGAACCAGCACCGCCACCACGGTCTCACCGACGGTGTGGCCCATGAGCTGGTGGACAGCCGCGACGTCCTTCTCAACTGACTCGATGATTCCCGACGAGCGCCGGGCATCCAGCCAGCCCAGCGGCAACTTCCGGATTTGGGCGACCAGCCGGCGCCGGAGGTGGAGCTGCAGGTCATTATCCGCCCGGTGCGAGAGCATGCCGGCGGCGCCGTCCGCGGCCATGCGCACCGTTGCGGCGACGACGATGACAGCCACGGCCAACCACGTCCGATGCTCCGGAGCCTCCGGGTACGTCATCGCGATGTCGATGATGCCGACCAGCGAAGCGACGGTAGCCACCGACGACAGGACGGATAACGCGACCACCGCACGCATCCGGGTCCGAATCGGGGCGAGCAGCGACCACGGGCCTACGGTCCCGTCCACGGCGCTCACTTGCCCGCCTCCCCGATCGCGCTTTTCTTCGTGAGAGTGCGGAAGTACACCATGCCGACGTGTGAGGCTCCGCCCAGTTTCAACCCGTTGGCTTCGGCGAACGTCTGCGCGTAAGCGATGCCGCTATCGGCGAGCAGCCCTTCGACGGCGGCGGCATCCATCGGTTCACTCGCATAGCGGCTGAGGAACCTCGGCTGGACGATCTGGGCAATCGACTTCATCTGGTTCTGTCTCCGGGTGTGTGGGCCGCGTCCACGCGGCGTTTTCGGGTTAGGTGCTCGGGGTTCGTCAGTCACAAGCGGCGCTGTGTTGCCCTCTCAGAAGATAGCAATCATTCTCAAGTTAGGTTAGCCTCACCTGTAATACGCATCAAGCCTCGTCTCGTGCATTTGATGGACATTGCTGAAACCGAGATCGCGCAAAACCAGGCTTAAGGGACATTTCGTGTGGATAAACCGATACGGATTCCCGGGTCAGCCTGGGATAATGCCGTGATCTTGATTTTGAATCGGTTCCAACAGCCCAATCGGTGAAATCAACACCGGATAGTCCTAGGTCTGTGATAGGGGGACTGCGGCTGGTGCGGTAAGGCCAATTCCTATGGCTAATAGGAATCGGCCGTCGTGTGACGTGTGCGGCCACGGACTGGTTAAGAACGGCAAAACCGCGGCAGGAACCCGGGCCCGGCCCCACAAACCTGTTGGAAGGCGGCATCAACAAGCAGCTCAAAGACCTAGCAGGAAACCATCGCGGCATGTTCGATGAGCATCAGCGCATCACCATGGACTGGTGGCTCTACGTCCATACCGAAGACCCGGTAGCGCCACTGGAGTTAGCAAAGCAACAAGACTTCGGACGCCAAGGATAAAAAGCAGCACGCACCGCCTGGGCGAAAGAACAACTCAAACGACGCGGCCACCCAGACTGACGACCAGCCACATACGACACCCACATCGACAACGAATGGAACCCCAGCTTAAGCATCAGAAAAGGCTGGGCAGGACGCCCCTAAATCCACACGAAATGTCCCTTAACCCCAAAACCAACACACCATTGGGCTCCGGGTTTAAGCAGAAGAAAAGACCCCTACCAGCGTTTCCACTGGTAGGGGTCTTATTTTAGTAGCGGGGGCAGGATTCGAACCTACGACCTCTGGGTTATGAGCCCAGCGAGCTACCGAGCTGCTCCACCCCGCGACGGGTGAGATATTCATTTCACCTGCTGCCGTAATCGGCAACGTGGACTACTATACGTCCACCGCCGCGGGGCACCAAATCCGCTGGCTAAGGCGCGATAAGGCGGGTCAGCCTTGACGCCTTAGCGGGTCAGGTCCTGGTACTCCTTGACCGCGCGATCCAGCTGGTCCAGTGCGCGGCCGTATTCCTCGAAGGAACCGTCGCGGGCACTCTCAAGCTGGCGCAGTGCGTTGTTGAGGTTGTTCATTGCCTCATCGACGTTCTCAGCGCCGCCGGCTGCCTGCTCAGCCGGACGCTCCTCGCCCTCATTCTCCGGGGTGGAAGGCGTGTTGGCTTCAGCGTTCTCATCCACAACCTCGATCTCCTGGGCGGCAGCCGAGTTGATGCCAACCTGGCTCAGCGCCTGGGAGATGGTCGGCGCGTAGCCAACCTGGCCACGGTAGAACACCAGCACGCGCAGCAACTTCGGGAACGCAGACTCTTGGTCCTTACGCTGCGAGTAGATCGGCTCAACGTAGAGGATCTCGCCGCCACCCACCGGCAAGGTGAGCAGGTTGCCGTTCTTCAGATCGTTGGAGCCCTCCCACAGGGTGCGGTCACGCGCCACCTGGTCAGAAGACATCAGCGCGTCCTGCGCCTGCTTCGGACCCTGGGTTTGCGTATTCGTTGGCAGGACGCGGACCGTGATCTTGCCGTAGTTCTCCGGGTCAGAAGACACCGACATGTGGGCCGAGAGGAACTCACGGTTCAGGCCACGGTACGGGGTGATCAGCTGGAAGGACGGCGCGCCTGTCTCAGGGTCAGATGCCACGATGTAGTACGGCGGCTGGTCCAGCTGGTCGCGGCCTTCCGGTGCGGTCGGGTCATTAGGTACGGACCAGAACGCGTCGTTGTTAAAGAACACGCCCGGGTCATCCACGTGGTAGCGCGCCAAGAGCTGGCGCTGCACCTTGAACAGATCCTCTGGGTAACGCAGGTGATCACGCAGCGTGTCAGTGATCTCGCTAGCCGGGTTCACCGTGTTCGGGAAGACACCCATCCAGGCCTGCAGCACCGGATCAGACTCGTCGAACGCGTAGAGCTCAACCGTACCGTCGTAGGCATCCACCGTCGCCTTGACGGAGTTGCGGATGTAGCCCAAGTCATTGTTAATCACACGCTGCGTGGTGCCGTCCGGGTTCAGCGCATCCACCGTCGCACCGGTCAGCGATTGACGCGTGGAGTACGGCAGGCGGCTCAGCGTGGTGTAGCCGTCCACGATCCACTTCACGCGGCCATCAATAACCGCAGGGTACGTCTTGGAATCCGTGGTCAGCCACGGTGCGACCTTCTCCACACGCTGGCGCGGATCACGGTCGTACAGAATCTTGGACTGGCCGCCAACACGGTCAGACAGCAGCAGGTTCAGCTCCTGGTACTTCACCGCATACGCGACACGGTTGATCCAGTTACCAACATTCACGCCACCCTCACCGGTGTAGGTGTAGGTGGTGGTATCGGTGTCATACTCCACCGGGCCCTGGCCGTTGTCGCCCACAATGGCGTAATCCAGGCCGTCCTGCGCAGAAGCGATCACCGGACCGTAGTAAATACGCGGCTCATCTACGCGAATACCCAGCTCCTCAGCCTCGTCGTTTTCGCGAGCCTTCTCATTGGTCTGCAGATCAGACACCGTGAAGATGGGCAGGCCACCACGGGTGGAACCTGCGTCCTGTGCAGCCTCATCAACCGTGTTCGCCTGCGCGGCAATAAAGCCGTTGCCGTGGGTGTACACGGTGTGGCGGTTAATCCAGTCACGCTGGTTTTCAGAAAGCGAGTTCGGGTTGAGCTCGCGCGCAGCGACCACGAAGTCGCGCATCTCGCCGTCCATCTCATAGCGGTCCATGGCCAGCTGCTCCGGGAAGCCGTAGAAGTTACGCAGCTGCTGGTTCTGGGTAAACGTCGGCGAAATGATGTCCGGGTCAAGCAGACGGATGTTAGAAATCGTCGCCGCATCACTTGCCACCTCAGCATTCGAGGTAGTGGACTGGCCCCAGTTTTCCTCGTACGTCACCGTCTCATCAGTAAGCCCGTACGCGAAGCGGGTGGCCTCAATATTGCGGCCGATGTACTCGTACTCCTTGGCCTGGCGGTTCGGCTTCACGCTGAACTGCTCAAGCAGTGCCGGCCACACGTTGCCCACAACCAGGGAGCTCACCAGCATCAGCACCGTGCCAAGCACCGGGATGCGCAGGTCCTTGTACACAACGGAGGCGAAGAACGCCACGGCAACCAGCACCGCGATAATCGTCAGGATGATCTTGGCCGGCAGCATCGCGTTGACGGAGGTATAGGACGCACCCGTGAAAATGTCGTTGCGTGCGTACAGCAGCTGGTAGCGCTCAAGCCAGTAGCTGGCCGCCTTCAGCAGCATCCACAGTCCGGCGGTCACCGCCAGCTGGATGCGTGCAGCCTTGGACACACCACCGGTAGCGCCGGTGAGGTTGCTGGCAATGCGGATACCACCCAACAGGTAGTGGGTTACAGCACCGATCAAAAACGCCACGACAAGCAGCATGGACAGGATGTCCACCAGCGCAGTTATTGCCGGCAGCTGGAATGCGTAGAAGCCAAGGTCACGCCCAAACTGTGCGTCATTGACCCCGAAACTTTCACCGTTGAGCGCCAGAAGCAGCGTGCGCCACAGGCCCTGGCCAGCAAGACCGGCAAACAGTGCGACGACCAGCGGCACCCACACCAGGATGGAGCGGATACCCTGCTCAAGCTGTGCGCGGTACTTCGCGTTCGGCGCAAACGGGTCACTGTCCAGACCAGGCCGGCCCTTCCACGCAATGCGCGCGGCGAAGAAGGCTATTGCCCCACCGATGGCCGCGAAGACTACGAAGAGGACCACCCTGGCCAGGACCATCTTGTTAAAGACGGAGCGGAAGTCCAGTTCACCGAACCATAAAAAGTCGGTGTACAGGCCTACCAGCATTGGTAGGACAATGAGGATGACGCCAAGGACGCTTACCGCGGTCCATAACCCCCGGTTCGGCTTATTGGCGCTTGGTCTTGGCGGGTTGACGCGGGTAGTCAATCCTTCTCCTTTTATCGCGGCTGCAAACTTCTAAGTAGGCTTCTAGCCTAAATAGTCCAACGCAAAAAACGTTAGAAGGGTTCCCAAGGCATGCAACAGCAGGCGCTGAATAAGGCGATGATGGAGGCCGTCGAGTTCGTCCACGCGGAAGGATGGGACGCGCCGCCAACCCTGTTTGGCCTGGTACCTAGTGAACTTTTGGTTGATCAGCTGGAGGAACTCGACCGGGCAGATAACTCACCACTGACGCTTGTTGTGCAAACCCTGCCGGATCACATCCAGCCGGGTTCTGAGGAACTCGCCGACTACGTTGCCCGCGTTGCCTGGCCGCATGAGGTTGAAGGTGTGATCCTGGCCCAGGAGATCATCTTCCGCGATTCTTCCTCCGAGGACCCCTCCCCGCGCCCGGCACGGCTGTTTTCGGGGGCTCTGCGTGATAGAGATATCGTGCAAACGCTCCTCCAGCTTCGCCCCACCGAGGAGGAGTTGGAAGCGGGCGGATTGTTCGCGCAAGACAAGATTGAGCTGCGCGGGGGGCCGGATGTGGCGCCGACGGTGATTGCCGCGCTGCAATATAGCCTGACGCATGACCCGGATGAGCTGGCATAAAATGAGCCGTAACATGAGAACTGTGCTGAAACGACACCTGACCATTCCCGCTACCGCGGCTGCTGTTGCATTGACGCTGAGCGCCTGTGGCAACGACGCCGAGGACCCGGAGCCTGCTTCTTCGACGACGAGCGCTGCCTCATCTTCGGCATCTACGACGACCACGGCGCCGACAACAACGTCTCCAACGGAATCTGCAACGTCGTCCGCAACAACCTCGGCAACAGCGTCGGCTTCGGCGTCGGCGTCTTCGTCGACAAGCAAGAGCACTGCAACCAGTGCCACTTCGACGGCGAAGGAAGAAAACTCCACCTTGGATGAGGTTGCGGAGCATTTTGCAACCCTGGCGCCGGCGTCATTTTTCGCCCAGCTGGATGAGTGCACCGAAGGCGGCTTCGACGGTGCGTATAACTGCAGCGGCCGTGAAATTGGCCAGTTCCAGTTCTTTGACTCTGAGTCGAAGGCTGCTTCCACCACCCAGCTGCTGACGCAGTTGCGCTCCTCACGTGTGGTGGAGGACGAAAATGACCGCATTGTTGGCTGGTCGGTGCTGGCTAACTCCGCGATTATCACCGTGGTGGACAACAACACCGGCCAGGTGATGCAGCAGCTGATCTCCACCGACGATGTGGATCCGCGCACCCGCATCTACGAGCTTGGGCTTGCGCAGCAGACCGGGGAAGTCTCCACTCCGGGCACGACTACCGCAACCAAGTCAGCAGAGGCTGAGACTGAAGCCGAGGCCGAGGAGACGGCCTCGAACTAGCGGCTAGTTCGCCTCGCAGGTAGGCACGTCGCGGCCAGCGGCGAAATCATCAAGCGCCTTCACCGCATCATCAAGCGTGGCCACCTTGGCCACCACCATCTCGCCGGAATCGACCCGGCTGGCTTCTGCGCAGTTACCCGCGGGAGCCAGGAAGAGTTCCACTCCCCCATCGCGCGCACCGGCGAGCTTGTGCGTAATGCCACCGATCGGGCCGACCTGGCCTTCCTCGTTGATCGTGCCAGTGCCCGCCACGGTGCGGCCGTGTGTGAGCTCACCCGGGGAAAGCTTGTCAATTACGGCAAGCGCAAAAATCATCCCGGCGCTCGGGCCGCCAACGTCGTTGAGGTTGTAGGTCACTTCCACACCGTCGCCTGGCTCAGAGGTCATCAAAATCCCCAGCATGGCCACGTCTTTTTCATGCGGGTTTTCACCCAGCGTGACATCTACGGTGTGCTCTTCGGCGCCAGCTCCTTCACCGCGCATCACGGTTACCGCAACATCGTCGCCAGGTTTGAGCGCGCGCACCAGCTCCTGGACCTCGCCCGGCTTGGTTACGGCCTGGCCGTTGATGGCAGTAATGGTGTCTTCGGCCTCCAACTTGCCGTGGGCTGCGGCACCGTCGACCACCTCATGGATAACCACGCGCGTGGGCCTGCCCAAGTAGTTCATCGCCGCAACCGTGGCGGAGGCCTCAGAGGCCACAAACGCCCGAGTGTTGTACTCCTTGACTTCCTCCGGGCTTAAATCACGCGGCATGACCTGCTCTACGGGCACAATCGTGTCATCCGTAGTAATCCACCGGTTCAGGGTCTGCAGCAGCGTCATGTTCGTACGCACAGACACCGTGGTCATGTTTAAGGTGCCGGAGGTTTGGTCGGTCTCGGCACCGTCGATACGCACGACAGGCTCCCCTGCAACCTCCCCGAGTGTGTCAAACATCGGGCCCGGGCCCTGGGCAGCAAACGGCACGGTAAGGGAAATATCGGTGCCCGGGATGTGGTCAACCGTTAATAAACCCATCAGCACCGCAACCGGCACCGCACCCCATGCGATGGCGGCGCGGCGAGTATTGCGCGGATCCGGCGATTCGGGCTTACGCGCAGGCGGCTGCTGAGAAGGCTCCGGCGAGGGATGTACAACAGTTGTCACGGCCGATAAGCATAGACCAAAGCCGAAGCTAGAAAATTTTTCTGCATATGACCTGCGTCGTAACAACGTGTGGCACATGTCGGTAGTGTGGGCGGGTATGAGTAACGGATTTGGTTTCTCCTTCCCCAACGACAACAACGGTGATGACCACAGTGGTGATAACCGCAACGGGGACAACGACCGCGGCGCAGGCGGCGGCAACTCCGACCCGTTCGCATCATTCGGCTTTAGTTTCCAACCCGGCGCAGGCTTCGGCGGTGCCGGCGGCGCTGGCGGTTTAGGCGACATTTTGAACCAGTTCGGCCAGATGCTTTCCGGCATGGGCAGCTCCATGAACGCCCAAAACGATGCCGACGCAGTGAACTTTGAGCTGGCAGGCCGCATGGCGCGCCAGCGCCTGGGCAGCGCCAAGGACGCTTCGGCAGGTGATGCGAAGGCGGTAGAGGAATCCGTCAAGCTTGCAGATCTCTGGCTGGATGAGGCCACCACCCTTCCCGCCTCCGGCGCACAGGCGCAGGCGTGGAACGCGCAAACCTGGATTGCGGAGACCATGCCGATGTGGAAGCGCCTGGTTAACCCGGTGGCCGACCATATGAACCGCGCCCAGCTGGCAACCATGCCGGAAGAGGTCCGCGAGATGATGGGCCCGATGTCTGCCATGATGCGCCAGATGAACTCCATGCAGATGGGCATGAAGCTGGGCCACGCACTCGGTGACTTGGCGCAGCAGGCGCTCACCGGCACTGACTTCGGTCTGCCGGTAGCTCCCAGCAACGTCGCGGCGATCTTGCCGGGCAACGTGAGCGAGATTGCCAAGGGCCTTGAGGTACCTGGCCAGGAGGTCATTGTCTACATCGCCGCACGTGAGGCAGCGCGCCAGCGCCTGTTCAAGCACGTGCCGTGGCTGGTTGAGCGCATTGTATCCGCCGTTGAGGAGTACGCCGCAGGCCTAGAGATTGACACTTCCCACCTTGAAGAGGTCGCACGCGGGCTGAACTTGGAGTCTGGCGACCCGCAGTCTATCCAGGAAGCCCTGCAGAACCTTGAGGGCGAAGACCTAGCGCCGCGTGTGGGCTCGCGCAACGCCGCGGCCACTTCGCGCCTAGAGACCCTGCTGGCGCTGGTTGAGGGCTGGGTGGACGTTGTGGTCAACGAGGCACTGGAGGGTCGTATCCCTTCCGCCCCGCAGCTTGCAGAGGCCTGGGCGCGCCGCCGCGCAACCGGCGGTTCTGCGGAGCAGGCGTTTGCCAACGTTGTGGGTATTGAGCTGGCTGCGCCGAAGGTCCGTGAGGCTGCTGAGCTGTGGCGTCGTGCGGAAAACGCGGTTGGTGTTCAGCGCCGTGACGCTGTGTGGGACCACCCGGACTTCCTGCCCACCGCCGAGCACCTGGACAACCCCGCAGCGTTCATTGACATGCTTCTGGACGATCAACCGGACACCGACTTCGACGCCGAGTTTGCCAAGATGGAAGAAGAACTGCGCAAGCAGGGCTCCGAAGATCCGGAGGATCCGGAAAAGGGCGAAGAGGACTAGACGAAGCGCTGCAGCGCTTCCAAGTAGCCTTTCGCACGCTCGGCGTGCGGCGCACGATTCGCCCACGCCCAGAACTCTTTCGTGTGCCCGCTGATGAAAGTGTGCGTGAGTTCGTGGATGATGACGGCGTCGATGACGTACGTTGGGGCGTCGATTAGCCTACTGCTCAACCGGATATCCCCCGTGGACACGGTGCAGGAGCCCCAGCGCGTGGTCTGATTATCCACCCACCTAATGGAGCCGATCCGCGCGCGGCCCTCCAGGACCTGCTGGTTGAGCTCTTCCGCCCGGCGCGCCAGCTGCTCATCCGAGCGCGGGTTGCGGGCGGATTTTCGCTGGAGTTTTGCCAGCATCTCTGCAACAACCTCGGACTCTTGCGCCTTGCTCATGCGTGCCGGGATGCGGATGACCGCCACCCCGTTTTCCATCCGGGCTTGCACCGTGCGGGTGCGTTTGGCGGAGCGAATCACGGTGTACGGGATGTCTGCCATGACTTCGCATTGTAGGATGGTGCGAAATACACATCGGGGGGTGTCTTTCATGGTGTCAACGAGCCAGCGTGTTGGCAGGTTTTCAAATGTGCGGCTTGCGCCGGGGGTTAGTGTGTTTCTACGTGCGCAAAACCTCATCCAGTTCGGGCTGGACGCCACGCGCACGGGTGTGATTGAAACACCCTTTGCCAAGGAGCTTTCCTTGCTTATCGACGCTGCGGTCACCCCCACCCCACTGCACCACCTGACGCGTGCGTTTACGGCCTATGTGGGCGCGAATGCTGCGGAGAGCATGGTGGCGGATCTGGTGTCCTTTCGTATTTTGGTACCGGCAGATCCGGTGCCGGTGATCCTGCTGGGCAACTCGCCGCTGGCGAAGCAGCTATCGCGGGTGCTGCGCGGGTGTGGTGTTGAGGTGCGCTCGCCGATGCGCAACACCACCGAGCAGCGGTTTGTGGGGCGGGCGGATCCGTGGGTGCCGGTGGTTGCCGTGGACAAGCTGGCAGAAGCTGAGGCGGTAGCGCGGATGACCAAGCGCCGCGTGGGTGCCACCGTGCCGGTGAACCTGGTGGACTCGCAGGTGTTTGTCGGCCCCTTGTTTGACGGCGAGGACTCGGCCTGTCTTGCGTGTACCGCCCGGCACTTTTCGGATGTGGACGACGGGTGGGCCATTGCATTACGGCACTTCCCCACCGGACCACACTCCCCCGACCATGTTGTCTTAAGCGCTGGCGCTGCGGCGGCTGCGGCCTATATCCGCCGCGTGGCAGGTGTTGCGCAGCCCCCTGGTGTTTCCATGGCTGCGCCGGTGGCTGGTGAGCTGCACGTGGTTGACCCTTTTGCCACAACGTTTTTGAAGCGCAAAACGGTGCTGCCGCACCCGCGGTGTGAAGTGTGCGGTTAGGGTTTGACCCAGTTTTGTTCCGCGAAGGCAAGCGCTGCCTCGATGTTCTTTTTGCGCAGGCCGTTTTCCAGTTCTGGCTTTGGAATGCCGGTGTCCACGCGGTAGCCCACCACGCCCCAGCCGTTGTTGAGGTTCAGATCAACAATGGCCCGGTACCCAACTCCCGCAAGCTTGCGACCGCGGATTTGCAGCCAGTTCGGATCCGGCAAACGGAACTCCTCAGTCACGGCCTCTGTCAGCGTGCCGTCCGGCTGCAGGATGAGCACCGGGGCTGTGTAGTAGTGATCATCCGAGCCCTCGCTGAAGCGCACGACGCGCTTGTGCATCAGCTCCCCAATGAGCGCTGGCCGGTACTCAACCCACCCGTTTTCCCACGCGGTACGCAGCCGCGTTGTTCGCCCCAAGTTTCCTCGCAGGACCAAAATCCCGACAACGATGAACACCACCGCAGCTGCGCCGTTGATCAGGCTGGCAATGGGAATCCCGTCGATGGTGCCCTCCGCACCGGGGAACAAAATGGTGATAAACAGCGTGTGCACCACAGCGAAAAACAACGCCATCACGCCCATGGCGGTGAGGATGCCGCCTACCATCATCATGCTGAAACTCGATCGGCCAATGGGTGGCCCGGAGCTGTTGATGGCCTCGCGCATGCCGCTGCGATCCATATGCGTATTGCGCTGCTGATCGTTTTCCTTCATGGACTTCGGCGCTAGGGCTTCATCACTTTCGGAGGAAAACTTCAACGGCGTTCGCGGCAGTGGCACTGGCAGTGACGGCGGCGTTGGCAGTGACGGCGGCATTGGCGGTGGTGCGTGCGTCATGGCCGCCAGCATAAAAGGTTCTAGCTGTACTCGCTCAAGATCTCCAACACCTGAGGCCCGTACGCCTCCACCTTGACAGGGCCCACACCTGGCACATCCAGCAGGCTGGACACGTCCTGCGGCATGGCTTCCGCGATGGCAATCAACGTGGCGTCTGAAAACACCATGTAGGCCGGGTGGCCGGCTTCACGCGAGACGTCTAAACGCCAGCTCTTCAGCGCGGTGAAAAGGTCTTCGTTGTAGGAAGGTTCGCAGTCCACGTGGCGCCCCAACGCCTTATCCGCCGGGGTGTCCAAGAAGTTGTTGCACACCCGGCAACGACGGTTGCGCTTCAGCCGCTGCGGGGAGCGCTCCACCTCAAGCTCAGGCACAAGACCGTCCAAGAAGCGTGAGCGGGTGCGTGACTTCCTTCCGCCCTCCTGACGCGAGAGGGACCACGACATGTGCAGGTGCTCACGCGCACGCGTAATGCCCACGTAGAACAGCCGGCGTTCCTCTTCAATCTGCTCATCGCCCGCCTTAATCGCGTGAGAGATAGGCAAGGTGTTTTCCACCAGGCCGACGAGGAAGACCGCGTCCCACTCCAGGCCCTTCGCGGCGTGCAGGCTGGCAAGGGTCACACCATCCACGGCCGGTGGCTGCTTCGCCTCGGCGCGCTGGCGCAAAGAGCGCAGCACACCAGCCAGGTCATCGGCCTCCTTAGAGTTCACAATCTCTTCGATCAGGTCCACCAGCGCACGCAGTGCTTGCCAACGCTCACGCGCCTGCGCACCCTCCGGCTCCTTCGGGGTCAGACCAAGCGGGGCGAACGCCGCACGCGCCACCTGCACCGGGTCATCAGGCAGGTCGCTGCGGTTTGCGGCGCGCGCCAACTGGTGGATGGCCTCGCGGACCTCACCGCGGTTAAAGAAGCCTTCACCACCACGGACCTGGTACAAAATGCCCACGTCAGCCAATGCCGCTTCAAAGGCCGCGGACTGGGAGTTGATGCGATACAGCACCGCGATTTCGCGGGCCGGCACACCGTCATCCAGCAGGCGGCGGATTGCGGCGGCTACCTCGCGGGCCTCCGTCGGCTCATCATCAAACGCCGAATACGTCGGCTCAGGGCCAGGCTCGCGCATACCAATCAGCTCAAGACGAGTACCCGCTGCGCGTCCTGTGGCCTTGCCAATCACCGTGTTCGCCAGATCCGTGATCTGCGGGGTGGAACGATAGTCACGCTGCAACTTCACCACCGTGGCGTGCTCATAGGTACGCGAGAAATTCAGCAGAAAATCCGGAGTCGCGCCGGTAAAGGAGTAGATGGTCTGGTTGGCATCGCCCACCACCGTCAGATCATCGCGCTGGCCCAGCCAGCCCTCCAGCACACGCTGCTGCAACGGGGTCACGTCCTGGTACTCATCCACCACAAAAGACTGGTACTGGGCGCGGAACTGCTCCGCCACCGCAGGCGCGTTCTCTAGCGCTGCGGCGACGTGCAACAGCAGGTCATCGAAATCCAACAGCATGCCCTCAGGGCTGGTCTTCTGCTCCTCATAGTGGCGATACACATCCGCCACCTTCTGCGCCTCCGTCGGCGCCGTGCGGCCCAAGGAACCAATGCGCTGGACATAATCCTCATGCCCAATCACATTCGCCTTGGCCCACTCGATCTCCCCCATCAGATCGCGCACCATTTCCTTGCCGGTATCCAAGCCCACGGCACGCGCCGCGCGCGCCACAAGCGGGTACTTGTTATCCAGCACTTTCCACGGAAGATCGGCCGCAATCTGCGGCCAGAAATACGCCAGTTGCCGCAGTGCCGCGGAGTGAAAGGTTCGCGCCTGCACCCCGCCAATCCCCATCTGGCGAAGGCGGTCACGCATCTCACCTGCCGCGCGCTGCGTAAACGTCACCGCCAGCACCCGCTGCGGGCTGACCATGCCCTGATCAATCAGATTGGCAATGCGATACGTAATCGTGCGCGTCTTACCCGTACCCGCACCCGCCAGGATGCACACCGGCCCGCGTGGGGCGGTTGCCGCCACCCGCTGGTCCTCATCCAACAAGCTCAAATCAATAGCCACTAGAAATCACTTCCCCCAACATCCCCAAACACAACATCATCAAAACCTTTATCCACCCAGCGCGTGATCAGCGTGCGCGAAATGCTGCCCTGCGGAGGCATCGGCAAATCACTCACCTCGTTCCGGCTCGCCCACACCATGCGGCGCAGCTCCCCGTCCGTTTCACCTGGTGTTACCGTTTCATCAACCCGGCTGACAAAACCCAACATCAGCGCTCCTGACAGCGGCCACGGCTGGGAACCAACGTACGCCACCTGGTTTACCGTGTAGCCGGTCTCCTCACGAACCTCGCGCACCCAGGCCGCCTCGATCGTCTCACCCGGATCCACATAGCCCGCCACACTGGTGAAGTAGCCAGGGCGGCGTGCGTTTTCCACCATCAGGATCTTCTGATCATCGGCGCTGGTGACAATGCCGATCACGCTCGGGTCAATACGCGGAAACACTACGTTGCCGTGCTCGCTTTCCGCCTGCGTACCTTGAGGGTTCCACGTCAACGGCGTGCCGTCCGTGGGGTGCACACGCATGCGCTCCTGGGCATTCAGCAGCGCGATCGCACGAGCAATCAGCGGGTCATCAGCGTGCGTGCGCGCGTCACCGGCAAGCTGGGCGTCTTGGGCGAGCTCTTTCAGCTCACTCACGCTTGTGCCATGAATACGCGTGGCAACAATGTCCTGGGAAAGCCGGATCGTGGGACCGGTGGTGGGGGCGCTGGGGAGGGGCGCCGTTTGGGCGTCGACAAGCAGAAAAGCCCTGCTGTCATCCACCAACAAGTACTTAGTCATCAGCCTGCTCAACAGGCTTGGTCATGCGCACATACAGGATGCGATCGCCCGGCTCCACCGCCTCCGCCTCAGGCGCATCAATACGGTACAGCTCACCCGAGCGCACCACGCCAAGCACAATGTCAGCCAAGTGACGCGGGTTCGCACCCACCTCATCATCCGCCGTAGGACGCTCAGCCACCGCAAACCCCTCATCCGGGCTCAGCAGATCCTCCATCATCTCCACCACCGGCGGAGTCACCGTAGCCAACCCAAGCAACCGCCCCGTAGTTTCCGCAGAAACCACCACAGAATCCGCACCCGACTGCATCAGCAGATGCTGGTTCTCACTCTCACGGGCACTAGCCACAATCATCGCGCTCGGCGCAAGCTCACGCACCGACAACGTCACCAACACCGCCGTGTCATCCGAACTCGGCGCAACCACCACGGAACGCGCACGGCTCACACCAGCAATCCGCAGCACACCCGACTTCGTCGCGTCCCCATGCACCGTGACCAGGCCGCGGTTTTCCGCCTGCGACAAACTCACCGCATCCGTATCCACCACCACAATGCTGGAAGGGGCAGCGCCACCTGCCAGCAACGCATCAATCGCGGAACGGCCCTTCGTGCCGTAGCCAATGACAATGGTGTGATTGCGCACGGATTGCCTCCACTGTTGAATCTGAAGCGTCTTGCGGGAATCCTCCGTCAGCACCGACAACGTGGTACCGACCAGAAGCATAAGAAACGCCACTCTCGCCGGGGTGATCAGGAAAATATTGACCAGACGCGCCCCCTGCGTCACCGGCGTAATGTCACCATATCCGGTGGTAGACAGCGACACCGCCGAGTAGTACAACGCGTCAATGTACGTTAAGGGCTCGGAGTACCCATCCCGGTCAATGTAAACCAGCGTTGCCACCAACACCATGAGCAGCATCGCGTAGGCGAAACGCCGCGCGATCAAAGACCACGGCGTGATCGGCGTGGAGCGCGGAATAGTGATGATCTCAGTGAGCGTATGCACCGGCATGTCACTGACATCAGTGCCCGAGCGGAAACGATCGCCCCACGCGCTCATATACGGCAGTCTCACTCGCGCCTCCCTTCCGCTGTGCTGGTTCTGGTTAATTCACCGCAAGACACTGTAGTCCACTCCTCGGCTTCCTCCGGCGCGATCAGCGCTGCCAGTTCGTCCGCGCCCGGAAGGTCGCGTGGAGCGAAGTCCTCGCCGGTGCGCACGTAGAAGAACATTGCGCGTACCGGCTTGTCATCACCGGCGATCCTGCGCCACGCTTCCGTGTACACCGCCAACTGCAGCTTCGCCGCCTCCATGTCCGCGTGCGTGGGCTTCATGCCGGTCTTCCAGTCCACGACGGTCCAGCCTTCATCGTCTTCAAAGACGGCGTCGATACGCCCGCGCACCACCACATCACCCAAGGCGAGCTCGAAGGCGCGCTCCACAAACGCCGGGGTGCGGCTGGCCCAATGGCTCTGCTCAAAGGAGCTCTTGAGCTGCTCAAGCACGGCGGCGTCGACCTCCTCTTGCTCACTGCCCGGCAGCTCATTTTCATCCAGCAGTGGGCGTGCCCCGAAGAACTCCTCCAGCCACTCGTGGAACGCCGTGCCGCGCTTAGCGTACGTGTTCGGCTTAAACGGCACCGGCCTGCGCGCACGGCGAGCAAACTGGGCGGGGTCAGCGCGAAGCGCCACCACATCAGACGCCGTCAGCTCACCGGGCAACACCACCGGGACCTCGGCGCGCTGCAGCGCCTCGTGCTCTTCAATCAGCGCGGTGACGTCGCGCTCCCACTGTGTGAAGCGGGGATCTGCGCAGCTCACTTCCGGCATGGATTCGCGTGCGTCTGCCACCGCTTGGCCTGCCGCGATGGTCTCTGGCGAAGGCACGAAATCCGGCCACTGGCCCACACGTTCATCGCTGTTCGTGTTGCCTGTGCTGCCTGTACTGTCAGTGTCCTCGGCTTCCGCGCCGTCCCACCAGGTGACCACGCACTGCTCATCCACCTGCTCACGCATCTGCGCAAAATACTCATAGGGCGCGGAGCGCGACGCGGTGACATACAGGTTGCGGGCGGAACGGGTCACGGCAACATAAAACAGTCGCGCCGCTTCCTCGGCTTCGCGCCCGCGGACAAACTTCACCCACTGCTTGGCGGCCTTCTCAAACTGGGAGCGGGTTTCCACCTCCGCAAACTCCGGAGTGATCTCAGCATCTGCAAACGTGTCGTCTTGCAGGAGTTTGATCTGGCCCAAAAACGTGCCGGCTTTTGCGCCGTAGGTGCCGGCATCCGCGTGCAGTACCGCCACGGTGTCCCACTCCAGGCCTTTCGCCTTATGGGCGGTGAGCAGCTGCACACGGTCGGTCTTCACACTCACGTTGCCGGGTTCCAGCCCGTCTTCCAACGAACGTGCCAGCTCAAAGTAGTCCAGCAGTCCGTCCAGACTAGAACCCGGGTACTTCGCCACCTCATCCAGCAAGCGATCCAGGTGGGCAGCACGGGTGACGCTGTCACGGGCAAGAACTTCGGTGCGGATGTTAAAGACACTCATGATGTCTGCAAACAGGTCCGCCAAACGCTTGCCCAAACTGTGCGTGCGCAGCCAGCGCAGCTTCGTGCTGAGGTCCTTCAGGCGCGCCAAGCCTTCTTCCGAGTAGCGTTCCGGCTCACCCAGATCAGCCACCGCGTCCGCCAACCCGGCAGAGCGCTCAGAGCGCGCCATGACTTCGGCGGCACGATCCACGAGGTCTTCCAGTTCGCGCTGCAGGCGCTCCTCTGCAGTCATCTCGCCGGCGGGTTCTTCGGCACGCTCGGTGGTATCGGGGTCTTGGCCCCGCTCGCGTGCCCGAAGATTCTCAGCACGAGCGGCAAGCGCGTGAAGATCCGCCAGGCCAAGGCCCACGGCGCGCCCGCCAAGTACCCGCAGCGCGGCCGCCGAATCCCCGGGCCGCACCAGCATGGTGGCAATGGCCACGGTGTCCGCTACCTCGGGTACGGCCAGCAGACCCGCAACGCCCACAATTTCGTAGGGCACGCCACGCGCTTCCAGCGCCTCTGCCATGGCTGCGGTGTGGCGGTTTTTACGCACCAGCACGGCCACCTTGAACGCTTCACCCGTTGATTGCGATGTTTGCCACAGCTGCTGCAGCTCATCAGCAACGTAGGTGACCTCTTCATCCTCAGTGTTGAAGTAGCCCAGCTGCACCCGGCCCGCGTCAGCGCCCTCGCGCGGTTGCAACGGTTCCACGGCGCGGTCTTTACCAGTACCCAAAATCTCATCAGAGACCCCATTGGCCAGCTCCAACACCTCAGGTGGGTTGCGCCAGGAGGTGGTCAGCTGCTTCTTCGGTGCAGGCGAGCCGTCAGCCTGCGGGAAGTCTGCAACAAACGCCGCCAGGTTCGCCGCGGTTGCGCCACGCCAGGTGTAGATCGCCTGCATGGGATCGCCCACCGCGGTCACGGTCAGCCCTGGATCCTGGTTCTTACCAAACAGGCTGGTCAGCAACACGCGTTGGGCGTGCGAGGTGTCCTGGTACTCATCCAGCATGACCACCCTGAAACGCCTACGCTGACTCTCGCCCACCTGCGCGTGATCACGCGCCATGGCGGCCGCCACAGACATTTGCTCATTAAACGTCACCAGACCGCGACGGCGTAGTTCCGCCTGCAGCTCAGCAGCCAGCGGCAAATATGCTGCGCGCTCCTGCTGGATGGCGCGCCACTTGGTCATATCCGCCGAGTACTCACCCTTGGTGCGCTTGCTGCCGGTGAGTTCTTCGGTTTCCTTCAAGAAAATTGACGCGTTTTCCGCAACGTCTTTGGGATCCGCCAGCTCATTGCCCATGGAGGTAACCAGCCCCAGCAGGTTTTCCACAACGGAGTTGATTTTGCGGTTTGACCCGTTTTCAGCCAAAAGCCTGCCGGAATAGTTCGCCACCACGTCTGTGGCCACGGCGTGCAGCTCCGCATCTGTAATCAGGCGCGCGTCCGGCTCCACCGGCACCAAAAGTCCGTACTCCCGGATCAGGTCCCCTGCGTACGAGTCATATGTGGACACCGTCGGCGCGATCACCTCAAGCGCCTTGCCCAGCTCCCCGGTAGGGTCCAGGCGCGCAACCAGCGCGCTGTCTTCAGCCAGGGTGGCCAGCCGGTCACGGATACGCTTGTCCAGCTCGCGCGCCGCCTTACGCGTAAACGTCAGGCCCAGCACCTGATCAGGGCGCACAAACCCGTTGGCCACCAGCCACACCACGCGTGCAGCCATGGTCTCCGTCTTGCCGGCACCCGCACCGGCCACCACGAGCAGCGGCCCCGGGGCCGCGCCAATCACGTCCGCCTGCTGCGGCGTGGGCGGGAACTTCTGCTTCAGCGCTGCCGACAGCGTCTTTGGCGGCATCACAATCTTTGGATACGTCACATTAGACATCTGCAATCACCATTCCTTCCGGCTGCACCGGGCACAGCGAACGCACCTGGCAGTACTCACACCCCGATCCAGTAGTAGCAGTCAGTACCGGGCCCGCCATCGCCTCCGGCAACGGGCGAATACACTGCGCAAACTCCGCCAGTTCCTCAGGCGATTTCGCTGACTGTTCACGAGTACCAACGGCTTTTGTTGTAGACCCCGGGTAGACCAGTACAGCACTGCCAATCTGCATGCCGTCACCGCGCGCGTCCCGGATCTCTTCACCGCGCAACTCACCTTGAGTGAGCGCCAGCTGATACGCCAGCAGCTGCTTGTTGTCTTCCGTCTCTTTTTGGCTAGGCATGTTGGCCCCGCTCTTCAGATCCACGATGCGGACCAAGCCGCCTTCATCAGCCTCAAGCCGGTCTACGCGCCCGCGAATCCGCAGCCCGGTTTCCGCGTCCACGGTCACATCCACATTGGCCTCCACCGCCAGCAGCTCATGGCGGGCTTGCGCGGCCACCACCCACGTATCAATACGGTCCAGCAGGCGGGCAAAATCTGCCAGGTCACGTTCGTTTTTCCACGCAGGTCCGTCCTGCATTTCTTCCCTTGCCGCCATCACCGCCGCGCGCGCTTTCGCCGCTTCCATCCCGCGGCCCAGCGCCTCAAAATAGGCGTGGGCAAGGGAGCCGTGAATCATGCTCATCGTCTCGTCCAACCCCACCATGCGCTCCAGCACCTCACGCATGGGGCATTCCAGGAGTTTCTCAATCCTCGACGGCGACAGCGCCGTTCGTTGCTGCAGGGCTTCGCTTGTCGACGCCCCACGCAACCCCCACCACTGCCCCTCCCCAGCCCCACTCACGCCAGCGTTATCCAGGCGCGCCAACTGCCGCGCCGCCTGCTCGCGGGAAACCGCATCAACTTCCAGGTCTGTCAGCACACGCCGAAGCTGCGCAATGACTTCGTCTTTGGCCAGCACCTGCACCGTATCCGAGTCAGCCTCGATGGGGTCCACGTTGAAGGTGGTGCAGAACTCTTCAATAAAGCGCGAGGGGGTGACCACCTCGTCGCTGTCCTGGTCATCCACCGCGGTGACCAAAAGGTGGTTCGTTGCACGCGTGGTGGCCACGTGGAACAGCCGACGCTCCTCCACCAACCGCTCCGAGGCATGCGAAACCGGCACCGCTGGGTCCACGCCCGCATCCAGCAGGTCAATCAAGTCTTCCTGGCGAAACATCGTGCCGGTCTCACCCAGCGAGGGCCAGGAATGCTCGTGCACACCTGCCACGATCACGCGCCCAAACTCTCTGCCCGCCGCACCGTGGGCGGTAACCAAATGGACCGCGTCAGGTTTAGCGGTCCGCCTATCACGCACGCCGGTGGGGAGTTCCTGCTGCGCGATGTATTCAATGAAAGACGCAACCCCTGCGGTTGGGCGCCGCTCCGTGAAGTCACCGGCCGCGTCAAAGAGCGCCATCGCCGCATCCAGGTCACGGTCTGCCTGCGAACCGGTTGCACCACCGCGCAAGGCTGCTGCCATCAGGCGATCCGACAAACCCGTTGCCGCCCAGAGTGCCCACAGCACTTCCTCCACGCTGCCGTTGACTGCAAGTGCCGCACGGCCGGCCTCCAGCACGGAGCGCATACGCGTCAAAATCGCTACCTCGCGCGTTGTCAGCACGCCCTCAAAGTCCGGCAGTTCCTCATCCGTAGCCAGAAGGCGGTGCAGCACCGCCTCCGCATGTTCCTCCGGCGCAAAACGACGCAAACCACGCAGCAGCCTGCGCAGCGTCACCGGGTCCGCACCGCCAACCGGGCCAAGCAGAAGGTCGCGCCACTGCGTAGCTTGAAGCTCACTCTCCAGCGCCTCCAAGCCAAGCAGGAGTGAGACAACAATGCGTTGCTCCGACAGCACCACATCTGTGGGATCCAGCATCACCGGCACGCCCGCCGCCAGCATGCTGCGGCGAATCGGCTCAATCATTGGCGTGGAGCGCACCACCACCGCCATGGAGGAAAACGGCTCACCCTGTTCAAAGTGCGCGCGCCGAATCGTGTCCACCAAGGTGGCGTGGTGCGTTTGCTCCTCCGGTGCAATCACCACCTGGCGCTGCGGGTTGCGCCGCGTCGCACCTAAGTCAATCACCTGGTGATCCAACCCGCTCATGGTGGCAAAGAAGCGTGGGGATGCACCGCGGAACCGAAAGACCGCCTGCTCCCCATCACCACCAACCACGCCAAGTGTGGCGCGCTGCAACAGGTGCGAAATCAACTCGGCGGAGGCCGGGGCGAGATGCTGCGCGTCATCCACAATCACCGCATCCCACGTCTCCGTGATCTCGCCTGCCCTCATGCCCGCCAGCACCTCAGCCACCAGCTCTGAGGCCGAGTAACGCAGCGCACCGGTAAGTCGCATCACCTGCTGGTACTCAAGTAAGAACTCCCCGGAAGCAGACCAGATCGGAATGTTGTGATCCCTACCCAAACGCCGCAGATCATCCGGACCCAAACCGCGCTCAACGGCACGCAGCAAGAAGTCGCGCAGCTGCCGGGCAAAGCCCACCATCGGCAACGCAGGGCGCAGCTCCTCCGGCCAAGACCCCGTACCGTCTTGCGCATTACCAATCAACAGCTGGCGGATCATCGCATCCTGCTCAGCACCAGAGATCAGCCGGATCTCTTTTTCCGTCCGCTGGCGAAGCAGCGCAAACGCCAAGGAGTGCACGGAGCGCACCAGCGGCTCATCCACCACAAAACCTGTAGCCGCGAGGCGCTCCGAGAGCTCTGCACGCAGACGAGCACCGGACTCCTTCGAAGAAGCAATCACCAACACCCGTCCGCGGGCCACGGCCTCCACAGCGGTATCTACAAGAAAACTAGAAACGCCTGCACCCGCGTCTCCCGTGACCTTCCACAGACCTTCCTTGGGCAGATCAACTGGCCACGTACGTGGCGTGGTGTCAGTTGGGCGCGATACAAGGTATGCGCGGGGTGTAACCGGTGAGCTCATAGCCACCATCGTTACACACTAGGGACACACGATTTGCCCAACTCTTCGAAAATCAGGACCTATGTTCGAATGCGGGGTGGTGAGCTGGCGAAACTCCCACGCCTTTGCAAGCAGCTGACGCAGGTTTGGAATGTGCGCCCAACGATCAATCACGCGCGCATCAACCGCATTCGCAATCAAACCATCCACCATCACAATCGCCGCCGTATACCCACGCGGACGCAGCTCAGCCGACGGCGTCAACGCCGCAACCGCCGGCGGGGCGTAACCATCAAACAAGCAGCGGCGCAGCAGGTCCAGATCCGCCACAACGTACTCGCCGCCAAAATCCTGCTCTTCGCCCGCCCACACAGCGCGGTCAATCTCACGCCAAGAGCCTTCCACAGGTTCGGTGGTGGGTGCGGGGGTGGTGGACAACGCAGCGTCGATAAGCAGGGAAGCCCCCACGACCTCATCAACGCGCGCGGCGGGCTGGCCCTCAACAAACTCCGAAGCTACGAAACCTCCAACCACAAAGCGGCCATCAGTTGCCCGCACAGCACGCGAAAACCGCAAGCCCAGACTGGATTCGGCCCGCTCACGGACCTTGGCAGACCACACGGCAGCATCCTGCGCAGGAGCAACCACAACCCGGCCAAAACGCACGCCACCATCCCACACGTCAGAGGTGGCTACGCCTTCCTCGTCGTCAAGCTGGAAAGCGCGCAACACATGCTCAGGAATCCGCATCACGCCCCCTTAGAGCACCGCCGGGCGCGGGTACGGCCACGGGTTATACCGGCACGTATCGTTGTTATCTTCGTAGACCTCACCCGGGTCAAAGCTGCGCAACTGCGAATTGTTCAGGCTCAAGGTCTGCTGCATCATGATCGGCGCCAACGCCCCATCAGCCGGGCACTGCTCATGGCGCGCAAAGCCCAACGCGTGGCCAACCTCATGGTTGATCACGTACTGGCGGTACGAACCAAGATCGCCCTCAAACGGAGCCGCGCCGCGCACCCAACGCGACTCATTGATCACCACCGTGTCCTCACCAGTAATGCGGGTGCGGCAGCTGGTCTCCAAACCAAGCTCACCACCACACAGCTCACGCGTGGTGTTCACAGAAGCTAGGCGGATACGCAGCGTCGGGTTATCCTCCGGCGCAACGTGCTCAAGCCTGAAACGCGGGTCATTCGTCCAACTACGCGGGTCAAGCAGCGTGGAATCCACCATCGCAGACACCGCATCCGGCCCGCCGTAAAGCGCAGTGTCAATGCCCTCTTCAACCTCAACCACATAGCGCACCGTCAGCTCCTCACCAACGCCGCCAGCGGCACCCGGCTGACCAATGACAAAGAAGTTGCCAGTGCCAGACTCCGTAAACGGCCCACCCGGCGGCAAGTGATTGACGTCTAGTACGGCCTCCGGCATCTCCGCCGGCTCTCGCTGCGCCCAGCCGTCATGTTCGTGGGCGCCGTGCTCCCCGTTTGTGGCATCACCGTCTTGTGCCGCAACCTCATCAGTACCCGCGGCAGTGACCACACCAGCATCCGGGTTCTGCACCATGTTGATCAGCACAAACACCGTAATCACAGACAGCACAGGGATGGCGTACGCACGCCATCCGTACTCACGGGCAAAACGCACCCACCAGCCCTCAGCAGCCTGGTCGCGCTCCGGACGCTCATGGCGTGCGCGACGCTTGGCGCGCTCTTTTGGCTCGGGCTCCCACTCGTCGAGTTCATCAAAAATGAAGTCGTCAAAATCGTCCCAGGCGTCATCATTATCCATGCCGCCCTCGTGGGTTCCTCGCTGGTGCCGTGTGGTCATATGCAGTTAATTTAGCGCATGAACCCCACGGTATGAGTTGCCGCCGAGCCCCGCTCGACGTACGCAATGCGATCAGTACGAATCAGGTAGCTACGCCCCTTCTCATCCTCCACCGTGATAGTCGGCGTGCCCGCCTCAATAGCGCTCTGAATCTTCGCAACAACTTCCTCGCCGCCTTCCGGCAGGCGGATGGTCAGTTCACGGGAAATGTCTGCAAGACCAATCTTGATATCCATAGCGGCCATTGTAACGGCCCGCCACACACCGCCTGCTTGCTGATACCAGCGCGGGCTAGACTAAGGCGCGTGGCTACAGACGCGTCTTTACAAAACAGTCCTGTCAAACAACCACCCACCTTTACGGAACTAGGGGTGGCCGCCGAAATTATTGACGCACTGGCAGAGCTGGGCATCACCTCTTCCTTCTCCATCCAGGAGCTGGCAATCCCCATTGCCCTGGATGGCCGTGACATCATCGGCCAGGCCCGCACCGGCATGGGCAAAACCTACGGCTTTGGCATCCCGCTGTTGGACAGGGTCTTTGACGACGCTGACGTGGCCGAACTCGACGGCACCCCACGCGCGCTCGTTGTAGTTCCCACCCGTGAGCTTGCCGTGCAGGTAGGCGAAGACTTGGAGCGTGCCGCTAAATACACGCCGGTGCGCATTGCCACGATCTACGGCGGGCGCCCCTACGAGGAACAGATTGAGGCGCTGCAGCGCGGCGTTGACGTGATCGTAGGTACCCCGGGCCGCCTGATTGACCTGCACCAGCGCGGGGATCTCCGCCTGGACCAAGTGGCGATCCTGGTGCTCGATGAGGCCGACGAGATGCTGGACATGGGCTTCCTTCCCGACATTGAGAAGCTCTGGGCGGCGGTGCCCGCCAAACTGCAGACCATGCTGTTCTCCGCCACCATGCCAGGCCCGATCTTGGCGCTAGCACGCTCCAAAATGAACAACCCGCTGCACATCCGCGCCGAAGCGGAAGACGCCTCTGCCACCCACGCCAGCACCAACCAAGTGGTGTTTTTCTCCCACCGCATGGACAAGCCCGAGGTGGTCGCCCGCATCCTGCAGGCCAACGGCCGCGGCCGTACCATCATCTTCGCCCGCACCAAGCGCAGCGCCGCCGAGGTGGCCGAAGACCTGGCCAAGCGCGGCTTTTCCGCCGGCGCCGTCCACGGTGACCTTGGGCAATCAGCCCGCCAACGCTCCTTGGACGCGTTTCGTGCAGGCGACGTGGACATCCTGGTGGCAACTGACGTGGCGGCTCGCGGCATTGACGTTGATGACGTCACGCATGTGATCAACTACCAAACCCCGGATGACCCGATGACGTATGTCCACCGCATTGGCCGCACGGGCCGCGCCGGTAACTCCGGCACCGCAGTGACCTTGGTTGGTTTTGATGAGGCGCACAAGTGGGAGCTGATCAACACCGAGCTGGACTTGGATAACCCCACCCCACCAGAGTGGTTTTCCACCTCCCCGGAGCTTGCGCAGGCGCTGGATATCCCGGACTCAGCTTCGGCCACGGTGGGGCCTCCGCGTAAAGTGCACGGGGCACGTCCGGCACGCCTGGATCGCAGCGCTCATGCACGATCCCGTTCCGGCAGCCGATCACGTTCTAGTTCCCGTTCTAGTTCCCGTTCCCGAGGAGGCCGACGCCGGTGACAAAGCCACTGCGCCGCACACGCGGAGATTTAATCGCTACTGCGGTCATTGCCGCGATTGCTGTGGTGCTGCTTGCCATCGCGTATTTCACGGCCCCGATCCGTGCGGCTGATTTGCAGTCTGCGCCGGAGGAGCTGGAAAACGAGGGCCGTTTAGCCACCGCTCCCACCAAGCTTGAGGAGCTGTTTCGGCTGCCTGATCACTCCCCTGAGCTGCAGCCGGTTGTGGTCAACGGGTTGATCATTACGTATTACAACGGCACGGTGACGGCAACAACGTCTTCGGGTGAGACGGCGTGGACGTACCACCGTCCGAATGAGCTCTGCGTGCTGGGTCAGGCGTGGGGCAAGGTTGTTGCCGCTTACAAGGACAACGCTGGCTGCGGCGACGTGGTGGCTATTGAGGCCCTGACCGGTAAGTACGCCGGTACGCGTTCTGCGATCGCGCCGACGGATGTGACGTCCGTTGTGTCGAATGACCGTGTTGGTTACGTCAGTTCCACGCGTGCGGAGCTGTGGCGTTCAGACATGGTGCGCACGGTGGAGTATGGCGCGGTTGAGGCGCCGCAGGAGCCGGATATGCAGCCGAATCAGTGCCAGATCACCTCGGCGTTGACTCGCACGGAGCTGTTTGCGGTGACTGAGATTTGCGCTGATGGCGCCTACTTGCGTTTGCAGAACGCTACTCCGGAGGATTCCCGTAAGCCGGAGATTTACTCCAGCCAGGAGATTGCAGAAAACGCCTATTTGGTCGCTGTTTCCCAGGACGCGGCGGCGGTGTATGACCCGGATACGCACGAGATCCGCGCCTATGACAAGGAGGGCAACCAGCTCAGCGCATCAACGGTGCCGGCGTTGGAGAGCCCTTTGACTATCGACGGCAGCACGCACATGCTTCCCGTCGCCGACCTGCCCCACCACATGACCTATTTTGAGGACGATTACCTGGTGTTGATGGAGCCGGCGAAGCTGACCGCTACTGGTGTGTTCCAGGGCGCGTTGGGCACCGGTTTCGCCGCGGGTGATCGCCTGCTGTACGCCTCTTCAGGCGGGGTTGCCGTGGTGGATTGGGACAGTAACACGGTTGAAGACATCATCCCCGTTGACCGCGGTGATTACTTCGGCCCCGTCTTCATTAACTCTGCCGGGGCAACGGTGGTGGAAAAGCGCGGCGATGAGGTCGTGGTGCTGGCCGCGAGCTAGTTTGCTTACTAGTTTGCTTGCCTGCGCTCCGTTTTCCCTGCATACCGCTCCTCCAGCATCTGCCTAGTCGTTGGATGCCACAGGCTTGCCAAGACAAACACCGCGGTAGCTAAGGTGGCCACGGCCATGCCCGGTACGCCCCCGCGGAACATGTAGATGGCCACGCCCACCAGGATGCACTCCACCAGCATCAGCGCGCCCATGGCGCGCGGGGTGCCGCGCAGCGTAGAGATAGCAATCCACGCGATGTAGCCAAACACAATGGCAAGAAACAGTGCAGTGCCAAGGTTGACGTAGTTGGCGGCTGCGGTCTCTGACTCCAAGACGGTCTGGTGGTCATCAAACTGATCAATCAGCAGCGTGATGATGTAGGCAAACACGGCAACACATTGCACAAGTGCTACTACCGCGCCATAACGCAAAAAGGAAGGAACTGGTCTATTCACAGCCATGCAGTGTATCCCGCCTGTGGCACAACACTGTGACACAACATGTTGCACACGCTGACCGATTTGACCCGCAACATCGTTATGTGCAGCCCATAACGGCGCCATTTCCCCATGTCACAGAGGTAACGATAATGAGCTAGCTCACAAAATTGGGGGTGGGACCTACACGAAAACTGCACAGTGAATATGACTTCTGTCACTTTTTCGCATTTACCTCTAGCGAGAATTTGGCAATCGTGTCATTATTCTCAAGTAGCAAAAACAACGGGCTGGTTACACAGCCCTTAACCCTCAGCCACCACAGGGTTAACGCCAGGTTAAGCCGGTAGACGGGTCTCGGATCATCCGAGTAACACCGCCCGGATCCCTGGAATCAAACTTCGTTTGCAACATCCCAAGCAATTGGGGTTGAAGTGGTGCGCACTAAATGAAGTACAACGACGACACGAATTGGAGTTTTCATCATGGATTGGCGCCACGAAGCAATCTGCCGCGACGAGGATCCGGAACTGTTCTTCCCGGTTGGCAACTCTGGCCCGGCATTGGCCCAGATCGCCGAAGCAAAGATGGTCTGCAACCGCTGCCCGGTTACCTCTCAGTGCCTGAAGTGGGCACTTGAGACTGGCCAGGATGCTGGCGTGTGGGGCGGCCTGAGCGAGGAGGAGCGCCGTGCGCTCAAGCGTCGCAACAAGGCTCGTGCCCGCAAGCGCGCAGCCGTAGCTGTCTAAGACACAGCCGACCAAGCTCGCCGGGGTCAATTTCTTTCCCCTCTATACAAGGCGATACAGTTACACCTGAATTTCCCGTATTGACACATAAGGAGGCCCCACATGAGCAAGCGTGGTCGTAAGCGCAAGGACCGTCGCAAGAAGGGCGCAAACCACGGCAAGCGCCCCAACGCATAAGTTGACGCCTGCGTAGTAACGCAAAACAACACCGCCCCGCTCCCCTGGTTTCAAGGGATGCGGGGCGGTGTTTCATCTCCCCCGGGAACTAAATGCAGCTACCTACATGCAGCTACTTAGCGATTTTTCGCTTGGTAGCCGGGTGTAGGTAGCTGCAAACGCGTTTGGGAGCACGCAGGTTAAGCCCGCCACCCGCTCCTACCGGTAGCGCACCTCGGTCACGCGCACCGTCGTAACAGAGGTAATAGACGTAATAATGCGCTGGCGCAGCGGTTCGGGTGCTTGGGCGTGCCCACAGCATTCCCGAAGCCGCCCGCGTACTGCCTGCTCGGATTCGAGGCGGCTAAAGCACTCAGGGCAGGACTCGATGGTGGCGCGGATTTCGTCGGCGCGGGCACGAGACGTCGAAGGATCGAAAAGCTCACACAGAAGCGATGTCAGCCGTGCGTCGCTGCAATCACCGCAGGTGCAGTTGCTGTCGGTAGCCATTTACTTCTCCTCCAGTCCGATGCCTTGCTCGTGTGCTACATCCTTCAACATCTCACGCAGCTGTTTTCTTCCACGGTGAAGGCGGCTCATCACCGTTCCCAGTGGGATTTCCATCACTTCGGCGATTTCCTTGTACGCCAAACCTTCAACGTCGGCGTAGTACACCACCATCCGGTAGTCCTCATTCAACGAATTCAAGGCGTCCGAGATCCGGGAGTTCGGCATCATTTTTAGCGCCTCAACCTCGGCGGATTCCAAGCCCGTGGAGTCGTGGGAGGAGGAGGTGTACAGCTGCGAATCCGTGACGTCTTCGGCAGAGGTCTCCAGCGGGCGGCGCTTCATTTTCCGGTAGTTGTTGATGTACGTGTTTGTCATGATGCGGTACAGCCACGCCTTGAGGTTGGTGCCCGGTTTGAAGCTGTCGAAAGCGCTGTAGGCCTTCAGGTAGGTTTCCTGCACTAGGTCTTCGGCGTCTTGGGGGTTGCGCGTCATGCGCAGCGCGCCGCCGTAAAGCTGGTCCAGCAGGGGCATCGCTTCTTCGGTGAAGCGCGCCTTAAGATCAGTCGCAAGCTCGGTTTCGGGCATAGTGGCCATTGTAGGGCCCTTGGCAAACCACGTTTCCACACACGTGCTCACACGGCGTTACGCTTACGCCATGGCTGAGAAAACCCGCGCGTTGACCGCGCTGAAGAACACCCCGCATGAGGTGCTCACCTACTCCCCTAGCCAGGATCACTTCGGTGAGCATTCGGTGCATGAGCTCAACTTGGACCCGAAGGCAACGCTAAAAACGCTGGTGATCCACCACGATCGCGATATGGCTATCTGCTGCGTGCCGGTCGCGGGTCACCTGTCGCTCAAGGCCGCGGCGAAGGCGCTGGGGTGGAAGCGCGCGGAGATGGCGGATCCAGCCAAGGCGCAGCGCGCCACCGGATACGTGGTTGGGGGTATCTCACCGCTTGGCACGCTGCAGACGCTGCCCACGCTTATAGATGCCTCCGTGGCCAACCTGCCCACCATCACCGTCTCCGCAGGCCAGCGTGGCCTGTCGGCCCAGCTCAGCCCGCAGGATCTGGCCAAGCTGACAAAAGCTCAGTTCGCGGATATCAGCTCCGCGTAGTCGTTTCGCACGTTGCCCACTTCCTGTGCCGCCTCGCTCCACTCAAGGCGATCCGCCACCCGCGAGGGGTGGACCAGCGCCAAGGCTTCTTCGGGACTGCCGGAAACCCAGGTACGGATTTCGTCTTCACGCAGAAAAAGCGGCAGCCGGTGGTGCAGCCACGCCATGTTTTCGGTGGCGTCCGTGGTCACCATGGTCACAGACAGTTTGTCTAGGCCGGTTTCCCACAGCGCCGCCGCGTACAGCATGCCCTCGGCCGGGCGCACATAAAACGGTTGTTTCACACCGTCGCGTTGGAGCCATTCGTAGTAGCCGTTAAGAACCATCAGCCCCCTGCGGGACTTGAACGCAGAGCGGAAGGAGGGCTTTTCGGCAATGGTTTCGCCGCGTGCGTTGAATAGCGGCGGGCCGGTTTCGTCTTTCTTCCAGGAGGGCAGAAGCCCCCAGCGGGCGGGGTTGAGGTGGGCGGTGGGGCCGTCGATACGCACGAGCGGCACTGGTTGGGTGGGGGCGATGTTGTAGCGCGGCGGCGGGGTGCCATCGGGTGCTTCGACGATGGTGATGCCGTCTAAACCCGCTACTTCATCGATGAGGTCCTGGCCGGAGGTGAAAAGCACAAAGCGTCCGCACATGCCTCCATTATGATGATCCGCATGACTAACCTGTGGCCTGCTCCTGTTGCTGCGTCTCCGATCATCCACACTGTGGCCATCCCGGGGTCTAAATCCATGACCAACCGGGCGTACATCCTTGCAAGTCTTGCAGAGGGTGAATCCACCATCACGGGTGCGTTGCGCTCGCGTGATACGG
The DNA here is from genome assembly GCF_001263755.1 of Corynebacterium riegelii. Classification (NCBI taxonomy): domain Bacteria; kingdom Bacillati; phylum Actinomycetota; class Actinomycetes; order Mycobacteriales; family Corynebacteriaceae; genus Corynebacterium; species Corynebacterium riegelii. The sequence goes on from NZ_CP012342.1 coordinate 1,446,125, forward strand.
ATTTGATGGAGGGGGCGCTGGCCGCCATGGGGGTGAAGTTCGCACATGAGGGCGACAGCATCCGCGTGACCCCGGGTGAGCTCAGCGGCGCGGAGGTTGATTGCGGCCTAGCCGGCACGGTCATGCGGTTCGTGCCGCCGGTTGCGGCGTTTGCACAGGGGCCTGTGCTTTTCGACGGTGACGCCTACGCCCGCAAACGCCCCATGTCCACCATCCTGGACGCACTTCGCCAGCTGGGCGTTGCCGTTGCGGGCGAGACTTTGCCGTTTACCGTGCATGGCAGGGGGCATGCAGAAGGTGGCGAGGTAGCCATTGACGCGTCTGGTTCCTCCCAGTTCGTCTCTGGCCTGCTGCTGGCGGCGGCGCGGTTTGATCGCGGCGTGACCGTGGTCAACACCGCGGGCATCTTGCCGTCCATGCCGCATATTGAGATGACGCTTGCCATGTTGAAGGACGCCGGCGTGCACGTGGAGGCCATCGGCCAGCGTTGGCGTGTGGATCCGCAGCCGATTAAGGCGACGCACTTTGCCATTGAGCCGGATTTGTCGAACGCCACGCCGTTCTTGGCTGCCGCAGCGGTCACCGGTGGCCGGGTGCGGGTGCCGCACTGGCCGCTGAACACCACCCAGCCGGGCGATGTCATCCGCATGATTTTGGAGCGCATGGGCTGCCACGTGGAGCTGTACGCGGATGGCAAGGACTACACCCTTGAGGTCCAGGGCCCGGAGCCCGGCGGCTTGCGCGGCCTGCGGTTGGACATGAGCGATATTGGTGAGCTCACCCCCACTGTTGCAGCTTTGGCTGCCCTTGCCACCACGGAGACCGAGCTGACCGGCATTGCGCACCTGCGCGGCCATGAGACGGACCGCCTGGCGGCGCTGACGCGTGAGATCAACAACCTGGGCGGCGACTGCGAGGAGTTGCCAGACGGCCTGCGCATCCGGCCTGCCACCCTGCACGGCGGGACTTGGGCGAGTTATGACGACCACCGGATGGCCACCGCCGGCGCCATCTTAGGTCTGGTTGTTGAGGGCGTTGAGGTGGAAAACATTGGCACCACCGCGAAGACGTTGCCCGGCTTTGAGGTGATGTGGGACGAAATGGTGCGCTCCTAATGGCACGTCGCTTCCACGATTACGACGAATCTGACGTTCGCGTGCGCCGCGGCCGCGGCTCGCGCCCCCGCACCAAGGACCGCCCCACGCATGACGACGCCGAGTTTGGCATGGTGGTGACCAAAGACCGCGGCCGCTGGGGCGTGCAGCTAGATAGCGGCACGCTGGTGGCCTGCATGCGCGCTCGTGAGCTGAAGCGCACCTCTATTGAGGTGGGTGATCGCGTGGGCGTGGTGGGCGATACTTCCGGACAAAAGGACACGCTTGCGCGCATGGTCAAGCGCGAGGAGCGCAGTTCGGTGCTGCGCCGCACGGCGGACGATACGGATCCGTATGAGCGCATCATCGTGGCCAACGCGGAGCTGATGCTGATTGTGGTTGCGGCTGCCGATCCCCCGCCGCGCACCGGGTTTGTGGAGCGCGCCCTGGTCGCCGCCTTCGACGGCGGCGTGACCCCGATTGTGTGCATGACCAAGTCCGACATCGCTGATCCCAGCGAGTTCATCCGGGAAATCGAAGACTTAAACGTTGCCGTGTATGAGGTGGGCATTGAAGAGCCCATCGACGCGCTTTTGGCGCGCATCACCGGCAAAGTCTCTGCCCTCATTGGGCATTCCGGTGTGGGTAAATCCACCCTGGTCAACCGCATCGTGCCGGATGCGGACCGCGCAACTGGCGAGGTCTCCGGCGTTGGCAAAGGCCGCCACACCTCCACCCAATCCGTGGCGTTTGCGTTGGCCGAAGGCGGATGGATCATTGACACCCCCGGCATCCGCTCCTTCGGCCTGGCCCACATTGCGCCGGAGGCCATCATTGACGTCTTCCCCGAGCTTGCAGACGTCGCCGATGCCTGCCCCCGCGGCTGCACCCACCTAGGTCCCCCAACGGACCCGGAGTGCGCGTGGGACACCGTCGAGGCTGACTCCCCGCTTGGCCGCCGCGTGCAGGCAGTTCGCCGCCTGCTCACCGCGCTTTACTCCAACAAAGAGTGGGAGCTAAAACAGCTCGATGAGAACCGGTAGCTCACTCGGGTCATAAAACGCCATGTAATTGTCCTGGGCGTCGCCCACGGCAAGCTCCGCGTCCTCATCCCCAAGATCAGCGGCGTCAATGCACGCGATGGCCTTCTTCGTGGCTTCCTCGGCGTCCTGCACGTCCACGTGGATCGCAGCAACGTCCTCCAACGCCACCGGCGCGGACAGCTTGACCACGGACTCACCCATGTCAGGATGCCCGGTCGCCTCCACGTCCGCGGAAATCACCACACGGCGGTGCGGGAAGCGCTCTTCGTCCCCAATGGCGAGCAGGCGTATGGACGCCAACGCTGCGTCATCAAACGCCACCGCCTCAATCTCCTCCATATCCCCGGAGGTGAAGAACTCCTGCAGCTCCTTCGTGGCAGCAAACGCCCACCCACTGCGTGCGTGGATCAGGCCGTTTTCACTCAGGGAGGCCAACATGCCAAACGTGGCCGGAATGTAGACGCGCACCTTAGAACTCGCCCTCTACGCCAAACAGAGTCTGCACCTCAACAGCCGTGCGCTCAAACGCAGTGTGCAGCAGACCGATCATGCCGTACTCAACAGCGGCGCGGACGATCAGAATGTCATTGTCCACCATCACCGCATCATTGATCACCACATCGAGTGCGTCCACGGCAGCCTGGAAGGCGGCACGCTCCGGCTTTTCCACCCCGATCTCACCGGAGAGAATCACAGCATCAACATCACCGCGGAACTCCCACTCACGGATCTTCTCAGCCATCTCGCTGCCAGCTTCCTCATTGGACAAAATCGCAGTAGGCACGCCCTTTGCGCGCACCGCGGCGATCAGCTCACGCCAACGACGCTGCTCCTCCGCATCCCCGTCAAGCACCCCCGCGTAGTCCAAGATCAACGCCTGCATTCCAACTCTCTTTCTTACATCCACGTTTTGCTCGCCCCGCGGTTCCACGCCGCGTGCACACTTTAATGAACACGACACTCTAGATAAAAGCGCGTGCGACTGGGCACAATAGTACCTATCCGGTACACACAACGTTTCACACCATTTCACCGCAAAAACGAACTGCAAAAGGAGCAGCCTGCAACATGTACTTCCCGGCGCCTGGGTACCAGCACATGAAAGTACTCATCCCCCGTGCCACGCTTCCAGACGTCCCGCGCGCCCCCGGCGCCCTGCGCGGCTCCGGCATGCGAGCCGTGCCCGCCGACCCAATTTCACCGCTGGTGCGCCAAGCCCTTGACGCAGCCTTCGGTCATCGCGACCCCGCAACCCTTACCGGCGCCCTATTTGACCTCGGCGTTCGCAGCCATATCCGCGCACGCAGGCGCACCGCACCAAACGTGCACAAGTTCCAGATCATCTCCAGCCACGCGCGTGACAACGGCGAATTCTTCGGCAGCGTCTCCGTCGGCGAGCGCAGGTATGCGTATGCCGCCCGCATTCAAGACGGGCGGCTGGTGTCCTTCAAAGTGCTCTAAGCCTCTACCGGGGCCTCTTCCGGCTGCTCAAACTGCTTGCGCATCATAAACAGCTGGCGGACGGTCTCCTCCTGGACGGCCTCATTCATAGCGTTGAACATGTCGCCGCCTTCCTTCTGGTACTCCACCAGCGGGTCACGCTGCGCCATCGCACGCAGGCCAATGCCCTCCTTGAGGTAATCCATCTCGTAGAGGTGCTCACGCCACTTCGTATCAATGATCGGCAGAATCACCATGCGCTCAATGTTGCGCATCTGGGACTCACCACCAATAGCGGAGACGTTTTCCTCCAGCTTGTCGTACTGCGCAAGCGCATCGTCCACAAGCGCCTGGCGCAGCTGCTGGGAAGTGATTTCGCCGGCGCGGCCGTACTCGGTGCCGTCGATAAGCTGCTGTGCCGAAACCGTCGGACCGTACAGGGACTCCAGAGCATGCCACAGCTCATCCAGATCCCAGTCCTCCACATACCCCTCATGGGTAGCGCCATCAACGTAAGCGCTGACGGTCTCTTCAATCATGCGACGAACCTGACCCGCGATGTCCTTGGAATCCAAGATCTCCTGACGCTCACGGTAAACAACCTTGCGCTGCTCATTGAGCACCTCGTCATACTTCAAGACGTTCTTACGCATCTCAAAGTTCTGATTCTCCACACGAGACTGCGCACTCTTAATGGCGTTAGAAACCATCTTCGCCTCAATCGGCACATCATCCGGCACATTGAGACGGTTCATCATGTTCTCCATGGTGTTGCCCATGAAGCGAACCATCAGCTCATCACGCATGGACAAGTAGAAACGCGTCTCACCCGGATCCCCCTGACGGCCAGAACGGCCACGCAGCTGGTTATCAATACGACGCGACTCATGGCGCTCCGTACCAATCACGTACAGGCCGCCGGCCTCACGCACCTCATCACCAAGCTGCTTCGAACGCTCCTTCGCCGCCGGCAACTGCGCGTTCCACGCCTCTTGGTAGCGCTCCTCATCCTCAAACGGATCAAGACCCTGCGCCTGCAGCTTCGCATCCAGCAGAATTTCCGGGTTGCCGCCAAGCACGATATCCGTACCACGACCAGCCATGTTGGTAGACACAGTCACCTTGCCCGGAAGACCAGCCTCCGCAATAATGCGGCCCTCTTCCTCATGGTGCTTCGCGTTGAGCACGTTGTGCTTAATGCCCTTACGCGTCAGCAACTGCGACAGGTACTCAGAACGCTCCACGGACGTGGTACCAACCAGGACCGGCTGGCCCTTCTCCACATGCTCCGCAATATCCTCAGCCACGGCGGCGAACTTCGCCTCCTGTGTCTTGTAGATCAGGTCATCACGGTCCACACGCTGGTTTGGCTTGTTCGGCGGAATGGGCACCACATCAATCTTGTAAATCTGGTGCAGCTCCGCAGCCTCAGTCTCTGCAGTACCCGTCATGCCAGCAAGCTTGTTGTACAAACGGAAGTAGTTCTGCAGCGTGACCGTGGCCAACGTCTGGTTCTCATTTTTGATCTCGACGTTTTCCTTCGCCTCGATCGCCTGGTGCATGCCCTCGTTGTAACGACGACCCGCAAGCACACGGCCCGTAAAGGAGTCCACGATCATGACCTCACCCTGACGGATGATGTAATCCTTGTCGCGCTCAAACAGCTCCTTCGCCTTCAGCGCGTTATTCAGGTAGCTCACCAGCTGCGAATGCTCTGGGGCATACAGGTTGTCAATGCCCAGCTGGTCCTCAACGAACTCAACGCCCTCTTCAGACACGCCAATCGTGCGCTTACGCTGATCCACCTCATAGTGGATACCCTCGCGCATACGTGGGGCAAGCTGCGCAAACACGGTGTAGAACTGGCTTGAACCATCCGCCGGGCCGGAAATGATCAGCGGGGTACGCGCCTCATCGATCAGGATGGAGTCAACCTCATCCACAATCGCGTAATTGTGGCCACGCTGCACCATCTCAGACACAGAGCGCGTCATGTTGTCACGCAGGTAGTCAAAGCCAAGCTCATTGTTGGTGCCGTACGTAATATCCGCGTCATACGCAGCCTTACGCTCCGGCGGGCGCAGCTCAGACAAAATCACGCCAACGCTCAAGCCCAGGAAGTGGTGCACGCGGCCCATCATCTCCGCGTCACGCTTAGCCAGGTAGTCATTCACCGTGACAATGTGCACGCCCTTGCCCTCAAGACCGTTGAGGTACGCCGGCAGCACGGACGTCAGCGTCTTACCCTCACCGGTCTTCATCTCGGCCACCGAGCCGAAGTGCAGCGCAGCGCCGCCCATGATCTGCACCTTGTAGTGCTTCTGGCCCAGCACGCGCCACGACGCCTCACGCGCCGTCGCAAACGCATCCAGCAGGATGTCGTCCAACGACGCCCCGTCTGCCAGCTGCTGCTTAAACTCGTCAGTCTTGGCCTTCAGCTCCTCATCCGTAAGGGCCGAATACTGCTCATCCAGCTCCATAACCTGGTCAGCGATCTTTGAAAGACGCTTAACGGTGCGCCCTTCACCGGCGCGGAGCAGTTTTGAAAGTCCACCAAACACGTTACGACGAATCCTTTTGTAGGTTTTGGGGGTATACCAACAGAACATTGTACCCACACCGGCGTTGAGATCACTATGTGGCTGGCAGGGTGGCTGGCTTGGGTGGGTTGGGTGGCTGGCTTGGGTGCGGGTAGAGCTTTTTGGAATTGCGGCAGCATGTTGCCAAACCGGGGATAGTTGCCGCAATTGCCAGGTGATTGCCAGGTTTCGAGTGCGCCGGAGTGCGGCGAGGTGCGGCTGTGGCGTGGTTGCAGTGTGGTCGCGGTCCGCGGAGCCTGTGCCACTAGCAGACAAAGATTTTGAACATGCGTTTCCCCAGGTCAGTTGTGTTTACTCATCGCGGTTTCTACGTTGTGTGCTAGTGGGCCCGTGTTAGCGGGCCCGACCGGGAGGGGTCCGCAGGGCGAAACGGGGAGTGGCACCGCCCCACTGCTAGACGACTTTGAAAAACCGCCCCCAAAACCCCAGGTCACGTGTGCAGACATTTCACAAATTTTGCAATGTCGTCTAGCAGCGCACCGCAATGTCGTCTAGCAGCGCACAGCAGCAGAGGCGCTGCAGGCGTGCGCTGCAACAAAATGCACACAAAAACGCAGGCCGCAACAACAGCAAAATGCCCGCACCCCGTGCAGTACAGGGTGCGGGCCAATAACAGCCGAAGCGCTACTTACTCAGCGGCCTCAACTTCGCCTTCCGGCGCAAGCGCGATCAGACCGTAGTCGAACGCGTGGCGGCGGTAGACCACAGACGGGCGCTGGGTCTCCTCATCGATGAAGAGGTAGAAGTCGTGGCCAACGAGCTCCATCTCGCTGAGCGCGTCATCCACGCTCATCGGGGTGTTCGGGTGCAGCTTGCTGCGAACAACCTGGCCCGGCTCAAAGTCGTCGAACTGGCCCTCGTACGGGTCAACGTCGTACTTACCCGGCGCTGCTTCACGAGCCTCAGCTGCCTCAGTTGCCAGCTCAGCTGCAACCTGGCCGGTGGACTTCGGTGCGCGGTGGCCGGAGCGGGAAATCTCGCGGCGGACCTTCACCTTGCGCAGGGAACGCTCCAGCTTGTCCACTGCAGCCTCCAGCGCAGCGTAGAAGCTGTCTTCCTTGGCCTCAGCGCGGGCGAGGTGGCCCTTGCCGGTTGCGGTGATCTGGATGCTCTCTGCGTGAGCCTCACGGCGCGGGTTGCGCTCGTGCTTGAGCTCCACGTTAAAGAAGGTCAGCGTTGGGTCAAGCTTCTCAATCTTTGCCAGCTTGGAGTTCACACGTTCCTGAAAGTGCTCGGGAACCTCGACGTTTCGGCCGGTGATGGTCACCTGGGCGGCGGGGCTCAGGCCGGCATTGTTGTCGTGTTCAGCAGCAGTCATGTCTGCTTTCCTCCTCAAAAGGTTGTAGGAACGGGGTCACTTCCCATCATACAAGTGGCATTCGTCTCTCAGCCGTTGCTATGCCTCACAGATGGTCAGGCAGGCAGCAACATTGACGCCATGGGCCAGTAGCTTTTCGACGCTCGCCTGCAACGTCGCCCCCGTAGTCACCACATCATCAACCACAATGCACGGTGTAGCGGGGCCAAGAAACGGGGGTAGCGCGGTGAGTCGGACCGCTTTGGCAAGGTTCGCGCGGCGCGCTGTGGCGTCAAGTTCAGACTGGTCGGCCGCATGCGAATCAAGGTGCAACACGGGCGCAACGTTGCGCGAAGTTGCCACGCAGCACGCCTTGACCGGATCCCCACCGCGGGCACGCGCTGAGGACGCACGCGTAGGTGCGGGGACAAGCGCACAGCCGTACGGGATCTCGCCGCGTGCCTCCAGGAAGTCCAATGCGGATTCCACAACGGCTCCGACGTACGTGCGCACTGCGAGGTTGTTGCGCTCCTTCATGGCAATGATGACGCGGCGGTGCGCCCCGTCATACGGCCCCAGTGCAAACACCGGCACGTGCGGCGAGGTTGGCGGAAACACACGCTGAGGTGGTGCGGCCAGATCACGCTTGCACGTGGGGCACAGCAGATGGCCCGGCGCGCCACAGCCTGCGCAGTGTCGCGGCAAGACAAGCTCTGCAAGCTCAGTGAACAGTGTCATTTAACGTGCCACGATCGGGATGGCGCGCACGCCCTGCAGGCCCGGGACTTCGCGCCACAGCGGGTTGTCCTCGCCTGCGTTGGGCAGTTGCAGGATGGCGTTTGCGTCGGTGACGTAGAGCATGTTGGGCGAGGCCGCCACGGCAACCACGGGCGCGGAGATGTTGCCCACGCTCAGTGTGGTGGCGGAGGATCCGTCCTGTTCCACGCGCAGCACCGGCGAGATGGAGCTTGAGGTGCCCACGATCAGTGAGCCGTCTGGCTGCCAGTCCGCAGCAACCACTGACCCGCCGAGTTCGGTGGCGTACTCCATGACGTTGACAATGGCGCGCTCGCCTGGTGATCGCCTGTCCACAATGCCGGTAAACAGCCTGCCGTCTACTACTAAGGCGACGCGCGCGCCGGAGCGCGACAGCCGCAGCACGGAGATGTTGCCGGAAATGCCTTCTGGCATCTGGATGGCAATCTGCTCAGTGGTGAACTCATTGGTTGCCGCGGAGCGCACCGTGCGTTGGATGTGCTGGCCGTCTGCCACCGTCCACACCGCATTGGCTTTCGATTCAAACGACGGACGCGTAAACGTCTCCGCCTCCATCAACTCAGTGTCGGCGCCGTCGAAGGAGCCAACGCGCAGCTTCGCTGGCTGACCGGAGGCAGCAAACACGGCCGCCCACTTGCCAGCGGCGTTGATGTCTACGCTTTGAACAGTGCCTTCGCTGGATAGGGGGGAATCGATGAGGGAGGTCGACGCGGCGTCGACAAGCGAAATGCTCCCACCGGTCAACGAGTAAAGCCGCGATTCCCCTGCAGCCTGCACCACCGGGCTGAGTTCACTGAAATCATCCGTAGTCAGGTCCGTGGCCCCGCTGATCAACGGAGCACCGTCCGCGGTGATGCGGAAGGGGCCATTGATGCCTGCCGACGCCAACGTCCACACCACACCCGCCGCAAACCGCGCCCGGTCCTGATCATTCACCCCACCGAAACCGGAGAACCCGTACGCGCCGTCCTCCATGCCAAGGTAGGACGCGCCCGTGGGCGAAACAGTGGACACCGCAGGCTCAAGGCGTGTGGACGGGCCCTGCATCAACAACGAAATCAACGCGCTGGCCAGGGTCTCGCGCCGGGAGAACACCCACCGGCGATCAGTGACAAGTTCGCCACTGCGCTCATCAAAAAAGTACAGGTTAAACGGCTGGTACTGGTTTCGCAGCTCGGTGCGCTCCAACACCACACCCGCAGGCAGCGACGCCACACGCCACTCACCACTGACCTGCTGCAGCTCAATCGTCGCCTCATAGGAGCCGCGCTCCGGGCGATACATGCCGCCAGCACCAAGCACACCGACCACGTTGCCGTGGACCGAAAAACTCCGACGATTCGGCGTGCTACCAGGCATGGTGGTCACACCGATGCGATCCACCACCAGCGTCTCCTCCGTGGGGTCCCACGCTGCGGACGCCTGCGACGTCATAAACGCACGCGCCGCCTCATAATCCGATGTAGGAATAGCAGACGCCGCGTAGAAGTCACGCAACAGCAAGTCAGGCTCGCGGCCCTCCTCCGGGGCAATCACGGGCGCTGCAGGCGCTTGCGGGTTGAAGGAGCGAAGCACGTGCGGACTTGACGTGGAAGGCAAACTTGCGCAGCTTGTCAGGCTCACCACCAAGGCTGCGGCAGTAAGGAGGGCTGGCAGCGGCTTGTGCAGGCGTTTACTCATGCGTTTACTCATGGTCCTCCACCTCCTCAGGTGCGGGCAGTTCAGCCACCGCACCCGGCGGGTTCAGCTCCACCGGCGCGTGCCGAAAACCTTCGTCCGGATGCCGCGGCAGCACCAGACGGAACTGAGAGCCAACGCCGGAAACGCCTGCGGCGTCGAGGATGCCGTGGTGCAACTGTGCGTCCTCACGCGCAATGGCAAGGCCTAAGCCCGTACCACCAGAGTGGCGCTTGCGGGACTTATCCGCACGCCAGAAGCGGTTAAACACCAACTCCTCCTGGCCAGGCTTCAACCCCACGCCCCTATCAGTCACCGTCACCGCCACGGCCTCATCATTCTGCGCAAGCGCCACGTGCACCGGATTGCCCTCAGAATGATCAATGGCATTAGCAATCAGGTTGCGCACAATGCGCTCAATCCGGCGCGGATCACCCTCAATCTGCACCGGCGCATCCGGCAGATCAAAGCTCACCTCCACATCCAGCTCTTCTGCCAAGTGCTGCGTTTGCGCCCACGCCGACTCAATCGGGGCACGCACATCCATCATCGCGCTGGCCAAATCAGCCACGCCTGCGTCATGGCGCGAAATCTCCAACAAGTCCGTCAACAAGGCCTCAAAACGATCCAACTCACGGATCATCAACTCACTGGCACGACGCTGCGCCGGCTCCAACGCATCCTGATCAGAAGCAATCATGTCCGCAGCCATACGCACCGTAGTCAACGGCGTGCGCAGCTCATGCGACACGTCGGAGGTGAACTGACGCTGCAGGTCACCGTACTCCTCCAGCTGATTAATCTGCCGGGAAAGCTTGTCCGCCATGTTGTTGAAGGACAAGGCCAACACCGCCATCTCGTCCTCCCCCTCAATCGGCATACGCTCACGCAAATGGCCTGCTGCGAACCGCTCCGCCGTCCTTGACGCCGAACGCACCGGCGCGACAATCTGCTGGGAAGCCAACCACGCAATACCCACCAACAACACAATGACAATCAGCGCGGCAGAGGCGAGCAAACCACGCATCAAGGCAAGCGTGGACGTTTCATTATCAATGTTGGTAACCAAATACAGCTGCAAGTTAGGCACATCCGCATCCGTTGGCGTGCCAATGATCAGCGCGTTGTACTGGCTTGAATCGGGCCGCTCAACCACCGCGAACTGGTACGCTACATTGCCCTGCTTGACGTACTCCACCAGCTGATCGGGCACCCGGTAGTTCTCCGGCGAAGACGTCACCACTCCCAGCGAGGACTCTACAAGCAGCACCGGCTCATACACGTTGGCTACATCCGTGCTTTGCTGCGTACGCTGCGTCAAACTGGCACGCGCCGTATTCAACCGCGACTGCAACGACGCATTCGCACCGGTTGTTTCCAGTTGCTCCTCCACCAGCACGCGAGCGCGGTCAATCTCCACATCCGCAGCATCAATCTTTGACTGCGCAATGCGCTGGGTCATCACCGTGGCCAAGGTGAACCCCAACACCAGCATCACCACGGTGGACACTAAAAGCACGGTGCCCACAAAGCGCACTTGCAGGGAAGTGCGCCACGAATCGGCAACGTTCTCCCCTATCCGGCGCAACGGCCCTGGTAACGGCCCTAGTGCTTTAGGCACCCTCAGTCTTACCCGTCTTGTAGCCCACGCCACGCACCGTCAAAATGATCTCCGGGTTCTCCGGATCATGCTCAATCTTGGAACGCAGACGCTGCACGTGCACATTCACCAAACGCGTATCAGACGCATTGTGGTAGCCCCACACGTTTTCCAACAGCTCTTCACGCGTATGCACCTGGTTCGGACGACGCGCCATCTCCAACAGCAGGTCAAACTCCAGCGGCGTGAGGTTAATCTCCTCGCCACCACGGGTGACCATGTGCTGCGGCACATCAATAGTCAGATCCCCAATGCTCAAGGTCTCACTCGGCTCATCATCCGTGCGACGCAGACGCGCCCGGATACGGGCGACCAGCTCTTTCGGCTTAAACGGCTTCGTAATGTAATCATCCGCCCCGGACTCCAAGCCCAACACCACATCAACCGTGTCCGTCTTCGCGGTCAGCATGACAATCGGCACCGCGGATTCCTTGCGGATCTCACGGCAAATATCAATGCCATTAACCCCCGGCAACATCAGATCCAGCAGAATCAGGTCCGGGTTAGTGGAGCGGAACGTGGGCACCGCTGCAGCACCATCGGTTACTGATTCAGTGGCAAAGCCCTCCGCTTCCAACACGATAGTGAGCATTTCATTGATCGCGGGATCATCATCTACAACCAGGATCTTTGGCGGCATGGTGGCTCCTTAACTGCTTGGACGACAGGCCTCAATAATACTGTTCGCGTCACTGGTAACCAGCCAGGGGCTTGCCCACTCACGCTTCGCCATCTCGGTATACGCCGTATAGGTGGCCACCTGCAGCAACCGGTCACGCTCATAACGATCACGCGTGCGGGAGTCATCTTCCGCCTCCCGCTTCTGGGCGCGCTGACCAGCAAGCTCCGGCTCCGTGGGCACTAGCACCTGCAAGTCCGGGCGCGGCAAGCCAAGGCGCTCAAACTCCAGCGCCTCAACCCAGCCAAGCGCGGTCTCATCACCGGTACGCGCCCAGGTGTACGCCGCGTTGGACGCCGCATACCTATCTAAAAGCAGTACCTTGTCCGGGTTGCCTGCATACTCTTGCAGCACATCCATCGCACCATGCCTGTCTAAGGCAAACATGGCAGCCATGGCGTAGGCGGAGTCCGTCATGTCCCCCATCTTGCCGTGCAGGGCTGCCTGCGCCAGCTGGGCTGCAGCGGAATCTTCATAGCGCGGAAACGCCAGCGTTGCAGCGTCAACTTCCTTCAACACGGCGCTGACCAAGGTGTTCTTGCCCGCGCCGTCAATACCTTCAACTGCGATGATCATTGAGTATCAGTTACGTGTTTCCCTCTTATGACAGTGCTTCGACGAACTGGTCCACGTCCGCCTCAGTGTCACCATCTTCAGCTGCTGCCTCAAGCAGTGCCGCGGCGGCTTCAGCGATCTGCTCACTGATCTCACCCGGGTTGGAACGGATAAACGGGTACGACTCCGCGATATCGCCCGCGGAAAACGGTGCGCCCGACCAAATGGCAGCAATGGTTGCAGCTGCGCGACCATTGGCAATCTCTTCGTCCGAAGCCCCAGCGCCATTCGCCAGCAAAACGGCGTCCGAGACAGCCTCAAGAATTTCTTCCGGCTCGAGTTCTACAAGTTCATCGAGAAATTCCGCGTTCGTCTCATCGGAAAAAATCTCGCGATCCCAGGTGCTCATCTGCATGTCCTTTCTGTTTGCCGCCTGTATGCCGCCTCTACGCCACAGTGCTGCGTTCTTGCTGCGTTCTTCTCGCCACGGTAGTGCATGTTGTCCACTGATTATGTTATAAACAGGTCACACAGTCGCCGTTATCAATTCGTAACCCCAGGGAGTCCCCATGAACCGGAACCAACGCAGCGTGGGTGTGTTCATGGCCGCTGGGCTAGCCGCAGCCCTCATAGTTGGTCTTGCGGTTTGGAGCGCCTCTACCCCGGGACGCCCAGTAACGGCAGGCTACACCGGCGACAAGACTGCTTCGCCGCAGACCGCCGGGACGCTTTTGGGCGGCAGCACGACGTCTTCGGTGGCCACACCACCGCGTATCACCCCGTTCCAGCGCCCGAAGAACCGTGGGAACGCTCAAGCGGGACAGGTGCCAGGATCAGCCAACTGGGGCGGAACCGAAGGCCACTTTGTCCAGGCAGCCCCAGCTCCTCGCGGGTACCGGATGGAAGATGACCCGCTGGCGCCCCCGCACGCCGTGATTGGCACTCGCGCATCCGGGGTGCCCACCGCGCACTACCGCCCCACCAACGTGAACGTGGCCCCGCCAGCGGAGCACAACGATCTCCCTTCGGAGACGTACCTGGCCGCGCCGCCAGCACCAGCTGAGCCTGCACCACCCGCGGAGCCGACGCCGCAGAGCGAGCCGCACGAACCAGCGCCCCCGCCAAAGCCGGACGCTACCGAGCCTTCGGCGCCCAATGGCGCTGTGCCGCCGAACACCGGCGAGCCCACTGCCCCTGCTGAGCCGACTGACCCGTCTGCACCAACTGAGCCGACCGAGCCAGCTGATCCGACCGAGCCGACAGATCCCACTGAGCCAACGGGGCCAACGGGGCCAACGGGGCCAACGGTTCCGACGGAAACCCCAGGCATCACCGAAACGCCTGCTGAGTCAACTACGTCGACGACCCCGGAGGCGACCAAAGCCCCGGAGATCATCACGCCTCACACCGGCACTGAGACGACTACCAGCGAAACCAGCGAAACCAGCCAGACCAACGCAGAGACAACCAGCGCTGCGGCGGACAGCGAGAACTAGGCCGGCGAGAACTAGGCCGGCGAGAACTAGGCCGGCAGCTTAGGCGCGGACAAAGAACACTTCTGCGCCGTCATCGTCTTGCGCAATAACAGACACTGGCGCTTCTGATGCCGGAATCCACGCCCCCTGCCCTGGGCCCACCACGCAGTCCCCGCTGCTGATGTGGCCGGAGGTGATGAGGAGGATCGCGGGGCCGTCGATAAGCAAGCTGAGCTCCTCGCCCTTTGCCAACGTGTGTTTGCTCACCTCGAACTCGTCCACCGGCAGTTCGTACTCAACCACCCCGTCGGACTCACGCACCGGCACCCGCAGGTGACCCCTGGGGGTGAAATCCAGCACGCGGACCAGCTCAGGCACATCAACGTGCTTGGAGGTCAGCCCGCCGCGCAGCACGTTGTCAGAGTTGGCCATCACCTCCACCCCAAGGCCGGAGAGGTAGGCGTGCGGCTGGCCAGCGGCCAGATACAGCGCCTCGCCGGGGTGAAGTGTGGTCAGGTTCAGCATCAGAGCCACCAGCGGGCCTACGTCGCTTGGGTAGCGCTTCGCAAGCGCCAGGAACGTCTCGGCGGCATCCCTGATCCACTCAGGCGCATCCCCGATATGCTCGGCTGCGGCAATGACATCGGCCAGTAGGCTCTTGCGCAGCGGACCAGGCAGGGAAATCAACGTGGTAAACACGGCGCGGACACTTTCTGTGGGTTCCGCATCCACCAGCATGGCGCTGTAGCGATCCAGTCCGCCGCCCGGCCCGCTTAAGGCCTCAAACAGCTCACGGGTCTGGGAGACCGGGCGGAAGCCCGCCAGGGCGCGAAACGGCGTCAACGCAACGATGATCTCCGGCTTCGGGTTGGCATCCTTGTAGTTTCGGCGCGGATCATCCAACGCAAGCCCAAGCGCGTTCTCGCGAGCAAAGCCCGCCGCCGCCTGGTCCCGTGACGGGTGTGCCTGGATGGATAGCGGCTCGCCTGCGGCCAACAGTTTGACCAAAAACGGCAGCTGGCCGTCAAACGCTTTCTCCACGCGCTGCCCCAGCGCCGCCGAAGGGTCCGCACTGATCACCTTGTCCAACGGCTCACCGTTGATTGACGACGGCGCCGCCGGGTGCGCACCAAACCACAACTCCGCCTCCGGGGTCGGCGCGGGTGAGGTGGTACCCCGCAACTGTGCCAGCAGGGTACGAGAGCCCCACGGGTAGGTGCGTAGCGCAGCCTCAAGGTTGTGCATCGAATACGGCTCCTTCAGATAAAAGACCGACCGACAACGCTACCAGTTAGCCACGAATGACAGCCAAGATCTCCGCAACCAGCGCCTCAACCTCAGCTTCCGTGGGTGCTTCCACGTTCAGGCGAAGCAGCGGTTCCGTGTTAGAGGCGCGCACGTTAAACCACGCACCGGAATCCAGGCTCACGCTCACCCCGTCCAGGTGGTCCACCTCTGTCGTGCGATCCGCAAACGCCTCCACAACGCGCTGAGTAGTGGCCTCTTGGTCGGCCACCTCAGAGTTGATCTCACCGGAGGCGCAGTAGCGCTCAAACTGGGCCATGAGCTGCGAGAGCGGCTTTTCACTTTCCGCCAGTGCCGCCAGCACGTGCAGTGCGGCAACGAGGCCGGAATCCGCGTTAAAGAACTCACGGAAGTAGTAGTGTGCGGAGTGCTCGCCCCCAAACAGGGCCCCGCGAGAAGCCATTTCCGCCTTGATGTAGGAGTGCCCCACACGGGTGCGCACTGCGGTGCCGCCGGCTTCTTCGATCATCTCGGGCACAGCGCGCGAGGTGATCAGGTTGTGAATAATGGTCGCCCCCGGGTGCTTGGCCAGGGTCCTGGTGGCAATCAGCGCCGTAATCGCCGACGGTGAGACCGGCTCGCCGCGCTCATCTACCACGAAGCAGCGGTCCGCATCCCCGTCAAAGGCAAGACCAATGTCTGCCCCCTGCTCTACGGTGAACTTCTGCAAATCCACCAGGTTCTTTGGGTCCAAGGGGTTGGCCTCATGGTTGGGGAAGGTCCCGTCCAGCTCAAAGTACAGCGGGCGAATATCCATATCCCCCAGCACCGCCGGCACGGTCAGCCCAGCCATGCCGTTCGCCGCATCCACAGCCACCGTCAGGTTGCCGCTCACCGGCACCAGTTCCCGCAGGAACTCGGCATAAGCACCCAGGACATCTTGCTTATCGACGCCACCGCGTGCCCCCTCATACGCCCCCACCCCATCAACCAGCATCTGGGTGATCTGACCAAGGCCCGTGTCCGTGGACACCGGGGTTGCGCCTGTACGGCACAGTTTGATGCCGTTGTAGCGTGCCGGGTTGTGGGAGGCGGTAAACATCGCGCCTGCGCAGCCGAGCGTGCCAGCGGCAAAGTACAGCTCGTCCGTAGACGTCAGCCCAAGCAGGGTCACGTCCAAGCCCTGGGCGTTGACACCTTGGGCAAAGGCCTCAGCAAGCTCCGGTGAAGAAGACCGCATGTCATAGCCCACCGCCACACGGGTCTCCCCCTCGCCGCGCAGGATGTGTGCGAAGGCGGCGCCGATGCTGCGCACCAAATCTGCGTCGATGGTCTCGCCGACCACGCCGCGGATGTCATAGGCCTTGATTACTTGCGCGAGTTGCTCGCTGGAATACACCATGCGAGAAGTCTAAACCCTCAGTCTTTGAGAGATTTTTAGGGATCAGGCACCACACGCAGGTGGGAACGGCGCGCCTCACGCTCAGCTGCCGCCTGTTCCTCGATCCGCTTTGTGCGGTGCACCGGGTGGTTCGATGTCTCCGGGTCATTGAAGTCACGCGAGGCCGGGTACTCAATCGGATCCTGGGAGGTGTCCACCAGACCGGTGGTCACGCGGCCGGCCTCACGCACCGCCTCGGCAAGTGCGGTGAGGTCCGCCTCATCCATGTTGTCGAGCTCTTTATCCGTAATGTCAATCTGCTCAACGCGCACCATCTCCCACCCCACGGGTGCGGTGATGTGGGCGGAGTGGCGCTCACACAGGTCCCATGCGTGCGGATCCGGCACCGGCGCTAGTGGCCCGATGACTGCAGTGGATTCCGCGTAGGCGTAGACGAGAGTGGCCACGGCTGGGCGGCCGCAGCCCGGACGGCAGCAACGACGGAAAGTACTCACGGGGGCCAAGTCTAAACCCCTACTTGAGTAATCGGTAGCATGCGCGCGGCGCGCCACCCGTCTTTCACCGCGAAGGCCCATACGATAAGTGTCCATGACCACCCGTAACAGCCCTTCCCACCTGCGCCCAGGCCGCGACCGGCATGGCCGTGGCGTGCGCGGGCCGGTGCTGCCGGTGGGTGTGCCGCGCTACCGTAGCCGATCGCAGGCATTTGATCAGCTGGTGCTGGAAATGTACGCGCCGCTGCACAATGCCTACTTTGATCAGCTCAGCGGGGTTGATCTTGCGGTGGACACCATCCCGCGCATGCGTCTGCGCGCCGATATGACGATACTGCCGGATGAGATTGTGGCCGATGGGCCTGTTCCTTTGGGGCGCGTCCTCGAAGCCGGCGTGGACCGCGACGGGAACCCAACGCGGGCGCGTTTTGTCATTTTCCGCCGTCCTATTGAGCAGCGCACAACCGGCGCTGAGGAACGCTCAGAGTTAATTACGTGGGTGCTCACCGCACTGGTGGCGTACTACCTCAACTTGGATCCACGCGACGTGGACCCAGATTTCCCTTGGTAAAAAGCCGAGTAAATTAGCCGATCTGCTTCTTCAGGCGGCGGCGCTCACGGTCGGACAGGCCGCCCCAAATACCAAAGCGCTCATCATGCTCGAGTGCGTACTCCAGGCACTCATCACGCACTGCACAGGCCTTACAAATACGCTTCGCCTCGCGGGTCGATCCACCTTTTTCAGGAAAGAACGCTTCCGGATCGGTCTGTGCGCAGAGCGCTTGGTCCTGCCATTCTTGCTCGACGGTGCCAAACAACTCATCCAGAGTCATGCCTCCGACATCTGCCATATCGTCCACGCCCTCCCTTCTTTTCCGTCTGTCGCGGGGAAGTGGATTACACGAATGCGATTCAACACCGCTGCACTAAATAGCCGCAACCTCGCTCCGCAGATTTCACCAGATTCCGAGGGTTTCTAAGGGTTCACCCAGTCAACCAGTCACACCAGTCACACCAGTTACATACGTTCAGCGACAGGGGTAATCATAGGGGGTACTACATGTAGTAGGTGGGGCCCGTTTCTATAACAAGCTGGCCGATCCGGCGTGTCGCTTACGCATCTGGAGAAAAACGCACTCCCGAGTCCGGAATCTCCACACCCGGCCAGACACGCATGCCACCTTTGAGCTCACAACGTGCGCCGATGCGGGCGCCTTCGCCGACCACGCAGCCGTCGATACGCGTATTTGCCCCAATGGTCGCACCGGAGGCAATGATGGAGTCCTGCACGGTGGCGCCGGGTTCGATGGTGACGCCGTCGAAGATCACGCAGCCGTCGATACGCGAACCAGCCCCAATGACCGAACCGCGACCAACCGCAGAACCACCGACCAGAATGACCCCTCCAGCAACACCCGCCGACGGGTCCACCAGCGCTTCCCCCGTGCGGCCTTCCAGAAGCGGCGACGGCGCAATGCCACGAACCAAATCCGACGAACCCTGCACAAAATCGCTCGGCCGACCCATATCGCGCCAATACGAAGAATCCACATGCCCCAACACATTGGCACCAGCAGAGAGCAGATTCGGGAACACCTCACGCTCCACGCTGACCACACGACCAGCCGGGATCTGCTCAATCACCTCGCGCTTAAACACGTAACACCCAGCATTGATCTGATCAGTCGGCGGGTCTTCCGTCTTCTCCAAAAAGGCAAGAACACGGCCGTGCTCATCCGTTGGCACAGAACCAAACGCGCGAGGATCCGGCACGCGAACCAGATGCAACGTCACATCCGCATTGCCCTTTTCATGCGTGCGCAGGATCGCCCCCAAATCCGCACCAGAGAGCACATCACCGTTAAACACCATCACCGTGTCAGAACGCAGCTTCGGCAACACATTGCGAATCGCCCCGCCGGTACCCAGCGCCTCTTCTTCAACCACGTACTCAATTTCCAAACCGAAATCCGAGCCGTCCCCAAAGTACTGCTCAAATACCTCAGCGCGATACGAGGTGCCCAACACCACATGCCGCATACCTGCGGCAGCAATGCGCGCCAGCAAATGCTGCAGGAACGGATAACCCGCAGTTTGCAGCATCGGCTTCGGCGTGGACACCGTCAGCGGCCGCAGCCGTGTCCCCTGCCCACCGACCAAGATGACGGCATCTGCATCAACTGCACTACGCATTGCGACTTCCCTCCAAACGTTTCACAGCCCCACGCGCCTTCAACCCTGCCCACAGCAGGCCACGCAGCGGCGCCTGCCACCACTTGGCGTGACGATCACGCTGGAACCTGTAGGCCGACTCATGGTGCGCCGGCACCGTGACACGGTTGTACTTGCCCGCCACATGCCCCTGGTCATGGAAGATGACCGAGGACGGGCAGTACAGGTTGTCCCACCCGGCGCGGCTGAGCCGATCACCAAAGTCAATGTCTTCGAAATACATGAAGTAGCGCTCATCAAAACCGCCGATGGCGTCAAACGCCTCCCAGCGCACAAGCAGGCATGCGCCGGAAAGCCAGCCGGCGGTACGCCGCGTGTCCATATCCGCACCTTTTTTATAGGAGGCGGTGAAAGGGTTGTTCGGCCAAACGTCT
Source organism: Corynebacterium riegelii (assembly GCF_001263755.1). Classification (NCBI taxonomy): domain Bacteria; kingdom Bacillati; phylum Actinomycetota; class Actinomycetes; order Mycobacteriales; family Corynebacteriaceae; genus Corynebacterium; species Corynebacterium riegelii. The sequence continues at coordinate 1,466,169 of NZ_CP012342.1, forward strand.
CCAAGCAACGCATGCCCCATGCCATTGATCAGCCCCGGCACCTGACGCGCAGACGGGTACGCGGACCCATCTGCCTCCTCAATGCGCGGCCCCACCGCACCGGCCCGCGGGGCGGACTGTGCACACTGCATGAGCTTGTCCACGCTGCCCGGGGCAAACTGCACGTCTGGGTTCACCACCAGGAAGTACTCCTGATTGATCTCGCCTTTATTTTTGCGCGGCCGCAGGTGTTCTACCGCTGCGTTGATTGCCGCGCCGTAGCCGATGTTGCCGCCCGTTGGGAAAAACTCCACGTTGTCATGCTCCCGCGCAGCCTGTTCGGGTGCGCCGTCACGTGAGCCGTTATCTGCGCACACCAGCCAGGTGGGCAGGTCCGTGGACTGCGGCAGCGAGGCAAGTAGCTCCTGCAGGTGTCGTCCTGGCGAATAGGTCACCGCGATGACAGCCAGGGGGCGCGCGCCGGCGTCAGCGGATGCGCCGTTTGCCGTTTTCTTCTCAATGCTCACAATGGCAGCCAGCTTACCCAGCGCTTCGTGCCCGATTGGGCAGGCGCGCGCACTATACTTGCCCGCTGTGACAGACAACCCCGATGCACCACAGCGCTCGCCACAGGACTCGACTCAGGGTCCAAGCCGGCGGCCAAGCCAGTGGCCGACTGAAAGGTCGAGCCAAAGGCCAGCTGAGAGGTCAGCCGAGAGGTCAAGGCGTGCGCGCAACATCGCGCCAGCGCCATCCCGCGCGCGGGATGTGCGCCAGTCCGGTCACCCTGTGCTGAAGGGGTTTTTGGCCCTACTGTCTGCGGGCACCATCTTGGTCTCCGGCGTTGGCTACGCCACCGTCGGCCGTTTGGACAGTCAGCTCAGCGCCTCCGATCTGGACATTCCAACGCAACAGGGTGGGGACGGGAAGTCGTCAAAGAAAAAGAAAGGTCTGCAGGACGGCGCGCTGGATATTTTGCTTGTGGGCTCTGACTCCCGCACGGACGCGCAGGGCAACCCGCTCAGCGAAGCGGAGCTCGCGCGTTTGCACGCCGGTATTTCAGACGGCGAGATTAATACGGACACCATCATGGTGCTGCGCATCCCGGCGGATGGTTCCCGCGCCACCGCAATATCTATTCCGCGCGATACCTATGTACATACGGATGACTACGGCAACCTGAAAATCAACGGCGTTTATGCCGCTCACGCGCAGCAGCGCCGCGCGGAGCTTACGGAGGCCGGCTACTCCCCCGGCCCGCAGTTGGAGCAGCGCGTTGCCCAAGCTGGCCAGGTGGGCCTGATCCAAGCGGTGGCGGACTTAACCGGCGTGGAGGTGGACCACTACGCGCAGGTGGGCCTGTTGGGCTTTGCTTTGATGACGGATGCGGTTGGCGGCGTTGAGGTCTGCCTGAACCAGGCGGTCAATGAGCCGCTGTCTGGTGCGAATTTCCCGGCGGGCCGCCAGACGCTCAACGGTGCTGAGGCTTTGTCGTTTGTGCGCCAGCGCCACGACCTGCCCCGCGGAGACTTGGACCGTATTGTGCGCCAGCAGGCCTACATGGCGTCCCTGGTGCAAAAGACCCTGTCTGCAGGCACGCTGACCAACCCGGCACGTTTGCGTGATCTGGCTACGGCCGCGGAACGTTCCGTGACGTTGGATCAGGGTTGGGATGTGATGGCGTTTGCACAGCAGATGTCTGGTTTGGCTGGTGGTGACGTCAGCTTCACCACTATCCCGGTGACCTCGGTCAACGGTGTTGGTGATTACGGCGAGTCTATTGTCACCGTGGACGTTGGCCAGGTCCGCCGGTTCATGGAAGAAGTTATTGCACCTCCGGCGGATGAGACTGAAGCGTCATCAACGTCTGAGGCTCCGGTGGCGCCTGCTGAGCAGTTCGCGCAGTACGAGGCGTATGTGCTCAACGCCGGGTCCCGTCCGGGCCAGGCGGCTGCGATGGGTGATCACTTGCGTAAGCAGGGCATCACGGTTGCCAACGTGTCCAACGCTATGGACGGGGTCTACTCCTCCTCCCAGATCGTGGCTGCAGACCCTCAAGATCCTGCTGCTGTGGAGCTTGCCAACATGCTTGGCGGCCTGCCGGTGACGGCTAATGCGGGCCTTGAGCCTGGCAGTCTGATCGTGGTGGTGGCGCAAGACTACGCGGGCCCTGCCATGGTGGAGCCCGGCGAGGTGGATGAGACGGAGTATTACGCGCCTGTGGGTACTCCGGGTGAGGATTTCGGCGCCACGGAGGTTGGTCCTGAGATCAACGCTGGCGGTACCGGCCCGCGTTGTGTGAATTAATTGTCTACTGTGGGCGGGCATGAGCATGCTCAGCCCGTTGATGCAAGATCCCGCCTCGCCCCGCCTGACGGTATATGACGAGGCTCTGGGCACCCGCATGGAATTTTCCGGCCAGACCTTGGAAAACTGGGCGAACAAGGTGGCCAACATGTTGATTGAAGAGTTTGATGTGGAGCCCGGCTCCCAGGTACACATCGACTTGCCTGCCAGCTGGCAGTCTGCAGCCATTGCGCTTGGCACCTACAACGCGCAGAGCTTCCCGCTTTTCGACGCTCCGTTGTCTCCCCCAACCGTCACCTTCACCACTACCGAGCGAGCCTCCTTATGGACGGAGGTGCCCGACGTAGTTGTTGTCTCCAACGATCCTTTTGGCCGCGGCGTTGTGGAATCCGGTGGCGAGTTGCCGTTTGGCACCGTGGATTTTGGCCCGACGGTGCGTTTTTACGGCGACCAGTACTACGGCGAAAGCGCCGACCTGTCTGATTTCGCCCGAGCAGAGTTCGGCCCGCACCGCTATTTGGCTCACCCGTGGACTACGCGTGAGGAGTTTGAGTACAACGTGCTGGCCCCGCTTGCCGCGGGCGGCTCGGTGGTGGTGGCGACGGGCCTGATCCCGGCGGAGCGCTTGGAGCACATCACGCAGGTGGAGAAAGTAACGCACTTCTTAACAGCAGATTAACTTTTCTTCACTACCCCCGTTTTTGGGGGAATGCGAAAAAACAGCGACTTTTTCGCCTTGGAGTTATTTACATTGTTTACACCTCCAAGATGAAAGGGTCCTTGCATGAAGCTCTCCGCTACCCGCAAGTCGGGCGCAGCAATCTGCGCTCTCGCACTGTCCACCACCGCTCTGGTCGCTTGCTCCAGCGACGAGACGGCAACCACGGACACCACCGATACCGCTACGGCAACTGACGCTGCAGCGACCACTGATTCCGCTGCTTCTGCAGAGGACCGTGGCCCGATCACTTTTGCCATGGGCAAGAACGACACTGACAAGATCATCCCGATCATTGAGAAGTGGAACGCCGAGCACCCGGATGAGCAGGTCACCCTGTCTGAGCTCGCTGGTGAGGCTGACGCTCAGCGCGAGACCCTCGTGCAGTCCCTGCAGGCTGGCAACGCTGATTATGACGTGATGGCACTTGACGTTGTCTGGACCGCAGACTTCGCCGCTAACCAGTGGCTGGAGCCGCTGGAGGGTGACTACGCGGTTGACACCTCCAAGCTGCTGCAGCCGACGGTGGATTCCGCAACCTACAACGGCAAGCTCTACGCCCTGCCGCAGAACACCAACGGCCAGCTGCTCTTCCGCAACGTTGACCTGATTGAGTCCAAGCCGGACACGTTTGCAGACATCAAGTCCGCTTGTGAGGCCGTGGAGGGCGACTGCCTGACCACGCAGCTGAAGCAGTACGAGGGCCTGACGGTGAACACCCTGGGCTTCATCAATGGCTGGGGCGGCGCTGTGATCGATGACAGCGGCGAGCCGACCGTTGAATCCGCAGAGGCAAAGGCAGGCCTGCAGGCGCTTGTTGATGCTTACGCTGACGGCACCATTGCTAAGGGTTCCACCGCTGCAACCGAGGAGGAGACCAACCTGGCCTTCACCGAGGGTAAGACGGCGTTTGCTATCAACTGGCCGTACATGTACACCAACGCAGAGGAGAAGGGCCTGAACTTTGAGGTCCAGCCGCTGGTTGGTGAGAACGGTGTTGGCGTGTCCACCCTGGGTGGCTACAACAACGGCATCAACGTGAACTCCAAGTACAAGGCCACGGCTCGTGACTTCATTGAGTTCGTGATCAACGAGGAGAACCAGCTGTCCTTCGCTGAGGCTTCCTTCCCGCCGGTTCTGGCATCCATCTACGACGATGCTGACCTGATTGAGAAGTACCCGTACCTGCCGGCTCTGAAGGAGTCCCTGGAGAACGCTCAGCCGCGTCCGGTTTCCCCGTTCTACCCGGCTATCTCCAAGGCGATCCAGGACAACGCTTACGCTGCCCTGACCGCTGGCAAGAGCGTGGATGACGCAACTGCTGACATGGCTGCAGCTATCAAGCAGGCACAGTAAGTACATACTTGCGCCTTGCGGCAAATTAACGCCCGTAACCGTTTACACTGCGGTTCGGGCGTTGCCCGTTTTTAGACCCCAAAATCACACAAATTCTTCAGCACATTTTTTGATCTGAGGCGTCCATGAGCACTTCTCTTAGGCCCGATTCCCCGGCAACGGGCAAGCGCGCCGACGCGCCAGCCGCGAAGAAGCCCAGTGACACCGGCAAGGCGTTCGGTCTTGTCACTCCGGCGCTTTGCGTGTTGGCCGTAGTTATCGGCTACCCCATCGTCCGGGCGATCTGGCTGTCATTCCAGTCCAACCGTCGCCTGGATCCAGAGACGGGTGTGTTTGTTGACGGAGGCTTTGCCGGCCTAGACAACTACCTGTACTGGATCACCAACCGCTGCATGAGCCCCTCCGGCGTGGTCGGTGCGTGCCCTCCGGGCGTGTTGGCAACGGACTTTTGGCCGGCTGTAAAAATCACGCTGTTTTTCACCGTGGTCACCGTCGCCCTGGAGGCCGTCCTGGGCATGGGCATGGCGATGATCATGAACCGCCCATCCAAGATGCGCGGCCTGATCCGTGCGGCGGTACTTATCCCGTGGGCGATCCCCACCGCCGTGACCGCCAAGTTGTGGCAGTTCATGTTCGCCCCCAACGGCATTGTGAACTCCCTGTTGGGCAAAGACATCGCCTGGACTACTGACCCGTGGGCGGCGCGCTTTGCCGTGATTATCGCAGACGTGTGGAAAACCACGCCGTTTATGGCGCTGCTCATCCTCGCTGGCTTACAGATGATTGACCGGGATCTTTACGAGGCAGCGCGCGTGGACGGCGCGAACGCCTGGCAGTCTTTTACCCGCATCACGCTGCCGCTGGTGCGCCCAGCACTGATGGTGGCGATACTCTTCCGCACCCTTGATGCGCTGAGTATGTATGACCTGCCGGTGATCATGATCTCGGCGTCCTCCAACGCGCCCACGGCCACGATCTCCCAGCTGGTGGTGGAAGACATGCGCCAAGGCAACTTCAACTCAGCCTCCGCGCTGTCCACGTTGATCTTCTTGCTCATCTTCGCGGTGGCATTCATCATGATCCGCTTCTTGGGGGCGGACGTTGGGGGTGCGGCGAAGCGTCGTGAAGCAAGGAAAGCTCAAAGGAAGGCAAAGCAATGAAGCGAATCGGGCACTACCTCGGCGTCATCTTCATCATGTTCTGGGGGCTCGCGCCGTTTTACTGGATGCTGATCACGGCACTGCGCCACAAGAGCCACACCTTTGACACCACCCCGTGGCCCACGCACGTCACGCTGGACAACTTCCGCGACGCAATGTCTACCTCCAAAGGCAACGACTTCCTCGGCGCCATTGGAAACTCCCTGATCATCTCCCTGGCCACCACTTCCCTAGCCGTGATCGTGGGCGTGTTTACCGCATACGCGCTGGCACGCATGCAGTTTCCCGGCAAAGGCATAATCACCGGCATCATCTTGGCAGCTTCCATGTTCCCGGGCATTGCCCTGGTGACCCCGCTGTTCCAGCTCTTCGGCGACCTGAACTGGATTGGCACCTACCGCGCGATGATCATCCCGAACATCTCGTTTGCCCTGCCGCTGACGGTGTACACCCTGGTGTCGTTCTTCCAACAGCTTCCCTGGGAGCTTGAGGAGGCCGCGCGTGTCGACGGCGCGACCAGAGGCCAAGCGTTCCGCCTCATCCTTTTGCCACTGGCAGCGCCGGCGATTTTCACCACCGCGATCATTGCGTTCATCACCACCTGGAACGAGTTCATGCTGGCACGCCAGCTTTCCAACACGTCCACCGAGCCGGTGACCGTGGCCATCGCCCGCTTCTCCGGGCCGAGCGCCTTCGAATACCCCTACGCAGCGATTATGGCGGCCGGCTCCCTTGTTACCATCCCGCTGATCATCATGGTGCTGCTCTTCCAGCGCCGCATTGTCTCCGGCCTGACCGCAGGTGGTGTGAAGGGCTAGCTGGGTTGGGGCTCGTTCCGGACGCTCTGCTGTTGAGATCCTGACAAATCGTGCGGCGGGCCCTATAAGTCAGGCTGCGACCTGGGCAAACGTAAAGCGCGCCTCGTCACATTTGTCAGGTTCCACGGTTTCCCTCTGACAAATCGTGCGGCGGGCCCTCTCTGTCAGGCTGGTTGTGAACAACGAACCAGAGGAGGTTTTGTTCATGACCTTGCACAATATTCCGTGTCTTACTCCTGACCCGCCGCAGTGGCCAAGGCCTACGGATCAGACGGTGGTGTCGGATCCGGCACGGCGGCGGCCGCGTGGTCGACTTGCCCGCGCCCAGGATGTTCTCGCGTTGCCGTTAACGGTACTGGAACCTGGGGCGGTGCTTGATGATGAAGACGTGGTGATGCCGTATGCCGGGGCTGTAGTGTTCGTCCCGGATGAGCCATTTCGAAATAGATTGAACTTCAATAAGGCCCAGCAGCGCCAGATGTTTGTTATCTATTGCCAACTGCCACATGGGACAAAAGGGCTATGGCGCAATCGCCATGGCATCTGTCAGTCCAAAATCCATAGATGGGGAAAGCGTCTTGGGTTTGCTTCGGTTACCCAGCAAAAACGCAATGCTGTACAAACCGGGGGCAATGCCCCAGTGCCTACAGTGCTTGATGGTTTCGACATTGTCTCGTTGGTCCACCAGTACGTTGAACGTCCCTATGGTGAAAAGCAGGCATTTTTGGAAAAACACGGCATCGAACGCGTGACCATGATGCGCTGGATACGCAGGATCGAAGATGGGACGCTGGCACGTTATCTGCACCAGGAAGGCTTTGGTAATGACCGAAAACGATGAACTTGCAGCACTGCGTAAAAAAGTCGCAGCACATGAACGTGAAATCACCCGTATACGCAAACAAGCAGATCGGGAAATCGCACACGTGCGTCAACAAGCACAACGCCAAGTTGCCCGCGTGCAAAAGGAAGCTGATAAGTGGAAAGCCACCAGTGATGTCTTGGGAAAAGCTATAGCGTCTCTGCCACAGAATCCTGGCGGGGACTGCGACGCGGCGGACGAATACTCACCGACGAGGAAACATCGCGCTACCAGCAAGGAATAGAACACGAAGAAGCCCTTCTTAGCGCGTTGTGCAGCATTGGACACAGTAAGTACAGTGCCTGCACACTGCTGCGGATCAGCCGCAGCAGACGCTACTACCAACAACACCCACGTCCGAAAACACCTGCCCCGATCGCGCATACAGACCGCAACATCACGCGCTTATCGGACGAGCAAATTGCACAGATTCTTGCCCTGCTTGATGCCAACCCACAGTCCAGTGTGGATGATGTCTTCTACAACGCCTACAACCACGGGAAATATATCGCCAGCTTAAGCAGCTTTTATCGTGTTGCCCGCAGACACGGCAAGCTACTGCGCCAACGCTATAAAACACGGGCCAAACGCCGCCGGGGTCCAACACATCGCCAACCACCGTGCGTACAAGCCACCGGACCCGCCCAAGTACTGTGCTGGGACATCACCTACCTGCCAGGGCCATACGTCAACGAAACCTATGCCTGCCACACTGCAATGGACCTGTACTCACGAGCCATTGTCGGCAAAGTCATCACCCACCACGAAGATTCCCGCGCAGCCAGCCACATGTTTGCCGCCATCTTCGAAAAATACCCAACGGTGCACACCGTCCACTCCGATAATGGCAGTGCTATGACCAGCAAGAAACTCGCGAAACTTTTTGCCGACCACTGTGTAGCCACCTCGTTTAGCCGGCCAGGGATCAGCAACGACAACCCGCAGATGGAATCACTATTCCACACTATGAAGGGCGTGCCGTACTACCCACACCACTTCGACGACATCCACCACGCCACAGACTGGGTCGAGCAATTTAGCCACTACTACAACCACAGGCCCCACAGCGGCATCAACGGCTACACACCACAAAGCGTCCTCGACGGCACCTGGCACACCTTCAAAAACAACCGCTCAACAGCCATCGACAACGCACTCGCCGAAGGATGGATCACCACCCGACCAACCCCACCCACAGACCTACCCAAACACGTCACCATCATCCGCACCAGCACAACACCCACACCCCAACCCCACACCATCAAATACCAACCGAAAATTGTTCACAACCACTTGACATAAAGCGGGGCCCTATAAGTCAGGCTGCGACCTGGGCAAACGTAAACCGCCTCGTCACATTTGTCAGGGGATCGATCAGGCGGGAGCCAGGCGGTTCCCCAACGCCCCGACCCCCGCACTAATCGCCCCAAGCGAAAAGTCTGATCTTTCCGTACCGTGGGTTGTGCCGGATGTTTCGGCGCAGAACTTGAAACGCTACGAGAAGGAGAACTACATGCCAACGAAGTCCATTGACGGCAAGGTCGCTCTTGTTACCGGTGCAGCACGAGGCATCGGCCAGGCAATCGCACTGCGCCTTGCGCAGGACGGCGCGGACATCGCGGTGCTTGATCTGAAGGAAGAAAACTGCGCGGACACCGTTTCCCAGATTGAGAAGCTGGGCCGCAAGGCCATCGCCATCGGCGCCGACGTGTCCAAGCGTGATGAGGTCTTTGCCGCTATCGACCGCACTGAGAAGGAGCTCGGCAGCTTCGACATCATCGTGAACAACGCCGGCATTGCACAGGTGCAGCCGATCGACGCTATTACGGACGATGAGCTGGACGCCATGTTCAACGTCAACATCAAGAGCGTGGTCTGGGGCATCCAGGCTGCTGCCGCCAAGTTCAAGGAGCGCGGGGGCGGCGGCAAGATTATCAACGCTTCCTCCATCGCAGGCCACGACGGTTTCCCGATCCTGGGTGCTTACTCCGCCTCCAAGTTCGCGGTGCGTGCGCTGACCCAGGTTGCTGCACGCGAGTACGCAAGCGACGGCATCACTGTCAACGCGTACTGCCCGGGCATCGTTGGCACCGACATGTGGGTGGATATTGACCGCCGCTTCCACGAGCTGACCGGAGCAGAGCTGGGTGCTACCTACGAGAAGAACGTTGAAAGCATCGCCCTGGGTCGTGCACAGACCCCGGAGGATGTGGCCAACCTGGTGTCCTTCCTCGCTTCCGAGGATTCGGATTACATCACTGGCCAGTCCATCCTTACCGACGGCGGCATGGTCTACCGCTAAAGACTGTTTCAGCGCCCGCCTTGTGCCTTGTGCATGAGGCGGCGCCACACTACTCGCGCAAGTGAATGCGGCACAGCAATCACTTCACGCGAGTAGTTTTTTGCTTTCCGCTTCGGCGAGCCCGCAGGCATGGGCGCACCGATGACCTCAACGGGGATTGCCAGGTGCCACGCCCACACGCGGGTGCGCGCCACGTGGAATTCAGAGGTCACCACGGTAAGCAGCGTGGCGTCGGGAAAGAGTGCCCACGAGTGTTCCAGGTTCTCGTTTGTTGAGGTCGCATCCGGCTCGATCACGATGTGTTCGTGTGCAACGCCGTGGTGGGCAAGCCAGCCTGCCATGACTTCTGCCTCGCCGTGGCCGGTCACCACCACGGGACGCGGGTTGGCGTGGTAAATCTCTAACGCGCGTGCCAGGCGGGACTCCAACATGGGCGAAGGGCGCCCGTCAGCAACACGAGCGCCCAACACCACAATCGGGTTTGTAGAGCTATTACTCACCCAGCAGACGCTTCCGCAGCGCTTCGTCCTTGCGCTCTACTTCCTGGGCCATGTTCTCCTGGTACTGCGCCATCTTCTCCGTCAGCGCCGGATCGCCCGCGCCAAGGATGCGCACAGCCAACAGGCCAGCGTTCTTCGCGCCGCCGATGGATACGGTTGCTACTGGTACGCCGCCCGGCATCTGCACGATGGAAAGCAGGGAATCCAGCCCGTCCAGATCCGCCAGCGCACGCGGTACGCCGATGACCGGCAGCGGCGTTGCGGCAGCCACCATGCCCGGCAGGTGGGCTGCGCCACCCGCGCACGCGATGATGGCCTTCAGCCCACGCGAATGTGCGGACTTGGCATACGCCAGCATCTTCTCCGGCGTGCGGTGGGCAGAAACCACACCCACCTCAAACGGCACGCCGAACTCTGCCAGCACCTCAGCAGCAGGTGAAACGGTGTCCCAGTCAGAGTCGGACCCCATGATGATTCCTACGAGCGGTTGCATTGTGTTACTCCTCATCCAGCCATGTCGCGTTGATGATGTAATTCGCGGCGTCTTCCGCCACCGCGCGTGCGACCTCCACCGTATCGGCAACAACGTTGACGTGGCCCATCTTGCGGCCTGGGCGCCACTGCTTGCCGTAGAGGTGGATCTTGGCCTGCGGGTACTTCTCCATCACGGCGGCCACGCGCTGGCCCATTGGCATCTCCGGGTCCGCATCCCCGCCAAGGGTGTTCACCATGACCGTCACCGGTGCGGTGGGTGTCGTGCTGCCCAGCGGCCAATCCAGCACGGCACGCAGGTGCTGCTCAAACTGGGAGGTCACGCACCCGTTCTGGGTCCAGTGGCCGGTGTTGTGCGGGCGCATAGCAAGCTCGTTGACCAAGATCTCGCCGCCGGCCTCAAACAGCTCCACGGCCAGTACGCCGGTCACGTCAAGCTCGGTTGCAATGCGGCACGCCAGGTCCTCTGCGCGCTTGGCCAGCTCCGGGGAAATGCCCGGCGCGGGTGCGATGGTCACGCGGCACACGCCGCCGTCCTGAATGGACTCCGCAACCTGCCAGGCCGCCACCTCGCCAGAGCGGCGGCGCGCCACCATGGCGGAAAGCTCGCGCTCAAAGGGCACTTTGCGCTCTCCCATCAGCGGAACGCCGCGCCCCAGCAGCTCCTCGACCAATTCCAGGCACTCGTCCAGGGTGTCCGGGAACCACACGCCCTTGCCGTCGTAACCCCCGCGGGTGGCCTTGAGGCACACCGCGCCATCAACGAAATCCCAGAACGCCTTGGCGTCATCCGCCGAGGCGATGCCTGCGAACTCCGGCACCGGCGCGCCCAGATCACGCAGGCGGATGCGTTGCTCCAGCTTGTCCTGGGCGTAGATCAGTGCGGCGGGGCGTGGTTCGGGGTTCACGTCAGCGTCGATAAGCACCTGCAAATGCTCATTCGGCACATGCTCATGGTCAAAAGTCACCGCATCTGTGCCTGCGGTGGCCTCCTGCAGGTCATTCAGCGAGGTGTAATCACCCAGGCGAGCATCAGCGATCACCTGCGCGGCCGAGGCTTCGTTACTGCCCGCCAGCAGGCGGGTCCCAATTCCCAGCTCAATTGCTTCCGTTTGCATCATGCGGGCCAGCTGCCCGTCGCCCACAATGGCCACTACCGGCATCCCGTACGTGTTAGTCACCCCCACCACTGTAGTCCCCCCACCACGTACGATCGAACCCATGGCGGAGATGATCCAACGACACACGATTTTCCAGAACTCACTCATGACTGCCCTGCTAGACGGCATCTATGACGGCGAGATGACCATCGGCGATATTTTGAGCAAAGGCAACTTCGGCCTTGGCACCTTCGATGCGCTCGATGGGGAGATGCTGATTTTAGACGGTGTGTGCCACCAGCTAACCTCCGACGGCAAAGCGCGTATTGCGGATTTGGATCAGCGCACGCCGTTTACCGTGGTCACCAACTTCGTGCCGCGCATTCGTGTCGACGCCCCACGTGGCATGCGCCGCGCCGAACTTTCAGAGTTTGTTGATTCGCTAGAGCCCAGCCGCAACTACTTCTACGCTGTGCGGATTACTGGTCGGTTTGCTGAGGTGGTTACGCGTACCGTCGCAAAGCAGGAAAAGCCCTATCGCCCCATGTCGGAGGCGGTTGGAGACGACACGGAGCACCACTTCACCAACATCAGCGGCACCATCGGTGGTTTCCGCACCCCAAGCTATGCAAAAGGCATCGGTATCCCGGGCTGCCATGTGCATTTTCTTGATGACGCCCACGAGAAAGGCGGCCACGTCCTTGACTACACCATTGACAAGGCAATTATTGAACTGTGCCCCGGCACCGACATGGAACTCCACCTGCCGGTCACCGCGGCGTTCCAAGGCGGCAACCTCTCGCCGGAGGACCTGGATGAGCAGCTGCACACCACGGAAATTAAGGACTAGCTACAGAGAGTTGATCAGCTTCTCCACCTGGCGGGCTTTACCAACCTGATCAAAACGGATCGGGCGTGGAAACCCGTACACCGCCAGGTTCAAGCCTCCGTCTGCCCGGCGCGCCGAGTGGATTTGGGAGTGCGGGATGGAATCGACCTTGCCGGTACGCCCGCGGGCGAGCACCCTGCGGTCGGTGACCACGAAGCGGCGACGGCGCCCCCGAATCACCGGCAGGCCGAAGCGCCAAAAGCCTAAGACCAGCCACAGGATGACCATGGCGTTGCGCGCCACTAAAGGGACTGTGGCGGTGACATCCATCCAGCCGATGGCGATCCAGCAGATACCCGTGATCAAAATCAGCTCAAGCAGGGGGAAGATCAGGTCGCTGACGGGCGCAGTGACGTCAGCAAGGACCACTTCATCCTCGCTTACCTTGAACTGCACCTGTTTGTGCGCCTGTCGTGCCACGCGGGTAGATGTTACTAGCTGGCCGCGTTAGCTGGTTGGCCGCAGGTGGTGCACGTCCCCAACGGCGAAGGCGGTGCCGTTGATAATCACTTCGCCTTCATCATTGACACCGTCGACGGTGCCAACCACTTCACCGTCGTGAAGCTCGATGCGCACCGGCTGGCCGATGGTGGAGCACACCTTGCGGTAATCCTCCAGCAGCTGCGGGTCGCGCTGCGTCCACTGCTGGAAGCGACGTCCCATGGCGTTCAGTACTGCAATGGTGAACTCATCAAAATCAACGTCGATGCCCTCCAGGTTCAGTGCGGTTGCCATATCTGTGGGAAGTTCGTCTGCCTGCATGTTCAGGTTGATGCCAATGCCCACAACCACCTTCGGAAAATCCAGGCCCGACAAAATGCCGGCAATCTTCTTGCCCTTAATCTGCACGTCGTTCGGCCACTTCAGCTTTGCTTGCGGCAACACGTCGGTCACCGCCACACCCGGTGCAATGGACAGCAACCCGAATGCCGGCGCGGGGTCCGGGACCTCTAACACCATGCTCATGGCCAGCTGGGCTCCTTTCGGGGAAACCCAGTGGCGGCCAAGCCGGCCTTTGCCGTCCGTCTGCTCGTCTGCAATCAGCACGCTGCCAGGTGTGCCGCGATCCAGCATGTCCGCGTTGGTGGAGCCGGTAGTTTCGACCCACTGCACGTCAGTCCAATACTGCGACACTGCTTCCTGGATTCGCTGGAGGTTGTTCACGCTCATGGTTTCCAAGCCTACGACGCGCCGCCGCGCTAGTGCCTACACCTGATGCCTATACCCAGGTGCGGAACACCGAGATGTTCGGGATGGACAGCACCTCAAGTGCGTCTTCGCCCAGCTCGGGACCCAAATCGATGGGGCTGAACTTGTCCACGTCGGGCAGCCCGGTTTCCTCGAAATCCGCCTGCGTCTGCTCATCCAAAACGGCCACGAAGCGCGCGCCCGGAAGGACATTCAAGCCGGCTACCAGCGGCTCCTGCAGTTGTGTGTCAAGCTTTTCGTTCCACACGCGCGGCATCAGCTCACGGATGTCACGCGGCAACCAAGCTTCAATGGCGTGGACGGTGTAAATCACATCATCACTGCCAAGGTCCTCATTCAGCGTTGCGGCGAGCTTGGCCAGGTACTTCGGCATCACCCACTCGTCGCTGAACAACGACACGGTAATCAGGCTGCTGTAGAGCGCATCAATCACAGTGCGGCGATATACCCCGTCTGCCAAGAAGCGGTCCTGGCGTGCCAGTCGGCAAAGCTGCTTGGCGTGCGCCAGATGGGTGTAGAACTCCACAGGCGTGCTGCCACGACGCTCTACAAGCTGCATCTGGGCGGCACTGGTCAGCGTACGCAGGAGGTGGAAGGCAGGACGGTCAGTGTGAAACTTGCAGGTGACAAACTGGTCATCCATGATGCGTCGCACCATGGCGCGTGTATCAAGCGTGCCGTCTGGGAACATCGGCACAGGCAGCACGGTGCGCCCGGTGAGCTGGTATTCATCAGCTGGCAAGTCCTCATCATCCACCATGAGCACGCTGACTGCCTCATGGTCAGGTGTTAAGGTGCGCTGGAAATCCTCCGCGCTTTGACGGTCATCCACCACTACGCGGCGCTGCGTAAAACCAGGGCCCGCATAACGCTGCGGCATCCAGGACTCGATTTGCTCACACAGCCCCTCAAGAGGCTCAAGCACGAAGTTGCCTGCCAGTTCCTCACCGTAGCGCGCCATCAGGTATGCCTGGGTAAAACGCGGGTCCCACGCCTGCAGCACCTCAAGGTTGGATGCTGCGTGCCAGAAGTAACGCATCGCCTCCTTCGGACGTGAATCCACCGCCGCACGCGCCAGGTCCAGTACCTGGAACGTGTCTGCCAGCACCACGTAGGCATCCAGCGATTCATCGCGCGTGTCTTCCTCCGGCTGGTACTCAGTCGCAACGTTTGCCAGGTGCGTGAGCAAGGCACGGGTGGCATCCATCTGTGCTTCCGTCAGGTACTGGGTGCCGCGCGGGCTGATTTCAACTTCTGCGTGCAGCTTCGTGCCGTGGATGGTGGTGTCGAAGGAAAGTACTTCGCTCTGTCGCTCTGCTTGGTTCATAAGGACCTCCTTTGTCCAAAATGTTGTTCCCCGGTGTTGGGATTTCAGTGTAAAAGGCGTACCCCACACACCTTCTCAAATTCCAGAACACTTGTTCCCAAAACCGGGTACGATCATGCCTATGCAGATCCCTTCCAACACCCTCATTCCGCTGTTCGTCAGCTCCGGTGTGCTCCATTTCCTCAAGCCCGAGCCCTTCGACAGCATTGTCCCGCCGCAGCTTCCAGGACCCGCACGCAACTACACATACGCCTCCGGAGCCGCCGAATTGCTCGCCGCGGTGCTGCTCGCCTCCCCAGCACTTGGCCCGCGCAGCAACCCGGATCACGTACGCAGGTCAGCGGCAATGCGTCGCGCCGGCGGATACATGTCCGCCGCGCTACTGACGGCGGTGTGGCCTGCAAATTTCTACATGAGCTGGAAGTGGCGCAAGAAGCCCTGGTACCAGCAAGCGGCCGGTATTGCTCGCCTTCCGCTGCAGATCCCGCTCATCCAGGCTGCGTGTCGTGTGACACGGCCATCTCGCCCTGATTAGGCACAGGCAGTTGTGGCACTAAACTAGGTCCCCATGACTTCCAAACCCGATTTGACCACCACCGCCGGTCGCATCCAGGATTTGCGCGATCGCCTCGCCGAGGCGCAGGTCCCTGCCGGTCAGGAGGCGATCGATGCCGTGCGCGAAAACGGCAGTGCCACCGCCCGCGAGCGCGTTGAGTTGCTGCTGGATAGCGGCACGTTTGTGGAGACTGACGCGCTGGCCCGCCACCGGATCGAGGCCTACAAGATGTACCGCACCAAGCCCGCCACCGATGGCGTGGTCACTGGTTACGGTCTTGTGCATGGCCGTCGCGTGTTCGTGTTTTCCCAGGACAGTTCGCTTTTCGACGGTGCGATGGGCGAAGTCTACGCCGAAAAAATCCTGAAACTCTACGAGTTGGCAACGAAGACCGGCGTGCCGGTCATCGGCATCTATGACTCGATTGGCCCGCGTTTCCAGGAGGGCATTGTTACTGCCCACATGCAGGCGAAGATTTTGCGTGCAGCCGCCCAGGCGTCGGGTCTGGTGCCGCAGATCGCCGTGGTAGCAGGTGATACAGCATCCCTTCCGGCAACCACGGTGCCGCTGGCAGATTTCGTGGTCCAGGTGGCTGGCGCTTCCTTCGATGGCGGCGAGGCACACTTGACTGTGGACACGGACGCTGCGGCAATTGCCCAGGTGCGCGACCTGCTGGCTTTCCTGCCACTGAACAACGTTGCCGCTTCCCCGCTGGGCACGGAAGCGGAGAAGGCTTCCGAGCTGGACCTGGACACGTTCATGCCAGACGATGACTCCCAGGACTATGACGTCCGCGAGATCATCAACGCGGTCACGGACGGTGATTTCTTCGAGCTCGGCGCGCAGACGGCTGGCAGCGTGCTCACTGGCTTGGCGCACATCGGTGGCCGTGCCGTTGGCGTTGTGGCCACCCAGCCGCAGGTTGATGGTGGCACGCTCACGGGTGCCGCGGCGCGCAAGGCGGCGCGTTTCATCCGTACCTGCGACGGCTTCAACCTGCCGCTGGTGCAGTTCGTGGACTGCGCGGATGCCGTTATCCCCGCTGGCGAGGATGCTCCTCTCAGCGGCGCGGCAGCGCTGGCCTACGCGTTCGCGGAGGCCCAGGTGGGCACGGTGACTGTGATTACCCGCAAGGCGCTGGGCACTGCGTATGCGCTGCTTGGTTCGAAGGGCTTGGGCGCTGATTTGGTGTTTGCGTGGCCAACTGCGCAGATCGCGCTGGCGGATGCCGCGACAGCTGCCGAGGCTATTGGTACCGACGTCGCCGAGTACGAGGCCGAAAACCTCAACCCCTACGTTGCTACCGAGCGTGGTCTTGTAGATGCGGTGATTGAGCCCTCCCAGACCCGCACCCAAGTGCTTGAGGGCCTGCGCCTGTTGGAGCGCAAGGTTGTCTACCCGCCGGTGAAGAAGCACGGCAACATGCCGCTGTAGGAGGGTTTTGCAATGGATATTGAGGTTCTAAAGGGCAATCCCACTGAAGACGAGCTGGCTGCCTTGGTGCAGGTGCTGCAGGAGCTGAAGGCGAAGAACTCAGCTGCCGCTCCTGCGGACGCGAACGGTTGGGGCGCTCCTGCCCCGCGCAATTACCGCGGCCCGCTGTTTAACCCGCACGCGTTTCATAGCGCGGTGTATTTCTAGATGCGGTTGGTGCTGGCGTCGCAGTCACCGTCGCGACGCATGCTGCTCGAGCAAGGTGGGGTCCGCCCCGTTCTTCGCCCGGCCAACATTGATGAGGACGCGCTGATCGCTCAGCTTTCCGACGATGAACCGCACGACATCGTCAGCGCCCTCGCCCGCGCAAAGGCGGAGACGGTTGCACCGGAGTTTCCGGAAGATGTGGTCATTGGGTGTGACTCCATGCTGCTTTTAGACGGCACGCTGCTAGGCAAACCGCACACCCCCGAGCGAGCGATTGAGCGCTGGAAAGCGCAGCGCGGCAAAACCGCACACCTGTTGACGGGCCACGCAGTATGTTTCCGCGGCGAGTGGGTGGTGGACACGGTCTCCACCGCGATTCGTTTCGGCGAGGTGTCCGACGCCGACATCGCCGCCTACGCCCACTCCGGCCAACCGCTGGGCTGCGCGGGCGCGTTTACCTTGGAGGCGCTCGGCAGCTGGTTCATCGACTCCATCGACGGCGACCCAACCAGCGTCATCGGCCTATCAATGCCGCTGCTGCGCAAGTGTTTGTACCGCTTCGGGCTGGACGCCTCGGATTTCTGGGACTGATTTCTGGGAGTCCTAGTAGCCGCTCTCTTTGAGGAACTCGTCCAGGACATCGAGCTTGCCGGGACGCCCGTCTATGTTCATCCGCAGCCATCCAGCGATTGTGTTGATCGGGTTGCGCTCGCTCGACGGCAGGCTTAAGTCCAAATCCTCAGATCCAAAGAGGGCTTCATAAACTTCACGACGCTCTTCGTCATCATCCGCATCAATCGTGATGGCCAGACGCAGCGGCAGATCACCGCGGGAACGCCGGTTCACATCAGCGCCACCAGCAACCAAACGCTTCGCCAACGCGCCGTCGCCCTTGCCTAGGCGCTCATTGCCGCCAAGCAGCAGCGCAAGCGTGCTGTTGCCATACTCCACCGACGCGGCGTCTGCTCCCCTGTCCAACATGTCGTTTGCAATCTTGGCGCGGGCTTCGGGGTCGGGGTTAATCAGTCCCTCACGAAGCATCGCAGTCACATCATCTGTTTCAGGATCAAAAACGTCCATGAATTCTTCATACGTGCCGGTTCGTGCGGTATACATTGCGCTTGCCATCGGGACTCCTTTGCAACAGTTCAGGTTGAAACCGGGCAGGTAGGCCCCACTATAAAGTCGCTAACCTCAATACGCCCTTGCCGTCAGCTGGCAATCTGCCGTCAAAAAGAACCAGCAAAAAGGGCCCGACCACACGGCCGGGCCCATCACGCTTGGGGCGTTAGTGAGCTACTAGGCGTCAGAATCTGCCTTGTCCGCCTTGTCCTGCTCAAACTCAACAAGCTGGGAAGTGTTCTGCGCGGTCTTCACGGTGGCCACGTAGAACTCCAGGCTCAGGCGCGCGCCAACCGTAGCAAACAGTGCCGCCGCAGTACCCACGATCAAGTACACGATCAGGCCCAGGAAGCCTTCGCCAACACCCTCGCTGAAGCCGATGAGGGAAGCGATCAGACCAGCCGCCCAGGCCAGTGCGATGAGACCCAGGAAGATAGCGTAAATAACCTTGGCAAAGTCAATGGTGATGAAGCGGCTGAAGGAGAAGTCGAACAGGGCTTGGAAGAAGCCGTCGCCAGGCTTCTTGCGGCCATTGTTGCTCGACGGCACACCGTACTGACCCTGCGGACCGTACCCCTGCGGGTAGCCGCCCTGCGGGTAACCAGCGCCGTACTGCGCCTGCTGGAAATCACCCTGACCGTACTGGCCCTGCTGCTGGTAGCCGTATTGACCAAACTGGCCCTGCGGTTGAGCCTGCGCCTGGTACTGCTGCTGGGAGTAATCGTGCTGCTGGTGCTCACCCTGGCCGTACTGTGCGTCACCGTACTGGGACTGGCCGTAACCACCCTGACCGTAACCGCCCTGGGAGCCGCCTTGGCCGTACTGGTTTTCGCCGTACGGGGTGTAACCACCCTGGCCATACTGCGGCTGCGAAGAGGACTGGGAGGAGTCAGCGGACTGGGACGGGGTGCCCCACTCAGACGCAGCGGAGTCAGCGCTGCTGGACGTGGTGCCGGAGGTGCTGCCGAACTCAGTTGTCTGCTCGCTGGAGGTCTCCGGAGTCGGCTCGGCGGTGAAATCCGGCTTGTCGTTCTGGTCGTCTGCACCATTCGGGTTGTACGGGTTGGACATGACTCTCCTTAATCGTTGAAAAGTTTTCGGTCCCCCACTTTAGACGCCTCTGTCTGCCTTTGCGCGGTAACGTAGGGCCATGGAATTCAACGATATGCTCGCTCCCCCGCCAGTCCACTTGCCTGAAGACCCGGCTCACGGTAACGATTTGCTGGATGATGCAACGGCAATCGCCCACCCTGACTCCCCCGCTGTGTGGGCGGCTCGCGCCGAGCGTGAACTGGCCGAGGGCAACCAGATTGTTGCCTACGCCTACGCGCGCACCGGCTACCACCGCTCGCTTGACCGCCTGCGCGCCAACGGCTGGAAGGGCTGGGGTCCGGTCCCGGCATCGCACGAGGCAAACCAGCCGGTATTAAAGGCGATTGCGATGTTGGCGTTGGCATCCAAGGCTATTGGCGATGACGCGGAATACGATCGCTGCCGCCAGATGCTTTCAGACGCTGACCCGGCAAGCGTAGCGACGCTTCTAGACAGCCCCGAGGCGTAAAGATGACAGCCAGCACCCGCACAGGGATTGTCTGCGCTGCACTGATCCTGCCGCTGGCACTCGCCGCGTGCGGCGCAGACAGTACCGGACAGCCCGAGCAGCGCAGCTCCACGGAGGCGATCTTCACCTCCGTCGGCGCAGCACCGGAAGCGGCACCCGAAACACCAACCGTGACAGAGGTCATCACCACAACCTCAACCCAGGCGCCGCCGGAAACCAGCACACCGCCGGACGACACCTGCGCGGACCTTCCGAAGGACCCTCGCAAGCAGTACGAGACCGGCACCGCACCGGGCCGGATGCCTGCGGCCGATGGCAGTGATTACAATTTCTGGATCGACAACATTGAAAACCACTACGACCCATGCGCGCCACTGTCCTGGATCGTCTTCGACGGCCAACTTGGCGACGTCAACGGGCCTGCGGGTACCGCCGGTTCCATTACCGACGGTGTTGCGTTCTACTCCTACGGCAAGCCGCAGATAGACATGCACATCTTCGGCCGCGTGGACTCCATCCAACTCGTCGAAGACAAGGTGCTGGAATTTACCTGGAGCGAACGTACTCGCTCCACTGCCGAAGGGTTCACCGCCCAATACACCGTGCGTATTCAAACCCAAAGCGGCGGCATCGCCGCCACCGAAGGCAACGTGGCCGAGTTCTACCAACGGTGGAGCGACCGAAGCGGGTTCTACATGCTCGGCACCTACGACTAAAAACCACCCCGGCCACCGTGATTGGTGGCGGGGGTGGTGGGGGACGCATTAGACGTCGGCAAGCAGAAAGCCCTTAGGCGTGCTTTGCCTCCACGCGGCCGATTGCCTCTTCTGCAACCATCTCCTGGATGCCCATGTCCAGCTCAGAGGTGAAGCCGACGCAAGAGCAGTTGATCTCGCCGAGAACGTAGGTGTCCTCGCCGGTCTCGTCGTCATCCGCAAGCATGAAGTCCGCGGTCCAGATCAACGGAATGTTGTCGCCACCAAGGTTCTCAGCGATGACCGGGCGAGCGTCGGCGAACATGTCAACCAGCTCCTGCCACTCCTCCGGCTTCTGGTAGGTGTACTTCGCACCAGAGAACAGGGTTGCAGAGAACGCGTCGCCGCCCTCAGCCGGCTTCTTGTGCACAACAAACACCGGGTGCGGGCCAACCAGCAGAATGCGGATCTCACCCTCGACGATGCGCGGCATGAAACGCATGTCAACCAGCATGCCGTTGTCGCCCACGATGTACTGCTCACAGAACTCCATGAACTCGCCCAGCTCGCGCTCCTCGGTGTGGTTGTCCACAGCCTCGGTGCAGCGCAGCTTCGTGTCCAGCGGCAGAGCGGTACCTGGCTCCACGGAAGCGGCAAGCTCCGGATCCGCCAGGCGCACGCGCCAGATGCCGGAACCGGTGGAGCCACGGTTCTGCTTCAGCACACGCTCGCCGTAGGACAGGGAGGTTGGGAAGGTGTTCTTGAACGTCTCCACGTCGTAGTACGCGGCGGTGTCAGACGGGACCAGGTCCGTCTTGTTCAGCTTCACCAGGGCGTCCTTCGCGCCGTAGGAGATCATCTCCTCCGGGGTGGACATGCCAATCAGGCCAGCCTCAGACAGTCGGGTCAGCAGGTCAAAGTAGCCCTTCTCGCCGCCCGGGATGTTGCCCGGGTTCACACGGGAGATGTACGCATCAAAGTTCTCGGAAACGTACTTGAACAGGTCCTCGGACCACTCAGGGCGGAAGAAGACAACCTCAGCGTGCCAGCCCTTGTCCTTGATCGCATTGACAATCGGCATGGTGTCCTTGCGGTGGCCGTCAATGTACTTGTCGGAGCCGCCCTCGACCTCAAAAACTACAATTGCCTTCTTCACTACGTTCCCCTTCGGAGTAGATCAACATGTTTCATGTATGACCTTATTGCGCCCAAGGTGTATTAGCCGACTTAGTACGGCATTTAGTGTTTAACTTCACACCACCCCGCTACCCGCATTAATAAGGGTTAGATCTTACCAATTTTTCCCATCTTGGGCCCGTTGCTTCTTGCACAAAGGTAGGGTTTGGCGTAACAGCATTTTTACAGCATTTTTTCGTTCGCGCGAGCTTCGCCCAAGCCGCTCCAGTTCGCCCGAGGAGGACCCCAACGTGGGAATTGAACTAGACACAAGCCCCCAGTTTCAGCAGTTTTCAAACCCCGAGAAATTTGTTTCGCCGGCGTGGCTTTCCGCACGCCTGGGAATGGACGGGTTGAAGGTTGTTGAAAGTGATGCGGACGCATACCTTTACGACATTGGCCATATCCCAGGTGCGATGCGCATCGATTTCACCCGGGACCTGAATGATCCGTTGATTCGTGACATTTTGGACGCTGAGGCGTTTGCCAAGCTCATGGAGCAGCGTGGCATCTCCCGTGATGACACGGTGGTTATCTACGGTGATCGCGCGAACTGGTGGGCGGCATACACGGCTTGGGTGTTTGAGATTTACGGCCACCCAGACGTGCGCTTGCTTGACGGTGGCCGTGACGCCTGGATGGGCGAAGAGCGCGACACGTCGTTCGTGGTGCCGGAATGCACCCCGTCCACCTACCCTGTTCCGGAGCGCAACGACGGTCCGGTGCGCACCTTTGCGGCGGACCTGTTGGGTGGGGTTGAGGGCATCCAGCTTATCGACGCTCGCGTGAAGGAACTCTACGACGGCTCCAACATGACCGAGCGCACCTTCCGCCACGGCCACATCCCGGGTGCCGTGAATGTGCCGTGGGGCCGTTCGGTATTTCCCAACTCACTGTTCCGTGCGCGTAAGGACATCGAGGCGATTTATAAGGACTTCGACCCGAAGAAAAAGACCGTGGTGTACTGCCAAAGCGGTGAGAGTTCTGCGCACACGTGGTTTGTGTTGAAGCACATCCTGGGCTTTGAGGACATCTCGTTGTATGACGGCTCTTGGGTGGAATGGGGCAACATGGTACGCGTGCCCGTGGCCAAGGCGTAGCCTTTGGGCGATATGATTGGTAGTTCTAACTGCTAAGAAATGAAACGGAAGATGCGTGTCTACCGATCTAACTAAGGTGCTAACGAAAGTCCTGATTGCTAACCGCGGCGAAATCGCCGTGCGTGTTATTCGTGCTGCAAAAGATGCAGGTATTGCGTCTGTAGCCGTCTACGCGGAGCCCGATACGGATGCCCCGTTTGTTGCCTTGGCCGATGAGGCGTTTGCCCTCGGCGGCACTACTGCGGCGGAGTCCTACCTGGATATGGACAAGATCTTGCAGGCCGCCGCGGACTCCGGGGCGGATGCGATCCACCCGGGTTACGGCTTTTTGTCTGAGAACGCCGAGTTTGCCCAGAAGGTTATTGACGCTGGTCTGACATGGATTGGCCCCTCGCCGGAGTCTATCGCTGCACTGGGCGACAAGGTGACTGCGCGCCAGATTGCGCAGCGTGCGAATGCGCCGATGGCGCCGGGCACGAAGGACCCGGTTGCCAGTGCCGATGAGGTTGTGGCCTTTGCGGATGAGCACGGCCTGCCCGTGGCTATTAAGGCCGCGTTTGGCGGCGGCGGCCGCGGCATGAAGGTGGCCTACACCCGCGAGGAAATTCCGGAGCTGTTTGAGTCCGCAACGCGTGAGGCCACTGCAGCGTTTGGTCGTGGTGAGTGCTTCGTGGAGCGCTACCTGGACAAAGCCCGCCACGTTGAGGCCCAGGTGTTGGCGGATACACACGGCAACGTTGTGGTGATGGGCACACGTGATTGTTCGCTGCAGCGCCGCTTCCAGAAGCTCATTGAGGAGGCGCCGGCGCCGTTTTTGACTGATGAGCAGCGCGAGCGCATCCACGAGTCCGCCAAGGCCATTTGCCGCGAGGCCGGCTACTACGGCGCGGGCACGGTGGAGTACCTCGTTGCCGCTGACGGCCTGGTGTCCTTCCTTGAGGTCAACACCCGACTACAGGTGGAGCACCCGGTTACGGAGGCCACCACTGGTGTTGACTTGGTGCGTGAGCAGTTCCGCATCGCCGCTGGCGAGAAGCTGCGTTTTACGGAGGATCCAACGCCTCGCGGTCATGCCATTGAGTTCCGCATTAACGGTGAGGACGCTGCGGAGAATTTCATGCCCGCACCGGGCACGATCACCACGTACGCGGAGCCGGCTGGCCCGGGTGTGCGTGTGGATTCAGGCGTGCGTGCCGGTTCCGTGGTTGGCGGCCAGTTTGACTCCATGATAGCCAAGCTGATTGTTTACGGCGAGGACCGCACCCAGGCCATTGAGCGCGCTCGCCGCGCCTTGGACGAGTACATCGTCGGTGGCATTCCTACAGTGATTCCGTTCCATCGGGCCATGCTTGAGAACGACGCGTTTACCGCACCTAACGACAACTTCACCGTCTACACCCGCTGGATTGAAGAGGAATGGTCGGGCGAGCTCGCCCCGACCGAGAACCTGGATCTTGGCGAGGATCTTGAAGAGCCCGGCGAGAAGCAGCGCTTTGCCGTTGAGGTTGATGGGCGTCGTATTGAGGTGGCGCTGCCGGCGTCGCTAGTAGTGGGCAACGGGCGCAAGAAGCGTCGCCGCGCCGCTGGCGCCAAAGTTGCCGCCTCTGGCGATGCGGTTGCTTCCCCGATGCAGGGCACCGTGATCAAGCTCAACGTGGCCGAGGGCGACGAAGTTGCTGAAGGCGACGTAGTTGTGGTGCTTGAGGCGATGAAGATGGAGAACCCGGTCAAGGCACACAAGTCTGGCACCGTGACCGCCCTTGCTGTTGAGGCTGGTGCCCAGGTGAACAAGGGCGCCGCCCTCATGGAGCTGAAGTAGCGCTCTCTCCGGGCTGGATCTCCGGGCTGGCTCTCCGGGCCGGATCAAACAGCTAGAACGGCAGCTGGATGTTTGCCACCTGGGCAAACGTCGGCAGCGCCAGGCCAAGCACGACGGTGATGGCGATGAGCACCATCGCAATCGTCTCCGGGTTGCTTGAGCCGCCAGTGGCGCCCCCTGCCGGTGTGGACGCTCCACCCTTTGGCACCACAACTGGGGTTTTCACCGAAATAACGTTGGTGCCGTCTTTCTCATAGAAGTCTGCGATCATCCGCATTTCTTCATCCGAAGAAGGCGCTTCGGCGTCCTCAGTAATAGATGCCCGAAGCGCTACGAGCTGATCCTGCTCCGAGGTACTCACAATGTTCTGGCCTGCAAGCACACCGAGGAAGCCGCCGCCTTCGCGCCACACGGGCGCACCGGAATCACCAGGACGCGCGCCCGTGTTTTCCCAGTAAATGTTGCCACCGATCGTGCCTATGAAGTCGCCGCAGCGGGTGGTCTGCGTTGTAGCGCCGGCGAAGCAAATCTTGTCGCCGGATTTCAGCTCATCGATGTCCGTCCTTGCGTTACCAGAAAGCGGGTTGCCCTCCAACCGGACGCCGCGATTGAACAGGATCAATGCCCAGTCATTGCCAGTGTGTTCCGGGTTGTACTTCCCTGAACGCACCGTTGCCCCAACCAGCACCCACTGGTCGCCGGACTTGACGTAGACCTTCTCAGTGCGGTTTTTGCCACAGTGACCAGCGGTGTAGCCGGCCGGACCCGACGGGCTTTGCTCAATGTAGCCAAGCGTGCACTGGGAGGACTCCCCCACCCTGATTCGATCGCCTTGGCGCACGGTGACTGCTTCGATACCTGTGTCAGCGTGCGCGGCGGGCACTGTTGCCACCGTCGTCACCGCTGCAGTCATCATCGCAGACGCTACTGCTAGAGCCACCGTTTTTTGCTGCATGATGCAAAACCCTACAACCCCGCCGCCGCCTCAACCAATACGACGCAATACGATGGTGCGCATGCCTGAATTCACGTTTAAACGAGCAACCGAGTCAGATCGTACCTATCTGCTGCGCCTGAACTACCTCACTGAGGTCTTCGGCGATGAAACTGCTGCGATGGCTGAAGATTCGCTCTCCGGCGTCGCCCCCTACATCGACGACTGGGATCCGGAACGTGACGGCGGCATCATCGCATTTGATGAGTTCCGCACGCCCGCCGGCGGCACATGGTTGCGCTACTGGGAAAAGCCGACTGACGGCTACGCAAACGTTGCCCCCAACGTGCCGGAGCTTGCGATTGCGGTAGAGAACCGTTTTGCAGGCAACCGCCTTGCGGCCCGCCTGCTTGAGGCGGTAGCGGAACTTGCACGCGAGCAGGGCGCGCCGCAGCTTGCGCTGTGGGTTGACCCCAACAACCCGCGTGCACGCCACCGCTACGAAGCATTCGGCTTCCGCGACTACCCGGATGCCGAGAACGTGATGGTCCTCGACATCTAGGTGCCCACACCTGCGGTAACGCCACTCCCCCAACGCGGGATCATCAGTGGGCTGCCAGATTCGGGGTCAGTAATGACCCGTGCCTCCACCCCAAACACTTCACGTACCAGTGACTCTGTGATGACATCAGCAGGCGGCCCCACCGCAACAACTTCTCCTTCTTTCAGGGCAATTATGTTATCGGCGTAGCGGGCTGCTTGGTTGAGGTCATGGAGTACCGCCACTAGAGTGTAGCCATCGCGCAAATTCAATTCGCGACAAAGCTCGAGTAACTCTAGTTGGTGTCGAACGTCCAGATACGTAGTCGGCTCATCAAGCAGCAGAATAGGCGTGTTTTGTGCTAACGCCACTGCCATCCACACACGTTGACGCTGGCCACCCGACAACTCATCAACAAATCTGCCGGAGAGTTCTCTCACACCCGTCGCGTCCATCGCAGCGCTGACGGCGCGTTCGTCCTCCGGCGACCAAGGCCGTAACAGGCTCTGGTGTGGATACCGCCCTCGGGAAACCAGATCGATCACACGGATACCGTCCGGTGCGACTGGACCTTGGGGCAAGAGCCCGACTTGCCGTGCTACCTGCTTTGTGGGTTGGCTGTGGAGAGACTTGCCGTCCAAAAGGGTCACTCCGGAAACCGGCGCAATAAGCCTCGTCAGGGATTTCAGCAGCGTCGATTTACCGCATCCGTTCGGTCCGACGATAACGGTGAATTCATCATCCGGAATCTGAATAGTCACGTCACGGCAGATCACCGCGGTGTCGGAGTAAGCCAACGTTGCATTTTCTGTGCAAAGACGGGCCATTATTTTCGTCCTTCCCTAAGCAACAGTAGGAGGAAATAGATACCGCCAATGGACACTGTGACAATGCCTACAGGCAGCGGAGACGTCGGGTAAATGCGTTGCGCAACGGTGTCTGCAAGGATGAGCAAGAGGGCGCCGGTCGCTGCAGTAGGTGCTAACGCAAGACCGTCCGAGCGCACAAGGCGACGAGCGATCTGAGGCGCGGCGAGCGCAATGAATGAAATCGGGCCGACCGTGGAGGTTGCAAGTGCGGTGAGACCGATGCCAGCGACAATCGCGCTGACCTGCACGACTCGGACGTTCTGCCCAAGCGCCGTGGCAAAAGGAATGCCCATCTGAGTAAGCTGCAGCGGGCGCGCAAGAAATGCCGTTCCCACAATGAATACTGCAGTGCCAGAAACCACAAGCATAAGTTGCTTCCAGGAAGTACCAGAAAGGTTGCCTGCGCCCCATAAGCTTGCCATGATCGCGTCTTCGACCGACGCGGTGAGCAACAACCAAGTATTTACTGCTGCCAACATCGCGCTTACGCCGATTCCGACGATGATTAGCCGCACACCTCGCGCGTAGCCATTTTTCGAAGCAAGCAGAAACACGGCGACAGCAGTCACTATCCCTCCGGCAAGTGCGCCAAGCAAGGTTTCCAGAGCACCACCCCGGAGGACGAGAAGTACGATCAGCGCCCCGGTATAGGAACCCGTTTGGAATCCGATGACATCCGGCGATCCCAACGGATTATTGGTGAGGTTTTGGAAGAGGGCACCGGATATGGCCAGGCCAGCCCCGAGAACAAGTGCCATCAGCACTCGTGGGGCACGCCAGTCCACAACCACCATTGTGGTGAACTCATCGCCTCGCCCGCGAAGCGCGTCGAATACCTCAACAACGCCAACTGCCGCCGACCCTGTGAAGAGCGCAAAAACACCACATGCACCTGCACAAAAAAGAAGGACGGTAGTGACTACAAGTGCGCGGACATCAGTGACAACAACAGGACAATCACGAGGACCAAGACGGACAATCTTCCGTCCGTAGTCAAGCTGCTGGGATGGCGTCATAGCTCAGCCACCCGGAGGCGACGTGCCAGCACGATAAGCAGGGGCGCTCCGATAAACGGCGTAACAACGCCGACCGGCATCTCCCCCTGCACGATGATTCGGCCAAGTACATCGGCGCACCCCATTATGGTTGGGGCAAGAAGAATTGAATAGATCATGATCCACCCTTGATGCGGGCCAACAATCATCCGACTTAAGTGTGGCGCCAGTAAACCGAGAAACGAGATCGGACCTGCTGCCGCCGTTGCGCCACCAGCTAGTAAAGCAATCGCCAGCAGCGCAATGAGCCTCACTCGGTTTGGATTCGCCCCCATGCCCACCGCCGCAGCGTCGCCAAGTGCGAGCACGTCTAGCGACTTCGTGAGTGCGAGTGCGAGCATTAACCCAAACATGATGAATGGTGCGATCGACAGCGTATTTTCTAGCGCTTGGTTCGCAGTAGTGCCAGCAGACCATCCGCGCATCTTCTTCAACACGTCAGCGTTAGTAAGCAAGACAGCCGAAGTAAATCCGCCAAGGACAGCACCGATAGCTACTCCTGAGAGCGTCATGCGAATCGGGTTGCCACGCATAGGCCCGGTGTTCCCTATAAGGAACACAGCTAGGGAGGTTACAACCGCGCCGCTAAACGCTAACCACATATAGCGGTTGATTTCTGTGATGCCAAAGTAGGCAATACCGACAACAACAGCCAACGAAGCCCCAGCATTGACACCAAGGATTCCTGGATCTGTCAAGGGATTTCGCGTTACTGCCTGCATCAAACCCCCAGCAACTCCAAACGCTGCTCCTGCGACCAAGATCAAAACGGTGCGAGGAACGCGGGATTGCCAAACCACCTGTGAGATGGGGTCCACTGAATCAGGCGTCAGGAGAAACTGCCACACTTCTCCCGCACTTACTGCGCGTGCCCCTACCATGAGGCTGAACACCAACGTAAAAGCAAGCAGAATCAGCAGTATGCCAGCGCCGACGACCCGGTACGCAAGGGGGTGCCTGGTCGGCGTTGGTGGTATTGTGCTACTGCCAGAGGGGTGTGCGGGTGCCAATGTGATTGCCATTGATCTTTGTTGAAATTGAGTGGCGCTAAACAACCTTGTTAAACGTCTTCACCTTCTCGGTGAGTCCATCAAGCCAATCTGCGTAGTGTCGGGAAGTAAGAGCACCCTTGGAGTTCCAGCCGTAGAGCTGCCCGGCCTTCACGGAAGGCAGAGCGTCCCACAGCTCAGCAGTGAAAGGGTTGGCTTCGTCATACTGCTCAACAAGCATGACGTCAGCTGGGTACTGCGAAGCCTCTTCCCAGGCGATCCACGCCCACGGACCTCCCTCGTGCCCCTCAGTCGGACCTACAAGGGTTGCACCCAGCTGCTCCAGCAGCAGCGCGTGTGGCCCACCAGCTCGCGTGTATAGCATCTCTTGCGTCGGGCTGGCCAGTAGGAATGTCAGATCCTTTTCCGAAACAGCCTCGGTAAAGTTCTTCTTCGCAGCTTCGAAATCCTTGTCGGCCTGCGTGATGTTCGTATCACCGAGATCCGCACCTAGGAAGTCCGCGAGTTCGCGCACATTTGCAATCCCTTCGTCGATAGTGTCGCCGCTCGGCAAGGGTACAAACGGCGCTACGCGGGTGAGTTGCGCGTTAACATCCTCCTTAAACCATTGCCACCCATCAGCAGTCCCAAGCCCGACAATCGCGTCAGGTTTCAATTGAGCAAGCTTCTCCAAGTCGATTTCGCCATCGGTGCCAATCTGCTCAATTCCGGTTGTGTCTACGCCGTCCATCACAGTCGGGTCGTCACATTGGTAGCCGAAGATCGCACTCGGCTTGAAGCCATACTCGTTGAGCGTGGAGTACGCATAACAGTCCATGACAATGTTCTCGGGCTGCTTAGCAAACTCGATCTCTAGACCTTCGATATTCGGGTGGGCGAACACTGCCGCATCAGGCGCGGAACTAGTACTGCTCACCGCGGGTTCGTTGCTAGAAGAAGATGAAGGGCTGCACCCTGTGAGTGCCAAGCCAGCAACGACAGTAAGGATCGCGGCGAGTTTTATACGCATGGGAGACCTTTCTCCGATAGAGGGATAGCCCAGACACACCTGAGCCACAGTTTGAATTAGGCAAGCCTAACACAGTAAATAGATTAGGCAAAGCTAACCTAACTGATAGTTCTGTCTAGCCTCTCGCCTGACCCTCAATCCAAAACCCGCTAAACGTCACATCCCGTGGGTCCATCCCCCATTCAGACACACTAAACCTGCGGACCCCCGCCGCAAACGCCCGTTCGCCGCAGCACCACACATACCCAGCCGGATTAAGCGTTCGTAACCTGTCCAGAACAGCTACCAAAAGCTCCTCCTGCGGTGCCGTCACCATATGAAATACCCCCAACCGGGAGGCCCATTTTCCCCCTATGCCGGGTTCAAAACTATCGAGTGATGGGGCGGCAAGAATCACCCCAGTACTACGCAGTTCATCAGGATGAAAACTCTGCAAAAACTCGAGCACCGCAACAACTGAGGGCGCCGCCGTGGGATCCGCGATCAGCAACTGCGAACCAGAGCCTGCCGCGTAGTGCCGACACCAGAGACCATTCGTCGGAGAAATCCCACAAATATCGCCTGGACCCGCGCCGAGCGCCCAGCGCAGAGCAGGACCAATTGCAGGGTCAGCAGGGTCGGTCACGCCATGAGTCACCACCTGGAATGCGAGAGCTCCGGCACTGCGATCAAGGTGCCGCACCGTGTACCAGCGCAATTCTGGCCGCTCAGGATCAGAGAGTTGGGCAAGATGGCTACGCAGATTACCACTCGTCGGACGAGGTACGGGTACGTATTCTCGGCCCGGGGAAGGGATCAGAAGACCAAAGAATTCATCCGGCCCAATAAGGCGATGTTCCCGCAGAGCAGGCGCAGAGACAGTAATCTCCAGCAGGTCGGGAGCAACTTTTTCAACTTTCGCAACACGTACCGTGATAATCTCGGCCAACTCACGCTGCGGCCTATCAGTCAGTTCGGTTGTGCAAAATGTGGAGGGATCTAAGAGCATAGATCCAATATTAGGTTAGCCTGCCTTTATCTTCACTGAGTTGTTGGCTATACAACGAATGCGCCGACTCCCCGGCAAGGAGAGACCGACGCAATCGTCATGAAGAAAACGGCACTTAGGCGATAACCACCACCAGGTCGCCGCCTTCCACCTTGGTGGCCTGCGACAGGGCTACGCGCTCGACCGTGCCAGACTTCGGTGCGGAGATCGCAGCCTCCATCTTCATGGCTTCGATGGTGGCAACTGGGTCGCCTTCCTTGACTTCGTCGCCAACCTTGACCGTCACGTTGACCACGCCGGCGAACGGCGCTGCTACGTGGCCCGGGTTGGAGCTGTCGGCCTTTTCCACCTCAGCCACAGTCGACTCGGCGTTCTGGTCGCGCACCAGCATCGGACGAACCTGGCCGTTGACGGTGAGGATGACCTGGCGCATGCCCTTCTCATCCGGCTCACCAACCGCATCCAGGCGGACCACCAGCGGCGGGATATTCGCGTCGATCTCGCCGTAGTAGATCATCGTCTCCTCGCCCTCTTCAAGGCCGTAGAAGAACGTCTTGTCACCCAGCTGGTCAGTGATGCCGTAGGTGCGCTTGTGCTCCAGGAACTCGTTGTACTGCTTCGGGAAGAGCAGCTTGTCCAACGCCACGCGACGCTTAACGTGGTCAGTGCCCTCCAGATCCGGCACGAGCTCCTCCGGCACATCCACCGTGTGGTCAACCACAGAGCGGTTCTCCAGGGCCTTCTCGCGCAGCTCTGGCCAGCCGCCAGGAGGCGTACCCAGCTCACCCTGCAGGAAGCCGATAACGGACTCCGGAATGTCGTACTTGCGCGGGTTCTCGGCGAACTCCTCCGGGCTCACGCCCTGGCCCACCAGCTGCAGCGCAAGATCGCCCACAACCTTTGACGACGGGGTCACCTTCGTCGGACGGCCAAGAATGGTGTTCACACCTGCGTAGTAG
Organism: Corynebacterium riegelii; assembly: GCF_001263755.1. NCBI lineage: Bacteria > Bacillati > Actinomycetota > Actinomycetes > Mycobacteriales > Corynebacteriaceae > Corynebacterium > Corynebacterium riegelii. The sequence goes on from NZ_CP012342.1 coordinate 1,498,223, forward strand.
TCCTCGATGAGCTCGAAGCGGTCCTCCAGGCCCAGCGCCTTCGCCTGCGTACGCAGGTTGGACAGCTGGCCGCCCGGGATCTCGTGCTTGTACACGCGACCGGTCGGGCCCGGGATGCCGGACTCAAACGGAGCGTAGACCTGGCGCACAGCCTCCCAGTACGGCTCCATGTCAGAGACCGCCTGCAGGGAGATGCCGGTGTCGCGCTCCGTGTCTGCGAACGCGGCAACCAGTGCGGACATGGACGGCTGGGAGGTGGTACCTGCCAGCGGTGCCGAGGCCACGTCCACCACGTCAGCACCAGCGTTTGCGGCAGCCAGGTAGGTAGCCAGCTGGCCGCCAGCGGTGTCGTGGGTGTGCACGTGCACCGGCAGGTCGAAGCGCTCGCGCAGCGCGGTCACCAGCTTCGCAGCGGCACCCGGACGCATAAGTCCCGCCATGTCCTTGATGGCAAGTACGTGGGCGCCAGCCTCAACGATCTCTTCTGCCAGCTTCAGGTAGTAATCCAGCGTGTACAGGTCCTCATTCGGATCCAGCAGGTTGCCGGAGTACGCCATGGCCACCTCAGCGACGGTGGTGTTGGTCTCAAGCACTGCATCAATTGCCGGGCGCATCTGGCTGACGTCATTGAGAGCGTCGAAAATACGGAAGATGTCAATGCCGGAGGTTGCGGCCTCCTGCACAAACGCGCGGGTCACGGAATCCGGGTACGGCGTGTAGCCCACCGTGTTGCGGCCACGCAGCAGCATCTGGATGTTCACGTTCGGCATGGCCTCACGCACCTCGTCCAAACGCATCCACGGGGACTCGTGCAAGAAGCGCATGCCTACGTCGAAGGTGGCGCCGCCCCATGCCTCCACCGAGGTCAGCTGCGGGGTCAGGTGGCCAACGTGCTTAGCTGCAGCAACCAGGGTGTTGGTACGGATACGCGTTGCCAGCAGAGACTGGTGCGCATCACGGAACGTGGTCTCCGTAACACCCAGGGCAGTCTGGTTACGCAGCTTCTCCGCCCACTTCTTCGGGCCCAGCTCCAGAAGATCATCGCGGGAACCACGCGGGGTGTCCGGGTAATCCAGCTTCGGCAGCTTCTTGGAGGGCTGGATGCTCGTCGGGCGCGGACCGTTCGGCTTGTTCACGGTCACTTCAGCCAGGTAGTTCAGGATCTTGCCTGCATCATCCGCAGCGTTCGGAGCATCCAAAAGGTGCGGGTGCTTTGCAATGAAGCTGGTGTTCACACGCTCATAGCGGAACTCCGGCTCACTCAGCAGCGCACGCAGGAAGCCAATGTTGGTGGACAGGCCATCAATGGCGAACTCGTTGAGTGCGCGCAGCGCGCGGTCCACAGCCACCTGGAAGTTACGCCCACGGCAGGTCATCTTCACCAGCAGGGAGTCAAAGTTCGGGGTGATCGGGGTGCCCACGGCCACCGAGCCATCCAAACGCACACCCGCGCCGCCCGGGGAACGGTAACCAGTAATGGTGCCGGAATCCGGACGGAAACCGTTGTGCGGATCCTCGGTGGTAATACGGCACTGCAGCGCAGCACCAGTGACCTCAATGAGGTCCTGGGTCAGGTGCACATCCTCCAGCTTCGCGCCGGCGGCAATGTACATCTGGTTTTTCACAATGTCGATGCCGGTGACTTCCTCAGTCACCGTGTGCTCCACCTGCACACGCGGGTTCATCTCGATGAAGACGTGATTGCCCTTCTCATCTACAAGGAACTCGACGGTGCCCGCACCCTCGTAGTTAATCTCCTTACAGAACGCCACCGCGTCGGCACAGATGGCTTGACGCTGCTCATCCGTAATGTGCTGCGCAGGAGCGATCTCAACCACCTTCTGGTGGCGGCGCTGCACCGAGCAGTCACGCTCAAAGAGGTGGACCACGTTGCCGTAGCTGTCGGCCATGATCTGCACCTCAATGTGCTGCGGGTTAATCACGGCACGCTCGATGTAGACATTCGGGTCACCGAAGGCAGCCTCCGCCTCACGCGACGCCTCAGCGGCAAGCTTCTCTACGTCTTCCTGCTTCTCAATGAAGCGCATACCGCGGCCGCCACCGCCGGCTACTGCCTTCACAAACACCGGGAACTCAAATTCCTTGGCGTACTCAGCCAACTGCTTCGGGTCAGCGGACGGCTCCGAATCCTTCAACGTTGGCAGACCAGCGCGCTGTGCGGCCTGCACAGCTGCCGCCTTGTCACCCGTCAGCTCAAGGGTCTCGGCGGTAGGGCCAATGAACTTAATGCCCTCCTCTTTACAGCGGCGAGCAAGATCCGCACGCTCAGAGAGGAACCCGTAGCCCGGGTACACCGCATCCGCGCCGGTCTGCTTCGCCGCACGGATGATCTCTTCAATGTCTAGGTAAGCCCTGACAGGCTGGCCTTCAACGCCGATTTGTACCGCTTCATCCGCGAACGGGCGGTGGAAAGAGTTGCGGTCCTCACGTGGGTAGACAGCAACAGTCTTCGCGCCGGTCTCAAAGGCGGCACGAAACGCTCGCACCGCAATCTCGCCACGGTTGGCCACCAGGATCTTTTTAAAGGTGGGAAGTTCGTTCAGTGGAAGCGTGTCCGGATTCATCGCTTTTCCTTTCGCAATGGCTGCAAATGACTGCAAGTATGTTTCAAATAGTATCGGAGTGCGGGTTGGTATCACCTAGAAACTGGAGAAAAAGTTCGCTCTCCGCACGCAAACACCCCCACTTCGTAGGGAGGTGGGGGTGGTTCACGCAAACGTCGTCAAGCTTGAAGCTCTATTTACGCTTCGATGTGACGCTCCTCCGGACCGTTGTACGCAGACAGCGGGCGGATCAGCGAGTTGTTCTCAAACTGCTCAATGATGTGCGCAGTCCAGCCGGTGATGCGGGACATCACGAACAGCGGGGTGAAGAACTCAATGTCAAAGCCAAGGATGTAGTACGCCGGGCCGGACGGGAAGTCCAGGTTCGGGCGGATCTTGATGGACGTGTTGTCATGCATGGTCTTGGCCATGATGTCGTACATCTCAACCCACTTCTGTGCGTCCTTCTCCGGGTGCTCAGCAGCGAGCTTCTTGAATGCGGCCTCCATCGTCGGCACGCGGGAGTCGCCCTTCTTGTACACGCGGTGGCCGAAGCCCATGACAAGCTCCTTGTTCTTGAGCTTGTTCAGGCACCACTCCTCAGCCTTCGCCGGGTCCCCAATCTCCTCCATGTGGTGCATCACGAACTCGTTCGCACCACCGTGCAGCGGGCCCTTCAGCGCGCCGATTGCACCGGTGATGGCGGACCAGCCGTCAGACATCGTCGAGGCAATGGTGCGTGCGGTGAAGGTGGAAGCGTTGAAGGAGTGCTCAGCGTAGAGAATCATCGTCTTCTCAAACGCCTCAATGTCGGACGGGATGTTCGCCGGCGACTTCTCATCATCACCAAACACCATCCAGAGGAAGTTCTCGGAGAAGCCCTTCTCCTTGCTCGGAGCGATGTACTCCTTGCCCTGGCGGCGGCGGATATCCGTAGCCACGATGGTGGGCAGCTTCGCCAGCAGCTTACGGCCGATGGACTGCAGGTGATCCGAGTCCTTCGTGAACTTCTCCGGATCCTCAGCACCCAGGTAGGACACTGCGGTACGCAGCACGTCCATCGGGTGGCAGTCCTTCGGCATGAAGTTGATCACCTGGATCAGCTCTTCATCAATGTCACGGTTTTCCATGCAGCCGCCGCGGAACTCTTCCAGCTGCTCCGGGGTCGGCAGCTCACCGTTCCACAGCAGGTAGGCGACCTCTTCAAAGGTGCAGTGCTCAGCCAGCTCCTGAACCGGGTAGCCGCGGTACAACAGCGAGTTGGTCTCTGGGTTGACCTTGGATACTGCCGTGTAGTCAGCGACAACGCCGTTAAGGCCCTTGCGGATTTCTTGCTCAGTCATTTCTCGGTCACTCCTTATTTGAAGGTCTGGGTGTAGGTGTCTTTGGAATAGGTGAAGACGGACTGGTCGAACTGGTTGTACTCGTCGTAGCGAACCAGCTCGTACAGGCGGGAACGGTGCTGCATCTTGTCCAGCCACGGCTCCTGCGTGCCGGTTTCTGCGATGTCTCGCAGCATTGCCTCGGTCTGGCCCATGGCGATGCGGAAGGTGGTCACCGGCCAGATCACCGCGTTGTAGCCGAGCTCCTCCAAGCGAGGGGCCGGAATCAGGTCGGTCTTGCCAAACTCGGTCATGTTGGCCAGCAGCGGCGTATCAACGGCCTCGCGGAACTTTGCAAAGTCTTCCTCCGAGTACAACGCCTCGGTGAAGATGAGGTCCGCGCCAGCGTCGGCGTATGCCTTCGCGCGCTCGATAGCTTCGTCAATGCCCTCGATGCCGGCCGCGTCTGTACGCGCACAGATGACAAACGCATCGTCATGACGCTCGCGCACCGCGGCGGTAATGCGGCGCACCATCAAATCACGCGGCACAACCTCCTTGCCGTCCAGGTGGCCACAACGCTTCGGGTTAACCTGGTCCTCCAGGTGCAGCGCCGCCAGGCCTGCGGCCTCAAACTCTGCAACGGTACGCGCAGCGCTCATCGGCTCACCAAAACCCGTGTCAGCATCAATCAGCACCGGCAGGTTGGTCGCACGTGCGATCTGGCCGCCGCGGTTTGCCACCTCAGTCAAGGTGGTCAGGCCGATATCCGGCAGACCCAGGTCGTTGGCCACCACTGCGCCGGAAACGTAGACGCCTTCGAAAGCGCCGATGTCTTCGATCAAGCGCGCCGTCAGCGGGTTGAACGCGCCTGGCAGCTTGGTAATCGTCTCGCTGGTCAGGGACTCACGCAGCGCCACGCGGCGCTCGTGAGGGGTTTTCTCGGGTGCGAACATTAGAAGATGCCTTCCGGAATCTCAGGAGCTGCATCGCGTGCAGCCTGGTTAACCACAATGTTGAGCTCACTGAGGTCGGTCAGGTTCTCCAGATCCTGCACTGCGGTCAGGAAGCGCTCCTGCTCCTCCGGTGCCACAATGCCCTCAGCCAGGGTGCGGAACTTCTTGATGTAGTTCTCACGGACGAACGGGCGAGCACCCAGCGGGTGAGCGTCTGCCACTGCCATCTCGTCCTCAATCACGGAGCCATCGTTGAAGGTGATGACAGCCTTAGCGCCGAATGCCTTCTCGGCCGGGTCGGTCGAGTGGTAGCGGCGGGTCCACTCCGGGTCCTCCACCGTGGAGACCTTGTGCCACAGCTCAACGGTCTCCGGACGGTTTGCGCGCTCCGGGGTGTAGGAGTCGACGTGGTGCCACGTGCCGTCTTCAAGCGCGACAGCGAACATGTACATGATGGAGTGATCCAGCGTCTCACGCGATGCGGACGGATCCATCTTCTGCGGGTCGTTCGCGCCGGTACCGATCACGTAGTGGGTGTGGTGCGAGGTGTGCAGCACGATGGACTCGATGTCCTTGGTGGACTTGCCCTGCTCTTCAATCGTGGCCTTGATGCGGCGAGCTAGGTCGATCGGTGCCTGTGCCTGGTACTCCGCGGAGTGCTCCTTGGTGTAGGTGTCCAGGATGGCGCGCTTCTCTTCACCCGGTGCCGGCAGCGGAACGATGTAGGTGCGCTCCGGGGAGTGCAGCATCCATGCGATGAAGCCGTCCTCGCCCTCCCAGATCGGGGCCGGTGCGCCCTCGCCGCGCATTGCACGGTCAACAGCCTCAATGGCCATCTTGCCTGCGAACGCCGGCGCGGAAGCCTTCCAGGAGGAGATCAGGCCCTTGCGGGACTGACGCGTTGCGGTGGTGGTGTGCAGCGCCTGGCCAATTGCCTGGTAGATGGTGTCCACGTCCAGGTTCAGCATGGTGCCAATGCCTGCTGCGGCCGACGGGCCGAGGTGCGCAACGTGGTCAATCTTCCACTCGTGCAGGCAGATGCCCTTAACCAGGTTGACCTGGATCTCGTAGCCGGTAGCAATGCCGCGGATCAGCGCCTTGCCGTCCAGACCCTTGTGCTGTGCCACTGCCAGGATCGGCGGGATGTTGTCGCCCGGGTGGGAGTATTCAGCCGCCAGGAAGGTGTCGTGGTAGTCCAGCTCACGCACAGCGGTGCCGTTTGCAAAGGCTGCCCACTCTGCGGAGTAGGCGCCATCAACGCCGAATACCTGGGCGCCGCCTTCCTGCACCGGGTGAGCCTCAGCCATGACACGGGCAGTAGCCACCGGACGACGGCCGTAGGAGGCAACCGCTACCGAAGCATTGTCGATGATGCGGTTGATGATCATTTCCTTGGTGTCCTCAGGAACCTCAACCGGGTCAGCGGCAACCTGAGCAATCTTGTACGCCAGGTGCTCTTCAATCGGGAACTCTTCTGCGGACTTATGTGTCCGTACTTCGTGTTGGATCATCGTGCGCTTCAACTCCTTTTCGCCCTGTGGCGCCTTTGCTGCGCCTCTGCGGTGAATGAACCCGGCATTGCGCTCGGGTGCTACAGCTCATACTAGGGAGAAAAGTGTGCGCTACGTCATGATCTTAATTTGCAAAGAATTGTGGCGTTGATTTGCCTTTATTGTAAACTTTGTAAATCAGCAGGTAGCGGGCACTATCCAGAGGAGCACAGGCTATGAGCAAGCACTACGCGGGGGCACGGATTCACACGCTTCGCACGTCCCGTTCACTTACTCAGGTTGAAATGGCCCAAAAACTTGGCATCTCCGCCAGCTATCTCAACCAGTTGGAAAATGATCAGCGCCCGCTGACCGTCTCAGTGCTTCTGCAACTCACCCGCGTCTTCGGGCTGGACGCCTCGTTTTTCTCCCAAGACTCCGAGCAGCGCACCATTGGTGAATTGGCCGAGCTCATGCCTGGTCTTTCGGACGACGAGCTTGCAGACTTTGCCATCCGTTACCCCCGCATCGCGGACGCCGTGCGTGAGATCCCCACACTGCTGACCTCGGCGGCACTGAGCCCACACGCCACGGTGCGTGATTTCTTCCAGCGCAATGAGAACTATTTTGATGACCTGGATCTGGCAGCTGAGAACTTCGCGCTCCACGCCCCCTCGCGCCAGCTGCGCCTGACCCGCCTCGCTGCCGCATTTGACCGCGATTACGGCTACACGGTCCGCTTCAACCAGTACGCGCAAGGACCGCGCTCAATGTTGGATACCGCTTCCCGCGAGATCCGCCTGCGTACCGGGCTGACTGAGGCCCAGCAGTGCTTCGAGCTGTCGTACCACTATGCGCTCATTGGGCACATTTCGCTTATCGACGCCCACCTGGCCCCCATCACCGACCCCGACGCCTACAGCCTGGGCAGGCATGGCCTGGCGCAATACTTTGCCGCCGCAGTGACCATGCCGTACGGCGAAATTTTGGCCGCGGCGGAGGCCACCCGCTACGACATTGACATGATTGCCGCCCGTTTTGGCACCGGTTTTGAATCCACCTGCCAGCGCCTCGGCACCTTGCAGCGCCCCGGCGCGCGCGCCGTCCCCTTTGCGTTTGTGCGCACAGACCGCGCCGGCAACATTTCCAAGCGTCAGTCCACCACGTCGTTCCACTTCTCCCAGCGCGGCGGGACCTGCCCGCTGTGGGTGGTCCACCGCGCCTTTGAAACCCCGAACCGTGTCACCCGCCAGGTGGCGGTGATGCCAGATGGGCGCACCTACCTGTGGGTGGCGCGCATGGTGCAAGGCCCCGCGGCCGGCTTTGGCACGCCACGCCAGGAAAACGCGGTGGCCTTGGGCTGCGACACAGACCACGCCGAACGCCTGGTGTACGCGGACGGTTTGGACCTCTCCCCTGACTCAGCCACCCCGATTGGGCCGGGGTGTGAGACGTGTCCGCGTAATGAATGCCCGCAGCGGGCGTTTCCGGTTAGTCCAGGTCGGAGTGAGCGATAAGGCGGCGTGCCGCCTCCGTAATGGAACCGGACAGCGAGGGGTAGACCGCCATCGAATCCGACAGCTGACGCACGGTCAGCTTGTTGGTCACCGCAATGGTGATGGAGTGGATCAGCTCAGATGCCGTCGGCGCCACAATCACGCCACCGATGACCTCGCCGGTGCCCTTGCGAGCAAAGATCTTCACAAAACCGTGCTGCAGCGAACGCATCTTGGCGCGCGGGTTGGTAGACAGCGGCAGCTTGTAAATGTCCGCCTCAATTTCCCCGTCGCGGATCTGCTGCTCCGTTACGCCCACAGCCGCAATTTCGGGGCGGGTGAACACGGCGTTACCCACCGTCTTCAAGCGGATCGGCGCAACGCCCTCACCCAGGGCATGGTCAACGGCGATGCGGCCCTGCTGTGCGGCGACGGAAGCCAGCGGCATCAGGTCCGTGCAGTCACCGGCCGCGTAGATACCCGCAACGTTGGTGCGTGACACGCGATCCACGTGGATGTGTCCAGACGGGGTGGTCTCCACACCAGCCGCCTCAAGGTTCAGGTCCTGGGTGTTCGGGATGGAACCAATGGACATCATGACGTGCGAGCCACGGATCTCACGTCCATCCGTGGTGCGCACAACCACACCATCGCCGGTGTTTTCCACTGACTCCACGCGCGCATCCTTCTCCAAATGCACGCCAAGGCCCTCAAGCACGGTCTCCAGCACATCTGCGGCATCCGCGTCATCGTGCGGCAGAATACGGTCGCGCGAGGCCACCATGGTCACCTCAACGCCCAGCTCAGCGTATGCGGAGACGAACTCTGCACCGGTCACACCGGAGCCAACCACAATCAGGTGCGTCGGCATCTCAATCAGGTTGTACATCTGGCGCCAGTTCAAAATGCGCTCACCGTCCGGCTCCGCACCCTTGAGCACGCGCGGGCTTGCACCGGTGCACACCAAGACCATGTCGCAGTCCAAGCGCTCCTCTTCACCATTTGCCAGCTCCGCCACCACACGGTGCGTAGTGTGGCCATCCTGCTCGGAGGAGAAACGAGCGCGCCCCTTCACAATGCGCACGCCGGCACGCTCAAGTTGGTTGTGAATATCGCGGGACTGCTCCGAAGCCAGCGCCACTACACGGTTATTCAATGCGGTCAACGCAAGCTGCGCATTACCCAAGGTGTGGTTCAGCCCCATCGCGTCCGCGCGGCGCAGGTCGGTTTTAATGTTGGCGCCTGCAATGAAGCTTTTCGACGGCACGACGTCCTTGCGAATCGCCGAACCACCAGCACCCTCGTCCTCTACCAGCGTGATGTCCGCGCCGTACTTGGAGGCCACAAGGGCCGCCTCGTAGCCGCCAGGACCTCCGCCCATGATGACGATCTTTTTGCTCACGTGTTTACTCCCTACATAACCGGCCAAAACGGTGGCTAGTCTACATACCTGCGCCAGCGGCGGCAGCCGCACTGTACTGCTCAACAATCGCGCCGAACAGCCGCACGCCTACTCCGATGGCCCGCTCATCAATCATGAGGTTGCCTTGGTGCAGGTCCGGCTTCACACCGGTACCGTCCCAGGCGCCGAGGCGAACCATCGTTCCCGGCACATGTTCGAGGTACCAGGAGAAGTCCTCACCACCCGAGGACTGCGGCGAGGTTACCACCGCATGCGGGTCAATGGAACGCGCGGCGGTCACCGCTAGCGACGTCGCCGCATCATCATTGAGCACCGGTGGAACGCCCTGGACGTAGTCCAAGTGGTAGGTGCAGCCCGTCGGCGCGACAATCATGTCGATCAAGTCCGTCAGCAGGTCTTTCAACCCGCGCCAAATGCTGATGTCTGCGGTACGGATCGTGCCGTCGATCCTGCCGCGCTTCGGAATCGCATTGGGGGCATCGCCTGCCTCGATGTGGCCAAACACCATCACCGTGCCGGTGCGCGGATCAACCCGGCGCGACAACAACGCCGGCAGCTGGGTGGCAATCGCGCCGAGGCAATAGACCACGTCCGCAGTCATGTGCGGGCGCGCGGTGTGGCCGCCCGGGCCTTCGATTTCTAGGCGCACCACATCAGCAGCGGAGGTAATTGCGCCGGCGCGCACACCGATTTGGCCTACGCGCAGTTTCGGCTCCACGTGCAGCGCAAAAATAGAGGACACGCCTTTTAGTCCCCCGTACTCGATGACGTCGAGTGCGCCGCCGCCCATGACTTCCTCTGCTGGTTGGAAGATGCAGCGGATGGACAACGGGACGTCGATAGTTGAAAGTGCACACGCCAAGCCGAGCACCACCGTGGTGTGCACATCATGCCCGCACGCGTGCGAAACGCCGGGGACGAGCGAGGCGAACTCAAGACCGGTCTGCTCCGGCACGCCAAGTGCGTCGATATCGGCGCGAAACGCGATTCGCTTGCCTGTGTCCGGGCCGATGTCTACGTAGCAGCCGGTGCCGGGGAAACGCACTGCTTTCAGTCCGTATTCTGCAAGCACGCGCACGATGAAGTCGGTGGTTTCCACCTCTTCGTTGGACAGCTCCGGGTGCGAGTGCAAGTGTCGACGCCAGCCGATCACGCGCTCCTGGTTCTGCGCAAACCACGCGTTAACGCTCGCGGAGATCGACACTGTATCCGCCTCTGACACCCTGATTGCCTCCTGCTTGCAACTATTGTTCTGCGGCAGAAGTCTACGCCAGGGCGTGAAGCGCTGAAAACCGTACTCAGTACCGTACTTAGAACCGTGCGGTGTTTGCCCGCGCTCCCAGCCTGAGGTAGGCCTCCGCAAAGCGTGCGGTGTCCTTCGGCCCACGAGGCCACCGCATGGCAATTTCCACTTGGCTTTCACCCTCTGGGTAGTTGCCGTCATAAATAACGCCCGCGCCTGGCAGCAGCGCCGCCGGCGGCACGTAAAGCGCCGCAGCCAGGCGATACACCGTACTTACCTGGGGGTCTGCAACCTTAGACCCGTTGTATTCGTTGCGCTCCAGGTTAGAGATCTGGGTGCGTGAAATCCCCGAGATTTCCGCCAGCCGCTTCTGTGTCAGCCCCCGCATCATGCGCAGCAGACGCACCCGCTGGCCCAGATCAAGCGCATACGGCTTCCATTGAGAGTGCGGTAATGATTCCGTCATCAACTGATCCCCCTTGGCATCCCCTCCATGTGAATGCTCAATAGCGTAGCCGCACGACGGAATCAGCGCCAGCGTTTCTACAGGTCGATGTTGCGCGGCCCGTAAAGGCGATCGCCCGCATCCCCAAGACCAGGCACGATGTAGGCCTGCTCATTCAGGTCCGGGTCAATCGTCGCCGTGACCAGTCGCACCGGCCCACCGTGAGCCTTTAGCTTATCGACGCCCTGTTGCGCACTCACCATGCACACACAGGTGATATCGTCCGCCCCTCGCTCCAACAACAAGTCAATGGCGTGGATGAGGGAACCACCGGTGGCCAGCATCGGGTCCACCAAAAAGACCGGCTGGCCCGCCAGATCATGCGGCAGCGCCTCCAGGTACGGCACTGGCTCATGCGTTTCTTCATCACGTGCCATGCCGATGAAGCCCACTTGCGCGTCCGGGATCATGGACAGCGCCGGGTCGATCATGCCCAGGCCGGCACGAATAATCGGCACGATGATCGGCGGGTTTTGCAGGCGAGTGCCCTGCGCAACAGCCACCGGGGTTTTGGTTTCAAAGGTTTCCACCGGAAGGTCGCGGCTTGCCTCATAGATCAGCATCGCGCCGAGGTCTGCAAGCGCGGTGCGGAACGCAACGTTGTCGCTGCGCTCATCACGCATGATGGTCAGGCGGGACGCCGCCAGTGGGTGGTTAATAACCGTGATCTGCATAGCCACCATGCTAGGCCGTGCTGCCTCTCCGTGTGATTTTCCGGCGTGATTTTCCGGTGCGATTCTCCGGCGCGATTCTCCGGCGCGGAAAAATTTTTCCGCACCGAGGGAACCGGGGACCCAGTTTGTCGGTCTAAATAGGCATGGACACATTCGTACTTGATTCACACACTGTTACCTCACACACCGATTCCCTACGCGCTGATGCCGCAGCGCTGACCTCTCTTCCCGGCACCTCGTTTCCATCCTTTTACCCCTTCACCGCATTTCATGAGGCATATGCGGCGGCTGCGTCTGCTGCGGAGACGCGCGCACAGCAGGTGCGCGATGAGGCCCGTCGTGTTGCCGCGTTCATGGATCTGACCGTCACCGCGGCTGACACCGTCGATGGCAACACCAGCAAAGGATTAGGAGGACTGCTATGAGCTTGAACACGCTAGACACACTCGGCACCTTGGCATATGAGATGACGGGCTTTCTCCCCGGACCGAAGTCTTTGCCGTGGCAAAGAAGCGACATATTCGCTGCCGCAGCGATGGATCCTGTCGCCGCTGGATTGCAGATTCTGGCGAGCAGGCCGGAGCTCATCCCTACCCTGCCAGGTTTTCAAATCCCCGGGTTTGATGCCTTTGGCGCGCTCGCTCAGCTAGTTGGCGCTGATCCCGGCAAGCACGTGGAGATGGTGCGCGCGCTTGAGGCGTTCCGCGGGCAGATTAGTGACAAGATTTCGCGCGCAAGCCTGCAGTGCGCAGCAACCGCGGCAACGCTAACCGGCCTTGCCATGGATGTGGTGAGTAAAGGAGTGAAGGTCCTTGGCGCCAGCGCCGTACTTGGGCCAATTGGCGTTGGCCTTGCCGTAGTCACCTTGATCAAAGAGGCATTGCAGCGCGCGAAGCAGGAGCTCGACCGTTTGGAAGCAGCCTTGGGCTCGCTTGCTGGAGAGCTTGCCAGGGACACCCAGGCCGCCCTAGCGGTTATGGTTCCCGGCTCAGGCTCCGCGGTGCAGCAGGCGATGGCGCAGCTTGAGCGTCATGCGGGAAATGTGATGGGGGCAACCACGCCGGCGTCGATAAGCGAGGTTCCTGCGGTCAACCACGCGGCGGCCTACAGCGCACCGCCCGCCGCCAGAGCACCGTCTGCCGCAGGTGCCGCAGCGGCAGAACTTGCAAAGTCACAGGTTGGCACCCCCTACAGCTGGGGCGGGTCTGCACCCGGCGGGTTCGACTGCTCGGGACTGACCTCCTGGGCGTACCGCCAGGCGGGCGTGGAGATTCCGCGAGTTGCCGCGGATCAACGCGTAGGCCGCCAGGTCTCGTACGAGGAGCTCGCCCCGGGTGATTTGGTGGTGTGGTCCGGCCACGTAGCCATGTACACCGGTGACGGAATGATGGTGGAAGCCGGTAGCCCGGTACAGATGAACCCGGTGCGCACGGACAATATCGGTATGCCGTTTATGGGCTTCTGGCGCCCCACGGGGTAGTAAGCGAAAACATAGGTGGTTGGACCGGTAACATCTGCGTGCATGAGCACCCGCGCGATTCTTCCCGTGAAATTGTCCCTGCCTCAGGGGGATGTCTACACGCTGTGGGCACCCACCTGGAAAGAAAAGGGCACCGAGTGGCAGGCGTTTTTGGGCGACGACACCTCAGTTCTCGCCTTCCACTCCCCCGAGGAGCTGCTGACGTACCTGCAGACCACGCCGAAGCATGACTTGAGCGACCACCCGAAGTGGTCACTGTTCCAATCCCAGGGCGACGCCCGGGTCGTGCCTACAGAGAAGCAGTACTACGACATTGTCGGCGCACCAGACTTCTTGGCTGGCCGCCCAAGCCACGCCAACGTATCTGCGCTGTCGCGTGTGTTCCAGATTTCGCGCTCACTGGCCCAGGTGGGCAGCGCGGAGCAGGCGGAAATCTTCTTCGCGTCGCACTCCATCTTGAACAACGTCAACCGTGGCTCTGATCACTACGCGGGCGAAAACGGCATGGAGGAATGGTCCGGCGTGGGTCGCGTGGTACTGAAGAACTGGGAAGCTGTGGTGGAGTCGCTGGATGGGGTGGTGCGTGTCGTCGATACGCAAAGCCTTGATGCTGCTGCCGTGTCCGCAGCCGCAACGGCGATTGCTGCCGCAACCCAGGCTCGCGAAGCTGCCGCGAAGGAAGCCGAAGCGCAGAAGCAGGAGATGCTCCAAGCTGCTGATCCGTACGACTCTTCCATCTGGGGCCGCGCAGGCATCGACCCAGTGAAGATCACCGTGCAGGGCAAGACCGTGTACACGCTGCGCACCTACCTTGCTGGCAAGCCGGTGTTTTTGGGCAAGTACGGCGAGATTTTCTCCTTCCCCACCCCGAAGCACCTCGGCCGTTGGATCCTGGAGCACGACGACCACGATTTGGCGAACGTGTCCACCTGGGCCGACGTTATTGCCGCGGCGAATGCTGGTGAGCTGAAGGTGGAGGTCCACCCGGACAACACGTACTCCTTCAGCGGGCTGAGCGAGGACATTGCCAAGAACGTGGACGCAGTAGACACCAAGCAGATGGGCAAGGCCTACGAGCTTTTGGCAGACGCAGCGGACTGGGCTGACGATGATTCGTTGAACTCCCTGCTGCTGGCCAACCCGCGTATGCAGGATTACCTGGCATACATGCTCGGCTCCACCGAGGCCGCAGGCTATGTGCCATCCCCGCCGTTTACGGATAAGGCACAGGCCTGGACCGAGATGGAAGACCAGCTGATCAAGCGCTTCTCCAAGTTCTAACACCGTGGCAGTAGATCAGGTAGACCCGCTGATCAGTTCCATCTACCGCTGGATGGATGTTTCCGGCGTGCTGCTGATGGGTGTTATCGGCGGCACGCTTGCGCGTCATCGCGGCTATGACATCGTGGGATTTTTCTTCATCGCCATGCTGTCGGCGCTCGGCGGCGGCATGCTGCGCGACGTGCTGATTAACCAAGGCACCGTCGCCGCCATGAGCCAGCCGGAGTACTTGATCCTGGCGTTCACCGGCGCGCTGATCGCCCGCTTTACATATTTCAAGGGCCGTGCCTGGGAAGTCATGCAGTCACACGGCGACGCAATGATCTCCGCCCTGTGGGCCGCAACTGGCGCGTCGAAGGCTATTTATTACGACTTGCCTGTGCTGCCCACGATCATGATGGGCGTGTTCACCGCTACCGGCGGCGGCATGATCCGCGACGTGGTCACGGGACGTGAGCCCAGCGTGTTCGGCGGCAACCAGCCGACGGTGGTTCCGGCCGTGGTCTGCGCAGTGATTTTGATTGTCGGCGACGCAACCGGCTTCCTCGCCCTCGGCATGGCATTGGGGCCGCTGGCCAGCTACGCGTTGTTCCTTGTTGGCTACTACAGCACATGGAAGCTGAACCAGGACAAGGATTTCGCCCCCGTCAACGCCACGGTGAATGCGACGGTGTCACAGGTGGCAACGATTGCTCGCAAGGCGGAGAACCGCTCGCGTGCGGTGGCTCGCGAGCTGGAGCCGAAGGCACTGCGGGCGTGGCGGCATAGGCAGATGGAGAAGGCGTTGGAGCGTCGTGTAGAAGCTGAGGTGGTCAAGGGCAAGAATCGGGCGGAAGTGCGCAGCGCTGCGGATGAATTCCTCGACGAGTTCACCAGCCAGTTCCCTGCCATCGACGCAAACATCGACGCGGAGCAGAAGCCGAATGACCACGAACGACTCTTGGACGGTGTTGGTATGGACTTTGACGGCACCTCCTACAACGATGAGACGGCCCAGTCCGACCCTGAGAAAGCTGCGGCTGCACATGCTGACATGCTGGACATCATTCTTGCCGACGACGCGTTGACCGACGAACTCATCGAACGCCTCGTGGCCCGCTACAAGGAGAAAGACAACTAGATGAAGCGTATGGGGTTGAGCTTGGCAGTCGCGGTGTGCTGTGTGAGCCTTGGCTGCTTGCCGACGCCAGCGCAAACCCCCACAACCCCAACCCCAACCACCACCGGCTACTTCGACGAGGCGGGAAATTTCATCCCACCCAGCCGCGAACACGCCCCGGACACCGACAACTGCCCGTACGAAACGGCACCTCGTGAGCCGGTGAGTACATCAGAGCGTGCCACCACAACACCTGCGGCACTGCCGGTGACGTACGACGGTCCGTGCGGGGTCAGTGCCGCTGCCGGATACAAGGTGCCCGATGATGTGGTGGCGTCCGCCTGGCTGGTGGCGGACCTCGACTCCGGGGAGGTCGTTGCGATGAAGGACCCGCACGGCCGCTACCGCCCCGCCAGCATTATCAAAGTCCTGATTGCGTTGGTGGCGATTGAAGAGCTGGATTTGGACGCCAAGGTCGACGTGTCCGCGGAGTCTGCCGGCCAGGAAGGTTCCGCCGCCGGCATTGGCGCTGGCGGGGACTACACCGTGCGCGATCTGCTCTACGGCCTGATCCTCAACTCCGGCAACGACTGCGCACACGCGCTCGCCCAGGCGCTTGGCGGGGATACGGCAGCTCTGCGCAAGGTCAACGACTTGGCGGCGAAGCTGGGGATGACAGACACGCGCGCCGCCTCCTACTCCGGCCTCGATGCGGCCGGCATGTCCACCTCTGCGTGGGACATGGGCCTGGCCTACCGTGAGGCGTTTTCCAACCCTGTCTTCACCAAGATTGCTGATACGGAGTCCTACGACTTCCCCGGCTTCGACGACCTGCCCGGCTTCCAGCTGTGGAATGACAACAAGCTCTACCTCAACGACCCGGACGGCATCGGCGGCAAAACCGGCTACACGGATGATGCGAACCACACCTTCGTCGGCGCCGTGAACCACGAGGGCCGCAGGCTCGTCGCGGTTGTTTTGGATACTACGGCTTGGGACCACCGCGCCTGGGAGCAGGCGCAGATGTTGTTGCATGCGGCGTATGGGGTGCGCGGTGGCGTCGATAAGCTTGAGCCCCTTTCACAGGCCACCACCACGGCTGTGCCTACCCCCACTGCGAGCCCGACACCTGCCTTGGAGGCGCCGAGCGTTTCTGCTGAGAATCGCGGGTACGGCCTGCCCATCCTGATCGTGGGCGGGGTGCTGTTACTTGCGCTGATCGCGCTGTGGCTCAGCTTGCGCCTGGGCGCCAAGCGCAAGCGCCGGTAATTCCTTGCGGTTACTTGCGGTTGAACGGCGCGACAATGCGCTGACCAACCGCACCGAGTGCCGCACCCACCGGGTTCGGCTTTGCCTTGTTGCGCTGCGCATCTGCCGCAGCCGCACGCACGTTGATCACAGCCGGCGGCGGCACCTGGGCTGGGGCGGCCTTCAGCGACTCCTCCGTGGTAGCCGTCCACGCAGCGGTGTAGAGCACCACACGCCAGATCAGGTACAGCACAACCATCAGGGCGATAATCGGACCGAAGATCGCACCAGCCGGGTTACCGGTGGCCGAGGAAATAATCACCGTTGCAAACTGCTTAATCAGCTCAAACAGGACCGCGCCAAGCAGCGCGCCCTTCAAACCAGACTTCACCGGAACCTTGGTGCGCGGCATGAACATCATCATCCACGTCATCACAATGAAGTTGGCCAAAATGCCAACCGTGATGCCTACCAGCCACACCACAGAACGCGACCCCGGGAAATTACCAAGGCCGAAGTGGGCCATCAAATCCGTCGTCCACCCAGACGTACCAATGGCGGTAACACCGAACGCCACGATGAACAGGGCGATCAGCACAACAAGACCAACCAGATCCCACAACTTCTTCACAACAAAGTTGCCGCCCTCGTCCGCGTCCAAATTCCACATTGCGGAAATACCAACGCGCAGGTTGTTCATCCACCCCAAACCAGACCACAACGTGGTGAGCAAACCAACACCAGCAACGGCCCCACGCTGATCAATAGCAGTGCTGATCAGGCTATTGACCATCTCCCCGAGGTCACCGTCCATCGACTCGGTGACCTGGCGCTGCACTTCCTGCATCAAATCAGGACGAGCGTTTAAGAAAAAGCCCATACCGGCAAACAGCAGCATCAACAGCGGAAACAGCGCAAGCACAGAGAAATACGTAATGCCCGCGGCGAACTGGTTACCGCCAGCAGCGCCGAAACGCTCCTGCATGCGCATCACATGGCCAACAGCCGGAGCCTTCTCCTCAATCTCTTCAACCTTGGAGTTGTGCTCCTGCTTTTTGGCGCGCTCAATGCCGAACTCGTCGGTGTATTCCTTACGCGTCGATGTCGATGTTGCCATCGGCGTCCCTTCCATCCTTTGACGTGTTTCTTCTGGCGTGTTTCTTGCCAAAGGACGATCGTAGAGGAAAACGCCGAAGTAGATCGGGTCAGACGGTCAGCGTGCTTGCCGTGTGCTAGCTTCGGCGCTAGCTGCGGGGTGCGAGGAAACCGACCTTCTCGTAGACGCTAGCCAACAATGGCTCCGCAATCTCTCGCGCGCGTTGCGCACCGCGAGCCAAGATTGACTCAAGCTCAGCGCGGTCGCCCATCAGCTCGTCATACCGAGCACGAAGCGGCGTAGTAAACGCCTCCAACGCATCCGCCGTATCCACCTTGAGCGCACCATAGCCCTGGCCCTCATATCCTGCGACAAGGTCCTCAATGGACTTGCCGGTCAGCGCCGACTGGATGACCAAGAGATTGGACACGCCAGGCTTGTTTTCCTTGTCGTAAGCAATGACCCCGTCAGTGTCAGTCACAGCGGAGCGGATGCGCTTTGCCGACGTCTTCGGCTCATCCAACAGGTTGATCAAACCCTTCGGATTCGCGCCAGACTTGCTCATCTTGGACGTGGGATCTTGCAAGTCATAAATCTTTGCCGCACCCTCCGGAATAAAACCATCCGGCACCACGAACGTCTCGCCGTACTTGGCGTTGAAACGCTCCGCCAGAGTGCGGGTGAGTTCCAGGTGCTGACGCTGGTCCTCCCCCACCGGCACCAGCTGCGGCGAGTACAGCAGAATGTCTGCAGCCATCAGCATCGGGTACGTAAACAATCCCACCGAGGTACGGTCCTGGCCCTGCTTGACGCTCTTGTCCTTGAATTGGGTCATGCGGCTGGCCTCACCGAAACCGGTCAGGCACTGCAACACCCACGTCAACTCCGCGTGAGCCGGCACGTGCGACTGCACAAACAAGGTGGACTTCTCCGGGTCAATGCCCAGCGCAATCAACTGCGCGCAACCAGCAATGGTGCGCTGGCGAAGTTCCTCCGGATCCTGCTCCACCGTGATCGCGTGCAGGTCCGGGATGAAGTAAAACGCGTCATAGTTTTCCTGCAGGTCAATCCACTGCTTCAACGCACCCAAGTAATTGCCCAGGTGGTAGGAGTCGGCGGTGGGTTGGATTCCAGAGAGAACGCGCTGTTGAGACATGCAAGCCAGTCTATCCCTCAGCACTTGCGCGGGTGCGGCAAGGCTGAAGGTGTGGCGAGGTGACCGTGCGAGCGCTTGTGACCTGCGCTAATCCCACGAGCCCCACCGGCCCCATTGCAAACAAATCGATTTGTTACGGATGGGACTTCAAAACCGCAGAACGCTGAAAGATTTCGCATTCATTTTCAGCGCCCCGTCGGCAAGCAGCCGCCCTGAGGCACCCCGACCTGCGCTAATCCCATGAGCCCCACCAGCCCCATTGCAAACAAATCGATTTGTTACGGACGGGACTACAAAACCGCAGGACGCTGAAAGATTTCGCATTCATTTTCAGCCCAGTCATCCAGCACCCCCGCCGGCACCGCCGACTAAAACGGTGGCCGTCGCGTAATCGCCGTCGTGACTCAAAGAAACGCTGGCAACCACAGGCCCCAACCGAGCAACCTCACCATGCAGCTCAATTGCAGGGCACGAAAAGGCATCCGCCACCACTTCGATCTCCGCAAAGTCCACCTCATCAACGGCAATAACCGGCGGCTGGCCATACAAACTCTGCGACCACGCCTTGATGTACGCCTCCTTCGCGGCCCACCGTGCGGCAAGTGACGCAAAACGGTCCGCCTTTGCCGCACAGGTTCGCAGTTCGCGGTCTGTAAACACCCGCGAAAACGTGGATCCTGGCTGCTCAAGCTGGGTGGCAAAGGTTGGGATATGGACAAGGTCGGTCCCTATATGCACTGAAAACATTCCTGAATACTCGGTTCCAAAGCTCAAATTAAGCTGCTCTTTTTCTGTGAATTTGGCTACGGATTCGGAACTTACGGTTCCGTAGGTTTAGTATGCCCGTATGCCAGATACTTTTGTAGGCAAAACTACTTTGCCGGAACCGCCCCCTTTGCCAACCACGTCGCAAAGAAACGAGGAATTGTTACAGCGCCGTGCCGAAGCTCAAGAGCCGGTAGGTACAAAACCGCTGGATAAAGTACGCGCAGCTGGCCGTCTGACGGCACGTGAGCGCCTTGACTACCTGCTGGATGAAGGCTCATTTGTAGAAACCGACCAGCTGGCCCGCCACCGCACGCACGAGTTCGGTATGCAGGCCAAACGTCCAGTTACGGACGGCATTGTCACCGGATTCGGCACCATCGACGGCCGCGAAGTCTGCATTTTCTCCCAGGACGGCACCGTCTTCGGCGGCGCACTCGGTGAGGTCTACGGCGAGAAGATGACCAAGATCCAGCAGCTTGCCGTGACCACCGGCCGCCCGCTGATCGGCCTGTACGAAGGCGCCGGCGCACGTATTCAGGATGGCGCCGTCTCCCTGGACTGGATTGCAAAGACCTTCCGCCACAACGTCGAGGCCTCCGGCGTGGTGCCGCAGATCTCCGTGATCATGGGCGCCTGCGCTGGCGGCAACGCCTACTCCCCCGCCCTGACGGATTTTGTGGTCATGGTCAATGAGACCTCCAAGATGTTTGTCACCGGCCCGGACGTGATCAAGACGGTCACGGGCGAGGAGATCACGCAGGATGAGCTCGGCGGCGCATGGATTCACATGCAGCAGGCGGGCAACTGCCACTACGTTGCGGAAAATGATCAGGATGCCCTCGATTGGGTGGCGGAGCTGTTGGAATACCTGCCGTCTAATAGCCGCCAGCGTGCAACGAGCGCGCAGCCGTTCGCACTCCCGGCAGAAGAGACCGAGGACCACACAGAACTCGATTCCCTGATCCCGGATTCCGCGAACTCGCCGTATGAGGTGCGCGAGGTCATCGCGGCGCTGACGGATGACGGCGAGTTCCTGGAGATCATGGAGCAGCGCGCCGAAAACGTGGTCACCGCGTTTGGCCACATCGAGGGCCAGGCGGTTGGCTTTGTTGCCAACCAGCCGATGGTGTTGGCCGGCTGCCTAGACATTGACTCGGCGGAAAAGGCCGCACGTTTTGTCCGCACCTGTGACAGCTTCAACATCCCGATTGTCATGTTGGTGGATGTCCCTGGCTTTTTGCCGGGTTCGGCGCAAGAGCACGATGGCATTTTGCGTCGTGGAGCAAAACTGCTCTATGCCTACGGCGAGGCCAGCGTGCCCAAGATCACGGTGACCATGCGTAAGGCCTACGGCGGCGCGTACTGCGTGATGGGGTCGAAGGGCCTGGGCGCCGATGTGAACTTGGCGTGGCCTACCGCGCAGATTGCGGTGATGGGTGCGGCTGGTGCCGTGGGCTTCATCAACCGCAAGGACATCGCGGCGGCCAAGGAATCCGGCATGGGCGATGAGGAGCTTGCCCAGCTGATCAAGGGCTTTGAGCGCGAGTACGAAGACGAGATGCTCAACCCGTATAAGGCGGCCGAGCGCGGGCTGGTGGATGCGGTGATTTTGCCGAGTGAAACCCGCGCTGCGATTGCCGCGAATTTGCGCCTGTACAAGGACAAAGTTGTTGCCCGTCCCGCTCGCAAGCACGGAAACATCCCGCTGTAACCCCCGCCTAAAAACAGAAAGATTTTTCACCATGACTCTTACCCCGATTCAGTCCCTCACCTCCCCTGCGATTGTGTTCCCTGGCCAGGGCAGCCCTTGGCAGCAGGCGTTGTTTGATGTGGGGGCATCGGCACCGTTAGCACGCAAGCGCATTGAGCAGTTGCTTGGAGACGCCGCGTTGATCACCGGCCCCGTCTCCCGCCCGCTGGCTTCCGTGGTGCCGGGTGTGGCGCAGCGGATTCGTGAGGCGTTGGACAATGAGCCGCACGTGGCGGCGATTGATGCGTTTCCTGCTGTGAGCGTGCCGGCGATCCTGCTCGCACAGGTTGCGGCGGCGGAGCACGTGGCGCAGCTTGGCCTGGATTTGGATAAGGTGCACTTCGGCGGGCACTCCCAAGGCATCATCGGCGCGGTGGCGATGGACCCCAAGGAGGGTGACAAGGCTGCGGAGAAGGCGCTGGCCTTTGCGTTTATCTTGGGCGCGGCTGCCACGAATGATTACGGCGCGACGGATGCTCGCAGCCGGATGCTGTCGGTGCGTGGGCTGACCGTTGAGCAGATCGAGGAGTTCGTGCCGGCAGAAACCGGCGCAGTGCTCAGTGTGATCAACGGCCGCAGGCACGTAGCACTTTCGGGTTCGCCGGAGGCCTTGGCGAAGGCGCAGGCCGCGATTGAGGCTAAGGCGAGTGACTACAACGCGCGCCTTGAGGTGGAGTTCGGCGGTGCTGAAATCCAGCCGACGTTTGATTACCTGGATGTGGCCTACCCCTTCCACGTGGCAAGCAACGCACAGGCTGTTGAGCAGGCGGCGACGTGGTCCGAGGAGTGCGGCATCACCTTTGCAACCACCACCCCGCGCGAGCTTGCGCAGGCAATTTTGGCAGACAAGTTTGACTTCACCGCTACCGTGCGCGGCCTGGTCGCCGATGGCGCAAGCCACCTGATCGCACTGGATAAGGCCACCGCCAACATCATGAAGGCGCTGGTCAGCGGTGTGGGCGTGCCGGTGGTGGAGGCGACGCAATCAAGCAAACGCGACTCGCTCGCACGACCGGGCGAGGCGCTACCTGCCGCAGCGGACTACTCCCAATATGCCCCACGCGTGATCACTCTGCCGGACGGCAAGACGTACACGCAGACGCGTTTTTCTGCCCTGACGGGCCTGTCCCCGATCATCCTGGGCGGCATGACGCCGACCTCGGCGGATGGCGAGATCGTCGCCGCGGCCGCCAACGCTGGTTACTGGGCAGAGCTGGCCGGCGGCGGCATGTACTCGGAGGAGGAGTTTTCCAAGCACAAGGACGCCCTTGTCAGCTTCCTACAGCCGGGTCGTACCGCTCAGTTCAACACCATGTTCTTTGACCGCTTCCTGTGGAACCTGCAGTTCGGCCAGACCCGCATGGTGCCCAAGGCGCGCGCAGCGGGCGCACCGTTTAGCGGCGTATGCATCTCCGCAGGCATCCCGGAGGTTGAGGAGGCAACGGAGCTGCTCGCGCAGCTGCATGCAGACGGCTTCCCGTACATCGCTTTCAAGCCCGGCACCACGCAGCAGGTTCGCGATGCCCTGAAGATTGCCAAGGCCAACCCGGATGATTCCGTGATTTTGATGGTGGAGGACGGCCACGCGGGCGGCCACCACTCGTGGGTTGACCTGGAAGAGATGCTGCTGGAGACCTACGCGGAGATCCGTGCGCACGACAACGCGGTGCTCACCGTCGGCGGTGGCGTGTACTCGCCTGAGCGCGCAGCTGAGTTCCTCACCGGTTCCTGGTCGGAGAAGTTCGGCCTGGCAAAGATGCCGGTAGACGGCGTATTTGTGGGTACGGTCGCCATGGCTACGAAGGAAGCGAAAGCCACCGATTCCGTCAAGCAGCTGCTAGTGGATACCCCGGGTCTTCCGCCGGAGCACAACGGCGGCTGGGTCGGCCGTGGCCAGGGGGTGAGCGGTGTGGCGTCTTCCCAGTCGCACCTGCTGGCGGACCTGCACGATCTGGATAACTCCTTCGCCAAGGCTTCCCGCCTGATCGCCTCACTGGATATTGAAGAGTATGAGGCGCACCGCGAGGAGATCATCGAGGCACTGTCGAAGACCTCGAAGCCCTACTTCGGCGACGTTGAGGACATGACGTACGCGCAGTGGGTGGAGCGCTTCGTTGAGCTGGCTGCGCCGTTTGTGGACAGCAGCTGGGATAAACGTTTCGTCGCGTTGCTGCAGCGCATCGAGGCACGCCTGAACGAGGCCGATCACGGCGAGATTGCCACGCTCTTCCCGGAGGGTGAAGAGGTGGAGCCGCAGCGGGGCGTGGATAAGCTGCTGGCTCAATATCCGCAGGCGCGCACGGTGAAGGTGTCCCCGCGCGACGCTGCCTGGTGGATTGGCCTGCACTACGCCTACCCGAAGCCGATGCCGTGGGTGCCGGCGCTGGATGGGGATCTGAAGATGTGGTTTGGCAAGGACACGCTGTGGCAGGCGCAAGATGAGCGCTACACGGCTGACCAGGTCCGCATCATCCCGGGCCCGGTGGCGGTTGCCGGCATTACCAAGAAGAACGAGCCGGTTGCAGAGCTGTTGGGCAGGTTTGAGGACGCCACGACGCAGATGCTTATAAGCGCCGGTGCAACCGCCGAGCCTCGCTTCTCCCGCCTGCGTGACGCCGAAGATGAGGCAGCGTACCTGCGCTCCTGCCCAACACTTGTGTGGCACGGTCACCTGATGGCAAACCCGGCGTACGCGCTGGATGATGACGCGTTTGAGCTGACCAGCGAGCTCAACCCGTACGGTGAGCGCGAGTGGACGATTCGCATCAACGCTGACTCCGCATGGGATCACCTGCCGGAGGACCAGCGCCCGTTCTACGTGCGCGAAGTGACCATTCCGGTGGACATTCCCGCGGGTGCCGCTACGGGTGCTTCGCCTGTGGTCTCGCGTGAGCGCCTGCCGCAGAGCGTGTTCGACCTGCTGGAGGGCCTGGCCGGTGTGGGCTCGGTGTCCGAAGCTGGCGACGCGATCATTGCCATGCCGGAGCTTGAAGCACCGACCAAGGACGCACCGTTTGGTGTGGCACGATCCTCCTTTACGCTGCCACCGTCGCTGCTCACGGCGCACTCCGCAGTCACCGGTGCGGCGCTTCCGACAAGCGGAAGCGCCGGGCAAAGCGGAAGCGGCCAGAACGTTGCCGGTACGCCCGACGTGTTGGTCGGTCCTTGCTGGCCGGCGATCTACACCGCACTTGGCTCCGGCCAACTGGCGGATGGCTACCCGGTGATTGAGGGCCTGCTCAACGCCGTGCACCTCGACCACGTGATTGATCTAAGCGTGCCGTTGGCCGAGCTCGCAGATGGCCGCACGATTGACGTAGTGTCGAAGTGCACCTCCATCGCAGAATCCGTCTCTGGCCGCATTGTCACTGTGGAGCTCGAACTCAGCTCTGATGGAAAGATCGTGGCGACCCAGATGCAGCGCTTCGCCATCCGCGGCCGCGCTACCGGCACCGCAGCACCGGTACCGGCCCCCGCGTACGGCGGCGGCAAGTCCAGCGACCGCATTGAGGCAACCCCGCGTTCCTTCGTGGACCGCGCAGTGGTCCACGCACCGTCCGACATGACGCCGTTTGCGCTGGTCTCCGGCGACTACAACCCGATCCACACCTCCTACAACGCCTCTGCGTTGGTGAACCTTAAGGCGCCGCTGGTGCACGGCATGTGGCTGTCTGCTACCGCCCAGCACCTGGCTGGCCGCCACGGCAAGGTTGTTGGCTGGTCCTACTCCATGTACGGCATGGTGCAGCTGGAAGATGAGGTGGAGATCACCGCAGAGCGCGTGGGCCGCAAGGGCATCCACCAGGCACTTGAGGTGATCTGCCGCATTAACGGCGATGTGGTTTCCCGCGGCCAGGCGCTTCTGGCGCAGCCGAAGACTGCCTACGTTTACCCGGGCCAGGGCATCCAGACCGAGGGCATGGGCAAGGGCGACCGCGAGGCGTCCGCTGCCGCACGCGAGGTGTGGCGCCGTGCGGACCGCCACACGCGCACCAACCACGGTTTCTCCATCCAGCGGATTGTGGATGAAAACCCGGCGCGCCTTATCGTCCGCGGCGAGGAGTTCAAGCACCCGGACGGCGTGCTGCACCTGACCCAGTTCACGCAGGTTGCACTCGCTGTGGTGGCATACGCACAGACGGAGCGTCTGCGTGAGGCGGACGCATTGGGCTCTGGCGCGTACTACGCGGGCCACTCGCTTGGTGAGTACACGGCGCTTGCTTCCCTGGGCAACATCTTTGAGCTGGAGGCCGTGATTGACATTGTGTACTCGCGTGGCTCTGCCATGGGCTCGCTGGTGCCGAGGGACGCTGACGGCAACTCCAACTACGGCATGGGTGCGCTGCGCCCGAACATGATTGGCGTAGGCCCCGAGGAGGTTGAGGCCTACGTTGCCCAGCTTTCGGAGGACACGGGTGAGTTCCTTGAGATTGTGAACTACAACATCAAGGGCCAGCAGTACTCCATCGCCGGCACCAAGCGTGGTCTGGCTGCGCTGAAGGAGAAGGCAAACGCGATTACCCCGCGTGCGTACGTGACGGTGCCGGGTGTGGACGTGCCGTTCCACTCGCGTGTGCTGCGCAGCGGTGTGGCGGACTTCGCCGAGAAGCTCGACGAGCTGCTGCCTGCTGAAATTGATGTGGACACGCTGGTTGACCGCTACATTCCGAACCTGGTTGCTCGCCCCTTCGAGCTGACGCAGGACTTCATCGACGCCGTCTTGGCGGAGGTGCCGTCTGAGCGCCTCCAGGGGCTGACCCCGGAGAACACGGACCGCAACACGCTTGCACGCACGCTGCTGATTGAGCTTTTGGCGTGGCAGTTTGCCTCCCCGGTGCGCTGGATTGAGACGCAGGACTTCCTGCTGCCGCGCGTGGAGCAGATCATTGAGGTTGGCCTGGCGTCCTCCCCGACGCTGACCAACTTGGCCAAGCGTGAGATGGACGTGGTGGGTATCCACGTGCCGGTGTTCAACGTGGAGTCCAGCCAGGACGCGGTCATGCTCAATGACGTGGTTGCGGCGCCTGAGCCGGAGGTTGAGGCCGAGGAGGCAGCACCGGCAGACTCCGCAGCTGAGACTGCTGAGGGCCAGGCCGCACAGGCAGCTGCTCCTTCCGCACCGGCAGCTGAAGCCCCAGCCGCTGCCCCGGCACCGGCGGCCGCCGCTTCCGGCCCGGCCGAGGACCTGGCCTTTGCCGCTGCGGACGCTATCACCGTGCTCTTTGCCGTGCAGAACAAGATCCGCCCGGAACAGATCAACGATTCTGACACGATTGAAGAGCTCACTGGTGGTGTTTCTTCCCGACGCAACCAGCTGCTCATGGACATGTCCGCAGAACTCGGCGTACCCGCCATCGATGGCGCGGCGGAAGCGGATGTGGCAACGCTGTACCAGCGCGTCAACACCGCTGCCCCGGGCTACACCCCGTTTGGCACCGTCTTGTCTGAGGCCGTGGGTACGCGTTTGCGCCAGCTGCTTGGCGGCGCTGGCCTGAAGCCGGTGTTCGTTGCAGATCACCTAGCTTCCGCGTGGGGTCTGCCGGCATCGTGGACGCCGCACGTTGAGGCGGAGATCCTGCTTGGCACGCGTACCGAGGATTCTGTCCGCGGTGGCACGCTTGCCACCCTGCCAGCAGCCGCAGGTTCCAAGGCGGAGATCAGCGCCCTGATTGATCAGGCTGTGCAAAATGTTGCGGCACGGCATGGGGTGGCGGTGAGCCAGGCGCAGGCAGGCGGCAGCTCCAGCGGCGGCGTGGTTGATTCCGCAGCCCTGGATGCCTACAAGGATGAGGTCACCGACACCCTGGTGGCAACGGCGCGCACGCTGCTTGCCAAGCTGGGTGTTGAGGACGAGGCTGCAGAGATCATCGCGCCGGACAACACGATTGTGGAGACCATCGAGGCAGAGCTTGGCTCAAGCTGGGTCAAGCAGGTCACCCCGGTGTTTGATGAGCGCAAGGCTGTGCTTTTCGACGACCGCTGGGCCCAAGCCCGCGAAGACCTCGTACGCGTGGCCCTTGGCCAGTGCGAGCTGGACCCGGCGCGCTTTGCTGGCACCGGCGAAACCATCGCTCAGCAGGCCGAGTGGTACGCGCAGAACACCGGCGCGAACCGTGCAGACGTGCTGCGTGCAATCGCCGAAGCCGCACAGGGAAAGGCCGATGAGCCCTATGCCAACGACGTGGCGCTGGTAACCGGTGCCGCGCCGGGCTCGATCGCAACCGCCCTGGTGGAGCGACTGCTGGCTGGCGGTGCGACCGTGATCATGACCGCCTCCAACGTTGGGCAGGCGCGCAAGGAGTTTGCGCGCAAGCTCTACGCCGAGCACGCCTCGGTGGGCGCGAGCCTGTGGCTGGTGCCGGCGAACCTGTCGTCCTACCGCGACATTGACGCGCTGATCGCCTGGATTGGCGCGGAGCAGAAGGAGACGGTGGGCAAGGACGTCAAGGTGATCAAGCCTGCGCTCACCCCGACGCTTGCGTTCCCGTTCGCCGCACCGTCCGTGTCTGGCTCGCTGGCAGAGGTCGGCGGCAACGCGGAGACCCAGGCGCGTCTTTTGCTGTGGTCGGTGGAGCGCACCATCGCTGGTCTGTCTGAGCTGGCGCAGCGCGGTGACCACTACCCGGCGACGCGTACGCACGTGGTGCTACCGGGTTCGCCGAACCGCGGCACCTTTGGTGGCGACGGCGCCTACGGCGAGGTCAAGGCCGCACTCGATGCGATTGTGAACAAGTGGTCCGCCGAAACCGGCTGGCCAGATGGCGTCACCCTGGCTCAGGCGCGTATCGGCTGGGTTGCCGGCACCCACCTGATGGGCGGCAACGACGCCCTCGTGCCGGCCGCAAAGGCTGCAGGTATTCACGTGTGGAGCCCGGAGGAGATCTCCACGCAGCTGATGGGCTTGGCATCAGCAGAGTCCCGCGAGCAGGCGAAGCAGGCTCCGCTTGACTTGGATCTGACCGGTGGTCTGGCGGACGCTGGGGTCTCCATTGCGGAGTTGGCGCGTTCGGTGCGTGGTGGGGAGGTCACGGAGGCGTCGGCAAGCGAAAGCCCCGCAACCGTCCGAGCTCTGCCGAATGTGTCGAACCCGCTGCAACCGGCACCTGCCAATGTTGGGGATGTGACCTGCTCCCTGGATGACATGGTGGTCATCGTGGGCGTGGGCGAGATCTCCAGCTGGGGCTCGGGCCGCACGCGCCGCGAAGCTGAGTACGGCATCGAGCGCACCGGGGGCGTGGAGCTGACCGCCGCGGGCGTGCTGGAGCTGGCCTGGATGATGGGCCTGATCACCTGGTCCGAGGACCCGAACCCGGGCTGGTATGACGCCGACGGTGCCGAGGTTGCGGAGGAAGACATCTACGAGCGCTTCCGCGCCGAAGTAGTGGCCCGCTGTGGCGTTCGCACCCTGACGGACAAGTACTTCCTGACGGACCAGGGCTCCGTGGACCTGGAGCAGGTCTACCTGGACCGCGACATCACGTTTAGCGTGGCAACGGAAGCCGAGGCCCGCGACCACGAGGCTGCCGATCCGGACAAGACTGTGGTCAAGCAGGTTGGCGGCGAATGGACCGTGACCCGCCTGGCTGGTGCAAACGCGTACGTGCCGAAGAAGGCGACGTTGTCTCGCACCGTTGCGGGCCAGATCCCGGATGATTTTGACCCGACCAAGTGGGGTATTCCGGCGCAGATGGCCGACGGTATGGACCGCATGGCCGCCTGGAACCTGGTCACTGCTGTGGACGCGTTCATCACCGCGGGCTTTACCCCGGGCGAGCTGATGCAGGCGGTGCACCCCTCCTTTGTGGCAACCACCCAGGGCACGGGTATCGGTGGCATGGAGTCACTGCACAAGGTGTTCGTCTCCCGCTTCATTGGTGAGGAACGTCAGAGCGACATCCTGCAGGAAGCACTGCCCAACGTGGTGGCTGCGCACACCATGCAGGCTCTGGTTGGCGGCTACGGCTCCATGATTCACCCGGTCGGCGCGTGTGCCACTGCCGCGGTGAGTGTTGAGGAGGCTGTGGACAAGATCGCGCTGGGCAAGGCGGACTTTGTCATCGCTGGTGGTATTGATGACGTGCAGGTGGAGTCCCTCCAGGGCTTCGGCGACATGAACGCCACCGCCGAGACCGCCAAGATGACCGCCCAGGGCATTGATGATCGCTTCATCTCGCGTGCGAATGACCGTCGTCGCGGCGGCTTCCTTGAGGCCGAAGGTGGCGGCACCCTGCTGCTTGCCCGCGGCTCCCTTGCCGCCAAGCTGGGTCTGCCGGTGCATGCGGTAGTGGCGTACGCCTCCAGCTTTGGCGACGGCGCGCACACCTCCATCCCGGCGCCTGGCCTGGGTGTGCTGGCTGCCGCATGTGGCGGCGAGTCCTCCCGCTTGGCTCGTAATTTGGCTTCGCTGGGCCTTTCGCCTGACGACGTCAACGTGTTGTCCAAGCACGACACCTCCACCAATGCCAACGACCCGAATGAGTCCGAGCTGCACTCGCTTCTGTGGCCGGCCATTGGGCGTAACGAGCATGCGCCGATGTACGTGATCTCCCAGAAGACGCTGACGGGCCACGCCAAGGCTGGCGCTGCCCTGTTCCAGATCGGCGGGCTGATTGACGTGCTGGCAAGCGGTGCGCTGCCGCCGAACGCGGCGCTGGACTGCGTGGATCCGCTGATCGCACCGAAGGCGAAGAACCTGGTGTGGCTGCGCTCCCCGCTTGCGCTGGGTGCAGGCCAGGTGAAGGCGGCGGCGCTGACCTCGCTTGGCTTCGGCCACGTCGGCGCGCTGGTTGTGCTCGGCCACCCAGGCGTGTTCGAGGCCGCGCTGGTGCGTGAGGGTATCGACGCAGATGCCTGGCGCGCCCAAGCCACCAAGCGCCGTGTGGACGGCGCTGGCCGCCTGGAGGCCGGCATGCTCGGCCGCGCGGAGCTCTTCGCCCCGGTGGAGAACCGTCGCTTTGCTGGCGCGAACGACCACGACGATGAGATTGCCCTGTTGCTCAACCCCGACGCCCGTCTCAACGCTGACGGCACCTACCCAACTGTTTAAGGCCCTGTTTCAAGGCCGGTAAAGGAGAGACACCATGACACCGTTGTTTCACACCAATGACGCTTCGCTTTCCAATGACGAGCTGGCGGCGCTGAGCGCTGTCATTGCAGACGCGCAGACCCGCTACCTCGCCGAAGCTAGTGGCAGTGCCGATGAGGGCTACGGCGCTGGTTTTGGCTCTGGTTTCGGAAACGTCACGCACTACTAAAGAAAGGAGCGCACGTATGAAGCATGACTTCCCATTCAACAAAGTGCTGATTGCTAACCGCGGCGAGATCGCGGTGCGCATCATCCGCGCGGCGCGTGACGTCGGGCTTTCCTCCGTGGCTATCTACGCGGACCCGGATAAGGGCGCCCCGTTTACGGAGATGGCCGATGAGGCCGTGGCTATCGGCGGCGAGACGTCCGCGCAGAGCTACCTGGATATTGAGAAGGTGCTGCAGGCGTGCCGGGATACCGGTGCGGATGCGGTCCACCCGGGCTATGGGTTTTTGAGTGAGAACGCCGAGTTTGCCCGGCGCGTGATTGCAGAGGGTTTGACCTGGATCGGCCCGCCGCCGCGCGCGATTGAGAACTTGGGTGACAAGGTCACGGCGCGCACACTGGCGGAAGCGGTGGATGCGCCGCTTGCCCCGGGTACCAAGGACCCGGTGGCCAGTGCCGATGACGTGGTTGCCTTTGCGGATGAGCACGGCCTGCCGGTGGCTATCAAGGCGGCGTTTGGCGGCGGTGGTCGCGGCATGAAGGTTGCCCGCACCCGCGGCGAGATCCGTGAGCTCTACGAGTCCGCTACCCGCGAGGCCCAGGCCGCGTTTGGGCGTGGCGAGTGCTTCGTGGAGCGCTACCTGGACCGCGCCCGCCACGTTGAGGCCCAGGTGTTGGTTGATCAGCACGGCAACGTCATTGTTGGCGGCACCCGCGACTGCTCGCTGCAGCGCCGTTTCCAGAAGCTCATCGAGGAGGCTCCGGCACCATTTCTTACCGACGAGCAGCGCGAACGCATCCACTCCTCCGCCAAGGCGATTGCCAAGAAAGCCGGCTACGTGGGCGTGGGTACGGTGGAGTACCTCGTGGGCGAGGACGGGCTGATTTCCTTCCTGGAGGTCAACACCCGCCTGCAGGTGGAGCACCCCGTAACCGAGGAGACCACCGGCGTGGACATGGTCATTGAGCAGTTCCGCATCGCCGCCGGCGAGCCTTTGCGTTACCAGGAGGACCTGGAGCCTACTGGCCACGCCCTCGAATTCCGTATCAACGCCGAAGATGCTGGCACAAACTTCATGCCAGCGCCCGGCACGGTCACCCGGTACCTGGAGCCTTCGGGCCCGGGCGTGCGCGTGGATTCCGGCATCCGGGAAGGCACCGTCATCGGTGGCCAGTTCGACTCCATGCTGGCCAAGCTCATCGTCCGCGGCAACACCCGCGAGGAGGCAATTGCGCGCGCCAAGCGTGCTTTGGCGGAGTTCAAGATCGAAGGTGTGCCCACGGTCATTCCGTTCCATAAGCGCATGCTTGCCGACGCCGCGTTTACCGCCCCAGACGACAAATTCACCGTCTACACCCGCTGGATTGAAGAGGAGTGGGACCCGGACGTCGCACCGTTTGAGTCCGACGATGCCAACTCTGGTGACGGCGACGAGCACCGCCGCCGTACGGTCTCCGTCGGGGTGAATGGGCGCTCGATCGAGATCACGTTGCCAGAATCGCTCCTGTTGGGTGCTGTGGCGCAACGCCGCCGCGACCGCAAGCGTCGCGGGCGTGGTGGCTCCGGTGGCGCTAAGGGAGGAGCGAACGCGGATGCGCTGGCAGCGCCAATGCAGGGCACCGTGGTCAAGGTCGAGGTTGCCGAAGGCGACCGCGTTGAGGCCGGCGACGTTGTGGTGATCCTGGAGGCCATGAAGATGGAAAACCCGGTCAAGGCCCACAAGGACGGCATTGTGAAGAACCTCGCCGTGGAGGCCGGCAGCCACGTGGATAAGGGCGCAGCGCTGCTAGAAATCGTCGCTGACGAGTAGTTTTCACTCGCTCCCCGATCTCACCCGGCGCGTCAAAAATTGGGGGTTGACGCGCCGGGCTTTCCCGTCCTATGGTTACCCACATGAGTGGTAAACCCATATACCAACAGATTGCCGATGAGTTACGCGACCTCATCGGCGCTGGCTCCCTCGCCCCCGGCGACCGGGTGCCGTCCACCAACGAGTTATCCGCCTATCACTCCGTCAACCCAACAACGTCTGCCAAGGCGCTCACCGAACTGTTCAACGAGGGCCTGCTGGAAAAACGCCGCGGACTCGGCATGTTTGTGCTGGCAAGTGCGCGTGAGCAGGTGTTACGTACGCGTCGTGAAGCATTTGCCCGCGACTTTGTCCAACCGTTTGTCCATGAGGCCAACCAGCTCGGCATCACCACCGAGGAGCTGACCGCAATGATTGAAAAGGAGCGCACCCAATGAATCCCGGTTTCTATGCGCTGGTCGGCCCGAACGCCGCCGGCAAAACCCATTACCTGCACACGCTCATGGGGCCGCACGCCGCATTTGTCCCGGCCGGCGCGGACGCGAAGTTTGCGGGCACGACCGTGGACGACCACCTGCGCGCAGTCGCGGCGATTTACCCGCACGTGGAGCTCGACTTCCCCAACGCCCGCATCAGGGACCTCTCCGTTGGGCAGCGTCGCCTCCTCACCATTGAGGTAGCCCTGGCCATTGGCAAGGACCTGTTGCTTCTGGACGAACCTTTTGACGGCATCGACACCACCACCCGCAAGCAGGTCCGCCAGCGGCTGATCGACTACATCGCGGACAACCCGCAGCGAAGCGTAGTGATGGCATCACATCGCCCCGAGGACTTCGCGGGTCTCGCCACCCACGTCATCCAGGTCTTTGATCAGGAGGTGTCGGAGCCCTTGCTTATCGACGCCACACGTCACCACTTCCCCACCATCACCGGCCCCACCAACGCAATCGCTGATTTGGCGGCACACCACCGAACGCTCGAGCAGTCCACACTGGGCCCGATGGCGAAAGCGGTGTTTGCAGAGCCCGTGGAGACCGACCTGACCTGCACCTACCCCGACGACACCGAACTTATTGATCTGCTTGCAACCGAAAGGATGCCGCGATGAAACTCTTCCTCAGCCCCTTCAAACCAGCGATGTATTTGGGCATCTTTCTCGTCCTCTGCATTGCCGTCCCCTTTGGACGATTGGAGTTTGGTGACGGCGGCCTGTGGACCATGGCGGGCGCTGCCACACTGTGGATACTCTTCGCAATCGGAGGATCGAACTGGCCAGCAATGAACCAGCTGGGAGCAAGCTTCAACCGATGGATGAATTCGGCAGCGCTAACGGCTCTCGTGGCGGCGGTCATACTCACGCCACTTACCGCAGCGTCGGCGGTGTACCACCAAGCACATAGCCCGTACTACAAGTGGTATGACCCGTTCATTGTTACCAACGGAGAACCGATGCCCTGGACCAACTTCAGCGGCGAACCGTATTTCGTTGAAGATGCTGCGCAGGACCTGACATCCGTCGCGTCAACTGTGCTACTCCACTTCGTCATCTTCCTTACGATGGCGCTGACCGGTGTAGCAATCGGTCTTGCGCGAGGCACACGCATGCAGTGGTTCATGCTCGGCAGCATGTTCGTGGGTGGTTTCACCGGGTTCGTAGTGGGTATCCGCAGATCGGAGATGAATCCCTTCGACCCCAACATCTCCGTCTTCTTCGTAGCGACGGCGGGGCTAGTAGTTTTGGCAGCCAGCGCAATTGTGTTCGCTAGAACCCGCCGCTTCGTACCCTAACGCTCCAACCACTCGGAGCGCAGCAGGCCATGGCGGGAGCACGCGGCCTCCCACGCCATCGGACTGATTTTTACCACCATGCGACGCTCACACAACGGGCAGATGCGCGGCGCATCATAAGGCCGCGCGGGGTCCAGTGGCCAAGCGATTTCGCCCGACAGTACAGCGTCGGCGAGTTCCGTTGAATCCGGAATTTTCATTACAGGGACTTCTTAGAGGGACTTCAACGTGTCGTACAGAGCGCCGTGGCCGGAATTCTGCTTCTGCCCAACCGGAGTGATGTTCAGGCTCAAGCCTGGTTTCGCCCCGCCTTCCATGACACGGTCCACCGCGTCGCGATCCTTCTCCATCGGACGCCCAAACGTGGTCAAGTAGTTGCCGCCAATGATGGCGTTGGCGCCGCCGAGTAGGCCCTGCTCGGTGCCGTCGTCACCCAGCGCAAGCTCCGTGCCACCCGCGAAGCGCAACTGCGTCGACGGCATGGCCAGGCGGAACGCCGCCACCGCACGCAGTGCTTCACCCTGCGGCACCAGCGGACGATCCGCAAACGGAGTACCCGGGCGCGGGTCTAAGAAGTTCATCGGCACCTCATGCGGGCGGATCTCCGCCAGCTGCGCGGCAAACTCGGCTCGCTGCTCCAGCGTCTCGCCCAGGCCGATGATGCCGCCGCAGCAGGTCTCCATACCTTCAGCCAGAACGTACTCCAGCGTGTTCTTGCGCTCCTCCCAGGTATGCGTGGTCACCACATTCGGGAAGAAGGACCTCGCCGTTTCAAAGTTGTGGTTGTAGCGGGTCACGCCCATCTGCGCCAAGCGCTGCGCCTGCTCACGAGTCAAAATGCCAAGTGAGGCAGAAATCGAAATGTCCACTTCCTCCTGGATGGCGGTAACGGCCTCGGCCACCTGCTCCAGCAGCGCATCCGTCGGACCCTTCACGGCGGCAACGATGCAAAACTCGCTCGCCCCCATCTTCTCCGACTGCTTCGCAGCCTCCACCAACTCAGCAATGTTCAGCGTGACGGCACGCACCGGGGACTCAAAAAGGCCGGACTGTGAGCAGAAGCTGCAGTCTTCGGGGCAGCCGCCCGTCTTCAAGGAGATGATGCCCTCCAACGAGACGTCCACACCGCAATGCTTAATACGCACCTGGTGGGCGAGGTCGAGGAGTTCTTGCAGACGCTCATCTTCAATCTGCAGAATCTGCAGAATTTCGTCCTGATTCAGGCCCTCGCCACGCTCAAGGCACTTCTCGCGTGCGATGTCGAGGATGTCTTTCGTTTCCGTTTCGGCTGTGATTGTCGCAGTCATGCACACGAAGTGTAGCGCTTCACTTGAACGGCGTTCAGTAAATCGCGAAATTCAAGGTGCTGCGCGAGCGTGCCCCTAGCAGATAATGATTTTGGCCCTACGTTTCTCCAGGTCAGTTGTCTTGACTCATCGTGACTTTTGCAATGTCTGCTAGGGCCCTTCCCCGTAGGCCATGCGAGACAGGCGAGTCTGGGACAAATGTCGTCTAGCAGGGAGAGGTCTCCTGCTAGACGACATTAAAAACCACCCTCCAAACACCCAGGTCGATTGTTGAGATATTTGGCGGATTCTTCGTTATCGTCTAGCAGCACACACGGAGCGCTAGACGATAAATGTAAAAATGCAGGTCACAGCAATCAAACCAGTTCGGCGGAGGTCTGCGCAGCGAGGCAAAGCGAGGCCCCGCTGAGACTTAGCGGTACTCCACCACAACTGGCGAGTGGTCGGACCAGCGCTCTTCTACCGTCGCAACCCGGTCCACCCAGGCGCGCTGGGCGCGTTCGAGCATGTTGGCGGTGGCGGCTTGGACGTCGATACGCCAGCCGGCGTTGTTGTTAAACGCCTGGCCGCGGAAGGTCCACCACGAGTACCCCGCATCATCTGGGTTTAAGCGGCGCGCCACGTCGAACCATTTCGGGTTCTCGCAGGCCACACGTGCTGGAAGCTCAGAGACGTACTCCACTGCACCCGCCCAGCCGGGAACCGATTTCAGGTTCAGATCCTGGGCCTCATCATCAGGGAAGGCGCCGAAGACGGAATCCATAAACGCGCGCTCGTGCGGCAAAAAGCCGGACTTTTTGTGGTTTCCCTTCCAGTTCTTCAGGTCTTCGCGTCGGTGGCAGATATTCCAGTCGCCGCCAATGACCATGTCCGGGCACTCGTTGGCCCACTGTTCAAGCAGCGGCTCGAAGGCGTCGAGGAAGCGATACTTCTCGTCCTGCTTGTCCGTGCCGGCAGATCCGGAGGGGAGGTAGAGGGAGGCGACGTAGGTGGCGTCGTCAAGCATGGCCCTGATGAAGCGACCTGAATCCTCAAACCCAGGGATACCCACCTCAACCTGAGTGAGCGGCTGGCGAGACAGGATGCCCACACCGGCGCGGCCTTTCGCAGCGGCGGGCGCGACCTCCAGGTGCCAGCCCTGCTCAAGTGCCGGGGCAAGTGCTGCGCGGGCTTGGTCCTCGGTTGCGCGGACTTCTTGCATCAGCACAACATCCGCCGGAGTCTCGTTCAACCAGGCGAGCATGCCCGGGTTGACCTCATTGCGGACTTTCGTTGCGGCGCGGATGCCGTTGACATTGACGGTAGCGATGGTCAGACTCATGGGTTTCGACCCTACAGGGCGGCACAAAACGGTACGCTTGGTATCTGAAGTCTGACATTAGATACAAGGAGCACTATGTCTACGATCATTTGGACCCGCACCGACGAAGCGCCGCTGCTGGCAACCTACTCGTTCAAGCCGATTGTGGAGGCGTTTGCTTCCCAGGCTGGCATCGATGTGGAAACCGCCGACATTTCTTTGGCAGGGCGTATTCTCGCGCAGTTCCCGGATCGTTTGAGCGATGAGCAGCGCATCCCGGATGCACTGGCTGAGCTGGGCGAATTGGCCAAGACGCCTGAGGCCAACATCATTAAGCTGCCGAACATCTCCGCCTCCCTGGTGCAGCTGAAGAAGGCTATCGCTGAGCTGCAGGCTGCTGGCTTTGACATCCCGGATTATGAGGATGCTCAGGACAAGTACGACGCTGTGAAGGGTTCTGCCGTCAACCCGGTACTGCGCGAGGGCAACTCGGATCGCCGCGCGCCGGAGGCCGTGAAGAACTACACCAAGAAGCACCCGCACTCCATGGGCGTGTGGTCGAAGGATTCCAAGACCAACGTCGCCACCATGGATGCTGGCGACTTCCGCCACAACGAGAAGTCCGTCATTATCCCGGCCGAGGACACCCTCACCATCAAGATGACCGACGGCACCGTGCTCAAGGAGGGCCTGAAGGTCCAGGCCGGCGAGGTCATCGACGCGACCTACATGTCCGCGAAGGCGCTCGACGCATTCCTGGAAGAGGCCGTCAAGCGCGCCAAGGAAGAGGGCGTGCTCTTCTCCGCGCACCTGAAGGCCACCATGATGAAGGTCTCTGACCCGATCATCTTCGGCCACGTTGTGCGCGCCTACTTCAAGCCTGTCTTTGACAAGTACGGCGAGGAGCTTTTGGCGGCTGGCCTCAACGGCGAGAACGGCCTCGGCGCCATCCTCGACGGCCTGTCCGAGCTGGAGAACGGCGAGGAGATCCGCAAGGCCTTCGAGCAGCAGCTTGCCGACGGCCCGGCGCTCGCCATGGTCAACTCCCACAAGGGCATCACCAACCTGCACGTGCCGTCTGACGTGATCATCGACGCTTCCATGCCGGCCATGATCCGCACCTCCGGCCACATGTGGAACGCCGACGACCAGGAGCAGGACACCCTGGCCGTCATCCCGGATTCCTCCTACGCCGGTGTGTACCAGACGGTTATCGACGACTGCCGCGAGAACGGCGCCTACGACCCGACCACCATGGGCACCGTCCCGAACGTCGGTCTCATGGCACAGAAGGCCGAGGAGTACGGCTCCCACGACAAGACCTTCAAGATCCCGGCCGACGGCACCGTCCAGGTGGTCAACTCCGCAGGCGACGTGCTGATCGAGCACGACGTCGAGGCCGGCGACATCTGGCGCGCCACCCAGACCAAGGACGCCCCGATCCAGGACTGGGTCAAGCTGGCCGTCAACCGCGCCCGTCTCTCCGGCATGAAGGCCATCTTCTGGCTGGACGAGGAGCGCGCGCATGACCGCAACCTCATCGACCTGGTGAACAAGTACCTGGCTGACCACGACACCGAGGGCCTGGACATTTCCATCCAGTCCCCGATCGAGGCCACCAAGACTTCCGTCGAGCGCATCCGCCGCGGCGAGGACACCATCTCCGTGACCGGCAACGTGCTGCGTGACTACAACACGGACCTGTTCCCGATCCTCGAGCTGGGCACCTCCGCAAAGATGCTCTCCGTGGTCCCGCTGATGGCTGGTGGCGGCCTGTTCGAGACCGGTGCCGGCGGCTCCGCCCCGAAGCACGTGCAGCAGGTCCAGGAGGAGAACCACCTGCGCTGGGACTCGCTGGGTGAGTACCTCGCACTGGCTGAGTCCTTCCGCCACGAGAAGAACACGAACGGCAACGAGCGCGCCGGCGTCCTGGCTGCCGCGCTGGACAAGGCCACCGAAAAGCTTCTCGACGAAGGCAAGTCCCCGTCCCGCAAGGTCAATGAGATTGACGACCGCGGTTCCCACTTCTGGCTCTCCCTGTACTGGGCAGAGGCGCTGGCAGCCCAGACCGACGATGCCGAGCTGGCCTCCGCGTTCACCCCGGTTGCAAAGGAGCTGCGTGAAAACGCCGAGACCATTGACAAGGAGCTCCTGGACGCCCAGGGCAACGCTGCCGACCTCGGCGGCTACTACTGGCCGGAGGAGACCAAGGTCACTGCCGTGATGCGCCCGTCCGCAACGTTTAACAAGATCATCGACGCGCTGAAGAAGTAAGCGTTAGGTCTTCACTGTCCAGGCCCCGGTCGCTGCGTGTTTCGCGGTGGCCGGGGTTTCGGTTTGCGGATTTTCCCTGGTCGTTCAGGATGGTAACCAGCAAGTGGTAACCCAAGGATGGGCATCAGCCGAGTAGATGGGTCGACGGCACTCGCCTCTACTCGACTGATCACCATCCTCTGGTTACCATCCTCGGCGATGCGTGGGTGTGGGATGCGTGGGTGTGGGATGCGTGGGTGTGGGATGCGTGGGTGTGGGCGGGGCGTGCGGCGTCGAGAAGCGACTGCTCACTCCAGAGCAGCGCGGCGGCCAGCGATGGTCTCCCGGACCTCGCGGACGAACTCCTCGGGGTACCGACGCAAGAAATCCGGCGAGTAGCGCAGGAAAACGTACCCCCTGTTGGCAATCCGCTTCTGGCGCTCGAACTCCTCCTGCCGCGCGCGTTCGGCGTTTGGACCCTGGTATTTCACGTTGCCGTCGATCTCAATGAGCAGCCAGCCGTCGACGCAGAGATCTGCGTAGCGCCCAGCCACTTCGAACTGCGTGAACAACGGGCCGATCCCCGCCTGGATCAGCAGGGCGCGCGCGAAGGATTCGTACGGAGAGTCCGAGTCGTCGACGCAGTGGCGGATACATTCCCGGACCACCGCAATGCCCTTCAACCTACCCAGCAGCCATGCTTCTTGTTCGAGGAGCGCACGGGTAAAACCTCTGCGCCGGAGATAGTCCGCGGCGACGAGCCCCTCGATAAAACCGTGGTGGCGGGCGATGTCGGCGAAGGTCCGGAAACCGTTGGTGACGCGGTGTCCGTCGCGCAGTGATGTTTCGTCCTCGCGTAGCACCATGCGCCGAAACATTATCCCCTTCCGGTTTCGGCGAGACGGCGAGCTCCCCCTGGACAGCAGACACAGCTCGACGGGTTCATCCGCCGTGCTGATCACCCACATGCCGTGCATGCGGGCGGCGGATCGGCCGACCAACACCGCTTCTCTACTCATCCGTGCCGCGGCTTCGGTGCGCAGCCATTGACGCTCGTAGTACTTCAGCTCGCTCCAGCACGCTTCTGCGAAGATAATGCTGGTGTCGAGGACCCGATACTGCTCTTGGAGTTGTCCAAGTTCCTTGTGCGAGAGATCGCGCGTATCCACGATCCCCCGCCGCAACTCCCCCTTCCGTTCCTCCCACCGTTGCAGCTGTGCCTTGTTCTCTCTGTCAATCCCCATACCTAGTTTGACGGCGAAAACTCGGCACCGGTTCCCTAACGGCGCCGAAAAGCCGCAGAAACCTACCCCGCGTTGCGCAGCGCTGTGGCCAGCCCGTTCATGGTGACCTGGATCGTCTTGGACACGAGGAAGGTCTCGTCGCCAGCGCGGTAGCGGCGCAACAGCTCGAGCTGCACAGCGTTGAGCGGCAGCAGGTAGGGGTAGCGGCGCTTGAGCGAGCGGGCCTGGCGCTGGTTCTCGGCAACCAGGTCGGTGTGCCCGGTGATGCGGAAGTAGACCTGCTTGGTGCGCTCAAACTCTTCGGCGATGAGCGTGTAGATGCGCTCTGCTACCTCGCGGTCCTCCACCAGGTCGGCGTAGAGGCGCGCCAGTGACAGCTCCGCCTTGGCCATGACTTGGGCCATGTTGGACAGCACGGAGCGGAAGAACGGCCAGTCGCGGTAGAGTTCGCGCAGGTCCTCCCAGCGCTCTTCACTTTCGCCCGCCCAGCGCTCGACTGCGGTGCCGACGCCGAACCAGCCCGGCACGTTGGTGCGCGACTGCGCCCAGGACAGGACCCAGGGGATGGCGCGCAGATCGGAGATCGCGGTGGTTTGTTTGCGCGACGCCGGGCGGGAGCCGAGGTTGAGCTCGCCAATCTCATGCAGCGGGGTGGATTGGGTGAAGTAGTCGATAAACCCGGGGTCCCCAATCAGCTCGTTGTACTTTTCGCCGGAGTAGGCGGCAAGCGTGCGCATGATCTCGTAGGCGCGGGTCGGGTCGGCGATAGGCTCCGTGTCCAGCAGGGAGGCCTCGAGGGTGCCGGCGACGAAGGCCTCGAGGTGGCGGCGCGCGGTCTCTGGCGAGCCGTACTTGGCGGAGATGATCTCGCCCTGCTCGGTGATGCGAATCGAGCCATCGACGGCGCCCTTGGGTTGGGCGAGGATGGCGTCGTAGGTGGGCCCACCACCACGGCCGACTGCCCCGCCGCGGCCGTGCGCGAGCCGAAGCCGGATGCTGTGGCGGTTGCAGAGTTCGACGAGGGCGAGTTCGGCGTCGTAAAGCGCCCAGTTCGCCTGCAGGTAGCCGCCGTCCTTGTTGGAGTCGGAGTAGCCGAGCATGACCTCCTGGACGTCGCCGCGGGCACGAAGGTGTTCGCGGTAGAACGGCAGCGACCAAAGGTCTTCGAGGATGTCGGCGCCGTGCGCGAGGTCCTCGATAGTCTCGAAGAGCGGGACGACGTTAACGCCACTCAGGCCGACCTCTTTAAGCAGGACCATGGGCTCGAGAATGTCGGAAACCGTCCCGGTCATGGCAATGATGCACTGCGCGATCGCGCCTTGGCCTAGGTCGCGGACGGCGCGTGCGGCGGCGGTGAGGATGCCCATTTCCTTGCGCGTGTCGTCGCTAAGCTGGGCCTCGGCGCGCAGCAGCGGGCGCGGGGTGCGCAACTCCTCGACGAGCACCTCCACGCGGTCCTCCTCCACAAGCGCAGCATAGTCCGAGCACACGCCGGCAACACTCAGCACTTCGCCCACGACCTTCTCGAAGGATTCGGAGTTTTGGCGCAGGTCAAGCGTGTACAGGTGGAAACCGAAGGTGGTCACGGCGGAGCGCAGGCGGTTCAGCCGGTCGTTGGCAATAATCGCGCCGCCGTGGGCGCGCAGGGAGGCGTCGATCACATCCAAGTCGGCGAGCAGCTCGCCGGGATCCGCGTAAGGCGAGCCCGAACCCGCCGAGCCGGCGAGCACATCACGCGTAGCGGCGACGCGGTGGCGGATGCCATAGATGGCGCGGCGGTAGGGCTCATCGACGCGGGACTCGGCGGTGTTGTTTGCGGCGTCCGCAAGCTTGGAAAGCTCCTCCGAGCAAGTGGAGTAGCGGTCTGAAAGGGACAGCTCGCGCTCCAACTCCCCCAGCTCATCGATGTAGTGGGTAAGCACGGTGTCGGCAGCCTGGCGGGTGGCGTACGTGAGCGTTTCGGCGTTGACGTAGGGGTTGCCGTCGTGGTCGCCGCCGATCCAGGAACCGGGGCGCATCACGGGGGTGAGGGCAAGGTCGCGGTCAAAGGTGTCGCGAAGCTCGTAGCGGATTGCGCGGTTAATCGCCGGGATCTGCTCAAGCAGGGAGAGTTTGTAGTAGCGCAGGCCCACGTCGATTTCGTCCTCAAGACGCGGGCGCGCGATGCGGATTAACGCGGTCTGCCACATCAGGGTCATGCGCAGCTCCATCTCGCGCTCGATGGCGGCTGGGTCCGCACCGGCGTGGAGTTCACTCAGCAGGCGCTTGATGTGGGTCTGAGTGTCAAAGACCGTGCGACGGCGTGTCTCTGTTGGGTGTGCGGTGAGCACTGGGGAGACTTGCGCGCCGGCGATGAGCTCGGCGACCTTGTCGGCGTCCACGCCGTTTTCCTTCAGGTGCGCGAAGCTGGTGCGCAGCGAAACCGGTGCGGCCGCCTTCTCGTCGTCCAGATCCTCAACCAGGTTGGTCAGCAGCGCGAAGTGGCTAAAGGCGCGCGCGACAAGGTTCATCTTGGTGATGTCCATGTCGCGGAAGACAGCCAGCAGGTCCTCCGGGGCGGCGTCACCGTGGGCGATGTCGAAAGCGAGGCGGCGGGTGGATTCGACCAAGTCGAAGATCTCTTGGCCTTCCTGCTGAGCAAGCACGCGGCCGAGCACCCGGCCTAGGATTCGGATATCTTCACGGACGTGATCGGCGGGCTGGTCAGACACGGAGGCTTCTTTCAACTCAGGCGCGATAAAGGCGGGCGGACAATGCGTTCTAGTTAACGTATCCCAGCCCACATCGACTGTCTCGGGAACGGAGGGTGCACTATCGCGAGCTGGGGTATTCGCATGATTTTTATTCACCCCCTCAACTCGCAAGACAGACAGCTTGGTACACATTGCCAGACAAAGCGGGCTACATTGTCCTGCATGACAACGAAGCAAGGCTACGACAATTCCAACGCAAACGAGTGGTCTTTTGGCACCCGCGCTATCCACGCCGGCCAGCAGCTGGACCAAGACTTCGCGGCACGCAACCAGCCGATTTACATGACCACCAGCTATGTCTTCGACGACGCACAGCATGCGGAGAACCGTTTTAACCTCTCGGACGCGGGCCCGATCTACACCCGCATTACCAACCCGACCCAGCAGGCGCTGGAAGACCGCCTGGCTTCTCTTGAGGGCGGCGTTGCGGCAACCGCTTTCGGCTCCGGCATGGCTGCCGAAACCGCGGCAATTCTTACCCTTGCCCAGGCGGGCGACCACATTGTCACTTCTCCGCGCCTCTACGGCGGCACGGAAACCTTGTTCCAGCACACGCTGCCGAAGCTGGGCATTGCATTCACGTTTGTAGACAACCCGGATGACCCGGAAAGCTGGCAGGCCGCCGTGCAGCCGAACACGAAGGCGTTTTACGGCGAAACCTTCGGCAACCCGATCGCAGACGTGCTGGACATCCCGGCTATTGCGGATGTCGCGCACAACAACCAGGTGCCGCTAATTGTGGATAACACCATGGCCACCGCCGCGGTCGTGCGCCCGCTTGAGCTGGGAGCAGACATTGTGGTGCTGTCCACCACGAAGTTCTACACCGGCAACGGCGCCGCCATCGGTGGCGCGATTGTAGACGGCGGCAAGTTCGA
Source organism: Corynebacterium riegelii (assembly GCF_001263755.1). Classification (NCBI taxonomy): domain Bacteria; kingdom Bacillati; phylum Actinomycetota; class Actinomycetes; order Mycobacteriales; family Corynebacteriaceae; genus Corynebacterium; species Corynebacterium riegelii. The sequence continues at coordinate 1,542,358 of NZ_CP012342.1, forward strand.
CTGGACCGTCCAGCGCGACGGCAAGGACGTCTTCCCGCTGTTCACCACCCCGGATCCCGCGTACCACGGCCTGAAGTACGCCGACCTCGGCGCTCCGGCGTTCGCACTGCGCGCCCGCGCCGGCATCCTGCGTGACACGGGTGCTGCTATCTCCCCCTTCAACGCGTGGGTTGCGCTGCAGGGTATTGATACGTTGGCGTTGCGCGTCGAGAAGCATAATGCGAACGCGAAGAAGGTGGCGGAGTTTTTGGCTGCCCACGACAAGGTAGCCAAGGTCAACTATGCCGGCCTGGATGACTCCCCGTACAAGGCAACGAAGGAGAAGCTGGGGCTGGCATACACCGGCTCGGTGCTCAGTTTTGATGTTGCGGGTGATCCGGAGGACCGCGCGGCGGCATGGCGGTTCATTGACGCGCTGAAGCTGCACTCCAACGTGGCCAATATTGGTGACGTGCGCTCGCTGGTTGTCCACCCGGCCTCCACCACGCACTCCCAGTCGGATGCCGCAGGCCTTGCGCGCGCTGGCATTACGCAGGCAACGGTGCGTTTGTCAGTGGGCATCGAGGACGTCGCAGATATCATCGCGGACCTCGAGCGCGGCTTCGCGGCGGTCTAAATGCTCGGCCCGGAAGGCGAGATTACAACCGTCGGCATCGGGAATGTCACCACCGAAGCCGGCGCCACGATCACTGACGTGCAGATTACCTACCAGCGGTGGGGCGAGTTTCGCGGAGACCCCCACGGCAAAAACAACATCATCGTTGTTGAGCACGCACTCACCGGCGATTCTGACGCCACCGACTGGTGGAGCGAGGCCGTCGGCCCCGGCAAGGCGCTAGACACGGACAAGTGGTGCGTGATCTGCACCAATGCTCTGGGGTCCTGCTACGGCTCGACTGGCCCGGCAAGCCAGCATCCCGACGGCGGGGTGTGGGGCTCTCGCTTCCCGGCAATCTCTATCCGCGACATGGTGCATGCGGAGCAAGCGTTTTTTGAAGCGCTTGGCATCTCCCGCGTACACGCCATCGTCGGCGGTTCCATGGGCGGCGCCCGCGTCCTAGAGTGGACGCTCATGTTCCCGGAGCAGGTAGATTACGCGCTGGTGCTCGCGGTATCCGCGCGCGCGAGTGCGTGGCAGATTGGCATTCAGACTGCGCAGATCACCTCGATTACGCACGACCCTAACTGGCAGGGCGGCAACTACCACGGCACCGGCCGCTCCCCCGACGCGGGGCTTGCTGCCGCACGCCGCGTGGCGCACCTGACCTACCGCGGCGAGATGGAGATCGACGAACGCTTCGGCACCAGCGCCCAGCCCGGAGAAAACCCCCTCGGTGCTTTTCGTACCGACGACCACCGGTTTGCCGTCCAGTCCTACCTCGAGCACCAGGGCACAAAGCTGACCAAGCGTTTCGACGCCGCCTGCTACGTCACCCTCACCGAAGCCTTAAACCGCCACGACGTCGGCCGCGGGCGCGGCGGGTTGAACAAGGCTCTGGCGTCTTCAACCGTGCCAACCATGATCGTTGGCGTGGACACGGACATTTTGTACCCCTACCACCAGCAGGAACACATCTCCCGCAACCTGGGCAACCTGCTGGCCATGTCGAAGCTGTCCTCCCCCGTCGGCCACGACGCCTTCCTGGTAGAAGCGCGACAGATGGACCGCATCCTGCGGCACTTCATTGCGCTGACGGAAGAGACGCCGTCTGCACGCGACATGGCCGTCGCCCACGGCGCCTACGATATCTAGCTAGGCCCGAGCGCTTAGGACCCCAGGGCGTCCACCGACCAGGCCAGCCACATCATGGCGGCCCCGAGGGCGGTGGTAAACAGGGCGTCGAAACGCCGGGAGCGCACAGCCAGCAGGCCAATGACCTGGGAGTCGCACGTCAGGCGCACCACCGTCAGCCACAGCATCGCCGCACCTAGCGTGAAGGTGGCGCGGCGCCAGTGCTCGGTCGCTGCGAACAGCCCGGAGGCCACAAAGCCTGCGAGAAACAGCGCCGTCATTGCCCACTGCACACGCCGCGGGAGTGCCGACGGCGCGTTACCAATGTCGTGGGGGTTATCCAGCTGACTGGCCAAAACGCCACTACACCCCGGCTTGGCGCTCCGCGCGCTCCACAATGTTGCGCACCAAGAAGGTACGCGTCATCGGGCCCACTCCACCCGGGTTCGGAGAGACCCAACCGGCCTTCTCCCATACGTCCGGGTGCAGGTCACCAACAGTCTTGCCGTCCACACGGGACACGCCGACATCCACAAGCGCGGCACCTTCCTTGATCATGTCCGCGGTGATCATGTGCGGCTTACCGGCAGCCGCAATCACCACGTCTGCCCGGCGCGTCTCCGCAGCCAGGTCCTTGGTGCCGGTGTGGCAGAGCACTGCGGTGGCGTTGACGCCGCGGGTGGTCAGCATCAGCGAGATCGGGCGCCCCACGGTCACGCCGCGGCCCACCACGCACACAATCGCGCCGTTGAGGTCCACGCCGAAACGCTCCAGCAGCTTGATGGTGCCGTTCGGGGTGCACGGCAGCGGTGCCGGCTCACCCAGCACCAGCTTGCCCAGGTTCACCGGGTGCAGGCCATCCGCGTCCTTATCCGGGTCGATCAGCTCCAGGACACGGTTTTCATCCAGGTGCTTCGGCAGCGGAAGCTGGACGATGTAGCCGGTAACGGCTGGGTCGTTATTCAGCTCGCTAATAAGCTTCTCAAGCTCTTCCTGCGTGCAGTCACCCGGCAGCTCCTTCATGATGGAAGCAATGCCCAGCTCTTCGCAGTCCTTGTGCTTCATCCGCACGTAGTTCTGGCTGGCCGGGTCATCGCCCACAAGCACGGTGGCCAAGCCCGGGGTAATGCCGTGGTCGCTTTTCAGGCGCTCCACGCAGGTTTTCAGGTCCGCGAAAATCTCCTCGCGGTAGAGTTTGCCGTCCAGTTTGATCGCAGTCACGGTCCTATCCTAACCAGTGCAGGCAAGTGGCTAGGCTGAGCCAGGTGTTTCACATTATTTTTGACAACCCCGTGATCCCCGGCAACACCGGCAACGCGATCCGCCTGGCCGCAAACACGGGCGCCACCCTGCACCTAGTGGAGCCGCTCGGTTTCAACTTTGATGACAAGCATCTCAAGCGCGCCGGGCTGGACTACCACGATCTTGCGGATGTGCAGATTCATCCCGACTTGGGCTCTTGCTTATCGACGCTCAACGCACCCCACACCTACGCCTTCACCACCCAAGCCACCCGCTATTTCCACGAGGTGGAATACGTCGAAGGCGACGCACTGCTCTTCGGCACCGAACCCACCGGCCTGCCCTACGAGCACTCCCACCATCCGCTGGTGACCGACCGCGTGCGCATCCCCATGCTGCCTAGCCGCCGCTCCATGAACCTAACCAACAGCGCATCCATCGCCCTGTTTGAGGCCTGGCGCCAGCACGGCTTCGCCGGCGGCGTGTAAGCAGGCAGAAAGCGATTTGGTCAGCTTGGAATTAGCTCAACCACAGCCCCAAACCAAAGTAAGTATCCACTGCCCGCAGATCCAAGCTTGCTAACGTGACCCCATTCTCGACAGCAGTAATGGCAATCAGTCCGTCGTAAGCTGCTTAAGCATGGATCTAAGGATGTGACTGTTACCATCATGTGTTTGTTCGGGAGGGGATGAGAAGATCCTGGTTGGGTGCAGGTGTGTTCGCTACACTGCGGATTTAGTTTGTTTTGCGAATAGTGACTCACACAACTTCAATATAAGGAGAAATGTTGCTACAAGGTCAGAAGTCGATTTCCCTGCAGAAACTCTTTGCATCATTTGTCGCGGTCATTTGTGCGCTGTTTTTCGTAGAAATACCATCTGCAAACGCCGAGGAACTTATCAATACCCAATCCATTGATCTTCCTGATGACGTTAGACAGCATCTTGCTGATGACGTCGAAAAGCAGGAGGTGCTCCGAATCGCATTCCCAGGAACTTCGGAACCTGGACTCTCATCTTCTCGCTCTTCTACCGGCTTTTTTAATTTGAATAGTGAAGACCCTCTTTTGGTTGACCCCGAAAACTACATTGTAGAAAAGCGTAGTAATGATGTCTTTATCGCTTACAGCGCTGTTAAAGAGGGTGAAGAGAATGTAACTCTCGACATCCGTTCTATCAACCTCACAACAGGAACCGTGGAAGAGACTCAGCAGTACTATTTTTCTCCGAATGATGTTACAGGGGAAATGGACGCTAAGGTGGTTGCCGAAGGTGAGACACTTTGGGAAGGTGCAGTTGATCAGTCCGGAAATATTACCCGTACCCAGTACGAGCAGCCTAGTCTTCAATATGGCACTGCTTATGATGCCTGCATTCGCTCTGTCGAATCCTTGTGTGCTGTCGGTGGTGGCACCGGGGGGGGGGCGATCGCCTGTGCGCTTCTAGGAACTACCGGTATTGGAGGTCTTGCTTGCGCTGGTATCCTCGGGCTTATCGCTATGTTTGGTTGTAATGGTGCCAAAGAGCGGGTTTGCGGGGGTGCAAGGCGTTAAGAGTCCTTGGTGGTGATTTAAGCATTGCAGATGCCATAGAGGTAAGGAAGCCATTATGAAAGTTTGGCGAACAGCAACGGTCTCACTGCTTTTTGGAGTATTTCTCTACTTCGTAACTTTGGGAGAATTATGGTTTGCACTCATCCCTGTTCTTCTGCTGGTCTCGTTTATGATCGTGTCCAGGATTCCTTTCAAAGCATCGTCCAAGGCAGAAAGGGCTTCAATCCTCATGATTGCCGTTCCTTTTCTATTAATCTGGTTAGCGTATTTTAGTCCAGAAGACCTCTTTTACGCTGCGTTGCTAGGTATAGCTAGTGCAGTTCTTCTTTTTGTTCTTCTTTTTCTTCATGAGAAGAGGTCTATTCAAAACAGTGATTAAGCAAATGATTTGTGCTATCTCTAGCTTTTACTTGAGCTGTTGATGATGACGAAGCACAGTGCTAAGGTTTGCTAAAGGTTACAACACTGTGCTTTCTAATTTGGAAAGTTCCATCCGATGGATTGAGCAGCCATAAGGGAGAGCTAAAAACTGTGGCAGTGAGGAAGAAAACCGTCGCGTTTTTGCTTGCTATTACTACTGCTATGGGACTTTTGTTTAATCCGTCGCGGATTTTGGCAAGCGAACGCCCCTCATTGCAGGCAGCGAGTCCTGTTTCAGTGAACGATGATCGGATAGCCTCGCTTTGGCAGGTAATTCGTGTCATTGACAGCGATGCCCAACCACAGGTTCGTCGAAGTTGTACTGAAGCGTCCTGGTGCTTGATGACTTTCCAACAACGCCGATCGAATCTGCAACAGCACACCAGCTGCTCAACATTCTTGCTGAGCGCGAACACCGGGGATCAACGATTGTGACTTCTCAGTTCACACTCGATGAGTGGTAAAAATCCATCCCCGATGCTGTCATCGCTGAGTCGATCCTCAACCGACTTGTCGTTGGCGCTGAGATCATCACGTTGGAAGGACCGAACATGCGCCTAGAGACCAACACCCAGTAGCTGACCCTGGTCCACGCCCGAGTGTTACTCGAAACTCACCCGGGCGTTACCGGTTACTCACCACGGCGTTACTAAACCCGTGGTCATAACAAATAAGGACTGTGATTTCCTCCTCAGTCAAGGCTGTGGAACCACGTGCTACCGAGAAGCCATTCGGACCTTCTTCGATTGCGGCTGTCGGTCCACCTGGCAGGATGGTTATGCCCCCGCCATATTCCGTGATCTCGACAGTAGAACCTGGTACGAGTCCGACAGCCTCCCTTATGGCTTTGGGAATACGTACTCGCCCCTCGGAATCAATTCTCACCTTCATGGCATCACGCTACCCAAAGCGTTTGCCGTAGCGCTCCTGATACAGCGGCGGCAGGATGTTCAGTTCCCACATGCGCCGAGCCAAGTCTGCGTCCCCCATCCAGGCCGCGAAGGCTTCGCCCATGGTGAACCCGTGCTCCGGGGTGTCTAGTGCCTCGATTGCGTCGCCGGGGCGGATAACGCCTTCTTGGTTGACGCGGAAGTAGCAGCCACAGTCACCGGATTCGGCGAAGCGTCGAACCCAGCCCGGCTCCCCCATCCATGCGGCGAACGTGCGGCACGGGCTGCGCGGCACGCTGACTTCCAGCTCCACCTCACCAATACGGAAACGCTGGTTCAACAGCACGTTGGCCCACACGATGCCGGTGGTGGTGAGGTTTTCGCCGAACATGCCATCGGGCAGGCTGCGGCCGAGTTCGCGCTCCCAGCCGTCTAGGCATTCGCGCGAGTACGCGTAAATGGCCTTTTGCTGGCCGCCGTGGTGTTTCGTGTCCCCAACATGGTCGCCGACCACGCCGGAGCCGTCGCCGTAATCCGGGCCGGGGATGGTCACCACGATTTCATCCGCGACAACCTTCTCAATCCCGCTGCGCCTGTTCTGGCCACCTGGGTCCGGTTGCGGCTTCGCTATGTTCGTCGAGAGCACTGCCGGGTAATTCATTGTCATGCGGCAAGGCTACAGGCTGCATCGGTGGCAGCTCGCGTGCCCGCAGCGTGTTGACAAGCTCAATGGCATCTTCAACACGCATGTCCCTGCAAGACATGGAGAACGCACCCGGCACCAGATCCAAGTCCACACCCGCAAGTCCGAGGCGACGCTGGATCACGCCACGTTCAAAGCTGAGTTCCTGAATGTGCGGGGTCTCAACCATCTGGTACCAACGCCCGATCGTGCCTGCGGTCACGGCCACAACACCTGGACGCACCTTGACCGTTTGGCGTTTCCAGTCAATGGGCGAAACCCAACGAGCGGCGCGGGGTGAGCGGTAGTCGACGTTGCTGAGGTCGATCAACTCGTCGAAAGTCAAAGGCCCCAACGCGTCCACAACATCGCGCGCCTGCTGCCAGGTGCCAATCGGCAAAAGCTTCGAGGTGCCAGTGGATTTGTTTCCCTCCGAGCCATAGCCCGCCACCACGACGGAGACCGTCCACCAGCCGAAGAGACGCCAGAACATGGGCTGGCGCACCTGGACTGCGTGTACGCGGTCGCGCGGCACCGACTGGCTTCGCCTATTGGCCAGGCCGTAGGTGAGGTAGAACATGTTGCCGTCGGTGGAAGAGGTAAAGCGCCACGACTGGTCAATCGTGCGCCAAATCCGCGGCAAGAAACCAATGGCCACAGGCAAAATTGCGGCCATGGTCAGGTCTGTCATGATCGGCACCACCGCCCACGCGAGGGTGATCAGTGCGGACATCTGAAATGCCGTACCAACCAGGGAGCGCTGGATGGGAATCGGCGGCACCAGCTCGCGGCTGCTGTCCCCATCGTCCCCGTCTTCCCCGCTGACCTTTCTGCCAATCTTGCTATCCGGCTGCGTCGCCCTGATGTGGCGCAGGATCTCCCTGCGCACCTCCTCGGCCTCTTCAAGCGGCAGATACATAATGTCCAGGCCAGCCGAGGCACCGCCTGCAGCTTCGATGCGTACCGACGCCAACCCGGCCAACCTCGGCGCAAACGACTCCACCACGTCTACTGCTTGCATGCGGTCGTATCGCACAGTGCGGACCTCGTTGGTGAGCACGCCGCGGCGGGTTTCCACCGCTTCATCGTCGAGTTTGAAGCCGCTGCGACGCCACCAGATCTGCGAAATCCCAAAAATCACCAGCAGGGCCGCCACCAGCCCGCCGAGCGCCCATGCAACCTCAATGACGCCAACGTTTTCTTCCTTCAACCAGCGAAATACCGGTTTGGTGAAGTTGAACAGGGCGATGGTGACAAGGGCAACGCCGAACGTCCATACGCGAAGCAGCGGCGTTAAACGATGCACCGGCCGGTAGCCCTCCATACCGGCTGTCAGGGATTTCTTGGGCTTTGTGGTTGCTTCGGGGCTGGTCACAGGCCGCTCATCCGTTCACGAGCCTTCACCGCAAGGCGGTCACGCAGCGCATCCGCGTCAGCGGCGAGCAGCCCCGGCAACTCCGAATTCGACGAGTTCGACGCCGTGTGCACCTTCAGCTCTTTCAGCCCCAGCGCGCGGCCAACCGGGCCGGACTCCACGTCCACAAACTGGATACGCCCGTACGGAATCACCGTGATGGTGTGAAACCACTTACCGGTGCTCAAGATCAGCTCATCTTCCGTTTCCAGCCAGCCCATGTTGCGCACCTGGAACGGGATCAGGAAGAACTGCCAGATGAAAAAGACGCCAAAGACGCACAGTGGGATGAGGAACACCAGGCCATCCCAACGCAGCCAGCACAAGTACAAAATGCCGCACAGCAACACCATGGACATGAAGTTGCCCACCATCTTCGGCCACGCCAGCTTCGGCGACACCCGGTTCATCGACTCCACGGACGTGGGCAACGTCCGCACGGTAGTTTCTGCGGTGTGCGCGCTTTGCGTGGGTTCGGTGGGGTCTGTGGGTTCGGTGGCTGGTTGGGGGTTTGTGGTCCCAGTTGGCACGTCTGACATGGCGATTACGCTACCAGCCGCAGCGTCGAGTTCAGGAGCCGCGGAGAGCGGGTGAGGGTTAAGTGACAAAATGTGTGCTTTTTCGGCTAAGGATTCCCGGTACTGCCTGGGGATACGGCGGGATAATGCTCGATGAATCGGGATTGAAGGCCCTGGGATTGATGCTCCACCACTCCAGCCATGAGATGTGCTAGGGACACAGGCTGTTAAACCAGCCTGCATGCCAACTCAACACAGAAAGAGAAAACGCAATAGACCCCTGTGCCCGGCATGTCAGCACTCCAGCACAAAAATGGGCACCACCTCCAGCGGAAAACAGCGATGGCGCTGCACACACTGCGGGTACACCTTCACCAACCCCAACTCGGCTAAGACCAACGCATACCGGTTTGCCATCTTCATCGACTGGATCACCGGCCAGCGCCCCCTCGATGCTGTGGCTGCTGCACACAACGTCTCCAGGCGCACACTTATCCGTTGGTTTACCTATTTCTGGTTCATCATCGTCCCGTGCAAACCAGACCCGTACCGCGTCTACGACCAGCTGTTTATTGACGGCACCTACTTCCACAAAAAATGCCTGCTTGTCGCTGCAACCAGCGACCACGTCGTCGCCTGGCACTGGTGCACACGAGAAACCGCCTACGACTACGCCAAACTCTTCGACCTGATCGCCGAACCCCTCGTCGTGACCACAGACGGCTCCGGTGGCGCAAACAAGGCCATCAAACAATGCTGGCCAAACGCCTCTATCCAACGCTGCCTCGTCCACGTACGCCGCGACACCATCAAAGACACCACACGCCAACCAACACTTACCGCCCACAAAGCACTACTACGCCTCGGCAACCAGCTAACCCACATCACCACCCGTGACCAGGCAATTGACTGGGCACTTCGCCTCAACCGCTTTCACGACCACTACGGCGACTGGCTCAAAGACCGCACCTACCGCAACCAAGTCGCCGCCGAAAAGATCCCAAAACACGTTCGCGACAACCAGCAATGGTGGTACACCCACCCCAGAGCCCGCAGAGCCTACCGCCGATTCGAGCGCCTCTACCAACAAGGCCACCTCTTCGTCTGGCTCAACCCACCAAAACACACCACAACCGAGCTAAAGACCACCACAAACAGCCTGGAAGGCGGCATAAACGCACAACTGAAACACCTTGCCCGAGCCCACCGCGGCACATTTGACGAACACCAACGAATCATCATGGACTGGTGGCTCTATCTGCACACCCAGCACCACGATGACCCGCTGGCACTAGCAATCGAGCAAGACTTCGGCCGCAAAGGCTACGCACACGCCCGCCAGGCACACATGCGTCAACGCGACCAAGCCAACTCACCCGACGGCCGGCCGAAAGTCTACGACACCGGCATCGACACCGACTTCAACCCCTCCTGGGCCATCCGACACGGCTGGGCAGGACGAACATAACCCCAGCACAGCACCCCGGGCCCGGCCCATTCCAACCCCCAAAAAAGCACACATTTTGTCACTTAAGTCGACACGCCGAGAAAAGCACACATTTTGTCGCTTAACCCGCGGGTGATGGGCTTAAGAGACATTATCAAAATAAAAGCGGACACCGAAGTGCCCGCTTCAAAGGGAACTGTCAACCTAACGGTCCGTCTCCTTCTTCGCTGCCGAACCATCGACAGCGGATTGACTCATTATATCAAACATCTGACAGATATCGATGGCTACGCTGATTCTATGTCGTTAGGAGAGCCTTTAAATAAAGGGATAATTACAAACACGCTGCCACAACGTCGTTTCAGCAGTTATATTGACGCCGCCCAACAGTCGGTGGTCGATCCTGAAGCACTCTATGTTTGGGGAATTCGGATGGCGGGCGCTATCCAAGAAGCACTCGGTGTTACAGAAATCTATTTGCGGAATGCAATAGACGAGAGTTTAAAAAATTCACCTGATGGTAACCGACAATGGATTGCAAATTACCGCCTAGTCCCACACCTGAATCAACTTCTCGATTCTCGCGGCAACCCCTACTTCCGAGAAAGAACTCTGAAGGACCAAGTTCGGAGAAACCGCAGAGGATATAGCAGCTCTACCTCTAGAAACGCTATAACCCATGACGATCTTGTAGCCCAAACTTCGTTTGGATCCTGGGCATTATTACTCCCCGATCGATGGGAAAGGAATGCTCAGAGAAAGAGAGCCCGTGAGGAATTATGGAGATCGTGCTTACATAGCGCATTTCCCTGTCAGATACGCACCGCTTCACGGCGATCATCCGTCGGTGAAACTGTTGGTGAATACACACGAATCGCTGTTCACTTGAGGAATCGTGCGAATCATATTGATTCGCTTTTAAATATTGACGTGCTCGAGGCTTTCAATAAGTTTATTGTCCCTCTCATTTCCAGCATCGGTGCTGAGGAAAATGATGTCCTGATATCCGTGGAACGAATTGAAGCCACGTGGCATCTCCGCCCTTGTCAGTTGAGTACGCCAAAATATGACCTGCAACTAGCAACGCGCAGCTAAAGGATGGACGCTGGCGATTACGCTACCAGCCGCAGCGTCGAGTTCAGATCACCGGAAATCTCGCGAACCGCGCGTCAGCCACTGCCCCATCTCCAGCGGCTCTAAGCGATCGGCCACGATCGAGACCGCCCCGGAGGCGTTTTGCACAATGCCGCGCACGATCATCGCCTTTGCGGTGCGCGCCACCACGCGCTGGCGGTTCCACAACTCGACGGAGATGACCACGTTCATCAGCCCGGTCTCATCCTCCATGCCAAGAAACGTCACCCCACCGGCGGTGGATGGGTGTTGGCGGTGGGTGACTACGCCGGCGATGCGGACGCGGGTGCCGTCCTCAACCGCGCGCAACTGATCCGCGGGCACAACGCCGGCCGCACTAAGTGCGCTGCGCAGCATCTCCACCGGCATCAGACCAGGGGTGACACCGGTGGCGGCAACGTCGGCAGCCATGAGCTCGAACGCGTTCATGCCTGGCAGCGCAGGCGCGGAAATCGCGCTCACGCCCGGCAGCATGCCCTCGCGCTCAGTGGCGGCAACGCCTGCCTGCCACAGCGCCTGCCTGCGTGTCACGCCGAAACAGTCCAAAGCGCCCGCGCGCGCCAGCGCCTCAACGTGCTCCACGCTCAGCTCCGCCCGGCGCGCCAAATCCGGGATGTCTGCAAATGGGGCTGCGGCTTCTACTCGTGAAGCAGCATCCGCGCCGAGGCCGCGCACCAGCCCAAGGCCCATCCGGATTGTTGTGGAGTCCACGCACAGCGCCTCGCGCCCGGAGGCGTTCACACATACTGGCAGTACTTCTACGCCGTGGCGGCGGGCGTCTTGAATCAAGGACTGCGGCGAGTAGAACCCCATCGGCTGCGCACGAAGCAGCCCCACGCAGAACTGCGCCGGGTAGTAGTGCTTGAACCACGCGGAGAAATACACCAGGGATGCAAATGATTGGGAGTGGGATTCGGGGAACCCGTAGGCGGCAAAGGCCACGATCTTCTGCCACAACCGTTCCGCAACCTCCTCAGGGATCTGGTTGACCTCCCAGCAGCCGGTGAAGAAACGCTGCCGCATGGCCGCCATTTTCTCCGGGGAACGCTTCGAGCCCATGGCGCGTCGCACCGCATCGGCTTCGCGGCCGGAAAAGCCGGCGGCGTCCACGCAGATCTGCATCAGCTGCTCCTGAAACAGCGGAATCCCCAACGTTTTGCCCAGGGACTTCTCCAGCACCGGGTGGTCATATTCCACAGGCTCTAGCCCGTCGCGGCGCCGCAGGTACGGGTGTACGGACCCGCCCTGGATCGGCCCCGGACGAATTAGTGCGACCTCCACCACCAGGTCAAAGAAGCAACGCGGCTTCAACCTGGGCAGCGTGCTCATCTGGGCGCGCGACTCCACCTGGAATACGCCCACGGAATCGGCGCGGGCGAGCATGGAGTACACAGCGGCGTCGTCAAGCGGAAGCTCCCACAGGCGAACCTCGCGGCCGGTGGTGTCTAGGACCAGGTCCATCATGTGGTGCAGTGCTTCGAGCATGCCCAGGCCGAGCAGGTCGAACTTGACCAGGCCGGCGGACGCGCAGTCGTCTTTGTCCCACTGCACCACCGAGCGGCCTTCCATGCGCGCCCATTCGACCGGCACAACGTCTGCAATCGGGCGATCACATATCACCATGCCGCCGGAGTGAATGCCCAGGTGGCGGGGCTGGCCGCGGAACTTGTCCGCCAGGGCAACCACGTTCACCGGCGGCTCCTCAATCCCCTTGGACCAGCTGTCAGCCGCGCCCTGCGCGTAGCCTAAAGCGCGCGCGGCGTCGCGCACGGCACCTTTGCGGCGGTAGGTGATCACGTTGGCCACCTGCGCGGCGTTCTCGCGCCCGTAGCGCGCGTACACGTACTGGATGACTTCTTCGCGCCTGCCGGATTCAATGTCAATGTCAATGTCCGGAGGGCCGTCCCGATCCGGCGACAGGAAGCGCTCAAACAGCAAACCCGCTGAGACCGGCTCCACATTCGTTATGCCAAGCGCGAAACAGACCGCGGAGTTCGCCGCACTGCCGCGCCCCTGGCACAGGATGTTTTCGCGCCGGCAGAAATCCACCAGGTCATGCACGATGAGGAAGTAGCCGGGGAAGTTCAGCTCCTCGATTACGCCGAGCTCATAGTCAATTTGGGCTTTTGCTTGCCGACGCCACACCGCATCCCTCCCCACGTAACGCACCTGCGCCCCCGCGTGGGTGATTGAACGCAAAAAACTCATCTCGTTGTGACCCTCGGGGGTGGGAAACGTAGGCAGTTCCGGCGCAACCAGGTTCAGCGTGAAGGCGCACTGCGCGGCAAGTTCGGCGGCGTAGGCGATTTTTTCCTCACTGCCTGGGCACATGCGCGCGATCTGGGCGGCGCTGCGCAGCCAGTTCGCGCCCATCGGGTGCAGGTCCCCATGCGCCTGGGCGAGCGACTGCCTGCGCGCAAGTGCGCGTTTGGCGGCGGCCAGGCGTGCCGCGTCCCGGGTGGCGGCGGCAGGCGCGGCAGTAATGATGGCCGGCAGCCGTGTTTGTGCGGCTATAGCGTCAAGCAAAGCGTGATTATCGGCGTCTTCCGGGGTCATGGAGACCTCATATTCCAACACCACGTTGCCACTTCCAAAGGTGTCGACCAGGTGAGCGATATCATCCGCCCAGCGCCACCCGGCAAGCGCAACACACGTGCCCGCAAGTTCCTCCCCGATCACCTCAAGCGGCGGATAGCCCACCTTCCCCTTTTCACGCGTTGCCATATGCGCCCCCGCCATCAGGTGGGACAGGCGCTTGTACCCCTCTGGACCGCGGGCGATAACGGGCAGGATCCGCTCCTCCAGTCCCACACTCAAGGTCAGCTCGGCGCCGAAGACGGTGCCCACGCCAGCCTCGGCGGCGGCCTCCGCAAACTTCACAGCGCCATAGAATCCATCACGATCCAGCAGGCCAACTGCCTGCAATCCCAGTTCCGCAGCACGCGCTACGAGCTCTTCCGGCTCGCTCGCGCCGCCGAGAAAACTGTAGGAGCTCACGGCGTGCAGCTCCGCAAACGGCATGAGCACTTCCGGCCGATCGCGTCGCCCAGCCGACTCTGCCCCCTCAGGCTCATCAACGTGCCCCACCGGCACAGGCGCAGGTCCCGGCCGGCCGGAGAGGATCCGCTCCAGCCGCGACCAGGAAAGTGGCGCTCCCCCGTTGAATCTCATGAGGGAAACACTAGCACCATCCGCCCGTACGTTCTAACGGTAAATCTTGATCTACAGACAGCTTGGTCAACCGTTACACCCCTTAATCGGGCCAGAAATAGACTAAGCGGTACATGGGGTGCTAAGTTCACTCCTCGTACATTCCCGATGCCTATAAAGGAGAACCCTCATGCGCGCATCTCGTATCACCGCCTCCCTGGCGGCACTGACCATCGCAGCAACCAGCCTGGTTGCTTGCTCCAACGAGTCCGACTCCGCTACCGACGCAGCTGCACAGGACGGCGACAACGTAGTGGTCAAGATCGGCACCACCGACGCTGACCAGCAGGCTTGGTCCGTCTTCGCCGACCTGGCTGCTGAAGAGGGCATCACCCTGGACATCGTGCAGTTCTCTGACTACCCGCCGGTCAACGAGGCCCTGGCACAGGGCGAGCTGGACCTGAACAAGTACCAGCACATCCTCTACCTGGCTAAGTACAACGCTTCCTCCGGCAATGACCTGCGCGTGCTCGGCTCCACCGAGATCTACCCGCTGGCACTGTTCTGGAAGGACCACGACTCCCTGGACGGCATCGAGGGCTCCGAGATTGCCATCCCGAACGATGACTCCAACCAGGGCCGCGCCATCAACGTGCTGGTCCAGGCTGGCCTGCTCACCCTGAAGGAGGGCTCGGACGCGCTGGCTCCGACCCCGGCTGACATTGACGCTGCTGCGTCCAAGGTCTCCGTGGTTCCGGTTGACGCTTCCCAGACCCCGACTGCCTACAAGGAGGGCCGCCCGGCGATTATCAACAACTCCTGGCTGGACCGTGCTGGCATTGAGCCGACCGAGGCTATCTTCCAGGATGACCCGGCTTCTGAGCAGGGCGAGCCGTACATCAACGTCTTCGCGTCCCGCGCAGAAGACATTGACAACCCGACCTACCTGAAGCTGGCTGAGCTGTGGCACGACCCGGCTGTTGCTGAGGCTGTGCAGAAGGACTCCCGCAACACCGCTGTTGAGGTTGAGCGTCCGAAGGAAGAGCTCAACGAGATCCTCGACCGTCTGGTTGCAAACGAGAAGTAAGAGCTGTAATCCATGGCTAACACCGGCACCCGGGTCGAATTCCGGGACGTAGAAAAGGTATTTAAAACGGGCGGCCGCGAGGTCAGAGCGGTAGATGGGGTCACCCTTACCGTTGAGCCCGGCGAAATCCTCGGCGTCATTGGCTACTCGGGTGCCGGTAAATCAACGCTTGTGCGTTTGATTAACGGGCTTGATCAGGCGACTTCGGGGCAGCTGCTTTTAGACGGCACCGATGTGGTTGGCAAGTCCGAAAAAGACTTACGCAAGATCCGCCGCAACATTGGCATGATCTTCCAGCAGTTCAACCTGCTGTCTTCCCGCACCGCGGCGGCCAACGTGGAGTACCCGCTGCAGCTTGCGGGCATGGACAAGGCCGCGCGCAAGGCGCGTGTGGCCGAGTTGCTCGAGTTCGTCGGCCTGTCTGATCGTGGCCAGAACTATCCGGAGCAGCTCTCTGGCGGCCAGAAGCAGCGCGTTGGCATTGCCCGCGCCCTGGCCACCAACCCATCGCTGTTGCTTGCCGACGAAGCGACGTCCGCCCTTGACCCCGAAACCACCGAAGAGGTGCTGGGTCTTTTGCGTCGCGTCAACGAGGAGTTCGGCATCACCATCGTGGTGATCACCCACGAGATGGACGTGATCCGCGCTATAGCCGACAAGGTTGCGGTGATGGAACAAGGCCGCGTGGTTGAGTACGGCAGCGTCTATGAGGTGTTCTCCAACCCGCAGACCCGTGTTGCCGAGCGCTTTGTCTCTACCAGCCTGCGCAACACGCCAAATGAGGTTGAGGAAAAGCAGCTGCTCAACGCCGCACCTGGACGCCTGTTCACGGTGGACCTGACCGACAACTCCGGCTTTTTCGGCGCTGCTGAGAAGGCTCGCGCGCGTGGCGTGTCGGTGCAGCCGGTACACGCCGGTATTACCACCTTGCAGGAGCACAGCTTTGGCAAGATGACGGTGCGCCTCAACGGCGATGACGCCGCGATCAATGAGTTCCTGCACACCCTGCAAACCACCACTGATATTCAGGAGATCACCCGATGAGCGCAAACGTGAGCGCAAACGTCAACGAGTTCCTCCTAGCAGAGGCCAACTGGGAGCGCCTCGGCCCCTTGTTCGTCGAAGCGATCGGCGACACCTTGTGGATGGTCGCCATCACCATGGTTGTCGGCGGTTTCTTCGGGTTGCTTCTGGGCGTGCTGCTCTACACCACCCGCTCGGGCGGCATTTTGCAGAACCGTGTGGTGTACACGCTGATCAACGTGGCCGTGAACTTCTTTAGGCCGATCCCGTTCATCATCATGATCGCCATGCTCTACCCCATCACCCTTGCGGTGCTGGACACCACGATTGGGCGCTCCGCCGCCACGTTCGTGATGTGCTTTTCGGCCACGTTTACGGTGGCACGCATTGTGGAGCAGAACCTGGTGGCCATTGACCCGGGTGTGATCGAGGCTGCTCGTTCCATGGGCGCCGGCCCGTGGAAGATCATCCAGTCTGTGATCCTGCCGGAGGCGCTCGGCCCGCTAATTCTGGGCTACACGTTCATCTTCATCGCCGTGATCGACATGTCCGCCATGGCGGGCTACATCGGCGGCGGTGGCTTGGGTGACTTTGCCATTGTGTACGGCTACCGCCAGTTCGAGCCGGCCGTGACGTGGGCTGCGGTGATCGTGATTGTGGTTGTGGTGCAGCTGGCGCAGTTTGTGGGCAACTGGTTGTCCAAGAAGGTCATGCGCCGCTAGCCACTACCATGAGGTGCGTGAAGATTGCGGTTTTCGATTTTGACGGCACCTTGTACCACCGCCGCCCAAACGGCACCTACAGCTTCAACCAGCAGGATTTAGAAGCAATCAGCGCCTGGCGCGACAACGGAAACCTGGCAGTAGCTGCCACGGGCCGGTCGCGCTCGGCGCTTACGTTTGCCATGCCCCCGGAAGATGCGCTGGTGTTTGATTACCGCGTGTTGTCCAACGGGGCGTCTGCAACCACCGGTGACGGCGCTGATCTGATCTACGCCTACCCCATTGACACTGACATCCTGCGCGCCGCGGTCGAAGAATTCGGCGACACCGAGGGCGTTGCCATTTTCGGCACCACGGTTGGTCCGGTCGACGGCGCGTTTAGCATCAACACCAAAACCGGCGACCTGTTCACGGACCACTTTGCACGCATGGAGCTTGCAGACATCCCGGATCACACCTTTGCCGTTGTGCCGATCCGTGTGACGGACCCTGCGTTACGACGCCACGTTGCCTCCTGGGCCGACCAATTCCCCCAAGTCACCGTCGCCCAGAACCTGGACTACGTGGACATCATGGCCAACGGCCGCAACAAGGGCACAGGCGTGCTTGAGCTGCTGGAGCACCTGGGCATCAACCGTGAGGACGTGGAGATCTACACGTTTGGGGATTCCTGGAATGACCTGGACATGCACGCGATTGCGGATCAGTCCTTCAGCTTCACGCACTCGCCTGCAGACGTGAAGGAAGCCACCGACCACGTCATCGAGGGCGTGGCCGACGTGCTCAGCGGCCTGGCGTAATGTTCTCCACGACCCAGCCCTTGCCGGTCTTCGGCGCCTTGCCGCAGGAATCCACCACGCCTTCGATGTCTTTTTGGCGTAGTTTTACCTCGTATTCATCGCCAGTATCGCGGTTTTTCACGGTGACTGTTGCGGTTGGGGCGTTCCCGTTCGCGTCGATACGCACCTGCAACTGATCAATGCCCACCTTGATGCCCTGGTGGGACAGCTCAGCCGCCACGGCGATCTCCGCGGTCTGCTCCGGCGGGGTCAGCGTGCCGCGACCGCGGTTGCCGGGCACGAAGAACAAGCCGTCCTCGGCGTGGTCCAGCATCGCAGAGGTAGCCTCGCGGCTCATATGCCCGAAGCTAAACGCCCATGGCATCAGCATCATCGTCGGCGCAAACCTGTGGCCCTTGATGTGGGATGTCTCCCACACCTCATCACCACGACGCAGCTCATTGACCAGCGGACGGCCCTTCACCGCACAGCAGGTGTCACGCTTGCCGTGAGTACAGATCAAAAGCAGGGGCGTTGTGCGTAGTTTCGCCCCGTTTTTCCCCACCCCCGACAAATCCAAGTCCAGCACGTCCTCTGGCCCATCCACGTGCAATACCTCAGTTATGCCCTGGTCGGCGAAGACGAGGTAGACGTGGTGATCCGTAATCTGGCGTGCTTCGCGCGTGGAGTGGCGGATCAGCAGCAGCGTGGCGTTGTAGCGCTCCACGTGTGCTTTGAGCTTGTTGGTGAGTTCCTCACCGAACGTGCCACCGTCGAGAACGTCGCGGCTCCACGCCCCCGGCCACTCAAAGAGCACGTAGGTCGAGCCGGTCTTCGCGGTTCCGGGCAGGGCCTCAACCGCAACATCTGAGCAAGGCGGAGTTAGGGAAGTCATACCTCACACCATACTGTCTAACGTTTTTATAACCATTCCTAATTTTCACGCCTGTAGTTTTGCCCAGTACGCGGCGTTGGATAGCGTGAAAGTATGTTTGTTGCAGGGCGCGCGATTGCGGTGTTGGTGGGGACCTCGCTCATGTTGGGCGGCTGCGCTACTGCCACTCCCCCAGTCGCCGGCCATGGCCATCAAGCCTACGACGCAACAAGTACTCCCACTGCCCCAGCTACCAGTGCGGTCTTGGCGGGCATCACCCGCGACAGGGCGGACCACCGGGCAGACCACCCAGCAGACCACAGTTCAAACCTCTCCCCTGAATCCCAACGCCCATCTGAACCTGCTCAGCTTGCGATTTCCGGCGTGCGGGTGGACAGCCACAACAGTGCCGACGGTGTTGTTGACCGCATTGAGATGGACCTTGCAGGCGACGGTGAACCGGGCTGGTTTGTGGACTACACCGCAACCCCCATGAAGATCTCTGTGGGCAAGCCCCTGGCCATGGACGGCCAGGCGTTCCTCAACATCAACGTCGACGGCACCATCCACCCCGGCGAGATCGGCGTGGACACCACAGAGCTTGTACAGATGGCCAACCCGTCTGAAAACGTGGTTGCCGTAGTCAACGGCGGCACTTCCGAAGGCCGCAGCCAGATCGTGGTGGGTTTGCACAACAAGGCGCCGTATTCGGTACAGATGCTGGAAAACCCGAAGCGCCTGGTTATTGATATCCAGCGCTAATACTGCGCGGCACCGCTAGTACACGGCTTCCACGCGCCAGGCGCGCCGCGTCCACACCAGCAGCCAGCCTGTGACCTCACCGGCGCGCTCGCCTGCTGACTCACCACCGAGCTGACCGACAACCTGCATGCGCGCCGCCTTGTTGTGCTGCGCCTCTTGTCCCCACCACCCCTCATCCACCGGCCACGGGCCCGCCCACGCGGTGACTAGGTATTTCTTCTCGCCCCACTTAAGTGCGTAAGGCTTGGATGACAGGAGGGCTTCGGCGGTGACGGTGATGGGGTTGGCGGTAGCGTCGATAAGCACAATGCTCGAAGCGGGGTGATCAATGCCGCCGCCGAGGCGCGCGGGCAGCGGCGCGGGGATGGCGCCGGGCCAGGTGTGGTCGGTGGTGTCGGGTGGGGCTTCGCCGAAGGGGACCAGGCGGATGCGTTCGGCGACGCCGCGGCCGCCGACCAGACGCGGTTGGACAACGGCGTCGATGCCAAGCTGGGACTGCACCCGCTCGATTACGCGGCGCGCGCCGTCGGAGGATGCGCCTTGGGACCACAGCTCGCCCGCGATGTCCGGTTGGGCGAGTTCGAGCGGCTCCAGGATCAGCGAGGTGATCGCGCCGGCGCCGCCGGAGGTGAGCCAGCCGTCGAGCTGCCAGCGCACGCGATCTGCCGTGGCGTGCTCGGTGAGCGCTTCGCGCGTGCGCCAGATGCGTTCCACACGGGTGCCGTCTGCAAGTTCCGCGATAACTTTCAGGCGCAGGCAGTTGCGACCAGTTTCTTTGAGGCGTTCGTGCAAACTCGCGGCGAGCGCGCGGGCGGCGAAGGCGGCGGCGTCAACACGCTCGATGGGATCTTCAGGAGTGATCGCTACGGCAAGGTCCTCGGTGGGCAGCTCTGGTGCTACTCGACGATCCGGCGCAGCCACCGCCACCCGATGAATATGCATGCCGTGAGCGCCGAAGCGTGTGGTCATGGCAGCAGGTGGGATCTCAGCAAGCTGGCCGAGCGTGGCAATGCCGAGTTGGCCCAGCGTGCGCACAGTCTCTGGGTCGGCGGCAAGGGCGATCTCTGCGGTCAGGGTAGTAATCGGATGGTTGGCCAAAAACTCGCGGGATTTTGCCGGCGGCACGATCTGGGAGGTACGCGCGGCAATCATGGCGGTGGCGATCTCATCGGCGGCGCCTGCTTGGGTGTCGATGCCGCGTCTCGACGCCGCATCTATAAGCATCTCCAGCGCCACATCCTCACTGCCGTGAAACTTGGCGGCGGCCTCTAGATCCACAACCACCAAGCCCGGACGCAGTACTTCTACGCTTGCGGCGACGTCATCCAGGCTTGCGGCAAGGGAGGCGAACATGCGGCCGTCACGGTCCGGGTTATCGTCAATGACCGTCAGCTCCGGTGCTGCCGCCTGGGCGTTTCGCACCCGCATGCCGCGGCGGATACCTACGCGACGCGCCGCCTGCGAGCACACCTTAATCCGGTGCTGGCTGGCAATCGCGATAGGTTCTTCCAGCTCATCGTCATGTTCCAGCTTTGCCGCCTGCACCGGCCAATCCGGAAACCACAGTGCCGCGACCCGCATGGTTTAGGGCACCGCCCGGAGGTGGGTTGGTTGTTGTTCTTGTTGTTTCGGCTGTTTCGGCTGTTTCGGCCGTTTTTGGCCGAGCGTGACCGTGGCGCTGGCCGGGCGAGCGCCTTTACTCTCAGCGCGCACGCGCAGGTCAATGCTTTGGATACGCCCTACGCCCTCGCCGATGCCGCGGAAGCCTTCGATGTGGCCGATGATGGTGAGCGCCGGCGAGGGCACCGTGGTGTTGATAGTCAGCAGCGCGGCGTTGCCTTTACGCAGGCGTGCCAGCAAGGGACGCGCACGCACGGGCGTGAGCTCAAGCTGGGTTCTGGTGCGCAGGACAACCAGGTCGAGGCCTTCTGCAAGTACGCCCGCCACGGCGATGTCTTCAATGCCCGGTTCGGGCACTGCGATGATGCGTTCTAACCCTTCTTTGGAAATCGCTGCGTACGACAGCTCCGGCCACCCCACCACGCCAACGTGCCCGCCGGCGGCAGTGACCTGGTCGATCACTTCCACGATCAGCGCCGGGGTGTCACTGCAATGCGTCACCGCTTGCCTTGGCAGCCCGTTGTTAGGCAGGACCTGCGACAGCGCTCCGTCGATAGTAAGGGTGCCATGCTTTTCAGCAACCGGGCGCACCACCTCCCCACCCAACGCCGCCATCTGGGCGCGCAACTGCGCGATTTGTTCCGCCCGGCTTGGGCGTTCTGCTCCCGCGACCTCCTCCGGGAGCGCCGCGAGCGATCGAATAGACGTTCCACTCACAGCGTTTAGTATGCACTCCGCGTAAAACACAGGCAAGCGCCAAGGTCGAACAGGTTTTCTACACTATTTCGATCAGGTCCTGCTGCGCTGGATCATAAACATAGTTCACAATGTCACCCGACAGAATCAGGTCCACTGCATGATCAATCACCGGGAAGGGAACCAAGAACCACTCGTTCGCACTCACTGCGCCGCCCGCGGAATCCACAATGGACGCGTCCAACCGTGCGGAGGCGAACACTCGGTGAAGCAGGTGCTCCAGTGCTGAAGGCCGCAGGTTATAAGCGCGATAATCCGCGACTACCTCGACTGGCGCCATGAGGTACGTCGAGCTCTTTTCCGCGCCGCGGATACGCTTAGCCACCGGAGTGGTGGAGAACCCGATCTTGTACAGATCCTTCAATCCACGAATGTCTGGATGGTCACTGAGTGAACGCAGCACGTAAATGTGTCCGGTCTCTACATCGGCATCACCGATCTCACTGACGTCAAACCCCGTACGGGTAACAGCAAATCCGCCCTGCTCCCCCATTCGCGCCGCGAAGGACTGTCGATACATGGCGGATTCAGTGCCGTTCTCAAACACCACGCGGAGGCGCTCCTTGCGCTGATCTTTATGCTTCAGGCTCTTCATCTCAGATTCACCAACCTCCGCGATGAAGGCCATGACACCGCGCAGGATGAAGAAGGCACCGGGAATGATTGTCTGGGCACCCTCAAACTTGGTCAGAGCGTAGGTGCCCTGTTCAAGCTCTGCGTGCTTCTGTTTGAACAAAGGCTCAAACTTTTCAAAATCTTTGCACCAGAATAGACCGTGCCGCGCAGTGCGTGGGCTTTGCCCTCGACCCCGGTGTGCGGGTAGGACGTTTTTTCGTGCTGCCAGCCAAGCTGGTTGCCCGCTAGACGCAACTCCACGGCTTTTGGCACGGCGGGATCGGTGAAGTCCCGCGATAGGGATGCTGATTCTCCGCCGATCTCAAGATCGGCCCTCACATTGGTTTTAGCGACGAAGCTGGGGTCACATGACGTTTTCGTGACGGTCGCTGCCTGCCCGTCGATTATCACCTCGCTTTGAGTCTTGGCGAATAGAGCATCGAGTGGCTCGAGCTGAGCTTTGCGCTCAGGGCTCGGTGCGTACTGGCCGTTGGCTACCGACTGATACGGGTCGTCGCGATGATGGCTCTCGTCAGACGTGCAGTCGATCTCCGCTTGGATTTCCATAGCCTTGAGTTCGGCCGCACCGTCGCCGCTGATTTCACGCACGGAGGCCTCGATCCGCCAGCGGTCTGCGTCAACACTCACGAGCGGGTCACGTCCAAAGTAGTCGCCTCCCCAGGAGTGCAGGGTGTTGCCGGCTTGCCATATCACATCTTTGACGGCGCCATCGGCAACCTTGACGGTGAGCAACGACTGCGGCTGATCCGGTGTTTCGAATGACACCGTTGATTCCCCGTCGATCGTGGCGCACACGGCAGATGTCAGGGGCTTATCCGTGCTGTCAACACTGAGCTTTGCGCTGATGGAAGGAGCTGAGGTGGTCGGGGGGTGATCTCGTGGCAGGCGAGGCCTAACTCTCAGGTGCGGTCTCGTCGCCACAACCGGCGAGCGTAGCTGCAAAAACCAGAGCCATTGCTGCACAGCGTTTCTTGATGCCATCCTTTCAACCCGGCGGTGAGCTGGGTCACGTAGGCTATGGCGTTGAATCTACCGTAGGGCTTGGCGGGAGCACTAGCGCACGCGCCAAGCGCTGGCGGCCTGCTGCTGGCGCCAGTATGCGGCGAAGCGGCCATCAAGGGCGAGCAGGTCCTCGATGCTGCCGTCCTCGATGACGCGGCCGGCATCGAAGAAGATGACGCGGTCGGCCTGGCGGATGGAGGACAGGCGGTGCGCGACGATGATGCGGGTGCGGGGCGTGGTCTCCGAGCTCAGGGCAGCGGCGACGGCGCGTTCGTTTTCGGTATCGAGCGCGCTGGTGGCCTCATCGACTAGCAGCACGGGGGCGCAGCTGAGCAGGGCGCGGGCGATCGAGACGCGCTGGCGCTGCCCGCCCGATAGCAGCGTGCCACCGTCGCCGACCATTGTGGCCATGCCGTCGGCGAGTTGCGCGGCAACGGCATCCACGCGCGCGAGTGCGGTGGCGCGCTCGATCTGCTCGCCGGTGGCGTGGGGATTACCGATGGAGATGTTGTCCAGCAGTGTGCCGTCAAACAGGTACGGGTCTTGGAAGATGACGGCGATGAGGGCGCGGCGGGCGGCGGGAGTGAGCTCGGCGAGGTCCGTGCCCTGGATACGGATGCTTCCGGAGGTGGGCTGGTGGAGCCCGGCCAGCAGGAACAGCAGGGTGGATTTGCCCGAGCCAGAAGGCCCGACGATCGCGGTTGTGGTGCCCGGCTGGAAGGTGAGGTTCAGGCCGTCAAGCACGGGGCGCTCGCGCGTGGCGTCATAACCGAAGGTGACGTCGGCGACCTCGATCTGGGGAGCGGTTGAGAAGGTTGGTGTCGCGGTTCCGGGGTGCTCGCGCGGTGCGGCAAGCACGGTGTGGATGGTGCGCAGTGCGTTCGTGGTCAGTTGCAAGCCGGCGGTGATATCGGCCACGAGCGCCAGGGGCTCCAAGAAGCGGACGATGACGACGATGAGCGCGATCGCGGCGGCGGGGGAAACCTCGCCGGTGACGGCGCGGCTGACCGCGAGGGCGCTGAGCGCAATGAGGGCGAGCTGGGTCAGCAGAGTGAAAACCAGCTGCTCGGGCGCGCGGTAGGCGAGCAGTCGACTCATCGCATGAGTGCGCGCGGCAAGTGCCTGGCCGACATGGCTGCTCTCGGTATCGACGCGGCGGGCGGAGCGCAACGCCTGCTGGGTGCGGGCGAACTCCAGGAGGCGCTCGGACAGCTGGGCGTGGGCGCGATCCGCGGCGGCGTCGGCGCTGCGCGCCAGGCGCATCGAGAGGACGAGGGCGCCAAGCAGCAGCGGCAGGAACGCCAGCGCTGCAGCGCCGAGCGTCGGAGAAAACCACAGCAGGCCGATGCCGATCGCGGCCGGAAGAATAAGGGCGTTCAGCAGCGGCGTCACCAGGTAGGCGATCAACCCGACGAGTTCGGGACCGGTGGCAGCGACTGCCTGACGCGTGGTGGCCAGGTTATCGCCGGTCAGCCACTGCAATCGGATGGTGGTGATGCGCTCGGCGACGGTGTGCTGA
This sequence comes from Corynebacterium riegelii, assembly GCF_001263755.1. NCBI lineage: Bacteria > Bacillati > Actinomycetota > Actinomycetes > Mycobacteriales > Corynebacteriaceae > Corynebacterium > Corynebacterium riegelii. Next base: position 1,567,319 of record NZ_CP012342.1, read on the forward strand.
GCGTGATCCAGCAGCACGAAGCCAACAGCGTAGGCGTGGCGGGCCGCGGCGCTATCGCACCCCCAGCCAAGCGCCGTAGCGATCGCGATCATGGCCAGAGGGCGCCAGGCATCACCCGGCTGCGAGCTGAACAGGGCCGAGATGAGCGGAATGAGGGCGAGCGCCGCTGCGGCGCGTAGCGCGATACTTAGCGCCGTGAGCGCCAGGTAGGGGGTGATATGGCGGCGCTGGGCCGGTGGCAGCAGGTTAATGAGCGTGCAGATCATGAGGTGGCCTTCGTCTCGGCGGCTGCCCAGAGTTCGGCGTAGCGACCGCCGCGTGCGAGCAGCTCCTCGTGCCGACCCTGCTCGATGATCTGGCCGCCATCGAGCACAACGATGGTATCGACGCCAGTGATGGTGTGCAGGCGGTGAGCGATGAGCAGCACGGTGCGTCCGGCGGTCAGGCGGCTGACCGCCTGCTGGACGAGGTATTCGGATTCGGGGTCGGAAAATGCCGTCGCCTCGTCCAGCACGAGGATTGGACAGTCGGCCAGCAGCGCACGGGCGATGGTGATGCGCTGGCATTCACCGCCGGATAGGGCGATGTCAGCGCCCAGGATCGTGTCATAGCCGTCCGGTAGGGCGAGGATGCGCTCGTGAATGTGAGCGGCGCGGGCAGCCTGCTCCACCTCGTGCCGACTGGCATCCGGGCGGGCGAGCGCGATGTTCTCGTGGGCGCTGGCGCGCACCAGTTGCGGATTCTGGAAGACGAAGCCAACCCGCGAATACAGCTGTGATGCCTCGAGCGTACGAAGATCGTGGCCGCCGATGCGGATTGCGCCGTCGGTCACGTCGTAGAACCGGGCAAGCAGGCTCGCCAGGGTGGATTTACCCGCACCGGACGGGCCCACGAGCGCAGTGATGGTACCGGGCGCCAGACGCAGCGAGACGCCCGACAGCACGGGGGTAGACGCGTCGTAGCCAAAGCTCACATCATCGAACTCGACGAGACCAGCGGGCCTCGGCGCGCTCGCCGCATGCTCGACCTCAGGCAGCGTGGACAGCTGCTCCTGGTCGAGCATGACCTGGATCCGGCGTGCCGCGAGCATACCGTCGCGCAGCGCCTGCAGACCGTAGCCGACGCCCAGTAGCCGCGCACCGAACGTCGTGCCAAGAAAGAGGAAGGGCAGCAGCGAGATCGGATCCATCATGCCCGCGGTGATGAGCGCGGTGCCCACCACGCAGCTGAGGAACAGGAACGTCGCGGGGCGCGTGACCAGATCGATGAAGGTTTTGCGGCCGCTGAGCGGCTGCTGCCAGGATCGCAGGAAATCGAGGTAGTCTCGCAGGCTCCGGGTGAAGGGCGCGGCGGCTGCACCCCCGAAGACGCGCACGACGGCCTGCCCCTGCAGGTAGGCGTCAGCAGCGCTGGCCATCTGCTGGCGCCACTGCGGCGCCTGCACTACGCGCGGGCCCGACTGCGTCATCATGATGTACATGCCGATCAGGTAGGCGAGCACCGGCAGCAGCAGGGTGAGCGCCACCCGCCAGTCGATCACGAACAGGTAGCCCAAGACGGCCACAGGCGCGACGATGGCGCCGACCGCATCGGGCACCGCATGCGTGATGAGGTAGTGCATCGCCAGCGGATCATCGTGCACCAGCTGCTTGATGTGCGCCGCGCTGCGGGTATCGAAAAACCCGAGGGGCACGCGTCCGAGCGTCATCAGCAGTCGGGTGCGCAGGTCCTGACTGACGCGCGCATCGACGATGTGCAGCCAGGTCATCAGCCCGGTCGTGAGTAGCGCGCCCGCGATAAGGACCAGGCCGGCCCACCAGCCCAGGCGGATGAGCGCGTCGGTGCCGGCGCCGACGAGCAGCAGCCGGGCGAGTTCGACGAGCAGGACGTAGGGGGCCAGCTGCGCGAGTGTGGCCAGCGCTTGCACGATCGCCGCCAGGATGAAGGTTGTGCGCAGCGGGGCGAGCAGGCGCCGACCGGCCTCAGCCCGCCACGTCCCGCTGATAGGCGCAGCCTCGCCGGCCGCAGGTACCTGCGCGGCGGCAGCCTCGGGCAGATCCTTGGGGCGTTTTTTGCCGAATGCCCGCCCATAACACCAGTAGGCGCGGGCTTGGATTTCGGACTTCGGGAAGCCAAAATCGTTCATCAGGCGGCGACGCACATATTTCAAGCTGTCGGACTCACACGCCACCCACGCGCTCCAGTTCGACCAGTCCCGCGCAGCCAGTCCCGCCGCCAGGCTCGCCTCATCGACGCGCGGCACCCAATGCACTCGCGCGCGCGGATGCGTGCGGATTTCCAGCATGTGGTCATCGAGCGTGTGCTCTTCCAGGTACAGTTCGACCGGCAGCTCGGATGGAAGCACCTCGAGGATTGAATTGATGGCGGGCAGCGACGCGGCATCACCAATGACGAGGTATCCGTCGGGTAGTTCCTCGGGCAGGACGAAACCCGTCGAGCCGAGCGTAGTGACCGCGATGGTATCGCCCGGCTGTGCCTGGCTTGCCCAGCTGGAGGCCGGTCCGGCAGGTTCGTGCAGCACCACGTCGATCGCGAACTCACCGGTATCCGGGTCGGCCTCGACGATGGTGTAGCCGCGCTGATGTTCCTGGTCGCTGCCGTCCGGATCGGGGAACCAGAACCGCAGCCAGGCCGTGGGCGCGAGAACGACCTCGGCAAGCAGACTTGCACTCACCAGGTGGATTCGCACGAAATGCGGGGCGAGGTAGGTCACGGCCGTGACTGTTGCGCTGTGGTCGCGCGCTCCAAATCCGCGCGTCAGCACGCCCTCAAAACCCCGTTTCGCCATGTGCATTCCCTCCTGCGCCGCGCCACAAATTAAGGTGACCCTAACCTAAGTCGAGGGCGGGGTCAAATGCGTCGGCGCGGCGCCTAGGGCTGCAGGCTCGCCACCAGCTCGCGCACCCGAGCCTGAATCTCGTCGCGGATCACGCGCACGGTGGCAAGATCCTGCCCAGCCGGATCGGCCAGCTGCCAATCCTCATAGCGCGTGCCGGGAAAAACGGACACGCATCGCCGCAGCCCATCGTGATGACGACGTCGGAGGATTGCACGTCCTCAGCCACCAGCACCCTCGGGCGCGCCGCGGCCAGATCGATCCCGACCTCCGCCATCGCCTCTCGTACCACGGGGTTGATCGAATCAGCGGGGGGCGGAGCCCGCGGAGCGGACCTCAATGCGTCCGCCGGACAGCGTCTTGGCAAAAGCCGCCGCCATCTGGGAGCGGCCTGCATTGTGAACGCACACAAACATGATCGTGGGTCGGGTCATAGCCCCATTGAACCGCAGGCGTGGGCAATGGCCAAGGCAGGGTTTAGCCTGGAAGGGTGAGCCTATGGCGCGACAAGCAGCAAGCCCGGGCGGCCGAGGTGCCGCCCTGGCTACTCGCCGTCCTTGCCATGCTTTCGGTCCAACTCTCGGGAGCCTTCGCCGTTGGCTTGATCAACGACGTCGGGCCGCGCGGGGCTGCCTGGCTGCGCGTGGCCGCCGGCGCCGTCCTCATCCTGGCAATCGCGCGCCCGCGCCTGCGCGGTATGACCTGGCGTGACGCCGGTCTCGTCACCGCCCTCGGCGTCACCACCGGCTCGCTAACTTTCTTCTTTTTGCCGCAATCCAGCGCATCTAACTCGGCACCGCCGTGGCTCTGGAATTCCTCGGCCCACTCGTCCTTGCCGCGCTCACAAGCACCTCGCGGCGCGCCCTTTCCTATCCCGCCCTCGCCATGATCGGCGTCGTCTTACTGACCCGGCCCTGAATCGGTAACGTCGACGTCGTCGGCATCCTGTTCGCCCTCGGCTCCGGGCTCGGGTGGGCGCTGTATATCGTCTTAACCCAACGCGTCGGCGATCGGTTTTCCGGCATCAGCGCCCTCGCCTACACCATCCCGATCGTCGCCATCGCCTACGCGCCCATCGGGCTACCCGAGGCGCTGCCGCACCTGTCCCTGCCGGTCATCGCCACGGCGCTCGGGCTCGCACTCCTGATGCCGGTCATCCCTCTCGCCTTCGAAATCGTCGCGCTGCGTGCCATGGCCCCGGCCGCCTTCGGCACCCTCATGTGCTGGAGCCCGCGATCAGCGTGCTTATCGGCGCGATCGTCCTCGCCCAAGTACCGCTGCCAATCCAGGTCCTTGGCATCGTGCTCGTCGTCGCCGCCAGAATCGGCTCGGAGCGCTTCGCCGCCCGCGATGTGTCGCCCACGCCCATCACGTGGCCGGAGAGCGACGAAGCCTAGGTCAGCAGGGCCCGCACCTTCGCGTCGGTCGCCTTACCCGAGATGACCGTGCCCTTTTCAAACAGCTCGATCACCCGCGGATTGATATAGGAATCGCGCGCGATCGCCGGCGTATTGTGAGCCACTCGGCCGTCGTCTTGATCGCCGCCGTCACGGCCTCGGGAGAGGTATCGCCCGCCTTGGCCGCGCGCGACAGGGCCTGCGCCGCGACGGCAGCGAACAGACAATCGCAACCAGTTCCTAGTGGTCCTAGGACTCTCCTCTCGTCACCCGGGCAGTTAGACACGTAGAATAAAGTCATGAGCTTTCCGGCAACCGTTCTGCGCGTTCTCGTCGCCTCCCCATCCGACGTACCCGATGCCCGAGATGCAGTCGAGGGCGCTCTGCACTCATGGAATCGACTCCACGCGACGACTCGGAATGTAGTCTGACTGCCGTGGCGGTGGGAGACCAATTCTGTACCGCTGCTCGGAGGTCACCCTCAGGAGATCATCAACACCCAGGGAGTCGACGGAGCCGACATCGTGGTCGCGCTCTTCGGCAGCCGACTCGGCTCACCAACACCAGATGCAGTGTCGGGAACAGTTGAAGAGATTGAGCGAGCAGTAAACAGCGGGAAACCGGTACACCTGTTTTTCTCAAGAGCCCCACTGCCTCATGACGTCGATACTGCGCAACTCGAGGGTCTCCGAAATTTCAAGAATGAAATCAAGGAGCGGGGACTGCTCGGAGAATTCGATGACATCCGCCAACTGGAGAACCAAGTCTGGGCTGCCGTCGAGCATGACCTAGTCAAAATCGATCTCTCCGTGGTCGGGGTGCGCCATGAGCCGCTCGGCGTCCGCTTCCGCGTCGAGTCAAAGAGCGAGCGACACGAAAAGGAAATTGACAAGCGCGGCAAGATCAAATACGAAACGAAGCACTGGTTTGAGGTTACCAATACTGGTGATCTCGCTGCTGAAGCGGTGACCTTCGAAGGCCAAGCCGCATCGGGCCTTATGAGACTCCTTGTGGATGATCAGCCAATCACGCTGGAACCTGGGGTCATCTGGAAAGTGCCAGTCTCGTATTCGATGGGCACCGCAGGCACAAAGCTAACCGTTCACTGGGTCGAAGATAATGAAAAACAGTCGAAGACTTTCGACGTCCAATGAAGCGCGAGGTTACGTCGGTGAACCAGTCAGGCGGCTAAATCGTAGTTCGCGCGCGTTTGTATCCGTCGTGGCATGAAAGTTTCAAAAACCTTGATGTTTGCAATGCGGTCGAGCAGTCGGTCGAGCTTCACCCGACTGTCATATGCCGCGTCGAATTCTTCCTTCAGCTCATCCAAGAACAACGGCTCAATCGTCTTCAGAATGTTCGGCACTGAGGTGTAGTGCTGTCCAAGGTTTGAACGTTGCCCTGGGGTAACGATGACTTGGAACATCGAACCGAAAATATCCGGGTTAATGTCCTGCCACTTCAACGTCCCCAGATCGATCAGAGCCTCACGCGCCTTAGCGGTGAAGCGCGGGACGGTCAGCAGAGCATTCTCACGGAAAAGACGACCATTTACGTACGGAAAATCAGCGAGATACGCCGGTTTTTCTTCTGGGGCTGCTGTATCCAATGCTGCGAAAAGCTCACGCAGGAACGTGTCCATATCTGAGCCATCACCCAAAGTTTGTGAGGCAACAGCATTAGTGAACTGATTTTCCCCAAAAATGCCCGTGTCTTCTGCGAAGAAACAAAACAACAGACGTGTGAATAAGACATTCAGACCGTGTCGCGATGCATCAACAGCCATCATGTCCGGGTTGGCAGAAGCGAGCTCATCAAAGAGCTTGCCCATCCGCTCCGCAGCTTTAACGTCGGCGTGAGATTCCGAGGTGTACTGCGTCTTCTCCATCCCCGCCCACGGCAAGAAGAAGGTGAAGTGTTGATCGATTTCACGAAGGGGAAACTTACGGTTCTCCGTTGTCTTGGTGTCAAACGCCAGCATGTCCTGGTAGTCCGTGACAATGACAAAACGCGGGCTGTACTTCACTACGGTCGGTGACACTCGGAGTGTTTCTAGCTCTTCTAGTAGATCCCCGGTGGTCTCCCGAAAGTAGACTACGTTTTTCTGGCCCACCTCATGCGCGGGGTCGTCGGCGATATTAAGGCTGCCATTGCGTAGCCGGGTGACGTTTCCTTTTGATCGTCCATAGGCGAGCAACAAATCGAAGATGATTTCTCGGTCATATTCAACTTTTACGGCGAGCGGAGCAACCCGCTCTTCAATCGCCTTTAGTCCTAGTCTTGCCATGCGAAACAGTCTAGAGTGCGACGGCACAGCTTAGAGTGGCACGTCACTCCCATTCGAACATGATGATCAATGTGGAAGGCGTTGTTTTAGCTTCAGCAGGATTTTGCCCCCTGCGTATGTCGGAGCCGTGGTCCGTGCCTTACAGGATCAGCGTCCTTGTGCCTCGTACTCCCTCGACGCGCGAATCCCTGTAGTAGATCAACTGATTCGCCACTACGAACAGAAAACTGGAAGTTCTAAACCTGCCGGATAGACGGTAACGTCTTTGGCGTGATTCCCATTAGCGCTGCCGAGGCCCTTAACCGAAAAACGCCGATCCCCACGCCGATCATCGTGCACGTGATTGGCTCACTTGGAGTCGCCGGATCGGTAGCAGTCCTAGTTTCACAACTGGCCATTGGCACTAAAGTGATGCTCGCGCTGGCGTGCGTCATCGCAACAGTCGCAGTCACGCTTGCACACCCCTACCGCAAGCAAATGCGGGCGTATGGGGAACAAAAGAACGTATACACGGGACCCCAAATAAGCATGATGCTTCCGCTTATGGTTTGGTGGCTGCTCCTCATGTTGACGCCACTCGCAGCGTGGCCCCTATGGGGCGTGGCAGTGACGTTTGTCGTATTGTTCGGCGCCGCGTGGGTGCTGTACCCGCACGTGGATGGGTCGCGCCGACTGGCCTACGCCTAAGGCGCGAGCACTCGAAACAATCTACTCGAAACCGTTTCGAGTAGATTGCTATCCGCAGGTCAGACTAGGAAAATTCGTTTCGAGCACGTTTCAAGTACGTTTCAAGTAGCTCGAAATGCACTCAGAATTACTTAACGCAATATCCCCTCGACATACCAAACAGCGCGCGGATCACGCGGACCGTTTCCGCGCCACTGCACCAACCGTGCGTCGCGCATTGCCTGCAGCGCCCGGCGCACGGGCGGAGCGGAAAGCTCCAACACTTCAGCAATCTCACCTGTAGACATCGGCCGTCCATTTGTTTCAAGCACCGTCAGCACTTTCTCGGCGTAGCGAGGCAAGCTTTGCAAGACCTGGGGATCTAAACGCTGAATCGCATTCAGCGTAAGCACGACACTGCCACTTGTTTGGTTATAAACCGGATCAGCAAATCCCACCCTGCGCATGCTGGCAAACATGCGTCGGATCCCCTCCCCCAGCTCCTGACCGATACGAAGCTCCGCAGTCACGCGAGCGATAAGTGGGTTACGCGCAAAGCGCGCAATGGACTCAGGCTTAGTAGGGTCAGCCAAGCCCGGGAACCGCCCAGGACTCGAAATCTCAATACGTCCCGGGTAGATCTCAAAGCGAATATGATCCCCGGCCATGCTGTACGAGCGGTGCACTACTGCGTTGACTAACCCCTCAAGCCAGACGTCATGGGGAATCAGGTTCTCGTCCTCAAACAAGCCCGAGCCCGTCAACCTACGAACACTAGGCAGCATTGCGCCGATCACTTCTTGGGCAGCCTGGATTTGTTTCGGTATTGGTCCATCAAAACGCTGATCATCCATCAGCTGCTGCATCTGGCCAGGCAGTCGCTGATCCTCACCAAAGCGAAGCACCCGAATATGGGCGTTAGGGAAAAACTCTTGCGGGTTTTTACCAAACAGCAAGATGGCGGCCGTACGCGGATTGCCTTCGCGGTCAATCAGATTCCGGGCCTTCAAGGCATTTTCCGCGGAGGATGACCCAATCGCCTCGGCATAATCCCCGACCAGCTCCAGATCCAGGTCACTGACGCTAACCCTCGGCGGGACCGTCGCGTCGTACTGCTGCTCACCCTTGGTGTAGCGAAGCTCAAGAATATCGTCCGCCTTCAGCTGACGAGATTCATCGCCAACCCGCAGATAGCACTCGCCGGATTTTAAGTAATGCACACGCTCACTTGGCAGCACATGGAAGAGATACACCTGCGCACCCTCCCCTGCCCCGCAAACCTCAATCTGCACTCGGACTGTTGGATCGGTATGGTCCAACGCCGTCTGTCGCAGATCGTTGTCCTGCGTGGCGCTTGGACGCCCATCAAACTCACAGTCCGTAATACCAACGGCAATAATGCCGCCTTCAGCATTGGCCATGCCCACAATGGTCTTGGCCAAATCCTTCGGCTTAATACGGAAGGACTTGCGCTCAAACCACTGATCCTCCGGGACCTGCAGAAGCTGGCGGGGATCCTCAGAAAAGTTGCGCTGCACACTCACGGCTCAACATTCTACTCGAAACCGTTTCGAGTGGATTGTTATTCGCAGGTCAGACTAGGAAAATTCGTTTCGAGCACGTTTCGAGTAGCTCGAAACGCACCCAGAATCACGCACCCCCGACCGCCTAGCGGAAGCGCTTCGGCACATCCGGCGCACCGAGGGTGAGCATCAGGCGGTTTGCCCAGTTGAAGAAGGCGGAGGCGTTGATGACGTCGATAATCGACACGTCATCAAGACCAGCCGCGCGCAGTGCTTCAACCTCGGCCTTGCCAAACGCGAACGGGGTGCGGGTCAGCGCCACAGCTGCGTCACGGATCGCGTTCCACAGTGGGGAGCCAAGGTCCGTATCCACGCCTTCGGTAAGCAGGCGATCAATAATCTCGGCGTCCCCGCCCTCTTCCTTGGCACGCGCCTGGTGGACGGAAGCGCAGTACTCGCACCCATTGAGCCGCGACGCCACCGTGGCCGCCAGCTCACGCTCCGCACGCGCAAGGCCACCTTCCGTGTTGTAGAAAATGTCCAGATCCGTCAAGGTGCGCGCCTTCAGCGCCGCCGGGTCACGCGCCAGAAGACGGAAGTACTCCATATCAATACGCTCAGGTTTGATCAGCGCATCAATGTGCTCCTCGGTGAACTCATCCTTCGGCAGAGGTGCAACCCACGGCTTCCACCCCAGCGAGTGGTTGACAAAGCCTGCCGGTGCGACAACCTCGGGCTGCAGGGTTGCTAGCGTTGGCGCCCAGCCCGGATCCGCAACACCCACAGCACGCGCGGGTGCTTCTACCGAAGCCCCCGAAACCCCAGCGGCACCAGAAGCGCCTGCGAGCACCCGCACGCCGTGCGCCACGCGCAGCTGAAACGCCACAAACGAGATCAGCTGGGACAACGATACGATGCCGGTTTCGGTGTAGCCTGCCTCCTGCAGGTGACCGATCGCCGCAGGTGAGGCGTCCTTCGGGTGGAAGGTCAACAGGTGCGCGAAGTCGAACGCGGCGGCAAGCTTTGCATCCAGCCCATCAACACCCTCAGCACCACCAAAGAGAACGAAGTCCCCACCGGAATACGGGCCGGTGGAACGGCCCACCTCCACGGCGGAGGCGACGACGTCTACCAACGCCTCGTCCTCATCACTCAAAAGGTCGGCGTAGAAGTCAAACGCGCGGGCGTCGCCAGAAATACCGGCGATGAAGGCGGCGGTGGCGTAGCGGTGGTTAACGGGGACGTCGATAAGCAAACTGCTCTCAAACAGTGCCTCAAAGCTGCGCTCAGCATTGGCTACAGCCTCGGGACGAGCCGCACGTTCAGGCAGCGTAACCCCAGCTAGAACATCAATAATGTTAGACAACGAACTCTCCTAACTGCCGGGCGCGGAACACGCTGCCCGGAATAGCGTCAATCAACTCACGCGTGACCTCATGCCGCGGGTGCGTAAACACCGTATCGGTCGGGCCGGTCTCCACCTGGCGGCCGCGATGGAACACACTCACCGTATCCGAAATCTGACGCACCACCGCCAGGTCATGCGAGATAAACACATACGTCAAGCCCAGCTCACGCTGCAGCTGCTCCAACAACTCCAAAATCTGCGCCTGCACCGTCACATCAAGCGCAGACACCGCCTCATCCAGCACCACAAGCTCCGGCTGCACGATCAGCGCACGCGCAATCGCCACACGCTGGCGCTGGCCACCCGACAGCTGCGCCGGCATACGCTGGGCGAACACCGACGGGTCAAGTGCGACGCGGTCCAGGTACTCCTCTGCAAGCTTCAGGCTCTTGGATTTGCTCACCCCGTGCAGGTTGCGCACGGGCTCCGCCACAATGTCACGAATCCGCATCTTCGGATCCAGCGACGCATACGGGTTTTGGTACACCATCTGCACGCGCGCACGCATCGCGCGCTTCTCACGCGGTGTCAGCTGCGTCAGGTCCGTACCGTCCAAAGTGACAGTGCCGGCCGTGGGCTGATTAAACATGGCAATTGCACGGCCCGTGGTGGTCTTGCCGGAACCGGAACCGCCAACCAGCGCGTGAGTAGATCCGCGCTTGACCTCAAAGGAAATGTTCTCAATCGCGGTGAAATCGCCGAACTGCTTGCTTAGGCCCTCAACGCTCAAAAGCGTCTCCGCACTTGGCGACGGGCGGTGGTAGGCATCCGCCACCGCGAGCGACGGCGCGTTATCCAACAACCGCCTGGAGTACTCCTGCGTTGGGTTCGCCAACACCTCGCCCGCGGGCCCACGCTCAACGACGCGGCCGCGCTGCATAATCACCACGTCATCCGCGCGATCGCCCGCAACCGCTAGGTCATGGGTAATCAGAACGATGCCCAGGCCAAGCTCCGCACGCATCTCATCCAACAAATCCAGGATGGTTTTCTGCACGGTCACATCGAGTGCAGACGTCGGCTCGTCCGCAATAATCACCTGCGGCTCCAACGCAACCGCCGCAGCAATCAGCACACGCTGCTTCATGCCGCCAGAAAGCTCGTGCGGGTACTGGGCGTAGCGACGCTCCGGGTCATCAATACCCACGCGCTCAAGAAGGGCAAGCGTGCGCTCCTTGCGGCTGGCCGCATCCCCGATCCCATGGATTGCCATCCCGTCCTCGACCGAGGCACCAATGGTTTTCAGCGGGTTCAGCGAGTTGTTCGGGTCCTGCGGCACCAGGCCGATGTGCACGCCGCGCAGCTGACGCCACTGTGCGTTGGTGGCGCCGGTAATGTCCTCACCTTTAAAAAGAACCGTGCCGCTGTGGATGTGCGCACTGGGATCCAATAACCCAATCGACGCCATGGCAGACGTTGTCTTACCGGAGCCGGACTCACCCACAATCGCGGTGATCTTGCCGGCCTCCACAGCAAAGGACACGTCCTGCACCACCGGATCCTTGCCGCCGTAGGACACAGTCAAGCCCTCGACGGACAGCAGTGGATTATTTTCTGGGGTGCTCATTACTTCTCCCCTTCCGATCGGATCGCCTCAGACAGGCGGTTAGCGGACATGACCGTGGCAACAATTGCCAGGCCAGGCAGCAGGATCAGCCACCATGCGGTGGCCATGAAGTCGCGGCCCTCTGCAATCAACAGGCCCCACTCCGGCACGGGCGGCGGTGCGCCGTAGCCTAGGAACCCGAGGATGGATAGCTGCAGGATCGCGCTACCAAACTGCAGCGCAGCCAGCGCCAAGACTGGGGTGAGCGAGTTCGGCAGCACGTGGCGCACCAGCACCTGGGCCTGCGTTGCACCGGAGCCGTAGGCGGCTTCGACGAATTCAGCGTTTACAATCTGGATGACCTGGGAGCGCGCCAAACGCGCAAACGTAGCCACAGACGTCATACCCACGGCAAACGCAGCCTGCAGAGAGCCGAAGCCGGTCACGATGATGATGGACAAAGAAAGCAGGATGCCGGGGATGGCTAAAAGCACATCGACAAAGCGCATCAAGACTGTTTCCACCCAGCCGCGCTGCGTGCCGGCAATCAGGCCGATCAGGGTACCCAGCACCAGACCAACAGCCACGGCAATCAGAGCGCCGAGCAGCGACTGGCGCGCACCAAACACCACGCGGGAGAACAGGTCACGCCCCACCGCGTCGGTGCCAAAGAAGTGCTGCGAGCTCGGCGCCAGCAGCGCCACATCCGTGCCTTTGTACGGGTCATGTGTGGCAAACAGGCCTGGGAACAGTGCCCACAACAACGCGACGGCCAACACCACAATCGCGATGATCGTGCCCGGCGCGCTCCAGCGCTTGGGAGTGCTGCGCTTGAGACCACGCCTAGGGTCTCGCTTGGGGCGTTTGTTGGGGTTTACGTGGGCGTCGATAAGCGAAGTGCTCATTTCGCACCCTCCTTAGCTTTTTCGGTTGGCGTTGAAGCGGTGTCACGCAGCCGGACATCTAGGACCGGATACAGCAGGTCAACGATGAGATTGATAATCACGTAGGCGGCGGCCGCGATCAGCACCACGCCAAGCAGCACCGGCATGTCGCGGGAGGACACAGCGTTGACCGTGAGCTGGCCAAGGCCCGCGCGGCCAAACACCGTCTCCGTGACCACGGCGCCGCCGACAAGCTCGCCGAACAGCAGGCCGGCCATGGTGATCGCGGGCAGCAGGGCGTTGCGCAACACGTCACGCCAGAAAATGCGCGACTCGCTGGCGCCACGCGCGCGAAGTACCTGGACGAAGGGCTTCGCCTGGACCTCATCAATCGAGCGGATCAACACCTGAATCAACGGTGCCGCCATCGGCACAACCAGCGTCAACGTGGGCAAAATCAGGCCCTCAAACGCGGTCGGATTAACCACGTTGACCCAGCCAAGCTGGAAAGAAAACACCTGCAGCAGCACAATCGCAATGAAAAAGCCCGGAAGCGAAACCATAAACGACGGCAACGCGCGGAAACCCCGGCGAATAACGCCGCCACCAGGCAGGGTTGCCACCCACGCCACAGCAAGCGCAACCACAATGGCCAAGCCAACGGAAGACACCGCCAGCACAAACGTGTGCGGGGCGGCCTGAGCAATCAGGCTAGATACCGGGGTGCCGGTTGCCACCGAGTAACCAAGGTTGCCCGTAAACAACCCGCCGAGCGTGGCAAAGTACTGCTCAAGCAGCGGCTTATCCACACCCATCTGCTCACGAATCTCCGCGATCTCCGCGTTAGACAGGCCGAGTGCCGGATCCGCGTAGCGCGCCGCCACACCATCCGACGGCAACGCCGACAGCAGGAAAAACGCCAGCGTGTACGCCAACAGCAACACAATCAGCGCCTGGCCTAAGCGCTTAGCAATGTAGCGGCCCATTAGCTCTTGGCCTCCTTTGCGGTGACTTCTTCGTCCTCGCCGTTTTCGAAGTAGACGCTGTAGAAACTCGGGCGTGCCACCGCTTCGGTGTCAAAGCCCTTCACATGCGGTGCCAGTGCGTAGACCTGCGGCTCTTCAAACAGCGGCAGCACGTAGGCCTGCTCGGTGAGGTAGTCCTGCACCGCATGCGATGCCGCCTCACGCCCCTGGGCATCCGCCGTGGAGGAGATCGTGGACAGCAGCTCCTCCAACGTGGGATCCACAGGCGTGTCGTCGCCGGCGTTGTTCAGCAGCGCGTCCCTGCGCTTGAGCGACAGGTGGGACACAATCACGTCATAATCCGCACGCCCCACCACTGTGTGCATGATCTGCACCCGCTCAATGTCTTTCACCGCTGCGTTTTGCGTTGCGCGATCTCCCGCCACCATGTTCAGCTCAATGCCAAGCTCACGCAGGTCAGACTGCGCCATGGTCACTAGTTCCTTGGAACGCGGCTGCGGTTGCGCGTAGTTAATCCACAGACTCAAGCGTTGCCCGTCCTTCACGCGGATACCGTCCGGTCCCGGGAGCCACCCGGCGCTATCCAACAACTCGCGCGAGAGCTCCGGGTCGAAGGTGTACTCGCCGGCTTTTTCGGTGTAGCCGAGTGCGGTGGACGCCATCGGCCCGGTGGCCAGCGGGTAAGAATCGCTGTAGAGCACGCGCAGGATTTCCTCGCGGTTAATGCCGTGGATCAGTGCCTTGCGCACGCGGATGTCCTGCAGCAGCGGGTGGTTAAAGCGAAACGCCAGCTGGTTGCTCATCCCGTTGGTGCTGGCGGAAACTACCTGGATGCCGTGGTTTTTCAGGTGCGGTTCCACCGGCGCGGAGATCTCGCGCACCATGTCCGCCTGTCCGGAGATCAGCGCGCCGGAGCGCACTGCTTCCTCAGCGGCAAAGGTGTAGTGGATGCCATCTAAACGCGCACGCCCCTGGTGCTCAAGCACTGGTGGCGCCCAGTCGTAATCCTCGCGGGCGCGCAGCACCAGGTCGGTGCCCAGCGTTTCAGACTCCACCACGAACGGGCCGGAGGCAATCACATTGACAGCGTTGCCTGGGCCGAAGTCTTCGCTGCGGAGCTTCAACGAGGCGTCTCCAAGCAAGCCAGCATTGTAGGAGGAAGTTGCCTGCGCGAAGCCCGGGGAGGGCTTGCTGAAGTAGAAGCGCACCGTGTCCTCATCCACAACCTCGCCGCGCTCGTAATTAGAGATCTGCTCGGAGACGTTAAACAGCCGCTCCTTGTCGCCCAGGCCGTAGAGGTCAAAGTTGTCCACGATGTTCTGCGCCGTCATGGGGGTGCCGTCGGAATACGTCACGTCCGTGCGGATATCAAAGGTGAACACCGTTGCGTCCTCATTGATTTCCGGCAGGTCCGTGGCAATCCACGGGTGCAGCTCAAGCGTCTCGGGGTCTTGGTAGAGCAATCTGTCTGTTATCTGGTTAACCACGCCACCGTTGGGGTAAAAGCCGGCCGCCGGCGGGTACAGGTTGTTAAACCAGGCGGATTCTAAGTAGGTCAGCACGTTGTCTGACTTCCCGCTCGTCGGTGGCGCACACCCCGCAAGCAGTGCCGCTACCACTGCAATTGCTATTGAAGGTGTCACCTTCCCTCTCAAGACGTTCATGGTGCCTTTCTTCATGCCGTTCATTATTAGACAAGTTTGTTTCGCAACAATAGACTATGCAGTCTAGAAGATGCCAACTCAACTATCCGGAGGATTTAGATTCGTGGCAGCATCCATCGCAATCATCGGAGCGGGCCCCCGCGGGATCTCCATCACTGAACGCCTCGCCGCATACCTGCGCGAGCGCCCGAGCCAGACCCCGCTCACCCTCCACGTCATTGATGACTCTCAGATTGGCGCCGGCCGCGTCTGGGACACCACCCAAACCCACACGCTGTGCATGAACACACTCGCCGGCGCCGTCACACTCTTCACCGAACCCGGCGCAACCGTCGGCGCCCCCATCCTCGAAGGCCCCACCATGTACGAGTGGATCCAGGCCCTTCGGGGCGAGCATTCGCATCCGCTTATGCGCGCCCACCCGCACCCCCTCCCCACCTCCTTCACCGAAGAGATCCGCGCAACCCGACCAGAGTCCAACCCTTCGCGCGCACTCTACGGCGAGTACCTGCGCTGGGTATGGCAAGTTGCGTTGGCCCAGCTGCCGGAGAACGTGACCGTGGTTGAGCACAACACCCGCGCGGTGAGCATCCACGAATACGGCGTTACTGACGCGATCCAGCTTGCGGATGGCACCGTGATCCACGCCGACGCCACCGTGCTTGCCACCGGCTGGGTACTGCCGGGCATGTCGCCTGCACAGCAGGCGTTTGCGGATTCCGGCGTGACCTACATCGGCGCGAACAACCCGGTTGAGCAGGACGTGGATCGCCTCGCCCCCGGCGAGCAGGTGCTGGTGCGCGGCATGGGCATGGGCTTTTTCGACCTCATGGCACTTGTCACCATTGGCCGCGGTGGGCGTTTTGTGGAGGATGCGTCGACACGCTCAGGCCTGCGCTACGAGCCCAGCGGGCGCGAGCCACACCTTGCCGTGACCTCCGGGCGCGGCTACCCCTACCTGCCGAAATCCGAGTACCACTCGCTGCCGCCGAAAGCCGATCTCACGCGCCTGCGCGCCGCCATCGCTGCTGCCACGGCCAGCGAGGCGCCGGTTTCCTTCGGCCGCGACCTCTGGCCAGCACTCGCGCGCGATGCCTACGCGGCGTATTACACCACGCTTGCGCGGGTGCGTCCGCAAGCATTGAAGCTCCCCTTAGACGAGGTGCTTGCCGCCATCGGCGCCGTTGACCTAGATACGCACGCAAGTGCCGCCAGCATCTTCCCTGTCGCCGAAGCCTTAAGCGCAGCCTGCGCGGACTTCAGCACCGAACCTTTCCACCTTGCCCACTGGGCCGACCCGCTCGCCGGCACCGAGACGCTGTCGCTGGAAGAGCTCAACCACTGCATCGGCAAACGCATGGCAGATGACATCCGCGAGGCCGTCGCCGCCGCCGACTCCCCCATCAAGGCTGGCCTGTGGGTGATCTCCGCAGGCCGCAAACCCAGCGCTATCGCCACCGAAAACGGCCGCGGCCCCCGCGAAGCAGCCCTGTCGCAGTACATGGCGTTCGGCCAAATGGTCGGCTCCGGCCCACCACTATTCCGCACCCGCGAGCTTCTCGCGCTTGCCGACGCCACGCTGGCCACCTTCCTCGGCCCCAACCCCACCACCGAGGTCTCCACTGGCAATTCTGATGCTACAGGCGCCGAGGGCACCTACACCGCCAGGAGCCACTCGCGCACCGTCACCGCAACGGCGCTGGCAGATGCGTTTTTGCCAGGCCCGGATGTGCGTACGTCGGTGGACGCGTTGGTGGCGTCGTTAAGAAAAGGCTCCCGCGTGCGCCCGTTTGCACCCGGCGGGGTGGAAACGGCCGCGCCGGAGACCGACGCATCCACCCGACGCACCGTCCACCCCGACGGCACGCTCGATCCGCGCCTGCACATCGTGGGTATTCCCACCGGCAAGCAGTGGGCAGATACGACCATCTCACCCATGCCGGGCACGAACCCGCTGATGCTGCAGGAAACGGACAAGACGGCGCTGTCGCTTCTGACGCAAGCGGGTCTGCTCTAGGCCTGCGGCTTAGGTTGGCGCTGGGGTCGCACATGGTGTCTCCATATCGTCTAGCAGTGAGCAAGATGTTGCTAGACGATAAAATTTTTCCTCCGCATTTCCGCAGGTCGCATTTTGTTGGATTTGGGGGTTTTTGCAATGTCGTCTAGCAGCGGCCCGAGAGCGCTAGACGATAAACGTTATGTCAAGCAGGGCCCGCCGCTACCCCAGGTCGCGCGCCACCGCCCAACGCGTGAGCTGATGCCGGTTCGAGGTCTGCGTCTTGCGCAGGATGTTGGAGGCGTGCGTCTCCACCGTCTTTACAGAGATGAAGAGGCGCTCGGCGATCTCCTTGTACGTGTAGCCGCGCGCAAGGAGGCGCAACACCTCCAGCTCGCGCCGGGTGAGCGAGTCCACCGCCGGGTCGTCTTCCTCCACAACCGGACCGGAGGCAAAAGCGTCGAGCACGAACCCGGCGAGCCGTGGCGAGAAGTACGCGTCCCCACCACGCACCCGCTCAATTGCCTCCGCAAGCTCCGCGCCTGCAATGTTCTTGGTCACGTACCCGCGCGCACCCGCCCTGATCAGGGCGATGACGTCTTCTGCTGCATCCGAGACGCTCAGCGCCAAATACGCAGGTCCCGGCGCGCGTTTGAGGACGGCTAGGCCCCCGCCGTCGGGCATGTGCACGTCTAAGAGCACCACGTCCGGCTGGGTCTCCTCGATCCCGCGCACCGCCTCCGCAACGGTGCCGGCCTCCCCGACGATTTCCACCGCAGCGGACAACTCGGCCTTCACCCCGGCCCGAAACACCGAGTGGTCATCCACCAAAAACACGCGCGTCATAGGTCCAACGCTAGTTCGATCTCGGAGCCATTGCTTATCGACGCCACCACGCCCACCTCTCCCCCAACCCGCTCAACCCGGCCCACGATGGAGTCTCGTAACCCGTGCCGGTCTGTCGGAATGGCGTCTGGGTCGAAGCCTTTGCCACGGTCGCGGACGAACACTTCGAGTCGGCCGGCGAGGTGTTCGGCGTAGACGTCGATAGTATCCGTACCCGAATGCTTGGCGGCGTTGACCATGGCTTCGCGTGCGGCAAGCACAATCGCCTCGGTGCGCTGGTCAAAGGGGATGTCTTCGCCGACCGTGACCGGTTTGATCACTACCCCGTACGTGTCTTCAACCTCACCCGCAGCCTTCTGCAGTGCGGCGAAAACGGTGGTGTGGTTGGACACGGTGTCATTGAAAAGCCAGGCGCGAAGCTCCCGCTCTTGACCGCGCGCGAGCCTGGCAACCTCCTCCGGATCGTCGGCTTGCTTTTGAATGAGCGCAAGCGTCTGCAGCACCGAATCGTGCAGACGCGAGGCGATCTCCGCGCGCTGGTTCGCCACCGCTTTTGCCTCACGCTCCGCAACCAGTGAGTTAGCCAGTTTGACCATCAGCGGCACCACCAAAACTCCGACGCCTAGCACCGTGACCAGCACGGAGACGACCACACCGGCTACTCCACTGCTCTCCCCTATGAGCGCAATTGCCAGCACCCCGCCCATGATCAACAGCGCACCCAGGGTCAGTGCGGCAATGTTGCGCCACGAATCCGTACCGCGGTCATATGCCTGCAGCGCGATCACCGCACCGACAATGAGCACGCCAAGGATGAACAGCACCGCCCCTCCGGCACCGGAGGAGACCTGTAACGACGTCAACGCTCCTGCAAACCCGGCGAGCACCAGGAAGATATCAAGCGCACTGGGACGCTGCCGCGGGGCAGTGTTCTCGGCGAGCGGGGTGAACATCCACAACCCGGCGTATAACAACACGCCGAAGCCACCGGCGAAGCTCGCCGCCACAAAAAACAGGCGTACCCACTTCGCCTCCACCCCGAGATACGCGGCCAGGCCAGCGGCCACGCCGGCGATCACGCGACGGGATCTCACTCGGGTGAGCCGGGGATACAACGCAGACATGTCCCCCATCGTTGCACGCCCAATGCCCTGAGCACATCGGGGTAAACCCTGAAAAGAAAAATCAGGGTCATACCCGATACCGCGCCAGGCGTTGGCTCACAAAAATAGAAGCCATGGAAACCAACACACTGAAACGCATGTGGGAGACCCGCCCACCCCGCATCCCTCAAGACCAAGGCGGCAAAGCCGTCATCGCTGGTGTCTGCGAAGGCATCGGTGCCCGCTTCCAAATCGACCCAACGCTGATCCGCGTCCTGTTTGTCGTTTTGTCTTTCGCCTTCGGCGGCGGTCTGTTCCTCTACCTATTGTGCTGGATCAACATGCCCCGCTTCGGGCTGACCCGCACCCCGGCAAACGCGATTTCCACTCCGAAAGATCAGCTGACCAAGATTGAGAAGAAAGAGCGCGATACCGGCTGGCTGCTGCTCGTTGGCCTTGTCATCTTCTTCCCCTCCGTTGCCGTAGCTAGCGACATGCGAGGAGTCTTGGTTACCTTCGTGCTCTTCGCGCTCGGCTGGTACCTCGCATATCAACGACAGCCGCAAGCGCCGGCGGGGTTGTTGGTGGTGGGGAGCGTGGAGTCGCAGACAAGCGAAGGCCCTGCCGTGGACACCTCCCATCTGACGGTGCCGGAGGGCTACGAACACCCCGGCCAGAAGCCGCCGGCGTGGGACCCGCTCGGCGCGGCACCTGGGCTGTGGCACCTGCCCGACCCCGTTGAGCCGGCGCCGGAGCAGCCGAAGAAGAAGACGCGTCTGTGGCTCTGGCTGCCCCTGGCTGTCATTCTCTTCTGCATCCTTTTCCTGACTGGCATCGCCGGACCGCGCTTCAGCGATGACGTAGCGGGCCGCTTCAGCAGTGCAAGCGTAACCGTCTACGACGCAGATGCGCTGCCTGAATTCAAGCACCACGTTGGCGACGTCAAGATCGACCTCTCTGAACTAGAACCGCTCGATGAGCCGAAAACGATCAATATTGCTAACGACATCGGCGTAATCGAGGTTATTTTGCCGAACAACGTCCCAGTAGACGTGCACTGCAAGACCACTATCGGCGACACTGTTTGCCCCGAAGAACGACAAAACGCGGACAAGGACGGCGAGCTGCTCACGATTAACGTGCAGCAGCGCGTCGGGTCCGTGTCCGCGTACTACGCCCGCGAGGACGCGGGCGAGGAAAACTGAATTACTCCCACTCGATGGTCCCCGGCGGCTTGGACGTCACGTCCAACACCACGCGGTTGACATCAGCCACCTCGTTGGTGATGCGGGTGGAGATCACCTCAAGCGTCTCATACGGGATGCGCACCCAGTCCGCGGTCATCGCGTCCTCAGAGGTAACAGGGCGCAGCACGATCGGGTGGCCGTAGGTGCGGCCGTCGCCCTGCACACCTACCGAGCGCACATCAGCCAGCAGGACCACCGGGCACTGCCAGATCTGGTCATCCAGGCCAGCCTTGGTCAGCTCCTCGCGAGCAATCGCATCAGCAGCGCGCAGGGTTTCCAGGCGTTCCTCGGTGACCTCGCCAATAATGCGGATACCCAGGCCCGGGCCCGGGAACGGCTGGCGGTTCACAATCACCTCGGGCAGGCCGAGCTCGCGGCCAACGGCGCGGACCTCGTCTTTAAACAGCAGGCGAAGCGGCTCAACCAGCTCAAACTCCACGTCATCCGGCAGGCCACCGACGTTGTGGTGGCTCTTAATGTTCGCGGTGCCGGTGCCACCGCCGGACTCCACAACATCCGGGTACAGGGTGCCCTGCACCAGGTAATCGACGTTTTTATCGTTTCCGGATTCTGCAAGAATCCCGGCAACCGCACGTTCGAAGGAGCGGATGAACTCCGCACCAATTGCCTTGCGCTTCGCTTCCGGCTCGGTCACACCGGCCAGCTTGTCCAGGAATGCCTTGCGCTCATCCACCGTCACCAGCTTCGCGCCGGTTGCGGCAACAAAGTCGGTCTCCACCTGCTCGCGCTCGCCTTGGCGCAGCAGACCATGGTCCACAAACACACAGGTCAAACGCTCACCGATCGCGCGCTGCACCAGCGCGGCAGCCACCGCGGAATCCACGCCACCGGACAGACCGCAGATGGCGTAGCCGTCCCCAACCTGGGTGCGAACCTGCTCAATGAGCTGCTCCGCAATGTTGGACGCCGTCCAGTTCTGCTCCAAGCCGGCGATCTCGGTGAGGAAGCGCGTCAGCACCTCCTGGCCGTGCGGGGAGTGCATGACCTCCGGGTGGTACTGCACACCAGCAAACTTGCGCTCTACGTTCTCAAACGCAGCAACCGGCGCGCCCGGGGTAGACGCGGTGACCTCGAAGCCTTCCGGTGCGCGCGTCACAGAATCGCCGTGCGACATCCACACTGGGTGCTCATCCAGACCAGCGTGCAGCACGCCGCCCTTGACAGCCATCGCCGTGCGGCCGTATTCGCGGGAGCCGGTCTTGGCAACCTCGCCACCCAGCGCCTGCGTCATCACCTGGAAGCCGTAGCAAATACCAAAGATAGGCAGACCCAGCTCAAAGATCTCCGGATCCAGCTGCGGGGCGCCCTCGGCGTACACCGAAGACGGGCCGCCGGAGAGCACCAGGGCCACCGGATCCTTCGCTTTAAGCTCTTCTGCCGTGATGGTGGAGGGAACCACCTCCGAGTACACGTTCGCCTCACGCACGCGCCGCGCGATGAGCTGCGCGTATTGCGCGCCAAAGTCCACTACAAGTACAGGTCTCACGGTTTCAAATACTAACTGATGACACCCCTGATCCCCCAGACGTGTTCTGGCCATGCATAATCCATGCATGAAAACTGTCCGCCCTTCTACCCCGCCGCAGGGTATGGCCATTGCTTGCATTCTTGGTTCATGCTTGTCGCTGCAGTTCGGAGCAGCTCTTGCTACGCAGTTGTTTCCGGCAGCGGGTACGTGGGCGACGGCGTCGTTACGCCTGCTCATTGCTGCAGTTATCCTCTTCGCTCTCTCGCGTCCGCGTTTCTGGGAGTGGAGCGCCGCCCAGTGGCGCGGCGTGTGCCTGCTGGGGCTAACCATGGGTGGGATGAACGGCTCGTTCTACGCCGGCATTTCCACCATCCCCCTAGGCACCGCGGTGACCATCGAGTTTTTGGGCCCCTTGCTGCTTGCGGCGGTGCTTTCGCGCTCGCTTCGCGACGCCACCTCCGTCGCCCTCGCCATGATCGGCATGGCCCTTCTGGCCGTGGACTCTTTGACGGGCGACCCGCTGGATCCCCAAGGCGTTGTCTACATCCTCATCGCCGGCGTGTTTTGGGCGGGCTACATCATGGCAAATAAACACGCCGGTGCGTTGGTTCCCGGTCAGGGTGGCCTTGCGGTGTCGCTTGCCGTGGGCGGGTTAATCCTGATGCCGTTGGGGTGGCGCGGCTCCGTTGTCATTCTCACGGACTTTTCGCTGCTCTGGTTAGCCATCGGTACGGCGATCTTGGCGTCTTTGATCCCCTATTCGCTGGAGCTGATCGCCATGCGCCAGCTCCAGCCGAACGTGTTCGCCATTTTCATCGCCCTGGAGCCTGCGTTTGCTGCCGCCATCGGCTGGCTTGTGCTTGCGCAAAGCCCAAGCCTGCTCAAGGGCGCCGCAATCGTGCTGGTGATCTTGGCGTCCGTCAACCAGACCTTGGGTGGGCGGCGCACCCGGCGCCGCAGGTAGCGGCCCCGCACAGGGCCACTACCTGGCCACTAAATGGTCGGGCGAACCGCCAGCTGCGCCTTCTGGAAGGCCTTGACCGTGGTAAAGCCACACTTGGCCATGATTCGGCGCAGGCCACCAATGAGGTTCAAGGTGCCCCAGGCGTCATTGGAAGGCCCGTGCAGGACCACCTCAAGCGGGTAGTGATTTTCTGAAAAATCCACCTGAATGCCACCGCGCGGGTTGCGCGGGTGCGCTGCCTGTGGCTCCCAGTAAGAGCCTTGGGCTGCGGCCTCCTCAGCGCACGCCAGCGGGCGACCAACCATCATGGCGTCAGCGCCACACGCCAGCGCCACAGCAATCTGGCCCGCCGTGTTTACATCGCCGTTAGCCACGATGTGTACGTAACGACCCTCGGTCTCATCCAGGTAGTCGCGCCGTGCCGCCGCGACATCTGCAATCGCGGTGGCCAACGGAACGCCGATGCCCTCCAGGCCAGCGCTACCGCTGCCCACAATCACACCGGCCACGCCAGCGCGCATCAGGTGCATCGCCGTGGAGTAGTCATAAACGCCGCCTGCGATCACCGGCACCTCAAGCGAGCCCACGAACTCCTTCAAGTTCAGCGGCTCCCCGCCCTGCTGCACGTGCTCCGCAGACACCAGCGAACCCTGGATGAACAGGAGCTCTGCGCCTGCCGCAATCACCACAGGCGCCAGCTCACGGGCGTTCTGCGGGCTCACGCGCACCGCAACGGTCACCCCAGAGTCACGCACCTGGCGGATACGCTCCGTCAGCAGATCAGTATCCAACGCCTGCGCGTGCAGACGCTGCAACGTCTCCACAGCCTGCGTCTTCGACGCCTCGTACTCCAGGTAGTCCTTCCGGGAGTTCATCGTCTCCGGGTACTGCGTCTTACCGGTGACCTCCGCAATCGCGTCTGGGATGGAGGCGCTGCGCCCCCACAGACCCTCAGCGTCAATCACACCCAGGCCGCCCTGCTTGCCCATCTCAATGACAAACTCCGGGCTTGCCAACGCATCCGTCGGGTACGAAATGATCGGGGCGTCAAAGGTGTACGCATCCACATGCCACGTGGTGTCAACGTCCTTGGACGAGCGGGTGCGGCGGGTGGGGACCAACGTGACGTCGTCAAGCGAAAAAGCCCTCCGAGCGTCCCTGCCAATACCAATTTCTACAATCTCGCGCATGATGCTCCTAGCCGCGGTAGTTCGGGGCCTCGACGGTCTGCGTGATGTCGTGCGGGTGCGACTCACGCAAGCCAGCCGTAGTGATCTGTACAAACTGCTTCGTCTGCAGCTCTTCAATCGTTGCGGCACCGGTGTAGCCCATCGCCGCGCGCAGGCCGCCAACGATCTGGTGGGTGATGGCATCCAGCTCGCCGCGGTACGGCACGCGGCCCTCGATGCCCTCCGGCACCAGCTTGTCCTCGCTAGCAACGTCAGCCTGGAAGTAGCGGTCCTTGGAGAAGGAACGCTTCTCACCCGTCAGGCCACGGCCCTGCATCGCACCCATGGAACCCATGCCGCGGTAACGCTTGTACTGCTTGCCACCAACCACGACGATCTCGCCCGGGGCCTCCGCGGTACCAGCAAGCATGGAGCCCAGCATGACTGACGACGCACCAGCCGCCAACGCCTTCGCCACATCACCGGAGTGCTGCATGCCACCATCAGCAATGATCGGGATGCCCGCCTTCTTCGCCGGCACCGAAGCCTCCAGAATCGCCGTGATCTGCGGCGCACCAACACCAGCAACCACGCGCGTGGTGCAGATGGAGCCTGGGCCGATACCAACCTTGATCGCGTCCGCGCCAGCATCCACCATCGCCTGCGCCGCAGAACGGGTAGCCAGGTTGCCGCCAATCACATCAACGCGGTCGCCGAAGTCCTTCTTCACGCGGGAGACCATCTCCAGCACGCGGTTGTTGTGTGCATGCGCGGAATCCACCACAAGCGCGTTCACGCCGGCCTCAACCAACAGGCCCGCGCGATCGTAGGAATCCTCACCGGTGCCCACACCGGCGGCGACCAGCAAGCGACCCTCAGCGTCCTTCGACGCCAACGGGTACTGCTCACTCTTCACAAAATCCTTCACCGTGATCAGGCCAGCAAGCGTGCCATCAGCAGCCACAATCGGCAGCTTCTCCACCTTGTTGGCGGACAGCAGGTTCAGCGCCTCTTCCTTGCTCACGCCCTCGCGTGCAACCACCAGCGGCATCGGGGTCATGACCTCAGCGACCTTGCGGCTAAAGTCCCGCTCAAAACGCATGTCACGGTTCGTGATGATGCCAGCCAGCTTGCCCGCATCATCCACCACCGGCAGACCAGAGATACGGAAACGTGCACACAGCGCGTCCACATCAGCCAGCGTCATCTCCGGGGTGGCCGTCACCGGGTTGGTGACCATGCCAGACTCGGAGCGCTTGACAATGTCAACCTGCTCGGCCTGCTCCTGCGCACTCAAGTTGCGGTGCAGCACACCAATACCACCCTGGCGCGCCATGGCGATCGCCATTCGCGACTCAGTCACCGTGTCCATCGCCGCCGACGCAATCGGAATACGCAACGAAATGTTGCGGGTGAGTTGCGTCGAGGTAGACACCTCAGAAGGGACGATGTGCGACTCCGCGGGGAGCAGCAGCACATCATCAAACGTCAAGCCTCGAAGGAGGACTTTTTCCGGATCATCGCCACCAGTTAGTACACGCTCATTTGCCATGTCGCCATGATATTAGAAGTAAGGGTCAGGGGCATAGTCGGCTTCTTTTCTTTAGCGGCTAGTCTGGTCTTCGTGAACTACGACGACATGATGCCACTCGACCCGTTCGCGGATGACCCGAACGACCCGGCATCGTTCATCGAAGATGACGAGCCGTTCGAGCCACTTAGTGACCAAGAGCGCGCCGAAGTCCTCCAAGACCTAGGACACGTGCGCGAATGTAAACTCCGCCTGCGCCCACGCGGCATCCAAGGCATTTTCTTCCAGTGCGAAGACTGCGAGCAGATGCACTACTACGACTGGGAAATCATGGAGCAGAACATGCTCTCAACCCTGCGCGGCGAGCTGCCCCCGGTCCACGAGCCAAGCGCAAGCCCCAACGTCGAGGCATACGTGCCTTGGGATTACGCCATGGGCTTCCTCGACGGGCTCGACGCACGCGGGCGCTAACTGGGGCTACTGCCCCGGTTCTTGAGCTCGGGCTTATTCGGGCTTATTCGGGCTACTGCCCCGGGGTTGCCGGCACCACTGGCGGCACCGTCACGCTACCTGGGTGGCCAGGTTGCCCCTCCGGCTGCGGGTTCTGCGCCGCACCCTGCCCCGGCTGCTGCTGGCCAGGCTGTCCCGGCTGGCCTTCGGGCTGCGGGCTTTGCGGATCTTGCGACTGACCAGGCTCACCCGGCTGGCCCGACTGGCCAGGCTGGGTCGACGTCGGCGTCGACGGGCTTGGGCTAACCGTCTGCGAGGAAGACACAGGCTGCTTCACCGTCTCTGTCTGCGTCACGGTCACAGCCACGGTCACCGTTTCAGTGACGGTGTGCGGAGGCTCCGCCGGCTTCTCCTCCCGCTTCACGTGCTCCTCCGCAGGCTGCGTGTTCGCGCCGTTCGCCGCCATCGCCTCTGCCAGTTCCCGCGCCTGGATCAACAGCTGCTCAAGGTAGTCCGCATCACCGCCCTGGCTTGCCACCTGGATTTCCTCCAGGGTGGAGGCAAGCTCGATGGCTGCGGTGTTGTTGGGGCTCATGCTTGTCGACGTCTCCAGCAACGCCGAGTCCTGCTCCAGATCCAAAAACGCCACGCCCCCACCGACGACCATCGCCGATGCTGCGGCAGCGCCAATGAGGCCAGCGGCCCACGGGTTCATCTGCTTGCGAGGAGCGCTCCCGCCGGAGGTACGCCTCTTAGTGGTGGCCTCGGTGCGGCCCCCGTTGATCGCCGTGAGCTTCGGCGCGGACACGTGCTCAACGCTGGGCGCGTCCGGCATCGGCTGTTCAACCTCCGCCCGCAGTTCCAAAAACAACCCAGCAAGCGGGTCTTCCCCATCGGAGGGGTCAACGCCGCGGCCAAGCGCGTCGAGGAACGCGTCAGTGTCATTGACGTGTTCAACCTGCGTCGCATCATTATCAAACTGACCCTTATCGCGGCCTGTCATTGATCCCGGTCCTGTTCTTCCAAAGCCTCGCGCAGCTTTGCCAGTGCCCGGTGTTGGGCAACTCGCACGGCCCCGGGGGTAGACCCCACGGCCTCAGCTGTCTCTTCTGCGGACAGGCCCACGAACACCCGCAAGATAATGATGTCTCGAGCCTTGTCACCTAGTTCATCGAGCAAAACCCTAATTTGGTTACTACCGTCTGCTTCCAGCGCAAACATTTCGGGGGTAGCGCCGGTATCAACAGCATCCGGCACCTCTTCCGTGGGTGTGAGTTTGTCTCTAAAAAGGCTGCGGTGTGCGTCCGCAACCTTGTTAAACGCAATGCCGTACACGAATGCCATGAACGGCTTGCCCATGTCTTGGTACTTGTCTATGGACGTTGCCACGGCCAAGCAGATTTCCTGCGCCACATCCTCAGCCGTTGGCATCCGGCCACCACTGATGCGTGCGCGGGCATACCGCAGCACCTGGGGGTGAACGATTCGGATGACGTTTTGCAGTGCCCGTTTGTTCCCAGCGGCGGCAAGCGGAACAAGGCGCGTGAGTTCATCCTCTGCATCAGGCTGGGACACAGCGCTCCTTTCTTCCTCGCTCACCCGTGGTCTCGGGCAATACATCTTCGGCCACAGTACCGATGTCTCTATTTTCACACCAGCAACCGCGCCGAGGAAAAACTGGCCAGCCCAGTAGCCCCATAAGAGCCTAAAACGCCTGGGAAATAAGAATTCTCCCCGAATTCACCCACCCTTAACCTTTAACAAAACCACTGCTCATAAGCATTTTTTACGGGGGCACACCGATGGCGCAAGATGCCCGTTACCGCGGCTTCACCAACCGTTTACCAAAGCAGACCACACTGCTACATCGGCTGTACGAAAGCAGATTGAAGGAGCTCTAAGACTATGTCCCTGCCAAGCGCACTGCCCGGACCAAACGCAGACTTCTGGGATTGGCAGCTACGCAGCGCCTGCCGAGGCGAAGCATCTGAGATCTTCTACCACCCCGACGGGGAGCGTGGCCGCGCCCGCGCACAGCGTGAAAACCGCGCCAAGGCCATCTGCTTCCAGTGCCCGGTGCTCTCGCAGTGCCGCGAGCACGCACTGCGCGTGGCAGAGCCTTACGGCATCTGGGGCGGCATGAGCGAGTCGGAGCGCCAGGCAATTCTGCGCAAGTCTCGCGGCGGCGCCCGTGTTCCTGCTGCGGCTGCATCCGCGAAGTAGCCCCAAACATCGGATAAGGCGCCAGCACCCCGGGAAAGGCGAAAGCCCCGCTCTCACAGGCGCAGGAGCGGGGCTTAAGCGTTTAGCTTGGGCATTCAGCCGTAGAAACTAGTGCATGTGGCCGTGGTGGCCGCCAGCAGCAGCTGGTGCGGTCTCTTCCTCCGGCTTGGTTACAACGGATGCTTCGGTGGTCAGGATCATGCGAGCAACCGATGCAGCGTTGACCACTGCGGAGTGGGTGACCTTCACCGGGTCGATGATGCCCTGCTCAATCAGGTCGCCGTACTCCAAGGTTGCGGCGTTGAAGCCGGAGCCGTTCGGCATCTCAGCGGTCTTGGACACGACAACGGCACCATCAAGGCCAGCGTTTTCAGCAATCCAGAATGCCGGCTTGGTCAGGGCACGAGACACGGCCAGGACGCCGGTCTTCTGCTCGCCCTCAAATTCCTCAGCGAACTGCTCGAGTTCCTTCGAAATCTGGACCAAAGCGGAGCCACCGCCGGCGATGATGCCCTCCTGGACCGCGGCGCGCGCGGCGTTGATGGCATCCTCGACGCGCAGCTTGCGCTCGTTCATCTCCGTCTCGGTAGCTGCACCGACGCGGATCACGGCAACGCCGCCGGAAAGCTTGGCAAGGCGCTCCTCGATCTTTTCCTTGTCCCAGGAAGAGTCGGTGGTTTCCACGTCACGACGCAGCTGGTTACGACGCTCCTCGACAGCCTCTGCGGTACCCGCACCGTCAACAATGATGGTCTCATCCTTGTTCACGGTCACGCGGCGGGCAGAGCCCATGTGCTCCACGGTGGCGTCCTTCAGGTTCACGCCAACCTCCGGATCAATAACCGTGGCGGCGGTGACCACTGCCAGGTCATCCATGAACGCCTTGCGGCGCTCACCGAAGTACGGCGACTTCACTGCAACAACCTTCAGCGTCTTGCGCAGGGTGTTAACCACCAGGGTCTGCAGCGGCTCGCCCTCAATGTCTTCAGCGATGATCAACAGCGGAACGTTAGCCTCCGCCACCTGCTCCAGCACCGGCAGGAAGTCCGGCAGGGAGGAGATCTTGTTGCGGACGAGCAGCACACGTGCATCTTCAAGCACGGCCTGGCCAGCGTCCGGATCAGTCATGAAGTACGGGGACAAAAAGCCCTTGTCAAAGGAGATGCCCTCGGTCAGGTCCACGTAGGAATCGATGGAGGTGGACTCCTCAACGGTAACCACACCGTCCTTGCCCACCTTGTCCATGGCGCCAGAGACCATCTCGCCGACCTCCGGGTCGCGGGAGGACACGGTGGCCACGTTGGCGATCTCCGTGGTGGAGGACACCTCGGTTGCGCGGTTGAGCAGCTCCTGGACAACCTTCTCGGCTGCGGCACGGATGCCCTTGTTCAGCTCGATCGGGTTCGCACCAGCTGCCACGTTGCGCAGACCTTCTGCCACCAACGCCTGCGCAAGCAGGGTTGCCGTGGTGGTGCCGTCACCAGCAATGTCGTTGGTCTTTACAGCCACGGACTTCACCAGCTGGGCGCCGAGGTTCTCAAACGGATCCTCAAGATCAATGTCGCGCGCGATGGTCACGCCGTCATTGGTCACGGTCGGGCCGCCCCAGCTCTTGGACAGCACCACGTTGCGGCCGCGGGGGCCGAGAGTGACCTTGACCGCGTCTGCGAGCGTGTCCACGCCGCGCTGGATGCCCTCGCGGGCCTCCTGGTCAAATGCGATCAGTTTTGCCATATCGGGCGCAGCCCCTTACTTCTCAATAACAGCGAGCAGGTCACGTGCGGAAAGGAGCAGGTACTCCTCGCCGCCGTACTTCAGCTCGGTGCCGCCGTACTTGGCAAACACGACGGTGTCGCCTTCCTTGACATCCAGAGCCACACGGTTGCCGTTATCGTCCAGACGGCCCGGGCCGACTGCAACCACGACAGCCTCCTGCGGCTTCTCAGCAGCGGAGTCCGGGATAACCAGGCCGGATGCGGTGGTGGTCTCAGCCTCGGCGATCTGCACCAGAACCTTGTCGTCGAGAGGGCGGATGTTGACGTTTGCCATGATAGGTACTTGACCTTTCGTCTCTAAAGCGTTTGGAAAATGTTGCGGTTATTCCCATGTCGCGCAGCCGTCGTCGCGGGTGAACAACTGTGCTCGAGACAACCCGTTTAGCACTCTACCGTCGCGAGTGCTAAGTGACAACAACGCCGCCCAAACCCGTTCTACTCCTGCGGTGCACCCATGTTGAGCACCGCGTTTTCCCACAGCTGAAACTCCTCCGGGTTGTCGTCCCGGTAGTGGCGTGCGGCGCGGATGGTCTGTTTGATTTCCTCCACGATGTCGTCGTTAATGCTGGTGCCCTTGCGGCCGGTGAAGATCACCGGGCCGGAAATCGCGGTCATCGGGTCCTGCAAGAAGCTGGGGTTGCCGGTGGCTGCATGGTTCTTCGCCAGGGAGGCAACCGGGTTCGGCTTCGCGCGGTCCTCGCGTGCGGACGGCGAGTAGATCGCCTCAAACTCCTCTTCCTGCTCCATAAACGCCACACGCACCGTGTCAAGCACCACGGGGCCAAGGAAATGGTTGGCGTCTGCGAGGTCGAACACAATGCGTCGATACGTCAGATCCGGGTTAACAAGCAGGCCAAAACGCTGGTCGTCTCCATGCATGGCGGGGTCCTTTCGCAGTCAGGCAAAGCATGAATCCACAACAGGCTAACTGCACAAAGGCAATCCCGCTCGCTAACTCTGCCGGGCGCCAGATGAGGCCGCTACACCAGCGGGACTTCCACCTCAAGCGACGTATCGGTCGCCGCGTCCAGACCGGAGGGCTGCGCCCCCTCATGAATCAGCTGGGCGGCAAGCGCCGCAATCATCACGCCGTTATCCGTGCACAGGCCAAACCGCGGCACACGAAGCTCAATGCCGCGCTCGGCACAACGCTGCTGCGCCAGCTCACGCAGCCGCGAGTTCGCCGCCACACCGCCGCCGAGAAGCAGCGTGCGCGCGCCAGTATCCTCGCAGGCCAGCACCGCTTTCATGGTCAGCACGTCACACACCGCCTCCTGGAAGGATGCGCACACGTCCGGCACGGAGTACTCCTCGGTCGATTCCACGTAGCGCGCCACCGCGGTCTTGAGCCCAGAGAACGAAAAGTTGTAGCGGTGCTCGCCGCGCATGTCCTCAGCCTTGGTCAGGGCTCGCGGCAGCGCAATGTTCGGTTCCCCAAGGGCACTTTGCTTATCGACGACCGGCCCACCCGGATACCCCAACCCCAAAAGACGCGCGACCTTGTCGTAGGCTTCACCGGCTGCGTCATCAAGCGTGGAGCCCAGCTCGCGCATGGGTTTGCCAACGGCATCCACCTCAAGCAGTTGCGTGTGACCGCCGGAGACCAGCAGCGCGATGGAGTGCGGCAGCTCGCCCTCCCCTTCCAGGTTGGCCACCGCCACGTGGCCGCCCAGGTGGTTGACGCCGTAGAACGGCACGCCCCAGGCCGCGGCGTACGCTTTCGCTGCAGACGCGCCCACCAACAGCGCCCCGGCTAGGCCCGGGCCAACCGTGGCCGCCACCGCATCGGGTTTTTCAATGCCGGCTTCTGCCAGCGCGGCATCCATCACCTGCGGCATCGCCTCCAAATGTGCGCGCGAGGCGATCTCGGGCACCACGCCACCGAAGACGGCATGCTCCTCCATAGAAGAGGCAACCTTGTCCGCAAGGATGGTCATCGCACCGTCTGCTTCCAGACGCACAATGCCCACGCCCGTCTCATCACACGAGGACTCAATACCAAGGACAATCATTGGGAATCACCTTTCGTGGCGGGTCGGGTCATGGTAAACGCATCCGCCCCAGAGGGCTGATAGTAGGCTTTTCGGGTGGCAAGGGTGTAAAAACCGTAGCTTTCATACAGTGCGATCGCGGGGGTGTTGTCGGTGCGGACCTCCAAAAAGATCGGCCCACCCAGAAGATCCGCGGTGTGCACGAGCTGGTCCATCAGCGCACGTCCAATGCCTTTGCCTTGGTATGCGCGGTCCACGCCGATGGTGTGTACTTCAAATTCCGGGTCAGTGCGCGGGCCCAGCATGGCTAGGCCTGCGTAGCCAACCAGAAGCTCTTCCCCGGTTTCCTCATCGGGCACAAACGCCCCGACGTAAAACGTGTGCGGTGCGGCGAACTCGGCCACAAAAGCGTCGCGCGACCATGGATTGTCGTCGGCGAAGAGGTCGGCTTCGATGTGGGCGACCCGTGTAGCGTCGCTAAGCACAAGCTCCCTGAAGATCATTTGGGCGGCATCGCATCGGGCCTGCGCAGATACAGCGGCACCAGCGGGGCCGGCGGGGCATCAAAGTCCGCAGCCGCAATCAGGCCTGCCGTGCGCGGGCCGAGGTAAGTGACCTCGCTGGCGGTGACCGTCAGCTGGTCCCGGAGCTGCTCCGGGCAGCTGAGCACGTCCACCGAATCAACCGGCACCGCAGAAGGCGCGCACACGCCCGGGCCAGCCACGCGGTGACCGCGCTCATAGTGAGCCCAGTAGACCTCGCGGCGGCGCGCATCCGTGACCACCAGGCAGGAGGGGGTATCAACGGTCAGCCCCGTCGCGTCGTGCGTAACCACGCCATAAACAGGGATCTTCAGCGCCTGCGCAAACGCGGAAGCCGACGCCATGCCTACGCGCAGGCCGGTAAACGGGCCAGGCCCGCAGCCAACCACCACGGCGTCAAGATCCGCATAGGTTACGCCTGCTTCCTGCAACGTCGCCTCGACGGTGGGAACCAGCAGCTCATTGTGGGCACGGGTAGCCTGGGCGGACTCCGCCAAAACGGTGACCGCCCCGTCTTCACCGCGCTTGGCAACACCAACGACCAGCTCATCCGTCGCGGTATCAATTGCCAGAACGAACTTCAGATCAGGCATTACTGCGCGATACCCAGCTGCCACTGGCCGTCCGAGTAGAAGAACGGCATACCAGCATCCAGCGGGTAGGTCTCAGTGTGCGGGGTGGTGCAGATGTTGATGTCATTGAGCGCAACCTGGTCCAAGCTCACCGGGGCCTCCACATCGTGCGGCAACAGCAACACGTAGCCGTAGCGGCCGTTCAGGTCCAGGGCCGGGTCAAGTTCGAACGCCTCCAGCTTGGCGTTGATCAACTCTGGCGGCTCATTCGGGCACAGGATGGTGTAGGCGGAGTACGTGTTGGTGTCATAGACCAATGCCGGGTTGACCAGGTTCGCTACCACAGCACCGCTGTTGGGGCGCGCACCCGCAAGGGAGGTGGTCAACGAGTTGGTCGGGGCGATCTTCACCTCCGCGGCCTCAGGGCGAGACTGCGGGATAAAAATCAGACCGATGAGGGCAACAATCCAGGCTGCGATAGCAAGGACGACCCAATTGCGCTGCGTGTTGGAGAGATTCAGCATGCGCCCAAGCCTACAACCCGCCGCCACACGCAGTGAACCAGGTGATCACGCGGCCCTCAGATTCCGGGTCTTGCTTAAACAGTGTTTCCCGATCCAGCTTGATAAGCAGGTACTTCGACGCGATCTGCTCCACCAGTCCCCCGCCCCACTCGGCGACAACCACCGCGTCATCCAAATCCGTATCCAAGTCCAAGGCATCCAGCTCCCCCAGCGGGTCCCCGCTGCCGCCCTCACCAACCAAGCGGTAGGCGTCCACATGCACCAGGTTTGGCCCGCCCACGGTGGAGCGGTGCTCGCGGGCAATCACAAACGTTGGGCTAGTCACACGCCCCTTGACCTGCATCCCAGCGGCGATCCCCTGGGTCAGGGTGGTCTTACCGGCACCCAACGGGCCGTCCAAAATCACCACGTCGCCGGCCTCCAGCGCGGCTCCCAGTTCGCGGCCCAACGCCTGCGTTGCAGCTGCATCCTCACACACGCGGCTGCCCTCAGCGGGAAATGACGCTTTCATTGCATTCCTTTCAGCAGTGCTCGATCAGCTCGATCAGCAGTATTCGCGGCGGGTGCGGCCCTTTGGTGAGCACAACACCTCATAGTCAATGGTGCCAATGCGGCCAGCAAGCTCGGTTGCGCTCATCCCGCCAGGGCCGAAGATCACGGCCCTCTCACCAGCCGTGACCCCCTCCTCGTTAGCACCCAACCAGATCACCATCTGGTCCATGCACACGCGCCCCACCACCGGGTAGCGTGTGCCGCGGACCGTGATCTGCAGGTGCGGCTGCCACGCGCGCGACACACCATCGGCGTAACCAGCAGGAACCACGGCCGTAAAGCCATCGTGCGGCGCGTGCCATGTCAACCCGTAGCTGACTGGATCGCCCTTGCCGATGCGCTTGACCGCCAAAATGTCAGCCACCCACGACATCGCCGGACGCAGTCCCTTATCTGCACTCGCACCCTGACCCGTACCTGCACCAACGATCGGATCTATGCCGTACAGGCTGACCCCGGGGCGGACCTGGTCAAAGTGCAGGTCCGGGCGCGTCCACGTCGCCGCTGTGTTAGCCAGGTGGTTACAGGAAAGCTCCAGGCCCGCCGCGCGACCACGGTTGATTGCGGCACGAAACTGCTCCGCCTGCGTATCGGTGTAGGGATCTTGCGGATTATCCGCATAGGCCAGGTGGCTCATCAGCCCCTTGACGCGGATGCGCCCGGCCTGCTCCGCCTCAGCAGCCAGTGCGAAGACCTCATCCCACGCGCTTTCATCGAAGCCGGAGCGATGCATGCCGGTTTCCACTTTGAGGTACGTGGTGGGGGTAAACGGGGCGTCGATAAGCCTGAGCAAATGCTCCATCGTGGGGGCAGCGAGCTCGATGCCTTCCGGGATGTCGTCGCTCGGGTCCCACAGCCAGCACATCACCGGCAGGCGGGTCAGCGCGCGGACCTCTCGGGCCTCGGCGAGCGTGGCCACCCCGAAGGCGTCCGCACCGTTGGCCTCCATCACCGGCACGCAGCGCACAACCCCGTGGTTGTAGGCGTCTGCTTTGACAATGCACACCAGATTCGCGTCGCCTGCCTGGCGTTTCAGCAAGCGGGTGTTGTGCGCGATCGCGTCAAGATCAATGCGAGCAGTCAAACTCATGCGTTCATTACAGCAGGTGCAGCGCGCCGAGCGCGATCAGCATCACCGACACCGCCCACGTTGCGGCCAGCGACACAGTTTTTGGGTTCGCCCGCGCCCACGCAAACGCGCGCCCGGCAGCAGAGTTCGGCTTCGCGCGCACCCACCCCACCAGCAGGGCACACAGCGTGGGCAGCGACAGTGCAACCGTGGCGTACAGCGGAATCGCCGCGTAGCGCTGCACCGGCTCGATGCCAGCGGCCGACAGCAGCGCCAGCCCGCCATAAAACGGCACCGAGGTCGCCGACTGCACCAGCCCCAGCACCACACCCGTGAGCACTGTGCTTATCGACGGCACCGCCAACGGCCCCATCACCTTCTGCACAAGACCGGCGTTATCCCCGCCCCGAAGCGCCAAAAGACCAGTGACAACGCCGGTGACAATCAGCAAAATGCCGAACACTGGGCCCTCGACGAAGCGTTGGACGGTGTCACCGAGGCCGTCGAAAATCAGCAGCATCAGCGCCGCAAGCGATGCAACCCCCAGCCAATCACCCGCGATCAGCAGACCTGTGACCTTGGCATATCTGCGGTTTTCCCGAGGCGCCACAATGCCCACGGCCACGATGACTGCAATCAGCAGCAGGTTGACCGAGTCAATAAAAGCAAGTGATAAGGCGCCTAGCATCCATGCCACCCTACGCGGCTTTCCGGCAGAAACATATGCCAAATCAAGTAGAGTTGCCCGTGTGTCTGCGAACTTGAAGCAACTTTCAGAACTGTCCAAGCGCGGCCCACACCGTGTGATGGAGGGCGACCTGGGCCACACCGGCCTGCCCGGCAAGGTCTACGCGCCTGCCAAAGGCAAGGACCTGCCGGCGGTAGCGTTCGGTCACGGCTGGCGCCGCGACATCGGTGCATACACCGAGACGCTTCGCCACCTTGCCAGCTGGGGCATCGTGGTGGCGGCACCTGATACTGAAACCGGCTTGAGCCCGGACCACGCTGGGTTTGCCGCCGATTTGGAAACCACACTCCAGATCCTTGCCGGGGTGCGTATGGGTGACGGCGAGGTCACCGTCTCCCCGGGCAAGTTGGGTGTTGCTGGCCACGGCATGGGCGGCGGCGCCGCAGTACTGACAGCCGTTGGCAACGACAAGGTCCGCGCAGTGGCAGCACTCTACCCGGCAAACGTGGCGCCGTCTGCCGTTGAGGCGGCGCGCCGCGTGTACGTGCCCGGCCTGATCGTGGGCCCTGGCGAGGACGCCAACTCCCTGTTCAACCCCGGCAACCCCGCCAAGCTTGCCTACAACTGGGCCGGCCAAGTGTCCTACCGGACGGTGAAGAAAGCATCGCAGCAGGGCTTTTCCGAAGACGGCCTGGGCATCCGCTTGCTGGGCCTTGGCTCTAATGACAAGAAGAACCAGGAAACCACCCGCGCACTGCTCACCGGCTTTTTGCTGCACAAGCTTGCCGGCGAGAAGAAATACGCCGCGTTTTCGGATGCGGAAGCCACCGGCAAGAACGTGGACTCCCTCATCGGTGAAGACCTTGCTGAGGCCGCAGGCATCGCCCGCGACGACAGCAAGTTCTCCCTGTTCTAGCTGGCTTGTGTCGGCTTCTGCTTGCTTGTGTCGGCTTCTGCTTGCCTTTGCTTGCCTTTGCTTGCCTCGCGCTGGCTTCTGCTTGCCCTCTGCTCGCTTTCTACTTGCCTTCTACTTGACATAACGTTTATCTGCTAGGAGGGCGGACGGGCTCCTAGCATACAACGCAAAAATGGCCGAAAGTCTCCACATTTCACCTGGGGAAATGGAGGGCGGTTTTCATTGTCTGCTAGGAGTATCCCGCCGTCCACTAGCAGGCATTGCAAAAGCCCAGCGCAAGCCGAGCGCGACCT
The DNA here is from genome assembly GCF_001263755.1 of Corynebacterium riegelii. Taxonomy (NCBI): domain Bacteria; kingdom Bacillati; phylum Actinomycetota; class Actinomycetes; order Mycobacteriales; family Corynebacteriaceae; genus Corynebacterium; species Corynebacterium riegelii. The sequence goes on from NZ_CP012342.1 coordinate 1,604,477, forward strand.
GGGCAAGCCCAGCGCAGCGCAGGCCAAGCCAATGAATATTTCGACGGCCACATGGAAATCCAGTCCCCGCCCCGCAACCAGGCACTGGCCGTCACCATCGACGCCATCACCATCGCTGGTAAGAACAATGTTCCTGTCACCGTGATCCACCACGAGCTCTCCGAAGACGCCCCGGTCTTTGCCGCCGGATCCGTGGATGCGAAAACACTGCACACTGCTCTGCAGGCCGTGCTGCACTCGAATCTCGCGGCTGTCACCGACACCACGAGCTGGCGTACGGCGGTCGATACCAAGGTGGCCGTACCCGGGTCCAGCCTCGTCGAATTCGCCCTTGGACGGCCGCCGCCAGCATTAACCGCTGCTGCAGGCCTCTTTCACCCGGCTCCTCCGAACCTCCAAGGAAGTACACCTAGCCGGCTTTAGCTGTCTGGCTTTTCGGACTCAGTGCCGGGGCCTTCCCGCCGCAGCACCGAACGCACCTGGCCCTGCCTCTGTTTCTCATACACCTTGCGCGGCAAGGTGTAATCCCCGCGCGGGATATACACAGGACGCTGCGGATACAGCTCACGTGCAATTGCGTGCTGCTGCGCAGTGACCTCCATTGTGCGCTGCGCAGCTCTGATCGCCGCCTCAAAATCCTGCAATCGTTTCGCAGTACGACGCTGATACTTTTCAGCAAACTCGGCGAAATCCATTACCACTCACCCACCTTTTTGCTCCCCCAATTTTCGTCCGTGTTTGGCACGTGCGGCTGATTCGGTGCCGGTTTAGGGGCCGAAGTTTCCTGTGGACCCCCCGTGTCCGAGCTGTGTGAAGCAGCCTGTGTGTTCATCATTCCAAGTTTTTCCTGAGGAGGTGTCGGTTCCGGCACATCTGCTAGATGTGGAGGAGGCGTAATTACCCCATCACCCACCGGCGGCTGCGGAGTTGGCGCAGGTGGTGGCGCCGGTGGTGGCGTAGGAGTCGGCTCCGGAGCGGGGGTAGGCGGCGGGGTTGGTTCAGGGGTTGGTTCAGGTGCTGGTGGCGTGCAGCACTGCTCACCACAGACGCAGTGCGCCGATTCGGTCAGTGTTTCAGCGAAGAACTCAATGCATCCCAGCACCGCAGCGACACCCATCTGACCAAGCGGGCCGCAAGCAACCTTGGCCGGTGCACACTCGGGTGCAGGCTGCGGCTGGAACTGGGAAGTGACGTCGCACCCCACCGTGTTTGTCAAAGAGCTAGCAACGGTTTCCAGCCCCTGCCCCAGATTCACGTTGGTATTGATCCCGCCATTGAGTGTGAAATCAAACTGCAGGTTCACTGGCACATTCACCGGCATATTCACGGAAGCAGGCACAACCTGGGTCAGCCTCTCCAAGGTAGGGATCACCTGCTTGGCTACGTCAGCGACACCGCCCTCCGGCGCCGGTGGTGGTGCAGGCACCGGAGCTGGTTGTGGCGCTGGTGCCGGTCCAGGCGCTGGTGCCGAAGGCGGGCAGGGATCTGCTTGAGGCGCCGGCTGTGGGCAGGGGTCTGCTTGGGGTTCCGGCTTGAGCACAGGCACAGAAGGCGGGCACGCACAATTGCCATACTGCACCGGCGCCTGGGGCTGTGTTTCTGCGGCAGTGCAGATATTGTTCGCAATTTCATCCAGGGCGATTTCTACCGTGTTGTTGCAGTCTTGCAAGGTTTCAACCGAGCCGCGCATTGCATTGATCACCAAATCCGCTGCAGTCGGAACGAGATTGCTAAACCCCGCCCTCAGCAGCGTCTTTAGCATCTCTGCGGGTGGCTGGAGAAGCAGCTCCACACCAACCTTTGTAGACTCCTGCACCGTTTCGATGCAGGAGCAGCACTGCTCAATGCGGGTAGCCACCTCGTCTCGACGAGCAAAGTGTTCCTTCTCCAACTTCACATCAGTACGCTCGCGCTCCGCGATGCCTTCGTTTTCAAACCAGCGCCTTGCAAACCCAGGCTCCGGCAACAGGCCCGCCTGCGGTGCTAGCGCCAACCCAATGCCGCGCAATGCATCTGCCGCGGCAAGAAACGTGCGCAAATCTTGCCCCTCGGATTTGTTCAGCAGCAGCATCAGATCCGCTGCCAATGACGCTGCGTGCGCACGCTGATCAGCACGCACCTGTGGTGAGTTGTCCAACAACCTCACCACGTTTTTGATCTCTCGGCCGAGCGTGAGCAGCACGCTGCCGTTTGTTGCCGTACTCACAGCCCACTCACCCCGCTAAAGGCTCCGGCACCAGACCCATCCTGGTTTTCCACGTCATCCACCAGCGCCAAGATGCTGTTCCACGTGCCCCTGCGGTTATCAAGGTAGGACAGCGTTGTGCCGTGGAGGGTTTCCAGCGCGCTCACAATCCGCGCCCCCTGGACGGCAAACCCCTCGCCGAAGTCAACAGCACGCACGTCTACCTTTTCCCGGTTTAGTTGCGCCGCGGTCTCTTCATACGTTGCCATCGCCGCGCCGAAGCGTGAGCGCAGCTCGTCTGTATCAAGCTCTGGGCCCCAATGTGCCTCCATGCGCAAACCCCCAATCCTGGTATTGAAAAATCCTTCCTCATATTCAGACTGCGAAAAAGGCCCGCTGGTTCCCTGCCCGGCAGAAAAATTTTTCTACACGGGCAATACAGGGATCCGAGCGGACCTACACCTGACTAAAAATGAGGCCCTCGCGGCCAGGATGAGCTGCGCTACACAGCTGCGACCACCGCTGCCAGCGCGCCTGCGACCTTGCGCGCCTGCTCCTCATCGGCAGCTTCCACCATGACGCGGAAAAGCTCCTCGGTGCCGGACGGGCGAAGCAGCACGCGGCCGGAGGAACCCAGCTCCGCTTCTGCCTCGCGGATGGCTTCCTGGACCTCGACTGCGTCCATGATCTTGCCCTTGTTAGACACCGGTACGTTGATCAGCACCTGCGGCAGCACCTTCATCACGCTTGCCAGTTCCGCCAGGCTCTTGCCGCTTTCCGCCATGCGTGCCATGAGGCTCAGGCCGGTCAGCGTGCCGTCGCCAGTCGTGGCATGGGCCGGGATGACCAGGTGGCCGGACTGCTCACCACCGAGCGAGTAGTCGCCACAGCCGAGCTCTTCAAGCACATAACGGTCGCCCACTGCGGTTTCTTTCAGCTCAATGCCCTGCTCCGCCATAGCCAGCTTCAGGCCAAGGTTGCTCATCACCGTGGCCACCAGCGTGTTGTCGTGCAGCGCGTTGCGCTCCTTCATGCCGGTAGCCAGGATTGCCATGATCTGGTCGCCGTCCACGATGTTGCCTTCGGCGTCCACTGCAAGGCAGCGATCCGCGTCACCATCGTGGGCAAGGCCAATATCGGCGCCGTGCTCCACCACAGCCTCCTGGATCTGCTCCATGTGGGTGGAACCGGAACCGTCATTGATGTTGAAAGCGTTCGGCTTGTTAAAGATGGCAACCACCTCAGCACCCGCGGCCGTGTACGCCTTCGGCGCTACCTGGGAAGCCGCACCGTTGGCACAGTCCACCACAACCTTGATACCGGACAGGTCAGTAGACACAGCCTCCTTCAGGTGCGCCAGGTAGCGCTCTTGGGCATCCGGTGCTTCCTCAATGACGCGGCCAATGCCGGTACCAGTTGGACCCGTCTCATCCAGCTGCGCCATCGCAGCCTCAATCTCGTCTTCCACATCATCCGGCAGCTTCTTGCCGCCGGCGGAGAAGAACTTGATGCCGTTGTCCGGCATCGGGTTGTGGGACGCCGAGATCATAACACCGATGTCTGCACCGTAGTCATCGGTAAGAAATGCCAGGCCCGGGGTAGGGATAACGCCAACGCGCAGCACATCCACACCCTTCGAGGCCATGCCGGCGGCCATCGCCGCAGCAAGCATCTCACCGGATACGCGCGGGTCGCGGCCAATCAGTGCAGTCGGCCGGCGGCTCTCGGAGCGACGATCCTTGGTCAGTACGGTTGCGGCCGCTGCCCCCAGTTTCAGTGCCATCGAGGCCGTCAGCGCTTCATTAGCCAGGCCGCGGACACCATCAGTTCCAAAGAGTCGAGTCATGCGTTTCATTATGCACGCCCCCTTCTGCCCCAGGCCCATCATTCGACTGTGTCGCTTCACAGCAGCCGACATCCACGTTGCTTCTTTTCCGTAGCATGGCGGGTCAAGGTAACAACTCACACACTGCGAAGGAGAGATCCATGAATGTCGCTTCAGGTCCCACCGCACGCGATATTGAAGTTGATGTCCTAGTCGTCGGCTCCGGTACCGGTTTGGCTACTGCGCTCTACGCCGATGATCTGGGCTTAGATGTGCTGGTCATTGAGAAAAGCGAATACGTCGGCGGTTCCACCTCCATGTCCGGTGGTGCTTTTTGGGCACCCGGAAACCACGTCTTGCGTCGCGACGGTTTCAACGACACCGTGGAACGTGGACTGGAATACGTCAACGACCTGGTCGGTGACGACGCCCCACGCGAACGCTGGGAAGCGGTAATAAAAGCGGGCCCGGCCGCAATCAAGAAGTTGGACGAGCTGACAGACCTGAACCTGTTTTGGGCAAAAGGCTACTCCGACTACCACCCTGAACGTCCCGGTGGTGCCGCTATCGGCCGTACCTGTGAGGCGAAACCGTTTGATCTGCGAAAGCTTGGGGACGAACGGGGGCGCTTCCACCCGCCAGCCATCGAAGCCTCATTCCCCATGCCGGCAACCGGCGCGAACTATAAGTACCTCAACCTGATTACCAAGCTGCCCGTAAAGGCCCTGCCGCAAGCCGCGTGGCGCACCATCCAAGGCATCGGTGGGTTGGCCATCGGCCGCGAATATGTAGCAACCGGCCAGGCCACAGCGGGTGGCTTGTTCCACGGTTGTGTAAAGCGCAACATCCCTATCTGGACCCGCACCCCAATGACTGGGCTGTTGCAGGACGACGCAGGCCGCGTCACAGGTGTGACAGCCTCCCAAGATGGCAAGGACGTCACCATCCGAGCTCGCAGAGGCGTGGTGCTTGCCGGCGGCGGGTTTGAACACAACATGGACTGGCGCCAGCGGTTCCAGTCCCCCACCCTAAAAGTTGACATGACGCTAGGAAATGACGCCAACTTTGGCGACCTGATTTCCATCGCCGTAGACCAAGTCGATGCGGAGACTAGCTTCATGGATCAGGCATGGTGGTTCCCGTCGCTCGCCCCTGCAGATGACGGCAGTAGTCCGAAGATCATGCTTGCAGAGCGTTCCCTTCCGGGATCCTTCATGGTGGATGAGCACGGCAAGCGCTTTATTAACGAGTCCACTGATTACATGACCTTCGGCCAGCACACCCTGGCGCTGCGCGAAGAGGGCCGCGCCAACGATCTCTGGTTAATCTTTGACAAGGCATATAAGGATTCTTACCTGTTTGCCTCGGAAATCTTCCCACGTATGCCGTTCCCGCAGGAGTGGTACGACGCTGGTGTGATTGTTGAAGCATCATCTCCGGAGGAGCTCGCCGCCAAGATTGGGCTGCCCGTTGAAGGCTTTGTCCAGCAAATGCAGTCCTTTAACGCGGACGCCCAGGCGGGTGTAGATACCCAGTTCTGGCGCGGCGATTCGCTGTATGACAACTACTACGGCGACCCGACGAACGTTCCGAACAACAACCTGCGCCCACTCAGCGGCAAGCTGTATGCGGCACGTATGGTGCTGTCAGATCTGGGTACCTGCGGTGGCCTTTCCACGAATGAGAACGCAACCGTGTTGCGTACTAGCGGCTCCCCGGTGCCCGGCCTCTACGCACAGGGCAACACGGCCGCGAATGTTTTCGGCACCGTCTACCCTGGCGCCGGCGCGACGATCGGCCAAGGCATAGTGGCGGGTTGGATCATTGCCAACCATGCCAAGAACGCCTAATGCAGGGAGGAGCCGACAAGCACAGGTAAGCAAAAACGCCGCCACCCAGGAAACGGGTTGCGGCGTTTTGTACGTACTGCAGTAAGTGCCAGCGATTAACGCTTGGAGTACTGCGGTGCGCGACGTGCCTTGTGCAGACCAGCCTTCTTGCGCTCCACTGCACGAGCGTCACGGGTGAGCAGGCCAGCCTTCTTCAGGGTGGTGCGCTCAGCCGGGTTGTAGATGTTCAGTGCGCGGGCGATAGCCAGGCGCAGAGCACCGGACTGGCCGGTCGGGCCGCCACCGGAGATGTTGGCCTTGATGTCGAACTGGCCCTCGCGCTCCAGCAGCGTCAGCGGGGTCAGGATGTCCTGCTGGTGCAGCTTGTTCGGGAAGTAGTCCTCGAACTCGCGGCCGTTAACGGTGATCTTGCCTTCGCCCTCGACCACGGTGACGCGAGCGATTGCACGCTTACGGCGACCAACGGTCTGGATCGGGCCTTCGTGCAGCTGCACCGGCTCAACTGCCTCGGCTGCCTCGTCCTGCTCAGGAGCGATAGCGTCGGCGATGGTGTAGTTGAACTCCTCGGTTGCAGCGGTAGCAGCGTCGATGTCGGTGTCGAGCGCCTCAGCTGCGGTTTCCTCGGTGTAGTTGTTCTGCTCGGTCATTACTGTGCCACCTGCTTAAACTCGTAGGTTTCCGGCTTCTGAGCAGCGTACGGGTGCTCTTCGCCGACGAAGACGTGAAGCTTCTTGATGGACTGACGGGAAAGCTTGTTGTGCGGCATCATGCCCTTCACAGCTTCCTCGATCACGCGGTCCGGACGCTCGTCCAGTGCGCGGCCGAGGGTCATGGACTTCAGACCACCCGGGTAGCCGGAGTGGCGGTAGCGCATCTCACGATCGCGCTTGTTGGACGAGATGTGGATCTTGTCAGCGTTGATCACAATGACGTGGTCACCGGTGTCAACGTTCGGTGCGTACTGCGGCTTGTGCTTACCGCGCAGAATGTCTGCAACGGTGGAAGCGAGCTTGCCCAGCACCACGTCGGTAGCGTCGATGACGTACCACTTACGGGTAATGTCACCGCTCTTCGGGTGGTAAGTAGACATGCATGACTCCTTAAAGTCTGTCTAGATGGCTGCCGGCCAAATCTGTTCAAACATGTGCATCTTGCTTATCGACGGCGGCCGGTGGAGACCCGACGACAACCACGCACAACACCCACACATGGGTGCCTGCACGACACACAGGTGGATAACCTTACGTCATCCGAGGTTCATCCACCAAAACCCCAAAGAATCTAAAAGAGCAGCGCCCCGCCCACCAGCCGAACCGCAGTTCATGAACGTTATGGCTAGTGTGCGAGGCGCCGCCTCCCCCATATTTTGTTGTATCCCCCCCTTTCCCCCGTTCCCCTTGCGTCCACGGCCCCCATCACCCGTGTACCAAGGGGAAGTCTGTAATGAGTGTTTAGCCCCAGCTGTTGGCTGCTGCGTTGTTGACGGCCATCATCTGGTTGTTGCCCTCATCCACAGTCTCAGCGATCTGGTTGAGGATGCGGTTGAGGTCCTCAGCGGCCTGGTCCCACTTGGCCTGGTGCGCGTAGTAGGCATCGCGGGCCTCACCCTCCCAGGTGTCCGTCATCGGCTTGATGATGTCTTTGAGGTCCCCCAGCTGGCCATTGATGCGCTGTGCGGAGGAGCGGATGTCCTGCGCGGTGTTGGAGATCTGGGCGAAGTTGTACTTGATCTGCATGTTGAAAGTCCTTCTCTACTCGTTTGCTCTGCTCGTTTACAGCGCCAGACCCGGGGTGGCGGCGATGCGGTCGATGTTGTCGGTGGTGGTCACGTCCGTGTTCTCGAAGTTCTTTGCGTTGTCACGGATGTTGTTGGAGATGTCGCTGAGTGCCTCCGTCAACCGGCGCTGGGCATCGTCGTAACGAACCATCAACTGGTCGAAGCTCTGCTGCGCGCGGCCCTCCCAGGAGCTGCGGACGGACTGCGCCACATCCTGGATGCGGTCGATTTCACGGTTGACATCTGCGTTGACGTTGTCCGCGTGGTCCGCGGTGGAGCGCATGACGTCGGCTTCGGTCTTGAATTGGCTCATGGTGGTTTCCCCCTTGTAGGTGTTAGGTGAGAACAGCCGGTATGCGATGAACTGTTCACTTATTTGGACTGGCTAAACGGCCTTCAGGTTCCATCGTTTTGCAAAAAACTTTTTGGAAATCCCGTGACCTGCTGAAACTGTGTAAAAATTTTTTGGAACTCGCCCTGTTTTGGCCTGGTTTTAGCCCGCTGCGGGCGGTGAGAATTCGGCGGAGTCGAATGCCATGCGGCACGTTGCTTGCTGCACGGTGGTCGGCGCGGTGCGGGTGTGGCAGGCCACGAAGATTTGGTAGTTGTCGTGCGGCCAGGTCTTCCACAGCACCTCGGATCCGTCGCCGGGAAATTCGAGGTAGGTCAGCGAGTGGCCATCCGTATCCACAAGCTGCGTTTCCGGGTCTGCCTCAATGTCGCGCAAGACCTGTTCAGCCATGGTGTGGGCGGGCAGGTTGTACAGCTGCTCGACCGCCATGTGCAGGCGGAAATCTGGATCCAGGCCGGTGGCGCGCCACGTGTCCTCATCCTCAGCGAGGGTAAAGCCGGCGGGCAACTCCACTCGCAGCCCGTCTTGTTCCAGCACAACTGTTTGTGGCTCAACAGGCTGGGCAGGCTCCGTCGTGGTCACCTCGCTCGTGGTCACCACGGTTGTAGCCGGCACCGGCTCCGCCTGGGCGCTCGCTGGCGGGGAGTTCCAGGCACGCATTGCCCACACCGCACCGAACCCCACCAGCACTACGACTGCCGCCAGCGCCGCACCCAGCAAGTACAGCGGCCACTGGCTGCGCTCTGCAAGCGGCTCTTCCGGCTCATCTACCAGCCAGTTTTGCTCCCAGTCCTCTTCCACTCCAAAGGGCTCTTTGGGCTCTTGCTTATCGACGTCCACGCCAACCCCCACCAACTCCTCCAAGGTCAACGCCACGTCATAGTCCGCAAACGCCGCCTCCAAGCGCGCTAAGCGTTCCGCGGACGCGGTGATGTGCACAGGCGCGCCTTCTGGAAACGGCCCGAGGACGTTTTTGGCGTAGGCGACAATTTCGTGTTCCGACGGTGCGTCGAAACGGTGTAGGTTCGCCGCCCCGGTAAACACGGTCGATCCGTCCGTTACCGTGATGCGCAGTTTTGGCTGCTGCTGGCTGAGCTGATTCATGAGCTGATTCATAGGTCCTCCCCCTCTTCATATGGTGCGGCAACCTGGATGGCGCCGACTGTTGATCCCAGTTGCACAAGCGTTGCGCGCCCCGGCGCAAGCGGGCCGGGACGAACCCCGAAGACGCTGCCCTCATCGCGCGTGCCGTCCATGACCAGTGCGTCCGGGTGGATGTCTTTAACCGCGCCCAAAAACCCGCCGAAGAGCGCGCGCGAGATCCCGCTCAGCTTTCTGGCACAAATCACGTGCAAGCCGATGTCGCGGGCGTGCGGGATGTACTCGGTGAGGTCCCGCAGCACCGCGTCGTTGACTAGGTCTAAGTCATCGATCACCAAGTACAACTCTGGGCCCTGCCACCAGGAGCGTGCTGCTAGCTCAGAGGGCGAAATGTCTGGCCCCGGCAGGCGCGAGGCCAACGTGTGGCACAGCGCCTTGACCGCGTCATCGATAGAGGTTGAAGACGCCCCATAAGCGGCGATCATGTCGTCGCTGGCGCGCCCCAGGTGTGCCCGGCGCGGGTCGAGGATCACCATCCGCGCCTCTTCGCGCGGCAGTGCTTCGATGGCGCGGATGGCGGTGGCGATGAACGTGGATTTTCCACACCCTGCCCCGCCGGTTGCAACCACGTGGCCGGAGGCGCACCACACCGGTTCCAAGTGTGGGCCACCAACGCCGAGTGGGATGGGGGTGGTTGGGGGCGACGGCGGGGCGTCGATAAGCACAAGCCCATTGACGTGAGCGGGAAGGACCTTGAGCTTTGGCACGCGCGGCTGTGTGGCGGTGACCTGGGCGATGTGGGCGAGGTCTTCCGCGGTGGTGCGGGCGATCAGCATGACTTTGCCCGCTGGAGTAACGCCGATGCCGGGGCGGTTTGGCAGGGTGGTTTGGACCTTGCGGTCAATCAGCGAGTCCATCGGCTCGGTGAGTTTCATCTCCCAGCGGGTGGCCACTAGGTCGCGGACGCCGGAGCGGACCGCGCTCCAGCGCTGGGTTGTCAGCACCAGGTGGATGCCGGCGGCCGGGCCTTCAGAGGCGATGCGGGTGAGCGGATCGCGGAGGTCTTCGAGTTTGGAGTCGGTGGCCAGCAGCGTGTGCCAGCCGTCCACGAGCAGGACCGTGTGGCGGGTCGGTTGTTGCTGGTGCTCGGCCTCAGCATCGATCACGCCGAGCAACTCATCGACAATGCGGCGCACCTTCTCCTCATCACCACGCGTAGCCGTACCTGCGACGTGCGGCAGCACCTCTAGGTCTGACAACCCGCCGCTGCCAGCATCGATAGCGTAGATCGCCACCTGGTCCGTGGTGTGCGTCAGCGCAAGCGACGCCGCCAGGGTTTTGAGCGCTTCCGACTTGCCGGTCTGCGGCGCACCCGCCAACGCCACGTGCCCACCCGAAGCACTTAAATCCAGCAGCAAGGTGTCCTGGCGCTGGTGATAGGGCTCATCCACCAGGCCCATCGGCACCTGTAGCGCGCCAAAGTTGTGTTCACCGGGACGCAGCGCGGAAAGCTCCAACTGCGCCGGCAAGGGCGGCAACCACACCTGGTGTGCCCGCATGCCCGCCTCCTCGGCGAACCTGCGGGTGGTTTCCACCACCGCATCCACCACCGTTGTAGAGGTGTCAGTCTCCGTGACCGTCTCCGGCTTTGGTGGGTTATCCAGCGCCTCCTGCTCGGCATCCCAGGCGTGGAACGGCCTCACCACGACCGGCCCCACCGGCGCCTGCGTGACCACGCTGCGGGTGACCGGCCCTGAGACGTAGGCCGCGCGAAAACGCGTCAGCTGAGGCGCACCGGCCTTGAGGTATCCCGAACCGGGCTCACCGGGCAGCTCGTAGGCGTCCGGCACACCGAGCACCTGGCGCGACTCGGCGGCAGAAAACGTCTTCAAGCCGATGCGGTACGACAGGTGGCTATCCAGCCCGCGCAGCTTGCCCTCTTCCAGGCGCTGCGAGGCCAACAGCAAATGCACCCCAAGCGAGCGCCCCAACCTGCCGATAGCCACAAACAGATCCGCAAAGTGCGGGTGTTGGGTCAGCAGCTCCGAGAACTCATCGACAACCACAACCAGCGCCGGGAGCGGCTCCAAGTTGGCGCCGCGGGCTGTACCCGCGAGCCGCTCCGCGGTGTAGTCCGTGATGTTGGCAAAGTTGCCAGCCTTGCGCAGCAGCTCTTGGCGGCGATGCATCTCACCCGACAGCGCGTCATACATACGCTCCACCAGCACCGCCTCATCCTCCAAGTTGGTGATCACGGCGCTGGTGTGCGGCAAGCCCTCACAGCCAAGGAAGGTCGCGCCACCCTTAAAGTCCACCAGGACCAGGTTCAGCTCATCCGGCGAGTGGGTGGCAGCAAGGGCAACAACGAGGGTCCGCAACAATTCCGACTTTCCACTGCCTGTTGCCCCAATGCACAGACCATGCGGCCCGGATCCACCGTGGGCGGCCTCCTTCAAATCCAGAAACACTGCCTGGCCGTCCGGGGTCGCACCGATCGGCACTGTCAGGCGCTGGCGCGTGCCTTCGCGGCCCGGCCACATCGATTCCATATCCGCCGAATCCAGCCGGTCCAACCCCAACATGGACAACACGTCCGCCCCACCGGAGCCTGCGGATTCCTCCGGGCGACGATAAAACGCCAACAGGCGGGCAAGGTGCTGCGCTTCCACATCACGGAAGTCATCCGGCACGCCAAGCGGCTCCGCACCGGTTGCTGTGTGCGCCGTGATTGTGTCCGTGCACACCAGGTGCAGGGCGTCTTCGTCCACGAAGTAGTCCGGGTCCGGGTGGATGGTGATCACGCAGTCGCTCTCGTGCGCTGCCATGGCTGCGGCCGCGGCGGAGCCTGTGTGGAGGGCGCTAGTGGGGGTTAGCGTGGCGTCGACAAGCGAAATGCGCCACTGCGCCTGCTCTGGTCTGCGGGCGTGCGGCAACCACTTTGACCAGGCAAATGGTGCACGTGAAGCGTCGATGCCCACCAATTCTGGGCCGTGGAAAAATGCCAGTTGACACGCAATGGAGGCCGCCACCTCCGCCGCGCGCGGGCCCGCCAACGTAATGGCCGGAAACGCCGCCAGCTGCACCACAATCGGCATCTGATGCACCGCGCTGACGGCAGCCACCGTGCGCCGCAAACTTACTGCACACACCGGGTCCAGATCCTCCGGCGAGCCTGGATCATCCACCTCCACCGGGGTGGCCAACGCCGTCGCGCCCGTACCCAGCCGGACCTGGAGGGCCTGTGGGTGCGTGTCACCTCGCTCCCACACCCGCTCCGAGGCAACTCCCGTAGCCAACTCGCCCGGCGCGGGGTGTACGAACGTGGAGTGTTCGCGCTGCTTCACCGCATTGGTGCGGGCGCGACCCACCAGTGCGTCCAAGTGACGCAGGTAGACGCGCCGGGTCTCATCGATGTCGCCTTTGCCCTCGGTGGGGTTGAACATGGCGACCATGCCAATCAACATCATTAAAGGAAAGACCAGCATCATCGGGCTCATCTGGCGCCCCGAGGCCACCATCAGCCCCATCACTGCAGCGATTGCCACCACCATCACCACCGGGATGAGCACCCGGATCAGCGGCAGCGGCTGATCTTTCTGGGCCGCAGGCACGGCCTCAGCGTTGAGCGCTCCCTGCGGCATCGGTGGTGGCTGCTGCTCCGGCATCAGCACACCGTGGGTGGGTGCAAGAACTGGGTTGCGGTCGCGGCCAAGCATTCTGCCTGTTTCCCCCTTTTCACAGTGCCAACAGGCGCCGATTCCCCCAGAACCGGACCCCCAAACCTGCAGGCCTTGGTGGAAGTATAAACCCAATGTGCGGCCAGCACGCATGTTTTTTAAGAATTTTGCTAGACACAGCTTCTGCGCTGGTGCATACTGATGGCCAGCTGCGCGGCTTAAAAAAGGGGGTCCGCGCAAACACTTACTTTGGGGGGATAGAACCATGGTTGCTACATCGGCGCACCACGTTGTGCGTGTCACGGTGCGGGTTTCGGTAGCGTCAACTCACCGCGACATCGATGTCACACTGCCTACCGCATCCACGCTGGCAGAGGTGCTGCCGGAGCTTGCGCGCATGATCGACATTCCGCAGGTGCACCGCCCGTGGGAGGCCACTACCGTCGCAGGTGCCCCGCTGGACATGCACACACCGCTGCATAAGCTTCGGCTTTTCGACGGCTCCGTGATCACCTTCCACCCCATCGAACCGCCCTCTGCCCCTGTGGTTCGCGACGCCGCCGAGTCACTGAGCGCTGCCGCCGAAGGTACTGGCGAGGCACGCGGGTTAGATGTTGTCGCAGGCGTTGTCGGCGCGGTGGGCATTGCCGGGATTGCCAGCTGCTTTGCTTCGCTGCCCGTCGCCTTGGCGGCGTGCGCGATGGTGGTGTTGGTAGTGGCGGCGGTGTCGCGCTCACGTGTGTTGTACGGCTTCGTGCCTGCGATCACCGCGCTTGCGGTAGGTGCGTTTGTTGCTGGACCGCGCGCCACCTGGATGGGGCCAGGAGATCTGGCGGTGGCAGCGATGAGCGGGGCGTTTGCCGCACTGACCACCATGGCGGCGGGTGCCGTGGTGCGCCTCGTTGGGCCGGCGCTTGCCGCCGCCTACTGCACCGCCGCGGTGGTGGTCAGCGTCGCCGCCTTGGGTGCGTGGCTGCCCGACCGGGACGCCCCGGCAGCTTTGGCCGTACTCGCGGGACTAGTCACCGTCATGGCTATCCCCGGCGTGGCCAGCCGCGCGGCCGGCTTACAGATCCCGCGCATCCCCACGGCCGGCGAGGAATTCACCGGCTCTGACGGCTACCAGCTGGATGTGGACGCTCGCAGCGCCAACGCGATCGCGATTGCGGACGCCATGGCGATTGCCGTTGCCATCTGCACCATCCCCGCTTTTGCTGTGATCAGCTGGCATGCGGACGGCCGCGTTGGATGGGTCTCGGCGTTTGCGTTGACCGCCGCGGGCGCTATGGGGCTGCACGCCACCCGCCACCACTACCCGGCGTCCCGAGTGGCGTTAACGCTGACCACCCTGGCCGCACTCTGCGCATTATTTGGCGCCGTCATCGTGGCCCAGGACCCACACCCTGTGTTGATCGTGCTGGCGGTACTGCTTCTGCTTGGCATCAGCACCACCCCGCTCTGGGCGCCACACCTACCCACGCTGGAGCCGACCACGGTGGTGTGGTTCGAACGCGCCGAGGCCGCCGCAATCATGGCAGTGATCCCGCTTGCGGTGCAGCTCACCGGCCTCTTCGGACTGATCCGGGGACTGTGATCATGCGCGCTCGACGTTGTGTTCGTGCGGGTGTCCTTGCCGCGGCGCTGGCAGCTCTGGCAACACCTGTGCCAGCGTTTGCCCCCGTTGCCACCGCCCAGGATTACGCCTGCGCCGTGCCCGCCCACCTACCGGCAGACATGCCACTTCCCGCACCGGGACCAGAGCGTCATGCGCTGCACCGCTTCGCCACCGGCGCCGGCGTCCGCGTAGCGGTCATTGATACGGGCGTGGCCCATCATCCGGAGCTAGACCAGCTCATTGCCGGCCGCGACTTTGTCGATGCGGGCGCGCCAAACCCGTTTGCGGACTGCGACAGCCACGGCACCATCGTGGCCGGCATCATCGCTGGCACCAGCCGCGGCATCGCTCCCCACGCAGAGATCATCAGCATCCGGCAAACCTCCGCCCACTACCGCAACCGCGTCGGCGACGCCGAGCTTGCCGAATACGCAGGCACCCTGGAAACCCTCGCCGCCGCCATCCACAACGCGCTCGATGAGCACGCACGCGTGATCAACATCTCTGTTGTCTCGTGCCTGCCGCCGGAGGTAGCCCAGCTTGTAGATATGGCACCGATTAACAACGCCTTGATGCGCGCCGAACACTCCGGCACCGTCGTCATAGCCGCAGCCGGCAACACCACCGAAGCCTGCGAGCAGGGCTTCAGCGTCATTCCCGCCCACTCCCCAACCGTGATCGCCGTAGGCGCTCGGGCCACCAACCACGCGCTTGCGGACTACTCCATTACCGTGCCCGGCCCGTTCGTCTCCGCCGACGGCACCGTGTCCTACGCGCTTGCCTCCGACGGTGCGGGCTGGGCCACCGGCACCGTCGCCGGCCGCGACCGCATCTCCCAGTACGTGGGCACCAGCTTCGCCGCACCAAGAGTTGCCGGCGCAGTTGCCCTGCTGCTGCAGCGCTACCCGTACTTAAGCCCACACCAGGTGCGCGAGTTGGTGTTCGCCGCCGCCGAACCCGGCCACGGCGCGATCGACCCGCTGCGTGTTATCTCCCAGCTGCCACCCGAGGTGCTTGAGGAGCAAGACCCGTTGATCATCACCCCAGCGGCGAAAGAGCGCTCCTTGGCACCCGGGCGCGCGCTTATCGCACTGGCCGCCGCGCTGCTGCTCGCAGGCGTAACGACGATCGCGCGCAGCCTCCGGCGTTAGTACCGGCCCAGTACCCGCCTAGTAGGTGGCCGTCAGCGCGGCTTCCCGCGTCAACGCCTCGCCCTCGGGCAGCAGGGCGAGCAGCCCCCACGGCACGGTGTCGATGCGCGCCACGCCGACGGTCTCCAACGTTAGGGCCTCGGCGGCCGCATGGCGCAGCCCGTTCGCAGAGACCACGTGGAACCCGAAGCCGGAGTCCACGCCCACAGACCCCGAGTGCAGGCCCGCAAAATGCGTTGCCGCTGCGGTACCGGAAAGCTGCACCGCCCCGCGCAACGCCTCCTCATAGGACACGGCCCCGGCGCGGCCCTCCTCATCCACGCACACGGCGCGCCGCGCGGGATCCACCCACATCGGGATCTGCTCCGGCAGCCGCAGGTCAAAGGCTGGCTCCAGGTCCGGGTATGAGGCGAGTTGGGGTTGGGTGATGTGGGTGGGGTTCACGCCGGCGTCGATAAGCAAAAGCTCCTGGAGGCGAGTGATTGGCTGCACCGCACCATTGACAAGCAGCCAGGCGCCGGCCGGGGTGCGCACGATCTGCGGCGCAGGGTGCGGCAGCACATATGGTGGCAGCTCTTTGAGTGCGGTGATAAGCGACGGCGGCGGGGACCAACGCGGCGTGGTCGCACTGACGCCCAGGCCGCGGCGGATGATGCGGCCTTCCGGGGTGGTTGGCGGCGGCAACTGGGTCCGGCCCGCGGCGGTAACCACCCACTCGCGGTTATCCGCCACGGCCAGCACCGCCTCCGAGGGCAGCAATGATTCCGGCGCTTGATCGGCGCGCACCACCACATCCGTACCTGCCTGGCAGACGGACCAGAACTCATCCTCCGAATCCGCGGGCGCAAACACTGCAGGCGCGGACACGATCCCCACTGGAACGCCCTTACGAAGCTGCCCCAGCGACTGATCCCCCACCCGCGCCGGCTCCGCGGCAGAGCCCGCAATCAGGCGTGCGGACGCCAGATTGGTCACCGGGTGCGCAACCCCATCCACCTGCACGAACAGGGACCCGTCGCTGGCACGCAGAATCGGCGCCTCGCCCGGGTCCGGGTTTGGACGCATCCACGCAAACAACCCCATCACCCCAGAGACCAACAACACCGCCACCATGCCAAACACCATGGCGCGGCGCCGAGATGACAGCGGATCATGGATCATGCGAACGTCACCGAAAACAATGCCGTGCTCTACTCGCCTGCGCATGAAGCGGTGGCCAGAAACCTGCGTTTTGGTGGTTGGCAACAGTTTTGCCATGGTTTGTACCCCTCCCCGATTTCCCCCAATTGCAATATCGCAATTGCAGTAGCGCTCATCCTACCTCGGCGGGTGCGCGGGCGTGCCGCGATGGGTTAAAAACTTGCGCCGCTTGCCGCGCTCGTGCCGCCTGCAGGCTGAAGCTGTGGCAAGGCATCGGAGCCGTTCTTGAGCGCGTCTGCACGCATCTCCTTGATCTCCGCCGGGCTAAAGGCCGCGTTGACAGCGAAGATCACCACACTGCCCTTGCGATACACCGGGGTCACGCCGTGCGAGGCCCACAGCCCCAGCTTGGCTTCCTGGTTTGTGCGCTGGAAATGCCAGAAGGATGCCGGGCTGTCCATGTAGAAGTTCACATCCAACGCTTCCACAGCCTTGTCCGCAATGTTGGTGGCACGCGGTTTGCCGCGCAGGCCCTCGCCGATGGCATCTACGTTCCAGTACGTGATGTCGAAGGCGGTGCCGCGCCCGCCCGTGGGCCACAGGTAGTGACGCGACATGGTGGGCACTCCGTTGTAGGCGTACATCCAAGAGTGCCCATCCGCCGGGTCGCCCATGGTGTAGCCCTCAAACGCCTTCGGCTGGGTGGCAAGCCAATCAAAGGCAGCTAGGTCATCGGCGCTGACCATGCGACCGCTGCTCCGAGAGGCCTCGAACGACTCCTCTGCACCTGCGACCGTCTCCGCGCGCACGGCGGGCACCGCCACCGCGCCAAGGATTAGGGCCAACGCCACGGATGCCGCCGTGGCCGCAGATGTTGCCGCTCTATTTTGGGAGCGCGCCGCCAACGGCGCCAGCGTTACCAGCCGCACCATCGCCGCCAGCGCCACCGCCACCGCGGCCACCACGCACATCACCACCGGCAGGATCAACCGGTGCGGCGTGTTGTAATGCAGATTGCCCAACACGTTGAGCGCGGTGCCGAAGCCGTTATCAAACTGGTCAATCGCATTGACCGCGGCGCACAGGCTGATCGCGTACACCAGCACCGGCCACACCTGACCGCGCCAAAACACCATCACCACGGCACCGATCAGGGCGAGCCACAGCACCGAAACCGCGTCCGCTTGGGCAAAGTTGGGGAAGAACTGATCCACGTGGCGCGTCTGCATGTAGAAGGCAGCCGCCCAGGCATCGGTATCTTTAAACGCCTCGTCCGCACGCCAGCCCGACACTTCCTCCGCCTGCGTGGAGCCCGCCAGGATTTGCGGCAGGAACACCACCGAGGCCCCCAGTGCCGGCGCGCCCAGCCACAGCAGGTCACTGATCCGGCTGCGCGCGGGCTTGATTACTAACGACGCCACCCACGCCAACGCCACACACACCACCACAACAGTGACCGCCGAAGGGTGCGCGCACAGCACGCCTAAGAAACCCAGCGCCGCCGGCAGCGCCGACGCATGGTGGAACGGCACCCGCAGAAACAGCCACACCACGGTGCCGGTCAGCGTCATGGCAAACAGGTAGGGCCACATGCCCACGTAATCAGACACCCACAGAATCTGCGGTGCGCCGTACACAAGGGCCGCGGCAAGGCCCGCGGCAATCTGCGCCGTCAGTCCCCGCGAGCGCAAAAACGCCAGCACCAAACACGCCATGCTCATCGGCAGCGCAATGCCAGGCAGCACGATCTGGCTGATGTTCAGCGCCGGAATCGGCTCCAGGCCGGCGGCCTCAGCAAACAGCGCCACGCCCGCGTGGAAGCCAGAGGGGTACAACAGTGCCGCGTGGGTCTCGAGGTTCTGCAGCTCGCCCATCCTCGTTGGGGAGGCCACACCCGTTTCCATGATGAAACGCACTGCGTTGGCGTGCCACTGCACGTCCCAGCCCTGCACGATGTTGTCTACGCCGTTGGGTAGGCGGCGCAACCACCCCAACCTATCGGTGATGCTCATCCATGCACCCACCGCCACGCCAAGGCCAGGAAGCACCCACGCTGGGTCCAGCACGCTGCCCGCGCGCCAATCACCAGGGAACAGGGCCCGGCGCCAGCTCACCTCGCCGCTGCGGCGCCGCGCCCTACGCGCAAACGCATAACGCCACGCTGCCGCCGCGGCAAGGGCGAGCACCCAGCTGACCGTGAACGTCCATAAGTTAAACGGCGCCGTGGTCAGCCCCCACATCCAGGCAGACATGCCGATCATGCCGAAGCTGACAGGCAACGTCGCCGCCACCGCAGCCGGCACGCGCATGCCCGCAACCCAGTTGACTACAAAGCCGGGAAGCATGAAAAAGACGACCGCAAACCACACGGCAGCAGTCGACGTCATGGTTTCCTCCAACTAGTAGCCCGGCAGGGTGAGAGATAAGTACGCAAGCATTCTAGCTACAAGCTCCGCTTATCCCGCGTCACCGCCACCCGCGCGGCCAAATCCTCCTCCCGCGGGTACGTCACCCCAGTCAGCGTCAGCCCCTTCGCCGGCGCCAGCTGCACCTGCGGATCACGCGCCGACTTGCCCAACAACTCAAGCGCCCACGCCAAATCCTTGCGGCCATCGGCCACCATCAGACATGTCGCTGTCAGGGCGCGCACCATGTTCCAGCAAAACGCATCCGCCTGGATCCGTGCCTCGTACAGCTCCGGCTCCGCCTCTGTAGACACATCGTGCCAGGTAAAGGACT
This sequence comes from Corynebacterium riegelii, assembly GCF_001263755.1. Lineage (NCBI taxonomy): Bacteria > Bacillati > Actinomycetota > Actinomycetes > Mycobacteriales > Corynebacteriaceae > Corynebacterium > Corynebacterium riegelii. The sequence continues at coordinate 1,623,889 of NZ_CP012342.1, forward strand.
GCACGTGCCGAATCGTCGTCGCATGCTCACGCGGCCTGCAGAACGCCGCGAAGTCATGCAACCCCACCAGCACGTCCGCGACCTCCTGGGCGCGCTTGATATCCACCGGCTTGCCCCACACCGCCGTGTCACGCACTCGCGTCGGCAACGCCCCCGCCGGGTGCGTGGTCACCCGGTACGTGTAGGAGCGGGTGAGGGCGGCAAAGCGGGCGTCGAAAAGCATGGGCACCTCGCGCACCGCAAGCACCCTGATGTCAGCCGGGAGCAATTTTGCTAATCGACGCACCAACGCCCCCACCTCCCCCAACGACCGCTGCGCCAGCGACGCTGTCGGAATATCAGCATGTGCAACTTGCGCGCTCGCGTGCACGCCAGCATCCGTGCGCCCCGCAACAGTAAGCGTAATCGGGGCGCGCAGAACCAAACTCAGCGCATCCTCAATCGTGGCCTGCACCGTGCGAGTGCCCTCCGTCTGGCGGGCCCACCCGTGAAAATCTGTGCCGTCATAGGCGATATCCAGACGGATCCGCAGCGTCTCCTGCTCCACAGCTATGCAATCCACGTTTCTTTATCCGGAGTGGTCTGCGTTTGCAGCAGATCATCCAAGATGGCAAAAAACGCGTCCTTATCGAACTTCTCAATCACCTCAGCATTCGGCTGGAAGTTGTCGAACTTGTCCCAACCCATCGCCGAATAGCCACGAGTCAGCTCAGACGCCGTCTCCACATCCACCCGGTACGGCGAGCTCTTGGTAACCAGCTCCGGGTACAGCAAGGCTGCCAACGTAGCCGAATCCGGGTGCGTCGAACCATCCACACCCACCGACTCGTTGAAATCCAACGTGGTGTCACATACAGCCTTGAAAAAGTCCGAAATGGGGGTGCCAAACGCACAACGCTTGTCATACTCCGCACGCGTAATGGTGGCATCCACCAACGTCACCGGATCCCACGGCAACACCACAATGCGCTCAAAGCCAGCAGTGAACACAATCTGGGCAGCCTCCGGGTCCACATAGAAATTGAACTCCGCAGAAGGCGTAATATTGCCGCGCCCGTTGTTCGAACCACCCATGATGTAAAGGCTCTTGACGTTCTTCACAAACTGGCGGTCCTTCACAATCGCCGCAGCAATATTGGTCAGCGGGCCAATCGCCACCACGGAAACTTCACCCGGGCGCTCAGCCGTGAGGCGCAACAGCGCATCCACTGCGTGCTCATCCTCCGCCGTTGCCGCATCAAAATCCATGGTCAGCCCACCCGAGCCATCACCATGCACGTTCTCCGCCGACGCCCACGGGCGCAACATCGGCTGCGAACAGCCCGTAAAGATCGGGATCTGCCCAAGCTTGCCCATCACGTTCAGCGTTAGCTGCGCGTTCTGAATCTGACGCTCAAAACCAACGTTGCCAGCAACCATGGTGATGCCAAGCATCTCAGCGCGCTCGCTCATTGCCCCAAGCAGGATGGCAACGCAATCATCCTGCGCAGTATCAGTATCAAGAATGAAAGGGATCTTCTCAGCCATGGCAACTACTGTAACTGGCAAAAGAAAACCGGCACTCAGGGCCTTTCGACCCTACGTGCCGGTTGTTCAAAGCCTTCAAGGCTCGGTGCAGATTACTTCTGCTCCTCAGCAGCCTCCTCGGCAGCTTCCTCGGTTGCCTCAGCCTTCTCTGCTTCTGCCTTCTCAGCCTTCTCGGCCTCAGCCTGGCGGGAAGCAGCAGCGCGGGCGGTGCGGGACGCCTCGTTAGAGACGGTCTCCTCCGTCACCAGGGAGATGTGTACCATCGGCGCATTGTCGCCAGCACGGTTCTCCAGCTTGATGGTGCGGGTGTAGCCGCCCTCGCGGCCGTCGAAAAGCGGAGCAAGGTCGTTGAACAGGTGTGCAACGATATCCTTGTTCGGCAGCTCAGCAGCAACAGCGCGGCGGTCAGCCAGCGTGCCACGCTTCGCCTTGGTGATCAGCTTCTCAGCGTAAGGGCGAAGCATCTTCGCCTTAGCCTCAGTGGTCTTGATAGCACCGTGCTCGAACAGGGACTGAGCCAGGTTAGCCAGAATGTGGTTCTGGTGCTTGGCGGACCCTCCGAGACGGGCACCCTTCTTAGGGGTAGGCATGTTCGTACTCCTCGTGTGCGGTTATGTGAGCGCTAGCTCAAAGAATGTTCTTTCTACTCTGTTGCCTACTCAGCGTCGTCCGCGCTGGTATCAACGTAGTCGCCGGTCTCGGCGTCATAGCCCTCGATCTGGGTCGGATCGAAATCTTCCGGAGCGTCCTTCAACGTCAGACCCAAGCTAGCCAGCTTGATCTTCACCTCATTGATGGACTTCTGGCCAAAGTTGCGGATGTCCAACAGGTCGGACTCCGTGTACTCAGCCAGCTCGCCAACGGTGGAGATCTCCTGTCGCTTCAGGCAGTTGTAGGAACGCACGGAGAAGTTCAGGTCCTCAATCGGCATGTTGTAGGCAGCGATGAACTCCGTCTCCTGCGGGGACGGGCCAATCTCGATGCCCTCAGCCATGGTGTTCAGCTCACGTGCCAGGCCGAACAGCTCCACCAGGGTGGAACCTGCGGAAGCCAAAGCATCGCGCGCGGACATGGAGTTCTTCGTCTCCACGTCAATGATGAGCTTGTCAAAGTCGGTGCGCTGCTCAACACGGGTTGCCTCAACCTTGTAGGCAACACGGGTCACCGGCGAGTAAATCTGGTCGACCGGAATGCGGCCAACCTCGCCACCGGAGTTGGGCATAGCCGGGACGTAGCCACGGCCGCGCTCCACAACAAGCTCCATCTCAAGGCGTGCGCCCTCATTCAGCGACGCAATGTGCAGATCCGGGTTGTGGATCTCAACGCCAGCCGGTGGCTCGATGGAGCCAGCGGTGACGGTGCCCGGGCCCTCGACGTTCAGGTACATAACAACCGGCTCATCAGAGTCGGAGGAAAGCACCATGTCTTTCACGTTGAGGACGATCTCGGAGACATTCTCCTTGATGCCGTTGATCGTGGTGAACTCATGGAGCACACCGTCGATCTTGATGGAGGTCACGGCCGCGCCCGGGATGGACGACAGCAGCGTGCGGCGCAGGGAGTTACCAAGGGTGTAACCGAAACCAGGCTCGAGCGGCTCAATGATGAACTTCGAGCGGTTGGTGTCGATGTATTCCTCAGTCAGTTGCGGGCGCTGAGAGATGAGCATGAACTTCTCCTTATTCGGCAACCACTATCTGATGCCGGTAGGAACGGATAGATATTTCAAGCGCTATGGACGCTAAGAAATCGACTACTTCGAGTAGAGCTCGACGATGAGCTGCTCCTGCAGCGGAACGTCGATCTGAGCGCGCTCGGGCAGCTGGTGCACGAGGATGCGCAGGGTGTCCGGGACGACCTGCAGCCAGGCCGGAACGACGGAGTCAAGCAGGTTGTCCTGGGCCTCTTCGAACCACAGCATCGAGCGGGACTTGTCGCGCACGTCGATGATGTCGTACTGGGTGACCTTGAAGGACGGAACGTCAATCGCCTTGCCGTTCACGGTGAAGTGACCGTGGGAGACAAGCTGGCGAGCCTGGCGGCGGGTGCGAGCCAGACCAGCACGGTAGATGACGTTGTCCAGGCGGGACTCCAGGAGCACCAGCAGGTTGTCACCGGTCTTACCCGGGAGGCGGTTGGCCTCCTCGTAGTAGCGGCGGAACTGCTTCTCCATCACGCCGTAGGTGAAGCGAGCCTTCTGCTTCTCCTGCAGCTGGAGCAGGTACTCAGATTCCTTGATGCGGGCGCGGCCAGCCTGCCCCGGAGGGTACGGGCGACGCTCGAAGGACATGTCGCCGCCGACCAGGTCGACGCGGAGGCGACGGGACTTACGGGTAGCAGGGCCGGTATAACGAGCCATGTTCTCTTACCTCTTTCCTTTCAGCCTTAAACGCGACGACGCTTCGCCGGACGGCAACCGTTGAACGGCTGCGGCGTCACGTCGGAGATCGACGACACCTCCAGGCCAGCGGCCTGCAGGGAACGGATAGCGGTCTCGCGGCCGGAGCCCGGACCCTTAACAAAAACGTCAACCTTCTTCATGCCGTGCTCCATTGCCTTGCGGGCAGCGTTCTCGGCAGCCATCTGCGCAGCGAACGGCGTGGACTTACGGGAGCCCTTGAAGCCGACGTGGCCGGAAGAGGCCCAGGAGATGACAGCACCGGTCTCGTCCGTGATGGACACAATGGTGTTGTTGAAGGTGGACTTGATGTACGCGTGGCCAGCGGCCACGTTCTTCTTTACGACGCGACGTCCACGACGCGCGCCAGCACGAGTCTTCGGTGGCATGTTTTACTTCTTCTTTCCTGCGATGGTCTTCTTCGGGCCCTTGCGGGTACGCGCATTGGTCTTGGTGCGCTGGCCGCGAACCGGGAGGCCACGGCGGTGGCGCAGACCCTGGTAGGAGCCGATTTCAATCTTGCGGCGGATATCCGCCTGCACCTCACGACGCAGGTCACCCTCAACGGTGTAGGAGGACTCAATTGCGTCACGCAGTGCTGCAAGCTGATCGTCGCTCAGGTTGTCAGTGCGCAGGTCAGGAGAAACGCCCGTCTTCTCGAGCAGTTCCTTGGCACGGGCCGGGCCGATGCCGTAGATGTAGGTCAGTGCGATCTCCATGCGCTTGTTACGCGGCAGATCAACACCTGCAAGACGTGCCATATCGGGTCACGTTCCTTTCGGGTTGTTACGGTGGTTTTCTCCCTATCCGTCCGCGCCAAGCAACGCTTTGTCCGGGCCGTGCCGGAGAGTGGGTTGTGGTTTCGCGCGGCTTCAGCCACCGTGGCCGAAGGTAAACGAGGCCTCGCCGTCAAACTCACCGAGTTTCACGGAAAGCGCCCCTGGATAAGGAGGCGAAAAGTGCTTACTTGTAGCGGTAGGTGATACGCCCGCGCTCCAAGTCATACGGGGAAAGCTCCACGATGACCCGGTCCTCAGGGAGGATGCGGATGTAGTGCTGGCGCATCTTGCCACTGATGTGGGCGAGAACTTCGTGCCCGTTGTCCAACTCGACACGGAACATTGCATTCTTCAAGGGCTCAACAATGCGGCCCTCAACCTCGATTGCGCCTTCTTTTGCCATACACTCCACTTCCTAACGCACCTGGGTTTTCCCAGGTACTGGACGTATTTTCCGGATTGCTACATGACGTGTTGCCACGCCAAAGGACAACTATAGTGCCTCACCTGGGAAAAGCGCAAAAAGTGGCAGCCTAGTAGATGAAGACCTTGTCCCCCAGCTGCAGATCGTTGAAGTACTTCTGCGCATCCTTCTGGTACATGCGCACGCAGCCGTGGGACAGGATGCTCGGGTCACCCTGGTGGAACGCGTGGCCACGGTTGGTGAAGTACACCGCGTACGGCATCGGAGCATTGTTGAACAGGTAGGAAACCTCGTCCTTGACCTTGCGGTTGACGTAGAAGGTACCCTTCGGCGTTTCGTGGCCGGCACGGCCCGGGCCGACGTAGACGGAGCCGTAGTAGACCTCGCCGTTGTTCTGCAGCCAAGAGCGGCGGCCGGAGATGTCGACGCAGACCTTGGCGTCCTTCGGGCAGGGGCCGTAGTCAAACGCGGGCTTCGCTGGCGTGGGTGCCGGGGCGGGAGCCGGAGCAGGGGCTGGCGCAGGCTTCGGCGTGCGCTCCGCGATCAGGCCTGGGAAGAGGCTTTCCACGGTCTGGTCAATCTGCTTCTTGGCCTGCGCCGGGGCCTGCGCACCGAAGATTGCAAGCCCATCTGCCTGCTGGCGCAGGGAGTTACGCATGTTCCACGCAGCATCGCGCGTCGCCTGGTCATTGCTAGAGCCGAGCGAGGAGTACTGGGACTGTACCTGGCTGTAGAAGTCCTGTGGCGCGGGCTGCGCCTGGGCAACGCCTGCGGGCTGCGCGATCAAGGTTGCGGCAATGCCAACGCTTGCGGCGAGCGCGGCTACGCGACGCTTCATCGTTGCCTTCATCGGAGACGCCTTGCCGTGGCGGGTAGAGGTAAACATGCGCAAAAGTATATCCCTTAAAACCGTGGAGTGAGGATGCGCGGCCCATGTTTTGTCGCCGCAACCGTGTGCTCCCAATGCGCTGCGGGCGAGCCGTCGGCGGTGACCACAGTCCAGTCGTCGTCAAGCACATCGGAATCAATTTCCCCGCCGAGAATCAGCATCGGCTCAATAGCCAGCACGGATCCCTCCTGGATGCGCGGGCCGCGGTTCGGCTTGCCCTCGTTGGCCAGAAACGGCTCCTCGTGCATCGCACGCCCAATGCCGTGGCCGCCGTAGCCGTCGAGGATGCCAAGCTCGACGCCGAACTTTTGCTCGGCGCGCCGCGTCGCCACCTCGAGCGCGTGCGAGACATCCGTCAGGCGGCTGCCCGGCACCATCGCCTTCATCCCCTCAGCGAGTACCCATTCGGTCGCGCGGTTCAGCGCATCCACCTCGGGCGCAAGCTCGCCCACCCCAAAGGACCAGGCGGAATCCCCCACCCAGCCGTTGAAGGTCGCGCCGCAATCCACCGACACCAGGTCTCCCTCTTTGAGCACCTTGCTTGCCGACGGTATGCCGTGCACCACAACCTCGTTCACCGAGGCACAAATCGAGCCCGGAAAGCCCTGATAGCCCAAAAACGTCGGGATCGCGCCGTGGTCACGGATCACGGTTTCCGCAACGGTGTCAAGATCAAGCGTGGTTGCACCAGGCTTCGCCGCGGCGCGTACCTCCTGCAGCGCAATACCTACAATGCGGCCAGCGGCCTCCATTGCGTCAAGTTCTTCTGCCGTCTTAGCGGCAATGCTGCGTCGTCTGAATGCCATGGGGTTCTCCGGGGGTTCGTTGAAACGTCGATAAGCAAAAAGCGAAAGGCCGGTGAAACCACCGGCCTTGTATAACGCTGTCGGGCTACTTGCCCAGCGCCTGCATTGCGCGGGCGTTGATTTCGTCCACATCGCCGACTGCGTCGATGGAGATGATGTCCTCGTCGTAGTGATCAATCAGCGGGGAGGTCTCATCACGGTAGACGCCGAGGCGGGTGCGGATGGTCTCCTCATTGTCGTCGGCGCGGCCGCGGGCCAGCATGCGCTCAACCACCACGTCCTCATCAACAACGAAGTTGAGTACACCGTCGAGCTTCTCGCCCTTCTTAGCCAGCAGGTCGGTGAGGATGTCGGCCTGCTCCACCGTGCGTGGGAACCCATCGAGCAGGAAGCCGTCCTTGGCATCGTCCTGGCTCAGGCGGTCCTCCACCATGCGTGCGGTGACATCCGTCGGCACAAGCTTGCCGGCGTCGATGTAGCTCTTGGCCTCAACACCCAGCGGGGTGCCCTCACCAATGTTGGCGCGGAACAGGTCACCCGTGGAGATGTGCGGGACGCCGAGCTTTTCGGACAGGATGGCTGCCTGGGTGCCCTTGCCAGCACCGGGAGGGCCGAGGAGAACGAGACGCATTATCGCAGAAGTCCTTCGTAGTTAGATTGCAGAAGCTGGGATTCAATTTGCTTAACCGTGGTCAATGCCACGGACACCATAATAAGGATTGCGGTGCCGCCGAAGCCAGCCATGCCACCCGAACCGGAGCCAGCCACGCCGGCATCCATAGCAAGGTTCGGAAGCACAGCGATGCCCGCAAGGTAGATCGCGCCGACGAACAGCAGGCGATTCATAACAAAGCCGAGGTACTGCGCGGTTGCACGGCCCGGGCGGATACCCGGGATAAAGCCGCCGTACTTCTTCATGTTTTCAGCCTGCTCAACCGGGTCATACTGGATGGACACGTAGAAGTACGCGAAGAAGATGATCAGTACAACGTAGGTGATGATGTACTGCCAGGAACCGGGGTTCTGCAGCCACGACATGACGTTGTTCATCCACCAGTTATCCGGCTGTGCCGTCTGGTTCATGGTGACAATCTGGGTCAGCAGCACCGGCACGTACATCAGCGAGGAGGCAAAGATCACCGGGATAACGCCGGCCTGGTTCACCTTCAGCGGCAGGTAGGTTGACGACCCGCCGTACTGGCGGCGGCCCACCATACGCTTTGCGTACTGGACCGGGATGCGGCGCTGGCCCTGCTCGATGAAGATGATGCCAACAACCAGCAGGATCATGGCGCCGAGAACCAGGAAGAAGGTCAGCGGGCCGGACTGCTCCCAAATGGTCACGCCCTCGATCGGAATACGAGTGGCGATGCCGGCGAAGATGAGCAGCGACATACCGTTGCCCACGCCCTTCTCAGTGATGATCTCACCGAGCCACATGATCAGCACGGCACCCGCGGTCATGACGATGATCATCATGATCAGGGTCCAAGCGGTGCGATCCTCCACCAGCACGGGGATGCCGCTACCCAGAAGCTGCTCACGATCCGCAAGCGCCACGATGCCCGCAGACTGCAGCAGCGCAAGCGCCACGGTGAGGTAGCGCGTGTACTGCGTCATCTTCGCCTGGCCGGCCTGGCCTTCCTTCTTCAGTTCCTCGAACTTCGGAATAACCACGGTCAGCAGCTGCACGATAATAGACGCCGTGATGTACGGCATGATGCCGATGGCGAAGATAGACAGCTGCAGCAGCGCACCGCCAGAGAACAAGCCGATGATAGAGAACATCGACGCTTGGTCACCCTGCGAGATGTCCTGCAGACGCTGATTAATCAGTGCGTAATCAACACCCGGGGTGGGGATCTGCGCACCGAGACGGTACAGAAACATCAGGGCAAGCGTGATCAAGATCTTTTTACGCAGATCAGGATCTTTAAACGCCTGAGCAATAGCGGACACAAAGCCTCCTGGCTCCCGCCACCTTAAGCAGCAAGAGAATATGGACAGTATTCCAAATGGGCCGAATCACCTGCCGAAACGCAAGCCAAGGCCCACCCGTACATATTGGACCCCACCACTCTAGCAGCTCGGCCCCTAATTACTAAGTTCCCTCCCACCCACGCCCGACACTCCAGCCCCATGAGTTAACTGCGCCACACATGCGGAAAACTAGCCCACACCTACAGGTCATACCATATAATATATTGGCAACACTTAACTATTAGATCCACCGCACCTATTTACGCCTTCTGTCGAGAGGGCTATTAGGACACCGAAGGGACCACGATGGATTCACCAGCAATGGATTCGCCAGCCACTGCCCCACAACCACAAACCCGCGACATCACCCGCAGAAACTTCCTTCAATGGTCAGCACTGGCCGGTGGCGCAGCCACTGTCGCCGCCGCAACCGGCAGCTTCTTCCAGGGCATGCCAGGCATCGGCGCCACCCAGGCAGCCGAGGCGACAGGGGCTGCCGGCGCGTCTGGGGTGTTCTGGTCCGCCTGCACCGTCAACTGCGGATCCCGCTGCCCGCTTCGCCTCCAGGTTGAAGACGGCACGGTCACCCGAGTCCACGCCGACGACGCTGGCGATGATGAGATCGGCTCCCAGCAAATCCGCGCCTGCGTCCGCGGCCGCTCCATCCGCCACCGCATCTATAACCCAGACCGCTTAAAGACCCCGCTGAAGCGCAAGCCGGGCACCAAACGCGGCGACGGCGAGTGGGTCGAAATCTCCTGGGAGCAGGCCTTAGATGAGATTGCAGACAAGATGAAAGGCCTGCTTGCGCAATACGGCAACGAGTCGATCTACCTTGCCTACGGCACCGGCACGATCGGCGCCACCATTGCCCGGTCCTGGCCTCCTGTGGAAACCCCGTTTGCCCGCTTCATGAACCTGATCGGCGGCTACCTGAACCACTATGCCGACTACTCCACCGCCCAGATCACTGCCGCCTACCCGTACCACTACGGCTCCTGGGTCACGTCCAACTCTTTGGATGACGTGAAGAATTCCAAGCTGCAGGTCATGTTTGGCAACAACCCGCTTGAAACGCGCATGTCGGGTGGTGGTGAGACCTTTGTCACCCAACAGATCAAACGCAAGCACGGCGTGAAAACCATTGTTGTTGACCCGCGCTATTCCGAAACCGCCGTGGGGCTTGGTGATGAATGGGTCCCCATCCGTCCCGGCACGGACGCAGCGTTCATCGCGGGTATCGCCCACGTGCTGATCCAGGAAAGCCTGCATGATCAGGAGTTCCTTGACAAGTACTGCGTTGGCTTCGACGAAGCACACATGCCCGAAGGCGCACCAGCACATGCATCGTACCGCTCCTACATCGAGGGCAAGGGCCCCGATGGCATAGAGAAGACTCCCGAGTGGGCAGCCCGAGTGTGTGGCGTGCCCGCGCAGAAGATCCGACAGCTCGCCCGCGAGATGGCAGCCGCCAAGCCGACCGCGATCACTCAGGGCTGGGGCCCACAGCGCCACGCCAACGGCGAGAACCAAGCCCGCGCCGTATTCACGCTGGCGGCGATGCTGGGGCAGATTGGCATTCCGGGTGGCGGCACCGGCGCGCGCGAAGGCTCCGCCTCGCTGCCCATGACGTACCCGTTCAACACCCAGTACGAAAACCCCGTGGAAACTGCGATCTCCGTGGCGATGTGGACGCAGGCGGTGGACCACGGTGCGGAAATGACCGCCACCAAAGACGGCGTGCGCGGCAAAGACAAGCTCGACGTACCGATCAAGATGATCTGGAGCTACGCGGGCAACACCAACACCAACCAGCACGGAGACGTCAACCGCACCATCGAGCTGCTTCGGGATGATACGAAAGCGGAGCTGATCGTGGTCAGCGACATTCAGATGACCGTGTCCGCCCGCTACGCAGACTACGTGCTACCCGACTGCTCGACGGCGGAGCAGACCGACTTGATCCAGCAGGGCTCGGCCGGCAACCTGGAGTACACCATCCTCGCCTCCCAGGCCATCGACCCGCTGTATAACTGCCGCCCGATCTATGACGTGGTTGCGGACCTCGCCGACCGCTTCGGCGTGAAAGACAAGTTCACCGAGGGCCGCACCCAGGAGGAATGGGTGCGCTACACGCTAGATCAGTCCCGTAAAGAGATCCCGGAGCTGCCTTCGTATGAGGAGCTCAAGGAGCGTGGCGTGTGGCGTCGTGAAGGAAAATCGGTGATTGCCTTGGAGGACTTCCGCAAGGACCCGGAAGCCCACCCACTGGAAACCCCAAGTGGCAAGATCGAGATCTTTTCCTCCGAGCTGCACGAGATGGCCAAGGTGTGGGAGTTCGACGCCGCCGTGGTTGGCGACAAGCTCACCGCCCTTCCGGAGTACGTGGAAACGTGGGAGGGTGCGGAGGCTGCCGCCGCAAGCGACACGTACCCGCTGCAGGTGATCGGCCACCACACCAAGGGCCGCACCCACTCCTCCTACGCCAACGTGGACTGGCTGCGTGACGACGCCCACCCGCAAATCCTCTGGATCAACCCCATCGACGCGCAAGCACGCGGCATTCGCAACGACGACAACGTCTACGCCTACAACGACCGCGGCCGCATCCGCTCGATTGCCCGTGTCACGCCGCGCATCGCGCCCGGAGTCATCTCGGTGCCGCAAGGATCGTGGTTCAACCCGCAAGACGGCGGCGTTGACATCGGCGCATCCGTAAACACCCTGACCAGCTGGCACCCCTCCCCACTTGCCAAGGGCAACGCGCAACACACCGCGATCTGCCAGGTGGAGAAGGCCTAAGCGCCCCCGCTAGAGAAAAGGAATTGTTTCACAATGTCTGACAGAGCCCAAGACCTAGCCACGGACTCAGCCAAAGACAGGCTGAATCAGCGCCTCGGTTTCTACTTTGACCAAAGCCTGTGCAACGGGTGCAAGGCGTGCCAGATCGCGTGTAAGGACAAGCACGACACCCCGATCGGCGTGAACTGGCGGCGCGTGGTGGAGTACTCCGGCGGAGACTGGACCACAAACAGCACCGACGGCACCATAAGCACCAACACGTTTACCTATTACACCTCGGTGTCCTGCAACCACTGCGACAACCCGATCTGCACCCAGGTATGCCCCACCACTGCCATGCACGTGGGCGAGGACGGCGTGGTTGCCGTGGACCCAAAGAAGTGTGTGGGCTGCCGCTACTGCGAGTGGGCCTGCCCCTACTCCGCGCCGCAGTTCAACGTGGAGAAGGGCGTGATGACCAAGTGCGACCTGTGCGCCGACTACCGCTCCGAAGGCAAGGACCCCGCGTGTGTCGCGGCTTGCCCTTCGCGTGCGCTTGATTGGGGCCCGATTGACCAGCTGCGCGCTGAGCACGGCGACGCCGCCGACATCGCTCCCCTTCCCAACCCCGAGCTGACCAGGCCGCGCCTAACCATCACGCCGCACAAGGACGCGAAGCGGTGGGATGCCTACGACGCCGGCGAGATTGCCAACCACACGGAGGTATAGCGCGATGAACATGCACGAATGGCCGTTGACCTTCTTCACCACCTTCGGCCAGATGGCTGTCGGCGCGTTTGTGGTGCTCGGCGTGATCACCGTTGTTGGCGATGCGAAGTATTCGCGCAACGCTATCGACAGGATCTGCGTTCCGGCGCTCTACGCGATTGGCCCGATCATGATCGCGGGCTTCTGCCTGGCGTTTTTCCACCTTGGCAACCCGATGAACGCACTGAACGTGGTACGTAACATCGGCTCCTCGGGTCTCACGCAGGAGCTAGTAGCGGGCAGCGTGTTCGCATTGCTCGGTTTCCTGTTCGCGGCGTGCCAGTTCTTCGACGTGGGCTCCCTTGCTTTACGACGCACCCTCGCCGTCCTCACAGCCCTCGTCGGCCTTATCTTCATCGCCACCATGGCCCGGCTGTACATGCTGCCGACCGTGCCGGCATGGGATCACTGGACAACGCCAGCGGCGTTCTACCTCTCGGGCGCCGTCACTGGGTTGCTCGCGATCGCGGTGGCGTTGATTTCCTACAACTGGCTCGAAGATTCGGAGCTGATCAAGCGGCTGATACCGTCGGCCCGAAACGAGGACCAGACGCAAGAGCAAAAAGACGAGGTCTGGCGGCTTATCGACGACTGCCTGCGCTGGATCGGCATCGCACTTGTTGTCGTTGTTCCGCTGATCTTCCTAGTGATGGTGTTTAACTACTCGCGCCCCGAGGGCCCGAACCCCGCCGAGTTTGAGTTCAACACCACCGCGTTCGTGATCCGTATCGCGCTGTTGCTGATCGGCGCCTTCATCGTCGGCCTGCTGCTGGCCTTCAGCGGCACACGGGGCAGGCCCACCGCATCGGCGCTGTTCTGGATCATCCTCGCCTACGTTCTCGTGGTGGTGGCCGAGCTGGCCGGACGCTTCATGTTCTACGGCGCGATGGACAGGGTGGGGATTTAGCGTGGGTCTGCATTTGGATATAACTAATGATGATTTGGAAAATGACGCGGAACGCTTCCAGCGCCTAAGCATCGCAGCCGATATTGTTGGCCAGCTGTTTCTTGATGAGCCCTCCCCAGAGATGCTCACCGCACTCACCAACCCGGATTTGCTTCGGGATTGGCCCTTGCAGGACCCAGATTCCCTCGAAGCGCTAGCGCTGCTTGAGCAAGCAGCCGTCTCACCAGACACGGTTGAGGCGCTACAGCGCGACCACCTGTATCTGTTTATCGGCACAGGTGCGCCACTCGCGCAGCCATACGAGTCGCCATACTTTTCGCTGGATGGGCTGGTGTTGGACGGGGCGGCGTCGGAAGTCGAAGCCTTCTATGCAACGGTCGGGTTCCAGCCTGGTTCGAGCACCGGCGAGCTGGGCAACCTGCCACCTGACCACATTGGGTTCGAACTGCGCTGCGTCGCGCACATTGCGGCCCTTGTTGCTGCGGCTTCCAGCGTACGCGAGCGTGAACGCCTGGTAGCGCTGCTGCGCCACTTTGCCGTGGAGCATCCCGCCCGCTTTGCTGAGCAGGTGGTTGCCGGGGTTGCAGAGCACGCACGCACCGCCGTGTACCGGGCGCTGCCTGGGCTTACGCGGGGCGTGCTGCGCGCCGCAGTGGCATAGTTTTTCGGGGTTAAGTGGGTTAAGCGGCGAAGGTAAGTAGCAAAATTTAGTAGCAAAAAAGCCCGGCCAGCTAAAGCAATTGCTTCAGCCGCCGGGCTTATGTCTAGAGCTCATGTCTAGAGGCTAGCTAGATCTGTCTAGATTAGTCAGCCTTCTTCTCCGCGGAGCGCGGGCGGAAGTCTTCGGTGGTGGCGGAGCCGCCAGCAGCCTCGATCTTCTCAACCGCAGACTTGGAGAACTTGGTTGCGGTGACGTCCAACTTGACGTTGATGTCGCCGTTGCCCAGAACCTTCACCGGCTCCTTCGCGCGAACCAGGCCAGCAGCAACGATGTCTGCAATGGCGATCTGGCCGCCCTCCGGGAATGCCTTAGCCAGGTCAGCAACGTTGACAACCTGGAACTCGACACGGTTCGGGTTCTTGAAGCCCTTCAGCTTCGGCAGACGCATGTGAAGCGGCATCTGGCCACCCTCAAACGCTGCAGAAACCTGGTTGCGTGCCTTCGTGCCCTTGGTGCCGCGGCCGGCGGTCTTGCCGCCCTTGCCAGCTTCACCACGGCCGACGCGCTGCTTCGGCTTGTTTGCACCCTTTGCCGGGCGCAGATCATGGAGTTTAATGATGTCAGCCATGTGCTATCTACTCCCCTGCTACTTCTTCGACGGTGACCAGGTGGCGCACCTTCAGGATCTGGCCGCGGGTTGCAGCGTTGTCCTTCTTAACAACAGACTGGCCGATCTTGCGCAGACCCAGAGCCTCCAGGTTCTTGCGGGTAACCGGCTTCTCGCCCACCTTGCCGTGGTGCAACGTAATCTTCAGTGCCATTGCTCTTACGCCTCCTGACCTGCGCGAGCGCGCAGCATACGGGCCGGAGCGACGTCCTCGACAGACTTGCCGCGCTTCGCTGCAACCTCTTCAGGGCGCACGAGCTGCTTCAGGCCTGCAACGGTTGCCTGGACAACGTTCAAAGCGTTGTCGGAACCAAGGGACTTCGCCAGGATGTCCTGGACACCAGCGCACTCCAGCACCGGGCGGACAGCGCCACCGGCGATGACACCGGTACCCGGAGCAGCCGGGCGCAGCATCACGATGCCGGCAGCTTCTTCTGCCTGGACCGGGTGCGGGATGGTGCCGCCAATCATCGGGACGCGGAAGAAGTTCTTACGAGCCTCCTCAGCACCCTTCTGGATTGCAGCCGGAACTTCCTTCGCCTTGCCGTAGCCGACGCCGACCATGCCCTGGCCGTCGCCTACAACCACGAGCGCGGTGAAGGACATGTTGCGGCCACCCTTAACGGTCTTAGCCACACGGTTGATGGTGATGACGCGCTCAATGTACTTGTCGCGATCATCGTTCTGGTTGCGGCGGTCATCGCGGCGGCCGCGGCCACCACGCTCTCCGCGGTTGTTGTTCTGGTTGTCGGCGGAGCGCCCGCCGTCACGCCGTTCACGTTCGGCCATTACGCGATCCTTCCGTTGATGGTGATGATTGCAGTGATCATTAGAACTTCAGACCACCTTCACGAGCTGCTTCAGCCAGAGCCGCAACGCGGCCGTGGTACTTGTAGCCGCCACGGTCGAAGACGATGGTCTCGATGCCCGCAGCCTTGGCGCGCTCAGCGATGAGCTGGCCAACCTTGGCAGCCTTGTCCTTCTTGTCGCCCTCCAGGTTGCGCACGTCCGCCTCGATGGAGGATGCGGAAGCCAGGGTGTGGCCCGCAAGGTCGTCGATGACCTGGACGTGGATGTGGCGAGACGAGCGGTGCACAACGAGACGCGGGGTCTCCGGGGTGCCACGCAGGGTCTTGCGGATGCGGTAGTGGCGACGTGCGCGGGCCTCGCGGCGGCGGGACGAGATGTCCTTGCCCACCGGGGTGCGCTTGGTGTTCTCTGCAGTATTGCTCATGATTACTTACCCGTCTTTCCGACCTTGCGACGGACCTGCTCACCCTCGTAGCGGATGCCCTTACCCTTGTAAGGATCATCCTTGCGAAGGCGACGGATGTTCGCCGCGATCTGGCCAACCTGCTGCTTGTCAATGCCCTCGATGGAGAACTTGGTGTTGCCGTCCACTGCGAAGGAGACGCCTTCCGGAGCCTCGATCAGGATCGGGTGCGAGTAGCCGAGGGAGAACTCAAGGTCCTTACCCTTCTGCTGCACACGGTAGCCAACGCCAAAGATCTCCATGTTGATCTTGTAGCCCTCGGTCACGCCAACAACCAGGTTGTTCACCAGGGAGCGGGACAGACCGTGCAGAGCACGGTTGGTGCGGTGGTCATCCGGACGTGATACCACAATCTGATTGTCCTCGACGGAAGCGGTGATCGGCTCCGGCAGCTCCAGGCTCAGGGTGCCCTTCGGGCCCTTCACCTCAACAGCCTGACCGTCAATCTTCGCCTCAACGCCGTTCGGGATAGCGATGGGTTCTTTACCTACACGCGACATAAGTCTTCCAACCTCCCTTTACCAGACGTAAGCGAGGACTTCCCCGCCTACACCCTTCTCTTGTGCCTGGCGGTCAGTCAGCAGACCGTGGGACGTGGAGATGATAGCCACGCCCAGGCCACCGAGCACCTGCGGCAGGTCGTTGGACTTTGCGTACACGCGCAGACCCGGCTTGGACACGCGACGCAGGCCAGCGATGGCAGCCTCACGGGTCGGGCCGTACTTGAGGTTAAGGGTCAGCTTCTTGCCAACCTTCTCATCCTCAACCTTGTAGTCTTCGATGTAGCCTTCCTGCTTCAAGATCTCAGCAATGCTTGCCTTGATCTTGGAGGACGGCATAGCCACGGTGTCATGCTGAGCATGTGCGGCGTTGCGCACGCGGGACAGCATGTCCGCGATCGGATCAGTCATGGTCATAAGAGACCGGTTCCCTTTCTCGTTGCGGTTCCCTAACCCACCTGACCACGCAAGCGTGATCGCGTTTTCCGCGTGATCTGTCGGGGGCTACTTGACGCTCCCCACGCTCAATAACGTGAGGCGCTCGCCGCCACCCTTGCACGCGGTCCGCATTTCGGCGGGGGGCCTGCAACAAAGTTGGATGTGCAAAAATCTTTCCGGACATAAGTCCGTCGGAACAACTTACCCGACACCGACCCCCAAAACCAAATCCCACCAGCCGCTGTTCGCAGTAGTTGAAAGCTAACTAGAACGGCAGCGCCGGGCGGGACTGCACACGGGTTTGCCCAAGGTCGGTCAAGGCGCCCGCATCCATCCCCCGATAGTAAGCGTTGGCGTCATAAGTGCGGGTGCGGCGGCCGCTGCCAAAGACCAAACCATGCTCCTCGGCATAGCTATCGCGGGCGGCTTCGGCGGCCAGGTGGTCGTCCATAAGCACAAGCCCATAGCCCCCATCCTTGGCAGCCACCGTATCTTCCGCCTCAGCGAGGCGCTCCCCAATTTTTGTTGCAAAGCCGGTCATGAACGAGCGGCGGCGCACCACGACAGAGCCGCGGACCTCCTGCGAGGTGAGCCGTTTCGCGCCGGCGAACATCACCGGCACCAACAGGCTATAGAGCATGCCAACGCGCTCGATGTGGCGCTTGAGACCAAAGACAGTCACGTTTTCCGCACGCGTGGAGTTGGGAACTGACCTCATGAACCCGACGCAGTGCAGCGCCCCCGAGATGGCCAGCAGCAGGCGCGCCTGCATGTCACTGTACGGCCCAGAGATGACGAAGATTTTGTGGATCACCTCGTCCCCTTCATCGGGCGACGTC
The DNA here is from genome assembly GCF_001263755.1 of Corynebacterium riegelii. NCBI lineage: Bacteria > Bacillati > Actinomycetota > Actinomycetes > Mycobacteriales > Corynebacteriaceae > Corynebacterium > Corynebacterium riegelii. The sequence goes on from NZ_CP012342.1 coordinate 1,641,526, forward strand.
AAGTCGCGCTCATCAAAGCCGTAGGTGGCCATGAGCCGAAACGCTTTGGCGTAGAACGAATCCCCCTCCGGCGTCCCCTCCCTGTCTGCCGCCTGGTTCAGCAGCTTCTGCACCTTGTCCTTGATCTTGTCAATGTTTTGCATGGTTACCCCCTCTTTTATGTGTTTTGTCAGCTGCGGTTTCGCCGCAGTGGCTTTAGTTATATAGGGCGGCCCCCACACGGCCAAGGGCCCAAGCGCACAGCCTGTGGATACCGCCCGGCCTTCCCTGTGGATAACCAGCATTCGCGCTGGTCGGCTCGGTCGAGGCTTGCGGGGGGAGAAAACGGGTCTAGAGTCGGTCGCATGGCTGAAAAGGAATCGCTTCACACCACCCACGTTTGGCTGCACAACGTTGCTGAGGAGCTGGGCGCCAACCCGCAACTGGTCCAAGAGCTTGTCGGCGACATTTTGGATCTGACCGCCGCGGTGGCTCACAACGGGCCTTCGCGCCCCGCGGCACCGACTACGGCGTTCATCGTCGGCCTGGCAGCTGGCGCCAAGGGTGCGGATGCGCAGGAGATTCGCTCCCTCATCGAGCGCGTCGAAACCATGGTGGACAACTACAAGAAATAGCCTATGAGCAGGATTAATCACCGCTTCGCAGTTACCAAGGTCACCCGCAAGCCGGAAGGCGGGTTTGTCACCGACACCCGCGCCGACACCGTGACAGTCGAGGAACCGCTGGAGCTTCGCGCAGGTGGGGAGACCATCAACACCACCATGCGCACCCCCGGCCACGACATTGAGCTCGCCCACGGATGGCTGTACGCGGAGGGCCTGATTAAGCGCGCCGAGGATGTGATCACGGCACGCTACTGCGCCGGCTCACAAAACCCGGAGGGCACGAACACCTACAACCTGCTCGACATTGACCTTGCGCCAAGCGCGAAGCCGCTGACCCCGGACTTCATCCGCCTGACGCCCACCACCAGCGCCTGCGGGGTGTGCGGCACCCAGTCCATTTCGGAGCTTCTTCACCGCACGCACGCACCGATTCAGCCGATCAAACTAGACCCGGAGCTGGTCATGTCACTGCCCGATCGCCTGGCTGAGCACCAGCAGCAGTTCCGCAAAACCGGCGGCATCCATGCGGCAGGTGCCTTCGATCTTGAGGGCAACCCGATCGTGGTGCGCGAGGACATCGGCCGCCACAACGCCGCCGATAAGGTCATTGGGCACTTGCTGCTTAACGACGCCCTCCCGGCCCACAACCTCATCCTTGTCATGAGCTCACGCGCCTCCTTCGAACTCGTGCAGAAGGCAGCCATGGCGGGCTTTCCTGCCTTGGTGGCGGTCTCTGCAGCTTCGTCGCTAGCGGTTGAACTCGCGCGCGAGGCAAACATGGCGCTTGCCGGGTTCACCCGCGGTGACCGTTTCAATCTCTACGCCGGCGAGCTGGCGTAGTCCTGTTCCTCACCCCTAAATCCTGGTGAGCCGGGTGGTTCTGCAGCGTCACCCGAATCACCACTGCCACTGCCACTGTCACTGCCACTTACGTCGCTTCGGGCACGGTACTTTCGCCGAAGCTTGGCTGCGGAAGCCTGCTCCGCCCCGACTGAGGTGTTGAACTCAAGCGCACTACCAGCGTCTCGCCGCAACCCAACCCTGCCGGTTCCAGGTTCTGATTCCACGTGACTGGTGTTGTAACGGTTGTCTTGGTGGTCATTGTTGCGCCGGTGATGGTGTCTACACAGCGGTGCTAGGTTGCCTATGTCGGTGTTTCCGCCCCTGATCCAGGACGTGATGTGGTGCGCTTCGCTTTCGCTCAGCGGCACATTGCATCCCGCCCAGGCACACACCCCGTGAATAGCAAGCAGCGTGATGCGTTGTTCAATCGATGCCGTGCGGTGGGTGCGGTAGAGGTTTAGGGGGATGGACGTTGCGGCGTCGATAGTAAGGACAAAGTCCGGGGTGCCACCCATGCCCAGCCGAACTAGGTCGAAGGCCGAAAGCTCGATGCCGGTGTTGGTGTGGAACGTGGTGTGCGCGTCAGCGTTTGCAAGCTGGTCAAGCGTCACCGACACCACAACTGAGGCGCAACCACGGTCAGTGGCAGGCTTGTCGCAGTGTTCCACGTGCCTGAGCATCCGGGAGAACTGGTCGTATCGACGCTGCGTCGGCGTCCTGTAGTCCTCCACCTCTTCCGGCAGATTCGAGTTGGGTGCCAACCCTCGGTCCAGGTAGGCCTTGAACAGCGCCATGTCGCTTGCGGGCAGGACCATGCGGACGTCATAGTTACCGTCCGAGCGCTGCCGGCCAAACGTGACGGCGCGGTGCTCCATGCCCACGTTGGGGTTCAGCCCGCCACGGCGCGCACGACGGTTCTCACGATCAACCCACCCGCGGACCAAGCGACGCAGGTCCACGACGTCGCGGGAATCGGCCTCACGCAACGCATCATTGAGCAGGCGCAGTCGCTCCCCGAGCGCCTCTTTCACAAGCTCGTCGAGCTCCTGGCGAATCGCCTCCTGTTTGGCGGCGTTGATCTTCTCCGCGCGCCGACGCGCCTCCTTCTGCGCCTTGCGTGCGCGCTCACGCTCTTCCTGGCGCTGCCGCTCCTGCTCAGCCTCGCGAGCCTTGCGCTGCGCCTCAGCCTCAGCACCAGCATCAGCACCAGCATCAGCACCAGCGCCAGCACCAGCGCCACCGAAGAGATCCTCCTCCGGCAACACTGGCTCCCCAAACAGATCCCGGGCCCTGGCGAGGCGGTCGTACGCGTCCTTCGGGCTGCAGCCGAGGCGCTCCTTCAAATACGCAGTGGCATGCTTTGCGCCAACCAGGCGCCCGGCCTCATCACGCTCACAGATCGCAGCAAACGAGGCATCAATCAAACCCTTGGCCGCAATGAACCCTTCGAGGCGCTCCATGTCCTCGTGCACGTCCACAAACTGTACCTGGTCCGGATCGGCGAACATGTCGCGGATCTGCAGCATCGCAGCGCCGAGCGTTTCTACCAAACGCGTCAATTCTGATGCCATGTTCGCCCCCTTTCCGGAACTCTTGCTGGTGCGTTGTAAGCGTCGTTAAGAACTGTGCTTAGTACCTTAAAGACGGATCACACACACAAACCCCATTTTTCGGCCAGAAACTATCAAAGCCGCAGGTCGCCATCAAAACTACTGTGACCAACATCACATTTAGGCACCGAAACACAACCCCACCAGCCCCATCAGACCACTCTCGTTACATCTAAAAGCAAAGAAAAAGCGGCCCACACCAACGTGCGGACCGCTCAGAAGAAGCTACCTAGCCAATGAACATGCCAGACGCCTTCACAATGGTCTCCCACAGGCCGTAAAGCAGGGACGCACCAATGAACAGCGCGAGCACCATGGACACCGTTGCGTGGACGCCACCGGAGTAACCGTTAGCGTGACCGTCGCGCTCTGCCTCGGTCTCCGCATCCAGAACGGACTGGCGGTCAGCGTCAGCCTTAGCCTTGACCACTTCCGGATCCTCCATCCAGCGCTCAGCAACCGGGCGAACAAGCAGGTTTGCAATCAAACCAACAGCCAGCAGGCCACACATGATGAACAGGGACAGCTTGTACAGTTCCGGGCCCTCGTTGCCGCGAGCGGCCTGGGACTCCACAACCATGTTCACGATCAGCGGGCCAGCCACACCCGCTGCGGACCATGCAGTGAGCAGGCGGCCATGGATAGCGCCGACCTGGTAGACGCCGAAGAGGTCGCGCAGGTACGCCGGGATCGTTGCAAAGCCACCGCCGTAGAAGGACAGGATGATCAGCGCACAAATCACGAAGATGGCCAGGTTGGCTGCGCCTGCCGTAGCCAGTGCCAGATACAGCAGCAGGCCCAGGCCCAGGTACACCATGTAGATGTTCTTGCGGCCAATGATGTCAGACAGCGTGGACCACACGAAGCGGCCACCCATGTTGGTCAGGGAAAGCAGACCCACGAAGCCAGCTGCAGCGCCCGCGGTGATTGCTGGGAAGAAGTCCTGGATCATCGGCGCAGCGTTTTCCAGGATGCCAATGCCTGCGGTGATGTTGCAGAACAGGATCACCCACAGGCACCAGAACTGCGGGGTCTTGATTGCGTTAGCAGCAGAGACGTTGCCCGCGGTCTTCAGCGGGGACTTCTTTACCTTCGACGGGTCGAAGCCAGCCGGGGTCCAGTCCGGGTGCGGCAGGCGGATCGCGTACGCACCCAGGGCGATAACCACCAGGTAGAGAATGGCCAGGGTCAAAAACGTCGGCTGCAGGCCGGCTGCGCGGTTAGCAACCTCGGCGCCGCCGCCGAAGAACTCCATCATGCGGTTGGACACCGGCGACGCAATCAGCGCGCCACCGCCGAAGCCCATGATGGCAAGGCCCGTTGCCAGGCCCGGACGGTCCGGGAACCACTTCATCAGCGTGGACACCGGGGAGATATAGCCAATGCCCAAGCCGATACCGCCAATGAATCCGTAGCCCACATAAACAAGCCAGAGCTGGCCCGTCATAATGCCGATGGTGGCCACGAAGAAGCCAACCACCCACAAGGCGCCAGAGACTGCCATGGACGCGCGCGGTCCGACTCGCTCAACCCACGTGCCAAACAGGGCGGAAGAAATACCGAGCATCAAAATGGCAAGGGAGAAGATCCAACCAACGGCAACCTCACCCACGGTGAAGTGCTCCATCATCGGACGCTTGAACACGGAGAAGGCGTAGACCTGGCCAATGGACAGGTGGATAGCCAGCGCTGCCGGCGGGATCAGCCAGCGGTTAAACTCCTTTGGCGCGATGATTGCGCTGCGGGAAAAGAAAGACATAAGCAACCTTCTAAAGGTGACGGGGGCAACAATCTAGCCGTGATCGTAAACTACGCCACGAGCGTCGGCAAGCAAAAAGCCCCTCAACAGAGGGGCTCAAAGCTATAAGGAAAGCATGCGACAGGCTTATGCCTGCTGCATCTTGCCATCCTTGTCCACGAACGGGAAGCCGAGGTAGCGCAGCAGTGCGCGGCCTTCGTCGTCGTTCGTTGCGGTGGTCACCACAGTGATGTCCATGCCGCGGGTGCGATCGATCTTGTCAATGTCGATCTCGTAGAACATGGTCTGCTCGGACAGGCCGAAGGTGTAGTTACCGTTGCCGTCGAACTGCTTGTCATTCAGGCCACGGAAGTCACGAATACGCGGCAGAGCCACGGTCAGCAGACGGTCCAGGAACTCCCACATACGGTCGCCGCGCAGGGTGACCTTTGCGCCGATCGGCATGCCTTCACGGAGCTTGAAGTTCGCGATGGACTTCTTTGCGCGACGCAGCTGCGGCTTCTGGCCGGTGATTGCGGTCAGGTCCTCGAGTGCGCCGTTGATGACCTTGGAGTCACGTGCAGCGTCACCGACACCCATGTTGACCACGATCTTGGTCAGGCCCGGGATCTGCATGACGTTCTCGTAGGAGAACTCATCATTCAGCTTGGTGCGGATCTCGTCCTGGTAGCGGGTCTTCAGACGCGGAGTGTAGTTCTCGCTCATGCTAGATGTCCTTCCCGTTCGACTTGGCCACGCGGACCTTGGCGCCGTTCTCGTCGAAGCGGTAGCCAACGCGGGTCGGCTTGCCGTCAGAGTCGAGCAGCATCACGTTGGAAATGTGAATCGGGGCCTCCTGGGTAACAACGCCGCCGGACTCTGCGCCGCGCTCGTTGTAGGAGTTTGCCACGTGCTTCTTGATGCGGTTGACACCCTCAACAAGGACCTTGTCGCGCTGCGGGTAGGCCTCAATGACCTTGCCTTGTGCACCCTTGTCCTTGCCGGCGATGACCTGCACCATATCGCCCTTCTTGATCTTCATGGGTTAGATCACCTCCGGAGCGAGAGAAACAATCTTCATGAACTTCTTGTCGCGCAGCTCACGTGCCACCGGGCCGAAGATACGGGTACCGCGGGGCTCGGTGTCGTTCTTGATCAGAACTGCTGCGTTTTCATCGAAGGAGATGTAGGAGCCGTCCGGGCGACGGGTTTCCTTCTTTGCACGCACGACTACGGCGCGCACAACTTCGCCTTCCTTGACGTTGCCGCCAGGGGCTGCTTCCTTCACGGTGGCGACGATCGTGTCGCCGATGCCGGCGAAGCGCTTGACAGATCCGCCGAGTACGCGGATGCACAGGATTTCGCGTGCACCCGTGTTGTCGGCGACCTTCAGGCGCGATTCTTGCTGAATCACTATTGGTCTCCTGACCTGGGTCAATGTGCGCCAGATTTCCGTCCTGTACGCACGTGGTCAATGCTTTTTGGAGCCTGTTGCTTATCGACGAACCTCGTGCGCTCGTCCCTCGCACACGAGGAGAACGCAGTCTGGCCGAAGGGTCTCGGACGGATCCGACCAGCAATAGACAACTGGTGTATTCAACCACGTCCTGCCCTATTTCCCCAAATCGCGGGTTCGAGGGCGGAGCTGGACAATCCCGCCTAGGCACGCCTGGGCACGAAACTCTTGTAGATTAGCTTCGATGAGTTTCCACGTGTCAGCACCGCAGTCCATCGAGAAGAAGCTCGACTTGTTTACCCAGGAGCCGGCCCGCTTCGCTACGAGGGCCATGCTTGCTGGCGTGTTTCTGGGCATTATGACGGCATTCGCGGCAAACACCGCGACCACGATTGAATCGCTCGCGCCCGGCATGGGGCGGTATGCCTTCGCCTCGATCTTTGCATCCACCCTCTACATCATCGTGGTACTCCAGGGCGAGCTAGCCACCGGCGACATGATGTTTATGACTTACGGGGCAGTACACAGAAAAAACACGCTGCGCAAGGGGTTCGCCCTCGTATGCTTTGTCACCCTCTTCAACCTGATTGGCGGGGTGCTGGTTACCTCCATGATTGCCACAACAACGATCGGTGAGGCTGTGACCACGGACAGCTTCATTTATCAGCTGATGGTGTCCAAACTTGAAAAACCGAGCGGCAAACTCTTCATCGAGGCGATCTTGGCCAATATCGTGGTCAACATTGCGTTTATGCTCTCAGCCCAGGCGGGGAAGGATTTCACGGCCAAACTGCTTGGCGTGATCGTGATCATCCCGGCTTTCGCAGCCATGAGTTATGAGCACTCGATTGCCAACTTTGTGCTGACCTCTCTGACCGGTTTCGAGTTTGGCCCGTCTGCCATCCCCGGATACACATTGGACAACGTGCTGCGGCACTGGACCATTGTCTGGATTGGAAACTTCATCGGCGGTGGCCTCATCATGGGCGGCATCTATGGCTGGCTCAACCTGACCAAGACGGAGTACAAAGACTAGTTCCCCACGACTGGCTTCCCGCCGTCTGCAACAATGGGTCGGGTGAATACCCCCATGCTTGACCCGATTGATGCGGTCACTCGCCTGCGCAACGCGCTGGCCGCCACGACGCTGCCCGATGAGGCGGCCGCTGAAGCGCACGCAGTGGTGAATCAGTTTGACGATTACATCCTGCCCCGCCTGACCAACCTGGATGCCCCGTTGCTTGCCGTCATTGGCGGCTCCACCGGATCCGGCAAGTCCACGCTGGTCAACGCGCTTTTGCGTGAGCGCGTTTCCAACCCGGGCGTGATCCGCCCGACCACACGCCAGCCGGTGTTGGTGGCGAATCCGGGCGATGCTGAGTGGTTTAACTCCCCGCGCGTCTTGCCTGGCCTGACCCGCTCCCACGGCGCGGGCAATGAGCAGTCCACCACATTGCGCATTGTGGAAACCCCGAACCTTCCGCAGGGCCTTTCGCTTCTAGACGCCCCGGATTTCGACTCAATCGATGACCGCAACCGCGCCCTGGCCACTCAACTCTTGGCGGCTGCGGACCTGTGGATCTTTGTCACCACTCCGGCGCGCTACGCGGATCAGCTGGTGTGGAATTTCCTGCACGACGCGGCCGCGCGCGGCATCGAGGTCGTGGTGGTGCTCAACCGTCTCGACGAAGCCTCTGCCGAGACCGTGCCGCAGGATCTTCGCCGCATGATGGCTGAGGCGGGGCTTGAAGATGCCACGGTGTTCACGGTCCCGTTCGTGGTCGACCTTGGCAACAACCAGGAAACCCAAGCCACAGACGAGTTTCTGCCCGCAGAGCTGGTCGCCCCGCTGAACACCTACCTGCACGAGCTTGCACAAGATACGGCAGCCCGGCGGGCGGTTGCCGGCAAGACGGTTGCGGGCGCTGTTGAGGGGGCGTTGGCGAAGGTGGATGCGGCGGTGGTGACAAGGCAGCGTCGTGAAGACTTTGCTAACCAGCTGGATGCAACCATCTTCGATATATATAAGGACGCGCACCGGCATATTATCGACGCTACGTCGGACGGCCAGATGCTCCGCTCCGAGGTAATGGACCGCTGGCAGGACGTGGTGGGCACCTCCGATGTGTTCCGTGGTTTTGAGCGTTGGTTCTCCCAGACCGTTGATAAGGTGGGTAGCTTCTTCTCCGGCCAGCCTGCACCTTTGCGTGAGGTGGAAACTGAGCTGGAGTCCGGCCTGCACGCTGTGATTGTGGACGCCGCCGATACCGCCTCCTCCCGCTCCTGGTCCCGCATCGGCGTGATGGCCCCGCAGTTGCGTGAGAACGCAGATCCGGCGCTTGCGCGCGCAAGCCAGGACATCAATGAGCAGGCGGCGAAGCTGATCCGCGAGTGGCAGTCCGGCATTCTGGAGCGCATCCAGAACACCGCTGGCGAGAAGCGTCAGCGCGCCCGCGTGATGTCGCTTGGCTTGAACATGCTAACCGTTGCGCTGATGTTGGTGGTCTTTTCCACCACGGCAGGGCTGACCGGCGCGGAGATCGGCATCGCCGGCGGCTCTGCCGTGGTAGGCCAGAAGCTGCTGGAGACTATCTTCGGCGAAGACACGGTGCGCAGGATGGCTGCGGATGCCCGCCGCGACCTGGACCAGCGCCTGGACCACCTGCTGCGCGCGGAGCGCGAGCGCTACCACGTGCTGACGGACCCGCTGTTTGAGGGGGCCTCGGCAGAATCCATCCGCAACGCCGCAGCAGAAGCTCGCACTGCTATTGATCAGCGCTTCCCCGGCACGCTTGCACCGGCCCCAACCCAAGCGAACACACCCGCGCTGCCAGCCACAACAGAAGACGTCAACGAAAGCTTCCAGGCCGGCACACTCCGCGGGCTGTTTGACCAGCTTCGCGGCACGTTCAGCCCGCAGTCTCGCAACGATGGGAGCGCAGAGTAATGGGCATTTTCCAACGTAAAGCCTCGCTCGGTGACCGCCTGACCGCGCTCAACGAGGCCGCCGACATCGCCGCACCCTACCTCCCCACAGATGAGGTGCAGCGCCTCAAGCAGGTAGCGAAGGCGGGCTCTGAGCGCCGCGCGCTTTCCGCCGAGCACACCGTGGTGGGATTTTTCGGCGCCACCGGTTCCGGCAAGACCAGCCTGTTCAACGCCGTGGTTGGCGAGGACCTGGGCAAGGCCGCCGCGCGCCGCCCCACCACGTCCTCTCCCCTGGCCGCGATCTGGCACCCGGAGAATTCCGAGGAGCTGCTTGACTGGCTCGGCGTTGAGGATCGCCGCGAGCGCAAGGGCGATTTCGCCCCTGGTGCCGGCCCGTTGATCCTGCTTGACCTGCCGGATTTCGACTCGGTGGAGGCCTCCAACCGTGCGATCGCAGAACGTCTCGCCGGCCAGGTGGACGTACTGGTGTGGGTTTCTGACCCGGAGAAGTACGCCGACAGCGTGATCCATGACCAGTTCATCCGCCCGCACGCCGCCCACGCGGAGGTCACCCTCGCCGTCTTAAACAAGGCCGATCTGCTGCACCCGAATGACCGCGGAACCGTCGCCAATTCCTACAAGGAGCTTTTGCTTGCCGACGGCCTCACGAACACCACCGTCATCACCACCGCAGCCCGCACCGGGGAAGGAATTGAGGACCTCAAAGCGGCAATCGCGAAGGTAGCCAAGGCGCACAACGCTCAATCTGCGCGCATCGCGGCAGATATTCAGGCGGCGACTGGGAAGTGGGTGCCCGCGAAGGTTGCCGGTGGCGTCGATAAGCAAGCGAAGCAAGCTCTGGACGCAACCCTGGCGCAGGCCGCAGGCGCCCAGCGCATCGCGGAGACCACCGCGGCTGCTTACCGCAAGCGCCTCCACCAGCGCACCGGGTGGCTGCTGACCAGCTGGATTTCCCGCTTCAGGCCGGACCCGTTGAAGCGGCTGGGTTTGCGTGAAGAGTCGGACACGGTGGGCGTGCACCGCACCTCCCTGCCGGAGCTGGATGCGGCGTCGAAGGCCGTGGCCAACAAGGGCCTGCGCGATTACTCCGCGGCCGCCGCGCGCGACGTGCCCAACGCCTGGGCAAGCGCCATCGCGGACCGCACGGAGGAGATCTCCCAGAACCTGCCCTCGGAGCTGGACCAAGCGGCGGCGCGGACAAAGCTGCCCGCGCAACCGTCGAAAAGCTGGAACGTACTCGCCGCATTCCAGTGGCTTGCCCTGCTCGCCGCGCTGGTGGGAGTGATTTGGTACCTGGTGGTGGCGTTCGTGCCGGGTGTGCTCACGCCGCTCCTTGGTGGCGACCTTGTCCCAGAGGTTGAGGGCTGGCCAATCCCCACCCTGCTCATCCTCGCAGGTCTCCTCACCGGCATCCTGATCGGGCTATTGACCACGGTGTTTGGCGGCATCATCGGCGCGCGCGTGAAACGCAAGACCAGGCAAGCGCTGACAAAGGAAGTCGCGGCAGCCTCACAGAGCGCGGTCGTGGAACCACTGCAGCGCATTCGTGATGACTACGACAGGTTTGCCAAAACCATCACCGTTGCCGCTGGGTAGCGTTTGCCTCCAAGCTCGACAAGGTTTACACTTGCTACAGTTGTTACAGTTAATACAGATACGTGACTGCATGCACTGGAGGGACAATGTCGAACGCCGTACTTGGCCAGCTGAAAAGCACTGAGTTTACCGATGCTGACGCTGAGCGCCTTCGTGACTTTATCCAGGAAAACACTGGGTCCAATCTCGCTTTGGTGCTGCGCTCAATCCTCCTTGCGCTAGAGGAGGGCCAGTCCGTCAATGTTCTTGCGGACGATGCAGAACTATCTCCCAACGAAGCCGCCAAGCTTCTCAAGATGAGCCGCCCGCACCTGCTCAAGTTCATGCGCGATGGTTACCTGCCGTTCCACATGGTTGGTTCTCACAAGCGCATTCGCGTGTCCGATCTCACGGCTTTCATGCAGGCCCGAGAAGCTGGTGCAGAGATTCTCGCAGATGCACTGCACGGCACCCCTCAGACCCCAGAGGTTCCAGCAGCGCACCCCTTCTCAGATTCCGAGATCAACGACCTCAACGATCTGTAGTTTTCCGTAGATACGACTGCAGAGCCTGCGCTACCGGTTCCCCACGTTCACACTCCGGACAGATGGGGAGGTGCGCATGGGTTTGTTCGTCCCCAATTGGAACCCACCACTTTCCACACACTGCACGGATGGCTTTGCCCGTAATAAAGGCCTCCGCCAACGCCCCCTTGGTGGAGTAATGCAAGTATTGCGGCGCTGTCACCTTACGCAATGCCACCGGTTGGTCTTGTTGCGGAATGTCAAGCAAGGCAATAAGTTCCGCACGCGAAAGAGCAATCTGGACCACAAACTCCAAATCAGCGAATGTTTCAGCCGATTCCTCGTCAGTCTGAAAAAGACAAAATACCGACCGCAAGTAGGCCTGTAACTCTTGGTAGTTTTTCTGCCAGTTTTCGAGACGGAGAGATACAATCTCAACCTCATCTTGAGCGGTATCTACTTCCCAATCCTGAAAAGGGACTGTCTCCACATCAACGACAACAGACAAAGCGCCAACCTGGAGTTTCACCGGCTTGAGGGAAACCGTTGCATCTTTCAGTGCACCCAGTGTGGACTCCATCGCACAGCGGCCATATTCACGCTCACGATCCAGCCGCTCCTGCATTCCCAAAATTCGAAGATCTAATGCCGCTGGCCCCAAGGTTCCGTCCCGCTTCATCGCACCAAGCACCTTGTTTGCTTGCGCAAGAAAATGATCATGCGTATCAGCGTGGACTAGCCAAGCTGTATCACCGCCATCATGAACTACCGCGCCCCTCCATGCGGCGCCCTCCGCGTCTCGTGACTCAAAAACTCGGTGGTCAACGCTTCGAAGACGCTCGAAAATACCCTGGTCAAACCTCGCTTGGATGTAGGTCACCAGCGTAACCTCTGCTTGAGCATGCTCTACGGCTTGACGAAGATACTCGATCTTAACTTCCGGTTCAGATGCTCGTTTTGCATCGTTATACGCAGCGGCCGTGTATTCGGGCAGTTTGTCGCCCGAATACAGAATCTTAAGCACTTTGACCGTGGGCCTCACCGAAACCATGGTTTGTAGGCTACCCCGAAGCATCCACACCTCCGGTACCGTCGGAAACCATGACAACCAAAACCCCCAACGTTCTCTCCATCGCCGGCACTGACCCCACTGGCGGCGCTGGCATCCAGGCGGATTTGAAGTCCATCGCGGCCGCCGGCGGCTACGGCATGTGCGTGGTCACCTCGCTGGTCGCACAGAACACCCAAGGTGTGCGCGAGATCCACACCCCGCCCCAGGAGTTCCTGCGCGCGCAGCTTGCCGCGGTATTCGATGATGTTGCGGTTGATGCTCTCAAGATCGGCATGCTTGGCGACGCCACAACGACCCACACCGTCTCCTCCTTCCTCAAGGACAACCGCGTAGACATTGTGGTGGTAGACCCCGTGATGGTGGCAACCTCAGGCGACCGCCTGCTTACTGCGGACGCCGAGGAAGCACTACGCCAATTCGTGCGCGACCACGCCACCTTTGTCACCCCGAATATCCCGGAGTTGGCTGTGCTCACGGGCAAGGAGCCTGCCCAGACGTTTAAGGAGGCCATCGAGCACGGCCTCGGCTTTGCAGCCGACGCCAACGTCACCGTCGTGGTTAAGGGCGGCCACCTCACTGGGGATATGGCCTCCAACGCGCTGGTCACGCCGGACGGCAACGTCACGGTTACTGAGCTCACTCGGGTGAACACGAAGAACACCCACGGCACCGGCTGCTCGCTGTCTTCGGCGTTTGCCACCCGCGTTGCTATTGACCCCACCCCCGCCGAGGCCTTGGCGTGGGCATCCGACTGGCTCCACGAAGCCATCGCGCATGCCGATGAGCTCAACGTGGGACAGGGCCACGGCCCGGTCAACCACTTCCACCAGCTGCGCCGTCTCGCAGGCCTGCTGTAGTTTCGCTACAAAACCAGCGCCCTACTCGTAGCGCAGCGCCTCAATCGGCTTCATGCGCGCCGCCCGATTCGCCGGGTACCACCCGAAGAACAGGCCGATCCCCAGCGAGAACAGCAGCGCGATCACAACCGCGCCCACCGGCGGCAGCGCCACCGACCCCATGGCGGCCGTCCCCGCCATGCCAAGCGCCGCACCAAGCAGCACGCCCAAGGCACCGCCGAGCAGGCAGATCATCATCGCCTCAATAACAAACTGGGTGCGCACCGCCCGGCGCGTCGCCCCCAGCGCCATGCGCACGCCGATTTCGCGGGTGCGTTCCGTGACGGACACCAGCATGATGTTCATCACGCCAATACCACCAACCAGCAGCGAGATCCCGCCAATGGCGGAGATAACCAGACTGATCATGGCCATGGTTTGGTTCACTTGGTCGATTTCAGACTTGGTGTCTAGCACCTTCGCCACGTAGTCCGCATCATCTGCGTAGGCCTGTTCGGCCCAGGTGTTGACGTCGCTGGTCACATCCGCAGTCAGGTCCGGCGAAAGGGTGCGAATCTGCAGCATGCGGAAGCCCTGGGTCGGGTTCGCACTCAGGCGGGATTGTGCGGTGTATGGCACGTAGATGGACGCCTCTTCAAAGGTGCCTACCAGCGGCGAGGAGGTCTCAGCACGCCCGTAAGCGCCAACTACTTGGAAGGATGCGAAGCGTCCCGACACGTCAAGGTCCAGGCTCGCACCGATGGCAGAGGCCGGGTCCCCGTTGAAGTACGTGTCTACTACCTCGGGCGAGATCACGGCCACAGCGCGGTCGCCAACAATGTCGTCCTCGGTAAAGATACGGCCGGCGGTAATCGTGTGGCGTTGGATCTCAATGTAATCGGCGTTGACAAAATCCACGGTGACGGTGCCCTCGTTCAGCCCGCGCGTCACGCGAGCGGATTCGCCGCCCGCGTCCAGGGCAATACCTTGCACCTTCGGCCCGATGAATCCGCGCAGCTGCTCCACCATGTCTGGTGTGATCAGGGAGGCGTCGGGGACGTCCTCGTACATCCAGGGATCGGACTCGGAGTGGCGGGTTTTGACTTGGACGTTGACGTCATTAAGACCAAACTGCTCAAAATCGCTTTGGAGCTGCTGCTGCATGCCTTTGCCCAGGCACATGATGGCTACAACGGCGGCGATGCCGATGATCACGCCGAGCAGGGTGAGCACGGAGCGCAGCTTGTTGGCTCGCAGGCTGGTCGCGGCCAGCCGGATCGCTTCACGCAGGTTCACTTATTCGCCTTTGGGGCTCTCGCTTGCCGACGCCTCCGCAGTCTCCGCAGGCGTCTCCTCCGCAGTCTCCGCAGGCGCCTCCTCCGGCGCGTCCAGCGCCGGGCCAACCGTTACGCGCTGGCCAATGCGATCGCGGTACTCCCCCGGCGTCTTGATTACGCGGGTGCCTTCTTCAAGGCCACGTACTTCGGCTTCCAGGTCGGTGACGAGGCCAAGCGTGACGTCGGCGGTGGCGACTTCGAATTCGGTGTCGCTGCCGTCGATAGGCCGAAGCACGAGTACGGAGTAGGTGCCATCCTTATCAATGATGGCTTCACGCGGCACAGTCAGCGCCGCCTTCGAGGTACCCGTGGTGATCTGGACTTTGGCGGTGCCGCCGATGCGCAGGCCCTCAGTATCGCCGGTGACTTCGATGGTCACGGGGAACTCCGGGCGCGCGGGTGCCTGGCCAGCGCCCTCTGCCCCGCCGGGTGCGGGTGCTGCCACCGAGGAGACATCTACAACCTTGCCCTTGTACTGCTTCAAACCGCTACTCGGGGTGGTGAAGGTGACCTCGTTGCCCACCTGCACCTTGCCGGAGTCAACCTCGTTGACGTTGGCGGTCAGGATCAGCCGGTTCGGGTCCGCAACCGTAGCCAAATGTCCCGAGGACGGCTGGCCGCGCTGCGCAAGCACCTCGGTGACCACGCCGTTGATTGGGGAACGCACCTCACCGGATGCAATATCCACACGCAGCTGGCTCTGGCCAACCTCCGCGGCAGCCTGCGAGGCGTTCAGACTGCGCTGCGCCTGGTCCACAGTCGCCGCGCTCGCATCGATTTCCTGCTGCACCGCAAGGCGGGTGACCTCAAGCGCAATGTCCGCGTCGTTTTTCGCCTGAAACGCCTGAGCCACCGCACGCTGCTTCGCTTCCAAGTCCGCGTTCACGCCCAGCAGCGAGGCATCGTAGGCTTTCTGCGCCGCATCCAGATCGCGCTGCGCGCCCGTGTAGCGCTGGTCAGACTCCAAAATCCCCACCACGGGGCTGATCCCATCAACTTGCTGCGTAAAGGCAGCGATGAAGTTCGCCGCATTCGCACGCACGGAATCCAGGCCCGCCAAGGTCACGTTCCTGCGCGCGGTGTCCACCGCGTTCGCCTGCTGCACGGCCTCCGGTGTCAAACCGGCTTCGTGGAGCTGTTTTTGGTGGTTGAAGGTGGCCAACGTGTCGTCGTAACGCAGCTGCGCCTCACGCTGCGCCGCCTCAGCCTGAGTGATCCGGCCGTTGAGCCCCCGGTTCAGCGCGTCCTGTTGTTGGGAGAGTTGCTGCTGGGCTCGCTGGAGCTCATTTTGCGTTGCGACGTCCGACGACATCTGCTGCGCACGCTGCGCATCCAACTGACGCTGCGCACCAGACGTGTCCACCCGCGCCACAATCTGGCCCTCCTGTACCGGCTGGCCAATGCGCACATCCACCTCGGTCACCGGCCCGGTCAGCGTGGTGGTCAGCGCCACCACCTCCTGCGAACCAATGTCCGCGGCAGCCGAAACCTTGGCCACCACGTCCTTCGGCGCAAGCACCACGGTGTCCGTGTCAGGAACAGAGGCGGCGCCACCACCGCACGCCGCGAGTGTCAAAGCTGTAAACGCTGCCACCACAGCAGCGCCGAGGGTTACTCTCCGATTTTTCACGAAGTTAGGTTAGCAAATAACCCCATTAATATTCGAGCGCTACCGGGTTGCTATTCCACCGTCACAGACTTGGCCAAGTTGCGAGGCTGATCCACATTCAAACCGCGAGCTTCCGCCACAGCACACGCGAATATCTGCAGCGGCACCGTAGCCAGAAGCGGCTGCAACAGCCCAGCCGACTCAGGGATGCGGATCACGTGGTTAGCAAACTGCACCACGTCCTCATCACCATCTTCTGCAATCACTATGGTCACCGCACCACGCGCGCGGACCTCCTGGATGTTGGAGACCACCTTGGCGTGCAGGTTATGACGCGACCCCTTGGACGGCACGATGATAAACACCGGCTGCCCTTCCTCCACCAGCGCGATCGGACCGTGCTTCAGCTCGCCCGCAGCAAAGCCCTCAGAGTGCAGGTACGCAACCTCTTTCAGCTTCAGCGCACCCTCCAGCGCCACGGGGAAGCCCACGTGGCGGCCCAGGAACAGCACCGACTTGGACTGCGCTAGCTCCTTGCCCAGCTGCTTGACCTGGTCCTCATTGTCCAGCACGTTCTGCAGCTTCTCCGGCATCTCCTCCAGATGATCAATGATCTGGCGGATCTCATCGGCGTACTTATTGCCACGCACCTGCGCCAGGTACAGCGCAAGCAGGTAGGCAGCCACAATCTGGGAGATAAACGCCTTGGTAGACGCCACGGCGATCTCCGGGCCAGCGTAGGTGTAGAGCACCGCGTCCGACTCCCTCGGAATGGAAGCACCCACCGTGTTACAGATCGCAATGACCTTCGCACCCTGCTCACGGGCGTGGCGCACCGCCATCAGCGTGTCCATGGTCTCACCCGATTGGGACACGGCAACCACCAGCGTCTGCTCATTCACAATCGGGTCGCGGTAGCGGAACTCATGCGCCAGCTCCACCTCCGTAGGGATGCGGCACCAGTGCTCAATGGCATAGCGCGCCACCTGCCCGGCATACGCCGCGGTACCGCATGCCACGATGATGATCTTGTTAATAGAGCGCAACAGCGACTCATCAATGCGCAGCTCATCCAACGTTAGCTGGCCGTCCTCATTGAAACGCCCATAGAGCGTGTCACGGATAGCCGCCGGCTGATCGTGGATCTCCTTTTCCATAAAGGAGTTGTAGCCACCCTTCTCCGCGGCGGTGATGTCCCATTCCACGCGGAACGGTTTACCTTGAGCCACCGCACCCTCAAAGTCAGTGATCTCATAACCATCAGCAGTCAGCGTGACAATCTGGCCGTTGTCCATCTCCACCGCGTCGCGGGTGAATTCGATGAAGCCCGACACGTCAGAGCTCAAGAAGTTCTCGCCCTCGCCCACGCCGATCACCAGCGGGGAGTTCCAGCGCGCCGCCACAATACGGTCCGGGTGGTCCGCGTGGATAGCCAGCAGGGTAAACGCACCCTCTAGGCGCTGCGCGGTCAGCTGCATCGCCCGGGTGAGATCCCCGCTGGCCTCCGTGTTGTAGACCTCCAGCAGCAGCGTGCCAGCAACCTCGGTGTCCGTGTCAGAGACAAAGGTGTAGCCCTTTTCTGCAAGCTCCGCTTTCAGCTGCGCGAAGTTCTCGATGATGCCGTTGTGCACCACCGCCAGCGCACCATTGCCAACCACATGCGGGTGTGCATTCGCGTCGGTCGGGCCGCCGTGCGTAGCCCAACGAGTGTGCCCAATACCTAGGTGGGAAGCGTCAAGGGGTGCGGCAGCAATCGCTGCCTCCAAGTCAGCAACCTTGCCAGCCTTCTTGCGGCATTCAATGCGCCCACCTGTTGCTACGGCGACACCAGCTGAGTCGTAGCCACGGTACTCCAGCCTGCGAAGGCCCTCAATAATGACAGTTTTTGCGTCGCGTTCACTGTTGTTCGCAGCGCCGACATACCCAACGATTCCACACATAGTTCAAAATTTTAAAGGCAAAAAGCCGCAAACCCCACAGCGGACCTCTCTAGATCTCCTGCGGGGTTGCTGAACGTTCGCCGTGAGCCTTACGGCCCGTGATGTTAGGCCTTTTCCATACCAATCATTTGGCCGTCCGGGCGGAACACCTGCGCCACAGCCGGGCGCGGAACAGACGTGCCACCATCCGGCCAGTGAGAAGCTGGGTTTTCAAAGGTAGCGTCATCTTCCTCACCCGGGTGCTGCACGTTCACCAGCACCAGCTGGTCCGTCACAATCGGGCCACAGGTCTCAGCTGCATACGGGACTGTGAGGAAGCACTTGGTCTGGCCACGGTTCTCACCCTCCAGGCCAATGGCGTAGAGGCCATCGTTGGAGCCCAACGCGTTGCCGTCGGTAGAGATCCACAGGTTGCCATGGGAGTCAAAGGCGATGTTGTCCGGGCAAGAGATCGGGGAAACCTGCTCCTTCGGGAAACCGCTGAAGTAGGTCGACGCCGCCTCCGGGTCACCACAGACCAGCAGGAGGTTCCAGGAGAAGTCAGTGCCAGCGTGGTCATCTACAAGCTCCATGACCAGGCCGTTCTTGTTCTCGCGGATCGGTGCGTACTCGGTGACGTCTTCCTTGCTCTTCTTCTCATTCTCACCGGTGGCGCCGCGGTACTTGTTGTTGGTCAGCGCCAGGTACACCTTGCCGGTAACCGGGTTGACCTCGAAGTCCTCCGGGCGGTCCATCTTGGTTGCGCCAACCTCATCCGCAGCAAGGCGGGTGTAGATGGCAACCTCCTCACCGGTGAAGCCCTCAACGTGGGACTCAGCGGTGCCGTCCGCGTGCGCGGTCAGAAGCGGGATCCACGTGCCGGTGCCGTCAAACTCGCCGTCCTCAGGAAGGTCACCGTCGCCGGTGATCTCGCCTGCCGGGGAGTTGCCCTCCAGGTTGGCAACGTAGAGCGTACCCTCATCCAGGATGGTCATGTTGTGTGCAGCATCGCCCTCCTTGATCTTCTTGGAGGAAACGAACTTGTAGATGTACTCAAAACGAGCATCATCGCCGGAGTAGCACACCACGGTGCCATCCTCGGTGACGTGGATGTTGCCGGCTTCGTGCTTGAAGCGTCCCAAAGCCGTGTGCTTGACCGGAATGGACTCCGGATCATAGGGGTTGATCTCCACCAAGTAGCCGAAGCGGTTGAACTCGTTCGGCTCCTTCGCCAGGTCAAAGCGGTCGTGCAGGCGCTCCCACTTGCGTTCCGACGCCTCCTCCGGCACACCAAAGCGCTTCACATCAGCCGCCGGGCGATCGCCCGTCACAGCCTTCGCGTTTGCCCAGTACTGGTCAATGTTTTCCTCACCGGACAGGAAGGTGCCCCACGGGGTCACGCCACCGGCGCAGTTGTTGAAGGTGCCGAACACCTTGGTGCCAGTCGGGTCCACGGAGGTCTTCAGCAGGTCGTGGCCAGCAGCCGGGCCGACAATCTTGAACTCCGTCTCGCCGGTGATGCGGCGGTTCAGCGGGCCGAACTCGCGGGTCAGCTCACCGGTCTTCTCGTCGCGCGAGACCTCCAGGATGGTGTGACCGTGGCTGACAATACCGATGTTGATTTCCTCATCCGTCGGGTTCTCCGGATCGTAGTTCGGCAGCATCTGCGGCTCCGTGGAGTACTCGTGCGAGCAGACGTACACCATGCGGTTTTTGTCCGTCGGGTGCTCCATCAGGCCAGCAAAGTCATTGTTGAAGCCGAACTGGCGGGCAGCGGCTGCAGCGGTCTGGTTGTTCGGGTCAAACTCCGGAGCGTCCTCGTACACCGGGTCGCCCCAGGCAATCAGCACGGAGGTGGCGTAGCCAGCCGGGACAACAACCTCGTCCTTCTCGTTCGGCGCAACACTTTCAAAGCGCATGCCAGCAACCGGGGTGATCACAGCAGCTGCAGCATCAGCGCTGGAAGTGGGGGTTGCAGCCTGGGTTTCGGTACCCGCATCGCCTTCAGCGCCGCAGGCAACCAACACAGCGGTGCCGCCGAACGCCACGGTGGAGGCACCGAAGGCCTTCAGCACGCCACGACGCGACATGATGTCGCCGAAGTACGGGTTATCGGATTCGTTGGTGCATTCACCAGCACAGGCGTTGCCGCACTTGTAGGTGCAGGTCAGGCTGGAACGCTTGGAGTGGAAAAGGTTCTTACCCTTCAAAGACATGGATGTTCTCCCCGGGAAACGTTGGTAGCGATGTTTTGCTAGCGGTCACAAACGCTGCAAACGTTATTTCCGCTACCTAACCAATCGGGGAAGTCCAGGTGAACAGTTGCTGAACTTTCTTAGTTACTCCGCTTTACGCAGGTAGTAATGAGGCGGGTCCGTATAGAGCAGCTTGTTACCGGTCAGCCCACACCAGGCGTAGAGGTCAATATGAATAGCCTCGTTGATAGAGCGCAGGTGGAGCACGTCGCCGACCTCCATCTGGTCCCGAAAAAGCAGGAAAAGCCGCACGAGTACATCACCGCAGGCGATGTCTTCCGCATCCCAATAGTGCTGCGACTCGGGCGGCTCTTCCATAAGCTCCACTACTGCGTATCCCCCACCTGCTGCAGGTAGGTGTCGCGCGCTTGGACGATCTGCGCCAGCTGCTGCTGCGCAAGGCGATCTGCCACGATCGGGTTGTCCGCAAAGGTTGCAAACCCGCAGTCAGTACTCAGCAGCACGCGGTCTGTGCCAAAGGCCTCAACCGCAGCGGCAATGCGGGCCACCACGTCCTCCGTCGGCTCAAGTGCCTGCTGCTTTTGGTTGAGCACGCTGACGCAGACCCGCTGGTCCTCGCGAATCCCGCTCAGCGCATCCAAGCTGCCGGCACGTGGAGTGGCCAGTTCCAAGGAGAGCGTGCCCACATTCAGTGCAGCAAACAGGTCTACAAACGGGGCGTAGTCGCCTTCGAGTGCCGCCGATTCGTCCGTGGTCCAGTTGCCGCGGCACACATGCAACGCAAGCCGCTGCGGGTCGAAGCCCTCCGTCAGCTGCTCAAGCAGCGACTGCGCAAACGCGAGCTCCTCATCCACGCTGCCGGACAGCTCATCGAGCGCGCCGCACATAAAGGTACGCCCACCACCGTCGTGTCGGCTGTAGACCACCTCAGTCAGCACCGGCTCATCAATTTGAATCATCGCGGTGCCCAGCGAGTACAGCTCATGGAGTTCCTCGCGCAGCACGCGCACAATGTCGACGGCCATCTCCTCACGGCTTTCATACGCCCGGTCAGAGACGCACTCCATCCACATCGTGCGGGTCAAAAGATACGGCCCAGGCAGGCACACCTTCACCGGCGCGTCCGTCAGGGACTGCAGGAAGCGGACCTCATGAGCCACCAGCGGCTTATCGCGCCCAAGCAGGCCGAAGACCGCGGGGTGGCGGACATCTCCGGCAGGAACGTCCAACGCGCGCAGCTCGCGCTCAAACTCCTCCGGATCATCCACGTACGGCAGCAGGTCCGTAATAGGAATGAGCTGGCAGTTCTGCAGCCTTCCCGCGACAAAGCTGGAGTAGTTGTCGCGGCGCATCTCACCGTCAGTAACCACATCCACGCCGGCACGCTGCTGGGCGGCCAACACGAGCTCCACCGCATCATCGGCGGTGGCCTGGAACTGATCTTCCGGCATCCGGCCAGCCAAATTCTCGTGCACCGCTTCGAGCAGCCACGGCTTACGCGGCCACGACCCCATGGTCATTACCGAAAGCGGCGCAATCTGCGGCGCCGACGCAGGCGCCGGGAAATCCGTTGGCACCGTGGGGGTGACCACTTCCTGGGTCACCGGCATCTGTGGGCGCTTGCGCTGCTTTGCGCCGCGCTTCTTCGCCACTGGTTGTGGCGCACTCTCGGGCTCCGATGGGTCAGCCGAAGGCGTGTCAGCCCCTGCGAACGCGCCTTTACACACTAGGAAACGCCAGCGGCCTTGATCCGTCTCCTCGATCATGTTCACCAGCTCATTGCCGGTAAGCCGGCACCAAGAAGGAAGATCATCCGGGACAGTCGGCTCGTAGGAGATGATCTCCAGCAGCTGGCCCGGATCCAGCGGGTCGATGTGCTGACGGATCAGCAGCAGCAGGCCATTGCCGCAGTCAAGGTCTCCCCCATCAAAACTGGTGTGGGGCGCGTACGGGTGAGTTGCTTCTGCCACGTTGTTACGCCTAGTAGGACACGCTCGGCGTGCCGTCCGCCAGGAACTCGACGAGCTTCGCGCCGCCGACGATCTGCGCGCCCTCGATCAGCTGGTCTTCCGTGTAGCCGCGCTTCTTAATGCACGGTGCGCACACGTAGAGGGCACCGCCAGCGGCGATGAAGTTTGCAATGAGCTCCTTGAGCGGGGCGAAGCCTTCCTCGTGGATGTCGTCAGCGTAGCCCTCAACAGCCAGGTAGGCGCCCTCAGAGGAGAGGAAGACCATGGTGTCCTGGGCGGAGCCGACGGCAGCGTTGGCTACGACAAAGCCAACAGTGGCCAGATCCGTGTCGTTCTTAGCGTGGGCAATGGTTACACAAAATTTTTCAGTAGACATGCCGTCAAAGGTACCGAAGGTTTGGTGGCGTGGGGCGTCGATAAGCAAAATGCGAAAAGCCGCACCACCCGGGAAACGGGGGTGCGGCCTTTGGCGCTAGTAACTAGCTAGAACTAGCGAGCCTTCTCAATGATCTCAATGAGACGGAAGTGCTTGTCCTTGGACAGCGGGCGGGTCTCCTCGATGCGAACGAGATCGCCGACGCCGGCGGTGTTGTTCTCATCGTGAGCCTTCACACGCTTGGTGGTACGCACAATCTTGCCGTACAGAGCGTGGGACTTACGGTCCTCAACCTCGACCACGATCGTCTTGTCCATCTTGTCGGACACGACGTAGCCGCGGCGGCGCTTCTGCAGGCCCTTCTCCTTCGGCTTAGCCTCGGTGTGCTTCGGGCCCTTGCCGGTGTTCTTCTCAGTCACGTTTGCCTCAGTCATGGTTATGCCTCAGCTCCTGCAGACTCGGGTACAACGGACAGGCCGAGCTCACGCTCGCGCAGCACCGTGTAGATGCGAGCAATGTCGCGCTTCACCGTGGAGATGCGGCGGTTGTTGGTCAGCTGGCCAGTGGCAAGCTGGAAGCGCAGGTTGAACAGCTCTTCCTTTGCCTCGGTCAGGCGGGTACGCAGCTCATCATCGTTGAGCTCGCGGAATTCGGATGCGGGGGTACCGGCAGCCATTAGAACTGGTCCTCCTTCTTAATCACGCGAGTCTTGCACGGCAGCTTCGCACCAGCGCGGCGCAGAGCTTCCATTGCAGTCTCCTCGTTCGGGTAGGACATCTCGAAAAGGATGCGGCCAGGCTTAACGTTGGCCACCCACTTCTCAACCGGGCCCTTACCGGAACCCATACGCACGCCGAGCGGCTTCTGGGTCAGCGGACGGTCCGGGAAGATGTTGATCCAGACCTTGCCACCACGCTTGACGTGGCGGTTGATAGCGATACGAGCGGACTCGATCTGGCGGTTGGTAACGTAAGCCGGCTCAAGAGCCTGGAGGCCATAGTCACCAAAGTTGATCTTGTTGCCGCCCTTGGACACGCCGGAACGGGTCGGGCGGTGCTGACGGCGGTACTTCACGCGCTTAGGAATAAGCATGCTTAGCCCTCCTGCTTCTGCTCGGCGCGCTGCTGGCGGCGCTGGCCACCGCGGCGCGGACGACGATCGCGGTCGCCACGGCCACGACGCTCATTGCTCGGCGCATTGAGCTCGGACTCGCGAACGCCACCTACGACATCGCCCTTGTAGATCCACACCTTGACGCCAATGACGCCAAAGGTGGTGTGTGCTTCAGCCGTGCCGTAGTCAATCTCCGCACGAAGGGTGTGCAGCGGCACACGGCCCTCGTGGTAGCGCTCAACACGGGACATTTCGGCGCCGCCCAGACGGCCAGAGCACAGAACCTTGATGCCCTTGACCTGCGGGTTGCGCATCGCAGACTGGATAGCCTTGCGCATCGCGCGGCGGAATGCCACACGGTTGACAAGCTGCTCTGCGATGGACTGTGCGACCAGGGTCGCGTCAGCGTCGACGTTCTTGACCTCGAGGATGTTCAGCGCAACCATCTTGCCGGTGAGCTTCTCCAGCTCGCGGCGGATGCGGTCAGCCTCAGCGCCGCGGCGGCCAATCACGATGCCCGGGCGGGCGGTGTGAATGTCCACGCGAACGCGGTCACGGGTGCGCTCGATGACAACATCGGAGATGCCTGCGCGCTCCAGGTTGTTCTGGAAGAACTCGCGGATCTTGATGTCCTCAGCGACGTAGTCGGCGTAGTTCTTGTCGGCGTACCAGTGGGACTTCCAATCGGAAGTGATGCCCAGGCGTAGGCCGTGGGGGTGGATTTTCTGACCCATTAGTTCGCCTCTTCCTTGGACTCGACGACAACAGTGATGTGAGAGGTGCGCTTACGGATCTGGAAAGCGCGGCCCTGTGCACGCGGCTGGTAACGACGCATGGTCGGACCCTCATTTGCGTAGCACTCTGCGATAACCAGGGTGCGCGGATCCAAGCCGAAGTTGTTCTCGGCGTTGGCCGCAGCAGAAGCGACGACCTTGGCAACCGGCTTAGCGGCTTCCTGCGGCGCGTACTTCAGGATCGCGAGAGCCTCAGCAACAGACTTACCGCGGACGAGAGCCAGCACGCGGCGGGCCTTCATCGGGGAAGTGCGCACGAACTTGGCCGTCGCGGATGCAGTGGTGATGGTGTCAGCCATTGCTTATCGACGTCCCTTCGTTTCCTTGACGTGACCCTTAAAGGTCTTGGTGGGTGCAAACTCGCCGAGCTTGTGACCAACCATGGACTCGTCGACGAACACCGGAACGTGCTTACGACCGTCGTGGACGGCGAAAGTGTGACCGATGAAGTCAGGGAGAATGGTTGAGCGGCGAGACCAGGTCTTGATGACCTGCTTGGTGCCGGCCTCGTTCTGAGCGTCCACCTTGTTGAGGAGGTGCTCATCGACGAACGGGCCCTTCTTCAGGCTACGTGGCATGTTGTCTTACCTCCTCTTAGCGCTTCTTCTTGGTGCGACGGCGGCGCACAATCATGTTGTTCGAGTAACGGTTCGGGTTGCGGGTGCGGCCTTCCTTCTGGCCCCACGGGCTCACCGGGTGGCGACCACCAGAGGTCTTACCTTCACCACCACCGTGCGGGTGATCAACCGGGTTCATAACCACACCACGCACGGTCGGGCGCCAGCCCTTCCAGCGCATACGGCCGGCCTTACCCCAGCGGATGTTGATCTGGTCAGCGTTGCCAACCTCACCAACGGTTGCGCGGCAGCGGATATCCACGCGGCGGATCTCAGAAGACGGCATACGCAGCACTGCGTAGTTGCCTTCCTTACCCAGCAGCTGGATGGACGTACCTGCGGAACGAGCCAGCTTTGCACCAGCGCCCGGCTTGAGCTCCACAGCGTGGATGGTCGTACCGGTCGGGATGTTGCGCAGCGGCAGGTTGTTGCCAACCTTGATGTCGGCGTTCGGACCGGACTCCACAACGGTGCCCTGCTTCAGGCCCTTCGGCGCGATGATGTAGCGCTTCTCGCCGTCGTAGTAGTGCAGCAGTGCAATGTTTGCGGTGCGGTTCGGGTCGTACTCAATGTGAGCAACCTTTGCCAGCACGCCGTCCTTGTCAGAACGACGGAAGTCAATCACGCGGTAGCGACGCTTGTGGCCGCCGCCGCGGTGACGAGTAGTGATGTGGCCGTGCGTGTTGCGGCCACCCTTCTTCGGGAGCGGGCGCAGCAGGGACTTCTCCGGCGTGGAGCGGGTAATCTCCTCGAACTCGGAAACGGAGCTGTTGCGGCGACCCGGGGTTGTCGGCTTGTACTTACGAATAGCCATAGTTTGTCCTTTTCTATCGTCTCTTCATCAGAGCGATGGCCTTAGGCCGTCGCACCGCCGAAGATGTCGATGGAGTCGCTGCCCTCGCGGAGAGTGACGTAGGCGCGCTTGGTGTCCTTACGCTTGCCAAAGCCGGTGCGGGAGCGCTTGCGCTTGCCCTCACGGTTGGCGGTGTTCACCGAAGCAACGTCAACGCCGAAGATCTCTTCCACGGCAATCTTGATCTGGGTCTTGTTTGCAGACGGGTTCACGAAGAACGTGTACGTGTTCTGCTCCATCAGCGCGTAGGTCTTCTCAGAGAGGACCGGTGCGATGATGATGTCGCGCGGATTCGCAACCTTAGCCATTTACTTCTCCTCCTCAGCCGTCGCTGCCGCGCCGGCAGGTGCAGCCACGACGTTGCCGCGGTTGATGAAGGTGTGCAGTGCTTCGACCGAGAACACAACGTCGTCTGCATTCAGGACGTCGTAGGTGTTCAGCATGGACGGAGCGATAACGTGCACGCCCGGCAGGTTCCTTGCGGAAAGGCGGGAATTCACATCGTCGCTGCCCAGGACCAGCAGAACGGACTTACGGTCGGTCAGGCGCTCGATGAAAGCACGTGCAGACTTGGTGGACGGGTTCTGGCCAGGGACCAGATCCTCCACCACGTGGATGCGCTCGTTGCGAGCACGATCCGTCAGCGCACCTGCGAGAGCGGCCTTGATCATCTTCTTCGGGGTCCGCTGCGCGTAGGAACGCGGCTGCGGACCGTGGACGGTGCCACCACCGGTGAAGTGCGGAGCACGGGTCGAGCCCTGGCGTGCACGGCCGGTGCCCTTCTGGCGGAACGGCTTCTTGCCGCCGCCGGAAACCATGCCTCGGGTCTTCGTTGCGTGCGTACCCTGACGTGCTGCAGCCAGCTGTGCAATTACAACCTGGTGCATCAGGGGAATAGATGCCTCGCGGTCAAAAAACTCTGCCGGAAGCTCAACGGAGCCGTTGGTCTTACCATCAGCGGTGTGGACGTCAAGCGTCAGGTTCGTCATGCGTGAGCACCGCCCTTCACTGCGGTCTTGACGGTAACAATGCTGCCCTTGGCACCCGGGATTGCACCCTTGACCAGGATCAGGTTGTTGTCGCCGTCGATGCGTTGGATCTTCAGGTTCTGGGTGGTAACGCGGTTACCGCCCATGCGGCCAGCCATACGCGTGCCCTTGAACACGCGACCCGGGGTAGCACATGCACCGATGCCACCCACACGACGGTGAGCAGCCTGGTTACCGTGCGAAGCACCCTGGCCAGCAAAGCCGTGGCGCTTCATGGCGCCAGCGTAGCCCTTGCCCTTGGTGGTGCCGACCACGTCAACGTAGGTGTCACCCTCAAAGATGGTGGCGTTGTACTCCTGGCCAACCTCGTACGCGGAGGTGTCATCCATACGGATCTCCACGACGTGGCGGCGCGGGTTCACACCGGCCTTCTTGAAGTGACCAGCCTGCGGCTTCTTGGTCTTACGGGGGTCAATATCGCCATAAGCGATCTGGATGGCAGAGTAGCCATCGATTTCGGGGGTGCGGATCTGGGTGACCACGCACGGACCAGCCTCGACGACGGTAACCGGGATAACACGGTTGTCCTCGTCGAAGATCTGGGTCATGCCGATCTTCTTGCCCAGAATGCCCTTCATCTGGTTGTCAGACATTTCAGTTCTCCTGCTTACTGGATGTTCACGTCAACGCTGGCCGGAAGGTCAATGCGCATGAGCGCATCGACGGTCTTCGGCGTCGGATCGAGAATATCGATGAGGCGCTTGTGGGTGCGCATCTCGAAGTGCTCGCGAGAATCCTTGTACTTGTGCGGAGAACGAATGACGGCGTACACGTTCTTTTCAGTGGGCAACGGCACCGGCCCCACGACGCGGGCACCCGTGCGGGTGACCGTCTCAACGATCTTCTTCGCGGATGCGTCGATCGCCTCATGATCGTAGGCCTTGAGCCTGATGCGGATCTTCTGTCCCGCCACGCTTACCTCTTCCTCGCATCCCCACGTTCAACTCTCGCTTCGCTCGAAGTTGAACGAAGTGAAACGAGAGCGAAGCGGTGGGGTTGTAGCTTCTAGTTTCTCTATAACGTTGTCCGGGCTGGGCCCTTGGCTCAACGCCAGTGTCTTGTAATTGACTGTCATGACACTTCAGAAAGTTGGGACGGGCGTGCAACAAACTGCTCGCGTACGTCTCCAGTGCTTTCCCCGCGCCTACATACCTACATAAGGCACATATATGACGTGGGTGTCAGACTCGGAAGGGTGCGTGACTCTTCGCGTACTGCCGCTGTTTATTTGCCATGGCCCCTTCCCGGTGAAGGTGTCATGGTTACCTCACCATCGCTCGCCTTTTACAACGAGCCATGTCAAAGCAACCCGAGTATTTAAACACAAAGGCCACAAAAGCGCAAACCCCCGTCGCGCGTGAGAATGTTGGGACGGGGGTGCGTCGATAAGCAAAAGCTCCCTAGTGGTGCGAAACCGCGTTACCGGCCTCCCGCTCGTTGGAAGCGGACGTCATCTCCGCGAGCACCTCGGTGACCTTGATGTCCGCCACGGGCGACTCATACGGGTCCTCAAAAATCTGGTCCCCCAGGATGTTGAACACGTAGTCCATATCCTTGTCACCACGGCCGGAAAGGTTGACCAAGAGGTTCAGCTCCTCACCAGTCTCTTCCGCCTCCTCCGCCATGCGCAGCGCGTGCGCCAACGCGTGGGAGGACTCAAGGGCAGGAATGATGCCCTCATAACGCGAGAGGATACGAAACGCCTGCAGCGCCTCCGCATCGGACGCCACCACGTACTCAGCGCGGCCCGTCTGCTTCAGATACGCGTGCTGCGGACCAACGCCCGGGTAATCCAGGCCGGCAGACACCGAATGTGACTCAGCCATCAGCTCACCATCCTGGTCAGTGACCACATAGGAACGAGAGCCGTGGAGGAAACCGATCTTGCCGTGAGCCAGCGGCGCACCATGCTTATTGGTGTCCAGGCCTTCGCCCGAAGGCTCAACACCAATCAGACGCACCTTGTCATTGCCCGGCTGATCCTCCAAGTACTGCGCGAATGCACCGATGGCATTGGAGCCGCCACCAACGGCAGCGATGACAGCATCCGGCAAACGACCAGTCTCAGCCAGCATCTGCTCACGCGACTCGCGCGAGATCACAGCCTGAAACTCCTTGACCAACGTGGGGAACGGGTGCGGGCCGCAGGCGGAACCCAGCACGTAGTGCGTCGTGGAAAGGTTCTCCAGCCAGTCCCCCAGCGCCACGTCAATCGCATTCGACATGGAGCCGCCGTCCTCATTGGTCACCGGCGAGACCTTCGCACCCATCAGGCGCATACGGCGAACATTCGGCTGCTGGCGCGCAACATCCTGCGCACCCATATAAATAACGCACTCCATGCCCAGAAGCGCAGCCACCATAGCGGTAGCGGTACCGTGCTGGCCTGCACCGGTCTCTGCAATCAGGCGACGCTTACCCAAACGCTTTGCAATCAGCGCCTGCGCCAACACCTGGTTAGCCTTGTGCGCACCGCCGTGCGCCAAGTCTTCACGCTTCAAAAACAGACGGACGTTTTCAAGCTTCTTGCCCGTTTTCTTGGAGCGCGGCAAGTTCAGGCACTCATAGACCGGGGTTGGGCGCCCCAGGTACTTAGCCTGCAGCTCTGCAAGCTCGGCGAGAAACTCCTCATCATGCCGAGCATCAACAAACGCCTGCTCCAACTCATCTAAGACCGGGTACAACGAATCCGGTACATACTGTCCACCAAATTCACCGAAGTATGCGCTGATAAGCGTCTTGCGAATGTCCTGCGTCATGGACCCACATTATGCATGAGCCCAGCGCCCAGCGGGGCTAAACGGGTAGGGTTGAGCAGGTACACCAATCCAATGAAAGGATCATCATGGCTGACAACAACACCCCGAAGACCCCGAACACCCCGTCTACCACTGATTCCGCTGCCGATTCCAAGGCAGTAGAGACGGAGCAGGTTCGCCCGCGCAACGAGAACCTGGAGACCGATCACGGCACCACCGTTATTGATGACAACGTGGTGGGCAAGATCGCCGGCATCGCAGCTCGCGAAGTTTCCGGTGTGCACAACCTCGGCGGTGGCGCTGCACGTATGTGGGGTGCTGTGCGTGAGTCCTTCACCTCCTCCACCAACGTCCAGCAGGGCGTAAACGTTGCGGTGGACCAGGGACACGTCAGCGTTGCGGTTGCCATCATCGCTGAGTACGGCGTTGCTATCCACGAGCTGGCTAACGCTATCCGCGAGAACATCACCGTTGCCATTACCCGCATGACGGGCCTGATTGTGGACCGCGTTGATGTGACTGTGCATGACGTGAACCTGCCGGAGCAGGAGACCGCTTTGTCCGAGCAGTACGACGAGAACGTGAACTACCAGGCTGCTAACCCGGCACTGGGCCAGTAGTTATGGCGCAGACCTCCGTAACCCGAGAAACCGCGGAGGCAGCCCGTACCGCAGCACTTGCAGTCTCCGGCGTTGCCGGCCTCCACGCAGGCCGCTTCGGCGAAGTGGCAATTCTGCTTCCCGGTGAACGCATCGAGGGGCTTCGTAACTCTCGGCGCAGCGTTGAGCGTGGCGGCGATAACGGCGGAGAGCACGGCACCGAACTTGGCCTTGAGGTCCACGTTGTGTTTGACGTTGGCTCTGAGCGCGAAGTGCAGGCTGTTGCAACCGACGTTCGTGAAGCGGTACTTCAGGCTACTTCTCTCGGTTTTGTAGACGTTGTGGTGGCGGATGCTGTCCGCGCGTCACACTAACTGGAAGACAATCTGGAAGATTTGGTGTTCCCCATGAATATCTTCGAAAACAAGACGGTGCTGGGCATCATCATCGGCCTGATCGTTGCGTTTTTCGTCACCTTTGGCGGTGTGTTCGGCCTGATTTGGCTGCTGCTGTTCACCGTCATCGGTGGCGTAATCGGCGCTCAGCTTGATGGCCGGCTGGACTTGGCCCGCGCCGTGAGCAAGACCTCCGGCAAGGGCCAAAGCTAATGGACGGCACGTTTTACCACATCAGCGAGAAGGCAGTTGAGCACGTAGCAGAGCAGGCCGTGCTCACTGTTCCCGGTGTACTCAGCCTCGACGCCCAGCTAGCTGGCCTTGCGGGGCGCAAGTACCCGCGGGTGAATGTGCACTTGGACCGCGCCTCAGCAATTGCTGCGGTAGAGGCCGAGATTGCCACCACCTACCCTGCCCCAGTTGCGGCTATTACGGACGCGGTGCGGGCCACCATCATCGCCCACATCCGTTCCCTGTGTGGGCTGGATGTTTCCCGCGTTCAGGTGCACGTGGCCAATGTGCAAACTGAGACGGACGGCCACCGTGTGACTTGGGATGATGTGGCTAGCCACAATGCATCGGCTGAGCCGGTTGGTATCCGCATATCCCCTTCGCCGGTCACCTCCCCGGTAACGAAGGACCCGATCGCGCTTTCGCCGATTGAGGTTGACTCACAGCTGGATGAACTGCGCGAAGTGACGGTTCCTGCGCCACCTGAGGTTCGCACCACAGGCTTTGACGCACCGCCGCTGCAGCTCACCGACGTTGTCGTGCCACCGCCGCTTGAGACGTTTTCGCCTGAGACTCCTCAGCCGCGCCAGCTTGCTGAAGTGCAGCGTTTCGTTCCGCAGGCTGCGTCCGTACACGCTCCGTACCCGCGCCCGGTCAAGGGCGCTACGGTGCCGCCGCGGCGCGCGCTCAAAGAGGTGTACATCAACCGGAGCTCTGTTGTGCCGGTAAGCGCTCCCGCGGCGCCGCACTTGCGTCCGGTTGGGGTGCCCTCGCCGAGACCTGTGAAGCGCCCTGAGGCCCCGATGCCGCAGCCGTTGAAGCAAATCACGATTCGACCGGTGGAGAAGTATTATGACCGCACCCGTTAAGGACCACACGGAAGCGCCAAACCGCCCGCTTGGTCCGCACCCTGGCGCTGAGCCGCGTGCGAATCCGGCTGTCCGTTGGATCACTGTTGTGCTTGGCGTGCTCCTGATTGCGCTTTCCGGCGTGTTGGTTCGGGAGCTTTGGTTCTACGCCCAGGACCAGCCGTTTACCTCTTGGTTGTTGCCGGTATTTAACACGATGGCTTCCTCGCTTATCGACGCAAAGGTGGTCACCCTCGGCATCATCATCGCCCTTGTCGGGCTTTGGTTTGTCATCACCGCCTTCATCCCGAGGGCTCGTACCCATGTGCGCGTGGACTCCCCCGCTTCTATTTGGGTACGTCCCGTGGATATTGCCCGCAAGGCAACCAACGCAGCCCGCGCTGAGACCGGCAGCACTACGGTCCGCTCGAAGGCGAACCGTAAGAAGCTGACGGTTGAGGTTGATGATGACGGCACTGGCTCAACCCAGGAGCGTGTGACCAGCCTGCTTAATGGTGAGTTCAGCCGTCTGCAGGCGCCGCCTGCGGTGGCAGTGAAGGTGAACCAGCCGGCACCTGCGCCGGAGACCGCTACTACTGAACAGGAGGTACAGCGATGACTAAGGGACTTTCCTTCTTCGACCGCCTCGTAGTCTTCCTCTTCGGACTGCTGCTTATTGTTGCTGGCTTTGTGCCGGTGGCGCTGTACTGGGACATCCCCTACGTCAGTGATTGGATTAACCAGTTCAACCGGGCATCGATTTCGGAGGTGCCCTACTACGGCTGGTACAACACCGCGCTGATTATCGCGGCGATCGTCCTGTTTTTCGTCGGCCTGTGGCTAATCCTGGCCAACATCCGCAGCCGCGCGTTCTCCAACAGGGAGATCGCGGCAGCGGACCCGGCACACGGCGACACGGTGATCAATGTCCAGCGCGTTGCCGAGGCGGCCTGTACGGCGATTACGCAATCCCCGTCCGTATCGCGTGCGTCGTGCAAGGTTGCAATGGTGGGCAAACGCCCAACCGCTACCTTTACCGTCATCGCTAACCCTTCCTATGACCTGGGTGAGGCGATCAGCGCCATTGAAAGCGCTAACGAGGATTTCCGCGTAGCCAACCACACGATGGAAATTGACACGGTGTGGAAGCTGCAGCTGGACCGCGTCGCAGCGTAGCCGCTACCAGCGTTTAGGCCTCCAACAGATACGCCTCTTTCAGTAGCCCCAGTTTGCGCGGCCTCCCGCCGCCGGCTGGGGCTACAACTATCTCAGCGCCCGGCGTACAAGCCAGCAGCTGGTCCCACGCGATCGTTTCAAGCAGCGATTGTCTCCCCTGCACAGTCCATAACCAGATCCGCTGCCCGAGGATCACCCTAGAGCCGTCCTCACATTGCAGGAGCCAGCGTTCCGAGCCGACGTCCACACGCCGCAGGCCATCGAGCATGTCGGCGTCTTTCGGTGGCAACCCGGTGATCATTTCAACGACGCCCAGCCGGTGCTCTACGCCTTCTGTATCCCGCACCACCAGTGGCCGGCCCGGCCCTGTTGGCCGGAAGGCGTCATAGCGCCACACCCCGGGCATCCGTTTCGGGTCTGCAGCGTTTCGCACTATCGCCGTGGTGCTTGTCAGTGTGATGGTGAGCTGTGGCGCTGTCGTAGCGATGCACACAGTGCGTTCCAGTGGCGCTGTCAGCAGGGATGGGTGTTCTCTTGCAACCTCATCCAGGATTGCCAGCAGCTCGTCCTCGGTGGAGCCCCAGGACAGTCCACGGTTCTGCAACACACCTAGAAAAGCCGGGAGTGTAAGGTCTGGTTGGCCTTCCCACGCATCTTGGAGCCTCGCAATGAGTTTGGGGATGCGGGTCGGGTCAGTTTCGTGCACGCGAGCATTGTAGCCGAGCCCGTCCCATCTGATCTGGCACAAGGTGGCGCCGCGAGTTCGTGCTGCTAGCGCGGCCTCCTCACGTTGATCGCGTTTGCGTAAGCAGAACGAGGGGCCTGCGAACAGCGCTGGAACACAGATATGCAGGGGAAGATATGCAGGTTCCCAGCTCAGAGCGTTTTTTCAATAAGACCGGCCTTAATGAAAAATGGCCGCTACCTGCAGACCTGCATTTCTTCCCCTGCATATCTGTTGGGACCGGACAGGACAGGACCGGACCGGACAGGACCGGGCAGGCTCCCCGATCCTGGCCATAGCTGCCCAAACACCTACCCCCAAACACCTGCGCATGTATCCGGGCATGCAAAAAGGCCGCCCTCCCGTGTGGGAGTGGCGGCCTTTAAGGCGTTACTGGGTTACCCAGTTAGACCCTGGTGGCTGGAATTAGCCGAGGATCTTGGTAACACGGCCAGCGCCGACGGTGCGGGAGCCCTCGCGGATAGCGAAGCGCAGGCCCTCGTCCATAGCAACCGGCTGGATGAGCTCAACGGTCATCTCAACGTTGTCGCCCGGCATAACCATCTCGGTGCCCTCCGGCAGCTTCACAACGCCGGTCACGTCAGTGGTACGGAAGTAGAACTGCGGACGGTAGTTGTCGAAGAACGGGGTGTGGCGGCCGCCCTCGTCCTTGGACAGAACGTAGACGGAGCCCTCGAACTTGGTGTGCGGGGTGTAAGCGCCCGGCTTGATGATGACCTGGCCGCGCTCAACGTCCTCACGCTTCAGACCACGGAGCAGCAGAGCTGCGTTGTCGCCAGCCTCAGCGGTGTCGAGAAGCTTGTTGAACATCTCGATGGAGGTAACGGTGGTCTTCTGGGACTTCTCGCGGATACCGATGATCTCGACCTCGTCGTTGAGGTTGAGCACGCCACGCTCCACACGACCGGTAACCACGGTGCCGCGGCCGGAAATGGTGAAGATGTCCTCGATCGGCATCAGGAACGGCTTGTCGGTCTCGCGCTCCGGGTCCGGAATGGAGTCGTCACATGCCTGCATGAGCTCCAGGATGGAGTCAACCCACTTCTGCTCGCCCTCGAGAGCCTTCAGTGCGGAGATGTGGATGATCGGTGCATCCTCGTCGTACTCCTGCTCAGCCAGCAGCTCACGAACTTCCATCTCAACCAGCTCGATGATTTCCTCATCATCGACCATGTCGCACTTGTTCAGTGCAACGAGGATGTACGGAACGCCAACCTGGCGAGCCAGCAGCACGTGCTCGCGGGTCTGCGGCATCGGGCCGTCGGTAGCTGCAACCACGAGGATTGCGCCGTCCATCTGAGCAGCGCCGGTGATCATGTTCTTGATGTAGTCGGCGTGGCCCGGGGCGTCCACGTGAGCGTAGTGGCGCTTCGGGGTGTTGTACTCCACGTGGGAGATGTTGATGGTAATACCGCGCTCGCGCTCTTCCGGAGCCTTGTCAATTGCGGAGTAGTCGAACGCCTTGTTCTCCTCCGGGTACTCCTGAGCCAGCACGGTGGTGATGGCAGCCGTGGTGGTGGTCTTGCCGTGGTCGACGTGACCGATGGTGCCAATGTTGACGTGCGGCTTCGTACGCTCGAACTTTGCCTTTGCCACTTGTTGTCCTCCTGGACTTCCATGTGGCTACGACCTTCGCAGCCACGTTGTTTACATTTGCCTTGCCTCATGGCCCGCATGCGCGAGACATGCTGCATCGACCATTTCACAATGTGCCAGTTACATGATCCTAGATTCTGAATGACCGTTTTTCAAACCGGCCGATCCGTGCAAACCGCGGATCCACCTAGTGAGTAACGGCCAACTCAAGCACCACCCCATCTTGCTGGGATTTTGGGCTGGAACTTCAGTAGGCCGCACCCGCTAGGGTGCGCTTCGCGCCGAGCTTTTTACTATCGACGGCTCTGGCGTAGCCGTCGATAAGCAGAAGGCGCAAAGCGTTAGGGCAATTTACTTGCCGGTGCGCTGCTCGATGATCTCCTGAGCAACGCTCTGCGGAACCTCAGCGTAGGAGTCAAACACCATGGTGAAGTTCGCGCGGCCTGCGGTGGAGGAACGCAGGTCACCGATGTAGCCGAACATCTCGGACAGCGGCACCTTAGCGCGAACAACCTTCGCACCGGAGCGGTCCTCCATTGCGTAGACCTGGCCACGGCGGGAGCTGATGTCACCGTTAACGGTGCCCATGTACTCCTCCGGGGTCACAACCTCAACAGCCATGACCGGCTCAAGCAGAACCGGCTTAGCCTTAGCAACTGCTTCCTTCAGAACCTGGGAGCCAGCGAGCTTGAAGGCCATTTCAGAGGAGTCAACGTCGTGGTACGCGCCGTCCTCAAGGGTGGCCTTGATGTTCACCAACGGGAAGCCAGCGAGGTAGCCGTACTGCATCGCATCCTGGATACCAGCGTCCACGGACGGGATGTATTCCTTCGGCACGCGGCCACCGGTGACGGCGTTCTCGAACTTGTAGGTTGCGCTCTCGCCCTCCTCCAGCGTCTCCGGGTCCGGGTTGTACGGCTCGATGGTGACGATGACCTTTGCAAACTGGCCGGAACCACCGGTCTGCTTCTTGTGGGTGTAGTCCAGGGACTCCACCTTCTTGCGGATGGTCTCGCGGTAAGCAACCTGCGGGGAACCGATGTTTGCCTCAACCTTGAACTCGCGCTTCATGCGGTCAACCAGCACGTCGAGGTGCAGCTCGCCCATGCCGCCGATGATGGTCTGGCCGGTCTCTTCGTCCAGCTTGACGGTGAAGGTCGGGTCCTCTTCCGCCAGCTTCTGAATAGCGGTACCCAGCTTCTCCTGGTCAGCCTTGGTCTTCGGCTCAATGGCCACCTGGATAACCGGATCCGGGAAGTCCATGGACTCCAGGATGATCGGGTGATCCGGGTTGCACAGGGTGTCACCCGTGGTGGTTTCCTTCAGGCCAATGAACGCGTAGATGTTGCCGGCGTCAGCGTGCTCAACCGGGTTCTCCTTGTTCGCGTGCATCTGGAAGAGCTTGCCCACGCGCTCCTTCTTGGACTTCGTGGAGTTCAGCATCTGCTCGCCCGGGATTGCCTGGCCGGAGTAGACGCGCACGTAGGTCAGCTTGCCAAAGAACGGGTGCACAGCAATCTTGAATGCCAGTGCGGAGAACGGCTCTTCAACGGACGGCTTACGCACGAGCTCCTCGGAGCCGTCTACGGAGGTGCCGCGAACTTCGCCGATGTCCAGCGGGCTCGGCAGGTAGTCCACAACAGCGTCCAGGATCGGCTCGATGCCCTTGTTGCGGTATGCGGTACCACAGAACACCGGGTAGATCTCGGAGTTAACGGTCAGCTTGCGGATAGCGGCCTTGATCTCCTCGACGGTGAGCTCCTCGCCGCCGAAGTACTTCTCCATGAGCTCCTCATCGGACTCAGCAACGGTCTCGAGCAGCTTCTCGCGGTACTCATCAGCCTTGTCCTGCAACTCAGCCGGGATGTCAACGATCTGCGGCGGGGTGCCGGTCTCAACCTTGCCCGGCCACAGGTATGCCTTCATCTGGATGAGGTCAACAACGCCGTCGAAGTCATCCTCAGCGCCGATCGGGATCTGCATAACCAAGGGCTTAGCGCCGAGGCGGTCAACGATGGTGCCAACGGTGTAGAAGAAGTCTGCACCCAGCTTGTCCATCTTGTTGACAAAGCAGATACGCGGCACGTTGTACTTAGCAGCCTGACGCCAAACCTGCTCGGACTGCGGCTCAACGCCTTCCTTGCCGTCGAAGACAGCAACAGCGCCGTCCAGGACACGCAGGGAGCGCTCCACCTCAACGGTGAAGTCCACGTGGCCCGGGGTGTCAATGATGTTGATCTGGTTGTTGTTCCAGAAGCACGTCACGGCAGCAGACGTAATGGTGATGCCGCGCTCTTTCTCCTGGTCCATCCAGTCGGTGGTTGCGCCACCGTCGTGGGTCTCGCCAACCTTGCGGTTGATACCCGTGTAAAACAGGATGCGCTCGGTCGTGGTGGTCTTACCAGCATCGATGTGAGCCATGATGCCGATGTTGCGGACCTTGTTCAGGTCTTTAAGCACTTCTTGTGCCACGTTTTTACCCCAACTTATGAGTTGTCGACACCGCCCCGGCGCACGCTAGGGAGCCGAGATAGCGTCTTTGGCGGATATTGTCCTTGGTCGATTATTCCACTAATTGCGCGTGGAGGTGGGTTACGCACCCGTCGCTACGCAAACGGCCCGGGAGCAAGACACCGACGCATACGCGTGCGGGCAACTTATCCACGGGCCGAAACGTGAGCTCATAGGGCGCGAACCTATTACCAGCGGTAGTGGGCGAAGGCGCGGTTTGCCTCTGCCATCTTGTGAGTGTCCTCACGACGCTTCACAGATGCACCCAAGCCGTTGGACGCATCCAGGATCTCGTTAGCGAGGCGCTCAATCATGGAGTTCTCACGACGCTGACGGGTGAAGGTCACCATCCAACGCAGAGCAAGCGTGTTGGAACGGCCCGGCTCAACCTTGACCGGAACCTGGTAGGTAGCGCCACCGACACGGCGGGAACGAACCTCAAGGTCCGGGCGGATGTTGCCCAGTGCCTTCTCCAGGGTGCCAACCGGGTCAGTACCGGTCTTCTCGCGGCAGATCTCAAGCGCGCCGTAAACGATGCGCTCTGCGGTGGACTTCTTGCCGTCCTTCAGGATCTTGTTCACCAGCTGGGTCACCAGCTCAGAGTTGTATACCGGATCCTTAACTACGGGACGTACAGGTGCTTTTTGCTTACGCATTGTTCTTTACTGTCCCTTCTTCGCGCCGTAACGGGAGCGAGCCTGCTTGCGGTCCTTCACACCCTGGGTATCCAGAGCGCCACGGATGATCTTGTAGCGCACACCCGGCAGGTCCTTCACACGACCGCCGCGCACGAGCACCATGGAGTGCTCCTGCAGGTTGTGGCCCTCACCCGGGATGTATGCGGAAACCTCAATACCGGAGGTCAGGCGCACACGTGCAACCTTGCGCAGTGCAGAGTTCGGCTTCTTCGGAGTGGTGGTGTACACGCGGGTGCACACGCCGCGGCGCTGCGGGGAGCCCTTCAGGGCGGCCGTAGCAACCTCGGACTTCTTATCCTTGCGGCCCTTGCGGACCAGCTGCTGAATAGTAGGCATTCACGCTCTTTCTGTCTTCACGACTCCGCACACGCGCCCATACATGCAAAAATGGGGGCTCTTTTGCGGGGCCCTTCCGTCTGCATGAACCAACGCATGCAACGTACGTCGCATGGAGTTCGAAACTTTCGCACCGCGCGAGAATGCGGGCGAAACCTCAATCAAGGTACTACAGGAATAGTTTTGGGAGCAAATTTCGCTTATCGACGCCTGCGTAAAAGCCCCGCTAACGCGGGGAACACGGGCTCATCCCTGCTAACGCGGGGAAGTCTGTCCTGTTGAGCCAGTATCCCAATGATACTGAAGCCCCGCACACCCGTCGATTCCGTTTTACGCTGCGGAGGCACAGCAGAATAACGGCGGTGCAAAATGTCACGGCACCGCGCCCCCACCAGCATGACCTTGTTTGTGTCCACCACAGCACTGAGGTGCTGGAACAGCAGCTTCAGATCGTCGTCTGCCCGGTCAATGCTCGGCATTCTGAATCCTTCCCCTAATTACAGACTTCACATGCTCTGATACCTCGAGCAGTCGTGGATCCCCGTGGGCACGCACGTCGGCGTACACCAGTGCAAGCGGCGCATTTTTCCGTTCACGGGTCTCTGCAGTCACGCTACCTTCTTCGAAGACCAGCGCCGCACGAGTATCCCAGAATGCTCGCCTGATGCGCACGTTGCCTCGCGGGGAGCGCTGCAAACGCAACTCGCGTATGATGTCGCGGGCATCCTTCTCGTCTTCGACATACGCATCGAGCGAAGTGCCGCCGAAAATCAAGTCCGGTACAGCTTGCTCACCGCTCAGCCACACCTGTGCATTACTCCAATCAGACACAGGGAGCTTTGCATCTCCTCGAAAAAGTTCAAGGTGCGCACCCAATCCCGAGGGGTATGCGTCCGCCCATGCGTCGATAAAAGTGCCGAGCTTCTCCGACGCGAACTGATAACACCCGTCACCCCTGTAGAGATAGCCACCCTCGGCGAGTAGCTGCAGGGTCCCCGTCACAGTGCCCGCCGATGTGCCACTCAACACCGCCAGATCTCGGCTCGGAAGCTCTAAGACGCCCGGATATGACAGCAGCATCGCTGACACCTGAGCACGCCTCGGCGTAAAAAGTGAAGCAGCACTTGCTCGCCGACCTTTCTTCCCAACGGCAGCAGATGACCTATTGGTAGGCCCCCTCCCCCGCACGTCCACGTGCATGGACGGGAAAGAGAAAAAGCAGTTGCCATGCAGGTCTACATACATGCCCCCACCGCCTTGCACTCTCTTAGTTTTTGCGGGAGTCGCTTTCTCCATGAGCACCACGCGTGGAACGGCCCCAAGGCGCCCAGAGCTTAAGCGTTTTGATAACTGTTCTGCCACCACGACAACCCGCTCAGAACCAGTGTCAGCAAGCAGCTCGGCCTCCGCGACATAATCTGGACCCACCGCCACTTCACTGTTATGCCCAAGGGAGATCTGCACACCTACATTCGCTCTATCCAGAGCGTGGTTCCAGTCGTCGATCGTCCGCATGCGCCATATTTTAGACTCTGGACCTGCCTTGTTCAATAATGTTGAGCGATCAGTAATACTAGACAGTCTGTAAGACGCGTAGCAACAACCAACGAGATTCACCTGACTCACGCTGGCGGTGACACCAAGCCCCGCACACCCGTCGATTCCGTTTTACACTGCTGGCATGACCGGCCGCACTGGGTTAGCGCTTCGCTCCACGCGTGACATGATCGCAGCTTCTGCAACCATCCCTGTCAGTGCGTTGCGCCTGCTTGTGCGTCATCTCCCCCAACTGATCGCGCTCATCTGTGCCGGCCTTGCCGGCAGGCAGGCGGTGATCTGGCTGGCGGTATGGCTGTCCAACTACAGCAGCTTCGGGGCGTCGCTAATCATGCCGCTTGCTCCGCTTTCAGTGATGATGTCGCTGATCTTGTGCCTGTGGGTGCTGCGGCCATCGTTGCCCTTTTTGGCGGAGACGTTCCCGGAGAGGGCGGAGACGCAATCGCGCGCAAGGCTCCTGTCGGTAGGCGGGCTGCTGGTGTCCTTCCTCACGGTGTACGCCACGCACGGAATGTTGAAGGAGGACCTGCGGGATTTCCGACGCGCCACAACCATCGACGAATACATGAACCAAGGCTTCAACGCCGACTTCAGCCGCGCGTTTGTGGACAGCACGGCAGGGCTCATCGCGTTGATTCTGGGCACGATCATCCTGCGCAAAATCATCGGCTATTTCGCGCTTGCGGAGAAAGGCCTCGGCCTGACGTACTTCTCCGCGTACCTTGAGGTGCTGTGGATGACCACGGTGTCGGTGTTTCTAACCAACCAGCTCTCAGCTGTGCAGGACTGGGCGCTAACGCGCAGAAGCATTGCGCCGACGTACCGCTCCTACGTCGAGCTTTCGGAAAACATCGAGGACTCCGCCGGGTTTCTTGCGGAGTCCTGGGCATGGCTCGCGGCGAAACTGCCCGCGTTTAGCCAGCTCATTACCGTGCCGATCGCCTGGTTGACGCTGGGTGCTGTGGTCTTTGGCACCTCACTGGTAGCGAAGCAGGCGGCCGAAAGCACTAAACCCGAAGCCACAAACACAGACACCGACGCCAAGGCCTCCAACCCCCGCCTGCGCCAACGCATGAAACAAGCCGCACGCAGTGAGGCGAAAACGGTGATGGATGATGCCCTCAAGCCCGTCGCCGGGCCGATCAAGACAACGTGGAAGGGGCTGCGCACCCTCGCCCGCGCTGGACTTGTGCCCATGGTGATCTTCTGCCTGGTGTTCATGCTGGCCACAAGCGTTGAGCTGGGCGTAGTCGAGCTTGGCCGCTTCATCGCCGGGCCGCAGCAGTCGTTGCAGAGTGAGCAGGCTGCCACGCTCATCCTGGTGTTCGCGCGCATGGCGTATCTGATGGTGGTGGTGTGTCTCGTCGCCGCGGCGCTGGATCACTTCCTGCGCAGCACCTACTTGCCGTCGGCAAACTCCCCGAAGGGTTCGGGCTCTGGCAGCACCAACGTCACGTAGTGCGGTTCTTCCCAACCAACGTGCAGCTTGAGCGGCTGCACGCCGTCCGGCATGGCGATGGGGGTAAGTTTGCGCCAGGTGTCAGGGCGGGGGTCGCCGAAGCCCTCAACAATCTCCCCGTCCCCTACCAGCGGGCCGCCCTGACCCGGCAGGGTGCAGCCGTTCGCAGTACTCAGGTCCTGCTGAATCACTGGCTCCACAAAAGCTCTATCGACCAGCTGGTACTCGCGCCCGTCCGAGGCCGTCACCCACATCCGGCACCCCGCCAGCACCGACTCCTGCGGCGCTGACCACTCCGTGAGCACCAGCCACGGACTAAAACCCTCCGGCGCGTGCACCTCCAAAACGTCCTGTTGTTTCGGGTTCAGCTCCTGGAACTCCAGCACGCTAACCTGCGCCTGATACATCGCGCCTTCAACATCCGCGATCGGAAACGCGAAGCTCCCCTCGCCGCCAGCCGAAACCAGCTCTTCGTCGCTCCACGTCCACGGCCGCACGATGCTGAAGTACGGCTGCATTGACGCGCCAACCATCAGCGCCACAGCCACCGGCGCCGCCACCCACCAGGCCTTCCTCACACCGTCACCCCCTCACGGACAATCTCCCCCTCAACCAGGGGCTTTTCTAGCTTGATTGCGACCCGTGGCGCCATATGGTCCCAGGACGCTAGGACTCTCAGCGTGGCGTTATCAATCTTGTCCTGCGGCATCTCAAAGACGAACGTGCAGTCCACAGTCCTGCCCGGGTACAACACAGGGCAACTGTTGCTCCAGCTGTTGGACTGGGTGAACTCCGTGCCGTCGGCAGCCGTGATGCTGCCCCGCACGAAGCCTATCGACGCCTCCGGGGTCACCCTGAAATCCACCACCACCCACGAAGCGTTCGTGCCCATCCCGTTAAACACCGGCGTGACGTACGCGCGGGTGTCCTCCACTGTGCCGATCTCCGGCGCGCTGCTTGTGTAGTCGAAGGGTGCAAAGACCCGGTCCACCGGGTTCGGCAGCTGCCCGCGGAGAAACACCCCAAGGCTAAGCAGGGCCAGGACCGCGGCGACGGTCCATACTCGACGCGCAATCCCATCCATCACCGCAGACTCACCTCCGCCATGCGCTGCGTGGGCAACCACATCATTTGGTTGTCCAAGAAGGAGCGCTTGTATTCGAGGGTCCAGATGGTGAGGGTATCGGCGGCGTCGATAAGCTGCTGCCCCTGCGGCCCTTCATCGGCTGGGGTGAACACCACCGCAATGTCCAAGGGCACACCCGGGTTGGGGTTAATCACGTCATAGACGGGCAGCTCAAGCGGCTCCCCGCCGGGCGAAAGGCGCGCCGCCGAGATCAAAAACCGCGGCTGCTGCTCCTCCGACAGGCCGGAGACTTCCAGGTCGAATGCCGAAAGCAGACGGGTCACCGGGCGCGATTGCGTGTTGGTCAGGCTCATCTCCACCACTCGCGAGCCGTCCAAGACGTAGGTCTTGCGGATCTGGATATCAAACGGCGCGACCTCCACCTCCACCGGCTGCGCCAAGGCGTTGATCCCGACCGGCGCGCTGGCATGGATGAACCCCTCGGGGTCGGCCTTCTCAAAGCCGCCACGTAACCCAAGGAGGCCAACAAACACCACTAGCGCCAGAATGGTCACATTGGTGCGCGTAAAGATGTCGCTGGCTACAGACCTGACAAATCCGTGCACACCAAGAATTCAAGCACGGCTTGCGGCGGCGCGCCCGACTTATCTAAATGCTTATCCAAATGTCAGCGAGTACAGACGCACGCCCGCATCCGGGGTAATCCGTACCACACCAGAGAGCGGTTCGGACTGTTTCAGCAGGTCAATAGTGCCATCGGTGACCTCAAAGGTCTTTGTTGCCCCATCCGGATATTCCACCTCGACGCTGCCCTGCCCGGAGACCACCAGCTGCACCCACGCAGCATAGACGTTGATGGCAAGGTGCCCACCTTCCGCGGCGATGGATTCTGGGCCGAGTTCCCATGTGCCGTTAAGCACGAACTGGCCTCGCTGCGGATCAGAATGCGTTCCGAAATCATGCTGGCCGGGCGTGTAATCCGCATTGGCGGTGTAGCTCGCACGTTTCGTACCCAGGTAGGTCTCCGGGTTTCGACCGTCCACCCCCGTAGTCACGG
The DNA here is from genome assembly GCF_001263755.1 of Corynebacterium riegelii. Lineage (NCBI taxonomy): Bacteria > Bacillati > Actinomycetota > Actinomycetes > Mycobacteriales > Corynebacteriaceae > Corynebacterium > Corynebacterium riegelii. Next base: position 1,685,641 of record NZ_CP012342.1, read on the forward strand.
AAGACCGCTCGATGGGGTTGGGGAGGGGGGCGTCGGTGGCGTCGGCAAGCAAAGCCCGAATAAGCTGCTCCGTTTCAGCGTAGGAGCCCTCCCCTTCCACGATCTGGCGGACATTGCCCTCCGTGTCAATGAGGTAACGCGCCGGCCAGTAGCGGTTGCCGTAATTGCGCCAGGTCAGGAAATCATTGTCCTGCGCAACCGGGTAGTGGATGCCCTCCTGCTCCACGGCCCGTTTCACATTGCCCAAGTCGTGCTCAAAGCCGTACTCGGGCGAGTGCACGCCAACGACCTCAAGGCCGGAGTCACGGTACGTGTCATACAGTGCAGTGATGTGCTCGCCCGCACGCTGGCAGTTGATACAGGCGTACGCCCAAAAATCCACCAATGTCACCTTCCCGTCATGCGGAGTCGGCCCAGCATCCGGCGACGCCGTGTTGATCCAGTTTTCCAACCCCGCAAATTCCGGCGCAGGACCGCAATCCTGCAGCTGTCCAGGATCAGCGCGCCTGCATTCATCAAACGAACCCGCAGTCTGGCTCACCTGACCTAGAGCATCATTGGCCAGCTGAGAGGTTTCAAACTTCTCTTTCACTCCCGCAGTCCAATCCGGAAGAGAGCGCTGCAGCGCCGCAGGAGCATCCAACGCAAGAGCCAGCGTGAACACGAGAATCACCGCACCCACCAACCTGCGGTGGCGCTGCACAAGATCAACTTTCTGACCAATGCGGTTGCCCGCAAACGCGAACGCAAGCAGCGGCAACGCCGAACCGGCTGCGAACGACAGCGTCAGCGCCACCGTTGACCAGCCGATCTCCCCCGTACTGCCAGCTACCGTCACCGCAGCAAGCACCGGGCCCGCACACGGCGCATAGACAGCCCCCAGCGCCATACCAATGAGAAAGCCGCCCTTCCCCCGCGCCTTCTCCTGCAACACCGTGGGGCGTGGAAGCGCATCAAACGGCTTCTGCAGCAACTCCCCCACCTGCGGCACGAACATGCCGATGCCCACCAACGCCAGCAGCACAATACCGCCCCAGCGAAGCAGCGATTGCGGCAGATGCAACAGGCCAAGAACAAGTGAGCCCAGCAACGCAATAGCAGCAAAGCTCAGCGTCAGTCCTGCAACTACCCGAGTTGGCTTCCTCCCCACACTCACACTGAGCACCACTGGCAACACCGGCAAAATGCAGGGCGATAAGCCCGTGAGCACCCCTCCGACAAACCCGACAATTACAACGCCCAACATCGTCTTTCACCCTTCTTTTTCAAGCGGTCACTATGTCAAGCTCTACGAAGCACAGGGCTCTAAAGGATTGGAAAATGTTGCAGAAAAATTTTTTCCCGCTCCTCCAATCCGCGTGCACGGTTGGTTCCGTAGTTACTCATAGCTGGCCACCAAACCGGCGGTCAGGAAATTTTGATCAGCACCACAACGAAGGAGCAACCCATGTCCACTACCACCCACGCCACCTCCAGCCGCGCACGCTTCGGCGCGACCGCACTCTGCGCAGTACTCGCCGCAACGGGCTTGGCTGCTTGCAACGACACCGACGGCATGAAGGAAGACGCAAAGATGACGCCGACGGAGCAAATGTCCTCCGAAATGATGAAGCCGGAAAAGGACTCCATGGAAAAGGACTCCATGATGTCCTCCGAGTCCATGTCCCCGGAGAAGGACGCCATGAAGGAAGACTCCATGATGTCTTCCGAGTCCATGATGAGCACCGAGGAAAAGAAGCAGTAACCAACACTGGGCAGGTGACCGAGTGCTAAGTTTGGAAGCCGTGGATTTAGACCATCTGCTTACGCGCGTTGCTGAAGGCGACCAGGCAGCGTTCGGGCAGTTATATGACGCCATGGCTTCCCAAGCACTCGGTCTGGCTGTTCACATCCTTCGGGATTCTGCGCAGGCCGAAGAGGTCACCCAAGAGGTTTTTGTAGAGGTCTGGCAGAATGCGCAGCAATTTGATGCCAGCCGGGGCGGGGCAAAATCTTGGGTTCTTCGCTTGACTAAGCTTCGTGCGATTGACCGGTTGCGCAGTTGGCGCAGCTCGCAGGCACGTGACCAGGCTGACTTCTACCGGCAGCTCACCACGTGGGTGGCGGCGGAGGATGAAGCGCAGGAGCACTTGGAGTCCGAAGAGCTCCGCAGGCTCGTAGACTCTATTGGGGAGCCGCACCGAAGCGCGCTCATGCTGGCTTATTATGGCGATCTCACGCACCAGGAGATCGCGGAGATCACCGGAGTGCCGCTTGGCACTGCGAAAACACGGGTCCGTGACGGTCTTCGGAAGTTACGCGAAGCAGTCTCAGCAAATGGAGGGCTGTGATGAACGACGCTTTTAAGCCCCAGCAGGGCGATGATAATGTGCAGAGCTTTGCTCCGCTTTTCGACGCCGCCGCGACCCCCATCGCACCGCCCCCCTCCTTGAAATCCGACATCTTGCAACGTATCGCGGAGACCCCGCAACGTGGAGAGCAAGAGGCAGCGCAAACCGCAGCTTCAGCGGAGATCATCGATTTGAGTGCGGAGCGTGATCTGCAGGAAATGCGCCGCTCACGCACACCGGCACGAAAGTGGTTCGCCGCGGCAGCAGCCACGATTCTGGTTTTCGCCGGTGCTGGTGTGGTCATAAACCAGTTCAATGGTTCCGATGCTCCGGACTCGACGAGTGTGGTCGCCGCACCCGGTATTGAAGAGATGCACGCGGTGATGAGTGCCGCTGACGTTCGCCAAGGCAAAGCCGAAGCAGGTGGCGCCATCCTGGATATTGTTGTCAGCAACGATATGAACAAGGGCGGCGCCATGGTCAATGGTCAGCCGGATCTTGAGCCCGGGATGGGCGCCCAGGTCTGGGCCGTGATGTCGGATGGCGCCACAATGTCCGCAGGTGTCATTGGGCAGGATCCCCACACCGACGTGTGGATGCCGCTGCCTGGCGACGCAACGTCGGTGCTGGTAACCGAAGAAGTTTCCGCAGGCGTCGCTGAGCCAACCGGTCGCGTGCTGGCACACGTCAAGCTGTAGAAAAACCGGGCCCCGGCCGTCGCAGTGAAAAACCAAAAGCCCGGCACCTTCCACAAACGGGAAGGCGCCGGGCTTTTGGGAAGCAGACCTAGCTACATGCCAGAGAACTAGATCTGATCGAAGCCGTACTCATCCAGCGGGACGGAGGCGCCGGTGAACTCGCCATAGCCTTCGTCGCCGTAGATGGAGTCGCCGAAGCTCGGGATCGAGTAAGCCGCGGAGCGTGCCGCCTCGGTCGGCTTGACCTGGATGTTGCGGTAGCGGGAAATGCCCGTACCGGCCGGGATCAGCTTACCGATGATCACGTTCTCCTTCAGGCCGATCAGCTTGTCGGAGCGCTTGTTAATCGCGGCGTCCGTGAGCACACGGGTGGTCTCCTGGAAGGAGGCTGCGGACAGCCAGGACTCCGTAGCCAGGGAGGCCTTGGTGATACCCATGATCTCGGAACGCATCTCAGCCGGCTGGCCACCGTCGGTGACAGCAGCGGCGTTGACCTGGCGAGCCTCCGCCAGATCCACCAGGGTGCCCGGCAGGAACTCGGTGGTACCCGAGTCGATGACGGTGCCGCGGCGCAGCATCTGGCGGATGATGATCTCGATGTGCTTGTCGTGAATGGACACACCCTGGGTGCGGTACACAGCCTGGACCTCATCGATCAGGTGCTTCTCCACACCACGACGGCCGAGAACCTCGAGCACGTCGTGCGGGTCAGCAGCACCACGGAGCAGGCGGTCGCCCACCTCAACGTGGTCGCCCTCGCGCAGGGAACGCTCGATGTAGGCGTCCGGGTTGGACTCCATCGGGCGGCGCACCTGGGCCAGGCCCTGACGCTTCGACAGCTTCTCGTAGACCACAACATCCGAGCCGTCATCCGGGTGGATGGTCAGGGTCCAGAAGTTGCCCTCGTCCTCAAGGGTGATCGTGCCTGCCACGGATGCGATCGGTGCGCAGTTCTTTGGCACACGTGCCTCGAACAGCTCCTGAACACGCGGCAGACCACCGGTAATGTCGCCACCGACACCACCCTGGTGGAAGGTACGCATTGTCAGCTGGGTACCCGGCTCACCAATAGACTGTGCAGCCACGATGCCGACGGCCTCGCCGATATCCACCAGCTGGCCGGTAGCCATGGACTTGCCGTAGCACTTCGCGCAGACACCAGTCGGGGTCTGGCAGGTAAGCACGGAGCGGACCTTGACGTCCACGATGCCGGCGGCCACGAGTGCGTCGATACGCTCCTCAGAAAGCTCAGCGCCAGCCTCAAGCACAACGTTGCCCTCGGCGTCCTTCGCGTCAGCTGCCAGGACACGGCCGGCGACAGAGGTCTCGACCAGGTCGTGACGGGCGTACTTCTTCTCGTTGTCCGAGCCTGCGAGGACAACGGCAACAGGTACCTTGACGCCCTGGTGGGTGCCACAGTCATCCTCGCGGACGATGACGTCCTGCGCCACGTCCACCAGACGACGGGTGAGGTAGCCGGAGTCTGCGGTACGCAGAGCCGTATCGGCCAGGCCCTTACGGGAACCGTGGGAGTTGTTGAAGTACTCCATCACGGTCAGGCCTTCGCGGAAGGAGGTCTTGATCGGACGCGTGATGTACTCACCACGCGAGTTCACAACCATGCCCTTCATGCCGGCCAGGGTCCAGATCTGGCGCATGTTACCGGCAGCACCGGACTTCACAATCATCGGAATCGGGTTGTCATCCGGGTAGAGATCCTCCACGGCCTGACCCACCTTGTTGGTAGCGTCCTGCCACAGCTCGACCAGGCGGTCGTAGCGGTTCTCCTCGGTCAGAGCACCCTTCTCCCAGAACTTGCGCTCAATCTCTTCTGCCTCGCGCTCGTACTCCTCCAAGACTTCGTTCTTGTTCGGGAGCACCAGCACGTCAGACATGGAGATGGTGATGCCGGAGCGGGTAGCCCAGTAGAAGCCAGCGTCCTTCATCTTGTCCAGCACCTGAGCAACGGTGATCATGGGGTACTTCTCCACCATGGACTGAATGATGTCACCCAGCAGCACCTTGCCGGAGCCGCCGCCCTTGCGCACCATGGCGCCTTCCTGGTACGGGAAGTTGAACGGCATCAGCTCGTTGAACATGATGCGGCCCAGGGTGGTCTGAGTGGTCCAAGCCTGGCCCTTCTCCCAGCCGTCCGGGAACTGCTCGGCCTCGATCTCCGGCGTCGGACGCAAGTGATCAATGCGCACCTGGATCGGTGCCTGCAGGCCAAGTACACCCAGGTCGTAAGCCATGATGGCTTCACGGTAGGAGGAGTACACGCCACGTGCCGGGCCGTTCTCATCAGCAGGAGCGTATGCGCCCTCGCCGCCGATCTCGTTTTCGCCCTTCAGCATGGTCAGGAAGTACAGGCCGGTCACCATGTCCAGACGCGGCATAGCCAGCGGCTTGCCGGACGCCGGGGACAGGATGTTGTTGGAGGACAGCATCAGGATGCGGGCCTCAGCCTGTGCCTCAGCGGAAAGCGGCAGGTGAACAGCCATCTGGTCACCGTCGAAGTCGGCGTTGAACGCCTCACAAGCCAGCGGGTGCAGCTGAATTGCCTTACCCTCAACCAGCTTCGGCTCAAACGCCTGGATACCAAGGCGGTGCAGCGTCGGTGCGCGGTTCAACAGCACCGGGTGCTCTGCAATGGCCTCTTCCAGCACGTCCCACACCTCAGGACGCTGACGCTCCACCATGCGCTTGGCGCTCTTGATGTTCTGCGCGTAGTCATTGTCCACCAGGCGCTTCATCACGAACGGCTTGAACAGCTCAAGTGCCATCAGCTTCGGCAGACCACACTCGTGCAGCTTCAACTGCGGACCAACAATAATCACGGAACGACCGGAGTAGTCCACACGCTTACCCAGCAGGTTCTGGCGGAAGCGGCCCTGCTTACCCTTCAGCAGGTCAGACAGGGACTTCAGCGGACGGTTACCCGGGCCGGTGACCGGGCGGCCGCGGCGACCGTTGTCAAACAGCGCGTCCACGGACTCCTGCAGCATGCGCTTCTCATTGTTCACAATGATCTCTGGCGCGCCGAGGTCAATCATGCGCTTGAGGCGGTTGTTGCGGTTGATCACGCGACGGTACAGGTCATTGAGGTCGGAGGTGGCGAAACGACCACCGTCCAGCTGCACCATCGGACGCAGCTCTGGCGGGATCACCGGGATCGCATCCAGGATCATGCCTGCCGGGTCATTGCCGGAGCGCTGGAACGCAGCGACAACCTTCAGACGCTTCAGTGCGCGGACCTTCTTCTGGCCCTTGCCCTCAGCGATAATGCCGCGCAGCTCCTCTGCCTCAGCATCCAGGTCGAAGTTACGGATCAGGGTCTGGATAGCTTCCGCACCCATGCCGCCGGTGAAGTAGTCCTCGTAGCGGTCGACGAGTTCCTCGTACAGGTTCTCATCAATAATCATCTGCTTCGGAGCCAGCTTGGTGAAGGTGGTCCAGATCTCGTCCAGACGCTCCACCTCACGCTCACCTGCCTCACGCAGGTGCGTCATCTCCTTGTCAGCAGCGTTCTGCACCTTCTTGCGTGCAGCCGCGGTTGCGCCGGCAGCCTCAAGTTCAGCCAGGTCCTCCTCCAGCTTCTGAGCGCGCTCGGCGATCTCAGAGTTGGTGTCGTCCTCGACTTCCTTCTTCTCCATGATCATCTCTGCCTCAAGGGTGGAGAGATCATTGTGGCGTGCCTCATCATCAACGCTGGTGATGATGTTGGCAGCGAAGTAAATAATGCGCTCAAGGTCCTTCGGCGCCAGGTCCAGCAGGTAGCCCAGACGCGACGGCACACCCTTGAAGTACCAGATGTGCGTCACCGGCGCAGCCAGCTCAATGTGGCCCATGCGCTCGCGGCGAACCTTGGACTTGGTCACCTCGACGCCACAGCGCTCACAGATAATGCCCTTGTAGCGGACGCGCTTGTACTTGCCGCAGGCACACTCCCAGTCACGGGTGGGGCCGAAGATGCGCTCACAGAAGAGGCCATCCTTCTCCGGCTTCAAGGTGCGGTAGTTAATGGTCTCCGGCTTCTTTACCTCGCCGTGGGACCAACGACGGATGTCGTCGGCGGTGGCCAGGCCGATGCGAAGCTCATCGAAGAGGTTTACGTCAAACACGTAAAACTTCCTTTTCAGTAGTGGTTTGGGGTTGAGGTTCGTAGTGTTCGCGGCAACGTCGACAAGCAGCATGCTTCTCGACGCCCCGCCCTAGCCTTACGCCGTATCAGCTGCCGCACCCTCATCGCGGGAAAGGTTGATACCCAGCGAGGATCCGGCCTGATCAAACTCATCATCGTCGCCGTCAAGCTCCATCGGCGTGCCATCCGTGGAGAGGACCTCCACGTTCAGGCACAGCGACTGCAGCTCCTTCAGCAACACCTTGAAGGACTCCGGAATACCCGGATCCGGGATGTTGTCGCCCTTCACAATTGCCTCGTAGACCTTCACGCGGCCAACAACGTCATCCGACTTGATGGTCAGGAGCTCCTGCAGGGTGTAGGCAGCGCCGTATGCCTGCATTGCCCACACCTCCATCTCGCCGAAACGCTGGCCACCGAACTGGGCCTTACCGCCCAGCGGCTGCTGCGTAATCATGGAGTACGGGCCGGTGGAACGAGCGTGAATCTTCTCGTCCACCAGGTGGTGCAGCTTCAGCATGTACATGTAGCCGACGGAAATCGGGTACTTGTACGGCTCACCGGAACGGCCGTCAAACAGCATGGTCTTGCCGTTCTCATCCACCATGACGTCACCGTCACGGTTCGGCTTGGAGTTAGCCAAAAGCCCTGCGATCTCATCGTTGGTCGCACCGTCAAACACCGGGGTTGCAGTCAGCGAGTTCGCCGGCACGTCATAGAGGTGCTCCGGCAGCGTCTCCAGCAGCTTCGCGTTCTTCGGGTCATCCGGGTTCACCGTCCAGCCGGCCTTAGCCAGCCAACCCAAGTGCACCTCAAGGACCTGACCAATGTTCATACGACGCGGAACACCGTGGGTGTTCAGGATGATGTCCACCGGGGTACCGTCCGCCATGAACGGCATGTCTTCCTGCGGCAGGATCTTGCCAACAACACCCTTGTTGCCGTGGCGGCCAGCCATCTTGTCGCCGTCCTGGATCTTGCGCTTCTGTGCAACGTAGACGCGGATCATCTCGTTGACACCCGGAGCCAGATCATCATCGTCCTCACGAGCGAAGCGACGAACAGCAATAACCTTGCCCTGCTCACCGTGCGGCACCTTCAGAGAGGTATCGCGCACCTCGCGAGCCTTCTCACCAAAGATGGCGCGCAGCAGGCGCTCCTCCGGGGTCAGCTCGGTCTCACCCTTCGGGGTGACCTTACCCACCAGGATGTCGCCGTCACGCACGTCCGCACCGATGCGGATAATGCCGCGCTCATCCAGGTCCTTCAGCACGTCCTCGGACACGTTCGGGATCTCGCGGGTGATTTCCTCAGCACCCAGCTTGGTGTCACGGGCATCAATCTCGTGCTCCTCAATGTGCACGGAGGTCAGGATGTCCTCCTCAACCACACGCTGGTTGAGAATGATGGCGTCCTCGTAGTTGTGGCCTTCCCACGGCATGAACGCAACCAGCAGGTTGCGGCCAAGTGCCATCTCGCCGTCCTTGGTGCCCGGGCCATCAGCAATGACCTGGCCAGCCTCAACGCGGTCGCCCTGGCTCACAATCGGGGTCTGGTTGTAGCAGGTGCCCTGGTTGGTGCGCTCGAAGGTGCGCAGCATGTAGGTGTCGCGGCCACCCTCATCATCCATGACGGTGATGTAGTCACCGGTCACGGTCTCAACCACACCAGCCTTGGGGGAGATCACGGTATCGCCAGCATCGTATGCAGCGCGCTGCTCCATACCGGTTGCCACGTACGCAGCCTCTGCGCGCAGCAGCGGCACAGCCTGCTTCTGCATGTTCGCACCCATCAGCGCACGGTTAGCATCGTCGTGCTCGAGGAACGGAATCATCGCCGTAGCAACAGACACCATCTGACGCGGGGAGATATCCAGGTAGTCAACGCCCTTCGGGCCGACAACGCCGATGTCGCCGTCCTTCAAGCGGACCTCAATACGCTCACCGGTCAGGTTGCCGTCCTTATCCATCGGAGTAGCCGCCTGCGCAATGGCATAGCGGTCCTCCTCATCAGCGGTGAGGTAGTCAACCTGGTCGGTCAGCTTGCCGTCGTTAACCTTCTGGTACGGCGTCTCAATGAAGCCGAACGGGTTAACGCGAGCGTATGAAGACAGTGCACCGATCAGACCAATGTTCGGGCCTTCCGGCGTCTCAATCGGGCACATGCGGCCGTAGTGAGACGGGTGCACGTCACGCACCTCAATGCCGGCACGCTCACGGCTCAGACCACCCGGGCCGAGCGCGGAGAGACGACGCTTATGCGTCAGGCCAGACAGGGAGTTGTTCTGGTCCATGAACTGCGACAGCTGCGAGGTACCGAAGAACTCACGAATAGCAGCAGACACCGGACGCACGTTGATCAGGGACGTCGGGGTGATGGACTCCGCATCCTGCGTGGTCATACGTTCACGCACAACACGCTCCATACGGGACAGGCCCACGCGAACCTGGTTCTGGATCAGCTCGCCCACCGTGCGCAGACGACGGTTACCAAAGTGGTCAATGTCATCCGTGCTGATCGGGATGATCTCACCGGACGGCGAGGTCATCTCGGACTCACCTGCGTGCAGGCGCACCAGGTACTCAAGGGTGGTTGCAATGTCCTCTTCGGTCAGCGTCATCAAACCGTCATGATCGCCGCCGAGGCCCAGCTTGCGGTTGACCTTGTAGCGGCCCACGCGAGCAAGGTCATAACGCTTTGCCTTGAAGAAGGAGTTCTCCAGCAGGGACTGCGCAAGGTCACGCGTCGGCTGCTCGCCCGGACGCTGCTTGCGGTAAATCTCCAGCAGCGCCTCATCGGTGTTTGCCACACCATCAGACTCAAGGGTGGCCATCATGATCTCGGAGAAGCCGAAGCGCTCCGTGATCTGCTCGGTGGTCCAGCCAAGCGCCTTCAGAAGGACGGTCACCGGCTGGCGACGCTTACGGTCAATACGCACACCAACCGTGTCGCGCTTGTCCACGTCAAATTCCAGCCACGCACCGCGCGACGGAATCACCTTCACAGAGTGCAGCGGACGCTCCGTGGACTTATCAATCGTCTCGTCGAAGTACACGCCCGGAGAACGCACGAGCTGGGAAACAACCACACGCTCCGTGCCGTTCACGATGAAGGTGCCCTTCTCCGTCATCAGCGGGAAATCGCCGATAAACACGGTCTGGGACTTAATCTCCTGCGTGTCATTGTTAATAAACTCCGCCGTGACGTACAGCGGCGCGGAGTAGTTGATGTCCTTGTCTTTAGCTTCCTCGATGGTGTACTTCACATCTTCGAAGCGCGGCTCGGACAAGCTCAGGCTCATATTGCCCGAGTAATCCTGGATCGGAGAGATCTCCTCAAGGATGTCCTCCAAGCCACTCGTCACACGAGCGGTTTCGCCACGCAGCTGCTGCTCGCGCTCACGCCACTCGGACGTGCCCACAAGCCACGCAAAAGATTCAAGCTGCACATCGAGCAGGCCCGGGACGGTAATGGGCTCATTGATTTTGGCGAACGAGTAACGCTCGGGCGCCCCGGGGATTTCAGCCATTGACATGGTCTGGTCTGAGACTGCCAAGTTGGGTCCTTCCAGCACCTTAGCGGAGGCCGCAAAAATCTGCTCTGGCATACAGATCTGCGACGTTTCCGCTGGTTAAGTTAGCATTCGGTCTGCTTCGGAAGTTCCGCCCCCAGAGACAACAAAATCACCTTGTCAAATCGGCCTTCATCTACCGCATCTGCAAGGTTTGCGCGCACACTGGAGACGGCTTCCAGCGCAACGAATGAGCTTATACCACATCTCCGCTCTTGTAAAGAGATGCCCCACCCGCGGACACCCTACCACCCGAACGGCGCTGCGCGAGTATCCACACGAGCCCCGCCAGCGTCAGGATGCCACCAGCACCAATGGCGACGCGGGAAGCAAGCGTACCCCACGTCGGTGCGGACAAGCGAGCCAGCTCCTTGAGCAGCGCGCTGACCTGCTCCGGGTCCGTCTTCGCGTCATACTTTACGACGTTTTCCAGCCCATTACCCTCAGCGTCCGCATAGTAGTCATCCACCGCTTCACGCAGCCCCACCACCAGGCCAGATGCCTGATCTACCAGCAGTTCACGCTCCGCGGCATGGAAAAGATAGGTGCGCTGGTCTTCGGCAAAGCCCAGGTTGCGGTCATCAGCGAAACGCTGCGCCAAGTTCGTTGGCTCAATGACTTGGCGGAAGGTGTAGACGGTGCGGCCTTCGATCTCTTCCTCGCCCACGAACTGGGCAGGTACCGCGCCGCGCAAGGTCGGGTCAAAGACCTCATAGTCGCGCTGCTCCACGTTTGCCGGGAACTTCAGCCACGCCCCCTCAATCGGCACAGACACTTCCGGCATGGCCATCACCAGCTGCACGTCGGCTGGCCCTAGGGCTTCGCCAGTCAGCCGGCCCATCTGATACGACCACGTCGAGGCCGTTACCAGGTTCTCAAAGTCACTCGGCGCGTCCCCCGCACGCAACGTGTCCCCCACGCGCACCGACATCGTGTTTTCATCCGATGGCTCACGAATCTCCATGTGCAGCTGGCGCGTCACGGGCGCTGGCTCCCCACCACGCATGCCATCAGGATCGCTCAACGTCCAGGTGGCGGAGCTTAGTTTCAACGGCAAGCGCGCATCCCACACCAGAAATTTCGGCGCTACCAGTCCCCCAACAAGCAACGCGATACCCAACACCATGAACAGCGCTGGCAAGGAACGGGACTTATGCATGATGCGCTACTTTACCGCAGATGTGCGAAACCCCGGCTTCCACTGGGGCTCGGCAGCACCTGTTTCAACAAATATGCAGGGGAAGATATGCAGGTTCCCTGGTCAGAGCGTTTTTTCAATAAGGGGCCCGTTAATGAAAATGGCCTGTGACCTGCAGACCTGCATATCTTCCCCTGCATATCTGTGTTCCTGGGGGCGCGGTTCCTGGGGGCGCGGTTCCTGGGGGTGCGGTTCCTGGGGGTGCGGTTCCTGGGGGTGCGGTTCCTGGGGTCACGGAAACAGCAGAGAGCAGAAACGCGAAACCCCCTCCGGTCGCGGTTGCGACGGGAGGGGGTGACGTCGATAAGCAAGAAGCTCTTACTTGAGGGTGACCTTTGCGCCAGCCTCTTCCAGCTTTGCCTTTGCAGCCTCTGCGTCGTCCTTGTTGGCGCCCTCGAGGATTGCCTTCGGAGCACCCTCGACCATTTCCTTGGCGTCCTTCAGGCCCAGGCCCGGAACCAGCTCGCGGACAACCTTGATCACGCCGATCTTCTTGTCGCCAGCGTCCTCGAGAACAACGTCGAACTCGTCCTTCTCCTCAGCAGCAGCTGCGTCGCCGCCAGCAGCGCCCGGAGCAGCAGCAACTGCAACCGGAGCAGCAGCGGTCACGTCGAAGACCTCCTCGAATTCCTTCAGGAACTCGGAGAGCTCGATGAGGGTCATTTCCTTGAACTGCTCAATGAGCTCGTCCTTGGTGAGCTTAGCCATGATGGCATCCTTTCTTTGGCCGCATTACGGCCGATATATGGGGTGTGTAGTTTTTGTGGGAACCTGCCGTTTAGGCAGCTTCCTGCTTGTCCTGCAACGCGGCAACGAGTCGTGCCGTCTTGGATGCCGGAGCCTGGAACAGGCCGGCAGCCTTCGCCAGAGAGCCCTGGAACGCGCCAGCGAGCTTGGCAAGGGTGGTCTCGCGGTTGTCCATCTCAGCAACAGCGTCAACCTGAGCTGCGTCGAGAGCGTTACCGTCCATGTAGCCGCCCTTGACAATGAACTTGTCATTGTCCTTGGCAAACTTCTTCATGGTCTTCGCGGCGTCCACGGATGCATCGCCCTTGATGAAAGCGATAGCGGTCGGGCCGACCAGAAGATCATCGAGACCCTCAATACCCTGCTCAGCAGCAGCGATCTTGATGAGGGTGTTCTTGGCGACGTGCAGTTCAACATCAAATCCGAGCTCACCACGCAGCTGCTGCAGCTGACCCACGGTCAGACCGCGGTACTCGGTGAGGAACAAAGCATCCGAGTCAGCGAACTTCGTCTTCAGTGCAGCTAGCTCGGCAACGTTCTTCGGGTTTGCCATGACACACGCCTCCTTCCAATACTTCTTCATGTTGTATCCGCCCGGAGCAATAAAAATTGCCCCGTGCAGAAGCACGAGGCGCACCTTTGAAAGGAAAGCCACGTTTCTCCTGCGTGGGCCGATCCCTTGAGGGGGATCCTTCAACTCCCTTTGATATTCGCAGAGAGTAGCCGACGGTCTTCGGTGAAACTTGAGCTCAGCCCGCTTTTGGCGAGCCGTTCAAACTTCAGGTGGGTATCTTAGCGGCCGTGCGCGCGGGAACCAAATCACTGCTGATCTTTCCCCTGCTCCGCCTTACGCAGCAAACTCATCGCTGCAGCAAACAGCACACACCCACCAATGAGCGCCATCACGCCAACACCAATGGCAAGGCCAGCCCAGAACCCGCCGCCGGTAGAAGAAGTACCAGCTGCAACGTATTCGGCCTGCGGGTCTGCCCCCGTCTGCGTCGGATGCATGCCGCTGGACAAGGTGTCGGTGTTGGGGGCCTCGGCGTTGACGGCGTCACTGCTTGTGGGAGCACCGCTGCCAGCGCTTGTCGCGCTTGAAGTGGCAGCACGAGCAGTGCTTGTCGGCTGCGCCGCACGAGCGGCAGCCTGGGTGATCGGCGCTGCTGAGCGCGCCGCAGAGGTCTGGCGCGCTGCTGCAGTCTGCTGTGCAGCGGCAGTCGGCTGCGCCGCTGCGGTCGGCCGCGAAGCAGCAGCGGACGACGTCGGCTTCGCACTCGGTTTCGCAGCAGGCGTTGTGGTTGGTTGTTTGGCGCGTGAGGTGGGCGTGATTGAGTCGCCGATCTTCTTGATCTCTTTGCCTATGTCACGAATACCGCCAGCCAGCGCCTGCGGCAACGTCAGGTTGCCGACGCTTGCCCCACCCCCAAAGCCGTTGGGGTTGGCGTGGGCGTTGGCAATGGCGTCGTCGCCAACCGCGAAGTGTGCCACGAGTTCCTTCTCAAAGGCACTGCCGTCACGCGTAGTGCCGGAGTACACGAACGTCGCCGTGTACATGCCGGGTTCGGTAAAACCGAAACCCTGATGGTCATGGGCGTTCACTGGGTATTCGATGGTCTTGGAAGCATCACCGGAATCCAACTCAATGCGTAAACCACGCAGGTCCTCGTGCCAGGTCATGATGCGGCCCGGTCCCGTGACGTTGCGCATGCTGACAGTGACACGGCTGCCGTCTGCAATCGCATCTGCCGCCAGTCCTGTGGTGGAAAAGCCCAGCCAGGGCAAGCTTCGGTCCTGCGCCTGCGGCAGAATCCACATCGCTTCCGGGCTGCCCGGGAAGCTGCCACGCACACTCTCCGGCAGGTTGGTGCGTGCCGTATCCGGCACGGCAAAAATGAAGCTGCCTGATGGACGGTGGGCGGGGTGGAGGGGGTCGGAGTCATCGACAAGCATGGTGTTGATCTGCCCACCATCGCTCACCAAAGCCATATCCATGTGCCCCGCCGTGATCACCACGCGCTGCGAGGGAGCTTGTTTGCTTGACGACGGCACCGGCGCCGCAGTCGGTTCCGCAGTCGGTGCTGTAGTCGGCGCTGTGGTCGGCGCCGCAGAACTCGGGGCCGTGCTGGTCTCCGGCGCTGCAGTCTTCGGCGCACGAAGCCCCGTGGTGGTGCCTTCGGGAAGGCCGACAGTGGCATCATCACCAACCAGCCAGTACTGGGTGACGGGTTCGGAGCGTTCGGTTTTTCCATCGGTGTGCTCGGCCCTGCCCTGCCACGTCAGGGCGTACACACCCGGCTTGGAGAAGGTCCACGTGAAGTGGCCGTGGCCTCCGACCTCGTAGGTGATGGTGCGCATGTCCGGATCGGAGGAGTCGAAAAGCCGCTCCGGCTCAGAGACACGGCTGGTGAACATGACGTTGATGTCGCCGGGTCCGTCCATCTCAACCAGGTCGAAGTGCATGACGTCGCCCTTGAAGTTGGTCGGGATCGAAGATGGGTCCAACTCGTGTGCCGGGTCGAAAGCGCCAAGGCCCGACCAGATGGGGCGCCAGTTGTCGGTCCAGTCCACGCTTTGGGGCGCGGCCCATACTTCGCTGCCGCGGCGGCCGAGGAAGTCCAGGGTGCCGTCCTCAGGAATGGTGAGCTTGGACAGGTCGTTGCCGTCTGCATCCGCATCCGGGGCCAGGCGGAAACAGACCGCGTCTTGGGTGGTCACCTGCTGGCCGTCCACCGCCATCACCGCGAGCTTGCCGCCGGATCGGGTGCCGTAGAGGGCGTCGTTGTGGGAGTGGTAGAGCAGCTTGCGGCCGGCGCACGGGTGGTCCACCTCCGCATCGAGGGTCACGCTGTGGCCCGGCGCGCCCGGTTTGTGCTCTGCACTGGATTCAGTGCTGGGTTCCGTGCTGGCTTGGGCGCCCGGCGCCCCAACAACACTCAGCGCAGCTATAAACGCTGCTGCTAGAAGGCGCTTCATGCGTGCACCGCCTTTGCTAGTACGCCACGTGCTGGGGCAAACAGCCAGCTCAGCGCGAACAGGACGGTGAGGGATAAGACGATGGTTGCGCCTGTTGGTGAGTCATACGCCCACGCCAGCCACACGCCGAGCACGCTGCCGATGGTGCCGATTGCGGCGGCGATGAGCATCATGGTCTCCAGCCGGTCAGTGAACATTCGCGCGGCGGCGGCCGGGGTGATCAGGAGTGCTACGACCAGGATGTTGCCCACGGTCTGCACGGCAAGCACCACGGCGAAGGTGACGCTTAAGTACAGCGCTAGGTCTAGCGCTGCGACGGGCAGGTTCATGGCACGAGCGGTTTCGCGGTCCAGGGCGACGGCGGTGAACCAGGGGCGCAGCACAATCACCACGCCGACGATCAGCGCGCCCACGACCGCATTGATGAGCAGGGCGCGCGTGCTCACGCCGGTCAGCGAGCCGAAAAGGAAGGAGCTGACAGAGGCGGTGTAGCCCTCCACTCGGGAGATGATCACCAGGCCCACGGCGAAGGCGGCGGTGAACACGATGCCGATGACGGAGTCCTCTTTAATCGTGCGGCGTTGAGACATCACGGCGATCAGCACCGCCACCAGCGCACCGGCCACCGCCCCGCCGAGCAGCACTGATGTCTGCAAGGCGAAGGCGACGGCGATGCCGGGGAAGACGGCGTGGGCGACGGCGTCGCCAATAAACGCCATCCCGCGCAGCACCACAAAGCAGCCGACCACCGCGCACAGCAGCGCGGCGATCACCGCGGCCAAAAGCGCGCGCGGCAAAAACGCCAGCTGCGGGTTGGCCATGTCTGCAAGAAACTGCAGGAAGGAAATCTCGGGCAACAGGTTAGGCAAAGTTAGCCTCCAAATGCGTGCGTACTCCGCGCAACCACGGCGAGTCTTCGGCAACAGAGAAGGTGTCCATCCACGGCGCGGCGCTATCAAGCTGATCCACCTGGCTATCCGCCACCACTCCCCCTTTGAACAAGATGAGGCGGTCGCACGCATCGACGGCTTCGGCGATGTTATGGGTGGACATGACCACGCCCAAGCCCTTGTCCACAAGCTTGCGAAACAGCTCCAGAAGATGCTCGGTGGTGGGGATGTCCAGGCCGGTAAAGGGCTCGTCCAGAAGCAACATGCGCGGACGACGCACCAAAGCACGCGCGATGAGTACGCGCTGGCGCTGGCCGCCGGAAAGGTCGCTGATCGGGCGATCTGCCAGGTCAGCAAGGTTCACCATCTTCAGTGTGCGTTGTGTCCAGGTGTGCTCGCGCTCGCCGGCGCGGCGGTACCAGGGCCGCTGGCCCAAGGTGGCGTTGAGGGTGGCGGCGTAGACGTCGATAGGAAAATCCCAAGCGACGTTGTGGCGCTGCGGCACATAGCCAACCACGTTGCGGATCGCGCGGGAGCCGGTAACTTCAACCGTGCCTTCAGCGGGAACCAGTCCCAACATGGCCCGCATGAGCGTGGTTTTACCCGCACCATTCGGCCCGAGCAGCCCCGTGAACTCGCCGCCGCGCAGCGTCAGATCCACACTCTGAAACACCTCGCGGCCCGGGTAGGACACGCTCAGGTCGCGCACTGTGATGGCGTGCGGCCTCACTTCTTCCGCCCCCTAACCAGCACAAAGGCAAGTGCCGCCAAGATAAGCACACCGATGCCTACACCAGCGATGAGCCCGGCGCTTGTGTTTGATTGCGCCCCTTCGCTTGCCGTGAACTGGGCGTCAAAGGCCTGGCTCGCATCCGTCGATACGGCAAAGCGCAGCACCTGCTCATCGGTGTGCACGTTGCCATCGGTGTCCTCCACGTTCACGCGCACTTTGACCAGCTGCACGCCGGCCTCCGTAAACACCCAGTTGGCGTGGGTGTGCGTGTTCGGCTCCACCCACATGGACTGCGCGCCGGAAGCGCTTGAGTTCCACAGCTGCTGCGGCTCATGGAAACCACCCGGCTGCACAAACAGGGAGAAGCTCCCCGGGCCGCTATGCCCGCCGTACTCCAGGCTCATGCCGCTCGTGGAGCGCTCGAGTAAGGACGGCGCCTGCGTGTTCCACCCCAACCACGGCACCCCGGCGACCTCCGTCTGGGGCACTACCCATACGTCGCTACCGGGTTTGGCGCCGGTGAAGTCGAAATCGTTGGTCTCCGGCAGGGTTTGCTTCGCGGCGTCGCCAACCTCAAAGACAACGTCCTCCAGGTGGCGCCACACCGCTGGGGTGTGGGTGTCGTCGCGGACCAGGAACTGCAGCTGACCGTCTACAAACATGGCACCAAGATCGGCGTGGCCTGCGCTAATCACCGTGCGCTCCCCCAGCGGGGCGATCGCCTCATTGGCCTCCACCACCTGCTGGAGCGCCGGGTTATTGTCCTGCACCTGAGCGGTGGCTACAGGCGCTAATGCTGCCGCCGGTGCCGTTGCGATCAGTGCTGCGGTAACGAGTGCTGAAATCTTTTTCATTATTGTCCTTTCAAACAGTTGCTTATTGATTCCCCGTTGGCCAGCACAAACTCCACATACGTCTGCGCCGGCCCCTGCCCCGGCGGGTCGAGGGAATCGCCCCAGATCGGGCACACCCGCACCCCGTGCATCGCCGCCGTCTGGGTGAGCACCGGCGTTTCTTGCTCACTGCCGTATTCCACAAACACAGCCGGCACATCCAGGTTTTCCAGCGTGCGGGTTAGCGCCAGCAGGTCGCGCGGGCTCGGCTCCACACTCGGGTTCGGGGTAACAAAGCCCGCGATGCGCAGCCCATAGGCACGCCCCAGGTAGGCGTAGCCGTGGTGGGTGGTAACCAGGTTGCGGTTGGTTTCCGGGATCTGCTCATACAAGGCGCGCACCGTCCGATCCGCCTCATCGAGCTCTTCCTGGTAGCGCTTCGCGTTGGCGGCGAACTGGCTTGCGCGCTTCGGGTCAATGGCGGAAAGCTCATCGCGCACCACATCCACCACGGCTTTCATCGCCGCTGGGTCGTGCCAAATGTGCGGGTCCAACTCACCATGCACGTGGCGGCCCAGCACCGCCTGCGGAAGCAGGTACGTCTCATCATCCGGGTTACCTAAGAAACGGAACTCGCGCTGCGGCGGAATCGGCTGCAGCGTTGTCGTAGGCACCACCACCACGGCTTCGTCCGGGTTGATCTCGCCGTGCTCATCAGAGTGCAGCGTCAGGTGAGTGCCCGCCTCGTCCACACGCGTGGCAATGTCTACGTGCCCGTGCTCAATCGCCAGCTTGCCGGGGGTAACCTGCGCCGGGTCCTGGCCCACCACCACCGTGATCGCCCCCTCGGCGGCACTGCGCTCCGGCGCGTTGACTGCGTCACGCACTGACGCCTTCAAGCGCAACTGATACACCCCCGGCGCCGAAAACGCCCAGCTCACGTGCGTGTGTGCGCCAACTGGCAGCATGGTCGAACCACCCGCGGAATCAAAGAGCAACTCCGGGGTGCCAAACGTTCCCAGGATGAAGGCGGAGGCGGTGCCGGGGCCGGTGGCGTCGATAAGCAAAAGCTCCGTCACCGCAGTAGGTGGAAGGTCCGCCTCAAACCGCAACCCCAGCCACACCGTGTCCAGGCTGGCGTCCTCCACCAGCGGAATCGGGGCGTAGCCGTAGCGCTGCGTCTGCTCCGCCAGCGCCACCACATGCGCGTCAGGCCGCGCCGTCGACGCAATCGTGCGGGTCAGCGCCTGCGGCTCCAGCAGCAACCCGTTGGTAAACACCGCATCGGCGTACGCAATGTCGCGCGTAGCGTGCAGCGTCGGCTCATAGCTATGCGGGTCCGCGCCGCGCCGTATCAGCGAGGTCACCTCGGCAGCATCGCCCGCCACATTCTGCACAACGTCCGCCAGGATGCTTGTCGACGCCACCACGCCCAACCCCTCACCGTCCTCCCCACCAGCAGCCGACTCGGCTGGGGTGCACGCGCTGAGCAGCATGCTCGCGGCGATGAGGGCGGCTGCGTTTTGCGGTTTCACTGGCCTACCCCGAACGTGCCGAGCAGCCTGCGGCGCAGTGCTGTATCAAGGCACATCATGCCGCCGCCAAAGACCAGGATGCCCAGGCCAAGGATGGCAAACGGCACCGTCATCACGGTGGTGCCGGTCTCCGCGAGGGCGTCCGGACGGGTCTCTGTGGTGTTACCGTTGTTGTTGCCGCTGTTCTGGCCTGCTGCTGCTGCGCAGGTGCCCTCAGGATCAAACACCGAACCGAAGTCGAAGTGTCCACTATCCGCGTTGCCGGGCGTACCGACGTTAAACGTCAACACCGCCTCACCACTAACGGCTTCACCGGCCTTGGTGGTGGCAGTTTGGCGAATCTTCACCCGGTACGACCCTGATGCCGAAAACACCCAGTTAGGGTGCACATGCGAGTTCGCCGGAATAGTGTGGCGGCCTTCTAGCTTGCCGTTGCTTGCAGAAAACCACTGCTCCCCCACCACCTGGCCCAAGCCACCCTGGGTGAACACCACCATGGAACCAGGCCCGTCAAAGCCCGTGACCTCCCACGCGACCTCGCCCGTAGTGTTGGCGATCAAGCTTTCATGCTGCGTGTTCGCACCAAGCCACGGAACGTTGTCCTGCTGCGTCGCACCGATCATCCACGCCTTGCCAGCCGGCACTGGGCCGACCGCCTGCGGTAAGTCCACCTCTGCCGCCTGACCAAGCCCAAACACCAAGTCCTCCGGACGCGTCCACGTGGCCGGCACGTTGCGGTCATCCTTGATCATCGGACGCAGGGTTGCCGTGCACTTCGGCGCCTGCTGCTGTGGTTGCTGTTTTGGTTCTTGTTTTGGCGCCTCTTGCTTTGGGGCCTCTTGTTTTGGGGCCTCTTGCTTTGGGGCCTCTGGTGCGGGCTCGCTGGCACGGTTTTCAACCTCGGCGTTTGTGCTAGCGGTCGCTGCACCGTCCCCGACCCGCCACGTGTACACCGCCTGGTTCGACTCCACACCATCGGCCTTCGCCACCACTCGCATGGTGTACACACCGGGCTGTCTGAACAGCCAGTTCGCGTGCACGTGGGACGGCTCCTCCTGCACAATGCGAGCACCACTGCCCAACTTCGCCTGCCCACCATCCAGGACTGACTGGAACGAGCCGAAGCTGCCGGTCTGGAACAGGTAAACCTCGCCAGGGCCAGTGACCTCTAGGAACTCCAGATCCACACGCCCGAAGCCCCCTTCGCGCACGCCTTGGGTGTCCCAACCCGGCCACAGCAGATCAGAACGCTGCGTCTGTGGAAGCAGGTAGCCGGCCGTGGCGATCTCTGCGACGTTTGCCGTCTCCTCCGTATACGCCGCCTCCCCAACGATCAGCTCCACACTTTCCGGTTGACGACGCACATGACTCCCCGTCACATCTTCCTGCAGGTCAAGCGTCAGATCGCCTCCGTTAACGGTGACGTTAAATGCGTCAATGTGTCCGCGGTCGAAGCGTTGCGTATCGGCTTTAGCCACCCCTGCCGGAAACGCCGCAATGCACACCATGGCCAGCACGACAGCAATGACAGGCACCAGCCAGAGCGCCTTCACCTTATTGGGAACTGTTCTCAACACTTAACGAATACTACTTTCATTAAGCGCCGATGCAAAAGCGCCAGCTCGGGTCCCGTCTGATCACCCCCCTGACAAAGTTGACGATGCAGTTTGCGTTTCCCCAGGTCCTAGTCAGATCACTAAGGGCCGCTCGTCGAATTTGTCAGGATTTCCGCCAGCGCCTGACAAATATGTTCCGTCGAACAGCGTGAGCTTTCGCGACCTGCAAGTTTGCCAAACCGGGCCGGGGGTCACGTCGAATTTGTCAGGATTCCCGCCACCAACGCCCCAAAACCACCCAAAACCACCCAAACCCACCCAAAACCACCCCAAAACCACCCCAAAACACCAAAACGCCCCGGCCCAGACAATGAAAGCCTGGCGCCGGGGCGCTGGAAAAGCCTAGAAGCTCTAAAAGCCGTAAAGCTTATGCCTCTGCGTAGTTCTTCTGAACGGACGGGTCAACCGGAACGCCCGGGCCCTGGGTTGCAGAAACGGTGATCTTCTTCAGGTAGACACCCTTGGCAGAAGCCGGCTTCAGGCGCAGAACCTCATCCAGCAGAGCGCCGTAGTTCTCAGCGAGCTGCTCCGGGGTGAAGGACGCCTTACCAATCAGAGCGTGCAGGTTAGCCGCCTTGTCCACGCGGAAAGCGATCTTGCCGCCCTTGGACTCCTCAACAGCCTTTGCAACGTCCGGGGTAACGGTGCCGGTCTTCGGATTCGGCATCAGACCACGCGGGCCAAGCACACGAGCCACACGGCCAACCTTGGCCATCTGGTCCGGGGTAGCAATAGCCACGTCGAAGTCGAGCTGGCCAGCGTTGATCTGCTCGATCAGCTCGTCGGTGCCAACGATGTCAGCGCCAGCTTCCTTAGCGGCGGTAGCCTTCTCGCCCTCAGCGAAAACGGCAACGCGGACGGTCTTACCAGTGCCGTGCGGCAGGTTCACGGTGCCGCGGACCAGCTGGTCAGCCTTGCGCGGGTCAACGGACAGGCGCATTGCAACGTCGATAGTGGAGTCGTACTTAGCAGACGAGGTCTCCTTCGCCAGCTTCACAGCCTCCAGCGGGGAGTACAGCTTGTCGCGGTCAACCTTTGCAAACTGCTCGTTGTAGTTCTTGGACTTCTTAGCCATGTTGGGTTCCTTTCAGGAGTTGTGGTCTGCGGGCCTGGCTTGGCCCTGCCACTTACGCACAAGTGCGTCGTTATTTACTTCTCAACCTCGATGCCCATGGAGCGAGCGGTACCAGCGATGATCGCCGCACCAGCCTCGATGTCACGAGCGTTCAGGTCAGCCTTCTTGGTCTCAGCGATCTCCTTGCACTGCTCCCAGGTGACCTTGCCAACCTTCTGGGTGTGCGGGACGCCGGAGCCCTTCTGCAGGCCAGCGGCCTTCAGCAGCAGCTTCGCAGCCGGCGGGGACTTCAGGATGAAGTCGAAGGAACGGTCCTCATAAACCGTGATCTCAACCGGGACAACGTTGCCACGCATGGACTCGGTTGCAGCGTTGTATGCCTTGGTGAACTCAACAATGTTCACACCGTGGGCACCAAGTGCCGGACCAACCGGCGGGGCCGGGTTAGCCATACCAGCTTCGATCTGAAGCTTAATCAGGCCGGTGACCTTCTTCTTAGCCATCGAATTACCTCAATTCCTTGGTACAGGACGCAGCCACGATGTTTAGCTTGCGCCCTTCCGGATTCCGGGTTTAGCCCAGCAACCGGGGATGAACGAATGAAAAACGCCGCCCGAAAAAGACGGACGGCGTTTAAGGTTACGCGGTTTAAGCGTCGATAAGCAAAACAGCCCTACATAATGCGTTCGATCTGGTCGGCGGTCAGCTCCACCGGGGTCTCACGGCCAAAGATGGACACCAAGGCCTGGATCTTGCCGGTCTCCGGATCAATCGCGTTAATCGTCGCAGAAACGCTTGCCAGCGCGCCGGACAGGATGGTCACTGCCTCACCAACCTGGTAGTCGTGTGCCAGCTGCTGCTTGGTCTGCTCCTCCGGCATAGCGATGACGGTCTCGCCGTCCTCGTTCGCGTTGGACTTGCCCTCAACCGGGGCGACCTTCGGCATGAGGAATTTCGCCACGTCGCGGTGCTTCACCGGCGTCGCGTTGCCCTCGTTACCCACGAAGCTGGTCACGCCCGGGGTCTCGCGCACCACGGACCACGCGGCATCATTCATGTCCATGCGAACAAGCACGTAGCCCGGCAGCAGCTTGCGCTTGACCAGCTTCTTCTTGCCGTCCTTGTTCTCCATGACCTGCTCGATGGGCACGACAACCTCATAGATGGAGTCCTCCACCTCAAGCGTCTGAATACGCATGTCAAGGTTGGTCTTCACCTTGTTCTCGTAGCCCGAGTAGGACTGGATGATGTACCAGTCACCCGGCTGCTTCTTCAGCTCACGGGTGTATTCGCGCAGGCGAGCGCGGTACTCAGAGTCAGCATCAGCCTCCTGGGCAGCTTCCTGCTCCAGCGGCTCGGTCTCCGGCTCCACCGGTGCACCCTCGCCGATCATCTCCTGGTTGTCCTCGACTTCGAGTTCAGCTTCGTTCAGGTTCTGGTTTTCAGTATCCATTCGCTTTTCAATCTTCTAGAGCTTGTTGCTTACCGACGCCTACTTGTCCCACCAGCCTACCCACCCACGTGGTGGTGACTTAGCGAAAAAGTATCCCGCCTCCCCTGGCTTGCTGCCAAGGTGGCGGGAAAACGTTCAAAGTGCAGTATAGCTAACGGATGAGCACCCACTCAACCAGACGCGTACCAAGCCAGTCCGTGCCCGACATAAACGCGGTCAGGATGATCAGGAACGCGAACGTGATGAGGGTGTAGTTCAGCATCTGGGTGCGCGTAGGCCAGATGACCTTCTTCATCTCCTGGGCCACCTCGCCCGGGAACGCTGCGATACCGCCGGCTACGTGCTCATCATCGTCAGCGGTTGCAACCGCGCGCTTGGAGCCGTGCTTATCCTCGTAGGATTCGGAGGAAATGGGAGTAGCCCCGTGCAGCTGACGCTTACCGGTCGGCTGTGCGGGGGTCTGACCATTTGGGTTAGTCAAGAGAACTCCTCCAACTTGAAAGTTCTGGCAGGGGCGACAGGACTCGAACCTGCAACCTACGGTTTTGGAGACCGTTGCGCTACCAATTGCGCCACGCCCCTAGAGTGCAAATGCACCTAGACCCTACCACGCGGCCAAAACAAGCCGCGTAACCGAGTTACGTAGCGATGGCGAGAATTGAACTCGCGACACAGCGATTATGAGTCGCTTGCTCTACCACTGAGCTACACCGCCATGCGTTTGCTAAGTAGATACCGTAACAAACAGCAGAGCCCCCTATCAGAATCGAACTGATGACCTTTTCCTTACCATGGAAACGCTCTGCCGACTGAGCTAAGGGGGCACAGCCTCTATGTTGTGGACCTCACCTTTCGGTGTGACCCGCTCCGTTGAAGCCTGGGAAAGATTAACCCGATACGTGCGTTAAACACAAATCGGCAGGTTAATCGGCATTTTTATAAGGGTTATAACGCTTGCGTTTTAGAGGGCTTTGGCCAGCCACCGAAAGATTTCCGAAATTACTGCATTCTGACCCCCATTCCCCCAGGTAACAACACCATCTCCCGGAATCACTACATCCGGCTCCGAGCGGGAACGGCGAAAACCCGCCCTCCGCAACAATCTGCGTGGACGGGTTTTTCTGCTTTGGTGCCAGGTAGAAGATTCGAACTTCTGAAGGCAAACGCCGGCGGATTTACAGTCCGCTCCCTTTGGCCGCTCGGGCAACCTGGCGTGCGCTGTAAGCGCGTGGATTACTCTACATCACCGGATGCGCAAGTTTGCAAATCGCCAGGTAGCGCCCAACAAAACTCCAGCCAAGCGCTATCCAACACGGTCCACAGTCAGGGTGGAAAGGTTGGCTAAGGCTTGCTTGGCGGGAACGTCCGGAAGCAGGGAAAGCTCCTTTTCAACCACAGCGAGGTACTCGTGAACCTTCTCCAGCGCGCGTTCGCGGCCGCGGGTTTGGGAGATGAGGTTGAGGGCGTAGTTCACGTGTGCGTCGTCAGGCAGGGGCCCTGTGAGCATGTCACGCAGCTGCTGGCCGGCCTCTGAGTCTTCCTCCATGGCATAGAGGACCGGCAGGGTGAACACGCCCTCGCGCAGGTCGGTGCCTGGGGTTTTTCCGGACTGTTCGGGGTCGGAGAAAATGTCGATGATGTCATCCACAATCTGGAAGATGAGGCCAACCGCGGCACCGAGACGCTGGCAGCTTTCAACAGTCTCGCGCGGGGCGCCGGCAAACAGCGCGCCAAGGTAGGCAGCGGACGCGATGAGCACGCCGGTTTTCTCCTCAATCACCTTCAGGTAGTGCTCCACCGGGTCCTGATCGCCGGCGCCGATGGTTTCGCGCATCTGGCCGGTGACCAGCGTTTGGAAGGTGTCGGCGAAGTGGGCAACCGTTTCGGTGTCAATCTCCGCCATCAGGCGCGAGGTGTGCGCAAGCAGCACGTCGCCGGCGAGGATGGCCACGGAGTTGTCCCAGCGGGCGTTGGCGGAAGCCACGCCGCGGCGGCGCTCGGCTTCATCCATCACATCGTCGTGATAGAGGGTGGCCAGGTGCACCATTTCGGTCAGTACGGCACCCTTGGTCACGTTCTCCGCGTCCGGGTTTGGCCCGAATTCAGAGCACAGCAGCGCCATCAGAGGACGGAAACGCTTGCCACCGGCAAAGGCAAGGTGGTTGACCTTTTCGGTGATAAACGGCTCTCCGTTGGAGAGGCGCTCCGCTAGTAGCGCTTCTACCTTTGCCATGCCGTTGGTCACGCGTGCATTGAGTGCGTCGTTACCAAGATCTACGGGAAACGCGCCGCGTGGTGACGGCTGGATGCCGTTGGTCATCGATGATGTCCTTGCAGGTTGAAAACGGGCATATGACAGTGACAACCGTAGTCCACACAATGCCTGTGGGATTGCAGCAGGGCCGGGCTGGCACAATGAGCACGTGATGTTCGATGTCGTAGTTGTGGGTGCAGGTCCGGCTGGGGCAACGGCGGCGATTGCCGCCCAGGAGCGCGGCTTGGGCTGTTTGCTTATCGACGCTGCGCCGACCTCCCGCGACAAAACCTGCGGCGACGGCCTCACTCCTCGGGCAATGGCAACGCTGCAGGCGCTTGGTTTAGAGCATGTGTTGCCTGCGTATCGCAACAAGGGGTTGAAGCTGCACGGCTACGGCGGGGACGTAACCGCCCCGTGGCCTGATGGCCAGTATCCGGCGGTTGGTTCCGCCAGCCCGCGCGCAGCGTTTGATGCGGCGTTGGTTGCTGAGGCTGAGGCACGAGGTGCCACGGTGTGGCAGTCGTGTGCGGCGGAGTCCGTGACGTTTCGTGATGGCGCGATCCACACCGTGCACACCCAAAAGGGTGATGCGCGCGCCAAGTGGGTGATTGTTGCGGACGGTGTGCGCTCCCCCTTTGGCAAGCAGCTGGGCAGAAAGTGGCATAAGGGTGAGGTGTATGGGATTGCGGCGAGGTCATATTGTGCATCCCCACGCAGCGAGGACCCGTGGATGCATTCCCATGTTGAGCTGCGCGATGAAACGGCGGTGCAGCCAGGCTACGGGTGGATCTTCCCGCTTGGTAACGGCTATGTGAACCTCGGCTGCGGCGCCCTGTCCACCGATGCCCGTCCGGCGAAGGTGAACACGAAGAAGCTGCTGCGCACCTACGCCGAGCAGCAGGCAGATGACTGGCAGCTGGGACCTGTGGAGGACGTCGCTTCAGCGCTTTTGCCGATGGGTGGCGCGGTATCCAATGTTGCGGGCCCGAACTGGGCGCTGATTGGTGATGCCGCAGCCTGCGTCAACCCCTTAAACGGCGAGGGCATCGACTACGGCATGGAGACTGCCGTGATGGTGATCGACATGATCGCGGATGCCTCGAACGCCGGTGGCACGATGGATCTGACGTTGGCGTGGCCGTTCGCGCTGCGTGAGGCCTACGGTGACGCTTTCGCCATGGCACGCACGGCTGCGCGCTTGCTCACCTATCCCCAGTTCTTACCAGCCGCAGGGCCTTTGGCCATGCGCGGTGTAGGTGGGCGCTTCCTTATGCCGGCGGCGGCGCGCTTGATGGGCAATTTGGTCAGCGAAAACGACCGCGATGTGATCGCCAAGGCGTGGCGCGCCGTGTCCAAGCTTGCGCCACGAAACGCCCCTCTGTGGGACGTGCAGCGTTAGCTTTTTAGCGCGCTAGCCTTCCTTGACCGCGCTGTGGATGGCAACGATGCCACCGCTTAAGTTCTGCCAGCCCGCATCGGACCAACCGTTGGCGTTAATCGCGCGCGCAAGCGCCTCCTGGTCAGGCCAGGCGCGGATGGATTCCGCCAGGTATTCGTAGGCCTCCGGGTTGGAGGAAAACACCTTGGCAATCGGCGGCAGGGCCAGCGGTAGGTATTCCTTGTACAGGGTGCGGAATCCGGGGATGACGGGGGTGGAGAACTCGTTGACCGCCAGGCGCCCGCCTGCTTTGGTCACGCGTGCCATCTCGCGCAGGCCGGCTTCGAAGTCGTGCACGTTGCGCAGGCCGTAGGAGATAGTCACGGCGTCAAAGGTGTTGTCCGCAAACGGCAGATACATGGCGTCACCCACAACCTTGGGCACGTCGCGATCCTTGCCGGCCGCCAGCATGCCTTGGGAGAAGTCGCACGCAACCACCCATGCGCCGGACTTGGCTAGCTCCACGGTGGACACAGCGGTGCCGGCAGCTAGGTCGAGGACCTTCTCGCCGGGTTTGAGTTCGAGGCGTTCGCGCGTGCGGCATCGCCAGTATTTATCCAGCCCAAACGACAAAACTGTATTGGTTTTGTCGTAATTCTTGCCCACGTCGTCGAACATCCCGGCAACGTCGAAGGGTTTTTTCTCCAGATCCGCCTTGGCCATGCTGCGCAAGTCTACTTCGCCACCCACAAAAGAAGGCTGTTCACCCTCACTCTACTTGCAAGTTCGGGTAGCCGAACTTTACTATTCACCACCATGGGACATGACGAAGCCAACATGGGCGCGTGGCTTGAAGCCATCACGCTGTTTGAGACTGCTCGCGACGGCGACCACGTGGCCTCAGCACGCCTCGTGCACTCAAGCGCCGATCCCGAAAAAGTCACGCTCAACCTCATGCGGCTGCTTGCCGTGTACCTGCGTGATGAGTCTGCGCAGAAACTAGACCGTTTCATCGCCACGTCCCACCGCGTCGGCCCGCCGCCGCTTCCATACCTCTAAAAGCCACTTCCCAACGCATAAAGTAAGGAACCACATGATAAAAACCAAGGCACTTGCCCTTGCATTCACCGCTGCCCTCTCCATTGGCCTGGTGGGCTGCTCTGCGGAAAGCTCGCAGGAAACAACCTCCACCACTGCAAGCGACAAGGACCTGCCGGTAGTGCTGACCACGTTCACGGTGATCCAAGACATTGCCGCCAACGTGGCTGGCGAGCACCTGAAGGTGGAATCCATCACCAAACCCGGCGCGGAGATCCACGGCTACGAGCCCACCCCAGGCGACATCGCACGCGCTGCGGATGCGGACCTGATTTTGGATAACGGCATGAACCTGGAGAACTGGTTCGCGCAGTTTGTTGCTGATCTGGATGTGCCGCACGCCGTGGTCAGCGAGGGCGTGGATCCGATCGACATCGCCGAGGACGCGTATGCCGGCAAGCCCAACCCGCACGCCTGGATGAGCCCGGTAAACGTGCAGAAGTACGTGGACAACATTGTGAAGGCGTTCAGTGAGCTCGCCCCAGAGCACGCCGAGGACTTCAAGGCCAACGGCGAGAAATACAAAAACGAACTCCAGGGCGTCCAGGATGAGCTGGAAACCAAGCTGGCAGAAGTACCCGACAACCAGCGTGCGCTGGTGACGTGTGAGGGTGCGTTTTCCTACCTGGCGCGCGACGCAAAGCTGACGGAGCGCTACATCTGGCCAGTCAACGCGGAGCAGGAGGCCACCCCACAGCAGATCGCGGGTGCCATTGAGTTTGTGAAGGAAAACGACGTCCCTGCCGTGTTCTGTGAGTCCACGGTCTCCAACGCCCCGATGATGCAGGTGGTTGAGGCCACCGGCGCTCAGTTCGGCGGCACGCTGTACGTGGACTCCCTGTCTGAAGAAAACGGTCCGGTGCCGACCTACCTGGATCTGATCCGCCATGACACCAACACCATCATCGAGGGCCTGACTGGGAGGACAAAGTGACACCGGCGATAGAGGTTGACAACGTCGTGGTGCGATACGGCGATGTGCTCGCGCTCGACGGCGCAACGCTGACCGTGGAGCCGGGCCGCATTTGCGGCCTGATCGGCATGAATGGCGCTGGCAAATCCACGTTGCTCAAGGCGATCATGGGGTTGGCGAAGCCAGACTGCGGCGAAGTGCGCATCAACGGCATGGACCCGCTTCGCGCCCGCAAAACACAGGTGTTGGGCTACGTCCCGCAAAGCGAGGAGGTGGACTGGCAGTTCCCGGTCACCGTGCGCGACGTGGTGATGATGGGCCGCTACGGACACATGGGGTTTACCCGCCGCCCGCATGCCGATGACATCGCGGCGGTTAATAGTGCCCTTGCGCGCACCCACCTCACCGAGTTTGCGAATCGCCAGATCGGGCAGCTGTCCGGCGGACAGAAAAAGCGCGCGTTTATCGCCCGGGGCATTGCGCAAGGCGCGAGCATCATGCTTTTAGACGAGCCCTTTGCCGGCGTAGACAAACACTCCGAGGCCACCATTACCGCCCTGCTCAAGGAGCTAGCTTCAGAAGGGACGACGATCTTTGTGGTCACACACGATTTGGTGGCGCTGCCACAGCTCGCGCCGGAGACGGTTCTGTTGAATCGTCGGGTGCTCATGCACGGCCCAACTGACGTGGTGTTAGAGCCCGACAATCTCGTGCAGGGCTTCGGGATGGGGGTCGCATCATGATCAGCAACATGATCGATATCTTGACGCAACCGTTTGCGTATGACTTCATGGTGCGCGCACTTGCCACATCCCTGGTGGCGTCGGTTGTGTGCGCGGTGTTGTCCTGCTGGCTGGTGCTAGTGGGCTGGTCCTTGATGGGTGATGCGGTCAGCCACGCGGTGCTTCCCGGCGTGGTGCTGGCCTACATCGTGGGCGTGCCGTTTGCCCTGGGTGCGGTGGTCTTCGGCTTCATCGCAGTGGCGCTGATCGGGCTGGTGCGTGATACCTCCCGGGTGAAGGAAGACGCGGCCATTGGCATCGTGTTCACCACCATGTTCGCGCTGGGGCTGGTACTGATCTCGGTCACGCCCTCGCATACGGATCTAAACCACATCATCTTTGGCAACCTGCTTGGTGTCTCCCGCGATGACTTGCTGCAGGTGGCCATCCTGGGCGCGATTGTCTTTAGCGTGCTGGTGCTCAAACGCCGCGACTTTACGCTCTACGCCTTCGACCCGATCCACGCGCATGCCATTGGGCTTAACCCGCGGTTGCTGGGTGCGGCATTGCTGGCGCTGTTGGCGCTGACTTCGGTGGTGGCGCTGCAGGCTGTCGGCGTGATCCTGGTGGTGGCCATGCTGATCATCCCGGGCGCTACCGCGTATCTGCTCACCAACAAGTTCGGCATCATGCTGATCATTGCGCCGGCCATGTCCGCGGCATGCGCCATCATTGGCCTGTACTGCTCCTACTACCTAGACACGGCTTCTGGCGGGATGATCGTGCTGGCGCAGGGTGTGGTGTTTGCCGTGGTGTACCTGTTCGGCCCGCACGGGGTGACCCGGGAGCGCCGTTACGCCTCCAAGCGCACAAAGACGGAGTCTGTGGCTTCCTGACCAAGCGGGACCGCTGCGCTGGCGCCGGCCAGCCGCACCTCAAGCGCACCGGAGTAAGGCGCCCCCTGGCCCACCTCCAGGGTGGCGCCGACAACAAGCCCGTGGCTGTCCAAGAATTGGAGCAGCTTCGGGTCATCGTCAGCAATCCGCTCAATCGTGGCCGTCTGTCCCGGCTCAACGCCGGTGAGCGGGACGGCCTCGGGTGCGTCGATGCGCCCGCTGGCAGAAGGGATGGGATCCCCGTGTGGGTCGCGGGTGGGGTGGTCCAGGAACGCGTCGATGCGCTCAACCATGAAATCACTCACAGAGTGCTCGAGGTTTTCGGCCTCATCGTGCACCTGATCCCAGGTGTAACCAAGCGCTTCCACCAAGAAGGTTTCAATGAGTCGGTGGCGACGGATCATCGCTACCGCGTAACGGTGGCCGGTCTCTGTGAGCTCGACGGCTCCATAGGGCTGGTGTGCAACCAAGCCTTGCTCCCCCAGCTTGCGAACCGCCTCAGAGACGGTGGATTTACGTAGGTCAAGGTGTTTGGCTAATGAGGTAGACGTGACCGGCTGATCCGACCATTCCGACAGCGCCCAGATGCCCTTGAGATAGTTCTGGGTGCTGGGGGAAAGATCGCCGACGGACATATCGGCCACTCTACTTGCGGCGCTACTAACCAGCAGCACCCGGCCGAGTCATCAACACCAACGCCACAGGTCCGCTGGCGGTGCGCTCCCCCGTGCACGACTTCGACGCGCTGCAGGACCCGCACCCGCCAGCGCAGCACGCTGAGCCCAGCGGTTCTAACTTCAGCAGGTCCGTGCGCTCTAAGTGGTGGATGATCGCATCCACCGTAGAGGTGGACAAGCCGGTGCGCCGGCAAATCTCCCTACGGCTGCGCGCACCCTCACGCATGGCGGTAGTGACGGCCTCCATTGGTGGCATGTCCAGCGTCTTGGCAGCGGTAGCTTTTCTGCGAAACATCACATGAACACCCGCAGCACCTGGAATGTCAACACGGCTAAAAGCCACGCCACGCCGATCTGGCCCACCATGGTGATCATGGTCCACTTCCAGCCGATCTCGCGCCGCTGCGCGGCAAGCGTTGCTACACACGGCGTGTAGGCCAGCAGGAAGATCATGTACGCCCAGGCGGCGGCGGTTGCGTGTCCGCCGGAGGACTGCTCAAAGTCCGCGCGCACCGCCCTAGCTAGGTCCGAGTCACCTTGCTCTTCGGGGCTTGCGTCACTTTCCAAAGGATCGGCCACCGCATAGGTTTGCGCCCAAGTGGAGATCAGTGCCTCCTTGGCCAAGAAGCCGGTGATCAGCGGGCCGGTGAGTGACCAAGAGTTGAAGCCAGCCGGCTCAAAGACCGGCGCGATTGCCTCAGAGACCACGCCGTAGACGGAGTCCTGCGGGTGCAGCTCCTCATCGCCCCAGGAGTAGCCAGCAACGGCCGGGGTGGACTGCAAGAACCAGATGGCCACCACGGTGGCGACGATGATGCCGCCCGCCGTTTGTAAAAAGCCCTTCAGACGCGCCCAGGTCACCGACGCCGTCAGGCGCGCCGTGGGTAGCTGGTAGACCGGCAGGTCAATCACCAAAGGGTCTGCGCCGAGGGTGCGCCACAACAGGTTCTTCAATACCAGGCCCGAGAGCACCACCAACACAATGGAGATCACGTACATGGCAAACACCACAAGTCCCGCATGGTCGGGGAAGAAGACGTTCGCCATCATCACGTACACCGTCAACCGGGCTGAGCACGAGGTAAACGGCACCAGCATGGCCGTCAAACGGCGCTGGATTGGCGACGCTAGAACGCGCGTCGCCGAAATCGCCGGCACATTACAGCCAAAGCCCACAATCAGAGGGATAAACGCCTTGCCCGGCAGGCCGATCGCACGCATGACACGGTCCGCCACCACGGCCGCACGCGCCATGTATCCGGAGTCCTCCAGCACCGCGAGGCAGAAAAACATCAACGCCATCAAAGGCACGAACGTTAAGACCATGCCGACGCCGTTGATAAGGCCGTCGATAAGCAGGCCATGCACAAATGGGTAATCCAAGCCAACCGCAACAAGGCCAGCTGCCGCCCAGTCAGACAACGGGCCGGTGAAGAAGCCTTCCATCCAGTCTTGGAAGGGCGCGGCGACGGTGGTGGTGATCTCAAAGACCACGAACATGGCCGCCAGGAAGATCAGGGGACCAAGCACTGGGTGCAGCACGAAACGGTCGATGGTTTCGGATGTGGTGGCGCGGCTTTCATCACGCAGCGTGGCGGCTGTAACCGCCTCATCGATCCAGGTGAAGCGGGCATCGGCGGCCTCGAATCCGTCATCCTCGGGGGTGTGCGGGCGGTGCGTGACCACCGGCTTGTGCAGCTCTTCGTGCACCACCTCAGCAAGACCAGCAACTTCTCTACGCCTCGGGTCAAGCGCCACCACCGGCACTCCCAACTTCGCCGACAAGACGTCCGCATCCACCTCAAGGCCCTGGCGCTGGGCAACGTCGCCCTTGGTCAGCACAATGACCATGCGATATGGCAGCTCCGCAACCTGCGCCGCCAAATAGAGCCCGCGTGAGATGTTGGCGGTATCCACCGCAACCATGACCAGATCAGGCCGGCCCTCCCCCAGTCTGCCGGGGTTATCCAACAGCAGCTCGCGCGTCAGCGCCTCATCGGGGCTAATCGGGTCCAGCGAATAGGCACCAGGAAAATCGATGACGTTATAGGCCCCACCGTGCTTCTCACTGCGCTCGTGCGCCCGGCGCGAACCCTTGTGGGTGTGCCACACGCCGCGGGAAACCTCCACGGTGGTTCCCGGGTAGTTGGCCATGGTCACGCCCGCGCCGGTCAGCGCGTTAAACAGTGTGGACTTGCCGGCGTTCGGCGCGCCCACCAGCGCGATGGTGGGCTGGCCGTGTGCGACCTCGTCCGGGGTAGCGCCGCAGTGGGAGCAGGCGGATGCGCTATGGGATTCCGGGCTCATTGGGCTGATCGGTGCGCTTGGGGTACTCACAGTGCCGCCTCCGTGTGCTGGACGTGAATGCTGCGCAGCGCCTGTGCATCAAGCGCGTAGCGGGTGCTGTTGGTGCGCACCACACGCCCGCCACCAGCGGTCTTTTGCACCACGGTCACCTCGGCGCCGTGGCGCAGGCCCAGCTCGTGCAGCCGACGGTCAAGTGCCGCGTCAGCGTTGGTGGTGGTGATGGTGGTTTGGGTGCCCACCGGAACGTCGATAAGCAAAAGCTCCTGTGCCATGTGCCGCGTCCTTTGAACTCAAAAGAATTAGGTAAGGGTTACTCATGTAAGTTTAGCCTTACCTGGCGCGAAAAGGGGCCCCTATGCCCGTTTTCTTTTCCCCGGAATCTTCGCCCATCCCGGCAGCGGCACTTCGCGGCCAAAAATGTTCACTACTGTGCGGTTATAGCCGGCGATCGCCTCGTCGTAGTAACCAACCAGCTGCGTACACAACGCGTCCCAAGTTTTATCCGCAACCGAGGCACGCGCGTTGGCTTTGAGCTCATCCAATCGGGCAGGATCAAGAATCCAGGCGGCGGCCTCCGGCAGGTCCTGCTCAAAGGTGCCAACGTCCAGCAGCATGCCGTTGACGTGGTTGGCAATCAGGTCGATCGGACCACCCGCCTTCGGGCCAATGGTGGGCACACCGCAAGCCTGCGCTTCCTGGATGGCCTGGCAGAACGTTTCAAACTCACCGGTGTGCACGAAAAGATCCAGGCTGGCGTAGGCGCGCGCGAGCTGCTCGCCAGATAAAGCACCCGTGAACACCGCGCCGGGAAGCACTGCTTCGAGTGCGGCGCGCTCCGGGCCGTCGCCAACAATCACCAACTGAATCGATGGGTCTGCCGCAAGCGGCGCAAGGCGGTGCACGGACTTCTCCGCGGCCAAACGGCCAACAAACCCGACAATGCGCTTCGTGCCGCTCGGATCCCACTTACGGCGCAGCATCTCTGAACGACGCCGCGGGTGAAACAGCTCCGCGTCCACCCCGCGCCCCCAGTGGTGCACGTTCTCAATGCCGTGCTGTTCCAACTCTGCGATTGCCTGGGAAGAAGGCGCAAGCGTCAGTTCACACATGTTGTGCACCGTGCGCGTCCACTCCCACGCAATGGAGGCAACCATGGCCGCGTGGTACTTCGTGGCAAAGCCAGCAACATCCGTCTGATACAGCGCCACCGCCGGAATCCCCAGCTGGGATGCAGAAAATGCGCCCGCACCACCAAGCACAAACGGGCTGGCCAAGTGGATCACGTCCGGCTTGAACCCCGCCAACGCCGCCGTGACATTGGTAGTGGGCACACCAACCGGCAAGGAATCCACCATCGGGATACGCACCGTGGGCACGCGCACAATCTCAAAACCCAGGTAGTCCGGAACCTCCTCCTGGAAGTCACGCGCGCCAGGTGCCACCACGATCGCCTCGTGGCCCTCCGCTTTGAGATGCTCAAGCACACGCAGCACGGAGTTGGTCACACCGTTGATGTTTGGCAAGAACGATTCTGCAACGATTCCCACTCGCATACTCAGTCACCCTGGCACAACTAAGGAAATTTTTGCGCAACCCAACGTGAAGTCCGCGTGAACTTTCACTATCAACTTCACGCTACTTTTGCAGCCGCTGCGCCAGCGCACGCCGGGTATCACGCGTGGTTATGGCCTCCACAATGGTGATCGGCGCGGGCTGCGCTTCCACGTCAACCAGGATCTGCTGCAACTGCGCCACGCTTTCCGCACGGCGGTAATGCGCACCATAGCCTGCAGCAATGGCCTCGATGTCCGCGTTATGCGGGGTGCCAAAGGCGCGCTCGAAGTACTCGCGCACGTGATCCGCACCCACCTCCAGGGTTTCAAAGATGCCGCCGCCGTTGTCATTGGCCACCACGATGGTCAGGTTGCCTGGCCGCGGCTCATCCGGGCCGATCAGCAAGCCATTCACATCGTGCAGGAATGTCAGGTCCCCCACCAACGCAACGGTGCGCGGGGCGCGGATCTCATCCGGCCGCAGCGCCTGCGTAGCCAGGGCAACGCCAACCGCTTGGGACAAGGTGCCATCAATACCCGCAGCGCCGCGCGGCGCGTACGTATCCACACCGTCAAAGGGCATGCCGACTAGGGACGCATCACGCACCGGGTTCGACGCCCCCAACACAAAGGCGTCCCCAACCGCCAGGGTGTCGCACACCGCTGCGGCAACGTGCAGGCCCGTAAAGCCAAACTCGTCGCTCTCCAGCGCGCTGCGAACGGTCTCCGCGCCCACGTCACCAGCAGCCTCGCAGATCTTCAGCCACGTGTCCGTCGGCTGGCCCGTCACACGCACGGAAGAACCACGCACGCTCGGGTTGCCCGTGAAAATCTCACTGCGCGACAGCCCGATGACCTCAATCGCCGGATCCGCCATCAACGCCATCACATCCCGGTGCAGCGTGGGGTGGCCCACCACAATGACCTGCTCCGGCTTCGTGGAGGCCGCGAAATCGCCACCATCGTGGGAAATCGCCACCTCAGACTGCGCGAAAAACCTCGCCGCCAGCGGGTGTACCTGGTGAAACGGCGTCGGCGCGGTCGGCTCCGCAATCGTCGGCACGTGCTCCAGCCCGGGCACCTCCCACGCCTCATCGCCAGCAATCACCAGCGTGTCGCGCGTGAGATCCACATCCACCACGCCGTGGTCCACAAACCTATTGGTCCTGGTCAAGGACCCCGGTCCCACCCTCCGGAGCTTCTTGCCTATCGACGCCACATTCTCCGGCACCAACGGCACATCCAACGCCACATTGATATGGACTTGGGGGGCGCTAAAGGAGATCCCGTAAGCGTGGTCAAGCAACTGCACCTGCTGCGTTTCGGCATAGCGGCCGAAGATGCCCTGCTGCCAGATAGTTTGGCTCGCACCAGTGCCCACCAGGTGTTCCGGGCGATCCGCGCTGATCACCGCGAGCGGGGTGTGCGACATGTGCGCCTCGACTACCGCTGGAAGCGCGTTCGCAACCGCCGTGCCAGACGTCATAACCACGCCCACGTGGCGCTTCTGTACGCGGGCGAGCCCTAAGGCCGTGAAGGCGGCCGCGCGTTCGTCGATACGCATGTGCACCTGGATATCCCCACGGGCAAGCAACGCGTACGCCAGCGGCGAGTTGCGCGAACCTGGACTCATCACCACATCAGTGACATGTTCTGCCAGCTGATCAGCCACCGCCGAGGCAAGTTCAAACGACTCCATGCTTACCCCCTCGACAACTCATCAAGCTTGTTCAACAGTCCCTCAAAATCGATGTCCGGCAACGGGACATCCGTCGGCAGCACCTCAGTAGGCACAACCGGGGCTGGCTGATCACCCGGATTCTCGTTGTCACGTTCCCCGAAACCGAAATCAAAGGGTTTGCGCGTGGTGGTCACTGTGGTGGTAGCCGTGGTGGTTTCCGTCACCGTCACCGGCGGCTTGTTCGCCTCCTGTGCCGAAGCACGCCACAGGAAAAACAGCACTACGGCCGCAACCGCCAAGATCGCGGCAAGCAAACCGAGTGCCAACGCCGCGGTATTCGTCCCCTTCTGCGGCGTGTTATAGCTTGAAACGCCGTAATCCGGCTCGCCGTAATACGGCTCGTTGTAGCCACCCCCGTACTGGCTGGACTGGTCCGGAAAATACTGCTGCGGGCGACCCGGATACTGTTCACCCGAATCGCCCGCACCGAACTGGCGCGTCTGGTTATCCATGCGCCATAAGTTACCGCACCAAGCCTGTAAGTGTTAGAGCACCAAACCGAACACCGGCACAGCGATGAAGTAGGTAGCCAGGGAGATCAGCACCAGGCCGATCAGGTTCAGCCCGACACCGCCCTTGATCATCTCGCCCATCTTGACGTGGCCGGAGGAGTAGGCGATAGCGTTCGGCGGGGTTGCCACCGGCAGCATGAACGCACAGGTTGCGGCCAGCGCAACCGGGATAGCCAGGATCAGGACGTTCATCTCGGTGGACTCGGTCAAACCAATACCCACTGCAACACCGCCCATGATTGGCAGGAAGGTTGCAGCCGTTGCCGTGTTGGAGGTCAGCTCCGTCAGGAACAGCACCAGTGCCGCGACCGCAGCCAACAACAGGAACACCGGCAAGACCGACAGGCCCTTGGCCTTCTCACCAATCCACAGGGACAGGCCCGTGGCGGTGAACATGGCGGACAGGCTCAAGCCACCACCGAAGAGCAACAACACGTCCCACGGCATCTCATTGGCGGTCTTCCAGTCCAAGATGCGCTTGCCGTCCTTGTTGGCCGGGACAATGAACATGAGCAGGCCGGCGATAATGCCCACAACTGCATCGTCATACGGGAAGTCCCATCCGAAATGGTTGCGGCCCAACGGGATGAAAATCCAGGTCAGCGCAGCAAGCAAGAAGATGACACCCACGGCTACCTGCGGGAAGGTCCACGCCCCAAGCTTCTTCAGCTCAGCGTCAATCAGTTCCTTACCGCCCGGGATCTGGTCAACCTCAGGCTTGAAGACGGTGATGAGCATCCACCACGCAATAAAAGTGAACACGATTGCAACCGGCATACCCACAAGCATCCACTCACCGAAGCCGATGGTGATGCCGTGCGCTTCCTCCATGTAACCCTTCAGCAGGGCGTTCGGCGGAGTACCAATCAGGGTGCCCAGGGAACCGATGGACGCAGAATATGCAATTGCCAACATCAGGGCGGTGGCGAAACGCTTCTGATTCTTCATGCCACCCACAGACTCCGCGGTCAATGCCAACACGGAAGTACCGATCGGCAGCATCACCACAGCGGTTGCGGTGTTAGACACCCACATGGACATAAAGCCCGTAGCCAGCATAAAGCCCAAGATGATGCGCTTCGGGCTGGTACCAACCAACTTCACCACGACCAACGCCAGGCGACGGTGCAGGTTCCAACGCTGCAGGCCAAGGGCCATCAGGAAGCCACCCATGAACAGGAAGATAGTGGCGGAAGCGTACGGGGAAGAGACGCTCTTAAACGGCGCAACCCCCATGACCGGGAAGATCGCAAGCGGCAGCAGTGCGGTTGCGGCAAGCGGGATCGCCTCCGTCATCCACCACGCTGCCATCAAGACAGTCGTTGCGGCGACAACGCGCATGGCCTGCGCGGAGTACTCCACGCCTTCCTTCGCGCCGGAGGACTGGGCTACGGTGTCAGCCGCTCCTGCCGGGAAGAAGATGTACACCAAGATTGCCAGGACAATGCCTGTGAGCAATCCGATGAGTTGGCGGCGCCACTCGCCCGCCTCGGGGCTTGGGGCGCGGTCACCGTCTGACAAGGCGGTGGATTCATGAACTACGGGAGTAGACATCTCGAGTTCCTCTCTTTGACGTCACCGAAAAACGGGAATGACAATTTCCGCATAGCACTTTAACGCCACATGTAGCCCAACCCGCCAAAACTACCGAAGTGTGACAAGTTCTACACCCGTAGGTGGGTAATGCACTCCCTCACACGCTGGAACCACCAGTCACGAGTCGCCCCCGGCGCGCGCAGCCCGTGGAGACGTTCCGGGTCGGGGGTGGTGCGGGTGAGGTGCAACGTGCCGTCGAAAAGCTGCCGCTCCGGCGCAACATCTTCCACAAACAACCGCTGGGTGGCCAGCCCGGCCGCGCGCGAGCCAGTGAGCTTCGCGGCCACCAGGCCGGCATCGATGCCTACCGCCGTATCCAGCGCGCTTGCAACGGTGAGCTGCAGGTTCAGCTCCTTGGCTAGCTGCAGCGTCCTTCGAACCCCACCCAGG
Source organism: Corynebacterium riegelii (assembly GCF_001263755.1). Taxonomy (NCBI): domain Bacteria; kingdom Bacillati; phylum Actinomycetota; class Actinomycetes; order Mycobacteriales; family Corynebacteriaceae; genus Corynebacterium; species Corynebacterium riegelii. The sequence goes on from NZ_CP012342.1 coordinate 1,725,477, forward strand.
GGCGCTTGCTTGACGACGCCCACGGGAACCACCCCAACCACCCTCCCCGGATCCTCCGCGCGGCGAATCGACTCGTCCGCAGCAATCGGCGTGCGCACCTGGTTCTGGACAGCGCCGAGCTCCTCGACGGTTTTGCAGGGCTGCTCAATGTATTCGAGCGGGCCGTGTTCAGTAAGCGCGCGCTCTGCTTCGATCGCCTGGGCAACACTCCAGCCGCCGTTGGCGTCTACACGAATCGCGGCCTCCGGGCGCAGGCGGCGAACTTCGTTGACGCGCATGAGGTCATCTTGGAGCGTCTGGCCGGGTTCGGCGACCTTAACCTTGAAGGTTTGCACGCCCGGGAAGCGCTCAAGCACGGCTTCGACGTCGTGCGGCTGGAGCGCCGGGACCGTGCCGTTGACTGGCACCGCGCCGTGTGCTTCCGGCAGCCCCAGGTAGGCAGCTTCCAGCCCGGCGCGCAGCCAATGCTTCGCCTCCTGCGGCTTGTACTCGGTGAACGGGGAGAACTCGCCCCAGCCCTTCGGGCCGTCAATCAGCAGCGCCTCACGGGTGGTGATGCCGCGGAACTTCACCCGCATCGGCAACGCCACCACGTGGGAGCGCTGCAGGATGTCATCAACGTTTATTTCTTTGATGTTGAGTCCGATGTTGAGGGCGTCGTCGGGCAGTTCCATGCGCGCCAGCGTAGCGTGGGAGACCATGAGCGCACCTGAACGCAGCCGGCTGGCACAGCGACTGTTTCCCGACGGCACCGAGCCCGACCCGCGCTTCACCCTTGCCAACGAGCGCACCTTCCTCGCCTGGACGCGCACCTCCCTGGCGTTTTTGGCAGGCGGGGTGGCGCTGGCCGCGTTCGACATTGACGGGTTACACCCGGATTACCAAACCGCCGTCGCCGTCCTGGTGATCCTCGGCGGGCTGTGCATCTCCGCCGGAGCCGCAGTGCGCTGGGTACACGTGGAGCGGGCCATGCGCACTGGCCGACCTCTGCCCGTGCCGGCGATTATCCCGGTGTTGTCCTTCATCGTCTTCGTGGCATTGGCCGTGACCGCTGTGATGGTGGCGGTGTAAATGCCGCGTTCAGGCAGGTTGCTTCCTTCGCAAGCGCCGCTGCAGGCACACGAGGACCCGGGCCTGCAGCCGGAGCGCACCTCTATGTCTTGGGCGCGAACCGCGATGGCGATGCTAGTGGTGTCTTTGACGCTGCTGCGCTGGGCGGATGCGTACGGTCCTGCCATTTTCGCTTTGATCACCGTGCTGGTGGTGTGCGCCATTTACGTGGTGTCCTCCAACCGTGCGGATTATCTGCGGGACGTCCACGGAATCCAAAACGAATCCCTCTCCCCCAACATCGCACGCGTTATGGTGATGGTTTTCGCCGTCACGTTGCTGGGCCTGGGCGCGGTGGTGCTGGTGCTGACGCGGTAGGTTCGGCCCACGTACCATCACCTCTATGAACCAAACCACCCAGTACTCCACCGCCAACCCCTTCGACGCCTCCCAGTGGAAGCCGGCAACCGAAGAAGCGTTCACGGACATTACGTATCACCGCCACGTGGGCACGGAGCGTAAAGACGGCATTGTCCGCATCGCGTTTGACCGCCCGGAGGTGCGCAATGCGTTTCGCCCGCACACGGTGGATGAGCTGTATCGCGCGCTGGATCATGCGCGCCGCGATCCGTCCGTGGGCACGATCCTGCTCACCGGCAACGGTCCGTCCGAGAAGGACGGCGGTTGGGCGTTTTGCTCCGGCGGTGACCAGCGCATTCGTGGCCGCAGCGGCTACCAGTACGCAGGTGGCGACACCGCCGATACCGTCGATGAGGCCCGCGTCAAAGCTGAAGGCGGGCGCCTGCACATTCTTGAGGTGCAGCGTCTGATTCGCACGATGCCCAAGGTGGTCATCGCTGTGGTCAACGGGTGGGCGGCTGGTGGCGGCCACTCCCTGCACGTGGTGTGCGACCTGACCATCGCGTCGCGTGAAGAGGCCCGCTTCAAGCAGACGGACGCGGACGTCGGGTCCTTCGACGCCGGCTACGGCTCCGCCTACCTGGCCAAGATGGTGGGTCAGAAGTTTGCGCGCGAGATTTTCTTCCTAGGCCGCACCTACTCCGCGGAGGAGATGCAGCGGATGGGCGCGGTGAACATCGTCGCCGACCACGCTGAGCTGGAGAATGAGGCGATCCAGGTTGCGCGTGAGATCAACACGAAGTCTCCCACCGCGCAGCGCATGCTGAAGTTCGCGTTCAACCTTGTCGATGACGGCCTGATGGGCCAGCAGGTGTTCGCTGGTGAGGCTACTCGCCTGGCGTATATGACCGATGAGGCCGTGGAGGGCCGCGACTCCTTCCTGCAGAAGCGCCCACCGAACTGGGACGAGTTCCCTTACTACTATTAGGAGCTTTTTGCTTATCGACGCCCAGCGTCCTCCCAGCCCCCGCCGCTACCCTCACCACATGTTGACTCACAGCATGTTGAACCGAACGATCATCACCGCCGGCACCGCCGCTGCTGTGCTGGCGCTCGCTTCATGCGGCACGTCGGAGTCCGCGGACCCCGCGCAGGAGGCAACGGCCACCGCCACGGAGACCACCAAGATCGCGGACTCGGCCGCACCCACTGAAACCGTGAGGGAGACTGTGACGGCGACGCAGGACGCAGCGCCGCCTGCGCAACCACCAGCACCGCAACAAAGCCTGCGCGATACTTACGCAGATGCCATCGCTAACCCGGCGCGCTTCTTCCCGGAGCCGCAGCCGGGGCATGACGGCACGTTCCAATACGCGTTGTTGGACGTGGATGGGGATGCCGTACCGGAGTTGTTGGTGCGTGAGGGTGGTACCGGTGAGCGTCGAATAGCAATAGCCCTCGCAACCGGGGAGCAAGCCGCGAGCACGCTTGCAGACGGCGAGGGCACCCTCCTGTTTTCCAACGGGATGTACCCGGGGTTGGAGGAGTACCGCTTCGGCGAAACCACGGCGACGATCACGCAATATGAGCTGCGCGGCGGGCGCGTGGAGCAGGTCAGCGGGCCGACCGACACAATTGTTGGCAACCCGTTGGATGAATTCAACGTGATTCATTGGCTGCCCACCACTGACCCGAGTGCGCTGGACACGTTGGATATCTTGGCAAACACCGACCCGCTGGCGCAGCCGCTGGCCGGCTCTTTCCGCCAGTACTCCATCGAGCGCGACTGGCGTGGCGACAGCTTCAACGTGGAGATCACCTACCCCAACGTGACCTACCCGGAGCTAGGCTGCCGCGGCACACTCGAACCGACGCCACCCGGCCACGCAGGCCAAGCCGGCTTCATCGAGCACATCACCGAAGGCACCTGCGACGACGGCGGCACATGGCACTTGCTTCTAGACGCTGCGTCGCTCCAAGCCGGTGCCCCCGCCATCTATAAAGCGCGCTATGTTGCGCCGGATGGCCGCTACGTCGCGGACGGCGGGTTTAGGTAGTGGGTGGGCCTAAGATCGAAGCATCATGGCCCTTGAAGTAGACGTCAACTCACAGCGGCTCGCTCGCACGCTGTTTAGCCACCCTGGTGGGTTCGTCTTTCTCATGCGCGATGACTTGGAGAACACCAATGCTGTGATGCGTCGCCTGCAAGAACAGATCCCGCCGGATGTGCTTCGCGTGATCACGCCAAGCACCATTCCGCTTCCCAGCTCAGTGGCTACACAGCCCCAGGGAGCTGTGTATATCCTCCGGGATATCGATCAATGCGACTGCAACGCACTCACAAGTTTTGTTGACTCACTCGCAGCAACCGATGCTTTCTTCATTGCGGCAGGCACAGCGCAGTGGGCGCGCCAGCTGGCGTCTGTAGAGGTAAAACTCAGTGCGCTCCCCCAACCGCCGCAGACAACACAGCCAGCGCAGACAGCACCGCACAAAACGGATCCGATCACGGAGGCGGAGAAGGCCCTCTACGCCGGGTCTGTGGGGGTGGCGGGTGATTGGTTGAACGTGGCGTCGACAAGCAAGAAGCGCACACAGCTTGCAGTTATGACTGCAGTGGCCGACTGGGACATCGAGGGGCTGCGGAAGGTTGCATTCGGCGACACCGCCGGCGACCTTAACCCCGCCGTGCTTGAAATTGTGCAGCATTTTGCCGAGGCTGCGAGCGGCGATTCCCTCTCCCAGCACCTAGTCACCCTGCCGGTCGCTCCGGAGACGGACTTCTTCACGGGTTTTATGCACCTGGCCAATGACGATATTCCGCGGGCCCTCAATCACTTGAAGCCCCGCCCGGGCGAAAGCGCCCAGGCCAAACTCTGGAAAGCGCCGCTGTATGCGCGCGCCCAATTTGTCGCAGGCCATTGGACCGGCGCCAAGCACACGGTGGAACATGGTCTGCTCCTGGCTGAATCCAACGAAGCTCGCCTTGTAGAGCCGCTGCTTTTATGGACGGGAGCCCAGATCGCCGCACTGGAGGGCAAACAGCGCCTGGCTGAGCATTATTTACGACGCAGCGATCCCGGCGCCGACGCCTTCACCATCCAACAGCTGCCGTCGCTGATGGCCAACATGGTGATCGCCGCGCAGCTCAGCGACATTCCTACAGCGCTCAAAGCTGGGGAAAACTTGGCTAGGACCGCGAAGCGGATTTTCCCGCGGCCGGAGTTTTGGCCGTGGGAGGATGTCTACGCATCAAGTCTGATCCGTGCAGGCCACCTTGATGAGGCCGAACAGGTCTTGGCCCCGGCGCTGGATGATAGCGCCCGGGAAGTGTCGCTATCCGTGCGTGCGAAGTACTCGATCCCGATGGCAAGCATTGCCCTTCGCCGCCAGCACGCCGCCGCGGCGTTTTCCACCTTCGAGGATGCAGTAGAGATGCTCCGGGACGCCGGAATGCCCGCGTACTATGCCCGCTCCTTGTATGAGTATGGACTGGCAGCGCGCAGGTATGGGCGTAGGAATAAAGCCGCCGAGATTATGCATCTGGCGGCTGAACTCTACGGGTCAATGGGGGCTTGGGCGATGCTGCGGCGCTGCCAAGCAGAACAGCAGATCGCCACAGCCGAAAACCCGGCCTCAACTTTGCTGACAGCGCACGAGCGAGAAATCGCTCACATGGCAGCTAGCGGTGAAACCAACAGTGGCATCGCCCGGCAGCTAAACCTGTCAACAAAGACTATTGAGTACCACTTGACCCGCGTGTACAAGAAGCTCGGCGTACACCGCAGGGCTGACCTGGGGCCTGCCCTGCGATCAATTCCTTAGCGCTTGGCGCTGTCGCGGTCAATAGCTACCAGCGGCTTGGTCAAGCTGAAGAACACAGCGCCAGCCAACCCGACGATGGCGAAGGAGTAGAAGCCCCAGGGGTTTGCAAGATCCTTGTGTACAAGGAGGCCACCGAGCATCGGGCCCGAAATCGCACCAAGGCGACCAATACCTGCGGAGATACCCATTGCTGTGGCGCGCAGGTTGGACGGGTGGTTCTCACCAACGAATGCGTAGACCAGGTTCTGCGAGGAGAACACGAACACGCCGGTGAGGAACACCACCGTGTACAGCACCGGCATCGGCATACGGATGGCAAGCATGGCCAAGAAAAGCGCGGAAAGCACGAACCAGACCAAGCCAGAGCGGCGCGGGGAGTGCTTGTCCGACACCTGGCCAGCAATAACCAGGCCAACCACCGCGCCGATGTTGAGGACCATCAGGAAGCCCAGAGCGTTGCCCATGTCGTAATCAGCCTGACGCATGATCTGCGGCAGCCAGGTGTTCAGGCCGTATACGAGCAGCAGGCCCATAAACGACGTCACCCACACGGCAATGGAGTTGCGCAGGTACGGCGGGCGGAGAAGCGTTGCGGCACCAGCCTTTTCCTCCACCTGCGGGACCACGCCTGCAGACGCCTCCTCCAAGCTCAACCCGTATTGGGAAGCAACCCGGCGCGCCTCCTCTTCCCTGCCGGTAACGCGCAGGAAGTCGGGCGACTCCGGCAGCAGGAAGTACATCACCGGAGCCAGGATGAGGCCCGGGATCGCACCGACGATGAACATAGAGTGCCAGCCGAACGGGCTGATCAGGAAGAGAGCAAGGAACGCCGTGAGCACAGCACCGACGTGGTAGCCGGTCATCACCGTGGTGGTCGAAGAACCAGCCTTGGCGCGGCCGCGGAACTCAGTGACCATCGAAATGGCGGTGGGCAGGCAGCCACCCAGGCCGAAGCCTGCGAGGAAACGCAGCGTCAGAAATGCCCAGAAGTTATACGTGAAGCCCATTGCCAGCGTGAGTACTGAAAACGCCAGCACGGAGAAGATCATTACTTTGCGACGCCCCAGCTTGTCCGTCGCAGCGCCAATGAACAGAGCACCCAACGTCATGCCCACCAGGCCGGCTGTTGAAATCTGGGTGGCTCCTGCTGGATCAAGGTGCCAGTTAGGGTCGTCCAACATTGCCGGCATCGCGGCGCCAAGGACGACTAGATCGAAGCCGTCCAGAAGAACGGCCAACCACAATAGGAAGACCACTGCGCCTTTAGTTCGCATCAGGCACTCCTCCTTACTTATTAACTAGGTATGTATTAACTGCGTGAAAAACGGGTTGTGTTACTTGTCCGGAAAGGTGGGCAGATCGCGGCCAACGTACTGCTCGGCAAGGTACTTGCGGCCTGCTTCGGATTCCAGAACGGAGCGCAGCTCGCCGCGGCGGCGGCCGGCCTCAAACGGGCTCTCGCCAGGAATTGCGTGCAGCATGGAGGACATCCAGTAGGAAAAGTGCTGCGCCTTCCAGATACGCGGCAGGGCGATATCGGAGTATTGGTCAAGCAGCTCGGTGTCCTTGTCCTTCACCGCACGGATCAACCCAGGCGCAAGTGCGGCAATGTCCGCCACTGCCAGGTTGAGGCCCTTCGCGCCGGTCGGCGGCACGGTGTGGGCGGCGTCGCCAGCGATGAAAAGGCGGCCGCGCTGCATCGGCGAGGTCACTGCGGAGCGGAAACGCAGCACCGACTTTTCAAAGATCTCGCCTTCTTGCACGGTGACGCCTTCAGAGTCCACGCGCTTGTGCAGCTCTTCCCAGATGCGCTCATCCGGCCACTCTTCCTCAGTGTCCTCCGGGTTGCACTGCAGGTAGTAGCGCTGCACGCCTTCCGAACGCGTAGAAATCAGCGCAAAACCAGCGTCATGGGTGGCGTAGATCAACTCCGGGTTGGTCTTCGGTGCGTGGACCAGCACGCCAAGCCATGCGTATGGGTAGTCGTGGCGGGCACGGATCGCGCCCTCCTGCTCCAGGATCAGGCCACGGAACTGGGAGCGTGAACCATCAACGGCCACCACATAATCAGCGGTCAGCGTGTGGGTCCCCTCAGCGTCGGTGTACTGCAGGGTGCACACGTCACCGTCTGCAGCACCGTCGATACCAATGACGGAGTCCACGGTGGTTTCGAAGAGAATCTCGCCGCCGTCTGCAAGCCTGCGGGCAATGAAGTCCTTCAGGTACTCATGCTGTGCGTACACGGCCATGTGGTGGCCGGTGTGCTCAGTCAGACCAATGCGGGTGCGGTGCCCGTCCAGGGAGATTTCAATGCCTTCATCAATATCCGCTTCCTTTTCCATGCGCTCACCAACGCCGGTTGCGCGCATCAGGTTCAGGGTGCCCTGCTCAAGCACGCCTGCGCGGACGGTTTCTTCCACGTCTTTGCGGGTACGGGTTTCAAACACCACGCTTTCCACACCATCAAGGTGCAAAAGGTGTGACAGGGTCAAGCCAGCGGGGCCTGCACCGATAATGGCAACGGGAACATGACGGGTGGTCATTATTTGTTTTCCTCCTCAGCAACTGCCTTGGCCAGCAGTTTGAAACCGTGATTACTGTTCGGCACACCTGCGTACACCGCGGTGTGCAGCAGAACCTCTCCGATGCGGTCCGGATCAATGCCAGCGCGCAGGGCCGCACGGATGTGCATGTCCAGTTCGCCGTCGTTGCCAACCGCGGTCAGAATCGCGATGGTGAGCATGCGGCGCTCCTCGTGGTTGAGCCCCTCGCGGTTCCAGATGTCACCCCACGCGGTGCGGGTGATGAAGTCCTGGAACTTTTCGGTCACCTCGGTCTTGTTGGCTTCGGCACGGTCCACGTGGGCGTTACCAAGAACAGCCCTGCGGTTACGGTCCCCTACCTCGGCGGCGGCCCTCCGGCCCTCCTCGTAGAGGTTGTCATCAGCTGACATGATTCGTCCTTTCTAGCGCACGGTCTAAAACAACACGGTCTAAAACAAGCCGCGCAAGTGTTTCCGCATCGGAAATATCTGCGTTTTCGGGCACCTTCGCCGCCATTGCTGCTGTGTCCACGGTCAGCCCGTCAAGGGCGCGGCGCAGCAAAAGCACTGAGCTTGTGGTTGCGGCAACAATCTCTCGGATGGTCTGCCACTCCGAATGCCACGAACCAATGCCGCGCTGCGCCTGGCAATCAAGCGCAGTGAGCATGGTGGCGGTCAGGCCTGGGATGCGTGCGGCGTAGCCTCGCGCTGCAATCGATGCTGCGGGATTGGCCTTATGCGGCATAGAGCTCGAACCGCCCGGTGCGGATTCCCTCAGCTCTGCTACTTCAGTGGCAGAGTGCAGCACGATGTCGCCGGTGATCTTTGCCACCGCCCCGGACAGCTTTGCCATGGCGGTGGCAATGTCCACCATCGGCGCGCGGTTGGTGTGCCAGACCAGCGGCTGCTGGTCCAGGCCAAGCTCCATTGCCAAAGCCTCGTGCGTGTCTAGCCCGCCAGAAACGGTGCCAACCGGCCCCGCGTACTGCAGCGGAAACGCCAACGACTGCACTGCTTGTGCAGCGTCAACGAACTGCTCCAGCCAGCCTGCTGCGATCGCACCGAACGTAGTCGGCAGCGCCTGCTGCCCAAGGGTGCGCGCCATCACCGGAGTAGCAACGTGCTGCTCCGCCAAGGCGTGCAAAAGCTCACGGCACTCGGCAGTAACACCGTTAAGCTCCCCCATTGCGCGACGAAGCAGCAGCATCAAGGCGCTATCAATCGCGTCTTGGCTTGTTGCTTTGTAGTGCACGCCGGTCGCATCCTTGGCAAGCGCGCGCAACGCCCCGACAATCGGGATCGCCGGGTTAGCACCGCTGATAGATGCCTGGGCAACCTCGGAAACATCAAGCTCATAGGCATCGATGGCTTTAACAGCAGCGTCGCGTTGCGCCTCAGAGATGCGGCCTACGGAAAAGGCCGCATTTGCAAGGCCGCGCTCGAATGTGACGATGGCGGTGAGCAATGAAGCGTCGTCAAGCAAAAAGCCCCGTGACCCCGAGGCAAGATCTGAGTAGGTGTTGCGAGAGTGTCTATCTACCTGCATGTTAAAGGGAAAAGAACGGCGTTTCCTTCGCCGGGTCAGTGTCCTGGAGGCGGATATCAAGGTGGTAGCCGCCATCGCGGGCTTCGGCGATCAGCAGCGGGCGCCGGGAAGCATCCAGCTGCGAAAGCACCGGATCTGCCTCCAACGCTGCCGTGTCCTCCGGGAAGTAGAGGCGCGTGTACAGGCGCTCAAGAATGCCGCGGGCAAACACGCCAACCAACAGGTGCGGCGCTTCGCCCTCGTAACCACCAGGCACGATGGTGGTAAAGCGCGCGGTGCCGGTCTCATCCGCCATCGCACGGCCCAGGCCCCGGAAGCCTTCCACCGAATCGGTGTTGAACTTGCCATCCTGATCTGCCTGCCAGATCTCCACCATCGCGTCAGCAACGGGAGCACCGTCGCCATCGAACACGCTGAAGCTGACCTCTACCGCGTTCGGATCATCTTTATCAACAAGCATCTCCGTGCCATCTACCTCAAGGCCGATGTGCACGTACGGGCCAACCGTCTGGGATGGGGTCAGGCCAAACTCAACATCATCCTGATCGCGATACGTGCTGCGCACCGGGTAGCGGAACTCACCAGTTTTTCCAGTGTCAATCATGTCTGTCTCCTTCGCTTTACGCAGCCGTTAGTGGCGCGGCGTTTCAAAGTAGGTCTGGTTCGAACCGCGCAGAACGATGTCGAACTTGTAGGCCAAAGCCCAGTTCGGGCTGGTCGTGTCATAGTCAAAGACTGCGATCATGGATTCACGGCTGGCTTCCGGCACCGCGTTGTAGATCGGGTCCTGGAAGAACATCGGATCGCCCGGGAAGTACATCTGGGTAACCAGGCGCTCCGTGAACTGGCGGCCGAAGAGGGAGAAGTGGATGTGGGCTGGACGCCACGCGTTGTGGTGGTTCCCCCACGGGTATGCGCCCGGCATGATCGTGGTGAAGCTGTAGTAGCCGTTCTCATCCGTGAGCACGCGGCCGACACCGTTAAAGTGCGGGTCCAGCGGTGCTGGCCAGCTGTCGTTCTTGTGGCGGTAACGGCCAGCAGCGTTGGCCTGCCAAACCTCAACCAGGGTGTTGGGAACCGGCTTGCCATCCCAGCCCAGCACGCGGCCGTGCACCAGGATGCGCTGGCCAATCGCCTCGCCACCGTTGACCAGGGTGAGGTCATTGTTCAGTTCGCCGATTTCGGAGCCGCCGAAAACCGGGCCAGTCAACTCGCCCAGACGCGGAGTAACCATAACCAGGTCATTGACCGGGTTGCGCTTAATCGTGGTCCGGTAGTCAGGGAAATGAAGGGGAGCGAATACTCCCTGTGTGGAAACGGTGATGTCACTCAAGGTGCCTCAGTCCTTTCTGCCGATTTTTGCTCACCATAGGAAACTGTGTGCCACACCACAAGGAAAGGGATCTTGTGTGACCGATAACGTCACATCTATTTCCGTGACCAGCACTGTTGTGAGCCCGCACACACTAAGGGGCAGCACTAGGGGTGTGCCCTAGGGCCTGGCGAGGGTGCCATCGCCCTCGTCGTCGCCCTCGTCGTCGCCAACTCCGGCGACTGCGTCGCCGACGGAAGGTTTAAGAAGTGGGCGTGCACACTTTCACGTATATACTTTGGCGTATATACGAAGGAGGCGATTATGCCGGATAACTCTCAGGCATCATCAGTGCCAACCACGGTCTTCATGTCAGGAAACAGTCAAGCCTTACGGATACCCAAGGAGTTTCGATTCGATTCGGATACCGTTTGGCTAAAGAAGATCGGGAAACGCCTCTACGTTTCCGAGAGGCCAATGTCCGCCATGGATGTTGTTAACGAAATCACGGCAGGGTTCCCACCGGACTGGGCCGATGACCTCGAAGAACCAAAGGAATTGCCGCTGGACCCTATTTCTGGATGGGACTAACCATGGCATACCTGTTGGATACCAATGTGTGGATCGATGTGCTTCGAAGCGCTGACGAAAATGTCATACGCCGCATGTCTCTATGCTCTTGCGATGATGTCCGCCTTTCAAGCGTCGTCCTAGGGGAGCTTTTGGTCGGAGCCAATAAGGCTCGATCACACCGACCCCTTGAAGCAGTACGCCTTCTAGCAGAGAGCTACACCATGATTGGTATTGATGAACGCGAAGCAGCGGCGTACGCAGAGATTCGTACCCAACTGGAGGCTAACGGGCAGCCGATAGGACCTAATGACTTATGGATCGCTGCGCAAGCCTCAGCAAATGATCTCGTGCTAGTCACTGCGAATACACGAGAATTCCAACGAGTGCCTGGCCTGGAAGTTGAGAACTGGCGCACTGAACTTATTTAAGCCAACTACCCTTATCCCCCGTGACGCACATCCTTGAGCTTTTCCCTGTTGACCCGGCGGATCCGCTGGCGCTCATGCCGGCGCTCGAAGAGGCGCTGACCGGCCAGCGCACCCTGTTGCCCACTCCGGCCGAGGACCAGACGCGCACGAACCTGCTGCGCAACACGCAGGGCGTGGGCCAGCCGATTGAGGATGACATCGCCCTGGTCGTCGCCACCTCCGGCTCCACGGGCACTCCGAAGGGTGCGATGCTCACCGCCGCCAACCTCATTTCCAGCGCGGATGCCACCCACCAGGCCCTGGGCGGCGAAGGTCAGTGGCTGCTTGCCATGCCGGCCGCCTACATCGCGGGCATCCAGGTGTTGGTGCGCAGCATGGTCGCAGGTGTCACGCCGGCCGCGATCGATCTGACCGGCGGTTTCAGCATCTCCGAGTTCGCCGCTCGCACCCACGAGCTGGCCGACACCGGCGAGCGCACCTACACCGCGCTGACCCCGATGCAGCTGGCCAAAGCCACTTCCACTTTGCAGGGCATTGATGCTTTACGACGCTTCAACGCCGTCCTCATCGGCGGCGCCGCCACCAACCCACAACTTCTAGAATCTGCGCGCAAGCTGCGCATCAACGTGGTCACCACCTATGGCTCAAGCGAGACCTCCGGCGGCTGTGTCTACGACGGGCGCCCCCTCCCCGGCGCGCGCATCCGCGTGGAGGACGGACGCGTGTGCCTTGGCGGGCCGATGGTGTCGCGCGGCTACCGCGGCGCCTCGCCGGATGCAGCCTCCGACCTGCATGACGGTTGGTTCCGCACCTCTGATGCGGGCACGTTGGAAAACGGCGTTTTAAGTATCCACGGCCGTATTGACAACGTGATCGATTCCGGCGGGCTGAAGCTCCACCCAGAGGTGCTTGAACGCGTCCTGCTAGCAATCCCGGGTGTGACCGGCGCGTGCGTTGTCGGCGTTGAAGACTTTCGCCTTGGTCAGCGCATCTGTGCCGCCTACACAGGGTCTGCCAGCGTGGCAGACATCCTGGATCACCTCGATGAGCTCAGCGCCACCGGCCGACTCCCCCGCTGGCAGATTCCGAAAGACCTGAAACCAGTACCGGCACTGCCACTGTTGGGCCCGGGCAAAGTAGACCGCCCAGCGGTGCGCGAACTGTTCTAGAAATTGCAGAAGCGGGTCCAAAAGCGTTGCAAAAACGGGTATAGAACCGTTGCAGAAGCGGGTCTAAAAGCGTTGCAAAAACGGGTATAGTGTTGGCATGTCCTACCATCCAAGGGTTGCTGACCAGCAATTACAAGAACTTCTTGCTGTTATGGGCGGAGTTCTAATTGAGGGACCACGAGGCTGCGGAAAAACATCTACCGCACTTGAGCAATCGAAGAGCTCTGTGCGCCTTGACAGTTCACCTGAACTACCCCAGTTAGCGGACCTGAACCCTGCCGCAATTTTGAATGGACCGACACCCCGTCTGGTCGATGAGTGGCAATTGGCACCGTCACTGTGGAATGCGATCCGGCATGAAATTGATGATCGCCGTCAGCGTGGCCAGTTTATCCTTTCCGGTTCAGCAACTCCCTCCGAAGATACAACGAGGCATTCCGGTGCCGGCCGGTTTGGAAGAATCCGCATGAGGCCGATGAGCCTCGTTGAAAGTGGAGCGTCTTCAGGTGCCGTTTCGCTGGCTTCGCTTGGACCACAAAGCAAGGTAAGTGCGGTATCAAAACTGAGCTACAACGACCTTGCGGAAGAAGCTGTTCGTGGTGGCTGGCCTGGGCTGCTAGGGGCAAGCGCACGTCAGGCTGTTATGTTCAACCGCTCGTACCTTGAAAACACTTACACGGTGGATATCCCCCAGGGCAATGGTGTGCGGCATGATGCGCTGAAGGTTCAGCGCCTGCTTGAATCGATTGCTCGCAATATCGCAGGAGAGGCAACACTTCGCACACTGGCGGCAGACATTTCAGGCCCCGATTCTTCTGTGGACCCAAAAACCGTTTCCGAATATCTCGCCGCCCTGGCCCGTGTATTCATCTTGGACGAGCTACCTGCGTGGAGTGTGGCATTGCGTTCCAAATCTCGCCTACGCACTTCAGCAAAGTTGCATCTTGCAGATCCAAGCCTTGCCTGTGCCGCGCTGGGCATCGGCACGGAAAGGCTGGCAAATGACCCTGAGTATTTCGGACAGGTTTTTGAGTCCATGGTGGTGCGTGACCTTCGCGCCTTGGCGTCGGCAGAATTCGGCCAGGTGTATCACTACCGTGACAACACTGGGCTAGAGATTGACGCCATTGTTGAATACCCCGAGGACGGCAAGTGGGGCGCATGTGAAGTCAAGCTTGGGGCCCGACAGATCCCCCAAGCAGAGGAGAATTTGCTGAAGCTTCGCGACGAACGCGTCGACACCGAAAAAGTCGGATCCCCCTCCTATCTCGTCATCATCACAGGAACCGAATACGCATACACGCTGCCAAGTGGTGTGCATGTCATCCCGCTCGCTGTCCTCGGCGCCTAGCCCCCCACCGTCGGGGGTAGCCAAAGTTTCCGCCCGGGAACTCCCCCGCGCCGCCATCCGACTAATTAACAACCACCCGGAACCGATCCGGGACCGAAACTACGGAGGAAGCTGTTTTTATGAAGCGCCCTGCACTTGCACTTGTTACCGCCGCAACGATCGCTCTGTCCCTGACCGCATGCTCCAGCGACAACGCTGACACCGACGCAGCGGCTACCACTGCTGCTGAATCTTCGGCAGCCACCGCGGCTGCGACTTCGGAGACCACGGAGGCGTCGGCAAGCACGAGCGCTGCTGAGAAGGAAGAGGCGATGGGCGAGAGTGAAGTCCACCTGCATGACGGCACCATGCGCGCGAAGGCTGCCGCGGACGCTGAGGGTGGCTCCACCATGACCGCCATCTTCGGCGTGTTGGAGAACCACCGCGATGAGGACGTCACCCTCATCGGCTTCACCACCTCCCTGGGCGACGCAATGTACGAGATCCACGAGGTAGTCAACGGCGTCATGCAGGAGAAGCCGGGCGGCATCACCATTCCGGCTGGCGGCCAGGTTGAGCTGAAGCCGGGCGGCGAGCACCTGATGATCATGGGCTACGAACCGGAGATCGCCGCCGGTGAGACCGTCGATGTGACCCTGTTGCTCTCCGACGGCACCACCGCCGAGGTCAAGGACGTTGCCGTCCGCACCATGCTGCCGGGCGATGAGGACTACGGCGACCTGGGCCACGGCGAGCACGGCGGCATGGACCACAGCGAGCACAAGCACTAGGGCTTTTTCGCTTATCGACGCCACCACGCGCACCCCGTAAGGACGCTCCACCAGCACCCTTACGGGGTTTTCTTTACCATTAGGCCAACAGTCTCTTTCGCTTCAGTGACGCGGTGGATTACCCTTCAGGGTTTTGAATCACCACGGGTTCTACTTTGAAACCTGGTGACCCATAATCAGCGACCCACCGCAGAAACGGAGTTACACGCTCGCCAGGCCGCAGGCCCAGTTCAATGTCCTCAATCGCAAACTGGGCGGCAAGGATCTCACCAAGATGCGGCGGCCTCTCCAAAACGAGGCCCTCGAGCGTCGTATTTTCTTTGTAGGTAAAACGCATGGGTCTCATTCCTCAGCGAAACATCGACGATTCTGCGCACCATCCTAGCTTTGCCAGCTCTACCGCCATGCGTACCCATGTCGGACGTGATGCAAGGTTATTTAAGAGCAGGATCTGACTGTGTTCGTACACTTCATCCCACGCTTCCTTGCCCTTATACTCTTACGAAAAGGAATCGAGAATGGAGGTGCCATGAGAGAAGTTGCAGCCCCGATCCGCCGGACTGCGGAGGATCTAGATCAAGAACTTGCCAGTTTGAAAGAACAGATGGCTCCTCTCTCCGTTGAACATCTCCGTCGCTTGCGAGATGCTGGCGCGATTGAGTACGAAGAAGAGCGTCTTTTAGATAGATACGACGCCTGCATGTGGCTGCGGTACGGAGTAGCGTGACATCGCGCACTTCTCAGAGCCTTGAGCGTGCGGTTCAAGCGTTTATGTTTCAGACCGTCCACCTGCTGGAGACAACGCTGTCAGGCTCCTCCCCAATCGATGCGGAAATTCTTGCTGACGGAGAGCGGGCTTTCGTAGAAGGAACACATCCCGTAACAATCGCCCATTCGGGCAGCGACCGTCTCGTCCTCCGTTACGAGTACTTGATGCGTCTGGACGAACAGTTAGGGCAGCTTGAGATAGAGAAAAGTACGTTCAAGATCGAGTTCCGCGCACTTAAGAAACCAGTTCCCGTCGTACGCTTCGAATACGAGTCGCAAGCTCGGAACAAGCCAAATTCACACTTCCAATTCCATGCTGATTCAGTCCCGCTCGGCTTGTTGCTCGCCCGAGCAGGAAAATACGACACTGCCGCGCAGCAGCAGGATATCCACTTTCCTATGGGCAGTTCTCAATTCCGGCTCCATCTAGCCGATGTCATCGAATTGTTGATATGTGAGTTCGGAGCTGCGTCCGAAAAAGGATGGAAAGAGTCTGTCGTTTTACATCGGAAGCACTTCTACGAGTCAGAGGTAGACAACATTATCCGTAGCAATTTGACTCGTGCTGCGGATTTGCTGAAAGAGTCTGGCTATAAAGTCGAAAATCCCCAATGAGGCTCTGAACCGAATGAACTGCTCCCCTCCGGAGTTTTTCTTTCCCCTTACGCCAAAAGCCCCGCGCGTTCAGGGCAGAATGTAGCGCATGTCCTCATTCGGTGAAGTCCTCGATCAGCTCCGCGATAACCAGCCTCAGGGCAAGTACGGCATTGCGTTTGAGAAGTTGATGGTCAACTTTTTCCAAACCGATCCGGTACTCTCCGCTGAGTTTGATGAGGTGTGTCGGTGGGATAAGTGGCGCTACAACGGCGGCCAAACGGATACCGGTATTGACCTGGTGGCGCGCCGGCGTGATGACGGTAAGTGGGTTGCCATCCAGGCGAAGTTTTACAAGCCCACGACCAGTATTCAAAAGCAGAACATCGACTCGTTTTTTGAGGCGTCGGGTCGGTCGTTTGAAACCGAGTCTGCAGTAGAGCACTTCGCGCACCGCTACATCATTTCCACAACCGATAAGTGGTCGAAGCACGCCGAGGCTGCGCTAGAGAACCAGCAGATTCCCACAAGCCGTATTGGTTACAGCCAGATCGCGGAGTCCCCTGTGAACTGGGATGTGGTGTTCCCTGGTTCGGAGATTCACTTCAACCTGTCGCGCCGTGAGACGTTTGAGCCGCGTCCACACCAGCAGGAAGCAATTGACAAGGTCATGGATGGTTTCCGCACGCATGACCGGGGCAAACTAATCATGGCCTGCGGCACGGGCAAAACGTTCACGGCATTGCGGCTTGCAGAACGCGTGGCAGAGGACAACGGCGGCCGCGCACGCGTGCTGTTCCTTGTTCCTTCCATTGCTTTGCTTGCGCAGACGCTGCGGGAGTGGACTGCGCAAGCCCACTTGGATCTGAAGAGCTTTGCGGTCTGCTCGGATAACAAGGCCAGCCGCCAAGCAGAAGATATTGCTTCCTATGACCTTGAGGTGCCGGTGTCCACCAACGGCAAGGACATTGCGGATCGCTTTGCCTCCGGTAGGCGCGCCAAGGGGCTGAACGTGGTGTTTTCCACTTACCAATCACTACCCGCGGTGCATGATGCACTGGCGGAAGGCCTGGATGACTTTGATTTGGTCATCTGCGATGAGGCTCACCGCACAACTGGTGTAACGCTTGCGGGTGCGGATGAGTCGAACTTTGTGCGTATCCATGATGCCGACTACATCCAGGCTGCGCGCCGTTTGTACATGACCGCAACGCCACGGCTTTTCGACGACACCGTAAAGACCAAAGCCGAAGAACACTCCGCCGAAATCGCGTCCATGGATGATGAGGCGATTTATGGACCGGAGTTCCACCGCCTGGGCTTCGGCGAGGCCGTGGACAAGGGCCTGCTCACTGACTACCGGGTCCTGGTCATGACCGTGGACGAAGACGTTGCCGCAGAGGCCATGGCCCGCAACACCCAGGAGGGCATGAATCTGACCACGGCATCCGCGATGATCGGCGCGTGGAATGCCTTGGCTAAGCGCTCCGGAAAACTGCAGGGCGCCAAGGGTGGCTTTGATGAAGGTGCTACTCCGATGCGGCGCACCGTTGCGTTTGCGAAGGACATTAAAACCTCCAAGCTGATTGCAAACACCTACCCGGGGCTCATTGCCAGCCACCAGGAAACACTGCGCGAACACGCCGCGACGAATGACGTTTCCTTGCACAACGTGGATCTTTCCGTTGCCGTCCAACATGTGGATGGCGGTATGAACGCCATGGAGCGCGGCAACAAGATCTCCTGGCTGGAAGCCTCGATGGATGAGGAAGAAACCCGCATCCTCACCAACGCCCGCTGTCTATCTGAGGGCGTGGACGTGCCGGGTCTGGACGCCGTAATCTTCTTCAACCCGCGCAACTCCATGGTGGATGTGGTGCAGTCCGTGGGCCGAGTGATGCGTAAGTCTGAGGGTAAAGACTATGGCTACATCATCCTTCCCGTGGCAGTGCCACCGGGGAAATCCCCTTCTGAGGCATTGAATGACAACACGCGTTTCAAGGTGGTCTGGCAGATCCTCAACGCGCTTCGCGCGCATGATGACCGTTTCAACGCCAAGGTGAACTCGATCTCGTTGAACGAGAACGTGCAGGATGAACTGCCGATTGTTGTGGACCCAGTGACGGACCCGCGTAAA
The DNA here is from genome assembly GCF_001263755.1 of Corynebacterium riegelii. Classification (NCBI taxonomy): domain Bacteria; kingdom Bacillati; phylum Actinomycetota; class Actinomycetes; order Mycobacteriales; family Corynebacteriaceae; genus Corynebacterium; species Corynebacterium riegelii. Next base: position 1,743,902 of record NZ_CP012342.1, read on the forward strand.
GATAAGGACGCCAAGGCCGAACTGGATAAGCAGGATCAGGTTGCCGGCTTTGACTCGAACGAGCTCACCGCCCAGCAGGTTGCGTTGTTCTCGCTCGAGCAATGGCAAGAGGCGATCTACACCAAGCTGGTGGACAAGGTAGGCACCCGAACCTACTGGGAAGACTGGGCCGACGATGTCGCGGTGATCGCAGAAAGCCAGATCACCCGAATCAACAAACTCCTTGAAAACGCCAGCCCGACACTTCAGCAGGAGTTCGAGCGCTTTGTTGAGGGCCTGCGCAACAACCTCAACGACTCAATCTCTGAAGTTGAGGCGATCAGCATGCTCTCCCAGCACCTGATTACCGCCCCGGTTTTTGACGCGTTGTTTAGCGGTCACGATTTCGCCGCGCATAATCCGGTCTCCCAGGTCATGCAGCGCATGGTTGACGCCCTCGACGATAGTGATCTGGATGCTGAGACTGACTCGTTGGAAAAGTTTTACGCCTCGGTGCGTGTGCGCGCTTCTGAGGTCACCAGCGCGTCCGGGAAGCAGCAGGTGATCAAGGAGCTCTACGAGCGCTTCTTCCAAAAAGCGTTCAAGCGCGACGCTGACAAGCTGGGCATTGTCTACACCCCAGTCGAGATCGTGGACTTTATTCTGCGCGCTGCCGATGACGTGTCGAAGAAGCACTTCGGCCGCGGGCTTACGGACGAGAGCGTGCACATCCTGGATCCGTTTACGGGCACCGGCACGTTCATGGTTCGCCTGTTGCAGTCCGGGTTGATCGATCCGAAGGATTTGGCCCGCAAGTACGCCAATGAGTTGCACGCGACCGAGATCATGTTGCTGGCGTATTACGTGGCGGCCGCCAACATTGAAACGACGTTTAACGCGTTGCAGGCTGAGGCCGCCAAACGCTGCGAAAGCGCACCCCCCCCCCGTTATGTTTCCTTCGAAGGCATCGCGCTTGCCGATACGTTCCAGATCCACGAGGATGGCGACATCCTCGACCTCACGGTATTCAGGAACAACAACGAGCGCATCGTTCGGCAAAAGGAAGCCCCGATCAATGTCATCGTGGGCAACCCGCCGTACTCGGTGGGGCAGACGAGCGCGAACGATAACAACGCGAATCTGAAGTATCCAACACTGGACGCACGTATCGCGGAGACGTACGCGGCGAAGTCAACGGCGACGAATAAGAACTCCCTGTACGACTCATACCTGCGTGCGTTCCGGTGGGCGACCGACCGAATTGGGGATCAGGGTGTCGTGGCGTTTATTGCAAACTCTGGTTGGCTTGATGGCAACACCAGCGACGGTGTGCGTTTGTCGATGGCTGAGGATTTCACGGACCTGTACGTGTTGAACCTGCGCGGTAATTCTCGGATGGCTGGCGAACAAGCCAAGCGCGAGGGTGGCAATGTCTTCGATATTCGGGTTGGCGTTGCCGTACTGATCGGTGTGAAGGATCCTTCGAGGACCGGCTTCCACCTGCATTATGCGCAGACTGCTGATTATCAGAAGCGTGAAGAGAAGCTGGCGTTTGCAGAGAATGCCTCAGTTGATCAGATTGAGTGGCGTTCAATCACTCCGAACCAGCACGGTGACTGGTTGAACCAGCGCAGTGATGAGTTCGCAACCTGGCCGGTCATCGGCGAGAAGAATCAAAATGTGACGACATTTTTTGACGTCTATTCCGCAGGCTTAAAAACTGGCCGTGATGCGTGGTCGTATTCTTCTTCAACCGCCCAACTCGTAGAAAACATCGGAACGCACGTTGCGAACTACCGCCAAGCGCAAGACCTGTTGCGAAGTGGTGGGTTCGAGGAAAGTAAGCGGGGTGTCGATGCACTGTTTGCCCAGCATCCTGCGTTAGTCGACAGCACGCAAGGTTCATGGAACGTCAACCTGAAACAGGAGTTAGCCCGCGGAACAGAGATTACGGTCAATACCGACCGTGTCTACACCTCGTTGTACCGCCCGTTTTTCAAACAACGTAATTACTTCGCGAAAGAATTGATCGATAGACAGTACCAGTTGCCGTCGATGTTCCCGACGCAGCAGCACCACAACATCGGGTTTGATGTGATGGCGCCACGCGAAGCGGTTCCTTTTGCACTGTTGGCTACCGATGTACTCCCGGATCTTTCGTTCTTTACTTACACTGCCCAGTTCTTCCCCCGTTTCACCTGGGAGTCCGTGGATGCTGAAGATGGTGGGCTGTTTGGCGAGGGGGCGTCGATAAGCGAGGGCGAGCCCTCCATTTATGGGCAGGTCGGTGAGGTCGTTGCGGGGTATGTGCGCAAGGACAACATCACTGAAGCGATCAAGGCGCTCTACCGCGACGCGCTGGGTGCCGATGTCACTGGTGACGATATCTTCCACTTTGTCTACGGCAAGCTGCACGACCCGAACTATCGGGAGGCGTACGCGGCGGATTTGAAGAAGATGCTGCCGCACATTGAAACGCCGGGAACGCGTGCGGAGTTCGACAAGTTTGCGCGTGCAGGCAAGGAACTGATGGACCTGCACGTTGGGTACGAGGATGTGGAGCCGTACCCGCTGGATATCGCGGTGAAGGGCGACGAGTCCGACCCGGAGACCTGGCGTGTGCTGAAGATGAAGTGGGGGCGCAAGAAGGACCCGGAGACGGGAAAGAACGTCAACGACGTGACCAAGCTGATTTATAACAAGCGCGTCGCCATCACCGGCATTCCGGCTGAAGTCGACGAGTACATGCTGGGGTCACGCTCTGCGCTGGCGTGGTTGATTGACCGCTACCAGGTGAAGAAGGACAAGTCGTCCGGGATTGTCAACGACCCGAACGATTGGGCCGACGAGGTAGGTAACCCGCGCTACATCGTGGACCTGATTGGCAAGGTCACGCGCGTGGCGATGGAAACGGTGCGGATCGTGGAGGGGCTGCGAGAATAACGCCGTTTGGTTCATTGACAGTTGAGGCTCGAGAGCGTGGCTTCATCACGGATGATCGAAAAGCGGTGCGGTGGCCCCTCAGTCGCCAGGTTGACCTTGAACACCTCACCGAAGATCCGGGCCGTAGCGGACGTGTCATCCACCTCGACCTCAACTCATCAACCGCACCCTCAAGTCTGCATGCGTCTTTAGCGTCTTTAGACGCTTCCCTGGCGTCATCACTAATCTCCAAACCGAAAGCAGAGTCAGCCATGAGAGGCGTATCCCCCACTTGAGCTATGTAGCTTTTAGGCTACACTTGGGCGTGTGGAGATCATTTCCAGCAACTTGTTTGACGCCTGGTTAGGTGAACTAAAAGACAAACATGCTCAGCGGCGCATTTTGTATGCAATAGCACGATGCGAAGCACACGGAAGAATGATTGGAGACATCAAACCCGTTGGCGAGAAGGTTAGCGAGATGAGATTTCATTTCGGGCCCGGCTATCGGGTGTACTACACCCGACTAGGCGCAATAACGGTTTTCCTGCTGGCCGGAGGAGATAAATCCAGCCAGGATAAAGATATTCGAACCGCTCAAAAGCTCGCACAACAGGTAAGGGAGGAACAGTCGTGAAGGAAGTAACATTTTCAGCGTTCGACGCAAGCAAATACCTCGATAGCCAAGAAGCAATGAACGATTACCTGGCTATCGCACTCGAAGACGGCGATACGAAAACCGTACAGGTGGTTTTGCGTGACATTGCAAGAGCACACGGCATGAGCCAGCTCGCTAAAGAGACTCAACTCAACCGTGAATCCCTCTACAAGTCACTATCAAAAGACGGTAACCCGTCCTTTGCGGCTATCACGAAAATCATGAAAGCCCTGGGACTCAAAATAACTCTCGCTACACAAAATGCCTAGATACCTACTGGAATCACATCACCAATAAACCAAACGTGTCTCTGCTCAGTCCGTCCGGCCTCTATCCGCCGATCAGTGGTGGGTCGCGGAGCCTGCGACCAGGCCCGTTGAATACGATCCGGGAAACGCTCGGCGGAGGAATCAGCAACGGTGGTGCGTGTGGTCTTGCGTCGGAGTACACCCGCGATTCCAAGGATATTCATGAGGCGTTGCACCTGGTCACGGCCGATGTTCCAGCCTGCCCGGTGGGCGGCTTTCCATAGTTTTCGTCGCCCGTAGACCCGCCGATTGGCCCGCCACAGCTCAAAGAGCCGGTGCGCGGTGTAAGCCTCATCCAGCTCGGCAGGGGTGGGCCCGAAACCACGGGCCTGGAAGCGGTAGAACGTTGCTGGTGAAATAGCGTATTCATGCTCATTGAGCACGCGGCACATCCGCTCGATGGAATACAGGTGCCGGTGAGTGCGGAGGAAGTCCACAATCACTTTAGTTTGCGGTCGAGCTCCGCCTGGGCGAAAAAAGCTGAGGCCAGTTTCAGGATCTCGTTGGCTTCTTTGAGCCGGGCATTTTCCTTGCGCAGGGTGATAAGTTCCGCGTCTTTCTCGGCATCGGATTGCTCGACGGCGGCGTCCACCTTCTTCTCTTCTGTGCGTACCCAGTTGCGGATAGTCGATGTTTTGATGCCGATGACAGCTTCGACAGCGCGTAGTGCGGCTGCCTTGGATGAAGCGCCGTCAGCGAGCTCCTCGAAATACAGGCGCACCGCCCGCTGGCGGGTCTCCTGATCGTAAGGGCTGATAGCCATGATGTTCCTCCTGTGTTACATCATGCCCTCTCACCAACCCAGGCCGGTTTAATCAACCCGCCCGACAGGCCATGATCTGCCAGCCATAACACCGCCTGAAACACCACCGGTGGAACACGCACGCGATACCCGCGGCGCATATCTGGGTGGGTCTGCCCAGTTCAGCATGGAAAATCTCACGAAGAAAGGACCCCTACAGTCATGACACAGCCACAACCAGCATCAGCATCAGCGCGCTTTCCTGATGAATCGATCCTGCCTGTCTTTACCGATCTACGTATGACGGCTTTTGGCCGAACCGTGATTGATATTGCAGCAGATCCCATCTTCGACTCGTGGAGCTTTTCTGACAAAGTGCTCTACGCGCTGGATAAAGAAGTCGCGGCCAAGCGTGAACGACGAGTCAACAAATTACTCAAAGCATCCCGATCGCCAAATCTCGATGCGTGTATCGAAGACATCACCTACACACCCGGCCGCAACCTCAACAAAGAGCAAATCACCAGACTCGCTCACTGCCAATGGTGCCAAAAAGCGCAAAGCATTGTCATCCTCGGCAAATCATCCGTCGGCAAAACATACCTGGCCCAAGCACTCCTTACCGCTGCGTGCAGAAACGACTACTCTGCCCGTTTCTTCCGCACAGACACCCTGGCCAACCAGCTGATGGTGCTACGCCATGATGACACAGCACGCATGGAGTTTCTTCAAGACTTACACCTGGCAGACGTACTCGTGCTTGATGACTTCTTAACAACGCCGATTGATGCTGCCACAGCACACCAGCTGCTCAACATTCTTGCTGAGCGCGAACACCGGGGCTCAACCATTGTCACCTCCCAGTTCACACCCGATGAGTGGTACAAGTCCATCCCGGATGCTGTCATCGCCGAGTCGATACTGAATCGGCTTGTCGCTGGCGCTGAGATCATCACACTCGAAGGACCAAACATGCGCCTCGAAGCCAATACGCAGTAGCGGCTCATAGTCAACGCCCGGGTGTTACCCGATACCCACCCGGGCGTTACTGGATACTCACCACAGCGTTACTAAATCCGTGGTCCTAACAGCTATCGCGTCCCCATTCGTGGCCATGTCTCAGTCGTTTAGCAAGCAGGCGAATACGCTCTGGTACGAGATTTTCGATGTCGTCAAAGACAACTCGCTGGTGGACTACTCGGGGCCGACTCCTGCGGATAGCGTGATGGAACGGCTACTTCAGGCACGTTCATAGTTATTGGCGTAGTGCGGGTACGGTGTGGGCGTAGATGACGACCACTGCAATCAAGGCGATACAGACGGCGAAGGGTGCCAGCGGGTTCCACCCGTAAAGGGCGGTCGAAGCCAGCGGGGCAATCGCGTACGCCAACCCATTATTAGCGTTGATGATGCCAGCCACTGCGCCTTGCTCATCTGCACTCATCTTCAAGGTTGGGCCAGTGTTGTACCCGGGCATCGCCAGTCCCATACCTACCCCCAGCACGATACACCCGACAACCAGTAAAGCGTGCGAGGAGGTAGGCCAAATGAGCACAGTTGCAACTAGTGTAATGGCCAGACCAGTACGTAAAAGCTTCGCTGCTCCCCACCCTGTCTTTGGAGCAATCACCGCTTGGGCAATGATCATGGTCACGCCCATGATGGTCAGGTAAATCGCGGAAATACCTGCGGTCGCAGTTGCCGACAGGGCGAAGCGGTCTTGGACAGTGAATCCAAAAATCGTAGCAACAGAAGAAAACACAAGAAACATCACCAGACCAGTTGCTAGCCAGGGAGCTACACGCGGATCAGTGAAGCGAATCCGTTGAGGCTTTGCAAAAAGTTGCCCTCGGCTTTGAGGTGCGAAACTCACCAAGAGAACAACCAGACCAATCACCATCACAACGGGCATGACCACCAAGGGCAAGAGCAGGCCACCAGCAGCGGCTAACACACCTCCAGTAACACCTCCAACAATGGAGGCCATCCCTTGAGCCGCTCCAATCATGCCCAGTGCTTTTACCCGCCCGTTCTCGCTGGCAGCATGCGTGACCAGGTGGGCTTGCGCGGTCGGGGCGATCGCTGAAATCCCTCCACCATAGAGCAAACCACGAGTGATCACAACACCAAAAACTAGTCCGACACCGCCAACTACCTGGTTCATCCCCAGGTAGGAGACAATACCGAAGGCGCTCAAAGCGATGATCGCGATCACAAGCCCGGCCGCGAGTACACGTTTAGCGCCGACACGTTGGGAAGCTCGCCCCCAATAAGCACTCAAGCTCGCTAGTACAATCGCTGCCAAAGAGATAGTGGCGCCAATATGCCATTCCCGCAATCCCATCTGTCGTGACAGTGGCGCGATGATCGGATTGAGAATCATTTGCCCCATAAAGGCGAGAAAAACGATTCCCACTACCAGGTTCGCTTGCGCTCCTGGATCAATAGAGCTCTGTGTCGGCTTATTACTACGAGGGTCGGGCATCACTACACTCCATTACTAGAACACTGTTTCACTTAGGGATATTGTAGAATGGTGTTCTAGTAAGGGTCAAGGAATAAGTTAGGGTCACCTTATGAACACTGTGCTAACGGGGCGAAGGGCTGGGCTATCACGCGAGCTGATTGTCAAACAAGCTGTACAGTTAAGCGCGATCAGTGGCGTTGAGGGATGGTCAGTACGGGACATTGCCCGTGAACTGGGCGTGGTTCCCTCAGTGATTTATCATTATTTTCCAAACAAGGAAGCCATTTGTGATGCTGTTGTAGACCGGGTATGTGTCGGGATTGAAGTTCCCGACCCGGACCTTGAATGGAAAGCCTGGTTTCGAGCTATGGCTCACAATCTACGCCCCGCATTGTTAGCATATCCGGGGATTACCGACAGGTTCGCGCGGGGCAAGTTCACCGAACAGTTTTTGCCGATGATCGATGGAGCCTGGGCCAAACTACAAGAAGCTGGGTTTGGTGACAATTCGCCTGTGGCCTACACAATTATCGCGAACTCGATCATCCACACGATCGGAGCGAGAAACCTGCGCGCATCCAATCAAATCCAGCCTCGCCACAACCTGCACGAAATGCTTGTCAGGCTTGAGCCTATGATGGCTCAATCTGTTGGACTGACCAGTATTGTCAACTCTTACCTGGAGCCTCTCTCACACCCTGATGAAGAAGAAGCGATGTCCGAGGAATACTACGACCTCGTCATCGATGTGATCCTAGACGGCATCGAACACACCCTGCTGCCTTAACTCTGACCCACTTCTCAATCATCGTCTTAGTGAGCGTCCGCACAGCTGTGTACTTCAACACAGCGGATGTAGCCCAGTTGATAAGCCGGGTCAGTTCACGTTCACCCCTCGCGTTCTCATGGTCACGGAGACGGTTAAGTAGTTCTTCCTGATACGGATTATTCATGGTGTGCCCTTCATCCAGGTATGGGTAAAGGGAGCCAAGGCACACACCCTGACCCCCTTCGCTGCCTGCTACGGGCTAGCGTCTACTCGGTAGCACCCGCCGTGGTCGGCTCCACCACATCCTGTTCAGCCGTCGCCAGCACCTCCGGGCGGAACACGGAACCGCCGTACACCTGGAGGCCCGTAATCGCACGGGTGAAACGGAACGGCAGCATGGACGATTCCGCCACCTCCGTGATCTGGTAGCCGAACGCGGTAGCCATCGGGTGGCCCGCAATGACACCTCACGGCCCGCCACCGTCGGCACCGTCGGCGCGGAAATGATGCGGAACCCGAGCAGGCGACCAATCTCACCGTTCAAGAGATTGCTGTTGTTCACTGCCTTGCCCAGGCGCTCGTCGTACAGCAACGCCGATTCCATCTCGGGGCCAACCATCACGAAACGGTCAGTCTTCGGAACCGAAGTGGCGTTGAGTTTCTTACGCAGCGCCACCAGCGTCTTGTACGCGTCCTTCTTCTCAATGTCGAGCGGGAGGGTGCCCACCTTGTTGGAGTTCTTCACTCCGTCCTTCATGAGCTTGCCGATGTAGGTATCGACCTGCTCGGACATGCCTTCCACTGCCTCGCTGACTGCCCCCGGCTTCACGTCCAGAGCAGACTGGACGGAAGATACCAGCGGAATCTTGAAGTTAAAGTAATCGCCCTAGTCGATCTTGAACTTGCGGTCGCCGAACTCAAGGTCTTCAACAACCATGTCTTCGGACTCGTCGTACGATTCAAAAATGTCTCGCGGACGGTGATTGAACGCACCGATCACGATATTCGTATCGATGAGGTACACCTATGCGACCTCCTGCATACGAGTAACCGCATTCTTTAGCGTCGCAGTCTTTGCAATGCCCAGTTGGCGCGAAGCTTCCTCTTGAGAAATTGCGCCATCTGCATATGCGCCGGTTACAGTGTCCAAGAACCGGCCACCCAGCCGAGACTTCAACGTGACGAAGAAGTCACCGCCTCCACTAACAATCGGAGGCGTAGGGTTCGAGGGACGTTGCCGAAGGAATTCCTGCACTTGTGGTTTGCCAAGGCGGCGCTGCCCCACAAGGGACCACAGTGCCGTATCCGCGCTTACCCGGTACGCATCGTATGCCCATTCAGTGATGCGTTTCAGATCGGGATTTCTGTCCCATTCCTGCAACAACGCATGCTGCGGCAGAAGCAGGGCAGCTGCAAACCTGTTACACCATCGCTCTACATCGTGATGATCGTTCATGGCTCCAGTGAGCCCTTCTGCAGCGAGTAGTACGTGGCCTAGCTCGTGAGCAAGGCTAAAGTACTGCCCAACTTTGTAATCACTGCCGTTGATGAAGATCAAGGGGTAAGCACCATCGAGCAGTGTGAAAGCACGAAACTCGTCGATGTCGAGTTTGCGGTGGTTGTTGTTTCCAAGTACGGAGTTTCGCATCACCAAGACACCGCAGTGCTCAATTGCCTCCGCTAATTCCAGCACATTCTCTCGACCAGTAGCCGCCCTGCCTGGCTTCCATCCAGCATCGGCGAGCTGAGGAAGTAATGCACGCACGGCATCGTCCGGGTTATCACGTAATGTCCATTCGCCACCGAAGCATGGGGGCTCAATGCCTTCTGCACGAGCAAATTCGGCGTACCAACCCAAACGCCGCTCACAGGCGTAAATCGTTTCCTTCAATTCCGGGCTGAACTCGGTTACTTTCTTACTGTCTACGGTGCGGAAATCTGGAAAATCCGGTTGGTCATCCGTGGGGTCGTCGAGAAGCAAGTATCCAAACGGGATACAAGCAAGCGATGCCAAGTGCTGAGCCTGACGCAGCGTCGGGAATACCTCCCCTTCCAGCCATTGCCGGACCAACCGAAAATCGCTTTTTTGGGCAAGTTCTTCAACCGTGACGCCGGTCCGCTGTATGGCCCAACGCAACGTCGATGCTGCAATGTCGACTCGAACAGTCATCACTCACCTCCCGCTAGTTACGTAGTTTTTACCTTAGCGAAGGAGCCCAACAAACATCTCCGGGGAGCTACAGCTATCAAATTGATACAAACGAGTTTTCATGCCTGCGGAACTAGCCTCGCTCATGCTAGGGTTCATGTCAATCGTTCAGCCCGCCTCCGAGCCAAGCTCAGAGTGTGGGCTGGATTTCTTATTGCAATCTGGCGGATCCCTTCGTACTCCGGCATCGCCCGCACCGTCACCGCGCTGACCTGAGTTGGTCGACGGGAAGGGGTCGATGCGAAGCTCGGCCCCACCCCCGGAGTGCACTGCTACGCCCGTCATCGACGGACCGGGAACGAACATAACAACATAAAAACGAAAGAACCCCCAGCGTTGGAAAGAGGAGCTCGGCTTCAAGGTCTGCGTTGTCTACTTCCCAGCAGGCAAACTCCTCCCCATCAATGACGACAACCGGCACGCGATCGCCGTATTGGGCGGCGTTGTCGGGGTCCAGGTCGACGTCGACAAGCACTAGCTCCGTGTCACACTTCTCCACCACCGGAGCAATCTGCGCCTCCACCCGCTCGCACGAACCGCACGTGGAGCGCACCATCAGCTCGACCGTCTTCATCGCAACTCATCTTCATCGTGAAGCGTCCTGGGTTCCGTTCCGCTTACTAAACACCCAGCATCTGCACGTACGGTGCACCGTTACCGGAAGCGGTGTAGACCGTGGCACCGCCCTCACCGATCGCGATCGCGCCGACCGCGTCACGGTTGCACACCATGGCTCCGGCCCCGCCACCGCCACCGGCACCCCGTCCGGACCGGAGCTGAAGGTGTTCGCGCGTAGCAGGGGTGGCTCGTGGACGTGTTTATCGATGGGTTGCGGGCGCAGGTCGAAGAGGCGTCGTAAAGCAAAGGCCCACAATGCACTGGTGGCCTGCTTGGCCCGGATTTCGGGTATACCTGAAACTATGCTCAATTCCGGCGTGAATTTCAGGTATATTCGAAATCTATGAGAGTCCTGCACCCACGGCAGCAGTACCTGGATAACCTGCTGGCAGTCACCGATAACGACTTCGTGCGCATCATCACCGGCGTGCGCCGCTGCGGAAAATCGACCCTCCTAGAGTTGTACCGTCGCCACCTGCGCGAGCACGGCACCCCGGAAGACGCCATCATGGTGATCAACTTCGAGGACCAAGCCAACGCAGCGCTGCGGGAACCGAACGCTTTCCACGATGCCGTCAAGGAACGCATCGCAGCCGGCCTGCGCTACCTCCATGTCGATGAGGTGCAGGAACTGGAGGATTGGGCGCGCGTGATCAACTCACTGCGGCTCAATGAGCAGCTGGAGATCTGCGTGACCGGCTCCAACGCCTCCCTGTTCGTTGGCGAGTCGCTGACCTATTTGGCGGGGCGCTACATCGAGATCCCGATGCTGCCGCTTTCCCTGGCGGAGTTCATGGAGTTCCGCTACTCGGCGGACGAGCGACCGGGCCTTGATCGCGCGTTTCAGGAGTGGGTCACCATCGGTGGCTTCCCCGCTACGGTGCAGCTCGCGGACCCGGTGGTGATTCGTCAGGCGAACTCCTCACTCTTCGATTCCATCTTCACCCGCGATATTTGCCTGCGCAGCCAGATCAGGGACACCGACGCTTTCCTGCGCGTGGCCCGCTTCCTCTTCGACAACGCCGGCAACCCGGTGTCCACGAATCGCATCGTGGGCCACCTCAAGCACGAGGGACTCAAGGCGTCGAGTGAAACCGTGGACCGCTACCTCGGCCTGATGTCGGACGCGCACCTTATTTATCAGTGTCGGGATTACGACACGAAGGGCAAGCGGTGGCTGAGCACCAACGGCAAGTTCTACTTCGTCGACCCGGGGTTGCGCACCGCGCTGCTCGGCTCCCGCGCGTTCAACTTCGGCCACGACCTGGAGAACATGGTCTATCTGGAGCTTCGCCGCCGTGGCTACCAGGTTTCCACCGGCAAGGTACCCGGTGGGGAGATTGATTTCATCGCCAATGACGGTCAGCGCACGCTCTTCGTCCAGGTGGCGCTCACGGTGGCTGAGCCTGCAACGCTCGCGCGCGAGCTCGCGCCGTTCGATACCCTGCCCACCGGGTCCCGCTGCGTCCTCGTAACGACGGACCGCTTCGCCCCCGACACCGGCAACGTCTCGTGGCGCGACGCCATCGAGGTGCTGGCGGGCGCGGCGCTAGACTAGCGCTTCGTAACAAAGCTACTGAAACTCCTACCCGTCGCCCCCCCCGCTTGGTAGTTACTGCCCCAACATCTCGTCGATAAGCGCCTGCACGCGATTGTCAATGTCGTCGCGCACAAGACGCATGCGCTGCATGCCTTCGATGCCGCGGAGCGAGGGTTCGTCGGTACGCCAGCGCTCCAGCGTGCCGCGGGCATCGTCGGGCATGTCCACCTGCGCGTCTTCGCCGAGCACCACAACGCGATCAACGCTGCGCAGCAATTCCGGATCGATAGGTTTGGGCGTGCCGCGCGACATGTCGGCGCCGGCCTCTGCGATCGCCTCGACCGATTCCAGGTTCAGCGACGTGCCAGGATTGGTACCAGCGGAGTGGATGCCGAGCTGGCTACCCGCGTGCTTCTCGGCGAGCGCCGCCGCCATCTGGGACTCTCCGCCGTTGCCGACGCACACAAACAAGACTGAGGGCCTCACAACGTCTCCTTAGGACAACTTGGGCAAGGTGGGATCGCCCGGGAACAGTTTCGGCCCGACCCCGCGCATGAGGTAGACGAGCCCGACGAGGATAGGGATCTCAATAAGCGGCCCGATGGTGCCCGCCAACGCCTGGGCGGAGGTGGCACCGAATGTGCCGATGGCCACTGCGATGGCCAACTCGAAGTTGTTGCCAGCCGCGGTAAAGGACACGGACGCGGACTGGGCGTAGCCCATCCCGGATGCCTTGGACACCACGAGCGCGATAGCGAACATGCCGACGAAGTAGCACAGCAACGGAATCGCCACCCGTGCCACCGTCCACGGTTGCGAGAGGATCTGGTCGCCTTGCAACGAGAAGAGCAAGACGATTGTGTACAGCAGGCCGATCAGCGCAAGCGGGGAGATCCGAGGTAGGAAGGTGTTTTCGTACCAGTCGCGGCCCTTGGTGCGCTCACCGATGATGCGAGACAGCAGTCCGGCGAGCAGCGGGATGCCCAAAAAGACCAGCACGGAGGACACGATCGCCCAGAAGGAGAACTCTACCGAGGTGGTCTCCAAACCCAGCCAGCTCGGCAGGATTTGCAGGTAGAACCAGCCGAGCACCCCGAACATGACCACCTGGAACACCGAGTTGATGGCTACGAGCACTGCGGTGGCTTCACGGTCGGCACAAGACAGGTCGGACCACACCAGCACCATGGCGATGCAGCGAGCGAGACCGACGATGATCAATCCGGTGCGAAGCTCCGGCTCATCCGGCAGGAAGATCCAGGCGAGCGCAAACATGAACGCGGGGCCGACGATCCAGTTCAAGATGATGGACACGGTCATGAGCCGTTTATCGGTGGCAATCTCGCGGGTCTTGTCGTAGCGCACCTTGGCCAAAGGCGGGTACATCATGACCAGCAGGCCGAGCGCGATCGGCAGCGAGATGCTTCCGACTTCGAGACTCTCAAGTGCGCCCGAAAGTCCCGGAACTGCCCGGCCAAGGGCAAGGCCCGCCGCCATGGCGAGCATGATCCACACCGGCAGGAAGCGGTCAAGAAACGACATACGCTCTACTGGCTGCGAGATTGTGTCTTCCATCTGGAATCCTTATCTATTGACAGCATTCAAAACGGACACTAGGTCTCATATTTATCACTGTCAATATAACGAGGTAGGAAGCATGAGAGATTACGTCGCCACCACAGAAAACACCGACCTCGACTGCTGCTCGCTGGGCTCCGGCTTGCTCTCCGAAGACGACGCGACGCGTTACGCGGACCTATTCAAAGTTTTAGCGGACCCCGGCCGGCTACAACTTCTCTCCAGAATCGCCGAAGAGGGCTGCGAACCGATGAGCGTGAACGAACTCACGCAACGCTCCGGGCTAAGCCAACCGACAGTTTCCCACCACCTCAAAATGCTTACCGAGGCCGGCCTCCTAGAAAAGAGCCGCCAGGGCAGGACGGTCATACACCGGCTGCGCCCGGAGCTGTTCGAGGAACTTCGCACCGTGCTGCAGATGGACTGAGACTAACGGGGCAGGGCTTCAATGTTTGTCATTCATTACCGAGGTCAAACGCGTCGACTCGTGAAAGGCTTCGTGGATCCATCCGGGTGGTGATGGCTATGCGGTTCCACGCGTTGATTGCGACAATCGCCATCAATACGTTTCGTGCTTCCTTTTCGCCGAGCTGCTCCTCGACGTGATCCCAGAGTTCATCCGGAACGGAGCTCTCGCCGTTGATTCTCGTCACTGCATCGGTCAGTTCGAGGACGGCTCGTTCTTTTTCGGTGAACTGTTCACGGTTGTCGATCCAGTTCTCCGCCTGCGAGACGCGTTCCTTGGACCAGCCGTCTTTCCTTGCGTCGCGTCGGTGCATTGCCAGGCAGTAAACACATTGGTTCAGCGCGGATGCACGAAGTTGGACGAGGTGTGACGCGTCCTTTTCAACCCGTGCACGCACATAGGTTTCCAGGCCCAGCATCGGAGCGTAGGCAACTTTGGGGATCGGCTTGCGGGGTGTGTTCGACATGCCACAACAAGATACATCAACTCCCCCGCACCGCGGCCAGCAACAGCGCAACTACAGCTGCGAGAACCGCTCCAGGTCGTCGGGCGCACCGGCAAGCACGACCAGGTCAGAGGCGGTCAGTTCCATGCCTGATGCAAATGGGCGCCACTGGCCCGACCCGGTACGCACTGACACCACTTGCACGCGGTGTTTGTCCCAGAGACGCGAGGCGTCGCAGGGCTCGCCGATGAGGGGGCGCGGCGGGACCATTTTGATCACGCCGTAGTTTTCGGCGAGTTCGGCGAAGTCCTGGAAGCGTCCGCCGAGCAGGTGGGCGACGCGGCGACCGGTGTCGTGCTCTGGGCGGATGACGTGGGCGACGCCGAGGCGTTGCAGGATGCGGGCGTGGGATTCGGAGTCGGCTTTGGCCCAGATATCGGGCACGCCGAGATCCACAAGGTTCGAGGCGGTGAGGATAGATGCCTCGAGTGCGGAGCCGATACTGATGACGGCCCGTTCCACTTCTTGCACGCCGAGTTGGCGCAGGGCTTCGGGGTCGGTGGTGTCGGCCACGATGGCGTCGGTAAGCAATGGTGCATGCTCGCGCACGAGTCGCTCATCAGCGTCGATGCCGAGGACCTCCACGCCGTGGTGGGTGAGTTCGTGGGCAAGCGCGCCACCGAAGCGACCAAGTCCAATGACCACAACCGGCGGGATGTCGATGCGTTGTTTGCTCCGAAACAGGGAGCCGGGGAAGTTAGCCAATGAACGGCCTTTCTACTGGGTAGTCGTACCTGCGCACGACGTTACGGGTGGCAAGCGCCGCCACGAGGGTAAACGGGCCAATGCGCCCGAGGTACATCAAAAGACACAGCACGAGTTGAGAGGGCGTGCTTAGCAGCGAGGTAATGCCCGTGGACAGTCCAGTCGTCGAAAACGCGGAAATGACTTCGAAAATGACCTGGTCGGCGGTGAATTGTGGGTCGAAAACGCGCAGTGCCGCCACGCCGAGGGTGACCGCAGTAACGCCTGCGGCGGCGACCGTCATGGCCTGGCGGACCACCGACTTTGGGACGGTTCGTTTGCCCACGGTGGTCTGGTCACGCCCAGCAAACTCAGCTGCCATAGCGGCAAGCAGCACAATCGCGGTGGTGAGTTTGATACCGCCGGCGGTACCTGCGGAACCACCGCCGATGAACATGTAAATGTAGGTGACCATGAGCGTGATCGGGTGGGCGTCGGCGTAGTCGATGGAATTGAACCCGGCGGTACGCGGGGTGACGCCGCTAAAGAACGCGTTGAGCAGCTTCGTGCCGGTGGCCATGCCAGACAAGAGCCCCTGCCATTCCAGCACTGCGATAAGCAACGTCGCAGTGAACACGAGAAACGCGGTACCTGTCAGCGTCATGCGGGTGGTCACCGACAGTCGCCGGGAACTCACCGGGGTGCCGTGCACCATGCCACGGATGCGCTCACGCAGGCGCGCCATGAGTTCGGAGAGTACCGGGTAGCCGAGTCCACCAGTCATGAGCGCGCCCGCCAACGGCAGCAGAATCCATCCGTCGGTGTGATACGAGATCAGACTGTCCGAGCGCAGCCCAAACCCGGCATTGTTGAAGCCGGAAATGGCGTGGAAAATCCCCTCCCACGCCGCACGGTGGACAGGCATGTCGTAGTGCAGCAAGAACCGGAAGAATAAAACCGTCGCGACAAGTAGCTCGAACCCCAGCGTGAGCAGGAGCGTTGCAACGAGAGTGGCGCGCACCCCGCCTTCTAAAATTGGCCTGCCTTCCGCTGCTGTGGAGTGGCGCGAGCGCAGGTTCACCCGGCCGGTCAACAGCATGCCGGTGAGCGACGTGATGCTCATGATCCCTAAACCGCCAACCTGGATCAGGGCAAGGACAATCACCTGGCCGAAGAGGTTCCAGTGACCACCGGTGTCCACCGTGACAAGACCTGTCAGCGTCGTCGCAGACGTTGCTGTAAACAACGCATCCATCACCGGTGTTGCGGTGCGGTCGGCGGAGGCGAATGGCATACACAACAACGCGGTGCCACTGAGAATGAGCAGGATAAAACCGAGTGCGGTCAACCGCGCCGGTTTGAACCACCTCAAAGAGGCCATAGTGTTCACCGACGAAAGTTTACTCCTACTGCGCTACCGACTGCGACCGAAACAGTTGCACATCCTCGTCGGTATACGCCGCGGCGATTTGGGTCTCGGCGGACTACACTAGCCCAGCGCAACGCTTGGGTGCATGATGGAGTGCATGACTGATTCCGCCGCATTGCATCACTGGTGGGAGGCCGCACGCCCCCACACCTGGCCGAACGCCTTCGCCCCCGTCATCGCCGGTACGGGTGTCGCGGCGTACTGGGGTACTGAGGGCCCGCACGTGGGCAAGGCGCTACTCGCGCTCCTTGTGGCCTGGGCGTTGATCGTTGGCGTGAACTTTGCCAATGACTACTCCGATGGCATCCGCGGTACTGATGAAGACCGCACGGGCCCGGCGCGCCTGACGGCGTCAGGTACGGTGCCGCCGGAAACCGTCAAGCTCGCAGCATTTGTGGCGTTCGGTGTAGCTGGGGTGTTCGGGTTCATCCTGGCGGCAACTTCATCGTGGTGGCTGCTGTTGGTCGGCATTATCTGCATCGCCGCGGCGTGGTTCTATACGGGCGGCACGCGTCCCTACGGCTACGCGGGCTTTGGCGAGCTGGCCGTGTTCATCTTCTTCGGCCTCGTCGCCGTGATGGGCACGGAGTTTGTGCAGACCGGATTCCTCTCCAGCGAAGGCTTCCTGTGTGCCGTGGCGATCGGTTCGATCTCGGCCGCGGTGAATCTGGCCAATAATATTCGTGACATCCGCACGGACGCCGCCGCCGGCAAGAAAACTCTCGCGGTGCGCATTGGTGATTCTGCGTCTCGAACCCTGTTTACCGTCCTCACCCTCGTCCCATTCGTAGCCACCATCCTGCTTGGATTCAGTACTCCGCTGGTGTTTGTTGGGTTTGCGGCTTTGCCGTTTGCGGTGGCGTCGATAGTAATTGTGCGCCGCGGCGCAACTGGCAAGGACCTGATCCCCGTGCTGGGGATGAACGGCAAAGCGATGCTGATCTGGTCAATCACAACAGCCCTCGGCTTGGCGTTCTTCGGCGCGTATTTCTGGGGCCAGCCAGTCCCCTACACCGAAGGCGGCGCCGACTTCGGGTGGTCCATGCACCTGCCTACGCCTGGCATGCCATTCTAATGGCGTAGGCTGTCCGACGTGCTTGATGTTTTAACCGGTTTCTCGATCATCTTCGTGGTGATTGGTGCCGGTTTCTTTCTTGCCCAGAAAGGCATCATCCGCCAAAACAACCGGCTGATGTTGAACCAGATCGCGTTTTACATCGCCACCCCTTCGCTGATTTTCTCCAGCGTCGCGGTATCCGACACCAGCGTGTTCTACTCCAAGGTGGTTGGGGTGGTGGCGGTGGCGTCCGTAGGCATCATGGTTTTGTACTGGCTGTTGAGCTTTTTTGCTTTTAAACGCCCAGTCGCCGAAACCATGGCCGGCGCCGCCAGCTCCAGCTACTACAACTCCATCAACATTGGACTGCCAATTGCCACCTACGTGATTGGGGATGCCACCTATGCCGTGCCCGTCCTGGTGCTCCAAGTAGCAATCCTCACCCCACTGATCATCACCGGCCTGAACTGGGGCGGCGCCGAAAAGGGCGCAACACTGAAGGCCATTGTGGCCGGGCTGACCGCGCCGATGGTTGTTGCCGCTATCGCCGGGTTTGTGGTGTCCGCCTCCGGCTGGACGGTGCCCGAACCCATAATGGCGCCGCTAGAGATCCTCGGCGGTGCGTCCATCCCGCTGATCCTGATGAGCTTCGGCGCCTCCCTAAAGGGCGACGGCGTCCTACACGAGGAGCGCGTACCAACCCTGGTTGCCTCCACCTTAAAGCTGGTGGGTATGCCGGCAATGGCGTGGGCCATCGGCCTGGCGTTTGGGCTTAGCGGCAACGACCTCTACGCCGCGGTCATCCTCGCCGCCCTGCCAACCGCGCAGAACGTGTACAACTACACCGCCACCTACCGCGTCGGCGAAACCGTGGCCCGCGACACCGTCTTCATCACCACATTCCTCTCACTGCCGGCAATGCTGGTGATCGCGCTGCTGTTCGGGCACTAGCTGGGTTTAGCGCTTGGCGAGTTCGCCTTCGATCCAATCCTTGCGCGCCTGGCGCTGCGCCTTGAACTGCGCAAGCGCCTCCGTTGCCTCCACACGCTGCTTGGTAAAGACCAGCATGGACAGCGGGAACGCCACAATCAACGCCAGCAACGCAGAGATAATCAACGGCACCGGCGCGCCAATCAACATGGCCACGCCCTGGATCACCACCGTCAGTGCCAAAAACAGCAGCAGACGGTACAGGCCATAGATGGCAGCCGCCTTGTTGGCCCGTGCGCGGGCGTTCGGGTCAATGGTTGGTTGCGTATCGGTCACGCTTCCCAACCATAATGCGACGACTAGTAATGTTGGAATCTATGGGACGCGTACTTCTCATCCTCCTGATCATCCTCGCCGTCTACCTCATGTGGCGCGCCTTCGGCCCGGGTTCCGCCGAACGCTACGGAACCCGCGCCCCCGAGCAACGCCCGGCCATCAAAGGCCCTGATGATGACGAAGAGTTCCTCTGGAACATTGAGAAGAACCGCTTCAAGGAACGCCGTGCGAAAGAAGAGGCGGAACGGCGTAAGAAAGAGGAAGAGGAGCGGCGGAAGCGTCGCGAAGAAGGAAGCTAGCCAGCTGGCGCTGAAAACAAATGCGAAATCTTTCAGCGTCCTGCGGTTTTCTAGTCACATCCGTAACAAATCAAAATGTTTGCAATGAGGCTGGTGTGACAGGTGGGGTTAGCGCTGGTTAGGGGGGTTTCGGGGCTAGGCGCCGGCACCAGAGCTGGGCGTGAGCGACAGCCGAAGGCCGAGCACCTCAGCAACCGCGGCGACTTTCTCCCAGCGCACGCCCTCGCCACCATGCTCGATGGTGTGCAGCGTGGAGCGGGATACACCAGCAGCGCTGGCAACATCCTGCTGCACGCGCCCAACTTCGCGGCGCCGGGAAGCCAGCTGCTCCCCCAGCGCCAACAACGTCGGGTTGCTGCTGGCGGGTTTGCCCACCTTATTGCGCGGCTGACTCCTAGGCGTATCCCTGGGCTGACTTCTTGGCTGACTGCGCGGTTGCCCCTTCGCCACACTGCCACTGCTAGTCACCGCGCAGCCCTTCCTCTTCGTCCAACACCGCCGGCAGGTGGTGTTGGGACCAGGTGAGGGCGTGACGTACGCCGTCGATAAGCGAAAGCTCCGGGGACCAACCAAGGACCTCCAAAGCTTTGGTGGTGCGGGTGGCGCAGCCGACCACATCTCCGTCGCGCGGCGGGGCGGTGCGGATGTCCAGGGGTGTGCCGGTGGCCTCGCCGAAGGCCTGGGCAAGTTCGAAGACCGTGGTGCCCTGGCCGGTGCCCAGGTTGATGGTGGTGTGGGCATCCGCGGTCTCCGCAAGGAAGCGCAGCGCCGCCACATGCGCACGCGCAAGGTCCCACACGTGGACGTAGTCGCGCAGACCCGAGCCGTCTCGAGTCGGCCACTCAACACCCGTGACCGTAAACGGCTCGCCTGCGGTATGCGCCTCAATCATCTTGCCCATCGCGTGCGTGGGGTGCGGGTTCTGCAGGCCGGTGCGCATCTGCGGGTCAGCGCCGATTGGGTTGAAGTACCGCAACGACAAGGAGGTAATCGCAGGCGTATCCTCCAGCACGCGCTCCACCATCCGCTTGGACGCGGCGTACGGGCTCAGCGGGTTGACCGCGCTTTGCTCATCCACCATGTAGTCCGGGCCTGGCTCATACATGGACGCCGTGGAGCTCAAAATGAACCGCGTGATGCCGTGGCGCTCCAGGGTCTGCAGCAGCTCGATGCTTTTGGCCACGTTGTTGTGGTAATACGCAAGCGGCTTTTCCACGCTCTCCGGAACGACAATCTTCGCCGCGCAGTGGATCACCGCGTCAATGTCAGGATGCTCGGTGGCGATGCGGTGGACCAGGGCGGCATCTGCGATATCGCCCTCGTAGTAATCAAAACGCTGGGCGAAGGCGCGAAGGCCGGTAGAAAAATCGTCCAGAATCACCGGCGTGATGCCGCTGTCCGCGCAGTAGTTGGCAATGGTGGAGCCGATGTATCCAGCCCCACCTGTAATCAGGACCTTCATAGTTTAGTTCAGCCCAGCGTAGGAGTGCAGGCTCGCAGCAACAAAGTTCACATACGTCATGTTAAACACCGTCATTGCCAATGCAAAGACGTTGATCCACGCGGCCTTGGAGTTCTTCCAGCCAGCGGTTGCGCGTGCGTGCAGGTAGGCCGCGTAGAGCACCCAGGTGATCATGGACACGGTTTCCTTCGCGTCCCAGTTCCAGAACCGGCCCCAGGCAACCTCAGCCCAGATCGCGCCGAAGACGATGCCAATGCCGAACAGTGGCAGGGTCACAATCGCCGTCTTGTACGTGATCGTATCCAGGGTCTTCGCGCTTGGCAGCGGCTTTGCAAGTGCGCCGAAGAAGCCGTGCTCCTGACCCTTCGGCTGCCACATGCGCAGCAGATAGAGAAGCGCGAACACGCCGGAGACAATGCCAATGGACGCACCGATGGACACCGTGGACACGTGGACCGGCATCCAGTAGGACTGCAGCGCCGGCACCACCGGAGCCGCCTGCAGGTGGAACACCGTGGAGTTTAAGAACATGGTGATCACCATCGGTGAGAGCAGCCACGGCCACAGGGAGTGCCAGCCCTTGCGCTGCACCACGGCTGCCGCGGTCACCATGATCACCGCCGTCATAAACAAGATGTACTCATACAGGTTGCCCAGCGGGAAACGCTGCGCCGCAATGCCGCGGGTAACAAAGGCGACAATGTGCAGCGTCACACCGAACCAGACCAACGCCTGGGTCATGTTCGCCCACTGGCGCGCCTTGCCCACACGGGTTTCATATTCGGTGTCCAGCGCAGCGCTATCAACCGGCTCATCTGGGCGCTCCTTGGTCAGCACCGAAGAACCAGCGCCAACGGCCACTTTCTCCTCCGCGCGGGCGGCGAGCTCCGCACGCTCACGGCGAAGGTCCACGATGCCAAGCAGGCGACCGTAGTAGATGCAGGACATGAGCAGCGCGGCGATGTAAATGACAAACGCCGTGCGGAACGTCAAGTCCGAAAGTGAGGCCATTGTTGTATCCACGAGCATGTGCATTAACGTACCCCACTTACCAGGCCAATTCCAACCTTTTGGCGGGTCACAGGCCTGTTAGCAACGTCCTAGAGGTCACCCTCTTCGAACTCTTCTTCGCTCTCATCGTGGGTGCCAAGGATCACGCCCACCAGTTCCTCGAACTCGCTGCCCCACCCGGCGCGGTCCGTGCGGGCAAGGCCGGCGATCTCTACGCGGGTAACGGCCTCCCCGGCGGCGGTGGTCTCCGGGTGCAGGCGCACCCACACGCGCCGACGCTTGATGGTCAACGACGCCGCCAGCGCCGCCAACATAATCATCGTGGTCACCAGCGCCCAGCGCTGGAACGGGTCGCGGGAGATTTGGTAGTTGGCAAACTCGGCGGCGCCATCAAAACGCACCGTGATCGGGCCGGCCGGATCGCCCACGTCCACGCGGGCCTCCTCCCCCGGCTCAAGGGTGAGGCGTTGCGTCTTCTGCAGCTGTCCGGATGCAATGAGCGACTGGTCCAGCACAAAAATGTTCTGCGGGCGACCGGTGTCCAAACCGGCGTCGCCCACGTAGACCTCCACCGCCATCGCCGGGTCCTCCATGGACGGGAAGGCGGACTGCAGCATGTCCTGGTTCGGGCCAGTCCACTGCGCGGTTGGCGCGAACACGCCCTCAAACGCCAGCTGGTTTTGGCGGCGTTCCATCAGATCCGGATACATGCCCGCCGGCGGATCAAAACGCATCACGCCAGAGGACAAAAACGTTTGCAGGTCCGTGGGCCTAAACTGCACCATCTGCGTGCGCGACTCCCCGTTCGGCCACGTCACCGTAATCTGCGGCGCAAACCCGTGCCCCTGCAGGTAGACGCGGTCCTGGCCAATACGCAGCGGATGGTTGACCTGCAGCGTTGCCTTCTCCCACGTCTCCTTCGGCGCGGTCACGTCATCGGTGTAGGTCACGTCGGACCAAAAGCCCAACGCCTGGCCATTCGGCAAGTAATCGGAGCGGAAGTTTTGGGATTCGAAGCAGAAGGGGGTGAGCCCGGTGCCGTCGAAAAGCGAACCGGCCCTGAACACATCGAAGTTAGACGGGCTGGTGTTGCAGAACTCGCGCGAGTTTTGCACGGGCACCGCATGCTCGGATTCGGAGTTGGTGACCACGATCGCCTGCCCCTCATAAAAGGCCATCCTGCCAAGGGCGAAGGTGACAATCATGCCCACAATGCCCACGTGGAACAGCAGGTTCATCAGCTCACGCGAGTAGCCGCGCTCCGCCGAAATAGACAGCGCGCCGGCACGGTCCTCCCCCGGCTCATAGACCGCGGTGTGCCAGCGGCGAAGGGCTTTTTGCGTGTTTGCGCTCACCTGATCCACCGGTGCCGCCACCACACCGGACTCATGCAACGGCATGCGGGAGAGGAACTTCGGCGCACGCGTCGGCTTCGCGCGGTACGCACGCCAGTGATCCACCGAGCGCGGAATGATGCAGCCAACAAGGGAGATCATCAGCAGCACAACGATGGCGACGAACCAGGTGGACGAGAAAGCGTCGAAAAACTGCAGCCTGTCGTAGATCGGCCCCATCGTCGGGTTGGCCTTGAGATAGTCATCTACCAGCGACGCACTGACCTGCCTCTGCGGCAGCAGCGCGCCCGGAATGGCAGCCAAGGCTAGCAGGAACAGCAAGATAAGCGCGGTGCGCATGCTTGTCAGCCAGTGCCACGCCTTCTTCAGCATCTGCATGTTGAATCCTTTAAATTACTGTCTCTCCGAAACCGACGGTGAACTGACGCGTCCACCCAATAAATGTCTCCCACACGCCACTGAGCAGCAAAATGCCAACCGCAATCATGGCGATACCGCCGATGATCTGGATCTGGCGCGAATGCCTGCGCAGGAAATCCACGCTTTTGACCGCACGCGCCGAGCCAATGGCGATGAGCAGAAACGGCAAGCCCAGTCCCAAACAGTAGGCGGTGACCAGAATCGCTCCGCGCGCCGCCGTCATGCCCTCAGTACCTGCGGCGACGGAGATGATCGCGGCCAGCGTCGGCCCGAGGCACGGCGTCCAGCCAAGCGCAAACACGCCGCCTAAAAGGGGCGCACCGAAGATGGTGGCCCAGCGTTTCGGCTGCATGCGGGTGTCTTTCTGCAGCGCCGGGACCGCGCCCATAAACACCACGCCCATCAGGATGGTCACCACACCGCCGATGCGCATGAGCATCTCCGCGTTGAGACGAATCATGCTAATCGCCCCGAACACACTGACCGTGGCCAACAGGAACACCACGGTAAACCCTGCGATGAACAGGGCTGCCGCACCGGCGACCGCGCCTCGTTTTCTAGTCACCCGCGGCCCGTCTTCCCCGTAGTTGACCTCACCGCCAACCACGCCAGTGAGGTACGAAATGTAGCCGGGCACCAGCGGGATCACGCACGGGGAGGCAAAAGAGACTAACCCGGCCAACGCCGCGGCCAGCATGCCAAGCAGCAGCGGTCCTTCTGCCGCTAGCTGTGAAAACGCCTCCCCCATCGGCTACTCCGCCTCAAGTTCTGCAACCACGTCAAGAATGTCCTGGGCGCTTACCTCACGCAGGAACACCGCCGCTGGGCGGTGTTCCTTGTCCAGGATCACGGTGGTTGGGATCACGGAGCTAGGCACGCCGCCAAGAAACGCCGCGGTTTTAAACGGCGGGTCATACAAAGACGGGTAGGTCACCGCGTTGTCTTTGAGGAAGTCGCGCGAAATCTCCGGGTTCGGGTCACGCACGTTGATACCAAGTACTGTGCCCGTGCCGATCTCCTCGAAGTGTTCCTGGACCTCCTGCAGATCATCAACCTCCGCGCGGCACGGGGCGCACCACTGGCCCCACGCGTTCAACACCACGACCTGGCCAGCGAAGTCATCCAGGTTGATATCGGTGCCCGGCTCCATCAGCGACTCACCGCTGAAGTTTGCCAACGGCTTGCGGTCTGCCTGGTCATAGCGGATCTCAACCTGGCCGCCTGGAGAGTGGAACGAGAACGTGCCGCCGCTATCGCCGCCAGTAGTTGAGCAACCAGCAAGGGCGAGCGCGCACACAAGTGCGGGCAGGATTCGTTTCGTTCTCACAAGTAGCTTTCTTAAGGTTTGGCTCAGGGTTTTCTAGATGTGTCCGGCCGGAGTGGAATATGACCAGTCAATAACAACGTCACCCTCAAACACAAGTGACGTCACACTTGCCAGGTCACACTCGCGGCTGGCGTGCGCAAAAGACTTGCCCTGCACGAAGCGCTGCACCGTGACAATGGGCAACTGGTGGCTCACCAACACCGCCTCGTGGCCCTCGGCCTTCTGACGTGCCTGCTCAGTGGCGCGATCCATACGCTGGAAAATCTCCTCGTACGGCTCGCCCCAGCTGGGCTCCCAGGGTTTGAGCATGTAGCGCCAACGCTTCGGGTTCCACAACTGGGAACGCCACCCCTTGGTGCGCAGCCCCTCGAAGGTGTTGTCGGCTTCCAGGATGTCCTCGCACGTATCAACGCTTAGGCCCGTGACCTGGGCGATCGGCTGCGCCGTCTCCTGCGCGCGCTCAAGCGGGCTGGCTGCCAGGTACGTCACGTCGCGGCCCTCGAAGAACTCCGCCGTGGCCGCAGCCATGGACTGGCCACGAGAGCTCAGGTGATAATCCGGCAGGCGCCCGTACAAAATGCGCTGCGGGTTAAACACCTCGCCGTGGCGCACAAGGTGAACGATGGTGCGCGTCATGCGGTTGGCTCCGCCTGCGCCGCGGCCTTCGCCGCCGGAACCAGTGCCGCCTCAATACGGCCAAAGTCCTCATCCGTCAGCGCGGTGGAGACAAACCAGGTTTCAAACGCGCTCGGTGGCGCAAACACGCCAGCGTCCAACAACGCGTGGAAGAACGCCGGGTAACGCCAGGTATCCGCAGCCTTCATGTCCGTGAAGTTGTGGCCAGCGCCCTCCGCGAAGCGCACGGACAGCATCGTCTCTGCACGCTGGATGTGGTGGGCTACGCCCTCGCGCGTCAAGGCGCTGCTAATCAGGCTGCCCAACAGGTCCGCGTTGCGGTACAGCTGCGGGTAAATATCCTCAGAGGCCAGCTTCAACGACGCCAAGCCCGCCGCCATCGCCACCGGGTTACCGGACAGGGTACCCGCCTGGTACACCGGACCATTCGGTGCGAGCTTCTCCATAATCTCGCGGCGACCACCAAAAGCCGCCGCCGGCAGACCGCCGGAAATGACCTTGCCAAACGTGGTCAAGTCACCCGCCACACCGTCCACGCCGTACCAGCCGGAGTAGGAGGTGCGGAAGCCGGTCATCACTTCGTCCAAAATCAAAAGCGCGCCGTGCTCATGCGCAAGATCCTTCAGCTTCTGGTTGAAGTTGTCCTTCGGTGCAACGGTGCCCATGTTGCCGGCCGCGGCCTCCGTGATCACACAGGCAATCTCGCCCGGGTTTTCCTCAAACGCACGACGCACCGCATCAATGTCGTTGTACGGCACCACAATCGTGTCCGCCGCCTGCGCACCGGTCACACCCGGGGAGTCCGGCAGCGAGAACGTTGCCAAGCCAGAGCCCGCCGAGGCCAGCAGCGCATCCACGTGGCCGTGGTAGCAGCCGTCAAACTTGATAATCTTCGGCCGGCCCGTGAAACCGCGCGCCAAACGCACCGCAGACATGGTCGCCTCCGTGCCGGAGTTGACCATGCGCACCTCTTCAACGCTGGTGCGCTGCACAATGTGCTCTGCAATCTCCACCTCGGCCTCGGTCGGCGCACCGAAGCTCAGGCCGTCAACCATCGCCGCCTGGACGGCCTCAAGGATTTCCGGGCGCGCGTTGCCGTTGATCATCGGGCCCCAGGAGTTCACGAGGTCAACGTAGGCGTTGCCATCAACGTCGATAAGCTTGGATCCATGCGCGCTCTTGATAAAGCGAGTCTGGCCGCCGACGGAGCCGAAGCCGCGCACCGGCGAGTTCACACCGCCCGGGGTCAGTTGCTGCGCGCGGGCAAAAAGCTCCGCCGAGCGCTTGGTGTTGGCTGAGGTTGGCATTTGACTAAAGTCCTGCGTGGTCATGCTTGTCTATCCTAGGCCATATGAAGATCGCGTTTTTAGGCCTCGGCCGCATGGGAACTGAGCTTGCGCTCAAACTTGTCAATGACCACGAGCTCACCGTTTGGAACCGCACCGCAGCCAAAACCGAACCTTTGGTTGCCGCCGGTGCGCGCGCCGCAGCAACCCCCGAGGAGGCGGTTGAGGGCGCTGAGCTGGTTATCACCTCACTGTTCGGGCCGGATGAGGTCCGCGAAGTTGTCATTGAGCCCGGCTTGATCGCACCTGATGTGACCTGGGCGGATTCCACCACCATTTCGCCTGCGGATGCCGCCGAGTTCGCCGCCGCCGTCCCCGGCTTCGTCCACACCCCGGTGGTTGGCACATTGCCGCCTGCCCGCGCCGGCAAGCTGGGGGTTTATGTAGGTGGAGCAGATGCTTGCCGACGCCACGTGGTCGCCCAAACCGTCGCCCCCTGGGCGGCGGCCAACCCCGAGCGCCTGCGCGAAGTAGACACCGCCGCCAAGGCCGCCGTGGGCAAACTGCTGGCCAACCTTGCCCTGGCCGTGAGCCTGGAAGGCTTCCGCGAGGCGTTGGACCTTGGCCTTTCGCAAGGCCTTTCGGAGTCCGAGGTGGTTTCCATGCTCGGCTCCACCGGCCTGGAGTTCATCGTGAACATGAAGGCGCCGTTCCTGCTGGGTGAGCGTTCTGTTTCTCCTGGAGACTTCTCGGTAGACGCCATTGCCAAGGATGCCCGCCTGATGCTTGACGCCGCCGACACCGACCTGCCCGCCGTCGCCGCAGCCCTGCGCTCGTTGGAAGCGCAGCAGGCCGCCGACAATGGCGACAAGGACCTGTCCTCCGTGGTGGTTAACCGCGACGTGTAGTTCTGGGGGTGGTTGGGGCCGGTTTTGGGCGCGCCGCTGCACCAATCTCCAGATTAGTGCATTCCGGCGCCTATTTCCCCAGGTGGCTGCTCACCCTCCGGGAATTGTTTCATCTCCCGTTGGGTCAGGCTGACAAATTTGACGAGCCGATTGACATTTCCCCAGGTCGCCACCCTGACAGAGAGGGGAAATTGTCAAATTTGTCAGTGCAACGAACGTTTAAGCCTGCGGCTTGGCTGTCTTGGCCTTCGACTGCCTGCGGAACACCCCGATAAACACCACAACCACCAGGGCGAGGGCGATGTAGTTGGCAATCTTGGCGTAGTGGTCCAACACGGTGACCACAGGCTCGCCGATCCACCAGCCAAGGCCCAGGTACAGGAACGACCACAGCGTCTTGGACACAAAGTCCAGGACCATGAACTTCCACAGCGGCATCCCGGTCATGCCCATGA
Source organism: Corynebacterium riegelii (assembly GCF_001263755.1). Lineage (NCBI taxonomy): Bacteria > Bacillati > Actinomycetota > Actinomycetes > Mycobacteriales > Corynebacteriaceae > Corynebacterium > Corynebacterium riegelii. Next base: position 1,772,257 of record NZ_CP012342.1, read on the forward strand.
GTACGAACACGACGAAGGCGATGGGCAGCGGAATCGGTACATACGCCAGGAAAATGCCTAGCCAGCCGAGTTTGAGCGCCCAGTACTCAACACGCTCGATGTTTTTGGCGGCGCGTTTGGAGTTGGACGCTTGGACCTCCAGAATCCCCCTGCCCCACAGCTTGCCTGCCCACCAGTAGATCCAGTCAAACTTGATGGCAACCAGTGAGCCGATCAGCAGGTACAGCAGCCAGTGTGGTGCTTGGCCCACCGCCGCCAGTGCTCCTGTCGACGCCGCGCCCAACCTCGAACCCGTCAACGCCAGCATGATCGGCGGGTCTAGTCCCAGCAGCCAGGCCCGCAGCGGGATCATGGCCAGGCCGAACAGGCCGACAAACCCGAACCAGCCAAGACACCAGTAGTCCGCCTTCGACGGCTTACCGTTCCACGGCAGGCCGTCTTCTTCCCACCATTCCTTGTTGGTGGTTTCGGCGGTGGTTGGCTCGGCGTTTGGCTCGCCGGCGCTCACGTTGTCACTCATAGGGAATCAACCTAGTGCAGAACACAGTGCAGACGAACCCATGGCAGAAACTCTGAGCAATAATTCGCGCTACTGATCCAATCGACGTGAGATTACATGGGGATTTTGAATCAAAATTCAACCAACATACAGAAACGGCTCGTATCAATGATGGGGCTAGCGAAACACAGCTGGCACGAAATAGCTGTTTTAGATAAAGGAGAAACGAGATGTCCAACACCAAGACCCGCTTTGCTGCTACCGCTGCTGCTGTTCTGCTCGCATCGACCGGCCTGGCTGCTTGCAACGACACCGGCGCTGACGACGCAACGACGACCGACTCCACCGTCAGCGGCACCACTGGCACTGCAGACTCCAGCACTGGCTCCAGCTCTGACTCCACTGCAGACACTGCAACGGACTCCACTTCTGATTCCACTGCAGACACCGCAACCGACTCCACTGCAACCGAGACCAAGTAAGTCGCGCTAGACAGCGGTCAATAACGGTCAGCAACGCGAAACCCCCATCGCACCAACTCCGGTTGGTGTGGCGATGGGGGTTTCGTCATGCGCCCAGGAACTGATGCCGTAACCAATGTCGGCGGTACAGCCCCTCCACACGAGTCCACGCCTAGTCCAAGCCGAGCCCAAACCAAGTCCGGCTTCAACAGATATGCAGGTGAAGAAATGCAGGGGAAGATATGCAGGAGTAATGGTCAGAGCGTTTTTTCAATAAGGGCCCCGTTAATGAAAATATCCCGTGACCTGCGAACCTGCATATCTTCCCCTGCATATCTACCTTTGGTAGCTGTTCGGCGACCACGGGGCGACGGGTACAGAACCGAACAGGGGCTCAGCTAGGACTTCAGAACGTCGGCGGCGACGGCGCGGGCATCTGCAATCACCGCGGGTACTCCAACGCCGGCGACCCAAGCGCCAGTCACACTCACGCCAGCACCAGCAGCGCCCTCACCACCTGGGCCACCAGCACCAGCAGCGCCACCAGCACCACCAGCGCCACCAGCACTGTCACCACCAGCACCAGCGCCGGCACTGTCACCACCAGCGCCACCAGCACCCGCCAACGCGTCGGCGAGCAGTTGCTTGACGGTGGCGACGGTGGTCAGGTGCGTGGCGTCGAAACGCGGCAGGCCCCCGAACCAGCGTTGGACGTAGATTTCTTCGAGGCCGGCCTCGCGGCCGTCGAAACCCGTGATGGTGCGCAGGTCATCCAACGCCCAGTCCACAAGGTCGTCCTCGCTGGCGGACAGCGCCACGGTGTCGCCGAAGCGGCCGAAGCTGGCGCGCACCAGCGCGCCGCCGCGCGCCGCCAAGTGCGGCCACTTGCGGGAAGACAACGTGAACGCCTTGGCGCGAACATCCTGAGCACCGCTGGCAACCAGCACACCAGAGTTTTGTGGCAAGCCCTCATCGGTGGCGAAACGCATGCCCACCACCGCGGAGTTAGCCAGCTGCACAGACTTCAGCGCAGCCGAGGCCTCCGGAGCGACACTCTTCAACAGCAATGCGGCTGTCGGGGCAGGCACAGCGAGGATGACCTGGTCATACACCACATCTTCACCACCTTTGACGCGGTAACCTGCGCCTTCGCGGGTCAGTGCGGAGATAAACGCGTCGATGTAAATGTTGGCACCGGACTGTTCTGCCAGCGCCTCGTAGACCTCTTGGTAGCCCTCGCGGAAGGAGTTGAACACGGCGCCGTGGCCGGTGGGTAGCTCCCTGCGCGCGGCCTCCAAGTTGGCCACGGCTGTAGACAAGTGCACGGGGCCATCCGCGGCAAGGCGGTCAAGCTCCGCCGCCAGCTGCGGCACAGTCGCGCGAACACCCAGGTCATCGGCAGTGCAGGAGTACACGCCGCCCAGCAGTGCGGTGACAATGTTGTCCACCACTTCGTTGCCGTAGCGCTCGCGAACAAGGGCGCCGAGGTTCACGTCGCCGCCGATCTCCCACTCGAAGCCGGGCTGCTCGCCTTCCTGGTCAATACGTCGCGCAGTCTCTTCGCTTACCAGGTGCTTCACGCCCTCGGAGGAAGACGGGATGCCCATTACGCCGCCGGTTGGCAGCTCACGCGCCGTACCGTCAACCCACACCAAGGAGCGCAGACCCGAAGGTTCCACCAAAGAGTCGCCGAGACCCAGCTCGGTGAAAAACTCCACCGCATCCTTACGGCGTGCCATGAACGCCTCCGCGCCCATATCCGTCGGCCCGGCCTCAAACGCCACGGTGTAGAGCTTGCCGCCGATGCGATCGGTCGCCTCGTAGACATCCACACGCAGATCAGTTACGCCTTCAGCCTCGCTCAAACGGCGCAGCTCATAGGCTGCGGTCAACCCGGCAAGACCTGCGCCAATAATGGCAACGTTCACGCTTTTTACGCCTCCTCGTGGATGATGCGTACGGCTTCTGTGATCGCATCCGCATCCGTGGTGGGCAAAACGCCGTGGCCGAGGTTGAAGATGTGGCCGGTGGCATCCCCCACTTCGACCGCGCGGGCAGCCTCAGCCTTAATGCGGGTGACCTCCTCGCGCACCACATCGGTGCCCGCGAACAGCATCGCCGGATCCAGGTTGCCCTGCAGCACGCGTGGGGAGGCAAAACGCTTCGCCGCCACATCCAACGGCACACGCCAATCCACGCCCATGACCTCAGAACCTGCCTCAGACATGGCGCCGAGCAGCTCGCCGGTAGCAACACCGAAGTGGATACGCGGGATCTCACCTGCAACCGTCTCCAGGATCTCCACCGAGTACGGCAACACGTGCTCGCGGTAATCCGCCTCCGTGAGGAAACCTGCCCAGGAGTCGAACAGCTGCATCGCGTCAATGCCCGCCTCAACCTGGGTGCGCAAGAACGTAGTAATCGTGGGCACCAGGCGGCGCATCAGGGCGTGCCAGGTCTCCGGATCCCCGTGCATCATGGCCTTGGTCTTCTCGTGGTTTTTGCTGGGGCCGCCCTCAACGAGGTAGCTGGCCAGCGTAAACGGCGCGCCCACGAAACCGATCAGCGCCTGGGTATCTTTCAGCTCACCCAGGATGATCTCAATGCCCTTGGCCACCTCTTCCACGTGGTGATCCAGAATCGGCAGATTATCCACGTCCGCACGCGAGGTGATCGCCTGATCCATCACCGGGCCGCGGCCCGGCACAATCTCAACGCCAACACCGGCGGCCTTCAGCGGCACCACAATGTCAGAAAACAGAATCGCGCCATCCATATCGTGGCGGCGTACCGGCTGCATCGTGATTTCCGCCAGCAGCTCGGGCATGAAGCAGGAGTCCAACATGGGGATGCCTTCGCGTACCTTGAGGTACTCCGGCAGGGAGCGGCCCGCCTGGCGCATAAACCACACCGGGGTGCGCGACGGGGTCTGGCCGTTAGCGGCCTGAAGAAGCGGGGCATTAACAAGCTCACGTCTGGTCATGGCTTACAAGCCTACTTCAGATCCGCCAGCACCTTTACCGCGGGAAATTTAGGACGGGAAACGCCCGGCGCGCGAGGAACGCTGCCCGATGATCAAGGAGCTACCGAGCATGACCAGCGTGGCGCCCATCGGTGGCAGCAAGCCACTCATGGCAAGGGCAACGGCCACCGCGTTGTAGATCAATGCGAATGCCATGTTTGAGTCAATGATGCGGGACACGCGCCGGCCGTGCTCAAGCAGCTGGGGCACTGCCATCACGTCATCACGCATGACCAGCGCGTCGATCTCAAGCTCGGTGTTTTTCTTCATGTTACTTTCGAAGAAATCCTCCTCGGCATACAAAACGCCAAGGTCCCCGACCTCAATCACGTCCAGCACTGACAGGCTGCCCACCATGGCCACGTTTGCCCCACGGCTGTGCAGTTGGCGTACGGCACCCGCCTTGTCATGCGCGGTAACTCCTGCCAGCACCGAGGATATGCCCAGCATGTTGGCAAACCGGCGTCCCACCGCGTAGGTGTCACGCGTCAGCATCACAGTGGAGGTGCCCATTGCTTCTAGACGATCAACCGCATCCGCCGCATCCTGCTTCTCCGGGTCATGCAGCGTGATCACACCTCGGTCGCGGTTCTTCCAACGCACCACAATCGGCGCACCGCCGCTAACCGCCGCCAGCGCCAAGCGCCCCTTCAGGCGCGACAGGTTGGTGGGGCGCCACAGCTCAGCGTCGAGATGGGTGGCCTCATCATCATCCGCCACACGCCCATCAACCACGGGACGCAGGGTCACGCGCCCGGTGGTGGTGCCGTCCTGGTGGATGGTGGACTCTTCCAGATCCACACGCCACGGTGCACCGTGGCCTTTCGCCTCACGTGCAGCGGCAACAATCGCACGTGAAGAGGGGTGGTTGGACTCCACCAAGAGCGCCGCCGCAACGAGGAGCACCACCTCGGTGTCCTCCCCTTCCGCGGCGGTGACCGTCTCCACGGTCATCTCCGGCTCCACCAGGGTGCCCACGCGGTTGAACACCACCGTGTCCACTTCTTCGCACTTGCGCAGGGTTGCGCCATCGCGCACCAAAATCGCGTGGCGTGCCGCCGCCTCAACGCCATGCCTGATCGCCAGTGCAGGCGAAATTGCCAGCGCCACCGGGGCGACTACGGCCAGGATGGCAAGGGCGGTGGAGAAGGCGGCGTTGATGTTGCCGTCGATAAGCCACCAAAGCCCAAAATCAATCACTGCCAGCGCATACGCCGCCGGGATCATCATGCCGGCTGAGCGGGTGGACACCATCGTCGCAGCATTTTCTCTTCGCGACGCCTCCTCCACCCAACGGCTCACCCACGCCCACTTCGTTGCATGGCCGGTACGCCGCGCGCGGACCTTGATCTTGCCGCGGTCAACCACCGTCCCGGCGGCCACCTCATCGCCCACCTTCACGTTCGGCTCCGCATCCACGCCAACCAGCACGTGATCCAGATGCGCTGAGCCGCCAACCACCTCACCGTCTACCGGGATGGTTTGGCCGGCGCGAACCTCCACGTCATCCCCGCGGTTAATTTCAGACAGCGGCAGCACCTCTTCATCACCGTGACCACGGCGAATCACCTTGTACTCCGTATCTGAAGGCGGCGTAAACTGCGCCATCTGATCCACCAACGACGCACCAGCACGCTTCGCGTAAAAACGCCCCACCAACAGCAGCGCTGTGACACCGCAGGCGACGTCTAAGAAGAGATCCATCGCATCCCCGCGCCGCGTGGGCGTCCACCCGGTTGCAGATACCCAACCGATCTCACCCGCAGGCGTAAACAACAGCGCTACAACAGACCAGAGATACGCCGCCAGCACAGCGACCGAACTCGCGCCATCCAGCGCCGAAAGGCCACGGCGCACGCCACCAGCCATCGCGCGGTGGAACGGCAACGCGCACCAAAACGCCACCGGCGTAGTCAGCGCCAAACACAGCCACTGCCAGCCCGGGAACTGCACGGCCGGCGAGTAACTGAGCACAATCACCGGCAGCGACAACACCACTGCCGTGATCAACCTCGCCGGGGTAACCAGGTCGCGGGCAGTAAACAGCACGTCATTAGAGCTGGACCGGGTACGCGCACGGCGCACAAAGCCAGCATCACGCGCGGCACTCAGGCTCGCCTGCGCATCCCGGCGCCGACGGCGAATCCGCACCGACATCCCACGCGTACTCTTCCGCGGCGAACGCGGCTCCACCGCATCCTTCAGCAACGCCTGGCGCTGCAATGTGGTGTCCGTCATCACCGGATCCACACCAAACGCGCGGATGATGTTCTCCAGCTGCTCCGGATGCACATCAGACGGCGCCGTAATCCACGCCATTGACGTCGGATACACCATGCGCGTGGTCACGCCCGGGATCTCTTCCAACGCAACTTCTATGTCCGCCAGCTGCGGAGCATCCTTCACGCCGACCAACTCAAAGGCATACGAGATGTTGCGGCGTTGGTGGTCGTCATCGCCACCGTCGATACGCATGCTCTGCCCGCTGGTCTCAACTCCGGCAAGCCGCGCGGCATCGCGGGCGAGCTCAATCGAACGGGAAAGATCTTCAGAAACTGACATTTTTACCTCACGCGGCAGCTTTCGGCGCTAGCGCAACCCCTGCCACAAATCCCCACTGCGGTGATCCACAAACGCATTCGCCGCCGGCCGGAACATAAAGAAACCAGCAAACGCCAGCAGGACCACAATGGCAAACGCCACAAAACCAACTGCGTGCACGAAAAAACCGGCCAAGTTCACAAACGCGGTGAGCATCACCAGAACAGACGCCACCCGGCGCGCACGCTTTGAACCGCGCTCAAAAAACGCCGCGCACGCCGCCAGCCCCAGGGCCAACACAATATTGCCCACGGCAACAATGCGCGTGTTCAGCAGCAGCGACCGAGTCACATCAGTATCAAGATCCGGCGGCAGGTAAGTACCCAAAAATACAGTGGCAAACAGGTCAACGGCCGTGACCAACATCAGCACTGCGGCAGCAACAACCAGCCAATACGCCACCTTCAGCGGCGTTGGCCAAGTCTCACCCACCGCATCTGTATGCCTGCGGTTGCGGTCATTCGGGTCCGCAACCATCGTTGGAAACATGCCCGCCATGTTTTAGGCTCCTTTAGCTCCGTTTTTGCCGGCGCCGGTGTCTACCCAATCAGCCGATTCCTTCTGGGAAGCGTAGAACAGCCCCAGCGCCCCCGCCACGCCAAGCATGATTTGGATAACCCCGTCGAAGGCGTAGAACGCAAGCGGCACCGTCGTGCCAGCTGGGCGCATGGCAAACACCATCAGCGCGCGCAGAGCAAAAAACACTGAGAACACCATCAGCAGCCTGCGTGCGGTTCCTGCCCATTTGCGCTGCCTGCTTATCGACGCCAACGCGAACGCAAACAACCCCAAAATAGCCAGCTGGACCAACGCCATCAGCGCAACCGAACCCCACACCGCAACGTTTAACAGCCCTTCGGACATGGCCTCGGACACGGCTCCCGTCTGCTTCGACGCTTCCTTGGCGGAGGCGATCAGCTGGGAGGGGTCCATCAGCAGCGCAACCGTGGTCAACGCCTGGTGCAACAGCTCACCACCGATCATGACCGCCCAGCACGCCAGCATGTAGCGCACCGTTTCCGGCTTGCCGCCGTGGGCGGCCTCCGGGTCAACGTGGGAGGCGGAGTTGGGGTTGCTCGGGGCACCAGTTGGCCCTGAAGGCCTTGAGGGCCCAGTCGGCCCCGGCGGCAGGCTAACCACGCACGCCCCCTGCTTGGTTGAGGCGCTTGGCGGCCTCAATGGCGTAGTAGGTCAGGATCTGGTTCGCGCCAGCGCGCTTGATGCCAATGAGGGATTCCATCATGGTCTCTTCAAAGTCGATCCAGCCGTTTTGGCCAGCGGCAACCAGCATCGCGTACTCGCCGGAAACCTGGTAGGCAGCAACCGGCACCGGCGACATCTCCGCCACCTTGGCCAGCACGTCCAGGTACGGCATGGCGGGTTTGACCATGACAAAGTCCGCGCCCTCATCAATATCCAGCTGGGTTTCCAGGATGGACTCGCGGATGTTTGCCGGGTCCTGCTGGTAGGTGCGGCGATCGCCTTTCAGGGAGGAACCGACCGCGTCGCGGAATGGGCCGAAGAACTTGGACGCGTATTTTGCGGAGTACGCCATAATCGCCACGTCCTGGTAGCCAGCGCTATCCAGCGCCTCGCGGATCACGGCCACCTGGCCGTCCATCATCCCGGACGGGCTCACAATGTGGGCACCTGCGGCGGCTTGGGCCAGCGACATCTTCACGTAGAGCTCAAGCGTTGCGTCATTAGCCACGATTTCCTGGCCAAAACGGTCCGTTTCTAACACACCGCAGTGGCCGTGATCCGTGAACTCATCCAGGCAGGTGTCCGCCATGATCAGCAGGTCATCGCCGAACTCCTCACGGAGTGCAGCCAGGTTGCGGTTCAGAATGCCGTTTTCATCCCAGGACACCGAACCCGTAGCGTCCTTATCCTCATCACGCGGAACACCAAAGAGGTCCACGCACGTCACGCCAGCTTCCAACGCTTCGTGGCAGATGGCCTTCAGGCTGTCCGTGGTGTGCTGGTACACGCCCGGCATGGAGGAAATCTCGCGCTTGGCGTCAATGCCATCTGCGACAAACAGCGGCAGGATGAAGTCCGCTGGGTGCAGGCGGGTTTCCGCCGTCAGCTCACGGATCTTCGGGTTTTGGCGCAGACGCCGCGGGCGGCGAAGCATGGTCAGGTCAATAGCGGAGTCATAAGACATGCGCCCCATCCTATTCCCCGCTCGCAGCTCCGTCCGCAACTGCTGCAGCGGCCGTCTCTACCTCAGCGGGTTTCCGCCGGGCACGGCGCTTCTTGCGCGGGGGCGGCAGCTGGCCAGCGGCGCGCAGTTCCGCAACGTGCTCCGCCAAAGCGTCGACCAGCGAAGGCACATCCGCAACCTCCGGCACCACGTCCACGCGCAGGCCCTGCTCCTTCGCCTCAGCCGCCGCCATGGGGCCGATGCAGGCGATGATGGTGCGCTGATGCGGCTTACCAGCAATGCCAACCAGGTTCTTCACGGTGGAAGCAGAGGTGAAGCACACGGCATCAAAACCGCCGGTCTTGATCATGTCGCGCACCTCAGGTGCAGGCGGGGCGGCGCGCACGGTGCGGTACGCCACCACGTCATCTACTTCCCAGCCCTTCTCCAAAAGGCCGTCCACCAACACGTCCGTACCCAGGTCAGCGCGCGGCAGCAGCACACGCGACACCGGGTCAATGTCCTCGACGTACTCCGGGAACACCTCAACCAGGCCAGCCGCGTTTTGCTTCGTGCGGTGCGGCAACAGCTCCGGCATCATGCCGCGGGCGCGCACAGCGTCCGCAGTCTTCTGCCCCACCGCAGCCAAGTGCACGCCGGCAAAGGAACGCGCATCTAAACCCAGCTCCGCAAACTTGTCCCACACCGCATCAACAGCGTTGACGGAGGTAAACACCACCCACTGGTAGCGGCCCTCAACAATGCCCTTGATCGCACGGTCCATCTGCGCGGGGTTGCGCGGCGGCTCCATGGAAATGGTGGGCACAGACTGCGGGATTGCGCCATAGGAGCTTAAGCGCGCACTCATCGACCCAGCCTGCTCCTTGGCACGCGGCACCAGCACACGCCAGCCGTAGAGCGGACGGTTTTCCCACCAGGAGTACTTCGCGCGTTCATCCGGCACGGTACCCAAGGTCACCACCAGCGGACCGGTCAGGTCCGCGTCCAGCTTGGCCACGGTCTGCAGCGTCGCATCAAACGTGCGCTGCAAACGCGTCGTGCCGTGCGTGGTCACCGCCACCGGAGCGCTGGCCGCAAAACCGCGATCCATCAGCTCCTTAGCCATCTGTGGCAGGTGCTCCTGCGTTGCCTGGAACACCAGCGGCTGCGGTGCGGTAGCCAGCTGATCCCAGTCCACCGTCTCATTAGCCAGGTCCGCCTCGGTGTAAGTGGAGCCCAGCGCGATGCCAGCAAAGGAAGGCACGGTGGACGGCAGGCTCATGCCCGGCACTACCTGAAACTCCAGGCCAGCGGCAGCAACAGCGGACACCTCCGCCATCACCGAATCGCGCGTCAGCGGGTTGCCGCTGACCAGGCGCACCACATCACCGTCGCCGCCATCGCCCTGCTCATACAATGCTTCCGCCTGCTCAAGGGCATTTTTCAGCTTATCTACAACCCCGTCAACCCCCGCAGCCAACTCCTCAACCTCAGCCGCCGTTGGCAGCTCCGGGCGTGGAGGTTTCCGGCGCGCACCAGCCTGTTTTGCCTCAAGCACCATTTGCTCATACTCCGCGTTCGCCGCGTCGAGCTTGGACTGGGGGACGGGAAGACCTGCCGCAACAACGTTACGGACACCCTGAGAGACCTCCGGATCAACCAACGCGATAGCATTGGTCTCCAGCACCTCGCGTGCACGGATGGTCAGCAGATCAGGGTTTCCCGGGCCTGCCCCGACGAAGATGATCTTTGTCATACAGTGAACTTTTCTAGGCACAAATAGTTGTCTCGGCGCGGACGAGGGTGCCGTTATGCCACCCCGCTGTGCCGAGACGTGAAAGCGTTTGGTATCTCCACCTTAAAGTGGAGTGCCCAGGATTCAAAAACGCCTGTGTTTTTTATATGCGTTTTACGCCCGTGCTTACATCAACGGCATTGCGCCGCGTGCCACCAACGCTTCCGCCACAGATTGGCCAAGCGCCACCGGATTCGAGCGCTGCCCAGTCTGGGTTTCCACAACCTGCTTCGAGCCGTCCAGGGCGAATACGCCTGCGGTCAGCGTCAGCGTGTCACCATCCAGCGTTGCGTGAGCAGCAACCGGCGCGGTGCAGCCAGCCTGCAGCGTTGCCAGCACCTGGCGCTCCGCCGTCGCCTGGACGGTGGCGTCCGGGCAGGCCAGCGCATCAATACGTGCGGCGTTGTCCGCATCGCCCGCGCGGCACTCCACTGCCAGCGCACCCTGCGCCGGCGCCGGCACCAGCACCTCCGGCGAAAACACCTCGGTGGCGCGATCCGCATACCCGCCGCGGCTCAGACCCGCGTACGCCAACATGATCGCGTCCAACTCACCAGAGGTAACAAAGCTCATGCGGCGCTCAATGTTGCCGCGCAGCGGGCGAATGTCCAGGTCCGGGCGCAGCGCACGCAGCTGTGAGATGCGGCGCGGCGCCGACGTTCCCACCTTCGCGCCCTGCGGCAGCTCCGCCAACGTCAAACCGTCGCGAGCAATCAGCGCCTCACGGTTATCCTCACGCTTCGGCACAATCAGGTGTGCGCGTGGTTCCGGCGCCGTCGGCAAATCCTTAAACGAGTGCACGGCAACATCCACCTCACCGGCAAACAACGCATCACGCAGCGCGGACGTAAACACGCCCACACCGATGCGCTCAACCGGTGCCTGCGATAAATCACCAGGGGTGGTCACAATGTGCAGCTCCGCCGGGGCACCACCTGCAATCAGCCAGTCCCTGACGTGCCCTGCCTGGGTAGTAGCAAGGTGAGATCCACGAGTACCAATGCGCAACATGTTACAGCTCCTTGACCTGCATTTTGGCCTGCATTTCTTCCGGACGCGGCAGGCTCCCCGCATCAACGGCAACCGGGGGACGGCCCAAGCCGAACAACTCCTCAAACACCGTATCCACGCTAACAGTGTCCGTTGTCGCCGCCAGCTCCTTAATCTTCACCGTCGGCGTATGCAGCAGCTTGTCCACTACGCGGCGTACGGTGCGTTGGATTTGGGCAAAGTCGTCCTCACTGACGTCCACAAGCCTGGCCCTGAGTTTCTCCAACTCGAATTCCTGGACCTCGGTGGCGCTACTGCGAAGCCGAGCCACCGCCGGCGCCACCTCGCGCACGCGCTGCTGGGAGGAAAACTCCCGAACCTGCTCAGAAACGATCTTCTTGGCGTTTTGCACCGCCACAACATCCGCCGAATCCCCCTTGGCAGTGCGCTTCTTGTGCAAAAACTCAATGTTGATCAGGCGCACGCCCTCGCGCGTTGCCACATCATCTGCAATATCGCGCGGCAGCGACAAATCAACCAACATCGTCGGCCCCGAAAGGTCCTCCGCAGTAATGGTGAAGCCGTCAGACGCCGTGGCAGAAACCGTGATGTCAGCACGCGAAATCGCACCTGCGCGGGCGTTGAAATCCACCACTTCCGCCGGCACGCCAGCTTCCCGCGCGTGCTCCGCGAGCCGCTCAGCATTGGAACGCGTGCGGTTGGCAATGATCAGCTTGTCCACACCGCGCCTCCCCAGCTGCGTTGCGGCCAAAGAACTCATCGCGCCAGCACCCAACACCAGGGCCGTGTGCCCCTCAAACGAATCCACACCCATCTCCGCCATCGCCTCATCCAAGGCGAAGGTGACCATAGACCCACCGGCCTCATCGATCGCGGTTTCCGTGTGCACGCGCTTGCCCGTATGCAACGCGGACTGCGCGAGCGAATGCAGCGTCGGCCCAACCGTGCCGCGCTCTGCCGCATCCAGATACGCCGCACGTACCTGGCCAATAATCTGCTGCTCACCCACCACCATGGAGTCCAGCCCAGAGGCCACGGAGAACACGTGCTCTGCAGCCGCATCCGCGTAACGTACGTACAGGTAGCCGCGCAGCTCCGCCTCACTGACCCCAGAGACGTCAGCCAGTACCTTCAGCACGTCCTCCACACCAACGTGGAACGCGTTCGCAACTGCGTAAATCTCCAGCCTGTTGCAGGTGGAGATAATCATGGCTTCGCTTAGAGACGGCTGCGCCACCAACGCTGTTGCAGTCGTGTCCTGCACCGCTTCGTCCATACTCAGCCGCTCAAGCAACGCGACAGGAGCCGAGCGGTGGGACATCCCCACAACGAGTACGCTCACCCAATCTCCTCCAACTCACCAAAAAATCAAACTAAAGTATAGCCCTCTAACGGCGAAGCTCTGCGTCCAACTCGTCCGCATCCACTTCCCAGCACGCGAACTCATCACCGTCAATCACCACAACCGGCACCCGGTCCCCGTATTCCAATGCCAGCTCAGGGTCCGTATCCACATCCACAACCCGCATGAGAGCTTCATGCTTATCGACGACCCGCCGAACCTCCCCCTCAACCCTCACACACGAACCGCAACCCTGTCTCACCATGAGTTCTACAGTCCTCATATTTGAAGGTCCTCCAGTTCTGGTTTGGTGGCGCCTGAGGCGCGTTTGTTAGGTACGATGTGCAAGTTAACTCGTTAACGCTAACAGACAGCTAGCGTTAACCAACAGCTAGATCACCAACCTCAACCGCAACCGAGGAACCCCATGGCCGAGCCCAGCGAACTCCTTGCCCAGTGGTCCGTCTCCCACGGCAACCTGCGCCGCTTCTTTGAGGACCTGGCACTGCCTCCACTCGACGCAGAGGCGCAGCGCGCCGCCGGCGAAGCGGCCGCCGCAGCCGCCATCGAGGAAACCTTCGGCATCGGCATTGAGGAATTCGCCCTCGGCGTTGATTCCGTCGGCGGCGCCTTTGCCACCGCAGGGCGCCCCAAGCTCAACCAGCCGGACCCGGACATCCCCCAGGATCCCGGCGCCGCGGCGTTTTTCGACATCGACAACACCCTGATCCAGGGCTCCTCCCTCATCCTGCTCGGCCAGCAGCTGGCTAAGCGCCGCTACATCACGCTGCGTGAGATCTTCCCGGCCCTGGTCAAGCAAGTGAAATACCGCGTGTCCGGATCCGAAAACGCTGATGACATCGCCTCCGGCCGCGAGCAAGCCTTAGGCCTGGTCAAAGGCAAGTCCGTCGCCGAACTTCAGGAGCTTTGCGCCGAGATTGTGGACCACCACATGCTGACCAAGGCGTACCAAAGCACCGTCGAGCTCGGCGCCATGCACCTCGCCGCAGGCCAACAGGTGTGGTTGGTTTCCGCAACACCTGTCCAGATTGGCCAGGCACTGGCAGAGCGCCTCGGCTTCACCGGCGCACTTGGCACGGTTGCCGAGGAGGAAGACGGTGTTTTCACCGGCCGCCTGGTTGGTGACATCCTCCACGGCCCCGGCAAACAGCACGCCGTCGCCGCGTTGGCTGCCCTCCAACAGCTGGACCTAGAGCGCTGCACCGCCTACTCCGACTCCATCAACGATCTGCCAATGCTGGAGATGGTTGGCTCCGCCGTGGCCATCAACCCGGACCGTCAATTGCGGCAGCACGCTAAGCAGCGCGGCTGGGAGATTCGCGACTACCGCTCCATGCGCCGCCTCATCCGCTCCTACGCCATCCCGGCCATCGCTGCCGCTGGCGTTGTTGGCGCAGCGCTAAGGATTGCCCGGCGCCGCAGCTAGGCCCCTGACAAATGTGACAACACTATTTGCGTTTCCCCAGGTCGCGCCTAAAACCGGCCACCTGTGTTGTCACATTTGTCAGGTGGTCCTAGCGGCTCACGCAGGAAACAAGAATTTGAATATACTAGTCTCCGCCTCGTTTACGGTTTCTCACCACGATTATGTACCAAATGCCCGCTAGAGCACCTGTAGTCGATAAAGTGGGACCTACGGACAAAATCGGATTAGACCACGCAGAAAGTGCTACTTGAATAATACTCAGGATAACACCTATAGCGATAATGATACCGATGACAACTCGTAGCAAGCGCATTTTATACCTACTGTGACCAGCAAACTCTACCAGGGAAAAGTCTAATTCATGGACGCATGCCACACACTTTTTGCTACTTAACCAAGAAAAAGGCCCGCTCCAACCAGAGCGGGCCCAAAACCAAAGGCTTACTTGCCAAGTTTACGACGCTGCACACGAGTGCGGCGGAGCATCTTGCGGTGCTTCTTCTTGGACATACGCTTGCGGCGCTTCTTAATTACTGAACCCACTGGGTTTCCTCGTTTCTTTATCGGTACATGTACTCGTTCTCCGGCAGGCCAGGCCGGTGAGAATGCTAAATAGCATACAGGGGTGGCTGTTCAGGACAAAAAAGTCCGGCACCTCCGCTGACTATGTGGAGGTGCCGGGCTTGGGGTGTAGATAAGCAAGAAGCCTTATCCGACGTCGTACACCGAGGACTCGAGGTACTCATTAACCGCGGTCTCGTTCACGCGGAACGAGCGGCCCACACGCACTGCCGGCAGTTCGCCGGAGTGCACGAGGCGGTAGACGGTCATCTTGGAAACGCGCATGATCTCCGCGACTTCCGCGACGGTAAGGAACTTGCCCTTCTCTTCACTTGCCATAATTTTCTTTAACCTTCCGCACGGTAGGCGCGCTGTAGGCTTCCCCTCCCACAGGACGGACACGCACGTGCTTGAACGAGCTTACCGTGAACGGTGTGTCGCGCGCGACTTATGGGGTAAGAAATTTCAAAAGTGCCCGCTGTGAACGTGTGTGACTAATGGTTCCCAAGTTCCGCGGAACGCTCCGCGCACGCCTCGGTGGCTCGGTACAGGGCGCCACGCAGGCCGGACTCTTCCAGCTCACGGATCGCGGCAACGGTCGTTCCTGCTGGTGAGGAGACTGCCGCACGCAGCTCCGCTGGCGTATATTCGCCTTCCAGCATCGCGCCAGCACCCGCCGCAGTGGACACCGCTAGCTCGGCTGCCAGCTCACGGTTAAGGCCCAGAGCTACCCCCGCATCCACGAGCGCCTCGGTCATCAAAAAGTAGTAGGCGGGCCCGGACCCGGAGATCGCGGTCACGGCATCCAGCTGTGATTCGTTGACTTCGACGACTTTGCCGGCAGCCTGGAGCAGGTCGCGGACGAGGGTGCGTTGTTCGTCGTCAACGTAGCGTCCATAAGCAACTGCCAGCACGCCCTTGCCCACCAGCATGGGGGTGTTAGGCATGACGCGCGCGATGGGGGCTCCTGCGGTGGAGATGGCGTCCTGCATGGCGGCAAGTGACACGCCCGCGGCCATGGACACTAAGACGGTGCCGGTGTCGTTGCGGTCCACCTGGTCACTGATCTCATCCAGCAGCTGCGGGATCTGCGCCGGCTTGACGCACAGCACCGCTACATCGGCCTCATCCACGGCGGCACGGTTGTCGGTTTCGGTCAGCACCCCGTATCGCTGGGCTATGCTTGCCGACGCCTCCTCCGACCTATTCGTCGCCACAATCTGCTTGGGGTCAACGCCGGAGTTCAACAGGCCCGCGATCAACGCTTCGCCGATATTGCCCGCGCCTAAAACGGCGATCTTTTGCACAGAGCACCCCTTTTTTAAGTGTGAATGTTCGAATTAGAGCAGCGCCGGGCCAAACGCGATCACGACGGCAGCAACGCCTGCGAGACCAACCGACAGCCAGTCACGGCCAGTGCCAATTGCGCGCGCCGCGTAGACGGAGCCAGCCACCGTGATCACGCCAAGGATGGCCGCCACCGCTGTAGGTGTGCTGGTCCACAGCCACTTAAACAGCATGAAGCCGAGGATGCCCAGGACAACACCGAGGAACACCATCAGCACCAGGGTGATCGGGTTTACGCCAGCTTCTTCGGTGTCTTCAGCGCCTTCGAGGTCTTCAGCGCCTTCGAACTCGTCGAGTTCTTCAAGTTCTTCGACCTTGGTCGGCGCGGCATCCAAATCAACGATCGGTGCTGGCTTCGGCGCTTCAGTTTTCGGCGCCTCAGCCTTTGGTGCGGGCGCTGCCGGCACGTCGGAGACCTTCTTGATTACCGCGGTCTCGTCTTCCGAAGCGCGCTCAACCCTCTTCGGCTCAGGCTGCTTCAGCTCAGCCTTTTTCACCTCAGGCTTCTCAACCTTCGGCGCGGCGGCGGGCGCTTCAGAATCCACAGGCTTCGCAGGCGCGGCAGGCGCGGCTGGCTTCTCAGCGGGCGCGTCGATAGGAACGCTGGAGTGGCGCGACTCCGCCGGCTTAGCCTCGACCTTCTTTATGGAGCCGGTCAGTTCGGCGACGGATACACCACCGTCTTCAAGGCTGCGGCGACGGCGACGACGGGTGCCAAGCTCGGGATTCTCCTTCTGGGCGCGGGCGAGAATCTCCGCAACGGTGAGCTGTTTCTGCTCAGACATCTTTAGCTACACTCCTTCATCCATCGCCGCGGCGGCGCCTGCGGTGTCAATATCGATGCGTTTCAAGATCACGCCTTCGCGCAGGGCCCACGGGCAGATCTCCAACTTATCAATGTTTAGGGCGCGCATAGCAGCTTCCGCAACGAGCGCGCCCGCCACGATCTGGTGGGAGCGGTCAGTACTGATGCCTTCCAACTCCGCGCGGTCAGCCGCGGTCATGCGCGAAATGAACGCGATGAGCTGTCGAAGACCCGGCGCGGTCAGGGTTCGTTTGACGTAGGGACCGGCGGACGACGGTGCGGCACCGGTCAGGCGTGCCAGTGAGCGGAACGTCTTGGACGTGCCCACGGCCAGGCCGGTTTCGCCCATGGCGCGGAACTTCTCGGCGGGGCCGGCCAGTTCGGCGTCAATGTAGTCGCGCAGCAGGTTGATCTTTTTGCGCTCCGGCGGGTCGGTGTCAAACCACTCATGGGTCAACCTGCCCGCACCCAGGTCCAGCGACACCGCCAGGTCTGGGACTTCTTCGGTGCCGGTGGCCAGCTCCAAAGAGCCGCCGCCGATGTCTAAGTTGGTGATGCGGCCGGCAGACCAGCCGTACCAGCGGCGGGTGGCCAGAAACGTCAGGCGTGCCTCTTCTTCACCGGAGAGGACGCGCAGCTTCACGCCGGTCTTCTTCTCCACGGCTTTGAGCACTTCCGCCGAGTTGGTGGCAGAGCGCACCGCGGAGGTGGCAAACCCGTGGAACTCTTCGCACTTCAGGTTGCCCGCAAGGTCTGCGGCCTCTTGGACAACGCTGATGAGCTTTTCTACGCCCTTGTCCTCAATGTTTCCCTTTTTGTCCAGAAGCTCAACAAGCCGCAGTGGCTGCTTCCAGTCGGACATTGGGGTGGGGCGCGCCCCTGAGTGAGCGTCCACCGCCACCAAGTGGACGGTGTTGCTGCCTACATCCAATACACCTAAACGCACACAGCAAGCGTAACGGTTATAAGGTGCTTCGGTGTGAATCAACCAGCCCCGAATGAAGTTTTCTTAGGTTTTCCTGCAAGCTCGCCCGCGGGAAAGTCCATCGCGGCGGGGCGTGAAGTACCGCCAGATTTTCCCCGCGAGTGGTTCGAGTTCGTACACCCGGAGGATCCGCTGCACTCCTTCACTATTGACTTGACCTGGGTGGAGTCCACCTGGTCGTGCCGTTTCGGCACTCCGGAGTGCCTGGGCATGCACGAGGAGATCCGTGAGGTTGGCTGCTGCAACCACGGCGCCTATATGGCCGATGAGCAGGATCGTGATGATTTGTATAACGCGGTGGCGGAGTTGCCGGCGAAGTATTGGCAGCTGCGCCCCAAAGACACGGACTCGTTCCTGGCCAACGGGGACATCACTGAGCTTGAGCCGTGGCTTGAGTGGGATGAAGAAGACAACATGAAAACCAGGGTGGTTGACGGCGGCTGTATCTTTGCCAACCGCAACGGCCATCCCACCGGCCCGGGGTGTGCGCTGCACCAGTACGCCATGGCGGCGGGCAAGAATATTGTCGGTTCCAAGCCTGAGGTGTGCTGGCAGGTGCCTTTCTCGCGTGAGGACGCCTACGAGGAGCGCCCCGACGGCCAAGAAATCCTTCGCACCACCATCGGTGAGTACGACCGCCGCCAGTGGGGCTCAGGTGGTGAGGACTTCGACTGGTGGTGCAGCGGCGCACCTTCGTGCCACGCCCCGCGTAACGACGCTGACGCGATCCCCGTCTGGCGTTCCATGAAAGCCGAACTGATCGCGCTTATCGGCGAGGCACCTTATGCGGTACTCGCGGCGCATTGTGAGGCGAGGGGGTTGGCGCCGGACGTCGCTAAGCAAAGGCACCCTGCGGCAACTCAAGCCTCAAACTTGTAGCCCAAACCGCGCACCGTAACCAGCTGGGTCGGGCGCGAGGGCTCCCGCTCAATCTTGGTGCGCAGGCGCTTGACGTGCACATCCAACGTCTTCGTATCGCCCACATAATCCGCACCCCAAATGCGCTCAATGAGCTGGCCGCGAGTAAGCACGCGGCCGGAATTGCGCATCAGGTACTCCAGCAGGTCGAACTCTTTCAGCGGCATCGCCACAGGCTGGCCATCCACCGTCACCGTGTGGCGCTCCACATCCATGCGTACGCGGCCGCCCTCAACAATGCGGTCATCAAACTCATCAACCTCTTCCACCTCCGGGCCGCGGCGCAACACCGCGCGGATGCGAGCAATCAGCTCACGGGTGGAATACGGCTTGGTCACGTAATCATCCGCGCCCAGTTCAAGGCCAACAACCTTGTCAATCTCAGAGTCACGAGCCGTGACCATAATGATGGGAACATCCGACTCAGCGCGCAGCTTGCGGCACACATCCGTGCCACTCATGCCCGGCAGCATCAAGTCCAGCAGCACTAAGTCAATGCTGTCCTCATTGAACTGCTCAAGCGCAGCCGTACCGTCGGCCGCCCAGACAGTGTCAAACCCTTCCTTCTTCAGCAGATACGCCAAAGGCTCCGCCAAAGATTCTTCGT
This sequence comes from Corynebacterium riegelii, assembly GCF_001263755.1. Taxonomy (NCBI): domain Bacteria; kingdom Bacillati; phylum Actinomycetota; class Actinomycetes; order Mycobacteriales; family Corynebacteriaceae; genus Corynebacterium; species Corynebacterium riegelii. Next base: position 1,791,804 of record NZ_CP012342.1, read on the forward strand.
CTTCAACGATCAGGATTGTTGTCACTTTAACTGTCAGTCCTTCCCGGGTACCTGCCGCTGATCCGGCTGGTAAATAGGCAACTCGATGGTAAACGTGGACCCGGTACCGGGCCGCGACCACAGCTTGATGTTACCGCCGTGGTTAGCCACCACATGTTTGACAATAGCCAACCCCAGGCCAGTGCCGCCCGTTGAGCGGGAACGCGCCTTGTCCACACGGTAGAAACGCTCAAACACGCGCTTCTGGTCCTCGGGCGCGATGCCAATGCCGCGGTCAGTTACCCGCACCAGCACCACGTTTTCACGCACCACCTTCTGCGAGATACTCACCTGCTTGCCGTTCGGCGAGTAGTTGATGGCGTTGGACACCAAGTTGGACACCGCAGCAACCAACAGTGCGCGGTCCCCCATCACCTCCACACCCGTGGTGGCGCCGCGGGTGAGCACGATGTCATGGTTTTCGGCGCTGACGTGGTTGCGCTCAATCGCCTCATCAATCACCGCGTCAATGCTCACGGGCACCATCTCCGGCAGTGCCTCCGCGCCCTGGAGCTTGGACAGGTTGATCAGGTCCGTGATCATCTCACCCATGCGGTGGGACTCTTTGAGCAGCTTCTCACCGAAGTGCTCCACCATGTCCGCGTCACCTGGGTCCTGCATCAGCGCTTCCGCCAGAAGCGACATGCCGCCAACCGGCGTTTTCAGCTCATGGGAAACGTTGGCAACAAAGTCACGCCTTGCCGCCTCCATGCGCACGTTTTCAGACTCATCCGTGCAGTACGCAATGACATAGGAGTTGTGTGTGAGGGTGAGCGGCTTGACCACCACGGACACGTTGCGGATACGGTTGCCGGTGGCCCGGCGCGGCAGGTCCAAATCAAGCGTGTGCGTTTCCAGATCCTCAAACGCTAGCTGCGCTGCGTCCCACACCTCGGGGTTGATGGTGCGGTCATGCACGATGGACATGTCGTGGGCGCGGGCATTCGACATGATCACCCGCGCACCACGGTTGAAGATGGCAATGCCTGTGGGCGAGCCCTGCACCGCCAGGTTCAGCAGTTGGCTGACCGTGGAGATCTGGCTTGGTGCAGCATCGTCGTCATCCGATATGCGCTCGCGCCAGCTGCGGTACGTCCGCAGCGCCCACACGGCGGCCGCGGTGAACGCGACGCCGATCAGGAACGCGAAAATCGGCGTTACTTCATCCAAACTTCATCCAAACCGAGTCAAACCAAACCGAGTCAAACTCCAGTGAGCTACTTCTTGCCCTGGTTCGCCACAGCGGCTGCACCGGCAGCTGCTGCCTCCGGGTCGAGGTAGGTGCCACCCGGGTTGGCCACACGGCCGTTGTCATCAAACTCGTAGACCAGCGGCATGCCAGTCGGGATGTTCAGGCCAGCGATGTCCTCATCAGAGATGCCGTCCAGGTACTTCACCAGCGCACGCAAGGAGTTGCCGTGTGCGGCAACCATCACCGTCTTGCCGGCAAGGATCTCCGGGCGGATCACGTCAACGTAGTACGGGGTGAAGCGCTCCACCACGTCCTTGAGACACTCGGTGCGCGGCACTTCCTCCAGGAACGCGTAGCGCGGGTCATTGGTCTGCGCGTACTCGTTGTCCGTGTCAATAGCCGGTGGCGGGGTGTCGTAGGAACGGCGCCAAGACATGAACTGCTCTTCGCCGAACTGGTCGCGGATCTCTGCCTTGTTCAGCCCCTGCAGCTTGCCGTAGTGACGCTCATTGAGACGCCAGTTGCGCACCACCGGAATCCAGTGGCGATCCGCCGCGTTCAGCGCAATGTTTGCGGTGCGGATTGCGCGGCGCAGCAGGGAGGTGAACACAACGTCCGGCAGGACATTCTTTTCCACCATGAGCTTGCCGGCATTGACTGCTTCGCTCTCGCCCTGCTCGGTCAGGTCAACGTCTACCCAACCGGTGAATTGATTCGACTTGTTCCATTCGCTCTGGCCGTGACGGACCAGGATCAGCTTTCCGTTACCCATGCATTCAAGCATGCCACGCTTTAGGCTGTGAGGCATGCGATTTTCAACCACTCGGGCCGCAGCTTGCCTTGCGGCGGCCGCTGTTTTTGCTTCCACTCTTGCTTCCCCGGCCGTTGCGGCTGAGCCTGCGCTGGCTGCGCCGGGTGCGCCGATGCGTATCATGCCGAAGAATCCGCCGGCCACGGTGAAGAATGGGTATGGCGATGATGTGAAGGTTCCGTCGTCATTTTTCACCTACGTGTGCTCCCAGGGCCCGTCCGGCACGATCCGCCACCTGGATGGTTCAGAGCAGAAGGTGATGCTCACGGCGTCCCACTGCATCACCCCACTGCCTAACCTGCCGGACATGACCGATCAGGTGCAGGTCAATGTGGGTGGCGCTTACCACCCGATCGGTGTGCGCGGTCGCGCGAATTACGTGCCGCCGGCAGCGATGAACCTGGATGATCCGGTTGCTACCTACAACACGGCCGATTGGGGCTTCGTGCTTATCGACGCTGGCGTGAACCCCACCCACGTCTCCCAATCCAAAACCTCCACAGGCGAGGGGCCGAGTGCTCCCGTGGAGCTGACCACGCTGAAGGATTACCGCACCCTGCGCCCCGGCGAGGTCTCCTTCGACGTTGCTGGCCAGCCGATCTGCAAAGACGGCTCCACCACGGGCCGCACCTGCGGCACGCAGCTCTTCCGCAACCGTGATGGTGTGTTCTCGTGGAACCTGAACTACATCCAGGGTGACTCGGGTGGTGTGAACTATGACCCGCGCGACGGCTCCGTCATCGGCGTGACCTCCATGGTGCTGGGCCCGTTGGGTAAGGCGCAGGCTGCTGACCGCATTGTGGAGGAAGCCTTCGGCATCCCGGACGGCCAGGTCAACGAGCACTTCACACTTGCACCGTCGAACGCGCCGCACGCGGACTTCCTGCCAGCCACCGAAGAGTTCGGCGGTCTGGAAGGCCAGATCAACGAGCTCAACCGTGGCTACGTCCCGCCGAACCCGAACGAGAAGCTCGACCAGGCCATCGCGAATGCCCAGGCAGACGCCAACCGCGTGGCCCAGGACGCGGCGCGCGGCCAGTTCAACCCTGCTGAGGTGGGCAACCTCGCCGGCCAGCACGTCGGCGAGATCACCCGCTGGGCACAGCTTTCCGTGGCACACAGCTTCGGCGCGCTCTAGCAGCGCCGCTGTTAGTTCCCCGCTAGATCCCCGCTGGCTGGCGCGTCGCCTGGCCGGGTTCGAAGCCGGATAGCGTCTCTTCGTACACCTCGATGAGACGCTGCGCGGAGGCCGCCCAGCTGAACTTCGCGGCATGCCCCGTGGCGGTGCGGCCCATGGTGATGCGCAGGGAGTCGTCGGCAAGCAAAAGCTCCAACGCATCGGCCCAGGCGGCTGAACCGTGGCCGTCGACCAACAGCCCGGTCTCCTGATCCGCAACCGCAAGCGGCAGGCCGCCCACGCGCGCGGCAACCACCGGGGTGCCCGTGGCCTGCGCCTCCACTGCGACCAGGCCGAAGCTTTCGTTGTAGCTGGGCACAGCGATGACGTCGGCGGCCTGGTACACACTCACCAGCTCCTGTGGCGGGCGCGGGCCCAGGAACCTCGTGATGCACGCAATGCCCTCCTCCCGCGCGATGTCGTGGTAGCGCTCCACACTCGCACCCGCCCCGGACGCACCACCGCAAATGATCACGCGCAGCGGCGCATCCACCTTCCTACGGCGAGCCACCTCACCCATCGCGCGAAGCAACACCTGCGGGCCCTTGAAATCCTGCAAGCGGCCCACAAACGCCACCACCTTCGCATGCAGCGGAATACCCAGCTGACGGCGAGCCATCTCCGTATTCCGGTTCGTGCCCGGGGTGAACAGTTGCGTATCCGCGCCGGGGCTGACCACGTCGATCTTCTCCGGGTTCACGTCGTAGAACCGCGCGAGCTGCATCGTCTCATCCTCCGTGTTCACCACCAGCGCCTCAGCGTTGTCCACCAACTGCTGCTCACAAATGCGGCGCGCCTCGGACTCTGAAGCGTCGGCGGCATAGGCGTTTTTCACCGCCGCCCACGTATGCCCCGTGTGCACCAGCGGCACACCCGCCAAATCCGACAGCAGCCAGCCCACCTGGCCAGAAAGCCAGTAATGCGAATGGATCAGGTCATAGTCCACACTGTTGGCGCGGGCGAACTGCACCACGCCACCCGAAAACGCCGCAAGCTGCGTCGGCAGGTCCTCTTTCTCCAGGCCCTCGTAGGGACCGGCGACAATGTTGACCACCCGATAGCCGTCCTCCGCCTGCACAATTTCGCCCTGGCTGGGGCGGGTGGCGCGCGTAAACACGTCCACTTCCACTCCGCGCCGCGCAAGCTGAATAGCGGTGTTGTGGACGTAAACGTTCAGCCCGCCCGCATCGCCCATCCCGGGCTGCTCAAGCGGGGAAGTGTGCATGGAAATCATGGCAACGCGCATGCGGGCCAGACTAGTGCGCCTTGCCGCTGGGCATGTTACACAGCGTGGCGGTGCCAGGAGTTGAAGTCGTCGGCGATGGTTGCGGCGAGGCGTCTATAAGCCTCAAGCACGGGCTTTTGCAGCTTATCGACGTCCACCACCGCCCCCTCCGCCAAATGCCTATCAAAGGGAATCACGTGCACCGCCCGCGTACGCGCCTGGAAATGCTCGATGATCTTGGACATATCCACCGTCGGCTTGCCCGGCGCCGCGTTGGAGACCACCACCACGGCATTCGCCGCCAGCTGGTCATAGCCGTGCATGGTCAGCCAATCCAGCGTGGCCGCCGCCGACTGCGCGCCATCCAACGCCGGCGAGGTCACCAACACCAACGTGTTGGCCAGGTCCAGCACGCCCGCCATCGCCGAATGCATCAACCCCGTCCCACAATCCGTCAAGATCACGTTGTAGTGGTGCTGCAGGATGTCGATTGCGTGGCGGTAGTCGCTTTCCGAAAACGCCTCACTAACCGCCGGATCACGCTCCGAACCAATCACCTCAAGCCGCGAATTCGCCTGCGCCGTAAACGCCCTGACCTGCGGGTACCGTGCCGTATCCTCGGCGTTGAGCAAGTCACGGATCGTCGCCGGGGAAGGCGCCGCCGCCCGCTGCGCCAACGTGCCCAAATCCGGGTTCGCGTCAATGGCGATCACTCTGTCTCCACGTTCCCTGGCAAACACCCCGCCCAGCGCCACCGTGGTCGTGGTTTTGCCCACGCCACCTTTCAGGCTCATCACCGCAATCCGGTAATCGCCCCGAAGCGGCGCGCGCACCGCCGCCAACAGACGATCCTCATCCATCTGCTTCTTCGAATTCCCCGGGTTCACCCTCCCTCCGGTTGCCGAATACACCAGTTTGCGCCACCCCTTCTTCGGCGGAAGCTTCACCGGATTCAGCAGGTTGCGAGTGTCCAGCGCGCCTGGTTTGGCAGGGCAGCTCGGTTGGGGTTGGTGTTGGGCTGGTTGTTGAAGTTGATGGGCTGGTTGGGCGTAGTAGGCGGGTTCTGGCTGATAGCTGGTTTGCGGGGTGTTGGCTGGCGGGGTGTTGGCTGGCGGGGTGTTGTCCCAGGGCTCGTCATCGCCGGGGTACGGTGTCGGGTCTGCCAGTCGAGCAAAAAACTCCTCCAGCTCCGGCTGCGTCACGGTGCGGTCAACGGTGCGTTCTTCCATAGTCGCCTCCTGCGGTTATGCCCATTGGTCTTGGGCCGTGTAGTTCGGTGGGAGGCAGCTACCGGAGAACAGCAGCTGGTAGCAGAGACTGGATTCCCCCGGATAGCATCGCGATTCCCTTCGCGATCCCCCCTTCCGCCTGAAGTCTAGCTAAGTTTTTCGCAAGCGCAGCCTAATTGGGCGGAAATAATTCAGACGGCCGGGTCAAATCCTGAATTCTTTTGGATTGAGTCCATTGGCCACCTGCGGCAACTGAATTCTTTGCCCGTTTTTGGGAAACAAATTCAGGATTCAGGGTGCCGCCCCATTACCCGGCTGACAAATCTGACGACGCGGTTTACGTTTGCCCAGTTCACCACCCTGGCACTAAGGGCGTCACGTCACATTTGTCAGTGGGCACGCGGGGATCCTGACAAATCTGACAACGCGGTTTACGTTTGCCCAGGTCGCCAGCCTGACAGAGAGGGCGTCACGTCAGATTTGTCAGAAACCCGCCAATACAGCCACCAAACCCCCAAAACCAACCCGCCAAAACCCCCAAACCTACGGCATCGTAAGTTATACTCCGCTACATTGTTTTGCCAAGGAAACCATCAACGGAAACAGATAACCAAAGGAGCCAACGTGGGAGCAAGCGAAGAGAAGGCCTGGATCAAGCAGTACGCCAGCTGGACCAACCCGAATCCGTCGATTGGCAATGACACGCTGGTGAGCTGGTTCAACCAGGTCGTGGCAACTCAGCCCAAGACTGCCGCAACGTGGTTCATGGGCAAGGAGTTGACCTACGCGCAGCTCAATGAGCAGGTGGGCAAGGCTGCTGCGGCGTTGACCACGTTGGGCGTTGGCCCGGGCGACCGTGTGGCTGTGGCACTGCCGAACTGCCCCCAGCACATCGTGATAATCACGGCGATCCTGCGCTTGGGCGCAGTTGTTGTGGAGCACAACCCGCTGTATACCGCCTATGAGTTGGAGCATCAGTTCAATGACCACGGCGCGAAGCTTGCTGTGGTGTTTGATGTGCGCGCGGATGTGTTCACGGAGCTGATTGGTAAGACTCCGCTGGAGCAGGTCGTTTCGGTGAATATGACTGAGGAGATGCCGCTGCATTTGCGGGCGGCGTTGCAGTTGCCGCTGCCGTCGGTATCCAAGAAGCGCGCGCAGCTGACCAAGGCTGCACCGGGCACGATGCCGTGGCGCGCGTTTATGCACCTGGGTTCCCACAAGGTGCACTTCCCGCAGATCAGCCCGGAAGATACGGCGGTGATCCTGTACACCTCTGGCACGTCGGGTAAGCCGAAGGGCGCGCCGCTGACGCACCGCAACATTGTGTCGGTGCTGCGTGCCGGCATGGAGTGGTTGGAGGACTGGGGCGCGGTCAAGGAGAAGGTGCTGGGCGTGCTGCCGCTGTTCCACATCTACGGCCTGGCGCTGAACTATGGCCTGCCGCTAACCATTGGTGCGCAGATGGTGCTGGTGCCGGCGCCGCAGCCGGAGCTCTACCAGCCGGCGATTACAAAGACGAAGCCTACGGTGCTGCCGGGTGTGCCCACGTTGTACGAGAAGATCATCGATTGGGCTGTGGAAAGCAACGTTGATCTTTCTTCGGTCCACACCTCTATCTCTGGCGCGTCGACGTTGCCGGCGCCCACGATTGAGCGTTGGGAAAACGCCACCGGCGGCCGTCTCATTGAGGGCTACGGTTTGACGGAGACGTCGCCAATTTTGGTGGGTAACCCGCTGGATGGCACGCGTCGTCCGGGATACATTGGCCTGCCGTTCCCCAACACGGAGATTCGCATCGCGGACCCGGATGATCCCAGCCGCACGATGCCGGACGGTGAGCCGGGCGAGCTGCTTGCCCGCGGCCCGCAGGTCTTCGCCGGTTACCTGAACAATCCAGAGGCGAATGAGCGCGCGTTCCATGACGGCTGGTTCCGCACCGGTGACATGGCGATTATGGAGCCGGATGGGTGGATCAAGCTGGTCGCCCGCATTAAGGAAATGGTCATCACCGGCGGCTTTAACGTGTACCCGGATGAGGTTGAAGGTGTCATGCGCGAGCATCCGGACATCGATGACATTGCGGTTGTGGGCCGCCCGCGGCATGACGGTTCGGAGGATGTCGTTGCGTGCATCACGCTTGTCGACGGCGCCGCTCTCGACCCCGACGGCCTCCAGAAGTATGCCCGCGAACGCCTTACCCGCTACAAGGTGCCGAAGACGTTCTACCACTTTGAGGAGCTGAAACGCGATCAGACGGGCAAGATTCGGAGGCGTGAGGTGAGGGATATGCTCGTCGACACGCTGGAAGCAGGCCACGAAGTTACGGAGCCGTAGGTTGTCTCGGGGTACGCTAGGGCCCATGGAAAAGCCTTGGCTGCAGTATTACCCCGAGTGGACCGATCACACCCTTGAATACAGCGAGATCACGCTGGCTCGTCTGTATGACGAGAACTTGGAAAAGAACGCGGAGAAACCCGCAACCAGGTTCTTCGGACGCGGCCAAACCTACGCCGAGCTTGACCGTGAGGTGCGCCGCGCCGCAGCCGGTCTGAAGGCCTTCGGTGTGCGACCGGGCGACCGCGTGGCCATCATGCTGCCGAACTGCCCGCAGCACGTGGCCGCGTTCTACGCCGTGCAGAAGCTCGGCGGCGTGGTTGTGGAGCACAACCCGCTCTACACCGCCAATGAGCTGCGCCCGCAGTTTAGGGACCACGGCGCACGCATTGCGATTGTGTGGGACAAGGCCGCTGACACGCTGGAGAAGCTGCGCGCGGATACCCCGCTGGAGACGGTCATTTCGGTGGACATGACCAAGGCGATGCCGCACCTGCAGCAGCTGATTTTGAAGATCCCGTTTGGCAAGATCCGTGAAGCACGCGAGGCACTCACCGGACCGTGCTCACACACCGTGCCATGGGAGGTTTTGACCGGCTCTGCCATCGGTGGGGACGGCGACAGCATTGTCACCCCCGATGAAGTGACCCCGGATTCCCCAGCACTCATCCTGTACACCTCGGGCACCACTGGCGCGCCGAAGGGCGCAATGCTCACACACCGCAACCTGATGGCCAACCCGATCCAGGGCCGCGCATGGGTCAAGGAGCTGCAGGAACCTGGGCAGCGTATGCTGGCCACCCTGCCGTTCTTCCACGCGTACGGCTTGACGTTCTCGCTGACGCTGATGATGCTGATCGGCTCTGAGCTGGTCCTGCTGCCGGCACCGAAGATGAACCTGATCATGGACACGCTGAAGAAGACCCCGCCCACGTTCGTGCCGGGTGTGCCCACCGTGTTTGAGCGCATCGTGGCCACCGCCAAGGAGCAGAACGTGGACCTCTCGGAGGTGCAGGTGGGCTTCTCGGGGGCGTCGTCACTGCCGGCGGATGTGATTGAGGACTGGGAGGCGCTCACCGGCGGCCACCTGGTGGAAGGCTACGGCCTGACCGAAACCGGCCCGATTTTGATTGGTAACCCGCGATCCGCGGACAGGCGCCCGGGCTACATTGGCATCCCCTTCCCCGATACGGAAATCCGCATTGCCAACCCGAAGAACCTGGACGAGGATATGCCGACAGGCGAAGCCGGCGAGATCCTGGCCAAGGGCCCGCAAGTCTTCGCCGGTTACCTGAACAACCCGCAGGACACGGACGCCGCGTTCCACAACGGCTGGTTCCGCACCGGCGACATGGGTGTGATGGAGGAAGACGGCTTCGTGCGCCTAGTCTCGCGCATCAAGGAGCTGATCATCACCGGCGGCTTCAACGTGTACCCGGCGGAGGTGGAGGAAGTCATGCTTCGCCACCCAGACATCAAGGACGTTGCCGTGGTTGGCCGCCCGCGTACGGACGGCTCCGAGGACGTCGTTGCGTGCATCGTGCTTGAAGACGGCGCCGCCCTCGACCCCGACGGCCTGAAAGACTTCGCCCGCGAAAACCTCACCCGCTACAAGGTGCCGCGCACCTTCTACCACTTCGAGGATCTCAACCGGGACCAGATGGGCAAGGTGCGCCGCCGCGAAGTACGCGCAGCACTGCTAGAGCGCCTGGCTGGCGCTTAGCGCACCAGCCAGAACCTAAAGACCCACCCACACCGGCTCGGGGTGCAGCTCCACACCGAAGCGCTCGCGCACCCCTGCCTGGACGTCATGGGCCAGCGCGACAATGTCTGCGGCACGTGCGCTACCGCGGTTGGTCAGCGCTAGGGTGTGCTTGGTGGACAGGCGCGCGGGCGCCTCTGCACCCGGGTAGCCGCGGGGGAACCCGGCGCGCTCGATCAGCCACGCCGCGGACAGCTTCACCTGGCCCTCGCCAGCCGCGTAGCGCGGCATCGTGGCCTCCCCAACCTGTTCAAACACCGCGTCCGCAACCTCAACGGGCACAACCGGGTTGGTGAAAAACGAGCCTGCGGACCAGGTGTCGTGGTCGGTGGCATCGAGCACCATGCCCTTCGCCCGGCGCGTCTCCAACACAGACTGGCGCGCCTGCGCCAGCGGCACACGCTCCCCACCCAAATGACGCAGCGGCGCCGACAGCTCCGCGTGCTCCAGCTGCAGCTCAACCTCCAACACCACGGCGCGCGAGGTGAACTTCAGGTTGGAGTAGCGGTACGCCAGATCCAGAGCAGAGGCCGGTACCCACTCGTCGCGTCCCGTCTTCCTGTCGTACAAACGCACGCGCGTAAGTACGTCGGCGATTTCGGCGCCGTACGCGCCAACGTTTTGCACCGGCGTCGCACCCGCAGAGCCCGGGATGCCGGACAGCGCCTCGATGCCGCCCAGGCCGTTTTCCACTGCAAACTCCACGACGGTGTCCCAGGGGGTGCCGGCTTGGATGGTCAACGTAGCGTCGTCAAGCAGGATGCCCTCATTGCGCACCAGCACAGCGGTGAGATCCAGGGGGCCGTCTGCAACCAGCAAGTTGGAGCCACCCCCAACAACCAGCAGGGGGCTGCCTGCCGTATCCAGCTGGGACACGGCCGCGATGATCTCATCGGCTGTCACGCATTCACGGACCGCGGCGGGCACACCGCCAACACGCAGGGTGGTCAAATCGGCGAAAGATAGGTCTTGCACGTAAGCCACGGTAGTCTGTTGGGCATGACTGTACGTAGCGAAACCTCCGTTACCATCAACCACCCAGCGGAAAAGGTGGCCAAGGCTTACGCCTCCAAGGAGTACTGGGAGTACATTGCTGCAAAGCTCTCCCCGGAACCGGGCTCGGTCAACGAGTTCACCGGTGACACCGTTGTCCTCTTTGAGGTGCTGCCGAAATCCATCATGCCGGCAGCCGCTCAGGCCATGATCTCCCAGGACCTGAAGCTCAAGCGCGTAGTAAACATCGGCGCACTCGATGGTGAGACCGCAACCCACACCTTCACCGGTGACGTCAAGGGCACCCCCGTGGACTTCTCCGGCGAAATCGCACTCAGCGGCGCAGGCGACACCACCACCCTGGCCTATGACAATGAGGTCAAGGTAGACATCCCGTTCATGGGTGCCGCACTGGAGCCGAAGGTGGCTGAAGCGCTCGAGGAGATCGTGGCCAATGAGGCCAAGCTCACCGAGCAGTGGATCACCGAAAACCTCTAACACCTCGGGGTTTATCCTGTGCCCCACTATCACAACCTGCGCTCTACTTCGGGCGCGGGCAAACCATATGGCGTAATCACGCGCGGGACCACCGGCGTGAACCGTCTTCGACGCTCCGACCGCTGGACCAGATACAACCCGCGGGTCGGGGCGTTGCTGCGTTCCGTGGACACTCCCCTTGCGCTCGACGTTGGCTACGGCGCCTCCCACACCACAACCGTGGAGTGGGCGGGCTGGCTGCGCCAAATCAACCCGCGGGTGGAGGTTGTCGGGTTAGAGATCGACCCAGAGCGGGTACTTCCTCCTCGCAGTGGTGTGCGATTTGAGCTCGGCGGTTTCGAGCTTGCCGGCTACCACCCCCACCTGGTGCGCGCGTTTAACGTGCTGCGGCAATACGACGTGGCCGAGGTCCCTTCAGTGTGGTCGGCCGTGTGCTCCCGCCTGGCGCCCGGCGGCCTGTTCATTGAGGGCACCTGCGACGAGCTGGGCCGCCGCGCCGCCTGGGTGCTTCTTGATGCTTCCGGCCCTGTCAGCCTCACCCTTGCCTGGGACCCCTTCGACGTTGAAATGCCGAGCGACATCGCCGAGCGCCTCCCCAAAGCGCTGATCCACCGCAACGTTGAGGGCGAGCCCATCTGGCAGCTGCTTCAAGACGCAGACCGCGCCTACGCCAACGCCGCCGGCTGGGCCCCGCACGGCCCCCGCGTGCGCTGGCGCGAAGCCCACCAGGAGCTCGTTGCGCGCGGCTGGCCGCTTGCTCCTTTGAGGCGCCGCCTGCGCGACAACACCCTCACCGTCGCCTGGCCAGCAGTCGCACCCGTAGACTAGCCCCCATGAAATCAGCGTGGAAAATCCTCATCGGTGTCCTAGCTGCGCTTCTGATCCTGCTTCTCATCGCAGAAGCCGGCCTGCGCATCTTCCTGTCCAAGCAGATCGAAGACGGCTTTGAAGCCCAGTACGCGGCGCAATCCCCCGGCGTTGTCGCGGCGAAACCAGATGTGTCCTTCGGCGCTACCCCGCTGACCATTGGCATGCTCGGCGGCTCACTGCCGCACATGACAATCCAGACGCCATCCACCCTGATGATCAATGACGGCCAAATCACCGGCGAACCCGCCGCCACCATCGCCATGGACAAGGTCCGCCTGGTTGATCAGGAACCGATTGCTGATCACTTGAGCATGCAGGCAGAGCTGCCCTCTGAATTGCTGCAGGCGATCTTGAACCAGGCGATCAGCGAGCAGCTCGGCGGCAACGCCCTGCTGGATACGCTGATCACCGTCTCCTCGGTCACTACCGACCCGGAGGCAGGCACATTCACCCTGTCATTTACCCGCGGCGTGGCCAACGTAGATATCCGCCCCGTCCCCACCGCCGAGGGCGTGCAGTTTGAAACCACCGGCACCCAACTGTTCGGCTTCGACCTGCCAGGCGAGATCACAGACGCCATCACCCAATCACTCCAGGAAGGCCTAGCCAACCAGGAGGCGGGGGCCATGCGGCTTAATAACGTCCACGTCACCCCAGCAGGCCTCGTGCTTGAGATGACTGGTGAGAACGTGAACTTCTACGAGCTGCAGCAGATGTCAGTTACCAGGAGCCACCAGGCTCAAGGCCTTTAAGCTGCGGGCGCACATCAAACCAGTAAATGCCCACCGCAACGGCGCCAAACCACGCCACGAACGGGATCCGCAGCAACAGCGCGGCAGATGAGACAAACAGGATTGCCGCCCACGCCATCTTCGGCTGACGGCCAGCTGCCTCAAACGCGTCGGCGCGGGTGGTGGACGCCAACACCACGCCGACAATGCCTGCCACCCCGACAAGGATGAACAGAAGGCGCTCCGCAATCAGCGGCACGCGCATGATCATAAAAATTTGTTCAACGGTGGCAGAGTCGAGCATGCGTTACACCCTACTTGGTGGAATCCGTATCCTCGACAACCTCGCCGTCGATGACGTCGCCTGCAGCGTCCTGCACTGCTTCCTCTGCCGTCTCCTTCGCTTCGGCGAACTGCTCCTGGACGCGTCGCGCCAGGTTCTCAAAGCGGTCACGCACCTCATTAAACGCCTTCTCTGCGCCTTCGGTGTCCACGTTCTCAAGGCGCTTGTTAAAGCTCTCGCGGATATCGCCGATGGCATCCATCACGGTGTTCTTTGCGTCCTCGGAGAACTTCAGGTCACGCTCGCGGAACGAGTTGAACAGCTTCTCTGCCTCGTTGGCAAAGTTGGTGGCAACAGAGCTAACCTCACCGTCCGTGGTGGCGGTGTTCAGCGTCTCACGAGCCTTCTCGCTAGCGTTAGCCACGCGCTCCGGCAGGCCGTCTACAAACTTGCCCACGGCGGCACCCAGTGCGGAGCCGGCAGACAGCAGGGCGTCGCCGACCTCGCGCAGGTTGTCGCGGATCTCCTGGTTTTCGGTGTTGTTGTTGGTGTTGTTCTCAGTCATTGTTTCCTCCGTAGTTTCAAAATCTAGAAAAACAGCACTTGGCTCACAGTGTAAATAACCAACCCGGCCAGTGCACCGACCAAAGTTCCGTTCAGGCGGATGAACTGCAGGTCTTTGCCCACCATCAGCTCGATCTTGTCCGCGGCCTCCGCGCCGTCCCACGCCTGGATGGTCTCCGCGATGATGCCCACAATCTGGTCGGCACCGTTTTCCGCCGCGAAGTGGACCGCGGTTTCGAGTTTTTGGGTGGCGGTGGCGCGGGTCGACGGGTCGTCGGCAAGCAGCATGCCCCAGTGCTCAATGGAGCTTGTTGCTTGTCGACGCAACGCCGAACCCCCATCCTCCACCATCCCCAACAACGTGGTGGACAGCTGCTCCCACATCTGCCCGGGCGCAGCGGTAACAGCAGCCGAGGCCATTACATCGGCCTTGATGTCCTCGACGCGGCTGATCATCGAGCCGTCAAACTGCAGGTCCTGCGCGAACTGGTTGATGGTGCGGCGGATCGCGCGGCGAGCCTGGTGGTTTTCGTCCTCATCCACATCCGCCACGAACTCCGTCAGCTCCCGGTACACGCGCGCACCGACGAGGTCTTTGGCAAACTGCGGCGCCCACGTGGGCATGCGCTGGTCAATGGTGGTGACAATGGGCTCTTCCATCTCGTCGACCTTTGTGCGCGCCCACGCCAGGATGTCGTCGACGACGGGCTCCACCTTGCCGTCCGCAATAAAGCCCTCCAGCATCCTGCCGAGCGGCGGACCCCAGATCGGCTCAGCGACGCGATCCACCACATAGGTTTGCAGGAAGGCCTCCGCATCCTTCGGGTTGATGCCGCGAATCATGCGCGCCGCAAACGTGCCCAGCTCCGCACTCACCCGCTCCGCGTTCGCTGGCTGCACCAGCCACTTACCCACCCGTTCAGGGATGCGAGCCTCCATCACCTTGCTGGTAATGGTTTGGGCGTTGAGGAAGTTCTCACTGACAAACTCACTCAGCGCGTCCGCAACCTGGTCCTTCTTGTTCGGAATGATCGCGGTGTGCGGGATCGGGATCCGCATCGGATGCTTAAACAGCGCGGTGACAGCAAACCAGTCCGCCAGCCCGCCAACCATGCCGGCTTCCGCCGCGGCGCGCACGTAGCCCACCCAGCCGGGCGCGGTGCCTTGGGATTGCCACCAGGAACACGCCAAAAAGATCACCGCCGCCACCCCGAGCAGGCTGGTGACAAAGATCTTGTGGTTTCGCAGCGTCCGCCGCCGCTGAGCCTCATTGCTTGGCGACGGCATCTCCATCACATGTGACATGCCCTCGATTAAACACAAGCTCCCCGCCTCCAGGTGGAAGCGGGGAGCTGTTTTACGGGGGTTAGTCCGTGTTAGGTTGTTAGTCCGTGTTAGTTCACGCGGCCCGTGGTCTTGCGGTAGTTCTTGTAGTCCTTGCGGCCAATGCCCAAGAGCACTGCTGCGAGGATGACGCAGGCCACCATCTCAATGCCACCGAGGATCATCAGGATGGAGGAGTAATCCTGCGTCTGAGCGCCCCAGCCAACGTACTTGGCGCACAGGCCCCAAACGAAGATGCCCAGGCCGTACAGGAACGCAAGGATGAACGCCATGGACAGCCAGGTGCTGTGGCGCAGCAGCGAGGAGTGCGGAGCGCCGAGGGAAACCGGGTCGTAGCCCTCAATGTAGGAGTCCTGCAGCTGCGTCTGGTAGTCCGGGAACGACTCCGACTGGATGTCTGCAACCGCGTGCTGGGATGCCATGTTCATGTCCTTTGCGTCAGTTTTTCTGGAACAGTTTTCCAGGGGTTTCCAGGTGAAATATCACGGTTCAGTATACGGCATGCGCCCTAGGGCGCATGAACCGTAGCTGAAAGCTGTTTTTAGTCGTCGCCGCCCTTGAACGCTGCGCGTGCGCGCTCTGCGTTGATGGCGCCAACGGCATCCAGCGGGATGCCTGCCGGGCAGACATCGGCGCACTCGCCGTAGAGGGAGCAGTGACCGAAGTTGGTCTCCAGCTCATCCACCATCTTGCGTGCACGACGTGCGCGCTCCTGCTGGCCCAGCGGAAGCAGCTTGAGGTGCTTCAGCTTGGCGCCAGTGAACAGGTGCGCAGCACCGTTCGGGCAGGCAGCCACACAGGCGCCGCAGCCGATGCAGGCTGCGTAATCCAGTGCCAGCTCAGCGTCGTGGTGGTTGACGTGCAGCGTGTCAGCGTCCGGTGCGGTACCAGCGTTGACAGAGACGTAGCCGCCCTGCTGCATAACGCGGTCCAGTGCAGAACGGTCCACAGCCAGGTCCTTGATAACCGGGAACGCCCCGGAGCGGAACGGCTCAATGCGCAGCGTGTCGCCATCCTTGTAGTTGAACAGACGCTGCAGGCAGGCGGTGGTGTTCTTACCAGCGCCGTGCGGGCGGCCGTTCACGTTCAGGCCACAGGTGCCACAGATGCCCTCGCGGCAGTCGTGTGCGAAGGTGAAGGGCTCCTTGCCAGCCTCAACGTACTGGTTGTTGACGTGGTCGAGCAGCTCCAGGATGGACATCTGCTCTACAGCGTCGTCCACCTGGACAGTCTCAAATGCGCCGTCGGTGTCGGGTCCGGCCTGACGCCAGATCTCAAGTGTCAGTTTCATTACTTGTAGTTCCTTGCCATCAGCGGGATCGAATCGAAGAACAGGGGTTCAGCGTGGCGGATGAACTGGCCGTCACCTGCCGGCTCCCACGCCGACACGAAGCACCAGTTTTCATCGTCGCGCTCTGCCTCACCGTCTTCGGTGAGGTGGTCCATGCGGTAGTGCGCGCCACAGGATTCGTCGCGGTCCAGAGCGTCCACACACATCAGCTCGCCCAGGTTGATGTAATCCAGCAGTCGAAGCGCAGCCTCGAGCGTCTGGTTCATATCGTGCTGGCCGCCCGGGATGTGCAGGTTGCGCCAGAAGTCCTCGCGCAGTGCGCGGACCTTCTGAATGCCCTCCTGCAGGCCCTCAACGGTACGGGCAACGCCACAGTGCTCGTAGAGGATTGCGCCGAGCTGCTCGTGGAAGTACTCCGGGCCGTGCGGCTCTACCGGCTCGATGTTCATCAGAGCATCGATGCGGTCCTGGGTGCGGGTCAGCGCTTCCTTCACCTCCGGCGCCTCCAGATCCAGGGCTGCCTCGCCCAGGTGGTGCGCCAGGTAGTTCGGGATGGTGAACGGGAGGGTGAACCAACCGTCAACGGAAGCGGACAGCAGCGAGTTAGCGCCCAGGCGGTTTGCACCGTGGTAGGTCCAGGAGCACTCACCGGCAGCGAACAGGCCGTCGATGGAGGTCATCTCGTTGAAGTCCGTCCACAGGCCACCCATGGTGAAGTGCACGGTCGGAGCAATACGCATCGGCTCCTTGTACGGGTCTGCACCCGTGGAGTCCTCGTACATCTCGAAGAGGTTCGAGTAACGCTCACGGATCGTTTCTTCACCCAGACGCTCAATGGCGTCGGAGAAGTCCAGGTATGCGGAGTTACGCAGCGGGCCCACACCGAAGCCAGCGTTGAGCTGCTGGGAGATCGCACGGGATGCAACGTCACGCGGCACCAGGTTGCCGAACGCCGGGTAGCGACGCTCCAGGAAGTAGTCGCGCTCGTCTTCCGGGATGGTGTTCGGATCGCGATCGTCGCCCTTTTCCTTCGGGGTCCAAATACGACCGTCGTTACGCAGGGACTCGGACATCAGGGTGGTCTTTGCCTGCCAGGACGCGTTGACCGGAAGGCCGGTCGGGTGGAACTGCACGAAGCACGGGGACGCCAGGTAAGCGCCACGCTCGTACGCACGCATCATCGCGGAAGCGTTGGAGTTCTTCGCCAACGTGGTCTTGTGGTACACGTTGCCGTAACCGCCGGTAGCCAGGATGACTGCGTGGCCGGTGAACGCGGCCAGCTCGCCGGTGATCAGGTTACGGGTGACAATGCCGGAGCAGTGCTTCTTGCCGTCCTTCTCCGTGATAATCAGGTCCATCAGGTCGTTGTGGGTGAAGATCTCCACGTTGCCTAGGTGGATCTGACGCTGCAGCGCCGAAGCGGTGGACAGCTGCAGCTGCTGGCCTGTTTGGCCACGGGTGTAGTAGGTACGGGAAACCTGCACACCACCGAAGGAACGGGTGGCCAGGGTGCCGCCGTACTCACGAGCGAACGGAGCGCCGATCGCGTTCATGTGGTCGATCACGCGCACGGACTCAATAGCCAGGCGCCAGCAGTCGGACTCGCGGCAGCGGTAGTCGCCGCCCTTGACGGTGTCCTTGGTGTGGCGGTAAGCGCCGTCGTTGTCCACCTTCTTGCCGCGGGCGGAGTTCACGCCACCCTGTGCAGCAATGGAGTGCGCACGACGCGGTGCGTCGTGGTAGGTGAAGACCTTCACGTTGTAGCCCAGCTCACCGAGTGCGGCAGCAGCTGCGCCGCCGGAGAGGCCGGTGCCCACAACCAAGACGGTGAACTTGCGGCGGTTCAGCGGAGAGACCAGCTCCATGTGGTCCTTCGCGTACTGCCACATGTCCTTCATGCGCACTTCGTCACGGTTCGGCTCGTTGCTGGCCAGGATCTCGCCCGGGGTTACGCCCGGAACGACAGACTCAGGCTGGCGGAAACCCGCGTTGACGTCAGCGCCCTTGGTAGCGGCGAGGGTGTCCTGCGTTTCGCCGGATGCGCCCTGCGTCGCGGAAATTGGGGTAGTCATAGTTTTTCTCCTATTTCAGCCTTTAGCGAGTGAACCCAGGAACGGCGCCGAATGCCAGCGCGATCGGCATCACAATGTTGCCAATGACAACGATGAACGGCAGCACGTACGCCAGAATCACCATCAGGCCCTTGCCGCGCTCGCCCAACCAGCCCAGGTCAGATACCGCGAGATACACACCGTGGGTGAGGTGCAGGCACAGCGCAACCATTGCCAAAACGTAGAACAGCGTGACCGGCCAACGCTCAGGAGCGAAGGTAGCCAGCAGGTTGTCGCGAACAGCGCCGTGTACGAACGCGTCGGACGCAACGACCTGGCCCATGGTCAGATCCAGAATGTGGAAGATCAGGAACAGCAGCAGGATAACGCCCGTAATCAGCATGGAACGGGTCGCCGTCGGCTGCCAGCCGCCCATGAGGTTCGTGCGCTTGAACTTGCCGCGGGAACGCTTGGAACGACCGTGCAGTGCGAATGCGCCCCACACGTGCAGCACCAGGCAGGCAAGCAACACGATGCGGATGATCCACAGGAAGCCCTCACGCGGGAACAGCGGCTCACCCATCGTGCGCAGGAACTCGCCATACTCATCGATGGGGGCGACGCCGTTGGCGTGCAGCGGCATAAAGATCTTCAGGTTACCCACCATGTGACCCAGCACGAACAGGCCAAAGATCAGGCCGGTGATGGCCATGGTGAGCTTCAAAGCCCAAGTTGGGAATGACGGCCGCTCGCGCAGCGGCGTTTCAGTAATTTTTCCGTGACGAATGGCTTCACGGTCTGCGTTTTTTACAGTCATGGCACCTCCAGTGTCGTTTTCACTCTAAGTAACGGACGCCACATGTGTGAACTTTCAGTCGAGAGGTTTGCCAGCCGCTTCCCAGCTTCTTCAGGTTCCCCCCGTTTCATTTACTCCTGCCCCACCTTTACGTAGGGCATTTCCATCTTTACGGCCCCTTTTGTGATCTTGCCCACGTCCCGCCGCCGCTACCCCTTTTAGCGTCATACTTTGGTTGGTAAGCATGCCCTAACCTTGTGTTTTGGTACTCTTGGCGCCATGACTGACGCAAACCAAAACGATCAAAACCAAGTAATCCGTGACATCGACGCACCGGCGAAGGAGATCTTTGACCTTCTTTCCAACCCGGAGCGCCACCCCGAAACTGATGGCTCCGGCATGGTGGTCTCCGCCGACAAGGCTGAGCGCATCAAGGCGGTCGGTGACACCTTCACTATGAACATGACGAAGGAAGATGGTGATTACCAGACCACCAACGAGGTCTTCGCATTCCAGCAGGACCGCATTATTGGCTGGAAGAATGTGGAAAACACCACCGCAGGCGTCCGTGTTGGCGCGAAGTGGCTCTACGAGCTTGAGCCGATCGATGCTGACAGCACCCGCGTCACTCTGACCTACCTGCGCGATGAGATCGAGCTGGACCCGGTTCGTAAGTTCAGCGAGTCCTTCGATGATGCTTTCCTGACCAAGTCTCTCGACTCGCTCGCCGCAGCGGTGTCCGGGAGCTAGCTTGCTTATCGACGTCCACGTCTAACCCCCCAAACGCCACCCCACCTCAGGGTTGGCGTTTTTCTTTCCCCTCCGCCCCCGACCAGCGCCCCCAGCGCCCCCGCGCGATCCCCAAAAAAACGCGTTTGCAGCTACCTAGACCCGGCTACCAAGCGATTTTTTCACTGGTAGCTGCAGGTAGGTAGCTGCAAACTGCGTGGAACCTGCGCCACGCGGCGCAGACGCCAGCGCTACAGGTTGATCATGTGGCCTTCAACGCCGTGCGCGATCTCCTTGACCACCTCGGACAGGGTCGGGTGGATGTGGATGGAGCGTGCGATGTCGCCTGCGGTCAGGTCGAAGCGCTGTGCAAGGACAACCTCCGGCAGAAGCTCGGAGACGTGCGGGCCAACGAAGTGGGCGCCGAGGATCTCGCCGAACTCACCATCAGCGACCAGCTTGGCAAAGCCGTTTGCCTCCGCCAGGCCGACTGCCTTGCCGTTTGCGGAGAACGGGAAGGTAGCAACCTTGATGTCTTTGTCCGGCCACTTCTCCTTGGCCTGCTCTTCGGTATACCCCATGGAGGCAACCTGCGGGTTGCAGAAGGTGGCGCGCGGGGTCATCATGTAGTCCTCGATTTCGAGGGTCTCTGCGCCCGCGATGGTCTCGGCTGCGACGATGCCCTGTGCTTCGGCTACGTGGGCGAGCTGGAGCTTCGCCGTCACGTCGCCAATTGCGTAGATGCCGTCGACATTGGTGCGCATGCGCTCGTCGATAGCGATGGCGCCGCGGTCGGTCAGCTCAACGCCGATGTTCTCCAGGCCGTAGCCTTCGGTGCGCGGTGCGAAGCCGACGGAGATCATGACGCGGTCCACGGTCAGGGTCTCAACGGAGTCGGTGCCGTTCTTCTTTACGTCCACCTCAACGGAGTCTCCGTTGTCGCGCACGGCGGTGGTGGCGTGGCCGGTGAGCAGCTTCACGCCGAGCTTCTTGTAGCGCTTCGCAATCTCCTTGGACACGTCCTTGTCTTCGTTCGGCAGGACGCGGTCCATGTATTCAACAACGGTGACGTCTACGCCGTAGTTGGACAGGACGTAGGCAAACTCCATGCCGATGGCGCCGGCGCCGACGATGACCATGGTCTTCGGTGCATCCGGGTTGAGGATCTGCTCTTCGAAGGAGACAACGTTGTCCGACAGCTCGATGCCGGGCAGGGTGCGGACGACGGAGCCGGTGGCGATAATGCAATCGTCGAAAGTAATGACCTTGCCCTTGTCATCGCCTTCGGTGATCTCGATGGTCTTGGCGTCCGTGAAGGAGCCGAGGCCGTTGACCTCGGTGATTTTGTTCTTCTTCATCAGGTAGTGGACGCCGCCGACGATCTTCTCGGAGACCTTGCGGGAGCGGGTGTGGGCGTCCGTGTAGTCGAACTCCACGTCACCCTTGATGCCGAAGGTCTTCGCCTCGTGGTTGAAGATCTCCGCAACCTCTGCGTTCTTGATCAGTGCCTTGGACGGGATGCAGCCCACGTTCAGGCACACACCGCCCCAGTACTGCTTCTCAATGACAGCAACTTTCTTTCCAAGCTGTGCAGCGCGGATGGCGGCGACATAGCCACCGGGGCCAGCGCCGAGGACAACAACGTCAAAATGTTCTTTAGTCACGCCCAATAGGATACGTCGGTTAGCAAGCTGTGTGGGCGGGAGTGGCGCGTAATGTTTGGCAAGTCTGGCAATATATGTGGAAGTGACAGGGGAGCTGCTGCTTGTTCCCACCATTTTCTAAAGAAAAGCGAGTCATCTGTATGAAGATCACGCGTCCGGCCCTTGCTGCCGTCGCAGCCGTAGCAATTGCCGCAGGCGCTGTCCCTGCGGCCGGCCACTTCCAAGCCGCCGAGTCTTCCCAGGGGCTTGTGACCGTCGAGCGCGTGCAACCCGCAGTGTCTGAGAGCACTTCCAGCTTGCCGACGTCTACGGAAACCACCCCAGCCGCCACCACCAATGCCAGCGCAACTACTACTGCTGCTGCTACTGCCGCTGCAGCAACCACTGGTGAAGTAACGGAGACAACGCAAGCGAAAGAACCGAAGGACGTTGCTGATATTGACGGTGCTTCGGTGCCGGACGGTGACCGCGAGGGTCTGTTGAAGCAGGCAAAGGATGCGTTGAAGCCGGAGGCGACTGGCGAAGAGGCAGACAACATGCCGGAGCCGGCTGAGTCTGACACCGAGTCGGACGCCGAGAATTTCATGGAGATCGCACCGCTCACCGAGGCTCCGGTGGATTACAAGGGCAACCCGCAAGAGTGGTTCGCTGAACTCAAGAACTTCCGTGGCGCTGAGGCTGTCACGGTGTACTCCGAGGCAATGGACCGCAAGATCCCTGTGGCGTTGATCCGCGCAGTAGATAAGGACGGCAACCCAATTAAGGCCCCGACCTACTACCTGCTCAACGGCGCTGGTGGTTCGGAGCAGAACACGGACTGGCTGGCAGTGGCCCCGGAGACCGTGAAGGCGGTACTGGGCAATGAGCCGGTGAACGTGGTCATTCCGATGGAGGGCGCGTTTTCCTACTACGTGGACTGGCTGAGCACCCCAGAGAAGGGCAAGTACTTCAAGGGTGAGCAGAAGTGGTCGACGTTCCTGGCTAAGGAAATGATCCCGTCGGTGGAAAACTACCTGGACGCCAACGGTAAGCGCGCCGTGACTGGTTTCTCCATGTCCGCAACATCCTCGCTGCTTTTGGCAGTACACAACCCGGATATGTTTGACGCTGTCGGTTCCTTCTCCGGCTGCGCTGCCACCTCTACCCCGCTGCCAAACTTCTTTGCGGGTCTGACGGTCAACCGTGGCTCCGCAGGTGCGGGCAACATTACGCCGGAAAACATTTGGGGTCCGCGCGGGTCTGACTACAACCGCTACAACGATGCGTTGGTGATGGCGGACAACTTGGTTGGTGAAAGCGGAGTAACCAAGACCAAGTTCTACCTCTCTGCAGGCACGGGTCTTGCTGGCCAGACGGATATGTTGAGCTACCTGCGTGAGAACTCCGGTTCCACGGAGGCGCTGAGTGCGGCGCTCACGCTGCAGGTTGAGGGTGGCGCAATTGAGGCCGCGATGAACGCTTGCACGCATGACTTCAATACCAAGCTGAACAGCCTGGGCGTGGATACCTACTTTAATAAGCGTCCGGTTGGCACCCACTCCTGGCCGCTGTGGCGCGATGACCTGAAGGTGTCTTGGGAGAAGGTCATCCGCCCGGCACTGTTTGAGAGCGAGTAGGTCAGCGAAAAGCCTTACAAAACAAAAACATCGGGTAGCGGCGCATAACCGCTTACCCGATGTTTTTTTTGCGTTTTAGGGTTTTAGAACATGCCTAGGCCGAAGGCGATCTGGGAGGACGCAGAGGAGCCGAAGTGGAGCAGCTGGCCGAGGAGCTCGTTGATCTGCAGCTGTGCGTTTTCAATGATCATTGTTCACTGTCCTTTTCTTGATGTTTCTTGAGACACGAAGTGGCAATTGTTCATTATTGTTACACAATTTGTCTTGTGTGACCGTAATATAGCCAGTCATGAGCCTGAAGCGCACCGCATCTGCAGTCCTTGCCGCCCTGACCGCGGCTGCAATCACCACGGGTACCGTCACCGCAACTATCCCAGCCAACGCGGCGACTGTTACACCCGCCCAAGTTGCTGGCCAGACGCCGGTGGGCACGATCAAGCTTTGGGACGCTAAGGCGAACCCGCCAATGGTGGTCAACGCGAATCGTCCTCAAGAATGGACCCAGCAGGTAGACCACAAGACGGTGCTGAGCTACCTGGTCCATTCGCCGTCGATGAACAGGGACATCCCTGTTGCCGTTGTGCCGGCGACGAACCCGCAGGGCCAGCGCGTGGCAAACGCGCCGACCATCTACCTGCTCAACGGCGCTGGCGGCGCGGAGCAGAACCAGGACTGGCTGAAGATGGCGCCGGTGAAGGATTTCTTCGCCGGTAAGGGCGTCAACGTGGTTATCCCGCAGGCGGGCGCGTTTTCCTACTACACCGACTGGGTGGAGACGAACCTCAACACCAACTACCTGCGCGGACCGCAGAAGTGGGAGACGTTCCTGACCAAGGAGCTGCCGGGCCCGATTGAGCGCACCTTAAACGCTGACAACCGTCGTGCGATTGTTGGTTTCTCCATGTCCGCCACGTCTTCGCTGTTGCTGCCGCAGCACAATCCGGGCTTTTATGATGCGGCGGCGTCGTTCTCCGGGTGTGCGTCTACAAGCTCGCTGCACGGCTACAACTTCGCCCGCGTGACGGTGAACCGCGGTGGCTACTCTGACTTCAAAACCGTTACCCCGGAGATGATGTGGGGTCCGATGGGCGGGCCGTACAACCGCTGGAACGACGCGCTGCTCAACGCTGAGCGCCTGCGCGGCACCGCGCTCTACATCTCTTCCGCTACAGGCCTTGCGGGCCGCCAGGACCAGGTGAGCTACCTGATTGGCCAGGGCGCTCCTGAGGTTGTTGCGCAGGTTGCTGCCGTAACGCTGCAGGTTGAGGGCGGTGCGATTGAGGCCGCGATCAACCAGTGCACCCATGACCTGAAGACGAAGCTCGACGCGTTGAACATTCCGGCAACGTACGAGATGCGCAATGTGGGCACCCACTCCTGGCCGTACTGGCGTGAGGATCTGGAGAAGTCCTGGTTCACCACCATCGCCCCGGCGTTTGGGATGTAGCCCCGACCCAAGCTAGCGATAACCAGCCCTGTGCCGCGGCGGGCTAGAATGGCCGAACATTATGACTACTCATCGGCTCCGCTCAACCCCGGTCCCCGGGCATCGTGATCAGTACACGGGCGTGGACTTCAACTTGGGGTTCCACGTCACGCATTATGACGTGGCGATGAACTACAAGGTGGGTCCGAACTATGTGGACGCCACCGCCACGTTGACGTTGACGCCGTGGCGCGATTTGAACCACATGACGTTGGATTTGATGGATAACCTGCGGGTGCGCAGCGTCACCACAACGCATGGGGAGATTAAGCGTTTCCGTCATTACCGCAACAAGCTGCGCATCACGTTTACGCAGGATATTGCGGTGGATACGGAGTTCCAGCTGACTATTCGGTACACGGGCACCCCGCGCCCGCGTCGTACGTCTTGGGGCCAGCTGGGGTGGGAGGAGCTGGAAAACGGCGCGTTGACTGCGAACCAGCCGAATGGCGCGCCCACGTGGTTCCCGTGCGATGACACGCCTGATGAGAAGGCCACGTATCGCATTACGCTGCGTCCGGACCAGCCGTATCAGGTCATTGCCACGCAGACGTCTCGCCCGCTGCCCACCTACCTGGCCACTGTGAACGTTGGCCAGTTTGTGCACCACAAACTTGGCCGCAACACCAGCGCGTACCTGCCGCGCGGCCTGCAGTTAGGGGATTTTGCCAAGCAGCAGGAGATGCTGGACTTCTTCGAGACTTGCTTCGGGCCGTACCCCTATGAGCATTACACGGCGATCGTGCACGATGAGACGTTGGAGATCCCGCTTGAGGCGGCCGGCCAGTCCATTTTTGGCCGCAACCACACGCGCGGCAATGAGCGCCTAATTGCCCATGAGCTGGCTCATCAGTGGTTTGGTAACTCACTGGGTATCGCGCAGTGGGATGACATTTGGCTCAATGAGGGCTTCGCTTGCTACGCCGAGTGGCTGTGGGCTGATGCGCAGGGCAGCATGCTTATCGACGCCTCCGTGAACCACCACTACGCCAAACTCCCCACCCCCACCGTGACCCTTGCCAACCCGGGCCCGCGCCACATGTTTGATGACTGGGTGTACAAGCGCGGCGCGATCACCCTGCACGCGCTGCGCGCCGCCATGGGTGATGAGGCGTTCTTTAGCGGGGTGCGCTCCTATGTGGCCAAGTCCACGCACGGCATTGTGGAGCCCTTCGATCTGAGGAATGCGCTGAAGGCGGCCGCACCTAGCGTGGACATCGCCGGGATCATGGACGCATGGTTGAACCACACGGAGCTGCCCGACGTGCCGAAGATCCGATAAGGCTCCGATAGCTCATGAGAAACCTGACGCTGGCCACCGCCTTTTCGGCGCTCGCCGGGTTCGTGCTCATGTGGGTGGCTGGCTGGGCGCTGGACACCGGCAGCGCCTACCGTTACTTCACCGCGTTCTGGGGGTTGTTTTTCGCCTCCGCGGGTCTTATCGACGGGATAACGCACGAAACGACGCGCGCTGTGGCGTCGTCAAGCGAAACGGGCTCTCGCGGCACGGCGAATCCCTGGCGCTTCGGCGCTGCCGCGGCAACGTTTGTGGTGCTTGTGGGCCTAAGCCTTGGCTTGTGGGCGATGCGGGCCTGGGTGCCCATGTCCCCCGGCACGGCCACCACGCTGCTGGTGTTTGGCCTGGTCAGCTATGTTTTCCAGGCGGTACTTTCGGGTATTTTGTCCGGCGCGCAGCTGTGGAACCAGTACGCGGCGCTGGTTGCGCTGGATTCCGGCATCCGCCTGGTGCTTGCCGTGGTCGCGTGGGCGCTGGGCTGGGGCCTGCCTGCGTTCTTGTTAATCACTGTCATCGGCGCGGTGAGCTGGGTGGTGATCCTGGGTGTTTCGCGTGAAGCGCGCTCCCGCATCCGCATCGCGCTGGACGTGGACCGTGAGGCGTTCGTCGGCCGCGTCTTTACCGCCATGCTTGCCTCCGGCGCGTCAGCCGCGCTGATCACGGGGTTCCCCACCGCGGTGTCTGCGGCGTTTCCGGATAATGATGCCTCCGTATCCATCCTGGTTGCCGCCATCAACAACGCTGTGATCCTTACGCGTGCACCAGTGTTGGTGCCCCTGCAGAGGTTTCAGGCGGCGTTGGTTGTGCGCTTCGTCGAAAAGCAAAAGCACATCTACCGTGCACTTTTGGGGCCGGTGGTGGCTGTGCTCGGCCTGGGTGTGGTCGGGTTTGCGCTGGCATGGCTGCTTGGGCCGTGGATTCTGCAGCTGGCATTCCCACCGGAACTGTTCGTGCCTGGGCGCACGCTTGCGCTGCTGACGTTTGCCTCCGCTTTCATGGGCACCCTCATGATCACCGGCGTGGCTGTGCTCGCCCTGCAGCGCCACGGGTGGTACGTGGCCGGGTGGCTCACCGCCTCCGTGGTTGCCTTCGCGGTGCTTTTCGCCGCGCCGTGGGGTGTGGTTACCGCCGTGGTGGTCGCCCTGTTCGCGGGCCCTTTGGTGGGCGCGATTGTGCACGTCATCGGGCTGTGGGGCGCACGGGTTCGAGTAGCATAGCCAGCCATGGGAACAATGCTGGTCACCGGCGGCGCCGGGTTTATCGGATCCAACTTCGTACACATGGTGTGTGGGCGGGGATTGCACGACGTGATCGTGCTGGACAAACTTACCTACGCCGGCAACCGCGACAACCTCGCCGGACTGGACGTGGAGTTTGTCCACGGCGATGTTGCGGACCCGTCTGTTGTTGAGCCGCTGGTTGCTCGCGCGGATACTGTGGTCCACTTCGCCGCGGAATCCCACAACGACAACTCGCTGCGTGACCCCTCCGCGTTCGTGCAATCCAACGTGTTGGGCACTTTTGTACTGCTTGAGGCGGTGCGCAAGTTTGATAAGCGCCTCCACCACATCTCCACCGACGAAGTCTTTGGCGACCTCGCTTTGGGCGGCACCGACGCCTTCCTAGAGACCACGCCGTATAACCCCTCCTCGCCCTACTCCGCCACCAAGGCCGGCTCCGACCATTTGGTGCGCGCGTGGGTGCGTTCCTTCGGCATCGCGGCGACGATCTCGAACTGCTCTAACAATTACGGCCCCTACCAGCACGTAGAGAAGTTCATCCCCCGCCAGATCACCAATATTTTGTGCGGCCAGCCCGCCAAGCTTTACGGCACCGGCGCCCAGGTCCGCGACTGGATCCACGTGGACGACCACAACGACGCCGTACTCACCATCCTTGAGCACGGCGAGATCGGCCAGACCTATAACATTGGCGCAAGTGTTGCTGGCTCCCCGCACGTCACGAACAAGGAGGTCATCGAGACAATCTGTTCGCTGATGGGTGGCACCTTCGAGCACGTCGCCGACCGCCCCGGCCACGACCAGCGCTACACCATGGACGCCACCAAACTGCGCACCGAGCTTGGTTGGCAGCCCCGCTATACCGACCTGCACGCTGGGTTGGGAAGCACCATCGACTGGTACCGCGAGAACGAATGGTGGTGGCGCGACACCAAGCGCGGCGTTGAGGAGGCCTACGCCCAGCGCGGGCAGTAGTGGTGGGTGTCGTTGGGGTTGCGGTTGCGCAGTAATTTGGAAATTGCTGCATTTCGGCCCCCATTCGCCCAGGTGGCTGCACCATCTCGGGAAATTATTGCATCCGATCCCCATTCACTCCCACATAACCCTGGGATACTCTAAGGAGCTGTGTCCGAATTGCCCGAATTGCCCCAAACAACAACCCCGATCGAAGGCCTGAGCGTCCAAACCCTGCCGCTGCACGAAGATAACCGCGGCTGGTTCAAGGAGAACTGGGCTGGTCAGCTGCTGCAGCCGAAGCAGAACAACGTCAGTTTCAACGCCAAGGCTGGCACGACGCGTGGGATGCACGCGGAGCCGTGGGATAAGTGGATCTCGGTTGCCACGGGCAGGGTGTTTGCCGCCTGGGTGGATATGCGTGAGGACTCCTCCACTCTCGGCGAGACTTTCGGCATCGAGATCGGCCCTGGCCAGGCGGTGTTTGTGCCGCGGGGTGTGGCCAACGGTTTCCAGACGTTGGAGGACAACACGGCCTACATTTACCTGGTCAACCAGCGTTACAACCCGAACGGCACCTACGCGTACTGCTCCTACAAGGAGATTGACTGGCCGCTTGCGCCAACAGAGCTTTCGCTTGCCGACGCCACACATCCCCCCTTCAGCGAATCCACCCCCGTCCCGCCAAAGAAGGTCCTAGTCACGGGTGCGAACGGGCAGCTTGGCAGGGCGCTGCGTCAATTGTGGGGCGAGGATCGTGCGGAATATGTCACCCGCGAGGAGTTTGACATCACGGCGATTCCGGAGGGCTTTGACTTCTCGGGCTACAGCGCGATTGTGAATTGCGCTGCGTATAACGACGTCAACGGCGCAGAATCTGACCGCGCGACCGCCTGGGCCGTGAACGCGGATGCGCCGGCGGCGCTGGCCCGGGTGGCCAATGAGCACGACTTGACGTTGGTACACGTGTCCAGCGATTACATTTTCGACGGCACCGTCGAAGTCCACACCGAAGCCGAGCACGCCAGCCCGCTGTCGGCGTACGGGGCTTCCAAGGCGGCGGGCGATACGGCGGCGCAGACCGCGAGGCGCCACTACGTGATCCGCACCTCCTGGGTGTTTGGCGACGGCGCGAACTTCATGGACACCATGGCCAAGCTTGCCCTTGCAGACAAGAGCGTGAACGTGATCATGGACCAGGTGGGCCGCCCCACCTGGACGGAAGATCTGGCCAAGGGCATCGATCACCTGCTACGGACGAAGGCGGAGTTTGGCGTGTACAACCTGTCGTCTGATGGTGATGCGGTGGGTCGGGATGAGATGGCTATGGCGGTTTTCGTGGGCGTGGGTAAGGATCCTGCGGATGTAACACCTGTGACCACCCAGCAGTATGCCGAGATTGCCGGCCCGGAAGCGCCGCGGCCAGTGCACTCCACGCTGGATTTGAGCAAGATCAAGGCGACCGGGTTCCAGCCGATGAATTGGCGTGCGGCACTTGCTATCCACCTTGCTGCGCATCTGTAGTTGCGTTTTTGGCTGACACGTTTCGGAGCTCGTTGCTTGCGAGCGCCCGCATTGCCTGAAGCCACGACAGCCCCGTGCCCCTTCGGAAAAACGGGCTGTTTTTCGGTTCTGAACCTGGCTACCTGCATTCCCTTATTGGGGTCGGGTATCGACCAGTTCTGCTGGGTCGTAGTTTTCCGACCAGCCGTAGGCATCTTCTGGGTCGGGGAATGGTGGTTCGGAAAAATCGGGTTCTTTTGGCAACGGCTCCGGCAACACCGCCTTGATCGGGAAGTGAAGGCCGTATTCTTCCTCCAGCGCTGCGATCTGCGCGTCGGCTTGTTCAAGGTTGTGGTGGTTATCAAAATCGTCCAGTATTTTGTGGCCTTTGGCGTAGAACTGCGCCACTCGGCTGCGACGCTGGCACACTTGCTCAAGGTTGCTCTTCCACCGTGGGGCCGCGGCGTTCGTGTTGTGTGCAATCAAGCTGTCTGGGGTGCAGGTTTCATACGTGCCGTTGGCAAACAGCCACAAGATTTCACCCGTATCCGGGTCCGGGACGTAGAAACCACGCTTATCGGTTTTCAGGTTGTGGTGCTTTTGACACAACGGGTACAGGTTTCCCGGTGTGGTTTTGCCACCCTGGCCAAACGGAATCCGGTGATCCAACTGGCACCTCAGTGACGGGACGTTGCATCCCGGGAACACACAGTGCGTGTGGCGTGCGCAGACGACTCGTCGCATTGCTTCCGTTGGGGTGTAGCTATCCGTATGGGCTTGAAGTTCTGCCCCCATATCCACTTCGGTGACCTTCGCTGACGCCAGCAGGTCATCCAGTACTGCGGTTGCTTCCGGAGTCAGTTCCCCAACCCCTAGTACGTACGCTGGCCCACCAAGTGCGCGGTCCTTCGGGACAAACACGTGCAGGGTCGTTTTCGTTGGGGTGATTTCCCCGGACAGTAGTTTCACCATTGCATCAGCCATCGATGTTTTGTGCTCCCGTGCAGTCGCTAATACATGCTCGCGCACGACCTGTGCCGTCAACGGGTTGGTAGCCAACGTAACCAGTGTTTTGACTGTGCCGGACTGTGCAGACACCTCAAAGGTCACCGCATCATCAGCAGCGTGTGCTTGTGCCATTCGCTGTTGGCGCCTTTTTGGTTGGTAGGCACAGGTTGGGTCAATACGTTTAATCATCTCCCGGATACGACGAGTAATCGTCGTGGTTTGCGGGGTGTTCTGCCCGGCTCGTGTTGGGGTAAACGTAGCAGTCAACATCTCATCGAATTCGGCATACGCTTCCTCGGTAATCTCTGGCCCAAGTTCGGCAAGCACCGTATCGATGGCGCGTAAATGCTGCAGATCCATCACACGCGTCTTGGCCTGGAGGGCACGTAGCTTCGGTAAGTGTTGTAGGCGTGCATGGGAGAAGATCGCTTGTTCTATTTCACCTTTACCCCAGCCTGTTGCTTGCTTGATGGCCACTACTTCTACGTCGAAGTCATCAATATCAATGCTTGCCCCAGGTGTGGTGAAGCGAGCGAATTCATCCCAGTAGGTGTCGCGAATGATCTGACTGCGGATGCTGCGTGCATCTTCTGGTCGCTGTGTGCGGAAGTATGGTTCGCCCACGGTCTACCCCCAGTGTTGTGTTCCCTATGTTCCCGTTGTTTCGTACCCCTAATTATACCCGCCAAACCGTTCTATACGCAAGGGGTAAACCAGCATTTATTGCACTATTTCCGCATGCACATTCACCACACATGCTGGCGGTTGCATTCAGTATAGACTGCCACCCCCACACGCCCTGTCCGTCGATAAGAAAATGCCAAACGAACGTTCGAACCGCACCGCTAAACGAGACCTCACCGAGCCCAACTGGAGACACCCCCGCCCCAAAACCTGTCACCCCAAGAGGTTGAACACCGAGGCACCTGCTTGCCCGTCATGTCGCAACCGATCAGTCAACCATGCGGCGATCGATGACATACACTGTCATGCATGATTCGCACCCGCACCGCAATTGGCCTGGCTACAGCCGCCATGTGCGCCACTGTTTTGGTCAGTAACGCTGACGCTGAAACCGAGACCCCAACCGCAACAGCAACCGCAACCGCAACAGGCACCGAAACGCCAACAGCAACCCCCACCCCGGGCTCGACGGTGACCACCACCGTGACAACCCAGCCAACGGTGACGGTAACCAAGTCCACAAAGACCCCCACCCCGACGACCACGGAGAAGAAGTCCGACACGCTGACAATTCTGCGTGCGTTTTCCTCGGGTGACTTCTCTGAGGTGAGCACGACGGGCATCATCCTGTTTGTCATCGGCATTATCACCGCACTGCTGAATATGGCGTTGCAGATGGATAAGGAGCAGGTGGATAAGATGCTCGCGGACGTCCGCAAGCAACTGCCTGACCTGCCGTTTTAACCCCTAGGCTGCTATGAAGGGCATCATCCTCGCGGGCGGTTCCGGCACCCGGCTATACCCGATTACTCAGGGCATTTCGAAGCAGCTGATGCCCATTTATGACAAGCCGATGGTGTACTACCCGCTGACCACCCTAATCAGCGCGGGCATCCGCGAGATCCTGGTGATCACCACCCCGGAGGATAGGGCCGCATTTGAGCGGCTGCTTGGCGACGGCTCCCAGCTCGGTCTCATGCTCTCCTACGCAGAGCAGCCCTCACCGGACGGCTTGGCGCAGGCGTTCATCATCGGCAAGGACTTTATTGGGGACGACTCGGTGGCCCTAGTCTTGGGTGACAACATCTTCGACGGCTCGGAGCTGACCCGCATCCTGGGCGAGACGCGCGATGTGGATGGCGGCGTGATCTTTGCGTATGAGGTGTCGGACCCGCAGCGCTATGGTGTGGTGGAGTTTGACCCGGATGGCACGGTGTTGTCCATTGAGGAGAAGCCAGAAACGCCGAAGTCCAACTTTGCGGTGGTGGGGTTGTATTTCTACGACAACTCGGTGGTGGAGATTGCAAAGTCAATTACCCCGAGCGAGCGCGGGGAGCTGGAAATCACTGCGGTGAATGACGCATATCTCAAGCGCGGCCAGCTGAAGGTACACCGCCTGCACCGTGGGGATGTGTGGTTGGACACCGGCACGATTGACTCCATGAGTGAAGCCAGCGCGTATGTGGAGGTCATCCAGAAGCGTACGGGCACGGTGATTGGTTCCCCGGAGGTGGCTGCGTACCGGGAGGGTTTTATTGACGCGGCGCAGCTGGAGCGTTTGGCGGAGCCGGTGATGAAGTCCGGCTACGGGCGCTACCTGCTGGACACGGTACGAGACACGATACGGGACTAGGGTTTTGTGACATGGCTTCACTAGCTGTTTTGATGAGCGTGTACCGCGGCACGGATGCGGACGAGTTGGCTGTGTGCTTACAGTCGCTGGCAGCGCAGACACGTCCGGCGGATGAGGTTGTTGTGGTGCTGGACGGCTCGGTTTCTGAAGCGGTGATGGAGGTGTTAGCGGGGTTCCCGGCGCGCCTGGTGCCGTTGAAGCACAACGTGGGGTTGGGCAAGGCGCTCAACGCGGGGTTGGAGACTGTTGACTCGGAGTTTGTTGCCCGCCTTGATTCGGATGATGCGGCGTATCCGCAGCGCTTTGAGCGCCAGCTGGAGTTTCTGGCCCACCACCCGGAGGTGGCCGCCGTTGGCTCGGCGGTGCGCGAGTTTGAGCAGGATATTGATGATGCTGGGCCGGTCCGCGCACTTCCGGAGAACCCAAGGAATTACGCGAAGATGAATTCGCCGTTGAATCATCCGTCCGTAATGTTCCGCGCGGATGCGGTGCGCCAGGTGGGCAGCTACCAGCACGTGCCGTTTATGGAGGATTATGACCTCTGGGCGCGGCTTTTGAGCAACGGGTGGGAGCTGGCGAATTTGCCGGAGCCTTTGACGTATTTGCGGGTCAATGATGCGCAGTTGCGGCGTCGTGCTGCTGGTGAGACGCGTCGTGCGGAGCTGACGATGCAGCGCAATCTGGTGGCGTATGGGTTGGTGTCGCGCCCGCGCGCGGTGTTCAACTTTGCTGTGCGAAATGCGTACCGGATGTTGCCAATCGGGGTGACTAAGCGCGTGTACTCGCGTCTATTCCACCGTGGCAACTAAGGGCGACTAAGGTATCCCTGCGATGGATACGTCGCGCGCACTCACGGATTTCAGCGACACCTGGCTTGTCATTCCTTGTTTCAATGAGGGCCAGGTGATTTTCGACGTCATTGCGAACGCTCGCCAGACGTTCCCCAACATCGTCGCGGTCAATGACGGTTCGCGCGATAACTCGGCGGAAGCCATCCACGCTGCCGGTGCGCATTTGGTGAACCACCCGGTGAACTTGGGCCAGGGCGCGGCAATTCAGACGGGTGTGGAGTACGCACGCGCGCAACCGGGTGCGCAGTACTTTGTCACGTTTGACGCGGACGGCCAGCACCAGGTCAAGGATGTTGTTGCCATGGTTGAGCGTCTGCGCATGGAGCCGGTGGACATCATCGTGGGCACGCGCTTTGCAGGCCAGGATAATTCGCAGGTGCCGTGGATTAAGCGCGTGGTGTTGAAAACGGTGGTGATGCTGTCGCCACGCACGAAGCGCCTGGGTCTTAGCGACGCGCACAATGGCCTCCGCGCATTCAACCGCAAGGTGGCCGAGGAGATGGACATCCGCATGAACGGGATGAGCCACGCCTCTGAGATCGTGGCGATGATTGATAATCACGGTTGGCGTGTGGCTGAGCAGCCGGTGGATATTTTGTACACGGAGTACTCCATGTCCAAGGGCCAGTCCCTGATCAACGGTGTGAACATTCTTGCAGACGGCCTGATGGCGAGGAGGCTCAAGTGATTCAGCTGATCCTAATTGCCGCCACGGTGGCGTTGGCGGTGTATTTCTTCACCAACCGCAAGAAGGCGAATGCCAAAGCGTGGGTGAAGATCGGCTTTGTGCTGATGATGCTCGCCGCCGTGTGGGCGATCCTGCGCCCGGATGATGTCACGGTCCTGGCCAACTGGTTGGGGGTTGACCGTGGCACGGATCTGATGCTGTATGTGCTGATCGTCGCTTTTTTCTTTACGACGATTTCCACGTGGACCCGCTTCCGCGAACAAGAACTGCGCTACGCGCGCCTTGCCCGGGCGGTGGCGTTGCAAAACGCCGTGCCGCCGGAAACAGACTGTGCAGAATGAACAGATTAGGACGCAGCGATGACATTGGCCACGTGCTCGTGGCCACGCTGGTTGACGTGAATCGGCAGGTTGCCGGCACCGCTGTAGAAGTCCACTAGGCCGGCCCACATGCGGGCGTGGTCAGGTGCGCACATGCTGTTGTTCCACGTGGAGGGCTTCAGGTCTAAAAATTCGATGCCGGTTGCTCGGGCCAGGTCTACCTGTGCCCACTGAATGCTGTCTTCCCAATCGGCGACGGCCGGGAACGGCGTGGTGTCGCTGACGTTGGGTGCGACGTGGAAGAGGCACACGTTACCGTTCTGTGTGACCTTGGGGTAGCCAACGATCTGGATGCGTGCGTTGGGGGCGGCGGCACGGATGCGCTGGATTTGGGGTGCCATGGCGGCGACCCAGTCACGGCGGAAAGTGGCGCGATCGCGGCCGTCGTTGTGGTACGTGTCGTTGAACCCGGTGGAGATGATCACGCGGGCGGTGTTGGGGTTCAGGCCACCGTCGTTAACCGCGCGGGTGACCTGGGAGGAAAACTGCGGTCCCTTTTGGATGGACACGGTGCCGGTGCAGGAGTAGTCCCAGGCTGGCAGGCCCAGTTTGGCAGCGGAGCGCTTACCCCAGCTGGTTGGGCTGGTTGGGCACCAGGTGGTGATGTCGGAGGAGCCCTGGCCGCCGATGCCCAGTTTGCCGCCGAGCCACTGGGCCGCATTCGGGTCGGAGACTACGGAGTCACCGAAAACGACCATGTTGCGCTGCTGCGCCTGGGCCATCTGTGGTGTGGTTACAGACTGTGCGAATGTGCCGAGGCACAGCGCAGCAGCGACGAGCGCTTTGGCTTTGTTGCGGGTTTTGTTGCGCCCGGTTTTTCCAAACATTCGCTTTCCTCCCAATTTTCCCACTGGAAACATTTGTAACTTCAGTAACTTACGCTACCGTAGCACTATGCGACCAACCGCACACCCTACGTTTCTACTGAAATCCTTCGCCCGATTCGTCCCGGCCGTTACACGCGCGGGCATCATCAGCGCCGAAGGCGGCCCCCTTGCGGCCCTCAAAGTCCTGCCCAACCTGGCACGTTTCCACTTCACCACCGCCAGGGAGATCGAACAAGGCGCAGCCGCTACGCCTGAGCGCACCGCTCTTATCGACGACTCCGGCGTCCTCAACTACCGCCAACTTCGCGGCCAATCGCGCTCACTCGCCGCCTGGCTCCTTGAGACCAAAGAGGAACGCGGTCTTGATGAGCTACGCATTGGCGTGATGGCGCGCAACGGCCGCGGCATCATCCTGCCGCTAGGCGCCAAAGGCTATGCCGGCGGGCACATCTTCCTGCTCAACATCGGCTCCTCCCCGGAGCAGCTGCGCGGCATCTTCGCAGAAACCGGCATCAACATCTTGTTCATTGATGATGAGTTCCTCCCCCGCCTCCCCGAAACCGACACCATCATGGACAACATCACGGTCGTCCGCGCCTTTGAAGAGGAGGCCGCCCAAGACAGCGCGGGAATGTTGAGGTTGGCGGAGTTGGTGGGTCGGCGTGGCGTCGGCAAGCAACTGCCCATGTGGCCCAAGCACGGCAACATTGTGCTGATGAGCTCGGGCACCACCGGCATCCCCAAGGGCATCGTGCGGCCCGAGCCGAAGCTGCCGTTTGTGGTGGCGGGCTACCTGGAGGCGATCCCGTGGCGCGCCGGCGACACCGTGCAGCTTTCCGCGTCCATCTTCCACACCTGGGGCTGGTCCGCACTCCAGGTAGCGCTGGCAACCCGCTCCACCATTGTCACCAGCCGCGTTTTCGACCCGGAAGTGTGCTTCCAACAGATCCAGAACTACCGCTGCACCGGCCTGATCTCCTCACCGATCTTTTTCAAGCAGATGCTGGACCTGGACGAGAACTACGACACGTCTACCCTGCGCTACCTGGCCACCGCCGGAAACGCCATCACACCGGCGCTGTTGCGTCGCACCACGGAGCGCTTCGGCCCCATCATTGCCAACATCTACGGCTCCACCGAGCTCGCCCTGGCCGCCGCCGCAACACCCGAACAGTTGCAGGCAGACCCAAGCATCGCAGGCAAGGTTCCCCCTGGCACGGTGCTCAAGCTTTTCGACGCCAACGGCAACGAAGTCCCCACCGGCGAAACCGGCCGCATCTTCCTCCACAACGAAACCGCCCTGCGCAGCTACACCAACCCGGCGACCAAGGCCGAAGTAATCGACGGGCTTATCGAGATCGGCGACCTCGGCTACTTCGACGAGGACGGCTTCCTCCACGTCCTGTCCCGCAATGACGACATGATCATCGTCGGCGGCGAAAACGTCCACCCGCAATCCGTCATTGAGGTGCTCGAAGAGATGCCGGGTGTGGACGAGGTCTACGCCCACGGCGTTGATGATGACGTGATGTTTAAACGCATCGCCGTCTGGATCGTCCGCGCTGGTACTGCGGCGGGGGATGCACTCACCGAAGATTCCGTCCGCGACTGGGTGCGCAACCACCTGGCGGACCATTCCATCCCGCGTGACGTGCACTTTGTTGAGGAGTTGCCGCGAAACGCCATTGGCAAGGTCGTGCCGCGCTTGCTGCCGGAAAGCCGCCGGGACAGCTAATGGCACGCGCCACGTACGCGCTCACCCTCGCGTTTTTGATCACCGCCGGGTGGTCCGCGAACCACTTCGCGTCGGTGCTGGTGCTGCTGCGCCGCGACCACGACGTCTCCGCCGTGTTGGCCAACAGCGCCTACGGTATCTACGCGGTTGGACTCTTCCCTAGCCTGCTCATCGGCGGGTGGGTTGCCGACCGCTTCGGTTCGCGTCCCGCCGTGGTTGCGGGCACCGTCATCGCGGCCGCGGGCAACGCCTACCTCATGCTGGGCGTCCCCGGACACGGGTTGCTCCTCGGCCGCTTCATCGTTGGGCTCGGGGTGGGTCTGGTGGTCAGCGCCGGCACCGCCTGGGCAGGCAGGCTCCGCGGCGCGAGTGGCGCCACCGCCGCGGGCATCGCCCTGACCACCGGGTTCATGCTTGGTCCGGTTTCCTCCGGCGTGGTCGCCCACCTGGCCGCGGACGCGGTGAAGATCCCGTTCGTGGTGCCGATTGTGATGGCTGTGGGGGTGATGGTGGCGTCGATACGCATGCGCGACGACGGCGCACCTGCGGTGACGCGGACGGCTGAGACTCGCTCCGCGCACAGCGAGGCCAAGGCGCTCGCGACTGCGGTGCCGATGGGGATCTGGGTCTTCGCCTCAATCACGACGGCGATGGTGGTGCTGGCCGGGCGCACCGACTTTGCCATCGGCGCGGCGTTTATGCCCGGCGTGGCCGCTGTGCTGGGCTTTAGCGTGGCGCTGGCCGTGCAGGCGCTCGCGCGCCGCGGGCAGTGGGGGCCGCGCGCAGGCGTGGTCGGGGCGCTCGGTGCGGCCGGCGGCATGGCGCTCATCGCGGTTGGCGGGGCACGACCTTCTGCCGCCGTGTTCCTGGCTGCTACCGCACTGCTCGGGTTGGCGTACGGGCTGTGCCTGCGCGAGGGGCTTCTCGACGTCGACGAGTACACCCCGCCCGAAAAACGCGGCCGCGTCATCGGGCTGTACTACGTGGCCACCTACATCGGGTTCGGAATCTCGCCGCTGATCGCGTGGATCACGCCGCGCGTCGGGCCGAGCCTGCCGTTTGCGGTGTTCGCCGTGCTCGCCGCGAGCTCCGCGCTCATCCGCAGCGCGCAGATTCAACGCGGGTACCTGGTGCGCGGGGTTGTTGGGGGTTGAGGTTCGGGGTGTGTGGCGTCGTGGGTATGCGGGCCTAGATGGAGCTAGCTCCGTTTAGAGGGCGCGGCGAGACGGCTGTCGATTCCGCATAGTTAGTACTCGTAACGGATTAATCGACGCATCCGGCTATCCGGTACTGCACGCGGTCTCTTTCCCAGTGATCGCCCCTATTCCCGCGCGTTGTTGAAACCATCCGTGATGATGCGCCACAGAGAACTGATGATGACTGCGGTAATTAAGTAACCGCTGACCACGTAATTGAAAAGGCCGCTACACATCTCATCGCTGAGTATGTCGTAGATCAGAAAAACCGGTGCTAGCACAACCATCACGACTAAGAAACGGTATGGAGAAAGCACCTTTCGCTTAGCCGACAGGTGGACTAGGTACCCCATTGCCATGATGCATAACGAGATGAAGAGCGCGACCACTGCGCCAAGAGCCACATAGAGCAAATTTCTCTCCGAGTTCTTTTAGGGGTGGCCACCACAACCGGGGACAACTCGGCAAGCCACACCAACAACGAAACCCCAGCTAAAACTATTGTCTAGCTGGGATTTTAGTTGAGCCACCTGCGAGAATCGAACTCGCGACCTTCTCATTACGAGTGAGATGCTCTACCGACTGAGCTAAGGTGGCCGGACACAACTTCTGCACACGCAGTGTGTACCGGGATGACAGTGTAGTGGACATCACCGAACAAAAGAAACGCACTGGTCAGGGCCAGAAAAACCTCATCAGCGGGCGCCGCAAGCTTTACGGATGTGCCCAAGCATGCCGTTAAACGCCACGGTGGGGTCGACGCTCTGGTGGAGGCGGGCGCGGCACTGGGCGATGGCGTCCTGGCAGGCCACCAGACCTTCAAGGGACACGCGCTTGGCAATCTCCTCCGCCAGGCCAGAAAAGTCCGGGTGGGTCAGGGGCACTTCCGCACCGGACTTGAACACCAGCGCGTCGCGGTAAATACCCGCAAGGTCCACAAGGGAAAGGTCGAGGGCGTCACGTTTGCGTCGAGTAGCACGCGCCTTCTGCGCGGCCTCAAGTTCTTTGAGCTCGCTGGCAGTGCCGGACATTGCTTTGGCGGCACCGCGCCCCTTCGTGCCAACGCCAAGCGCTACTTCAAGCTTTTCGCGCTCCGCGGCATCCGCCTCGGCGTAGTCGTCCACCGCCTCCTTCTGCACGCGCTTGACCAGGGTGGACACCGCCTGGAAGCCTTGGGCGCCGTGGAAGACCAGCTCCGCCAGGTTGATGGCGGCGGCGCGGCGCGACTGCACCGACTCCATGGTCACCAGCTTGCGGGCACGCCCGATGTGGTGCAGGGACGCTGCAGCAGCCAGCTGCGCATCGTGCTCACTGGCGCCCTCTTCCTCCATAAGCACGCGGACCACTTCCCGCTGCGAGGGCGCCGGGATGTAGAGGTGCCTACAGCGTGAGCGCAGCGTCTGCGAGATGTCTTGGGGGTCCGTGGACGGCGCACACAACACGATCACGGTCTGTTCCGGTGGCTCCTCAACGGTTTTGAGGAGCACGTCGGCCGCCTCCTTGGTAAGGCGGTCGGCGTTTTGGATGATGAGGATGCGGTGTGACGCAACCGTCGGCAAGCGGGAAGCTTGAGCAACAATCTCACGCACCGGCTCAACTTTGATGGCAAGCTCGCGCGGCACAACATGCACCAAGTCGGTGTGGGTGCCTGCCAGGGCGTCGCAGCAGGACTTGCAGCGGCCGCAGCCGATCTCAGACGGGTCCTCGCACATGAGCGCCGCGGCGAACGCCAGCGCCGCATTCGAGCGGCCAGCGCCCGGCGGGCCAGTGAACAACCAGGCGTGCGCAAAGGCGTGGGGGTCCGCACCTTCCACTCCGCGTGCGGCTGCGGCGGCGGCCAAAATTGTGTCGCGGACCTTGGGTGCATCAGCAAGTCGCTGTGCAACGCTGCGCGGAGCTACGGTAGTCACAACGGCTAAGGGTACTCGGCGCTAAGGTGATACACCATGAAACGACTTTGGCGCGGCCTCACCTGGCTCATGCGCACATCGTGGCCGCTGTACGCCGCGAGTGTGCTGGGCACCAATGTCGTCGGCGCCATCGCCATCATGCTGTTCGTGCGCTACCTGCTGCCCATGCGCGAGGTTGAAGAGCTCAGCCTGGACCACATGGGCCTGGGGCTCATCGGCGTGATCTACTTCGCCCTGGCCGTGGTTATTGGCCTGATTGTGACGCTGCTGCTCTTCCGCCCGGTACTGGAATGGCAGTTAAGTCCGGACGATCATGACCCGAATATGGTGCGCAACCTGGTACTTCGCCTGCCTATTTTGCAGACGGGCATTGTGGTTGCGGTGTGGCTGGTTGGCATTGCAATCATCACGTTTGTGGCCTCCCGTCTGTCGTGGCAGCTGGCGTTAGTTATTTTCGTAGCCACGTTGCTCACCTGTTTTGTCATGGCGGTGTTGACGTACCTGCAGGCAGAGCGCCTGGTGCGTCCGGTTGCGGCTGAGGCGCTGGCGCGCAGGTTTGAAGATTCCACGCTTGAGCCACCGATCAAGCAGCGCTTGTACATGACGTGGCTGGTCACCTCTGGCGTGCCGCTGCTGGGCATCCTGCTGCTGTTCGTTGCACAGTCCCGCGGCTTTTTCACCCACACCCCCGGCGAGTTGATCCCGGCGGCCCTGGTGCTCACCATCGCAGCGCTGATCACAGGTTTTGTGGGCACCGCCTTTTCCGTGATGAACGTGGTGGACCCGATTAAGGAGCTGCAGGACGCGATTAACCGCGTGCGCCGCGGTGAGCGCAACACGCAGGTGGATATCTACGACGGCTCGGAGATCGGCGTTCTGCAGGCCGGTTTCAACGAGATGATGCGCGGGCTGAACGAACGCCAGCGCGTGCGCGACATTTTCGGCCGCTATGTCGGCGCCGAGGTTGCCCAGAAGGCCCTAGAGGAAAAGCCGGAGCTAGGTGGTGAGGATCGCCGTGTGGCGGTGCTGTTCATCGACGTGATCGGGTCGACCACCTTCGCCGTCGACCACACCCCGGAGGAGGTTGTGGCGGAGCTCAACCGCTTCTTCGAGATCGTCGTGGACGTGGTGCATGAGAACAAGGGCATCATCAACAAGTTCCAGGGCGACGCTGCCTTGGCGGTTTTTGGAGCTCCAGTTTCGCTTCACGACGCTGCGTCACACGCCCTCCAAGCCGCCCGCGAACTCACCGACGAACTGGCTGGCCTTGAACTCCAGGCAGGCATCGGTGTGGCGTCCGGGCACGTAGTTGCCGGCCACATCGGTGGTTCCGACCGTTTCGAGTACACCGTGATCGGCGACGCCGTTAACGCCGCCGCACGCCTGACGGAACTGGCAAAGGACACCCCTGGCAAGGTGCTCACCAACGCGGCGACCCTGCGCGCAGCCAATGAGGTGGAGCAGCAGCGCTGGACGCTGATGAAGTCCGTGGAGCTGCGCGGCCGCAACAAGATGACGCAGTTGGCCCGCCCGGTGCGCTCCACCCTGGCGGACCGCTCCTAGGGGGCGCCTAGCCGCTACTTCCGGCGGGCCTTCACCACACGCTTGGTGGTTTTCTTGACCGTCTTCCGAGTGGTTTTCTTGGCGGCACCACCGTCGGCGGCTTCGCGTGCGCGGCGTGCGGACAGCAGCTCGTTGGCGCGCTCATCCGTCATGGTCTCTGGCGTATCCCCACGCTGCAGAGACGCGTTGGTCACGCCGTCGGTGACGTACGGGCCGAAACGGCCGTCCTTAATGGACATCGGCTTGCCGGTCACGTCATTGTCACCCAGCATCTTCAACGGCGGCTTCGCAGCAGCACGGCCGCGGCGCTTCGGCTCCGCATAAATGCGGCGCGCTTCCTCCAGCGTGATGTTGAAGATCTGGTCCTCGCTGGCCAAGGAGCGCGAGTCGCTGCCCTTCTTCAGGTACGGGCCGTAGCGGCCGTTCTGCGCGGTGATCACCTCGCCATCAGCCGGGTCCACGCCAACCTCACGCGGCAGCGACAACAGCTTCAGCGCCTCCTCCAACGTCACCGTCGCCGGCTCCATGGAGGCAAACAGGGATGCGGTGGCTGGCTTGAGCTGCTCGTCCACCAGCGCTGCGATGCGCTTTTCCTTCTGCGCAGCCGCCGTCTTGGTCTCCCAGTTCTTGGCGCGCTTGCCTTCTTCCGCACGCTGCTTGTCTTCCGCGGCGCGCTCTTCGGCGACAACTTCTTCGGCGTGGGCTTCGGCTTTCACGCGTTCGTCGTCACGCACGAGCTCTGTCACGTACGGACCGTAACGGCCCTCCTTGGCCACAATCATGCGACCGTTGGCCGGGTTTTCGCCCAGCTCACGGCCGGACTGCGGGGTGGCAAAGAGCTTCTCCGCCATCTCAAGGGTGATCTCATCCGGCGTGACGGACTCGGACAGATTCGCGCGCTGGTACTCCGGCTCGCCGTCTGCGGTGGTACCCACCACACGCTCAATGTAGGGGCCGTAGCGGCCAACACGCACGATCACGTCGCGGCCCTCGCTGTCCTCGAACAGCTTCAGCGAGTTCGCCTCCCTGGCGTCAATGGACTCCAGGTTTGCGTCAATCATGTGCTTCAAACCGCCACGGCGCGCAATGGCATCTGCCATGGTGTCGCGCGCATCAGCGTCACCGAAGTAGAAGCCGGTGAGCCACTGCGTGCGGTCCTCATTGCCGTGCGCGATCTCATCCAGCTCATCTTCCATGGATGAGGTGAAGTCATAATCCACCAGCGCGTCAAAGTTGTTCTCCAAAAGGCCAACCACGGAAAACGCAACCCACGTAGGCACAAGCGCGTTGCCGCGGGCAGCCACGTAGCCGCGGTCCTGGATGGTCTTGATAATGCTGGCGTAGGTGGACGGGCGGCCAATGCCCAGCTCCTCCATCTTCTTCACCAGGGAGGCTTCGGTGTATCGCGCCGGCGGGTTCGTGGAGTGCTCATCCGCACTGATGCCGTTAACGTTCAGCGCATCACCCTCGGCTACCTGCGGCAGGTGCGTCTCCTTGTCCTGGTCAGAGTAGGCGCGCAGCCAGCCCGGGAAGGTGATCGTGCGGCCGGTAGCGGCAAACTCAGCGACCTCGCCGGTATTCGCCTCACCGGTCACCGTGATCTTCGTGGAGTTGCCGCGCGCGTCCGTCATCTGGGAGGCAACGGTGCGCTGCCAGATCAGCTCATAGAGCTTGAACTCTTCGGCATCCAGGGAGCCCGCCAGCTGACCCGGCGTTGCAAAGCGCTCACCAGCTGGGCGAATCGCCTCGTGCGCCTCCTGGGAGTTCTTCACCTTGCGCTCATAGACCCGCGGGGAATCCGCCACAAAGTTCGCACCGTAGAGCTCACGCGCCGCAGCACGCGCCGCATCTAGGCCCTGCTTGGACAAAGACGTCGAGTCTGTACGCATATAGGTAATGTGGCCGTTTTCGTACAAACGCTGCGCAATGCGCATCGTGCGCGCGGACGTAAAGTGCAGCTTGCGGCCAGCCTCCTGCTGTAGCGTCGACGTCATAAACGGCGCATAGGGCTTACGCGTGTACGGCTTCTCCTCCACGCTGGTCACCCGCATGGTATCGCCGAACGCACCAGCCAAGCTTTGGGCTTTTTGCTTATCGACGACCACCGCCTCCCCCTTCAACCGCCCCCTATCGTCGAAGTCGCGTCCTTGGGCGATGCGTGCGCCGTCGATAGTAATGAGCTTCGCATCGAAGTTCGTGTTACCGCTCTGCGGGGTAAGCGAGGCCGTGAGATCCCAATACTCCGCAGCAATGAACGCCATGCGCTCACGCTCACGCTCCACAATCACACGCGTAGCCACCGACTGCACACGGCCAGCCGACAGGCGCGGCATAACCTTCTTCCACAAAACCGGGCTGACCTCATAGCCATACAGACGGTCCAAGATGCGGCGCGTTTCCTGCGCATCCACCAAATCCATATCCAACTCGCGAGTGTTTTCGGCGGCCTCACGAATCGCGGACTCAGTAATCTCGTTGAACACCATG
Source organism: Corynebacterium riegelii (assembly GCF_001263755.1). Taxonomy (NCBI): domain Bacteria; kingdom Bacillati; phylum Actinomycetota; class Actinomycetes; order Mycobacteriales; family Corynebacteriaceae; genus Corynebacterium; species Corynebacterium riegelii. The sequence continues at coordinate 1,836,449 of NZ_CP012342.1, forward strand.
CGCTCAACCGGCACCTTCGGCTTCAACGTCTCCAGCAAGTGCCAGGCAATCGCCTCACCCTCACGGTCCGGGTCTGTTGCTAGAAGAAGCTTGTCCGACTCCTTGAGCTTGGCCTTTAAGTCCGAAACCTTCTTCTTTTTATCCGGGCTGACCACATAGATAGGCGCGAAGCTTTCATCCGGGTTCACACCCAGTTTCGCCCACGGCTCATTTTTGTACTTCGCCGGAATATCGGCAGCGCGACTGGGCAGATCGCGGATATGGCCCACCGAGGCCTCCACAATATAATTGTCACCCAAATATTTTTGGATCTTCTTCGCCTTGGTCGCCGACTCAACGATCACCAGGGTCTTGCCGCTCGCAGCCACGCTGATGTGACACCTCACTTCACTTTGCCGAAACTTCCTCATTTGTAGCAGATCACGGCAACACTACCCCTGCAAGGACCCTGCGAACCTTGCCCCCAAGGGTTTGTGGCGCAGAAGACTACACTCGCTGGGGAGCTTATTTTGGGCCTGTATTTGGCCCTGCATTTGGAAGGAGGCTTACGGCGTGGAAGCAATGTCATCACTCATGGACGCATTCATTGCATTCCTGCACATGCTGATGGCAACGCCGTTCTTCTACCCGCTGCTCAGCCTTGTCATTGTGGGCGACGCCATCTGCCCCTTGCTGCCCAGCGAAACCATTCTTAACCTAGCTGGCGCTTTCTCCGCGTCTCAAGGTGTCCCCGACCTGAAATACACCATCATCGCCGCCATCATCGGTGGTGTGGTTGGAGACAATATCTGTTTCGCCCTCGGCGGCCGCCTCATCGGCGTGGTCAACCGCCTCGACCCAGACTCCAAAGCCGGCCAAGCCATCCAATGGGTGCGCCGCAACATGAAACGCAGCGCCGGCATCACCATCCTCGTCGGCCGTTTCCTCCCCTGGGCCCGGTGGGTTGCCACCATTGTTTTTGCTTCCGTTGGCTACAACTGGTTCGCCTTCTTTATTTACGACACCATCGGTGTCATCCTCTGGGCCACCCTCGCCGTGGGCTTGGGCTACGCAGGCGGCTCGCTGCTTGCGGATTACCCCCTGCTTGCCATGATCGTCGGCGTTGCGCTGGGGTCCTTGGTTGGCCTGATCATCCAGCGTGTTCAGAACTGGTTCTTTGAAACCCGCGACATCCGCCGGGGTGTGTCGGAGGTCTAGGGGTTTCGGGCTGGTTTGTGGCTGGTTTGTGGCTGGTTTCGGCGCTTTGAGCGGCGGTCCCTGACAAATCGTGCAGCAGGCCCTTAGTGCTTCGGCAAACGTGCAGGTCGCCGATTTTGCCTCGTCGGATTTGTCAGGATCCGCGGTTCGCCACTGACAAATCTGACATTCCCCCCAGCCCGGTTTTGAAAACCCCCAGGTCGCCAAAATGGCGTTGTCAACTTTGTCAGCGCACCAACCGGGTCACCCCCTCAAACGGCCCACTCCCCCAACGAAAAAGCCCCCACCACCAGGGCGGGGACTATCAAGAGCGGTAAACGCCCGAGGTAACAAAACGCTAGATGACGTTTACCTGCTGGGCCTGCGGGCCCTTCTGGCCTTCGCCAACCTCGAACTCAACCTGCTGGTTCTCTTCGAGGGTGCGGAAGCCGGAGCCCTGAATCTCGGAGTAGTGAACGAAGAGGTCTGCGGAGCCGTCGCTTGGTGCGATGAAGCCGTAGCCTTTTTCTGCGTTGAACCACTTGACAGTTCCAGTTGCCATTGTGTGTTTGGACCTTTCGAAAGACGTGATGTTCTTGGAGTTGTCGTCCACCAGGACTTCGAAAGACCTGGCGCCCGCGTGCACAATCCTCGCGAGCGCCGCCGTAGGGCGCGCACAAAATCTGTGAACGTTTCCCAGTCTGCCACGAATTGGCCTGCGCGGCTACCCTGCTTGCATGGAAGATTTCGGCGACAGTCTCATTGGTTCCCTCAAGCGCCGTCTGCCGCATTCCACCATCACGCATGTTGAGAAGGTGCCGGCGTGCCCGGCGCGTTTCGCCAGCTGGCCGGCGTGGGTTGAGCCGAGTTTGGAGCAGTTGCTTGTTCACGCCGACGTCACCCACCCCTACATCCACCAATCAGCAACCGCAGAGCATGCGTGGGCGGGGCGTGATGTGGTGGTGGCAACGGGGACGTCTTCAGGCAAGTCGCTTGGTTATCAGCTGCCGGTGTTGTCTGCGCTGGCTGCGGATGAGAAGGCGTGTGCGTTGTATGTGACGCCGACGAAGGCGTTGGGCTCTGACCAGTTGCAGGCAACCACGCAGATGGTGCGGGGTGCGGCAGGACTGCGTGCGGCCAATATCAGCCCGGCGCCGTATGACGGGGATACGCCGCAGGAGGCGCGGGCGGGGATTCGGGAGCAGTCGCGGTTTGTGTTCACCAACCCGGACATGTTGCACGCGGGCATCTTGGCTGGTCATCAGCGGTGGGCGCGGCTGCTTCGGCATTTGCGGTACGTGGTGGTGGATGAGTGCCACACCTACCGCGGGGTGTTTGGGGCGAATGTTGCGTTGGTGCTGCGTCGGTTGATCAGGATTGCGGAGGCTTACGGCTCAACGCCGACGTTTATCTTTGCCTCCGCAACCGCTGCGGATCCGGCGGGCCAGGCGTCCAGGTTGTGTGGGCGCGAGGTCATTGCGGTGACGGAGGACGGTGCGCCCACCGGTGAGCGCACCATCGCCCTGTGGGAACCGGGCTTTATCGAGGGCCCGGACGCCCCGACCGCGGACAATGGTGCGCCGGTGCGCTACGCCGCCACCACCGAGGCAGCTGGCATCATGGCGCAGCTGATTGCAGACGGCGCACGTACCCTCACCTTCGTCCGCTCCCGGCGCGCTGCGGAGATCGTGGCCATGCGCGCCCAGGAGGAACTGGTTCTTTTGGGCAGGCCGGATTTTGCCGGGCGGGTGGCCTCATATCGTGCGGGCTATCTTGCGGAGGATCGTCGCAAGTTAGAGCGCGCACTCGATGAAGGCGAGTTGCTCGGCATGGCCACCACCAACGCGCTTGAGTTGGGTATTGACGTTGGTGGGTTGGACGCTGTGGTGATGGCGGGGTTTCCGGGGACGGTTGCGTCGTTTCGTCAACAAGCAGGGCGCGCGGGCAGGCGGGGTCAGCATTCGGTGGCGGTGCTGGTGGCGCGCGATGACCCGATGGATACCTACCTGGTGCATCACCCGGAGGCGCTTTTGCGCAAGCCGGTGGAAAACAGTGTGTTTAATCCCTCCAATCCGTATTTGCTTCGTGGGCATGTGTACTGCGCGGCCGTTGAGCGCCCGCTGACCAGCGCGGACATTGAGACCTTCGGTGCTGCCGAAGTGGTGGACGAGCTGGTCGACGGCGGTTTCCTGCGCAAGCGCGGGGAGCGCTACTTTGCCGTGCCGCAGCTGCAGGGGGAGATCTCCCCGGAGACGGCGCACGCGAACGTGTCGTTGCGCGGCGGGTCCGGCCAGGAGGTGGCGATTGTGGACGTCACCGACGGCCGCCTGCTTGGCACCGTGGATGCGGCGCGCGCGATGAGCCAGGTTCACGACGGCGCCGTGTACATCCACCAAGGCGAGCAATTCGTCGTGGACACGCTGGACCTGGAGGACTACGTGGCGCTTGTGACGCCGGAAACCCCGGACTACACCACGCAGGCGCGCTCCACCACGGACATCACCATCCTGGGCACACCAACCGAGCTGACCAACCCCTCGCCGGGGCTGTGGGTGGCGAATGTGGATGTTGAGGTGGTTGACCGGGTGACGGGCTATGTGGTCCGGCTTGCGGACGGCACCGTCTCCGAACACATCCCGCTCGATCTGCCAGAACAACGCCTGATCACCAGGGCGGTGGCCTACACCATCGATCCCATGGCACTGGACGCGATGGGCATTTCCGCAGGCGAAGTTCCCGGCGCGCTGCACGCCGCGGAACACGCCGCGATTGGCCTGTTGCCGCTGCTTGCAACGTGCGACCGTTGGGACATCGGCGGTGTATCCACCGCACTGCACCCAGACACGATGCTGCCGACCGTGTTTGTCTACGACGGCCACCCCGGCGGCGCAGGTTTCGCCGACGAGGGCTTCCGCCGCTTCCACGAATGGATCACCGCCACCTACGAGGCGGTGCGCGCCTGCGGGTGCGAGGACGGCTGCCCCTCGTGTGTGCACTCGCCGAAGTGCGGCAACGGCAACCAGCCGCTGGACAAACACGCCGCGCTCAAGCTGCTTGGCGCGCTTGTCACCATGACGTCGGGGCAGAGCATGACGTCGGGGCAGAGCCCCTCCGTCATGAAGAAAGAGAAGGACTAGAGCGGGCCTGCCCGGGCGTGGCCGGTGGCTGTGCGGATGGTGCGGGGGATGGCGGTTGTGGTGGTGACGTGGCCGTCGATAAGCAAGCAATGCTCCAAGGTGGCCGAGTTGAGCTCGGCGGTGCGTGCGGCAACCGCGCAGGCGTCCGCACCCTGGTAGAGGGCGGTGGCGCCCGCGACGGCGGCGAGCTCGGCGGCGACCTGGGCGCGGTGGGAATCCGCAACCGCACCGCCGATCGCCGCCACAGACGCGGCCAGGGCGACGACGGCGCTGACGATGCCGGCAGAGGTAACGGTGCTCATTGGTACTCCACGGGGAAGATGGCCTGGGCGCGCATGGTGCCAATGGCTGCGGGGACGCGTGCGGTGGCGGTGACTAGGCCTGCGGATTCGGTAATGGCTACCTCACCGCGCGGGGGTTGGTAGCTCACGCCGATGGCGGCCGAGCGGGCCGCCGCACCCGCGATGTCCACTGCGGAGATAAACGCCGCGATGGTGGCAATACCCCCGATGATGGCTGCGGTGACGGTGACCAGCACGGTCATGGACAGTGCGGTTTCGATGGTGGTCATGGCTCAACCTTGGGTGCGGCTACTTGGGGCGGTCATTGAGCGCGTCCGTGATCACGGACTCAATGGCGCTACTTACGCCGTTGCTGTTGACCACCATGTACAGCACGCCGGCAAGGGCGGCGGCCGCCAAAGAGCCAAAGGCGTATTCGATGGTGGACAACCCTCTATCGTTGCGCAGCTTCTCTGCAGCTTGCGCGAGGTAATCGCCCATTTTCAGCTGTGCGATCAGGGCAAAAGTGTTGATGCGGTTCATGATTGTTCCTTTCACGTTTTTGTTAGTGCATTAATTGAGCATGTCTGCGCCCAGGCTGATCACCACTGGTGCCAGGCCAAGGACGAAGAACGCCGGGAGGAAAAACGCCGTCAAGGGGATGGCGATGAGCACCCCGGCGCGTTCCGCTTTCGCCGTGGCGGCGTCGGCGGAGGTGGATCGGAGGCGTTCGGCGATGCGCGTGCAGCCGTTGGCAAGCGCAGTACCGGACGCGTTGGACAAGGTGACAAGGTCTGCCAGGTCCGCTCCCCCAGGCAGGGGGCGCAGTTCGGACCAGGCGCGCTCGGGGTGTGCCCCAAGCGCCAAAAGTGCGGCCGTGGTGTGCCAGGGACTCGCCCCGGATGGGTAGGTGTCCGCCACTGTTGCCGCCGCGAGCGCAGGGGGAAGCCCCGCGGTGACGCAGGCGGCGAACAGGGCGATGTCGCTGGCACACCGGTTGTGATCCGCCGTCGCGGGGCCATCGCGAGGGCGGTGTTGCGCGGGCTCACCAGTACCCGCCCCAGTTCCAGCTATTTGCACACGCCTGCTTGGCTGCGGCCCACCCACCACCACAGCAAGCGCCATCAACACAAAGGTCAGTGGAGAAATCATGCGGCGGCCCTCCTGATAATCGCCCCGGAGGCCAGCACGCCGCCGCATACGAAGGCGGTGCCCACCACCAGCAGCGCCGAACCTATCCCCGGACCGAGAAGCAGGCCGACGGGGTTAGCACCCATGGCGCTGCCCATGGCAACCCCACCAAGCGGCAACAGCGAGAGCACCGTGGCGGTGGTCTTTGGCCCGGTGAGTGCGGCATCGGTGGCGGCGCGGTGTTGCAGGCGGTTGTCTATCTCATCGCGGGCGGTGGCTAGCAGGCTGGCAATAGGCACACCACGGGTCTGCGCGCAGCGCCACAAACACGCCACCCGTTCTAGCTCAGGGGTGGTCAGGGTCGGTGGCAGGCTGCCTTGGTGGGTGAAGGTGGTGAGCAGGGAGACGTCGTGAAGCAACGCCCGAGGTACCCCGGCGGGGAGGCGTTCTGCGGCACGCGCTGCGGCATCCGCCATGGTCGCACCAGCACTCACGCCTTCGGCCAGGTGCCCAATGAACGTTGCGGCCGCCTGCGCCCCGGCCAACCGAAGGCGCGAGTTTCGACGTTCCTGCAGCGTGTACACCACCACCGCCGCCGCCATAGCCAAGGCAATAACTACGCCCGCGCGCCCAACACTGAACGCGACCAGGCTGACCACGCCCACCCCAACCGGGATCCAGGCGGGGCTGAAAGGGCGAGAAGCAGCATCCACCCGGCTCGCAGGCCTTGGCGGGTGCAGCACCAACGCCGCAGCGCACAGCAGCGCAACCTTGACACTCATGGCGCCACCTCCGCAAAACCGGGGTGTGCGCCGGTGTCGGCGTCCCACACCACGCGCATGCGCACCACGCCATCGGCCGCATCGAGCACACCGATCTGCTGCACACAGCGCTTCCCGCTTGCCAGCCGGCGCACCACCACAACCACATCCACCGCCGCTGCCAGCTGCGCGTGCAACCCGGCGCGGTCCAAACCTCCCAACGCGGCGAGCGCCTCTAAGCGTGCAGGCACTTCCTCGATGGAGTTAGCGTGCAGGGTGCCCGCGCCGCCGTCGTGGCCGGTGTTAAACGCCGCCAGCAGGTCGATGACCTCGGCGCCGCGGATCTCACCAACCACAATGCGATCCGGGCGCATGCGCAGTGCTTGGCGCACCAGGTCTGCAATCGTGATCTCGCCGGCGCCCTCCGTGTTCGCCCCGCGTGTGGACAGGTTCAGCACGTGCGGGTGCGAAGGTGTGAGCTCCAGGGTGTCTTCGATGGCCAGGATCCGCTCGGCTGGGTCCACCTCCGCCAGGAGGGCAGACAGCAGCGTGGTTTTTCCGGAGCCAGTGCCTCCGACAACCAAAAACGTCTTGCGCTCAGCAACGACGGCGCGCAGCACCTCGGCCACGTCTTCGGGCACCGAACCGCGTGAGACCAGGTCGTCCAGGCGAGCGGTGGCGGTGTGGAGGACTCGTAAAGAAATGCAGGTGCCGTGTGCAGACGTCGGCGACAACACCGCATGAAAACGCAGCAACGTGCCGTCTGCGCGGCGCAGGTGGCCGTCCGCAAAGGGGTGCGCGTCATCCAACCTGCGCCCGCAGCGAAGCGCTAGGCGCGTGGCCAAACGCCGCACGTCCTCTTCCGCAGCGAACAACTGCTGGGTGACGCGCTCCAAGCCGTGGCCGGAATCCACAAACACCGCATCCGCACCGTTGACGCAGATATCCGTCACATCCCCGCTGGCCAGCAGCGCCTCCAAGGGGCCGGCGCCCGTCGTATCTTCGCGCAGGCGTCGCATGAGATCCAGCACATCCAAGTCACTGATCACCACCGCCTCTTCGCGGATCAACTGGGCGAGGCGCTGCGCGGTGGGGGCGCCCGGCTCGTCTGCAAGCCTGCGCTGGACCTTCGCCAACACTTCATCGTGTGTGCTCATCGAACACCCCCAACTTCGGCGAGCACCGCTTCCACCGCGCGAGCAAGCGGGCGCGGCAGCCTCGCGGGTAGCCCGGCGCGCTCCACGGTTTTGGTCAGGCCGCGGCAGTCGGCCAGCTCCGCCACCACGTTGGAGTTCGCAATGCGCTCCACCTCGGCGGCGCTCAGGGACTCCCATCCGTGTCGACGAAACGCCAGCCCATGCGGCACACTCTTCGCGGCCAACTGCGCCACAATCCGCGCCGCTGACGCCGCCGCCCGCAGCTGCCCCGGCACCACCACCAGCGCCAAGTCACAACGCTGCGGCACCAGCTCCACCGGCACGTCCAGCACGGTCACGCCCGCAGAACCGAGGGCAGTAGCAACGGCGTCGATGTCGTTGGGTTGGGGCAGTGAAACGTCGGCAAACATGGAGCGCGGAAACGTCAGCACGGCAACATCGTCACTGCTCACGGGTAGCGCGCGGCGTACGTCCGCACGCGCAATCGCCCCCTCGCCAAAGGCTACCTCACCCCAGCGCGCGCCCGGAACATCCTCCAGCCCCAGCAGCAGATCCAGCCCGCCGGAGTGCGCATGCCCGTCCACCAAGGTGGCACCGGGAGCTTTCTTGCTTATCGACGCCCCAAACGTAGACACCCCCACTCCCCCACACGCCCCAACCAGCGCAATCACCTTGCCGCCGCGGCTAGCCGCCGGCGTGCGCTGCGTGAGCTGCGTATACAGTGCGCCTAGCGCCTTGAGCAGCTCCGCCGCCTGCAGCGGCAAGGCAAACGTGCGGGGAGTCGCTGGGTCAACATCGTGCGTGATGTGGAAGGTGTTGGGGGTGGGGTTACACGTGGCGTCTGTAAGCACGGCGAAGGCTCTCTGCTGAATGCGGGCGAGCTGAGCCGGGTCGGGGACCTCAATGATGGGCCGGCCGGTGGCGGCGGCGATGTGGATGGCCTCCGGGTGCAGCAGCGGATCATCCACTGCCACAGCGATAGGTGTTGAGCTGCGCTGATTCATAAAAACAGCGTGCAATCCGTGAAACCAAACATCAACGGCCGCGCAAAAACCTGTGGATAACCCCCGATTTTTGTTGACGCATCAACACGAAATTGTGGATAACTTTTTGAACCACCTGGGAATTCGCCGAAACAAGGCCTGTCCCAGAGTGTTCTCTTTGCGCAAATCAGTACACTCACAAACTATGACTGCTGCGTTCTTTGATCTGGATAAAACGATCATTGCAACGTCATCCGCGTTCGCTTTCGGCAAAGAATTCATGCACAACGGCATGATCACCCGCGCCGAAGCCCTCGAACTCTACTGGGCAAAAGTGTCATACATGCTCGTAGGACAGTCCAGCGAGAAGATGGACTCCACGCGCGACGCACTCGCGCAACTTGTTGAGGGCTGGAAGGTTGAAGACGTTCAGCGCATCACCCAGGAAACGATGCGCACCGTAGTCACCCCTGCCATCTACGCCGAGGCACGCGAGCTGATTAACCAGCACAAAGCCGCAGGCCACGACGTGATTATCATCTCCGCCTCCGCGTCCATCCTGGTGGAGCCAATCGCGCGCGAGCTGGGCATTGACACCGTCGTTGCCACCGAAATGGGTGTCGAAGACGGCCGCCTGACCGGCGAGATCACCAACTACCTCAAGGGCGACGCCAAGGCAGACGCCGTGCGTCGCTTCGCCGAGGAGCACGGCTACAACCTTGCCGAAAGCTACGCGTACTCCGACTCCGCCACGGACATCCCCATGCTTGAGATGGTGGGCAACCCCGTGGCCGTCAACCCAGAGCGCGCGCTGAAGAAGCACGCGGCCGCCAACGGCTGGGAGATCCGCATCTTCAAAAACCCAGAGCCGCTCATCCAAATGCCGAACGCCCGCGAGGTCACCATCGGCGCCAGCGTTGTCGCAGGTATCGCCGCCGTGGCCCTGGCCGCGACGCTACTGACCAGGCAGCTGCTGAAAGATAAGCGCTCGGCGTAGCAGCATGTTTTCAGCGCGGCCAGCTAAATGTGGCTAGTGTTGTATGGGATAAATAAACGTTCAGGAAGGTATAAACAGTGAGCAACAAAGGCCTGTACACCAGCGGCACCGACGCAGTGGACTCCATGGCAGACTCCGTGGTGAATTCCATTCCGCTTTATGAAACCGGCACCACCAAGCCCGGCAATGACTCCATTGGCACGCTGATCTCGAATGCGTCTGAGCAGGTATCCACCCTGGTCCGCGGCGAGATTGAGCTGGCCAAGGCCGAGGTTATGGGTTCTGTAAAGAAGGGCGCGGTAGGCGGTGGCCTCTTCGGCGCCGCCGGCGTTATCGCCCTTTACGCAACCTTCTTCCTCTTCTTCGCTTTCGCTGAGATGTTGGCATCCTGGATGCACCGCGGCTGGGCGTTCCTCATCGTCTTCCTTATCATGATCGCCCTGGCTGGCCTCATGGCGTTGATCGGTTTCCGCAGCGTGAAGAAGATTCAGGCGCCGAAGCGCACCATCGACAGCGTTAATGAGCTTAAGAACCTGGTCCCGGGCCAGGCGCAGGCAAACCTGACCAAGAACGAGGCTGGCCTGTACACCTCGGGCACCTCGCGCTAAACCCCGAACGTGGTTTCCCCCAACGTGGTGGAGCTCGACGGTGAGTTCACCCACCGCATGCTGCACACACGCGGCGTTCGCCTTCACGTGGCGGACGCCGCGTCGGCGTCTTCAGAGTTGATCCTGCTGCTTCACGGCGCGCTCGGCGCATGGGTGGATTTCAAGGATGTCATCGCCCCGCTTGCCTCCCACGGCTACCACGTTGCGGCCCTTGACCTGCGCGGGTACGGCATGAGTGACAAGCCCGCTCATCGCGCGGGCAGCTGGTTGCACATTTTGCTTGGGGACGTCCACGGTGCCATCCACACCCTCGGCCACACAACAGCCACCGTTGTCGGCGCTGACACGGGCGCAATCATCGCCCGCGCTGCCGCTGCACGAAACCCGCAGGTTGTACAGCGCGTTGTTGCGCTTCCTCCCAGCCGCGGCCTAGCTGCTTGTGGTGCCCGTGTGAGCCCACGCCTGCTGGGCGCCAGCGCTCGCGTGAAAGACCACATTTGGCGAGCCAGCCTGGCCGCTGATACCTCCCCCGCCTTCCACAACACCCCACGCTTCGAGGAGTTCCTGCACTTAAGAACCTTGGCGCGCGAGATTGACCACGCCCTGCCCCACATCGTGGAAACCTCCCGGCTGCGGCCAGTGTTGCCTGGCCTGCGGCGTGGTGCTGGCGTTGGTTCTCGCGCTGCTGCCCCTGTCCGCGATTGGTTCAGTGCAGCGCCCCACATCGAGGACCCGGACCGCTTCGTGGAAACGCTGATCAGCACCCTGCGCTAGAGCACCACGCCAGCTGCTACCCGCCGACGCAAGCTTGCGTATCCGCGGGAACGCGAAGCGTGCGCACGTCGCCAATCCGCTCGCGCACCTGCGATGCGGTCAGGGCGTAGCCGGTTTCGGCGTTGTCCATCGCGGCGCCGAAGATCATGCCCACCACGTCACCATCCACGTCAACCAGCGGGCCGCCGGAATTGCCTTGGCGGACGCTGCCGCGGATGGCGTACGCCTCCCTATCCACACGCCCAGCTGCGTAGATGTCAGGCCCGGAGATGTTCAGGCGACCTCGTACGCGGGCGGGGGCAGCTTCGAAGGGTCCGGATTGGGGGTAGCCGAGGATCACGGTGGCGTCGTTAGGCAAAAGCTCCTTCGGGGACCACTGGAGTGGGTCGATGCCCAGCTGCGGGGAGTGGAGGACGGCGATGTCCACATCCGAGTCGTAGAGCACCACCTCGGCCTCTTTCACGCCGATGACGGTGTCCAGCGCGACAACGTTGGTGCCTGCGACAACGTGGGCGTTGGTCAAAACGTAGTCATCGTCGATGACAAAGCCGCTGCCAGTGAGGCGGCGCTGGCACACGCTGGAATCACCCAGCACCTGCACCACGGCCGGGCGGACCTCAGCCAACATGGATTCACGCACACGCGCCGGATCCGGCGCGTCCACCTGCGCAACCCTCGGGCCGAACGGCGGTACCAGCGGCGGCAAACCGGACTGGTCCAGCATCGCGGCCATACGCAGCGGCATCTGGCTAATGCCTGCAGGCGCTACCTGGTCAATCGTCCCAAACACCTTGGAGGCGCGCAGCGTGTCGCCCACCGGACCCTGCACGGATGCCGCCAGCGGGATGGAGATAAACCACAGCACTAGGCTCATCGCCAAAGCCTGGAACGCGGCGCCGAAAAGGGAGTCAACGCGGCGCACCCACCGCCTGCGCACGCTGCCACGTACCTGCGCACCCGCAGCCGAGCCGGCGATGTTGCCCACGGCCACAAAACCGACAACCAGCAGCACCAAGATCGCAATACGCAGCACGCGCGAATCTGTCACGTCAAGCGCAAAGGGTGCGATCGCCAGCGCCACCACAAGCCCGGCCACCACGCCAATGGCAGCGAAGACGGACGCCAGCGCACCAGAGCGCCACCCGCCAATAAGCGAGAGCACAATCAGTGCAACCAGAGTCAAATCCAAAAACATCGGCGTTAGTGTAGCTGGCGTTTAGCGCTCATCGTTGCAGGAACGTGCCAAGGCGTCATCAAGCGGATGGCGTGTTGTGTGGTCCCAGGGGCGGGACCAACCGGCGGCGTCTAGAAGCTTGGCTATCACCCCGGCGGTAAACCCCCACACCAGGTAGCAGCGCGCCCAGAACGCCGGACCGGACCACCTCTGAAACTTCACTTTCAAGCGTTTCGACGGATCCACCAAGTGCGCAATCGGAATGAAGAACACGTCATCGGTTTCAATCTCGCTGGCCGGATACACCTCACCGGGGTCCGCGGCGTAGGCAATCACTGGGCGCACACGCTTGCGCGAGCCACCTGTGGTGATCACGTCTAACACCGCAAGCGGCGTCACGCGGTGGCGTTCAAGGCCGGTCTCTTCGGTTGCCTCGCGCAGGGCGGCATCCACCGGCCCGCGGTCCTCCGGATCAATACGGCCGCCGGGAAACGCCATCTGGCCAGAGTGGTGGCGCATGTTGGGATGGCGGTGGGTGATTAACAACGCGGCGTCTTCAGGCAAGCTCTCAGGCACACTGCCAGGCAAATCACCCTGATCCGCGCCAGTGAACAGCACCAGCACTGCGGCATCAGCCGGCTCGGAAGGATCCGGGTCGCCCAAAGCGTCAATGAGCGGGCGCAGCCAGCTGGGTGCGCGCTCAGGGGTGAGCGCTACGTCCATCTAGTTAACCTGCCCGATCAGCGCCTCAAGCTCTTCCACGCTCGCGTACGTCTGCGGGTATACGCCGACCTGCTCGCCGTCCTTGTACACCAGCAGCAGCGGCACCACGTTCGGCAGCGCCAACTGGCCCGCAAACTTGCCGGAATCATCCTGGTAGCTAGGGTAAGACACGTCCAGCTCATCCAGCAGCGCAATGCCGTTCTCAGCGTTGGCGTCCGCATGCACGCCAACCACGCTGATCTCAGGGTGCTCGCGGGCGAACTGGTCTAGCACCGGCAGCTCCTCGCGGCACGGCACGCACCACCACGCCCAAACGTTGACCAGCGTGACGTCCGCAAACTGGCCCGGATCCTCCGCGCCACCAAGGCACGGCAGATCAACGCCGCCAACACCGCCGGCAACACAGTCCGGGCGGTTGCCGGAATACTCCGCAGCAGGCGCCATAACTTCGGAGCGCTGGACGCTCATCGAGGGGTCGAACGAAGAAGCCAACGACGCGTCTGGGCCCCCATCGGGCCCACCGCGGAGCAGGGCAAACGCCCCAGCAAGGATGAACACTGTAGCCACACCAGCGGCAACCACAGATGCCATTGCTTGCTTATTCACTCGCCTCCTCCAATCCGGGCTCTTCAAATCCGGCCATGCGCAGAATATGTTCGCGTTCTGCGCCTTTGACCAGTGCAGCGGCTTCTTCCGGGTTTATAGGTCCGGCACCGAAGCTTGGACAGTCAAATGCTATCGGACACACCCCACACGCTGGCTTCCGGGCATGGCATACGCGCCGCCCGTGGAAAATAATGCGGTGGGAAAACATGGTCCACTCGCGTTTTTCCAGCAGTTCGCCCGCGGCGTGTTCAATCTTTACCGGGTCAGTTTCCTGCGTAAACATCAGCCGTTTCACCAGGCGTTGGAAGTGGGTGTCCACCGTCAAACCGGGCAGCCCGAAGGCGTTGCCGCGAACCACGTGCGCGGTTTTGCGCCCAACGCCGGGCAGGGTGACCAGGTCTTCCAGCGCCACTGGGACCTCACCGCCGTAATCGCTGACCAGTTTCTGTCCCAGCCCGATGAGGTTGGCGGCTTTGGAGCGGAAGAATCCGGTGGAGCGGATAATTTCTTCAACTTCCGCCTGGTTAGCCACCGCGTAGGCTTCCGCGGTTGGGTACTTTGCAAACAGTGCGGGGGTGACTTGGTTTACGCGCACGTCTGTGGTCTGCGCGGACAGCGCGGTTGCCACCAGCAGCTCAAGCGGGTTGGAGAAGTCCAGCTCAGCGTGCGCATCAGGGTAGGTTTTCGCCAGCGTACGGTTGATTCTCCGTGCGCGCCGCACAAGCCCCAGCCGGGTTTCGGTCCCCTTTGCTGCGGGGTGTTTGCCCCGCCGGTGGGAGCTTTTGCTTATCGACGCCATACGCACACCCTACAATCATCCCCATGACCATCATCGCCGCCATCATTGTTCCGCTATTTCTTGGGCTGTTTACCATTGGCATGGAGCGGATGGAACAGGCCGCGCTAGGCACTACGGGGGATTTGGCCACGAACACTGCCGTGTGATGGTAGTCTCAACATGGTTTAGAGACTGATTACGTCACAGGAATATGTTACAGGAGGTTCCGATGGAAGACGTGCAGGCAATCCTCGCACGGGCAGGCATCTTCCAGGGGGTTGACCCTGACGCCGTTGCTGCCCTGATTGCGGATATGGAGACTGTCACGTTCCCGCGTGGCACCACCATCTTTGATGAGGGCGAACCGGGCGACCGCCTCTACATTATTGTGGACGGGAAAGTAAAGCTCGCCCGCCATGCCCCCGACGGTCGCGAGAACCTGCTCAGCGTCATGGGCCCATCCGACATGTTCGGTGAGCTGTCCATCTTCGACCCGGGTCCGCGCACCTCTTCCGCCGTGTGCGTCACCGAGGTCACTGCGGCAACGATGAACTCCACGATGCTCAAGCAGTGGATTGACACCCACCCGGAGATCTCCCAGCAGCTGCTTCGCGTGCTGGCGCGTCGCCTGCGCCGCACCAACGCGTCGCTGGCAGACCTCATCTTCACGGACGTTCCGGGCCGCGTGGCCAAGACGCTTCTGCAGTTGGCTAACCGCTTTGGCATGCAGGAAGGTGGCGCCCTGCGCGTCAACCACGACCTGACCCAGGAAGAGATCGCCCAGCTTGTCGGCGCTTCCCGTGAGACCGTGAACAAGGCGCTGGCCACCTTCGCTCACCGCGGCTGGATCCGCCTGGAGGGCAAGAGCGTGCTTATCGTGGACACGGAGCACCTGGCCCGCCGCGCACGCTAGATCTGCGCGCTAGCTCCTTAGCTACACCAACGAAAAGGCCGCCCCAAAAGGGGCGGCAGCCCTACTGATCTGCCTGCAGGTAGCGCAGGGCAACGCGGGTGGACTGCTCGGCGGCGCCGCGCAGGACGGGGTCAACGTCGTCATAGATCGCGTCTACAAGCGTGTTAATGTCCGCGTCCTGGCCGTGGGTGGCCAGAGCTTCGCGGATCTGCTCAAGACGCTGGTTACGGCGGTCAATGTACTTGCGTGCGTACGCCGAGAGATCTTCGCCTTCTGGGCCGTGGCCCGGCAGCAGCATGACGCCGCGGCCGTCTTCCTCCAGCTTGGCCAGGGTCTCCAGGTACAGGCCGAGGTTACCGTCAGTCTCAGAAATCATGGTGGTGTGGCGGCCAGCAATGGTGTCGCCGGTGATGATGCCCTCAGGGGCACCTTCAGGCTCACCCGGGTAGACGTACAGGCACACGCAGTCAGAGGTGTGGCCCGGGGTGTGGACAACCTTCAGCTTGGGGGTGACACCGTCAACGGAGATGACCTCCCCGTCCTGCAGCGGCTCAACGCCGTCGGAGCAGTAGTTCGGGTCAAATGCACGCACCGGTGCGCCGGTGAGCTGACGGAAACGCTCCGCGCCATCGGCGTGGTCGTGGTGGCGGTGGGTCAGAATGATCAGGGCGACCTTGTCGGCTTTGGCCTGCAGCACGTTGAGATGACCCTCATCTGCTGGGCCCGGGTCAACAACAATGCTGTACTCATCCTCAGGATCCCGGATTACCCAGGAGTTCGTGCCTTCAAGGGAGCCGTAGCTGGGGTTAGGGGCGAGCACGACGGCGGCGTTCGCCGTCACTGGACGCAACTGGCTATATGCAGGGTGCTTCATGTCTTCTACCCTATGCCTTTGCTGGCGCTTCAGCTAGCTCAACAACCAGCTCTACTTCCACCGGCGCGTCCAACGGCAGGACGGCAACGCCAACGGCGGAGCGTGCGTGCTCGCCTGCGTCACCAAAGATTTCCTTCATCAGGTCCGAGGCACCGTTAATTACTGCGGGCTGGCTAGTAAAGGCAGGGTCAGAGGAAACAAAGCCAACAATCTTCACAATGCGGGCGACGTTATCTAGGCCCACCAAGGCATCTACAGCGGCCAGAGCATTCAGCGCGCACTGGCGGGCATATTCGGCAGCATCGGCTTCGCTGACTGCTGCGCCGACTTTGCCGGTGGCGGGCAGCGCACCGTCCACAAGCGGCAACTGCCCCGACGTCCACACCTGGTTACCCACCTGGATTGCGGGGACGTAGCTGGCCACGGGGGCGGCTACGGAGGGAAGTTCAATGCCCAGCTCAGCTAGGCGAGCTTTCCAAGACATTACTGAACCTCCCGCTTCATGTAAGCCACAACATTGTCCGGGTTCGGGCCCGGGGTGACGGAAACGAGTTCCCACCCGTCTTCACCCCAGGTGTCCAGGATCTGCTTAGTGGCGTGCGAGAGCAACGGTACGGTGGCGTATTCCCATTTAGTCATGGCAACCACCATACCGGGATCCCAGGGTTAAAGACCTTCGATTGCGGCACCGGAAGACAGATACTCTGCCCAGTCCGTCACATGCGGATTCTTGCGAAGAACGGCGCGGCGCTGACGCTCAGTCAGACCACCCCAAACACCAAACTCCACACGGTTATCCAGTGCGTCGGCGCGGCATTCCAGCTGCACCGGGCAACGACGGCACACAACTGCAGCCTTGCGCTGCTCAGCGCCACGGACAAAAAGAGCGTCCGGGTCACCATTTCGGCAGCTAGCTTGCGTTACCCAATCCCCACGGTCAAACACCAAATTGCCGGATGCGTCACATTTCCGCGCAGTTACTCGGGCTGCAGGCTCAGCGTAGGCGGTGCGACTCAACGTGGCGGTCATGGCAAACCCCTTTCAAATTTCTTGCAACACTCTGCATATTGCATGTGTAAGTGTATTCACAGCCCCCTGCAGGTGTCGAATTGATCACAGATTTGGGGGGAGTGGGCTATTCCACCACATCGACGCATCGTTTACTGTAAAAGCGTGTCTGGCATTCGGTCCTTCGGGCAATCTCTTGGAAAGCTGATCACCGCGACGTTGGCGTCTGCGCTGGCAGTGGCGTTGTGTGCTGCCCCGATCGCGGGGCTCGGCGGCATGGCTATTGCGCGTACAGATGAGACGATGCAGTCCAACCTTTCGGACATGTCCGACGGCGCTGTCCCAGGGGTGACCACCATCACAGATGTCAACGGGGACACGATTGCCACGATTTTTAATCAGCGCCGCTACGAGGTGGCAAGCCACCAGATTTCGCAGTACGCCAAGGATGCTCTGGTGGCTACGGAGGATCGTCGCTTTTTCACGCATGAGGGCGTGGATATGCAGGGCTTTGCCCGCGCGATGGTGACCAATATCTTGGCCGGTGGGGTGGAGCAGGGCGCGTCCACAATCAACCAGCAGTACGTGAAGAACTACCTATGGCTGGTGGAGGCCGATTCGGACGAGGACGCCAAGGCCGCAACCGAGCAGTCGATTCCGCGCAAGCTGCGTGAGATGCGCATGGCCTCTGATCTGGACAAGACGCTGGATAAGGATCAGATTCTCACCCGCTACCTAAACCTGGTCAGCTTTGGCAACCACGCCTACGGCATCGAAGCTGCCGCACAGACCTACTTCGGCATCCCGGCTGTGGAGTTGAACCCGGCACAGGCGGCGCTGTTGATCGGCCTGCTGCAGTCCGTTGAGGCGCTCAACCCGTACACCAACCCGGAAGGTGCCACGACGCGCCGCAACATCGTGCTGCAGAACATGGCTGCAGAGGGCTACATCACCCAAGCAGAGGCCGACAGGAATGCAGGCATGCCGCTTGGCATGTTGGAGAAGCCAGCTTTGCTTGCAGACGGCTGCATTGCCGCCGGGGACGCCGGCTTCTTCTGCGATTACGCCCTGCACTACCTGGCGCAGAAGGGCCTGACGCAAGAGGAGCTGGAGCGCGGCTCTTACACCATTCACACCACGCTCAACCCGGCGATTCAGGCGGCAGCAAACGGTGCAGTGCGCAACAACGTTGCGGCGGAAACGCCAGGCGTTGCCAACGTCATGGACATCATCATTCCGGGTACGGAGACGCGTGAGATTGCCGCGATGGCATCTTCCCGCTACTACGGCCTGGACTTAGAGCAGAGTCAGACGATTTTGCCGCAGCCGGCGTCCCTGGTGGGCCATGGTGCGGGTTCCGTGTTCAAGATCTTCACTGCCGCCGCGGCACTTGAGCAGGGCTACGGCCTGGACACCGTGTTGGAGGTGCCCACCCGCTCTGTGGTGTACGGCATGGGTAAAGGCGGTGCGGCCGGCTGCCCGCCGGATGCGTACTGTGTGGAAAACGCCGGCGTGTACCCGCCGCGCATGACGCTGGCGGAGGCGCTCGCCCACTCCCCCAACACCACGTTTATTGAGCTGATCCAGCGCGTGGGCGTCGCCCCGGTGGTGGATACGGCCGTGCGTTTGGGGCTGCGTTCGTACCTTGATGAGGGCTCATTTGGGGACGGCCGTTCAATCGCGCAGGCCGCCAAGGACGAAAACATGGGCGCGTTCACCCTTGGGCCGCTGGCGGTCAACGCCCTTGAGCTTTCCAATGTGGGCGCCACGTTGGCGTCCAAAGGCATGTGGTGCGAGCCCAACCCGATCCGAAGCGTGACCGACAAGGACGGCCACGAGGTGTACATCGAGCGCCCGGCGTGTGAGCAGGCGATTGCCCCGGAGGTCGCCGCCGCATTGTCCCAGGGCATGTCACTGGACGCCATCGAGGGCACCGCACAGCGCGCCGCTAACTTCAACGGCTGGCGCGCGCCGGTTGCCGCGAAGACGGGGACCACGGAGTCCCACCAGTCCTCGGCGTTCCTCGCATTCACCCGAGGGGTATCTGCTGCGCCGTACATTTTCAACGACGGCATCCAGTCCTCCCCGCTGTGTACCGGGCCGGTGCGCCAGTGCTCCTACGGCAACCTCTTCGGCGGCGACGAAGCTGCCGATACGTGGTTCCAAGGCGCCGGCCAAGTGCCGGGTGCGGCCGCTGCTGGCTTGCCAGAGTCCTCCTGGACGTACAAGAAGGGCACGCGCCGCGGCGTGCTGGACGAGGTCATTGGTATGCAGTCCGCCGCCGCCCGCGCCAAGCTGGAGGCCCAAGGCTTTACGGTCACCGTGGTCACCGTCAGCGGCGGCGGCGCGCCCGCAGGCCAGGTGGTGTCCGTGGCGGCAAGTGATCCGAACCTGACGCGCGGCACCATCGTCACCGTCAATATCTCCGACGGCACGGGCG
This sequence comes from Corynebacterium riegelii, assembly GCF_001263755.1. Taxonomy (NCBI): domain Bacteria; kingdom Bacillati; phylum Actinomycetota; class Actinomycetes; order Mycobacteriales; family Corynebacteriaceae; genus Corynebacterium; species Corynebacterium riegelii. The sequence continues at coordinate 1,855,970 of NZ_CP012342.1, forward strand.
CCACCACAACCTCCCCCACCGGCACGGCAACCACCACGCCGGGCGCCCCCACTACCTCACCCGGCGCGCCGACGGAGCCTGTGCCCGCGCCGAATCCCCCGGTAGACCTGGATGAGCTTGGCCGTCAGTTCGGCGACGTGGCTGACGGCATCCAGAGCCTGTTCAACAACTAGGCCAGCTAGCTCAGGCGCGCCTTTACGGCCTCGGAGATGCGCTTGCCGTCCGCGCGACCAGCGGCGGCAGCGGTGGCTTCCTTCATCACCTGGCCCATCTGGGCCATGGAGGTGGCGCCGGTGGAGTTCACCGCGGCGTCCACAAGCTGGGAAAGCTCCTCGTCCGTCAGCTGCTTCGGCTGGTAGACCTCCAGGATCTCCGCTTCCTTCAGCTCCTGGGCTGCCAGGTCCTCGCGGCCGTTGGTCTGGTAGATCTCGGCGGATTCGCGGCGCTTCTTGATCTCGCGGGCGATGATCTTCTGAATCTCGGCCTCTTCAAGCTCGTGCTTTGCGCCCTCGGTCTCGGCGAGCTGGATGGCGGCAAGCAGCATGCGGATGGTGCCGGTGCGGTCCTTGTCCTTGGCCTTCATGGCCTCTTTCATGTCTGCGCGGATCTGGTCTTTGAATGCACTCATGGTTGCGAGATTACAGTGGTGTGAATGAAGAAGGTCATTGGAGCTTTAGGCTTATCGACGCTCACGTGGGCCATAACCCAAACCACCCACTTTCAGCTGCACGAATACGAACTGCCGTTGCTGCCGCCAGGCACGCTGAAGGATTCACAGCGCGGTAAAGACGACTTCCGCATTCTGCACATCTCGGATCTGCACATGATTCCGGGGCAGAAGAAGAAAGTGTCATTTGTCTCCGGACTTGCGGATTTGGAGCCGGACCTAGTGATCAACACCGGCGACAACCTCTCGGATACGCGCGCCGTGCCGTGGGTACTTGACGCGCTGGGACCGCTTTTGAACGTGCCGGGCGCGTTCGTGTTTGGCACGAATGATTACTGGGCGCCGAAGCCGGTCAACCCGCTGAAGTATTTGACCGGCGGCAAGCGCACCCCGTCTTACGTGGACCTTCCATGGGAGGGCATGCGCGCGGCGTTTATTGAGCGCGGCTGGCATGACGCCACCCACAAGCGCCTGGAGTTCAAGGCCTCCGGCGTTCGCCTGGCCTTGGCGGGTGTGGACGACCCGCACCACGACCTGGACGATTACTCCAAGGTGGCGGGCGCCCCCAACCCCGATGCGGACCTCACAATTGGCCTTCTGCATGCTCCTTACAGGCGTGTCCTTGACGCCTTCGAGTCCGACGGCTACCAACTCGCCCTGGCAGGCCACACCCACGGCGGCCAGATCTGTTTGCCGGGGCGGCGCGCGATTGTGACGAACGCGGACATTGACCGCAAGCGCGCCTCCGGCCTGCACCGTTATGGACGCATGTGGATGGAGGTCTCCCCCGGTTTGGGCCAGTCGAAGTTCGCGCCCGTGCGCCTGTTCTGCCCGCCGACGGCAATGCTGCTGCGGGTGGTTGAGCGCTCAAGCTAGCGCGTGGTTGCGCGCTGGTTGGGTGCTGGTTGCGCGCTGGCTGGCTGGCGATTTTGTCCCTGGCAAAAAGCGGAGTACAGTGTTGCGAGTACCGCGGAGCAAAAGCCGCAAGGTATACAACCGGGATATGGCGCAGCTTGGTAGCGCGCTTCGTTCGGGACGAAGAGGTCGCAGGTTCAAATCCTGTTATCCCGACCACATCACCTCCAGGGTTCACGCCCTGGAGGTTTTCTCGTTCTGTGGGTTAGGCCGGCGTGCCCGGCTTGCCTGGCGCAAACATCGGATAGCGCCCGACGCTGAACCGTCTAGTCGTCGACTGCACCCGGTGCGTGTCTAGTCCGACATCTCCTGGTTACCGAAGATCGGATGTCTGGCGTGCGCCGCGGAGGGCATCGATCCTTAGATAGCGCGTGAGCTTCACAAACGCTGACCCCTGGCCTGCTTCGTTATGCACTATTTCCACTGGGTTAGAAATGGTTTCCGGGGCTGCCGGATCGGACAGCAGGTAGATGACATAGTTTTTGTCAGCGGTGTAACCATTTCCAAGTCCGTGTTTCATGAGCTTTCCGATTTTCCGTGAACGCTCGTCACCGGACTCCAGCTTTTTCGCATGTTCTTTTGACCACTCCTGCGGAATATAGCGTTCCTCAATGAGGGGGAGTTCACGTGCTATGTGGGCTTTAGGCTCGGAGCTCACATACGTTGAGACTGATGTGGAGTGTGGGTCCTCCTTGGGCAAATAAAAGCCGAGGTAGGTAACTTCACGTCCTATACGTACGGAGTCTTCGAGAATGATCCCGTGCTTTGAGCGGTAGCAGTCATATAAAGGGTAGCGGAAGCTACCCTTGCCAGATTTCACTACTGAACGGTTACGCGTAGACGCAACGATCAAGGTGTCGGGTTCGTTTGGAACGTTAGGACGCTTCTTAAGTACGTCCTCAACTCGTGAAAGTGAAGAGATCCATTCGACAGCTGCTGGATCAATCCACGCTATTAGTCTTTCGATCTTCTTCATTTCAATAGCGGGGTCGATCGTCAGCAGTGAATCCTGGTGCGAGCATCGGTTGCGTAGCTGACGCAGGTCCTCGAGGGCGAGTCCGACTATTTGGGAATCTCGCTGGCCTGGGAATGCACGGTGAAGGTGTGAATTCCAAAGCGCTGATTTCTGAAAATCGCTTGGATAGACAAGGTCAGTCCAAAAACCGAGGTTGAGCTGGGAAATAATATCGTTCTTGTCTGGAGCCTTTTGTGTTTTTCGGTCCGTGAGGCGCGCTGCCACAGAGGCGATATTGTCCATGTTCGGCCGATTCCAGGGAAAGGACATCGGGTGGACCTTCTCAAGCTCCCGCATCATCGCGTTTCGGATAAGGACTTCAACATGATGTACTACTTCGAACAGTGCCGCAGAAATCGCTGCGTTCCACTCGTAAAGATCCCAAGCCTTTTCCTTGAAGCCCCCAGCTTGTTTGAGATATGGCTGGAACCGAGCTTCTGAAATCCACGAGATATTTCTTGGCATGAATTCCCTCCCAATTGCATGTTTCATTACCCCTTAATGCCGCAAGATTATATACTGCCTTGCAGACCGGTGAATGACCTTGTCTTCGCCGGTGAGGGTCTCGTTGAAGCGTATTAGCGCTTACGGGGCCCTCTTCCGGTTCACGAGTAGAAGAGGCTCGGAGTTCTGTGGAGCCCCTTTCGGCTAGTAGCCGGGTGTAGGTAGCTACAAACGGGTTAAGCGACAAAATGTGTGCTTTTCTCGGCGTGTCGATTTAAGTGACAAAATGTGTGCTTTTCGGGGGTTGGAATGGGCCGGGCCCGGGGTGCTGTGCTGGGGTTATGAGCGTCCTGCCCAGCCGTGTCGGATGGCCCAGGAGGGGTTGAAGTCGGTGTCGATGCCGGTGTCGTAGACTTTCGGCCGGCCGTCGGGTGAGTTGGCTTGGTCGCGTTCACGCATGTGTGCCTGGCGGGCGTGTGCGTAGCCTTTGCGGCCGAAGTCTTGCTCGATTGCTAGCGCCAGCGGGTCATCGTGGTGTTGGGTGTGCAGGTAGAGCCACCAGTCCATGATGATTCGTTGATGTTCGTCAAATGCGCCGCGGTGGGCTCGGGCAAGGTGTTTCAGCTGTGCGTTTATGCCGCCTTCCAGGCTGTTTGTGGTGGTCTTCAGCTCGGTTGTGGTGCGGTGTGGTGGGTTGAGCCAGACGAAGAGGTGGCCTTGTTGGTAGAGACGCTCGAACCGGCGGTAGGCTCTGCGGGCTCTGGGGTGGGTGTACCACCATTGCTGGTTGTCGCGGATGCGTTTTGGGATCTCTTCTGGGGCGACTTGGTTGCGGTAGGTGCGGTCTTTGAGCCAGTCACCGTAGAGGTCATGGAAGCGGTTGAGGCGAAGTACCCAGGTAATTGCCTGGTCACGGGTGGTGATGTGGGTTAGCTGGTTGCCGAGGCGAAGGAGTGCTTTGTGCGCGGTGATTGTTGGTTGGCGTGTGGTGTCTTTGATGGTGTCGCGGCGTACGTGGACGAGGCAGCGTTGGATGGAGGCGTTTGGCCAGCATTGTTTGATGGCCTTGTTTGCGCCACCGGAGCCGTCTGTGGTCACGACTAGGGGTTCGGCGATCAGGTCGAAGAGTTTGGCGTAGTCGTAGGCGGTTTCTCGTGTGCACCAGTGCCAGGCAACGACGTGTTCGCTGGTTGCAGCGACAAGCAGGCATTTTTTGTGGAAGTAGGTGCCGTCAATAAACAGCTGGTCGTAGACGCGGTGTGGGTCTGGTTTGCACGGGACGATGATGAACCAGAAGTAGGTGAACCAGCGGATCAATGTGCGCCTGGAGACGTTGTGTGCAGCAGCCACAGCGTCGAGGGGACGCTGGCCGGTGATCCAGTCGATGAAGATGGCAAACCGGTACGCGCTGGTCTTAGCCGTGTTCGGGTTGGTGAAGGTGTGCCCGCAGTGTGTACAGCGCCATCGCTGTTTTCCGCTGGAGGTGGTGCCCATTTTCGTGGCGGTGTGCTCGCATGCCGGGCATAGGGGCCTGTTGTGTTTTCTCTTTCTGTGTTGAGTTGGCATGCAGCTGGTTTAACAGCCTGTGTCCCTAGCACATCCAACGCCTGAAGTGGTGGACCTTCCGGTCTATGGTCGGGAATCCCGATTCAACGAGCACTCTCCCGCCGTAGGCCCAGGCAGGACCGGGAATCCATATCCAAAAAGCACACATTTTGTCGCTTAACCCCTACAAACTTGGTAAGCGGGTGTAACTCGGCGGGCGGGGCAAGCGTTTATATAGGTGGACCCTGGATCGTCCGCGAAACGCAGAATCCACTACGCATTGAAGGAGCCACCCATGAAACTGCGTACCCTTGCCGCCGCGACCGCCTGCACGGTTGCCATGACCGCCCTCGCCGTTCCTGCAAACGCCGCCGAGATTGGAGAGCAGAAGGACGGGCGCTGCGCGGTGAAGTTCAGCAAGGAAGAGCTCAACTACGCTCGCGGCACGTTTGATCAGTCGAAGAAGATCGGCGGCTATGAGCGTGCGCGTGATGTGGTGAAGGTGGTTGAGGGGGTGTTCGCGGAGGCGTCGATACGCACTGAGCATGTGCAAGCTGTCTACGAGCAGGCGAAGCGTGACCTGGAAATCCTGAAACCCACAACTAGGGCAACCCAGGAGGACTTTGATCTCAACAACTTCACGGTGGAGCCTGTAAAAGGTAACGGTTTCCCGAAGATTCCCACCGTCTTCCCGCTAGAGAACACGGATGGGTTGACAAAGGAACAGATGGACAAGCTCAACGCGGCATGGGTAGCAACCCCGTCTGGCCAGCTTGAGAAGCGCGTGAATACTTGGAACGTTTCGGTCAAGCTTGCGGAGAATGCGTGCGAAAGTGGCATCAGCAAGATCATTGCGTTCCCGGAGGATCATGGCAACGCGGGTGGCGGAGTGCCGGGCGTGGATTTGTCCTCCATGAGCAGCCAGAGCGGCGAGAGCAACGTTGACGTCATCGCCGGCGTGGTGATCTCTGTGCTTGTAGCACTGGTTGGCCTGGTGGGAGCGTTGCCGAAGATGGGCATCCAGCTGTTGCGACCGGCTATTTGGTAGCAGTGTCGTGACTATCTGGTAGCACTTCAGTGAGTATCTGGTAGCAGCTCAGGGGGCTCGGGGTGATACTTCCGGTAGCCGCACCACTCGGGTGCGGCGCGTACTGGAAGGAGTCCGCTGATGACGGATTACCGTGCGGTGATGACGCTGCTGATTAGGAAGCGTTCTTACCGCCAGATTGAAGACCAGATCGGGTGCTCGCACCGCGCGATTTCCCGAGCGAACCAAGCGCTGCGAAGCCTTGGCCTGACCACTGCCCAGCAGGTCGCGGCGTTGACCGATGACGAGTTGGCCGAGATATTCGTTGACAAACGCACCAGTGGGCAAGGCGAATTCGTCCCGATTGACTTTGACGCGGTCGTCAAAGCACGCACAGGGCGTACGAAGCAAACACTGCAAGTATTGTGGGCTCGCTACACCACCACCCCAGCCCAGCCGGGTCAGCGTCATTACAGCTACGACCGGTTCCGCCAGCTGGTTGCCTCCCATGTCGATGCTGCCGGGCTTAGCGCGCGGATCACCCATGCACCAGGCCATACGATGCAGGTGGATTGGGCAGGTACCAAGATGTGCCTGTACGACCCTGCGGGCACACAGGGTGCGAAAGTCAGTATTTTCGTCGCTTCGTTGCCGTATTCAGGGATGTTGTTTGCGTGTGCGTGTGTTGACCAGCGTCAACAGTCCTGGCTTGATGCCCATCGTCAAGCGTTTGACTACTTCGGTGGAGTCTGTCAGGTTGTTGTCCCCGATAACGCGTCAACAGCATCAAACGCGATTAGTACTGCCGATAGGAATCGGAAGGTCAACGACACCTACCAGCAGTTCTTGGAGCACTACAACACAGCAGCACTTCCCACACGCGCGCGCCGGCCGAAGGATAAAGCAAATGTGGAAGCTGCGGTAAAGATCGTCACCCACAAAGTCATCCACACCCTTGAAGGCCACCAGTGTGTTGACGTAGACGAGCTCAACGAAAAGATTGTGGACTTAGTCGACGCGATCAACACCTCCGTGCCATTTCGCAGTCAACAGTCAAGCCGCAGGGATCTCTTTGAACAACACGAGCAGCATCTCCTTGCTGATCTGCCGCAAACCCCGTGGCAGCACACCGAGTGGAAGCGTGCGAAAGTAGCCCCAGATTTCCATATCACGGTTGCAACGGTGCGCTACTCCGTTCCGCATCAGCTTGTTGGCCGCACTGTCGATGTGCGCATCACCGGGCAAGTCTTGACCGTCTTTGATCAAGGCACGACCGTGGCAACCCACCAAGTTTCGCATAAGCGTGGGGCCTATGTCACTGACTATGAGCACATTCCATCTGGCATGGACTCCACTCGTGGGCTGTGGACAAGCGACTACTTTTATCGCGAAGCCCAAAAAACCGGCCCGGCAACACGCAAGGTCATCGAAGAACTCATCGCGGCGAAAGCCATCCCAGCCCAGGCGTACCAGTCCTGTAGAAACGTGCTGTCGATGGGCAAACACGGCAACAAACCAATCCTGGAAGAGGCATGCCAGCGCCTAACCGCCAACGACGGCAGCCGACGTGCGGTGTCTTATACCGCGGTTAAAAACATGATGGCCGCCATACGCAAAGAACACGCCACCCGGCCCCGCGGGTTAGACCAGGCCCCGCGCAGCACCACAACCAACCAGCCCACCGCCCCTGCAGTCACCGACCGGGATACCACCGGCGCGTTTCTCGGCGGTGCAGACCAGTTCAGCATGGACAACCTCGCTAAGAAAGGACACTAAAGCCCATGTCATCACCAACCCCACCAACAGATCGCTTCCTTGACGAGTCCGTCCTGCCCGACTTCACCGCGCTGCGGATGACTGCCTTCGGCAGAAGCGTCATCGAGATTGCCAACGATCCCGCATTCGACGCATGGACGTTTTCTCAAAAGGTGCTCTACGCACTCGATAAAGAAGTCGCGGCCAGGCGCGAACGACGCATCAACAAACTACTGAAAGCATCCCGATCGCCAAACCTTGATGCTTGCCTTGAAAACGTGGTCTGCACGCCTGACCGCAACATCAACCCCGAGCAAGTCAGCAGACTCGCTCACGGACAATGGTGCCACCTGGGCCAAAACATTGTCATCCTGGGCAAATCCTCAGTCGGCAAAACCTACCTCGCCCAAGCCTTAATCACAGCAGCATGCCGCAAGGACTACTCCGCACGCTTCTACCGCACCGACATGCTCTCCGCCGAACTAGCAGTCCTCCAACCCGATGACCCCGCACGGCTAAAGTTCATCCAGTACCTCCACGGCGTCGACGTCTTAGTCCTCGATGACTTCCTGACCACACCTGTAGATGCCGCAACCGCGCACCAACTTCTCAACATCCTCGCCGCGCGTGAAAGCAAAGTCTCAACGATTGTGACCTCACAATTCACCCCGCAAGAGTGGTACAAATCCATCCCTGATGCGGTGATCTCCGAGTCAATCCTCAACCGACTTGTCTCCGGTGCGGAGATCATCACACTCGAAGGACCAAACATGCGCCTCACCACCAACGCATAACCACCAACAACGCCTGAGTGGGGACACCGCTACCGGATACTCACTCAGGCGCTACCAGATACTCACCACACCGCTACCATTTCAATCTTCTGAACATCCAGCTTCCGTTCGAGCTAAAGCTGTAGGCCGGTTAGAAGCCGGTTAGAGAACTTCAGCACCTGCGAGGAAGTCAAACGCGTTGCGCTGTTCAACGTGGCCGGTATCCAGGGTGATGCGATCCCCGGTTAACAGCACGCAGCGCGCCCCCGTCGGCAAACCCTCAAATGAGGACAGTTTCCGTGCCAGCACCCGCTCATCCATGGCCGTGAGCGCGACCTGGACGTAGATGCTGGTGTCGCCTTTTCGCGCGAGGAAGTCGATCTTGCCGCCAGCGCCGATGCCGGTAAACACCTCGAATCGGCGACGCAGCAGCTCAAGGTAGACCTGGTTTTCCAGGTCATGTCCGGTATTGGAACCGCGACGACCTGTCAACGCGTCACGCAACCCGGCATCCACCCAGTAGTACTTCGGCGTGGTTTTCAACCATCCGCGTCCGCGCGTGTCGAAGCGGTGGCAGGGGTAGATCAGGTGGGCGTCGATAAGCAAATGCAAATACCTGTCAACCGTGTCCGTGCTGATACTGATCCCGCTGGATTTAAGTGTGTTGGCAATTTTGTTGGCGGACAGGGGTGATCCCGCGTTGTCGAGAACGAAGGCGGCGACGCGGAGGAACACTGCAGTGTCACGAATTTCGCCACGTAGGGCGATGTCGCGGGTAAAGATGGAATCAAAAAGATCGCGGTTAAGCTGGCGCACCAGATCCGGCGAGGGCTCAAGCACGCTGCGAGCAAAGCCGCCAGTGGTCATCCACCGCTGGTAGGAAACCTCAGCGGGTTCCGCTGCAGGGGTTTGTGTGAATTGGCGGAACTCCGCAAGCGAAAGCGGGAACACCTCCAAGGTGACGTAGCGCCCCGCCAGGTACGTCAGGCCTTCGCCAGCAAACATTGACGCGTTGGAGCCGGTGACGCATATTTCGAGCTTCTGCGCCGTGCGTAAAGAGTTGATCACCCGTGCCCACTGGTCCAACTCTTGAACCTCGTCCACGTGCAGGTACGTAATCGCATCCCGCTCGATCGCATCTAGGACGTAGCTATGAAACACGGTGGCGTCCCGGAGGTGGTCAAACGCCATGTCTTCAAAGTTGATGGTCAAGATCTGACTAGCGCTCATGCCCTTGGAAACAAGATGCTCGCGGTAGAGCTCCAACAGTGTTGATTTTCCGCTACGCCGCACGCCAGTGATTACTCGCACCAGGTCAACGCCTTGGACAGCAGTGAGCTCTGCAAGGTATTGAGGACGAGGAAAAGCACGCATGATTTACGAGTATAGTCGTAACATTTCTAAATTCAGCGCAGAGTTACGGTTACACTCGTAACTTTTCCAAGCCCTCACGCAACCAGAAAGGCGGCCCCTTTTTACAGGGACCGCCTTCACAGGTTCAGCGCTTAAAGCTCAAAGCTAGCGAATTACTCCTGGGAGGACCACTCCTTCGGACGCTTGCCCGGCTCAGAGGAACCACCCTTGAGGCCCCACACCGTCATACCCTGATCGAAACCTTCCTCAGTACAAGCCTGAGCAATCAAAGAGCCCAGCAGCGCAAGCGAGGCGATCACGCCGAGTGCGATACCCAACGGCTGCAACTGCTCGCCGTAGGCAGCGAACTGGCGGTTGACACCGTCAGCCTTCGCCTGCAGCTCACGCATCCACTCCGGATCTTGACGACGCTGACCGTGACCACCAACACCCCAATCATGCGTCGGCATCTTCTCCTGGAAGCGAGCGTTGATCTCAGCGGACGCAGCCTGAATCTGCGGACCAAATGCCTCATTGACGCCGTAGCCAATACCTGCCAGCAGACCGATCGGAAGCATCCACAGCAGCGGACTGTTCGTTGCAAAAGCGTTAGCAACACAACGCTCTGCCTTCTCAGACGAACCCTTCTTGTTGTCCGGGTCTGCCGGAGGCGTCGGCTCATCGGCCTTCTTCTTCGTACCGACCTTGATGATCAGCTTCTGCGGAGCCTTCTCTACAACGCTGCCGTCTTCACGGTGGATGCGCTCGCCAGGCTTACCCGGCTGCACAATCTCGTGCTTACCAGCTTCGAGCTCGGAGTCCTCTACAACCTCGTAGTCGTAGGAAATCTCCTCGGTCCAGCTGGTGCCTGCAGGCGGCTTGGTGCCAACACGCAGCACGCGCTCGACCGGCTTCTCCACCATCTCGGCGACAGGCTTGCCGTCGACAACCTTGATGGTGTAGCGGCCGTCCTTACCAGCAACGTCTTCGACTTCCTCGCCTGGCTTCAGGCTCGGGTCGTAAACGATCCTGGTGGTGTAGCGGACGTTGATATCGAGCTCACCTTCCGGCGTCGGCTGATCCGGGTTCTCCGGGTCAGTCGGGTCGGCCGGCTTGGTGCCGATGAGGATGACGTGATCCTGCTTCTCAACGAGCGTCTCTTCAGTGCCGTCGGAGTTGTGCTGAACCAGGCCGGGCTTGCCTTCCTGTTCAACCTTGTGCTCACCCGCCGGGATGGTGGGGTCAAGCTTGACCTTCACCTCGAACGGGATCCGTTCCTTCCACTCCTGACCAGCCGGCGGCTTGGTGCCAACACGGATGATCTTCTCGATTGGCTCCTTCACGACGTTCACCGAAGGCTGACCATTCTCGACGGTCACCTCGACCTTGCCGTTTGCACCTTCCTGGTCCACGATTTCCTGACCAGGCTCAAGCGTCTCGTCGTAGATGATCTTCGTGGTGTACGGAAGCTCGACTTCCTTCGGCTCGACCGGTGGGGTCGGTTCGTCGGTCGGCGGAGTCGGATTCGCAGGCTTCTTGGTACCGACGCGGATGATCGCCTTCTTCGGCTCCTTCGTGCGCTCGGTCTTCACCTCAGGCTCGCCGGATGGCTTGCCGTCGACAAGCTTCTGCGTGGAGGTGACGACCTCCTCGCCGAACTCGCCCTGCTCGATGACCTGCTTGCCTTCTTCAAGGTTCGGGTCTTCGACGATTTCGGTTTCGAACTCGACCAGGCGGGTGGTCTTGGAGACGACGCTGTCGTCCTCAAGGCCCGGGCCGAACTCGACGATTCGCGGAGTTGGCTCGGTGCGATCGGTGACCTCGGTCTTGGTGGCTTCACCGCTGGTACCTGTGAAGGTTGCGGTGTAGGTGGCTTCGCCGTCCTTGCCTTCCTGGACAACCCGAACCTCACCCGGAGCGAGCTCCGAGTTCGGACGCAGTTCCGTCGGGTACGGGATCGGCTCCTTCCACTCCACCTTGTCGGTAGCAGTTGCCTGCTTGGTGCCGACCTTGATCACCTTGGTGACCGGCTCGGTGGTGGTGGTTTCGTCGCCACGCGTTGCCTCGACGACCTTGCTGTTCACGATCTTCTGGGTGATCTTGGTGATCTTCTCACCAGGCTTGCCCTCGGTGACGATCTTGTACTCGCCGGCAGGGATCTCCGGGTCGTACTCAATCACGGTGTCGAACGGAATCGGCAGCTTCTCTTCCAGCTCGTACGTGCCATCGGTCATGGAACCGACACGGACGATCTTCTTCCTCGGCGCCTTGGTCTGCTCGACGGTGATGCTCGGCTCGCCGTCCGGCTTGCCGTCCTTGATCTTCTGGGTCGAGGTGATCAGCTCCTCGCCCTTCTCGCCTTCCTGCTCGACCTTGGTCTGGCCGACCGGCACCGTGTTGTCCACGATGAACTCGGTCTCGAAGTTGACCTCGCGGGTCGTCTTCGACGTCAGCGTCTGGTCAGGAGCGGTCGGACCGTATTCGATGATCTCGTTGACCGGGTGCTTGGTCTGCTTCTCCGTAGGGGTGACCGAAGAGTCGTCGCCCTTGGAGGTGAAGTTGGCCGTGTAGGTCTTCTCGCCCGGCTCGCCCTTCTGGACGATCTTGATCTCGCCCGGCTTCAGATCCTTGTTCGGACGGGTTTCAACCTCGAACGGAACTGGCGCCTTCCACTCGACCTTCTCAGAGGTCTCGGACGGCTTGGTGCCGACCTTGATCACCTGATCGACAGGCTGCTCGGTGATCTTCTCCTCAACGGTGGCCTCGCCATCCGGCTGGGAGTTGGTGACCTTCTGGGTCACCGTGGTGGTCTTCTTACCCGGCTTGCCTTCGGTGACAACCTCGGACTTGCCAGCAGGCATGTTCGGGTCGTACTCGATCTTCACACCAAACGGGACCTCAGACTCGACGGTCTTCTTGGTTTCACCGGTGGTCTTGGTACCGACGCGAATGATCTGCTTCGTCGGCTCCGCGGTGCGCTCAGTCTTCACGACCGGGTCACCCGAAGGTTTGCCGTCGACAAGCTTCTGCGTGGAGGTCACGGTGTCCTCGCCGAGCTTGCCTTCCTGATCCACCTTTTGCTCACCCGCAGCGAGCGTGTCGTCGAATACGACTTCGGTATCAAACGGCACTGGCTTCTTCACAGTGGTCACGAGCTCGCTCGGAGCAATGCCCGGGCCGTACTCGATGATGCGCGGCTTGGCTTCCTTGGTGGTCTCTTCCTCAGCGACCTGTGCCTCAGAGCCCTTGGCGGTGAACTTAGCGGTGTAGGTCTTCTCGCCGTTCTCGCCTTCCTGAACAACCCGGGTTTCACCAGGCTTCAGGTCCGGGTTCTCGCGAACCTCAGTCGGGTACGGGATCGGGAACTTCCAGGTCACGTCCTTGGCGCTCTCGGCCGGCTTGGTGCCGATGACGACGACCTCGTTGACCGGCGCCTTGGTCTGCTTCCAGGTGCCGTCCTTGTGCATCTTCGCTGCACCCGGCTCGCCCTTGGTTTCAACCTTGTACTCGCCGGCAGGGATGGTGTCGTCGTACTTGTACTCGACCTTGAACGGTTCCTCACGCGTCGGAAGGCCGAGGACATTGACGACAGCGTATGCAATATCCGTTGAACCGTCTTCGTAGGTCACGGTGACCGGAATCTTGACTTGCGTGCCCGGCTTTGCATCCGCAGGTGCGGTTGCAGTGATCTGGCCATTGTCGTCAATGCTGACATTCCAACCAGCCGGAACATCGCCCAGCTTGTAGGGGTTTTCCTTCGCGACGTTGACGTCCTCCGACTTTTGAAGATCAATTGGCAACGTTGCAGCTTCACCCGGGTAGACGGTTTCCACGGGGTATACCGGCTCAGCTTCCCAGTTGTTGGACAACTTCACCACGGTGGTGACTGGTACCAGCGGGGTGGAGCCATCCGGGGTCGTCACAGTGACGTTGATGGTCTTCTTGTCGCCCGGCTTGGAGTCTGCAGGCGGGGTGGAAGATACAACACCGGTGTTCGGGTCGACCTTGTACTTCCAGCCGTCAACTTCCTGCTCAAGGATCGGCTGATCATTCTCGTCCTTGCCGAAGGAGAACTTGGAACCCTTAGGTGCATCCTGTACCTGGTGGTTCACAGCCTGGTTCGGGCCAGTGGTTTCCACGGAGTAGGTCGGCGAGAAGTCGCTCTTCAAAACGACGACGGTGCCCTTGACCTCTTGCGGCTTGTCAGCGTTTTCGTAGTACGCGAGAACCGGGACGTTCAGTTTGTAGCCCTCAGGAGCGGTGCGTGGAATCGTCGTGGTGATCTCACCAGTGTTCTCATCAATCTTGACGGTCCACGTGCCGCTGTCATCCGTGTGGGTGTACTCGGTCTTGCCGTCCGGGAAGGTGTAACGGTTCGGGGCCTCGTCGGTCGTGTTACCGCTCAGGCCGCGCTCCGGAACCTCCGGCTTGAGTGAGACCTTTGCCGCCGGCTTATTGGTGACCGTGTCGTAGGTCGGGATCTTGATGTCGACGATCGCCTGGAACTGGGTCTCGATCTCATCCGTGGTCTGGTCCGGGTAGGTTGCCTTGACCTTCGGGGTGATGATCGTACCCGGTGCAACAGAGTCATCTGCCTTCGCAGTGACCTTGCCGGTCGCGTCAACGGTGACGGTCCAGCCAGCAGGAACAGTGGACTCGTCGATCTCGAACTTGGCCGGGTGAACCGGCTTGTGGCCCTTCATGATGGACTTGGTGCCCACTTGAGCGGTGAGGTCATCACCGATGTGGCCCTTAGTCAGGCTCGGGCGCACCAGGTCAGTGACCTGGGTGTTGTTCGGGTCAACAACCACGAGAAGCTCGAGCACATCCGTGGAACCATTCGAGTATTTCACCGTAATTGTCGGGCGTGCGAAAGTGCCCGGCTTCGGGTTCTCCGGAGCAGTGACAGTGACGTTGTAGTCATCGTCCATCTCGACGGTCCAGCCGTCGTAGACGTACTTCTCGTCCAGCTCGACCTTGGCCTCGAAGCCGCCGTCACCCTTCTTCTTGGCCAGCTCCTTGATTAGGTCCGGAACCTGGGTGAAGGTGACCTTCTGCGGCTCGGTAGCAATCGGACCGGTAGCGCTATCAACGCCCGAGATGATCGACGCATCCGTCTTGTCGTACTTCGGGGAGTGGTACTCGGTGTCGTCCAGGGAGAACGCCTTCGAGTCGATGACGTTCGCCTTGTTGTAGCGGGTCAGCGAGTTGGAGCTGTCGAAAGCTCCATCATGCTCGATAAACTCATTGTTGCCCTTAGCTGCAGCCTTGAGCTGGTCCACGCTACGCGGCTTTGCCAGAACGGAGAAGTTCACGTTCTTGTCAGTTGCAAGGTCGGTACCGCGGTACTCAGGCCAGGTGAAGAAGATCTCACTGGTCGTTTGGTCGATACGCAGGTTCTGCGTACCGCCGGACGCTGCCGGATCCGTGGTACCGATGAACTTGCCGTTGCCGTCGTAGGCCTCCACGACCATGCGGGACATGGAATCATCCGTGCCGCCGTTCGCAACTGCAGGAACGTTGATCTTGCCGACCTTGGTTTCATCACCAGGGACGATGACGTGCTTCTCGAAGTCCTCCCACGAAACCGTGATCGGGTTACATTCGATGTTCTCGCTCGGCCACGGGTTCACGATGGCCGTAAAGGATGAGCTGGTTCCCTGGGTGGCCCTCGGCGTTGGAGGATTGTCCTGCTTATAGTTACCCTGCCAGGCGTAACGGACCGGGTTCGCGGCAGTAGCCTCAGCGAACTGCTTGACTTTCGCATCGGTCAGTTCCGCGTTGAGGTTCAGGTTTCGCTGTTGCCTAGAGCCATCAATCTTGAGGAATTCGTCGGCCTTGTATGTGACCTTGCCGCCAAGGGTCTGGCCCGCGTCCATAGCGGGAATTTGACCTGTGTTGAGGTACCCACCCATAAGGCCTGAATTGGTAAAGCCCCAATCAGCGAACGTGCGGTCCTTCGAGTTATCAAAGGAGACGCTCAAGCCCCAGGCTTTCTTGTTGGGGCTGCTATCACTCGGCTCAGAGGTATACCAGCTGAAACCAGCCTGGCTGCCCTCCGGAGTGCTCTCCGAGACAACACACGAACCGGCCTTCACATCAGAGGCCTTCTGGGCGTCCTTCTCCACCACGCCGGACTTGTCGCGGATGCCGCCGCTGAGGGTGGCGGCTGCAGCGGACGGCGCAAGCGGGCCAGGGGCGACGACACTGAACGCGCGAGCGCCAATGCAACCACGGACGATGCCGCGATTCCCGTACGCGCCCGTTTCTGCGAACGCTGAATCGAACGAGACGAATCAGTCACAATTACTCCTTCATAGATCCGCGAAGCACCTGCGCACCGCTACAACAAGGAAAGCGACGTTAGCCGCTACCAGATCAGTCCAGCACGTAAACACTCAATGCGATTAGCTTTACGCATGCCCAATAGGGCAGACGCCTCAACTGTTCCACAGGTTATGGCCAAAAATCAACCGGAACAACAGTGAATAACAAGGTAAAACTTAGGAGTTTTGCCGCCATCCGAGACATTTGCAGTTTCAAGGATTTTTACCCAGCATGATTTGCCTGCGTATGGCGCTGCATATCGCACTACCTGTAAGTACGTATAAAATTCTCTATGACTGAGGCATCAGTCACATCGCGCGAATTACAAAGCGCGTGGACGGCGCACGCCAGCCAAGCCGACTGCCGCTACCATCATGCAAAGCAACGCCGCGGAAACGATCACACGGTAGTCCCCCGCGTTGCCGGCGGTAGTGACGGCGGCAGTGATCCAGTGCATGGGGAATACCTGGGAGACAGACTCCCACGCGCCTTCAAGCGGGGCGCTCGCCGCCTGACGCCACACCCAGCCCACCAGGCCGGTCTGCACCACGGCCAACACGCCTGCCAGCCCAAGCCCGGCGCGCACCCCAAACACACCGGCAAACACCTGCGTCAGGCCTGCCGAGGCAAGCACGCCAAGCGCCAACGCGCCGCCGATCCCGGCCAGCGCCACTGCGCCCAGGTTGGTGCCAACGATCCACGCCAGCGCCACACCCGCCGCGGCGACAAACACGGTGCCCAGTGCCAGGACCCACGTGCGGCCGCGCCCAATAGTCGCGGCGAACCACCCGGCGGCACCTAATGCCACACCACCGAACACGGCCAGCGCTGCCAGAAGCATTGCCGCGATCGGGGAGAACCCAACGCCAACAGCACCAGCGCCAGCATCCGCACCCGCCACGGCTGGCGGCAGGGACGCGCGCACGTCCCTCATCTTCGCGGAGGATTGTTGGGCAAGGGTGTTGATCTTCACCGTGCCGTCGACAAGCTGGGAAATGCCCCCGGCTGCTTCCTGCACCTGGCCTTCAAGCTCAGCAAGCCCCGAAGCCAAGGACGCGGCACCGTTGGTGGCTGTATATATACCGTCGTGGTACGCGTAGCCCGGTACGGCCAGCTGGTTGGCAAGGTCACGGGAGCCGTCACGAAGCTGGTTCATCTTCTCCACCGCATCCGCCGGGATCTCAGCCGTGGCCGCCTGGTGGCGAAGCTCCTGCAAGGACTCGCGCGAGGCCACCACCTCCGGGTCTTTGCTGTCCTTTGTGGCCTCCAAATTACGGTCAATCGCCGCGATCACCTGCCCCCGCACCGCCTCAAAGCCGGCGACCTGGGCCACAATCTCGCCGACGGAATCAGCCAACTGCGTCGCGCCCGCACCAAGCTGGCCAGTGCCCGCCTGCAACTGCACCATGCCGTTGGAGAGCTCCTGGGCGCCGCCGCGAGCCTGCGCAATGGCGTCTACAAGCAACCCCTTGCCCTCATCCAACTCCCCCACACCATCGACCAACTGGCCGGTGCCCGTGGTGAGCAGACTTAACTGGGACGCTGCATCAGACGCTGCCCTGCGCGTATCAGCAAGCGGGTCAGTGGTTTGAGCACTTTGGTCCGAGGGGTCTGCCTGGCTCACCCACGTGGACGCAGGCTGCATTGGCAGCAACACCGCCGCGAGAAAAACCAGCGCAACTATACCCAGACGCCACTTCATGGCACAGTATTTAACTAAAGCCACTGCCTATATATGTGGAGGCGCACCGTCGTGGCAGCAATTGCTACGCTGGTATTCGCGCTTTTTCCAGCCAGCCCCTACAACCTAGAAATATTCACCATGACTCTTCCACTCGTGCTAGCACTCGTGGCGGCTGCGGTGATCCTGTCTCCAATCTTGGTGCGCGTGATGGACCGCGCGGCCGGATACCCAATCGCCGCCCTACTGTTTGCGGCTGCGATTGCGCTGGGATCTCACTTAAGCGACGTCGCTGCGGGCACACCACTGACCTGGGGCTTTACGTGGGCCCGTGACATCTTCGGCCCGGGAACCGGCGTGGAGTTTGCCATGCGGGCAGACGGGTTGGGCATCTTCTTCGCCCTACTCGCCCTAGTCATTGGCGGTGTGGTGATGTGTTACTCAGCCGCCTACCTGCCCAAGAACGAGGGCAACACCAGCTTCTACACCATCATGACGGCCTTTACGCTGTCTGTGCTGTTGCTGGTGCTTGCAGATGATGTGGTGCTGCTGTTCATCGCCTGGGAGCTGGTCTCTATCGCGTCGTTCATGCTGATCGCGCGCTCCGGCTCCTCCGGCGAGGCAGGCTCCTACCGCACGCTGATCCTGACCTTCTTCGGCGGCCTGACCCTGCTTGCAGCACTTGCCATCGCCGCGGTCAACACCGGCACCACCTCCATGCAGGAGCTTTTGCTTGCAGACGTCTGGCGGGACAACCCCTCCCTCACCACCACAGTGGCGGTGCTTGTGGCTGCCTCCGCGTTTACTAAAGCGGCGCAGTTCCCTTTCCACTTCTGGCTTCCAGAAGCCATGGCGGCCGCCACTCCGGTGTCCGCATTCCTGCACGCAGCGGCTGTGGTGAAGGCTGGCGTCTACCTGCTGCTGCGTTTCTCCACCATCTTTGCGGACCAGCCAGCCTGGAACGTGATCTTGACGTCTGTTGGCCTGTTCACCGCACTGATGAGTGCAACGTTTGCAATTACCAAGACGGACCTCAAGCACCTCACGGCGTACTCCACGGTGAGCCACTTGGGCTGGATTGTGGCCGCCATTGGTATTGGTACTCCGCTTGCGCTGGCTGCGGCACTGACCCACACGCTGGCGCACGCGCTGTTCAAGTCATCGCTGTTCATGCTGATTGGTGTGGTGGACCATGAGGCCGGCTCACGTGACATGCGGCGTTTGGGCAAGTTGTACAACAAGATGCCGTTCACGTTTGCCTCCACCGTGGTGGCGGCTGCCTCTATGGCCGCTATCCCGCCACTGTTCGGCTTCATTTCTAAAGAATCCATCCTGGGCGCGTTTGAAGATTCCCCCTACGGCGCGCTCCTGCTCACCATCGGTGGCGTGGCTGCGCTGTTGACCTTTGTCTACTCCGCAAAGATTGTCTTCGGTGCGTTTGTGGACGGCCCGAAGGACATGTCCCACGTCCACGAAGCGCCGGTGCGCCTCTGGCTACCGGCCGCGCTGCCGGGCTTGATGTCTTTGGTCGTGCCGCTGCTGCTCACACAGGTGGACGGCCCGATCTCTGCGGCCGTGACCGCGATTACCGGCGAGGAATACCACTCCCACCTGGCCCTGTGGCACGGCGTAACCGCACCACTTCTGGTGTCCACTGCCGTGCTGGTTGCCGGCGTGCTCTTTGTCATCTTTGCCCGCAAGCGAGTCTTTGCCGCCGTAGAGAACAAGCAGCTGCTGCCCTTTAGCGGCAACGAGGTGCTCCACGGCGTCAATGAGGGCTCCACCTCCGCGGGCCGCGGCCTGGGGGCTGTGGCTGACGGCTTCAACCCGTCGCGCCACCTCTTCCCAGTGCTGTTCCTGGTGGTTGTCTTGGGCCTGAGCACCGCGCTGCTCACCAACGGCGTGGATGGCGTACCACTTGCACCTCGCGCCGAGGGCCTAGACGTGTGGTGGGACCTGATCCCGTTTGGCATCATCGCCCTGTCTGTTATCGGCATGATCACCACCCGCTCCCGCCTGGCCACCACCGTGCTGCTGGGCACCACGGGTGTGGGCATCACGCTGCAGATGCTGATGCTGGGCGCACCGGACGTGGCGCTGACCCAGCTGGTGGTGGAGTCCCTGACCGTTGTGGTGATGATGATTGTGCTGCGCTACCAGCCGCGCACCTTCCCGCCCACCCCACGCAGGCGCCAAGTCACCGCAACGGTGTTCGCGCTGCTCTCCGGCATTGTGGCCTTCTTGGGCGTGTACACGCTTCTGGGCCGCCACGACCGCTCCGAGCTGGGCATGTGGTACATCACCCAGGGCGGTGAGGTGACCGGCGCTGACAACATCGTGGCGGCCATCCTGGTTGAGTTCCGTGGATTTGATACGCTCGGCGAGCTTTCCGTGCTTGGCATGGCCGCCGTGGTTATCGCCGCGGTGACCCAATCTATGCCGCGCCACATGTTTGAGGCCGGCACTCGCCCGCGCCCATTTGGCCAGTCCCAGTTCAACTCCCTGCCAATGCGCAAGGCCGCCGCCATGGTGGCGCCGGTGCTCTTGGTCCTGTCCATTGTTATTTTCTTCCGCGGCCACAATGCCCCGGGCGGTGGTTTCGTTGCCGCGCTAGTGATGGCCACGGCATTTGCTATGAGCTACCTCTCCCGCGGCGCGGACGCGTACGTGGTGGGCCAGCGCACCCCGATCAAGCTTGCGGCTATTGGCATCATCGTTGCCATTTCCTCCGGCCTGCTGGGTCTTATTGAGGGCGGCTTCCTCTACGCCCTGCACGGTGAGATCGCCGGCCAGCACTTGAGCAGCTCGCTGATCTTTGACTTTGGTATTTACCTGGCCGTGCTCGGCATGGTCACCCAGGCGATCAACGCGCTCGGCGGCTACCTGCGGCCGGGTACTGAGGTGCGCAACCTGGACTACACGCGCGATGAGCCGGATAACCCGCTGCCTTCCATTCCGGAGCCGGAGCAGCCGGAGAACGCCGTCGCGTCTCACCCGAAGCCGCTCAACCCGGCAGACAACCCGCTACCCGTCTCAGCGAAGGAGCTTTAAACCATGGTTATGGCACTATCCATCGCAATGCTTGTTGCGGGAGCCGTTTACCTAGTCCTGCAGCGCGGCATGGTGCGCGTGGTCTTCGGCATGTCTTTGCTCGGCCACGCCGGCAACCTAACGCTGCTTGCCACCGGCGTTGGCGCTTGGCGTGGTGAGGCCTTCCCGTCCCGCACCCCCGTCGAGGACATCGCCGACCCACTGCCCCAGGCGTTTGTACTGACCGCCATTGTGATTGCAATGGCCACCACCACAATCCTGTTGATGATGGCATCACTCGGCCGTGATGATGACACGTCCGACAACCCCACCGGCAACGACGCAGCCTACGACAAGATGCGCCTGAGCCCCTCGGCACTGTCTACCGCCGGCCGCCGCGCGCGCCTGAACCCCAAGAAGCTTGAAGAGGTACACAACATGGATGTCTCGGAGGTGAACCGATGACCGCAGGAGCAGTCCTTCCCATCTTCGTTGCACTTCCACTCATCGTTTCAGCCATCACCGCGCTGAGCCCGAGCAAGAAGCTTAACGACGCACTGTCCATCCTCATCCCCGCCATCAACCTCGCCGGCGGCATCTGGCTCTACGCCTACACCTCCACGCATGGCACCATTGGCCACGTCATTGGCAAGTACCAAGGCGGCGTAGGTATCTCCTTCGGCGGCGACCAGTTCTCTGCCGTAATGCTGGTGGCAACCATGATCGTGGCGATCACCGCCAACTGGTTCGCCATCGCCGTGGGTGAAACCCAGGCACGCTACTTCACCTCCCTGACCCTTGTGCTGGTCACGGGTGTCACCGGCGCGCTTCTGACCGCAGATCTGTTCAACTTCTTCGTCATGATTGAGGTCATGCTTCTGCCGTCCTACGGCCTGATCGCCATGACCGGCACCCGCCACCGCCTGCTGTCTGCCCGCACCTTTGTATTGGTGAACCTGGCGGCCTCTACCCTGCTGCTGGTTGGCGTGGGCTACATCTACGGTGTCGCCGGCGCGGTGAACATCGGCGCGCTGCGCGGCGCCGCCGCCGGCAACGGCCCGATCACCGTGGCCACCGGCCTAGTCATCATCGCCGTTGCCGCCAAGGCGGGCGTGTTCCCCGTCCACACCTGGCTGCCGCGCACCTACCCGTCCACCTCCGCCGCCGTGATGGGCCTGTTCTCCGGCCTGCACACCAAGGTTGCGGTCTACATGCTGTTTCGCATCTGGGTTGTCATCTTCGACATGGACGAGCGCTGGAACACGCTGATCATCGTGATCATGGTGATCTCCATGCTGATCGGCGGCTTCGCCGGTCTTGCAGAAGACACCATGCGCCGCGTCCTGGCCTACCAAATGGTCAACGGCATGCCGTTCATCCTGGTCATGCTGGCCTTTACTGCCGGCGGCGGCGAAGCAGCCCGCTACGCCCTAGCCGCGGGCCTGCTCTACACCGTGCACCACATGATCACCGTCGGCGCACTCGTGCTCAACGTCGGCGCGATTGAAGAGACCTACGGCACCGGCACCATCTCCAAACTCGCCGGCATTGCACGCCGGGACCCACTGACGTCCGCCGTCTTCGTCGCCGGTGCGTTCTCCATCGTCGGTTTCCCGCCATTCTCCGGCATCTTTGGCAAGGTCACCATCATGCTGGCCGCAGCCCAGCCCGGGGATTGGCGCTCTTGGGTGGTCATCACCACCATCATCGTCGCCTCCTTCGGTGCGCTTTTGTCCATGATGCGCGTGTGGAAGGAAGTGTTCTGGGGACGCCCAATGCAAAACTACCCGGAGGCGTTGAATGTGAGGTGGCGGTTTATGTTGCCGTCGGCAAGCATGATGCTCCTCTCACTGGCTATGTTCATTGGAGCCGGCCAAATGTGGGATGCCTCCACCACCGCCGTAGACAGCCTGCTGAATGTGGACGCCTACTCCACCGCCGTACTTGGCACCGACCCAGTCGGCGTACCCAACGTGGCCGAACTGCAGGGAGGTAACTAAATGCGCTACATTGCTTACGCCCTCTGGATCATCAAAGAAATCATTGTTGCCGGCATCCAAACCAGCGCCGCAGCATTCAAACCGAAAACCGGGCTCAAACCCGTAGTGATCTACTACCCACTGCGCCTGACCACAGACTGGGAACTGTTCTGGTTCTCCACCTCAATCACCGTCACCCCCGGCACCATGTCGGTGGGACTGCGGCACAGCGCGCACCCCGGCGAGCCCGAAATCCTCATCGTGCAAGCCGCATTCGGTGAAGACCCCCTAGACATCATCGAAGGGCTGGCAGACATGGAAGAACACGTCAACCCAAACGTGAAATCTATCCCGTTTGATGCGCAATCTGTGGAATGGGAGCCCTACATCGACCACGGCGACACCACCCCAGAGCAAGACCTGCCGCCTGCAGAAAGGATGAGCTAGCATGCCTACCAGCACGTTTGAAGCCATCATCATGGCCTGCATCATCATCATCGCCATCTGCCTGCTGGTGGCACTCGGCGCACTGATCCTAAGCAAGGACGAACTGACCCGCGCCGTACTCTCAGACATGGTGTTCTACGCCATGGTGGCCATCTTCCTCGTCTGGACCCTGATTACAGAAACCATGATTGGCTACGACATCGCAGTACTGGCCGCCCTTGCCTGCGGCGTGGTGCCGACGATCTCCATGGCCCGCATCATCTCAAGGGGGCGCCGCTAATGGCTATCTATGAAATCATCGTTGCCGCACTTGTCATCGTGGCCACCGTCTTCATCATCGCCGCAACCCTGTTGCAGCTGCGCGCACCCGACGCCCTGACCCGCGCCAACCTGCTCGGCCCCCTGGTCACCATGGCGTTTCCCACCCTGGTTGTGGCCAAACTGGTCTACTCCTGGTCCACCACCGGCTTCAGCGCCTGGGAACTGGCACTTGCCATCATCGCTATCGCAGGCGTATGGATCATCGGCTCTGTAGGCACCTTTGTCATGGGGCGTGTGCTCTACGGCGTGACCGTCAGCGACAAGCGCGAAGCTGGTGCTGGTGTTCAAACCCCGGTTAACGGCAGTGAGCAGGCCTGAGTACGACTATGTGACCAACCTCGCCCTGCAAGCAGGACGAGGTGATCGCGCTGCCCTTGAGCAGTTCATCGCCGAGACACAAGACGACGTCTGGCGGCTTCTCACCAACCTGGCCGGCCGCGAATACGCCGACGACTTAACCCAGGAAACCTACCTGCGCGTGTTGAAAGCCTTGCCGCGGTTTGCAGGACGCTCCAGCGCACGCACCTGGCTTCTGTCCCTTGCCCGACGCACCTGGGTGGACTCCGTGCGACATGACATGGCACGCCCCCGCTCCGCCGACGGCGACTACTCCGACTACTCGGATGCCGCCGCCCTAGAACCCAGCCCCGACAACGCCACCACCTGGTCCGAAGTCATGGACGCCCGCGCCATGCTCGACGGCCTTGCGCCCGAGCGCAAAGAAGCCATCGTGCTCACCCAAATCCTTGGCTACACCTACGAAGAAGCAGCTAAAATTGCCGGCGTACGCGTCGGCACAATCCGCTCCCGCGTCGCCCGGGCACGCGCCGACCTCATCGCCGCCGGCGGCGCCGGCGCCGCGGATGACACACAGTAATTTCTGAGACGGTCTAAGATAAGAGCACTGTTTTGTTCAACTAAAAACCCGTTGGGAGCGGGCTCACATGCTCAGAACCGCAACAATTATTTCTTTTGCCTTCATTGGCACCCTGGTCGGCGCAGGCTTCGCCTCCGGCCAGGAAGCACTTTTGTACTTCGCTGCATTTGGCACCCAAGGCATCTGGGGCGCCGTCTTGTCATCCGCACTGATGATCATCGCCGGCGTGACCATCCTGCAACTCGGCTCCTATTTCCAGGCTGACGAGCACATGGAAGTCTTCGGCGGCATCTCCTCCAAGGTCATGTCCTGGGTGCTCGACATTGCCACCATTGTCACCCTGTTCTCCATCGGGTTTGTCATGTTCGCCGGTGCCGGCGCTAACCTCAACCAGCAATTTGGCATCCCCGTCTGGATCGGCGCGGTCATCATGCTGGTAGCCACCATCGGCGTGGGCATGCTCGATGTAGACAAAGTCACCGGCGCCATCGGCGCACTTACCCCAATCCTGTTGATCATGGTTATCTTCGGCTGTGGCTGGACCCTGGTCAACGCCAACCCAGACTGGGGCGCACTCAACTCCTACGTGGCGCAAAACGTAGACACCACCCTGCCTAACTGGTGGATCGGTGCGCTGAACTACACCGGCCTCAACGTCATCTGCGTTGCCTCCATGGCAACCGTGATTGGCGGCAACCAGCTGGACACCCGCGCAGCCGGCCTCGGCGGCCTCTTCGGCGGCATGGGCTACCTGATCATGCTGCTTCTTTTGTCCATCTCCCTGCTGGTGAAGATTGAGACCGTCTCCGGCGAAGACATGCCGCTGCTCTCCCTGATCAATGAGGTCCACCCAACGCTTGGCCTCATCATGGCCCTGGTCATCTTCGGCATGATCTTTGCCACCTCCCTGGGCATGTTCTTCGCCCTGGGCAAGCGTCTCTCCCGCGGCCGCGAAAACCGCTTCCGCCTCATCTTCATCTCCGCCTGCCTCATCGGCTTCGTCCTGTCGTTTGTGGGATTTAAGGAACTGGTCAGCGTTGTCTACCCGATCCTGGGCTACTTGGGCGTCCTGCTCATCGCCGTTGTCACCGTCGCGTGGCTGCGCGGCGCACCGAAGTTGCGCAAGGAAGGCGACCGACGCCGCCGCGCACTCGAACTGACGCGCCTGAAGATGGACCCGCGCGAGCGCTTTACCAAGAACGACCAGCGCGAGCTGGAGCACGTCACGTCCATGTCCGTGGTTGATGACGAGGAGCTGTCGGAAGCTCTGGAGGAGGAAGTGGCACAAGAGCTTCTTGACGACGACGACGTCGACTTCAGCCACGAAGACCGCGACTCCGACCCCGTTGTCTACGTCTCCTACACCGATCCGGTCACGCACGAAGAGTACGAGCGTGAGCCCGATGAGCCGTGGAACGACAAATCCATCGACGAACTGATCGCCGCCGACGCTGAGGAGGCTGCCGAGGCAGCAGCCGAAGAGGAGGAAGGCGGCCAGACCCGCCTGTAGGGCATAAACGCTAAATGCAGCTACCTACACCCGGCTACCAGTCCCTTTTATCGAAGGTAGCCGGGTGTAGGTAGCTGCAAACGTTTTACTGGGCGTCGGCGCTACTGGGCGTCGGCGCTACTGGGCGTCGGCGCGCTTCTTCGCCAGCGACTCGCGCACCTTAGCCTCCAGGTCCTTGTCTACGTTGCCCCAGTAGGCGTAGACGCGCTCCTCGACGTCCTTGTTCTTGATTGCCAACATCTTGTTGGTGATGTTGTGGACGAAGCGCTCCTTCTCACCATCATCGAACACGTCGCGGTAGAGCGTACGGGCCTGGCCGAAGTCATCATCCTCAGCATGCTTCACGTACGCCGCGCGCACCAGGTCGGTGCCGTGCGGGTCCGGGTTGACGTAGAGATTCTCCGCCTGGCCGTAATCGGTGAAGTTGGAGGAGGAATCCTCGCCATTGTCCAGGTAGCCAGCGCCCTTGCCGGTGCGGTTCGGCGAGTAGTTCGGCTCATTCTCCTCATTGAAGAAGTACGCCATGGAACCACGCTCCGCATACGTGTTCACATCGTTGATCGGGCGGTTGACCGGCAGATCCTTGTAGTTCGTGCCGATACGGTAGCGCTGCTGGTCAGCGTAGGCGAAGACGCGCGCCTGCAGCATACGGTCTGGCGAAAGACCCACACCCGGAACCAGGTTCGCCGGGTCAAGCGCCAACTGCTCAATCTGGGCGTGGAAGTTCTTCGGGTTGCGGTTCAGCACAAAGTAACCAACCGGGATCAGCGGGTAATCCTTCTGGGACCAGGTCTTGGTCAGGTCGAAGGGGTTGAAGCGGTAGTCCTTCGCCTCCTCGAAAGGCATGATCTGCACCTTGACGTCCCAAATCGGGTAGTCGCCCTGGGCAATCGCGTTGAAGAGGTCCGCGCGCTGGAAGTCCGGATCGGTACCGGCCTTCTCGGTAGCTTCCTCGTCGGTAAAGCACTCCCAGCCCTGGCGGGTCTTGAAGTGGTACTTCACCCACACCGGGGTGCCCTCTTCATTAATCCACTGGAAGGTGTGGGAACCGAAGCCGTCCTGGTGACGCGAGGTCTTCGGGGTGCCGCGATCACCCAACAGGTAGGTCACCTGGTGCGCGGTTTCCGGGGTGCGGGTCCAGAAATCCCACTGCATCTCATCATCACGCAAGCCCGAGTTCGGCTGACGCTTCTGAGAGTGAATAAAATCAGGGAACTTCATGCCGTCACGCAGGAAGAACGTCGGCGTGTTGTTGCCCACGATGTCGTAATTGCCGTCCTCGGTGTAAAAACGCAGCGCGAAGCCGTGGACGTCACGCCAGGTGTCCGGCGATCCGGCCTCACCAGCCACTGTGGAAAAACGAGCCGCCATCGGGGTAACAGTGCCCGGCTGGAACAGCTTCGCCTTCGTGTACTTGGACACGTCTTCCGTAATGTGCAGCTCGCCGAAGGCGCCGTGCCCCTTGGCGTGCGGGATACGCTCCGGGACGTTTTCCCTGTTGAAGTGGGCTAGCTTTTCAATCAGATGGATGTCATTGAGCACATTGGCTCCCTGACGTCCCTGGGTGATCGAAATGTTCTCCGACGCAACCGGCTGCCCACCCAGCTGGGTGGTCTGACCCTTGCCAGCGGGACGCTCGCCCCTTGCGACGATCTCTTCCGCCCTACTCTTCTCCGTCAATGCTTTTCTCCTCTACAGCGTTATCGAATACGTGTACCCATCAACCCTATAGATTTTCCAGAGCTGGTGCCGAAGTACAGAGCACACTTGGGGTCTGTTGGTAGAGGTTCGCATGAAAAAGCCCGCGGCAGGAATGAACTAGCCTTCGAAAATTGGACTGGTTTAATTCTAGGTGGTTAGGGTGCCTGCTTGGATTATCTCCGTGCGGGTGACGTTCTCGTTGTGGCGAGCATTGACCGGCTTGCCCGGTCGGTGGTGGATCTGCGGTGCATTGTTGATGCGGCCGTCGATTAAGGCGCGCAGGTTCGGTTTGTCAAAGAGTCGTTGGTGTTTGGAGCGGGGAGTGATCCGCGCTCTGATCTGATGCTTGGCATTCTTGGCTCGTTGGCGGAGTTCGAGCGGGAGATTATTCGAGAGCGTCAAGCAGAGGGGATCGCCGCGGCGAAAAGCGCGGCGGCTAGGTGTCCACCGATCAACGATCTACCGAGCACTAGCTGATTAGTCTTTTTGTCGCGCTCGCGATCTTCTTGGAGTGCCTGTTCAATGAAACCGAGCGTGATTTCCTCGGATGCATCTTTGATCGCTAGGGGCTCGTAGTCGGCGGCAACATGATCCCAGTGGATCTTTTCAAGTTTCGGCAGTGCGGCCCACAGCGCCATGCGGAGGTATGTTCCGCGGCTTCGCCCAGTGCGCTCCTGGCGCTGTATCTCGCCCATTTTTTAGCGTTGACCAGCTCGGTTGCTCCACCCTAGCGCTGTGCCCGTAGACAGCCACAGAGGATTTCTTGTACTCAAGCAGGCAAAGTCCGGCCACGTGCGTCGTAGAGACCGGAAAGACGAAGCAGTGAAACTGATCCGTGCCTAGGGATCCCAGCACCCGCTACGAAGGTCGCTCGCGCAGCGCCCTAACCAAGCAGATGCAACCCAAGCGTCTAGGGACGGAAGCTGATGCGGTACATGAGCGCCCAGGTGTTAGTGTCCGTGAGCTCGCACCAGTAGTGGTGATCCTCGTCTCCTTCAGCTCGAACGCTGCGCCAGTACTCGCATTCTTGCTTGCTGTTGTAGAGGCTATAAACCTCCCGCCAGGCAATGTACGGGGCTGCCCCGCCTGCATTTCCTTCATTGACCACAGTTCGGGAAGTGGCGGCTGAAGCTGGTTGCATTGACAGACCGGCTAGCGCTGCTCCGGCGATAATGGTCGCGGCAATGACTGTCTTAGTTTTCTTCTTAGTTTTCTTATCCATGTGCAAATAGTGGCACAAGTCTCAATGCTGTGCAATAGTTGACACACAACACAAGTCACTGCAACAGATTGGAAACCGCGTGAACACAGAGAATTTCCACTGGCTCCTGACGAAGACTCTAGAGGGTCCCCTGAAAGAAATGGATTCCCCGCGAATGAAGAATTGGGCCGAGTCTCAGCTTGCCGGGATTGAAGCGGGAAACGAATTTGATCCCATTCAGGCGATCTATTCTTTACTTCTTCCACTGGCGGCAATCGAGCAAGATAGCCGGAAACCAACTTCTGAATAGCGGCCTTTTTCATAAATCAAAAGCGTTAATGGCGACGCTTCGCCGTGCGATGTTGGGGCACGATAATTCGTCGTGTCGGCCCTGTTGGTAGGGGCTCGCATGAAAAGCCCGCGGCCGGAACCGCGGGCTAGACCATTGGCTAGACCAATAGTTAGACCAATAGCTAGACTAGGAGCTCGGCGATCTGGACCGTGTTCAGCGCCGCACCCTTACGCAGGTTGTCGCCGGAGACGACGAAGATCAGGCCGCGGTTGCCGTCCACAACCTGGTCCTGGCGGATGCGGCCCACAAGGGAGACGTCCTTGCCGGTGGCCTCAAGCGGCGTTGGCACCTCAACAACCTCCACGCCCGGCGCGCCCGAAAGCACCTCGGCTGCCTGCTCCGGCGTGATCGCCTCGGCGAACTCGGCGTGCACCACCATCGTGTGGCCGGTGAATACCGGGACGCGCACGCAGGTGCCTGACACCTTCAACTCTGGCAGGCCGAGGATCTTGCGCGATTCGTTGCGGAGTTTTTGTTCTTCGTCGGTTTCGTGGGTGCCGTCTTCAAGCAGGCTGCCCGCAAGCGGTAATGCGTTGTAGGCGATCGGTGCGACGTACGGGCCGAGGTTGGCGGGGCTGAGCAGCGAACCGTCGGAGGCGAGCTCGGTGTTGCGCACGCCGATTTCCGCGACCTGGTCCGCGAGCGCCTGGACGCCAGCGACACCGGAGCCGGAAACCGCCTGGTAGGAAGCCACGCGCAAGGAAATCAAGCCGGCAGTGTCGTGCAGCGCCTTGACCACTGGCATGATCGCCATCGTGGTGCAGTTCGGGTTGGCAATGATGCCCTTCGGCAGCGCCTTGGCGTCCGCCGGGTTGACCTCGGAGACGATCAGGGGCACCTCGTCATCCTTGCGCCATGCAGAGGAGTTGTCCACAACCTTCGCGCCGGCTGCGGCAAAAACCGGGGCCCACTCGCGCGAGGTGGAACCGCCTGCGGAGAACAGCGCGATGTCCACGTCCGCCACGGACTCTTCGGTGACCTTGGTCAGGTCTTCAACCTCAACGGGTGCGCCGCGGAACTGAAGCACCTTGCCCGCGGAACGCGGCGAGGCGAAGAAGCGGACGCGGTCGCATGGGAAGGAACGGTCCTCCAGGATGGAGCGCATTACCTGGCCTACCTGGCCGGTGGCGCCAACTACAGCAACGGTGGTCATAACGTGAAAACTCCTTAAACAGGCCGTTTTAGCGGCCGGTACCTGCGTAGACGATTGCGGCCTCGTCGCCGCCGAGCTCGAACTTGCTGTGGATGGCACGTGCGGCCTCTGCCAGCTCGTCCTGGTCCACCACTGCGGTGATGCGGATTTCAGAGGTGGTGATCATGTCAATGTTGATGCCGGAGTCACGCAGCGCCTCGGTGAAGTCTGCGGTAACGCCCGGGTGGGACTTCATGCCGGCGCCAACCAGGGAGACCTTGCCAATCTGGTCGTTGTAGGTGATGTCGTCCCAGCCTTCGGCTTCCTTCATAGCGCCGAGCATCTCCATGGCACGCGCACCGTCTGCCTTGGGCAGGGTGAAGGTGATGTCCGTTTTGTTGTTCTCAATGGAGGAGATGTTCTGCAGGACCATGTCAATGTTGATCTCTGCATCTGCCAGTGCGCGGAACACCTTGGCGGCTTCCCCTGGCGTGTCCTGGATGCCCAGGATGGTGATCTTTGCCTCCGCGTTGTCGGTGGCAACACCGGTCAATACTGCTTCTTCCACAGGGATATCCTCCAATGCTCCGGCGACGAGGGTGCCGGGGTCGTTGCTGTAAGAGGAACGTACTCGCATTGGTACGTTCCAGGCGCGCGCGTATTCAACGCTGCGCAGGACCAAAATCTTCGAGCCGGACGCGGCCAGTTCCAGCATTTCTTCGAAGCAGAGCTTGTCCAGCTTGCGGGCGTCCGGAACGATGCGTGGGTCTGCGGTGTAGACGCCGTCTACGTCGGAGTAGATCTCGCATTCGTCCGCACCCAGGGCTGCCGCGAGTGCTACTGCGGTGGTGTCGGAGCCGCCGCGGCCCAGGGTGGTCACGTCCTTGGTGTCGCGGTTAACACCCTGGAAGCCGGCGACGATGGCAATGTTGCCCTGGTCAATGGCTTCCTTGACGCGGCCCGGCGTGACCTCAATAATGCGGGCGTTGCCGTGGCGCTCAGTGGTGATCACGCCGGCTTGGGAGCCGGTGAAGGACTGCACGGCCTCACCTTGTGCGGCAACTGCCATGGCCACAAGGGAGTTGGAGATGCGTTCACCGGCGGTGAGCAGCATGTCCATCTCGCGTGCGGGTGGGGTTGGGTTGACCTGCGCTGCCAAGTCTAGAAGTTCATCGGTGGTGTCGCCCATTGCGGAGCAGACGACAACCACGTCGTTGCCCGCGCGTTTGGTAGCCACCACACGTTCCGCCACGGCGCGAATACGCTCGGCGCTTTCTAGCGACGATCCGCCGTATTTCTGAACGATCAGGGCCATCCGTACCTCCCACGGGTCCGCGTGCATTCCGACATACAAGAATAGCGTCTCAAATCCACAGCCGGAACACCCGCATTAATATCTTTCACCGTGCACAATATTTACCTGTCTGCAATCCTCGCGCTGATCTCAGCCGCGACGATGGCCGCAGGTACCGTGTGGCGCCACCGCATCATGCGCGCTGGCACCTCGCCGCTTCGCTCGATGCGCAGGCCAGCGTGGTGGGCCTCGATGGGGGTGGCGTTCCTTGCGTATGGCTTCCAAGCTGCGGCGTTAGCCTTCGGCTCCTTGCTGGTGGTCCAGCCTGTGCTCGCCCTGTCGCTCATGCTCACCCTGCTGTTTTCGGCGCATGAAGAGCACCGTCGCATGCACCCGGAGGAGGCGTGTTGGGGCGCGCTGTTGACCATGAGCGTGGCTGGGGTTGTGCTGCTTGGCCGTCCGCTTCCCGGCGCACGCGAGCCGCTCGCCTGGGAGTGGGCCATCGTGGTCAGCTCAGCGGTTGCGGTGGTTGCGGGGGCTTTTGCTTTTGCTTATCGACGCCCCACCGCAACCCAATCCCTCACCTACGGCATAACCTGTGGCGCTCTCTTTGGCTACCAAGCCCTGTTTTCCAAAGTGGCCGTGGATGACTTTGTCAGCGGCGGCATCATGGGCCTGCTCACCTCCTGGCAGCTGTGGGCGATGCTGCTGGCCGCCACGGCGGGCACGATCGTGCAGCAATACGCCTTCGCCGCAGGCAACCTGGGCACCTCGCTGCCGGCTGCGAAGGTGGTGGAGCCGATCGTGGCGTTTGCACTCGGTATCTTCCTCCTTGGGGAAACGTTTCGGGTTACTTCGGGGGCGGGGTGGGCGGCAACGGGGGCGTCGATAAGCATCATGCTCATAAGCGCGGCGATGCTCACGCGTGCCAGCGTGCGGTAATCCTGGTGACATTTGTCATGTTTGATTGGTGACAAACGCCTCTACCAGCAACAACCTGCCGCGGGCAGAGTTGGAGGCATGGAAAAAGCAATCGAAGTTACAGGGCTGAAGCGCCGCTACGGCGACTTCACCGCAGTTGATGGCATCAGCCTGCACGTTGCCCCCGGCGAGGTCTACGGGCTGCTGGGAACCAACGGCGCGGGCAAAACGTCCACCTTGGAAGTGATGGAGGGCCTGGCCGAACCTAGCGAAGGCACCGTGCGAGTGCTGGGGCACGATCCGGTCAGCGGCCGTGCCAGCGTGCGCCCGTACACCGGGATCATGCTGCAATCAGGCGGCCTGCCCCAAGCACTGACCGTTGAAGAGACAGTAACTATGTGGGCGGGCACGTGCTCCGCGCCGCTGCCCACTGATGAGGTGCTGCGCCGCGTCCAACTTGAGCACCGCAGCGACGTCAAGGTGGGATCGCTCTCCGGTGGCGAGCAGCGGCGCCTCGACCTCGCATGCGCCCTGGTGGGCAATCCGACCTTGGTGTTTCTTGATGAGCCCACAACCGGCCTGGACCCCGAATCCCGCCGGCATGTGTGGGGACTACTCAAAGAGCTCAACAACGCCGGGGTGACCATGGTGCTGACCACCCACTACCTGGAAGAAGCAGAGTTTCTTTGCCACCGCATCGCCATCATGCACCGCGGAAACATCGAGGTAGAAGGCACTCCTGCCCAACTGACGGAGACGGTGCCCTCTGAAATCTCGTTCGGGCTTGGGGGTGGCGTGCCTGCTTTGTCTGGGTTGCCTGATTTGCCGGGCACCGCCACGCACCTTGCCGACGGCCACGTATCCATCACCACCTCCCACCTGCAGCGCGACACGCTTTCAATCTTGCAGTGGGCGGACCAGCACTCGGTTGTATCGCTTTGGGTAGATGAGCCATTGCAGTAGGTAGACGGCAACCATGGGAACTCCGCAGAGCGTAGCGATTACGTAAATAATCCTGACGGTATTTGCAGAGGTTTCATATACTTCAGCTACCCCGGCACAGACCCCTGCTATGCATTTATCTTTTTGAGATCGATGCCATTTATTTTGTGGGAACATTATGCGCAACTGTACTCGAATGATGGTAATGCTACATTTCTCTGTGCTGTAGAGGTGAAGCGTGGTGTACCGTCGCCGTGGGGACAGATCAGCTGGAGCACTAAGAACGCTACGCAGGGCGTGGTTGGAGATGGCAACGGTAATGTGATTAATCAGGGGTGGATGTAAAATTTCACAAATGCAGTTACCTGCTCTGAGAAGCGATGGGGCCTCTCCATTAGAACCATCTCCGGTGGATTATGTTTTTATGCTGCTCACGTTAGCGGCTGTGGTGTTATTAGCTGTCAGCGTGATTGTATTTTTTAGGCAGCCTAACAAACGGTGGTCGGATGTTTGGATAGTGCTCTTTCTAGTGTTAATTCCTCTGATAGGACCGTTAATGTATCTGTCGCACGTACGTTCCCACAGGAAGGGCGACTAAAAAGCCCTAGACAACCGCTAAAAGGCCCAGCTACGTAAAGCTGGGCCTTTTAGCGGTTGCCTTTCTGCCGATATTTACTCAATGAGTCCTTCTCGTTGGGCTGCTTCTTTGATGGCACGGACGGTGGTGTCAGTGTTGCTGATTCGGCCGCCGTAGTGTTCGGCGAGACGCTCAACACATCTCACGTGGAAGACGCTGAGGCCCGCTGCTGAGGGACAACTTGATCATCAAGAATGTGGACGAATTAGCTAGACGGGTCACTGTCGGTCCTCCTGACTTCCTCAGCTGCATGAGCGTGACCAGGTACCGTGCAGGGGGTTGGCTCTCCTAACACATCTAGCGTGTCGAGTATTGTGAAAGCCAATGGGCGGGAGCTAGATTTCCACCACTTCCCAAAAGCTCTGCTATGGAGACACTCATGCTCGTAGCTGCAACTTCATTTTTGGGGTTAATGGATGAATTTTCAACCCATCGATGGTATAGATCAGCCACTCTTTGAGGAAGGACAATATCCTCTCCGAATTTTCCTGTTGCACTCTCGTTAAGCAATTTCCCATTGTCAAGGTCAATCAGTAGCACTTCTTGAGTGAGTGGATCGATGCTGCCCACTGAACTCTCCGGGCCTTTCTGGGTGCACACCCACAATGCGGTCGGACTAGCGTGATTAGACTGCGGGGCCGACGGCAAGCTAATGATGCATCGGACGATCCCTTCGCCGACCATATTCCGCCGTACGCGGGCGAGCTCTGGCTCATCACTGGAAAGGGTGTCTGCAGAGAGCACAACTGCAGCCGTGCCACCTGGAACTAAATGATGGAGAGCCAACTGCAACCACGCAAAATCTGCGGGGTCGGGGATTCCTGGCCCAAATTCCCAGCGTGAGTCCAGTAGGACATACTCAAGCCCATAGTCGATAAAAGAGGAAGGAGGATAGCAGACCGCAAAATCGCACTTCAGTCCCGGATGAAGCTCTCGTCGAAACCACCATCCCCCTAGCCCCAACCCGTCATTAAGGTAATTTCCGAACAGGTCGTCTAATGGCCCCTTTCCCAAATCGATAGTGGTGCCACGGATCAGAGCTTGCTCATGTGCTTGCTGCCACCGCTTAGGATTGTTTTCCTGGCCATAAAGCCGTAAGCGTTCTCCGTGCAGGCCTACGGTTTGCTGGTGCCCGTCAAGCTCTAGTAGCAGTTGTCCTGATCTAGCACATGGATCGTAAGCCGATCCTTGGCATGGACGAAGCAACTCCGCGATGAGGTTGCAGACATAAGCGGGTGGAGGGGGGCCTAAGAAGTCGGGCTGCAAGTATTGGGAAGACTTTTCGAGGAGGAATTGGTAGGCAGCTACAAAGGAGATTGTGGACTGGGGAGTCTCCCCGATCCTAGGATCGGATACAGCAGAGACTAAGTGGGCCACTAAGTCTGGAGAGGCCCAATCATTGTTATTTTTATCTTTTCTGGCAGTTTTAGCGCCTAGGACAGCGAGGTTCAGCGATCTAATCTTGCTGTCCTGCTCAACCGCCCTGTCATGGCTCAGTTTCTTCCATGCCAGCGGATCTGTACGCTCTAGGACGGCTCGGAGCGCGAGCAAAGTGAGGGCGCAATCTATCAGATCTGACCCTTCTCTTTCCTTCTCAAGTTCCTCTAGGGACCGCCACAGCGCGAACAGGATTTCCCGTCCTTCAATTGCCTGACCTTCTTCTCCCACCTGCAGCACCTCCTTTTAGCTAACCTTTTAGCTAACGAGTGGCTAACGAAGGCAGCACAGTGCAACCCTGCTGCCATCGACCAATCTATATCAGCACAGCTGACGTTTCGCTCCCGCATTGGAGCCAACTGCGACCTCAAGACGCTTTTAATTAGGGCAGATTGTTCCAATTTTGCTACCTACGTCCACGCCCGCTGTCTGAAGTTAGGACTTAGTTGACAACCCGTGCCTGGAGCAAAACCCTCTGGTGAGCCAAGCATCCGGTTAACGTTTCTGGCTAGTTGGGGGAGTCTTCTCCACCGCTTCGGAAAAATGGCCTCTTTTTCTTATTGGGGTCGGGTGTCGAGTAGTTCTGCTGGGTCGTAGTTTTCCGGCCACCCGTAGTCATACTCTGGGTCTGGGAAGGGTGGTTCGGAATAATCGGGTTCTTTTGGCAACGGCTCCGGAAGTACCGCCTTGATGAGGAAGTGAAGGCCGTATTCTTCCTCCAGTGTTTTGATTTGCGCGTCGGCTTGGTCCAGGTTGTGGTGGTGGTCAAAATCATCAAGGATTTTGTGGCCTTTGGCGTAAAACTGCGCCACAGTACTGCGACGAGCACACACTTGCTCAAGGTTGCTCTTCCATCGTGGGGCCGCCGCTTGAGTGTTGTAGTCAATCAAGCCATCCGGCATGCAGGTTTCATACGTGCCGTTGGAAAATAACCACAAGATTTCACCGGTATCAGGATCCGGGACGTAGAAGCCGCGCTTATCGGTTTTCAAATTGTGATGCTTCTGGCACAACGGAAACAAGTTACTCGGTGTGGTTTTGCCTCCCTGGTTAAACGCGATGCGGTGATCCAACTGGCATAACCGCGAAGGCATCGTACACCCCGGGAACACACAGTGGGTGTGACGGGCACAGACCACGCGTCGCATTGCTTCGGTTGGGGTGTAACTATCCGTGTGTGCCTGGAGTTCTTGTTCCATGTCGACTTCGGTGATTTTCGCTGATGCTAGGAGGTCATCGAGTGCCACGGTTGCCTCTGGGGTCAAGGCGCCTACCCCTGGGACGTAGGCTGGCCCACCAGCTTCACGACCTTTTGGTACGAACACGTGCAGGGTGGTTTTCGTTGGGGTGATATCCCCGGACAGTAGTTTCACCATCGCATCTGCCATCGATGTTTTGTGTTCACGAGCGGTAGCCAACACATGCTCGCGTACTACCTGTGCAGTTAACGGATTCGTCGCTAACGTCACCAACGTTTTCACAGTCCCGGACTGTGCAGACTGCTCAAACGAGACTGTGTCATCAGCAGCATGTGCTTGGGCGATACGCTGCTTGCGCCGCTTCGGGTTGTAGGCGCACGTTGGGTCAATCCGTTTAATCATTTCCCGGATACGCCGGGTAATCGTTGCGGTTTGTGGGGTGAGTTGCCCAGCTCGTGTTGGGGTGAACGTGAGCGTCAACATTGCATCAAATTGACCGTAGGCTTCCTCGGTGATGTCTGGGCCGAGTTCAGCAAGAACATTGTCAATGGCACGCAGGTGCTGCAGATCCATCACACGGGTCTCGGCTTGGAGTGCCCGTAGTTTCGGCAAATGTTGCAGGCGTGCGTGCGAGAAGATCGCTTGCTCTATTTCACCTTTGCCCCAGCCGGTTGCTTGCTTGATGGCGACTACTTCCAGATCGAAATCATCAATAGCAATGCTTGTCCCAGGTGTGGCGAAGTGACCGAAGACCTCCCAGTAGCCATCGCGGAAGCGTTGGCTGACTGCGCTTAGTGGATCTTCTGGTCGCTGTGTGCGGAAGTATGGTTCGCCCACGGTCTACCCCCAGTGTTGTGTTCCCTATGTTCCCGTTGTTTTATGCCCCTAATTATACCCGCCTAACTGTTCTATGTGCAAGGGCTAAACCAGCATGTATTCCACTATTTCCACACGTACATTCACCAGCCAGACTGGCGGTTGCATTCAGTATAGCGACCGATTCCACACGCCCTTTCCGTCGATAAGAAAATGCCAAACGGGCGTTCGAGCAGCATCGACGAACGACCCCACTGCGAATGTAAAACACACAACTGCGCGCGAAGTGGTGTAAGCTACGCCACATGTCGCAAAAGGCGCTTCTCCTTCTACGCCGCGGCGGGAATCAGGCCAGGTAACACGGCCGGCACCCCGTCGCGGAGTTTCTGTTTGCCGGCCGTGGACCCGCACGAAACGTAATTTAGGAGTACCCACATGAGCAACGAAATTTTTGCGCCTCGCGAAATCATCACCCCGAACGGCCCTCGTAATGAAGGCCAGCCAAGCTGGAACAAGCAGCGCGGCTCCCAGATGCCGGTAGACCGCTACCTGCCGTTTGCCAAAGAGGTTGAGGACATCACCCTGCCGGACCGCACGTGGCCGGACAAGAAGATCACGGTTGCGCCGCAGTGGTGCGCGGTGGACCTGCGCGATGGCAACCAGGCCCTGATTGACCCGATGAGCCCGGAGCGTAAGCGCCGCATGTTCAACCTGCTGGTTGAGATGGGCTTCAAGGAGATTGAGGTCGGCTTCCCGTCCGCATCCCAGACGGACTTTGACTTTGTGCGCGAGATCATTGAGAACAACATGATCCCGGATGACGTGACCATCCAGGTGCTGGTGCAGGCCCGTGAGCACCTGATTCGCCGCACGTTTGAGGCATGCTCTGGCGCGAAGAACGTGATTGTGCACTTCTACAACTCCACGTCCAAGCTGCAGCGTGAGGTGGTGTTCCGCAAGGATCGTGACTCCATTAAGAAGCTGGCCACGGATGCTGGTGAGCTGATTCGTGACATTGCAGATGACTACCCGGACACCAACTGGCGCTGGGAGTACTCGCCGGAGTCCTTCACCGGCACCGAGCTGGATTTTGCGCTGGAGGTGTGCGACGCGGTTGTAGAGACCATGGGCGCCACCCCGGAAAACCCGATCATTATTAACCTGCCGTCCACGGTGGAGATGATCTCCCCGAATGTGTACGCGGATTCTATTGAGTGGATGCATCGCAACTTTGCCAAGCGCGACAGCATCATCCTGTCCCTGCACCCGCACAATGACCGCGGCACCGGCGTCGCGGCGGCGGAGCTGGGCTACATGGCCGGCGCGGATCGTATTGAGGGCTGCCTGTTTGGCAACGGTGAGCGCACCGGCAACGTGGACCTGGTCACCTTGGGCCTGAACATGATGACCCAGGGCGTGGACCCGCAGATTGATTTCTCTGACATTGAGAAGATCCGTCAGACCGTGGAGTACTGCAACCAGCTGCGCGTTCCGGAGCGCCACCCCTACGGCGGTGAGCTGGTGTTCACGGCGTTCTCCGGCTCGCACCAGGACGCTATTAACAAGGGCCTGGACGCCCTGGCCCAGAAGGTGCACCCGGGCGCTTCCAGCACGGACGTCACGTGGGAGGAGCTGCGTGAGACCGTGTGGGAGGTCCCGTACCTGCCGGTGGATCCGAAGGACGTGGGCCGTACCTACGAGGCTGTGATCCGCGTGAACTCCCAGTCCGGCAAGGGCGGCGTGGCCTACATCATGAAGACGGACCACGGCATCAACATGCCGAAGGCGATGCAGCCGGAATTCTCCGCTGTGGTGCAAAACATCACGGATGCAGAAGGTGGCGAGGTTAACTCCAAGAACATGTGGGACATCTTCGCCAGCACGTACCTGGATCTGGATTCCCCGCTGGAGTTGGTGGACTATGAGGTCACCGGCGCGGCTAGCGATGAGGACGATTCCGCTATTCAGGCCAACGTTATATTCAACGGCGAGGCGCGTGAGATCAACGGCACCGGCAACGGTCCTATTGCGGCGTTTGCCAACGCCTTGGAGTCACTGGGCATTGATTTTGAGGTGCAGGATTACTCCCAACGCTCCCGCACGGCGGGCGATGATGCGGACGCAGCCTGCTACATTTACGCAGATATTGACGGTACTAACGCATGGGGTGTGGGTATTGCGGGCTCGACCACGCGCGCGTCTTTGAAGGCGATTGTGTCTGCGGCCAACCGCGGCCTGACCGAAGGCAAGACTGGTGGCGTGTAGTCCATCCTGCGGACACCCCGAAACGTTCATTGTGCGCATTTGTACATACGTGTAAGGTTGCGGTTATGAACAAGCAGTTGTCGGCATACGTGATTCCGGATCACGGCCTGGGTGCGGTGAGAAACGTCCCGGCCGTGGACGTGCTCACGCCTGCCGTCATGCGCCATCTGGGGGACAGCGCTGTGGCGGACTTGGGCGTGGCCTTGGTTCCTAACGGCACTGGCTTTGACATCACGTTCCAAGATGAAGTGCTTGGCACCATGAGTGGGCATGATGCGCAGGAGTTTTGGGAGCTTTCCTCCCTTGCCCACAGCGGCCTGACCCCGCACGCTACTGCACGTGCCACCGCGGGCGACCCGGTGCGGCTGGTTGTTCGCCTTCCACGCCCGGGTTTGATCTTGCCGGTGAATGAACCGCCGGCGCAGCCGTGGGCATTCCTGGCAGATGGCCATTCCATTGAGCTGGACTACCTCCCAGAGGCCGAGCAGGCCAAGGACTTGGAACGCAAGCAGATCCTGGTCACGCTTGGCTTTGATGATGCTGGTGAGGTTTCCGCATACATCGACGGTGTTGAGGTAGCGCAGCTGGATCCGGCGCAGGGTGCTGAGGTTGCGCCGACGCTGCGTTCCATGGAGCGCCGCGGCCTGGTCCCGGTGGCACGTGGCTACCACTCCCCGATCGGTGGGGCGCCAGTGCTCTCGCTGTCTATCGGCGCTGTAAACACCGGCGAGTTCCCGGCTATTAGCCCGATCCCGCCGCTGGAGGACACTCGCAAGGTCCGCCCGCTGCCGATGGCAGAGTCGGCTGCGCAGACGTCTGTGATTCCGGCCGTGTCTGCGGCTGAACACTACAGTGCGGATGATGACGCTGTAAGTGCCGTGACTGACGTCGATGCACCTGCAGTGGCTGCAGCTGGGGCCTCTTCCGCAGGCACCCCGTCCCGCGCACGCAAGCGCACCTTGCACGCCGTTGGCATGATCGCCGCGGCTGGTGCCCTGGCCCTGACCATTGGCGGCTTGAGCGCGTTGACCTCGTCATTTATGCAGGAGCGCGACTCCGCTGTTGCCAACTACGGGCATGCAGAGACCTCCGAAGTCACCTCCGAGGCGGAAAGCAGCACGGCAAGCAGCACAGCAACCTCCAGCGAGAAGCCGTCCACCAGTTCGCAGGAAGTCAAGCCTGTGACTTCCTCGTCGCAAGTTGTTGAGGCACCGGCTCCGGCTCCTGTTGAGGCTCCGGCGCCCGCACCAGCCCCGGTCCAGGCCCCAGTTCAGGCCCCGGCACCAGCTCCGGTCCAGGCACCTGCTCCGGCACCAGCGCCCGCTCCGGCTCCGGCACCAGCACCTGCCCCTGTGGAGGAAGCGCCTGCACCAGCACCTGCGCCTGAGGTTGCTCCGCCAAACGAGCACCCGCATGAGCAGAACTTTGGGCCGTTCAAGGTCCGAAGCAATGTGCCGTTGGATCAGCCGTTGTATAGGGTTGCGCCGTAGCGTCGGCAAGCAAAAGCTCCCTGCTACGCTGCAAGAATGACTTACCCCTACGTCGCGCTGTCCGTGCGGGCGAATGGGATCCATCCCTCCAACGCGCGGCTGCTCACCATTGACGCGGTCACGTTTGATGCCGCCGGGCGCATCGGCGAGGAATTCCACCAGGTGCTCAACCCGGGCACGGATCCGGGCCCGCGCCACACCCACGGCCTTGAGGTGGGCGATTTCGCGCAGGCACCCCGTTTTGCCAGGCAGTTGCGCACGTTGGACAAGCTTATCGACGCGAAAACGTTAGTCCTCTACGACTCCCCCCTTGACTGGGGCATGATCGTCTCTGAGGCGAAACGGGCGATGAACGCTGCGGCGCGCGCGAACCGCTCCCGGCGCGGGCGTGGCAACAAGCACCGCCAACGCGTGGGGCACGTGCCAAAGCCGGAAGCGATTGTGGATGTGCTGGCTACTGTGCGCAGGCAGGGCCACATTCCTGTGGACGCACGGTTGGAGCACGTCGCGGAACTCATCGGCGTGGTGCCGGTGTCTGGCGATGCGCGTGTGCGCACCCTGATCGCCATGTTCCTGGCGCTGAAAGAGGCCGGCGAGGTGGTCTCGCTGAACCCGGCTGACCTTGCCGGCGACCGTTTTGGCCTGCAGCGCTCGCAGGTGCGGGTGGATGCGGCGAAGGCCGGTAACTCCTCGCGCGCCGCCGGGCACACGCAGACGGCGAACGCCAGGAACGCGGAGCGTGTGGTGTACACGCCTGCGGAAGGATTGCAGCGCGGCATGGAGTTTGTGGTCACGGATGATGTGACCGTGAACCCAGATGTGCTGATCGCCGCGGGTGTGGACGCTGGGCTGAAGTATGCCGAGAAGCTGACCCGTCAGACGTCTGTGGTGGTGTCCGAGGCGTTGGCGAAGGGCGTTGAGCTGCGCGGCAAGGCCATGCACGCGTTCCGGAAAGACGTGCCAATTTTGACTGCCAGCGAGTTCGAAGCCGCCGTGCAGACAATGGCGGACAACAGTGTGGGTGCGGGAGAGTAACCTATCCTGCATGACTGACAACAAGCGCTCTACACAAGGACGCTTTGCCCGCCTGCGATCCTCGTTGGCGCTGGGTGCTGCGCGTTTGGCCACCACGGCATCGAAGGCCACCGGCCGCGGCGCTGGCGGCATGATCGGCGGCCTGGTTGCGGGTGCCATTGACCCGAACATTATGGACACGGTTGCCGCTGGCCGCCCAGCGGTGCTGGTGACGGGGACCAACGGCAAGT
This sequence comes from Corynebacterium riegelii, assembly GCF_001263755.1. Classification (NCBI taxonomy): domain Bacteria; kingdom Bacillati; phylum Actinomycetota; class Actinomycetes; order Mycobacteriales; family Corynebacteriaceae; genus Corynebacterium; species Corynebacterium riegelii. The sequence goes on from NZ_CP012342.1 coordinate 1,898,288, forward strand.
CCACAACCACCAACATGCTGGCAAGCGCGTTGCGTTCTAAGTACACGGTGGCCACCAATGATGGCGGCGACAATATGGACGCTGGCATTATCTCCGCGCTTCTGGCCGGCAAGGACGCCTCCCACATTGTGCTGGAGGTTGATGAGCTGCACGTGCCGCACGTGGCCAAGCGCCTCAAACCGGAGGCGATCGTGCTGTTGAATTTGACGCGTGACCAGCTGGATCGCGTGGGCGAGATTACCAAGATTGAGCGCGCGCTTCGCGCCGCCGTAGAAGAAAACCCGCAGGCCACGATTGTGGCGAACTGCGATGACGTACTGATTACCTCCATTGCCTTTGATCACCCGAACGTGGTGTGGGTGGCCGCTGGCGCCGGCTGGACCGGTGATTCCGTGACCAACCCACGCTCCGGCGGGCACATCGTGCGCACGGAGGACGACTGGTTTGCGGTCGAGCCGCTTGAAGACGGCCGCGAGTTCCGCCGCCCCACCCCCTCCTACAGCGTGGACGCGGATGGCCTGCACACGCCGGAGCGCACCGTGGGGTTGTCGCTGCAGCTGCCGGGGCGCGCGAACCGCGGCAACGCCGCCCAGGCCGTGGCGTGTGCCGTGGAGGCCTTCGGCGTTTCTGTGGAGGACGCCGTTGCCGCTGCTGAGGGCGTGAACAACGTCGCCGGCCGCTACACCACCGCCCACCTTGGTGAGCACGAGGTGCACTTCCTGCTGGCCAAGAACCCTGCCGGCTGGCAGGAGGCGCTGACCATGCTGGATACGGACGCCGCGGGCATTGTCATCGCGGTGAACTCCCAGCAGGGCGACGGTGAGGACGTCTCCTGGCTTTGGGACATCACCTTTGACAACTTCGACCGCATCCCCGTCAAGGCGTCCGGTGAGCGGGCGACGGATCTGGCGGTGCGCCTGCTCTACGGCGGCGTGGACAATGAGCTGATCCATGACCCGGTTGAGGCGATCCGCGCGTGTCCCCCGGGCCGCGTTGAGGTGCTGGCAAACTACACTGCGCTGCTGAATTTGCGCCGCGCACTTGCAAAAGAGGAGGACTACCGTGCCTAACCTGACAATTGGCCTTGTACTCCCTGACGTGCTGGGCACCTATGGTGACGACGGCAATGCGTTTGTCCTGCGCGAACGCGCCTGCCGCCGCGGCATCAACGCGGAGATCCGCCGCATCATGCTCAGCGATGAGGTGCCTGCGGATTGTGACGTCTATACGCTCGGCGGCGGCGAGGATTCCGCACAAATCATCGCGGCTGCGCGCCTTGCCGCCTCCCCGGGCTTGCAGGCTGCAGCTGCTGGCGGCCGGCCCATCTTCGCGGTGTGCGCCGGCATGCAGATCCTCGGCCACACCTTCCATGCAGGTGGCAGTGAGTGCCAGGGGCTTTCACTTATCGACGTCTCAACGCACCCCTCCCCCACCCGCTCCATCGGCGAACTCGCCTCGGTGCCAACGCGCGCCGGTGTCACCCGCGCACTTACGGAGCCGCTGACCGGGTTTGAAAACCACCTCGGCGCAACCACGCTCGGCGCGGATGCCTCCGCGTTGGGCAAGGTCACCCGCGGTGTGGGTAATGGTGGTGATGCTTCTGGTTCTGACTCTGGTGACACTGTGGAGGGCGTGGTGCAGGGCAGCATCATCGCGACCTACATGCACGGCCCCGCACTGGCTCGTAACCCGCAGCTTGCAGACTTGCTGCTTGCCCAAGCATTGGGCGTGGAGCTTGCTGAGCTGGAGCCGCTGGAAATCCCCGTGATCGATCGCTTGCGGATGGAGCGCCTCGGCGCGAAGTAGCGCTGGCTTGGCTTGGTTTGGGTTGGTCTGGCTAGAGCTTCAGGCGGCCGGTGAGCGCGCGGGAGAGCGTGAGTTCGTCCACGAACTCCAAGTCCCCGCCCAGCGGCATGCCGGAGGCCAGGCGCGACACGGTCAGATCCGGGAAGTCCTTCAGAAGGCGCGCGATGTAGCTGGACGTGGCCTCGCCTTCCGTGTCTGGGTCGGTGGCCAGGATAACTTCGGTGATCTCAGGCGCGTCCGCGCCATCAAGGTCTGGGAGCACCCCGCCGATGCGCTGCAGCAGCGGCGCAATGGCCAGGTCCTTCGGACCAACATTTGCCAAAGGATCCAGCGCGCCGCCCAGCACGTGGTAGCGGCCGGAGTACTCGCCGGTGCGCTCGATGACCTGGATGTCTTTGGCGTCCTCAACCACGCAGACCGTGGATGTATCCCTGCTGGAGTCGGCGCAGATGCGGCACACTTCTTGGCGTGAGACGTTGTTGCAGATGCGGCAGAACATCACGCCGTCGCGAACCGCGGCTAGTGCTGCGCGTAGCCGGTCAATGTCTTCCGGCTCAGTTTTGAGCAGGTGGAAGGCGATACGCTGCGCCGATTTCGGGCCCACACCCGGCAGCCGCGAAAACTCATCAATGAGATCCTGCAGCGGTCCTTCAAACATATGACTCCTCGATCCTGAAAAAACGCCCGGCCGAAGCCAGGCGTTCAACTATGGGAAAAGCGTGAGCTAGATGATGCCGCCGAACGGCACCTCGCCCGGGCCTGCCGGCTGCGCACCGAACGGGCCGCCCTGGCCCTGCGGAGCCTGGCCCTGAACCTGGGTCAGCGGACCAATCTTGTCCTGCGCCAGCTGGCCAGCCTTGTTGTGAGCGTCACGGTAAGCGGCGAGGATGAGGTCCTGCAGGGTCTCAACATCGTCAGCGTCCACAGCCTCCGGCTTGATGGACAGGTCCTTGATCTCTGCACCACCGGTCATGGTGATGGTGACAAGGCCGCCACCTGCGGTGCCTTCAACCTCAGCGGCGAGCAGTTCTTCCTGCGCGCGCTGCAGCGCTGCCTGTACCTCGGCGGCCTGGCGGATCAGTTCCTGCATGTCTGCGGGCATATTCGGCTGGGTCATGGGTTCCACCCTTTCTGTAGTCAATAATTCGGCAACCAGTCTACAGACCGCTTACAAAGGGCGTGCCCCTAGCTCGCTGGCCAGCAGTTCCATCGCGATCGCGGTTGCGTCTCTGCGATCAATCGTGCCTTCCTCATCACGCGCCTGGTCCTGCATGTCACGCTCTTCGTCTTCCTGCGTGTACTCCTCCGAAGAAGCCACAGGGGCAGCATCGGGTGCAGCATCGGGAGCAGGAGGTGGTGGCGTGTTGTCGTCCCAGGGGTCGTAGGGCGGCTCGTCATCGGCTGGGGGTTCTGGCGGTGGCGGGATTTCGTCGCGCTCGCGTTTTGCCCGAGCGGCGGCTTGAGCACTTGCTGCCTGGACGGCGGCGCGCCAATCATCCTTCGCAGGAGCCGGTGGCTTCGGTGATGGCGCAGGGGCAGGGTCGTCGGGTTCGTCAGCCTCTGCTTCCTGCGCGCTTTCCCGGTTCGGGTTCCACACCTGCTTGCGCTCCACAGGTTTGAGGTTGGCTGCGGCCGGATCCGTACCGACGACGCAACGCACCCCCACCTTCGCATCCAACTTCTCCGAAAGCACAGCGGCGATGTCGGCGTTGTTGTTATCAGCGTTGATGCGCTCTGCAAGCGCGCCCGTGTGGTGGCCAAGGACCAACGTGCCGCCATCCATGCCAAGTGGGCGCGCCTCAGTCAGCATGATCTCCGCAACCTTGTTGCGGCCACCAACTGCTTGGCGAAGCTGCGTCCAATCCGCCTCAATCCTGACAAACAGCGCATCGGTGTCTGCCTGGGCGGCAGGTGCTGGGGCCGGTGTGGGTTCAGGCGTTGGCTCTGGCTGTGGCGCCTCCACTGGTGCAGGCTTCTGCGGCGCTGGGGTGGAGGTGCTGCGCACATTGCGGTTCACGGCGGCGGCAGCAGCAGCGGCCGCAGCGGCAGCGCTTCCCCCACCAGACTGCGCCGGACCAGACTGCGCCGGACCAGAAGGACCAGAAGGAGCAGGAGAAGCAACACTGGGCTGCAGCGTCAGCAGGTGCGCCATCATGATCTCAAGCAGCAGGCGCGGGGCGGTCGCGCCGCGGATGTCCACGATGCGGTCGTTGACCTCGGAAGCGAGCTGCGCCAACTGTTGGGAGGAAAACTTCTCCGCTTGGGCGCGCAGGATGTCGGCGCGGTCCACCGGGGCGTCTACAAGCGACTGCCCAAAAGCATCCGGCACGGTGCGGATCACCAGCAGGTCACGGAAGCGGTCCAGCAAATCCAGGGCGAAGCGGCGTGGCTCGTGGCCGGACTCCATCACCGCGTCGATGGTGTGGAAAACGGTGGAGGCGTCGTGGGCAGCAAGGGCGTCCACGGTGGCGTCGATAAGCGAAAGATCCGTGACACCCAACAGCGGCAAGGCAAGCTCATAGGTCAGACCGTTCGGGCCGGCGCCGGCGAGCAGCTGATCCAGGATGGACAGCGTGTCACGCGGCGAACCGCCACCCGCGCGGATAACCAGCGGGTAGACGTTCTCATCCACCACAACACCCTCTTCGGCCACCACGCGCTCAAGCAACTGCCGCATCGCAGCCGGCGCGAGCAGGCGGAACGGGTAATTGTGCGTACGGGAACGGATGGTGGGCAGGATTTTCTCCGGCTCCGTGGTGGCGAAGATGAAGATGAGGTGCTCTGGCGGCTCCTCCACAATCTTCAGCAACGCGTTGTTGCCGGCCGCGGAAACCATGTGCGCCTCATCAATGATGAACACGCGGTAGCGCGACTCAGCCGGCGCAAACAGCGCACGTTCGCGCAGGTCACGCATGTCCTCGACGCCGCCGTGCGACGCCGCGTCCAACTCCATCACATCCAAGTTGCCGGAGCCGCCCGGGGCCAGCGCCACACACGACGGACACTCACCACACGGCGTGGACGTCGGCCCATGCACACAGTTCAGCGAACGCGCAAGGATGCGCGCGGACGACGTCTTGCCGCAACCACGCGGACCAGAGAACAAGTACGCGTGCGCGATACGCCCGTTATCCAACGCGGTGGACAGCGGTCGGGTCACCTGCTCTTGGCCGATGACCTCACCAAACGTCGCGGGACGATATTTCCTGTACAGAGCCACGTTCAGCAGTCTACTGAAGGGCCCCTACACCCTCGAGACACGCAAGAAGCACGCAGGTAGCCACGCCATCCATGGCGGTTTCAACCTCTTCAAGCGGCGGCAACGACGGTGCGAGACGGATGTTGCGGTCCTCCGGATCCTGCCCGTGCGGGAATGCGGAACCAGCCTTGGTCAGCGTGATGCCCGCTTCCTTCGCCAGCTCCCACACGCGCGTTGCGGACCCGCCGAGCACGTCCATAGAGATGAAGTAGCCGCCCTCCGGCTCGGTCCACTGCGCCACGCCGTACTCACCCAGGCGCTCGTGCAGAATGCGGATGACGGCCGCGAACTTCGGCTCCAGCGAACCGGCTAGCGACTTCATCTGGTTGTATACGCCCTGCTCATCCCCAAAGAAGCGCGCGTGCGCGAGCTGGTTGATCTTGTTGGGGCCAATGCCGCGTATCGACGCATGCTTCCCCCACCACTCCAAATTCCCCTCCGACGACGCGAAGAAGGCCACACCCGCACCCGCGAACGTGATCTTGGAGGTGGAAGACATGTACCAGAAGCGGTTCGGGTTGCCCTTCTCCGCCGCAATCTCAATGACGTTCGGGTTCTCCGGGAAGTTACCCGTCAGCGTGTGGATGGCATACGCGTTGTCCCACACAATGCGGAAATCCTTCGCTGCCGTCTCCATGCTGGCCAGGCGATCAATGGTCTCACGCGAGTAGATCGCGCCCGTGGGGTTGCCGTAAATAGGCACCGACCACATGCCCTTGACCTGCGGATCCTTCACCAGCTCTTCCACCACGTCCATGTCCGGACCCTCCGGCGTCATGGGCACGGTGACCAGCTCAAAGCCGAAGTGCTCCGTGATGGCGAAGTGACGGTCATAGCCCGGGGTTGGGCACAGCCACTTCACGTGCTCCTCATCCTTCCAGGGACGCTCCGAATCGTTCGTGCCCCAGATGTACGCGAAGGAGATGAGGTCAAACATGATGTTTAGCGACGAGGAATCTGCCGCCACAATGTTCGCCACGTCCACGCCCAGCACGTTGCCCCACAGCTGGCGGATCTCCTCAATACCCTGCAGCCCGCCATAGTTGCGCAGGTCAACGCCCTTGGCGTCCTTGTAGTTGCCCTCCCCCGGCAAGGACAGCAGCGCGTTGGAAAGATCCAGCTGCTCACTCGACGGCTTACCGCGCGTCAAGTCCAAGCTGAGGTTGCGCGCTTTCAGGTCTTCATAACGCTGGCGCACGTCCTGCGCGAGCGCTTCAAGTTCCTGCTGATTGAAGTTGGCAAAAGCGGTGCTTGTGGTGCCGTCTTGGGTAGTCATGCACTACATCGTACAAAACGCCCCCACGCACAAAAAGGGGATCCCACGCACCTGCCAGAGCTCGCTGACCCTTGCTGCGTTCCCGCCCTGGGGGAGTTCACAAGATAACACCGCGTGGGATCCTAAGGTGACACTGTAGCCGGGAAGCCGTAAAAGACACAACCTGCACGTGCTGCCTGCGGTTTTGGTTCAGGCGGGGGTGTGGACTAACATGGCCAAAGACGCATTCGGAAGTTACTTTTTCGAGTGTCGCTGGAGGATTCGACTAGCGGCCTATGTCACACGCCTGGAACGCGTGCGGGTTTCACGACCCTCGTGGGTTCAAATCCCACATCCTCCGCCAAACACCGGCGCCTCGGTTTGATGGGGCGCCGGTTTTTTCGTTTGCGTTAGTGCCTGGCTGCAGCCATGAGAAGTTGCTTACGGCTTACGTTTACAGCGAGCTTCCTCTTCGATGGCGGCCAAGGGCAAATCTTGCCCGTTTTCCAGCCCCGTGAGTTGTGAACTCATCTTTGGCGCATTCATATCGTTTAGCGGATATTCCAGCGTTTCCCTCAAGAGCCACTGATTGTTCCCGGTATCCACGTTTCTCCCACACAAGGTGCAGGAGACCTCCCCTGCGGGGACGCCAACATTGGCAAGGTGCGCTTGAGTCCCGCCGACCCGGCCAGGCCCCGTTTTGCTTGCGCTAAAGGTGAAATATGCAGCGCGTTTCGAACACTTGTGTGCTATTTCCCCCGTAAGCCAATGGGGTATGTGAGATCGGTCGATATACTGAATGCAACCGCCAGCCTGTGTTGTGAATGTGTATGCGGAAATAGTGTAATAAATGCTGGTTTAGCCCTTGCGCATAGAACAGGTAGACGGGTATAATTAGGGGTACAAAACAACGGGAACATAGGGAACACAACACTGGGGGTAGACCGTGGGCGAACCATACTTCCGCACACAGCGACCAGAAGATCCACTAAGCACGTTTAGTCAAGGCATTCGCGATATTTACTGGAATGCCTTCGGTCACTTCGCCACACCCGGGGCAAGTGTTGATGACGTCGACCTGGAAGTAGTGGCCATGAGGGAAGCAACCGGCTGGACTAAAGGCTCGGTTGAGCAAGCGATCTTTTCCCATGCACGTCTACAGCACTTACCGAAACTACGAGCACTCCAGGCCAAGACGCGTGTGATGGATCTGCAGCATTTACGTGCCATCGATACGGTGCTTGCCGAGCTTGGCCCACAGATTACTGATGAGGCGTATGCCGATTTTGATGAGATGTTGACTACTACGTTTACCCCAACACGGCCTGGGCAGCACACCCCACAAACCACCACGATTACTCGTCGTATCCGGGAGATGATCAAACGCATTGACCCAACCTGCGCCTACCAACCAAAGCGGCGCATGCAACGCAAAACACAGGCACACGCGGCTGATGATGCGGTGATCTTTGAGGTGTCTGCACAGTCCGGCACGGTCAAAACACTGGTTACGTTGGCTACCAACCCGTTGACGGCACAGGTCGTACGCGAGCACGTGTTGGCTACTGCACGGGAGCATAAAACCTCCATGGCCGATGCGATGGTGAAACTACTTTCCGGGGAGATCACCCCAACCAAGACCACGCTGCATGTGTTTGTGCCGAAAGACCGCGCGCCTGGTGGGCCAGCCTATGTACCAGGAGTAGGTGCCTTGACCCCAGAAGCTACCGCGGCGCTCGATGACCTGCTGGCGTCAGCGAAGGTCACCGAAGTGGATATGGAGGCGGAACTTCAAGCACATACGGATAGCTACACCCCAACCGAAGCAATGCGACGCGTCGTGTGTGCTCGTCACACGCATTGTGTGTTCCCGGGATGCACGGTGCCGTCATTGAGGTGTCAGTTGGATCACCGGATCCCGTTTGGCCAGGGTGGCAAAACCACACCGGGAAACCTGTACCCGTTGTGTCAGAAGCACCACAACTTGAAAACCGATAAGCGTGGGTTCTACGTGCCGGATCCGGATACGGGTGAAATCTTGTGGCTTTTTGCCAACGGCACCTATGAAACCTGCACGCCGGATAGCCTGATTGCACACAACACCCAAGCGCAGGCCCCACGGTGGAAGAGCAACCTTGAGCAAGTGTGCCAGCGTCGCAGCCGAGTGGCGCAGTTCTACGCCAAGGGCCACAAAATACTGGATGATTTTGATAACCACCACAACCTTGAACAGGCCGATGCCCAGATCGCAGCCTTGGAGGAAGAATACAGCCTTCACTTCCCGATCAAGGCGGTGTTGCCGGAGCCGTTGCCAAAAGAACCCGATTTTTCCGAACCACCCTTCCCGGATCCAGAAGATGCCTACGGATGGGTGGAAGACTACGACCCAGAAGAACTCGTCGATACCCGACCCGAGTAAGAGAAGCCAGGTGGCCAGGCACCAACACAAAAACAGCCCGTTTTTCCGAAGGAGGCCTCGGCGTGGTTCCTGACTTGGGACAAATGAGGGCCGAAATGAGCGCCGAACTTTCACCAACCACAAGCCCAAGCCCAAATCCACAGGCCACAATGTCGAAGGGATCTTCAACGACCAACCGCGACCCAAGCCAGGCTAGATATCTATTGCAGCATTCTTTTTCTTGAAGGACAATCTCCGATTAAACAGCTTGTTTTCCTAGCGGAAGGAACTCCTGCCGTGTCAGACTTCTCAGCACAGCTTCAAGCGCTCCGATCGATGATCGAGTCCGGAGAGCATATTTCCGAAGACACTGATGGCCTCATCCAACTAGCTACACCAGGTGTCGTCCTTCCCTACTCCAACGGCACTCCGACCGAACATGGTTCGTACTTCGGTGGCAGGCCGTACCTTCCGGAAGGTGCGGCATGGCCCATCGCAAAGAGCGGTCAGCCACTGCTCCACATCATTCAGCTGAATTTTGCGGATATTGTCGGTCATGTGCGTGCGGAGGGGGCGTCGACAAGCGAAGCAACTCTCGACGGATTGATTCCGGAATCAGGAATTTTTCAACTCTTTGTCGGCGCTGATCCCCTCAGCGGCGGATTTACTTCAGATTCGCCTGGCGACGGCATGGAGATTCGCTATATCCCTGAGCCTGCGGAAGGCTTTGGCAACCACAGCTTCCCTGGACCGCATACCGCGGAGCCTGCTGACTTCGATGAAGAGCACGAGGATTTTTGTTCCCCGTTTAGCAAGGATCTTGGGGAGGTTATGAACTCTCCGATTTCCTTGTCTAGTGCAGTGGCAATGATCCCTCCCACTGACCAAGCAGTGTACGAGGCGTTGGAGTCCGAAAAGGACGACGACTTTCTTGATAACGATGAGTACTTTGACGAGCTAGTTGAGTTGCGAGCCGCAGCCAGCAACCAAAGCAACATTATGCTTGGCGGTTTCCCCGCTTTCGCCCAAGACCCTTTTCAGCCTGATGGGTACGTTCACTTCCTGGAAATTGATTCCACATATCTGGAAGAAGAAGAGCTTCCCTTCGAAGCGATGTGGGGTGATTTAGGTGTGGCCCACGTATTTCTGCACCCGGACGCATTGAAGAAAATGCAGGCCGGCGAGGCCGTGGTGTACCGCTCCGAAAACACCGGCACGGCCGATGGGGCTGTTTTCTACTGGGACTGTGGCTAGTTTCCCCCTACCCATCCCCCACAAAATCAACTAGAATCCCAAAGCATGGTTAACGAGAAACTCAAAGAAGCAATGACCCAGCAGGTCACCGAGGAATACCGCGCGGCTTACATCTACCGCTACCTGGCAAACGAGATGGACGCCCTGTCCTTCCCGGGCCTGTGCTCTTGGTTTGCCGCCCAGGCCCAGGAGGAGTGTGACCACGCGCAGAAGTTCGCGCAGCACCTCATTGACCGTGGTGAGCGCGTGAAGCCACACGACATCACGATCGACGCACCCGAGATCAGCACCCCGCTCGACGCCTTCCGCGCAGCACTTGCGCACGAGAAGAAGGTCTCCGAGCAGATCCGCGAAATCACGCGCATTGCTGATGAGGTGGGCGACCTCGGTTCACGCGCTCTGCTGAACTGGTTCCTGGAGGAGCAGATTCAGGAAGAGTCCACGGTGGGCGAGATTGTGGATCAGCTTGAGCTTGTTGGCACCGACGGTTCGGGCCTTCTGCGTATCGACGCTGCGCTGTCCAACCGCAGCACCAACGAGTAGGCCACCGAGTAGGCCACCACATAAACAACTGCAGGTAAACGCCCGTTGAATTTGGGGCGAAACCTGTACAAACACCGCCTCTAGCGGTGGCGATTTAGACGCGTGTCATTGACCATGTTGGCGTGACACGCGTTTCTCGTCGTTCGTTTTTCCGCCGCGCCGCAGCCGTCGGTGCGGTGGGTGCGGGACTTGCAACGCAGGCGTTTGCGCAAAGCATGCAGCCGGCGCCGTCGCGGATGCCGCTGACACAAGAAGAGCTGGCACCCCTGCCGTTTGTTCACGGTGTTGCCTCCGGCGACCCGCTGCCAGATGCCGTGGTTATCTGGACGCGCGTAACCCCTGATGAGTACGCCTGGCCGGGCTCCGGAAGAGGATCGCCAACCCCGCTGCGCTGGGAGGTGGCGCAGGATCAGGAGTTCACGCGGATCGTTCGGGAAGGTCACGTGGTGGCTCAGGTTGGGAGGGATCATGGGGTGCACGTGGACGTCGATAAGCTTGAGCCCTCAAGCGTCTACTACTACCGCTTTGTGGTCACGGCCGGGCCGCACGAGGGGGCGACATCGCCGGTCGGGCGGACCAAAACCGCACCAGAAGGGCCGGTTGAGCTGCAGCGATGGGCCGTGGCATCGTGCGCGAACTATGAGGCCGGGTTCTTCGCCGCCTACCGCGACATGGCCGAACGCGCGTGGGACAACGAGCTGGACCTCACCGTGTTCTTGGGCGACTACATCTACGAATACGCACAAGGCGAATACTCCGGCTGGGGACCTGTGCGCCTGCACGAACCGGCGCACGAAACGCTGACACTTGCGGACTACCGCGCACGCTACGGTCACTACCGTACCGACCGGGACCTGCAGGCCGCGCACGCCGCGATGCCGTGGATTGTGGTGTGGGACGACCACGAAGTGGCCAACAACTTCTGGGCCGAAGGCGCCGATAACCATCAGGTGGATGAGGGGGATTTTCTGGAGCGCCGTGACGCTGCCATCCGCGCCTACTACGAATGGATGCCGGTTCGCACTACTGAGCCGTCGGCGGAAGGCCACATCTACCGCTCCTTTAGGTTCGGGGACCTGGTGGAACTGACCGTTATGGACCTGCGCACCTACCGTGATGTGGAGTTTTGGAAAGGCGGCCGCCGCCAGCCTGGGGACGCCCGCAGCATGCTCGGCGCTGAACAGTACAACTGGCTCATAGACACCCTCCACGAGTCCGATACAACGTGGAACGCGCTGGGCAACTCCGTGATGTTCTCACCCATGCGCCTCGGCGCGGTGATGCAAAGCCCGAAGACACGCCCGGTGGCAGCGGCGTTGTCGTCCAATATCCTCACCGCCACGGCACCTGCCTACGAGCACTTGCCGCTCAATGGCGACCAGTGGGACGGCTTCGACTTTGAACGCCGCCGCGTAATCAACACCCTTGGGCGGCTAGGAAAAAACCCGATTTTTTTGACTGGGGACATCCACTCCGAATGGGCCCACACCATCTCGTATGAAGGCGAGCAGATCGGCTGCGAAGTTGTGTGCGCCTCTATCACCGCGCCGAACGTGGCCGAGTCGCTGAAGGTGCCCGGTAGCAGCACGCTTATCAACGCCGCCACCCGCTATATCCGCGCCGCCAACCCGAGCCTGCACCACGTTGCCATGGCCACGCACGGCTACTGCGCCGTGACGATCACCCCCGACGCCGTCCACACGAACTGGCGGCGTGTGGACGACATCCTCAACTCCCACTCTGCCGTCTCCCCGGGCACGTCGTTAACCTGGCGCAGGGGCTCGGGTTTTACCCCTGTGCCCGACTAGATTCCGGAGCGTCCTTCTTTGCGGAGCCGATGGAGGTGACGGCCTCACCCGGCTCGTGGGAGCACCAGTCATACAGCAGGCCCGCGGTTGCAAGTGCCCCAAGGAGACCCAGTGCGATCGTCCCAAGCTCGCGCAGGTTCGGGTCATTCATGAATGCGCCGAACTGCTCACCAATTGCACCGAACTGGTTGTAGTTGTTGGTGGAGTTATCCCAACCGTTGTTGCCAAGACCGAAGTCAAAGTTCACGTCCGAATTGAACTGGCGTGCCAGCGAGTTCAGCTGGTTGTTCACCTCAGTCATGTACGGCGCAGCCAGGTTGCCAGCAACGGCGCCCAGAATGCCGATTGGCAGCAGGTAGAACAGCGGAGAGGTGATGGCGTTTTCGAAGCACTTATTCACCGCGTCGCTGGAACCCTTGCCGTTGTTCGGATCCGTGTTAGGCACGGTTACCTGCACGTCAACGTTGGTGTTGTTCGGGCCCGGGACAGCCACCGTGTAGTCACCCGGCTTGGTGCCGCCAGGAACGTGAACGATGATGTTGTCGCCGTCCTTGGTGTAGGTCCAGCCTTCGGGGACCTTCACGTCACCGTTACCACCCGGGGTCACAATGACCACGTTGTTGCCGTCATTCTTCGGCAGCTCCGGAACCTCAACGGTGATTTCCTTGCTTTCCTTCGACCCGTCCGGGTTGGTGATGGTCACCGGGATGGTGATCTTGGTGCCCGGCTGCACACCATTCGGGATGTTGATGGTGATCTGGCCGTTACCTGGGGTAACAGCAGGCGGCGTGCTGCCGTCCGGCACCTCGGGGGTCTTGTCCTTGTCAATCTCAACCGTTGCGTCCGGACCCTTCGGCACAACAATCACGATGGTGGTGTTGTTGTTCGGGTTCGGGTTGCTCGGCGTATCCGGCTGCTTCGGATCCTTCACAATGACCTTGCCCGGCACTGTTTCGGTCTTACCGGACTTCGGGTCCTTGACGTTGATGAGAATCGTCTTCTCGTCTCCATCCTTGGCGGTGTCCGGAATGGTCACCGTGATCGTGCCGGTGTTCGGGTCAACCTGCGGATCCCACTCGCCCAGGTCCTGCTCCGGGGTGATGGTGAACGTGGAGCCATCCACAACCTTGCCCGTGTGCTCCAGCTCAACCTTGGCACCCGGCTTGTCAGTAACCTCGCCGTAGCCCGGCTGGTTCAGCACAGTGACCTTCGCGGGCACTTGCTTATCGACGCTCCCGTCCGGGTACTCCACGTCCACCAGAATCGTCTTCTGATCACCCGGGTTCGCGGAGCCCGGGATGGTCACCGTGATGGTGCCGGTATTCGGGTCAACCTTCGGCGCCCAATCGCCCAGGTCCTGGCCCGGGGTGATGGTGAACGTGGAGCCTTCCGGCAGGTCCTTATTGTTCTGCTCCAGAGTGACCTCGGTGTTGACCTTGCCGTAGGTCTCGCCGTAGCCCGGGGTGTGCAGGTTATTCGCGTCATCCTGCACCTTCACCACGGTGGTGATGGTGTCACTCGAGCCATCGGTGTAGGTGACCTTCACGTTGAAGGTGGCCTCATCGCCGTGCTTCGCACCCTTCGGTGCCGTGACCTTCAGCGTGCCGTCCTTTGCCGGCTGCGCTGTCCAACCCTGCGGCGGGTTAACAACGGTGTAGGTCGCGCCAACGGCGTGGCCGCGCACGTTGCCCGGCTGGGTCTTCAGCGCAACATCGACGGATGCACCCGGCTTCACCGTGCTCGGGGAGTTGTAGGCCGGGGCAAACTTCTGCACTGGGACGGAGCCAACAAACAGGGCAGAATCCTGGTTAACTTGGCCGCTTCCATCAACAACGCGGAGCACCTGGGCCGTGTTGTAGGACTCATGCGCCGAATCCTTGGTAGCTTCGCGCGGCTGAGCAAGCAGCTCTACGTCAACCTTGGCGGCCTTCTTGTTGTCATCAGCGCCGGTTGCGCCCTTGGGAAGGGTGACAAAGACCTTGCCCGAGGCATCCACAAGCACCTTGGCGCCCTCGATCTTCTTACCAGCGATGGAGACGTTGCCGGTCAAGCGTGCGTAGTCAGACGCAGCACCGTTGGAAACGGTGATGCCGGTGTGTATTCCTTACCGTCCGCAATAATCGGCTGGGACTTCTTCTCAGATGGCGTGAGCGGCAAACAATCATCCGACTCAATCGGCCACGGCGCGACATTGACCACAGCCTCCGGGCTTACGCGAGACCGCTCGTGCGCCCTGATCGTTGGCGAGGTGATCTTCCAGGCCCACGTCTGCGCCCCCGTCGAGGCAGGGTCCACACCAAGCGTCCCGTGAGCGATCTGCTTCTGCCCCTGGGCCAGGGAGAACTGATCAGGCTTCACCGGAGACAAATCGGTGATGTCCAAGACCGCATTTTCGCCGCTATCGAGCGGGCCGGCATCGTAGCTGCCCTTACTGCGCATTTCTACGGAATAGTTGTGCGCCGCAGACTGCAGGGCCTCATTCTCCACGGTGATATTCGCCTTCGCGGATTCAAAAATGCGCTCACCCTCAGGGTCCAGGGTGATCCACGGAGTGAACTGGGTGTTGCCAGCGTCCAGACCAACGCCAACCGTCACGCCGCTCTGAGACTGCGCAAAGGCACGTCCTGGCGACACCGTAGTGGTGTTGATAGACAGCACCACGGTGCATTGCCCCTGCTCCGGGTTCGATACCCGCCCCGGAGGGCTGACGAACTCCGCCGGTAGTGCGTGCGCCTGCGGCGCTACAACGGCCGACGCCCCAAGGGCCAGTGCCACCACCCCAGCCGCTGTTTTCTTTGCGATTCCTTACGGTTTCATAAACATCCTTGCATGCATCTCACGGGAAGGTCAGAAGTACCTGAGTTTTTACAGATTATTTCACTATCCGGAAATTTCCAGCCGATTGCAAGCTTTTTCGGGAATTAATTTCAGCGCCACACCCACGGCGCCCGCGGCAGCCGCGACGGATCGAAGCTTCCAAGCAGGTCAGAAGGGTCCGCACCGATTGATTCTGCAAGCATGTGGAGCACCCCTTGCACCCCGCTTGCTTGCGCCATCTCGCGCAACGTCACCGCACCGTCCCGCTTAGCCAAGCGTTTATTCTCAGCATTGACCACCAGCGGCACGTGCACATACTCAGGTTCCTCATATCCCAATAAGGAAGCTACATAAGCCTGGGCAGGTGCGGAAAACAGCAAGTCATCACCACGCACGACTTGGTCGACGCCCTGGAAGCCGTCATCCACAACCACCGCAAGGTTGTACGCCCAGTCCCCCGCCTGTGCCTGATCGAAGCGACCACCGCGGCGCAAAATCACGTCATCCACCGGGCCCGTGAACTCCCCGTGGTAGAAGTCGCGTACGGTCCACTCGCGAACGTCTGCACGCAGGCGGATTGCGGGGAGGCGGCCTTCGGAGGAGAGCGTTAGGCGTCGAAAAGCACGAAGCTCCTCCGGAAGATCCCTGCAGGTGCCGGGGTACATGCCGGGCTGGGCATGCGGCGCGGACGCGGCCTCCCGGATGTCGCGGCGCGTGCAATAACACTCATAGGTGGGCAGCGCGGCCAGCGCCTGCGCATAGGCGTCACCCCGATCGTGCTGGTACAGCACCGGCTCATCCCACTCAATCCCAAGCGCGGCGAGGTCCTCTAGCTGGCGCTTCGCGGACTCCGCACTGGAACGCTCCGAATCAATATCCTCCACCCGCATGTAAAAATTGCGGCCAGACTGGCGCGCGAACAACCACGCCAACACCGCCGTGCGCAGGTTGCCAAAATGTAAATCCCCACTCGGGCTTGGCGCATACCTGCCGGCTGGACCTTGGAACATGGCGTTGTACCCCTAGACTTAGCGTTCCTGAATCGGCGTGAATGTCAAACGTAAATCCAATGCGGCAACAATCTTGAGTAGCGTCTCGACGGTTGGATTGCCAACCCCATTTTCAATACGGCTAAGTTCAGCCTGCTGGATACCAGCAGCATCAGCTACAGACTGCTGCGTGGCACCACAATCATGTCGCGCTGACGCCAGAGCAGCACCCACCGCCTTGCGCTCCGCAAGCTCCGCAGTAAAAGCGCGTGCTGCTGAACCACGAATCACTTCAGCTGCCGGTGATGCTGAATCCCGATATGGCCGAACAAAGTCCTCAAATTTTGTAGTTCTCATTTTTTATCCCACTTCCTCCAGATCGCGCATCTTGAGCAATGTTATGTGTTTTATCACATACGAGCAAGTGCGTGTTAGGTTCTTCTCCAGCGTCCAGCGCAGCCCTTGCCGCGCGGATCTCTTTTTGCTCCTGCTTTCGGCTTGGATTGCGCAGCTTGTTATACCCTCCAAGCAGCAAGACAACTTTCCTACCGTAGAACGTGCAATAGACACGGATGAGCACCCGTTTCTTTCGCCACCCTTGAGGGATTTCGTCGCCTAGATCTGGCGGCCCATACTCCTGCAGGATCGTTCCCAAATCGCGTCTTATTCGCAATTCGTAGAGACCTTTTCCTAAGCTTTTGCCCCACTCAGTAGCACAGATCTCAATCCCCAGCGAAGCCAGAACGTGCTCAATCGTTGCGTCCCTCCCACGTGACTCACATGAGCAGATACTTACCCCAAAAGTCCGTCTCAGATCTTACTGAGAACATTCATACTACGAGGTTGCGTGAGCGGGCTGAAACCGTGGGGAGACCCTATTTCTGTTTACCCGCGTAGTAGCGGCCCAAGAACTCGTCGCGGAAGGCCTCATAGTTGCCGTTATCAATGGCAGCGCGGATGTTGTCCACCAGTCGGACCATGAACTCAACGTTGTGCATGGTGCACAGCGTGCCTGCCAAAAACTCCTTCGCTTTGAGCAGGTGGTGGATGTAGGCGCGCGAGTAGTTCTCAGACACATAGCCGCCGAACTCCTCGTCCACACCGGAAAAGTCACGCTTGAAGCGCGCACCCATCAGGTTCAGGCGCCCATCTAGCGTGTAGACGCCGCCGCGGCGACCCAGGCGGGTCGGCGCCACGCAGTCAAAGGTGTCCGCACCGGCCTCGACGGCGGTAAAGATGTCATCCGGCTCAGAAATCCCCAGCAGGTGGCGCGGTTTGTCCGCCGGAAGCTCATCAGTCACCCAGCCGACAATCGTGCCCAGGTTTTCCTTTTCCAGTGCACCGCCAATGCCGAAGCCGCCGAAGCCACGACGGCCGGCCTCACGCGCCTCGCGGTCTAGCTCCAGAAGGCCACGCGTTGCGTGCCTGCGCAGATCCTCATACTGCGCACCCTGCACCACGCCCCACAACGACTGCTTTGGGCGGTGTGTACGCAGCTCAGTGAGTCGGTGATGTTCATCAAGACAGCGCTTCGCCCAACGACGGGTTCGCTCCACGGAGTGCTCCTGGTACTCGCGGGTGTCCACCAGGGTGGTCAGCTCATCGAAGGCGAACATGATGTCCGCGCCCAGCTGGTGCTGGATCTGCATGCTCACCTCGGGCGTGAAGCGGTGGGAGGAGCCGTCGATGAAAGACTTGAAATCCACCCCGTCATCATCCACACGCGCCATGCGGTCCTTGTTTGCTGCGCGAATGTCGCCCTCCACAAGACCTGCGGTATCCATGGCAAGGACCTTCTTAAACCCAACGCCCAAGCTCATCACCTGGAAGCCACCCGAATCCGTGTAAGTCGGCCCGTGCCAGTTCTCAAAGGCAGCCACGCCACCGGCCTCATCCACAATCTCCGGACCCGGCTGCAAATACAGGTGGTAGGCGTTGGACAGGATCGCCTGCGCGCCGGTGGAGCGGATCTGCTCCGGCGTCAACGTCTTCACCGTTGCCTTCGTGGCAACCGGAATGAACGCCGGCGTTTGAATATCACCGTGCGGGGTATGAATTACGCCCGTGCGGCCATGCTTGCCCGGCTCGTTGTACAGCTCCGTAGTCAGGTCGAATTCTTTCATCGCGCAGCTCCTTCCAGCTCAGGCTCCAGCCCCTCCAGCTCAGTGCCCTCCACGTCTACTTCCGGCAAGACCTTGTCCAGCCACTTCGGTATCCACCACGTGGACGGGCCCATCAAGAACATCGTCGCCGGCACCAACGCCATACGCACAAAGAAGGCATCAAACAAAACGGCGGCACCCAGAGCGAAGCCGAAAATCTGAATAAACGGCAACGGCTGGTTGATGAATGCCACGAAGACCGCGATCATAATAATCGCCGCCGCGGTAACCACGCGCGCGCCCTGGGCGAAGCCTTCGACGGTGGAGTGGACTACGGCGCGTCGATAAGCATGAGGCTCCTTGTCGCGCAAGAGGTGCAAATAATGCTCCCGCATGCGGGTGACTAGGAAAACCTGGTAATCCATGGCCAGGCCGAAGGTGACACCGATGAGGAAGATGGGCAAGAACGACAAGATCGGCGTCGGCGTGTTTACCAGACCCCACAGCCCGTCCTGCCACACCAAGACCGTCAGGCCGAACGCAGCGCCGACGGAGAGCAAGAAACCCAGACCAGCAACCAGCGGAACCAAGATGGAGCGGAACACCACCATCAGCAACACAATGGCCAAACCAACCACAATGGCCAGGTAAAGCGGCATCGCCTTGGCAAGCTCCTCAGTGATGTCCATCTGCACCGCAGTCAGACCCGTCAAGCCGATGTCAACGCCGGTAGCGTCCTCAACCTGCTGGTTGTTCTCCCGCAGACCATGCGCCACCTTCAGCGTGTACTCCTCCTCAGGGCCGCCGTCAGGAGTGGCCATGATCTGCGCGGCAGTGAAATCCTCATTCACATTCACCAACTGCGCATGCACCACGCCACTGACGCTGTTCGCCTCCTGCGCGGCGTAGAGGAAACTAGCCAGCGCCGCCTTCTGCGCGCGGCCACCCGCCTCATCCGGCATCGCCGCCATGTACGGCTGCAGGATCTCCGCATCCGGGTTCACCCCGTGGGCGTCCACCACCAGCAGCAGCGGCGCATTCACGCCAGGGCCGAAGCCTTCCGCCATCAAATCCGCGGACTTACGCTGCGTGGTGTCCAAGTTGGAGGTGGAGTCAGACGGCAACGCCATCTGCAGCCCCAACACCGGGGCGGACATGGCGCCAAGCGCCACAATCACCACGGCCATCACCAACGCCGGGAAGCGGCGCACAAAGTTCACCCAGTTGCGGCCCATGGATCGCTCATTGAGGTGCTCGCCAGCAATCTTGGGAATGCGCCCGGCGAACGCCTTGTTGCCCCACGCGCCAAGCAGCGCCGGCAGCATGGTCAACGCCACCAGCACAGACACGAACACCGTAAAGGCCGCGGCCACACCCATCCAAGACAAAAACTCAATGCCGGCAAGCACCAGCGCAACCAGCGCGACAAACACTGTGGCGCCGGCGAACACCACGGAACTACCTGCCGTGCCCACCGCCATACCGGCCGCATCCGGGCCACTGCGGGTCTTGCGCTCCTGGCGGTAACGCGACAAGATAAACAGCGAGTAATCAATACCCACCGCAAGACCAATCATCACCGCCAAAACCGGGGTGACGTCATTGAGCTCCACCCAATGCGTGGTGCTCAAAATGGCTAGCGCGCCGATGCCCACGCCCACAATCGCGGACACGATGGGCATGGTGGACGCCGCAAACGAGCCGAACGTGACCAGCAGCACCAAAAACGCCACGCCGATACCGATCAGCTCTGAGGTGGTGTTGACCTCAATCGGCTCGCCGTAACCGGCACCGCCCGCCTCCACTTGGAGGCCAGCCGCGCGGCCAATGTCCATCGCATCAGCCACAACCTGGCGGTCCTCTTCCGTGACCTCAAAGTTGGACTCTGCATCAAACTCAAAGGTGGTGTAGCCAATCCTGCCGTCATCAGACAAAAGGCGCACGTTGTACGCATCTTTTTGGGCCGCCTCCTCCGGCAGACCCATCTGCGTCATCTGGCCAACAATGGTCTCCTGCAGCTGCTGATTCACCAGCACCGGGTTGCCAAAGCGCTCCGTGCCGCGCACTTCAAGGTGCTCATCAATATGGGCGATCACCTCATCCATCGCAGTCATATACGACGGATCCGTCAGCTGCTGGCCTTCAGGGGCAGCAAACACCAAGTTCACACCAGGTGCCGTGGCCACGTTGCCGCCGCCAGGGAAGTTGCGCTCCATCGTGTCCAGCGCGTCAATCGCCGGGGTGCCATCAATGGCAAAGTTTGAGGTAAACGGCTTTGAAAGCGAAAACGCCGCACCGGCAGAAGCAGCCAAGATCAGCAGCCAGGCGATGATCACCTTCCACTTATTCAGGTAGGACCAGCGTCCCAGCTTGTACAGCAGCTTCGCCAATGGGTTTCCATCCTCGGACTAGGAGTGCGAACGTTGGATTCTGTTTAAAAAACCGGCACCGCCTGCCTTGCAGGTGATGCCGGTTTAAAAGTTTAGTGGCGGTAGCGGCGGGATTTGAACCCGCGGAGGTTTTACCCTCACTCGCTTTCGAGGCGAGTACCTTCGGCCGCTCGGACACGCTACCGCAAGCTAGCGTAACGGTTGCGTGCCCGCGTGGCCAAATTCACCACGCCAAGCAGGCACTAGTTGTTCTCTGCCTCGCGCTCCTCGCGCTTGTCTTCTACCTTCGCGGCAACCTCGTTAGCCTTGTCCTCCACCTTCTCGGCGACCTCGCTGGCCTTGTCCTTAATAGCGTCGCCAGCGTTAGCCACGCTCTCCTTGACGTTGCCAATCAGGCTGTCGGCCTTGCCCTCGTTCTGCAGCTTCTCGTTGTCGGTCAGCTCGCCGAGGCCTTCCTTGATGTTGCCCTTGATCTGGTCGCCCTTGCCTTCCAAAGCCATGGTGTGCTCCTTTTCGTTTTATTGGTTAATAACATCTCCAACCATAGGCGCACTACCAGCTGCGGCGCCATAACAATTCAGTCACGTAAACCGTTGAAAAAGGTGCTCATCAGCTGGCTAGTTGCTGCCTCCAGCACCCCGCCGCGCACCTCCACGGTGTGCAGGTGCCGCGGGTCCCTCAGCGCATCCAGCACGCTGCCCACCGCCCCAGTCTTCGGTTCAAAAGCACCAAACACCAGCGAGGACACCCGGGCACCTAGGATCGCCCCGGCACACATCGTGCACGGCTCCAGCGTGACCACCAGCTCGCACCCATCCAGCCGCCACGTCCCCAGGTTCTTGGCAGCTTGGCGGATCGCCTCCACCTCCGCATGAGCCGTTGGATCGCAGTTTGCTAATCGACGATTCGTCCCCACCCCAACCACCTCCCCACCCGGCCCGTAGACAATTGCCCCCACGGGCACATCCCCGGGCGGGGTTGTTCGGGCAATGGCGATAGCCTCACGCATCCGCTCTTCTGCTCTACTTTTTGGAAGCACGGAGGAACTCGTCTGCAAAGTCCAGGTCCTCGGCGATAGTGAGCGCGAGGTCGTGGGGCGCCGGATCGCTGTCAAGCAAAATGCTCATCACCTGCTCTGAAAGACCCAGGTCAGCGAGGATGTCAAAGTTGCCGTCGGCCCACGCGTCCGTGTTATCGAGCTGGTCCAGGTCAATGTCCGGGATCTCAAAACCGGCCTCTTCCAGGGCGTCTGCGGCGAAGTCGTCGTCGACGGCCATTGTGGCGTCGCTAATCAGGACCCGCACGCTGCTCGGGCCGGGGCGGACGATGAGCAGGTACTCATCCTCCACATTCAACATCGCGAACGCCGGACCCTCACTGCGCAGGGCGCGCACCGCGTCAATGGAAGTTGATATGTCCTCAAAATCATCCCTGAACCGGCGCACTGACCAGCCAGAATCCGTCCTTGCGACGGTAAGGGCATACCCCTCACTGTAAGAGTGGCTCATGGTTTCAACAGCGTAGTCGGCACGCGGCAGTTACAACAGGGGGTTAAACTCATGGTCCATGACCAAACTGCGACCTGTGTGCATTCTTGGCAATGGCCTCATCGGCGGCTCCCTGATGCGCGACCTTGCCGCGCACAACCACCCCACCTTTGGATACACGCACTCCAACGCAGGCGCACGCCAAGCAGCCGCAGACGGATTCGACGTGATCGTGGACCTTGAGGCCGTCTTGCGGCGTGCCGAGGATCTGGGCGCCCTCATCGTGATCGCCGTGCCGTTCGACGTGGTCGCTGAAATGCTCGATGCCATCGCCCAGTGGGCGCCCAGCTGCGGCATTACCGACGTTGTGTCTGTAAAAGCGCCGGTCTACGCCCTTGTGCATGAGCGCGGCATGCTTGAGCGCTACGTTGGCGGCCACCCGATGGCGGGGACGGAAGCGTCCGGTTGGGCGGCCTCCCAAACCGGGCTGTTCGCGCGCGCGGCGTGGGTGGTCACGTATGACTACGCCGTGGAGTGCTCGGAGGGATCGGAGCGCTTGCCGCAGGAGTGGGCGGATCTTTTTGCCGATGTGTGCCGCATGGTTGCCCTCGTTGGCGCGGAGGCCGTGCCAGTTTCTGCGGAAGCGCACGACGAGGCCGTGGCGCGTGTGTCCCACCTGCCGCACGTGATGGCAGAAGCCCTGTCCATTGTTGGGGATCACGGCTACACGCTGGCGCAGTCGCTTGCCGCTGGTTCGTTTAAGGGCGCCACGCGCGTGGCCGGCACGCAGCCGTCCTTGGTGCGCAACATGTGTGAAACCAATGCGGAGCCGCTTGTCAAGGTACTTGATGAATACATTGACCTGCTGGTTCGCGCCCGCGAGGGTCTTGCTTCCGAGAACCCGACGATGGAGTGGCTGGCCGAGTCCGGCTACCGCGCGCACGTGCGCATGAACGCGCGCTCGGGTGCGCGCCGCGAGTCCGTCTCGCCAGTGGCCATTTCCTCGCGTCCGGTGATGCGCGTACACCCGGGCGGGCCTGGCTGGGTGAAGCAGCTGAAGCAGATCGAGTCCCTCGGCGGGCGCGTCGAGGTGTTCTAGTCACGTCGGCGGCTGCCCGCCCCCTACCAAACGCAAATATGCAGGGGAAGATATGCAGGTTCCCTGGTCAGAGCGTTTTTTCAATAAGGGGCCCGTTAATGAAAACGGTCCGTGACCTGCAGACCTGCATATCTTCCCCTGCATATTTGTTGAACCCGGAGCAGCCCTTAGGCGACCGGGTGCAGGGGTTTCGGGGGCTTATGCTTCCCGACGCCTACCCATCGCCACATACGCCCCACCAATGAGCATCGCGAGGATACCCAGCGTGATGACCGTGGTCATCGGGGTACCGGTATCCGCCAGATCACCGTCGCGGGTGCTGGTGGTGCTCTTGGAGGTGGACTTCGAGGTCGACTTGGACGTGGACTTCGCGCTGTTCTTCGACGTCGACTTCGCCGCAGTGGTGGAACGGCCCGTGGACACCTTGCCGTTAAGCGTGGTCGAACGCGCCGACGTAGTGGTCTTCGTGGTGGTACCACGGTTAGCCAAACCAGCACCCAACGCAGCCGGACCAGCAAGCGCAGCCACCAGCGGCTCAACCTGCTTGATCACGTCCAAGATCTGCTCCGGCGTGTTCTTGGTCGTGCTAGTGGTGGTCTTCTTGCTCTTCGGGAGCACGAGCTCCGCACCGTCGTCCTTACGGGAGACGTTCTTGCGCACCGTGTCAAAGCCCGACGGAGCCGTACGAACACCGAGCATGACGTGATCGCCGTTGCCGACGTTGCCCGGGATCGTCACCATGACCAGGCCTTCCGAATCGGTCAGGCCATCAACTTCAATTGCTAGACCATGCACGCTGTACACCTCAGCGTTCTGTACCGGATCGCCGTTCTCAGTCCTCACGGTGATACCGATGGTCACAGTCTTGCGCTCAGCGGTCGTTTTAGTAGTCGAAGTAGTGGTCGGCGTGTAGGTGAACGGAAGCGTGACCTCTTCAATATGGCCCGTGGACTTGGACAGGGTCAGCGTCTTCACATGAGAGTCATAGGTGACGTAGAAAAGACGTTGCTCGCCCACCAGAGAACGCGGAATCGACACAACACCACTGCTATTCGTCTTCAGCTGAATGGGATTTCCATCCGTGGTAATGGTCGCGCCTTCAACATTCTTGCCCTTCTCGTCCTGCACGAGCAGTCGAATGTTTTCGCTCTGGGTACCCTCAGCAGGCTTCGGGTTAGCCTCCGGCTGCTTGTCTTCCGGCTTCGGCTCAGCTGCCGGGTCCTTCGGATCAGCAGGGTCCTCCGCAGGCTTGTCCTCGGCTACCGGATCGTCGGCCTTCTTGTCTTCCGGCTTATCGGCCGGCTTCTCTTCCCGCTTGTCCTCGACCGGCTTCTCTTCCTGCTTGTCCTCGACAGCGGTGTCCTCCAGGACGGTCACGCGCATGCGGGTTTCGCCAGCGTCGACAACGTAGGGCTCGTCCTGAATGTAGGCAATGACGTCCTCGCCCGGAATGGTCAGGGACTTCTGGCCGTTCTTGTCCGTCTTGCCGGAAATGTCCGTACCCGCGATCTCAATCTCGGCGTTGCGCACGGCGTAGCCGTCCGGGCTCACCACAGAGAACAACACGTTACGGGTCTCAGCAGGGGTAACCGTGCTGGAGACTGCAACCGGACCGGTCTCAGAGGGAGTCTCGGAGGGGGTTTCGGGGGCGTCGGAGGAGAGCACGTTGGCGTCGTTACGCAAGGGCTCAGCCTCAGCCTGGGTTTCGGACGGGGTCGGCTCTGCGGTCTCACCAACAACCGTCGGGGCAGTTGGGTTAACCTTGTCAACAGCATTAGCCAGATTGCCCGCGGCGTTACCAATGCGCTCTAGGTCACGCACGACCTCAGCAGCGTTGACCTGCGAAGACGGCTTCACCGCATCACGTGCGTACTCGCCCGGCAGCGGATCCGGCTTCACAAACTGCGTCACCGGCTTGTAGCCCGCGCCAACCGGCAGGTACGCCAGCTCACGGAAGTTATCCACCACAGTGTTGCCAAAGTAGGACGCCACCAGGTCAGTGCCGCGCAGCTCGACGCTCTTCGCAGCGTCATCGGCGAACACAAACGTGCCGTCGCCCTTGGTGTAGGCGTAGTTCAGATCCCCAATGCCGTCCAGGCTAAAGCCCGGGCGGATGGTCACCGGATCAACCGTAACCTTGCCGGTCTTGGTATCCAAGGTCCACTTGTACATGCGGTCACGGTCACGAGAGATGGCGTAGAGCTCATGGGTCTTCTCCGGGTCCATGCCGGAAGCCCACGCGCTAGGAATGCCAATGTCACCCACGTTTGACGGCATGGTGATCTTGCCGGACTTCACGGCCAGCGCTCGAGCGTCCGTGATCTTGTCCGACAGCAGCGAATTGGTCAGATCGTCCTTAGACAGATCAATCGTGCGGAACTCCGCGCCCGAGAACAGCACCAACGTACCCGCCGGGGTGATGGACGCAGAGGCAACGTCCTTCGTATTAATACCGCGCAGGTCGAGCGGGCCAAGGTCCGCCAGCTCATGAATATCCGGCTTGATACGCAGCAGGTGGCCGGCCGGCTTGCCGTCCTCACCAGTAGAGATACCGTAAATACGGTCAGCGCCCGGGTTGTAGGCAACAGCCGTGTACGTCCAGCCGCCCGAAGAGTAACGAGCACCCGCAGAACCACTGCCAGGGCGAACACGCTGTGTCACTGCCGCGCCGACCTGGTCAAGATTGCGGCCCAGCATGGAATTCAGCTGGTTCAGACCACGTGCAATGTCATTCGGCTTGATCGCAGCCTGTGACTGCACTGGGGTCAGCGCAAACGTTCCGGCAACGGCAGCTGCCAGCGCAATACCCGCGACACGGGTGTTCCTGGAGTTTTTCATGGGTACCTCTCGTAGATTTTGGGCGCGCTCGAGCACGGCCCAGAAAGCCACGTCTCAATGTACTTGTGTCACAGAGGTATCTCAATACGGCAAACGCAGGTGTTGCCCAAAACACCCAGGAAAAAGAAAAAACCCTGGTCTCCCAGGGTTTTTGGTTGGTGCGCCCGGAGGGATTCGAACCCCCAACCTTCTGATCCGTAGTCAGATGCTCTATCCGTTGAGCTACGGGCGCTTGCAACGTGCTAAAACATTACACCCGTTGCAAGAAAGCACCAAAACCCCAGCTCAAAGGCGAAAGCGGCTACAGCCCCAGCACGGCTTTCGCGATGAGGAAATAAATAATCAGGCCCGTGGCGTCACAGAACGTGGAGATGAACGGGTTGGAAAACACCGCCGGGTCCGCGCCAATGGTCTTGGCCAGGATCGGCATGACGCCGCCCACGGTTGCGGACATGGTGCAGATACTCAGCAGGGTTGCGCCGATGATGATGCCAATGTCACTGCCAAAGACCACCCAGCCCAGCACCAGACCCAGCGTGCCCAGGACCAGGCCCAACATCAGGCCGACGCGGACTTCGCGCCACATGACGGGGAGGATGTCGCGCGTGCGGACGTCGTTAAGAGCCAAAGCCCTTGTAACCGTGGTGGCTGCCTGGTTGCCGGTGTTGCCGCCGGTGCCGGTGAGCAGGGGGATGAAGAGGGAAAGGACGGTGACCTGCGCGATTGTCCCTTCGAAGACGTCGAGCACCTGGACTGTCAGGATCGCGGAGACCGCCAGCACCAGCAGCCACACAATGCGGGAGCGGAACAACTCGCGCACCGGGGTGGACAGGTACGGGCGGCGCAGCGCCTCGGCACCACCTTGGCGGGCGGTGTCCTCACTGTCGGCGTCCTCGATCACATCGTGCGCCTCGTCATAGGTAAATACGCCGACAAGCCGCTTGTCCGCATCAACCACCGGCACCGCAATATTGGTGGTGGCCAGCAGCCAACGCGCCGTATCCTCCGCACTGTCGGTCGCCTCTGCCCACACAGGCTCGCGCATAACCTGGCCGATCGTGTCCGCGTGGGTGACAAACAGATCCTTCAGCTCAGCCACGCCGACCAGCATCAGATCATCATCCACAACAGGCAGCAGGTAGATCGTCTCCAGGTCCGCAGCCTGGGCTTTTAGCTTATCGACGACCACGCCAACCCCCTCCCCCGCCCCCACCGCCAGAACGTCCGGGGACATATGGCGACCAACGGTGCCCTTCTCATAGCCCAGCAGCGCGTTGGTGCTCTCGCGCTCCTCTTCATCCAGGCCGGACATAACCTGGTCCGCGATCTCCGCCGGCAGGTTATCCAGCAGCTGCACGCGGTCCTCCGCGCCAAGCGCAGCGAACAAGCTGGTCACGGACTCATCGGACAGGGCTTCAACCAGGTCGGCCTGGTGCGCCGGGTCGAGCGCGTCGAACACTGCGGTGGCGCGCTGCGGGGGCAACAGGCGCAGGAGCACGGCACCGCGAGGAGACGACTGGCGCTCGATCAGCTCGATGATTTGGCGCAGGGGGACGTCATCTAACGCGGCTTGCATACGCTCAAGCTTGGCCGCATCCAGGTCAGTGCTCAGGTTCTTACCCAGCGCCTTTTCCAGCTCGTAGATCGCCTCATCGGCGTCGACTGCCATACTCACCCTCTCCTTACCCCCGTTAAGCCCCCTGTATTAATACTTTTAACTTTTGCGATACTACCTAGTAGTTTTCTCGTAGCTTTATGCGTTACGTACGTTATCCCAGTCACCGAAGGGTTTACATATGGCTCATCCGATTCGCTCGCGCCGCGTCACAATTGCCGCTGGCGTCCTGTCTGTCGCACTCGTGGCACCCCTGGTGGTTGCCCCCGAGAGCACCACCCCGTTCGTCTCCGTTGCACAGGCGCAGACCGCCGATGCGTTTAATGAGCGCTTCACCACCTCCAACTTCTGGGAAGTGGACGAGGCTGTCGTTGAAGGCCTGGAGCTGGAGCCGGGGACAACGGTTGCACAGACCACCAACACCATCTGGAGCTGGCAGTTCCGCAATGAGGACGGCAAGCTGATCATTGGCCGCCCAAGGTCCGGCTTTGGCGCTGGCGATAAGGACATTCGCGTCAAGGTGACGCCGGCAACCGGCTCGGCGTACACCACCACCTTGAAGCTGACCGTGGTTGATGCAGAGCCGGAGGCGGTTGACAAGGACAAGTTCAACGAAAGCTACACCACCGCCAACTTCTGGGGCGTGCAGGAAGCAGTTGTTGAGGGTCTTGAACTGGATCCGGAGACCAAGGTTTCCCCGACCACCAGCACTGTTTTTAACTGGAACTTCCGTAATGACGACGGCACCTTGACCCTCATCCGCCCCTCGAATCCCGGCTCCTTCAAAGCTGGTGAGCAGGAAATCAACGTTTCCGTTTCTGAACCCAACGGTGTGAAGTACAGGACCACGCTGAAGGTCAACGTGGTTGACCAGGCGCCGGAATCCGTCGAAAAGCCGAAGCTCGAGCAGCGCTACGACACAGCAAACTTCTGGAATGTGAACGAGGCCGCAATTGAGGGCCTTGAGCTGGACCCGGAGACCAAGATCTCCACGACTGCAAACGCCATCTGGAACTGGACTCTGCGCAATGACGGCGGCAAGCTCACCCTCGTCCGTCCGACGTCCAGCGCTTCCTACTCCACCGGGGAGAAGGACATCAACGTTGCTGTTGCTGAGGCCAACGGCTTGAACTACACGGCAACGCTGAAGGTCAACGTGGTTGAGCAAGCGCCGGAGCCAGTTGAGCAGCCGAAGCTTGAGCAGCGCTACCCCACTGCGAACTTCTGGAACGCGAATGAGGCTGTTGTTGAGGACCTTGAGCTGGAGCCAGGCACCACGATTGCGCCGCGCGCGAACACCGCGTTCAACTGGGGCTTCCGTAACGACGACGGCAAGCTCACCCTCATCCGTCCATCCTCCGCCGCAGCGTTTAACACCGGCGACCAGGACATCCCTGTCACGGTGACTGAGGAGAACGGCCTGAATTACCCGGCCACCCTGAAGGTGAAGGTGCTTGATCAGCGCACCGCCAAGGAGTGGGAGGAGCAGCTGCAGAAGACCTACGACATGGACTTTGAAAAGTCTGCTGCTCCGAAGCCGCTGACTGAGATCACGCTTCCGGAGGGCGTCGAGCTGTCCAAGAAGGAGATCATCCACCCATCCGGTTGGGGCGTGAGCGTTGAAAACGGCGTTGTAAACGTGAAGCCCGCCGCAACCTTCATCGAAGGCTTCTTCGAGCTTCCGGTGACGGTAAATGACGGCACCGACACCTTCGAGGCGAAGCTGCGCATCAACGCACGTAACCCGCAGTCTTCCGCCACCGACGTAGCCGGCGGTGTTGCTGGCACGCTTGGCAAACTCCTCGGCGGCCTCCTCGGCGTACCTAACCTGGGCAACCTGCTCGGCGGTCTGCTGGGCGGCGGCGGTTCCGGTGATGGTTCCGGGAACGGCTCTGGCGGCGGCTCTGGCCGTTTGATCAACATCGTGGTCACGAACAACGCCAACAACAACGGCAGCCCCAACGTCAACGTTGTGGTCACGGGTAACGCGAACAACAACGGTTCCAACAATGGCTCCAACAACAGCGTGGTGATTACGGACAACGCCAACCCGCGCGACAACTTCTCCAACAACGGCAACCCGGTAATCACGAATAACGGCAACCCAGTGATCACCGGCAACGCAAATAACAACGGTTCCAATAACGGTTCCAACAACACCGTGACGGACAACGGCAACCCGTCCGTGATCATCACGGACAACGCGAACCCACGCGATAACTTCTCCAACAACGGCTCGAACAACAGCGCCATTGTGACCGGTAACGCCAACCCGGTCATCACCGGCAACGCGAACAACAACGGCTCGAACAACAGCGCCATTGTGACCGGCAACGCGAACCCGACGGTGGACATCCGCGACAACGGTTCCAACAACAGCGCCATTGTGACCGGTAACGCCAACCCGTCTGTGATTGTCACTGGAAACGCCAACCCGCAGATCGGCGGTGGTCTTGGCAGCGCACTCGGCGGCTCCTCCAAGCGTGGCGAGCAGGGCGGCGAAGGCGGCCAGGACGCCGGTAAGGGCGGTTCCAGCAATGTCGGCTCCAGCGGTAACGGCTCCAGCATCGGCGCAGACGTTGAAACCACCGGTGGTCTTTCTGACCCGCGCTGCATCGCTTCCCTGGCCGGCCTGGGTGTTCCGCTGCTGCTGGCTATCCCGGTAGCGCTTGCACAGAGCGTTGGTGCTCCGGGCGCCTCCGGTCTGGCGCCGCAGCTGCAGCGCACGCTTGAAGACGCAGCCCGCAACTTCGGCGTACAACCCAGCGACCTGACCGCAGTCGCTGGTGGCGTCATTGGCGCCATCCTCACCGTCGCGGCAATCGGTGCAGCGACCACCTGCATCCCGAAGGTTCGCAACGTCGGCGTAGAGATTCGCGGCCCACAGAAGCCGGGTCTCTCCACCGCTGCACTGCCGGCAGTAGAGCCGAAGGCTGTCTAGTCTGGCCCTCTCCGCTGTGACGTAGAGCGTTCAAGGCACCGAAAGGCACCGCCCCTCTGTTTTGGGCGGTGCCTTTTGCGTTGATGGGGTTTGTGAGAGGGGCCGAAGTGAGACAATGGCGACATGTCTGATGAGCTTGCCGCGGTCATTGCCTCCCGCCCCCAATGCGAACTACATCTCGCCACAGCTGTCCATCCCATCACCCAGCAGATGCTCGGCGATGGTTACTCGATTCTGGACCCAAGCCGAAAGATTTGGGTCAGCGAGGTTGCTGACGAACTCCGCCGTCGTATTGAGGACAACCCCATCCGTGGGAAGAGTCAAACGCAATGGGAAAAGCTTCGTGAACAATTAACCGGCGCCGCGCCCGAAGTCATCCTCTTGGCCGCCGAGATTGTCATCTTGCGTGAACATCCGATAAACGGATCCCAAGCTGTGACTCGACGTCAGCACCTCGAAGACGTCTTGGCAATCTTGGATCATCCGATTGAGATTCCAAAAGATGTCGTCTCGTGGATGTCTACTACCTCCACTTGTGGTTTCAAGCCCGGGCAAAGCTACTACGGGTCCTTGTGGCGCCAGATCATCTGGGTATCGAATTTCATCAAAGCTTGGGATTCACAAACACCAGAACAAAAAGTTACATCACGGCAAGACCCCTGGACCTTAGAGAGATGCATGCTTGACTCAGGTGAGGACCGATCAGACATCAGGAACGCTTTCCAGTTCCTCATCTTTCCTGAGTACTTTGAGCCAATCTCCAGCCAAGATATGAAGGTGCGCATTCGTGACGCCTTCGCAGGCCGACTGGGCTCCGCTTCATCCGACTCTCCACTCGATGTGGACCAAGACCTTCTTAGGGTTCGGCGTCTACTCAGCCAAGAGATCAGTGAGCCCTTCCACTTCTGGAGCTCAAACGTTCGTCCGCTGTGGGATAGAGATGCCGTCCAAGTTGAACCTGATGTGGAACCTCGGGGCATCCACTACTGGCTGTTCGCTCCTGGACAAGGCGGCGATAACTGGGAAGTGCAATACGCCGACGGTGTCATGGCCATCGGCTGGGAGGAAGTCGGAGACTTGTCTCAATACGGTTCCCGCGAACAGATTCGCCAGGCTCTCCCTACCGACCAGAATGGCCCCAACAACACACTCGCCCTGTGGGAGTTTCAAAACTCGATACAGCCTGGCGATATCGTCTTCGCCAAGCGTGGGCGCAGGGAAATCATTGGAAGAGGGCGGGTAACCTCCGGACCACGACACGAACCAGAGCGAATTGGTTTCCCCAACGTCCGGGACGTTGAGTGGACGGACACTGGTAGTTGGGAACATCCCGGTGATGCCGTTGTAAAAACACTGACTGACATCACTCGCTACACGGACTACGTGAAGGATCTTGAGAACCTATTTGGGGATGATCCATCGGAGAGCATCCCAGCGACTGAATTCGCTTCCTACAGCAAAGAACAATTCCTCAAAGAAGTTTATCTTCCAGAAGAGAAGTACGACCGCCTGCGTTCCTTGCTCATGCGGAAAAAGAATGTCATTCTTGCTGGCCCTCCGGGTGTAGGAAAGACATTCTCTGCGAAGCGACTCGCTTACTCAATCATGGGCGAGATGGATAAAAACCGAATCCGTACGGTTCAGTTTCACCAGAGCTTTAGCTACGAAGATTTCATGATGGGATATCGCCCGACGGAATCGGGTGGTTTCAAACTGGAAAACGGCCCTTTTTATGACTTTTGCCTCGAAGCGCAAAAGGACGAAACCGGACAGCCGTATTTCTTCATCATCGATGAAATCAACCGAGGAAATATCTCAAAGATTTTCGGTGAACTTCTCATGCTGATCGAAGCCGATAAGCGTGGACAAAGTCTCCGACTCCTCTACAGGAATGAAAAGTTCTCAGTACCAGAAAATCTGCACATCATCGGGATGATGAACACTGCAGACCGAAGTATTGCTGTTCTGGACTATGCGCTACGCCGACGCTTCGGATTCTTCGAAATGAGACCAGCATTCGACTCATCCCAGTTCAAAAGGCAAATGGAAGCCCAAGAGAGTGAAGCTTTCGATGCTCTTGTCGCAACGATCCAAGATCTCAACCTTGAGATCGAAAACGACCCGACGTTAGGCCGCGGCGTTGCCATCGGGCACAGCTATCTCACTCTCCCCGAAGGTGCCGCACCTGATGAGGCATGGCTTTCTTCCATTGTTGAGGATGAGCTAATCCCGCTACTCGACGAGTACTGGTTCGATGAACAAAGCCGAGTCGAAGAATGGGGATTCAAGCTCAGGACCGCGATCGATGTCTGAAACCTCTGTCCTGATCGGCAATGTTTACGTCATGATGGCGTATGCATTTAGATCTGTCCATCACCGAGAAGCCGCACTTCGCGGTGAAATCGAGTTCGATCATCTTCATGAGCTCTTAGCTCATCTCATTGGATCCGAAACCAGCCGCCAGGTACGACGAGGCCTTCACAAGCAGTATGTCCTCCACGAAGAAGAGCTCACCACTGTTCGAGGAAAAATCGATGTCAATCGGTCGGTGATGCGTAACGCGACTTCACGGGGACGATTGGTCTGCCTGTTTGATGAGTTCAGCGAGGACACGCAACACAATCGTGCAGTGAAGTCAGCATTGAACACCCTTATCCAACACGGTTCAGTTACTCAGGAACGCAAACGTTTCCTTAAACGCCTAATCAGCCACTTTGCCGGTGTATCGGATGTCCCGTTGCGCATAGTCGACTGGAATTCATTGCCCTACCAGCGCACTAACTCCTCGTACCGAGCATTGATCCAGTACTGCCAGTTCTTGGCGGAGGGTCTATTGCCTTCAGACGAACCGGGCGAATCGCTGTTGACATGGGCAACAGATGACTCGTTGAACGATCTTTTCGAACGCTTCGTCCGTGAGTACTTCGCTGTTCACTATCCTCAGCTCAACAGTCGCGCCTCAAACGTCGTGTGGTCTGTCGATGATGGCCTTGAGTTGCCATCACAGCTACCAGCGATGCGCACCGACGTCACGCTCACTGACCGACAACGAACACTGATCATTGACACGAAGCTCTACAGCAGCCCCCTCCAACTCGGACGCTGGGGAAAAGCTTCACTCCATTCTGGGAACCTGTATCAGCTATTCACCTATGTGAAGAATGCCGACACGATGCAGGATGGTTCAGTAAGTGGCCTGCTCCTCTACGCGAAAACAACTGCGCAGGAGCATCCCGATTTAGACACCCGGATCCAGGGAAACAGAATTCGAGCGACCACGCTCGATCTCACCCTGCCATGGCCTGAAGTCCGCCAAACTCTCGATGCCATAGTAGATCTCTGGTGACTAGTTAGTTGTTGGAATCCGGTGTCACGCCCTGGCAGTCACGCCCTGGCCCCGCGCGATACGACTTGCAGCGACTACTCCCTATTTTTTCAAGAAATTCTTCGACCTCGGTCACAATTACGCACCGGAAAAATGGCCTGTTTTTTGAATCGGTCCACCTGGATCCTCTTACTCGGGTCGGGTGTCAACTAGTTCTTCTGGGTCGTAGTCTTCCACCCATCCGTAGGCATCTTCTGGATCCGGGAAGGGTGGTTCACAAAAATCGGGTTCTTTTGGCAACGGCTCCGGCAACACCGCCTTGATCGGGAAAATCAGGCCGTATTCTTCCTCCAAGGCTGCGATCTGGGCGTCGGCCTGTTCGAGGTTGTGGTGGTTATCAAAATCATCCAGTATTTTGTGGCCTTTGGCGTAAAACTGCGCCACTCGGCTGCGACGAGCACATACTTGCTCAAGGTTTGACTTCCACCGTGGTGCCGCGGCGTGCGTGTTGTGTGCGATCAGACTGTCTGGGGCGCAGGTTTCATACGTGCCGTTGGCAAAAAGCCACAAGATTTCACCCGTATCCGGATCCGGGACGTAGAAACCACGCTTATCGGTTTTCAAGTTGTGGTGCTTTTGACACAACGGGTACAGGTTTCCTGGTGTGGTTTTGCCACCCTGGCCAAACGGGATCCGGTGATCCAACTGACACCTCAGTGACGGGACGTTGCATCCTGGGAACACACAGTGCGTGTGGCGTGCGCAGACGACTCGGCGCATTGCTTCTGTTGGTGTGTAGCTATCCGTGTGGGCTTGAAGTTCTGCCTCCATATCCACTTCGGTGACCTTCGCTGTGGCTAGCAGGTCATCCAGTGCCGCGGTGGCTTCCGGAGTCAGTGCCCCAACCCCTGGCACGAAGGCCGGCCCGCCAATCTCACGACCCTTCGGCACAAACACGTGCAGCGTCGTTTTTGTTGGGGTGATCTCCCCGGAAAGTAGTTTCACCATCGCATCTGCCATGGAGGTTTTGTGTTCACGTGCAGTCGCTAACACGTGCTCGCATACGACCTGTGCCGTCAACGGGTTGGTCGCCAACGTGACCAGTGTTTTGACTGTGCCGGACTGTGCAGACACCTCAAAGGTCACCGCATCATCAGCCGCATGTGCCTGCGCCACTCGCTGTTGGCGTCGCTTCGGCTGATAAGCACAGGTTGGGTCGATCCGTTTAATCATCTCCCGGATACGACGAGTAATCGTCGTGGTTTGTGGAGTGTGTTGCCCAGGCCGTGTTGGGGTAAACGTAGTAGTCAACATCTCGTCGAACTCGGCATACGCTTCCTCGGTAATCTCTGGGCCAAGCTCGGCAAGCACGGTATCGATGGCGCGTAAATGCTGCAGATCCATCACACGCGTCTTGGCCTGCAATGCTCGCAGCTTCGGTAAGTGTTGCAGGCGTGCATGGGAGAAGATCGCTTGCTCAACCGAGCCTTTAGTCCAGCCGGTTGCTTCCCTCATGGCCACTACTTCCAGGTCGACGTCATCAACACTTGCCCCAGGTATGGCGAAGTGACCGAAGGCATTCCAGTAAATATCACGAATACCTTGACTAAACATGCTCAGTGGATCTTCTGGTCGCTGTGTGCGGAAGTATGGTTCGCCCACGGTCTACCCCCAGTGTTGTGTTCCCTGTTTTCCCGTTGTTTTGTACCCCTAATTATACCCGCCTACCTGTTCTATGCGCAAGTGGTAAACCTGCATTTATTGCACTATTTCCGCATGCACATTCACCACACATGCTGGCGGTTGCATTCAGTATAGACTGCCACCCCTACACGCCCTGTCCGTCGATAAGAAAATGCCAAACAACCGTTCGAACCACACCGCCAAGCGGTACCTGACTGAGGCCAACTGGAGTCAACCTCAAAACAGTCCAGCGTTCTTTACATCAACCTTGCGGCCGTCAGGCGCGGGTGAAATGTGGTTTCCCAACACGAACAAACACCCAGGAAACAGAAAAACCCTGGTTTCCCAGGGTTTTTGTTTGGTGCGCCCGGAGGGATTCGAACCCCCAACCTTCTGATCCGTAGTCAGATGCTCTATCCGTTGAGCTACGGGCGCGTGGCGGAGACGACAGGATTTGAACCTGCGGCCCTCCGCAAAGAGGGCAACTCCTTAGCAGGGAGCCCCATTCGGCCGCTCTGGCACGTCTCCAGACCTCGAACCAGTGTAATGCACCACCAACCCCCGACCAAATAACGCGCAATTTTAACCGCCGGAACCCGCAACACCCCATGTCACGGGCTTATCCAACCCACCCAAAAAATTTGGCGGAGACGGGGGGATTTGAACCCCCGGAGGTGTGACCCTCGCCGGTTTTCAAGACCGGTGCATTCGGCCGCTCTGCCACGTCTCCAACAGTCCGTAACTGTACACGCCGCCCCCGCGATCGCAGTATTCTGGGCTGGCATGAACGCACCCATGAACGCACCAGCAAATACAACCATGCAAGCTATCCAGCTCACGGACGCGGAAAGCCCGCGCTCCCTTGAACTTTGCAACACCCCCACCCCGCAGCTCCAAGAGGGCGAGGTGCTGGTCAAGGTCACGGCCGCCGGCGTGAACCGCGCTGACCTGGTCCAGGCGGCCGGCAAGTACCCGGCGCCGAAGGGTGAATCCGAGATCATCGGCCTTGAGTGCGCGGGTGTCATCGTGGACCCAGGCACCACCGGCCGCAAAGAGGGCGAAGAGGTCGGCTGCCTGCTGGCTGGCGGCGGTTACGCCGAATACGTCGCGGTGCCGGAAGGCCAGCTCACGCCAAAGCCAGAAAATCTCACGTTGGAGGAACTGGCGGGGGTTGTAGAGGTCGCTTGTACGGTGTGGTCGAATTTGGGGATGCTCGTGGGCGTCGATAAGCCGCATGCGGACGGCACACCAAAGAGGGTGCTGATCCACGGCGGTTCGGGAGGCATCGGCTCTTTTGCCATCCAGCTGTGCAAGGCGCTGGGGTGTGAGGTGGCCACCACCGCCGGCAGTGCGGAGAAGGTGGAATACTGCCGTGAGCTGGGCGCGGACCACGTGATCAACTACCGCGAGCAGAACTTTGACGAGGAGCTCAAGGGCTGGGCCGACGCCATCCTCGACGTGGTCGGCGGGCCTTACCTGGAGCCGAACGTGAAGGCGCTGGCGATGGATGGGCAGCTGGTGGTCATTGCGCTGCAGGGCGGGGCGAAGGGCGAGATCAGCCTGGGTCGGATGATGCCGCGCCGCCAATCGCTGCACGCCACCACGCTGCGCGCCCGCCCGCGTCCGATGAAGGCGGAGATTGTGGCCTCCACCGTGGAAACCGTGTGGCCGCTGATTGAAGCTGGCAGCATCAAGCCGAATATCACCGCCACCTTCCCGCTTGCAGACGCCGCAAAGGCCCACGACCTGCTCGATTCCGGCGACAGCACTGGCAAAATCATCCTGAAGGTCTAGCCGCCCTAAGCCAGGCTGGCCACGGTGCGCGTCAGCTGCACCACATCCGCCTGCGTGTTGAACGGGCTGAGGCTCACCGTCACAGCCCCACCCATCTCGTCCACACCCATGTCAGAGAGCAGCTTGCTTGTCGACGCCAACGTGGCCACCATCCCATTCGCCACCAATCGCTGATACACCGTCTCCGCCGGGACGTCCCTCACACCGAACGTCAGCCGTGGGATGCGGTCGAGGTGGGTGTGCTCAGCAGCCTCACCAGACACGCCCACGATGTGGACCTTGGGCAGCGTCCCCAGGAACGTGTAGAGATCCTCGCGCAGGTGCTCCATATAATCCGCAGCTTCCTGCATAGAGGAGGCCAAACGAGCCCGGCGCGTCACCTTCCGCGGATGCCCGCCACGCGGCTCCGCCAGCTGCGCGTAGTGCTCCACAATCGCCGACACACCACCGGCAAGGCCCGGGGCGACCGGCAAATCCAACATGTCGCGGTCCAGGCGGTTGAGCATCGCCTCAT
The DNA here is from genome assembly GCF_001263755.1 of Corynebacterium riegelii. NCBI lineage: Bacteria > Bacillati > Actinomycetota > Actinomycetes > Mycobacteriales > Corynebacteriaceae > Corynebacterium > Corynebacterium riegelii. The sequence goes on from NZ_CP012342.1 coordinate 1,936,205, forward strand.
CACGGAACACCAACGCAGCCACCTGCGGTCCGCCCATCGCAGCCACGTCAACGGCAACAATGTCAGCACCGAACTCGTCGAAGCTAAGGGGGCGGTATGGGAGGTACGACGAAGCGTCGACAAGCAGCCAAGCCCTCGAACGTCCCCTGACCGCCTCCGCAACCTGTGGCACCGCAACCACCGTGCCAAGCTGCGCATGCGCCGCCGGAATGGACACCAAGCGCGTGGAACCATCCACCAACTTCTCAAACTGCCACGGCGGCAACTCCCCCGTAGCCAGATCGGCCTGGGCCCAGCGCACCTGCGCATCCGCGAGCTGGATGGTGGACGTCAGGCGCGGATCATCCAGGCCCGAAACCACAACCGAAGAATTGTGACGGAACAACGGACGCATCGCCGCCGAAAGCGCCAGGTACAACGCCTGCACACTCGGACCGAGAATCACCCGTTCAGGAGTAGCGCCGGTGAGATCCGCAACCGCCGCCCGCGCATCCGCAACCAACGTCTCCCCCTCCGGACACCCCGGCGTAAACCGCGCATGCGACCCACGCACCGGCTCCGGCGGAGCAACCGTAAACGCCGCACGAAAACTCCTCGCCACTGCCGACGCCACCCGCTCCGGCACCTGCGGCACATCATGCGCATTCAAATACGTCCAACCGCTGGACAACGAAGTGTAGAGGCCACGCACACTAGCAACGTCATACGCCACGGCCTCACACCCCTTTCTAAGAAAACATTGGCCTTTATTATGCCCCGCGGAGCCACCTACTGCATACCGGCAGCGTGCAGCGGCTAGGGTGATGTAGGTGCGAGACATCGAACAACTGCGTGCAGACGTTGCCCGCATGACCAGCGAGCCGGCAAGCGACACCCCGGCGTCACAATCCAAGACCCTGGCCATGTCATGGCGCGACCTCACCCGCGGGTGGGGCCAACACGAACTCTGGCTACAACTGGGCTGGCAGGACATCAAACAGCGCTACAGAAGATCGACGCTTGGCCCGCTGTGGATCACCATCGCCACCGGCGTCATGTCACTGGCGCTCGGCCTGTTGTACTCGATGCTGTTCCAAATCTCCGTCGCCGAATTCCTGCCGCACGTCACCGTCGGCTTCATCGTCTGGGGATTCATCTCCGGCTGCATCAAAGACGGCGCCAACGTCTTCATTGAAAACGAAGGCCTGATCAAACAGCTCCCCTCGGCGTTGTCGGTGCACGTCTACCGCCTGGTGTGGCGCCAACTGCTGTTTTTGGCACACAACATGGTCATCTGGCTCATTCTCGTGGTGGCGTTCCGCATTGACCTCGGCTTCAACGTGCTGTGGGCTGTGCCGGGGTTGGCACTTCTGGTGCTCAACGGTGTGTGGGTGACCATGCTGTTCGGCATCATCGCCACCCGCTTCCGCGACGTCGCCCCGCTCCTTGAGGCAATGGTGCAGCTTTTGTTCTACGTCACCCCAATCGTGTGGACCACCAAAACCCTGCGCGAACAGGGCGGCGAAGTAGCCTCACGCGCCCGCATCGCCGAGCTCAACCCGCTCTACCACTACCTAGAAATCGTTCGCGCCCCCCTGATCGGGCAAGAAGTAGCCGCCTACCACTGGTGGATCGTCCTCGCCTGCACCGCCGTCGGCCTGCTGATCACACTGTTTGCCATGAAGCAGATGCGCTTCCGCGTGCCTTACTGGGTGTGACGCTCGCTGCCGCGTCACAGAAAGGACCCGAGATGGTTTCCATTGACACCTATAACGCCTGCGTCGACTTCCCCATTTTCGACGCCAAATCACGCTCCCTAAAAAAGGCCGTCATGTCGTCCGCCGGCGGCAAGATTGGCAAGAACGCCTCCAACACTGTCGTCGTTGAGGCACTGCGCGATATCAACCTTCACCTGCGGGAAGGCGACCGCGTAGGCCTCGTCGGCCACAACGGCGCAGGCAAATCCACCCTGCTTCGCCTGCTATCCGGCATCTACGAACCCACGCGTGGCTCCGCCATCGTCCGTGGGCGCGTCGCCCCCGTCTTCGACCTCGGCGTAGGCATGGACCCGGAGATCTCCGGCTACGAAAACATCATCATCCGCGGCCTGTTTTTGGGGCAGACCCGCAAACAGATGAAAGCGAAAATAGACGACATCGCCGAATTCTCCGAGCTTGGCGACTACCTCAACATGCCCCTTCGCACCTACTCCACCGGCATGCGCGTGCGCCTCGCCCTCGGCGTGGTCACCTCCATCGAGCCGGAGATTCTGCTTCTCGACGAGGGCATCGGCGCCGTCGACGCCGCCTTCATGGCCAAAGCACGCGTCCGTTTGGCCGAGATGGTCGAGCGCTCCGGCATCCTGGTCTTCGCCTCGCACTCCAACGACTTCCTCGCCCAGCTGTGCAACACCGCCCTGTGGGTGGACAAGGGCGAGATCCGGCAGGCGGGTCTCGTCTCGGACGTGGTGGGTGCCTACGAGGGGCCGGAAACCGGCGAGTACGTCGCGGAGCTGGTGGAGCGTTTCCACGGGGAAGAAGCCTAGACGCTGCCCTCTGCGTCGTTGCCATAGTGTGCGTCGATCATCCACGTTCCACGCTGTCGGAATGCCGGGATGGTGCCCCTCGCCGCCTTATTTGAGGCTGCAGAGCCAGAAACCCCATTCGCTTTTGCCCACTCCGATAGGCGAATCACCTTCGGCGCGGTGATGAGCGTAATACGTTTGTTCAGGGACTCGATGAGTTGCCGCGCGATGAGCGTGCTCAGCGCTGAATAATCACCACTTACTGGATAGCCGCGGAACACTGGGTAGTAGTGGCGCTCTTTTCCTTTGTTCGGAATGATGATGGGCGGCGCCCCTAACTCCAAGAGTTGTTGATTGATAATGACGCGCCCTACGCGTCCATTGCCGTCTGAGAATGGGTGGATGGTTTCAAATTCTGCGTGGAACCGCGCGACGCGATCGATGAAATAGTTCTCATCCTCGTAGTACTCAGTGATGATGGTCTCTACCAGCCGGTCTACGTACTCAGGATTAGCACCCATATGTGCCCCTACTCGTACCCATTCTCCCCGCCGACGGAACCGACCAGCCCAGTCATCGTTGATACCGCGAAGCAACATGCCATGCAGTCGCAGAATGAGGTTTGCATCGAGCTTACCGACGCCTCGAATTAGTTCCTCAGTCACCTCAGCCAGGTTCTTAGCCTCAAAGATTTCCCGCACATCGTGCGCTCTAGCGGTGAACCCCGCCAGGATGTTCTCGGTGTCTTCCAAAGTCAAAGTGGAATTCTCAATGGCGTTCGAGTTATACACCGACTCCGCCACCTCTGCGCGTGCGATCTCCGCGATGGCCTCGGGGTTGTCTTCCCGTAACGCGGCATACCTATCAAGAAGACCGTCGATTTTTGAGGTGGTCCGTGCGTTCAGCATGTCAATATTCTACAAGTATCCGTGAAAAGTCACGGAATATAAACTGTTTTCACGGAAACTTGCCAATCCAGAGCCGCCGACTGACTCTCATTGCTGGATTTTTAAAATTCATAGTCCTATGCGACCATATCCCCAGCGCACAGCATCACAATATGGGGGTATAGAATCCCATTCCACTTCCGCTGCCCCCCGAAGTTTCCTAATCTAATAAGGAACCTGAACAACAGGCCTCATTCTCTCTCAAAGGAGTCGCTCATGAAGCGCTTTGCTGCCGGCGTTGTTGCCGCTGCTACTGCACTGTCCCTGTCCACTGGCGTTGCCTCTGCACAGACCGAAGGTGATTGGGAAGATCTTGGCACACTGATCGGCGCTGCGGTGATCGGAGAGGTAAACGGTTACTCCCAGCCTCACAAGGCTTCCACCGAGACCAGCTCGGATGCCATGAATAATATGGACTCTGACGCAGCTCGCGGCTCCGCTAAAGCCCATGTTGACTTCAACACGTCTTCGTGGCAGAACGACGCAAAAAATGGCTACGCTTTGGGCACCACCGCTGACATCCTCTGGGGCCTTGGCATCGCCGCCGCCATCCTCGGCGCTGCGTACACCGCAGTTCAGAACGGCCTCGTCCCGGGCGTTTCCCTTCCGTTCTAACCTGAGCGTCTAAAGCTTGTTGCTTTAAACTCTTCTAGCTCCAGTCCTTTATGGGCTGGAGCTTTTGCGTTATTGAGCAAGCTTTACCCCCCTTAGGCCCGTTCGGGCTTGCAGGCAAGCGCGTGACGCTCGCGGCAATATTCACATTTTGTTTCCCCTTCTGTGGAGTGCGGTAGATTCACTTTCAATACTTTTACTCATCTCTCAAGGAGCTTTCCATAAAGCGATTCCCCGCTGCAGCTGTGGCAGCCGCCACCGCACTGTCCCTGTCCGTTGCACCTGCCACTGCTGCTGAGAAGGGGTCTTCAGAGGTCTCCGAAGCTGAGGTGTTCGGCTACATCGTGAAGCAAGGATGAGGAGGGCAGCAGCAGCGACTCCAGCAAGGAAGGACAGGAAAAGGAGAAGAGTTCCGTTGAGGATTTTCAGAGGAACCTTGAGACTGCTGCGTCCGTCAAGGACTTCGCTATCCCCTCGTTGAAGAATGACACTGCCAAAGAGTACCCGATGGGGACCACCGCTGAGATCCTCGTTGGTGCCTCCATCGCTGCTGCTGTGCTCGGTCTCATTGCCGCTGTGGTCAACCGCGTGAACTCCGGTTTCCTCAAGATTCCAGGCTTCAACGCCTTAACCTTCGCCACCTCCATCTCACACACCTCAGTTCGGTAGTTGAGTGGCAGAATGGAAGGCATGACTGCCACCCTGTCTCCGGCCGGAGAAACGGCCGCTGTAATCGTCACCCACCAGCGCGTGGATCTGCTCCGCCATTCCCTGGAGCAGGTGGTGCGCCAGACGCACCCGGTGCAGTGGGTGATCGTGGTGGATAACGGCGCAGAGGACCAGGTCAAGGAACTGCTGGAAGAGCTCGCGGGGGAGCGCGCCGTCTACCTACCCAGCCACACGAACTTGGGCGGCGCGGGCGGCTTCGCCTACGGCTTTCTCCACGCGCTCGCGCTCGGCGCGGACGCGATCTGGTGCGCGGATGACGACGGCCGCCCCGCCGACGAGCACGTCCTCGCCGAGCTCTACCGGGTAGCTCAAGCACACGAACTGCACGAGGTGAGCCCGATCGTGGCGAATATCGACGCCCCCGAAAAGCTCGCCTTCCCACTGCGTCAGGGCACGGTGTGGCACCGGCGCGTCGATGAGCTGGAGGGCGACTTCCTCCCCCAGTACGCCTCGCTGTTTAACGGCGCGCTCATCTCCGCCCGCGCAATGGAGCGCATCGGCGTGCCGGACTACCGCCTGTTTATCCGCGGCGACGAGGTGGAGTACCACCGCCGCCTCGCACAGTCGGGCTTGAAGTACGGCACGGCGCTAACCACCAGCTACCTGCACCCGGACGGCTCCGGCGAGTTCCATCCGATTATGGGCGGGCGCGCACACGCACAGTGGCCGGATAACGAATCGAAGCGGTACTTCACGTACCGCAACCGCGGCTACATCATCAACCAGCAAGGCATGAAGCGGATGAAGCTGCAGGAAGTGGTGCGTTTCGGGTGGTTCTTCCTGCTACAGAAGCGCGACCCGAAGGGGTTTATTCAGTGGCTGAAGCTTTTGCGGATGGGGGCACGGGAGGATTTCCGCCGGCCGTAGGCTCGGCCGCGTAGCTAGTCGGATCGGCGACCTCGATCATCTTCGTCTCATGACGGAAGATCACGCGACGCTGCAGCACAAAGTTGGTCACCGTGGCAACGCCCTGGGCGATGACAAAGGCGATGAGGTCCTTAAACGGGTCCCCAATCCCCAACGCCAGAAGCGGCGGCTCGGACCAGCGGTACAGCAGCAGCTGCACGGCGAACGTGCAGGCGTAAAGCAGGACCACGGCACCGGCTTTCTTGGCGTTGACCTCGGCCTTAAACGCAAAGCGGGAGTTGAGCAGGTATGCCACCAGGGTGCCTACGCACCAGCCGAGCGCCTTGGATGCGTCACGCGACAAGGGCGACAGCTTGGTCAGCGAATAGGTCACGCCGAAGTCCAGCACGGCGCAGCCGATGCCGATGATGATGAACGGCACCAGCTGCTTTTTCAGCGCTGATTTCGCGGCCGAAGTAGCGGCCGATTTACTCGGGGATGAACTCACGCCGGGGTAGTCTACCCGCGCGACCAGCCAAAAGCGTTAAACGCCAGACAGTGCCAGCAGTTGCGCATTCACCGCGCGGATGTCAAAGGGGTGCGGGCCAAACTCGCCGGCGCCCGCCACGCACATGGCGGCTGCATCGTCGCTTTCGCCGAGGTGGATCTCAGCCAGTTGCATTTGAAACTCCCACAGGCCCCAGTGGAAGTGGAGGGTGTCGCCGGGGAAGCGCAGCAGCTCCCCAATCGTAAGGGCCCCGTCGGTATCGGAGCCGACCTCGCCGTCGATGTCGAAGACGGTTGCCACGATGCGCCGGCATTCGGCAACGGTTGTGTGTTGGGGGAGGCCGATCCAGCGGTAGACGGTGTCGTCGCTAAGCAAGAAGCTCCGGACCATCAGCATGCGTGACATGCGCCCAGGCTACCTATTTTTTGATCTGCTTCACCGCCAGGTAGGTCGCGGCCAGTGCCCCAGCCACCCAGGGCTTCGGCTTATCGACGCCACGCTTACCCAACCCAGCCACCACCCCATCAACCAGGCGAGATGCAAGAGTAAACGCGCCGAACGCGCCCACGGCAACGGCGCCGATCACGCCCCAGGACAACGCGACAGAATCCTCTTCACCCTGCTCATCGTCCACAACGGCGGTCAGGTCATTACGCGGGTCCTCATCAAACGCGTTGAACACCGCGATCGTGCCAGCGTTTAGCGCAAGCAGCGGCAGGCGCGCCGCCGGGAACGCAACAAGCGCGGCGATGAAACCCGCCTGGATGCACTGGCCAGCGAACGTGTTGTCCAGCGCGTTGTAATCAATCCACTCTTCGGTGATCTGATCGGTGATCTGCTCGGTCTGCATACGGCAAATCGTACCGGCTGGGGCCCACATAGCTAGGGTTGTCCGGTATGGAACAACCGTTGAACCATTTCATGCAACAGCTGATGGCGCAGGAGCTGCCGGTGCAGGACAGCGCCAGCCGCGCGCTGATTTTGAAGATTTTGCGTGAGTATGAGGGCCCGCAGATCACCTCGCAGGAGGAGCTGCCGAAGGAGATCCGAGAGATTTTGGAGCTCTGACCTGCTACGCCTTGGGATAAACGTCACACCTTTTGTTACGGGTGCGTTACGTTCGCGTGAGTAAGGTTGGAAGACATGCAGATTCACACCGACTTGAAGTCCCTCCACGGCTGGGGACGCACCGCTCCAAGTACCGCTCACGTACTTTCCACCCCTGACGTTGATGTGATCAAGGCAGCCGTGGCACGCGTGGCAGATGAGAACGCTTCCCTGCCGGAATCCCAGCGTCGCGGCGTGATTGCCCGCGGCCTCGGCCGTTCCTACGGCGACCCGGCGCAAAACGGCGGCGGCCTGGTGGTTGACATGACCGTGCTCAACCAAATCCACTCCATTGATCCGGAAAGCGGCATTGTGGACGTGGACGCGGGCGTGAGCCTTGACCAGCTGATGAAGGCGGCACTGCCCTACGGCCTGTGGGTGCCGGTGCTGCCCGGTACGCGCCAGGTAACCATCGGCGGCGCTATCGGCCCGGACATCCACGGCAAGAACCACCACTCCGCAGGCTCCTTCGGTGACCATGTGGTGTCCATGGAGCTTCTGGTTGCAGACGGGCGTGTGCTCCACCTTGAGCCGGAAGGCTCCGCGGATGACCCGGACGGCACACTGTTCTGGGCAACCGTGGGCGGCATGGGCCTGACCGGCATCATCCTGCGCGCACGCATCCAGATGACGTTTACGGAAACCGCGTACTTCATCTCTGACACGGACCGCACGGACACACTGGATGAGACCATTGCCATCCACTCCGACGGCTCCGAGGTCAACTACACCTACTCTTCCGCCTGGTTCGACGCGATCTCCGCGCCGCCGAAGACGGGCCGCTCCACCATTTCCCGCGGCTCTTTGGCAACGCTTGCGCAGCTGGAGGAGTACGCGCCGAAGCTGGCGAAAGACCCGTTGCGTTTCAAGGCCCCGCAGTTGATGACGGTGCCGGATATCTTCCCGTCTTGGACCATGAACAAGCTTTCGCTCATGGCTATCGGTGAGGCCTATTACATGATGGGCGCGCCTTCGAAGAACGACATCAAGAACCTGACGCAGTTCTACCAGCCGCTAGACCTGATCGGCGAGTGGAACCGTGGCTACGGTTCGAAGGGTTTCTTGCAGTACCAGTTCGTGGTGCCCACCGATGCGGTTGAGCCGTTCAAGGACATCATTTACCAAATCCAGTCCTCCGGCCACTACACGGCGCTCAACGTGTTCAAGCTGTTCGGCGAGGGTAACCGCGCGCCGCTGTCCTACCCAATGAAGGGTTGGAACGTGTGCGTTGACTTCCCCATCCGCCCGGGCTTGGGTGAGTTCCTGGACCGTCTGGATGAGCAGGTGATGGAGTTCGGCGGCCGCCTCTACCTGGCCAAGGAGTCGCGTACGTCCGCGGAGAACTTCCACGCCATGTACCCGGGTTTGGACGGCTGGTTGAAGACCCGCCGCGACATCGACCCGACCGGCGTTTTCGCCTCTGACCTGTCCCGCCGACTTGAGCTGAACTAGAAAAGGAACCTGAAATGTTGAATGCAGTAGGCCAAGCCCAGCACATCCTGCTTCTCGGCGGCACCAGCGACATCGGCCTTGCCATTGTCAGCGAGCTCGCCTCCCGCGGCGGCTCCCCCACCGTCACCCTTTGTGCCCGCGAGGGCTCCCCGCGTATCGACGCCGCCGTGAACACCCTCACCGCCTCCGGCGCCGGCGAAATCCGCATCGTTGACTTCGACGCCCTGGATTTCGACTCCCACCCTGCAGTGATTGACGCCGCGTTTGCCGAGGGCGAGGTAGACATTGCCGTCGTTGCCTTTGGCACGCTGGGCGACCAGGAGGAGCTGTGGCAGGACCAGGCGAAAGCCGTGGCGTCCGCGCAGACCAACTACACCGCGTATGTTTCCGTGGGCGTGCTGTTGGGCCAGGCGATGAAGCGCCAGGGCCACGGCAACATCATCGCGCTGAGCTCCGTTGCGGGCCAGAAGGTGCGCCGCTCCAACTTTGTGTACGGCTCCGCCAAGGCGGGTATGGACGGCTTCTACCTGCAGCTGGGTGAGGCGCTTCGCTCCAGCGGCGTCAAGGTCACCGTTGTCCGCCCGGGCCAGGTGCGCACGAAGATGACCGAAGGCCTCGACGAGGCACCGCTGACCGTAAACAAGGAAGACGTTGCCGAGGCAGCCGTCGACGCCGCTTTGGCTGGCAAGCCCGCCGTGTTCGTGCACAAGCTGTTCGGCCCGATCTCCCTTGTGCTGCAGCACATTCCGGCGGCGATCATGCGTCGCCTGAGCTTCTAGCTTTGGCTGGCTGACAAAGTTGACAACCGACCCCAACCCCAGTTCCTAAAACAGCAGGTCACAGGGTAGGGGCGAAATCGCGTTGTCACATTTGTCAGCCGGATGGCGGGGATCCTGACAAATGTGACATGGCGCCCTCTCTGTCAGGCTGGTTGTGAACAACGAACCAGAGGAGGTTTTGTTCATGACCTTGCACAATATTCCGTGTCTTACTCCTGACCCGCCGCAGTGGCCAAGGCCTACGGATCAGACGGTGGTGTCGGATCCGGCACGGCGGCGGCCGCGTGGTCGACTTGCCCGCGCCCAGGATGTTCTCGCGTTGCCGTTAACGGTACTGGAACCTGGGGCGGTGCTTGATGATGAAGACGTGGTGATGCCGTATGCCGGGGCTGTAGTGTTCGTCCCGGATGAGCCATTTCGAAATAGATTGAACTTCAATAAGGCCCAGCAGCGCCAGATGTTTGTTATCTATTGCCAACTGCCACATGGGACAAAAGGGCTATGGCGCAATCGCCATGGCATCTGTCAGTCCAAAATCCATAGATGGGGAAAGCGTCTTGGGTTTGCTTCGGTTACCCAGCAAAAACGCAATGCTGTACAAACCGGGGGCAATGCCCCAGTGCCTACAGTGCTTGATGGTTTCGACATTGTCTCGTTGGTCCACCAGTACGTTGAACGTCCCTATGGTGAAAAGCAGGCATTTTTGGAAAAACACGGCATCGAACGCGTGACCATGATGCGCTGGATACGCAGGATCGAAGATGGGACGCTGGCACGTTATCTGCACCAGGAAGGCTTTGGTAATGACCGAAAACGATGAACTTGCAGCACTGCGTAAAAAAGTCGCAGCACATGAACGTGAAATCACCCGTATACGCAAACAAGCAGATCGGGAAATCGCACACGTGCGTCAACAAGCACAACGCCAAGTTGCCCGCGTGCAAAAGGAAGCTGATAAGTGGAAAGCCACCAGTGATGTCTTGGGAAAAGCTATAGCGTCTCTGCCACAGAATCCTGGCGGGGACTGCGACGCGGCGGACGAATACTCACCGACGAGGAAACATCGCGCTACCAGCAAGGAATAGAACACGAAGAAGCCCTTCTTAGCGCGTTGTGCAGCATTGGACACAGTAAGTACAGTGCCTGCACACTGCTGCGGATCAGCCGCAGCAGACGCTACTACCAACAACACCCACGTCCGAAAACACCTGCCCCGATCGCGCATACAGACCGCAACATCACGCGCTTATCGGACGAGCAAATTGCACAGATTCTTGCCCTGCTTGATGCCAACCCACAGTCCAGTGTGGATGATGTCTTCTACAACGCCTACAACCACGGGAAATATATCGCCAGCTTAAGCAGCTTTTATCGTGTTGCCCGCAGACACGGCAAGCTACTGCGCCAACGCTATAAAACACGGGCCAAACGCCGCCGGGGTCCAACACATCGCCAACCACCGTGCGTACAAGCCACCGGACCCGCCCAAGTACTGTGCTGGGACATCACCTACCTGCCAGGGCCATACGTCAACGAAACCTATGCCTGCCACACTGCAATGGACCTGTACTCACGAGCCATTGTCGGCAAAGTCATCACCCACCACGAAGATTCCCGCGCAGCCAGCCACATGTTTGCCGCCATCTTCGAAAAATACCCAACGGTGCACACCGTCCACTCCGATAATGGCAGTGCTATGACCAGCAAGAAACTCGCGAAACTTTTTGCCGACCACTGTGTAGCCACCTCGTTTAGCCGGCCAGGGATCAGCAACGACAACCCGCAGATGGAATCACTATTCCACACTATGAAGGGCGTGCCGTACTACCCACACCACTTCGACGACATCCACCACGCCACAGACTGGGTCGAGCAATTTAGCCACTACTACAACCACAGGCCCCACAGCGGCATCAACGGCTACACACCACAAAGCGTCCTCGACGGCACCTGGCACACCTTCAAAAACAACCGCTCAACAGCCATCGACAACGCACTCGCCGAAGGATGGATCACCACCCGACCAACCCCACCCACAGACCTACCCAAACACGTCACCATCATCCGCACCAGCACAACACCCACACCCCAACCCCACACCATCAAATACCAACCGAAAATTGTTCACAACCACTTGACATAAAGCGGCGGTTTGTGTTTGCGCAGGTCGCTAACCGCCCAGCGGCGCCGCATTGTCACATTTGTCAGCGCCACCTAAACCGGCCAGCTCCAAACCGCCGAAAACGCCCTAAAGTCTTAACCTTCTCTTGAGGTTTGCGCCGTTGCTACTAGGGCGTGTGGGGGCCATGTGACAAACTATTACGCATGACCACCACTTCCACCCGCGAATTGCGGGTTACTTCCTATGCGCCGGATGAGATCTCTGACGCACAGGCTACGTCTCGGGCGGTCAGCTTCTTTTTCCTCGGTGGCGCGCTGGCGCTTGCCGGCTGGTTTGTCTTAAAGACGCTGTCCTTGCCCGCGTTTAATACCTCGATGATGCCGCGTGCGCTGTCGGCTGCGGCGTCGTTTACCTTGATTGCCATTGGCACATGGTGCTGCTGGCTGTGGGTGCGTGGGCGGAAGAACATCCTGATTGAGACCGTGGTGTCTCTGGTGCCTGCGGGCATTGTGCTGACCGCGTTGGGCATCCCGCTGACGGCTACCAACTTGTGGCTGGACGGTATCCAGGTTGACCAGGGTTTCCGTACGCAGTTCCTGTCTCGTATGGCGCTGGGTCCGTCGCTTGCGGATATGAACTACGTGGATCTGCCCACGTTTTACCCGGCTGGTTGGTTCTGGTTGGGTGGGCGCTTAGCTAATGCGTTGAATATGCCTGGTTGGTTGGTGTATCAGCCGTGGGCGTTGGTGTCGCTAGCCGCGGTTGCGGCGATGTTGACGCCGATTTGGCATCGGCTGACTGCGTCTCTGCCGGTGGCGGGTGCCCTGGCGTTGGCGAATGTTGCGGTGGTGCTGACGGAGGTGCCAGATGAACCGTATGCGGCGATTGTGGCGATGTTGTTCCCGGCTGCTGTGGTGGGCGCGCACCGCGCACTGAGTGGTTCGTGGTGGGCCACGAGTGCGCTTGCGCTCTACCTTGGCGTTTCGGCCACTATGTACACGCTGTTTACTGCCTTGATGGCGTTGACGGTGGTGGTGTTGGCCGTGATCATGTTCTTCAACCGCGGCAATTCGCTGACGCCGGTGCGCCACCTGTTGGTGATCGGGTTCAGCTCTATGGCGATTGCCCTGATCACGTGGGGCCCGTACCTGCTGCGCCTGGTCACTGGTGATGAGGAGGCGATGTCTACGGCTAACCACTTCCTGCCGGAAGAGGGCACGTACTTCCCCATGCCGTTCTTCTCTTTGTCCGCCATTGGTTTCCTCAGCCTGATTGGCCTGTTCTTCTTGGTTGTGCGCCTGAGCGAGCCTGAGGTGGCAGCGCTGGGCTTGGCCATTTTGGTGTGCTACTTCTGGGCGATGGCCTCTATGGCGGTCACCTTGTTTGGTACGTCGCTATTGGGCTTCCGCGTTGAGGTGCTGCTGATTTTGTTGTTCACCACCGCGGGTGTGTTGGGCTTTGCGGAGATCCGTCTGGTGGGTGTGGATTTCTGGTTCTCGTACCGTTTCTCCGATGCGACGAACCGGGCGATCACCACGGCTATGTTTTTGCTTGTTGCTGCGGGCAGCGTGTTTTATGTGCAGCAAATTCCGGTGGAAAACCGTGATCACATTGACCAGGCCTATGCGGATACTGATGGTTTTGGTGAGCGCGCTGACCGCTTCCCGGCGGATGCTGGCCGCTACTACGGCGAGATTGTGGAGTTCATGTCGGAGCACGGTCGCCGCCCAGGCGAGGCTGTGATTTATACCGATGAGATCAACTTCATGGCGTTCAACCCCTACTACGGGTTCAACGCGTTTACCAGCCACTATGCCAACCCGTTGGGTGAGTTCAACCGGCGTAATGAGGAGTTGGTGCAGTGGGCGGAGCTGTCCAATACTGCGCCGGCGGAGCTGACGGCTGCCATTGATAATTCGCAGTGGCGTGGTCCGGAGGGGTTCATTTTCCGCGGCAACGTGGATAAGAAGACGCCGCTTAAGACGCATGTGGCGTATGACATTTATCCGAGCCATCCGAATGTGCGTTATGAGGGCTTGTTCTTCAACGCGGAAGCGTTTGATTCTGCCGATTGGGCTATGAAGCAGATCGGCCCGTTTGTTGTTGTGGTTCGCAAGGAGCAGTAAACCGTGGGTCAACACATTGAAACTTTTCCGGAAGCCACCACACGTCGTGTGCGGGTGAAGCGCGCGCCGCGTTCCTTGGTCACTACCGCCACGGTGAGTGGCTTGTTGGCGTTTGTGCTGTTGGTGCTGGTGCCGTTTTTGCCGGTGAACCAGGTGCAGTCTTCGGTGTCGTGGCCGCAGAACAATTCGGTGCAGGCGGTGAATGCGCCGTTGATTTCGCTTGCGCCGCAGGAAGTGGATATCCAGATCCCAATTGAGGCGGTGGATCACGTCCGCCCGGGCCAGTCTTTGGTGTTGGGTACGTTGCCGGAGTCTTCGCAGGAGGCGTTTGATCGCGGCCTGTTTGTTACCGCGCCTGGTGGTGGGCTTGTGGTGTCTGCGATCAATGAGGTGCTTTTTGATCTCACCCCTGAGGAGGTTGCGGCGCTGCCTCGTGATGCGGTGTTGAGCATCCAGCAGACCGATGAGGAGACCACGGTTGCTATCAACGGCACGTCCTACTCCGAGGAGGTTGAGGATGATTACCGCGCCCAGTTCACCGGTTTCTACTCGGAGCTTGAGCCGGATGCAGGGCAGCTGCTTATCGACGCTGGCCTGACCGCCCACATCGACATCAATTCCCGCTTCACGTCTTCGCCAACTGCGGTGAAGGTGTTCGCGATGATCGCGGGCCTGATTTCCGCAGTGGTTTCTTTGGTGGCGTTGGGCCGTATGGATCGTTGTGACCGCCGCCGTGTGCCGCTGTTCGACCGGGAGTGGCGCACGTTTAAGCCGCTAGATGGCATCGTGCTTGCCGTGTTGGGTTTCTGGCACGTCTTTGGTGCCAACACCTCTGATGATGGCTTCTTGCTCACCATGGCTCGCGTGGCCAATGACTCGGACTACATGGCCAACTACTACCGTTGGTACGGCGTGCCGGAGGCACCGTTTGGCTCCCCGTTCTATGACGTGTTGGCGCTGCTTGCGCGCGTAACTACGGCATCGATGTGGATGCGTCTGCCCACGCTTCTGGCCGGCATTGGGATCTGGTGGGTGCTGTCGCGCTCGATCTTGCCGCGCTTGGGTGAGGCGGTTGCGGGGCGCCGGGTGGCGTACTGGACTGCGGCGTTTGTGTTCCTGGCGTTCTGGCTGCCGTATGACAACGGCACCCGCCCGGAGCCGATCATTGCCGCTGGCATCTTGATCACCTGGGCACTGTTTGAGCGTGCCATTGCCTATGACCGCCTGCTGCCTGCAGCGTTGGGCACGATCACGGCTGCGCTGACCTTGGCGTGTGGCCCGACGGGCTTAAGTGCAGTGGGCGTGTTCCTGATTTGTTTGCCGGCGGTGTTTAGGACGATGAGGCGTCGGCAAGCAATGGCTCCGATGCTCGCCTACATTGCTGCCTTCCTGGGTGCCGGCATGGCCGTGATGGTGCCTGTGTTTAAGGACCAGACCCTGGCCACCGTGCTGGAGGCAACCGCCGTGCGCTCCGAGGTGGGCCCGGCGCTGCACTGGTACGAGGAGTGGGTGCGCTACGCAACGCTGTTCCAGCAAACGGTGGACGCCTCGCTGGAGCGCCGCTTCCCCGTGTTCACCCTGGTGCTGTGCATGGTGCTGATCCTGTGGGGCATGGCGCGCTGGGGTCGCATCCCGGGCACGAACAAGGCAACGACGCAGCGGATGGTGCTCATTGTTGCCCTGACCGTGTTCTTCATGATGTTCACGCCAACGAAGTGGACCCACCACTTCGGCATCTACGCGGGCGTCGGCGCTGCCGTTGCCGCACTCGGCTCGGTGGTGCTGTCCCACTTCGCGCTGCAGTCCGCCCGCAACCGCACCATCGCGTTCGCCGCGACGCTGTTCCTGCTGGCCCTGACCCTGGCCGGCTGGAACGCCTGGTGGTACGTCTCCTCCTTCGGCGTGCCGTGGTGGGACCGTACCGTGCAGTACAAGGCGGTGGAGGCCAACACCATCGTGCTGGCGCTGGCCGGTGTGGTGTTTTTGGTTGGCATTGTCCAGTCGCTGATTCACAACAACCGGCGTGCCGAAGCCGCTAAGGCTGGCAAAGCGCATGAGTTTGATCAGGCGGCTCGTGTAGACGCTGGCCGCTGGGCCGGCATCATGGGCGCCCCGATCGCGGTGCTTGCGGTGCTGATTGTGGCGTTTTCGTGCTTGACGTTTGTGAAGTCCTTTGTGTCCCAGGCGCCGTCCTATTCCGTGGGCATGGGCAACGTGCGCAGCTTCACGGGTGATGTCTGCGCGCTGGCATCGGACGTGATGCTGGAGACGGATACGAATGACTCCTTCCTCACGCCGATTGACGGGGTGCCGTTGGGCAAGTCCCTTGACGCGGGCACCAACGTTGGTTTCCACCCAGATGGCGTGCCTGCCTACATCGCTTCTGAAAACGCCAACACCACTGATGTGTTGTCTTCGGCGCAGTCGGATGCGCAGACGGCGGATGCGCCGCAGGATGCGTTGAGTGAGCAGGCGCAGTCCACTTCCAGTGTGAATACGCAGGGTAACCGGCCGGAGTCTCTACGCGGCGTGAACAACTCCACGGTGCGTTTGCCGTTTGGGCTGGACTACCAGCGCGTGCCGGTGGTGGGCACGTTTGAGGATGACCCGAGCCGCAAGGCCGTGCTGGAAACCGTGTGGTTTGAGCTGCCGGAGCACAACCCGGATGCGCCGCTTCTGGTGACCTCGGTTGCGGGCAAGATTGCGCACCATGACATCAACGGTGTGGAGCAGGAAGGCACCACGCTTGAGCTTGAGTTTGGGCAGCTGCGTGACGACGGCAGCGTAAAAACCCTCGACAGCGTAGAAATGCTGGACCAGGGTCCGACTGGTGATTGGCGTAACCTGCGCTACCCGCTGGAAGACCTGCCGGAGAAGGCGGACGTTGTGCGCCTGGTGGCGGAGGACGCCTCCTTTGGTGAGAAGGATTGGCTGGCGGTAACCCCGCTGCGTAACCCGACGCTTGCGGCGATGACGGAGCTTGTGGACCGCGACACCCCGGGCCTGTTGGACTGGACGGTGGCCTTCCAGTTCCCGTGCCAGCGCACCTTTACGCACTACGCTGGCGTAACCGAGATCCCGCAGTTCCGCGTGATGCCGGACGCGCCTGGTAAGAAGCAGCTGTCTGGTTTCCAGGACTTCCTTGGCGGCGGTGCGCTGGCGACAGCCGAGGCGGTGAATTATTCTTACGACGTTCCTGGCTACCTGCGAGGTGACTGGCAGCGTGACTGGGGCTCATTTGCCAAGTATGAGCTGCGCACGGACTCCACGGGCGCGGCCCCGGTTGAGGCGAACATTGACTACGAAACCCACACCAGGTGGGGTTGGTGGACGCCAGGCCCGATGAAGATCAGGAACCCGAACGAGTAGGAGTTGGAGAAAACGATGAGGTTTACGCGCATCGCTGCCACGGTAACTAGCACAGTGGCTGCTGCCGTTACCGCTGCCATGGCTTTGGTAGCGCCAGTTGCCTCCGCGCAGGGGGTTGGTGGTCAGATGATGTCCTCCGACAACACGATGGGGATGCTGGAGCAGCAGGGCTGCAAGCCGCATTACCTCATTGCTGTGCCGGGTGGCGCGAACACGGTGGCGGGTGTGCCAACGTTTGTGCCGCACGGCGGGCACGTGTTCAGCACCGGCCTGTTAACGCAGATGCGTACCAACGGTGCGATTGAGCCGCTGTGGATTTCTTACAACTCCGGCGCGTTTGCGCAGCGTCCGTACTATGCGGCGTCCAAGGCGGCGTATGACACCACCTATGGCACCGTTGCAAAGTTGGCAAACGCCTGCCCTGACGCCACCTTCAGCTTCACCGGCTTCTCCCTGGGTGCGGACGTCACGGCGCGTCTAACGCGCGACATTGCTAACGGCCACGGCCCGATTGCGCAGGAGCGCGTGGATGCGGTTGCGGTGATTGCAAACCCGTACCAGGGTCCGAACGGGGCGACGCTGTCGCCGGGCACCTCGCCGGATTCAGTTGGCGCCCTTGGTGCGCTGGAGGGCGGCTACGGTGTGCTGGCGGGTCGCGTGCTTGAGATCTGCCGCCCGGATGACATCGTGTGCTCCATGCGTGAAGAGCACCGCGCGTTGGTAGCACCGGCGATGCGTACCCACATGAGCGCGGGCCGCATTCCGTGGAATGAGTACCAGGCGATTTTGCAGAAACTCGGCCCGAGTGCCGGCGCTGTTGTGGCCGGCATGGCCGCCCACGGCGGGTACGCCACGTTTGGCCCACAACAGGCATCGGATTGGATTGTGCAGCACACCATGTAGTGGCTTGCCACTACAGTTGTGGGCATGCATGACCTCTTTGCGTTAGTAAATGGCAACTGGGTGCGTGACCACGTCATCCCCGCGGACCGCGGGATTGACGGCGCGTTTTACGCACTGCGCGACAAATCCGAAGAAGACGTTCACGCGCTGCTGAAGGAAAGCGACAGCCGCGCGGGCGTGCTGTACCGCGCCTTCATGGACACCGACGCGGTAAACGCCGCCGGTGTTGCGCCGCTGAAGGCGGACTTAGACCGCATTGTGGTGGCGGACGTGGAAGAGTTCGCCCACAACCTGGGCCTTTTGGAGCGTGACGGCGTTGGCGCGCCGCTGAGCTACTGGGTGGAGAAGGATTCCCAGGGCGAAGACGCGGTGGCCTACCTGGTGCAGTCCGGCCTGGGGCTGCCGGATGAGGCATACTACCGCGAACCGCAGCACGCTGAGACCTTGGAGAAGTACCAGGGCCATGTAGCGCGCATGCTGGGCTTTTTGGACGGCACGTACCTGATGGGCCTCAGCCCCGAGCAGGCGGCGGCGCGCATCGTTGCGTTGGAAACCCAGCTGGCGTCCAGCCACTGGGATGTGGTCAAGGCCCGTGATGCGGTGGCCACCTACAACCCGACCACGCTGGAAGAACTCCCGGCGATTATCCGCACCATGCTGGCTGCCTCCGGGTTGCCGTCCGGCCGCGTGATCAACATGATGCCGTCTTTCACCGAGGACCTGGCAGCGATGCTGCGCCCGGAGGCACTGGCGGACTGGCAGCTGTGGGCCGTGTGGAACGTTCTGCGTTCCCGCGCGGGCCAGCTCACCGAGGAAATTGCAAAGGCCAACTTCGAGTTCTACGGCACCCACCTTTCCGGTGCTACCCAGCAGCGTGACCGCTGGAAGCGCGGCGTTGCCTTGGCGGAAAGCCTGGTTGGTGAGGAGATTGGTCGGGAGTACGTTGAGGGGCACTTCTCGGCGGCGTCGAAAAGCGAAATGCTCCGGCTTGTTGACTATCTGATTCAGGCCTACCGCGAGCGCATTGCCAAGCTGGATTGGATGGGCGAGGCCACGCGCGAGCGCGCGCAGGAGAAGCTGGGGCAATTCACCGCCAAGATTGGCTACCCGGAGCGTTGGCGCAGCTTCGACGGCCTTGAGTTTGTTGAGGACGGCGCGCAGCTTCTGGCGAACGTGCGTGCGGGTGCCGCCTTTGAGCACAACTACCAGCTGGCCAAGATTGGCAAGCCGAGCGATCGCGCGGAGTGGGTGACCACCCCGCAGACCGTCAACGCGTTCTACAACCCGGTGGTCAACGACATCACCTTCCCCGCCGCCATCCTGCAGCCGCCGTTCTTCGACCCGGAGGCCGATGCGGCGGAGAACTTCGGCGCGATCGGTGCCGTGATTGGCCACGAGATCGGCCATGGTTTTGATGATCAGGGCTCGCGTTACGACGGCCACGGTAACCTCAACTCCTGGTGGACCCAGGAGGACCGCGAACGCTTCGAAGCGCTCACATCCCAGCTGGTCAACCAATTCAACGGCCTGGTGCCATCCGTGCTGGCGGACCAGGAATGCAGCGGTGTGAAC
Source organism: Corynebacterium riegelii (assembly GCF_001263755.1). NCBI lineage: Bacteria > Bacillati > Actinomycetota > Actinomycetes > Mycobacteriales > Corynebacteriaceae > Corynebacterium > Corynebacterium riegelii. The sequence continues at coordinate 1,955,780 of NZ_CP012342.1, forward strand.
GGCGAGTTCACTCTTGGCGAAAACATCGGTGACCTGGGCGGACTTGGCATCGCCGTGGAGGCGTACAAGCTCTACCTGGCAGATCAGGGCCTAGAGGATTGCCCATCGCGCCCATTCGGCGATTTGGACGGCACCTACACCGGCTTCCAGCGCCTGTTTTTGGCGTGGGCGCGCGTGTGGCGCTCCAAGGCACGCCCGGAGATGGCGGCACAACTTCTGGCGATTGACCCGCACTCCCCCAACGAGTTCCGCTGCAACGTCATCGCCTCCAACGTGGACGAATTCTATGAAGCGTTTCACGTGGAACCAGACTCCCCAATGTGGATCGATCCGGATAAGCGGGTGAAGATTTGGTAGAGCGTGTTGGGTCTGAGCCTGTTGGATCTGAGCCTGTTGGATCTGAGCCTGTTGGGTCTGAGCCTGTGAATGAGCAGCTCAGCGAGGACTTCCATGTTGGCGGCCGTGACCGCGAGATGCCACCAGAGCTGCAACTTGAGCAACTGGTGACCTACATCGAGGCCACCTATGACCAGGACGCAGCGCAGTATTTGGCATTGCTGCCGGATCGCATCACGCACGCCGCGATGCTCATGCTCGGCAGCGCCGTGGACCACGCGATGCCCGCGGTAGCGTTTGCCGACGGTGTGACGGTGGAGTCCGTTGAACTGGGCGAAGTGTTCGTGCCCAGCTCCCCCACCGGCGCCTGGGCGGTCTCGCTTAATAATGAGGGAACTGCTCACCGCGACCACGCTTGGCGACCCGACGTTGCCGCCGCCGCGGAACTCTCCGGCGTAACAATCTTGGACGTCAACGACGTTGCCGACGCCGAAGCCGCCCTGGCGTACGCCCGCGAGCGTGCTGGTGGTGCTGGTGGCGCTTGTGCTGGTGCTTGTTCGGTGTGGGCGTTTGGTTCCGCCGCCGCCTCGGTCCCTTCGGGTGCGGACGCCTACGCGCTGACCTTCCCAGTTGAGGTGACGCCGGATACGTTTGCCGCCGTTGGTTCGGCGCCCGTGCTGGTCCAGGTCGCCTCTCGTGATAAGGTTGCGGCGCCGTTGCCAGCCGATCTACCTGGTTCTTTTACACGGTCGGAGTACTTCTCAACGCACTTCATTGCTACGCCGGCGGAGATGCGCCGCCGGGTTCGCGACGTCGCAGAGTTCCTCGCCGCGCTCTGATATTCGGCCCTGGCCGGGCCTCTGACAAATCGTGCAGCGGGCCCTTAGTAGTTTGCCAAAAGCCCAGGTCGGCAAAATGACGTCGTCGGATTTGTCAGGATCCGCGGTTCCCCTCTGACAAATCGTGCAGCGGGCCCTTAGCGCTTCGGCAACACCCCAGGTCGGCAAAATGGCGTCGTCGGATTTGTCAGAGCTGACAGAAAACTAGCAGAAAACGAGCAGCAAACTAGCGGCGCTTAGACTTCGTCGGCTTCGCCGCGGCCGACTCTGTAGCTGAAACCTTGTTTTTCGCCGGGGTGTCCTCCACCTGGTTGATGCCGTGGCGGACATCCACGGTGTTTTCGTAGGCGGTGCCGTAGGTCAGGGCGGCGACGGCCCAGGTTTCGTCGCCAATCTCACCCCAAGAGACGCTGCCGGTGGCGCTGGCGCGGTCATCAGTCCAGCCCATCTTGGAGCCTTTGACGTTGTCCATGCGGGCGGTGCCGAAGCCTTGGATGAAGCCGTCGGCAGCCACGGCGCTTTGGTCCTTCATGCCGGCGAACAGGGGTTTCGCCTTCGGGTCCCACACGATGGAGGAAATGAACGTGGCAACGTCGCGTGCAGAGGTCTGCGTCTGTCCCCAATAGCCACTGCGCACGGTGGCTTTCAGGTCGAAGTCTTCCGCGATCTGCTCAATGGCCTCGGGGTATTTCCGGTCAAGCTGGCTGGCAATGAGGTCTGAGGAGGTGGCCACCATCTCTGGGATCTGGGACTTTTCCTCGGCAGTGCCGTTGTACAGCACGTAGTACGCCAGGTACAACTTGGCCAGGCTCAACGCCGGGCGCGGCTCCTCTGCATTGGCGGACATGGAAATCCGCCCGTCGGGGTGCACCACGGCCAGGGCCGTGCGATCACGCAAGTACGACGGATCAACGTGATACGCCTGTGCAGGCGCAGCAACGACAGACGACAACGCCAGCGCGCACGCAAGCGTCCCCGCAACAACCCGCAGTTTCATCTCGTATGCCTCAGGTTCCTACGTTTCAAAGTCCTACGCTTCGGGGTCCAGGTGCAGGATTGAATCGGACTCGGAGGCCTCTTCAAACACCGGTGTTTCTACCTCGCAGAAGAACACGCCGGCGCCCGTAGCATCCTCCTGCAGGCTGACCAGACCAAAAGGTGTGAGCTCTGGTTCCGAGAGGTATTTCGCCCCGAACATCTCTGCAGCGCGTACCGCCGCGGACATGTTCTCCACACCGAAGTAGATCTGCCACGCCGCATGTGTATGCGCAGGGCCGATCTCCATGCTCAAGAATGGTGCGCCGTCTTGGAGGGCGATGTATTCGTCCCCAACCTTCTGCACTTCCCAATCGAAAAGCTCGGCGTAGAAATCAACTGCCGCAACCTCGGGTCCGCCGTAGTTGTACCACACCGGTACACCCGGCTCACCGGCGGCAACGAAGCGGTCTTCGCCTGCCGGCTGGATCAGACCAAAGTAGCCGTCAAACGGGTCGGCGCAAACGGTAAGGGTGCCCAGGTCCACCTCTGCGGTGGCAAGCACCCGGCCGCCAAGCTTCTCCACACGCTTCGCGTCCGCAGCCACATCAACGCTGAGGAAGTACGGCACCCATTCGTTCAGCGCCTCTTTTGCGCCGGTGCTGACAATGCCGGCCACCGGCAGGCCGTGCATGCGGGCCACGCGGTAGTCGCCGCCCGAAACGTCCCAGCCCAGCACCTTGGTGTAAAAGTAGGCGGACTTTTGGGGCTCGCTGGTCACCAGGTCCTGCCAGTACGGCATGCCGGGAACGGCTTCAAATGCGGGCATTAGAGATTCCTCCACTTCTCCGGATCGAAATCATCGTTGGCGGTGCGCTCATCAAAGTAGTCGTCGTCACCGTCACCGTCGGTGGTGACGGTTGCGGTGGCGTGGGGGGTGGAGATGACGTCAGCGTCGTGAAGCAGAAAGCCCCTGCTTGTGACCACCTCACCGTTGACTGTCACCTCCCCGGCCTCAATCATTTCTTTGGCATGGCCGCCGGATTCCGCCAGGTTAGCCAGCTTGAGCAGCTGGCCCAGTTTGATCGTGTCGCCGCTGATAGGCACCTCAACATGCATGCGGCCAAGCATAAGCCAGATTGGTGCGGAGTTTAGAAAAGCGCGGGCAGGCCGGCGAGCCCCTCGATGAGCATCCACACTGCGATGACTATGAAAATCAGGCCTGTGACCAGATCAATTGCCCAGCCATGCCGCTGGATCGGCCTCGCCAGGGCGCGCACTGCCAGCGCAAACCCAACGAACCACAAAAGCCCGGTGATAATCAGTGTCGCCGCAATCGCCACCATCCACTGCCAGCCCATGCCGGGGCGGATGAACTGGGCGAAGATCGCGCCAAAGAACAAGATGGCCTTCGGGTTGGACAGGTTCGTGGCCACACCCACACCGAACGCCTTGGCGGTGCTCATGGCTCGCGCGGCAGGTTCAACCGCATCAGGGCTTTTTTGCTTATCGACGCGCGCCTTCACCCCACCCCGCAACGCCCCAAGACCCATGTACAGCAAGTAGCCGCCGCCGACGATCTGCAGCACGGTCAGGATCTGCGGCACCGTCTGCACCAGCGCAGACAGGCCCAGAAGCGACCCGATGATCCAAACGGCGTTGCCAAGCGTGATGCCCGCGGCAGCCCACACGCCGGCGGCGCGGTCGCGCGAGCCGATGCGGATGATCTGAAATGTGTCCGGACCAGGGCTGACAATCGCGGCAAACCACACACCGAGCAGCGCCGCGAACGCCGACCCGGTCACCTAACGTTCCGCCTGATCAGCAGGCATGATGCTCATCGTGTCAATGTTCACGTGCGCTGGCAGCGACGCCACCCAACGGATCGCCTCAGCGATGTCTTCCGCGGTGAGGTTGAGTTTGCCCTCGTACACCTGGGCGGCACGCTGCGCATCGCCGTGGAAACGGTTGAGCGAGAAGTCCGTTTTCACGCGGCCCGGGTCGATCTCGCAGATGCGGATGTCGGGCGCTTCTTCTCTGCGAAACGCCCGAGTCAACCCCCGCAACCCGAACTTCGCCGCGTTGTAGCCGCTGCCGCCCTTGTACGCATCCGTCGCCGCCACGGAACCAATGTTGATAACCAAGCCCTTTGCGGCCTTGAGCTGCGGGTACAGCGCCTGGGTGACGCGCATGGTGCCCATGACGTTGGTGTCGAACATCCACTGCCAGTCGTTCGCGTTAGCGTCGCGAAGCAGGTCAAGCTCCTTCGCCCCACCAGCATTGTTGACCAGCAGGTCCACTCGTGGGAGCTTCGCAAGCTTATCGACGCTAACCTCATCCGTCACGTCCAACTCCAATGCCTCCCCGCCAATTTCATCAGCGATGGCCTGACAACGCTCCACCCGGCGCGCCGCCACAATCACGTGCCAACCATCGGCCGCCAACGCACGACACGCGGCCTCACCAATACCCGCCGAGCCGCCAGTAACTACAGCAACTTTTTTGTCCATGTGCACAGGTTACCGGTGTACTTGGCGCATTGTGATGTTTATCCGCCCCTCTTTCAGACCCGTGGTTTCGGGCCCAGTGGCTTCGCGCGGCGCCTTCACCCCGTGATATGCCCTCCTTGCCGGACCGCCAAACACCAGCGCGTCCCCGGACATCAGCAGCAGGTCTTTGCTTTCGGTGTTTTCGGGGTTTTGAATGCGAAAGATCGTTTCCTCCCCGATGGAGAGGCTGACCACCGCGTTGTCGGATTCCTCCTCCGCGTCAACGTGCAGGCCCATGCCTGCGCCCGGCGGGTAGAAGTTCACCAGTGCGGTCTCCACTGTCGGCGTGGGACCCACCAACGGGTCGATTTCGCGTGCTTGGTTCATGATGTTGTTGGCTATGACCTGGTAGTTTTCGGGTACTTCAGGCACCGTGTGGCCGTCCACCTCCCGCACAAGCCGGTAGGGCTGCGTCTGCCAAAACCACCCCAACGACAACAACCACGCCGCCATCTGCCCCTGCCCCACACGCGGGCGCCGCATCGCCACCGGCGTACCTTTCACCCGGTGAGCAATGTCCCGCGCCTGGGTGACCAGTGCGGCTTGCTCTTCGACGTTGAGGAAGCTCGGCAGGTGCACCACTCCTGGGAGTGGGTTGGAAGGGGTGCGCGGGAGGGCGTCGAAAAGCATGGGTCTAATTAGGGTTCAGTTAACCAAGAAGCCACCGTAGTTCCGAAATGCGCTGCCATACGCCCTGCTCAGTGGGTGATAAATCGTACGAGTGGGCGCGCTCCTCGAACTCGTCGATACCACCTTCCACCTGCTGCTCGAGATTACGTAACTCCTGCTTAGCCTCCTCAACCGTGAGTCGGCGAATAATCGGCGTAGACATAATCCCTCCTTGGAAATGTTCCTGTTGGTTCGTTGTGCCCATTGTTCCACACTGGGGTAACACGCCAGCGGATGTTCGAAATTGTTGTTCGAGCTGAAGGCTGGCGATCAATCGTAATCCTGTAAACGAGGGGGCCTCGTTTACAAAAGCCCAGGTCGGGTTTGTCACATCCGCAACAAATCGCTTTGTTTGCAATGAGGCTGGTGGGGTGCGTGGGGTTAGCGCAGGTCAGGGGGTAGAACCCCTACGAGGCCTCGCGGCGCGCGGGTCCGCGCAGGTAGAAGGTGTCCACGATGTCGTACTTCGGCCCGCCGGAGCGGCCTTTGCCCAGGTGGGATTCCATGAGGTGGATTTCATCCACGTGCCAGCGGGGGCCGGAGTAGATGGAGAGGGCGTGGGCGTGGTCGTCGAGAAGCCAGAAGTCCCTGGTGCGAGTGCCGGTGCGGGCGACGGTGAGGTGCGCGCGCTGGCGGCCGCGGGCGTCGGGTTCCAGAAGGCAGTCCGCCATAAGGGTTTTCAGCAAGGCTTTGTCGCCGCCGACGCCGATCCACAGGGTGCGGCGGTCGAAGCAGCCGGCGCCGCGAAGCCGCAGCTCTAATGGCGGAGCCCATGCAGTTGCCTGGGCGAGGATATCGGTGACTTCGGCGGCGTCGTTGGGCTGGGAGCCGTAGAAGGCCAGCGTGATGTGCCAGTTGTCTGGGTCGGTCCAGCGGGTTTCGGTGCCGAATGTGTCGCGGATCGGGCGCAGGGCGGTGATGAGGTGCTCGCGGACCTCGGTTGGTGGGACGATTGCGGCGAACAGGCGTCTCATGGCCTCAAAGGTACCCTGGAAAACAATGTTTGACTTGGAGAAAATCGGGCGCGGCCTGCCGGTGGCGGGGGTGCTGGGCCAGTTGCCTGAGGCTGGCCCGCTGGTGGTTGAGGCGCCGCCGGGTACGGGTAAGACGACGCTGATCCCGCCGGCGGTTGCGAATGCGCATGGAAAGACGCTGGTCACCGCCCCGCGCAGGGTTGCGGTTCGTGCAGCGTTTCGGCGCCTTTCGCTTCTCGACGCCCCGTCGCTTTCCGGCTACGCCATCCGCGGCGAAGCCAAGCGCGGCGAGTTGGTGGAGTTTGTCACCCCCGGCGTGCTGCTGAACCGCCTGCTGAAGGACCCGGAGCTTCACGGTGTGAACGCGGTGATTCTGGATGAGGTGCATGAGCGTCAGCTGGATACGGATCTGGCGTTGGCGATGTGCATGGAGGTTGCGATTCTTCGCGACGACTTCTTTCTCACCGCCATGTCCGCCACCCTGGACGCGGCGGCGTTTGCGCAGCATATGGGTGCGCACGTGGTGTCCACGCAGGCGGAAACGCACCCGCTGGAGGTGCAGTACGCGCCGCATGCGGGACGTGCGTCGGGGTCGCGGGAGTTTTATGAGCATGTGGCGTCGCTGGCAGCTAAACCGGCGTCAACAGCACAAGCGGAGGGCCGCACGTTGGTGTTTGTGCCGGGTGTGCGTGAGGTGGAGTTGGTGTGCGAGGCGCTGCACAAACACGGCGTTGCAGCAGCACCGCTGCACGGTCGGCTGAGCAGCGAGCAGCAGGACCAGGCGCTATACGGGGATGCGCCGGTGGTGGTATCGACGGCCGTGGCAGAGTCATCAGTAACCGTGCCGGGCGTGCGCAAGGTTGTGGACGCGGGCCTCTCAAGGGAGCCGCGCAGGGATGCCCGCGGCATGACTGGCCTGGTTACGGTGTCTGCGTCCAAGGCGAGTGCGAACCAGCGCGCGGGTCGTGCGGCGCGTTTGGGACCGGGCACGGTGGTACGCGCGTACTCGGAGGCTGATTACCAGCACTTTCGTGAAGACATCGCCGCAGAAATCACCACGAGTGACCTGACGGGTGCGGTGTTGATAATGAAGGCGTGGGGCTCCCCAGACCTGCCGCTGTTGACCCCACCACCAGCTGCAGCACGTGAGGAAGCAGAGGAAACGCTGAAGGCACTCGGCGCCCTTGACAGCCGCGGCGAGATCACAAACTTCGGCCGCACACTGGCCACGCTGCCGGTGGACCCGCGCTTAGGCGCCGCGCTGCTGAAGCTGGGCAACGGTGCGGCGCCCACGGTCGCGGCGATTGCGGAGGGCCTCAGCGGTGACCTAAGCCGCGTCGATCCCCCGCGCAACCAGGTCAACCGCCTGGCAAAGCTCGCGCCGAAAGGCCCGCCGGTTGCGGCGGGTGAGGTGGTCAGCACCGCCTTTCCACAGTGGGTGGCCAAGCGCGTGGGTGAGGAATACCTGCTGGCCAGCGGCACGCGCGCCACGTTGGATCCGAAAATCAACCTGACCGGCGCGGAGTGGATCGCGGCGGCTGAGGTGCAGCGCACCACACACAATGCCGTGATCCGCGCGGCCGCCGCCACGGAGCTTCCCACCGAGCGCGTCACGGAGGGCTACCGCGCGCACGTAACCAAGGACAAGGTGCAGCTTCGTAAAGTCAAAGCCATCGGCGCAATCGAACTCAGCGCCACGCCGGTCGCCCTCGACACCTCGGCCAACCCTGCTGCCAGCGAAGCACTGGAAGAGGCCGCCGCCTCCTTCCGGTTTGAGGACTTTCTGCTTGATAGCGCCGAACGCCACCTCCTTGACCGCCTCACCTTCCTCCACGAACAAGCTGGCTGGCCAGATGTTTCGCGTGGGGATTACTCGGTTGAGGTTGGGGAGGTGTTACGCGGGGCGTCGATAAGCAAATGCGACATGCGGGCCGCAATGATGCGCAACCTGCCGTGGGAGCTGGCCGGCAAGCTGGAGCAAAGCGCGCCGGAGCGGCTGGCGGTGCCGAGTGGGTCGCGGCCCAAGATTTCGTACGAGACCGGCCGGCCCGTGGTGCGCGTGAAACTGCAGGAATGCTTCGGGCTGGCCACCTCACCGGAAATTTCCGGGGTGCGCGTGCTGTTTCACCTGCTCTCACCTGCCGGACGCGAGCTTGCGGTGACCGATGATCTGCGCAGTTTCTGGGACGGGCCCTACCAGCAAGTGCGCAAAGAAATGCGTGGCCGCTACCCCAAGCACCCCTGGCCGGAGGACCCCTGGAGCGCCAAAGCCACGGCGAAGACCAAGAACAAAATGTAAACCGCTACATTATCGGCATGACAACTGCGCATACGACGCACACCGAGGGCCACTCCCGGGCACACACTGTGTCCATGTGGACGCTGGTGTCGCTGATCATCGGCTCCACGGTGGGCTCCGGCATTTTCGCGCTGCCGCAAAACATCGGCTCCGTTGCGGGCCCAGGCGCGATGCTCACCGGCTGGCTGATCGCCGGCGTGGGCATGCTCTCCATTGCCTTCGTCTTCCAGATCCTCGCGCGGCGCAAACCGCACCTGGACTCCGGCGTGTACTCCTACGTGCGCGCAGGCCTGGGTGACTTCATCGGCTTCGCCTCCGGCCTGGGCTACTGGCTTGGTTCCGTCATGGCGCAGGTGGGGTATGCCACCTTGTTCTTCGGCACCATCGGCTACTACTTCCCCGTCTTCCGCAACCAGTGGGTGCTGGCCCTTGCGGTGTCGGTGCTGACCTGGTCGATCTTCTTCATGCTCACCCGCGGCATCAAGCAGGCAGCGGTGATGAACGTGGTGGTCACCGTTGCCAAGATCGTGCCCATCCTGGCCTTCATTGTGCTGGTTGCGTTCCTTGGTTTTAGTTGGGGCAAGTTCACGTTCGACTTCTGGGGCGAAAGCTCTGGCCTGCCATTTTCCAAGCAGCTGCAGGGCATCATGCTCTACACCGTGTGGGTCTTCATTGGCATTGAGGGCGCATCCGTCTACTCCAAGCAGGCATCCAAGCGTACGGACGTTGGCCGCGCCACCATCATCGGCTTCCTCTCCGTCTTAGGCCTGCTGGTTGCCGTGTCCACGTTGAGCTACGGCGTGCTCACCCAGCAGGAACTGGCCGCGCTGCCGGACAACTCCATGGCCGCCGTCCTTGAGGCGGTTGTGGGCCCGTGGGGTGGCGTGTTCATCTCCATCGGCCTGTGCCTGAGCGTGCTCGGCGCGTACGTGTCCTGGCAGATGCTGTGTGCTGAACCCATCGTGCTCATGGCCAATGACGGCCTGCTGCCGAAGCGCCTGGGCCGCGCCAACAACGCCGGCGCACCGTTTACCGCGCAGCTGATCTCCACGGTGGTCATCCAGTTCTTTGTCATCATCTTCTTTGCCAACCAGACCTCCTACAACGCCATGGTCCAGCTGGCAACGATCATGTACCTGCTGCCCTACATCTTCTCCGCGCTGTATCTGGTGCTGCTTGCGCTGCGTGCGGACAAGAACCCAGCCACTGATGAGGTCCGCCCAGACCGCGCAACCAACTCCAAGCACCTGGTTGTTGCCGCCGTGGCGTTTATTTACTCGCTGTGGCTGATCTACGCCGCCGACCTGGTGTACGTCCTCTTCGGCGCACTCGCGGTGCTGCCGGGCATCATCCCGTACGTGCTGACCAAGCGCGCACGTGGAGAGCGCCTGTTTAACGCCTTCGAGTGGGTCGTTGTCACCATCGTTGTCATCGGCGCGGTGTTTGCCGTGGTTGGGCTGGTTAACGGATCGCTGGTGCTGTAGGGGTTTTAACCAGGATTAGTCAGCCAAGGCTCTGATGGCGTCGAGGAAGTTGGGCATTGCTGTCGATGGATTCGGTCCAGCCTGCCCTGACTTCACCTTTCCCAGCTGAAGTGCCGCAGCTTTAGCCTCCTCATAGCGACCAAAAGGGAAGTCAGTTTTCAGCGTCTTGCCGCGCATGAGACCAGCGGATGCGCAGCGCTTGTCTAACTCTGCACTAGGGCGTGTCTCCCATATGTATCGTGAGGTTCGCGTCAGTCTGGTGGGGTGAGGTCGACGGGTTCTCGATATCGGGTGTTTACGGATGCGCAGTGGAAGCGGATCGCTCCGCCGTTGCCGTCCAATGCCGGGCGGCGTGGTCACCCGTTCGGTGACGACCGGCGGGTTGTGGAGGGCATCGCGTACCGGTTCCGCACCGGGATCCCGTGGCGTGACTTGCCCCGCGAGCAGTTCGGCCCGTGGCAGACGGTGTGGAAGCGGCATCGCCGTTACGCCGGTGACGGGACGTGGGATCGGGTGCTGGCGCAGATCCTTGCCGAGGCCGACGCGGCCGGGAAGATCGACTGGGCGGTGTCGATCGATGCGACAATCGCGCGTGCGCATCAGCATGCCACGAACACCACCCGCCCCGAGCAGGACACAGGGGGGCAGGATCGAATCACAAGAATCTGCCCTGGCACGAGATTGAACCGCCCGGTCACGGTATCGGTCGCTCCCGCGGCGGTCTGACCACGAAGATCCACGAGGCCGTCGATGGGCAGGGCCGCCCGCTCGCGATGATCGTGACCGGCGGGCAGCGCAACGACGGAGCGATGCTCATCCACGTGCTCGGCGAGATCCAGGTTCCCCGGCTTGGCCCGGGTCGCCCACGAACCCGACCCGACGCCGTGATCGCCAACCGTGCCTACGCGACCGGAGTCATCCGCAGCGAGCTGCGCCGCCGCAAGGTCAAGGCCGTCATTCCCGACAAGCGCGACCAGATCATCGCACGAAAACGGCGCGGGAGTCGCGGCGGTCGCCCGCCTGGGTTCGACGCCACCGCCTACCGCGGTCGCAACGTGATCGAGCGATTCTTCGCACTCGCGAAGCAGTGGCGCGGCATCGCGACCCGCTTCGACAAACTCGCCATCACGTACCGCGCCGGCGTCACCCTCTGCGCCATCCTCACCTGGGTCCGACTATTGGGAGACACGACCTAGTCGTTTTCTCTGGTGTTGATTGAGACATAGTCCCATTACGTTGTTAGCACTTCCGCTTGAAGGAGCCCAGGATTCGTACTCCTAGCCCCATGCTGGGGCAGGCTATGTTTATCTGCGTTCCTTCTGCCTTGTGACAGTGGAACTAGTCGCTGGCTTCGGTATGGCTTGTTTTTCGTCCCCGTCTGAAAATGATCCGGGGGGGTGATGCCGCCGAAGGCAGTGACATACTCCAGACTGCTAATAGGAACCTGACCCGCACAGTATGCGCGAGGTCTCAAAGTAATGTGGATACCAGCGTGAAGTATGTCCGACCACCAGCGACGAAATAAGTCTCATACTCGTTCAATTCGCTAGGAGGTCTGGCATGACCTACGACTATGTCATCGGCATGGACGTTGGCAAATACTTTCACCACGCTTGCGTCTTAGATATCGACGGCGCCCAAGTACTATCAAAGCACATCAACCAAAACGAAAAATCCCTGCGCACACTCTTTTCAACATTCAGCGCAAACAACCACAAGGTCCTTGTCGTCGTGGACCAGCCCAATAACATTGGGCGACTAACTGTCGCGGTTGCCCAAGATATCGGAATCGACGTGCGCTACCTTCCAGGTTGGGCTATGCGCCAACTCTCTCGCATCTGTCCACGCTGGTAATGTCAAAGCTGATATCCGGGATGCATATATCATCGCCCACGCTGCAAAGAACCTTCCGGAATCCCTCCGCAGTGTCGACCGTGTCGAAGAAGCCTTCCTCCAGTTGAAAGTCCTCAACGGCATCGACGAAGACTTAGCACGCTCCTACACCAGGCTCATCAATCAGATTCGAAGTGCACTCGTTGGCTGCTACCCGCAATTCGAACAAGCCCTTCGCGGCCAGATAATCCACCCCGCAAGTGGGTTCTGCCCCTACTTGCACGCTACGGCGGGCCCACCAAAATAAAGCGCCTCGGAAAGCCAAAGCAGCTGCCTTTGCTCGACGCTATAAGGCACGCAATCCCGAGCCCGTCATCGATGCCATATTCGCTGCCATCTCTGAGCAAACAGTCGCCATTGCTGGTGCACAATATGCCGAAATGGGCGTAGCAATGTCGGCGAAGGACGCGCTTTTAAAGCTCGAGCACTGTGTTGCGACCGGCTATTTGGTAGCAGTGTCGTGACTATCTGGTAGCACTTCAGTGAGTATCTGGTAGCAGCTCAGGGGGCTCGGGGTGATACTTCCGGTAGCCGCACCACTCGGGTGCGGCGTGTGACTGGAAGGAGTCCGCTGATGACGGATTACCGTGCGGTGATGACGCTGCTGATTAGGAAGCGCTCTTACCGCCAGATTGAAGACCAGCTCGGGTGCTCGCACCGCGCGATTTCCCGAGCGAACCAAGCGCTACGAAGCCTCGGCCTGACCACTGCCCAGCAGGTCGCGGCGTTGACCGATGACGAGTTGGCCGAGATATTCGTTGACAAACGCACCAGTGGGCAAGGCGGGTTCGTCCCGATTGACTTTGACGCGGTCGTCAAAGCACGCACAGGGCGTACGAAGCAAACACTGCAAGTATTGTGGGCTCGCTACACCACCACCCCAGCCCAGCCGGGTCAGCGTCACTACAGCTACGACCGGTTCCGCCAGCTAGTTGCCTCCCATGTCGATGTTGCCGGGCTTAGCGCGCGGATCACCCATGCACCAGGGCATACGATGCAGGTGGATTGGGCAGGTACCAAGATGTGCCTGTACGACCCTGCGGGCACGCCGGGTGCGAAAGTCAGTATTTTCGTCGCTTCGTTGCCGTATTCAGGGATGTTGTTTGCGTGTGCGTGTGTTGACCAGCGTCAACAGTCCTGGCTTGATGCCCATCGTCAAGCGTTTGACTACTTCGGTGGGGTCTGTCAGGTTGTTGTCCCCGATAACGCGTCAACAGCATCAAACGCGATTAGTACTGCCGATAGGAATCGGAAGGTCAACGACACCTACCAGCAGTTCTTGGAGCACTACAACACAGCAGCACTTCCCACACGCGCGCGCCGACCGAAGGATAAAGCAAATGTGGAAGCTGCGGTAAAGATCGTCACCCACAAAGTCATCCACACCCTTGAAGGCCACCAGTGCGTTGACGTAGACGAGCTCAACGAAAAGATTGTGGACTTAGTCGACGCGATCAACACCTCCGTGCCGTTTCGCAGCCAGCAGTCAAGCCGCAGGGATCTCTTTGAACAACACGAGCAGCATCTGCTTGCTGATCTGCCGCAAACCCCGTGGCAGCACACCGAGTGGAAGCGTGCGAAAGTAGCCCCAGATTTCCATATCACGGTTGCAACGGTGCGCTACTCCGTTCCGCATCAGCTTGTTGGCCGCACTGTCGATGTGCGCATCACCGGCCAAGTCTTGACCGTCTTTGATCAAGGCACGACCGTGGCAACCCACCAAGTTTCGCATAAACGTGGGGCCTATGTCACTGACTATGAGCACATTCCATCTGGCATGGACTCCACTCGTGGGCTGTGGACAAGCGACTACTTTTATCGCGAAGCCAGCAAAACCGGCCCGGCAACACGCAAAGTCATCGAAGAACTCATCGCGGCGAAAGCCATCCCGGCCCAGGCGTACCAGTCCTGTAGAAACGTGCTGTCGATGGGCAAACACGGCAACAAACCAATCCTGGAAGAGGCATGCCAGCGCTTAATGGCCAACGACGGCAGCCGACGTGCAGTGTCATATACCGCAGTCAAAAACATGATGGCCGCCATACGCAAAGAACACGCCACCCGGCCCCGCGGGTTAGACCAGGCCCCGCGCAGCACCACAACCAACCAGCCCACCGCCCCTGCAGTCACCGACCGGGATACCACCGGCGCGTTTCTCGGCGGTGCAGACCAGTTCAGCATCGAAAACCTCACCAAGAAAGGACACTAAGCCCATGTCATCACCAACCCCACCAACAGATCGCTTCCTTGACGAGTCCGTCCTGCCCGACTTCACCGCGCTGCGGATGACTGCCTTTGGACAAAGCGTCATCGAGATTGCCAACGATCCCGCATTCGACGCATGGACGTTTTCCCAAAAGGTGCTCTACGCACTCGATAAAGAAGTCGCGGCCAGGCGCGAACGACGCATCAACAAACTACTGAAAGCATCCCGATCGCCAAACCTTGATGCTTGCCTTGAAAACGTGGTCTGCACGCCTGACCGCAACATCAACCCCGAGCAAGTCAGCAGACTCGCTCACGGACAATGGTGCCACCTGGGCCAAAACATTGTCATCCTGGGCAAATCCTCAGTCGGCAAAACCTACCTCGCCCAAGCCTTGATCACAGCAGCATGCCGCAAGGACTACTCCGCACGCTTCTACCGCACCGACATGCTCGCCGCCGAACTAGCAGTCCTCCAACCCGATGACCCCGCACGGTTAAAGTTCATCCAGTACCTCCACGACGTCGACGTCTTAGTCCTCGATGACTTCCTGACCACACCAGTAGATGCCGCAACCGCGCACCAACTTCTCAACATCCTCGCCGCGCGTGAAAGCAAAGTCTCAACGATTGTGACCTCACAATTCACCCCACTGGAGTGGTACAAATCCATCCCCGATGCCGTGATCTCCGAGTCAATCCTCAACCGACTCGTCTCCGGTGCGGAGATCATCACACTCGAAGGACCAAACATGCGCCTGACCACCAACGCATAACCACCAACAACGCCTGAGTGGGGACACCGCTACCGGATACTCACTCAGGCGCTACCAGATACTCACCACACCGCTACCATTTCAGTCTTCTGAACACACTGCAAACAATTCGAGCAGGAAGTCATCGAGCTCATCAACGGCATTCCCCACACTCAAATCCTGCTATCCATGCCGGGAATCGGGCCGAAGACGGCTGCCCAAATTCTCATGACCGCGGGCGACATGTCTGACTTCCCGACAGCTAGGCACCTAGCTTCTTACGCTGGCTTATCACCCCGAACGAATCAGTCCGGAACCTCGATCATGTCGAACTCACTGAACAGAGCTGGCAATAAGAAATTAAAGAACGCCCTATGGCAATCATCTTTTGCATCCATCAGATTCCACGAGCGTTCACGGCAGTTCTATGAACGAAAGCGCCGTGAAGGCAAGAGACACAACGCCGCAGTAGTAGCGCTAGCCCGCAGACGGCTCAACGTCCTATACGCCATGATGAGCAACCACGAGTACTACCGCAACCCCGACCAATCACAGGAAGTCAAAGCAGCCTAGACACCAAGAACCAAAATGGCCGACTGGGTAAAATCCCAGTCGGCTAACAGCCATACCAGAAAACAACACGCCCAAACAACCCCGGTTGAAAAATCAACCCCGGCTATTCCACCCGCGAGGTTGACAAACTATATAGGAACACGCCCCAAATGTGGGTTTCCGTGGTATTGATTTTGAGCATGTTTGTTTCCCGCGTCGCCCCGCCCCACCTGGAGTCCAACGAGCAGCCGTCCCTCGCCATCCGCACCAACAACGAAGCCTTCAATGCCTTGAACGGCTACCTATCCGGAGGCGAAGACTTCAACCGCTCGCTCGACCAAGAGCTCGCAACCCTGCGCCCGAATTCACAGCGAGAGAATGTCCTCATGGCGTGCGCCGAGCGCGAGGGCACCGTCCACGCCCAAAAGGACGAGACCGACCTGAAGTTCTGCGGCTTCGCGCAGCTGTCCTTCCCCCTTCTTAGCGATACCCACGTGGCACACGCCGTCTTCAACTACGTCGATGACTTCGCCCCGGAGGTCTTCGATTCCCTCCTCACTGCGACAAAAGACGAGATGTCGCAGCGCCAGCGGACCACGCTCTATGTGCAGATGAACATCGCTCTCGACGGGTTAGAGACCGATCCGCGGTGCGAACTTCTCCGTGGCGCAGGCTTCGAGCTCGGCGTGGTGGAGCAGGCCTCCGAGCTGGACCTCGCGCTCGCCCAGGATCCAGAGATCCCCGCCGGACTGCGCCCCGTGTATTTCGCCGGTTGGATGCCACCAGAGGAGCACATCGAATCTTTCCTCCGCATCATGGAGATGTCTTGGGAAGACGTGCCCGCCACCGACGAGGCCGAGCCGCAGGTGTGGACCCGCGAGATGATTGAGGAGCTTCACGCCGAGAACGCGCGCTCAACCAAGGACATCGCCAACGCGCTGCTTGTCGACGCCGAGGGCATCGCCGCCTACTCCTGCGCCACCATCGATCCCGACCACCCCGAGGCCGCGAGCCAGCAGATTACCTTCGTCCACCGCCGCGCCCGCGGCCAGGGCTTGGGGATGCTCATCAAGCAGGTACTCTACCGAGAGGTCAAGGACCGATTCCCTGATGCGCGGCGCATCGTGACGTTTAACGCGCTCGATAACGAACGCATGTTGGCAATCAATGAGAAGTTGGGCCTGCGGCCGAAGTTCCGCGAGACGTCCTGGAAGCTGGTCATCAACGGCTAAGTGGTTTCTGAATGAGGCGGAGCAGCCCAGCCGCGACGCAGCAGGGCGAGCAGCGCGGTTGATTCTCCCCCGTTCTCTGCGGCCCACGACATCCCGAGCGTCGCGAGGTAGAGCTCGCGTGCGTCAACCCCCGCGCGTGCGGCCCCCGTCCGCTGCGCATTCGCAGCGAGCTGCGCCGCCGCAAGGTCAAGGCCGTCATTCCCGACAAGCGCGACCAGATCATCGCACGAAAACGGCGCGGGAGTCGCGGCGGTCGCCCGCCCGGGTTCGACGCCACCGCCTACCGCGGTCGCAACGTGATCGAGCGATTCTTCGCACTCGCGAAGCAGTGGCGCGGCATCGCGACCCGCTTCGACAAACTCGCCATCACGTACCGCGCCGGCGTCACCCTCTGCGCCATCCTCACCTGGGTCCGACTATTGGGAGACACGACCTAGTCGTTGGCGGACGAGAAGATTCGTCAGCATGGCAGAGTAGCCACACTTCGAATTTCAGGTTAGAAACAACAAGTTCAATGCCTTCCTTTTTCGCAAGTTCAATTGCCTGCTGCAGAGCAGTGGGCTGTTGTCCTTGATCCCACTGGTCCACGTCCACGACAGCGAAGCAGCGAGCATACGGCACCACGTCTCGACCTTGATTGGCTGCTTCATCACGGATACGGATGGCTTGTTCCACCACGCTAACTGGGTTACTGGTCCACTTTGTGTTCGGCTTGTTGCTCAACTTCGGCCTTACGACAAGCTGGACCCCGAAGTCTTCACTGATGATTCCTTTGAGGCGTTCGAAGTATTGGGGTTCTGTCACCGTGCCTTCCGTCACCACGAGAACCTTGTTCTTTACCTCTTTCGGTGCACGCCTCGCCGTTGCCTTTCTCCGCGACGGATTACCAGATCTGGACTTCCTTGCTGCCATTAGCGCTACCCACCCACATTCGCGTTAGTTAGGCCCCGTAGCGTTGCCGGGGAGAGGTTCGGGATCGCCCGGTAGCGGCCGTCAAGGTAGCGGCGCTCATAGTTTGCACGTGAATCCTTCCTGAAATCCGCCAACGAGTAGACCGTGGTTTTGCCGTCGGAGCCTTTTTCGGTGAACCAGAACGACTGTTCCTTCAGGTTCAGCTCCTGCATCCGCTCCAACAAGTTTGTGCTGTGTGAGGTGAAAAACAGTTGCGCGCCGCCCACATTGATTGTTGTGTCTGTGAAAGCTTCAACGATGAGAAAGAGCAGGTGCTGGTGCAGGTGTGCATCAAGCTCATCAACAACCACCACACCACCGGTCTTTAGCGCTTCTACCAGAATGGTGGCGAGTGAAAACCAGGTAACGGTGCCGTCGGATTGCTCACGTAGTCCGAGCGACATCGTGCCGTCCTCGGATTGATGCTCAAAGATCAAGTGCAGCGCCACAGCCTCCAGATCCTTTTCTGAAAACTCGATGACTCCCCCGTCACCGTCGGAAATCGTCAGCGCAGCGCCTGCCCTAGGCGAAGGATGAAGTTGCTTAAGTGAGGTGGCCGCTGTCTGAAGCTTCTCAACGAGGTCTGGTGGCAACTTGCTTTCATCGAGCGTGACGTTGACTATGCCGGTGTCCGCAGCCGCAAGAAGCTGTCCCACATCATCAAAGTTCATCGCTCCGCTTCGCAGCGCTCGCATCACATTGTGAATACGCTGCTCACGATGCTGATCACTCAAAGCGATGAAACGCAGCGAATGGACGATCGCCTGAGCCAGGGCGCCGAGTTTTCCAAATTGTCCGCGCAATGCAACCGAAAGGTAGAGCTCGCGGGGGTTGGCAAAGCGCAGCACTGCCTGCTCATCTTCGAGCACAACGCGGTTGTTGAACTCGATGGTCTCATCGCTTCGCTCAAAGATTGGGGTCCACCGCTCGTTGGGAACGTAATGCAACCATTCGCCCTCAACACCGAGACCGCCGTATTCAAACCCGTACAAGTACCGTTTGCCGTCTACAACAAAGTCGAGTTCAAAAAAGCTTGGCTTCACGCCAGAGCTCTCCGAGGCGAACGGGTAAAACATCACCTCACCAGGATCTTCGAGATCTTGCCAACGGGTGGCTGAAAGTCGGATGGCGCGGGAAAAGTAGCCCAACGCGTCCAGCATGTTGCTCTTCCCAGACGCGTTTGCCCCCATCAGCACCGTCACCGGCCGCACAACATCTGCCCACGGGACATCAGGTACCGAGCTTTCGCCAGGCCAGTAGGCAAAATCAATCGTCTGCTCATCAGCGATGCTTTTGAAGTTTCCGGCGGTAAATCGAATGAGTTGCACACCGAAAGGATAACTTAAAAAGGCTTTCTGCGTACTTTTTACGCATTTTCCGTGGTTGGCTACAGCAGTTCGTCCATAAGCAACTTGGTGCTCAGCACCACCACCAGCCCGAGCAGTGCGAACCGGACCAGCTTGGAGCCGCCGGCGAGCACCGTGCGGGCGCCGATTTGCGCGCCGATGACGTTGGCCACCGCAAGGCCGATTGCCAGTGGCCACACCACGTAACCGCCGATGATGAACACGCTGAGCGCGCCGATATTGGTGGCGGTGTTGACCACTTTGGACATCGCTGCGGAGCGGATGAAGGATTGCGCGAATACGGCGGTGAAGGCCATGATGAGGAACATGCCGGTGCCGGGGCCGAAGATGCCGTCGTAGAACCCGATGGCAGCGGCCGCTACAAGGGCCATTGCTTGTCGACGCCCCGTGAACACCCCATCACCGCCCACCCCAAACTCCGGCCGCAACGCCACAAACGCGCCCACGGCTAAGAGCAGGACGATGATGATGGGGCGCACGACGCTATCACTAATCAACGCCACCGCCGCCGCACCACCTGCACTTGCCGCGCCCGCCGCTAGGGCATAGGACCACGTTGCCTTGGGCACGCCCACTTTGCGCACCAGCGTGATCGCCGCCGACGCCGTGCCCGTGACCGCCGCGACTTTGTTGGTGGCAAGCACCGATGCGGCAGGCATGCCGGTGACGCTCATCAGCACCGGGATCAGCACCAAACCGCCGCCGCCAATCACCGCATCAATCCAACCGGCGAAGGCTGCGGCGATGGCGAGGATGGTGATGGCGGTTGGAGTCATAAGCGCAAAGGGTATCCTAAGCGGCTGTGAACCGTTGGCTTTTCGTAGTACCTGCGTCCGTGGCGCTGGGCGCCCTGCTGAGTTGGGCGCACGTGCCGGCGGCGTGGATCTTGGGCGCGATCATCGCTTCCGGTGCGGCCGCGCTGATTGGCAAGCGTGAGCTTGAAGTCAACGACATCTTTTTCAAGTTCGCCCGCGGCATCATCGGTGTGATGGCGGCCCTGCCGCTGGTTGGCATCCCGCCGGCGGACCTGGTGCGCTACCTTGTGCCCGGTTTGGTCAGCGCGGCGTTCATTATCCTGCTGGCGTTTGGCGGCGGCATCATCCTGGCCAACCACGGGGTGTCCCGTGAGACAGGCGTGTTGTCACTGTTGGCGGGTGGGGCGTCCATCATGCCCGCAATCGCCCACGAGGTTGGTGCGGACGTGCGCTATGTTGCGCTGTCGCAGTACCTGCGGCTTCTGGTGGTGTCGTTCACGTTGCCACTGGTGGCTTCGCTGCTGGGTGCCACCGGCGATGGCAGCTTCAGCGCGCAGCCTACCGAGTGGTGGATGTGGATCCTGGTTCCCGCCATGGCCTTTGTGGGCCAGCCGCTGGGCAAGCTGCTGCGCCTTCCCAACGCACCGATCTTCGGCCCGATGTTGCTCACTGTGCTGGTGGGCTACGTGGTTAAGGTGCCGGTGGTCAGTCCCGCCCCGGTTACCATTGCCGCGCTCATTGCCATTGGCTGGATGGTTGGCGGCGGTTTAAGCGTGCCATCACTGAAGCTGTTTTCACGCATGCTGCCAGCCACGTTCCTCTACATCATCATCCTCATGGCCGCCTGCGCTGGCATGGGCTGGGTGATGTCTCAGTGGCTGGGCCTGATCCCGCTTGAGGGCTACCTGGCCACCACACCCGGCGCGATTGAAACCGTGCTCGCCCTGTCCGCTGAAGGCGGCACCGGCCCAGCCGTGATCACGCTGCAGCTGATCCGGTTGATCTGCGTGGTGCTGTTCGCGGGCTACTTGCCGCAGATCCTGCTGCGGTTGAAGCACCAGCGCTAAGCAATTAGCTCAGTCGTGGCCTCCTAGCAGACAACACGAAAACGGTGCTGTGTCTACATAATCCACCTGGGGATATGCAAGCCTGTTTTCGTTATCTGCTAGCAGGCAGCCTGTTTCCGGGTGGCCTACTAGCACACAACACGAAAACGGTGTTGTGTCTACACATTCCACCTGGGGTTTTGCAAGCCTGTTTTCGTTATCTGCTAGCAGCCAGCCTGTTTCCGGGTGGCCTGCTAGCAATGTCCAAGAACACCATGGATTCCGTGTCCAAAAAGACACCGGACTCCATGTCCAAAAACCCTATGGACATAACACGCCAGCGCTAGCCACCAGCGCTAAGCGCCGTGGTTGAGCACCTCACACGCCAGCATGTCCATCGGCATTGAGCCCAGGCGCAGCGCCTTGTCGTGGAAACGCTTCAGGGTCATGCCCTGCTCCAGGGCCTTGTCGCGCAGGTTCAGCCAGTCGCGGAAACCAAGGGCGTAGCACGGCGCTTGGCCTGGCCAACCCAGGTAGCGGTCCAGCTCAAACGCCACCTGTGCCTCGCCGAGCGCGCAGTTGTCACGCAGGAATGCCTTGGCGTACTGGGCATCCCAGATGCCCGATCCGTCGGGGGTGGGTTTTTTGAGGTGCACGCCTACGTCGATAAGCACACGCGCCAGACGCAACCTGCGGGCATCCAGCAACCCCATGCGATAGCCGGCATCCTCAAAATAGCCATGCTCTGCCATGAGGTGCTCGGCGTAGAGCGCCCAGCCTTCGCCGTGGCCGGAGTAGAACAGGTTGCGGCGCAGCAGGTTGATGCTGCGGCGCTGCAGAAGCGCGGTGCCAATCTGCAGGTGGTGGCCCGGCAGGCCCTCGTGGAAAACGGTGGTCAGTTCCTGCCAGGTGTGGAATACCTCCTGGCCGTGCGGCACGGACCACCACATGGTGCCGGGGCGCTCCAGATCGTCTGAAGGCGGGGTGTAGAAGATGCCGCCGGAACCGGCGCGGTCAATCGCGCACTCCACCTTGTGCAGCTCAGGCGGAACGGTGAGGTCCTCGCCGTTGAGTTCAGCAAAGGCGCGCTCGTTGACCGAGTTCATCCACTCCAAAAGCGCGTCGGTACCGCGCAGCTGGTAGCGCGGGTCCTCATTGAGCTGGCGGTAGGCGGACAGCACGGTCGTGCCAGGGCCATAGAGTTCCGACGCCAAGCGCCCCTGCTCATCCACGGTCTCCGCGAGCTGCTCCTTGGCCCAGTCGTAGGCCTCGTCCCAGTCAATGTCGCGGCCCAGGAAAAGGCCCGCGAAGAGTTCGTAGCGGTCACGGCCCACAGCGTCCTCGTGGGAGGACTGCGGGGACAGCTCTGTGGACAGCCAGTCCGCAAACTCAGCGAACGCGTCCTTGGCGTCCTGCACCGGCGCGCTCTCCGGATCCACGCCGAGCTGCTCCAGCTGGGAGCCGACCTCTGCCAGCGCCTCCGCCTGGTTAATTACAGCATCAATCTGGCGATGCGACGCCACGTTGCCCGTCTGCGCCGCCTCCGCCAAGGACTCCGCATACCCGTGCAGGGCGCCGCGCACCTTGGACAGACGCGAGGCAATCGCCTCAATGTCCTCGGGGGTCTCCTGGCTCATCAGGGAGAAGGAATCGCGGATAGTCTGCAGCGGCGAGTCAATAACGTTCAGACTGCTGAGCCACTCACCGTTGTGGTGCAGCTCCAGCTCCCTAGTGATGCGGTCACGCACAACGGCGGCGGTGAGGTGGTCGACGTCATCAAAGTCGTCTTCATCGTCCGAATCATCCGTGGAGTCATTCAGGGCGTCAATGTCCTGGACCAAGTCACGCATGCGCTCAGCCACGGAGTTCCAGAATTCCGGGCTGTAATCTTGCAGCTCACCGTCTAGGCCCTCCATGCCTAGTTGCGTGCCCAGGGTGGGCACGAGCTCCGCAATGTCGTACACGAAGTCCTCGCAGGTAGCGTCAAGCAGAGATGGCTTACGCAAGGGCTCGGATGTTGCAGTCATGGGAAGGCAGTCTAGCCCAAATCGCGTGTTTTACCACGAATCCAGCCTTGCACAGCTTACTACGCGCCGAATGGACAAAGCGGTCTAGAATGGTGTACTCATTATGCATGGCTTTCCTCCGCCCTCAGACCCCAGCCGCGAAGTGCTTGCACCTCGTACGGCTCGGTCAGCTGTCCACCAGGGCCGAACTTATAGAGGCCACCGGACTATCCCAGCCCACAATCACCCGCGCAATCGCCGCACTTTCGCAAGCCGGCTACGTCACCGAACGCTTCGACCTAGCCAAGACGCGCGGCCGCGGCCGCCCCACCGTCCCGCTTGAGTTGGCAGAGCCGGAAGCGGTCCACGCCGGCATCTCCATCGGCACCGACTCCACCTACATCGCCCTATTTGACCTGAAAGGTCGCACGCTGCGTTGCGTTGACGCGGAGCTGCCCGTGGCAAAGCTAGACCAGGATGACTTCATCCAGCACATCATGGCGGAGCTGAACAAGCTCACCGCCACCATCCATCGCCCCCTGGCCACCGTCGGAGTTACGGCTTCGGGCACGGTGACTATCGACGGCCACGTCACCGCCCCCAACCTCAACTGGCAAAACGTCGCGCTGGGCGACCAGCTGCGCGAGCAATTCTCCGTACCCGTCCAGGTCAGCTCAGTGTCCGCGGCCATCGTCGGCTCTGAGATGCAGTCCAGTCGCGACCTTTCCAACCCCTCGGTCCTCGCCCTGTTTGCGGATGATTCACTAGCCTGCGCCATTACTACCGACGCCGGCGTGAACAACATCAACGTCGAACGCGACGACCTGACCACCTTTGGCCTGCTCAGCACCATTAACAAGCCGGAGATTCGGTCGCTGCGCCAGGCGGTGACGGACTCGAAGTACCAGACCGTGACCCGCCCGGCGCTGGACAAGCGCGCCCGCAACCTAGGCCAGCTGGTTGGTGAGCTGTGCACGGAACACAACCCCTCCACGGTGGTCATCGCGGGCAGTGCGTTTATTGATGACCCATTGTCCCCCGCCCCCTTCGCCCAAGCGGTACGCGCAACCGGCGACCACGCAAAGATTGACCTGCGCATGCTGCCCGGCCACCGCGAGATGGTCCGCGACATCGCCCGCGCCGTGGCCCTCGACCTGGTGCTGACCGATCCGCTTAGTCGATCCGCTTGAGCCCGGTGCGGTAGCGCTCGGCCAGCTCAACGTAGCCTTCCGCGTGCTTGATGCGTGCTTGACGAGTTTCCGGATCCAGCTCACGCTTCACCTTCGCCGGCACGCCCGCCGCGATGGAAAACGCCGGGATCTCCTGGCCCTCAAGCACCACCGCGCCGCCGCCGATGATGGTGCCCTCCCCCACCACTGAGCGGCTGAGCACGGTGGCGGACATGCCGATCAGGCAGGCGTTATCAATCGTGCAGGAGTGCAGCATGGCCATATGCCCTACGGTGACGTACTCCCCCAAGACCGTCTCGCCACCGGTGTCCACGTGGATCACGGAGTTGTCCTGGATGTTGGAGTGGGCGCCGATGGTGATAACGCCGACGTCGGCACGCAGCACAGCCCCCGGCCAAACATTGACATGGGGGCCAAGGGTGACCTGCCCGATCACCGTGGCCTCTGGGGACACCCAGGCGGTGTCATGGATTTGGGGCGTGTGGCCTTCGAAACTGTAGATCATGCCACCAGAATAAGACAGAGCTGTTCATCTCGATTTGGGACACGCCACGGCTAATGGTGTAGGTTAACTGCGTATTCTCGGTTTCTGATGAACCGATCTGTCTATTGGAGTTACAATGCATCTACCAAAATGGGCTACTAGCTTCGGCGCCCAAGTCATCGCAGGCCTCATCATCGGCCTGATCCTCGGATTTATCGCCGCCGGCATGGGCGACGACAACGCGCTCGCCGCAGCCTTGAGCTGGGTCGGCAAAACCTACGTGCAGCTACTCAAACTGCTCATCCCCGCCCTCGTCTTCACCGCGGTGGTCACCTCCATTGCCAACCTGCGCCAAGTCACCAACGCCGCACGCCTAGCAGTGCAAACGTTAGTCTGGTTCGCCATCACCGCGTTCTTCTCCGTGATCATCGGCATCATCGTTGGCCTAGTGGTCAAACCCGGAGTGAACTCCACCGTGGACGCCGCCAACGCCGCCGACCCCTCCTCCACCGGCTCTTGGATGGGCTTCATCAACTCGGTAGTGCCGTCAAACATTTTGGGCTTGAGCGCCAAGCTTAACGACGCCAACGCCATCTCCATCAACTTCAACGTCCTCCAAATCCTGGTGATCTCCCTGCTCATCGGCATCGCTGCCGTGCGCGTGGGCAAGGCCGCGGAGCCGTTCATCAACGTTTCCGAATCCCTGCTGAAGGTCATCCAGGAAGTGCTGTGGTGGGTCATCCGCCTCGCCCCAATCGGCACCGCCGCACTCATTGGTAACGCCGTTGTTTCCTACGGGTGGGACGCCTTGGGTTCTTTGGGCAAGTTCGTCTTTGCCATCTACCTCGGCCTCGCACTTGTCATCTTCGTGCTGTACCCCGCGGTTCTGGCCGTGGTTGGTCTACCGGTGCTCGGATTTTTCAAGCGGGTCTGGCCGGTGACCACGCTCGGCTTTGTCACCCGCTCCTCCATGGGCGTTATGCCGGTGACCCAACGCACCACCGAGGAATCCATGGGCGTGCCGCGTGAATACGCGTCCTTTGCCATCCCGCTTGGCGCCACCACCAAAATGGACGGCTGCGCCTCCATCTACCCGGCAATCGCCGCGATCTTTGTCGCCCAGTTCTACGGCGTTGAGCTTGGGTTTACCGATTACTTGTTGATTGCCATCGTCGCCGTGCTTGGCTCCGCGGCCACCGCCGGCACCACCGGCGCAACCGTCATGCTCACCCTGACGCTATCCACCCTTGGCCTGCCACTTGCCGGCGTTGGCCTCCTCCTGGCCGTGGACCCGATCATTGACATGGGCCGCACCGCCGTCAACGTCACCGGCCAAGCACTTGTTGCCGCCGTTGTGGCCAAGCGCGAAGGCATCCTGAACCAGGAGGTTTGGGACGCCGCCGAGAGCGGCGTTGAGGCTGAGCCGACTGCCGCGGTTGAGCCGGTAGCCACGGCTGAGCCGGTGAATCAAGCCTCCGAGTAACCATGAATTCGATCTGGTCTTGAACTGGGTCTTGAACCTGGCCCACATGTAACAAATATGCAGGGGAAGATATGCAGGTTCCCTGGTCAGGGCGTTTTTTCAATAAGGCACCCGTTAATGAAAATGGTGCGCGACCTGCAGACCTGCATATCTTCCCCTGCATATCTGTGTTTCCGGGGTGCTGCGGACCCTGCCCGGGGCCGCGGCGTGGATCGCCGGGACGCCCGCCAGGCCGGGCTGCGCCGACCGCACCGACCGTGCCGGCTGCACCAGTGCAGTAATTCCCCGAGTAGTTGCACCCACCTGGGTGTTTCAAAGCAAAACTGCACCAATTTGGGAATTGGTGCAGTCGGTTTCGGGTGCCCTGGGCGTTTCAAGCCCTAGCGCATGAACTGTTGCGCAAACCCCGCGAGCACGCTCAGCAGCGAGACAATCGAGACGATGATGCCGATGATCGTCCGAGCGTCAGAGCTCGAACCACCGCCAAGCGGGCCGGTCGGCGGCTCCTTGTATTCCTGGATGCCCGTCGGCTTCTCGCCATCTCGGGCTGGGCGGTACAGGTTCAGCGCCTGTTTGCCTTCCGGAAGCGCTGCGCCACCCAGGGTATGTTCGCTTGCTTGACCTGCGGAGAAGTCATAGAACTGGCGCCCCTCGTACACGTTGACCGTGCCAAATCCGTAGTAGTGGAATTTGGGGTTAAGCAGCGTGTGAAGGTGGCCGTTCCTCGGGTTGGATTTCCCGTTGGCCCTCTTCAACGCGTCCAGCTCGCCATAGCCCCAACCCTGGGAAATGGCGTCAGCCATTTTGCCAGCCGCAAGAATTTCCGCCCAAGACTGCTTGCCGTCAATGGTGGCAGTCCAAGTATCGTTAGGCCTTACGCGGTCGTGCGAAAGCTCGCCCCAGTATCCACCGGTTGCGTACTGCTCCGCTGCGCGCTGGACGGCGATACGGGTCAAGTTCGCATCAATGTTGACGGCGTTGACGTATTGCTCCTTGGTCTTCAAACCAGCGGCAAACGCCGCCTCGCGCAGCGAAACACCGTTGAACGGCGGGTTGATGTCCCACATCTCGCCGCGCAGCTTCTTCAGCTGTGGCAGGCCGATGGTGTAGGCCTCGGTGAAATCAAAACGTGAGTTCACGGCTACAGCACCGTCAATAGTGGTACCGAGTTCCACGCCCGTGACGGGGGCGGGTTCAGCGTTAGCGGTTTGGAGAGGGGCGGCGATGAGTGCGGCGGTCAGCGTTGCCGCGAGAAGACGTTTGCGCATACTCCAACCATAGCTGATAGGCACCGTAACCTGCGTAAATAACCATGAAACACAACGGCACTAACGTGAACGCGATGTTGGGGACGCTAAAGAGCCCGTAGGCAACGTTGTCCGCAACAAAGGGCAGCATGAGCACGATCATCGGCACCGCGCCCCACCAGCGGTACACCACACACCCCAGCAGCACGATCCACACCCAGTGGTGATGCCAAGAAAACGGGCTGACCAGGCAGGACGCCATGCCGGTGAGGGCGACGGCGAGGGGGAGATCGTGGCGTCGATAAGCAAAATAGGCTCCAAACGCCGCGATCGCCGTGACCAGAACCGCCAAGAGTAACCACAGGGCGGTGGAGTCAATACCCAGCTCACGGCTGAGCACCTGGCGCAGCGCCTGGGCGCCGGGATTGTCCGCCACGCCCACGCGATCCGAGTTGAACATGGACTCAGTCCAAAAACGGGCCGCGTCCGGGACCAGCTGAAACCCAACCGCCACCGTGCACAGGAAGGTGAAACCGGCAATGGCGATCGAGCCCCACCGGCCCTGCACCGCCAGCAGCAGCAGGAAATACGCGGGCGTGAGTTTCAACCCCGCGGCCAGGCCCGTACCAATGCCGGGCAGCCGGTTGCGCGGCAGAAAATCCAGGCACACCAGCGCCATCAGGAAAATGTTGATCTGGCCGAAATACAAGGTCGCGTGCACCGGCTCGGTTGCCAGGATGAAAAACACCGCAAGCAAGGGAGCATTTATGCTTCTCGACGCCCCGTAGCACACCACCCCCAGCAACACCACAGCCAGCGCATTCCACCAAAACGCAAGGGTCGGCGTGGGCAGCCCGAACCACGAAAACACCACACCCGAAAACGGCGGATACGTAAACGGCAACCCGGGCAACAAATCCCCGTCATAGAGATCCTGGTGGTTGGCCACCTTCTGCCCACCAAGCAGATACACCTGCAGGTCAGAGGGCACCTCTTTGGTGAAGACGCTTTCCAACGTGCCAGCGTTCACGCTGTAGCGCCAACCGCAAAACGCAATTGCGGCAAGCAGAATCACAGCGTTTATGACGGTCATGGTCGTCATAATCCCACGCCGTCAAGGATTTCATCCAACGCCTCGCCGACATCGGTGCGCCACACCGTATCCGCCTTCACATCCCCACGCCCCGGCCCGCCGTTGATCACAGTGACGGGTTTGCCCTGCTTCGTAGCGTCAATGATGAACTTGTAGCCGCTCATCACCGCAAGGCTCGTGCCGATGGCAATCACGCCCGTAGACTGCGCCAGCCATCGATCCGCCTGCGCCCGGCGCGCCTTCGGCACGTTCTCACCGAAGTACACCACGTTCGGCTTCAGGCGTTCACTTCTGCAGGTCGGACACCCAATCATGGTGAACTGCTCCACGTAGTGTGCGGGCAACTCCACGTCACCGTCTGGGTTGATGGTTAGGTTTTCGTTTTCAACCAGGGTGAGGAAGTGGGGGTTGGCGTGGGTTAAGAGGGCGTCGATAAGCAAACGCTCATGCAACGTATGACAATCCAGGCACACCACATGATCCATGTCCCCATGCAGCGCAATGACGTTTTGGCTGCCGGCCTGCGTGTGTAGGCCGTCGACATTCTGCGTGACCAGCCCTGTCAGCAGCCCGGCGCGCTCCAGCTCCACCAACGCAAAATGCGCGCGGTTCGGCGCGGCGGCGCGCATCATGCGGATGCCCACAAACGCGCGCGCCCAATAACGTCTGACCTGTTGTGGCGAATGCGCGAACTCCTGAAACGTCATCGGCCGGCCCTTGGTCAGCCGCCCATTCTTGCTGCGATAATCCGGAATCCCCGACGCCGTGGACACGCCCGCACCCGTGATAACCAGGTTTTTCGGGTTCTGGAGCTGGTTGATGGTTTGCTCCAGCGCCTCCTGTGGCGGGGTCGCCGGCACCGTCTCATGCACCACCCGCTCAATCGACCGCACGGCGCTTTTGTGCGCCATGGCCACGGCCGGGTCATCAAAATCGGTGAAATCTGTACGGTGCATCGTTGTTCAGATTAGTGTGTTGGGCATGGGGGATTGGAAAAAGGAACTTCGGGGACAACTCACAGACATCCGCGTACACCGAACGCTGCCGCGGGAGACACACGAGGCGCTGCAGCGCGGGCGCCTGCAAACGCTATCCACTTCGCACGCCATCGACGCGGTTGCCTACCTGTCGCTGCCCGTCAACCAGCAACACTGGCTGCGCGCCTACTGCGTGGGACTGTCCATGCGCAACGCCGTCATAACCGGTCGCGCCTCCGCCTACCTCAACGACATGTGGGTGGCCAACACACCACTGCACGAAGTGCAGGTAGTGCTCAAATCCGTCCCGCCGCGCCCCAGCTGGCCCGCCGGTGTGCGCTACATCCAAACCACCACCCGCGACATCGTGCGTGGCGACCACATGTCCACCACCAGCCCCTTCCAAACCTTTTTGCACATCGCGCGTTTCGACGGCTTCCCCCACGCCCTCACCACCGCCGACTGGCTCGTGCAGTATGGCGGATTCTCCGTGGCCAGTTTGCAACGCGAAGTAGCCATGTCGCCACGCGTTCCCGGCATCGGCGTGGCAGCCTGCGCCGCCGCCCACGCCAGCACCCGATCCGAATCCGCACCCGAAGCGTTCATGCGCGGCCTGCTTATCCACGCCGGTTACACCGACCTTGAAGTCAACCCCGTAGTCACCGACAAACGCTACCGAGTCGACCTCCTCCACCGACACCGCCTAGCTGTTGAAATGGACGGCCTAGTCAAAATGGACGGCGCCACCTACGGCCCCACCGACCAGGCGTTTCGCAAGGAAAAATTCCGGCAGGACTACATCACCAACCACGGCATCGACTTCCTCCGCGTCGCCCCCTGGCTTGTGGAGCGCGAACCCGAACGCTTCCTTGCCATGTTCAACGCCGCCGTTACCCGCATCTTCGGGCCCGACGCGGTGCCGTAACTTGATTCGCGCCCCTTTTCGCGCCGCTTTTCAACAGATATGCAGGGGAAGATATGCAGGTTCCCTGGTCAGAGCGTTTTTTCAATAAGGGGCCCGTTAATGAAAATGGTCCGTGACCTGCAGACCTGCATATCTTCCCCTGCATATTTGTTCTCGGAGGGTCCCGTGGCGACGCGAGAGCGCCGCGCGAGAGCACCGCGCGAGAGCACCGCGCGGGAGGACCCACGCGGCACCCCTACCGGAACGGGACTTCGCCGATGGTGCGTCGTAACTTGCGGGTGCGCAAGCGTTCGGGGCGGCGGGCTAGTTTCTCCATGGCGCGCACGGCGCACATGACGTGGGCTTCTTTGGAGTTGGCGTAGAAGGCCTGGGCGCCGGCGGGGAGTTTCGGCACGGCGTGCAGCGGCAGATCGGAGACGGCCAAAAGCGCGCCGTAGGGGACGCGGTACCGGTAGCCGTTGGCGGCGATGGTGCAGGATTCCATGTCCACGGCGGCGGCGGTGGAGCCGCGGAGCCAATTCCAAAGGTCGCGTGGCGCTTTCCATTCCCAGTTTCTGTCGCCGGTGGATAGGACGGTGCCGGTGCGCATGAGGGAGGTGTCGTCGCCGTAGACCCGGGCGACGGATTTCTCCAGCGTGCGCTGGATTTCTGGGACGGCGGGGATGGGTAGTTCGGGTCGAAGGTGCCCGTCCAGCAGGTGGTCGTGGCGTTCGTAGGCGTTGCCAAGGATGAGGTCTCCGATGCGCATGCGGGCGTCCATGCCGGCGCAGTGGCCGATCATGATCCAGGCCTCTGGGCGCAGTACTGCCAGGCAGTCGGTGATTGTTTTGGCGTTGGAGGGGCCGACGCCGATGTTGATCATGGTGATGCCGTCGCCACCCTCGGTGGCTAGGTCGTAGCGTGGCATTTGGAATTTGGAGCCGAGTTCGAGGTCTTCGACGGCGACGGTGTCGGAAATGGTTTCGCCAGAAGGCAGCACGAGTCGGGTGTAGCGGGAATCCTGGCTGGCCAGTTCGCGCACGCCGAAGCGCACGAATTCGGTGACGTGCATGGCGTAGTTGGTGAACAGGATGTATTTCTGCAGGGTGTCTACGTCGATGCCGGTGTAGTGGCGCAGGCGTGCAATCGCCAGGTCGAAGCGTTGGGGGCTGAAGTGGAACAGGGGTTTTTCGTGGCCGTGGAAGGCGTCCCAGTGGCCGTCCACGATCGCGTCATCAACAGCGTCGAGCGCGGGCCGCGGCACGTATTCGCGCGCTTCCGCAGGTAGTTCCCCGAACCCTTCTAGGCCGGGGATGTATTCGGGTGGGATGCTCACGTCGGAGTAGGTGACGGTGACGTCGCAGTCGTAGTTAGAGGTCAAGGCGTCAAGTTGGGCGCGCAGGTAGCCGGCCATGAGGTCGGGGCGCGAGAGCACGGCGGAGTAGATGCCGGCTTCGTCGACGTAGCCGAAGGGTTCGAGGCGGTCGATTGGTTGCCAGTGTTTGACGGTTACGGACAGTTTTGGGTAGCGCACGTCGGCGTATCGGTGCCATTCGCCGGTTTTGAGGGTGTCGTGGGCGAGGGTGACGGAGGCGTCGTAAAGCGAGCTAAGCTCCTGCACTGTGTCCATGAAACCTACCGTAGTTACTCCAGGCCTCCCTGCGCCCGAGGCTGCCGCACTTGCCCTGCTCAAAGACCTGATCCGCAACGCGTGCGTGAATGATCTCACGCCCGATTCCGGCCAGGAGGTCCGCAATGCGGACACGTTGGAGGAGTTTTTCCGCCAGGGGCTTTTGCTTGCCGACGCCCCGTTGCCCATCCACATCCGCCACTTCGAACCCCACCCGGGGCGCGTGTCCGTGGCGTTTACGATTGAGGGCTCGGATCCTTCCGCGGAGCCGCTGACCCTGCTGGGGCACACGGATGTGGTGCCGGTGGATGCGCCGAAGTGGACGCGCGATCCGTTTGGTGCCGAAGAGGTAGACGGCAAGATTTTTGGGCGCGGTGCGACGGACATGCTGTACATCACGGCATCCATGGCCGCGGCGGTTCGTGACGTGGCGATGCGCGGGGTGCCGCCACGCGGGACCCTAACGTTTGTGGGGTTGGCGGACGAGGAGGCCCGCGGCGGCCTGGGCGCCGGATGGATTGCGGAGCACGAGCCGGAGGCGTTTTCCTGGCGCAACTGTTTGTCCGAGGAGGGCGGGTCCCACCTGCCTGTGGAGGACGGCAGCGACGCGTTGATCGTGGTCGTGGGAGAAAAAGGTGCTGGTCAGCGTCGGTTGACGGTGCATGGGGATGCCGGGCACGGCTCGGCGCCGCATGGGCGCGAGTCTGCGGTGGTCAAGATTGCAGAGGTTGCCAGGCGCGTGGCTGCGTTGGAGCCTGAGGTAACAAGCGACGAGCCGTGGCCCGGTTACGTGCGCGCGTTCAAGTTTGATCCGGAAACGGAGGCGGCGCTGCTGCGCGGCGAGGGCTACGAGGCGCTCGGGGAGTTGGCCCGTTACTCGCACGCCATGAGCCACTTAACGTTGGCGCAGACGGTGCTTCGCGCAGGTCAGGCGATTAACGTGCTGCCGTCGGTGGCGTGGTTGGAAATGGATATCCGCCCGCTGCCGGGCCAGACGCAGGAGGATATTGACGCGCTGTTGGTCGAAGCGCTGGGCGACATGGCCGATGAAGTGGAGATCACCCACCTGATTACTGAAGACGCCACCGTCTCCCCCACCGACGGCCCCCTCTACCAGGCGATTCTGGACACGTTTGCGGAATTCTTCCCCGGCGTACCGGTGGTGCCCACGTTGGCGGCGGGTGGTTCGGACCTGCGCTTTGGCCGCCGAAAAGGCGGTGTGGGGTACGGCTTTGCCATGCACCAGCGCCACCAGACGTTGGGCAGTGTGCTGGATACGCTACACAGTCACGACGAATACGTGGAAGTCGAAGACGTCCGCCTCACCGCCCGCGCCTACCGCTCTTTGGTGGAGCGGTTCTGCTTCTAGCGCGCATTAGCGCGTTCGCGCGCGTTTGCGCGCTGTCACAGGTGACACTTGCGTCACTTCCGTGACATACTGTCGTGCATGCGAAATCCTTTCCCTGCACGCACCCTTGCCCTTGGCGCCGCCGTGGCCAGCACGATTGCGCTGGCACCGGCCGCCCAGGCCGACATGATTGACGACGCTTTGGCGAAACTCCCCTCCGGCCCCATCTCCTGCGACCAAGCGAAGCGCTACTGGACCAACGAGGCGGACTACAACTCCAAGGTCCGCCAGGCGCAGACCGTCGCCCGCTTTGACAGCCGCGGTCCGCAGATCCTCAATGCGCTCGCGCGTGTCGACGAAGCCGCCAACCGCTGCGGCCTCAAAGGCAGCGGCAACAACGCTGGTGGCGGCAACAACGCTGGTGGCGGTGCCGCACAGAACAACCAGGGCACACCCCAGAACAACCAGGGCCAGCCGCAGCAGCAGGCACCGCGCCAAGGCCAGCAGGGCCAGCCGCAGCAGCAGCAGGCCCCCGCACCTGCGGCACCGGCGGCGCAGAACACCATCGTGCTCGCCCTTGCCGGCGCGCCGTCCTTCGAGGTCCCGGTCAATGGCGTTGGCACTGTGGTGTTGCCGGATGTCTTGGCGATGCTTCGCCAAGCCCTAGCCGCCATCCTCGACTTCTTCAACGTCAAGGTGCCTGGCATCAACTAACCGCATCAACTAACCGGCTCAACTAACCGCTCAACTAACCCGGACCCCGCGGAAATCTCCCCGGCGGCCCGATGGCACGGCCTCGGGCGCGGCCCGCGGCACCTCGGGAAACACAGATATGCAGGGGAAGATATGCAGGTCTGCAGGTCACGGGCCATTTTCATTAACGGCCCTCTTATTGAAAAAACGCTCTGACCATTACTCCTGCATATCTTCCCCTGCATATTTGTTCCGAGAGGGCGTCACGGCCGGGCGGTACGGCTGGGCGGTTCGCCCGTCCCTGGTTAGCGCGCTGGTTAGGTCCACTCGTAGAGGGTGTTGCCGTCCGCGTGGATGCGCACACCCGGGGTTGGCGTGAGCCACGCGTCGAGTTGAATCTGCCGCTCGTCGAAACCAGCATCATCGCCGAAACCAGCGTCAGGGCCGGTGCGGCAGACGAAGCTGATCGTTTCGTTGGTTTTGTCGAGGACTTCGAGGGTGGCGTGGGTGAGGGGGGCGTTTTGGCGTCGGAAAGCAATAAGCTCCTGCCACTGCCTGTAGATCCACCAACCCATCGGAGAGAGCTCACCTGGGTGGTCAGGCAGCGGCGGGCGGACGCTGTCGTCGGCGGCGAAACCCTCCGTGCGCAGGCCCTCGAAGCCCTGCTCATCGCCGTAATAGATGCTGGGCATGCCGGGCACCATCATGAGAATCGCCATGGCCAGCGGCAGCTTGTCCTGCCCCACCTTGGACGCGATCCGGTCCACGTCATGGTTACCAATGAACGTGTTGGTCAGCACCTGCTGGGCGATTGCGTTATGACGCTCAAGCGCATGCGCAAGCTCCCAAAAATTCCCATCTACCAGCGAAGACCAGATGCCCTTCCACAGCTCATACTGCGTGACGGCATCCAGGGTGCCGGCTTGGGTGATTTCGGCGTAGTTGCCGTGGATGACCTCGCCAAGAAACATCGCATGCGGGAACTCCTCGCGGACCCGGGCGAGCACCTCGCGCCAGAACTCGGGCGGGACGGAATACGCAACGTCCAGACGCCAACCCGCAATACCGCGGCGTAGCCAGTGGCACATGATGTCCACCACGTGGTCCTTGACCCGCTGGTCAGCGTGGTGCAGCGTGGCAAGCTCCGCGTGGCCCTCCCAATCCGTATCGCCGGCCAGGCCCTCCGCCACCCACGGGTGTGTGCGGGCGACATGGTTGAACACGCCGTCCAACATCACGCG
The DNA here is from genome assembly GCF_001263755.1 of Corynebacterium riegelii. NCBI lineage: Bacteria > Bacillati > Actinomycetota > Actinomycetes > Mycobacteriales > Corynebacteriaceae > Corynebacterium > Corynebacterium riegelii. The sequence continues at coordinate 1,990,957 of NZ_CP012342.1, forward strand.
GATGCCGCGCTCGTTGCAGGCGGCCATAAGGTGATCGAAGTCCTCGTTGGTGCCCAGGCGGGAATCGATTGTGTAGTAATCCAACGTGTCGTAACCGTGGCCCACCGACTCAAAAATCGGACCCAAGAGCAGGCCATTGCAGCCCAGCTCAATCAGATAATCCAGCCACGCCTCCAACTTGGGCAGGCGGTGGGCGGCATCCTGCGGGTTGTCCCCGCGGTCTCGAATCGGCGCCCCCGTCGCACCGAGAGGATAGACGTGCCACCAAATTGTGTTGTCAATCATGCTGGCCAGTCTAGGGGCCAAACATGGCCAGTGGGATCACCGCAACCCCATCCGCGCGCCGATACGCCCGCGTCCCGGTAGTCAACACTACGGTGTCCACCACATCCTCTGGAAGTTGCTCGCGGAACCACAGCAGGTGTCGCACATCCTCATCATCCACATCCACGCTGAGCTTGACCTCAATGGCAATGATGTCCCCGTCCGCGTTCTGGACAATCAGATCAATTTCCCGGTCCCCCTTGGACGTGCGGAAATGCGATACATTGCCAAACACTGCCTGCGCAGCAACCCGAGCCGACAATGTAGCAAGCGACTCAAACAGCGGCCCCAGCATGTAGTTAAAGCGGGTGCTTAATTTCTTCGCTGGAATCTTCAACAACCGCAGCACAAACGCAGGGTCCGCCAGCTGGTGCTTCGGCGCACGTGCCAAACCGGCAAACGGTGATCGACGGAAATCCCATGCAGGCACCGGATCAAGCATCCAAATCTCTGCAAGTTTTTCGCGGTACTTCATGGTGGTGGTCTTTGCTGGCTTGTCCGCGTCCCCAGGCGTAGCCGCGTCCAGAATCTCCTGGTAGCTCGTCGTGGTAGAGCTTGCCGCCGCGTACGCCGCCAGCCAGTTCATTAACGACGCCGCATTGCGCACCGTATATCCCTGATCCGGCAAGTCCCTATCCACAATCCGCGCTAAATAGGAATCCAGCTGCTGTTCCCTCACCAGCTGGGGTGCCTGCATGAAGCCAGGGAAACCACCGCTGGCAATGGCTTCGATGTAATCAGTCAGCGTTTTCTCCGTGGAACCGCTGATCTCAGCCGTCCCTTGAAAGAGGTCCCGCAAACCAATAGTTGCCTGCCATCCAGGGCGCTCAAACAAAGCCAGCGGGCGCATGCGCAACGAAATGATTCGAGCGGCGCCACTATGCGTATCAGTGCCTGTCACCGGAGTCGCGGAACCCGTCAGCAGAAAGCTACTTGCCTCCGCGCCATCATCCACCGCTCTACGCACCCGGTTCCAGGACTGTGGTTCTACCTGCCACTCATCAATGAGCAACGGTTTTGGAAACGAGCCAAACGAAGGATCCGAGGCCAACGCAGCGGCATCCGCGCTTTCATCCAACCTCAGCACCGTCTTCGCCCGGCGCGCGGCTGTCTCTGTTTTGCCGACGCCCTTTGGACCCTCGATGGCAATCGCAGAAACGTACGGTAAGAGCTGGTCAAGCTGCATGTCCACAACTCTTGTCAAGTAACCCATAGCGCGAACGCTACCAATTTTCCGTTCTGAACGCTACTTATTTTCCTGGTTGAAGACTACTTATGTTCCGCACACAGCCCGTTCGCGGCCCACAAGCTGCCTACAAGCGGTCTAGCACCATGTTCAGCGTTTCGTTGGCAGCCGCGATGTTTTCATCGGTGACCACGGTGAGGTTGACGTTGACCTGCGCACCGTTTTTCACAGCGACCGTGTTGTAGACGTCAAGAGGCTCAAGGCCTGAACCATCATCCTCAATTCGCTGGATAATCGCGTACCCATTCTCCACGTTGCCCTCAAACGGAAGCTCCTCGATGCTCACGTGCATCGTGCCAAGCCCCGGTGCGGTGTAAGAGTACTTCTGGCACTTGGAGAAGTCTGACGGGTCCCACGTAGCGTCGATACCGTCTTTGAGCGCGTCCCTACTGAACGCGACGAGGGAGAACCCGTCCGTCTGCAGGTCACCAATAGTCATCGTTTCCAAGCTCAGCTTTTCGGGGTCGTAATCCTCTGCGTTGTGCTCAAACGCATCGGCGCACTCGGGTGGGTCAAACTGCGCGTCATAATCAACCTCTGTTTCCCGCGCTTGTCGTATGTAGTCCTCAATCCCCTCCTGCGGAATTGCGAGGACTTGCTGGCCTTTGTAGGTAACGCCGTCTAGAAGCTGCGAGAAATCCACATCCGGGGCGGCAGATGTTTCGGTTGTTGCGGCGTCCGCTGCACTAGTTTCAGCAGACACCGCCGACGCTTCCGGGTCGGCTGGCGCTGCAGCTTCTTGGCCATCAGTGCTGCAGCTCGCCGCGAACAACAGCGAGGCTGTAAAGAGGGTGCTTCCAATCTTCTTGAACGTGCGGGAAGTCAACATGTTGCTCCTTTGGGTTCTGGAGGTTACAAGCGGTCTACAAGCGGTCGAGGATCATGTTTAGGGTTTCAAACCCTGCGTCGATGGATTCCGGGTCAACTGCCGTGTGAGACAGCGTGACGTAAGCGTCGTTTTTCCAGGCGGCTGTATAGAACATTTCATATTCCATGTCGTCGCTCTGGCTGGTTTGGATATGGGCGTAGCCTCTGTCCGTATTGCCCTTAAACGGAAGCGCCTCAATGTGGCTCTGTATGGTGCCGTACTCCGTTGTAATGGAGTAGTCTTGGCATGTTTTGGCCAATTTCGGATCATCCTGGGGCAGCTTCTTCGCCTCCGGGTTGAGGTAGGCGTCCTTGTTGTACACCCTGACGGAAAACCCATCGGTCTCAGCAGTAGCAACTGTGAACGTTTCTGGGGATAGCTTTTCAAAATTATATTTCAGGCCATCGCCCCCATACAGCGGTCCGCATTCGGGTGGGTCAAGCTGTATTTCGAACCCGCCCGGTCCCCATTCACCGAAAGTTTGTATCGTCTCTTCCAGCTCCTCCGGCGAAGCCACAACAACTGGCTGCCCTTTGTACGTGATGCCCTCAAGAAGCTGCGGGTAAGGCACAGCCGAGGCGGCAGGTGCGGCAGCTTCTTGGCCACCCGTTTCCCCACTGGTGCTGCAGCCGGCCGCAAGCAGCAGCGAGGATATTACGAGGACACTTCCAAGCTTTTTGCACTGGCGGATGGTGGACATGTTGCTCCTTTGGGTTCTGGAGGTTACAAGCGGTCTACAGGCGGTCGAGGACCATGTTCAGGGTTTCAAACCCAGCGTCGATAGATTCCTGGTCAACCGCCGAGTGGTAGAGCGTGACAAAAGCGTCGTTTTTCCAAGCGGCTGTGTAGAAGCCTTCATACTCCATGCCATCGCTTTCGGTCACCTGCTTGTGGGCATAACCTCTGTCCGTATTGCCCTTAAACGGAATCGGGTCAACGTGGATATGTATGGTGCCCTGATCCGATGTGACGGAGAAGTCCTGGCATGCTTCGGCTAACTCAGGGTCATCTTGGGGTGTCTTTTTCGCCTCGGGGTTGACGTATACGTTCTCGCTGTAAACCCGGACGGAAAAGTTGTCGAGCTTAACTGCACCGAGGGCGGTCTTATCTAGGGACAAGTTTTCAAGATCAAGCTCGTGGCCCTGGTCGCTATACAGCTCAGCACACTCGGGTGGGTCAAGCTGCTCCTCATACCCTTCCGCCTCCGAGGCGAGGAAGGCTTCTAGCATCTCTTCCATGTCTTCCTGTGGAGCTGGAATAATCGGCTCGCCTTTGTACGTGACGCCGTTAAAAAGCTGCGAGTACGGCACAGCGCCTTCCCCACCAGCGCTGCAGCCGGCCCCAAGCAGCAACGCAGAAGCGACGACGGTCGCTCCAAGCATGTTGCGCGTTCGGGAAGGAATCATGCGCCCTATTTTTCAGCAGAATCGGTTTCTTCGCCACGCTTCAGCCACGGTTGCAGCCCCTTGGCTAGACGCTCGCGCCAGCCTTTCGCCGCATCCGCATAGCCTTTCTCCTCCGATCCGGCACCTCTGCGCGTGAGGCTGACTTTGGTTTGGCCGGAGCCGGACTCGTCGTCGTGGAAGTCGAAAACCAGCTCGGCGTCATCGTCTTCGTCGGCTTTCCACACCACGCGGGTGCCGTCGTCGGACTCCTCCACATCCGCAGATTCAAACTCAGCAAACCCGTCAAGCCCGTCAAACTCATTGTCTTCACCGTCGAACCACTCGTTCGGCTTGGTAAACGCGCTCAGCACCTCGTCGCGTGTGCCGGGCACGGAGAAGGACGTGGTGAACTCGCGGATGGCGCGCGCGGTGGTGCCGTCCGAAAACTCGTAGTCACTCATCGCCTGGTCCGGGTCATAGATGGACACGTCCACGCCCTGGTCCCGGAATTGCATCAGGCCGTCCTTGATCAGGTCGCGGCCCGCCTTGTTAAAGGAGGTCACGCGGGAGACGTCGAGGACGAGGCGGGGGCGAAACGCATGCGTCGTAACGCATACAAGTTCTTTTCTGCGATGGCGAAGTTGATCATGCCCTGCAGCTCCACTACCGTCGCGCCGTCCACACTGGACACGGAGCGGATGCCCGGCGCGAAGTAGAAATTGGAGGACACCAGGTTCAGATCCAGCGCGCTGGACAGCTCCCGGAACAGCTTCACGCCGCGCACCGAATTGCCCTGCGCATCCAGACGGGGGCTCAGCGAGGCAATGCCAAGCTGTCCCGGCATCGTGCCAATCAAACCGCCCGCAACGCCGGACTTCGCCGGGATACCCACGTTGACCATCCAGCGGCCGGAAGCGTCGTACATGCCGGCAGAGACCATCACCGCCTGCGTGACCCGGCAGGCCTCAGCGGTCAGGATCTTCTCCCCCGTCACCGGCTGGGTGCCACCGTTTGCCAAAGTGGCGGCCATCAGCGCCAGATCCTTTACCGTGACCAGCACGGAACACTGGCTGATGTAGCTGGATACGGCCTCATGCGGCTGGTCAGTGACCATGTCCGCCTCACGCAGCAGGTGCGCCAAGGCCATGTTGCGGTCCGCGGTGGACATTTCAGACTCAAAGATCTCCTGATCCACAGCCAGCTCGCGGCCCGCCAGGCGGGAGAAGTAGTCACGGATCTTTTCCACTCTCTTATCCACGGCCATCTCAGGACCGCCAATCAACTGATTGACCGTAATGGCTCCCGCGTTAATCAGCGGATTCGCTGGGCGCCCCTTGCTGTCCAGGGAGAGCTGGTTGAACGCCTCACCGCTGGGTTCTACGCCGACGTATGTGTGCACCTCTTCCGCGCCGTACATATCCAGAGCCAGCGCGTAGACAAAGGGCTTGGAAATGGACTGGATGGAGAACTCATAGTCGGTGTCGCCGGCGGAGTAAACGTGGCCGTCGATAGTACAAAGCGCCAACGCCAACTTGTCTGGGTCAGCGTTTTTGAGTTTCTCGATGTAATCGGCGCGCTCACCAGCGTCCTGGTCGCGCACCGCATCCAACATGGTGTGAAGGTACTGCGTTACCGGCGATGTCATGTAGCCGAGTCTAGGTCCGAAGCCGTCTTCGGGTTTTTATAGAAACACACCCAGGTGATGAGGCCGAACAGCAGCGAAATTCCTGCAACCAGCCACAACACGTCCTGGTATGCGTCAACGTACGCCGCCTCGTACCCCATGGTCGGTTCCCCCAGCGCCAGCCAGCGTGCCATCAGCGCACCGGTAATGGCCACGGTGATCAGCGCGCCGAACTCGTAGGCCACCTCTTCCACGCCGGCGGCCATGCCGGAGCGGTGCGCGGGTGCGGAACCGATGATTGCCGTCGACGCCACACTCATCACCAAACCCAGGCTGAACCCAAGCAGTACCAACGCAAGGATCTCCAGCGGCAGGGATCCGGTCTTCTCCCCAGCGATGAGCAGCAGCGTACCGACGCCACCGCCCACGAACCCACCCGACACCAACGGCAGAAAACCAATACGGTGCAGGTTTGCGCCGCCGAGGATGGACGCGGGCAGTGCACCAAGCGCCATCGCAATGATGACAAGGCCGGCGTGCAGCGGCGAATAGCCATTAATCAGCTGCAGCTTCTGCACCGTATGCAGCTCCGCACCGATGAAGACGAACATGCTTCCGCCCGCCGCAATCACGCCACCTAAAAAGATCGGGGAACGGAAAATATCCAGTGTGAGCAGCGGATCCGTCAGGCGCTGCTGCCGGTAGTGGAACAGCAGGCCGAACAAGAGCATCGCCACCACAGCAGCCGCCATGACCACGGTCGTGCGCTCTGGATTTGCCGCCTGCTTGATGGCCACGGTCATGCCCAACAGGGCGATGAGGGAGTAGATAGAGGACGTTGCGTCCCATTTCTTCGCCTTATTCGCCACATTCGGCGGCGCGAGTAGCGCAGTAGCCACCAGTGCGATGATGACCACCGGCACGTTGATCAGAAACAGCGAGCCCCACCAGAATTTCGCCAACAGCAGCCCACCAATCACAGGGCCCATGGCATTACCCACCACTGCGACCGCGCTCCACAAACCAATCGCCGTGTTGCGTTCCTGGCCGTACGGAAATGTCAGGCTGATTAGCGCCAACGTTGCCGGCATCATCGTCGCCCCACCGATGCCCAGGAAGGCGCGAGCCGCGATCAGCATCTCCGGCGTCGGCGAAAACGCCGCCATAAGCGAGGCCGCACCGAACACAATCAGCCCCACCATGAACATCAGGCGGTGCCCCACCCGGTCCCCCAGCGTGCCCGTGCCCAACAGCAGGCCGGAGAGCACCAGCGGGTAGGCATTAATGATCCATAGGGCTTGGCTTTGCGACGCCCCAAGCTGCTCCGTAATCGACGGCAACGCCGTATACATAATCGAGTTGTCCAAACTGATCATGAACAGACCCAGCGAAATGATGGCAAAGAACATCCAGCGCTGGCGCTTTTCGGAGGCGTCGGAAAATGGTGAAGGCGTGATCATAGTGGGAGTATTTTCGTCCCTGTTTCGGCGTGCCGCAAATAAGAAATAGGCCCTGCCAGAAAGCAGGACCTATTTACGTTCGCGGGTACGAATGCTTAGAAGTGGATGCCGTACTTCGCAGCTGCAACACGAACGGCGTCCGGGATAGCGATGCCCGGGCGCTGCTGAGTCACGGTGAAAACTTCAAGAACGGACCAAATCAGAGCGATGGAAGAAAGAGTACCCAAGACTGCGGAGAGTGCGGTGGCTACCATATTTTGAATCCTTTACGACCGGAGATGTTTATGACGGTCACAGCTTTGCTTTCAGTTAAGCCAAGCGTCCTGATTTTCGGGAATTATATTTATCAGGGCCCCCGTTTACAACGTCTACCCCGGGAAAGTTTGTAGCTACCTACACGCAGCTACCAGGCGTTTTTTGCAAAGGTAGCCGAGTGTAGGTAGCTACAAACGCGTTCTAAACGGGTTAAGCGACAAAATGTGTGCTTTTTTGGATATGGATTCCCGGTCCTGCCTGGGCCTACGGCGGGAGAGTGCTCGTTGAATCGGGATTCCCGACCATAGACCGGAAGGTCCACCACTTCAGGCGTTGGATGTGCTACGACAGCAAGCTGTTAAACCAGCTGCATGCCAACTCAACACAGGAAGAGAAAACACAACAGGCCCCTATGCCCGGCATGCGAGCACACCGCCACGAAAATGGGCACCACCTCCAGCGGAAAACAGCGATGGCGCTGTACACACTGCGGGCACACCTTCACCAACCCGAACACGGCTAAGACCAGCGCATATCGGTTTGCCATCTTCATCGACTGGATCACCGGCCAGCGTCCCCTCGACGCTGTGGCTGCTGCACACAACGTCTCCAGGCGCACATTGATCCGCTGGTTCACCTACTTCTGGTTCATCATCGTCCCATGCAAACCAGACCCGTACCGCGTCTACGACCAGCTGTTTATTGACGGCACCTACTTCCACAAAAAATGCCTGCTTGTCGCTGCAACCAGCGAACACGTCGTTGCCTGGCACTGGTGCACACGAGAAACCGCCTACGACTACGCCAAACTCTTCGACCTGATCGCCGAACCCCTAGTCGTGACCACAGACGGCTCCGGTGGCGCAAACAAGGCCATCAAACAATGCTGGCCAAACGCCTCCATCCAACGCTGCCTCGTCCACGTACGCCGCGACACCATCAAAGACACCACACGCCAACCAACAATCACCGCGCACAAAGCACTCCTTCGCCTCGGCAACCAGCTAACCCACATCACCACCCGTGACCAGGCAATTACCTGGGTACTTCGCCTCAACCGCTTCCATGACCTCTACGGTGACTGGCTCAAACAACGCACCTACCGCAACCAAGTCGCCCCAGAAGAGATCCCAAAACGCATCCGCGACAACCAGCAATGGTGGTACACCCACCCCAGAGCCCGCAGAGCCTACCGCCGGTTCGAGCGCCTCTACCAACAAGGCCACCTCTTCGTCTGGCTCAACCCACCAAAACACACCACAACCGAGCTAAAGACCACCACAAACAGCCTGGAAGGCGGCATAAACGCACAACTGAAACACCTTGCCCGAGCCCACCGCGGCACATTTGACGAACACCAACGAATCATCATGGACTGGTGGCTCTACCTGCACACCCAACACCACGATGACCCGCTGGCGCTAGCAATCGAGCAAGACTTCGGCCGCAAAGGCTACGCACACGCCCGCCAGGCACACATGCGTGAACGCGACCAAGCCAACTCACCCGACGGCCGGCCGAAAGTCTACGACACCGGCATCGACACCGACTTCAACCCCTCCTGGGCCATCCGACACGGCTGGGCAGGACGCTCATAACCCCAGCACAGCACCCCGGGCCCGGCCCATTCCAACCCCCGAAAAGCACACATTTTGTCACTTAAATCGACACGCCGAGAAAAGCACACATTTTGTCGCTTAACCCTTCTAAACGGGTTAAACTCGGAGCAAACGAAAACACCCCGCGCGATTTCTCGCACGGGGTGTCTGTCTGTGCCCGGGGGGGGACTTGAACCCCCACGTTCTTGCGAACACTGGCACCTGAAGCCAGCGCGTCTGCCAATTCCGCCACCCGGGCTTGGGACTTGATAACCATAGCACCTCACGCGGGCACAACAACAAATCGCCAGTTAAACACTCATTTTTCTGGCAACTATTCAAAGTTTAATGCTGTCGCCCCATCGTGGTTTCTAGGTTCGTGTGGCATCGGCACCTATACTTACTGCGTCATAAGACACCCGTGCGCACGCGCGCACAGGCAAGCGCACGAGCAAACGCACGAGCAGCACCAGTAAAGGAGGTGAACGGGAATGTCATTTATGGACAGGTTGGCCAAGCTAGATAGTTCTATTCAGCGTGGTTTGGATAACTCCATGGCTGCGGTGTTTGGCGGCAAGGTTGTCTCCGCTGAGTTGGAGGAGCTGATCCGCCAGGAGGCGCAGGATTCGTTGGTTGTTACGGACCAGGATGAGGTTGTGGCACCGAACGTGTACGCGGTTGGTGTGTCCTCGAAGGATCTGGAGAACCTGTCTAAGCAGCGTGATTTGCCCGTTGACCTTGCTGAGCAGTTGATGCGTTTCGTGCGTAATCAGGGCTGGTTCTTGGATGGGCCAGCTGTGGTGCGTATTGCCGAGGAGTCTGGTTTACGTACGGGCCAGCTGCGGGTGTCGTCTTACATTGATTCTGTGCCCGATGTGGGGAGTGGGTTTGACGCTATTGATGCGGAGCCTTCTCCGGCGGCGGTGGCTGCGTTTGCGCGGCGTCGTGAAGCATCGGCACATGAACAGGAGGATGCTGTGTCCGAACCAAATGCTATGAAGCCTGTTTCCGGTGGTGGGCAGCCGATGGTGAGCTTGCTGCTTCAAGACGGCTCGTCGAGGACCTACCTTGTCCACGAAGGGTCCAACATTTTGGGCCGTTCCAACGATGCTGATTTCAGGCTGCCGGATACCGGTGTCTCGCGCCAGCACGCGGAGATCACGTGGGATGGGGAGATCGCGGTGTTGGTGGATTTGGAGTCCACGAACGGCACCACGGTCAATGATGAGCAGGTTGATAACTGGATGTTGGCGGACGGTGACGTGATCACGGTTGGCCATTCCAATATTGAGGTGCGCATTGTGAACCCGCAGGGCGGTAACAGCGCTGGCCAGAGTGCCGCGAACGCTAAGCCGCCGCACTTCCCGGAGGCTGTGGAGCCGCCGGCTGAGCCGGTTCCCTACCCGGGCACTGAGTTTTTCCAACCGCCAGCCCAGCCCAATCAGCCGGGCCAGACGAATAACCAATAACCCCCTGCCGGAAGGAAGCCGATGGATGCCACTGTGATTCTGAGCGCCCGTTTTGGGCTGCTCGCCCTGTTGTGGCTGTTCATCCTGCTGGTGGTGTTTATCCAGCGGAAGGACGTTGTACGCGCGGCGGGGATGGTGCCTAGGCAGGCGGCGCGGCAGGCGCCGGTGAAGCGGGAGAAGCCGCGGCATCTGACTGTGGTTGAGGGACCGTTGCAGGGCTCTCATATGGATGTCTCCTCGTTGGAGGAGCTGACCATTGGCCGTGGCCCGGATAATGACTTCCAGCTGGGGGATGATTTTTCCTCGGCACGGCACGCGCGGTTGTTCCGGCGTGGCAGTGAGTGGTTTGTTGAGGATCTGGATTCGCGCAACGGCACGTTTGTGCAGGGTATGCGCATTGATCAACCGGAACGGGTGTCTGTGGGCACTGATATCAAGATGGGACGCACGATTGTGAGGCTGGTGCCGTAATGAGTTCCGCAAAGGGATCTTCGAAGAATTTGCGCCTTGATTTCGTCGCGTCGTCTGACCGCGGTCTTGTGCGTGGCAACAATGAGGATTCGGCGTATGCTGGTCCGAATTTGTTGGCGCTTGCAGATGGCATGGGTGGTCATGCCGCTGGCGAGGTTGCTTCGCAGATGATGATTGAGCATCTGGAGCACCTGGATAAGGATCCGGCGGATGCGGACATGCTTGCGCTGTTGGGTGCTGCGGCGGATGATGCCAATGCGGCGATTGCTGCTTCGGTGCGTGAGCACTCGGAGCAGGAGGGCATGGGCACGACGCTGACGGCGGTCATGTTCAACGGTGAGCAGCTTGGCCTGATCCATGTGGGTGATTCCAGGGGCTATCTGCTTCGCGACGGCACGTTGAAGCAACTCACCGTCGACGACACGTTCGTGCAGTCTTTGGTGGACGAGGGCAAGCTGGCGCCGGAGGATGTGTCCTCGCACCCGCAGAAGTCCTTGATTTTGAAGGCGTACACGGGCCGGGATGTCACACCGCATTTGGAGATGGTGGACGTGCAAGCAGGCGACCGCCTGCTGCTGTGCTCGGACGGCTTGTCGGACCCAGTCACGGCAGAGACCATCGGTGTGGCACTTGGCCAGGGCACGGTGCAAAACGCGGCGGATCGTTTGATTGAGCTGGCGCTTCGTTCCGGCGGTCCAGATAACGTCACTGTGGTGGTGGCGGAAGTTGTGTCGGAAACTGTGGGTGGCGGCGCAGGGGCGTCGATAAGCAATGAAGCCCCTGTGAAGGCCGGTGCTTTGGCACCCAGCTTTGAGTCCACCCACCCGGATTCTTCGGCGGGGCGGGCGGCGGCGCTGTTGCGCAAGTCGGAGACGATTGAGCCGGACCACAACCGTGCGAAGCTGCAGCCTGCGGACGCCGCGGGCGATGATGCGGAGGGTCCCCAACGAAGCACATGGCCGTGGGTGATCGGTGCGCTGCTGCTGGCGCTGATTCTGGCGTTTTCGGCGACGATGTGGATGCGCAATAAGACGCCGGAGACCTACAACCTGACCACCGATGAGCAGGGCGTTTTTGTGATTGAGACCGGTCGTGGTGAGCCGGTGCAACAGGTGTGCCTGGATTCGAAGAACACGATGCGCACCCAGCCGTATGAGGAGGGTGCGAAGAGCACGTCGGACTGCCACCTGTTTTCTCAAAGCGACCTGCCGGAAAGCCAGCAGGATGCGGCGGAGCGTCTGCCCTCGGGCACCTATGACGAGGTGCTGGGAATGCTGGGCAGGCTTGCAGACGAAGCGCTGCCAGTGTGCGTGGACGGCGACAAGACTGACAAGACTGAGACTGACAAGCCGGACGCTGAGCAACCGAAGTGCCGGGAGGTGAAGTAGTGCGCGGCGTATTTGGGCGGACCAAGGAGCTGGTGCTGCTGCTGTGCTCCGCAGGGCTGTTGCTGTTGATGCTGTTTAGCCTTGAGCTGAGCCAGGGCCGCACCCTGACCGGGGAGCTGTTGTACCTGGTAGGCGGCTTCATTTTGGTCTACGGCATCGCGCACGCGGCGATTGGTTGGCTCGCGCCGTACGCGGATCAGCTGCTGCTGCCGGTGGTCAGTCTGCTCAACGCGATTGGCCTGGTCATGCTGTATCGCCTCGGCTTTACGGATGGCTCAAGTGGGTTGGCGTCACGGCAGATGATCTGGTCCCTCGTTGGCGTGGTGCTGATGGTGCTCACGCTGGCGATTGTGCGTGACCACAAAGCGCTGTCGCGCTACTCCTACCTGCTGGGCATCCTTGGCTTGATCCTGCTGGCGTTGCCGCTGGTGTGGCCGCAGCCGCCGAATGTGAATGCGCGGATTTGGATCTGGATTGGTCCGTTTTCGCTGCAGCCTGGTGAGTTTTCCAAGATCCTGCTGCTGATCTTCTTCGCGCAGCTGCTCACCCAAAAGCGTGCGCTGTTTACGGTGGCCGGCAAGCATTTCCTGGGCTTGACCTTCCCGCGCCTGCGTGACTTGGCGCCGATCCTGGTGGTGTGGGCGATTGCCATTTTGATCATGGGCATCTCCGACGACTTTGGGCCGGCCCTGTTGCTGTTTGCCACAGTCTTGGCCATGGTGTACTTCGCCACTGGGCGCACCTCCTGGCTGCTGATCGGCGTGGGCCTAGTGGCTGTTGGCGGCTACGCCGTCTATCAGGTCAGCACCAAGATCCAGCAGCGTGTGGCCAACTTCCTTGACCCGCTGGCAAACTTCGAAACCATTGGCTACCAGCCTTCCCAGGCCCTGTTCGGCTTGAGCTGGGGTGGGCTGACCGGCACGGGCCTTGGTTACGGGCACCCGGGGATGATCCCGGTTGCGGAGTCTGACTACATCCTGGCCGCGCTTGGTGAGGAGCTGGGTCTGGTTGGCCTGGGTGCAGTGCTGTGCCTGTTCGCGGTGTTTATTTCCCGCGGCTACCGCTCCGCGCTGCAGGTGCGTGACACCTACGGCAAGCTGTTGGCTGCAGGCCTTGCCACCACGATTGCCATCCAGATCTTCGTGGTTGCTGGTGGCATTTCCGCCATGCTGCCCATGACTGGTCTGACCACGCCGTTCATGTCCGCCGGTGGTTCCTCCGTGATGGCCAACTACATCCTGCTCGGACTGCTGCTTCGCGTGTCCAACGCCGCGAACCGCCCGACGGAATTTGACCAGGACGCGCTGCGGAAAACGCCGCGCAGTGTGCGCAGGCACGCAGCACAGGCTGTAGGGACGGGGGCGTAAATGAACAAGTCCATTCGCCTCGGTGCATCGTTTGCGCTGCTGCTCATTGTGGCCTTGCTGGTCAACCTCACCGTTGTACAGGGCTTTCGTGAAGACGTGTATGCGCAAGACCCCCGCAACGCCCGCACCACTGTGGAGCTGCGCCAGATCAACCGCGGCCAGATCAACGCGGGCGGGTTGGTGCTGGCGGAGTCGTTCCGTACTGAGGACGGGTTCTACCAGCGCTCCTACCCCAACATGCCGTTGTCGTTCGGCCCGGTGGTGGGTTACGTCTCTGACCAGTACGGCACAGCCCAGTTGGAGGCTGGCTTCAACGGGCAGTTGACTGGGGATACCGCCGGGGCGTCCTCCCGCTTCCTGCGCACCGGGTTGGAAGAGGACCAGGTGGGCAACAATGTGGAGCTGACCATTGACCCACAGCTGCAGGCGCAGGCCTATGAGCTGCTGGCAAACCCTGGCTACGAGGGCGCCATTGCGGCAATCCGCCCAAGCACTGGTGAGATCCTCGCGCTGGCCTCTACCCCGTCCTATGACCCGAACCTGATCGCTGACCCAGCGACGGCAGAAGGCACCTGGGCGGATGTGAACAACAACCCCGGCAAGCCGCTGTTGAATCACGCGACGCAGGACCAGCTGCCGCCGGGTTCCATCTTCAAGATCATCACCACGGCAGCGGGCCTGCGCAACGGCTACACGCCGGACTCGCTGCTGACGGGTGAGGCGCAGACCATCCTGCCGGGCACCGACATCCCGCTGACCAACTACGGCGGCCAGGTGTGCGGCAGCGGCGGCCAAGTCACACTGTCCACCGCGTTTGCCCTGTCGTGCAACACGGCGTTTGTGCAGATGGGTCTTGAGGTTGGGGCGGACGCCATGCGTGAGGCCGCCGCCGCCTTCGGCGTGGGTGAGCGCTATGACCTTGGTATGCCCAACGCGGCCGGCAGCCTGGGCGACCTGCCCAGCGGTCCGGAGGTGGCGCAATCCGCCATCGGTCAGCGCGACGTCACCATGACCGCCCTGCAGGCCGCAGTGATGGCCGGCATTGTGGCCAATGATGGCGTGCGTATGAAGCCGTATGTGGTCTCCCGGGTGACACGCCCCAACCTGACGGAGGCGTACAAAGCGGATCCGGAGATGCTCAATGAGGCACTGACGCCGGAGGAAGCGGCAACGCTTGCCGGGCTGATGTACGGCTCTGAGCGCTGGACCTGGGGTTATGACGGCAACAGTTTCGCCTCCAAGACCGGCACCGCGGAGCACGCCGAGGGCGCTGACCCGCACGTTTGGTATGTGGCGTTTGATGACGCGAAGGATGTGGCGGTGGCTGTCGTTGTAAAGAATGGCGGCAATTTGGGTGTTGGAGCAACCGGCGGGCAGGTGTCCTCGCCGCTGGGGCGTGCGATCCTGCGAGCGGCACCCGCGGCACCCGCTCCGGCACCGGCAGAGGAAAACACCCAGCAAGAGCAGGGAAATAGGTAGGTGAGTTGGTAAGCATGAACACGGAAAACCGCGAAGATTTACAACAACTTATCGGCGATGACTACCAGCTGCAATGGGTCATCGGCCACGGCGGCATGTCCACCGTGTGGTTGGCAGACGATGTGGTCAATGAGCGCGAGGTGGCGCTGAAAGTCCTGCGCCCGGAGTTCTCCAGCAACCAGGAGTTCCTCGCCCGCTTCCGCAACGAAGCACTGGCTGCAGAAGGCATCAACTCCCCCAACGTGGTGGCCACCTATGACTACCGCGAGGTCACCTCGCCAGCCGGTTTCAGCACGTGCTTCATTGCCATGGAGTACATCCGCGGCGAGTCCCTGGCGGACCTGATCGCCCGCGAGGGCCAGCTGGAGGAATCCGTTGCGCTGGACGTGCTGGAGCAGGCCGCCCACGGCCTCGCCATGATCCACCGCATGGGCATGGTGCATCGCGACATTAAGCCGGGCAACCTCATGATCACCCAGAACGGGCAGATCAAGATCACGGACTTTGGCATTGCCAAGGCCGCGGCAGCAGTGCCGCTGACGCGCACCGGCATGGTGGTGGGCACCGCCCAGTACGTCTCCCCTGAGCAGGCGCAAGGGCTGTCGGTCACCCCGGCGTCTGACGTGTACTCCCTGTCCGTGGTGGGCTACGAGATGCTCTCCGGTACACGTCCGTTTACCGGGGACTCCTCCGTGTCGGTGGCGCTTGCGCACGTGAGCAACGAGCCGCCGGCTTTGCCTATTTCGGTGTCTGCTCCGGCGCGTGAGCTCATTGAGATTGGCCTGCGCAAGAACCCGGAGCAGCGTTTCCGCGACGGCAACGAGATGCAGCTGGCTGTTAGCCAGGTACGAAACGGTATGCGCCCGGCCCAGCCGGGCGGGCGTACGCAGGTGATTGCGGCGGAGCCGTCGGCTACCGCGTCTACCCAGATGTTGGCCAACGTTGCTGACGCGCGCACCACCCGCCCGGCTGGGAAGTACCCGCCGTCCGCGGCGATGGCGGTGCAGGAAAAAGCCCGGCGCGCTGCCGCTGAGCAGGCGGCACGTGAGCAGGCTGCGGCCCAGGCGCAGCGTGCTGCGCTTTCCGCACAGTCGGCGCCGCCGGCACCGGCGCGTGCTGGCGGCGGCGGCAAGAGCGGTGCTGCGGGACCGATCATTGCGGCGTTGTTGCTGCTTGCGCTAATTGGCGGCGGTGTTGCTTGGGCGTGGTCGGCGGGCATGATTGGCAGCTCCTCTCCGAAGACGAACACACCGATGACGCCTACAACCGCCGCCACGGCTGCCACGGAAACGGTGACGGAGACCCAGACGCAGGTGCAGCAGCCGGAGCCGGAGCAGCGCGAGGTGCCTACGCAGGACGCCCCGGGCACGATCACGTTTGAGCCGGAGACCAGCCAGCCGAGTACGACTACCCGCCAGCAGCCGACGCGGGAGCAGCCTTCGCAGCCGCGTCCTTCCCACCCGGAGCAGCCCACGCAGCCGCATCCGTCCCAGCCTGCTCAGCCTTCTCAGCCTTCGCAGCCGCAGCAGCCGGATCAGCCGCCCGCGACGTCTGCGCAGGAGGCGCCGACAACGCCGCAGGACAACGGTGAGTTAGAATCACAAGCTGACCCATCTGTCACAGGAGGTGACAACTAACACATGATGATCGCTGACCGCTATGAGCTCGGGGACATCATCGGCACGGGCGGCATGTCTGACGTCTACGCGGCTACGGACACGGTCCTTGGCCGCCAGGTCGCCGTGAAGATGTTGAAGTCTGACATGGCGCGTGATGAGAATTTCCGTGAGCGTTTCCGCCAGGAGGCGAAGAATTCTGCGCGCCTGAATCACCCGAACATTGTGGCGGTGTATGACACGGGCTCCCAGGACATCGATGGCTTGGAAGTGCCGTTCATTGTGATGGAGCGCGTTGTTGGTAGGAACTTGAGGGACATCGTGCGTGACGACGGCCCGCTTAGCCCCCACGACGCCGCCACCTTCATGCAGCCCGTAACCAAGGCGCTGCAGTCTTCGCATGATGCCGGGATTATTCACCGTGACATCAAGCCGGCGAACATCATGGTTACCAACACCGGCACGGTGAAGGTGATGGATTTTGGTATTGCGCGGGCGTTGGATGACGCGACGTCTGCAATGACCCAGACCTCCGCCGTGATTGGTACGGCGCAGTACCTTTCCCCTGAACAGGCGCGCGGCAAGGCCGCGGATGCCCGCAGTGACATTTACGCCCTGGGCTGCGTGATGTATGAGGCCGTCACCGGCCAGCCGCCGTTTGAGGGCGAGTCCCCGTTTGCGGTTGCCTACCAGCACGTCCAGGAAGACCCGGTGCCGCCGAGCGAGCGTATTGCGGACACGTTGAGCCCGAATGAGGCCGTGAACATTGATTCGGTGATTCTCACGGCGATGGCGAAGCACCCGGCGGACCGCTACCAATCTGCCGACGAAATGTGTGCGGACCTGGAGCGTTTGGAGCGCGGCTCTGTAACGGAAGCCGCGCGCAACCACTTGGCTGCCGCGGAGTCGGACCTGGATGCGTCCAACGCCACCAACGCCACAGACCAGACGGTGGTTGGCGGCACTGCTGTTGCTACGGATCGTGCGCCGGTGCGCAGGGAACCTGCCCGTCGTGCGGATGCGGCGCGTGCCCGTGAGGAGCACTCCCGTTATGAGGATCACCGCCGCGCCAACGAGAAAACCGGCACGTCCGCATGGATGAAGATTGTCGCCGCGTTTCTGGGCGTCGCGCTGCTGAGCACCGCTGGCTGGTTTGCGTACTCCTACTTCTCTGACCAGCGCCAGGTGCAGGAACAGATGATCATGGTGCCGGACGTGGTGGGCAAGCCGCGCGCCGAAGTGCTCGGGCAGCTGGAGGCACTTGGCCTTCGCACCGTGACCTCTGAGGAGCCGAACCCAGACATCGCCCGCGGAGACGTCATTGGCACCAGTCCGGCGATTGGCTCGCAGCTGCCGCCGGGATCCCTGGTCACCGTGATCGTCTCTTCCGGCCGCGAGCTCACAGACGTGCCGGACCTGACCAACCTCACCGCCCAGGACGCGCTTGAGGCGTTGGAGCAGGCGGGCCTGGAGCTCAACGAGGACATTCGGAAGGAAACCTCCGACACTGTCCCGGAGGGCCTAGTTACGTCGCAGCACCCGGCGGCTGGTTCGCAGCTGTCGAAGGGCTCGAAGGTGATAATCACGGTCTCTGAAGGCCGGGAGAAGGTGGAGGTGCCGTCCCTGGTTGGCCTGAACGTGAACCAGGCAACGGCAACGCTTGCGCAGCTTGATCTGCGCGCCACGGTCACCCGCGTGGACTCGGATCGCCCGGACGGTGAGGTACTTGCCGTGGCCGGTGCGAACACCGAGGTAGAGACCGGCACCACGGTGGAGCTGCGCGTGTCCAACAACATGTTGATGACCATGCCGCAGATCACGCGCATGTACCCCACGGAGGCGGACCAGGCGCTGCGTGACCTCGGCTGGACTGGGCGCCTTGTCCCTGGTCCTGCAGTGCCCACGGGCGCGGCGATTGACAGCGGCCTGATCGGCCACCAGGAGGTCGCCGCCGGTGAGGTTATCCGTAAAGACCAGGCCATTGGCTACAACCTCTGGCAATTTGAGGCCTCTGCCCTCATCCCGTAAATACCCGGCCCGCCGCGGCCGGTGATAGGCTAGCGCTCTAGCGTTGAAAGGACTGCACACATGCCCAAGGCAAAAGTGACAAAGGACGCCGTTCGCCCGGTATCTACCACCTCGGCCGGCACGTCGCGCACCCCGGTGAAGATCAACACCGGCGGCACCCCGACCTGGTACAAGGTCATCATGTTCGCCCTGATGCTGCTCGGTTTGGCCTGGATTGTCGCCTTCTACATCTTCGGTGATCAGGTCCAGTTCCTGGCTGAGCTCGGCCCGTGGAACTACGCCATCGGCTTCGCCGGCATGATCGTTGGTCTGCTGATGACCATGGGTTGGCGCTAACTATCCACACCTATCCACAGGCTGTGGATAACCCTGTGGACAACCCTGTGGATTTAGTACACAGGGGTGGCCGTCGGCAGCGTCGGCAGCCACACTGCCAGCACCGATAGCCCCAAACACACCCAAGCTGTCACCCATCGGGCTTTCTTGCTTGGATGCGTCAACGGCCACGCCACCAACGCCCCCACCAACAACCCACCCACGTGCCCCCACACACTGACGTTGGTGGCCACAAACGTATAGCCCACGTTCACGGCCAGAAGGGTGAGGGGGGCGATGAGGTCGGCGTGGCGTCGATAAGCAAGAGCTACTAGCACCGCCATCAGCGCAAACAGGGCCCCCGAAGCACCCGCCGTGGGCACCCCAAAGGCACCCGCGAGCACCATGCTTGCCGACGCCAACGTAAACCCCCCATACGCCACCACAAACGGACCCGTCCCAATCGCGCGCTCAACCTCCGCACCAACGAGCACCAGCATGAGCATGTTGAGGAACAAGTGCGTGGCATCCAGGTGCAAAAAGCCCGACGTCAACGCGCGGCTGTAGCCAAGGCCAGTGACCTCGGGGCCGTAGAGAATCATGTGCTCCGCAAGGGATGACCCCCACACCACCTGCGTCAACGAACGCGTCTGGAGTGCAGACACGCAAAAAACCGCGACGCACACGGCGGCAATGATGGTGGTCGCCGGTGCGCCGCGGAGAACGTTACGGAATACGTTAATGGTTACGTCCGCTTAGTTCGCTTAGTTAACGTCCACGGACTCAATCACCACGTCCTCAACCGGGCGGTCCATGCGGCCGGTCTTAACGTTAGCAATCTTGTCCACAACCTGCTTCGATGCCTCATCGGTAACCTCACCGAAGATGGTGTGGCGGTTGTTCAGCCACGGGGTAGCGTCCACCGTGATGAAGAACTGGGAACCGTTGGTGCCCGGGCCAGCGTTAGCCATGGCCAGCAGGTACGGGCGGTCAAACTGCAGCTCCGGGTGGAACTCATCAGCAAACTGGAAGCCCGGGCCGCCGGTGCCGGTGCCAGTCGGGTCGCCGCCCTGGATCATGAAACCCGGAATGATGCGGTGGAAGATCGCGCCGTTGTAGAACGGGCCCTCATCAGTGCCGGAGGCGTTCTTGGTGGCGTACTCCTGCTCGCCTGTGGCCAGGCCGGTGATGGTTGCCACGGTCTTCGGTGCGTGGTTGCCAAACAGGTCAATCACAATGTCGCCGTGGTTGGTGTGCAAAGTCATCGTCTGCGTTTTCATAGTCATGGTGACTAGGGTACGCGGTATTCAGAAACCCTGAAAAATTTTGCGATATTTTTCAGCGACCTGGGGTTTTAAAATCACATCCGTAACAAATCGATTTGTTTTCAGGGTTCGCCTTGCCGCCGCCCGAGGATTACGGTTAGCCCATGACCGAAAAAGCCCCCTCCGGAGTTATCGACTCTTTCCGCTACGCGTTTTCCTCCCCGGCGCGCCTGCGCACCGAAGTGTTTGCCGGCATGACCGTGGCGCTTGCGCTGATTCCGGAGTCCATCGCCTTTTCCATCCTCGCGGGTGTGGACCCGGCGGTGGGGCTGTTCGCCACCGTCATCATGGCAATCACGATTTCGTTCACCGGCGGGCGCCCTGCGATGATCACCGCCGCCACCGGCGCCATCGCCCTGGTAATCGCACCGGTGATGCGCGATCACGGCTTTGATTACTTCATTGCCACGGTGATCCTCGGCGGCATCTTCCAAATCCTGTTGGCTGTCCTTGGCATTGCGCGCCTTATGCGGTTTATCCCTCGCTCCGTCATGGTCGGCTTTGTCAACGCCCTGGGCATCCTCGTGTTTTCCGCGCAGTTGCCGCACCTGTTCAACGTACCGTGGTTGGTCTACCCGCTGGTGGCCGTCGGCCTGGTCATTGTGGTCGGCCTGCCACGCCTGACCACGGTTGTCCCCGCCCCACTGGTAGCCATCGTCGTGCTCACCGCGATGGTGCTGGCGTTCGGCTGGTCCGTGCCCAACGTGGGTGACATGGGTCAGCTCTCAAGCTCGCTACCAGGGCTTTTGCTTCCCGACGTCCCGTTAACCCTCGAAACGTTTTCCATCATCGCACCGTATGCCTTGGGCATGGCAGTAGTCGGCATCATGGAATCCTTGATGACCGCCAAGCTTGTAGATGACATCACCGACACCCACTCCGACAAAACCCGCGAATCCTGGGGCCAAGGCGTAGCCAACATTGTTACCGGTTTCTTCGGCGGCATGGGCGGCTGCGGCATGATCGGCCAAACCATGATCAACGTGCGCGAATCCGGAGCGCGCACCCGCCTGTCCACGCTGATTTCCGGCGTGTTCCTTTTGGTGCTGATGCTCACGTTGAACAACCTGGTGGGCCAAATCCCCATGGCCGCTTTGGTTGCCGTGATGATCGTGGTCTCCCTTGGCACCATTGACTGGCACTCCCTCCACCCACGCACGCTGAAGTTCATGCCGCTGTCTGAAACGACCGCGATGTTGGTCACTGTCGTCGGCACGCTGGGCACCGGCAACCTGGCCGTCGGCGTGGTGCTGGGTGTGCTGACGGCGATGGTGACCTTCACCCGCCGCGTCGCCCACCTGGTGCGCCTAGAGATGGTCGAAGAGCTGGACACGACTGGCGACGGCCACCCCAACATCCGCACCTACAAAGTCCACGGCCAGCTCTTCTGGGCGTCCAGCAACGACCTTGTGTACCAGTTCGACTACAACGATGAGGCCGAACACATCATCATTGACCTCTCCGCGGCCGAAATTTGGGACGCCTCCACCGTAGCCACCCTCGACTCCATCACCCACAAGTTCCAGCAACGCGGCAAAACCGTGGAGATCATCGGCCTGGACGGCCCGAGCAAGTGGCGCCTCGACCACCTCTCCGGCCAACTCGGCGATAGTTAGCGAGAGTGAAGCTCTCGGCGGGCCTGTGTTGGCCCGGTTGGCCTCCCCCAGCATTTAGCCGCCGGCCGATGCAACAATCCGGGGAGCTAGTGTCGCCACCTGGGCGTTTCGGGGACAGAATGCAGCAATTTGGAAATCACTGCAGCGGGTCGGACTGGATTCCTCACCAGGGCTGTAAGCGACCCGGGGGTCGTTTACAAAACCCCAGGTCGCGTTCGTCACATCCGTAACAAACGGCCTTGGTTGCAATGAGGCTGATGTGGCACGCGGGATTCACCGTGGGCCACACCACAAGAAAACCCCGTGAACTGGACAAATAACACCAGGTCACGGGGTTGACGTGCGAGGGCCAGGCGCCGAGGCTGGGAGCCGCGGGCCACCCAGCCCAGCCGGACTAGAGACCAGCGACGACCTCGTCGCGGGCAGCGACCAAGTTGCGCAGGGACGGGTCGACTTCCTTGTAGCCGCGGGTCTTTAAGCCGCAGTCCGGGTTGACCCACAGGCGCTCGGTCGGAACGTTCTGCAACGCAGCACGCAGGAGGTCCGCAACCTCATCCTTGGAAGGCACGCGCGGGGAGTGAATGTCCCACACGCCGGGGCCGATTTCGGAGTGGAAGGTCTCGTCCAGGTCCTCGAGCAGTTCCATGCGGGAGCGGGCGGCTTCGATGGAGGTGACGTCCGCGTCAAGCGCGGCGACGGCCTCGATGATCTGGCCGAACTCGGAGTAGCACAGGTGGGTGTGGATCTGGGTTGCCGGCTTGGCGTCCAGGGCTACCAGGCGGAAGGAGCGGACGGCCCAGTCGAGGTAGGAGGCGCGGTCGTCGGCACGCAGCGGCAGAAGCTCACGCAGTGCGGGCTCGTCGATCTGGATGACGTTGATGCCGGCGTCTTCAAGGTCGCGAACCTCGTCTGCAAGGGCAACGCCGAGCTGGTCGGCGGAGACGGACAGCGGTACGTCGTCACGCTTAAAGCTCCAGGCCAAGATGGTGACCGGGCCGGTGAGCATGCCCTTGACCGGCTTGTCGGACAGGGACTGTGCGTAGGAGGCCCACTCCACCGTCATCGGGTTCGGGCGGGAGATGTCGCCGACCACAATTGGCGGACGGGTGCAGCGGGAGCCGTAGGACTGGACCCAGCCGTTTTCGGTAACCACGAAGCCGTCTAGAAGCTCGGCGAAGTACTGGACCATGTCGTTGCGCTCGGCCTCACCGTGGACGAGCACGTCGATGCCGATCTCTTCCTGCAGCTCGATGACCTGCTTGATTTCGGCCTTCAGGGCTTCCTTGTACTGCTCATCGGTGAGTACACCGGCCTTGTGGTCGGCGCGAGCCTTGCGGATTTCCGGCGTCTGCGGGAAGGAACCGATCGTGGTGATCGGCAGCTTCGGCAGGCCAAGCTCCTCGTGCTGGATCTTGATGCGCTCCTCGAAGACCGGCTGGCGCTGCACGGAACCCTCCGGCAGAGCTGCAACGCGCTCCTGGACGGCGGCGTTGTGGGTGCGCTCGGATTCGGCGCGGGTGCGCACTGCGCGGTCGGAGCGGCTGAAGGCTTCAGCGGCGGCCTCTTCACCGGCAACGAGTGCCTTGATCTCAGCGATCTTCTCATCCGCAAAGGAGAGCCAGTTGGCCACATCCACCGGCAGGTTCTTCTCTGCGTCCAGCGTGTGCGGCACGTGCTGCAGCGAGGTCGAGGTAGTCACGTGGAGGTTGTCGGCAACGCCCAGCTCCTCCAGCAAAGCAACCTTCTTGCGCAGGTCGGCGGCCCAGACGTTGCGGCCGTCGATAACGCCGGCAACCAGGGTCGTGCCAGCATCAACAGCCTCGCGGACGTGCTTCGCGTAGTCCGGGTCCACGTCCAGGGTCCACGGTGCGAGATCCACCTGCAGTGCCTCAACGCCAAGGGAGCCGAGTACCGGCAGCGCCTCGCGGGCAGCGCCGTACGGGGTGGTCAGGTAGACGTTCGGGCGGGCATCAGAACCCAAAAGCTCGGTCCATGCCTCGCGTAGGTAGCCGGCGATCTCAGCGTCCGGGGTGGACAGGTCTGCCACCACGGCGGGCTCTGCCACCTGGACCCACTCCACGCCGGCGTCCTTCAGGGCGCTGAAAACCTCCGCGTAGGCGTTCACAAGAGCCGGCAGCAGCGACCACTCGGCCGGCTTGGACAGTGCGATCAGGGTGACCGGGCCAACCAGGTAGGGGCGCACGGTGTGTCCTGCTTCCCGTGCTTCGGCGACAAGCCGAAGCACGCGCTCCGGCACGGCCTTAATCTCCTGGCCTGCGGAAATCTCCGGCACCAGGTAGTGGTAATTGGTGTCGAACCACTTGGTCATCTCCAGCGGCACGCGCTCATCGTTGCCGCGGGCCAGCGCGAATTCCTCATCCAGGTCGGTACCGCCCGGCACCAGACCCACGGTGAGTGCGGTTTCCAGCACCTGGTCGTAGTACGCCACGTCTGCCGGGATTGCGTAATCCTCGTCCAGGCCAAGGTCGCGCAGGTGGTTGTAGGTGTCAATGCGCAGGGCGCGGGTGGTGGAGCGGAACGTATCAGCGTCGATACGCCCGGCCCAGTAGCTTTCTAGCGCGCGCTTGAGCTCGCGGTTCGCGCCGATACGCGGGTAGCCTTCGATAGTTGCCTTGGGAAACGTCATGTTAATCCTTGTGTTCGATGCCAATGCGCTGCAAAAGGTCGCGCGTTACGGCGAGATTGTTGTGTGTATAAATGTGCAGGCCGCCCGTGCCCGCGTTCAGAATCGTGCGCGCCAGGTCCGCCGAAAGCTCCATGCCCAGCTCATACTCCTCCTCGCCGGTTGCGGCGGAGCTCAGTTGCTTTTCGACGCCACGCGGAACCTCCAACCCACTCAACTCACCCATCCTCTTCGCCCTGGCGAGCGAAGTGATCGGCATGATGCCGGGGATCAAGGGAATCCGCACGCCTGCCATGCGCGCTACCTCGACGAACTCCAGGTAGTCGGCGGCGTCGAAGAACAGCTGCGTGATGGCGAAGTCTGCCCCGAGACGCTGCTTTGCCAACAGCACGTCTAAGTCATGGTCGAAGTTCTTGCTCTCCGCGTGCCCGCTTGGGTAGCAGGCCACAGACAGCGCCAACTTGCCTGCTGCCAGGCGAAACGCCTCTTCCTCCTGGACCTCATTGATCAGGTTCAACAGGTCGGTGGCATACGGCAGGTAGCCTTCCGGCAGCGCCTTTTGGCCTGGCTGCAGGTCTCCTCGCAGGGCGAGGAAGCCGCGCACGCCGGCGTCGATAAGCTGGCGGATCCAGCCCTCAAGCTCAACCTTGGTGCCGGCAGTGCAGGCGAGGTGAGCGATCGGGCGCAGATCGGTGGTGCTGGCGATGCGCGCGATCAGCGCGGAGGTTCCCTCCAGCCAATCGCTGCGCATGGAGCTGGTGACGGAGACGTAATCCGGGTGGTACGCGGCAAGGCCACCGATCAGCTCGTCGAGCTTCTCGGTGTCGGCGGTGTTGCGCGGCGGGATCAGCTCAAAGCTGAGCGCCGTGCGGCTGCGCCGCGACACACCCTGGTCTGCACCGGGGCCTGTCTCGGGGCCTGTGCCAAGTGCTTCTTCTGCGGTGTCCAGTGGCGCTGAGGCGGACAGCCGCGTCGAAGCAATAGTTCCACGCATGGAAAACATCTGCCTTTCGGATCTCAATTGGGGCGGCTGGCCGGGTAGGGCACTTGCGCTCTGCACCGTTTTTCAACGGTGGTTTGAAAAGTTATTCCGCGTTCATAACCGACACAATGTACCTCTTGGTCTACTTTGTGTCCGTGCAGGCTATCGGGGGTATCTCGGGTGAATAATATTCGGCGAAATGAACCGCTTGGTTCATTTCATGCGTGTGCAAATTAGCTACGCTTGTTGTGTCACAGAAATTTGCAATGAGAAGGAGCACCCCCATGAACAGCACACTGCTGAGGCTTGCCGTGCGCGGCGCAACGGACGCCTACAACTACCTGCGCAACAGCGCGGACAAACGGGAGCGCGAAGTGTATGACGCGCTGTTGGAGGCCGTGAAGAACGGCCGGATTGGCGAGGTCGCGGAAAAGGCCAACATCGATCAGCTAGAAGAGCTGTTTACTGACGCGCGCGCTGAGGCTGGCGACGTCACCCGGGACATTCACGACCGCCTCGACCGTCGCCGCGCCGCCTTCGCCGCGGCTGCCCCGGACCGCAAGGCGCGGCGCGAGGCGCTGATGAGCGCGGCTGCCGAGAAGGTTGGCAAAAAGCCTGCAAAGAAGAAGGGCAAGGCCGGCAAGGTTGTCGGCGGCCTGCTGGGTGCCGCGGGTCTTGCCGCCGCTGGCTGGGCGCTGTGGGAGTTTGTCCTGGCAGAAAAGCTGGACAGGCAGGCTGCTGGCAAGCACGCTTACACCCCGGAGCCCACGCGCACGGAAACCGGCACCGCTGGCACCGCCACGCTGGTGTACTCCACCCGCACGGAAGATGACTACGAAAAGGATGACTACGGCAAGCACGCCGCCGGCCCGCTTGGAGAGGAGCCGGCAGTCCGCGACGAGGAGCTGCTCTCCTCTATTGATGAGCAGCTGACCACCCTCGACGCGCTTGATGATGATCAGCGTGAAGCCACCGCCCCACGCCACCAGCTGCGCGAGGATGATTAATCCGCGACTAGTTCACAGCGCCCTGCGCTGCACCTGCTGCCCGCCACGCGGTCAGCAGGTGGCGCACGAGGCGCTGGCGTACGTCAGGAAACAGCGCCGTGAACTGCTCATCCATCGGACGGGTAACCACGATCAGTTCGGTGGCGAACTCAATGGGCGTCAGGTCCGGGTCAATCAGCTTGTGTGCGGCGGCTTTGTGCAGCAGCTCGCCTAGGCGCTGGAAGAACTCCTCGTACTCCGATTCCATCTCGCAGTCATCGGTGCTTGGCAGGTCAGCCACCAACGCGCCCACCAGCATGCCTACGCCGTAATCCATCAGCGTGAGTACGAAAGTGTCCCACTTCTCTTCTGGGTTGGAGTCAAACTCCTGCACCGTTTTCTGCAGGTATTCCTCTAGAAGCTCGATGAAGCCTATTGCGCAGGCTTCACGCAGTGCCGCGCGCGAAGGAAAGTGACGGTACAGTGTGGCAATACCCACACCGGCATCAGCAGCGATACTCTCCAACGTCACTTGAGAAGCCGGCTTTGTGCGGTAGTGCTCCATGGCCGTGGTGATGATTTGTGCGCGTTTCAAACGGGCGTCGGCACGCAAGGGCTCCCCCTTCTTGACAGCTTTAGTTTTCGCGAGCATGATATCACCATCTATAAGTGATAGTAAACCCTCCGCTTGGAGAATTATGAAAACAGTACTCACAGCACACGATCTAGTGGTGCACGACGGGGGTAACCCCATCAACCTCGAAGCGGGTGAAGGCATGACCATCATCCAAACCAAACGCGAGGTAGGCGGCACAAAACTCGCCATGGCACTCGCCGGCCGGCACAAACCGCAGTCCGGCTCAGTCGACGGCCCCGGCTTCAAGCGCACCGCGCTTGCCGGGGTGAATTTTATCGACGACCTCGAACGCATGGTCAGCGCACGCGAATGCATCCGCGAACAAGTTGCCTGGGCGCAACCCTTCTTCGCGCGCGTGCCGAAAAACATCATGGAACACAAGCTGGTTGCACCCTGGCTCGAACCGCTGCGGCTAGAAAACTTGGACGTAGACAAAGCAGTCGGTGATCTTGGCGTGATGGACCGCTTCCGCCTTCGCATCCTGCTGGCACTGATCTCGCGCCCGGACGCGGAGCTGCTGGTAGTCGACGACATTGACCAGCTGAAAAAAATGGCACTGCGCCACGAAATCCTGCAGGACCTCACCAAGGTGGCGGCGCGCGTACCGGTCATCGTGACCACAGTGAATGAGGAGCTATGAGCGGACTACACATTGGAACAAACTTCCGGAAGTTCTTCCACGGCAAGCTCCCTCCGCTGGCACTGATTGCCATCATGTTGCTGCCGCTGCTTTTCGGCGGTCTCTTTGTTTGGAGCTACTACGACCCGCTGGGCAACTTCCACAAGGTGCCCGTGGCCCTGGTCAACTCTGACGAAGGTGAGGCCGGCCAACAGGTGGTCGATGAGCTGCTCGCGCAGTCCCCGATGGACTTCCACCTGATCAGTGCCGAAGAGGCCCGCGAGGGCGTGGACAACGGCACGTATTACATGGCCATGGAGATTCCCAAGGACTTCACCGCCGCCGCCACCAGCGTGCGTGATGAGAACCCGCACCAGGCCAAGATCAACGTCACGCTGAATGAAACCAACGGTTTCATCCCAACCATGCTGGGCAACGTGGCCAGTGGCCAGGTGGCTGAAGCCGTGTCCAGCACGGTCGGCGCAGAGGTGGTTGAACAGCTCTTCGTCGGCTTCAACACGGTCGGAGAGGGCATGGATAAGGCCGCCGATGGCGCCAGCCAGCTCGACGCCGGCGCCAAAAAGGCCGAGGATGGCGCAGGTCAGCTCGGCGCGGGCGCGGGCAAGCTGGACAACGGCATGCAGGAGTTCAACTCCAAGCTCCAGGGGTTGCCGCCCGCGGCACGCCAGCTGGACGACGGCATGGGCCAGCTTTATGACGGCGCACAGCGCCTCTCCACCGGCCTTACCTCCGCAACCGGCGGCTCGCAGCAGTTGTCGAATGGTTTGAACCAGCTAAAGCAAGGCACGGACCGCCTGGGCGCGGGCGCGGCCCAGATCGCCGGCGGCGTGGACCAGATCACCGGCTTTGCTAATTCTCTAGGCTCCGCGCAGGCCGCACTCAACGACATCGACGCAGGCCTTGCCCAGGTCATCGCCGACCTGGACGCCTCCCCCGTCCCCGGCTCTGAGATCATTGCCAACCAGGCTCGCGCCACCCGCGCGCAGCTCAACTCGGGGGCGCTGACCACCGTTGCCGGCGTTGACCTGGTCGCCCAGATGAACCAGCTGCAGCAGGGCGCCCATGACCTGGCGAACCAGCTGCAGGACCCGACCGCCCAGTTCCGCTCCGGCATGGACCGCGCGGCCGTTGCTGCGCAGCAGCTTGCCGACGGCCTCGCGCAGCTTGAAAACGGCTCCGGCACCCTCATGGCCGGCATCACGCGCCTGAAGGACGGCACCAGCCAGCTCGTCGTCGCCGCCAACACCGCAGCCGACGCATCCTCCCAGCTTGCGGCCGGCTCCAACCAGCTGGTTGTGGGGCTTGGTTCGCTTAACGACGGCCTCGTGCAACTCTCCGACGGCACCGGCGAACTCTCCGTCAAACTTTCCGACGGCGCCCAGCAAGCCCCCCGCTGGGAAGGCGACCGCCTGAACAAGGCTGTGGACGCCGCCTCGCGCCCCGTGGTGGTCAACCAGGTTGGCGACTCCGTGACCTACTTCGGCCGCGGCCTCTCCCCCTTCTTCCTGGCCCTGTCGCTCTGGTTCGGCGGCCTGATCGCCTACATGATCTTCCCGCCGCTTTCCCGGCGCGCCATCGACTCCGGGGCGCGTGCGTACCGAGTCGCCCTCAACACCCTTATCCCCTCCTACCTCATCGGCCTTGCCCAGGTAGTGGCGCTGTGGGTCGTGCAGGTGCTGGTGCTGAAGGTGGAACCAGTCCACCCGGTCTGGATGTTCGCGGTGTTGCTGATTTCTTCCTGGTCCTTCATCACCACGATTTTTGCGTTGAATGCGTTGTTTGGGCCGTCCATAGGCAGACTGACCACTATGGCCCTGATGTCCCTGCAGCTGGTGGCATCGAACGGCCTGTACCCGCCCGAGGTGCAGCCGGAGTTCATCCAATGGATCCACAAGCTGGACCCCATGACGTACGTGGTGGACCTCACCCGCATCGCCATGTTCGGCACCACGAGTACCGACCCCCGCCTCATGCGCGGCATCATCGTGCTCGTGTGCCTGGCCGTCGGCGCTTGGGTGGCGTCGTGTCTGGCGCTTCGTTTACGACGCAACATCCGCGAAAAAGACATCCACCCCGAAATCGCCGTCTAGCGGGTGGGTCGGCTGCGTCGGCGTGGCTACGCCGTCGCCTGGCGGCTTCCCACCAGCCCGAACCGCTCCCCTTTTGAGCTAAACCCCGAATACAAGAGTACGGATAGATACCCAAAACCCGGCCTATCCGTAGTCTTCCGTACGGGGTTTAGCTGTGCGGTTTAGCTGTGCGGTTGGCTAAGCGTTTACGGCGTGAGGTTTACGGCGTGAGGTCTACTGTCCTAGCTCTTTAGCGTCGACTTCGGGGGCCTTCGACACGTCATAGGTGGCGCTGTTGACAATCTCCATCACCTCATCCTGGCTCAGGCCGCCGTCCCTGATGCTGAGCAGCTCCATGGTGGCCACGTTGCCCGTGGCACGCTTGCCTGCGGAAAGCAGCAGGCCATTCCACAAGTCACCGTCATTGTCCGTGTATTCGAAGAAGGACACCATCGCGTTGTCAGCACCCTGGATGTCCACGTCATCGGAACCGCGCTCTTCAACCTTGCCCGCCTGGGCGATCGCATTGCCGCCGAGGATGATGTAATTCGTGGCGTCTGCAAGCGGAGCCTGACCACTGTCCTCTGACATGCGGATCTGCGTCACCGTCTCAACATCCAACACGCCAACAACCCACGGGTCCGGCAACTCATCCGGATCAGTAGATCGGTCGTACACTTCCCAACTCTTCGGCACCTTGATTGTCAACGGGCCGGAGTTGACTGTTCAGAAGACTGAAATGGTAGCGGTGTGGTGAGTATCTGGTAGCGCCTGAGTGAGTATCCGGTAGCGGTGTCCCCACTCAGGCGTTGTTGGTGGTTATGCGTTGGTGGTCAGGCGCATGTTTGGTCCTTCGAGTGTGATGATCTCCGCACCGGAGACGAGTCGGTTGAGGATTGACTCGGAGATCACGGCATCGGGGATGGATTTGTACCACTCCAGTGGGGTGAATTGTGAGGTCACAATCGTTGAGACTTTGCTTTCACGCGCGGCGAGGATGTTGAGAAGTTGGTGCGCGGTTGCGGCATCTACTGGTGTGGTCAGGAAGTCATCGAGGACTAAGACGTCGACGTCGTGGAGGTACTGGATGAACTTTAACCGTGCGGGGTCATCGGGTTGGAGGACTGCTAGTTCGGCGGCGAGCATGTCGGTGCGGTAGAAGCGTGCGGAGTAGTCCTTGCGGCATGCTGCTGTGATCAAGGCTTGGGCGAGGTAGGTTTTGCCGACTGAGGATTTGCCCAGGATGACAATGTTTTGGCCCAGGTGGCACCATTGTCCGTGAGCGAGTCTGCTGACTTGCTCGGGGTTGATGTTGCGGTCAGGCGTGCAGACCACGTTTTCAAGGCAAGCATCAAGGTTTGGCGATCGGGATGCTTTCAGTAGTTTGTTGATGCGTCGTTCGCGCCTGGCCGCGACTTCTTTATCGAGTGCGTAGAGCACCTTTTGGGAAAACGTCCATGCGTCGAATGCGGGATCGTTGGCAATCTCGATGACGCTTTGTCCAAAGGCAGTCATCCGCAGCGCGGTGAAGTCGGGCAGGACGGACTCGTCAAGGAAGCGATCTGTTGGTGGGGTTGGTGATGACATGGGCTTAGTGTCCTTTCTTGGTGAGGTTTTCGATGCTGAACTGGTCTGCACCGCCGAGAAACGCGCCGGTGGTATCCCGGTCGGTGACTGCAGGGGCGGTGGGCTGGTTGGTTGTGGTGCTGCGCGGGGCCTGGTCTAACCCGCGGGGCCGGGTGGCGTGTTCTTTGCGTATGGCGGCCATCATGTTTTTGACTGCGGTATATGACACTGCACGTCGGCTGCCGTCGTTGGCCATTAAGCGCTGGCATGCCTCTTCCAGGATTGGTTTGTTGCCGTGTTTGCCCATCGACAGCACGTTTCTACAGGACTGGTACGCCTGGGCCGGGATGGCTTTCGCCGCGATGAGTTCTTCGATGACTTTGCGTGTTGCCGGGCCGGTTTTGCTGGCTTCGCGATAAAAGTAGTCGCTTGTCCACAGCCCACGAGTGGAGTCCATGCCAGATGGAATGTGCTCATAGTCAGTGACATAGGCCCCACGTTTATGCGAAACTTGGTGGGTTGCCACGGTCGTGCCTTGATCAAAGACGGTCAAGACTTGGCCGGTGATGCGCACATCGACAGTGCGGCCAACAAGCTGATGCGGAACGGAGTAGCGCACCGTTGCAACCGTGATATGGAAATCTGGGGCTACTTTCGCACGCTTCCACTCGGTGTGCTGCCACGGGGTTTGCGGCAGATCAGCAAGCAGATGCTGCTCGTGTTGTTCAAAGAGATCCCTGCGGCTTGACTGCTGGCTGCGAAACGGCACGGAGGTGTTGATCGCGTCGACTAAGTCCACAATCTTTTCGTTGAGCTCGTCTACGTCAACGCACTGGTGGCCTTCAAGGGTGTGGATGACTTTGTGGGTGACGATCTTTACCGCAGCTTCCACATTTGCTTTATCCTTCGGTCGGCGCGCGCGTGTGGGAAGTGCTGCTGTGTTGTAGTGCTCCAAGAACTGCTGGTAGGTGTCGTTGACCTTCCGATTCCTATCGGCAGTACTAATCGCGTTTGATGCTGTTGACGCGTTATCGGGGACAACAACCTGACAGACCCCACCGAAGTAGTCAAACGCTTGACGATGGGCATCAAGCCAGGACTGTTGACGCTGGTCAACACACGCACACGCAAACAACATCCCTGAATACGGCAACGAAGCGACGAAAATACTGACTTTCGCACCCGGCGTGCCCGCAGGGTCGTACAGGCACATCTTGGTACCTGCCCAATCCACCTGCATCGTATGCCCTGGTGCATGGGTGATCCGCGCGCTAAGCCCGGCAACATCGACATGGGAGGCAACTAGCTGGCGGAACCGGTCGTAGCTGTAGTGACGCTGACCCGGCTGGGCTGGGGTGGTGGTGTAGCGAGCCCACAATACTTGCAGTGTTTGCTTCGTACGCCCTGTGCGTGCTTTGACGACCGCGTCAAAGTCAATCGGGACGAACCCGCCTTGCCCACTGGTGCGTTTGTCAACGAATATCTCGGCCAACTCGTCATCGGTCAACGCCGCGACCTGCTGGGCAGTGGTCAGGCCGAGGCTTCGTAGCGCTTGGTTCGCTCGGGAAATCGCGCGGTGCGAGCACCCGAGCTGGTCTTCAATCTGGCGGTAAGAGCGCTTCCTAATCAGCAGCGTCATCACCGCACGGTAATCCGTCATCAGCGGACTCCTTCCAGTCACACGCCGCACCCGAGTGGTGCGGCTACCGGAAGTATCACCCCGAGCCCCCTGAGCTGCTACCAGATACTCACTGAAGTGCTACCAGATAGTCACGACACTGCTACCAAATAGCCGGTCGCAACAGTTGACCTCCACCAAGTCGGAAGCCTTCGCGGTGGATTCTTCTGTGGCTTCTTCTGTGGTTTCTTGGGAGCTTGCTTCCGCAGTTGTCTCCTGCGTTGTCTCCGGGGACGGCTCTGGCGCTGACTCGGTCTCCGCGCAGCCGGCTAGACCTAGGGTTAGTGCCCCGACGACTGCGATTGTTACTACGTTCCTTGCGTGTTTGCTCATGAGGGCGGGTCCTCTCGCATCTATCGCTAGTACTTAGTTGCGCCATAGTACTGAAAGTTGGAGGAACCGCCCCGGAAAGCGCCTCTTTGCGCTAAACCCCGAGCGGAACACTACGTGTAGGCCCCAAAAACACGGCGTATCCGTAGTGTTCCGCTCGGGGTTTGTGCGTTCGGGGTTTGCGAGAGTGTGGGGCGAGCGCCCAAATGCACCTCGTGGGCTAGATCGTGGGCTAGATCCCGTTTTCGGGACCCCGTTTAGACCCCGAAAAGACGGCGAAAACGGGATCCTCCAAACGGGTTCCTTCAATCGGAGCTACTCCCAGCGTGCAGTTGCGGCGAGGCCAGGGCTGGAGCGGGGCTGGGCCTGCGGGTGCCCCCGAAATTTCAAAACGCAAAATGCGCAGGTGGGAGGGGTGGGTTTCCGGGCTAAAGGGTTAACGTTTCTTGCCTTGTCCGGGCAAGCTGGAGCTGATGGCCCAGACGCTTTTGCTTTTGGGCCACTTGCGCTTGTGTTTGCGGTTCTTCTATCCATGAGGCTTGATAGATGTTTTCGTGCTGGCATTTTCTAAGCAGAATTGCCTGTAGCTAGCGCGACATATCCTCCCATTGACCTTGTGTTTTTGAATCGTGGATGCACGAAAGTTCGGCATTACTGGCTGTTGGCATCTGGGGCAAAGGACCTTTCCGTCTGATCGGACACCAAGGTCGGGGAGGGGCGCAGGATCCTCGTTGCACGCTGTTGGTCTTTGATGTGTTGTGGATCAGGGAACGTTTACGATGTCGAACTCCAGGCTGAAACGGCGAAGTATCGGCTACCTCAAGGGTAAAAGAGACCAGTTCGTCTCGGCGGCGGTTGAGGTGCCACGGTTGGATATGCGCCTGGTTTCCAGAATCACTACGACAAAACTACGCGCACGGGACTTTGAGCGGGTATGAAAACGCGAAACCCCAACCAGACGAATCCGGTTGGGGTCCCGCTACGTACTACTGCAAGGGGCTAAGGCGCTAGTTTTCTTCGCGCTTTGCCTCTTTCTCGGCCTTCTTGTCCTTGGCCTTGCCCACTGCCTGCTGGATGGCGTAGGAGGAGGTTGCCTCTTCCTGGCCACATGCACGCAGCACGCCGTCTAGGATGGCCAGGCCTACGGCCACGGCAGCCAGGGCGCCGCCGGCGAGAGCCAGCTGGCTTGCGTCGATGCCACGCAGTGCAGCGTCAACGCCAGCTGCGCTTTCAGCCTTGTCCTCGTCGTAGATGCCCAGGCCACGCTGCAGCGAGGTGTTCGCGCGCTGGACTGCCATGTTCAACTGCTGGTGAACCGGCTCCAGACCCGGGATGCTGACCTGGGACAGGATGCCCAGCGGGATCAGCAGCGCCAGCGGTGCGGTCAGACCAACGATGGACCAGATGCACTTGTCATCCAGCTTGCTGGAGCCACCCTCACCGTCTTCACGGGAAGACAGACCGTTGATGTTGATGTTGGTGTTGCGGTTCGTGGTGTTGTTGCTGACCCAGATCATGCTGACACCGTCAACCGGCTTGCCATCCTTGCGGGTGATGGTCCAAGTGCCGTCCGGGTTCTGCACGATGTTGTAGTCATCTGCATTGCCGTCAGTGATCTCGATCTTGCCGTTGCCCTTGTTGCCACCCGGCACCGTCACGGTGATGGAGCCGTCCTGGTTCCGCTTGATGTTGGAATCAGTGATCTCGATCTTGGTGTTGCCAGAGTCGTTTTGGTTCGGGTTCTTGCCGTCCTTCTCGCCCGTCTCACCAGTGCCCGGCTTCGGTGCAGGGTTGTTGTCTGTGATCACGATCTCGTGGGTGTTGACCACGTTGCCGTTGCCATCGCGCTCTTCGATGATCACGGTGCCCGGCTTGCCCTTCGGCTTCACTTCATTGCCGTCGATGATGACCAGGTCTCCACCCTTACCCGGCTTCGGGGTCAGGGTGTTGCCCTCGGTGATCTCGATCTCAACAACAGTCTTGGTGTTGGTCTCGGTCGTGGTCTTGCCCGGCTTGATCTCAATCGTGTGAACGTTGACCACGGTGCCGTTGGCGTCACGCTCTTCGATGATCACGGTGCCCGGCTTTCCGGTCGGGGTGACCTTGTTGCCGTCGATGATGACCAGGTCGCCACCCTCGCGAACAACGAGCTTGTTGTTGCCGCGAACATTGATCACGATGACGGAGTAGTTCTCAATCACGCGGGTCAGGTTGCCTGCCGACGGATTTTTCACGTTCAGGGTGACCTTGCCAACCAGCTGGTCGTGTTCGTTCTTCAGCTCGATGTAGACGCGGCCAGTCTTACCCGGCTTCGGCGTAACAACCAGCTTGTCGCCCTGGCGGTCAACCGTGACGTCCGCCTGGTTCTCAACAATGTTGAAGCTCCAGCCCTCAGAGAAGGTCAGCTTGTGCTCAACGTTGTTGAAGATGTCCTTGTTCAGCTCCTGCACCACAACCGGCTGCGCCTTGATCGTGACCTGGATCTTGCCAATGACACGGCCGTACTCATCACGGTCCTCAATGACGACGGTGCCTTCAGCGCCGTTCTTCGGGCTCAAGGTCCAGCTAGAACCGTTCTTGGTCAGGTCAGCGTGCTCAGAGCCGCTGACGATGCTCAGGTCCTTGCCCGGCAGCCCGTTGATCTCCTGCGTGTTGTAGATCTCCAAGTAGCTGGTCTTTACCTGCGCCTTGAAGATGGTGATCTTGTGGGTTGCGATGAGGCGATCCTGACCGTCACGCTCCTCAACCACCACAACGCCCTCAGCATCCTGCTTCGGAACAATGATCCACTGGGTGCCGTTCTGGGTCAGCTCAACAAGGTGGCCATTCTCAGTGATGGTCAGCTTGTGGCCGGACTCGGTATTGACCTTCAGGTTGCCCAGGTTGGAAACGCGGTAGGAGAACTCCGGAGCGTCCGCATCCTGCTGGTTCCACACGACGTTGATGGAGTAGCGGTAAATCACGTTGCCATGAGCGTCTACAACCTCAACGATCGCAGCACCATTAGCGCCGTCCTTGCCGGTGATGATCAGCTGGTTGCCGTTACGGGAAACGTCGATAAGATCCTGGCCCTGAACAACCCTGTACTCCCAATTAGAGTTCTCGATGGTGATACGGCTGCTGGAGCCGTTCTCCAGGGTGAACGTGTTGTTCTTGATGGACGGGGTGGTCACCGTGATCTTGTAGTGGATCTCATTGCCGTACTTATCCGTAACAACAATGGTGTCGGTGCCGCTTGCGCCCTCCACGCCAACGATGATCAGCTTGCCGTTGCGCTCCACAACGCGGATCAGGCTGTCGCCACCAATCACGCGGTAGGAATCACCAGATTCGATGGTGATCTCAGCCTGCTGGTTGGAAACGATCTCGATCGAGCCGCCAGTGGTGATCTGGGTCTTGTACTCAATGTTGATCACGTGCTCAGACTGGGAACCATCCGGGTTGGTCACGATGACCTTGACAGTCTTGCCGTTGGAGCCCGGCTTCGGGGTGATGATGATGGTGTTGCCCTCGCGGCGCCACTCAACCCACTCCTCACCAATGACCTTGACGTTGGAGTTGTTCTCTACCGTGATCTTGCGGGACTGGTTGTTCCAGGACTCGAAGGACCAGAAGTAGGAGTAGAAGTAGTGCTTCTCAATCCGGGTTTCCTTCTCGCCCGGAACAACAACCGTGGTGGTGGACGGCTCATGCGTCACCGTCGTGGTGGCGGTGGTGGTCTGAGTGGTCGTCTTGGTCGTGGTCTCAGTTGCAGTCTCAGTGGTCGGCGTCGGCTTCGGATCCGGCGTCGGCTGCTCTGGGGTCGGCTTCGGATCCGGGGTGACCTCAGGGGTCGGCTCCGGCTTCGGCTTCGGGGTGATCTCCAGGCCCGGCTGGTAAATCGTGATCAGACGCTGCGGAGCCTTGAAGTTCACCGCAGCGGACTTGGTGTTGTAGCTCGTGGGCACCAGAACCGTGATGTACTCGTAAGACTTCACGGTGCGCTTGATCTCGTTGTGACGCGAGGTCTTAACAAAGTAGTAGTTGGTCTCCAGGTTGCCAGGCTTTGCCTGCTGGCGATGATCAACCTTGAAACCGGTCAGGTACTCAAACTCGCGGTTGGTCAGTCCACCCTTGTTGTAGTAGAAGTTCTCGCGAACACCGTTCAAGTGACCCAGGTTGTTGCCCAGCAGCGCCTGGAGAACCAGGTTCAGCTTCTGCACACGGCCGTCATTGCCTGCCTCAGCAGCCTTCATGAGCTCCTTGGTCACGTTGACTGCCGCTACGCGAATGTCCTCGTGCAGACCCAAGTTATCGCCGTAAGCACCGGACTGACCGGTGAGCTTACGGACCTCATAAGTGTGGCCCTGAACATACTTCGTTTCCGGAGCGTACAGACCAAGGTCGATGCACCAGCCGTAACCGACCGGGGACTGCATGAGACCCGAGGCGAACACGTTCGGGTTCTGAATCTCCTGGCGGATCTTCTGCTCTTCAGCGCGAGGGAAGCTCTCGTAGTAGGACAAAACCTGCCTAGTGTCGCCCCTCTGCTGCTTCTGGGTGACAGTAGAGGTAGAGGCAAAGCTAAACGCTTGAGCGGACGGTGCAACGGTTACCGTGCTCAATGCAGTGACACCCGCCACGGTTGCGGCGAGAATCTTCTTCTTCAAATTCTGAGACAAGACTGATTACTCCGTGTTGGGGTTACAGAACATTAAGAAAATACTCTGTAACACGTCATTCAAATATCAGTCAGTAACTCTACAGTAAGGTTTCTCTTATCTGACTCGAGGCTTGCGACCAGAATTTAGCCCCGGAGAACTAATCAAACCTAAAGGTACGCAAAAAGCCCTATATTCTGGCTAAACAGAATGGTGATGCGTCATATTAAACTCTCAGAAATAGGGGTCGTATCAACAAAATCTCCCCTATAACGGGGGTAATCTGGCACTAAGCTTAAGACTTCATGGGGTTCTGGCTGCTGGATTCTTAGATGTTGGTGTCTTGGGGGTGTCCTGAGCGTTTGCATCGCCTGCTTGACCTTGACGACGGCCGACCACCGAACAGCGCCCGAACACAAATATGCAGGGGAAGATATGCAGGAGTAATGGTCAGAGCGTTTTTTCAATAAGGCACCTGTTAATGAAAATAGCCCGTGACCTGCAGACCTGCATATCTTCCCCTGCATATTTGTTGAAAACGAAGCTGGCTTGCCGCAAGGGCATGGGCGCTATCCGATGTTTGCTATCCGATCTTTAGGTATCGCCGTGAGCCGCCTCCACGAGGTTTAGAGAGCAGCCTGTTCATGTAACGCTTCTACCTGCAGAAACAATGGGCTGAAGGGAACGCTGGCCGAGCGGCGGGGTGGTGGAGTTGTCCGATAACGATAAAGATCGGATAGCCGCTCGGCGGGCCTTATCCGATGTTTGTGTGCAATCACGTACAGTGGCGCCGAAGAATGCCCTAACGGCTCTGCAGCGGCATTCAAAAAATCCACACGAAATGTCCCTTAACCCGGAGCGTGCAGACAGCCAAAGGAAGACCCCTAACCTTCCGGCTAGAGGGTCTTCCCTTATTCCTATTGTGGAGCATAGGAGAATCGAACTCCTGACATCCTGCTTGCAAAGCAGGTGCTCTACCAACTGAGCTAATGCCCCTTGCGAGTTCCTCGAGAGGATCCCGGTGGGCCTAGCAAGAATCGAACTTGCGACCTCATCGTT
Source organism: Corynebacterium riegelii (assembly GCF_001263755.1). NCBI lineage: Bacteria > Bacillati > Actinomycetota > Actinomycetes > Mycobacteriales > Corynebacteriaceae > Corynebacterium > Corynebacterium riegelii. Next base: position 2,030,022 of record NZ_CP012342.1, read on the forward strand.
ATCAGCGATGCGCTCTAACCGACTGAGCTATAGGCCCGTGGAACGAGATAGAACATTACCCAGCAACTTGATAACTACCAAATCGCCAGGTAGATGGCTATCTTTTTGGACTTATAACCACGCTATAACTCACGTTATAACGCTCGCTTAAACGCAACTTTAGCGGACTCGGTTGGACATTGTGTAGGTAATGCCGCCAACCATGTCTGCAATGGAGTTGTAAATCACCGCTAGAAGCGGCGAAATGACCGCGGTGAACACCACACCAATCAACCCCACCAACGCGGCGCCAGAGAGCACCAGAGCCATGTCAATGACCTGGTCCCCGCCCACGCCGCCGATCAGTGAGTTGATGGAGTCAATGACGCCAGTCTGCTCGAGGCCGAAGTAGATGAGGGTGGCCGCGAGCATCCATACGACGAAACCGACCAGCGACATGATGGTCGCCACCTTGAACACGGAGCCGACGCCGATGTGCTTGATGGCAACTTTGCGTGCAGCCATGGGCTACTCCTCGCCCTCAGGAGCCTCAGCACCAGCCTCAGCACCAGCCTCAGCACCAGCCTCAGCACCAGCCTCAGCACCAGCCTCAGTGCCAGCACCAGCCTCAGGAGCTTCAGCACCAGCCTCAGCACCAGCCTCAGCACCAGCCTCAGGAGCCTCAGCACCCACGTCCAGCGTCTTCTGGCCGGTTGCCACTGCGGTTGCTTCCTCTTCGCCTTCGTCCTCAACGTTGCGGTCGATGGCGAGCAGCTCCACGCCGTCTGCAAGGTCCACCAGGCGCACGCCCATGGTTGCGCGAGAGGACGGACGGATCTGGTCCACCTCGGTGCGGATCACGCCGCCGGCGGAGGTGATGGCGAAGATCTGGTCTTCCTCCTCCACAGCCAGGGCGCCGATGAGCTTGCCGCGCTTCGGGGTGTACTTGAACGTCATCACACCCATGCCACCGCGGCCCTGGGTGTTGTACTCCTCAATCGCGGTGCGCTTGCCGTAGCCGCCGGAGGTGGCAACCAGCAGGAATTCGCCGTCCTTGGCCACGGCCATGGACAGCAGCTGGTCGTCCCCACGGAATCGCATGCCCTTCACGCCTGCGGTGGCGCGGCCCATTGGGCGTAGCTGCTCATCGTCGGCAGTAAAGCGGATGGCCTGTCCCTGTTCGGAGACCAGCAGCAGGTCATCGTCCTCACCGGCAAGTACGGCGCCGATGAGGGCATCGCCCTCGTTCAGGTTGATGGCAATCAGGCCTGCGGAACGCGCGGACTCGTAGTCGGAGAGGCGGGACTTCTTCACGCGGCCGTCGCGAGTAGCAAGCACCAGGTACGGCGCATCCTCGTAGGACTGGATCTGAATGATCTGTGCGATCTTCTCCTCCGGCTGGAACTCCAGCAGGTTAGCCACGTGCTGGCCACGTGCGGTGCGGCCTGCCTCCGGCAGCTCGTACGCCTTCAGGCGGTACACGCGGCCGAAGTTGGTGAAGAACAGGATCCAGTCGTGCGTGGAGCAGATGAAGAAGTTCTTCACCACGTCATCCTGCTTCAGCTCAGCGCCGCGGACACCCTTGCCGCCGCGCTTCTGGGACTTGTACGCGTCCACCTTCGTGCGCTTGGCGTAGCCGGTGGCCGTGATGGTCACCACTACGTTCTCGCGGGCGATCAGGTCCTCCTCCGTCACGTCGCCGGTTGCGGCAACGATCTGGGTGCGGCGCTCATCGCCGTACTTGTCCACGATCTCCTTGAGCTCCTCGCCCACAATCGCGCGCTGGCGCTCCGGCTTGGCCAGGATGTCCTTGTAATCGGCGATCTGCAGCTCGATCTCGGCCAAGTCGTCGACAATCTTCTGGCGCTCCAACGCAGCCAGGCGACGCAGCTGCATCGCGAGGATTTCGTTGGCTTGGATCTCGTCAACGTCGAGAAGCGAAATGAGCCCCTGCCTAGCATCCTCCACCGTGCGGGAACCGCGGATGAGCGCAATGACCTCATCCAGCATGTCCAGGGCCTTGACCAGGCCGCGCAGGATGTGGGCGCGCTTCTCAGCTTCGTCCAGACGGTACTGGGTACGGCGGACGATGACCTCGATCTGGTGCTTCACGTAGAAGCGCAGCATCTGGTCCAGGCGCAGCGTGCGCGGCACACCGTCCACAATGGAAAGCATGTTGGCGGAGAAGTTCGTCTCCAGCGCAGAGTGCTTGTACAGGTTGTTGAGCACCACGCGCGGCACAGCGTCACGCTTGAGCGTGACCACGATGCGCATGCCGACGCGGTCCGAAGACTCATCATCAATAGCGGAAATGCCCGCCATCTTGCCTTCGTTGATCTGGGTGGCAATGCTCTGGATGAAGTTATCCGGGTTCACCTGGTACGGAAGCTCCGTGATGGTGATGACCTGGCGCCTGCCTACCTCTTCAATCTCCGTGACACCACGCATGCGGATGGAGCCACGGCCGGTGGTGTAGGCATCCTTGATGCCAGAGTCGCCCACGATCAGGCCGGCAGTTGGGAAGTCCGGGCCCTTCACGCGCTCCATAACCGCGTCGAGGGTGGTCTGGTCATCCGCGTCGTGGTTGTCCAGGATCCAGTAGATGGCCTCGGCCAACTCGTTTAAGTTGTGCGGCGGGATGTTCGTGGCCATACCCACGGCAATACCGTTGGAGCCGTTCATCAGCAGGTTCGGCACACGGCTTGGAAGCACCGTGGGCTCCTGCGTCTTCGAGTCGAAGTTGGGCGCGAAATCCACGGAGTTTTCGCGAATGTCACGCACCATCTCCATCGCAATCGGGGTGAGCTTGCACTCCGTGTAACGCATGGCGGCCGGGCCGTCATTACCCGGGGAGCCGAAGTTGCCCTGACCGTCTACCAGCGGGTACCGCATCGCCCACGGCTGAGCCATGCGCACCAGGGTGTCGTAGATGGCGCTGTCGCCGTGCGGGTGGTAATTACTCATCGTCTCGCCGACGGCCTTCACACTCTTGACGTAAGAGCGCTCGGGGCGGAAACCCGCGTCATACATCGCGTAGATCACGCGGCGGTGCACCGGCTTCATACCGTCGCGCACCTCGGGGAGTGCACGGCCCACGATCACGCTCATGGCGTAATCGATGTAGCTGGTCTGCATCTCCTCGTTGATATCAATGGGTTGGATGCGGTCGAAACCGTCACCACTCAAAGTGTCATCTGCCATAGGCGCCATTCTAGCCCCCTTCCTAGGCCTTGAGCTGGTGCGGCGTGGTATCACGTTGGTATGGCTATGACGTTGCGACTCACCACAGAAGAAGACAAAGCCCTCGTTCTGTTAGCCTCCGCGTGGGGCTGTTCCAAACAGGAAGCCGCCCGCCGCGCCGTGGTCACCGCCGCCACCCGCATGTTGGACACGGCGGCCGTCCAGGCACTCGCCCGCGACATGATCCCGGAGTACCGCGCCACTGAATCCCGCATCCGTCAGGCCCGAGCATGAGAAACTTCACAGGCGAGCAGCTCTTAGCCATCGCAGACGAATTCTGTCCTATATATAAGGTGCAAATCCGCTCATTTGCAGCAATCGCCGCCTGCGCCGCCATCCCCGGCGCCCGGCTACACGGCGTGCCTGTGTGCCAATCACCGCAGGAAGGGGCCTTTTTGCTTGCCGACGCCATACGCAACCTCTCCCCACTGACCTCCCACAACCCAGCGTTTGCAGATGTTGCACGCGATGTGTACCTGCGCTGGGCCAACGAAGTCAGCTGACAATTTGGGCACAGCGTCTTACACTGGGCTGGAACCACCCTGAAAATCCTGAAAGTACACAGTAATGAAGCTGAATAAGCATGTCATCGCCCTGGCCACCACCACCGCCCTGATCGGCGCTGGTCTGGCCGTCCCAACCTCCAACGCCCAAGACAACGTGCAGCCGTTCGCTGCGATCACCGCGGCATCTGCAAGCAGCGCGGCGGTAGAGGGCTTCACCTGGCCAGAAAAGGACATCACCGCAGGTGGTGAGGCGAAGGTCACGCCTTCGAAGGCCGCACCTGACGCGGACACGTACCGCTTTGTCGGCCCTGCCGACGGCCTGGGCTACACCTTCACCACTAACGAGAAGACAGGTGAGGTCACCGTCAAGGCGCCGCTTAACGCGGAGCCCGGCGGCGGCGTCAAATTCACCATCCAGGTGTACAAACTCAACGCTGAAGCGAAGAAGTACGAGAAGGCTGGCGAGTACGAGACCTCCGTCAACGTGGTGAAAGGCGGCGACAACCAGGCCACCAACTACGCAGTTTCCTACGACCCGCTGACGGTCAAGGAGGGCGAGAGCAAGGTTGCCGCCAACAAGGCAAAGACGTTGCCGAAGGGCACGATGTTCTCCGTTGTATTCGCCCCTGAGCAGTTCAACGTGTCTGTGAATAACCAGGGCCACGTCACCGTAACCCCGGGTTCCAAGGTGGGCGCAGGCTCCACGGCAACCGCACGGATCAAGGTGACCTACCCGGACACTTCCGTTGCGTACACCGACCTGAAGATCACGGTTTCTGACAAGGACGGCAACACCACCCCGCACACCGAGCGCGACACCGCAAAGTACTCTCCCACCTGGCCAGATACCACTGAGCTGGATGGCAACGCGGGCGCTGCGAAGACCGCCACGCGCTCCGGTGACGTCCCGGCCGGCACCACGTTCAAGCTGCGTGAAGACCTGCTGAGCAACCTCGGCGACTACGTCACCATCGAAGTAGCAAGCAACGGCAACGTCACCGTCTCCCCGAAAACGCCGGTCAAGGCCGGTTTCGCCTTCAACGTTCCCGTGGAAGTGACCTACCCGGATTCCTCCCACACCACCAAGACTGTCCCGTTCAAGGTGACCAAGGACGGCCAGTGGCAGAGCCAGCAGGCCAAGGTGACCTACCCGGACATCAACACCCCGGCGGATAAGGCTGGCACCTCCACACCCACGGGTCAGTGGCCGGAGGGCACCAAGTTCGCTTCCCACAGCAAGCTGCCGGACGGCTGGACCTTCAACGTCAACGAAACCACCGGTGAAGCGACCATCAAGGCCGCCCCGAACTCCTCCGCCGGGCTGAGCGGCACCGCGTTCGTCCTCGCCACCTTCCCAGACGGCACCAACAACGCCTACCCGGTGAAGTTCACAACCGCAGAGCCTTCCAAGAAGCTTGCCGACGCCCACGAGGTCTCCTACCCCGCCACCACCGTAACCGCCGGCAAATCCACAACCGTCAAGCCGACTGTCACGCCCGCGGCGCCGGCGGGCACCAAGTTCGTTGGCCCGAACCAGGACAAGGACGGGCTGAAGATCAGCACCGACGAGGCAACCGGCGAGGTAACCATCAGCGTTGCTGCAGGTACCAGCGCTGGCACCGCGGAGATCCCCGTGACGGTGCGCTACACGGACGGTACTTCCAAGAAGGTGTCGTTCAAGCTGACTATCAAGACAGCACCCTCCACCAAACCGACCGAACCGACCCCGGAGCCGACCCCACAGCCGACCCCACCAAGCGAAAAGCCCTCGCAGGATGGCTCCTCCGGTTCTTCGGAGAACAACGTTGGCCTGATCGTGGGCATTTTGGTAACCATCCTGGTTGCCATCGGTGGTGCGATTGCCGCGCTGCCGATGCTGCAGAACTTCCGTTTCTAGCCGCTGCCTAACACCCCAAACCGGTGGTTCACCGCCTACAGTGTGAACCATCGGTTTTTCGTTCTGCCTTGAACCATGAGGTGTTTTTATGAAGAGGGTCGCAACTGCCGCGCTGGTGCTGGCTGTGTCTGCTTCCGCCGTTAGCGTCACCCCGGCGCATGCGCAGGCGGGTATTTTTGAGCTGTCGAGTGGCTCCAGCAAGGGCTCGTCAAAGATTGATTATGAGAAAGACCCGAATGATCCTTCCATCGACGTGCCTAAGAAAACCCCGCTGGGCAGCGCATATACCGGCAGTGCCCCGCTTTCCATCGCTCTGGCTGTTGGCCTGACTGCCTTGGCCGTGCAGCTGGTTGTGGATGCAGTGCCGCCACTGCGCCAGGCGGTTGATGACGCCGCCCGCGCCGCCGGCCTTGAGTGGGTACCGGGTTCCTCCGAGGGCAACCGGATTTTCGACGTCCCCGCGTGGATCGCGTTTGCCCAAAAACTGCAGGGCAACGTTCAGATGCCGCTGATGCCGTAGCGCTGCTGGTTTTTGGGGCTCCCCCGCTGGGCCAGGTGCTCCCCCGTTGTTATTCCTGACAAATCATGCAGCGGGCCCTTGCTGACCGGACCACGACCTGGGCAAACGCAAACTGCGTCGTCAGATTTGTCAGGATCCCCTCGGGCCCACTGACAAATGCGACATCCCGACGCACCCTAAATTTTTAAACGCCCAGGTCAGAGACTTTTCGCCAAAATAGCGTGATCAACTTTGTCAGCGCACCACCCAGGCGCGATCACTGCCGCCTCAATTTCGGCACTAATTTGACCCAAGTCAACATTCACAACATTCAGGGGACTCCCAGTTGCTCCCACGGTGTTACGCATGTTACTGTTGTTGCCGTTGTGGTTACAGTGACTTGTAGGTAACAGGGTGCTGTGGTGGAAGAACTACGACACCTGGCAGCGGCCCCGCTCAACCGAGCGCGGGCCGCTAAGCTTTTCTCCATGACTGACTTGAACAACCTTCTTACTGAGGCCAACCGCTCTAAGGTTGTCGCCGAGATCGCCGAGCTTGTAGACACCACCGTGGCCAACCAATCCGGCCTCACCGGCATGGCGCTAAAGTCCGCCGTTGCTGCTGGTAAGAAGGCTGACGCGGATGCCGTCCCGAAGGGTGTGAATCGCTACCTGCCGCAGGTTGTTTCTGAGCTGCAGCCGCTGTTTGAGCGCTTCCAGACTGAGGGCGCCGGCTCCTTCGGCGCATTCCTTTCCGACAACGAAAACGAAGTGGTAGAGAAGATCCTCAACGCCGCCGACGGCGCAACCGGCGAAATGCCCAGTGCCATTCAGAAGGTGTACTCCACGCTACGCGGCAAGGTTGGCAAGATCGTGGCGCCGGCACTGCCTGAACTGGGCAACATCATCGAGCGCTACGCAAAGTAGCGCTAACTAACAACAAACAGCCAAAAACGCCCAGCTATTGCAGCTCCTGGGCAAATTCCAGCACCCGGCCAACAATAATCTCCGGCTCGCGGGCCCACCTGTTGTGGCCCAATCCACCGTCGAGTTCTTCAACGGTCGCGCCGGCAACCTGATCGGCTAGGGACTGCGCGGAGGCATACGTGCAATCGCGGTCGTTCTTAAACCGCGTGAGCACGACGGGGGCGGTGATGCGCTGCATTGCGGCGTCGTAATCAATGTCCGCACCCGCAAGCTTGCCGCGTTTGCCGCTGCGGTTCATCCGCGCCCACTCATTGATGTAGGTGCGCGGGTGGCGTCCCCACGTGCCGCCAATTGAAATCTTGTCACCCGGCCAATAGCCCAACACTTGGCTTACCAGCCAAATCAGTTGGATGCCAATGCCGAACTTGAATTGGTCTCGAAGCGGAAACGCCTTGTGCCAAGGGTTACCGGCGCCCACACCCAGCATGCCAATCACATTCAACGCAGACGCTTCCGGTCGCGCCATGAACAGCGTGCCAACCTGCCCGCCCATCGAGTGCGTCAAAAGGATCACCGGGTGATTCTCATCAAGCCCATGTTCCTGCTTGGCGTTGCTGATCGTCGCTGGGTAGTCCTCTGCCGCAACATGGTGATACCCCCACTGATTGCTCCTAGAAGCAACGTGGGGGCTTTCACCCTGGCCGCGAAGCTCACCAACCGTCGTGGGAAAACCAGCCTCGGTCAGCGCCTCGGCGATGGGGCGGTAGTAGCGCGCCTCCATCCCCATACCAGGGAAAATGACAACCAGTGGCCGTGAATTGCTCATGCGGCACAGCGTACCCGGGCCGCACACAAACACACCCCGCCCAAAACCCGGGCCGGCGACCTACACGTCCAGGAAGCGGACGTCCTTCGCCTTGCGGGTGATGAAGCTGCGGCGTGCTGCAACGTCGTCACCCATCAGGATGGAGAACAGCTCGTCTGCACGCTGTGCGTCTTCAAGCTCAACGCGGCGCAGGATGCGGGTCTCCGGGTCGAGCGTGGTCTCCCACAGCTCCTTGGCGTTCATCTCACCCAGACCCTTGTAGCGCTGGATACCGTCGTCCGTGTTGATCTTGCGGCCAACCTCAAGGCCAGCAGCCAGCATCTCATCACGCTCACGGTCGGAGAACGCGTAGCCGGGCTCGCTCTTTGCCCACTTCAGCTTGTACAACGGCGGGTTAGCCAGGTACACGTGGCCCTGCTCAATCAGCTCCGGCATGAAGCGGAACAGCAGGGTCAGAAGCAGGGTGGCAATGTGCTGGCCGTCCACGTCAGCATCGGCCATGAGCACGATCTTGTGGTAGCGCAGCTTGGAAATATCAAACTCGTCGTGAATACCGGTGCCCAAGGCAGTGATAATGGCCTGGACCTCGGCGTTCTTCAAAACGCGGTCCATGCGGGCCTTCTCCACGTTCAGGATCTTGCCGCGCAGCGGCAGAATTGCCTGGTGCATGGAGTCACGGCCGCCCTTTGCGGAACCGCCTGCGGAGTCACCCTCCACAATGAACAGCTCGGACTGCTTCGGGTCCTTCGAACGGCAGTCAGCCAGCTTGCCCGGCAGACCACCAAGGTCGGTCGCGGACTTACGGCGAACCAGGTCACGCGCCTTACGCGCCGCTTGGCGAGCCTGCGAGGACTGCACCGCCTTGTTCACAATGACCTTCGCCTCAGCCGGGTTCGCGTCGAACCAGTCGGAGAGGTTCTCATTCACCGCACGCTGAACAAAGCCCTTGACCTCGGTGTTACCCAGCTTGGTCTTGGTTTGGCCCTCAAACTGTGGGTCCGCCACTCGGACGGAGACGACGGCGGCGAGGCCTTCACGGCAATCGTCGCCAGTCAAATTGGGCTCTTTGTCCTTGAGCAGCTTGTGGTCACGCGCGTAGCGGTTCATCAACGTGGTCAGCGCGGCGCGGAAGCCCTCCTCGTGGGTGCCGCCCTCATGCGTGTTGATGGTGTTGGCAAAGGTGTGGACGGACTCCTTGTAGGAGCTGTTCCACTGCATGGCCACCTCGGCCTCAAGGCCGTCGCCCTTTTGATCAAAACCAACAATCGTCGGGTGGATCTCGGTCTTGTTCTTGTTCAGGTAGTTGACGTAATCAATCAACCCCTCTGGGTAGTGGTAGGTGACCTTTTTCTCGCGCTTGCGCTTAACGTTCGGCGCAACCTCGTCACCGGCCTCAACCGGGTCACCGTCGCCATCCTGATCAACCTCAGCCGCGGCCTCAACCACGGTGTCATCATCAAAGGAGTCGCCACCAATCAGCGCTGCGGTATCGCCCTCTTCGGCGATTGCCTCAAGCTCCAGCTCCTCCTCGGTGACGCGCTCATCCTTCAGGGTGATGGTCAGGCCCTTGTTCAGGAAAGCCATCTCCTGCAGGCGGCGAGCAATGGTGTCGTAGTTGAACTCAACCGTTTCAAAGATCTCCGGGTCCGGCCAGAAACGGATGGTGGTGCCGGTGCCGCGAGCGTTGCCGCCCTCAACCAGCGGCTCGGGCTTGGCGGCCTCAAACTTCTGAATCCAGTGCTTGCCGTCGCGCTTAATGTCCGCCTCAACGCGGGTGGACAAGGCGTTGACCACAGAAATACCCACGCCGTGCAGACCACCGGAAACGGCGTAAGACTCCGAGTCAAACTTGCCGCCGGCGTGCAGCTGGGTCATAACAACCTGGACAGTTGGTGCGCCCGACGGATGCATCTCCACCGGGATGCCGCGGCCGTTGTCTACGACCTGCACTCCACCGTCTTCAAGCAGGGTGACATCGACGCGATCCGCATACCCCGCCATCGCCTCATCTACAGAGTTGTCCACAACCTCCCACACCAGGTGGTGCAGGCCGCGCGCACCGGTGGAACCGATGTACATGCCGGGACGTTTACGGACGGCCTCCAGGCCCTCCAGGATGGTGATCGATGAGGCGTCATAATGCGGTACTTGTTCAGCCACGGAAAGGGACTCTCCTCTTTTATTCTTCACAAGCGCCCATAGGCGCGTTTAACCCCTTGTATCTTACACGCTTGTGGGGCCATGCCTTGGCAGCACTCGAATCCGTTAGAGGGCGTTTTGTGCGCTTATCCGTAAGTGTCGCGCGGCCCGCGGCCTTTCACATGGAGCGGACCCTTGCGCCAGGACGGCGTCTTCGGCCCGTAAATGTGCAGTTTGGTCACCACTTCCGGCCCCACCTTGTCTGCAATGAGTCGCAGCACGGTCGATTGCATGTATTTCAGCTGCGTGGCCCAGGCGGTGGTGTCGCATTCGATGTGCACCTCACCGTCCTTAATCATGTGCACGGTGGTGTGCTGCGCGATTTTCGCACCCACCAGGGTTTCCCAGTTGCCCATGACCCAGCCGTAGGCCATGTTTTCGCTCCACTCGCGGCGCTTAATCTCGCGCCCGACCAGCGAGTTAAAGGAACTCACCCGCATGCGGCGCGGGATCGCTCGCCCATCCAGCCCGGTTGGTCGCCCGGGGCCTTTCTTGCTTATCGACGCCCCGTCGAACCCCCCAACCTCCAACCCCGGCACCAGCGCTTCAGTGGTTGGGGCGCCAAGTGCTGCAGCGCTTCGCTTCGGCACCGGCAGTGTGCCTTGGCGCGAAAGATCCGGAACGCGCCCGCCGCGCTTGCGCGCCATCTCGCGGGTGAGAAGAAACGTGGTTTTAACCAGATCCTGCAATTGCACTCACCCCGTTATCCATGGTCACCGTGTAGCGCGCGGCCACGGCATCGTGCAGGTTAGCGGGCAAGTCATCGCCCACCGCCGCCGTGATCAGCACTTGCTCTGCTTCTTCGGCAACGTGGACTAAACGCTCGCGTCTTTTAGCATCCAGCTCCGCAAATACATCGTCCAAGATCAGCACGGGTGCCGATCCCTGCTCAGAGAGCAACTGGTACTCCGCCAAATGCAGCGACAGTGCGTACGACCACGTTTCGCCGTGGGAGGCGTAACCCTTCGCCGGTGTGTTACCAAGCATGAGCACCAGGTCATCGCGGTGCGGACCCACCAACGTGGTGCCGCGGTCAATTTCCTCTTTCCTGCGCCGGCCCAACTCCGCCAGGAGCGCCGCCTCAAACGTTGCCGGATCACGCTCTTCGCCTAAGCCTTCGCCTAAACCAACGGTGGATTTGTAGCGAACGCTTGCGGGGCGCGACTCCGGCGCCACGCTGGCGTAGGCGGAGGTGATCAGGGGCGCTAGGGCGTCGATAAGCAAGAGGCGCGCGGTTATCAACTGGCTACCCAAGCTGGCAAGCTGGGCGTCCCACACATCGAGCGTGGACAATGCCGCCGCACCCGATTCATCCTGGTAGCCGCGGCGCAACACCATGCTTGAGGTGCGCAAAAGGGCGTTCCGCTGGCGCAGCACCCGGTCATAATCCGCCCGCACCCCGCCAATCCGTGGCGTGCGAAGCGACAAGAGTTCGTCTAGAAAGCGGCGGCGCTCCGCCGGCTCACCAACCACAAGCCGCAGGTCCTCCGGGGAAAACAGCACCGTACGCAACACGCCCAAAACCTCGCGCGGACTTTTCAGACGCGTGCGGTTGATCTGCGCCTGATTCGCACCGGCTGTCTTAATTAACAGGTGGGTGGTCAGCGCGCGGTCATTATTAATCGTGGTCGCGGATACGCGAGCGTTGTCCTGACCAGTGCGAATCAGCGGCGTGTCCGTAGACACCCTGTGGCTGCCCAGGTGCGAGGTGTAATACACCGCCTCAACGATGTTGGTCTTGCCATGCCCATTGCGGCCAGCAAAGACCGTCACCCCCGGCTCAAGGTCCAGATGCAACTCCGGCCACGAGCGGAAATCGCGCAGATCCAGCTCAGAGACAAACACTTAATCCGGCACTTAACCTGGCGCTTAACCCGGCAAACGCACCGGCATCAGCAGGTACGTGAAGTAAGTATCCGGGGTGGGGAAGGTGCCGTCCGCATTCGCCTCCGGAAGCTCCTCCGGCTCCGGCACCATAATCGCCGGGCGCGAAGACTCCGTGAAGCCAAACATCACACGATCCGTGCCAATCACGCCAAGGCCATCACGCAGGTAACCAGCGTTAAACGCGATGAGCAGCTCATCTTCACCAGTGAACGCAGCCGGGATGGTCTCAGACGCCTCACCGGAATCCGCACCAGACGCGTACAGCGTGAGCTCGCCCTGCTTAAAGTGCAGGCGGATCTGCGCATTACGGTCCGCCACCAGCGACACACGACGAATGGATTCCATCAGCGGCGAAATCTCCACCGTGGCAATACAAGTGTGCGTCTTCGGAAGCAGCGGCGCCACATTCGGGAAGTCCGCATCCAGCATGCGCGTGGTGGTTTCGCGGTTGCTCACGTGCAGACCAAACAGGCCGTCCGCACCAACATTGTCCGCACCACCGACGGCGATCTCCACCGGCTCTTCGATATGCGTATCCAGCGTGCGGGCGTTATCCAGCAGCGTCTTCGCCGGGATCAGCAGCTTCGCCTCAACGTTTGGTGAGGTCGGCTCCCACTCCAAGGAACGCAACGCCAAACGGAAACGGTCCGTAGCCGTCAGCTTCAGATGCGTGCCGTTTACCTCCATGTGGATACCGGTAAGCATTGGAAGCGTGTCATCACGACCAGCAGCAGACGCCACCTGAGTCACTGCCGCGGTCAGGGCGGCTGGCGAAATCTTGCCCGTGACCTCCGGCAAGCTCGGCAGCTGCGGGTAATCATCCAAACCCATCAATGGCAGCTCAAACCTTGCCGAACCACCCTTGAGCTGAAGCTTGTTGCCGTTAGTGGAAACCTCCACCGGGCCAGAGGGCATATTTGCGACGATATCCGCCAACAACTTACCCGCCACCGCTACACGACCCGGCTGATCAATATCGGCGTTGATGCGAACCTTGCTGGAAACCTCATAGTCAAAGCCCGCGAACTCCAAACCGTGATCATCAGCCGTAATCACAACAGCGCGAAGCACCGGCTGAGTGTTTTTCGTAGGCAGGGAGCGCGCAACCCACGAGGCAGCTTCAGAAAGATCTTCCTTCTGAACACGGAATGACACTGAGCTCTCAACCATGGCGCGCGCTGGCCCCCTTTAAACAAGATTCTTGGAATTACCGTTTTCACTCTAGGCAACCACGGCACAAATCTCACGCGAGGGGTCCCAGAAGTTTTGTAATTCGCTCGCTTGCCGACGAACTGTGCACAGCCCCTGTTTCTCCTAATGAATTACAAGTAAAAGAGTTGGTAAGAACAGTAAGTCCTGTGCAATCTGTGGATAACGTGTTGTTTGCGCAGCTCATGAGTCCCGTCGAGGGTGTGAGTGGCGTGTGGACAACGTGTGGATGAACGGCTGCGCGCTGTGGATAGATTTCAGCCATGGAATTCCATCCACATTTCGCCTGCGAGTTGTCCACCGATTACTCACAAGAATTTGTTGTTTGTCCCCAGGGGGTGAGCGGGGCTGGCGGTGTTGTTGCCGGGTCTCGCTGGCGTATCGCCATCACTCCTCCGGTCGGGAATTACACAAGCGTAATTACACAGATGTGGATAAGTCTGTGGATAACTGTGAAATGTTGGTGTTTATGCAGTTCACAGGGCTGAACTTCAGCCTGGCGTGCTTGTGGCTTTGCGTGCCTCTCGACCAGTGGGGGACCTTTTTGTAATTGCGGCAGCACGTTGCCAAACCGGGGATAGTTGCATTGGCTGTCAGGTAATTGCCAGGTTCGGGGCCTGTTTGGGCTTTGCCGGGGTGGGATCGTGTTGTGCCACTAGCAGATAATGATTTCGGCCTCGCGTTTCCCCAGGTCAGTTGTCTTTACTCACCGCGTTTTTTGCAATGTCTGCTAGTGCCCTTCTGCCAGTGGCCTCGTCATGGATGCCGAGCGGGCCTGGTGGGCTCCGTATCCAATGAGCCCGTGTCCAAAGAGTGACTGGACATGAGAAATGTCGTCTAGCAGGCAGCGAAACCCTGCTAGACGACATTGAAAACTGGCCTCCATTCCCCCAGGTCGAATGTGGAGACATTTGGCGGATTTTGCGTTGTCGTCTAGCGGCCGGTGCTGAGTGCTAGACGTGCTGAGTGCTAGACGATAATGACAAAAGACCAGGTCGCGGCTCGGGTGAGCCCGGAAGGAAGGCGGGCAGGCCGGGCAGGCCGGGCAGGCCGGGCGGGCAGGGCGGGCAGGGCGAGTGAGTTAGGCGCCGCGGGCGCGGTTCTTCACAATCTGGGTGAGCTCTTGGATTTCGTCGTACGTCTCACGGTTTTCCGTCATCTCCTTGCGGATCTTGCGGTCCGCGTACATGACGGTGGTGTGGTCTTTGCCGCCGAACTCGTCGCCAATCTTGGGCAGCGAAAGCTCGGTCAGCTCGCGGCACAGATACATGGCAATCTGGCGCGCGTGGGCCACCTGCCTGGTCTTTCCGGCGCCAGTGAGTTGGTCGACGGCCACGCTGAAGTACTCCGCCGCGGCCTCTTTGATGGCGGTGGCGGTGATGTGGATATCGCTTTCGTCGGGAAGAATGTCCCGAAGCGCAACCTGGGCAACTTCCATGGTGATTGGCTCATTGATCAGCGAAGAGTACGCAGAGACGCGGATTAGGGCGCCTTCGAGTTCGCGGATGGAGCTTTGGAACTGCGTGGCAATGAGTTCGAGGACGTCGTGACTGACGTGCGTGCCGTCCGCAGCTGCCTTTTTTAGCAGAATCGCGATGCGGGTTTCCAGGTCTGGCGGCTGAATATCGGTGATGAGGCCGCCTTCGAAGCGGGTACGTAGGCGGTCTTCAAGCGTGGTCAGCTGACGCGGCGGCCGGTCAGAGGACAAAATGATCTGTTTGTTGGACTGGTGCAGTGCGTTGAAGGTGTGGAAGAACTCCTCCTGGGTGCCTTCCTTGCCTTCGAGGAACTGGATGTCATCCACCATCAGAATGTCCAGGTCGCGGTAGCGGCGCTTGAAGGATTCCTGACGGTCATCACGCACGGAATTGATGTAGTCATTGGTGAATTCCTCCGATGACACATATTTAATGCGCAAGTTTGGTTGCAGCACTCGCGCGTAGTTGCCGGCAGCGTGCAGCAAGTGGGTCTTGCCTAGGCCGGAACCACCCCAGATAAACAGCGGGTTGTAAGCACGGGCCGGATTCTCTGCGACGGCCACCGCTGCACCATTGGCAAAGCGGTTGGAAGAGCCAATAACAAAGTTTTCGAAGGTGTACTTCGGGTTCAGGCTGGCTTCGCGGTCAGGGTCATGAGCAGGCTTTTCACGCGGGATACGCTGCGGCACGATGGGATGCGCACTTCCACTTGCCGCGACCTGCTGGGCGTGCATCTGCGCAAGCTCATCAAGACCCATCGGCATCTGCTCCCCCACCGGGGTCTGCGCTGTTTGGCTGGATGCCCACTGCTCCTGGACTGGCGGGATCTCGGGTTCCGGTTCAGGCGCGGCCATGGTTACCGCAAGTGTGCAGGGCGTTCCCAAACGCGACTGCAGCAGTGCCGTGATGTGCGGTGCGAGCGACTCCTCTACTACTGACTTGGCCGCGGCATGCGGTGCAGTGACTACGGCATAGCCGTTGACCAGCACCTCCGGGCGCACCAACTGAAGGTAGGCGCGCTGCTGGTGGGTCAGCGTGGGTACGGATGAGTTGGGACGCTCAGAAAGTTGCAACAACTCCGCAACGAGGTCACGCCACAGTGACTCGAGTTGCTGATCGGCCACGGCAGCTCCTCACAAGAATTAACAGCAATTCACAAGTTAGGTCTGGACTGATAAGCCCGCGACCTCATGTTCCACAAGGTTATACACACCTGTGGATAACTCTATCCACCGGGGTTATCCACAGGAGTGTGTTTACCTGTGGATAACTGTGAGTTTCTGTGTGCAACGCTTGTACCTGCAGAAACTAGCGGAATTTCACGAAAGTCTCAACTAGAACTTCACAGTTATCCACAGGACTCCACAATTGGGGTCTGTGATTTTGTGGTGATAAAACATTGTTACCGCGTCCGACCTCGCACTGTCTAGCAAATGCCTGTGAGTACCCCTGTGGATAACTTTCGCGCTCGAACATGTGTGTTGCACGTAAATGAATAGACAATTACTGTGACGCTGGCTGGCTCGGCGATTCGCCCTCCCACCTGCAGAAAAACACACTGTTGTAATTCCGGGGGTACCCAAAAGAAAGGTTCCGACATGCGGCGCGGCGATTTGTAGCAACGCCTTTCAATCACGTACCCTGACATGGTCTGTCACATCAGTGACTTTTGGAGAGCACCTTCCCGGGACGGTGCATGCGAGCGCGATGATCCACATCACGCACCGCAATCTCACTTACAACGTTTCACCACCGGACGGCCCAGGCCCCGGAGCTGGTGCACACGCGGGGAATCCGCGTGAGTACAAGCTGGCCGTTCGTGCAACCGAAGGAGTATTTCCGTGTCTAAGCGGACTTTCCAGCCGAACAACCGCCGTCGCTCCCGCAAGCACGGCTTCCGTGCTCGTATGCGTACCCGTGCCGGCCGCGCCATCATCTCCGCGCGCCGCAAGAAGGGCCGCGCAAAGCTGAGCGCATAAGAGCGCATAAGCCTATAACCAACGCGCGTGTTACCCCGCCCGCACAAACTGACCTCGTCCGCTGACTTCAAGCAGACGATGCGTCGAGGAGTGCGCGCGGGGTCTCGCACATTAGTGGTGCATGTTTACGCCCGCGAAGATCTTGTTGTACGCGGCGGGCCCCGCTTCGGCCTGGTTGTGAG
This sequence comes from Corynebacterium riegelii, assembly GCF_001263755.1. Classification (NCBI taxonomy): domain Bacteria; kingdom Bacillati; phylum Actinomycetota; class Actinomycetes; order Mycobacteriales; family Corynebacteriaceae; genus Corynebacterium; species Corynebacterium riegelii. The sequence goes on from NZ_CP012342.1 coordinate 2,046,829, forward strand.
CAAACAAGTCGGCAACGCTGTAATAAGGCACGCGGTGTCCCGGAGGTTGAGGGCTGTGGTGTTTGCGGGGGGCGTCGATAAGCTTAAGCCCCATCACGATGTAGTGGTGCGAGCACTACCACCGGCAGCAACCGCAACCAGCGAAGAGCTGGCCCGGGAGTTTGTATCCGCGCTGGCCAGGGCGTTGAAGAAGCGCTAAATGCCGTACTTCAACTTCCTGGGCGAGGAAATCCCCCAAGCCAAAGGGCCCCTAGCAAAAGCCATGGTGGGCGCCGTGCGTGGTTACCAAAAATACCTCTCGCCCCTTAAGATGGGTGGCACTTGTCGCTTTATGCCTGTATGCAGCGCGTATGCGCTTGAGGCCGTATCACGCCACGGAGCTGTGCGAGGTGGCGCGATGGCAGCGGCACGAGTGTGTAAGTGCGGCCCGTGGCACCCCGGGGGATACGACCCGGTACCCGGCAGCGCGGGCGAAGCGGAAAAGACAACGAGGAGAAACACCGAACAGTGCTGAACTTTATTTACTGGCCAATCTCGTGGGTGCTGCGGTTCTGGCACGAAGCCCTCGGCTTTGTCCTGCCCAAAGATTCCGGCATCTCCTGGATCCTGGCCATTGTGCTTTTGACCTTTACGGTGCGCATCTTCCTGGTTAAACCCATGGTCAACCAGATGCGCTCCATGCGCAAGATGCAGGAAGTACAGCCGCGGATGCAGGAAGTCCGCGAGAAGTACAAAAACGACCAGACAAAAATGGCCGAAGAAATGCGCAAGCTGCAAAAGGAAATGGGTGTCAACCCATTGGCCTCCTGCATCGTGCCGCTGGTGCAGATGCCAATCTTCCTTGGCCTGTTCCACGTGCTGCGCTCCTTTAACCGCACCGCGCGTCCGAACGACCCGCTGAGCGTTGAGGTAAACCGCGAAACCGCCAACTACGCCTTCCCAGCGGAAGACGTGCAGTCCTTCCTGGACGCCAACTTCTTCGGCGTGCCGCTGTCGGCCTACATGTCTATGCCGGAAGCCGCGTTCGAGGCGTTTACCGGCGTTGACCTGACGCGAACCCACATCATTGCGGTCTGCTTGCCGCTGGTGATCATCTCCGCAGTGTTCGTGCACTTCAACGCGCGTATTTCCATCAACCGTCAGAATGAGCGCCGTGCAGCTGGCAAGGTTGCCGCACCGACTGGTGATACTGCGAAGATGATGGAATCCCAGATGGGCATGATGAACAACATGATGCTGTGGATCATGCCGATCATGATTCTGGCGTCCGGCTTCCTGTGGCACGTCGGCCTGCTGTTCTACATGCTGGCCAACAACGTGTGGACCTTCTTCCAGACCCGCATTGTCTACGACAAGATGGATAAGGAAGAGGAAGCGGAAGAGGCAGCGAAGCGTGAGGCTAAGCGTGCATCCGCACCTGTGGTTGGTGCCCGCACTGTGGATAAGCGCACCAAGAAGCAGCGCAAGCAGGGCAAGTAAGACAAGTAGCCCGGAAGCGTAAAGCCACATACCGGCAGCGTCGGCCCTTCGGGCCGGGGTTGCCGGTTATTTGTTGCCTACCTGCGGATATGGCGGCGGCTGCATGGTGTGTGGCGGCGTTGACTAACATCTAGGGAACAACACTGCAGCTTTGCAGAACGCCCACCTGAGCAAGGAGTACACAGCCGTGTCAGATCAGTTGCCCGAAATAGCCAAAGTGGTCTTTGGGGACCGCTTCAACCTTGCGGTGGCGTACCACGACTCGCTGGCAACAACGGCTGCGGAACGTGGGTTCATCGGCCCGAAGGAAGTGGAGCGCCTGTGGGAGCGCCACATCCTCAATTGCGCGGTGGTTGGTGAGGCATTCACTCCGGATCTCAAAGTTGCGGACATCGGTTCCGGCGCCGGACTGCCGGGTATCCCGCTGGCTATTGCGCGTCCGGATCTTCAGATCACGCTGATTGAGCCGCTGCTGAAGCGCTCGGTGTACCTGGGCGAGGTCAAAGAGGCGCTGAACCTGGATAACGTCACCGTGGTCCGCGGCCGTGCTGAGGAGCAGAAGAAAGGCCAGTTCGACGCGGTGACCTCTCGCGCCGTGGCGCCGCTGGGCAAGCTCGCTGGGTGGTCTTTGCCGCTGGTGAAACATGGGGGGCAGATGGTGGCGTTGAAGGGGGCGTCTGTAAGCGAAGAGCTCGAACGCGACCGTAAGGAAGTGACCAAGGCCGGCGGCGGGGACGCGGAGATTTTCACGGTGGGTGCGGTGCTTGCAGAGCCGACCACGTTGATCAGGATTGTGCGGAGGTAGGCCATGAGCAACGTGCGCTTATTTACGGTGGCAAACCAAAAAGGTGGCGTGGGTAAAACCACCACCAGTGTGAACATTGCTGCCGCCTTGGCCAAGCAAGGCCACAAGGTGCTGGTGGTGGACCTAGATCCGCAGGGCAATGCCTCGACCGCACTAGGTGCGGAGCACACCTCCGGCACGCTGTCCTCCTACGAGATCCTGATCGGGCATGCAACGCCGGAGGAGGCGATGCAGCCGAACCCGGACAACCCGAACCTGTTCTGCATCCCCGCAACCATTGACCTGGCCGGTGCTGAGATTGAGCTGGTCAGCATGGTGCGCAGGGAGTACCGGCTTTACGACGCATTGAGGCGCGGCTTCCTCGAATCACACGGATTCGACTACGTATTTATTGACTGCCCGCCGTCGTTGGGCCTGCTCACCATCAACGCGATGACCGCGGTGGATGAGGTGATGATCCCGATTCAGTGCGAGTACTACGCGCTTGAGGGCGTAGGCCAGCTGCTGAACAACATCGGCATGATCCGCGAGCACCTGAACCAGAACCTGCACATTGCGGCTGTGCTGCTGACTATGTACGACGCACGCACGAAGCTTGCCGCCGACGTTGCGGAGGAAGTGCGCAGCCAGTTCGGTGAAGTGGTGCTGCGCAACATGATCCCGCGCTCCGTGAAGGTCTCAGAGGCGCCCGGCTTTGGCCAGACGGTTGTGGAATATGACCCGACCTCGCGCGGCGCGTTGGCCTACATTGATGCTGCGAAGGAACTTGATACGCGCGGTGATTACACACCGCACCCCACCACCGGACCGATTGGTGTCAGCCCGGAGGTATACGCCCAGCTAGATGCGGATTCAAACTACGAGATCGAGGAGGACTAAACAATGGCACAGGAACGCAAAGGCGGCCTTGGCCGCGGCCTGGGTGCGTTGATCCCCTCGGCCCCGGCGCAGATGGACAAGTCCGGCAAGACCGGCGGCATTGGTGGCGGGGCCTCCGACATCATCTTTGGCAAGGCGAAACCGGCCGAGGAAAAGCCTGCTCAGGCAGCCAAGCCGGCTAAGCCGAAGCGTCCGAAGGGCGCCCCGAAGGTTGGTGTGAAGGGCGCGCCGACGGTGGCGGCGAGCGCGGAGAACGCGCTTTCCCCGATGCCGGTCGGTGGCGCGCGCTACCAGGAGATCCCGCTTGGCCAGATCATCCCGAACCCGAAGCAGCCGCGCCAGGTCTTCGATGAGGACGACCTGGCGGAGCTGGTCCACTCCATCCGCGAGTTCGGTTTGCTGCAGCCGATCGTGGTACGCGATACGCGCGAGGGCTTCGAGCTCATCATGGGTGAGCGCCGTTGGCGCGCGGCCTCCAAGGCGGGCCTCAAGCACATCCCGGCGATCGTGCGCGAGACCTCCGATGAGGACATGCTTCGCGACGCCCTGCTGGAGAACATCCACCGCGTCCAGCTCAACCCACTGGAAGAAGCGGCCGCCTACCAGCAGCTTTTGCAGGAGTTCGGCGTGACCCAGGAGCAGCTGGCTGACAAGCTTGGCCGCTCGCGCCCGGCCGTGACCAATGCGATTCGTCTGTTGGGGTTGCCGGTTGCGGTGCAACGCCGCGTAGCAGCCGGTGTGCTGTCCGCCGGCCACGCCCGTGCACTTTTGGGCATCAAGCTTGGCGACGCCACAACCAACGCCCAAGACACCCTCGCCGAGCGCATTGTGGCCGAGGGATTGTCGGTTCGCGCAACCGAAGAAGCCGTGACCCTGATCAATAACAACGGCCAAGTCCCGGAGAAGCCGAAGCGCACCCCGACGCCGCAGCCGGAGTACCTCCAGACCGCCGCTGAGCGCCTGGCGGATGTGTGGGATACCAAGGTGTCCGTGACCATGGGCAAGCGCAAAGGCAAGATCGTGGTGGAGTTCGGTGACCGCGATGACTTTGAGCGAATCATGGAGCTCATGCAGGGGTAATTAACTTCTGGATTCCATCGATGTCATTAAATGATTGAATCTGATGTAAACTCTCGGGCGTGAATAGTGCGGAGATTCAGCAGCTTATCGCCCGAGGGGAATCCCTGTCGGTTGCGTTCGCGCGCCGAGTTTCATCCGCATACATCAATGAGCGGCGATTGATTGAAACCATGGCGTGCCTGGCTAACGCCGACGGCGGCACGCTGCTCATCGGGGTGGACAAGGACGGTACCGTCAGCGGCTGCTACCCCTTCCATGGCGAGACGACCGACCCGGCGCAACTCGCCGCAAGCGTCTTCCGGCATACCTCCCCCTCCCTTCCCGTGACCGTCTCGGTGGTACGTGTGGACGGCAAGGACGTCGTGGCGGTCCACGCGGACGCCGCCGCAAGCCCCGTGGCAACCAAGTGGGGTGTGTACCGCACGCGCCGCCTTAACGCGCAGGGCACCCCGGAGTGCGTTGGCATGGACCCGGCGTATCTGTTCACCCGCTACCGCGACGCCAACGGGATGGACTGGGCACTGGCGCCCGCCGCGGGGGCCTCGCTTGCAGACGTCAACCCGGACGCCATCAGCACCTACCGGGCACACCTCCAGGCCGCTCACCTGCGACAACTTGGTGATGAAGCACTGCTTCGCGCACTGGGCTTCTACAACGACTCCGCAGAACCGCTCAGCCTCGGAGCTATTGCGTTATTTGGTCACAGTGACGCTCTGCAGCGCTTCCTCCCCTACCACGGTCTGACCGTGGCGGATCGTCGCGTGCGCCCGGGCGCCACCCCGAAGACAATGCGCAGCCAAGCGCCACTTGCGCTGATGCTCGATGATCTCAGCCGCAACGCCGACACCTTCGGCGCCGCCTACCCGCTTGTGATCAACGCACTGTTGCACAGGGACTACTTCATGCCCGGCCCCGTGTACGTGGCGTTGGACCAACGCGGCGTCAAAGTCACCAGCCCGGGGCCTCTCCCCCGCGGCGTGGATGGCACTGGCGGAGTCCACGCGCCGCGCTCCATGTATCTGACCAGCGCAATTGCCCACACCGGCCTCACCCCAGGCGCAGGCACTGGGCTGGCCACGCTTGCGCAGGACGGCCACGCCGTGAGTTTTGAAGGCAGCCACGACCAGGCCGTCGTAGCCAGCATGCAGTGGGCACCCACAACAAGAAACATAAGCGAAGCCACCGGCAATGAGGCGCGCGTGCTCAAGATGATGGGCAGGGTGGGTGACGAAGGGGCGTCCAGTAGCACCATCGCCGAGATGGCCGGTCTGAGCAAGCAGCAGGCCTACCGAGCACTCCGCAAACTGGTAGACCAAGGCGCGATCCGGCGCACCGGCGAGACCAGAACTACGCTCTACCTGCCGCTTTAGTCTCTAGACACGAGACACGCGCCGCTAAGCCTTCTCCTCACGCAGCAGGTCAGAGAAGTTGTACGTGCCGGTCGGCTGGTCATCCATCTCCATCAGGTAGAGACGCTTCACCGCAACCACAATCGCCTCCGCAATTGCGTCGCGTTGCTTCGGATCTGTCAACACCGCAACGTCGCCAGGATTGGTCACATACCCCAGCACTACCTCAACGGTAGGCATCTGCGTCATGCGCAGCATGTCCCACGTGCGGGCGTGGTTGTGGCAATTCTGCAGGTCAGTGCGTGCAGCGATCTCGCGCTGAATGAACCCGGAGAGCACCTCGCCGGTCATGGAGGACGTGCCCTGCTCAGAACCAAAGTAAAACGTGGCGGTACCGTTGGCCTTTTCGTTGGCGTAGCGGTCCAGCTTCAGCGAAATCACAACGTCAGCGCCAAACCCATTCGCCAAATCAGCACGGGCCTTCGTCGACGGGTTATCCCCACGCGGCCGGGACAGGATCGTCTCCATCCCCGCGGCAACCATGCGGCCCTCAATACGGCCAGCGAGATCCCACAGAATCTCTTCCTCATGAATCTCACCAAAACGCCCGGACACCGCCGAACCGTGGTCGTCCCCACCTAGCGCCGGGTCAATCACCACACGCTTGCCGGACAGGTGCGGACCAGCCTGGCGCACGTGCTCACGCTCACGAATATTGTGCGCGGAACCGCCAGTAATCCGACGGCCCAAAAGGCTCAGCGCGCGCAACGTCTCCGGGCCGCAGACACCGTCATCCTCAAGACCGGTGTCCAGCTGGAAGTTCGCCACAGCCTCATGCGTATCCGGGCCAAAGCGCCCATCCACACGATGCTGATAAAAGCCCAGTTCATGCAGCTGATTCTGCAGCTGCGTCACATCATCGCCCACCATGAGCTGGCCCGGCTGATAACTCAGCACACGCGCGCCCAACTTGTAGGACGCCTCGCGCAGCTCACGCAGCGTCAAATCATCGATGGCCCCGGAGGGAACGATGCCGCGGGACTGTTGGAAGGCGCGGATGGCTTGCTCCAACGCAGCGTCGAAAAGCATCTCCTGCTTCGAAAACTGTCTGGAGTTAAAGCCGCCAACACTGCCCTCAAAGCCCTCAAGAACGCCGATGCGAGCAAGCGCGGTGCGGACCTCAGCCACACGCGCGCTCGAATCACCGACGCGAAGAATTTCCGGCATATTACATCTGCGCCTGGAGGCGCTTAACAATCTCACTCTTCGGACGAACGCCGACAAACTCATCGACCTTCTCGCCGCCCTTGAACAGCAAGACAGTCGGGATGGACATGACCTGGAACATCGCGCCAAGGGTGCGTTCCTGGTCAACATTGACCTTGGCAACCTTGACCGAATCGCCCATCTCAGTGGCAATTTCGTCCAGAATCGGGCCGAGCTTCTTGCATGGGCCGCACCATTCGGCCCAGAAGTCCACCAGCACAGGGGTGTCGGCGTCTACCACCTCAGATTTGAAGGTGGCCTGGGTGACATCAATTGGAGCGTTCATAGCCTCACATCCTAGTTGGGCAACCGGCAAAGGTGTTACAGCGCGGCCAAGTAATGCTGCGCGTCCAGCGCCGCGCGGCAACCGGAGCCCGCCGCAGTAATGGCCTGACGGTAGGTTTTGTCCACCAAGTCGCCCGCCGCGAACACGCCCGGCACACTCGTTGCCGTGGACGGATCCGCCACCGTGACGTACCCGCCCTCATCCACGGCGACCTGGCCCTCAAGGAACCCGGAGCGCGGATCGTGCCCGATAGCCACAAACAGCGCCGTGGCGTCCAGCACGGACTTCTCCCCGGTCACCGTGTTCACCACGTTCAGGCCCTCGACCTTTCCGCCGCCGTCAACCACGGATTCCACAACGGTGTTGGTGAGGAACTTAATCTTCTCGTTCTCACGGGCGCGCTCCAGCATGATTTTGGAGGCACGGAAGTTCTCCGAGCGGTGAATCAGCGTGACCTTGGAGCCGAACTTGGTCAGGAAGGTGGCCTCCTCCATCGCGGAATCGCCACCGCCAACAACGGCAATGTGGTGGTCCTTGAAGAAGAAGCCGTCGCAGGTTGCGCAGGTGGACACGCCGCGGCCGGTCAGCTGCTCCTCACCCGGCACACCCAGGTGACGCGGCGCCGCACCCGTGGCCAAAATCACGGCCTTGGCCTGGTAGACCTCATCATCCACGTAGACCTTCTTCAGGCCGGAAGCGTCAGAGAAGTCCACCCGAGTGACCAGCTCACTGCGCAGATCAGCGCCGAACTTCTCGGCCTGCTCGCGCATGTTCTCCATCAGATCCGGGCCCATCACGCCCGCATCAAAGCCGGGGAAATTCTCCACCTCGGTGGTGTTCATCAGCTCGCCGCCGTACTCATAGCCTTCAAAGACCAGCGGCTTCAGCTCCGCACGCGCGGCATAAATCGCCGCCGTGTAGCCTGCCGGACCGGAGCCGATAATGATCAGGTTGTGCACCGGAGCATCTTGCTTGTCGACGCCCTCCCCAACCGCATTCGCACCAAGGTTACCCACGTTAATAAATCCCGGATTCGTCATAACTACGTAGTGTAGCGGCGCGGTACACATACGCCCCAGCGAGTTACGCTTCGGCCACAGCCGCAGCAACCAGCTCGCGTGCGCGGAAGCGGCGAGACTTCACCGTGCCGGGACGAACGCCCAGTTTGGTGGCGGCGGATTCGACGCTCATCCCGTAGACGTCTATAAGCAACAGCGCCTTACGGTGCGTGGAGGGAAGATTCGCCACCGCCTGACGCAACGCCAGGAAAGACTCCACCGTTGTCGTCGGATCATGCGACAAGAAACGGTGATTGTCCTGGGTGATCGTCTCCCCATCGTCATAACTGACCACGTTGCCGTTCCTGGTTTCCGTACGACGGTAAAAGTCATACGCCACATTGGTCACCGTGCGGTGCAGCCACGTGGTCATCTTCGCCTCCCCGCGGTACGTGTGCATACTGCGGCTGGCGCGAAACAGCGCCTCCTGGACAATGTCCTGGGCGTCAAACTCATCGCGCGCGTAACTGCGTGCGGTGTAAAACATGCGCTGGTGGTGGCGCTTCACAATCACGCGAAACGCACGGACGTCACCATTGACGTAGTCAGAAGCCAGCTGGATGTCGGAGCGGTGCGGCATAGTTCCCCCTGTGTATCCCCCGAAAAAACATGACGGGTTTAACTATGCCCTGCCGCGGTGCCGTTGCGCTACAAAATGCGTGCACACTTTAGTGGACATGGGTTGCGTGAGCCCCTCCCCACACGTTTGCAGCTACCTAGACCCGGCTACCAAGCGAAAAATCGCTTAGTAGCTGCATGTAGGTAGCTGCATTTAGGTTTGGGGCGGGGTTTGGGGCCGTGCAGCCCGCCGCACCTACTTCATGTAGCCGATGAGCGAGACGTTGCGCAGCGTCGCCTCACCAGCACCAGTACCGTCTTCACGCGGCGGCAGGTAGATCACCACGCCGCTGACCTCGCGCGCTTCGAAGTCGATGTTGTTTTGGCCCTTGTGCAACGTGCCGCTGGCCAGCAGTGGGAACTGCGACCACTGCTCGCGGGTGATACCGGAACCAGCAGAGCCGTCAGAGCCGGAAGAAAAGTCGGCGGGGAGGCCGTAGATTTCGTAGGGGCCGGTGTCGGTTGGGGCGTCGATAAGCATGTGCTCAAGGCGGAACGGGCCGGTGACATCGCCGCCGCGAAGGACCACCGCAACGTCGCGGGTGGTGGTCCAGGAGGTGGTGTTGTCCTGGTCCACGATGTTGTGTACTTGGCCGTCCACAGGCGTGCCGTCGGGGTTCACCGCGGCGGCGAGCAACGGGCGGATGACCACGGGCAGTGTGGAGGCCTCGGTGGTGGTCGGGTGCGGCGCGCTGGTGGTGGCGCCGACCGGGCTGACGGGGCCGTCGGATTCTTCGCTGCTGAACGTGCCGATGAGGTAGGCGGTTAGGGCCGCGATCATGATGACGGCCGCCACCGCAATAGCGGTCAGCAGCGCCACGACGACCGGGCTGAAGCTGCCGGCGCCGAAGCCGCCGCGCAGTGCGTCCGGGTCGTCTTCGGGTTCCTCGGCTGCCGGCGCGAAGTCCAGCGCGGCCGAGGCGTCCGGAGCAGCTTCCGCATTCGTTTCAGACACAGACTCCGTCACGGTCCCCGGCAGGTTCGCTTCCCTGCGCAGGGCGGCTTGGAGGTCGCGGAAGTCGTGGGTTTCAATCGCGTCGGCGTCTACAAGCGCACGCGTGTTGCGTGTGATCTCTTCAAGCGCATCCGAGTTCACGTTGGCGGTGAGCAGCTCCATGGCGGAGGCGAAGCTCGCGGCGTCTGTCACTGCGGAAGAGCCGGGCAGCACGGCCGGGAACGCCAGGCGGATTTTGCCCTCGGTGTCCACGCGCAGGCGCTGGCGGTTGTCCAGACCAAGCGGCACGTCCATGTTGCGGGCGGCGGCCATGGCACCGGCCAAAGGCGCAAGCGCGTTGGCCACGGCCTCAGTGTGCAGGGTCTGGCCGGACTCGCACACGGCCTTGACGGAGGTGCCCTCTACCCAGTCGGCCACGATCAAGGCGCCGGTGCGATACGACAGGATCTCAATGTTGTCCGCCACCGCGGGGTGGCCAAGCTTGGCCAGTTTGCGGGTGCGGCGTGCAACGCTTGCGGCGTCAATAGCAGCCTCGCGCGGGCTGGCCGGCGCCATCGGGGATGCGCCGGTGGTGTCCACAAACGTCAGCGCCACAGGCCGGCCGGTTGTCACCTCGCGGGCCTGCCAGAAGCGTGCGCCGGCGGTGGCGCCGTGGTCCCGGATCAGGCGGAAGCGGCCGTCTGAAACCAGCGCGCCCGGCACCAGACGGGGCCCGCGCACGACACCGGCGGACATCGGCGGCGGCACCGGCGAGGCGTTGAACGTATCGGCGGCGAGGAACTGGGTGGACATCTCGCGCGGGTCCACTTCACCGGTGTCAATGGCGCGCTCTTCATCCGGGCGGATGAAGCGGCCCATGCCCGGAATACGTGCCAGGGCGCGGCCCAGGTTCTGCACCTCTGGCAGGCCGGAGCGTGCCAGCACCAGACCGGTGGCAATGATAAACAGCACGCCCAGGATGCCAACCTCAATCAGGAAGCCAAGCGAAGGCAGGTGGATCAGCTCGCCCAGGAAGTTGGGCATGTCTATGCCGGCAACGTCGCGCACCAGCCAGCGCAGGCCGAACATCACGGCCACGCCAATGACTGCAGAGGCCATCGCCCAGATAGAGGTGTGCAGCACTGAGCGCATGTCCAGGGTGCCCAGCTTGCGCTTGAGCAGCAGCGCGCCGATTGCGGCACCGGCGACAAAGCCGAAGCCGTTGGCCGCACCAAGCAGCACCACCACGTGCTCCGGGCGGTTGGCCACAAGCGGGGCGAGCATGCTCAGCAGCACCTTGGTCAGGGTGATGCCGGCGATGATGAAGGTGGGCGTCCAGGCCTCTTCACGCGCGTAGAACACGCGCAGGTGCAGCATCACTAGCGCGTACGGGATCAGGGTGAACGCGGCGAAGCTGATGGTAAGCCCCAGGGTGCGTGCGGCCTCTGGGTCGAAGTCGCCGTAGGCAAACAGCGCATGGCCAATGTCGGGGCCAAGCGCGGTCATGAACACGATGATGGGGATCAGCGCGATGAACGTCAGCTTGGTGCCCAGGGTCAGGTCGCGCACTACGGCTTCGTCGTCGCCGTCTGCGGCCTTGCGTGACAGGCGCGGCATGATCGCGGTCAGCAGGGTCACGCCGATGATGCCGTATGGCACCTGCAGCAGCATCCAGTGCTGCTGGTAGATAAACGGCGCTGCTTCGTGCGCGTTGGAGGCAATACGCGTGGTCACAATGTAGCCGGCCTGGCTGATGGCCACGTAGGTGATGATCGCCAACGCCATGCCGCCGAATTGCTTCAGCCTGTCATCAATGCCCCACAGCGGCCGCAGGTTAATCCCCAGCTTGCGCAGCGCGGGCAGCATGATCAGGCATTGCACCACCACACCGGCCGTCGTACCCAGGCCAAGCAGGAGCACATGGGGGTTGCTAATCGACGCCGGCGCGGCCGCATTCAACCGCCCCGGCAGCGCCATATACGCGGCCAACACCGCGATGGAGACAATGTTGTTCGCCACCGGCGCCCATGCGCCTGGCCTGAAGTGTTCCTTGGTGTTCAAAATTGCCATGAACAGGGAGAACATGCCGTAGAAGAAGATCTGCGGCAGCAACAGGTAGGCGAATGAGGTGGATTGGATGACGTTGACCTTGCCTTCGTCATCAAGAAACAGCCTGGTCAGCCAGGGTGCGGTGACGATGGCGACGGTGGTCACCACCACCATCAGGGTCAGCGTCAGCGTGAACAGTTGGCGCACGAAGCGTTCGCCGCGGTCCGGGTCTTCCTTCTCTGCACGCACCAGTACCGGCACCACAAGTGCGGTGAGCACGGAGCCGAGCACGATTTCGGTGATGATGTTCGGCAGCGTGTTGGCGGTGTTGAACGCGGATGCGACGGCTGGGCCGAGCGCCGCACCGATCATCACGGTGCGGATGAATCCGGTGATGCGTGAGATCAGCGTGGCAACGGCCATGGAGCCGGTTGCGCGCACCACGGACTGGCTGGAGTTCTCCTCCGTTGCCTCAGCCTCTTGTGCGGCGGGTGCCTCCAGGGTGGCCACTGCCCCACCACTTGCCCCTGCGAGGGTTTCGCCTTTGGGGCTGGTGGTGAGAAGCGACCGGTCCGGCTCGCCGGTTTCCGCCACCGGGTCCGGCTTGGGCTCGCGTGGCGCAGGCACGGGCGCGGGCGGTGCCGGCGCAACAATGCGCTTGCGCAGGTTCTCTGTCACGTCGCTGCTCCATTCGGGTTAGTGGTGGTTGGGGGCTTTTTGCTTATCGACGACGGCGGTGCCAACCCCCTCCTCCGCCTCCTCGCGCCCATCCCGATCAAGGCGAAGAGGGCGAAGAGCACGAACGCGCCTAAGACCAGCACCCAGCCGCTTAAGGCCAAAGACGGGGTGCGCACCGCGATGTCCACGGGCTGCGAGATTGCCTGGCCCTGCTTGCCGGCTAAGAAGAGCTGCAGCGTGGTGTCGCGGGAGTCTTGCGGCAGGTCTGCCGTCATGGTGACGGTGACGGAGCCGCGCGCGGGGATGCGGAACGTCTCTGGAACGTTGAGGCGTGCACCGTCGGCGGCAACGTAGCCGATGGTGGTGTCCACCGGCAGCGGCATGCCGTTTTGGGCGACGATGAGCAGCGGGCTCGATGGCGAGGTCCTTGTGTACACGTTGCCCGGCGGAATCAGCGTGACTGCGGCGCGCAGAGCGCTGAGCTCCGCGCGTGATCCGGTAAGGCGGTCGCTGGTTTCGGCAGCGGCGGCGGCGTAGCCACCAATAGAGCGCCGACCCGTGGGTGCGAATGCCGTGAGGATGTCGCGCCGCAGCGGCAGCGTGAAGCCGTAGCGGGTCAGCGCGATCGAGCTGTCGGAGGCCAACAGCGTGGACAAGTCATTGATAAACCGGGCCTGTTGGGTGGCGCTTAAGATTTCGGCGTCGGAGTAGGTAGCGCCGTCGTCGACAAGCAAAGGCTCGGGGTTCGGCGCAACGTCCATACGCAGCACACGCTGCGCAAGCCCCTCGGGGCGGGAGAAGCCCTCGGCGGTCAGGTAGGCAATGGAGCCGAGCAGCGCCGCTGCGGAATCCGCGTCCCAGCTTGCGGGCGGGTTGAGCAGCACGTTGTTGGTGTTTGGCTCGGGTTCCTGCTCAGGCGTTTCTGGCATTTCTGGCACGGGCACCATGGCCTGGCTTGCGGCCAGCTGGATGGCGGCCACGGCGTTGATGTCGCGGGCAAGCTTGGAGTCCTTGGCGTAGTTAAAGCGGTACGCGGGGTTGGTGTACGCCATGGTGGACGGTGTCTGCCCCATTTGGGCAAGCGTGGCGTTGAGTGCAGCGTTGTAGTCCAGGCTGGCCACGCCGGGGGCGAGCCAGGCGCCGTTAGTCTCCGACCCCGCGGTGAGCACGCGCACCGGCACGGTCGGCTCGGGCGCTGCGGCCCAGTCTGGCGCGGCCTGCTCCTGGCGCTCAAGCGCACTCTTTGCACTACCGCCCACTTCCTCCGTGGCTGCTTGCACGGCGTTTTCCCAGGCGCCGCTTAAGCCTTCTTCCTGGATGCGGGAGCGAGTGTGGTCCGCCCAGCCAAGCGCTGGCGCCACATCGTCGGCCACGTATCCGGTAGCCGGAACCACGGTGTTGAGCACACCGGTTTGGCCAAGGATGCGCTCCAGGGTGAAGGGACCGCGCTCGATGGCTTCGCGCATCAGCCAGGGATCACCCGTTTGGGCTACCGCGTTGAGGTCCGTGTTCGCCCACGGCAGGGCGACGGTGCAGCCGCCGGCAGAAATCTGGCGCATTTTGTCCAGCCATGCGGCGGCGTCCTCGCTGCCAATGCCTGGTAGGCCAAGTTCTGCTTTGGTGTCGCTGCCCCAAGAATCGCGCAGTCGCTTCGGCTCCTCCACCACCGGCGGGCGTTTGTGGGACACGGTGTAGCCGCGGCTCATGCGGTCCACGGTGTCAATAAGCGCGGGGTCGATGGCGGCGCATACGGCATTGGACACGTCCTCACCGGTGTCGGGATCAGCGATAGCGTCCAGGTAGGTTTCCGCAAGCTGGTCCAAACGCCCGCCCGGTGCGATCTGCCTAGCCAGTTGCTCAGAGGCCAAGATCAGCGGCGGGTCCATCGGTGCGTCGCCGGTTTCACCCGGCAGGATGTCCACCGCCGCGGATATCGGATACAACGCCGTGAGCCCGCCCGGGGCCATCTCTTCCGAAGGCGCGCCGCGCGTGTTCAGGTGAAAGCGCTCGGTATCTAGGGTCGTGCCGTCGGCATCCGTGAGTTGCAGCATGACTGGGTAGGCGCCCACCCAATCCATGGGCAGCTCTACGTCAAACTCCACGTCGGTACTGTCGCCCGGCTGCAGCGCTCCCGGCACGTCAACGCGTTGGCCGACCTTGCTGTACTCCCCCACTTGCGCCACGGTTGCCACGCGCTGGTCGGTCACGGAACCGGTTGCCGGCCCGCGTCGGGACGTCACGCTTAAGCCCTCAAGCACCCCATCCGAGTGGTTCGTAACACGAAGTTTCACGTGAAACATTGCGGGGTTGGCGGCTGGGGTGGACAACGGGGCGTCGATAAGCAAAAGCTCCCCCCGCAACCCATCATTAGGGCGAACGGAGGGATTTGCCCAGGTAGAGGCGACAGACGGGTGGTCCGGATCCGTAGGCACCGGAATTGCTGCGGCGGGCTGGATACCCACAGACGCGAGCAACACGGCGCACGTAGCGGCCGCAAGCCGCGGGCGAATCATCGCGGGGTGGCCCTTCCGGAGGTGCGTTCCTTTCGTGCCAATTCGGGCATACGATCCACCGCAATGCGGGCCAACTTGCGCTCATCCGCGTACGCCAGACGCTCGATGAGCTCGCTCATAGGCACCCACGTGACCTCGGTGACCTCCGGGTCCTCATCATTGAGATCCCCGTCCACGTAGCGCAGCAAGTTGTGGTGCACGGTCTTGTGAATGCGCACCCCGTCCGAGACAAACCAGTAATCAATGGTGCCAAGCGTGTCAAAGGCCTCACCGTAAATACCGGTTTCCTCCCACACCTCACGCTCCGCGGTCTTCCACTGGTGCTCATCATCCTCCACATGGCCCTTGGGCATGGACCACAGCAGACGGCCGCGGCGATCCAGGCGACCAATCAGCGCGGCGTAGATCTTGCTCAGGTCCACATTGCCGCCCTTATCCACAGCCTCAGCCATGCCGGAAACCACCAGGCCGCCTGCAGAGGTCTCGTCGCGCGTAGGAATGGAGGAGTCGTAGCGGTCCTGATACTGCGCACGCTTGCGCTGATCCGCGCTTGAACGACGCCTCCCGCCCCAGTTGTTCCGGTGGGCTTTATTATTCTGCCCCCCGCGGCGGCGCTTGCGGTTCGGATTGTTCGGCTTGCCGCCCTCGGAGCTGTCGTGCTGCTGGCCCTGTTTCGAGCCCTGTTGCTGGCCGTTCGAGCCCTGCTTGGAGCGGCCCTTGCCCCGGCCGCGACGACGCCGACGCTTCTGCCCACCTTGGGAACCATCCCGAGGGGCCGAAGCGCCGGTTTGGGATTGCCGCGCGCGGGTGTTGTCAGTCATTCGCCTTATCGTATCTGGTATTGCGGGTTACGCGGGTATCGTGTCACGGGTGAGTGTTTATGACCTGCCCGATGCGCAAGACCCGAACGCTTTGGCGGTGGTAATGGGGCGGTTGCAGTCTGGGGTGCAGGAGCACGCCGAGATTTTGCAGCCGCTTGCCGCTGCTTTCGCCGAGCGCGGTGAGTCCTTATATCTTGTCGGCGGCCCAGTGCGTGATGCCATGCTGGGCAAAACCGGCAATGACCTGGACTTTACTACCTCTGCCCGCCCTGAGGTGATCAAGGAGATCCTTGAGGCTTGGGGTGAGAAGACGTGGGATACGGGCATTGATTTTGGCACGGTGAGCACGGTCAAGCGCGGTGTGCAGGTGGAGATCACCACCTTCCGCGCGGATCTCTATGACGGTGTGAGCCGCAACCCGGAGGTCACGTTCGGCGACACGATCGAGGGTGACCTGGTCCGCCGCGACTTTGCGTGCAATGCGATGGCAGTGGAGCTTTTGCTTGTAGATGGCGCGTTGTCCCCCCAATTCCACGACCCCTGCGGCGGCCTTGAAGATGTGTTGGCGCGCAAGCTGGATACGCCGCAGGCACCGGAAGTGTCCTTCAGGGATGACCCGTTGCGCATGCTGCGCGCTGCCCGCTTTGTCTCCCAGCTTGGGTTTGAGGTGGCACCCCGCGTGTTTGACGCGATGCGGGACATGGCTAGCGAGATTGAGCGCATCACGGTGGAGCGTATCCAGGCGGAGCTGAACAAGCTGATGGCAGGTGCGGCTCCGTGGGAGGGCATGGATCTGCTGGTGCAGACCGGTCTTGCGGATTACGTGCTGCCGGAGGTGCCGGCGCTGCAGTTGGAGCAGGACGAGCACATGCAGCACAAGGACGTGTACCGACACTCGTTGACGGTGCTTCGCCAAGCCGTGGAGCTGGAGGACCCGGAGGAAGAGCCGGATCTGAAGCTGCGTTGGGCGGCGCTGCTGCATGATATTGGCAAGCCGGATACGCGTGCGGTGAAGGAAGGCGGCGGCGTGAGCTTCCACCACCACGAGGTGGTTGGCGCGAAGCTGGCGCGCAAGCGTTTGCGTGCGTTGAAGTATCCGAAGCACATGATTGAAGACATTGGTCAGCTGGTGTACCTGCACATGCGCTTCTACGGGTTTGGTGAGGGCCAGTGGACGGATTCGGCGGTACGCCGCTATGTCACGGACGCCGGTGAGCTGCTCCCCCGCCTGAACAAGCTGGTGCGCGCGGATTGCACCACGCGCAACCCCAGGAAGGCGGCGCGCCTGCAGCGCACCTATAACAATCTGGAGGACCGCATTGCGGAGCTGGCCGCCAAGGAGGACCTGGCGCGCGTGCGCCCGGACCTGGACGGCAACCAGATCATGCAGATCCTGGACCTCAAGCCCGGCCCGGACGTTGGCCGCGCCTGGAAGTTTATGAAGGACCTGCGCCTAGAGCGCGGCGAGCTTGAGCACGACGAGGCGGTTGCCGCGCTCAAGGCGTGGTGGGAGGAGGAGCAGCGTGCCTGAGTACTTCTACGCTGACAGGTTGTTCAACGCGTTAGAGCGTGAAGAGGTCGCGCCCGGCATGTTGCTGGTTGCCGCACCGGGGATGTACTCGCCGGAGTTTGCGCGCACCGTGGTGCTGGTGTTGGAGCGTGACGTGGACGGCACCGTGGGCATCATCCTGAACCGCCGCAGTGACACGGCGTTGTTCAACGTCATGCCCGCGTGGGCGGATCTGGCCGCTTCCCCGCAGGCGCTCTACATCGGTGGGCCGGTCATGCCGCAGGCTGCCGTGGCGGTTGGCGTGACCAAGAATGGTGTGGATATTGAGAACGCGCCGCACTACACGCGCCTAGCCAACAAACTCGTGCATATTGACCTTGGCGCGGACCCGACACTGCTGGCCGATGACCTTGAGGGCATCCGCGTGTTCGCCGGTTACGCCGGGTGGGACACGGGCCAGTTGGAAGAGGAGATTGAGCGCGGTGATTGGTTCATTGCGCCTGCGTTGCCTGGTGACGTTGTTGCGCCGGCGAGGGCGGATTTGTGGGGTGACGTGATGCGTCGACAAGCAATGCCCTTGCCCTTGTTCGCAACTTTCCCCACCAACCTTGAAGACAACTAACTCATGGTTTCACGTGAAACATCCGCGGAAATCCGCAAAGGCATAAAGGACATCTGGCTGGTCGGTCTCGGCCTGATCCCGCTTGGCCTGGCGTTTGGCGTGCTGATGACGCAAACGGGTTTCGCCTGGTGGTGGACCCCGATTTTCTCTTTTGTCATCTACGCGGGCTCGATGGAGTTCGTGGCGTTGAACATGGTGCTCACCGGCGTCGGCCCAGCATCGGCGGCGCTGACCGGGTTCATGGTGAACTTCCGCCATATTTTCTACGGCCTGACCTATCCGCTGGAGAAGGTCCGCTCCCCCATCGGCCGGCTGTACGGCACGTATGCGCTGACTGATGAGTCCTACGCGGTCGTCTCCGCCCTGCCGAAGGGCACGAAGCTGAGCGGGCCTCGTGTGCTAACCATTCAGATTGCGGCGCAGACGTTCTGGGTCGGTTCCGGCATTGTCGGTGCGCTTGCGGGCGCGCTGATTCCGCCGGATCTTCAGGGCCTGGATTTCGCGCTGACCGCGCTGTTTATCGTGCTGGCGTATGAGGCGTTCCAGTCCACGCGTGACATCGGCGCGGTGGCCATAGCGCTGATCTTTGGCCTTGTCGCCTGGCTGATCGCGCCTGGCCAGATGTTGATTGTTGCTCTGACCGCCATGTTCGTCCTCATGCTGGTGCGCTTTTGGCGTCCGCGTCTGGACGCCACACTGACCCACACAATCTAATGGGTCTTCCTACCGGTGTAACCCTGGCCATGGTGTGGGCGGTGCTGCTCCCCGTGGCTGTTGTCACGGTCGCTCTGCGCGCCGCTCCCTTCCTTTTCCGACGCCTCCTGCGCGGCAGCCCCCTCCTGGAGTTTCTCGGCGTGATCATGCCCGTCAGCGTGATGACCGTACTCGTGGTCTACTCCATCGCCGGAGCCACCGATGCGCCCGGCGGCGTCGTGGCCTCCCTCATCGCCACAGTGGTCACTCTGGGGCTTCATGCTTATCGACGCTCCCTCGCACTCTCCATCTTCACCGGCACCTTCCTCTACGTTGTGCTGGTGAACTGGGTGTTTTAGTGGGGTTTGGTTGTGTGAATCTATTGGTTGCGCGGAAATATTTGAGAGTTTAAGTTGTGTGGGGTCAGTTCGCTGACAGGTTCCCATACGTTCACCTCAAGGAGTTTTGTCATGAAGCGTTTCACCGCTGCTTCCATCGCCGCCGCTACCGCTCTGTCCCTCGTTGCAATGCCTGCTCAGGCTGCTGAGAAGAAGTCTTCGGAGATTTCTGACGAGTACGCTATCGGTTACATCTGGGGTGGCATTGTCAAGGATCGTATCAACAAAGGCACTGGTCTCACCCCTTCCATGAGGAGCATTCTGAAGAACTACAAGGAGGGTGACGACACCTCCGCACTCGACAGTTCTCTGCGCAATGACGCTGCCAACGGCTACAAGGTCGGTACCACCTTCGATATCCTCCTCGGCACGGGCATCACCGCTCTCCTGCTCGCTCTGATCGGCGGTGCCGCTGCTTACCAGGGCTTGATCCCGGGCGTTCAGCTCTAAGCAGACATTTTGACTGTTTCTAACCCGCTCACTTCCCAGCTTGGGGTGGGCGGGTTTTTGCTTCTCTTGGTACTCCGCTTGGGTTCGTATCTGTTGCGAGGTCGTGGACCCGCATTTATGTTGTGGGTCACAGACCGTTGAGAGCTTCCAACGTTCACTTGAAGGAGATCCCCATGAAGCGTTTTACTGTCGCATCCCTCGCAACTGTTACTGCCCTATCCCTCATTGCGATGCCCGCACAGGCTGCCGAGGATAAGAATTCCTCGACGAAGAGCTCATCTGAAATCACCCAAGCCGAAGTAGACGAGCATCACCGTAAGGCCATCGAGAAGGAAGAGAAGCAAAAGGGCACGGGTTTCTCCCAGCCTTACGTCAATTCTTCGAACAGTGGCCAGATCAAGAATGACGTCAGTTCCTCAATCAAGAACGATACGGCACGCGACTGGAAGATCGGCACCACCCATGATCTGATCTGGGGCACCGGCATCGTCGCGTTCTTGCTTGCTCTGATCGGTGGCGGTGCGTTCGCGGCACAGCAGGGCCTGATCCCGGGCGTGCAGTTCTAAGCTCACCGTCTAAGCGCTTATAACCCGCTCACTTCCCCCTCGGGAGTGCGCGGGTTTTTGCTCTACAGGTGAAATGTAGAGCGCTGTTCGAACGCCCGTTTGGCATTTTCTTATCGACGGACAGGGCGTGTAGGGGTGGCCGTCTATACTGAATGCAACCGCCAGCATGTGTGGTGAATGTGCATACGGAAATAGTGCAATAAATGCTGGTTTAGCCCTTGCGCATAGAACAGTTCAGCGGGTATAATTAGGGTAACAAAACAACGGGAAAACAGGGAACACAACACTGGGGGTAGACCGTGGGCGAACCATACTTCCGCACACAGCGACCAGAAGATCCACTGAGCATGTTTAGTCAAGGTATTCGTGATATTTACTGGAATGCCTTCGGTCACTTCGCCATACCTGGGGCAAGTGTTGATGACGTCGACCTGGAAGTAGTGGCCATGAGGGAAGCAACCGGCTGGACTAAAGGCTCGGTTGAGCAAGCGATCTTCTCCCATGCACGCCTACAGCACTTACCGAAACTACGAGCACTCCAGGCCAAGACGCGTGTGATGGATCTGCAGCATTTGCGTGCCATCGATACCGTGCTTGCCGAACTTGGGCCAGAGATTACCGATGAGGCGTATGCCGATTTTGATGAGATGTTGACTACTACGTTTACCCCAACCCGGCCTGGGCAACACACTCCACAAACCACCACGATTACCCGACGTATCCGGGAGATGATCAAACGCATCGACCCAACCTGCGCCTACCAACCAAAAAGGCGCCAACAGCGAGTGGCGCAGGCACATGCGGCTGATGACACAGTGACCTTTGAGGTGTCTACACAGTCCGGCACGGTCAAAACACTGGTCACGTTGGCGACCAACCCGTTGACGGCACAGGTCGTGCGCGAGCACGTGTTAGCGACTGCACGTGAACACAAAACCTCCATGGCAGATGCAATGGTCAAACTCCTTAGCGGGGAAATCACCCCAACGAAGACGACCTTGCATGTGTTTGTGCCGAAGGGTCGTAAAGCTGGTGGGCCAGCGTACGTACCAGGTGTAGGCGCCTTAACCCCAGAAGCCACCGCAGCATTAGACGACCTGCTGGCGTCAGCGAAGGTCACCGAAGTGGATATGGAGGCGGAACTTCAAGCACATACGGATAGCTACACCCCAACCGAAGCAATGCGACGGGTCGTCTGCGCACGCCACACGCATTGTGTGTTCCCGGGATGTAGTGTGCCGTCATTGAGGTGCCAGTTGGATCACCGGATCCCGTTTGGCCAGGGTGGCAAAACCACACCGGGAAACCTGTTCCCGTTGTGTCAAAAGCACCACAACCTGAAAACCGATAAACGTGGTTTCTACGTCCCGGATCCGGATACGGGTGAAATCTTGTGGCTGTTTACAAACGGCACGTATGAAACCTGCACCCCAGACAGTCTGATCGCACACAACACGCACGCCGCGGCACCACGGTGGAAGAGCAACCTTGAGCAAGTGTGTGCTCGTCGCAGCCGAGTGGCGCAGTTCTACGCCAAGGGCCACAAAATACTGGACGATTTTGACCACCACCACAACCTTGAACAGGCCGACGCCCAGATCGCAGCCTTGGAGGAAGAATACGGACTGATTTTCCCGATCAAGGCGGTGTTGCCGGAGCCGTTGCCAAAAGAACCCGATTTTTCCGAACCACCCTTCCCGGATCCAGAAGATGCCTACGGATGGGTGGAAGACTACGACCCAGAAGAACTGGTTGACACCCGACCCGAGTAAGAGAATCCAGGTGGCCCGATCCAAACCAAAAAACAGCCCATTTTTCCAAAAGGGTTGCGGAAGACTCTCCCGACTATGCGGAAACGTCGACCGGGGCTTGGCTCACCGATGAGTCAACTATCACCGGGATTTGCCCTATGACGGGAAGCCTCGGGTCGGGAGAGGATCGACACGGCAAAGCGAATAATCTTTAGCGTGATTTTGCTGGTCAAAACATGTTGTAACGGAATGGATAAGTGCTTCGATAGACCAAATAGCTTCCCCTTCAAATCCCTTTGTTGGGATGGCTGTCACTGTTTATTTCCGTGTTTAATCCCCTCCGAAAGGAACTTCACATGAAGCGCATCACCACCGCAGCAGTTGCTGCAGCTACCGCTCTGTCCCTCGTTGCTACCCCGGCTTTCGCTGAGGACAACAAGGGCGGCTCCTCCAACGAGAACCAGGGCTCCTCCCAGCAGCAGGACAAGGAGGGTGACAAGGGCGGCTCCTCCAAGGACGGCGAGACCAAGAAGAAGTCTTCCGAGCTCTCGGACCAGGATGCAATCGACTACGCGAACAAGAAGTCTGATGAGCTCACCGGCCTGGTGAAGAAGGCTGCAGAGAAGGACACCCCGGAAGAGCGCGAGAAGGCTCTGAAGCCGCTCATCTCCTCCCTGAAGTCCGACGCTGCTCAGGGCTGGGCACCGGGCACCACCGCTGACATCCTGCTGGGCACCGGCATCACCGCTGCTCTGCTGGCTCTGATCGCATTCGTTGTTAACTCCGGCCTGGTTCCGGGCCTGCAGCTGCCGTTCTAATTCGGCACAAGCCAAGTGCTGGCCAAGAGCTAGCCAACAAAGCTAGCCAACAGGCAAGTTTTTAGCAGTCACTCGCCAAGCGAGACGTGGCTGCTTTTCTTTTGCCCGGCGCTAACCCCCAGAACCCCCAGAACCCCTCTCCCCCACCAAATGCCAGAGGATTGTCAGAAAAACACATAGTAGTTGTGCGGACCAAGCAATGGTCTCCCAAGCGTCAAGTAGTTAGGTTGGCAAAACAAGCGAACGAAAGCCGAGAGGTATCCGGTCGCTGTAATCCTTACTCGCTTTATTGCTTACTCGTGATGAAAGGACTGTCACATGAAGCGCATCACTACCGCTGCAATCGCAGCCGCAACTGCAATGTCCCTCGCCACTGTTCCGGCAATGGCAGAAGAGGAAGGCAGCTCGGGGAATGGCGGTTCCTCCGTTGGCAGCCAGGAAGGCAACAACAAGAAGTCTTCGGAGTACACCAATGAGGAGGCCATCGACTACGCCAAGGATAACAAGGACAAGGCCAAGGGCCCGGTAAAGAGCGCCCTGGACAAGGACGACCAGGACAAGGCGCTTGGCCCGCTCGCATCCTCCCTGAAGTCTGACAAGGCTAATGACTGGGAGCCGGGCAAGACCG
Source organism: Corynebacterium riegelii (assembly GCF_001263755.1). Lineage (NCBI taxonomy): Bacteria > Bacillati > Actinomycetota > Actinomycetes > Mycobacteriales > Corynebacteriaceae > Corynebacterium > Corynebacterium riegelii. Next base: position 2,070,080 of record NZ_CP012342.1, read on the forward strand.
CCAACATCCTGCTGGGCACCGGCATCACCGCCGCGATCCTGGCTGTTATCGCGTTCCTGACCAACGGCGGCGGCCTGAAGCTCCCGTTCTAAGCAGAACTTCCCCTCCACGTAGAAAAATCCCACCCTGGCTGGAAGCTGGGGTGGGATTTGGCGTCGGTAAGCAAGAAGCCCTAATGCGGGAACTTGGCAGCGGCCTCTTCCCACAGGCCCTCGAACTCCTCCGGCGTGAGGCGCGTGGCGCGGATGCCTTCGAGCTGGCTGTAGAGGTCGGGGTGCGGGACCACGTCGAGGGGCTGGTTGGCCTGGCCGATGACGCGGCCGTCGATGAAGATGCCGGTGATGGTTTCCGCCGGGTCGAGTTCGATCATGCGGAGCATCGCGCATTCGGAGGCGCTGCGCTCTTCAAGCTCCGCGATGTTCAGCAGCTCGCCGCCGAGCTCTGGGACGGTGTAGTGGATGCGCACGTAATGTTTCACGTGAAACACTCTAGGCGGTTTCCGCGTGAAGCCGCGAAGCGTACGCGGAGCACGTCACGATCTGGATCATGTGATAGATCATCAGCGGGACAATCAGCACGCCCAGCTGCGCGCCGCCGAAGATCACCGTTGCCATGGGCAGGCCGGTGGCGAGCGACTTCTGCGTGCCGCACATCTGCACAGCAATGCGGTCCTCGCGGTTGAAGCCCAGCGCCTGCGGGAGAACCTTGGAAAGCCACAGCATCGCCACCACCAACACAACGGCGAATACGGCCAGGAAGACGATCTCCCACAGCTTCACATTTGACCACACGCCGGAGACCACGCCGCTGGAAAACGCGGAGTAGACCACCATCCAGATGGAACCGCGGTCCACTATCTTCGTGGCCTTGGACTTGGCAATCTCTTTTGCCCGCGGCACGTAATTGTGCGCCAGCTGGCCAAGTACGAACGGCAGGAGGAGTTGGAGGGCGATGTTGGTGAACACGGTGGCGTCGATACGCACGCCCGTCCCGGTGCCCATCAGCAGCATCACCAGCACAGGCGTTGCCACCACACCGACTAGCGACGACACCGACGCCGCCACCACCGCCCCCGACACATTGCCCCGCGCAATACCGGTCAGCGCCACCGAGGACTGCACCGTGGACGGCACCAACATGGCAAACAGGATGCCCTGGTAAATCTCCTGCGACAAAAACGCCGTAGTTGGCCGGAGCAGCACGCCAATCACCGGGTAAATCAGGAAGGTGAACGCAAGAATCAGGAGGTGAAGGCGCCAGTTGGTCAGGCCTTTCATCGCTTCATGGGTGGAAAGGCGCGCGCCGTACAGGAAGAACAGCAGCGCAATGGCAAGCTTCACCGCCACGGCAAACCCGTCCGCAAAGCTGCCGCTCGCCGGCACAATGAACGCGATGACCATCGAGGCGAAGATGCCCACAAGCAGCGGGTCGAACCGTTTTAAGAAACCTTCAAGAAAACCAGGCATGCGGGTAATTCTACGAACTCGTAGCTATTCTGGCGGCATGCTCCTCAACGAACCGCTCACCCTTCGCTCCCTGACCGTCCGCAACCGCATCTGGCTTCCGCCCATGTGCCAGTATCGCTGCTGCAACGAAGACGGTATCCCGGGCGCGTGGCACATGATGCACTACGGCGCGCGTGCCGCCGGCGGCTTCGGGCTCATCGTCGCGGAAGCCACCGCGATTGTGCCGGAGGGCCGGATCTCCAATTACTGCGCCGGCTTGTGGAGCCAGGAGCACGTCGACGCGTGGGCGCCAATCGTCTCGCTTGCCAAGTCGCTCGGCGCCGCGATGGGCATCCAACTCAACCACGCCGGCCGCAAAGCCTCCACGTACCCGATGCTGCCCCAAGTGACCGGCCGCAGGAGCATTCCGCTTGACGACGCCGGGTGGCAAACCACCGCGCCCTCCCCCATCCCATCCGAGGGCCATGCCGAACCGCGCGAACTGACACTGGAGGAGGTCCGTGAGCTTCCCGCGCTCTTTACCACCGCGGCGACCCGTGCCGTGGAGGCCGGCTTCGACTTCGTGGAAATCCACGCGGCGCACGGCTACCTGCTGCACCAGTTCCTCTCGCCGCTGTCGAACCAGCGAAGCGATGGGTATGGCGGCTCGCGCGAGAACCGGACGCGTTTGTTGCTTGAGGTGGTGTCCGCCGTGCGCGAGGTGCTGCCGGACGGCATGCCACTGTTGGTCCGCCTGTCTGCCTCCGAGTGGCTGGACCCGGAAGGCTGGACGTTGGATGACTCCCGCTGGCTTGGCGCCCAGTTGCGCGACAAGGGCGTTGATTTTATCGACGTCTCCTCTAGCGGCAACGTCCGCGCCAACATTCCCGTTGAACCCGGCTACCAGGTGCCGTTTGCCCGGGCGCTGAAAGACGCAAGCGGCCTGCCGGTAGCGGCCGTGGGTTTAATCACGGACGCCCAGCAGGCCGAAAACATTCTGGAAGCAGGCGACGCGGACGCCGTCATGATCGGGCGCGCCGCCCTGCGCAACGCGGAGTGGGCCATTGATGCCCTGGAGGAGCTCGGCGTGGATCACGCCAAGCTGCCGTACCCGGACTCCTACTTCAGGGCTTACTGATTACTCGCGGTGACGGTGTCGCCGTTGTCTGCAAGCGCGGCCGTCATCATGCCGGACTCGGACGGGCCGGAGGTCACGGAGCCGTCCACAATGCTGAAGGTGGAACCGTGCTTGGTGCAGCGCACCTCATCACCGTTAACCACCGTGATCTTCGCGCCCTGGTGCGGGCACATGGTGGAGTACGCCACGAAGTTGCCCTCGGTTGGCTGGGCGATGATGAAGCGATCCATAATCACCGCGCTGCCAACAGGTACCTCGGTTTTGGCAAGCTCCGCGGTCGGCTCCTGACCACAGGCGGCCAGGAACGCGCCGGCGAAGGTTGCCGCGGAGCCGAGGATGAACATGCGGCGGGAGCAGGTGTGCGGGTTCGGGTTTGTCATGCCTTCACCGTAGCTTGCTTCATAGCCCGGACGTAGTCAGACAGCTCCGCTTTCAGCCCATCCATATCGGTCACACGCCCCGGATTCGGGTGGGTGTGCTCGGTGTATTTGGCAATGATGTTGCTGATCGCGGAACCCGTGATGGCACCTGAGGCACCCGCGGCAATCGCGTCGCGCACGTGCTCCGGGCGGGAAATGCCAAAGCCCAACAGCACTGGCGCCCCACCGAAGGAGTTGATGTTGTCCACAACCTCGCGGAGTCCGTCCACGGTGGCTTCCTTCTCAGCGCCGGTCACGCCGTCGCGAGAAATGGCGTAGATGTAGCCGCGGGAGTTCGCCGCCACACCCTCCAACGTTTCACGCGACGCCTTCGCCGGTGCGATGTAGATCGGATCCACACCCGCGGCGGTGGCGGCCTCGGTGAACGGTTGGGACTCGCGCACGGGGACGTCTGGAAGCAAAATGCTATCCGCACCCGCGGAGTGGAAGTCCGGGTAGAAACGGTCCAGCCCGCGCACGTAGGCAACGTTGGCGTAGATCAACATGCCAATCGGCAGCTCCGGGAAGCGCTGGCGAAGCTCACGCACCTGATCCAGCGCCTGCTGCACCGTCGCACCGCCGTCAAGGGCGCGCACGTGTGCGGTCTGGATCGCCGGGCCGTCCGCAACCGGATCAGAAAACGGCACGCCCAGCTCCACGGCATCCGCACCAGCCTCAACCACGGTGGAGATGATCTCCACGGCCTCTGCCGGCGAGGGGTCAGAGAGCATGATGAACGGAACGAACGCGCCCTCCCCCTTCTCCTCTAGGCGCTTGAACATTGCGTCATAGCGGCTCATCGCTGCTCCTCCTCATCTGATCCTTTAGCAGAAATAACCCAATCCGGATGCTCCTCCAGCGTCTTGCGAACGTGTGCCACGTCCTTATCCCCGCGCCCGGAAAGGCAGACCAGGATGTTCAACGGGGAGGCGTTGGTGGGGTGTTCGGCTGCGCGTCGTAAAGCATAAGCAAGCGCGTGCGAGGACTCGAGGGCCGGAATGATGCCCTCGTGGCGGGAGAGCAGCTGGAAGGCGCGCAGGGCCTCCTCATCAGTCACCGGCACGTACTTCGCGCGGCCGGATTTGGCCAGGTAGGCGTGCTCCGGGCCAACCGCCGGGTAGTCCAGGCCGGCGGAGATGCTGTAGGACTCCTCGACCTGGCCGTCGTCATCACGCATCAGGTAAGAACGCGTGCCGTGCAAAATGCCGACGGTGCCCTGGGCGATCGCGGCGCCGTGCATGCCCACGCCGTAGCCCTCGCCGCCCGGCTCGGCGCCGACGAGCTCCACGCCCTCATCATCAATGAACTCCGCGAACATGCCGATCGCGTTGGAGCCGCCGCCCACACACGCAACCACCGTGTCCGGCAAGGCGCCTGTGCGCTCCAGCATCTGGGCGCGCGCCTCGGCAGAAATCACGCGGTGGAATTCCTTCACAATCTTCGGGAAGGGGTGCGGGCCCGCCGCGGTGCCAAGCAGGTAGTGCGACTCATGGAACGTGGCCGTCCAATCGCGCAGCGCCTCATTCACGGCATCCTTCAAGGTGCCTGCGCCGGACTCCACGCCGATAACCTCCGCACCCATCAGGCGCATGCGGTAGACGTTCGGCTCTTGGCGGGCCATATCCACCTTGCCCATGTAAATCACACAATCCAGGTCCAGCAGCGCGCACGCCAGCGCCGTCGCCGTGCCGTGCTGGCCCGCGCCGGTCTCCGCGATGATGCGCGTCTTGCCCATCTGCTTTGCCAGCAGCGCCTGCCCAATCACCTGGTTGGTCTTGTGTGCGCCGCCGTGCACGAGGTCCTCGCGCTTGAGAAAGATGCGCGCGTTGCCGTTGATAGGCAGGTTGCGGCACTCCGTCAGCGGGGTCGGGCGGCCCAGGTAGTCCCGCAGCAGCGCGCGGTATTCGGCCATGAACTCCTCGTTTTCAAAGGCCTCCACAAACGCGCGCTCCAGCTGGTCCAGTGCTGGCATCAGCGACTCGGGCACAAACTGCCCGCCGAACTCACCGTAATACGCAGGCAGCAGGGTTTTGCCGCCGCGACTGTACTCACTCATTGTTGTCCTCCACATAGAAATTCCCAATCACCGAAAACGCCTGGCGCAGCTTCGCCGCATCCTTGCGCCCCGGCGCATACTCCACACCAGAATTCAGGTCCACGCCGGCCACCGCGGTGGTCAAGGCCTCCGCAACATTGTCCGGGTTCAGCCCACCGGCAAGCAGAGCTTTTTGCTTATCGACGCCACGCAGCACCCCCCAATCAAACCTTTCCCCCGAACCGCCCTCATGGGCATCGAGCACAAGCATGTCCACGTCTTCAGCGATGGCTTGCGCGATCTCCGGGCCGCGGACATCCGTCATGGACACCGCGCGCCACACCTGGACGTGTTCGGGGACCTCGGCGCGAACGCGTGCGATGAGCTCGCGCTCCTTCTCCACCGACGCCTGCAGCGGTGCGTGAATCTGCACAGCCGCGATGCCGTCCTGGATCAGCTCGCCGTAGTTCTCCGTGCGGCGAGAGACCGCGACGTACTTCAGCCCGCGCTCGTGCGCGATGATGTTGGCAGATGTTTCACGTGAAACATTGCGGGGGCTGGCATCCTCAAAGATCAGCCCGCCGTAGACTGCGCCGGCCGCCTTCGCTGCCTGCGCCGCGGATGGGCTGGTGAGCCCGCAGACCTTATTCGGCCCGTAGACCAACTCGCGCACCGCCAGGTCCACGTCCGGCTGGCTGGTCAGTTGCGATCCCACGAGGAACCCGTCAGAGTGCGCGCCGAGCGCGCGAACCGTGCGCACGTCCCTGATCCCCGACTCCGAAACCACCATCGAGTCCTCCGGTGCGAACTGCGCCAGGTGCTTGGAGCGCGTCAGGTCAATGGACAAGTCGTGCAAGTTGCGGTGGTTCACGCCGAAGATCTTCGCGCCGAGCTTGGCCGCGCGGTGCGCTTCCTCTTCATCGATCACCTCGGTGAGCACGTCCATGCCAAGGGAGTCCGCCAGCGCGGAGAGGCGTGCGTACTCCTCATCGTTCAACACAGAGAGCATGAGCAAGATTGCGTCCGCACCAAAGTAGCGGGCGGCATATACCTGGATCTCATCAATGATGAAGTCCTTGCACAGCACCGGCAGGTGCGTGGTGGAGGCGACCGTGGCTAGGTGGTCGTAGTCGCCGCCGAAGCGGTCGGGCTCGCAAAGCACGGAGATGCCCGCCGCCTTGGAGTGGCCGTGGGAGTACACGGTGGCGATCTCCCCCGGCTCGTAGTGTTCGCGGATCATACCTAAAGACGGCGACGCGCTCTTGCACTCCAAAATAAAACTGGTCCCCGGACGCTTCAGATTCTCGTACAACGAGCGTTGCGATTTAGGTAACGTGTCGAAAGCAACGCCGTGCAGCCGTGCATGAATTTCGTCAAGGTGACCTTTTCGGCCGGCGACGATATTCTCCAGAACCGTAGGAAGCTTAGGCACTGTAATCGGTCCCCTCGTGCTTCTGCAGCCAGGCTTGAACGGTGCCGTCGTTAAGCAAGGTGCTCGCATGCGTTACACCTTCCGCAATCGTGTCCGCCTTGCCGTAGAGGTAGTACATGGCGCCGGCGGAAAGCGCAATCGCGTCGTGGTGCGCCTGGGGGCCTTCGCCCGCAAATGTGGCGCGCATGTAGGCGGCGTTCTCCGCGCCGTCGCCACCGCGCAGCGCCTCTAGCGGGTGGCGCGAAACGCCGAGCTCCTCCGGGGTGATGGTGTAGTGCGTGATCTCGCCCTCGCGGTCTAGCTCCCACACCTGGGTGTCACCATGGACCGCAATCTCATCCGTACCCGCGCCGTGTACCACGAGTGCGCGACCGCGGCCCAGCTCACGCATGGTTTCCGCGATTACCTGGCCCTGCTTCGGGTTGGCAATGCCCATGATCTGGAACTCCGGGCGAGCAGGCGAAAGCAGCGGGCCCATCGTGTTGAACAGTGTGGACACGCCGAGGGACTTACGCACCGGCTGCACGTGCGCAATCGCCGGGTTGTAGGCCGGGGCGAATAGGAAGGTGAAGTTGGCGGACTCGAACTGGCGCACCGCACGGTCCGGGTCCAGGTCCAGCGGGATGTTCAGCGCCTCAAGCACGTCCGCGGAACCGGACTTGGAAGATACGGAGCGGTTGCCGCACTTGATCATCTTCACGCCACCAGCAGCCGCGGTCAGTGAGGCGGCGGTGGTGATGTTGATGGTATTCGCGCCGTCACCACCCGTACCGGCGGTGTCCATGATCCCCTCCCCCGTCACCGGGAACGGGCGGCCGGCAGCCAGGAACGCCTGGGTCGCACCCGCGATGTCGGCGAAGGTCTCGCCGCGCGTACGGATCGTGGCCAACAGCGCTGCGATGTGTACGTCGTCATAATCACCGATAGTCAGCGGGGTAAACGCCTCCACGGCCTCTTCAAGCGTGGGCGCCGGGTTATCCAAAAAGCGACGCAGAATTTCCAGAGACTTTTCACTTGCCATTGTTTGCACCTTTCTGCAGCAATTGAGTAACGCAGCGCTCGAGCATGATCGGGCCGGCCGGCGTCAAAATAGATTCGGGGTGAAATTGCAGGCCAATGGCCATACTATCCGTCGTCTCGGCGGCCATGATCACCTCACCAATTTCAGTGTCCGCCCACGCAAGGGCACGCATCCCCTCCGGCTCCTGCGTTGCGCCAAGCGAGTGGTAACGGGCAACAGGGACGCTGTTGCTTGGTTCGGTGGGCGTTCCGCCGGTGGTCAGGCCGCTAAAAAGCACGCTAGCCCTGCCGGCCTCGGTCAGGCGCATCGGTCGGGAGGTGCCGTGCTCCGGGCCGCACGGGCTAACGCGGCCGCCGTGGTGCTCAATCAGTGCCTGGTAGCCAAGGCAGATGCCCAGGATTGGGATGCGGCCCTGGGCGCGGTTGATGACCTCCATCATGCAGCCGGCGTCGGCCGGGTAGCCGGGGCCCGGCGAGAGCACGATCAGGTCCGGGTTGGCGGCCAGCACCGTGTCCGCGGACACGGTGTTGCGGTAGACCACCATCTCGTGGTCGCCGGTATCCCGAAGCGCGTCGACCAGGTTATAGACAAACGAGTCCTGGTTATCCAGCATCACAATTGTCATTTGATTACCTCCAGCTCCGCGTCGGCAGCCAGGGCCAACGCGTTGAGTACGGCGTATGCCTTGTGCAGGGTTTCATCGGCTTCGGCCTGCGGGTCCGAATCCCGAACTACGCCCGCGCCTGCCTGAACCACCGATGTTTCACGTGAAACATAGGCGGAACGGATGACAATGCAGGTGTCAAAGTCGCCGTTGCCGCGCAGGTAGCCCACCGCGCCGCCGTAGGACCCGCGGCGGGTGCCCTCCATCTCACGCAACAACTCGGTGGCCCGCAGCTTCGGCGCGCCCGTCAGCGTGCCCATGTTCATGCACGCGCGGTACGCATCCAGCGCATCCAGGTCCTGCGCAAGCGTCGCCGTGACCCGGCTGACCAGGTGCATCACGCGAGAATAGCGGTCCACCTGCAACAGCTCCGCCACCTTGCGAGTCCCCGGCTCAGCCACACGCGCCAGGTCATTGCGCGCCAGATCCACCAGCATCGTGTGCTCTGCAACCTCCTTCGCATCCGTTCGAAGCTGCAGCTCCATGCGCGTATCCAACTCCAAATTCACGCTGCCATCCGCGTTCAACCCGCGCGGTCGCGTGCCCGCGATCGGGTACAACTGCACCTCGCGCGTGGCCGCATCAAACTTCAGGTTGGACTCCGGCGAAGCCCCAAACAACTCGTACGGCTGCCCCGCCCGGTCCACGCCGCGCACATAAAACATGTACGGCGAGGGGTTCGTCTCACGCAGCCGCTGGTACGCCGCAAACGCATCCCGGCAGGTCGTAGTAAAACTGCGCGCCGGCACCACCTGGTAGATATCCCCGTTGGCAATGGAGCCTTTCAGCTTCTCCACGCCGCTGCGAAACTCCCCGTCACCAACCCCGGCGGTCACACGCAGCGTGTTATCCGGATATGCGGCGGGGGTATAGGTCTGCGTTGGGGCGTCGATACGCATGGCGAGCTCTGAAAGATCAATGCCCTCGCCGGTGGCATCCACGGCGGCTAGGTACGCGGTCTGCGCCTGGTGATCCACCTTCAGCAGCACCTCTGCCAGCACAAACTGGTAATCTGGGTAGGTGTTCTCCCCCTCCTGGACCTGCGGCAGCGTCTCAAACGTCTCCAGATAATCAAACGCGAAGCCGCCCGCCAGCAGTGGAAAGTCCTCGTTGCCGTAGCCGGCCTTGGTGCTCAGGGCGCGCAGCACCTCCGCACTCGACGGCGCCGTCAGCCGCTCCCGCTCATCCTCGGCCTTGCTTGCCGGGAACTCGTAGGTGTTTTCGGCGGTTGCGTACGGCTTGAGCTGCTCTTGGGCTTGCTTGGCTAGCAGCTCGCCGGACTCGGTGAACGGCTCGATGCTCACCTGGTTGCCATTGCAGGTCACTCTTAACGACGCCTTGAGCACCGCCATCGAATGCAACCCCGACTTCGTCGTAATATCAGCGGACTCTAAAAGCACGGAGTCTTCCTGCTCGCAGCCACCAAGGTGCGCGAACAAACTGGAGACGTCCTCGTGATAGCGCACGTCTACCTTTGTAAACCGCGGCTGTGGTGGGGATTTGCTCATTGTGTTCGTCCTTTGTCGTTGTGCTTTGTCTTATGCAGCACCGGGGACTTAGAGCAAAGGCCCGCGGCGCTTGGTTTGAGTTCAAGCTGGCGGGCCAGAAGATTTTTTCTACGTTGACTTGTGGCACGCCGTCTACGCGAGCCACCACCACTGGAGATTGCCGTGGGCCAAGTTGTTGAAAGTCACGCATGACAGCGTAGCGCATAGTTTGCGCCCACGTGTGAATTCCGAAGAATATTGCCGTTTCGGCCGATTTCGTGGCCCATTTGGGTGGGATCGGGCCGCTTTCCGAAGTATACTTCCGATTCAATGCTTTAATCAGCGAAAAACTGGCACTATGCCGTCTGAGCCCGTATGAATCCGAAGGATACTTCCGAAATGCAGCAACGTCCCGATCCGATGGTCGTCGCCGGAACAATTGGCGCCACCATCCGCCAAACCAGAAAATCCCTCGGGCTCACCCAGGTACAGCTGGCGCAGCTTGCCAACCTTTCAGACAAGACGGTGCGCGACCTCGAGCACGGAACGGCAACGCCAAGCCTCAAGGCAGCACTAGAAACACTCGATGTCCTCGGCCTTCGCCTGGAGGTCACGCCGTGAACTCGCTTGAACAGTTACGGACCGTCAAGCGTGCGGACGTCTGGAAGCAAGATGCCCACGTTGCAACGCTGGTGCGAAAAGAAGACGGCGGGGTCACCTTTGCGTATCTTCCCGGGTATGCGGGTCCTCCGGTGGCGAAGTCGTTGCCGGTGGTTGACGGGGGCGTCGATTCGCAAGGCGGTGCACTACCAGCCTTTTTCACCGGGCTGCTGCCGGAGGGCCACCGCTTGAGTGTCATCCGGAAATTGGTGAAGACTTCGCTGGATGATGAGCTGTCCCTTCTTCTGGCAATTGGCAACGACCTACCTGGTGACGTTCGCGTGGTACCCACGGGCACGAAACCCGTGCCACCCGTCCAGCAGGGAGAACCTGGGCATCTCGACTTCCAAACGCTGACCGAAACAGTGGAAACGCAGGGTCTCGCCGGCGTGCAAGGGAAAGCATCTGCCTCCATGATCAACACGCCGCTGACCATCGATCGTGGCGACTACATCCTGAAACTCAGCTCCGCAGAGTATCCGCAGCTTGTGGAAAATGAGCATCTGCACCTGCAGCACGCTGCCAAGTTAGGCATTCCGGTTGCACAATCACAGCTGGTCCAAGACCGCAACGGTGTCAGTGGACTCTTAGTCCAACGCTTTGATCGGTATGGGGGCCGGAGGCTCCCGCTTGAAGACGCTACGCAGATCCTCAACATCCCCCCATCCCAGAAATACAACGTCACAGCCGAAGAAGTGACCCAGGCTCTCGCCGAAGTTACTGCGCAGCCGCGTATTGCAGCCCGAACGCTTTATTTGCAGTTGGTGTTCGCATGGCTGACCGGCAACGGCGACTGCCACGCCAAAAACATATCGGTTGTTCAAAACGTAGCAGGTAATTGGGAGGTCGCGCCCATGTATGACATCCCCTGCACAGCCGTGTACCGCGACTTCACCCTTGCACTGACAGTGAACGGCAAAACTAAAAACCTGCGCGCAAGGGACTGGGATGCCTTCGCGGAGGGCATTAGTCTCCCGCTGAAAGCCGCACACGGTGCAAATGAAATCGCGCTCACGGTTGCCAGCGGTATCAACCTCGCGGAGATTCCCGTGGAAGGTTCTGCACTCTACGGCGCGGAGCGTGAGCTACGGTTCCGACGCTCACAGCTCGAACCCTGACAGTAGGCCCCGGCGGGTTCGGGTGGGTCTGGGTGTGGATCCTGTAAGCAACCCCGGGGTCGCTTACAAAACCCCAGGTCGCGTTTGTCACATCCGTAACAAACGGCCTTGTTTGCAATGAGGCCAGTGGGGCGTGTGGGGTTAGCGCTGGTCAGGGGGCTACTGGCCGCCTAGAGTTACTCGCCGCCGGTCTTGTTGCCGGTCTTGTTGTCGGCTTGGGTGGCGGCGTTTCGCAAGGCACCCAGGTCCACGGCCGGGGCGGCACCAGCACCGGTACCGGCGCTGGCGGAATCGGCGGAGGTGGAGGACAGCGCGTCGTCGACAAGCAGGGCAGCCCTGGCGCCGAAGTTCCCACCAACCGAAAGAGCAACAACGGACGCAACCACCGCAATGGCCGGGGCGATCCACAGCCAACCGGAGGCGATGAACGCAAACGCGGCGGCCAACGCGAGGCCCACACCGGTGAGAATCCAGAAGGGGCCGACCACACGGTGGGCCTGGCGCCAGGTGGACTCGTTCTTGCGAACCTCAGGAACCCGCAGGCCAACAACATTATTGCCGGGGAGTTTGCCGGCGGTAGCCATGGCGCCGACGATAAGGAAAACAAGCGCCAGGACGATAAAAATGGTGCCAAGCACCGCGTTGAGCGTGGTCATGGTTGCAAGCGGGGACATGCACCCAAGCATAAACCCGAAGCGACGGCCAAAGAAAACGCCCCATAATTGGAAAACAGGTGCTTATTTAGGGGAAAATGAGAAATTAGCGTAGGCATGAGCCGCGCCCTGTCCAATTCCCGTTCACTGTAGAAGGGTTTCAGCAATGAAATCGAAACTCCTGAACTCGCTGCTGGCGTGGATTGTGCTGGCGATCATCGCCGGTTACGTCTGCAGCTTGTTCTTCCCTGACTGGCTTGCGCGCGTGTTTGTCACGTTCAACGGCTTGTTCTCCAACTTCCTGGGCTTCTTCGTCCCGGTGTTGATTTTCGCGCTCATCGCGCCGGCCATCGCCGGCTTGGGAAAGGGGGCGGGCAAGTGGCTCGGCGTCACCGCCGGTGTTGCGTACGGGTCCACGATCATTTCCGGTCTCATCGCGTGGGGCACCGCAACCGTGCTGTACCCGATTTTTCTTAATGACGGCCTAGTCACCTCCGTCGACGACCCCAGCGAAGGCGGCCTCGAACCATTCTTCAGCGTCGAAATGCCAGCGCCGTTCCCGGTGATGGCCGCGCTGCTTCTGTCCTTTGTCATCGGTGTTGCAATGACCGCGGTGCCGTCGCGGACCATGCACCAGGTGCTTGATGAGCTCAACGCGGTGATCCTGAAGGTTGTCACCAGCTTTGTCATCCCGCTGCTGCCGATCTACATCTTCGGCACGTTCCTGAGCCTGGGCATGAATGACAACTTCGGCTCCACCATCGCCGCATTCGGTACCGTCCTGGTGCTGTCCATCGTGATGACCCTTGTCATCGTCCTGCTGCTCTACATCATCGCCGGTGTTATCGCTGGTGTGAACCCGTTCGTTGCCCTGAAGAACATGCTGCCGGCGTACTTCACCGCGCTGGGTACCTCCTCTTCCGCAGCCACGATCCCGGTCACCTACGCATCCACCCTGAAGAACAAGGTGGACGAGGACGTCGCCGGCTTCGTAGTCCCGCTGTGCGCGACGATTCACCTGTCCGGCTCCATGATGAAGATCATGCTGTACGCCCTGGCCATCGTGTTCATGGGTGGGCTTGATGTGACCAGCCCGCAAATCCTCGGCTTCATGCTGCTGCTGGGCATCATGATGATCGCTGCGCCGGGCGTGCCGGGTGGCGCCATCATGGCCGCAGTTGGCCTGCTGCAGGCCAACCTTGGTTTTGACGAGTCCATGGTCTCCCTCATGATCGCCGCCTACATCGTTGTGGACTCCTTCGGTACCGCCGCCAACGTCACCGGCGATGGTGCGATTGCGCTGATCATCAACAAGTTCGCCGCAGGCAAGATCAAGAGCACTTCGCTTGACTACGCTGACGCCAACGCAGAACCCTCCACCCCAGCGAACACTGAAGCCAACGCCGAAGCTGCCCGCTAACCGCACTGGCTAGCCGCACAGACTGCTGCCGCACAGACTGCTGCCGCACAGACTGCTGCCGCTGGCGAAGGACCGTTAGCGAAGGACCTCCAGACCTCTGGGGGTCCTTTTTTCAATTGCGGCAAATATCTGCCAAACCGGGGATATCTGCCACGGCTCACAGGTGTTTGCCAGATTTCGCTTTGCGGCCTGGGCTTTTGCATTTGTTGTCGGGCACTCCCCTGCCCTCCCCACACCCCACCCACGCCCAACCCACGCCTTGCTAGACTACAACGCAAAATCCGCCAAATGTCTCCATATTCGACCTGCGGGTTTGCGGGGTAATTTTCAATGTCGTCTAGCAGTGAGGCAACAGTGAGGCAGTGTCGCTCCCTGCAAGGCGCTCCCGGTGGGCCTACTAGCACACAACGCAAAACTCAAGCTGAGTAAAGACAACTGACCTGGGGAAACATAGGGCCAAAATCATTGTCTGCTAGTGGCACACGCACGGCGGGTCGCGGCTACGACTCATCGCAACTCAAACCTGGCAATCACCTGGCAGTCAATGCAACTATCCCCGGTTTGGCAGAATGCTTCCGCAATTCAAAAAAGCTCCCCCACCGCCCCAGGGCCAGCACATCACTGTGCGTCACTACGCCGTCACTCTATTGTCACTCGAAGAATAGGCCCCTCACTCTATAAAGTGACGCCCTCACTGTATAAATTGACCGAAAAGTGAACTGTCACTCTATAAAGTGAGGCCGTCACTCTATAGATTCGCTAAACTGACAGCATGAGTGATCGCATGAACAGGATTATGGAGCGCCTCAATCGGCAGCGGGATGATGATCACTGCATTGAGGCCAAGAGCGGTACGGGCAAACTCGACAAAGCGTTCTGGAGCACTGTCAGCGCCTTTGCTAACACTCGTGGGGGTCTTATTGTTCTGGGGATTTCAGAGGATCAGGAAACTGGGCGTTTTGTGGTGAACCCTGATTTTGACTATCACCAGATGAGCGATCGCTTAGAGGATGCGTTCCGCCCCTCGCAGGAGAACCCGGGTGTCACGCCGCTTCCGCGCGTGGAGCCTGAAGCGGATGAGTACAACGGCGCCCCGGTGATTGTCTTGAGGGTGTACCCGATGAGGGATGATCCGAAGTTGGGCAAGTTAATGCCTTGTTATGTCACAAGCCAGGGTCCGCGGAACGGTTCTTATAAGCGGCTGTTCGATGGTGATCATCGGCTATCTTCGTATGAGGTGTTTCAACTTGCCACCTTGTATGAACCGGATTTGGCGGAGTTGGCACCGGCGCCGAAGGCAACGCTGGATGATCTGGAGAAGCCGGAATGGGAAGCGCTTTTGGGCTCTTTTGTTAAGTCTGGGTCCAGGCTTATGTACGGAACGAAGAGTGATGTAGAGGCGCTTGAGCGTCTGCATGTTGTTGATGGGGGTGGCACGCCTACTCTTGCGGGCACGCTTGCTCTTGGGACGTATCCGCAGCAGTTTTACCCACAATTGTTCATTGATGTTGCGGTACACCCGCAGACAGAGAAATCTTCGGGGGAGGTGCGTTTTCTTGAGCGGAAGCAGTGTGATGGTCCGTTGCCGATTGCGGTTGAGAACGCAATCCAGACTGTGTTAGCCAACCTTCGTACGCGGGCTGTGGAGCGTGGCTCTGCGATGGTTGATGAGCCGGAGATTCCGGAGATTGCTATCCGTGAGGCGGTGGTCAATGCCGTGATGCATAGGGATTACAACCCGCAGGTGTTGGGTCGGCAGGTGCAGATTGATATCTATCCGGATCGGGTGGAGATCAATAATCCGGGCGGTCTTTGGGGTGATCGAACGGTGGACAATATTCAGGAGAATCGGTCGACTGCTCGTAACCAGTACCTGGCTAACCTATTGAGTCATTTGCGCACGCCTGGGGGCTCTTCGCGTGTTGCGGAGAATCAGGGCAGTGGAATTCAGCGTATGAAGTCGGGGATGCAAACGCATGGTCTGCCTCAGCCGTTGTTTACTGCGAACATTGGCGATTTCACTGTGACGCTTTTCCGCTTCGGTTTGTTGACTCCGGAGATTGCGCAGTGGCTGAATCGGGTTGCTCCGAAGGCGACTAGGGAGGAACAGGTGGCGCTTGCGATTGCGCATGGCCTCGGTGCGGTGTCTACCCGGGAGCTGAAAGACAATGTGGGGCTTGATAGTGATGGCGCGCGAGCGATCTTGAACGGGCTTGCGTCGGCAGGAAGCTTGGTGCCTACGAGTGATCCCGATCGGTTTACGCTTGCCCCATCCAACGGTGGTGCGGGTAGTGCGGACCCAGAGATCATTAACGTTCTTGCGGGAGGTGGGGAGCTTTCAGCTCGGGAGATTGCCGATGCGCTAGGTGTCAGCCTTAGCAGTGTGCGGCCTCGCTTGCGCAAGCTTGTCGACGCCAACGTGATCTCACCAACCGCTCCCCCCACGAGCCGCAACCGTCGTTATCGGATTTAGGTGGCCGGCTAGTCGTCAGAGGTGGCGTCGAGACGCGCCTGGTCCTTTGCTCGCCTGCGCTCGCTGATTTTGCCGGCGAGCGCGCCGAAAACCAGCATGCCGATTGCTGCGCCGACGATCGCGCCGATGGTGCCGGCGCCGCTGAACTCGCCCTCGGGGTTGTACGCGCCGGTGATAATGATGATTGCCAGCCACACTGCGACCAGGCCGAAGTAGAGCACAAGCAGGCCGCGCGGCATCTTGCGCAGGCTAGACACTGGCCGTGGCACGTAGTTGCGCATCCAGAGGGCAGCGGCGGCGCTACTGAGCCCAGGCACGCAAAGCACAAGCAGTGACCACATGGCGAGCTGGCCGGGAAGTACCAAGGCAAGGATCGCACCCACGAGCGCTGTTATTGGCAGGGACGTGTACAGCGCTACAGAGTCGGCTTTGTAGTAGGTCGAGGCTTCGAATTCGTCCTGGGCAATGTCCGCAACGTAGTTAACAATGGTGTCGCCGTACTGCTTCATCAGTAATCCTCCCTAAAGCTGTTCCTCGTCATCGCCGAAGATTTCCTCGACGGTTTTGCCAAGTTCGCGGCAAATGTCCAGTGCTAGGTACACGGAAGGCGAATAGTTGCCGCGTTCAATGTTGGCGATGGTTTGGCGTGAAACGCCGACTCGGTCGGCGAGTTCTTGCTGGGAAAGTTCCAGCCAGCGCCGCCACTTGCGCACCATGCTCATGCCATCATCCTTTCGTCCCCTTCCATATACAAAATGTAAACCAGCAATGCCAAACTGTCAAGCAAACTTTACACAACGGCAACTATCCCCGGTTTGGCAGAATGCTGCCGCAATTCAAAAAAGCTCCCCCAGCACTACACCGCAGCTACGCTGGCGCACATGGCATATGAGATCGTCTCTACTCACTTCGTCGCTCACGAGCACGACCTCGCCGACGCGTATGAGCTCTACCGCGCCCGCGTGGCTATGAGTCGCGCGGAGGTTGTTGCGATCTCTCCAAGCCCGCACCCGATTGACAGCGAGTTCTTCCTGTGGGACCTGCGCTGCCAAGCCGCCTACGACAACCTGCCCGCCCCGGAAACCATGCAGCTCTATGAGCTCAATGCGTTGGTGGATTTTGTCACGACGGATCGTGATGAGGCGGTGGAGGATTTCTTCTTCGAAGGCCCCACCGAGCCGACTGCGTACCCGGCGTTTCTTGGCGGGCTTGCGGATTTCCGGGTGCGTGACGCGCCAACAGACGCGATGTCACTGATCACCGTCATCTACCTGGGTGCGGAGCACAACGCGGCCACAGCGGAGACGCTGTACCAGGAGCTTATTGGCCACGTGCACGCCGTGGCGTACCAACCCAACCTCGCCGAAAGTGACAGCACGGAGCAAACCAAACTCGTGGGGCCCCTTTGGCTTCGCGACGCCACACTCAACATCATCGGCAAAGGCGACGGCCTCTTCTCCCCCGGCAAAACCACCTGGACCGGCTGGTTCCTCACCGGAGACACCCCCGAGGCGGTTGAGAACGCGCTCACTGAGCGTATCGACGCAGGCGCCGTCGTCCTTTCCCGCACCGTCGCCGAACCGTTCTAAGCGTCCAGCTTCTCCCCGAGCGGCCCCGCGATGATCAGGCGGATGACGTAGATCGTCAGCGCCGGCAGGAGGAACACCGTCAAGGGCACGGCCCACCCGATCGGCAGCGCAACCACGCCCCACACCCCTGCCGCCAGGACAATGACCGCGCCGAGGGTATGGGGGAGGTGGCGGAGGGTGGACAACGTGGCGTCGATAAGCAAAGGCCCAAAAGGCGCCGGACGGGAGGACGCGAGGCCGTAGAACCACACCGTCACCCCCGCGATGAGGAATAGGCCGGACAAAGCGAGGGCCTGGATGAGCGTGAGTGCGAAGCCGGAGACGCCGGCCTGGAACACCACGAACTGCTGGTACGCAAGCAGACCCAGCAAGAGAACGAGGAGGAACCAGTAGGCGGTGGCGGGTTTCCAGTGGGAGGTGAGCTGGCGAAGAAAGCGGAGCCAGTAGCGCGAGCCGACGCCCTGGACCATCTCGCGCACCACCACATTGGCCGCGCGTACTGCCGCGCCCACCGTGACTACTGGCAGGCAGGCGACCACCAAAAACATGTTGAGAATGACAATGTCCGCCATCAGCGTGACGGCGGACATGAAACGGGACTCTGGGTGGAACACCCTTTTAAGGCTAGCCCGAGTTAGCCCTTCACTGCACCTGCGGCGACACCTTCAACGATGTGCTTCTGTGCAGACATGTAGAACACGATGATCGGGATGATGGCCAGCACCAGCATCGCCATCATTGCGCCCATGTCGCGGTTGCCCTGGGAGCCCACGAACTGCTGGATCACAACCGGGATCGTGCGGTACGGGGTGGACAGGCCAATGACCAGGTAGGGCAGCAGGTAGTCGTTCCACACCCACATGGCGTTCAGGATGGCCACGGTGATCGCGGTCGGCTTCAGCATGGGAAGCACGACGCGGAAGAAGGTGGTGAGGGGCGAGCAGCCGTCGATAACCGCGGCCTCTTCGATCTCCAGCGGGATGGACTTAACAAAGCCCGCGAACATGAACACGGACAGGCCAGCGCCGAAGCCCATGTACAACACCACCATGCCCAGCGGGTTGTCCAGGCCCAGGCGGTCCGCGATGGCCACGGTTGGGAACATCACCATCTGGAACGGGATGACCATGGAGAACACGAACATGTAGTACAGTGCGGACGTCCACCACGTCTTCACACGGGTGATGTAGTAGGCGGTCATGGCGGAGAAGAACACAATCGCGGCCACGGACAGAATCGTGATCACAAACGACCACACGATGGCCATGCCAAAGCCTTCGCCTTGGATGCCGGTGATGTAGTTCTCAAACCCAGCCCACATGTCCCCCAGCGGCAACGCGAAGGGGTTGTTGGAGATGGAGAACTTCTGCTTGAAACTGTTGAGCAGGATGAAGAAGATCGGGCCCAAAAACACCACGGTGAGGAAGAGCAGCACGGCGTAGATCAGGGTCTTCGCCGGGCCGGAGACGCGCGCCTCCGAGGCCTTAACCGGAGCTTTATCCGTTGCCTTCTTGGCCGAAGCTTCAGGTGCTTGAATGCTGGTAGTCATGGGTTATGCCTCCACTTCCCTGCGACGGGTGGTGCTGAGCTGGAACATTGCAATGACAACGACAACAACCACAAAGATCACTGCCTTTGCCTGGCCAACGCCCTCAACGCCGACGCGGTTGAACATGGTGTTCACAATGTTCAGTGCCACCATCTCGGTCTGGCCGCCAGGCGCACCGTTGGTCAGCGCCAGGTTCTGGTCGAACAGCTTGAACGTGTTGGACAGCGTCAGGAACAGGCAGATGGTGATGGACGGCATGATCATTGGGATGGTCACGTGCCGCAGCATCTCCCACTTGCTTACGCCATCCAGCTCGGCGGCCTCGATCAGCTCCGGCGGCACGTTCTGCAGACCGGCGATGTAGATGATCATCATGTAGCCCACCAGCTGCCAGTTCAGCAGGATGACCAGGCCGGCGAAGCCGAACTTCCAGTCAGACACGATCGTGGTGCCGTACTTGGCCAGCACCGCGTTGATCATGGACTGCCAGGTGTAGCCCAGCACGATGCCGCCGATCAGGTTGGGCATGAAGAAGATCGTGCGGAAGAAGTTAGTTCCTTTAAGTTTGCGGGTGAGCACCCACGCGATGGCAAATGCGAACACGTTCACCGTGATGATGGACACGATGGATACCAGCGCCGTGAACCCGAAGGATCGCACGAACCCTTCTCGGGCGTTGAACGCCTGTACGTAGTTGTCCAACCCCACCCACGTTGCGTTGGTGATGGTTGTGAAGTTGGTGAACGAGAGCAGGAAACCCATCACAAACGGAACCAGGAATGCGATGAGGAATGCCAGCAACGTTGGCAAAACGAAAATTGGGAAATACTTTTTCAAAGACTGTTGCATGCGTAGGTGCCTCTTTCGGGAGGGTTGTGGTGAGGGGGTATCCCCTCACCACGGGCTGTCGCTTATCGACGACAACGTGTGATCCGCTTTTACGCTACCCAGCTTTTAGCTGGTGCGCTTCTCGGCCTTCCAGTCCTCGACGAACTTGGCCACAACGTCAGACCACTCCATGTTGCCGGACGCGTACTGTGCCAGGTTGCCACCGAAGAGATCCTTGAACTGCTGCGACGGGAAGTACTGGAAGTCCCACGGGATGGTGGAAACCTCAGTGTTAGCAATCGCAGCCTGAACCTGCTTTGCCAGCGGGTCAGCCGGGGTGTCCTCCGGGCCGTAGTTCTTAAACGGCGCGATGAAGCCGAGATCATTGATCACGTGCTCCTTGCCCGCATCAGAGGTGAACAGCCAGTCCAGGAAGTCCTTGGACGCCTGCTGGTCCTCCTCAGAAGCCTGGGAGTTCACGGCAAAGTAGTTCTCAGTACCAACGTTGATGCCGGTGGTCTCCTCATTCGGCAGACCCATGTACATCGGCATGAACTTGATCTTGTCTTCCTTGACCACGTTGCCGTTGACCTCAGCGATCTGGCTCCATGCCCAGTTGCCGTTCTGCACCATGGCGGCCTTGCCCTGTGCGAACTCAGCCATGGAGTCGCTCACTGCCTTGGACGGTGCCAGGGACGGCTGGACGGTGGAGTTCTGCAGGTACAGGTCGAAGAGGTTCTTGAACTCCTCGTTGTACTCAAAGGTCACGTCGGCGGTGTTCTGGTCGCCCACGTTCTCAAACTCGTAGTGCATCGGGCCGTTGGCCAGGTGGGTCTGCCAGCGCCAGTCCTCACCAGAGGCAAGGGAGGTGGAGGCAAACGCGCCGTCAATCCCCAGCTCGTCCTTCTTGGCCTGCATGTCCTCAGCCAGAGCCTTCAGGGACTCGAAGTTGGTGACCTCATCCACGGACGTGACTGCCGCACCCGGGAGTGCGAAGTACTGGTCCAGGATCTCCTCGTTGTAGAGGATGCCGAAGCCCTCCACAGCGAACGGGACGCCGCGAACGGTGCCGTCCTCGCCCTCGAGCGGGGTCACGTCCTCGTTCAGCTGCTGTGCAACCTGGGTGTCGCCGAGGTCAGCGGTGTAGTCCTTCCAGGTTTCAAAGCCGGTCGGGCCGTTCATCTGGAACAGGGTCGGGGCGTCAGACTTGGACACCTCGGTGCGCAGGGTCTGCTCGTACTTACCGGAGGCGGCGGTAACCACCTTCACCGGAACGCCGGTCTCTTCGGTGTATTCCTTTGCAATCTGCTGGTAAGCCGCATCCTGCTCCGGCTTGAAGTTGAGGAAGTACACGCTTGGGCCGGCTTCGCCGCCGCTGCCACCGCAGGCAACGAGGCTGGTAGCGGTCAGTGCTGCAGTTGCCGTGGTGGCAAGTACGCGACTGATCTTATTCATGAGTCGTCCTTCTACTAAGGGAAACGTCGTACGTTTACCAGTGTAGTGACATGTCAATACCCATCAAAACAGTTGTGTGATGCGTCACTATCCGGTGCAGACTCCCCGCGGTAGACCATCGCTTCATCACGGTGGGTGGGCAGGACGTGGTCGAAGTAGGACTCGGCGGCCTCTGCAAGCGGGACGAAACGCTTGTCGTTTTGGCTCATGAACCAGCGGTGGTCCAGAATCTCGTGGAAGATCTGGGCGGGTTCGAGTTTCTCGCGCAGTTTGGGCGGGATCAGGCTCACCACCGGCTCGTATTCCTTGACCATCCAGCGATGCGCCACCGCCTCCAAGGGGAGTTTGCCGCCGTAGCGCACGGCGCGGTAGACCTCCATCTCCCCCAGCAGCCGTTGCGCCTGGCGGTCCTGGACGTCCAGGCCGGTCAGGGCTTGCAATTTTCTACGGTTAAAGCCCGTGGAGAACACCGCCGGCTGGACATGGACGCGGCGCATGTCTCCCTCGTTGGAGATCTCCATCTCGCCCACGTCAAAACCAAGCGCGTTGATCTTGGCCACGCGCTCACTGATCGCGTCAAACGCCTGGTTGCCCTGGACGTAGAGGTCACCCGTCATCAGGTCCCACAGCTCCAGGTAGTTGCGTTCGATCTCGTTGCCCACGGCGATCACGTCCATGGATTCGTCGATCATGCCGCCGGCCTGAAGGTCCATTAACTCGCCGATGATGTTGACGCGGGCTACGTCAACGTCGTAAAGCCTGCGGCCCTTGGACAGCGGTTCGTGGAACTCGCCGGTCTCCGCGTCGACCAGGTAGGCGAGGAACTCGTCTGCGTCACGGCGGAACAGCGTGTTCGACAGCGACACATCCCCCCAGTAAAAGTTGACCAGGTGCAGGCGCACCAAGAGCACGGCAAGCGCCCTGATCAGCTTGCTCACGGTGTACGGGGCGAGCTCGCGGGAGAACAGATCGCGGTACGGCAAAGAAAACCGCAGGTGTTCGGTGACCAGGCAGGCCGTCAGCGGCTCACCGTCCGCATCCACGCGGTGGGTGATCACCGCCACCGGCACCACGCACGGCACACCTAATTCCTGCAGGCGGCGCAGCATGCGGTACTCGTGGTACGCCACAGACTCACCGATCTCCTTGACCGCAAACACCAACTCATCGGCGGCGATCAGGCGGACCGTGTGGCGGGAAATACCGCGCGGCAGCGCTGCAAGCAGGTCTGAGTCCCATTCCTCCAGCGGCACCGACCACGGCATGGTGAGCAGCGTCGGCGCATACGCTGGAGAAACTACGTTCAGCTTCTCCAGAGACACAGCTAAACCAGCTAAACCAGCAAGAAGCTAGATGCGCTGACCCGTCGCCTTGGAAAAGACGTGCAGGCCGCCCTCCTTGATGCGAGCGTGGATAACGTCGCCCTTCTTCGCGCCGGACAGCGGCGGGGTGCGCACCACAATCTGGTCGCTCGCAGCACCCTCACGGCCTTCCTCCAGGCCGGCTTCGCGCCAGCCGCCGCCAGCCAGGTGGCCGTAGACGTAGGAGTCAGAGCCCAGCTCCTCCACAAAATCCACCTCAACCGGGATCGTGTGCGGCTCATCCGCGCCAACCAGCTCCAGCGATTCCGGACGGAAGCCAAGGATCACCTGGCCGTTGTCTTCCACGGATAGGGCGTTGAGCGTAGCGTCGTCAAGCGGGATGCTCGCCTGACCAATGCGCGCGGTGCGGGTCTGCGGGTCCACGTCGAAAGTAGAAAGGTTCATGGCGGGCGAGCCGATGAAGCCGGCAACGAAGACGTTATCCGGGTGATCGTAGAGCTCACGCGGGGTGCCTACCTGCTGCAATACGCCGAAGTTCAACACGGCGATGCGGTCGCCCATGGTCAGCGCCTCGGTCTGGTCGTGGGTGACGTACAAGGTGGTCACGCCCATGCGGCGCTGCAGGTTAGCAATCTGGGTACGGGTTTGTACGCGGAGTTTGGCGTCCAGGTTGGACAGCGGCTCGTCCATAAGGAACACCTGCGGCTCACGCACAATCGCACGACCCATGGCCACGCGCTGGCGCTGGCCACCGGACAGGGCCTTCGGCTTGCGGTCCAGGTACTGCGTCAGGTCCAGCGTTGCCGCTGCCTCTTCCACACGGCGGTTGATCTCGCCCTTGTCCATACCCGCAATCTTCAGCGCAAAACCGATGTTCTCGCGCACGGTCATGTGCGGGTAGAGGGCGTAGTTCTGGAACACCATGGCAATGTCGCGCTCTTTGGGGCTGGCGTTGGTCACGTCCTTGTCCCCGATGAGAATGCGGCCCTCATTGGTGTCTTCCAGGCCTGCGAGCATGCGCAGTGCGGTGGATTTGCCGGAGCCGGACGGGCCGACGAGCACGAGGAATTCGCCGTCTGCGATTTCCAGGTTCAGGCGGTCAACGCTGGGCTTGTCCGCGCCGGGGTAAATACGGGTGGCCTGGTCATAGGTCACGGTTGCCATAGTGTTCTCCTCCATCGGCAGGTACGTGCCGAACGATCCGTTGTGGGGTGTACAGCTCAAACGTTACACGTGCGCAGGGGCTTTTTGCTTGTCGACGCCTAACGCTGCCCTCCCACCCTGCCCAGCCCGCATCCGCGCGTACCATGGCCGCCATGAATCCGGATAACAATAAGGGATACCGCGGATCTCGAAGCACGAAGGGCAAGGACTGGGCTGCCGTCTTAGGCCTGACTGCCTTGCTGGGCGGCATTGGCGGCACGGTGGGCTACGCCCTGCCGGATACGCCTGAGCCTGTGGTAATTGCCACGCAGGCAGAGGCGCCCGCGGTGGAGATCTCGGACCCCTCGGATGTGATGCCGGCGGAAGATGAGGCGCGCCTGCTGCGTGATGTGGAGCGTCTCCAACACCCGGACACGGTGAAGAGGCTCCACTTCATCACGCTGGATGAGGGCCGCGAGAACGTCAACGACGCGGTGGAGATCTTCTTGCGCGATAACTTCCCGGACCAGATCCTGGAGAAGACGTTTGCGGACGGCATGTTGATCGTTGGCACCGACGTCAAAGGCCGCAACAACTTCATCTTTGCCGGTGAGGACGTTGCGGACCAGCTCTACCTGCGTTCCGGCGAGCGCCTGGAGGACGCCCTGGAGGCCATGAAGCCGGGGCTTAGGGATGACAACATCCCCGCCGGCTACTTCGCCGGCGCGGACCTTGCCATGGACATTGATGCCGCGCAGAACTACCCGGTTGACAGCGCCGCCGGCAACAAGGCAGCCGCTGGCATCGGCCTTGGCGCCGCAGCCGGTGGCGTAACGCTTGTGGGTGGGTCGATTGCTGCGAGTGGGCGCAATAGGCGCCGCAAAGCAATCGCTCAAGCCCGCGAGAACCATGCGATCATTGGCCGCGAGTTCACGGGCCTGAGCCAGCGCATTGATGAGCTGGACATTCGCGCCAACTCCGTGTCTAGTGCGTTTGCTAACGCGGAGCTACGCAAGCAGTGGGAGGAGGTGCGCGACCGCTTCCTGGGCATGCATGACGCGATGCAGCTGGAGGTGGGCACGGACCGCCAGGCGTGGGAGAACCACAAGAAGCTGGCCAAGTTCGCCGAGACCGTGCAGGACACGGGTAACGCGGAGGAGAACATCAACCGCCTGTTTGCGGTTGAGCAGGGCGATCCGGCTGAGCGCGCCGTGATTATTAATGAGGTGCGCACGGACGTGATCAAGGCCCGCCGCCAGATCAAGGACCAGGAGCTGAAGCGCGAGCTGGCCAAGTTGGAGCGCGGCCTGGATTACCTGGACCAGAACCCGGATTATCCGAAGTTTGTGGACCAGTTCACCCGCATTCTTTCTGATTACAACCAGCTCATCCCGGAGATCAAGCGCCGCGAGTTCTCGGACGTGAAGGAGTACAACAAGCTCTACGCCCCGCGCCTTACGGATCCTGGCTACATCTACTCCAACTACATCCCGTACGTGGCGTTGACCAGCTGGCATTCTTCGAATGTGGAGGCCCACCAGGCGGCGCAGTCTTCCTCTTCGTCTTCGTTCAGCGCGAACACGGGCTTCAGCTCGGGCTTTTCGGGTGCGGGTGGTTCCAGCTCGTACTAGGTGTTGGGGCTTTTCGCTTGCCGACGCCCCCACGTCCTATAACCCGCCGCCCCAGCCCGCCTCCAAACATCGGATTGGAAACATCGGATAGCGCCGTTTCAGGCCCTAGGCGGTGCCTATCCGACCTTTGTTTTCCGATGTTTAACCCTAACTACCCACGCTTAAAGCTTGAGGGATGCTTTGGGGATGCTGTCTGAGAAACGAAGAGCAGGTCCCCTCGCCACTCGCGCTCTAAAATGGGGGGGGGTGGGTGAGCGCTCATCCGGTCACGGGGGGGTTGGACCGTGGGCGAGAGAACCTGCTAAGAGAAACTATACACACGCCTTACATTTCTTGTCTAGTCCTTAGCCAAACTTTTTTCTTGCAGGCTCTGACCAGCGGAAATAGCGCGCTTTAGCTATGCGTTGGCGAAGCTACCGTTCGGGTTATAAGGGTTGAACCACGCCATGATGGGCAGGAACAGAGCCAGCAAGACAATCACACCAATAGCGGTACCGATGTCAGAGCTGGACTTGTTGTCCTGCTTGTTGTTCTGGGTACCAGCGGTGTTTGTCTTCTTCGGATCGTTCTTCCAGTGAATGCCATCTTTTTCGATGACGTAGCAGTTCGGCTGGCAATCCTCCTTCTTCGTCGTCCGTACCGGCGGCGTAAAGACTTTCGCCTGCGCCTGCGGCGCGACGGTTACAGGGGTGAATACCAGGGAGGCAGCAACAGCAGCGCCCATCAGCTTCTTCATGATTTTTTGTCTTTCAGCAGAGGGGAAACGGAACGCCGTTGACTTTACCGCGACTCCCCCGGGCGGACGCTTCAAACAGACGCCTTAAGCAATTGCGGCAACTATCCCCGGTTTGGCAACATGCTGCCGCAATTCAAAAAAGCTCCCCCAGCACCGAACCAGCACCCAATTAGAACAACCTTGCTGGCAATCACCTGTGCTTGTGCCACCTGCCCAGTACTCTTTCCGGTATGCCTTCTCCCACGAACACCGCCGGTACGAACACCGCGTACGCTCCAGGCCTCATGGTTAAGGTCCGCGATGAGCTGTGGCTGATTACTAGCGTGACCAAGTCCGTTGACGGCTTCCTGCTTAAAGTCCGCGGTCTTTCGGACTACGTGCGCGACACCACGGCGAGCTTCTACACCGCGATCGACCAGGTGGAAGTGTTTGACCCTGCCAAGGTCGAGGTCGTCGCGGACCACTCCCCTGGCTTCCGCACCACGCGCCTGTGGTTGGAGACCACGCTGCGTCAGACGCCGGTGCCGCTGTACCAAGAGGACCTCAGTGTTGCCGAGGACATGTTGATGGATCCGCTGGATTACCAGCTGGCAGCGGTAAAGAAGGCGCTCTCTGATGACAACCTGCGCCCCCGCGTGCTTATCGCGGACGCCGTCGGCTTGGGCAAGACGCTTGAGATCGGCATGATCCTCTCGGAGCTGATCCGTCGTGGCCGTGGGGATCGCATCCTGGTGGTCACGCCGAAGCACATCATGGAGCAGTTCCAGCAGGAGATGTGGTCCCGCTTCGCCATCCCGCTGGTGCGACTGGACTCCGCGGGTATCCAGCGCGTCCGCCGTATTCTGCCGGCCAGCCGTAACCCGTTTACGTACTTCAACCGCGTGATTGTTTCGCTGGACACGTTGAAGTCTGACAAGTACCGCGCCCAGTTGGAGAAGGTGCGTTGGGATGTGGTGGTGATGGATGAGATCCATAACGCCACCAACGTGGGCACGCTGAACAATGAGTTGGCGCGCACGCTTGCGCCCACAACGGAGGCACTCCTGCTGGCTTCGGCAACACCGCACAATGGTGATCCTGAGTCCTTCAAGGAGATCCTGCGTTTGCTGGATCCCACAGCCGTGATGCCGGACGGCACCATTGACGCCCAAGCCGTCAACCGTCTGCTTATCCGCCGCCACCGTCACAGCGATGAGGTGGCCAGCGTGGTTGGTGAGAAGTGGGCGGAGCGCAAGGAGCCGAAGAACATTCTGGTGGAGGCGTCCAACGAGGAAAACGCCGTGACCGGTGAGCTTGAGCGCACCTGGATCCACCCGGAAAACGGCAAGAGTCCGGCACAGGGCACGTTGTTTCCGTGGACGTTGGTCAAGGCGTTCCTCTCTTCGCCTGCCGCTCTCGATGAAACCATTGCTAACCGCCTCAAGCGCGTCCCCAGCAGCGACACCGTTCAGCGTGAGGCCCTTGAGCGCCTGCGCACACTCAACAGCAAAGTCACTCGCCAGGACTCCAACAAGTACGCAGCACTGGTGCGCCAGCTGCAGGAGATCGGCGTGGCCAAGAACAGTGACACGCGCGTGGTGATCTTCTCGGAGCGCGTGGCCACGCTGCATTGGCTGCAGGAGAACCTGGTTAAAGACATGAAGCTGAACAAGGAAGCGGTGCAGGTCATGCACGGCGGCCTGTCGGATGAGGAGCAGATGAGGCTTGTAGATGAGTTCAAGCGCGAAGACTCCAAACTCCGTGTCCTCATCACCGGTGACGTCGCGTCTGAGGGCGTGAACCTCCACACCCTGTGCCACAACCTGATTCACTATGACATCCCGTGGTCGCTGATCCGCATCCAGCAGCGCAACGGCCGCGTAGATCGCTACGGCCAGACCACTCAGCCGCAGATCACCGCGCTCCTCCTGGATACCGCCCAGGGCGGTCACGTCGGCGAACTCCACGTGCTGAAGAAGCTCATTGAGCGCGAGCACGAGGCGCACGCGATTCTGGGCGATGTCGGCTCGCTCATTGGTAAGCACAGCGTTGCGGGTGAGGAGGATGAGATCAGGAAGGTCATCCAGAGCCAGTTGCTTTTCGACGATGTCGTGAAATCCCCCACCCAAATCACCGAGGAACCCGCGTTGTCAGAGTCTGAGCTGATCGACCAGATCCTGGCCGGTTTCGGTGCGGACCTCGGCGAAGACGACAGCAACGAAGCCCAAGACGTCTACGCCCCATCCACCGAAGCGACCACCAACAGCCTCTACACCTCTGAGATTGCGTACCTCGAAGACGCGCTGAGCGAAGCGTTCCACGGCGCCCCGGAAAAGGAGCTTGCCGCCAACGGTGTGGGCTACGTGCGCTACCAAAACCAAGTGGCTGAGCTGACGCCGCCGGAGGATCTGCGCCGCCGCTTGGAGATCCTGCCGCAGGATTACCTGGCAGATCGTAAGGTGCGCGACCGGTTCCAGCTGGCAACCAACATTGACATTGGCAATGAGGTGATGCGCCGCGCCCGCACGGGCCAAGATGGCTCGACGTGGCCGAAGGCCCACTTCCTCGGTCCCCTGCACCCGGTGACGGACTGGGCGACAGACCGCGCGCTTGCCTCCCTTTCCTCGGGCCAGATCACCGCAATCACCGGCGACGTGCCCGCACCAACCGTGCTGCTCATGGCAACCCTGACCAACAAGCGCGGCCAAGTTGTTTCCCGCGCGTTCGTTGCCGTGATGGACGGCATGATCCCGCAGGACGTCCCGGACCCCATCGCATGGCTGCGCAGTATCGGGCTTACAGAGGACGCCATTAACCCCGGCACGCTCACTCTGCCGGACAACGCCCAGGAGCTGATCGCACAGTCAGTCCAAGTGGCCAGTGGCCAGCTGCAACCGATGATGGCTGCCGCACGAACCCATGCAAAGAGTCGCATTGATTACTGGGTGCAGCGCGCCCAGAACTGGGATCAGGCAAAGGCGGACGTGACCAAGACTGCTCGCGTGGGTCGCTCTGCCAACCTCATTGATCAAGAAAAAGCACTCATCACTTCGCTTGAGCCGGACCGTGAACTGATCCGCCCGCTCGTACTTATCCTGCCGCAGGAGGCGTAAACACCATGGCTGCATATGATTCGATTCTCAACGTTGATGAGTGGATCAGTGACCACTACTTCACCACCGATGAGACCAAGGGCGAATCCTTCACCAAACGCGTTAAGGCCCGCACGAAGGAGTGGGCAACGCTTGAAGAGGAAAGCGGCTCACTTTCCCCGGTGAAGCGTTTCCAGCAGGAGCGCGGTGAGCTGCAGCGGGCATTCGCCACCAACGCGGACGCGGATGTCACCGACACGCTCGTGCGCAAAGCCTTCGGTTTCGGCGCTCCCAGCACACAGCACTACACCCGCGCAGGTGAGCAGCTCGCCTACCAGGGTTGGGTTGGCAACGCCGGCACCCTGATAGTGTTCAGCACCGAAGCACAAGAAGCAGAAGGGGCCGAAGAAGCCCAAGACGTCTCCGAAGACACCCTGATCACGCTTCCTGTCCAGGGTGGGGTGACCGTAGAGGGCAAGGACCCGCAGCCACAGATGGTGTCCAAGCTGATCGGTGACCTTTTCTTGTCCCAGGACCCGCCAGAGTTCATCGTGGTCATCGCCGGCACCTGGGTACTGCTCGCAGAGCGCGAGACCTGGCCGCTTGGCCGCTACCTTGCCATCAACCTGCAGCTGGCGGTGGAGCGCAATGACACGAAGAAGGCCGGCGAGCTGGAGCGTGTCGCCGTGATCCTCGCGCGTGAGAACTTAGAGCGCGCCGCAGACGGCACCACCTGGTGGACGCAGACGCGCGAAGAGTCCCAGCAGCACGCCGTGAAGGTCTCTGGTGATCTGCGTGATGCGGTGCGTGAGTCCATCGAGATCATTGGCAATGACGTGCTTGATCGCCGCCGCGAACAGCACCTGCCCATTGACACGATTGATGGCAATGACTTGGCACGCCAGTCGCTGCGCTACCTCTACCGCATCCTGTTCCTCCTGTTCGCGGAGGCGTCCCCGGAGCTTGCGATCCTGCCCACCGGCACGCCTGAGTACGTGGACGGCTACGGGCTGGACCGTCTGCGGGATCAGATCCTGGATCCCCCGGTGACAGACAAGGCCCGCCACGGCACGCACCTTTATGATTCGCTGCAGCTGCTGTTCACCCAGGTCAACCACGGTCATGATCCGTTGGACTCCCCCACCGCTGACCAGGATGCACCGAATGAGGGCCTAACCTTCCGCAACCTTGAGGCAGACCTGTTTAAGAGCGAGAGCACCTGGCTTATAGACGCCACGAAGCTCTCCAACGACGCCCTGACCAAAGTCCTGCAAAACCTTCTTTTGTCCAAGGTTTCTGCCGGCAAGGACCGCGGCTTCATCTCGTATGCCACCCTGGGCGTGACGGAACTTGGTCAGGTCTATGAGGGCCTGATGTCCTACCACGGCTTCATCGCGCAAGAAGACCTGTATGAGGTCGCCCCGAAGGGCGACGCCTCCAAGGGCTCCTGGGTGCTGCCGGTCAAGCGCGCAGACTCAGTCCCGCAGGACAGCTTCGTCATGGAGACGCAGCAGCAGGAAGAAGGCGGCACCGCTAAGGTTCGCCGCCAACACCCGGCCGGCTCGTTCGTGTTCCGCCAGTCCAGCCGTGACCGTGAACGCTCCGCATCTTTCTACACCCCGCAGGTGCTTACCGAGTTTACTGTTGGCCAGGCTATTGAGGTCCTCCAAGAGGAAGGCCGCATCAAAACCTCCGAGGACGTGCTCAGCCTGACTATTTGTGAGCCCGCCATGGGCTCCGGCGCCTTCGCCGTTGAAGCCGTCCGCCAACTCGCAGAGCTCTACCTCAAACTGCGCGAGACAGAACTCGACAAACAGGTCGAGCCGGAGCAGCGCGCCGTCGAATTACAAAAGGTCAAAGCCCACATCGCGCTGCACCAGGTGTACGGCGTGGACCTCAACCCCACCGCCGTGGAACTTGCAGAGATCTCCCTGTGGCTCGACACCATGACCAGCCAGTTAAAGGCCCCGTGGTTCGGCCTGCACCTGCGCCGCGGCAACTCATTTATCGGTGCGCTGCGGTCTACGTACGCCACCGCGCAGTTGAAAAAGCGCGAG
This sequence comes from Corynebacterium riegelii, assembly GCF_001263755.1. NCBI lineage: Bacteria > Bacillati > Actinomycetota > Actinomycetes > Mycobacteriales > Corynebacteriaceae > Corynebacterium > Corynebacterium riegelii. Next base: position 2,101,426 of record NZ_CP012342.1, read on the forward strand.
TGGCTCAAGGCAGTCCCGCGCCGGGAGTCGGTGCAAAATCTTGCACAAGCTATCGACGCCTCCGAGCGCGACCACAACGCTGCCGGCCGCATCCACCAATTCCTGCTGCCCTCTGCAACCTGGGGTGCTGCCGCAGATGCGAAGGATCTGAAGAAGCTGGCCAAGGACGAACAGACCGCCATGAAGGCATGGCGCAGGTCCGTTACCGGCAAGGCACCAACCAAGGAGCAGACCAAGAAACTCACCGCGCTCGCCGGACGCGTGGAGTCCCTGTGGGCGATCACGCTGTTCAAGATGCGCATCGCGGAGGACCAGATCCGACGCGACATCGACATCTGGGGTCGCGACACCGAGCACACCGCCAAGAACGTGCGCCGTGAGCAGATCGAACGCGAGCTCCTCCACAACGAAGAGGGTGCTTACCTGCGCCTTCGCCTGGTCATGGATGCCTGGAACGCCCTGACGTTCTGGCCACTGACCGCCACCGAGGAACTGCCGGATATCGACGAGTGGATCGCCACCCTTACCGACATCCTCGGCAAGGACACCACCTCCCGCGATAGCCACCAAACCCAGCTGGGCAAGGGGTCAAACTGGGACGAACTGATCGTCATGGAACGCGCCGACATCGAGTTCTCTGGCGCACCGAAGATGGCCACCGTGCTGGAAAACCACCCGTGGCTGAAAACCGTGCAGCAAGTCGCATCCGAGCAGGGCTTCTTCCACTGGGACCTCGACTTCGCCGCCGTCTTCGCCCGTGGCGGGTTCGACCTGCAGGTGGGTAACCCGCCGTGGGTGCGACCGACTGCAGATCTTGACTCACTGTATTCCGAGGCCGACCCGTGGTTCTCTCTTGCACACAAGCCGACGCAGGCACAGAAGAACGAACGCCGCGAGCGATGGAACAACAATGCTGCGGTCAAAGAGGTTATTTACCGCGGCCTATCGGAGTCGTTATGTACATCCGCGGTCTTATCGGACGTCAGCCGTTACCCACACCTCACTGGTCAGCAGCCGGATCTCTACCGCGGGTTCATGGAACTGACGTGGAAGAACGCGTCTAATCAAGGCACGACGTCACTCATCCACCCCGAGTCGCACTTCACTGAGAAGAAGGCCGCTCCTCTACGCCGGGGTGCGTACCTGCGATTGCGGCGACACTGGCAGTTCATTAACTCGTTGTTCCTGTTCGATGTGCATGATCTCGTTCGATACGGAATCCATGTCTATGGTCCTGAACAGTTAAAACCGTGTTTCGAACATGCTGCATCGTTGTACCATCCAACAACAGTGGTTGAATCACTGCGACATGACGGTTCAGGCGACCTCCCCGGATTCAAAGACGACAATGACCAGTGGGATCTCCGTCCGCACAGGGACCGTGTACAGGCGATTGATCTTGACACGCTGAAGGTTTGGCACTCGATCCTGGAAGACGACTCGGTGCCTGCGCTCGAATCGCGGATGGTTTACACCGTGAATACTGAAGCAGCCGCGGTGTTGGAGAAGCTTGCTGCTGCTCCTCGTATTCGCGAGCTCGGTTTACAGTTCTCCGCTGGTTGGCATGAGACTTCAGATAAGAAGGCTGGATACTTCGAAACTGGTTGGGCACACCCGGAATCGTGGGATGACGTCATCCTCCAAGGTCCTCACCTAGGTGTTGCAACACCGATGATCAAACAACCAAATCCGACGCTGAAGCACAACCAAGACTGGTCTGAGATCGACCTTGAGGCAATGCCTGCCGACTTCATTCCCGCGACGGCCTACCAGCCGGATCGAGACACTCGATCAACCTACGATGGGGAGTATCCAAAGTGGAATGGGGATGGGGTCAAAGAGTCTTCAAGTGCCTTCTACCGAGTTGCCTGGCGTCGGATGGCTGCAACTACAGGGTTCAGAACGCTCTACCCGGCTTTGATTCCACCAGGGGCTAAACATGTCCACCCGGTGCATTCCGCGGCGGTTGTAAGTAACACAAGTAAGACATCTGTAGTCGGTGCTGCAATGTCGTCGCTTATCTGTGATTTCTGGGCCCGATCGACCGGAGCAAGTGAGATGTCTTATCCCTTGGTGGAGGGGCTCCCGCTAGGGGTTCATGTGGCTAGGGATGAGCTCCGTGAGAACTACCTCCGCCTGAACTGTCTCACCGAGGCATACGCGCCTCTGTGGGAGGAGATTATGGGTGAGAGGTGGGACGTCGATACGCCTTTGCGCAAGGACGAGGAACGGCGCGCGGCGCAGATTGAGATTGATGCGATTGTGGCGCTGTCGCTGGGTGTGACGGCGGACGCATTGTGCATGATTTACAGGACTCAGTTCCCGGTGATGCGTCGATACGACCAGGAGGATCGATTTGATGCGAATGGTCGGAAAGTGCCCAAGGAGATTGTGAAGGCGGACGCGAAGCTGAAGGACGGCGCACAGTTGTCGGAGACGGAGCGGACGTGGACGCATCCGCAGTCGGGTGTGGAGTACGTGTACGAGTACCCGTTCAGGCAGCTGGACCGCGAGGCGGATATGCGGGAAGCGTACGCGCGGTTTGAGGGGATGGTGTAGACGTGAGTTCGCTAACGGACGGAGAACCACGTCTCACAGGGAACCGACCATACCGAAAGAGCGCAGTTGATAGAGAAGGCAGCCGGTGGAGGGACGGTGAGCCATTTAGCCAAGAGCCGATAGACGAATTTCTCGATTTCAACTCGGTGTTTCTATCGGATCTGCTGCAGATCGCCGAAGAAACTGTGAGTAGTTTTCTTCTCCCATTGCAACTTGGTACAAGCGCTGCGGTTTTGCCAGGGTCGAACACGTATGTTTTATCCGGTCGAGTGAAGTCAACGTCATCCTTATTGCAGAAGCTGCGGCGAATGAAGACTACGCCTCTCTCAAACATCCAGGATATTGCGGGTTTCCGCTTCGATTGTTCCTTGACGTTGACGGAGCAAACAAAGGTCGCGGAAGCGTTCAAGAATGCCTTCTTGCTTGAGGGGGCAAAGAGGGTTGATGTTCGAGATCTCCGAGAGGATTCTCATTCCGGATATCGTGCAGTTCACTTGCATATTCGATCCGACCTAGGAAGAGCAGAAATGCAGATCCGATCAGCGTTGCAGTCTAAGTGGGCGAACCTATATGAAGAGGCTGCTGATATTTATGGCCGAGACATCCGATACCTCCATGAATTAGGTTTTTCGATCCCGGCTGGGGCGGAAGAAATAACTGCGGAGTTACATGAACTATCGGCCTTGGTAAAGAAGGTTGAAGACCTAGTCGATGAAGGGCAACCTGAATTGAAAGCTAAGGTTAATGCGTTAGAAGCTGATGTATATGGCATACTTGATCGCATTCATGAAACCCTGAAGGAATCGCGAATTCGTGCAGGAGGAAGGAGCTGACGGTGACTGCGTATTTGATTAAGTATCAACGTCAAACCGGCATGATGGCGCTGGAAGAATTTGATTCTCTGCGTGAAGCTACTGCTGAGCGACTTCGGTTAGACCGTCTTAACACTGATCCTGACCTCGAGATTGTCGCAGTGGCTAGTGAGAGCGAAGACCACCTGCGGGTGTCTCATTCCCGTTATTTTTCAGGAGTTTAACCCACCAGACACTTAAGTTCTTTGCTGTGTAGTCATGCAGCTTTCCGCGTGATCTGGAATTAGGCGCTTCGAGATCAATCGAATTGGTCGAACCAGTCTTCCTGCACTGTGGGCTGCAAAGTAACGCCTGAGTTTCCGTCTTCTCTGATCAGCTCGGCAAGACGGTCACCGTTGATGAGATCAACCGTCGGTGTGGCAGCTATCGCCGCACGGCGGGCTGGCTCTGTGAAGCGGCTTAGAGTGACCAAGATTGCCCGTTCAGCCCCGGCGGTCTGTGCATCGCGCTGAAAGAGCGCAACAGTTTCACGGCCAATGGGCTTGCCGTCTGGCGCATATCTTTTGACTTGTACCGCAACGCGAGATGAAAGCACGGGGCTCAAAGGTGCAGTCCCGATACCGTCAATTCCTTCATCAGCGGTTCCACCGACATGTGTTAGTTCAAGTCCATATCGTCGGAGCAGATATATGACGAACTTTTCAAAACCATCCGGTGAAAGTCGATGGAGACGTGCCAACAATTGCGTCTTCCATGTTGCAGAAGAATCGGTGTCATCTTCTATCGATTCAGCTAGAACCTCTGGTGAAGGATCCTCACTCTCGATTTCATCATCCGAGATCGCCTGGTTAGGTTGTTTAGCTAAGCGTTGTTCGCGGTTGTAGATCCGGTCGAGCTCCTTAACGCGGAGTAGAGCATCTTCTTCAGTGGCGGCGAGAAGCTCTTCGCCGAGATTAGTCAGGATGTATACGCCTCGGGATGGCTGCTTAAGCGCGCCGATGAGCTTGGCGGTAGAACGACCCCATGAGATGCGATCAGGTAATACCGGCGCTGTTGGTCTGGCGGGGTACGTCATTTCCAGCAGGTGATCCGCATTAGGGATTTCGTCAATCACGTTTTCCGTGATCTCACGGGCCTTCGCAGAGCCGCCCAACTTTTCAACAGCTCGAAGTACAGGAGTTATCAACTCTTGGTGTGTAGGCATTCCTAGCTCACTGAACGATAAAGGCTGCTCACCCAGACTCATGTCTGGAGATTGTACTTAACCTTTAAAAGCAGACAGAGCGTTCGAAACAGGATCTGCTCAGAGAGGTCAGTTTCGCGGTGAAGCAGAACACTTGAAGGCTTGGTGGCAGATTCCGTCGCGTCCGATCGACTGCCCCGTCGGTGTACGTTGTGAATGCGGGAGCTAACCCTCAATCCATTACGATTAGTCGACCTATCCGTATGGGGAGGCGGCTAGTCCTTTTTGTTGGCAGGACTCAGCAGTAAGAGGGGTGTAGGTCTTGAAGAAACTCCATGCGTGCCGTGTCATCCTGGCGCAGGACCATGAGCTTGTTGGCCAGTGTATCGGTGCGGAAGAAACGAGCAGAGTAGTCGTTTCTGCAGGCAGCGGTAAGCAGTGCTTGGGCCAGGTAGGTTTTTCCGACGGATGATTTGCCGAGGATGACAATGTTTTGTGCTTTTGACACCATTGGCAGTGGGCGAGTCTGGTGATTTGCTCTTTATTGAGGTTGCGGCCGGGTGTGTAGGTGATGTCTTCGATACATGCATCGAGATTTGGCGATCGGGATGTGTTGAGTAACTTGTTGACTCGTCGTTCACGCTTGGCCGCGACTTCTTTATCGAGCGCGTAGAGCACGACGGTGTCTACCAACTCAACCTGACGCGGTTAAAGCAGCTCCTCGATCAAGCGGAGGGGGAGGTGAAACTGGCCACCGGCAAGTACGACCAAGAAGCGTTCGAGCAGACGGACCGTGACCTGCCCGCCGCCTTCGACTCCACCCAGCAGGACCTCGCCGAACAGGTAGACCGCATCCTGGTCAACAACCCGGCGATGTAGGGAGGTGATTGTGGGGCGCCGCGAAAGTACAACAGCCTCACATCAATCGCACCTGAGGTCCTCCCCAATCTGGAAACGCGGGAGCCGCCAAGTCTGACGCATATTTTCCTCACGAAGAGGAATAGAATTCCTCAAAACACTCCGCAGGCCTCTTCAAAAGAATTTGGCCTCTGTTCGCTATGAGCGTTGGGGCACAGCGCCTAAGGCGCATACGGAAGCTGGGTTAACATTTACTCATGTCTGTTTCTGAGCTGTCCACCAGTACCCAGAACTATTTGAAAGCTATCTGGGGGCTAAAGGAATGGTCATCCGAGCCCGTTACCGCCACACTTATAGCGAAACAGCTGGGACTCAAGCTCTCCTCGGTCTCCGATGCAGTGCGCAAAATGTCGAAGCAAGGGCTCGTGTCACACACGCCCTATGGCTCTGTGGAGTTAACCGAACTTGGCAGGCAGTACGCATTGGTCATGGTGCGCCGCCACCGATTGCTTGAGTCTTTTTTGGTTCAAGCATTGGATTATACGTGGGACGAGGTCCATGATGAAGCCGAAAATCTTGAACACGCGGTGTCTGACATGCTCATAGAGCGCGTGGATAAGTTCCTCAATTACCCCACTAGGGATCCACACGGCGACCCTATCCCTACGGTTGATGGACAGGTCACTATCCCCAGTGCGCACCGTCTCACCGACAGCGGCGCACAACCGCAGGTGACCGTGGAACGCATTTCTGATTCCGACCCACAACTGCTGGCCTTCCTCAAAGAGCAAGGCATCGTCATTGGGGCTGTTCTTACCACGCGCGAAGGAACGCCCTTTTCAGAATCGCTCGAAGTACAGGTAGCCGACAGTACTCAGTGGGTAGTACTTGGGCGCCCAGCTACGGACGCAGTGTTTGTAGCACACCACAGCCTGTAGTCTTTCCCTTTCTCATTAATCCTGTCCCTACCTGCCCTTTCAAAAACTACGGTGCGGCGTAGTTTGCAACTACGGTAGTACGTAGTTAATCTTTTTGATCATCACCTATCCCACTTATGGCTAAGGCCAGGATGAGCAGGATTGTCATGTCAGACTCACCAGATTTGGTGTACTTTTCTAGCGTTTCTGAAAACACAAAAAGATTCGTCGAACGCTTAGATAGACCCGCAGTGCGCATTCCACTGCGGCCCAAGAAAACCGGAATGATCCAGGTTTCACACCCGTACGTACTCATCGTTCCAACCTACGGCGGTGGCTCGCTCAAACGCGCAGTCCCCAAACAGGTCATCGACTTCCTCAATGACCCAATCAACCGTTCCTTTATCCGGGGCGTGATTACCTCAGGCAATACCAACTTCGGAAGCGCTTACTGCGTCGCCGGCCGCATCATTTCCGCTAAGTGCCACGTTCCAGAGCTGTATCACTTCGAGCTACTCGGCACGCAGAAGGACGTTGCCGCTGTAAAGCAGGGCCTTCACAAGTTTTGGGAGCAGCAAAGCAACTAACAATTACACCCCATTGATTTCCCACAAAATGAAGACCACATCCGCAACACACAGATTGGAAACCACAATGCCGCCACTTAAGGCCACCCCCACACAGCCCATTGGCCCTACGCCCCGCACCGCTTCAGCAGACGATGCCGGCGGTGTCGGTAAGCGCAAGAGCTACCATGCACTCAACGCGCAGCTGAACCTATTCGACGATTCGGGAAGAATCCAGTTCGACAAGGACATTGAGGCAACACAAGACTTTTTAGCGCACCATGTCACTCCCCGCATGCATCAGTTTGAATCCACCAAGCAGCGCTTGGAGTGGTTGGTTGATAACGAATACTACGAGCGGGAATTCCTTGAGCTTTATGATGACGATTTTCTGTGCACTATGTACGACAGAGCCCACCGAGCCAAGCATCAGTTCCGCACTTTCCTCGGCGCATTTAAGTTCTTTACTTCATACGCACTGAAAACCTTTGATGGCTCGCGATTTCTGGAAGGCTACGAAGAACGCGTCGCCACCACAGCTTTGTACCTTGCACAGGGCGATGAAGAGCTTGCGGAGAAGCTGGTGGATGACATCATGACCGGACGCTTCCAGCCCGCCACCCCTACTTTTCTCAACGCAGGAAAAGCCCAGCGTGGCGAAATGGTCTCCTGCTTCCTCCTTCGCATCGAAGACAATTTGGAAAGCATTGGCCGCAGCGTGAACTCTGCACTGCAGCTTTCAAAACGCGGCGGTGGTGTGGCCTTGTTACTGAGCAATCTGCGCGAATCCGGAGCCCCAATCAAAAAGATTGAGAACCAAGCTTCCGGCGTAGTCCCAGTCATGAAAATTCTGGAAGATAGCTTCAGCTATGCCAACCAATTGGGCGCTCGACAGGGCGCTGGAGCCGTCTACCTACATGCGCACCATCCAGATATTCTTCGTTTCCTGGATACCAAGCGGGAAAATGCCGATGAGAAAGTCCGCATTAAGACTCTTTCGCTGGGAGTTGTTATTCCAGATATAACCTTCCAGCTGGCCAAAGAGAACAAGGATATGCATCTTTTTAGCCCGTATGACATCGCTCGCGAGTACGGCGTAGCCATGTCTGACATGTCTATCACCGAGTATTACGACGAGCTGGTTTCCAATCCGCGAATTTCTCATACGACTATCAAGGCCCGCGAGTTTTTCACCACGCTGGCTGAGCTTCAGTTTGAATCTGGATACCCCTACATACTCTTTGAGGATACGGTCAACCGCGCTAATCCCCTCAAAGGACATATCAATATGTCCAATCTGTGTAGTGAGATCCTCCAGGTCAACACGCCATCCACCTACGGCGCCTCAGGTAACTACACCACCGTTGGCCAGGACATTTCCTGCAATCTAGGGTCGCTCAACATCGCTAAAGCTTTTGAATCACCGGACTTTGGGGAAACTGTTGAAACCGCGGTGCGCGCTCTCACGAAGGTCTCAGACCTAACAAATATCGAAGCTGTTCCTTCCATCGCTCACGGTAATGCATCCATGCATGCCATCGGGTTGGGCCAAATGAATCTCCACGGTTTCCTGGCTTCCAAGCGTATTCCTTATGGCTGCGCCGAAGCACTGGACTTTACAAATATCTATTTCCTGACCGTGACCTATCATGCGCTCCGTGCATCCCATGCGCTAGCGGTTGAGAAAGGTCAACGATTCACTGGCTTTGAAGAATCCACCTATGCCACTGGCGTCTACTTCGACAAGTACATCGACCAAGACTGGGCGCCGGCCACTGACCACGTAAAACAGCTATTCCATGAGGCTGGCGTGCAGATTCCTCAACGCGAGGATTGGCTACGGCTCAAGAACCAAGTGATGCAAGACGGCATCTACAACGCCTACTTGCAGGCAGTTCCACCCACTGGATCAATTTCCTACATCAATGACTCCACCGCGTCCATACACCCGATTGCCTCCAAGATTGAAATACGCAAGGAAGGCCGCTTGGGGCGCGTGTACTACCCCGCACCGGAAATGACCAACGACAACTTGGAGTATTTCGATGACTCCTACACCGTGGGGTACAAAAAAATCATCGACACCTACGCTATGGCCACCCAACACGTGGACCAAGGGCTTTCCCTGACTTTGTTCTTCACCGCTGACACCACTACGCGGGACATCAACAAGGCACAAATCTATGCCTGGAAAGCCGGAATCAAGACCTTGTACTACATCCGTTTACGCCAACCTGCACTCCAGGGAACCGAGGTCGAAGGCTGCGTTTCCTGTGCTCTGTAGGAACACGGTCCTTCCTTCATTCACAACCATCCATCAAGAAAGAAAGAAGCTATGTCTTCAACATCAAACACTGCTGAGCTAACCAGCATCTCAGTTACGCCGCCAAGTTACCGGCATGACCCTTCAGCCCGCATCCGCGCCATCAATTGGAATCGGGTGAGCGATGAGAAGGATCTTGAAGTGTGGAACCGCCTCACCGCCAACTTTTGGTTGCCAGAAAAGGTTCCACTTTCAAACGATCTCCCGGCGTGGCAGAGGATGACACCGGAGGAACGCAACCTCACCATGCGGGTGTTCACGGGACTCACCACCCTGGACACCGTCCAGGCCACTGTGGGCGAAATCTGTCAGATCCAAGATGCCCGCACCGAGCACGAGGAGGCCGTGTATACCAACATCGCCTTCATGCAATCAGTCCATGCCCGTTCTTACTCTTCAGTGTTTTCTACTTTGAGCAGTACGAAAGAAATTGATGAGGCATACCGCTGGGCGGTGAATAATGACCTTCTCCAGGCACGCGCCAAAAAAGTGCTCACTCATTATTTTGGACCCGATCCACTCAAGCGCAAAGTGTCATCGACGCTGCTTTCCTCGCTGCTTCTCTACGCGGGTTTCTATCTTCCCCTGCATTTTTCCGTCCACGCCACCCTGACAAATACGGCAGACATGATTCGCCTCATTCTGCGTGACAAGGCAGTGCACGGTTACTACTCAGGCTACAAGTACCAGCGCGGACTGGAAACGTCTGCTCCACAACGGCAACAGGAGATGCATGATTTCACTATTTCCTTGCTCGAAGAGCTTTATGCCCTAGAGCTGGATTATTCCGGCGAGCTATATGAGCCGTTGGGGCTCATGGATGATGTAGCTGTATTCGTTCGCTATAACGCCAATAAGGCGCTCATGAATTTGGGCTACCCGGACTACTTCCCACCTGAAGAAACGGAAGTGAACCCGGAAATCCTCGCTGCCCTAGCACCTGGAGCAGATGAAAACCATGACTTCTTCTCCGGCTCCGGTTCCTCCTATGTCATTGGCACCGCTGAAGAAACGAGTGATGATGACTGGGATTTCTAAACCGTTTCCACGACCAGACCAAGGAAGCTGGCTTGAGACCATCGCGCTGTTTGAAGCCATCCGCGAAGGAAACCAACCAGCAGCCATGCGGCTTTTGGATACGTCCGCCGCACGGGAGGCCGTCCTCGGGGGACTGTTAGGACTCATCGAACTGTACTTCCGCCATGAAGAAGACAAAGTGGATAACTTTCTTACTGCCGCCCACGCCGCCGGGCCACCGCCTGCCTTTGGCTGCAAGCCTTTTCTCCCTTGATCGCACGTACCTACGCCCAACTAAGAAGAAAGGACTTCCTATGACCACCCCACGCATTAGTGTTATCGTCGGCAGCCTTCGCCGCGGCTCATTTGCGCGCAAGATTGCACACGAAGTGCTCACAATGATCCCTGAAAACTACCAGGCAGACATCGTTGAAATCCGTGACTTGCCGCTCTATGACTTCGACTACGATGACCCCTCGGTCACGGACAAGCCCATTCCAGCTGAGTACACCACTTTCCGCGACACCATCAAGAACTCGAGCGGCGTCCTCTTTGTTACCCCGGAAAATAACCGTACTATCCCTGCCTGTCTCAAGAATGCAGTGGACATCGGTTCCAAGCCCAACTCGGATGTGGCTTGGAAGAACCTTCCCGCAGGTATCATCAGTCACTCTGTAGGCCGCATGGGCGGCTACAGTTCACAGAAGAACCTCCGGCTCGCCCTGTCCTACTTCGATATGCCGCTTCCTGGTCAGCCCGAGGTATTCCTTGGCCAATCCCCCACCCTCTTCGAAGACTCCGGCCATCTCAATGAAGGCACCGCAGGCTTTGTCAAAGACTACGTTATACGCTTCCTGCAGTTGGTCGACATGACATTAACAGCCAAGCACAGCTAGCGACGGCGACTAACCCTAGCCACCGCCCTCTACGAAGTACTTGAAGGCGTCTAAAGGGCCTTCTCAAAGACACAAACCCCGGATTCACACTCATCCTTGAGTTACCTGAATCTGAACCCAGGACGCTTCAAAAAACACCGCTCTAATTCTTCGATTTTCGCTGAATTAGAGCGGTTTTAGCGCTGTCGCTGGACACTGACCCTGGCGACATCCTGTTAGGCCGCTACTGGGGTGTCATGATTCCGGTGGACGGTGAAACCCACCGATCTGGAAGGATTAAATCATGCCACGTAAGTATTCGGATCAGTTTCGTCAGCAGTGCATTGATGAGGTGTTGATGTTCGGCAAGACCCGTGGTGCCGTGGCCCAGGAGTACGGGGTGTCGTCCTCGTCGTTGGGACGCTGGGTGGACAAAGCCGAAGGCACCTTGGGTACTGGTTCCGGCAGCCACATGCGCGCTGCTGATGCCGCGTCGCAGGACCCGGCAGAGATGGCAAAGCGGATCAAAGAGCTCGAGCGTGAAAACGAGTTTTTAAAAAAAGCGGCCGCCTTCTTCGCCACGGAGCACACCACGAGGACCTCTTCGCGGTAATTGCCCACTTCCACGAAGAAGGCAACCCCTGCCCCTGCTACCCAGTGTCAATGATGTGCCGTGTGTTGGAAGTATCTAGCTCCGGCTATTACGCTTGGCGCAAGCGTAGAGATACTCCGCCGGCCGGTGGCACACCGCGGGCGAAACGCGCGGCGATTGCCGATCTGGTTATCGATATCTTCAACGAGCACAACGGTTTTGCCGGGGCGCGCACTATCTACCGGCAGCTTCAGGCCCAAAACGTTGCAACCACGCTGTATGCGGTGCGAAAGATCATGGCTGACAACACGCTGCACACCAAGTACCGTCGCGCGTTTAAACGCACCACGATCCAAGACCCGCAGGCGAGCGCACGTGCTGATCTGCTTCGGCGCCGTTTCTACCCAGCGATGCCGACAACCTATCTGTGCGGCGACATCACCTACCTGCGCACCGCGCAGGGGTGGATGTATCTGGCCGTCGTGATCGATCTGAGCACACGGATGGTTGTCGGGTGGCAGATCGCAGACCGGATGAGTGCGCAACTTGTCGTCGACGCGCTGACCATGGCGCACGCGGCCGGTTTCGTCGCGGGCAACGCGGTGTTTCACTCCGACCGCGGCTCGCAGTACACCTCGAAGCAGTTCGCGCAAACAGCCAAGAAACTCGATGTGCGTTTAAGCACCGGCGCGGTCGGTGTGTGCTGGGACAACGCGGTTGCGGAGTCGATGTTTTCCACGTTGAAGCTGCATCTGCTGTACGAAAAGAAGCAGTTCGCGTCGAAGTTCGACGCCCGCTACGAAGTCGGACACTGGATCGAGGCGTACTACAACCGCCGCCGCATCCACTCCACCACCGGGCTGATCCCCGCCGAAGCAATGAGCCAATTCAAAACCCGCTGCGCCGACACACACACCGCCGCAGCCTAACCCCCACAACCAAACACAACGGGTTTACCCGTCCACAAAATTTGACACAGCCCACACCATTTACCTATATGGGTGTGTCGGCAATTGTCGGTGGCGATTAAGGCAGTTGGTACCGCGAGTACGCGTCGTTGGTATCGGTGTTCCGCGTACCTGGTACTGCAAGGGGGGGGTCCCAGAAGTCTTCAACTGCTACCAAATACTCGCTAAGCGCTACCAGATAGTCACGACCCTGCTGCTCTATCTCCGGTCGCAAACAGATCCAGCAGGCATGGAGTTTCTTCAGGACCTGTACCTGGCAGATGTGCGGGCGTTTTGTTGATTGCTTAACAACTCTGATCGCTGCTGCGACACTGCGACAACGTATCAGCTGTGAGTGTGAAACCTAAACTTGTGACACGAACGGTTCGGGTAGCGTCTTTTCGTCTTGCCCGAATCAGTACCAACTAGCTGGATCTGACAATTCCACGCCCCGAGCGGGTCGCCGCCACGTGCGCCAAGGTGTGAAGCAGCAGGTGTACCCAAGGTGGCGAACATCCTGGAACTATCAGCCGAGGCAGTTACTCTTTGTCAGTCTGATGTAGGTGCTAGATGCTTGGGAGGGGTGTCGGACATTGAACAAAGCGACATCCCCCGGGGGTAACGTGATCGTTGTGGCTTGTGCAACGCTGCCTCAGGGAGTAGCCTCGAACTCATTACGACTAGCCGACCTTTCCGTATGGGAAGGCGGCTAGTTTTATATGTGTGGATGAAAAAACGTTAAGAGGATATCGGGGTTAAGCGACAAAATGTGTGCTTTTCTCGGCGTGTCGACTTAAGTGACAAAATGTGTGCTTTTTTGGGGGTTGGAATGGGCCGGGCCCGGGGTGCTGTGCTGGGGTTATGTTCGTCCTGCCCAGCCGTGTCGGATGGCCCAGGAGGGGTTGAAGTCGGTGTCGATGCCGGTGTCGTAGACTTTCGGCCGGCCGTCGGGTGAGTTGGCTTGGTCGCGTTGACGCATGTGTGCCTGGCGGGCGTGTGCGTAGCCTTTGCGGCCGAAGTCTTGCTCGATTGCTAGTGCCAGCGGGTCATCGTGGTGCTGGGTGTGCAGATAGAGCCACCAGTCCATGATGATTCGTTGGTGTTCGTCAAATGTGCCGCGGTGGGCTCGGGCAAGGTGTTTCAGTTGTGCGTTTATGCCGCCTTCCAGGCTGTTTGTGGTGGTCTTTAGCTCGGTTGTGGTGTGTTTTGGTGGGTTGAGCCAGACGAAGAGGTGGCCTTGTTGGTAGAGGCGCTCGAATCGGCGGTAGGCTCTGCGGGCTCTGGGGTGGGTGTACCACCATTGCTGGTTGTCGCGAACGTGTTTTGGGATCTTTTCGGCGGCGACTTGGTTGCGGTAGGTGCGGTCTTTGAGCCAGTCGCCGTAGTGGTCGTGAAAGCGGTTGAGGCGAAGTGCCCAGTCAATTGCCTGGTCACGGGTGGTGATGTGGGTTAGCTGGTTGCCGAGGCGTAGTAGTGCTTTGTGGGCGGTAAGTGTTGGTTGGCGTGTGGTGTCTTTGATGGTGTCGCGGCGTACGTGGACGAGGCAGCGTTGGATAGAGGCGTTTGGCCAGCATTGTTTGATGGCCTTGTTTGCGCCACCGGAGCCGTCTGTGGTCACGACTAGGGGTTCGGCGATCAGGTCGAAGAGTTTGGCGTAGTCGTAGGCGGTTTCTCGTGTGCACCAGTGCCAGGCGACGACGTGGTCGCTGGTTGCAGCGACAAGCAGGCATTTTTTGTGGAAGTAGGTGCCGTCAATAAACAGCTGGTCGTAGACGCGGTACGGGTCTGGTTTGCACGGGACGATGATGAACCAGAAATAGGTAAACCAACGGATAAGTGTGCGCCTGGAGACGTTGTGTGCAGCAGCCACAGCATCGAGGGGGCGCTGGCCGGTGATCCAGTCGATGAAGATGGCAAACCGGTATGCGTTGGTCTTAGCCGAGTTGGGGTTGGTGAAGGTGTACCCGCAGTGTGTGCAGCGCCATCGCTGTTTTCCGCTGGAGGTGGTGCCCATTTTTGTGCTGGAGTGCTGACATGCCGGGCACAGGGGTCTATTGCGTTTTCTCTTTCTGTGTTGAGTTGGCATGCAGGCTGGTTTAACAGCCTGTGTCCCTAGCACATCTCATGGCTGGAGTGGTGGAGCATCAATCCCAGGGCCTTCAATCCCGATTCATCGAGCATTATCCCGCCGTATCCCCAGGCAGTACCGGGAATCCTTAGCCGAAAAAGCACACATTTTGTCACTTAACCCGGATATCGGCTAAGTAGTTACGCGAAACCATATTTTTTCGTTGATGAGCAGCTGGCGAAGTTATACGGTCACGGACTGGACATTGAAGACTACGAGTTAGCAAAAGCAACTTTAAGAAAAATCGGTTACTTTCGCTTCGCGGGGTACGCGTACTTTTTCAAAACCAACGGTGCATTTCGTGAAGGTACAACTTTTGCTCAAGTGGTTGACCTCTATCGGTTCGACGAGCTGATGCGAAACAAGCTGATCGAAGGTCTCGAAATGATCGAAGTCTGGTTGAGATCACAGCTAAGTAACCGGCTTGGTTTCTACCACCCGTTTGCGCACAGAATCCCTGTCCATTTGCGTAAAAACGTATCTATATGGACAGCATCTCAAAAGGTTATTAAGCAGTCCAAACATATTGAATGGATTGCGGATTATTCGCGTGAAGAGCGGCGAAGTCAGGGAGATTTCGTTCAACACTTCCGCAGCAAATATGGGCCACACCTCCCAGTATGGGCGGCTACGGAAATCATGACTTTGGGTACTATCTGCAGGCTCTTTGATCTGCTGCACGAAGAAGACAGGGCGCTTATCGCCGCTCGGGCTGGGATTGTGAACCCAGATGGAAAAGGCGATCAAGCAACCTTTTCAAGCTGGCTGAACCACTTCCGTTATCTCCGTAACGTTTGTGCTCACTATGGGCGGGTTTGGAACAAGGTGTTTGACACGACGCTAGCAGCACCCAAAGGGGCAATTGATGGTCTGTCGGACTTTAAGACTTTGCCGCACAAGCTCTATAAAACGATCGCAGCTATCCGTTTCATATTTACTCGGGTCTATCCGGATTCTCAGTGGTCGGATGAAATGTTGGAGCTTATTGAGGCTTATACGCACCAAAGCAATATTCCAATGCACGCAATGGGCTTTCCGGTGGATTGGAGGGAGCGGCCAATATGGAACGGTGCGGTTCCACCTGATCTAGAAGCCTGCCTTCTTATTGACTGCGTGAACCAGGTTGAATGCGTTACGCAGGCCAGACTGCTTGAGACCGTCTTTCCTGATAGGAACGAGAAGGGGAAGAAGGATTTCCTGAGGTATCTGAGGGACAGGAAGGGAATCTTCCTCCACGAGGTCGGAGGGACGAAATACTATCCGGTTTTCCAATTCAATGAGGATCTCACTGGTATTGATTCCAATGTTGGAAATGTAAACGAAATCCTTATTACCAAGTTCGTTGGAAGCACGCATGGCATACAGCTTGTTCAAGATTGGTGGGCCAACGGGCAAAGTATCCCAGGGCTTGGTGTGGCACCTATGAAGAAAGTGAAGGAATCACCGGAGCTTGTCTTCGAGGCAGCACAAAAGTTGGTTGCCAATTGAGTGTCTTCGGACGGCTGTGTCAGGTTGCTATGTCGGCCGTGAAGCCTGATTAGAGTTGTTCCCGTGTCCACCCTCATTCCCGTCCACGCATCGGAGCACGTCCTTGATGGTGTGTCCGAGTACCTCGCCACCGCGTTTTCGCTGAAGAACCCGGAGACGTCCAACGCCCTCAAAGCGTTTTTGGAAGACACAGAGCGGGGTATGTTTCACGGCCCGTACGTGCGGGTGCGTCTGCCCTACGCGCGTGCCCTGGGGTGGGACGGCATCTTGGACTGGATGCCCACCCGCTTTGCCTTCACGCCGTACCACCACCAGGCAGAAGCGTTCCGGAGGTTGAGGAGTTCGGACGGTGGTGGGGAGAGGCGTCCACAAGCAACGCTCGTGATCACAGGCACCGGCTCCGGTAAGACGGAATCCTTCCTGTACCCCGTGCTGGACCACGCAGCACGCACACGCGCACAAGGCCGCACCGGCGTAAAGGCGCTGCTGCTCTACCCCATGAACGCACTGGCCAATGACCAGGCAGATCGCCTGGCCAAGCTGATCACTAGCGAGCCAGGCCTGGCCGGTGTCACAGCCGGCATCTACACGGGTGAGGCTAAGGGCAACGTAAAGAAGGTAACTGAGCACTCGCTGATCAATAATCCAGATGAGATGCGGCTCAACCCCCCAGACATCCTGTTGACTAACTACAAGATGTTGGACCAGCTGCTGCTTCGCCCGGCAGACCGTGAGATCTGGGAGAAATCCGCAACATCGTTGCAGTACCTGGTGTTGGATGAGTTCCACACGTATGACGGTGCGCAGGGCACAGATGTGGCGCTGTTGCTGCGCAGACTAGGACTCATGCTCAAAACCCACCAGCCGGAAGGGTTTTTGGGCGAGTACGAACAAAACCCGCTTGGCAGGGTCACGCCGGTGGCAACGTCCGCAACCCTGGGCGGTGAGGGCGACCAGGAGAAGGTGCTGAACTTCGCGGCCACCATCTTTGGTGAAACGTTCACGCCAGACGCCGTGGTGGGCGAGCGCACGCTGAGCTACCAGGACTGGGTGGCAGAACTCGCGGAAGCCTACGGTGCGCACCCGGTGCAGCCGTACCCGGACATTGAGCAGCTGCGCACCGTGGTGGAAACCATCCAGCAAGACACCTCGGGTCGCGACCACGCGGATGTGGTGCTGGACGTGTTTCGTACCCAGCTGTGGGGCGCAGGTGAGAGCCTGGAAGAAACCATCGCGGCGTACGCGGTACACCCGCTGACCCAAGCGCTGCTGGAGCAAGCAAACACGGCAAAGCCGCTGATCAACCGTGAAGGCGAGCAGGAAGACACCCTGCCGCTGTTGGTGCTGGGCCCGATTGTAGAGCGCTCTTTAGGCACCGAAGTGGCCCGTGAATTCATTACCCACCTGCTCACCGCGGTGGCGCACCTGCGCGCGAAAGCCGGCGAGAAGTACCGCTTTGAGGGCAAGCGCCTGCCGGGCGTGGAAACGCACCTGTGGCTGCGTGAAGTCTCCCGCATTGAGCGCACCGTAACCCCCAATGACACCGGAGACATCTTCCGCTTCGCCGATGACGGCCACCTGGTCTGGGACGAAGCCGGGGTGTGGCTGCCCGCCATCTACTGCCGTGAGTGCGGACGCGCCGGGTGGATGGCCGCGATGGAACCGGGCACCGATGCAGTGGTGCTCAACGGTGCCGAGATCCGCCATGCGTCATTCAATGCCCGTGAGAGGACCAGGCCGCTTATCGACGCCACGACGGAGCACCGCCGCGCCACCGCCGAAGGCGTGCCGTGGTCTGCCATGAGTGATGACGAAGGCAAGCGCACCATGATGTGGTTCCACACCGAAACCCGGAGCTTAAGCACCGCGGACCCCAGCGAGGAAGACCTGGCGGAAGGTAAATCGGTGCCGGTGCTGACCTACTCCGGTCTTGGCGCGGAGGATTACGCGCGCGACCAGGTCTGCCCGTCCTGTGGTGGTACGGACACGATCCGCTACATCGGTTCACGCGTGGCAACGCTGCTCTCAGTTGGCCTGTCCAACCTCTTCGGCATGCCGGAGCTGGACCAGAACGAGAAGAAGACCCTGGTCTTCGCGGACTCGGTGCAGGATGCAGCACACCGCGCAGGCTTTGTGCAGTCGCGTGCGCGTGCCTTTGGCATTCGTACGTTGATGCGCAGTGTGGTCACACGTGCGGGGTTGGATGAGGGGGGTGAGGTGACCGTAGCAACGCTGCCGCACCGCATCCTCCAGCAGGCGGACGCGGACGCGGACCCGGCGCGCGCCCGCTTCGAGCTGCTGCCGCCGGAGCTTGCAGAGACCCCAACGTTTGCACCGTTTTGGATGAAGGATGCCCCCGATGCGGAGCGCAGGCGCGCAACCACGGCGGTGCTCAACCGCCTGGAGCTTGATGCGGCGCTGGAGTTTGGTCAGCGTGCGCACTTGCCGCGCTCCTTGGTGTCCACGGGTGCGTTGGCATCGTCGGTGCAGGTTGAAGACCAGGTGCTGTTGGATGCTGCGGAGGCGGCGCTGCGCAAGGTTGATGCTGGCCTGTTTGAGCTCAAGGACGCGTCCTCGCCAGAGGTTCGGTTGCGGTGGATGCGTGGGCTTCTAGAGCAGGTGCGTGAGCGCGGCGGCATCACCACGACGCTTTTGCAGAAGTACCTGCAGGATGACGCCAACTCTTGGCGCCTGCACAACCGTTTTGCCAAAGCGGAAGGCGTACCGAGCTTTCCCAAGGGTGGCGCGCCGGAGTTCCCACGCGCAGGCGCCGCGCTAGATGAAAAAGATCGCGGCATCACCCCGCTTGGCAGCCCGCGCGGGCGCTACGCACGCTGGACGTCGAAAATGTTGGGCATTTCCACCCATGACGCCACCACTGCGCTTACCAACGTGTTTAAGGAACTCGCCAACGCCGGTGTCATGGAGGCGATCACCACCGGCACGGGTGGCACCATCTACGCACTCAAACCGAAACAGGTGGTGGTGCGGTTTGAAAACCACGCGCGCTCCCTAAGGTGTGGGGTGTGTCATGGAACGTTGGGCGCAGATAAGCAAACAAGCCCCCTGCTTGCCGGGATGCCGTGCCCAACGCCTGGCTGCCTGGGTGAGCTGGAGCCTACGGACATTGAGCCGAACTACTACTCACGGCTGTACACCTCCACCACCCCGCGAGCGGTGGTCGCGCGCGAGCACACCGGGCTGATACCCAAGGATGAACGCCTGGCGCTGGAGCGCACATTCCGCGGCGCGGAAACCGCACCGAACGCGCCGAATGTGCTGGTGGCAACACCAACGCTGGAGATGGGTATTGATATTGGAGACCTGTCTACCGTCATGCTGGCGTCTCTGCCCAAGTCTGTTGCCAACTACGTGCAGCGTGTGGGGCGCGCCGGGCGTTTGACCGGCAACTCGCTGGTGCTGGCGTTTGTGCAAGGCCGCGGCACGACACTGCCCAAGCTGAACAAACCGCTGTCCATGATCGCGGGATCCGTTGTACCGCCGGCGGCGTTTTTGTCCGCCACCGAGATCCTGCACCGGCAGATCACCGCGTATTTGGTGGACACGTTGGACTTCGCCGCGGAGGGCCTGCAGGTGAAGGACGCAACTAGCGTGTTCAGCACCAAGCGCAGGTCTCTTGTAGAGGTGCTGGCAGAAGACATCGCCGCGGGCGTAGACGAGCGCGTAGATGCGTACCTAGCCACTGTTGATGATGCGGTGGATGAGGTGTCGCTTACCGGTGTTCGCGAGTGGGCCACGGGCCTTGGGCCGGAGTCTTTGGTTGGTGAGCTCAAGCGCACCCAAGAGCTGTGGGACAGCGAAGTGAAGATGATGACCGCGCGCTTCGACGTACTGCAGGACCGGATGATCCAGCTGGAGGCCAAGGCGGACCCGAATGCGGGCACCGAAAACGCCGATGCGGAGCTGGAGCGTGAGAAGCGCAGCACCAAGGCGGCGCTCAAGCGCACACAGCGCGACATCAGCGAGATCCTGCTTAAGGAATACTGGATTTCCTCCATGGAGCGCTACGGCTTGCTGCCAAACTTCACGCTTCTGGATGATTCGGTGGAGCTTGCCGTGGTGGTCTCCCAACTCAACCCGTCCACGCTGCAGATTGATCCGGAAACCTTCGAGCTCTCCCGCGGCGTGTCCTCGGCGCTGATGGAGCTCGCGCCGGGCAACACCTTCTACGCCCGCGGCATCGCAGCCACCGTGGATGCGGTGGAGATGGGCCACAACGGCGGCGACATTGAGCAGTGGCGCCTCTGCCGCGCCTGCTCCTATGGCGAGCGCGTCACCGAAGGCGCAACGCCTGCCGCCTGTCCGGTCTGCGGCGACGCCGGCTTTGCTGACAAGGGCCAAGTGCTGGATTCGGTTCGCATGCGAAGGGTCTCGGCGGAGGTTGATAGGGCTAGATCGCTTATCGACGGCACCCATGAAGAACGCACCCGCCTCAACTACATCACCACCCTGAGCTTCGCCGTACCCGAAGGCGGACACGGCGGCCGATGGTTCACCTCCCTCGGCTTTGGTGCGCAGTACCTGCGCTACGTGAACTTGAGCTGGTTCAACCTGGGCCGCGGCCCCAGTGCAAAGAGGATCTACGCCAACCGGGAAACGGACGCTCCCCTGTTCACGGTGTGCAACTACTGCGGGCACCTAGATTCCCAGAAGGGGTCTAACTCCAAGTGGGACCACAGGCCGTGGTGCCCGAAGCGCAACGCCAGCGAGGAAGAGACCGTGACCGTGGCGCTATCACGCACGCTGCAAACCCAGGGCGTGCTGCTGCACGTTCCGGTGCAGCTGACCGCGGGCGATAACTCCACCATCCCGAGTTTGACCGCGGCGATCAAGCTTGGCTTCAAGGAAGATTTGGGCGGTGAGCCGGAGCACCTCAGCGTGGTCACGGTGCGTGTGCCGGATGACAAGGGCGACACCGTTGATGCGTTGTTGATGCATGACAGCGTGCCTGGCGGTACCGGCTACCTTTCCCAGTTCGCCTCGCCTGAAGATGTACGCCGACTCCTGGAGAAGGCGTTCACCCGCGTGAAGAACTGCTCATGTGCGGGCGATGAGCGCCTAGCCTGCCCGGACTGCCTGTTGCCGTACACGCAGGGAAGCCAGCTGGAGGTCACTTCACGTGCCGCGGCGGAGCGTGTCTTGCGGGCCATCTTGGCCGACCAAGACCACCCGGCCGCAGACCTTGACCCGTTAAGCGTGACCTGGGAGACCCAAACCGAAGCACCGGTGCGCGATAGCGCCTCCAACCTGGAGGTCCGCTTCCGCGAGATCCTGCGCCAGGCGCTGGAAAACCGCCACGCCACCGTCAAGGACATCCCCAACGCTGGCCAGGTGGAATGGCTGATCACCTTCACTGACGGTGAGGAGTGGAAGATGCGTGAGCAGGTGGACAAGGGCTACACCAAGCCAGACTTCTTGTTTACCCACCGCACCAAGGCAAACGTGCGCCCGGTGGCGGTGTTTACGGATGGCGCGGCGTTCCACATCAGCCAAGCGCACTACCGCTTCCCGGATGACATGGCCAAGCGCAACCGTCTGCACTATGAGGAGTCCTGGTTGCCATGGAACGTTACGGATGCAGACATCACCTGGTTTGAAGACGAGCAAAAGCAGGTTGACCAGAAGCCGGCGTGGGCGAAGATAAAGAAATTCCCTAGCTATGAGGGCTTTGGTAACGAGGCCTGGAAGTTTCTCACCTCCTCCCCCGTCTCCCAACTGTTGGAGTACTTGGCCGGGCCGGAGAAGGCCACGTACCGCATGGCTGACCAGGCGCTGATGCGACTGCTTATTGGCAAGTCAAAGGCACGCAGCATCCCGGGCGGTGCGCATGTGACCTTCCGCGACCAGATCCATCTGCGCTGCGCGTTTTTGGAGCAGCAGCTGCACCCCAAGCGCGCCTACGTGGAGGCACCCAACGCCGGTTCCATTACTGATGAGAACTGGCGCGACTTCCTGCGTTTTGCCAACATCTGGTGGCTCTCCGATGCTCCTGTGCTCATTGCCACCACCGCGGAAGATGAGGGCGCGGTTGCTGTGGAGCCGGCCGAGGTTCCTGCAGCGGTATCCCCGGATGCCGACGCTGTGGCCGACGAGGTCCCCGAGGCCTGGGCCGAAGCGATCGAGGAGTTTGAGGACGAATCCAGAGTGCTCGCCGCCCTGCAACTGCTGGCGCGAGCCGGTGCGGAAGCCACCGAAGACATTGGTGAGGAAGTGGGTTCGCTGCCCACCGCCGTATCCTGGCCAGATCGCAAGATTGCACTGCTGATGCAGCATGACGCGTCCTACGCACAAGCCGAGGACACCCTGCGTGATCAGGGTTGGACGTTGATGTATCCAGATACACTCAGCGAGCAAACAATTCCGGCAGCGTTGCTGGGTAAGGGTGATTAACACATGACACAGATGGTGACGTTTAGCTTCTACAGCGGCCTGCGTTTAGACGGGGCGCTGCACAAACCCGTCATGAACTTCCTGCAGAAGCTTGCAGAAGATCCCACCAACCCGTCGCTGCGCATCAAGACGCTTAGCAACGCGGTGGACAAGCGCGTGCGCACCGGCCGCGTCAATGACCAGTTCCGTGCGGTGCTCTTTGAGATTCGCGACGCAGAAACGCACCACTTCGTCCTCGTCGACGTTGACTCCCACGACGAAGGCAACGCCAAAGCCGAACGCCTCGACCCTGCGCGCCTTCGCCTGACTGTCAACCCCGTCAACGGCCTGACCCAGCTCATCCAGGAAGACGCACCCGCCGCTGACACGGCTGCTGCCGAGAGCACCTCCGAGGCCAAGGCGAAAGCCGCAGCCGAAGCCGCCGAGAAGCTGGCCGCAAAGCAGCAAGAGCAGGCGCGACACCTTTCGGAGGCGGATGGGGTGGATGCGGTCGTCGCAGAGAAGCCAAAGGCCCCGCCGCGCACCGAGATGGAGCACAACGGCTACACCCCGGCCAGCCTGTACGAAGAGCTCGGTGTGGACCAGGCGCTGCTGAAGGCTGTGTGGCGCGCCGAGTCTGAGGCAGAGCTTCAGTTGCTTCTGAACGCCCGGCCGACCTGGGAACACGACGCCATCCTCGGCCTTGTAGCCGGCTACACCGTCGACGAAGTGCGCGACTCCCTGGGACTGAAGAAGCTAGAGCCCGGCGCGGTGGAACAATCCGGTGCCGACGAAGACACACTCCTGCTTGCCGGCCTGCGCCAACCCGCAGCCGAACTGGACTTCGCCTACGTGGATGACGTGGATACCGAATCCCTACGCGCCGTGATCAGTCTTGGCGATTTCGACCAGTGGCGTGTGTTCATCCACCCAGAGCAACGCCGCATGGCGGAAGGCGCACGCAACGGCTCCGCGCGTGTCTTCGGTGGCGCCGGCACCGGCAAGACCGTGGTTGCCGTGCACCGCGCGAACAACCTGGCGCGCCGGGAGGTGTCGAACCAGCCCGCCGGTGAGAAGGCGCCGCGCATCCTGCTAACCACTTACACCAAAGGTCTTGCGCAGGGGCTGAAACACCAGCTGGATACGTTGAACCCGCATCACCCTGCGGCGGAGTCACTTGGTCAGCCCGGTATTTGGGTGGACAACGTGGACGCCGCGGTACGCCAGGTGTTGACGTCCGCCGCACCACACGAAGTGGAGGCCGCCACCAAACGCGTCCTGGGCCTGGGTGCGCCGCGCGTGCGCCCCTACCTTGAGCGCGACGCTGAACAGGTCTGGGAGACCGCACTGGAAGCCGCCAGCGATGACCTGCCTCGCTCCATTGCAAACCTCACGTTCCTGCAGCAGGAGTACGAGGGCGTGGTCCTTGCCGGACAGGTGACGTCGCTTGCGGAATACCTCAAGATCGCACGCACCGGCCGCGGCACGCCGCTAAACCGGAAGCAGCGCAAGCTGGTGTGGGCGGTTATGGAATCCGTCATGCAAACCCAAGCGGTGGACGGGCAGTTGTTCTGGCCCACCATGAGCGCCGTTGGCGCCGAAGTGTTGAACGTGCGCGTGGAAAACGGCGGCGGGTACACGTTTGATCACGTGGTGGTTGATGAGGCTCAGGATTTCAACGTCGGCCACTGGCGATTCCTGCGTGCCTGCGTTGCAACCGGCCCCAACGACGTCTTTATTGCGGAGGACTCCCACCAGCGCATCTACGGCCAACCGCTGACCTTGTCACGTTTTGGCATTGCTACGCGAGGCCGCTCTCAACGCCTCACCCTGAACTACCGCACCACCAAGCAGAACTTGGAATATGCGCTGCGCATCCTGCTTGGTGAAGACGGCCTGGCGTACCTGGATGGCGAAGGCGATAACGACTCCGTCCGCGGCTACCGCTCCGCCCGCACAGGACCGGATCCGTACCTTGTGCGTGTGAATTCCGAGGCGCAAGAATTCGACGTTGCCGCCCACTTCATTTCTAAGTGGATGGACTCGGAGCGCGACGTGCATATTGGCGTGATGTGCCGTACGCGCGGTCAGATCTCCCGCGTTGTCTCCGGTCTTGCGGACCACGGCATTGACGCTGTGGCCACCCGCAACGCCGAGCGTGCTACGCCTGAGCAGGTGTCCGTGATGACCATGCACGGCGCCAAAGGCATGGAATTTACCCACGTCTTGCTCATGGGTGTGGGCAAGGAATTGATGCCGTTGCGCTTCCGTCTCAAGGACCTTTCTGAGGAAGACGCCCGCGAGGCCCTCCAACGCGAACGTTCCTTGCTATACGTGGCTGCTTCAAGGGCCCGCGACGAACTGGTCATCACCTCCACCGGTGAACCCTCCGAGTTGCTGCCGCCGAATCTGCCATAGGCGTTGGCCTCGGGCCTCGGGTGGCTCTCGGGACCCTGGCCTCCGGACCTCAGGTAGAGCTTTTGTGAATTGCGGCAGCATGTTGCCAAACCGGGGATATCTGCCACGGCTGGCAGCGGGCTCACAGTTTCGGGCCTATTGCGGCAACTATCCCCGGTTTGGCAGATATTCGCCGCAATTGTTCCGCGGGGAGGGCCTGCGCATCAACGAAAGCGCACGACAATAATGGCAACTATGGAAATTGCGGTTGTTGGCGCAGGCATCGCAGGATTGGCGGTAGCGGGCGGCCTGCTCAAGCGTGGGCACGACGTCACTATTTTTGAGGCGGACTCTAAGATCCGCGCAGGTGGCTCCGGCATCACGCTTGGGCCGAACGCACTGACCGCATTGGACTACCTCGGCTGCGGTGAGGATTTCCGAGCACTACAGCAAGCACAACCCAAGCTTTACGGCGGGCAACGCTCTCAAAACGGCAGGTGGTTGTCCAAGATCGCGCCAGAAATCACTACGCAGTCGCTCGCTTTGGATCGGGCGGAACTCCACGCGATACTGAAAAGGCACGCTGAGGGTGCGGGGTTGAGGGTTGGGGTGGAGGTGGTGGGCGTCGATAAGCAAAAAGGTGCCCTGACCACCAAAGATGGAAAAACCCATACCTTTGACCTGATTGTTGGGGCGGATGGAATCCGCAGTGCTGTGCGCGCGGCGTGGCCGGAGGACCCGGGAATCGAAGACGCAGGCTACGGTACGTGGCGAGGCATCAGCCCAAAGCCTTCGGAAGGCGCGGTCATGGCGTCGGAAAGCCTTGGGGTGAAGAAGCGGTTTGGCATTGTCCCGCTGCATGATGACCGCGTGTATTGGTTCGCTGTCCAGTCTCAAAGCCCCGACGAACAGCCACTTTCGCAGTTTGAGTCCTGGCACTCCCCCATCGCCGAGTTGATTGCTACCGCAGAGGAAGAACCACAGTTTCTGCCAATCCGTGAACTCGCGGGTGATCTGAACACCTACACACGCGGCAAGGTTGTGTTGATTGGAGACGCCGCGCATGCCATGACCCCTAACCTGGGCCAAGGCGCCTGCCAGGCGTTGGAGGATGCGGCGGTGCTTGTGGCGCAGCTGGCCAAACATGCTGATCTCAATAAAGCGTTGGGAGCCTTTGATGCTTCACGACGCCCACGTACCCAAACCTTCGCCCACCAGTCCCGCACCATCGGGAAAGCCCTGCATGCTGGCGGTCCGTTGGTAACGCGGTTCCGTAACACAATGCTGTGGTGCGTGCCTAATGCGCTACTGGCTATGCCGGTGGCAAAACTCGCGAGCTGGCGTGTGGAGTGAGTGTGGGATTCGTTGAGTGACCTTGGGTGTCGTTGGGCACCCGCAGAGGTCGGTTTTTGCCGTAGGGCATGGGAGACCTTCGGACCTCGGACTCTGGCCTAGGTCTCCGGACTCTGGCCTCCGGACCACGGGTAGTGCTTTTTTGAATTGCGGCAGCATGTTGCCAAACCGGGGATATCTGCCACGGCTGGCAGCTGGCCCACAGTTTCGGGCCTATTGCGGCAACTATCCCCGGTTTGGCAGATATTCGCCGCAATCGCTCTGCGGTATAGATGGCACCAACCACGAAAGCGGCCACACCACCGACACCAACAAAGGAGCCCACCCATGGACGAGCAGGCGAAACTTGAGCGCGTATTCAACTACCGCTTCGGCGACATTTACGCCAACTATCTGGCCAAAGTGGAGTGCAAAGGCCACACGCGCGAGGATCTGGATGACATCCTCGGGTGGTTCACCGGCCTCGATTCGGATGCGCTGGAGGCCGCCCATGACTTGTCGCTACGAGACTTCCTCAGCCAGATCTCCCTCCACCCCAACACGGACCTGATCACGGGCACGGTGTGTGGCGTGCGGGTCCAGGAGGTTGAAGATGTGTTGATGCAAAAGATCCGCAGGATGGACTTGCTTATCGACGAAATCGCCCGCGGCAAATCCCCCACCCACATCAAGTGCTAAATCAAGTGCTAAATGCGTTCAGCCAACGCCAACACATGCTCTTTTGCATGAAGGGCAGAGACGGATTCGATCTGAAAATCCGACCAGTTTTGAGTGATCAGGTCAAAGGTTTCGTATTGTTCTCGTGTATTGGGCGGTGCATAGATGACTGAAACGGGAACGTTGTTCGGAAGCGTGATGGACTCGCCCCGGGAGTCGAGTTGGCCACCGTTCTTCCGTAGGTTGAACACTCGCATGGTCCAGGCGTCTACGCCTTGGAGCCGCCTCGGGTCAGGATCGATGTTGAACGGAACGGTTCGGACCAGCTCTTTAACCTCGTTGTCATCAATCAGAGCAAGATCCGTTCGGACGTTCACACCAGCAAACGTTGTGGTCGGTTGGCGACGCAGCAAGGCAGCGACCTGTGGAACGCCTTCGTATGCGCGCCACACTTTTTCTTGGAGTCTTTGCTGCGGAGTCTTGTGGGACGCAGGTGTGCTGCGGATATACATGCTGAACAAGTAGTCAACGACTTCGCCGAGCTCCATATCGACGGCCAAAGTGCGATCACTTTGAACCTCCACAAAGTTATTCCAACGCTGATTTGCGGTGTTCAGGAAAGTGCGGATCTCCGTGCTAGGTCCGAACTGGAGAATTGGCTGATCAGAAACGAGGGGGGTCAATTCTTCGCGAAGCGTATCCAGAACTGTACGTGCTGCCGTTTTGGCTGCGTCTGACATGCCGTTGGTGCGGAGGTCGCCGGTTGAAATGATTCGCGCCGCTGAGGCGCCGTCTTCGCCCTCTGCAACAACGCCGATCCCCTGCCGGTCTAATAACGACGGGTCATGCTGGAGAGTCAGCGTCCAGTAGCGGAATTTCATAGCACCTCCTTCAAACGTGCAGCATCTCTTGCCGAAGCCGCTCGATGGTGTACTCACGGCGGTCTAAGCAGTATTGCACCAAAATTTCTACCTGATGGTGTGGGACCTCCCATTCTTCAGGAATTGCACACAGAACGTCCACTTTGAGATCCGGACTCAACGAGGCAACCGCATCCAATGCTTCACACCAGAAATGTTTGGGGATAGCTTGTTGAGGGTGGCCAATCTCGGTTCGCCCATAGAGCTCTGATGACGGGGCTAATACCCACAAAGACTCGTCGGACCCGAACCACATCCCGTGGTCGACGGAATAAATACGCATGTCATCTGAGGTGTCATGAATAACCTGCAGGTCTTTGGCGTTGCAGAGTATCCACAAGGCAATCAGTCGGGGAATCCTCTCCTCATTGCCGTCTCGACGTGTGAAACGAATTTTTTCGGAAGCATCCCAAATGTCCGCGAAGTGAAATAGCTTCGACCCAAAAACCGGCAAGCTTTGAACTATGTTGGTTACGCCAGCCTGCCCAGGCGGGGTAGGCGTTCCTACAAGTTCGGGCGGAACATCAACGAGTGCCCAAGGCGCGACTGGTGCTCCTAAGGCATCTCCGATGACTGAACAAACAACCTCATTAATTGTGGATTGTGGCCCATGATCGTTCTGCAGTTGCTTGCACCAGTAGTAGTCACCGGAATCTGTAAGTGCAAGGAATGGACGGGTTCCGGTATTCGCAGTCTTTGTAACCGAAACTATCGCTGGTCTCGGTGTATCGTTTTGCAAATAAACTCCCCCTTACAGCCGGTGCCATTCACTTGTCGTGCATTCTCCATAAACGATAGTCGCTAAGTATGGCCGTTATCGGCCATTGTGGAAAGACACTGACACACCTCCCGCAAACCTCAGCAGTTCACCGCACAGGGCGAATGCCTATTTGACACAACCACACTCTGGAAAGCATGGTTCTGATTCCTCGGACCTCGGGTAGAGCTTTTTTGGATTGCGGCAGCATGTTGCCAAACCGGGGATAGCTGCCACGGCTGGCAGCGGGCTCACAGTTTCGGGCCTATTGCGGCAACTATCCCCGGTTTGGCAGATATTCGCCGCAATTGCTTTGAGGAACCACCCGCATCAAGCGCTAACCCTGACACAGCCCACCCGCACCTCCGTTGCCCCGTAGGCCTACCCGATGACAGGGCCTAGCATTAACCGCAAACTGCAAAACCGAAACTGCAAAGCTAGGAAAAGTGCAAAAGTTAGCGCGCAAAGTGCAACTTAAACTTGCAAAATTGCCTATTTGGCAAGTTTAAAAGTGGAAAAGATGCAGGTAGGCAAGGTTGTAAAGTGTAAACACAAAGTGGCAATAAAGTGCTAAAAAGTGTTAAAGCAGCTCACGCATCTGCACTCTAAACAGCTACAAGCAACTACCGTGCAGCGTTCGCCAACGCACCGTTGGGGTTGTACGGGCTGAAGAACCCATACAGTCCGAGGAGGATAGCGCCGATGACAAGAAGTCCGATGACGCTTCCGGCTTCGCTGCTGGCGTCAGTCTTCTTTTTCATGAGTGACATCGTATGACGCTCGGACGCCACCCTCTGCAAAACAGGGAAATAGATTCCAAAGATCTTCGCCCTTTCCGGCAAACCGCCAAACTTACGGCCATAAATTTGGTTGTTTGTGCCTTCTCGTGAGCATCACTCGCGACCTTGAACCTGCCCATGCTCCCAGTTGTCATCTGGCGCACTAGCACACAACGCAAAAATCGCGGTGAGTAGAGACAATCGACCTGTACAAGCGCCGGCCCAAAATCATTGTCTGCTAGTGGCGCACCCAGGGATGCGTCCGAGGCACACACCCAGATCCGCTCCCAGTAGCCCGGCCCGATCCAGGATCTCCCGCTTAGTCCCCGAACCTGACAATCACCTGTCAGCCAATGCAACTATCCCCGGTTTGGCAACATGCTGCCACAATTCCAAAAAGCTCCTCCAGCACCCCGGCCCCCAGCACCACACAGCCCAAAACTCCAGCCGACCTCAACCCCAGATCGCAGTGAATGCTTCCTGCGCGAGCGCCCACTCAAGCGACACTCGCTCCTGCTCAAGCCTCCGGTTGCCGCGTGTGATCAGGAGGCGTCGCGCGTTTTCTTCCTCCTCGGTAAGGAAAGGTAGGTGTCGGGTGGCGTCGCCGGGATCATCAACTGATAGGTGCAGAAACTTCGCAACGGTCACGCTATCCATCGCAACGCTTTCAACACAGCCGAATTCAGCGTCCGCACCGCTGGCGCCATCAGCACCGGCGCTCATGTGGCTGCGCAGTGCGTTCAGAATGGCGTAGCCATCCGCATCCGCATCGCCCCAGTACAGCACCTTGCCGCCGCGGACCCAGTCAAGGGAAGCTAATTGCGCTCCGCTGTAGCCCGCGCCGAACACCAACACGGCGTTAGAACCAACAGGCGCTTGCGGCAGCGCAAGGAACGTCTCTTTGTTCTCCACAATCACAACCGTCAGGCCCAAAGGAAGCGGCAAGGCGTTAAACGGAACTGCGATGTCAAGAAGATTCGGTGTGGGGGCCAAAGAGGGGTCGAGGAAGCGGAGGCGGAGGGTGGCGTCGGTAAGCGAAAGGCCCAAAGTGGCCAGACCGAGCGGCTTGAGCAAACGCAACAGGAGGCTCTGGTGGCTCTCGACCCATTTGGTGTCAACGCCTTCAACGGGCACGGCGCGCGGGCGCAGACCGGAAGCGGGGTGCGTATACATCCAGGTCAGAGTGTTGGTAAGGCGGGTGAAGTCCAAATTGTCCAGCGACAGCCAAGTGGAGTGAGTGCGCGCAACGGTCACACGAAAGCCGGGGAAGCCCGGCGAACACGGGAACAATCCCACAAGTTCAGCAAACCGGGAGCGCGCCAACGCCAACGCTGAAGACTGCCCGGTGAGCTCCGCAACCCGCTCCCAACTGCCAATATGCACACGCGCCGGGACCCGCTGCTGCCCTAGGTGCGCCCAGCGGCGAGTAACCCACTCCACCTCCACCTGGGGCTCATATGCCTGCCAGGCGCGAACGAACTCGGTTGCCACTAAGGGCTCCGCTAGCACTTTCTTCGCGGTTGGCGGGTGCAGCGGGATCGACTCGGGCAGCGCCGAACCCAAAAGCGCACGCTCAATGTCAAGGCGCAACGGAAGCTGGTCGGGTAAACGCATCAGAAACTGACCAACCTGCTAACCACCGTGAGTGTCAATGAATTCGAACGTGGAGCGCGCCTGTGGCGTTTCGGCGTAGTTGACCACAATCGTGCCGTCCACATAGGGCGATAGTGTCTTGATCAGCTTCATCGGAGTCGCCAGAATCATGTGGAAACCGAAGCGGGTGAACACGTCCATAGCGGTGCGGGTAAAGGTGGGGTCGGCGCGATCGAAGGCCTCATCAAGCACAACGGTGGCGTATGTGGGAACGTCCGCATCCACCCCGGCGAGGCGGTAGCGCAGCGCCGCAGCCAGGCAAAAGAATACAAGTTTCTGCGCCTGCCCGCCGGAGAGTGACGCGGAGTCAACGTGGGTGTTGTACACCTCACCGTCGGCATCAATTTCGTTGCCCACAAACTTCACGTGGCGGCGGGTGTCCAGGACGAGGTTGCGCCAGCGGGTATCGGCACGCTCCGAGGAGGCGAGGCGGTCCATGATTTTCGCCAGCCGATGGTAGCGCGCAATCGCTTCGGTTTCGTCGGCTGCGCTCAAACTGCCGGCGGTGGCTTCTCGCAGGTCCTGCTGGAATTCGCGAACTTCAGGACCGCGGTTGTCGCGGACCTCAATCTGCAGATACCGCCCGCCGCCCTCGGGGGTGTATTTCGAGCGCATCAGCGAAGCATTGATCGGGCCCAGGTTGGTTTCAATGTCACCCTTCGCCCGCGCGAGCTGCGTGGAGATGTGGCTGAGGTGCATGACGGATTGGCCGTTGAGCAGCTCCAGGAACCGGCCGCGGAACTCCGGCAGGCGGTCCGCACGGAGCGCTTCCAGGCGGTTGATGGCCTCACCCGCAAACTCCGGCTCGGCACGCAGCTCCGCCGATTCAGAGGGCCACCCGGCCAGGTAGCTGGTCAAAATGTTGCCAATCTTTGTGTTTGCACTGGTGATCACTTGCGCGTTGTGTTTGATGGTGGCGTCGAGTTCGGACTGCACCTCGTCTGCAAGCGAACCGATGTTCTCGCGCGTTAGCCGCCGCTTACGGCTTTTCAGCTTGGCCTCCAGCTCATCAAACAGCGCCTGGTCCACCGCAACGCTGGCGCGCTCAACCTCCGCCAGCCGCGCCTGATCTGCGGCAATGCTGGTCTCCGCGACGGTGATCTGCCGCTGCACCTCACGCAGCTCCTCCTCGGTGGCCTGCAGGCTGTCACACGCGTCCTCGTAGGCACGGCTCAGCTCGCGCACCTCGGGTGAGGAGGTCACAAGCTCCAGCTCAGCTTGCAGTTGAGCCAGTTGCTTCTCGACGCCCACGTAATCCACCTCGACCCACCCCGTCGAAGCAATTAATTTCACCTGATCCAGGCGATGCTGCAAGCTCACGCGCTTTCGTTGCAGCTCTCGCTCCCGGTTGTGGGCAGCAGTTGTTGCCTGGCGCGCTTCTTTCAACGACCCACGCAGCAATTCCACCTTCTTGTTGTTGGAGGAGCCCAAACGGTAATCACGATGCTGCCCAAGCGGGCGGCGATCGTCCTTGATATAGCGGGTGGACCTTGTGCGGTCGCGGACGTTGCGCTCCAAACCGTCGATAGTCGCCGCGCGCTGCGTCTGCTGCTCCAGCTCCTCAACGGTGCGCACCAGCGCGTAATCAAACGTGCTGGTCAGCATCTGTTCCAGCCAGGGGCGCATTGGACTGTCCACCACCGCGACTTTGTGAAACAAGCTGGCTGAGTTCTTTGGCCGTCTCGGCGGGGTCGCACCCGCCGGCACCGTGCGGTACTCCAACCTGCGGCCAAGCCGGCAGCTATTGACCCAACTGTTCACCGCGCGCTCATGCTCCTCCGGCACCAGCAGCGTGATGGCAAAGTTGGACAACAGGCGCTGGATCACCGGCTCCCACTCCTCCTCCTGCTTCAACACGTCAATCAGCTCACCCACAAAGGGCAGCCCCTGCGTTGTCAGGTTGATGTCCGCGCACATCTGCGCGCGCAGATCAATGAATCCCTGGTCGATGTTGCTGGAACGCGCACTTAAGCCCTCAAGCTCCTGCTGGATTGCGCGCTCCTGCTGCTCGCACTGCTGTTTCTGTGCGCGGGCGTCGGACCACGTTGCGTCAAGTAGCTCGCGTTCTGCGGGTGCCTCTTCAATCTCACGGCGAGCTTGCGCTTTGAGTTCCGCAAAGGTTTCCGTGGTTAGCTCGTCCACGCCCAGGATCCGCTGCAGCTCTTTCGCCTTCGCCGTACGCGCAGCAAGCTCTTGCTCCTCCCGTTGGATGCGCTGGCGAAGCGGCGTCACAGCGTCACCGGTCAGCCCCTCCAACTTCGCGTACGCGCGCTGCACCGCCTCCTGTTGTGCTTGTTTGCGCTGGGTAAGTGAGCTTTCTTGCACCTTGACAGCTTCGCGTTGGGCTTGGTGGGTCGTGATGGCGTCGCGAAGCTCGGCAGCCTCAATCGCCCTGCGTACAGACGGCAACGCTGCCGCCAGCGCCTCCGCATGCCCGCGCGTAGCCTGCGCCTCTTCTAACGACGCCTGCAACCCCGGCAATGGCGCCAACGCCTCAATCTGGCGGTTCAGATCTTCCAGACGCTCGTAGGCATAGCGCAGATCACCATGCGTAGCCACCGCCTCCCTGGCCAGGTCGAACGTGATGGGCTGCTCCAGCATGTAATCACGAAACAGCTCATCCATACTGCTCAAAGACTTCGCCGACTGCGTACGGTGCAGCAGCATCTGGGCGTCCTCACTATCAATGCCCAGGCGCGCACGGAAACGGTTGGCAAACACCGAATACTGATCTGTAAACGTGACGCCGTTGCTCGGCGTCTTGAACTTCTGCTCAAGCTTGCGCTTATCCAGCGAGTTCACCAGGTGCGGCATGAACGCATCAACGTCCACCTCGTCCGGGAAGATGCCGTAAAGCGTCCGCACCTGGGCCTCGGAGTTTTGCCCTGCGTTGAGACGAAAAATTGCCACCAACGTATACGTCTCGCTTGGGCTGTGATACGTCATTGCAACCACCGTCGCGGTTGCACCTTCGCGCAGGTACTGACTGCGGATCTCACCAGTAGTGGGGTCCTCGCTCCTGCGCCACGCGCCACGAATGTACGACACCCTGCTACGACCTTTATCGCGCGTGCTGTCCTGCTGCGCCGCCGCGTTGTAACGGATCTTGGACTGGGGAACCAGGATGGTCGAAAACGCATCAATCAGCGTGGACTTACCCGAGCCCGACGCACCCGTGATCAAAAAACCCTTTTGCCCCACCGGAATGTCAAAGTAGCCGTGGAACGTTCCCCAGTTCACAAGCTGAACTCGTGCCAACTTGAATTGTTCGGTCACTGCTCTTCTCCCTCGGGTTCATTGCCAGCGTTGGCTCCAGCTAGCCGTAGGTACTCCTCGCGCAGCGCGTACACCGTATCCGCATCAAAAATGTGGCGAAGAACTGGGGAGACCACGTAGCGCCCTTCCGTTTCTGTCTCCGTGAGCAGGCTGTACTTGTTCTTGATGGCGTTGATCGCCGCATCAAAACGACGCTTAAACCCAGCCTCATCACGGTTATCCACCGCCCGGACATACCCGATCGCCGTGTAGAGCTCATCTTCACCAACCACCACGCGCTCCCCCGGCGTACTCATACCCAGTTCGTGGCGAAGCTGCAGCAAAACCGCCGTCTGCAGGTGCGTCAAGGAATCCGTACGCAACACCGGCGGGACATGCACGTCGTCGTTGTCGGGGCGAACGTGGCGGGTAAACGCAATGCCGGCTTCCTCATCAATCACCAGCTCCAAAAACACGTCATGCAGCCAGCTGCGCAACGCCTCCTTGTCGCTCAAAATGGCGTTCCACGTGTCCTTCTTGCGGTCCGCGCTAATCAGCGGACCCTTCAACAAATCCACCAACGCGCGCCGGGACTCATACGATAACGTCCCCGTATCTCCACTCCACAGTGCTTCCGTCATCGCATTTCCTCCACTGATGTGGTGTCGAAGGTGAACAGAGGCAACGTCGCTAAGCGAACTGCCCCATCGTCCTCCTCAAAACGAACCGATTCCCTGCCATCAAGCTGCACCCCGAACCGCATGGCCAAATAAACCAAACCCACAACCGAGGCCAACCCCTGCGTCGCCGGATGGTGCTCCAATACATCCGCAATAGAAGGTTTGCCTAGCTCAGCAACCGCATCAGCAACAGCGGCGGACAGCTCCTCAAGATCAATTTCAGACTCGCGCACCAGCTCAAGCAACGCCTCCGCATCCCCCTCACTGGCCTCAAAACGCTCCACATCCGACGTAATCACCTCCGCCCCCGGATCCGCCAACTTCATTTGCGCAACAGAACTGACCGCCATACCAATACGCTGCAACGGAGTTTCCATCCGCTTGGTTGGCGACAACTCCTCAGCCTCCGCCGCCTCCGCCGCAAGCCTGCGCGTATCGCGCAACAGCTCAATCATCCGACGATCCTCAGCAAACTGCTCACTGGAAACATAATTACGCAAATTGCGCGCAAGGCGGGTCATCATGCGGTTGACCTCATAACCAGCGTCTTCAAGATTGCGGAACAGATTCCTAAACTGCGAACGCGTCTTGGAATCCATCACCTCCGGACCAACCCGCTGAAGAATCTCCCCAATCCATGACTCCACCCACGCGCCATGCTCCGAATCCACAACCAGCCGATAAAACCCGTTGAAGCTGCGCCCCGCATCCGACTCCGAAATCACGTCCACGCCCGCGAAAATCTCCGCTAGCACATCACCGCGACTGCCCTCCGGGTCCAGCAACTGCCTGCGCAAATCCAGATTCAGCACCTCCAACTGATGCCGCACACGCGCAAAATCACTCGGGATTGCAGAGGCCATGCCCAAAATATCGCCCACCCGCTCCTGCACACTCGCATCCGAAGGCAGCTCAAACACGCCGCGCTCCACATCTGCAATCATTTCGTCCACCCGATCACGCTGCCTCCGCAGGTGCTTCAGGCGCGTTGAAATGTCCGGGTCTGTGTCCCTTGCCAGGTCTTGGAGGGCATTGCTTATCGACGCCACCCTACTCGCCGTCACCGCCGAATACGGACCCCCAACCCGATCCATCATCTGCAGCGCAACCAGGCCGTCCTCGCTCGGCTCCAGCGTCTCACCCGTGACCTGAGTGCCAGATTTTCGAACGAGCCAGCCCGCTTTTACCCAGTCGTTGCAATACGACTGCGGACTCTTCGGCAGATCAAACGTGTCGCGCAGCAGCGCAAAGTCGGCCGCCATCAGCTCGTACACTTCCCCGGCGGGTCTTGGCTCGGCGCCGCGCGGGAAGTACTCCGCGATCATGGCGAGGACTACGGGCGCGTTGTCGGCGTGCAAGAGGCGCACCGCCGCCGACTGTTCTTTCTGACGCTTAAATGTCAGCGCCCGTGCCTGAAGAGCCATACGCCGATCCTATTTGCCGCGCAGTGCTAATGCACCTTGGGTAGATCGCGGATCCCGGACCCGGCCCAGGCCTTCAGGACCTCGGGTAGTGCTTTTTCGGATTGCGGCAGCATGTTGCCAAATCGGGGATATCTGCCACGGCTGGCAGCTGGATCACAGTTTCGGGCCTATTGCGGCAACTATCCCCGGTTTGGCGGATATTCGCCGCAATTCCAAAAAGCTCCCCCCAGCCACACAACTCCCCCAGCGCCACACAACCCGTAAAAGCCTCGGACCAACACGCTGATGTGGCCCACGCCTCGTATGGAACGTAAGGTGAGCCTGTTCAAGGCGAAAGCCGCACAAAAGTACCCAGAGAAAGAAGGTGACGCATGCAGATCGAAGTTGGTCTGGTGAGCTCAGTAGCGTTGACGCTCTTGCTGTTGTTGTTTGGCGCGTGGGCTGCGAGGAGCTGGAGAATCTTCAGCAGGTTCGCAATCCCGGGACCGGTGGTTGGCGGCTTCCTGTTCGCGCTTGTTGTGTTGGCGTTGCGTGAATGGGGCTCGATCGAGCTCACGATTGACACCACCCTGCAATCCCCAGCGATGTTGGCGTTCTTCACCACGATCGGTCTCGGTGCGTCGCTAAGCCTGATCAAAACTGGTGGCCGCGTCCTTGTGGTGTACCTGGTTGCGTGCTGGACTGTGGCAATTTTCCAGAACCTCGTCGGCATTGGTCTAGCGAAAGCGCTGGGGATCAACGAGTTGCTGGGCGTCATGGCTGGCGCGGTCTCGCTTGAAGGTGGTCACGGCGCAGCCGCAGCATTTGGTCCAACGGCCGAAGAGCTCGGCGCCCAGGGCGCGACTGCGGTAGCGATTGCTGCGGCAACGTTTGGCCTGATCGCAGGTTCGCTGATTGGCGGTCCGCTGGCCACGTGGTTGATTAAGCGGAATAAATTGGCCGTTGAAACGCGAGATATTGGTGATGTGCGGGAGCGCGGCGTGGACAACACGTCCGAGGTTAACGAGGGCTCAGTGGTTGCTACCGCGGCTGTGATCGGCGTGGTCGTAGTCATCGGTGTGTACCTGGGCAAGCTTTTCGGTGAGTGGACGGGCTACTCGCTGCCGGGTTACGTCGGTGCGATGTTGATCGCGATCATTCTGCGCAACATCAACGACGCCGCTGGCTGGGTGGAAATCCACGGCAAGACGCTGAAGCTGATTTCAGATGTGTCGCTGGGCTTCTTCCTGACTCAGGCCATGATGAGCCTGAAGATTTGGGATCTTTATGATCTCGCCCTGCCGCTGCTGGTCATCCTGTTGGTCCAGGTAGTTGTGCTTGTGGCGTTTGTGGCGCTGGTTGTGTTCCGCATTCTTGGCAAGAACTACGACGCCGCCGTGATCTGCGGCGGCATGATGGGCCACGGCCTCGGCGGCACCCCCAACGCGGTGGCCAACATGGATGCGGTTGGCCGCAAGCATGGTTTGCAGTCCAAGGTTGCGATGGTGGTGGTTCCACTTTCGGGTGCTGTGCTTATCGACGTCGTCGCGCTCCCCTGGATCGTCTTCTGCCTTAACTGGGTCGCCTAAGCCTCAACCGAGTATCTTCGCCCTTTCTGCCAAACCACCAAACTTAGGGCCATAAGTTTGGTGGTTTGTGTCTTCGTGCCAGCATCGCTGGTGCCTGTAAGTCCAGTTTTCGTCTAGGCGCTAGCACACAACGCAAAAACCGCGATGGGTAAAGACAACTGACCTGCACAAACGCAAGCCCAAAACCATTGTCTGCTAGTGGCGCACGCCGGGCAGCCCGTGTCCAACCTGCAAACCTGGCAATCACCTGTCAACCAATGCAACTATCCCCGGTTTGGCAACATGCTGCCGCAATTCAAAAAAGCTCCTCCATCGGTCACCCAGCTGTAAAACTTGTGACGTTCGGAGCGAACGCACCGATTCCGTTGAATCTGAAGCCCAATGCATCCTAGAGGCCTCAAAATCGGTGCGAGCATTCCGTTTCCGCTTGTTTGGCTGTACCGTTGTGGTCTGAAAGGGGCGGAATCGGTGTGAGCGTTCCGTCGGCAAGCAAGGCAATGCACGGCAAGCAAGGCAATGCAAGGAGGAGACACCGCATGGACGTCGGTGAGCTTGGGGCTTTTGTTCGGACTCAACGCAAGCGCGTCGGCCTGACGCAGGTAGATCTTGCGGACCTTGCGGGAGTGTCGGACCGCTTCCTGCGTGAGCTTGAAAAGGGCAAACCAACTGCTGAAGTGGGCAAGGTGATTACCGTGCTTTCCGCGCTTGGTTACGACTTGGAGCCGAAAGTCCACCGGGGTGATCTGCTGTGATTGTCGCTGGATCAAGCGCCTTATACCAACTTTGGTGGCGCGATTCCTCCGTTCTTTACCAATCTGTTGCCGGAGGGTCGGCGACTTTCAAGTCTCAAACGCACGGTAAAGGCCTCGTTGGACGATGAGTTGACGCTTCTTGCAGTTGGTGCGGACACGGTTGGGGATGTCGCGGTGGTTGCTCTTGGGCAGCGCTCGCGGCCCACCCCTGCAGTTATTGACCTGGATGGTGATCTGGACTTTTCACAGGCGCTTGCTGACGCTGGGATTATTGATCCGATCGCAGTCCCGGGGTGCAGGATAAAGCGTCGGCGCGCGCGGGATTTGCGACGCATCCTCGCCCGCCGCCGCCGACTCTGGTCCGAGGACCCCTTGGGGTAGCCCCCGAATCTGTCAACATGTGAGAACGGAAAGATGCAGAACTATTGCATCTTTCATGAAGCGAATTATGATGGGTGCATGCTTCTAGACTTCACGGTTGCGAACTTCCGCTCCATCTATCAGCCTGCCTCGCTGAACATGGTCGCTACCCGTGAGCAGCACTTACGTGATCGAAATCCAGCATTGGTGCAGCGTTACAAGAAGACAGTCAATCCCATAGCGGGCCTCTTTGGTGCGAATGCTGCGGGGAAGTCTAACTTCCTCAAAGCGATGCAAACGCTGAAGGAATTGATTTCGAATCCGCCGCGCCCGAACGAATCTATGCCGTACGATCCTTTTGCTTTG
Organism: Corynebacterium riegelii; assembly: GCF_001263755.1. Taxonomy (NCBI): domain Bacteria; kingdom Bacillati; phylum Actinomycetota; class Actinomycetes; order Mycobacteriales; family Corynebacteriaceae; genus Corynebacterium; species Corynebacterium riegelii. Next base: position 2,141,002 of record NZ_CP012342.1, read on the forward strand.
GATCGCTCCGCCTCTCAGCAGCCAACAACGTTTGAGCTGCTTTTTGAATGGGGCGGAATGATGTACGAGTACATCCTTTGTTATGACTCGAACTCTGTGGTTGAGGAATACCTGACCAAGCTGCTTTCTCGTACAGACCAAGAGATATTCGTCCGGGAGAGGGGCGTGTTTGCGTTCCCATATCTTGATTCGCAAGATGACGCTGCGGAAAAGGCGGCGGAAAAGGTGAGGACGCTGCTTGAAGCGGTACCGACAAAGGTGCCGTTGGCTTCGTATGTGGCGGAGGTGAACTTTGGCGGGGACGTTGATAAGCAAAAGCTCGAACCGCTGCTGGCAGTGAGCGAGTTCCTCAAGACAGTGCTGGTAGTGCCGGCGGGCGCAGTGGATGTAGCGTCGGAGCAATTCGGTGTTGGGGACTGGCAGGAAGCCATCACGCAGATCGACGCTGGCATTGCCGGTGTCCATGCAGAGGAAGTGGAACCCTCCGCAATGGGTGTGAGCGCTGAACTTTTGCGCGAATACCGGCAAGCTCTCGAACAGCACCCGGCCCCAATTGAGGCGGAAAATGAACACGGTCGATTCAGGGTAGCGCTGAATGGTGACAACCTGGTGGTCTACCGGATGACGCTGGAGCACGTTAACGGCACGAACACGCCCGTGCGTTTGAAGTGGGCCGATGAATCCGACGGCACGAAGGCTGCAGCACGCCTGCTGGAACTGGTTTCCGTCCTGGCGGACGGGGGAACGCACGGCGTGCTTATGGTTGATGAACTTGACCGTAGCTTTCACACCGAGCTATCCAGGGCGCTGATCAGAGGCTTCCTCAACACATGCGGGCCGGACAGCCGGGCGCAGCTGATTTTCACCACGCACGACCTGCTGCTTATGGACCCTCAGATGCTGCGTCGTGACGAAATCTGGCTCGTAGAAAAAGACCACCGCGGCCAGACCTCCGCAACCGCGCTTTCCGACTACGACGGTGCACGCAAGGACGCCGACCTCCGAAAAAGCTACCTCCAAGGGCGCTTCGGGGGTGTCCCCGCGCTGGAGCCGCTGGAGTTTGTGCATGGCTAGCCGGAGGAAAGGCGCTTCAGGTGCGCAGCGTCGCCGTGACAAGCTCGGGAGAAAAACCAACTCCGCTGGGACCCGGCAGATCCGTTCCTTGTTCGGCATTGTGGTCGAGGGAGAAACGGAGAAACGATACTTTGGCATGGAGTATTTCCATGAACCTTCAGTGAAAGTCATGGTGAACCCCGGCAAGCCTAATGATCCACCTGCCTTGGCGCGGGCAGCGGATGCCCTCATTGAAGAACTGAAACGGGGTGGGGAGCTGCGCAGCGGAGACCAGATTTGGGTAGTGCTCGATGCTGACGATTGGGCGGATGCCCAGCTTGAAGAAGTATTCCGATGGTCGCAAGAGCGGCGGGAAAAGGGGGACCGGGGGGTTGGCCTGTGTATTCCGCAGTTTGAATATTGGCTCCTTTTGCACTTTGAGGACGGCCGCGGCGTTGGTACGAAAGCCGAGGTGTTGCATCGATTAGAGCGCTATCTACCGGGGTACCGGAAGAATGTGCCTTTATTCTTTACGGAAGAGGACATCAAAGCTGCGGTAGGTCGTGCTCGGGCGCGCGTGCCGGAAGAGTTTTGCACCCTGGCAGATCTCGATGCTGCCATCGGACGAGGGACTGCGTCCACCACGGTGCATTTTCTTGTGGAGCGCATGGTGCAATCGCTTACCGACGCCCGCGCCCTCCCCCAATAACGCCCACGCCAACCCCCAACCCAGCCCGCGCACTGCTTGCCTGCTGCACGACGCATGCTGCTAGACGACAACGCAAAACCCGCCAAATGTATTCACACCTGACCTGGGGGTTTGGGGGCTGGAATTGAAAGTCGTCTAGCAGGATTTGGCCCAGGCCGCCCCAGGCTCGCCCAGCCCCAGGCTCGCCACCAACCTGGCAATCACCTGTCAACCAATGCAACTATCCCCGGTTTGGCAACATGCTGCCGCAATTCCAAAAAGCTCCCCCAGCCCCAAACCCAAGGCACAATGGACCCATGTCCTGCACCATCTTGTACTCCACCTACTACGGCTCAACCAGGCAGTACGCTGAAGCGCTGGCCAAGCAGCTCAACACCACCGCCCAACAGATCCCGGACGCACCCGCGCTCAACGGCCCTACGGTGATCCTTGCGCCGGCGCACGGCCCGCTGCATGACGGCGTGAAACTCATCAAACAGCTTGACCCCAACCAGGTCGAGCAAATCCCAATCGCCCTGGTCACCGTCGGGATGACCATTGATGAAGAAGTAGAAAAAGCCGACGCCACCGGCAAGCTCCTCGGCGGCCTCGCCCCGCACGTGAAGCGCTTCTACCTGCCTGGCCGCCTGAACTACTCGCAGCTCAACGTCCAGCACAAAGGCGTGATGCGCACGCTGATCACGGCGTTAAAGATCAAGCCGCGCAAGAGTGACAATGAGCGCAACATGATCGACACCTATGGCAAGGACGTCGACAGGGTTGACCTTGCACGCTTGGAGCCGATCGTCGATTGGGCCAACAAGCAGCAAGCAACCTAACGCGGCAAGTAGTAGCTGTTTAAGCCCCAAAGCGCGAACGGGAAGAAGATCATCGCGCCAATCAAACGGTGGCCAAAGAACGATGACAGGGCGAACAGACCCATCCGGGATATCTCCTGTTCCATATCCTCCGGCCAGGCGGCGGGGTTGAACCAGTTCAATGTCATAGAGGACAGTTCGGGGGCGCTGAAGCCGGGACGTGATTCGTTAGCAAGCGCAGGCGCCGACGTGGCGGCGACAAGGGAAACCGCAACAGCGGCGGCGATGGTACGGGTACGCATGCCTAGGAGTGTAAACGGTGCCGAGTGCTACAGTCGTTTCACGTGAACGCTGACGCCCTCCGCACTGGCCTGATTGTGGCGTTGGGGTCTGGGCTGGGGGCGCTGGCGCGCTTCCTGCTCCTGTTTTGGCTGAATCCGACCACGCCGGAGATGCTCGCCATGTCGGTCACTTTCGCCGTGAACCTGGCTGCCTGCTTTGCCATGGGCTATTTCAACCCAGGCCCGTTCTGGGGTGTGGGATTCCTCGGCGGCTTCTCCACGCTCTCTGCGGTCGCGCTCGCCAGCGCGCACAGCTCGGCTGCCTGGGCTTTGTTCATAATTGCACTTTGCTTATCCACGGCCACGTTAGCGTTCCTCGCCGGCTCCTCTACCCGAACGCACGCGCATGTTTAGTCAGGCGTCGTTACTCATCAGCGCTCTTGCCGTGTTTGTCGGCGGGCTCCTTGGCGGCTTTGTGCGCTGGTGTTTCATGACGGCCATCGACCATCCGCTGGCAGCTACACTGACGGCGAACCTCACTGCGTCTGCAATCATGGGGTTCACGCTTGCGTTGCCTGGCCAGTGGCAAACGTTTGCCGGCATTGGATTTGCTGGATCGCTGTCCACCTTGGCGATGCTGGCCCGTCAACTGGGTCAGCTCATTGACCAGCACGAATACGCCATCGCCGCCATCTACGGCGTGGGTACTGCGCTGCTTGCCGTGTGCGCCGCCGCAATCGGCATCCACTGGGCGCTCCTGGGCTTCGGCCCCGCCTAACTGCCTGCCGAAAACAATTCAGAAACAATTCCGAACAATTCGCTGACCAGGGAAAACGCCAGAAATTTCCCTTAATTCGACCCGAATTCTTCGCCTAATTGTTTCCGAATTGTTTTCCCGCGCCATTTCCGCCGAAAAAACAATTCCCTGGGGAAATGTATGATGCAATTATGAATACGCAGGCTTCCTTTGCAGCTCTTCCGCCGTTTGTGGCTTCGGCTCTTGAAAACATTTATGAGGGCCAGACTGCTGATTCGCAGGAGTCGCTCACTCTTGAGTTTAAGGAGGACCCGAGTCTGCGGGTTGGGGCGGATAGGGCGCGGGCGGGGCTTATGGAGAAGCTGATTGATGAGGCCGTGTGTATGGCGAATAGTGACGCCGGCACGGGTTATATCGTTGTCGGTGTTGCGGATAAGACACCTGGCCCAGATGCGTTTTTGGGGTGTGAGCTGGGCGAGGAGGATGTTGCCCAGTCAATTTTTGGGCATACGGTTCCGAATATGAACGTGGTGGTCACTGAGCATCATGTGTGGGGTGTTCGTTTGCTGGTGATCTATGTTCCTGAGGCGCGTGCGCTGTATACGCGTAAGAATGGTGCTGCGAAGCGTCGTCAAGCTGATGCGAAGTTTTCTTGCGCTCCTATGACTGAGGAGCAGCGGCGTTCGATTGATGCGGCGCGTCGTAACCCGGATTTCTCCAATGAGCCTTCGGATGTGGCTGTTGAGGACCTGCGTTTGCCGGTGATTGAGGAGGCGCGTCGCATGCTGCGGGCGCACCGCCAACGCTCCGGCAGCGACGCCTTGGTCCCAGCCACCACTGCGGGTTTGCTCAAGGAATTGGGGCTTTTGCGTGACGACGCACGCTTGAAGCGCGCCGGCGAAATCCTCCTCGCCGATCCGGATCCCACAGATATTGTGATCCAGCATTTGTGGCGTGATTTCCCCGGATCGGATCCCAAGGTCACGGAGATTTCGGAGCCGATTCTTCTGGCTTTACCTCGGCTGAGGCGGATCATTGCGGAGAAAGGTAACCAGGAAATTGAGCGTGTGCTTTTTGACGACGGCACCGAAACCGCAATCCCCCGCTTTCCCGCGCAGGCTGTCGATGAGGTCGTGTCCAACGCAGTCATCCACCGCGACTGGCGCATTCCCGGTCCGGTTGTTGTGGAGCAGTCCAACCGCACGCTGAAAGTATCTTCACCTGGCCCTTTGCCGCCGGGGGTGTCGGTGGGCAGGCTGCTATCAACGCCGTCTGTTCCAAGGAATAACCGCTTAATGGCTGCGATGCGCACCCTTGGCCTTGCGGAGGAAAGCTCCCGCGGTTTTGACCGCATGTGGGCGGCGATGATCCGGTCGGGGCGTGATGTGCCTGAGGTGGAGGCCACGCCGGCGCATGTGCAGGTGATTCTTGCCGCGCAGGAGCCCGATACAAATTTTGTGAAGGGCTTGCAGCGTTTGTCCCAAAGGTATGGCGAAGCGCTGATGAACAGCGTCGATGCACTGATTGTTCTTTGGCACCTCAACTCCGCACCGATTATCACTGAGCACACTGCCGCGGAGAAAACGCAAAGCTCTCCCCTGCTGGTTCGGGAACTGATGTCAGAGATGGTGGACCGTGGCGTGCTTCAGGCGGTTCGTGACGCTGACGAGTGGGTGCTCAGCGACGAAGCACGCAACCTACTTGGTCTTGCTAACCGTGAAGGTCTGCCCACGGTAAGTGTGCAGGAGTGGGTGGAGGCGCGTCTTGCAGACGGGGAAGCGCTCCAAGCCTCAGACATTGCCACCTTTGCGGGCATTAGCCCGGTGGAGGCCGGACGAATCTTGCGGCACCTGCGGTCTTTGGGCCGTGCTCGTATAGATCCCACGGGGCCGCAACGTGGACGAGGCACCCGCTGGATCAGCGCTTGAAACCGCACCAAAAACAATTCAAAACAATTCCGAACAATTCGCTGACCAGCAAAAACGTAAGACAATGCCCCTAATTCTCCCCGAATTCTTCGCCTAATTGTTTCCGAATTGTTTCTCCGATCCATTTCCACCAAAAAACAATTCCCTGGGGAAATGCCGCTATTGCGGCAACTATCCCCGGATTGGCAACATGCTGCCGCAATTCAAAAAAGCTCCCCCGGGCCAAGCCCAAGCCAAGCCCAAGCCAAGCTCAAGCACCCCAAACCCCGCCAACCAGCCCAGCTATTACACTGGCTAACCATGACTAACGCGAATCCCACCGCGCACCGCTACACCGCTGATCTGGCGAACACCATTGAGCAGAAGTGGCAGCAGTACTGGCGCGACAACGGCACGTTCAACGCTCCGAACCCCACGGGTGATTTGGCGCCACAGGCCTCCGATGGTGAAACGGCGCAGCTGCCGAAGGAGAAGCTGAACGTCCAGGACATGTTCCCGTACCCCTCTGGTGCGGGTCTGCACGTGGGGCACCCACTGGGCTACATTGCAACGGATGTGTACGCCCGCTACAACCGCATGCTGGGCAAAAACGTCCTGCACACGCTGGGCTACGACGCGTTTGGCCTACCGGCGGAGCAGTACGCAATCCAGACTGGTACGCACCCGCGCACCACTACTGAGGCCAACATTGCCAACATGGAGCGCCAGCTGGGTCAGTTGGGTTTGGGGCACGATAAGCGTCGTGCGGTGGCCACCACGGATCCGGATTTTTACAAGTGGACCCAGTGGATTTTCCTGCAGATTTATAACGCCTGGTTTGATGAGGACCTGCAGAAGGCCCGCCCGATCGAGGACCTGGTCAAGGACCTTCTTTCGGGCGCGCGTACTACGAAGGACGGTCGTGACTTCAAGGACCTGACCACGGAGGAAAAGCACAAGGCTATTGATGAGTTCCGCCTGGTCTACCTTGCGGATTCCATGGTCAACTGGTGCCCGGGCCTGGGCACGGTGCTGGCCAATGAGGAGGTCACGGCGGACGGCAAGTCTGAGCGCGGTAACTTCCCCGTCTACCGCAAGCGTTTGAAGCAGTGGATGATGCGCATTACGGATTACTCGGATCGTCTGCTGGATGATCTGGAGTTGCTGGATTGGCCGGAGAAGGTCAAAGCCATGCAGCGCAACTGGATCGGCCGCTCCCGCGGTGCGGAGGTGACGTTTGACTCCCCTGCTGGCCCGATTGAGGTGTTCACCACCCGTCCGGACACGCTGTTCGGCGCGACCTACGTGGTGCTCGCCCCAGAGCACGAGCTGGTCAATGAACTAACCACCGACGCTTACGCCGACGGTATCGACGCTCGCTGGACCAACGGCAAACCAACCCCGCGTGAGGCAATCAGCGCGTACCTGGACGCCATTGCCGCGAAGAGCGACCTTGAGCGCCAGGAGAATAAGGAAAAGACCGGCGTGTTCACCGGCTCGTATGCCACGAACCCGGTTAACGGTGAGCAGGTGCCAATCTTCATCGCGGACTACGTGCTCACTGGCTACGGCACGGGCGCGATTATGGCCGTGCCGGCTCACGATGAGCGTGACTATGAGTTCGCCACCGTCTTCGGCCTGCCGATCATCCCGGTGCTGGACGCCGACGTTTCCGAGGAAGCTTTTATTGGTGACGCCCCGCATATCAACTCCGCCAACCAAGACGGCCTGGATATCAACGGCCTGGGCAAGCAGGAGGGCGTCGACCGAGCGATTGCGTGGCTCGTGGATAAGCAAAAAGGCTCCGAAAAAATCCAGTACAAGCTGCGTGACTGGCTGTTTGCCCGCCAGCGCTACTGGGGCGAGCCGTTCCCGATTGTGTATGACGAAAACGGCCAGGCGCACGGCATTCCGGAGGACCAGCTGCCGGTAGAGCTGCCGGAGGTTGAGGACTACAAGCCGGTGTCCTTTGACCCGGACGACAAGGATTCGGAGCCTTCTCCCCCGCTGGCCAAGGCCACGGACTGGGTGAACGTGACCATGGATTTGGGCCATGGTGAGCAGCAGTATCGTCGTGACACGAACGTGATGCCGCAGTGGGCCGGTTCTTCCTGGTACCAGCTGCGATACATCGATCCGACGAACTCGGATGAGTTTGTCAACATTGAGAATGAGGAGTACTGGACCGGCCCGCGCGGTGAGAATGACCCGGGTGGCGTGGACCTGTACGTGGGCGGCGTGGAGCATGCCGTGCTGCACTTGCTCTACGCGCGTTTCTGGCACAAGGTGCTCTATGACCTGGGCTTTGTTACCTCCAAGGAGCCGTACCGCCGCCTGTTCAACCAGGGCTACATCCAGGCCTACGCGTTTACGGATTCCCGCGGTATCTACGTCCCGGCCGCCGAGGTTGAGGAAAAAGACGGCCGATTCTTCTTCGACGGCGAGGAAGTCAACCGCGAGTACGGCAAGATGGGCAAGTCCCTGAAGAACGCCGTGGCGCCGGATGACGTGGTGCGTGATTACGGTGCGGACACCCTGCGCGTCTACGAGATGTCGATGGGCCCGCTGGACACGTCTCGCCCGTGGGCGACGAAGGACGTTGTGGGTGCGCACCGCTTCCTGCAGCGCCTGTGGCGCCTGGTGGTGGATGAGGAAACCGGCAACGTCACCGTCACCGACAGCCCCCTGACCGGCGACGATGAGAAGCAACTGCACCGCACCATCGCTGGCGTGCGCGACGATTATGAGCACCTGCGCGACAACACTGTTGCCGCCAAGCTCATCGAGTACGTCAACTACCTGACCAAGGCCTACCCGATTGGCGCCCCACGCGCGGCCGTCACTCCTCTGGTGCAGATGGTCAGCCCGCTCGCGCCGCACATCGCTGAGGAATTGTGGGCACAGCTCGGCCACACAGGCACCATCACCTTTGAGCCATTCCCGACCTTTGATGAGCAGTTGCTTGTCGACGACACCGTGGAACTGCCCATCCAAATCAACGGGAAAGTCAAAGCGAGAATTGATGTTCCTACCGACGCATCCCAAGACGAGATCACCACAATTGCCCTTGCAGACCCGAAGGTTGTGGAACTGACCAACGGCAAGACCGTGGTGAAGACCATTGTGGTGCCGGGCCGCATGGTCAACCTTGTAGTGAAGTAAACAGCCACGAACGAAGGCCACGAACGAAGGAGAATTTTTGACTGTCCCCGACGACTTTGCCCGATTCGAAGTAAACTCCGCCGCTGATCTTGCGGGTGCTAACGCGCAGCGTTTCCATGGCACCCAGCTTGTAGACGGCTACTTTGGCGACACCGATACCCCACACCCGATCAACGACCCCGCGGCGAATGGCTACGGCCACACCAAAGGCACGGGCAAGTTGCGTGTGGGCCAGGCGATTGCCTGGACATTTGGTGTGTACAAGACCAACCCGAAGTTTTGGCTGGTCATCGGCCTGGTCATGGCGGTGTTGGGCGTTGCGGACCAGATCCCGGCGCTTGCGGTGCCTGGCCTGCTGTTTACCATTGCGCTTGTGCTGTTGGACCCGGTGTTTGCCAGCGCGGCGCTGCAGCAGACGTTAACGGCGCAGGTGGACAAGCCGAACTCCCCCGCCTACGGCAAGGCGTTGGGCGTGTCTGTGGTCAACCGCATGCTGGTGGGCCTTGTTGGTATCATCCTGGCCGGCATTGCGTTTGTGATCACGCTGGCTGTGACGGGTTTTGACCCGAACGCCTTTGGTGATGCGACCAACATGAGCCAAGAGCAAATCCAAGAGCAAATGATGAACATGGCTATCGCCGCGGCGCCCGGCGTGGTCGTTGGCGCCTTGGTGTTCGCACTGGTGGCGCCGTTTGCGGTGTACCCGGTGTTCTACGCCGCAGATAACGCGGGCAGCTTCGGCTTCTGCCTAGGCGAAGGCATGAAGGCCGCCAAGCGCAACTACGTCACTACCCTGCTGCTCTTGCTGTTTAGCCTGGTTGTTGGCGTGATTGCCGCGATCCCGGCTGCGGCGGTTGACGTGATGGGCTTCAACGTCTGGGCGGGCGCTGGCCTGAGCTTCCTGCTCACCGTGCTACTTGCGCCGCTGGTCTACCTGGCGCAGGCGCACGCCTACCGACAGGTCTCCGGCGGGCCAGTCCCTCACGAGGCCACCTCCTAGCGCGTGGCTGCCAAACGCTTCAGCGGTGGGCACAGGGTTTCTCCGGTGCTCGCCGTTTTCGTTTTCGCGGTAATCTTCGTGCTCACCCTGGGCAAGGCCTACTTTTCAGTACCCGGCCTGTGGGAGGCCCAAGCGCACGAGGTGCGCCAGCTGCGGTTGATTCCCTTTGAAACGTTCATCCACCCGCGGGTGTGGTGGGGCCCGTGGTTCAACCTGTTTGGCAACATCGCCCTGTTTGTGCCCGTGGGCTGGGTGTTTTTCCGCGACAGCGTGCGCCGCGCCACGCTCTGCGGCCTACTGCTCAGCTTGGGCATCGAAACCGCGCAGTACATCCTGGCGGTGGGCTTTTCGGATCTTGACGACGTCTGGTGCAACACCCTCGGCACCTACCTCGGCGCCCGCGCCGCCGCAGCTTGGTACGCGCGCCCGCGTTAGAAGCGCGCTAGATCCCGTGCTTGTAGTAGTCCAGCATGCGGCCAAACATGCGGCGAGCCTCCGGGGTGATTGCCATGTGCTTGCTGCTGTCATCCAAGGCCGCGAAGCTAATCAGCAGGCTCACAACATCCGAGAAGTTCTCGGGCATGCGGCCTAGCTTGTTTTCAATGCCGTACTCGGTGCCAAGGTTGAACATATTGCCCAGGGTGGTCAAGCTTTCACGCCACAGCGTTTCACCAAAGGCGTGTTCAAAGCCGCGCGCCCACTCCGGGATAAACACGCCGGTCATGTCGATGGAGTTGAGCAGGTCAAAGCCAAGATCTGTAACTTCCAGCGTTTTTTTACTGGTCACCCCGATAAAGCCGGCGCCTTCCAACAGCTTGCGCACTTCGTGGACTCCCGGGATGGATGTCTCGGTTGGGCGGGAGTACCAGGACGTGATATTGAGCACGTCACTGATCTCCTGGACCACAGCGGTAGGCAACTGGCCCTTTTTCGCGGTGAGCTTTACCGGGTCGAGGAAGATCTCCATCAGGTCGCGCACGACGTCATCCATCGTGGCCTCCTCGAATGCGCCGGGGAAGTCAGCCATCAGATCCGGGGACATCTCGTCCAGAAAATCAACCTCGGGCTCACCAAGGTGGGAATCAAAAAAGTCCGCCACCGCGGCAAGCAGGGTAGGGTTGCGGTCCGCCTCCGGGTCCGTCTGGATGATCTCGCGCAGGTCTGGGCGCGAGTCCAAAAAGTTCTCAAACTCTTCCGCCAGGTCCGCCTGGTGGAACGGCGCCTTGGCAAACTCCTCGCCGTAGAACAGTTCCTCCGCCGCCAGGCTGATACGCGTTGCCACGGCAACCTGGTCAGCCACCGTCAGCCGCTGCAGGATCCGCTCCGGGCTCATCACCGGCAGGTAGCTCAGCAGCAGGGGAGTGATCTCCATATTCGGTGCCAGACCTGCGGCGATACGGCGCGCCTCAATGCGGAACTTGGTCATCATCGCCGGACCATGCGCGGCCTCAACAATGTCGGGGCCCGCCGCGTCCACCAACGCCGGCGTCGGCGAATCCAACTGGGTTGGGCCGAGCAACTCAACGGCGATGTTCCAGTTCGCCGCCGGGTCATAGATATAGGTCATCGGGGTGATCTCCCCAACCGTAAGACTCGTCTCGCTCAGCTCCCCGGGACCAGGATGCGCCGTGTATAGCTTGCGGAAACCACCCTCACCCTGGGTGTACAGGTGCGTCGCCGCGCCGGAGAACCCAAACGCCGCATCAATCACCGCGCTGAGGTGACCCAAGTGCATCGCCGAATCCACGTTCACACAACGCGAGATCTCCGGGTCCGCGCCCTCCAAGGACAACAAGACAGTTACGTTCATGTTTTTCTACAACACCTTTCCCCCGAAGATGACCGCTCGGGCCTCTTCATTCCCCAGATTCTTTACGCCCCATGTGGCAGTACCAACGTCAGTGTAGCCAACAACTCCACGCGGAACAGGCGTATTTTGCAACGCAATCTCATCACTTGCCGCAAGCAGGCCATATTCAAAGTCTGGCTCAAGCGTCATTGCCACCTCCGCGCCGGGTGCCAGGCGGATCTCCGCGGCAACCAGTGGGGAAGGGGGAACAACGGGGGAGGTCTGCCCAAACATGGAGCCGACAAACACGCGGGCCTCACCAACCAGCTCCGTGGTCACGCTGCGCAGGGTAAAGACGTCCGGCTGGTAAATCTCCACCGTGCTCTCACCAGCGCCAGCGCCCGCACCATCAGCATCCACAACCGCATCCAGCTGCACGCCGTAGGCGGAAGCCCCAACGTCCACCAACACTTTGTCCCCGGAGGTCACCACGGCGCCCTGGCCAGCAGAGACTGCTTCGGAGAGGTGGTGGCGGTCGGTGAGAGTCAACGTGGCGTCGATAGGCAAAAGCACCGAAAAACGCCCCGGCTTCGGCGCCAAGCGACCAACAGCTACGAAATCCCATGCCCCAATGAGGCTCCCATGAGTGTGGACCATGTGCTGTATGGTACCTGCGTGCACCAACTTTCAGCAGGACTCATGCTAACGCTGGCGATATTCTCATCCGCCGGCCCACTGTCTATTGACATGTACCTGCCCGGCCTGCCGCAGCTGCAGCAGGAACTGGGTACCACCCCGGGCGCGGTACAGCTGACCATCTCCGCGTTCATGATTGGTATGGCGGTGGGCAACCTGCTGTTCGGCGCAATTTCAGACGGCACCGGACGCAAGCGCCCCCTGATCATTGCCAGTGTCATTTTCTTCCTCACGTCGGTGGCCTGTGCGCTCGCGCCGACCATTGCAACGCTGATCGCGGCGCGCTTCCTCCAGGGCCTGGCAGGCGGGTGTGTGATTGTGGTGTCGCGCGCCGTGGTGCCGGATATAGTGCACGGCGTGGCGGCGGCCCGCGCGTTTTCCGCCCTGCAGGCGCTCTCCGGCTTTATGCCGGCGTTTGCACCCGCGATCGGTGGGCTGCTGATTCCGTCGGTGGGGTGGCGCGGCGTGTTCTGGGTGCTGGCGGGTGTGAACCTGTTGCAGCTGGTTGTGGCGCTGCGCATGCCGGAAACACTGCCCGCGGAGAAGCGCTCGCCGGGTGCGCTGAGCGGCCTTGCCTCGCGTATTTGGCGCTGCCTGCAGCACCCCGTGTTCGTCGGCTACATGCTCGCTGGCTCGCTCGGCTTCGGCGCGCTCTTCGCCTACATCTCCGGCTCACCCCTGGTCCTGCAGGTCCAACTCGGCCAATCGCCCACCGCCTACGCGTTCACCTTCGGCGCGATCGCGCTGCTGTTTCCCATCTCCAACGCCTTGAACATGCGCGTGGTTCGCTCGGTTGCCCCCAGGAAGGTGTTGGTTTGGGCTTTGCTTATCGACGCCTGCGTGACCACCATCCTCATCATCCTTTCGCTGACCCGCCCATCGTTGGTCCCCGTGGTGGCCTGTCTTGCGATTTTGGCCATGATGTCCGGGTTCATCTCCGCAAACGCGGCGGCGCTTGCGGTGGAGGAGATCCGCGCGATCGGCGCGGGTGCCGGCAGCGGCGCGATGGGCTTTGCGCAGTTTTTGATCGCGGGCGTGGTCCCAGCACTTGTTGGTCTGGGTTCCAACCACGCGCTGACCATGTCGGTGGTGTCTCTGGTGTGCGCGGGCGCGGCGTTTGCGGGTATGCAGGTGCTCACCCGCGCCAAATAACTAGCGCTGGTCAGCGCTAGATAATCCTGCGGTCCTGGGCCTGCTGCACCGCCGCGGTGCGGTTATCCACCCCGAGCTTTTCGTAGATGTGGATCAGGTGCGTCTTCACCGTGGCCAGCGAGATGAACAGCTGGTCCGCGATCTGCCTGTTGGACGCCCCCGTTTTCAGCGCCTGCAGGATCTCAATCTCGCGCGCAGACAGTGCCTCGTTCGGGTTCATCACGCGATCCGCCAGCACGCCCGCCGCCTGGGGTGAAAGCACGCGCTCGCGCCGGGCGGCTTTGAGCACGGCGTCGTGGAGGTCTTCCTCGGGGGCGTCTTTCAGCAGGTAGCCCAAGGCACCGGCCTCCATGGCGGCCACCACGTCAGACTGCGTGTCATACGTAGTCAGGATCAGCACCGGGGGACCGCCCGCCTTGGTCAACCGCCTGGTCAGGTCGATGCCGCTTGAGCCCGGCATCTGGATGTCCGTGACCACCACGTCCACACCGTCCGGCACCTCGGCGTTGCCATTATCGGCCTCGGCAACCACCTCAACGTCACCAAAAGAATTCAGTACGGCGCGTAAACCCGCGCGGACGACCGGATGATCGTCTATAAGCATGATCCTGATCATTGTTCCTCCACAGGGACGCTGGCGGCGAGCACGGAGCCGTCGATAGTCAACGTGCCACCGACCTCAGCCAAACGAGCACGCAGACCCTTAATGCCAAAGCCTTCCTCGCCGATGATGCCATCACCGTTGTCATACACGTCCACCGTAGCCACACCACCAGAGCCGTCCCCAGAGACATCTACAGTGATCACCGCCAGATCCGCACGCGAGTGGCGCTCAATGTTGCTCACACCCTCGCGCACCACGCGCTCAATCACACTGGCCGCCGGCTCCGGCACGTCCGTATCCGCGTTGACCTGCACGCGAAGGGTACGGCCCAGCGCGCGCTGGCGCTCCTCGGCGCTTGCGGCAAGCTCATGAAGGCGCGTGGGCAGGGGAGCTGCCGGGGGAGCGTTGACCGCAACAAACCGCCGCGCCGCCGCCAGGTTTTCCGAGGCAGTCGCCCGAATCGTATCCAAGGTGGCGCGTGCCTCCTCGTTATCACCCAGCTGCTTATCCAACGCCCGGCCGAGCAACACGATAGAGCTCAAACCCTGCGCCATCGTGTCGTGCACCTCGCGCGACAAACGGGCCCGCTCCTCAGCCACACCCGCGGCATGCTCCAGCTCCTTATACATTTCCGTTTCCTGGCGAAGCGCCTGGTAGGCGTACACAATGAACACCGCCAGCAACGTGCCAATGGTTGGGCCGATAAAGCCCGCCCAACCCGCGTCCGGCACCGTGCGCGCAAGCGTTGCCCCCAACAACGCCGCCGCCACAGAAAGACCCAACCCGCTCGGCAACAGCAGCTGCGCCAAAATCACCAGCGGAAACTCCAACCACACAAACGCACTCGTGCGCACCCCAAGTGCGGCCCACAACGCAACGATCAGCGCCAGCCACGCATACGACGCCGCCCGTGACACCTCACGGCCCTGATGCGCCCACACCGTGCCCGCCAAATACACAGCAGCAAACGCCGCCACCAGAAGCAACGTCACCGAATTCAACGCTTCTCCTTGGCTTGCGCTTAACAAGCCAACACCAAGCAGCACAGCTGTCAGCACATGCAGGCTCACGCTCAACAGGACCAAAATACGGTTGGTGGTCTTCACAACGCACCAACCTATCAACCGAACGGTTGAGTCAGATTTCAACCGCCCGCCCGATGTGTAAACCCCCAGGTCACACGCACAATAGGGGCCATGTTCCTAGCTTTGAGAGAAATCACGAACGCCCGCGGGCGTTTCGGACTGATCGCCGGCACCGTCGCGCTGATCACCCTCCTGGTGGTCATGCTCACCGGACTCACCGCGGGCCTTGGCAAACAAAACACCTCCGCACTAGAAGCGCTCAACCCGCAATCCGTGGTGTTCCAAGACAACGAGGACCCATCATTTACCACCTCGCGTATCGACGCCGAAGCGGGCACGACGCCACTCGGCACCGCACAAACCCTGCTTACGCGAGCCGACGGCACCGAAGACGCCGTCGCCATCCTCGCCCTGCCCAAAGGCACCACGCTTCCCGGCGGCGAAATCCTCGGCGACGGCGCCATCGCGTCGACCTCCCTCGACCTCGCCGCGGGTGAGGTTGTGCGGGTGGGTGGGGAGCAGGTGAGCGTCGATAAGCTAACTAGCCCCCTGGAATTTGCCCACTCACCCGTACTGTGGGTGCCAACCGA
The DNA here is from genome assembly GCF_001263755.1 of Corynebacterium riegelii. Taxonomy (NCBI): domain Bacteria; kingdom Bacillati; phylum Actinomycetota; class Actinomycetes; order Mycobacteriales; family Corynebacteriaceae; genus Corynebacterium; species Corynebacterium riegelii. The sequence goes on from NZ_CP012342.1 coordinate 2,156,584, forward strand.
AATCTGGCAAACCGCCATGCACACCGACGCCGACGGCACCGTGCTCCTCGCCGCCAACGACAGCGGGCTGAGCCTGCGCGAATCGTTTGCCGGCCTGCCCGCCTACGGCTCCGAACAAGGCTCCCTGCTCATGATCCAAGGGTTCCTCTACGCCATCGCCGCGCTGGTCATCGTCGCATTCCTCACCGTATGGACCATGCAGCGCACCCGCGACCTGGCCATCCTCAAAGCCATCGGCGGCTCCAACGCCTACCTGCGTAAAGACGCCCTCGGCCAGTCCGCAATCCTGCTCGGCTTCGGCGTGATCCTGGGCACCGGCATCGCACTCGCGCTTGGCGCACTCGCATCCGGCACCGTGCCATTCACGCTCAGCACACTGACCACCGTCGGCCCACCACTTGGCATCTTTGCCCTCGGCATGGTCGGCGCCCTGATAGCCACCCGCTCCATCACCAACGTCCAACCCCAGCTTGCACTCGGAGGCATCGCCTAAATGCTCACCATGGAAAACGTCACCGTCACCTTCAAAGACGGCCAAGACACCATCACCGCCCTCAACAACGCCACCTTCACCGCCAGAAGCGGCGAAATCACCTTCATCGTCGGCGAATCCGGCTCCGGCAAATCCACCCTGCTCTCCGCCGCCGCCGGCCTGATCACCCCCGACAGCGGCAGCATTCTTATCGACGCCACCCCCGTCACCAACCACACCCGCCTCACAAGGATCGGCATGATCTTCCAACAGGCGAACCTCATCGGGGCGCTCAACGTACGCGACCAGCTGCTGATCACCGACCACATGCGCGGCATCAAACCACGCAAAGACCGCGCCGACGAACTCCTAGCCAAGGTCGGATTGGACGGGCTCGGCGACCGCAAGATGCAGCAACTCTCCGGCGGGCAGCGCCAACGCGTCGGCATCGCCCGCGCGCTGATGGGGGAGCCCTCGCTCATTCTTGCCGACGAACCAACCGCCGCCCTCGACTCCACCCGCACCGAAGAAATCGTCGACCTACTTCGCACACTGGTTGCCGACACCGGCGTCGCCTGCGGCTTTGTCACCCACAACCGGTCCATGATCACCCCGGATGACGCCGTGTACGAAGTCCGCGACGGCCACGTCCAGCGCCTCAGCGCCCGCGAAACTGTGCTGGTTTAGCTGGCCGTTGGCTGTTGGCTGGGTTAGCTGGGTTAGCGCAGGCGCGGGCGCGAGAACCCGACCAACGTCACCAGTGCCGCCGCACCAAGCACCAGCGTGATCAACAGCGTGCCGCTTAAGTATCCCGCGTCCACCGTTGCCGCACCCAACGCGGAACCGGCGGCGATACCCACCTGGAACGTCACCACGTAAATGGAACTAGCCATGTCCTGGTTGCCCTTGCCGGCGTGCATGAAGATTGTGGTCGCCGCCGTGGGCAGAGTGCCCGAGGACATGCCCAACAACGCAACTGCCACAAACATCAGCACGCCGCTTTGTTGCTGGAGGGCGAGAAGGCCGGTGGACGCGGACGTCATTAAGAAAAGTGCATCAAAGCCGTTAAGCCGGATCATGCGGGCATCCACCCGGCGGCCCGCAACCAACACAAAGATAATGCCCACCACGCCATAGAGCGCCAAGCCCGGCGCGACCCACCGCTCACCAGCCGTATCTTGCAACAACAACGCCAGATACGTAAACGTGGCAAACAGCGCCGTGACCGAAAACGTTAAGTAAAACACCAACGACGGCAACGCCGACTTCGTCTTCTGCACATTTGTGGTCTTGACCGGGGGCTTCGCTGGCATGCTCGGCAGCGTCTTCAACAGCAGCAGAAACGCCACAATCGCGCCAACACCCAGCAACCACGTGGCGTTGCGCCACCCAATCGCGTGGCCAACCGCGGTGGTCAGGGGAGCGCCCAGCACCGTCGACATCGTCGAGCCAAACGACACCGCCGCCACCGCCTTACCCATCTGCCCCGCCGGCGCCAACCTCGCCGCCATCGGGTTCACCAGGGACCAAAACAACCCATGCGTAAACGCCGCCGTCACACGACCAACCACCAACATGGGATAACTCGTAGCGATCGCCTGCAACACAATGCCCGTGAGCAAAAACACCAGCGTGGCAATAAACAACGGCCTGCGGTTCATCCGCCGCGTGTAATGCATCAACGGGATAGTCACCACGGCAACCAAACCCGCGTACACCGTCATAAGCAGGCCGATCTGACCCTCCGTCACGCCCAGGTCAACCGCCATTGGGGAGATCAACCCAATCGCAAACATCTCATACGTGACGTACACAAACGCCGCGAAGCTCATCGCCATCAGCGGCACGATCTGCATCTGGGACTTTGGTGCTTGTTTTGGTGTTACGGGATTTGGTGTGGGTTTTGGTGTGGGTTTTTGCACGCTTGCACCATACGCGCCTTCGCGTGATGCGGCCGAACTGCGTCACTGAACTGCGGGGGCCTGCGTGCCGACGCCAGCCTGTTCCCGCGCCGCCCCGCCCTGGCCCGCCCTGGCCGCGTTTCGGCCGTGCACCGGGTTGCTCTGGCCGTGCTCCGGCTCGCTCCGGACCTCTCCGGACCTAAACCCCGAACGGAAGAGTACGGATAGACCGTGTTTTGGGTATCTATCCGTAGTGTTGTGTACGGGGTTTATCCGAACAGGCGTGCTTCGACCGTGCTCCGGGTTGGTTCTGAGCGTAAACCCCGTTTACAGGACCCCGTTTTCGTGCCGTTTTAGGGGTCTAAACGGGGTGGGGTAGACGGGTTTTGGCTTGGAGGGCGTGCATGGGTTGCCCCGAGGCCTTTTGCCGAGCACGCGGTACCCCGTTCTGACCCGCCATGGCCGTGCACCGGGTTGCTCTGGCCGATGGCGGACCTCTCTGGACCTCTCCGGACCTAAACCCCGAACGGAAGAGTACGGATAGACCGTGTTTTGGGTATCTATCCGTAGTGTTGTGTACGGGGTTTATCCGAACAGGCGTGCTTCGACCGTGCTCCGGGTTGGTTCTGAGCGTAAACCCCGTTTACAGGACCCCGTTTTCGTGCCGTTTTAGGGGTCTAAACGGGGTGAGGTAGACGGGTTTTGGCTTGGAGGGCGTGCATGGGTTGCCCCGAGGCCTTTTGCCGAGCACGCGGTACCCCGTTCTGACCCGCCATGGCCGTGCACCGGGTTGCTCTGGCCGATGGCGGACCTCTCTGGACCTCTCCGGACCTAAACCCCGAACGGAAGAGTACGGATAGACCGTGTTTTGGGTATCTATCCGTAGTGTTGTGCTCGGGGTTTAGCCGACAGGGGCGCGCAGGGCCAAGTTGGACGCGCTCGCAGGCGCGCGCTCGCAAGCATGCGCAGGCACACGCAAACGCAAACGCACACGCAAACATGCAACAAGCGACGTCAGGGCAGGGGAGCGGCGGCGAGTCGGCTACGATCACGCCTTGTGCCAGACGCAACACCAAACCCGGGCCCAAACACCGGCTCAAACCCACCGCCAAACGCAGGGACAAACGCCCAAGCGCACCAAGCGCGACACGCCCAAGCGCACCAAGCGCGACACGCCCAAGCGCACGAGGCGCACAACGCCCAAGCGCAACACGCCCAAGCGCACAACGCCCAAGCGCACAACGCCCAGGCGCACGAAGCGCGACACGCCCAGGCGCACGAAGCGCGACACGCCCAGGTGCACGAGGCGCACAACGCCCAAGCGCAACACGCCCAAGCGCACAACGCCCAGGTGCACGAGGCGCGACACGCCCAGGCGCACAACGCCTGCGAAGCGCGACGCGCGATGCCGCCTCTGCTGCCGCCGTCCATTCCGTATACGCCGCCGGATTGGACGTCCCGGAATGGGGAGACGTATGGGAATATTGGGCAGTTTGATCGTCGTCACGCAGGCGTGCTCGTGTTTGTGATTGTGTTGTGTGGGGTGCTGGTTGTGGCGGCGCGGAGGCTGCCGCGCAACAAACGGGAGGCGGCGCGCAAGGTCGCCGGGGCGGTCCTGGGTATCTGCGTTACCGCGTACTACCTGTGGGTTTTGCACCCGGATCGCATTGTGTGGGATGAGACGGCGCCGTTCCATGTCACTGATGCCCTGCGGGTGGTCACGCCGATCGCTCTGCTTACCGACGCCCCCCTGCCCCAAGCCCTCTCCTTCTACTGGGGATTCCTGCTCAATCCGATGGCGCTGCTCACGCCGGACATGGCATACGTGCAGCGCTACCCGGGGCTGCAGGAGTTTGCGTACTGGTTTTTCCACACGGCGGCGCTGGTGGTGCCAACCGTATTGACGTTCGCGTTTGGCTACCGGCCGTCCTGGAAAGACTGGCGCATCGTTACCGCCATCACGTTTGCGTGGGCGGGGTTTGCGCAGGTGATGAACAAGATCACGGGCGGCAACTACATGTTTGTGGCGCGCCACCCGCGCGGCTGGAGCCTGCTGAACCTGTTCGGCCCGTGGCCGTATTATCTGCTGGTGGTCGCGCCGGGCATCCCGCTGGTGTGGGCGGGGATGACCTGGCTGGCCAACCGCAAAAGCCGCAAAAACTAGCGCACAAAACTAGCGGCTGCTGACCTTGCCGGTCGCCCCCGCGACGGGCGCAACAAACCGCGGCTTTGCCAGGAACCACGCCACGGCAATCACAACAACCGCACCGAGGAACACCCACACGCCGGTCCAGTCGGTGGCGTAGGTGGAGGGGTCGACGTCGCCACGCGCGGCGAACATGCCGGCCATGTTGCGTCGGAACCCGGTGGCCAGCACTAACCCGAGGTGCACCACGATGAACACCAGGAAGTAGATCATCACCGGGAAGTGGATCTTGCGTGCCAGCGGCGCGGTCAGCACCTTGCTGGCGTGCGTCCATTTTTCGGACCAGAAGCTGCTCATGCGCAGACCCGACAGGATGGCTAGCGGTGCCGCGATGAACACGGTGGTGAAGTAGGCCAGCTCCTGCAGGGCGTTGTAGTGTACCCAGCCGTTTTCCAGCGGCCAGTCCAGCGAGAGGTATTGCAGTCCGGCGGACACCGCGTTGGGGAACACGTCCCAGCTGGTGGGCACAATCCGCACCCAATGCCCGGTGGCGAACAGCAGGATGTAAAAGACCAGTCCGTTGATCACCCACAGCACGTCGAGCGCTTGGTGAAGCCACAGCGTCAGGCTGATTTTCTTGCTCGGCGCCCACCTCGGCGCCCAGTATCCCTCGGGTTTGCGTTCGTTGCGCACCTGCAGCCCGGTGCGCACGATCAGCACCATCAGGAACATGTTGAAGAAGTGCGCCCAGCTCAGCCAGGCCGGGAAGCCGACGGGTGCGTCGTCTGGAAGCGGCTGAGTGCCAGGATGCTTATCGACGAACCCCTGCCCCCACCCCGTACCCAACACCATTCGAGCAACGACAACGGCCACCACGCCAAGCACAACAGCGCCAACCAGCCACCACAGCCACCCAAGCTTCTTGGGCGCGGCTGGTGCAGCTGCGGCTGTCGGGGCTGCTGCAGCTGGCGCTGGCTGCGTCTCCGCAACTGGCTCTGCAGCCGGTTCCGCAGCGGCTTCCGGTGCCGGTTCCGCGATTGGTGCAGCGGCGTACACGCGCACGGGGACCTGTGCAGAATCCGCTTCCGGCCACGCGGGTCCACCGGCAACGCGGGGGAGCCCGCGGCGCAGCGCCACGGCCTTAGTCGCGACAGCCGGTTCCGCGGCAGTTTCGGCCAGCGCGGCAGCGGGCGCAAGAGCGTTTTCGCGGTATGCACGCACGGGGACCTGTGCAGAATCCGCTTCCGGCCACGCGGGCCCACCGGCAACGCGCGGGAGCCCGCGGCGCAGCGCCACGTTCATCGTGGCCACGCCAGCTGAAACGCCAGCAGCACCAGCAGCACCAGCAGCACCAACGCCAGCAGCGGCAACCGCAGGCTCAGCGGCAGGTTCGGGGAGCGCCGGCCCGACGGCGTCGGCGGGTGGCCAGGGTTCGCCGCCTGCAACACGGGGTAGGCCGCGTCGTAAAGAAATGCTCACGGCTACGCCTTACGTTCGTTGATTGCGGCGATGAGCTGCGGCACAACTTCAAAGATGTCGCCGACGACGCCGAAGTCCGCGACCTCAAAAATCGGCGAATCCGCATCCGTATTCACAGCCACAATCGTGTCCGCGGTCTGCATGCCCACCAGGTGCTGGATCGCACCGGAAACACCAAGCGCAATGTAGAGCTGCGGCGACACCAGCACACCGGTCTGGCCCACCTGGTGATCGTTGGAGACGTACCCGTTGTCCACGGCCACACGCGTCGCACCAACCGCGGCACCCAGCGCATCCGCCAGCCCGCCGACGAGCTCCTCGAACTGCTCGGCCGAACCCGTCGCCGCACCACCGGTGACCACGCGGTCCGCGGTGCGCAGCGGCGGTCGCGCCGACTCGTCGGTCACCGCGGTGCGCGACACCACCGTCGCCGCACGCCTGCCGGTCAGCTCAACCTCCAGCGTTTCCACCTCGGCTGCCTGGGGCTTTGCTTGCTTTTCGACGCCCCCCTGACGCACCGTCACCACCGGCGCACTATGCGTCGCCGCGCCAACGGTGAGGTAGTTGCCGCCGAAGACGGAGTGGTCGGTGATCACGCCTTGGTCGTCGCGGCGGATAGACGTGACGTCTGAAAGCAGGGCGCGCTTCTCACGCACTGCCACGCGCGCGGCGGCGTCGCGGCCCTCCACGTTGTTGGCAAAGAGGATCGCTGCTGGGTTGGTGGCGGTGATGGCGGCTACGGTGGCGTCGGCAAGCGGGATGCTCAACACGTCCTTCGGCAGGCTCGCGACCAGCACCTTCGCCGCGCCAAGCTCACCCAACTGACTCGCGATCGCCTCGCTGGCGGTCAACGCAACCGGCGTGCCGATCTCACTTGCCGCGCCAAGAAGCTCTGCGGCTGTCTCAAGGGAGTCAATAACAACAAGAACTGGCTGTGTCATAGCGTCTGTCATGGTGCGTCTCCTTTAGATGAACTTCTTCTCGGCCAGGAAATCGGCGATTTGGGTGGCGGCGGTGCCGTCGTCATGAATCAGCGTGCCCGCCTCACGCGGCGGACGCTGGCTCGCCTCAACAACAATCGCGCGCGCCGGGGCGAAATCATTCGCGTCAATCCCCAGATCCGCCAACGTCAGCGTGTCCAGTTCCTTCTTCTTCGCGGCCATCAGGCCCTTGAAGTTGGGGAAGCGCGCGTCCGGAAACGCGTCCGTCACCGAAATCACGGCGGGCAGCTCGGCGGAAAGCTCCATCGTGGCGCCGTCGCTCGCGCGCGTCGCGGTGACCGTGGAGCCGGCGACCTCCACCTTTGTCAGGTTGGTCAGCGCCGGCCAATCCAGCAGCTCCGCCACCATGGTCGGGATCACGCCGCCCGCACCGTCACTGGACACGTTTCCGGCTACCACAAGGTCATATTCTTCACGACGCACCAACGCCGCCAACACCTCCGCCGTCAGCGTAAAGTCCGCGCCGATCAGGGAGTCGTCGCTAACAATGTGGGCGTTTTCGGCGCCCATCGCGATGCCTTTCCTAATGTTCGCGTCTGCCGACGCCGGCGCCACCGACAACAACTCCACCTCACCACCGGTGGCCTCAGCGATAGTCAGCGCGGCCTCCACGGCGCGCTCCACCGCCTCGTCCGCAACGTTGTCACCAGTGCGAACAGCCAAACCCGTCTCTAAATTCAGTTCGCGTTCGCCGTACGTGTCCGGCACCTCTTTAAATAGCACTGCGATGCGCATCGCTTCTGTTACTCCTGGCTTCGGTGTTGTTAGGTGTTGCTCTAGCTTATGCTCCCCTAACCGTAGTGCTTCACCGCCACCTGCAGGAAGTCGGCGCGGATAGGTGCTTCCGCCGAGCCTCTGCAAAAAGTGAATAGATGCTCGGTCACAGCCTTAAGTTTCTAAAACCCGACCCTCTGACCGAGCATCTACTCACAAAAAGTGCGAGCCTTGGCGAAAGCACCTATCCCCAGAACGGCGGTCGGGCTGGGTGTGTCAGGCTGGGTGTTGGGCCAGGTGTGTCGGGCTAGGTGAGGCAGGCGGTGGCGTCGCGCACGAACGTTGCGATGCGGCTCGCCGGGGCCGTCGCGTTCCCATATGGCGTGCGAGCGGCAAGACTTGCGGCAACCGCGTGGACAACCACGGACTGTGCGGCGACCTCGTCGGCGGGAATGTCGAGCGGGGCCTCGGCTGCGGCGAGCGCAAGGCGCGCGCCCATCAGGCCGCTGAGCACGTCGCCGGAGCCAGGCGTGGCCGCCCAGGAGTGGCCGGCGTCAACCGCGTACGCGTAGTCCCAGCCTGTGGTGCCTGCGTTGGTAGCGGCGGTGTCTGTGATGCCAGTCGCAGGGCCGGTGGAGGGGCCGGCGGCGGTGTGGTCCGCGATGATCGTGACGCGGCCCTTGCGCACGACCGTGCAGCGCAGCGCCTTCGCCAGCGCGAGGGTTTCCTCAAGGCGCGAGGCACCCGCGCCGGCGGCACTAGCGGCAGTGCCAGGGCCGGCCGAAGCACCGGCCGCGCCGGCGAAGACCGCGTCGTGGAGGCGGGCGAACTCGCCATCATGCGGCGTGAGCACCGTCGGGGCGGAGCGTGAAACAAGGAGATCGCGCAGGGTGGGGGAGGAGGCGAGGAGGGTGGTGCCGGTGGCGTCGATAAGCAAAGGCTCCGGGCGGGCGAGCAGCCAGCGCAGGTCGGCTTCGGAGGTGCTGCCGGGGCCGAAGACCCAGGCCTGGACGCGGCCGCAGTCTTCGAGGCGCTCGACGGCGACGACCTCCGGCATCGCGCGCACGACCTCGGCCGCCTGCGTGCCCACGTAACGGACCATGCCTGGGGTGGCGTTGACGGCGCCGAGGCAACTCAACACCGCCGCGCCCGGGAACTCCGCGCTGCCTGCAACAATGCCGACAACGCCGCCGGTGTACTTGTCCGAAGACGGGCCGGGCGTGACGGGGGCGACGTCGAAGGGTTCCAACACAGCGAACTCGTCAGGGAACGCTTCCGGCAAGGGCTCACCTGACACGGCGCGGGAGGCAAACAGCATCATGGTGTCGCCGAGCTCGCCGTCGTCGGACATCGCCTCAAGCTCCAGCGCAAGACTGTGCTGGCCAAGGCGAATATCGGCCAGCAGTTGGGTGCCGCAGGCGGGGTGGAGGACGTGGGCGCGCCGCCAACCGCCGAAAGTGATCGTGGCATCCGCGGTGATGTGCAGCTCACCCGCCAAGCCGGTGTCCGCCTCCACTCCAGACGGCAGGTCCACCGCAAGCGTGGGTAGTTCAGCCACGTCTTCCACAAGTGGGCGCAGAGACTCGTCGAGGCTGGGGCGGGCGGAGAGGCCGGTTATTGCGTCGATAAGCAGGCTGTACTCCCAAGGCCTATCCAGCGCAGAGATGACCCGGCCGCCGGCGGCAACAAACGCATCGAGGGCCGACTGGTGCGCGCGACCGGCGGTGAGCAGCGCATCAACCGGGTGGCCGCCGGCGGCAAGCGTCGCGCCGGCATAGAGCCCATCGCCGCCATTGCCGCCGGGACCTGCGAGGATGACCACGGGCTCGCGCGGCGCGAGCATCACCGACGCCGCCTCCGCCACCGCATCAGCTGCCGCCCGCATCATCGCCTCCGGGTCCTCAGTGTGGGTGCGCAGCCGCCGCTCCGCCTCAAGGATTTGCGCAACTGTCCAGGTGAAGTGCTCCATGCGGTGTAAGCGTAGTTGGCGCGGTAGGATTGCGCGCATGCCGTACACAGTGGGTTTTGACCGCGAGAAGTACATCCAGCTGCAGTCGGAGCACATTAGTGCTCGTCGTAAAGAAATCGGCGGCAAGCTCTACCTGGAGATGGGCGGCAAGCTCTTTGATGACCATCATGCGTCGCGCGTGCTGCCTGGGTTTACTCCGGATAACAAGATCGCCATGCTGGACCGCATCAAAGATGAGGTGGAGATTGTCGTCTGCTTCAACGCGGGCGATGTTGTGCGTCAAAAGGTCCGCGCCGACCTCGGCATCACCTATGAGGACGAGGTGCTTCGGCTTATCGACGTTTTCCGGAACCGCGGCTTCCTCGCCGAAAATGTCGTGGTGACGCAGCTGGAGGGCCACAACCAGCATGTGGAGGCGTTCATTTCGCGCCTGGAGCGCCTGGGGTTGAAGGTGTCGCGCCATTTCACTATTAGCGGGTATCCGAACGACACCGCCGTAGTGGTCAGCGAAGCTGGCTTTGGCCGCAACGAGTACGTGGAGACGTCGCGGGATTTGATTGTGATGACCGCGCCGGGCCCGGGTTCCGGCAAGCTGGCCACGTGTTTGAGCCAGGTCTACCACGATCACAAGCGTGGCATTAACGCTGGTTACGCCAAGTTTGAGACGTTCCCGATATGGAACCTGCCGTTGTCGCACCCGGTGAACCTGGCCTACGAGGCAGCCACGGCGGACTTGGATGACGTCAACGTGATTGACCAGTACCACCTGGATGCGTACGGCAAGCAGGCTACGAGCTACAACCGTGACATTGAGGTCTTCCCACTGTTGCGCACGCTGCTTCAAGAGGCGACGGGTACGGAGCCGTACAAGTCGTCCACGGACATGGGTGTGAATATGGCAGGGATGTGCATGAGCGATGACGCCGCGTGCCGCCACGCCTCTGAGCAGGAGATCATTCGGCGTTACTACCATGCGCTTGTTGCTGAACGACGCAACGATGAAGACTCCACCGTCTCCGACCGCGTACTCAACGTGATGCGCAAGGCGAACGTGACCACGGCGGATCGTGTGGTGGTGGGCCCGGCGCTTGAGATTGCTGAGGCGACCGGCAGCCCGGGTGCCGCACTTGAGCTGCCGAGCGGCGAGGTTGTTACCGGTAAGACCTCTGACCTGTTGGGGCCGTCGGCTGCGGTGCTGCTCAACGCGCTGAAGTCCCTGGCGGGGATTCCGGATGACGTCCACCTGCTTGCGCCCGAGGCGATTGAGCCGATCCAGTCCTTGAAGACGCGCCACCTAGGTTCCGTCAACCCGCGCCTGCACACCGATGAGGTGCTGATCGCGCTGTCTGTGTCCGCGTCCACCGACCCGCAGGCGGCTGCCGCCCTGGAACACCTGAAGTACCTGCAGGGTTGCGACGCCCACACCACCACCATCCTCGGCTCCGTCGACGAAGGGATCTTCCGCTCCCTCGGGGTGCTGGTGACCTCGGAGCCGCAGTACTGGAAGAAGGCGCTTTACCACAAGCGTTAGGTACCTGCGTTAGGTACGGGCCTATGCCTCTGGCCTAGACTTTCGGGCATGACCGGAAAGATCCTGCTGTACTACAAGTTCCAGCCGATTGCAGACCCTGAGGCGGTTCGCCTCTGGCAGCGTGACCTGTGCGAAGGCCTCGGGTTGACCGGCAGGATCCTCATTTCCAAGCACGGCATCAACGGCACCGTCGGCGGCGACATTGACGCGTGTAAGGCCTACGCCCGCAAAACCAAGGAATACTTCCGCGGCATTGAGTTCAAATGGTCCGAAGGCTCCGCCGCGGACTTTCCCAAACTCAGCGTGAAGGCTCGCGAGGAGATCGTGGCCTTCGGCGCGCCCGATGAGCTGCAGGTGGATGACAAGGGCGTAGTCGGCGGCGGCACGCACCTGACCCCTGAGCAGGTCAATGAGCTGGTGGCGAACAACCCGGACGTGGTGTTCTTTGACGGCCGCAACGCCCGCGAAGCCGAGATTGGCAAGTTCAAAAACGCGGTCGTGCCCGATGTGGAAACCACCCATGACTTCATCCGTGAGCTGGAAAGCGGCAAGTATGACTGGATGAAGGACAAACCCGTCATCGCCTACTGCACCGGCGGCATCCGCTGCGAAGTGTTGACGCCGTTGATGAAAAACCGCGGGTTTGAAGAGGTCTACCAAATCGACGGCGGCATCGTCCGCTACGGCGAAAAGTACGGCAACCAGGGCCTTTGGGAGGGCTCGCTGTACGTCTTTGACAAGCGCATGCACACCGAGTTCGGCGCGCCGGGCGACCCGAATTTTGTCCAGCTCGGCCACTGCGTGCACTGCGGCGAAGCCACCAATGACTTCTACAACTGCGCCAACGAGCCCGAGTGCCGCCACCAGTACCTCTCATGCGCGGCGTGCCGTGAGGCGAATCCGGTGTGTGGGGAGTGCGCTCAGAAATAGAGTCACCCGGGGCTGCAGTAATTTCCGAATTACTGCATTCCGGCCCCTAAACGCCCAGGTGGTGGCACGTACTCCCGGGATTGCTACGGCAGCGCTGCCGACCCCTGCTATTGCTCTTCCGCAGGCGCCTAGTTAATCTAAATGACATTCATTTTCATTAACTGCGGGAGAGCATCCTGTTGCGCACACGTTTCCCGGCGCTTGTCGCCACTCTGACCCTCTTGTTCATCGGCGCGCCTCTGGCCCTCGCCGAGTCCGCAACCACCGACGGCAAAATAGTGCGCACCCAAACGCACGTGGATTCTCCCCACGCGGTGTGGGAGGACGGCAACTTCCGGCTCATGTCCAACAGCGCCGGGCTCGTCCCAATTGAGAACACCGTGAACTGGGTCAGCCGCGGGCGCGCCGATGGCGGGCTTGGCGCCTACGCTTGGCGAGTCCCCGATGACCCGCGCTTCAACTTCCTCGGCGTCGAACCGGGCCACCTCATGTACTTCGGAGGACCCGCCCACGGCTTCCCCAAAAACACCATGCCCATCTGGGCTGGCTTCGGTGCGGCTGCGGATCTGCCCACGGATCAATTCCGGGCGGAGTCCTTCAACATGGAAATCGTTGGTTTTTCCGGGCCGGGCAAGATGGAGCTGTTCAACTACAGCGATGAGACCTATCCGCTAACGCGCCTGTGGTCCTCCCATGACCCGGGATTCCGCTCAACCTGGGTCAACGCCGGCACCCACACCCACAATTCCACGACGTTCACACGCCCCGGCCTCTACGAGGTCACCTACCGGGCAACCGCGCGGATGAAGGACGGTTCCTTCATCCACTCCGCACCCCAAACGCTGACCTGGCAGGTAGGCGGCACCGATCCTGCCCAGCGCACGATCACGGACATCGTTGCAGCGTATAACGCCGCCCCCAGCATCGGCACTGGCACACCGACATTCAGCATTGCGCCGTCCACCGCGTCGACCAAAGGCGCGGAGCAAGGCGTCCTGAGCACGCTGACCTTTGAAACCGGCAACCCCAACGACGCCGGCCACGTCCAGTTCTTCATCAACGGCTTCTACCTCGCCGAGCGCGAAGTTACCGGCGGCACCGCCACGTGGGATGAGATGCTCGGTGACGACACCTCCGAGCTCCAAGCCGTCTACATCCCCAGCGCATCCTCGCCCACGCCACGCTGGGTGTCTGCACCGCTGCGCTTCCGCACCGGCGACCCCAAAACCGCGACTGGGGACGGTGGGGAGGTTTTGCCGTCGCCAAGCATGGAGCCCATCCCGGCGTTCGACACTGACCCCCTGACGCTCACCAGCCCCGATGTCACCGTGAGCACCTCCGCGGTCTACGGCGAAGACATGCGCAACATCGACATCACCGTCGAACCCGCCGACCCCCGCACAACACTGCGCGTCACCGGCGGTTTCTACAGAATGGATAACGGCCCACTGACCACCATGCCGCGCGACGCCATCGCCGACTGTGAAGTGGACTTCACCTCCGCCCCAGGCAGCAGGAAGAGCAAGCAGCTTATCGACGGCTGCCAACGCCCCAACTACCAACTCCTCCTCCGCCTCATCCCGGAGTCTCGGTCTAACGCTGCGGACGCCGCCCTTGTCAGCGTTCCCCACACCGACGCGTACGCCCCGATCCCGGGAACGACAGTGCGTCTCAGCGGTGGGGGCGGGGAGAGCGAGGTGCCTTCCTCGCAGCCAACGGAGCCGTCCGAGACTGTGCCGTCCGCTCCTACTGCGCCCTCGGAGCCCGCTCCTTCCGAGCCTGCGCCCACGGCCCCCTCCGAACCTGCCCCCTCCGAGGGCCAGGCCCTGAACTTGAGCTCCGGGCACGTTGACATCGCGCCGTACTACGACAACGACGTGCTCCACCTGCGCATCAAGGATGAGACGAACCTCCACCAGCGCGGCGCCGTGTGGCGACGCCCCAACGACGTCTACTTCACCGTCCCCTCCCAGGTGAGCACGACGCTTCCCGAGACCATCGAGGGTTTCGCCGAGAAAGGCGCCACTGCCTACATCCTCCCGGAAACCCAACGGTCAGGCGTGGTTTGGCCCGGGCTGAGCAGTGAGCACGCATACTCGCAAACAAAGCAGGATTACACGTTCACCTTCACTCCACTCAGCGCGCCGGATGGCGGCAAGTGGATCGCGTTCCGCGGCAACCAAACCTCCCCGCAAGACCGCCTAGCCGGTAGCGATTCCACCCGCGCGTACACCACTGAAGGCCCGGAGCACATGCATGTTTCGTGGGCGTTCAGCAAACCGGGCACGTACGAGATCGGCGTGTGGGTTGCGGAGAAGGGTGGCACGCCATCCCAGCAGGAAGTGCTGCGTTTTGTCGTCGCCCCCGATGCCAAGCCGGACACCATCAAGGAGATCACCACAGGTCACATCGATTTTGGGCCCATGCTTATCGACGCCACCCCGCACCTCCTCATCAACACCGACGACCAACACCACGTCCCCGAAACCGTGGTCCTGCGGGTGAAGGACAACCGCAAGGTGACAGCTACCGACGCTATTGCAGATTCGCTTTCCTTTACCGGCATCGTTGAGCGTGGTGCGAGCATTTACCACCTCCCACTCATGCAGGACCGTGACAGTATCTGGCCTGGCTGGGATACGTTCCGAGTCGCCGAGCAGTACCCAGCCGGCGTCAATGTGGAAGTCCGCCCACGCTCCACCCCGAAGGGCGGCGCATGGTGGGCCGGGCACATTCCCTCCCTCGGGGTTCCGGAACGCACACTGGCCAGCTCCACCGGAACGCACACCATTTCCGGCGTGAGCGAGGGCCCCTTCCACATCCATGCCGACTGGGTGTTCACCAAACCCGGCACGTACACGATGGACATGCGGGCGGTTGACCCGCAGGGCAAGCCCGTCACCGAGTGGTCCACAATCACTTACCTGGTCGGCGACGCCACTACTGAGCCTGAGCCCGCGCCGGGCTCTCCAGCGCCCGGTTCTCCCGCGCCGGGTTCCCCAGCGCCTTCGCCTTCCCCGTCGGGCACAACCAAGCCAACCCAGCCAACCCAGCCAACAACATCCTCAACAACCCCCAAGACATCCACCCAGTCCACAACCACCAAGCCCACAACAACCAGGTCAACAACCCAGTCCACGACAACCCAGCGCACAAGTGCACAGTCGGCAACCACCCAGTCCACAACAGCGCAGGCAGCGTCAGTGGGCGGTGGCGGTAGCGGTGGCAGCCTCGCTTCAACCGGTGCGAGCGTCATGCTTCCCGTAGGCGTTGCGATGCTGTGTCTCATGGCCGGCGGAGCGCTCATCACACGGCGTCGTCGATGAAGTAATTTCCGAATTACTGCATTCTGGCCCCTAAATGCCCAAGTGGTGGCACGTGCTCCCGGAATTGCTACGGTAGCGCTGCTGACCTCCCTGACAAATGTGACGAGGCGCCCGGGGCTCCTCAGCAAAGGCCCAGGCCATAGCGCTTCGAACAAATTAGCGAGGTCAGATTTTTCAGCGGGCCCGCGCCCCGGGCGGAGCCACTACCAAAGCCCCCAAAAAACCAACCCCAAACCCCCAAAAACCTACCCGGCGAAATCCCGGGCCAGCATGCCAACGGTGATGATCAGCCAGACCATGGTGAATGGCACCAGCGGGAGCCAGAAGACGCCCATCCACGGCATCCAGCGTTCGTAGCGGTTGAGTTTGCGCACCATGATTACAGCGCAGCCGAGGAGCATCGCAACGGGTGGGATGGAGGTGAGTACTGCCCACCAGGTGCGCCAGCTTTGGCTGCACAGCCAGGTGGCTTCGCCGGCATCGCATAGTGGTCCGCCGGCGACCCGCCCAACCAGACCCAGCAAAAGCGCGAACCCAAGTGTGACGCCCACGGTTGCCAGGGCGTACCAGAGCGCTTGGCGTGTGGAGGCGCTGTTGCGCCGTGCCACCTCCAGCGGGTCCGGCTCGTCGGCTAGCTCATCAAAGTCGCGCGGGGCTGGGCGTACGCGGGAGAAGCGGTCTTGGCCGCCGTGTAGGTCATTTTCCGGGTGATCCCAGCCTTGATCTCTGCCCTTGTCCATATTCATTGGCTACTTCACTCCTCGTGGGTGGATGATCACTGGCACGGGCGCAAACCGGATGAATTCGCCTTCGCGAGAGCCAACAAACACGCGCTTGAGCTGGTCGGAAGGCTGCGAGCCCATGCACAGCAGGTCGCCTTTCTTCCATTTCACGGAGTCGATGGAGCGCTTCCAACCTTTGCCGCTGGCTACAAAAGCGTGGACGTCAAAGTTGTCGGCGCAGGCCGGCCCCATTGCAGACGCCACACCGTACGCCTGGTCGCGCGCCCGATCCAAAAGCCCGAGGGTGGATTCGTTCCACTCGGCGGCCAGGGAGAGGTCGTCGGTTTGCTCCTGGGGTGAAAAGGCGATGATGCGCAGCGGCACACCCAGGACGCAGGCGAGGGTTGCGGCGTAGGGCAGGCCGGAGAAGCGGCCTTCGTCGCGTGGTTGTGCGGATTTTGAGGACTCGATAAGCGCGTACGTAATGCGCGTGATGCCTTTGCGCGACAGCTTCACCCCACGCGGCGCGAGCCCGAGGGGGACGGGGGAGGAGTGCATCAGCTCGTCTGCAGTAGAGGAGGGCCGGAATCTGCTTTTTTGCGTTTTCACGCGCGAGCCCAACACAATCATGTCCGCCGAGAAATCCGCAGCGCATGAATATAGCGACCCAGCAACGTCGGTGCGTTCTGCCAGCTCGGCGAAGTCTTTTGCCCACTGATCGCGCGGAATGTGCGCTTTGAGTACGCGTTTGGCTTGCAGTTCAAACTCTTGGGCGCGGTCGCGGAACCAGCGCTTGTATTTCTTGCCGGACAAGGGTTTTTTCCAGGTGCCTTCAACGGCGGAGAGCACTTTGACCTTGACTGGCAGTGAGCGGCCGAGCCATGCGGCGAATTCGATGGCTTCGGTGTTTTGCGCGTCCCACCCCACGACAACGCGTAGCGGCTTCCCGTCAGCGGGGAGTTCCGCTAGTTCTTTGGTAAATGAGCGAGCAACCATCGGTTACTACTTTAGCTGTGCTCCAGGTCCCTTTTAGAAGATGCCTCGGCGTAGGTTTCCGCAAGCGCGTTGATGGCGTCTGCGGCCTGTTCGATCAGCTTGAGGTGGTTCTCATCCAGCGTGCTGATCATCTCGGCGAGGGACTGGGTACGCTCTTCGCCCACACGCTTGAGCTCTTGCATGCCCAGCTCGGTGAGTTCGACGCTGACGCCGCGGCGGTCTTCCACGGCGCGGGTGCGCTGGACCAGGCCTCGTTTTTCTAGCTGGTTGATGGTGTTGGAGGCGGTTGGCATGCGCACGCCCTCGGCGTCGGCAAGCTGGCTAATGCGGCTCGGTCCGTGCTCGGCGATCCGGGTCATAATGGACAGCTGCGGGCCGGTCAGCTCTGAGTGCTCGGCGGTGCGGAAGTAGCTAACGTAGAGCTTTGTCATGGCTGGGCGCACGCGGCGGGCTAGCTCTAGCGCTTCTTGTTCGTTGGACATGGAGGTTCCCAAGGTTGAAATATCTAATGTTTTCCGACGATGGTACACGCAACAAAATTGTTTACACAAACGAGTTGTCGCACGAATGGCAGCGCCGCACCACACTCAGGGATCTGCATCAGGGGCTTTTGCTTGCCGACGCCTACCTGGACGCCGACCACCTCCTGATCACAGCCGCACGTTTTCATGGATTTGAGGCACAGGTGGCATGCCCCGTCTGTAAGCAAGATGCCCTGCGTTATGTGCGCTGGGTCTACGGGGACAACTTGGGCCGGCGCAGCGGCACCGCAAGAGATGAGGCCGAGATTGCTCGCCTAGTGGAGGAAGTGGGCCCAATTACTGTGCATCTTGTAGAGGTCTGCGAATCTTGTAAGTGGAACTTCCTGCTCAAAGAGGTTACAGCGCAGCTGCCAAGGTAGTGTGTCATTTTGTGGCAGAGAACGTGGAGAAGAAGGCGAAGAAACCCAAGACGCGCTGGGGGCAATGGCTCCTAGCGCTACTGCTGTTTCTTGTGCTGTTGGCTGCAATCCCGGCAACGTGGTTTGGCATCAAATATGCCGAAGCCCGCATTCCGGAGCCGGGCGAGATTGAAACAGCGCAGATCTCCAACATCTATTTCAGTGATGGCGCAACGGAGCTGGCCCGCGTGGTGCCGCCGGACGGCAACCGTGTGCAAATCCCGCTTGAAGACGTGCCGGTGCACGTCCAAAACGCCGTCCTCGCAGCAGAGGACCGTGACTTTTGGGAGAACTCCGGGTTCTCCTTTACCGGCTTCGCCCGTGCCGCGATCGGTCAGATCACCGGCAACGTTGGCGCTGGCGGTGGCTCCACCATCACCCAGCAGTACGTGAAGAACGCGATTGTGGGCAACGAGCACTCCTATGAGCGCAAGGCTCGTGAGCTGGTCTACTCCGTGAAGATGACCAACTCTTGGAGCAAGGAGGAGATCCTCAACGCGTACCTCAACACTGTCTACTTCGGGCGCAACGCCTACGGCATCCAGGCTGCGGCAAACGCGTTCTTTGGCAAGCCGGCCAGCGAGCTGACACTTGAAGAGGGCGCTGTGCTGGCAGCCTCCATCCAGCTGCCTTCCCAGCTGGATCCGTGGACTAATCCGGACGGCGCACAGGCGCGCTGGAACTACGTCATGGACGGCATGGTGGAAACCGGTGCGATCACGCCAGAGGAGCGCGCCGCGGCGCAGTACCCGGAGACGCGTGACCCGGCGTCCTACTCCCCGTACACCGAGGCCACCGGCCCGAACGGCCTGATCAAAAACCAGGTGATCACGGAGCTGGAGTCCCTGGGTATTACGGAGGAGGACCTGACCAACCGCGGTCTCCAGATCACCACCACCATTGACAGCTCCACGCAGGAGATTGTGGAGCGCGTTGCACGCAACAACCTGGCTAACCTGCAGGAAGACGCACGTACCGGCGTGGTTGCTGTTGACCCAGCCACCGGCGCAGTGGTGGGGTACTACGGCGGCGATGAGCCGAACGGTTGGGACTACGCCAACGCCGGTTTGCAGACCGGCTCCACGTTCAAGATCTTCACGCTTGCCTCTGCGCTGCAGCAGGGCATCAAGCTGACGGATACGTTTGACTCCTCCCCGGTGATGCTGCCTGGCGGCATCCAGGTGACCAACTGGGACGGCGGTGGCGGCGGCGTGATCACCGCCAAGGAAGCCACGCGTACCTCCTCCAACACCGCGTACCTGCGTATCCAGGATGACCTGGACAACACCACGCAGGACACCGCTGACATGGCGCACGCCTTGGGCGTTGCCCGTTCCATCCCGGGTATTCCGGTGACCCTGCGTGAAAACGGTGGCCAGCCCTATGAGGGCATTGTGCTGGGTCAGTACCAGTCGCGGGTGTTGGATATGGCGTCGGCAGTAGGCACGCTCCTGGAGCGCGGTGTGTACCACCCGGCCCACTTTGTGCAGAAGATTGTGGACGGCAACGGTGAGGTCCTCTATGAGGTGGATCAGTCTTACGCTGAGCGTCGAGTAGCAGAGCAGGTTGCGGACAACACGATCGACGCAATGCAATCCGTAGTGGGCTACTCCAACGCCACGCTGGCTGGCGGGCGCCCGTCCGCAGCCAAGACCGGCACCGCCCAGCTGGGCAACACCGGCCTGAACAAGGACGCCTGGATGGTCGGCGGCACCCCGCAACTGTCCGTGGCTGTGTGGGTTGGCACCGCGGACAACACAACCGCCATCTTCAACGAGTGGGGCGGCATCATGTTCGGCTCCAACACGCCAAGCAGGATCTGGAAGGGCGTGCTGGATGAGGCCCTGCAGAACGAAGAGTTCGAGGCCTTCCCAACCGCCAGCCCGGTCTACTGGGGTGTCAGACCCTACTCCGGCGGCACCAACCTGGGTGGGCGCGACGCCAGCTACTACTACACGCCAACCACCACGGCACCTGCTGAGGAGGAGCCGACGGAGGACCCGGCAGCACCTGCACCAGGTGAACCGGTACCGGCGCCGGCACCAGTTCCCGCCCCGGCACCGATGCCGCCACCGCCGCCGATTAGCGACGCGATTAGTGACGCATTGGACAACCTCAACAGCATCTTCCAATAAAGGAGCACGATGACCGCGACCCAGACCTGGCCGGATCCTAAGCACCGCGTCCAGCCCGGGCGTACAGAGCCGCTGGCTAAAGGCTGGGTGGACTACCTTGGCGGGCCGATGGGCCGCTACGCGCAAATCGGCCGCGCCCGCTTTTGGACGCCGCTGCGCGCCATCTTCGCCCTGGCCTACGTGTTCCTTACGTTAGGCGGGCTGTCCAAGGCGAACTGCTCTTTAGGCAAGCCGGATGATGACGGCGTGTTGCAACTGAACTGGGACGGCAACCGCCAGTTCACCTCCTTTTGCTACAACGACATCGTCCCGCTCTACGGCGCGCGCGGCCTAGACCAGCCCGGCTTTGTCTATGACTACTCCTGGGTTGAGGACGGCCTGACGCGCTACATGGAATACCCGGTGCTGGCCGGCCTGTTCCAGCAGTTCACCGCATTTATCTCCCGCAACACCTACTTCGTAGCCAGCAAGTTTTTGCCCGAGGTGGGCTGGTATTTCTGGATGACGGTGCTGTTTTTGTCCATCATCTGGATCTGCACCGCCCGCATGGTGGCAGAACTGGCCGGCAACCGCATCTGGGACACCCTGCTTGTGGTCGGCTCGCCGCTTTTGATCATGCACGCGTTTACCAACTGGGACATCCCGTCCATCTTCTTCCTGGTCGCAGCCCTTTTGGCGGCGCGCAACAAGAAGTGGTGGCTGGCCGGAATCCTGATCGGCGCCGGCACCTCGTTCAAACTTTGGCCGCTGTTTGTGCTGGGCGCCTACCTGACCATTACCATTCGCAAGCGCAGCTTCGTGCCGTTTTTCAAGATGCTCGCCGCCACCGTGGTTACCTGGCTTGTGATCAACGTGCCGGTCTACCTGCGCAACGCGGATGCGTGGGGCGAGTTCAACCGCCTCAACACGGACCGCGGCTGGGAGTGGACCACCATCTACGCGGTGATCTCGCGCACCTTCGGCTGGTCGGGTTTCGACACCGGCGAGGGCGCCCCCGTCATCCTCAACACCGTCACATTCGTCCTGTTTGCCGCCGGCTGCCTGGCCGTGCTGATCATGGGACTCAAGGCGCCGAAGGAGCCGCGCGTGGCGGAGCTGCTCTGCCTCATCGTTGGCTTCTTCCTGCTGTTTAACAAGGTGTGGAGCCCCCAGTACTCCATCTGGCTCATCGTCCCGGCGGTGCTCGCGCTGCCGCACTGGAAACTGCTCTTGACGTGGATGACGGTGGACATGATGGTCTGGCCTGTACTGATGTGGCACATGCTTGGCACCGACAACCTGGGACTGCCGGGCGAAGTGCTCGACATCGTGATCATCTGCCGCGACGCGCTGATCATCACCATCATGGTGCTGGTTGTCCAGCAGCTCTTCGGCCGCCGCCCAGACCTGGTTGCCCAGGCCCACAACGGCCACGACCCGCTGCTTACCCGCCCCACCGACTGGCAGGAGCCCGCCCATGCTTAACGCCACAACCATCGCCGGCATCGTGTCCATCGCGGTGGCCTTCATCCTGTTCCTTGGAGCTTTTTACTTCACGACGCAAAAACGCACCACCCTCGCCATCGCCCTCGGCATCGCAGCGTTTCTTTTCATGACCGTCATCCCTGTCTCCCTCGCCGTCTTCGGCGCAGCCCCGAACCCCGGTGGGTGACCGTGGGGGCAGGGAGGCGTCGATAAGCAAAAGCTCCTTTTGGCGGACCCCCGAATCTGGGGTACCCTAGCAAGGTTGCTTGACGCCAAGCGACCCTCCTGCCATCGCCACAAGGGTGATGGCCGAAGAAAACAAAGACCATAGGAGGTGATGAGGTCCGTGCGTCACTACGAAGTAATGATCATCCTCGATCCGCAGCAGGATGAGCGCACCGTCGCCCCGTCCCTGGACAAGTTCCTCGAGAACGTCCGCAAGGATGGCGGCAAGGTGGAAAAGGTTGATGTGTGGGGCAAGCAGCGCCTTGCATACCCGATCAACAAGAAGGAAGAAGGCATCTACGCGGTGCTCAACCTCGAGTGCGAGTCCGACACTGTCGCAGAGCTCGACCGCGTCCTGAGCCTGAACGAGAACGTGCTGCGCACCAAGGTGCTGCGTACAGACAAGTAAGAGCAAAGGAAACGGACATGGCTCAAGGCGATACTCAAATCACCGTTGTAGGCAACCTCGTTGCAGACCCAGAGCTGCGGTTCATCCCCAGCGGAGCTGCCGTAGCAAACTTCCGCATCGCGTCCACCCCGCGTACATACAACCGGGACACGAACCAGTTCGAAGACGGCGATGCACTGTTTCTGACCTGCAACTGCTGGCGCCAAATGGCAGAGAACGTCGCCGAAACCCTGACCAAAGGCATGCGCGTCATTGTGACGGGCCGCCTGAAGCAGCGCTCCTACCAAACCCGCGAGGGTGAAAACCGCACTGTCTTCGAGGTCGAGGTCGATGAGGTTGGACCGTCTTTGAGGTACGCCACCGCCAAGATTGCCCGGACCACGCGTGAGGGCGGGAACGGCAACTTTGGTGGCCAGCGTCAGAACCAGCAAGCCCCGGCGCAAAACCAGGGCGGGTTCGGGCAGTCCCAGCCGCAGCAGTTTTCGCAGCAGCCGCAGCAACAGCAACAGCAGCAGCCTGCGAATGACCCGTGGAACTCCGCACCGTCGTCCGACTCGTTCGGCGGTATGGATGATGAGCCACCGTTCTAAACACGCTTCTTTTTTACGAAAACCACACTCAAACTTTTCAACCAGAAGGAAGGTTAGGATTCATGAAACTGATCCTCACCGCTGCCGTTGAGAACCTTGGTGAGCCCGGCGATATCGTCGAGGTCAAGGACGGATACGGCCGTAACCTCCTGCTGCCGCGCGGCCTGGCCATCCCGGCTACCCGCGGCGCGGAGAAGCAGATTGCAGACATCAAGCGTGCCCAGGCTGACCGCCAGGTGCGCGACCTGGAGCACGCAAAGGAGCTGCGTGACCAGCTGGACCAGCTGACCGGCGTGAAGGTTGCCGTGCGCACCGCTGAGAACGGTAAGCTGTTCGGCTCCGTCACCCCGGCTGACATCGCTGATGCGGTGAAGGCTGCTGGTGGCCCGTCGCTGGACAAGCGTCGCATCACCGTGCCGAAGGGTCTTGTGAAGAAGACCGGCGGTTACCAGGTGAAGGTTGCTCTCCACGACGATGTGGAAGGCAAGATTAACTTCGAGGTCGTTGGAGCATAGTTTGCTTGACGACGATTGCGTCAACCACCCATAACGCAATCCACGACAACAGCATTTTGGCCGCAGGGCCCGCTTGTGAGGAGCGGGCCCTGCGGCTTTTTCGTGCCTGGGCGCTGGTTAGAATGACCGGCATGGTGTTTCGTGCTGCGCGTTCCGTTTCGGGCGCTGTTGTCGCTGTTGTTATGGCTCTTTCCTTGCTAGTGGCTTCCTTGCTAGTGGCGCCGGCGGCGTCTGCCGCGGTGGTGGTGCACCCGGGTGATGTGATCCGCATCCAGTACTCGAACGGTGCGCGCTATGGCTGCACGTTGAATTCGGTGGCGCAGCGTGGTGGGGCGCTGTATGGGGTGACGGCGGGGCATTGTTTGGCGCCGATTGGTGGGGCGCGTCCGGTGGCGGTGTATGCGGCGGATGGGCGCACGTTGCTCTCGGACCTTCGTGACTCTGGCTATACATACGAGGGCGATAACACCCTGGGCGGTGTGTTGACGGACGTGGCGTGGTTCCGCCTGCCGGGGGACGCGGTGAACGCTTCCGTGGTGCGCGGCGGCTATGTTGACTTGCCGTTTTTTGGTGCGAATCACGCGGTGAGCCAGTTCGCGCAGCGCGTGCACCCGAACCGTGCGGTTGTTTCAAGGCAGCCGGTGACCAGCGTCAAGCAGTGGGACGTGGTGTGCAAAGACGGTGGGCGCACCTCCCGCACCTGCGGGCGCGTGCTCAACGTGAACCCGGATACGGGCGAGATCGCGGTGGCGATCTTGGCGTGGCAGGGTGACTCGGGCGCGCCGGTGTACACGGTGAATCCGGATGGCAGCGTGAACATCATCGGCATCGCCTCGGGTACGGCGTACGGGTTCCTGTTGGCGGTCGATGCGGCGGTGCCGCTGCCGGCGGGCCTGCACTAGCGCTGCAACTGACGCTATGTTTGTTACCCGCGTTCGCATTGACGTCCCGGTGGTGGGCTACGCCGCTGGCCTTCCCGTGGTCCGCCAGCTCGCCCAACGGCCGCTGGAGCTGGCGCAGGTGACCATCCTCACGGGCGACAACGGTGCGGGCAAATCCACGTTGATCGAGGCGATCGCTATCGCGGCGGGGGCGAACGCGGCGGGTGGTTCCAGGAACGCACGCTTCGAGGCGGCCGACCACTCGCTTTTGCACGAGGCGCTGACACTGACGCGCCGCCAAAACCCCCGCGACGTCTACTTCCTACGCGGCGAAACCTACCTCACCCTGGCCAACTACCACGCCAGCCTCGGCCCCGACGACGCGCTGGTGGGCCTTCCACTGCGCAGCCACGGCGAGGGCATCATGGACCTCGCGCGCACCCGCCTCGGCCCCGAAACGCTGATCATTCTTGATGAGCCCGAAGATGGCCTCTCCGTCTTCTCCCAACTCGAACTCCTCGGCCGCCTCACGGTGCTTGCCCGCCGCGGCGCCCAAATCCTCATGGCCACCCACTCGCCGGTGCTGCTGGCCATCCCGGAGGCCCGCATCCTTGAGGTTCCCACCTTGGAGCCTTTGCTTTTCGACGCCTGCGAGCCCCTCACCGCCACCCGCGAATTCATCAACGACCCCGCTGGCACCGCCGCCTACCTCACAAGCCCCGAGTGAGGCTTTAGTCTTTGTAGTTGATGTTTATCAACCGCATCTCCGTCGACGCCACGAAGGCTCCCGCGTGGGCCCTGGACACGCCCGCGATTGCGCACGTGGCGGAGTTCGGCTTCGACTTCCGTCGGCCAATCACGGTGTTTACCGGCGGCAACGGGGTGGGCAAATCCACGCTGTTGGAGGGGGTCGCCAGGGCGTGGGGGTTTGCGGTTGAGGGTGGTGCGTGGGGCGTCGATAAGCCTGGGGCTCATGACCCGATGTTTGGGGCGCTGACGCTTGCCACCGGGCCGCGGGCGAAGGTTGCCGGGTACTTTTTGCGCGGTGAGACGCACACGGCGATCACGGAGTTTGGCGGGCGCTCGCACGGGGAGTCCGTGCTGGAGGTGACGTCCCGGATGCAGCCGAACGCGCTCTACCTCCTTGATGAGCCCGAATCGGGCCTCTCCGCCATCTCCCAAATGGCGTTACTCGCGCAGCTGCATGCTTTGGGACGCCCGGAT
The DNA here is from genome assembly GCF_001263755.1 of Corynebacterium riegelii. Classification (NCBI taxonomy): domain Bacteria; kingdom Bacillati; phylum Actinomycetota; class Actinomycetes; order Mycobacteriales; family Corynebacteriaceae; genus Corynebacterium; species Corynebacterium riegelii. Next base: position 2,182,154 of record NZ_CP012342.1, read on the forward strand.
ACGCAGGTGGTGATGGTGACGCACTCGCCAATCCTGCTGGGTGTGCCTGGCGCGGAGATTGTGGAGGTGGGCGAGCACGGCATGACCCGCGGCGTGGCCGTGGAGGAGACGATGGCGTTTCGGGCCATGCGCGACTTTCTGGCTGACCCGCACGGCATTGCGGAGTACATGGCCGACTGGGCCGCGCACGAAGAGTGATTCCACCCCCGCGCCACCCCTGTGAACAATTGTGGATAAGTAGCGCATAAGAATGCCAGCGCAGGCGGCGTGTCGCTGTGTTGAGTGCCGAAAATGGGCTTGTCAAACCTCGTGGTCAGGGGAGTTATCCCCCATTTGTTCGCTTCGGTGCGGTTTTGCATGTATATCGCTTGAGCTGCGTTGATGCGATGGGTTGCTGTGCGTTTGTGGCGTGATTCCACAAGAATTCCACAGGGCCGGCGGGGTGGCTGTGGACAACTCGCACGCAATACGCAAAGTTGTCCACAGGGCCTGTGGATAACTCTGCGTGGGGTAGTGTTTTACACACAGTGAAAGGGGATCATCGTGGCCGCCAACAACAGTTTTGAAGACGACTACGTCTTGCCGCCAGAGCCTGCGGATGACGTGCCGCCGGACTTCTCGGACTTCTCGGATGACGCGGGGTCATCGTCGGGCTACCAGCCGCGGAGGGGGTCTTCGCGCTACGAGCGCGGCAGGCAGCATTGGCAGAACTCGCAGAACTCCGAGTACCGCACCCCGCCGCATGATGAGCGCGCGGAACGCTCCGTGCTGGGTGCGATGCTGCTGAATCAGGACGTGGTCATTGACGTGGTGGACAAGCTGCGTTCGGATGACTTCTATTTCCCGGCCAACCAGCTGATCTTCAACGCGATTGTGGATCTGTACTCGGACGCCAGCGAGATCGACGTCCTGATCGTCGCCGGCCGCCTGGACCGCTTCAACCAGCTGGAGCGCGTCGGCGGTGCGCCGTATCTGCACACGTTGATCTCTGAGGTGCCGACGGCGGCCAACGCCCTGTATTACGCCAACATCGTGGAGGAGAAGTCCATCCTCCGCCAGCTAGTCAACGCCGGCACGCACGTGGCCCAGCTTGGGTACGAAGGCGAGGAAGGCATGGAGGTTGAGGCGCTTGTAGACCGCGCGCAGCAGGAAGTCTTCGCCATCACTCGCAACGACGCCGGCCAGGACTACCGCGCGCTATCCGAGCTGCTGAAGCCTACTATCGACGAGCTCACGCAAATCGCCGCCGGCGGCGCCCTCGACCAGGGCGTGCCCACCGGTTTCATCGACCTGGACAACCTAACCAACGGCCTGCACGCCGGCCAGATGGTGATCATCGCGGCGCGCCCGGGCGTGGGTAAGTCCACACTGGCGCTGGATTTCATGCGTTCGTGCTCGATTCACCACAACAAGACCAGCGTGATCTTCTCCCTGGAGATGAGCGCTTCTGAGATCATCATGCGTTTGTTGTCGGCGGAGACGGAGATCAAATTGTCGTCGATGCGTTCGGGCCAGATGGAGGAGCGGGACTGGGAGAAGCTGACCAAGCGTCTCACGGAGATCCAGGACGCCCCGCTGTTTATCGACGACTCCCCAAACCTCACCATGATGGAAATCCGCTCCAAAGCCCGCGCGCTGAAGCGTCAGCACGGCCTGGACCTTGTGGTGCTGGACTACCTACAGCTGATGAGCTCTGGCAAGAAGGTGGAGTCGCGTCAGCAGGAGGTCTCGGAGTTTTCTCGTCACCTGAAGCTGTTGGCGAAGGAGCTGGAGGTGCCTGTGATCGCGATTTCGCAGCTGAACCGTGGCCCGGAGTCCCGTACGGACAAGAAGCCGCAGCTTGCTGATTTGCGTGAGTCGGGTTCGCTTGAGCAGGACGCCGACATGGTGTTCCTGCTGTACCGCCCGGATTCGCAGGATCGTGATGACGAGCGCGCCGGCGAAGCCGACATCATCGTTGCCAAGCACCGCGGCGGCCCGATTGACACGATCCCGGTGGCGCACCAGCTGCACTACTCGCGCTTTGTCAATATGGCGCACGGCTAGCCGCCCCGCAAATTTTGCGGAAAACACCGCGCTAATCCCGAAATTGGTGCATTCCGCGGTGTAAAACCCCTAGTGGCAACACGTGCTCCCGGAATTACTGCATCGCATTTCACGCGGGGAGGGAACCGAGCCCGGCTGCACGCAGTCTAAAGAGGTATGAATGAAAAGCCTCACCGCGGGATGGACATACCTGCCGCGAACGCCCTTGTAGACAATGTTGACCCTTCGCGCCCTGGACTCTTTCAGCTGAGCCCCCATTACTGGGTGTCTAACCATGAGCTGCTGTCGCCGGCTTTGGCCACACACGTAGCCGCTTGCAATCCGCAGCGCATCCAGTATCTGGCGCCTGCGCGGCTACGTGCCGCCGCGCATGCTCTTGCACATCCAAATTTTGTGCTTACCGGCTTTGGCGCTTTGGCTCTTTATGGTCTCCCGTTTTTGGTGGAGGGATGCGATATTACGTTTCTAGCTGATGGTTTTTCACGCGCCCAGCGTGCCTCACTTTTGCAGCCAGGTGTAAGACGCGGCTCCATTCCTGGCCCTGATGTGTGGCTGGCGCGCTGCCGAGGGACCCGTGTCCAGGTGGCGTCTCCCGCGCTTGCCACGATGCAGGCGCTGAAGTTAGTAAGAAGAGGCACATCCAGGTGGCCCGTGGTCAGTGCCCCCGGAAAGGATGATGCGTTCACCAGGGCAGTTCAGCTTATCGACGCCACACGCCGCCACCTCCACGTCGACCCCACCAAAGTCCTCGCAGCTGGACAGCAACACATTGACATGCTGTGGCTCAGTTCAGTGATTGGCGCGTCATCTGGTTTTGCAGATTCTCCCAAAGAATCAGAGATGAGGTTGATCGCCCAGTTCTTGGCGGATAAACATGGGCTTTTGCTGGAAGAACAGGTAACGATCTGGACGGAGGGTCGGATTGTTACCACCTTTGACCTTGTCCTCATTGACATGAAGCGGCGACTGACGGTTGGGCTTATGTATGACGGGGCGCATCACTGGGACAAGACGCAGCGAAACAAAGATGCGTCGATTAACTTGGAGGTGACGCTTCAGGGGTGGACGCCGCTGCGGTATTCAGATGAAACGCTGCCGCAGATGTACGGGCAGCTGGATCGATTGTTCCAGGCGAGCGGTGGGTCAGTGCAGTAATTTCCCGAGCACGTGTCACATCTTGGGGAAATAGATCTCGGAATGCAGTGATTTGGGAATCGCTGCATCGCAAGAGACTGAGAGGCTAGATCAGCGGTTGGCCTTTTTGCTCGGGCAGCGAAAAAGCTGCCGCGCACGCAACCCCGAACGCCACTGCGAAGACCCCGAAGACGGCGATTTGGCCGCCGAAGGCAAGCACCGGCGGCACCATAAGTGGGGCGAGGATGGAGCCGACGCGCCCGAAGGCGGCGCCGGCGCCGGTGCCGGTGGCGCGGATCTCGGTGGGGTAGAGCTCCGGGCCGATGGCGTACAAGGCTCCCCAAGCGCCCAGGTTGAAAAACGACAACAAGCAACCAGCCGCGATGATCTGCCACGGCGCACTTGCCAACCCGTACAGCAGGGCAGACACCGCGGACCCGGCCAAGAACGCGGACAAGGTCACGCGCCGGCCCCACACCTCAATCAACCAGGCGGCCGCTGCGTACCCGGGCAGTTGCGCAAGCGTGATAATCAGCGTGAAGGCAAAGGAACGCACAAGGGTGAAACCCTGCTCCACCAGCAGGGACGGGATCCAGATGAACGCCCCGTAATAGGCAAGGGAGACGCAGAACCAGACGGTCCAGAAGGCGGCGGTGCGGCGTCGTAAAGCAGGGCCCCAAATGCCTCCCTCGATGGGTTCCGGAACTTCTGCAACCACCGGCTCCGCATGGGTGGCTTGGGCCTCGAAGGAGCGCACGATGGCCTCCGCCTCCTCGTGGCGGCCCTTGGACTCCAAGAAGCGCACCGACTCCGGCAGGCCAAGGCGCACGTACAGCGCGTACAGCGCCGGCAGCGCGCCAAGCGCCAGGCCGTAGCGCCACCCGTTGTCGCTGCCAGCCACCACAAATGTGCCAATCAGCGCCGCCATGATCCAACCCAGCGCCCAAAACGCCTCCAGGATCACCACCATGCGCCCGCGCACACGCCTTGGGGAGAACTCACTGACCAGCGTCGACGCCACCGGCAACTCACCGCCAAGGCCAAGGCCCACGATGAAGCGCAGCACCATCAACGCCCCCACGGATGTAACCAACGCCGAAGCGCCCGTGGCCAGCCCATACAGCAGCAGCGTCGCGGCGAACACCTGACGGCGGCCGATCTTGTCGGCCAACAGGCCCGCCAGCGACGCACCCACCGCCATGCCGATGAACCCCACCGACGCTATCCACGACGTAGTGGACTTATCCAAGTCCCAGTGCACGGCAAGCGCGGCGATGATGAAGGACACCAGGCCGATGTCCATGGCGTCAAGCGCCCACCCGATGCCGGAGCCAAACAACAGGCGCTTGTGCTTCGGCGTTACGGGCAGGCGGTCAAGGCGTTGGGTGCGTGTTAGTTCGCTCACCCGCCAAATTGTGCCTTAAAGCCCTTCAAACGTAGTGAATTAGATACAACAAACACTGAAGAAAACGCCATGGCGATGCCAGCCAGCATCGGATCCAGCCAGCCGAGCGCCGCAACGGGGATCAGCAGCACGTTGTAGGCGAACGCCCAAAACAGGTTGCCTTTGATGGTGCGCAGGGTGCGTCGTGCCAGGTGGATGGCGTCTACGGCGGATCCCAGCGAGTCGTGCATGAGCGTGATGTCGGAGGCTTCGATTGCTACGTCGGAACCGGCGCCCATGGCCATGCCCAGGTCGGCGGTGGCGAGGGCTGCGGCGTCGTTGACGCCGTCGCCAACCATGGCCACGCGTTTGCCTGCCGACTGCAAGGAGCGCACCACGTCCACCTTGTCCGCGGGCAGGACGCCGGCGGTGACTTCCTCGATGCCCACCTCGCGCGCCACAGCCTCGGCCGCGCCCGCGTTGTCGCCGGTGACCAGGTGCGGGGTCAGCCCCATGCGTTTGAGTTCAGCCACGGCGGCCGCGGAGTCGGCGCGCACGGTGTCGCGCACCGCGATCACGCCGATCGGCTCGCCGTTACGCTCCACGGCAACGGCGGTTGCGCCCTGGGCTTCCGCGGCGTCGAATGCGGCAGCCAGTTCGCCCAGGTCCCTGGTGGGGCGGCCGACGTGGATGCGGTGGCCGTCGATACGCGCAGAGGCTCCGATGCCGGGCTCCGCCACGAAGTCGGTGGCCTCGGCAGGCTGGGTACCTGCGGCGATGGCTTGGGCGATGGGGTGCTCGCTTTGCTTCTCGACGCCCCCCGCCAAGCCCCACACCTCATCTTCTTCCCACCCACGCGCCGGGTACACCCCGGTGACCTGCATTTCGCCAGAGGTTACGGTGCCGGTCTTGTCCAGCACGATGGTGTCCACATTGCCCGTGGATTCCAGCGCCTCCGGCCCCTTGATCAAAAGGCCGAGCTCCGCGCCGCGGCCGGTGCCCACCAGGATGGCGGTGGGGGTGGCCAGGCCGAGCGCGCACGGGCAGGCGATGATCAGCACGGCAACCGCCGCAGTAAACGCCTGGGTGACGCCCTGGCCGGCGATCAGGTGGCCAACCAGCGCAAGCAGCGCCACCACGATGACCGTAGGCACGAAGACTTGGGAGATCTTGTCCACCAACCGCTGCACGGGTGCTTGGGAGGATTGGGCGTCCTTGACCAGCTGCGCCATCTGCGCAAGCGTGGTGTTTTCGCCCACGCGGGTGGCTTCAACCACCAGGCGGCCGGACGTGTTCAGCGTGGCGCCGGTAACCACGGCGCCCTCGGTGACCTCAACAGGCACGGACTCGCCGGTCAACAGCGACGCATCAATAGCGGAGTTGCCGCTGATCACACGTCCATCCGTGGCCACCTTTTCGCCGGGGCGCACCACGAAGTGATCGCCCACGCGCAGCTCAGCGATGGGAACGCGGACCTCCACGCCGTCACGCAGCACGGCGGCGTCTTTGGCCCCCATGTCCAACAGGTTGCGCAACGCCTCGGAACTTCGCCCCTTTGCGCGGTGCTCAAACCAACGCCCCAGCAGCAGAAACGTGATGACAACGCATACCGTCTCCAAATAAATGTGGTCGCTGCCATCAAAAAATAGCGCCCAAATGGACCACCCGTACGCCGCGGTCGTACCCAGCGTGATCAGGGTGTCCATGGTGAAACTGCCATGGCGCAGATTGGTCAACGTGGCGCGGTGGAACACGCTGCCGGCGCTGAAGTACACCAGCGTCGTCGCAGCAAACGCCGCCCACTGCCAGTTGGCAAACTGCATCGTCGGGATCATGGAGACCAGCATCACCGGCAGCGACACAATCGCAGACCACACGGTGGTGGTGAGGAGGGGGTCGGTGGAGGGGGCGCCGGCTGCGTCGTCAAGCAAAGGCTCTTTGTCTTGGACCACAAACGCGTCATAGCCTGCGCCGCGGACCGTGGAAAGCAGCTGCTCAACATCAACCTTCGACGGGTCATAATCAACCGTGGCGGTCTCGGTGGAGTAATTCACCGCCGCCTCCACGCCGTCGAGTTTGTTCAACTTGCGCTGCACGCGCGACGAGCAGGACGTACACGTCATGCCCGTGACGCCAAGCTCGATGTGCGTCATCGGTTAAACCAGTTTGTAGCCGGCCTCTTTGACCGCGGAGGCAATGGCCGCATCATCGAATCCGTCGCCCTCAACCGTCACGGCACCACTGACGTGGTCCGCCTTTACCGCGGTCACGCCGACGATCTCAGCGATTTCCTCCTGCACGCTCAACTCGCAGTGGCCGCAGGTCATGCCTTCTACCTTGTAATTTTTTGTAGCCATGGCGCCAGCCTACTCATTTGTGAGCGTATAGCCAGCTGTGGCAATTGCCTGCAGAATCTCCTCGCCGGAGAAGTCCTCACCGCTGACGGTCAGGCGGCCGTTTTCCAGGTCAACGTCTACGGTGTGGATGCCGCGTACAAGCTGCACCTCATCAACAAGCGAGTCCACCGCAGCTTCAGTCGACGGGCCGGAAATGCTGTAATTTTTGGTCATTATTTTGTACTTTCCCCAGGTTATGCCCGGGTGGGAATCTCGGGCACGTTGATACGGTTGAAGTAGTTGGCACCTTAACAAACCAATGCGAAGGAGTATGTAATGAGCACGATCGATGTAACCGAGGACACGTTTGAGGCCACTGTTAGCGAAGGCACCGTTTTCGTTGATGCTTGGGCGTCCTGGTGCGGACCGTGCCGCCAGTTTGCGCCGGTGTATGAGAAGGTTTCGGAGGCTCATCCGGATGTGACCTTTGCCAAGCTGGATACGGAGGCGAATCAGGGTCTTGCGGCGGCGCTTGAGATCCAGGCGATCCCGACGTTGATGGCGTTCCGCGACGGTATTTTGGTGTTCCGCAACGCCGGCGCGCTTCCGGAGGCTGCCTTTGCTGACCTGGTTGATCAGGTCAAGGCTTTGGACATGGATGAGGTCCGTCGCCAGATTGAGCAGCAGCAGGCGGGCGAGTAGTTTCCGTACACTCGGTGGGGCATTCTTGCTTATCGACGAAAGGTGTCCCCCATGGCTAACCCATTTACCAAGGGTTGGAAGTACATGATGCAATCGTTTGACTCGAAGATCGACGAAAATGCAGATCCTCGAGTGCAGATTCAGCAGGCGGTTGCACAGGCGAAGAAGAATCATCAGGAGATTTCGCAGCAGGCTGCGTCGATTATAGGCAACCGCAATCAGCTGCAGATGAAGCTGGAGCGTCTGATTAAGTCCCAGGAGGACCTGCAGGCGAAGACGCGCACGGCACTCCAGGCGGCCGATAAGGCCACGGGTGCTGGTGACGCGGAGAAGGCGCAGCAGTTCAATGCGACTGCGGAGGTCTTGGCGTCCCAGCTTGTGTCTGTGGAGCAGGAGCTTGAGCAGACGAAGCAGGCGTACGCCTCTGCTGAGCAGGCGGCGCGTGAGGCGCAGGCGCACCAGAAGCAGTCGGAGGCGCGTCTCCAGGAGCAGCTGGCGCAGGTGTCGCAGCTGGAGAGCCAGCTGAACCAGGCGAAGATGCAGGAGCAGACCGCCAAGACGATGGACTCCATGCAGCAGTTCGGTGCGGACGATAGCGTTCCCATCCTCGACGGCGTGCGCGACAAGATTGAGCGCCGCTACGCCAACGCGCTGGGAGCGCAGGAGTTGGCGAAGGATTCGATGACGGACCGCATGGCGGAGATCGAGTCCGCTGGCACTGATCTGGCGGCGTCGAGCCGTTTGGAGCAGATCCGCGCGTCCATGGCGGGCGAGCTTGAGGCCGGCTCCGGTTCTGAGGGCGCTTCCGGGAACGCAGCGCCGGAGGCTATCGAGGCGCCGGAGGATACCGACGTGGCAGACACCGACGTGTCCGACGCGGAGGCGTATCTCAGCGCCGACCCTGACAAGAACTAGCCGCCAAAACTAACCGCTAAAACTCAAAGCGCCGCGGTGGGCACGAATCCCACCCGCGGCGCTTTTTGCTATGCGCGGCTCTGCGACTAGTCGCTGCTAGTCGCGGCGGATGTTGATGAGGACGCCGCGGATGCCGGAATGGAAACCGTCGCGAAGATTCACGCGCTGGGTTTCACTCAGTGTGTATTCGTGCAGCGTTTCGCACGCGAACTGCAGCAACGGGCGGTCGATCTCGGGCGGCAGGCCACCGCCGGAGAGCATGTGTGCCTTGTCGCGCTGCTCCATGGTGGCGGCGTTTTCGAACCACCACGCCGCGTACTGTTGGCCCACGTCGTAGGGGGTTTGGAAGCCTGCGGAGGACCAGACTTCCTCCGGGAGCGGCACGTAGCGCGAGCGCAGCTTCCGGCGCGGCGCCATCATGGACGGCTTCGGCGTGGGCTTTGGGGCCGGCGTCGGCACGTCGGAGGCCTCTGGGTTGCTCAAAGTCTGGTTGCCAGGCTTGTTGGCCTGGTTGGTGGCTTCGACTTCGGCTTCGGTTGGCTCGTCGTCGCAGTCCGTGGCGCGCTCGGAGTCGTCTGCGCACTCGGCTTGTGCCGGCTCGGCCTGTGCTGGCTCAGTCTGTGCCGGCTCATCCTGCTCGGCCTGCCTGCGGGCTGCCTTGGCGACGATCGCCGGAGAAGGCTCAGGCGCCGCCTCTTCCTCGTCCGGCGCACGCAGCGGGTCGGGGCCCAGGCCGGGCACTGGGGTGGGGCCGTTGTCTTGGTCGACCGGTTCAGCGTCGTTAAGCGGGCGCTCCCTGATGCATGGGGGGAGCGGGCCTTCGAGGACTTGCAGCTGCATGGAGTCGGCGAAGTCCTCGCGGGGGTCGATGATGGTGGTGGTGTCGCAGGCGTGGCGCAGGGCAGAGGACATGGAGTCCCAGCCGAAGCCGTAGAGGTGGACGCGGACGCCCATGTCGCTGGCTTCTTGGACGCCGGGGATCATGTCAGCGTCGCCAGACACGAGCACGAAGTCACTGAACTGTTCGCGCGTGGCGTTGAGTACTAGGTCTGCGACGAGGCGGGTGTCCACGCCTTTTTGGGTGCGGCGTTCGCCCCATTCGATGAGTTGGCCGGTGCGCAGTTGCACGCCGGCGCAGGAGCGCAGGGACCGTTGGTAGCGGTGTGGCCCAGAGTCGGGGATGCCGTCGTACCAGTATTGGCGGTGGACGGGTTGGTTGAGTTGTTGGGTGATCATGGTCCCGAGGGTTGCTACGACCTCGGGGAGGTCGATTTCTAACTGTGCGCGGGCGCCGATTTCCCACGAGTTGTAAAAGCTCGCAAGCAGGTAAGACGTGTCGACGAACACCAGTGTGCGTTCAAGCATGGCTCCTAAATTCCGATTCTTTTCGTTACTAACTATGAATTGCCCCACCAGTCTGCCTGAAAATGTTGTTTCATGCTTGCGTCTTGGGCGAAAAACTGTTAGATAGTTAGTTACTGCAGTAACTAACCAACTACCCCGGCGGAGGGTCGCATGAATTCGGAGAGTGAGCCGCTCTTTGTGCAAGTGGCGCGCTTTGTGGAGGACTTGATTGTGGATGGCTCGTTGCAGCCCGGCGCCCAAGCCCCTTCAACAAACCAGCTCGCCCAGTTCCATGAGATCAACCCCGCTACGGCTCGTAAGGGGCTCTCTTTGCTTGTGGACGCTGACGTGCTCCACAAACGCCGCGGCCTCGGCATGTTTGTCAACGAGGGTGCTCGTGAGCGCATCATCCAGCTGCGCCGCGACGTCTTTGCTGGCGAGTTCATTGCCCCGCTGATTGATGAGGCCGTACGCCTGGGCTACTCCCGCACCGACCTGCACGACCTGATTGACCGTGTTGCAGAAAGTAGAGGCATGTATCAATGACAAGGGTTACCGCACGAAATCTTCAGCGCTCCTTTGGCAAAAAGGTGGTGCTGGGTGGCGTTGATTTTGACTTAGGCCCCGGTATCCATGGCCTGCTCGGCCGCAATGGTGTGGGCAAATCGACCCTACTGAGCGTGATTGCGGGGCAGTTGAGGCCGGGTGGGGGAGACGTGGGCGTCGATAAGCAAAAGCCCTATGACAACCCCGCGGTGATGGACCGGACTGCGCTGACGGGTGTCGATGTGGAATATCCGGTGTCGTGGAAGCTGCGAGATGTGCTGGCGGCGGCTGCGCTGCGGTACCCGGGGTGGGATCAGTGGCTCGCCGATGAGCTGGTGGAAGATTTTGGCCTTGACGGGACATTGCGGGAGCGCTACGGCAACCTTTCGCGTGGTCAGCGCGCGATGACGGGCATTGTGGTGGGGTTGGCCTCGGCGGCGCCGCTGCTGCTTTTAGACGAGCCATACGTCGGCCTAGACACCCACAACACGCAGGTGTTTTACCGGCATTTGCTCGAGCAGGCCGACTCCGGCCGGACCATCATCATGGCAACCCACCATATTGAGGACGCCGCTCGCATTCTTGACTCCGCCCTGATCTTGGGGCGCGACGGGCGCATTGCCGCGCACCTCACCCCCGAGGATGCTGATGCTTACCAGGTGGTCCTCGGGGAAACCCGGACGCTCATCCCTGTCGGCGAGCCTGCGCCGGCCGGGACCCGCACGCGTGTGGCTGGTTTTGATGACCTGATTGCAACCCACTTGGAGGCGAGCTAAATGTTCAGGCTCTTCTGGCATCAGTTCAAGGCTGGCCCATGGTGGCGGTTTTTCGTGATGCTGCCGATTTTTGGCACATTTTTCCTCAACATCACAGACAGTCAACTGGTTGCGCTCACCCAGCCGGTGATCGCCGCGGTGATTTGGTGGTTGGTGTTTTTGCCTGATGGGGATTTCGTGCAGGCATTCGGGCTAACACGCCAGCAGGCACGTCGCACGTTTATGTTCGGCGCGGTTCCGGCGGTGTTGCTAACAGTGGTGACGGCGCTCATCTCGCGTCAGGACGCAATAGGGATCCTCGGTGCCGGCCTCGGGATACTCACTGTTGTCGCCTTTTTTGAAAACGCACTGCCAAACGGCGAGCCGAGGGCGCGAAATCAGCGCGGTGCTGGCCTTCGCGTTTGGGGAAATTCACTCACGCTCAGCCTGTTTTGGGCGCGCCCGCTTCTGTGGGCCGCAGGTGCCGGCGCACTTGTTGGCCTGCTGTATCCGCTGGGCGGGTATATAGGCAACGAGACGGTGCGTGAGCTCATCGCCGCAGTGCCTGTCATTGTGCTTTGGTTTGCGCTCTTTCAGGAAGCCGGCCTCCTGCCCGCGACCGCCCGCAGCTTGGGCTTAACTAGGAAAGCTTGGGCACGCCAGGTGGTCTTGGTGTCGCTGGGTGTGAGTGCCGTTTTTGGCTTGGTTGCCGGGAGCATCTCTTTGCTTATCGACGCCCCGTTAACCCCCATCCTCGCCACCACCGCAATCACCGCCTTCGTGTGCTTGGCGTCGCATGCACTTATGCCAAGTTCTGAGTTCTTCGCGATGGTCGTGCCCTTCATCTTTTTCTTCCCAACTCGACTCATGCTGGATGTTGTAGATCAAGGGGCTATCGCTGAAGAGGGTATGGCGGTGATCGGATTGGGCGGCGTGGTGCTGGTAATCGCGCTGGTGTCCATGGGGTTGTACCTCACGGGCCGCGTATCACTCGCCCCACGCAGCGAGCGATTCTCTGCCGTAGTGGGCGCGAACTAAGAACGTGCAAACTGGGCATTAAACGTGAGGTTATGCGATCAAGAAAGCAGCATCTGACCTGCGGATTTGTGTTGTGTTGTGGGTGTGTGTAACTTAGTTCCAGTCAGCGAGACCGACAACGCCCCGCTGGAGAGCTGAAAGAGTTTCTCTGGTTTGTGTGGCGGGCAGGAAAACGATCGCTGGGACTCCGCTTCTTTTGATGCTCACTGTTGTGGTGGGTTGATGGGTGTGCGTGTGTTGTTTGAGAACTCGATAGTGTGCCAATGCATTTTGTTTGTGGAATGTTGTTGTGTGTGCCACGTGTTGTGGTGTGTGCCGGTTGGTGGTGTCATGAATCTTGGATGGTGGCATTGTCTGTTTCGGTGCGTCACATGGTGATGTTTTGCTGAAAATGTTGTTTCTTGGTGTTTTTCCTCGTCGGATGGCCAAGAAACGGATAGTAATTCAAGGATTTTATTTTTAAGCCAGGCTGACATTGCATGCTTTTTGGTGTGTTGTGTTGGTTGGTTTGTTTTTGGTTAGGTATTGGGCTTTTCACGGCCTGTTTCTGCTGAAACGTTTTTGTGGAGAGTTTGATCCTGGCTCAGGATGAACGCTGGCGGCGTGCTTAACACATGCAAGTCGAACGGAAAGGCCCAAGCTTGCTTGGGTACTCGAGTGGCGAACGGGTGAGTAACACGTGGGTGATCTGCCCTGCACTTCGGGATAAGCCTGGGAAACTGGGTCTAATACCGGATAGGACCACTTCGTAGTTGTTGTGGTGGAAAGTTTTTTCGGTGTGGGATGAGCTCGCGGCCTATCAGCTTGTTGGTGGGGTAATGGCCTACCAAGGCGTCGACGGGTAGCCGGCCTGAGAGGGTGTACGGCCACATTGGGACTGAGATACGGCCCAGACTCCTACGGGAGGCAGCAGTGGGGAATATTGCACAATGGGCGGAAGCCTGATGCAGCGACGCCGCGTGGGGGATGACGGCCTTCGGGTTGTAAACTCCTTTCGCCAAAGACGAATTTTTGACGGTATTTGGAGAAGAAGCACCGGCTAACTACGTGCCAGCAGCCGCGGTAATACGTAGGGTGCGAGCGTTGTCCGGAATTACTGGGCGTAAAGAGCTCGTAGGTGGTTTGTCGCGTCGTTTGTGGAAGTCCACGGCTTAACTGTGGGACTGCAGGCGATACGGGCATAACTTGAGTGCTGTAGGGGAGACTGGAATTCCTGGTGTAGCGGTGAAATGCGCAGATATCAGGAGGAACACCGATGGCGAAGGCAGGTCTCTGGGCAGTAACTGACGCTGAGGAGCGAAAGCATGGGGAGCGAACAGGATTAGATACCCTGGTAGTCCATGCCGTAAACGGTGGGCGCTAGGTGTGAGTCCCTTCCACGGGGTTCGTGCCGTAGCTAACGCATTAAGCGCCCCGCCTGGGGAGTACGGCCGCAAGGCTAAAACTCAAAGGAATTGACGGGGGCCCGCACAAGCGGCGGAGCATGTGGATTAATTCGATGCAACGCGAAGAACCTTACCTGGGCTTGACATACACCGGATCGCTGCAGAGATGTAGTTTCCCTTGTGGCTGGTGTACAGGTGGTGCATGGTTGTCGTCAGCTCGTGTCGTGAGATGTTGGGTTAAGTCCCGCAACGAGCGCAACCCTTGTCTTATGTTGCCAGCACGTGATGGTGGGGACTTATGAGAAACTGCCGGGGTTAACTCGGAGGAAGGTGGGGATGACGTCAAATCATCATGCCCCTTATGTCCAGGGCTTCACACATGCTACAATGGTCGGTACAACGCGCAGCTACCTCGTGAGGGGACGCGAATCGCTGAAAGCCGGCCTTAGTTCGGATTGGGGTCTGCAACTCGACCCCATGAAGTCGGAGTCGCTAGTAATCGCAGATCAGCAACGCTGCGGTGAATACGTTCCCGGGCCTTGTACACACCGCCCGTCACGTCATGAAAGTTGGTAACACCCGAAGCCAGTGGCCTGTCAAAAGGAGCTGTCGAAGGTGGGATCGGCGATTGGGACGAAGTCGTAACAAGGTAGCCGTACCGGAAGGTGCGGCTGGATCACCTCCTTTCTAAGGAGCTTTATGTTTAACCCACAGTTGTGGGTGGTGGTGGTTGATGTCGCCGAGTGTGTGACTGCCACTAGTTGTTTTTTAAAAAGAATCCGGGTGGATGCATACCCCACACCAGAAGGTGGTGTGGAACGCAATATCGGGGTATCGCACAGTAATCATTTTCTACAAGCGTTTGTATGTGTTGGCATGCTGTTGGGTGTCTGGGGCAACACGAATGTGTGTGTTCCTCACTGCCTCATGCTGATGTGTCACCTGGTTTGGGTGGTGTGTTGGTGTGTGGGTGTGGTGTGTGAGAACTGGAGAGTGGACGCGAGCATCATGCATCTGGATGCTGGCCTTGTGGGTTGGTGTTTGGGTGTGTGTTTGTTTTTCTGTTTTTTCTGTTTTTTGTTTGTTCTTAGTATGTGTATTTCGTTTGTGGTCAAGGGCGTACGGTGGATGCCTTGGCATGCTGAGCCGATGAAGGACGTGTGAGGCTGCGTTAAGCCTCGGGGAGTTGCCAACTAAGCGTTGATCCGAGGATGTCCGAATGGGGAAACCTGGCACCAGTTATGTGGTGTTACCTGCAGGTGAATCTATAGCCTGTATGGGGGTGAACGCGGGGAAGTGAAACATCTCAGTACCCGCAGGAGAAGAAAACAATTGTGATTCCGTTAGTAGTGGCGAGCGAACGCGGATGAGGCTAAACCATGTGTGTGTGATACCTGGCAGGGGTTGCGCATGTGGGGTTGTGGGGTGCATCGTAAGTTATCTGTCAGTGACTTGCTTGATGTGGTTGTGTCAGCGGAAGCGCCTGGGATGGTGCACCGGAGAAGGTGATGAGTCCTGTACGCGAAGACATAGCTGCGTTGGGTGTATGTGTTTTCCCCGAGTAGCAGCGGGCCCGTGAAATCTGCTGTGAATCTGCCGGGACCACCCGGTAAGCCTAAATACTCAGTGTGACCGATAGTGGATAGTACCGTGAGGGAATGGTGAAAAGTACCCCGGGAGGGGAGTGAAAGAGTTCCTGAAACCGTGCGCTTACAATCCGTCAGAGCACCTCGATGTGTGTGATGGCGTGCCTTTTGAAGAATGAGCCTGCGAGTCAGCGGCATGTCGCGAGGTTAACCCAGTCTGTGGGGTAGTCGTAGCGAAAGCGAATCCGAAATGGGTGTTGTTAGTGGCATGTCCTGGACCCGAAGCGGGGTGATCTACCCATGGCCAGTGTGAAGCAGCTGTAAGAGGTTGTGGAGGCGCGAACCCACTTAGGTTGAAAACTGAGGGGATGAGCTGTGGGTAGGGGTGAAAGGCCAATCAAACTCCGTGATAGCTGGTTCTCCCCGAAATGCATTTAGGTGCAGCGTTATACAAGCTTGCTGGAGGTAGAGCTACTGGTTGGTTGAGCGGGACTATCATCTTAGCAATGTCAGCCAAACTCCGAATGCCGGTTAAAAGTGGTGTATAGCAGTGAGACTGTGGGGGATAAGCTTCATAGTCGAGAGGGAAACAGCCCAGATCGCCGGTTAAGGCCCCTAAGGGTGTACTAAGTGGAAAAGGATGTAGGATCGCGAAGACAGCCAGGAGGTTGGCTTAGAAGCAGCCACCCTTGAAAGAGTGCGTAATAGCTCACTGGTCGAGTGGTTCCGCGCCGACAATTCAGTGGGGCTCAAGTACACCGCCGAAGCCGCGGCATAGTTTTTACTATGGGTAGGGGAGCGTCGTGTGTGGGGTGAAGCATTACCGTAAGGGGGTGTGGACTGCACGCGAGTGAGAATGCAGGCATGAGTAACGAATGATACGTGAGAATCGTATCCGCCGAATGACGAAGGGTTCCTGGGTCAAGTTCGTCTTCCCAGGGTGAGTCGGGTCCTAAGGCGAGGCCGACAGGCGTAGTCGATGGTCAACGGGTTGATATTCCCGTACCCGCCTACACGCGACCAATGCTGAAGCAATGATACTAACCACCCAAAGCTACTGATATACGCACCCTTGTGGTGTGTGGTTGGTGGTGATGCGTGGGGCCTGATTTGTTGTAGGTAAGTGATGGGGTGACGCAGAGTGGTAGCCACGCCAGTTATTGGATTCTGGTGCAAGCGTGCAGCACGACAACATGGCAAATCCGGTTGTCATATGTGCAAGGCGTGATGCGTAGCCCATATATGGGTGATGGTGGTGATCCTGTGCTGCCGAGAAAAGCCTCTAGCGATGTGTGTAGACGGCCCGTACCCGAAACCGACACAGGTAGTCAGGTAGAGCATACTAAGGCGAGCGGGTGAACTGTGGTTAAGGAACTCGGCAAAATGCCCCCGTAACTTCGGGAGAAGGGGGACCCAAACCGGTAGCTAACACATGCGGTTAGTGTGCTGGTGTGGGTCGCAGAGAAGAGAGGGGAGCGACTGTTTATCAAAAACACAGGTCCGTGCGAAGACGGTTAAGTTGATGTATACGGACTGACGCCTGCCCGGTGCTGGAAGGTTAAGAGGACCTGTTAGACCCTTTTGGGTCGAAGCGGAGAATTTAAGCCCCAGTAAACGGCGGTGGTAACTATAACCATCCTAAGGTAGCGAAATTCCTTGTCGGGTAAGTTCCGACCTGCACGAATGGCGTAACGACTCCCCTGCTGTCTCAACCACAGGCCCGGTGAAATTGCAGTACGAGTAAAGATGCTCGTTTCGCGCGGCAGGACGAAAAGACCCCGGGACCTTCACTACAGCTTGGTATTGGTGTTCGGTGCGGTTTGTGTAGGATAGGTGGGAGACGTTGATACAGCCACGCCAGTGGTTGTGGAGTCGTTGTTGAAATACCACTCTGACCGTAGTGGATACCTGAACCTTGGCCCATGATCTGGGTTGGGGACAGTGCCTGGTGGGTAGTTTAACTGGGGCGGTTGCCTCCCAAAATGTAACGGAGGCGCCCAAAGGTTCCCTCAGCCTGGTTGGCAATCAGGTGTTTAGAGTGTAAGTGCACAAGGGAGCTTGACTGCGAGACTTACAAGTCGAGCAGGGACGAAAGTCGGGACTAGTGATCCGGCACCTACTTGTGGATGTGGTGTCGCTCAACGGATAAAAGGTACCCCGGGGATAACAGGCTGATCTTCCCCAAGAGTCCATATCGACGGGATGGTTTGGCACCTCGATGTCGGCTCGTCGCATCCTGGGGCTGGAGTAGGTCCCAAGGGTTGGGCTGTTCGCCCATTAAAGCGGCACGCGAGCTGGGTTCAGAACGTCGTGAGACAGTTCGGTCTCTATCCGCCGCGCGCGTTGAAACTTGAAGAAGGCTGTCCCTAGTACGAGAGGACCGGGACGGACGTACCTCTAGTGTGCCAGTTGTTCCGCCAGGAGCATCGCTGGTTGGCTACGTACGGAAGGGATAACCGCTGAAAGCATCTAAGCGGGAAGCCTGTTTTAAGATGAGGTTTCATTATAGGTGCCCTATAGACTATGGGGTTGATAGGCCAGAACTGGAAACACAGCAATGTGATGAGGTGACTGGTACTAATCCACCAACACAAACAACAACACAACAGCAAACACTGAATGTAACAGTGACTGTCGCGTCCACTTTCCGGTATCTGACACACCACCCCTTGTACATAACAGGTAGTGGAACGCCATTACATGGCCCCCAAGATGTGTCGGTGGTTGATAGCGGCAGGGAAACGCCCGGTCCCATTCCGAACCCGGAAGCTAAGCCTGCCCGCGCTGATGGTACTGCACTCGGGAGGGTGTGGGAGAGTAGGTTACCGCCGACCCAACAACTTCAAAACATGATCACACAGCCCGCCTGCCACACACACGTGGTAGACGGGCTGCTTTTTGTGTGTTTGTGCCCCCCGAATCCTGCTAGACGATAACGAAAAGACACCCACAAAACCCCAGGTCGAATGTGTACACACACGGCCGGAAACAACGTATCGACTAGCAGATAACGACTAGCAGCGATTCGGTTGCCCGGGGAGGGAGTGTCACCCGAGAGAGTCGGTAGGGAAGCTGGCCCTCAGATCTACACGCTGAAGGAGCGAGGCTCGCCGGTTAGGGGATCGGTGAACGCAAGTCCCGTGCAGCGCAGGCGCATTGGGGTGGAGAAGTCTTCGGCGCCGGCTGGGAGGAGGGTGGGGTAGATGGTGTCGCCAAGAATGGGGGCGGCTTCTGCCATCATCTGCAGTCGGAGCTGGTGCGTACGCCCAGTAATCGGGTGCAGCACGTAGCGGGCAAGCGGCGCATCCACCCCGTACAGCCGCTGCAGCTCCCGCTCCTCAGAAGCTCCAAGCCGGGTCACCGAAGCAACCTCAGTATGTGAGTTCGGCTCTAGGCCCGCCACTATGGAACCAGCTGGCTCGCCGGCAACCTTCACCAGGTGGTGCGACCACTCGGTGGGTGCCGCTACATCCACATAGGGCGCGATCGCCTCATACATTTTGTCTACTTCGCGGCGGGCGAAGAGTTCTTGGTAGGGGCCGCGGGCGTGGCGTCGTTTAGTAAAAAGCAAAAGCCCCGACGTGCCGCGATCCAGCCGGTGAGCTGGGGTGAGCTCCTCGTTTCCCGTGGCGCGGCGAAGGCGCACGGTGGCGGTTTCGGTGATGTGGGAGGCGCGGGGCATCGTCGCTAAGAAGGGCGGCTTGTCCACAACCAGGATGGTGTCGTCCTCAAACACCGTGCGGACCTCGTAGGGCACGGGGGTTTCGGGGGCGGGGCGTCGATAGAAAAAGACGTCCGTGCCAGGGGCCAGCCACTCATCCGGGCTAATTGCAGTTGCGTCACGACGCACCACCAACCCCTCCCGAAAGCGCTCCTCAACAGCAGAAAAGTCATCCTCCGGGTGACGGTGGCGCTGGGTGGAAACCAAATGCCACACAAAATCAATCGCGCGCACCCCCGGGCCCTCGGGGACGCGGGCGCGCGAAGCCCCCAACCCGCCCTGAGGAGGCAACGGGGGTTCAGTTTTCCGTTTCGCGCGCGCCATGTTGTAGTACATTATCGGCCATGGATCTTGCAGCAATACTTGAACCAGTACTGGCATTCTTCCGCGAAGGTGTGGGCAAAGGCATCGCCGATATTCTCGCGGCACTCTATGACCTGTTCTACCCGGCAAACTCGGAACCCGCGCACCCCGTGGAGCTGCCGAAGTAAGCTGGAAGTAACAGCGTAGAGAGGGAAAGGATCGGTTCATGTCCGAGGAAGAAGAAGTACGCGGCACCGACATTGTTGTTGCAGTAGACGGCAGCCCGGCATCAAACAACGCAGTTCGTTGGGCAGCTAACGCGGCGGCCAAGCGCAATGTGGCGCTGCGCCTTGCGTCCAGCTACACCATGCCGCAGTTCCTGTACGCAGAGGGCATGGTCCCGCCGCAGGAGCTTTATGATGACCTGCAGCGTGAAACCATGCAGAAGATCGATGACGCTCGTGCGCTCGCACTTGAGGTTGCGCCTGAGTTGCGCATTGGTCATGCTGTGGCGGAAAGCTCGCCGATTGACATGCTGTTGGAGATGTCTCGTGAAGCCGGCATGATCGCCATGGGCTCGCGTGGCCTCGGCGGCCTGTCTGGCGTGATGCTTGGTTCCGTCTCCGGTGCTGTGGTTTCCCACGCGTACTGCCCAGTTGTGGTGGTGCGTGAAGATAACGCGGTGACCGAGGCGAACAAGTACGGCCCGGTTGTTGTTGGGATTGACGGCTCTGAAGTCTCCCAACGTGCCGCTGAGGTTGCGTTTGAAGAGGCGCAGGCCCGCGGTGCGGAGCTTGTTGCGGTGCACACGTGGATTGATACACACGTGCCGGCCCCGGGTGCTGGCTTCGCCATTACAGAGGACCGTTGGCAGGAGGTTCACGACGAGCAGGCGGAGCTTTTGGACAACTATCTGCGTGAAGTTGGCGAAAAGTTCCCGGACGTTGAAGTCAAGCGCGTGATCACCCGCGACCGCCCGGTGCGTGCTCTGACGGAAGCCGCAGAGAACGCGCAGCTGCTGGTCACGGGCTCGCACGGCCGCGGCGGCTTCAAGGGAATGCTGCTTGGTTCCACCTCGCGTGCGCTGCTGCAGTCGGCGCCGTGCCCGATGATGGTCGTGCGATATAACGCATAGAAGGGCATAATGGGGTCCTGGAAAAGTAAACACAACGTTTATCTGTGAAAGGACCTCAAAACTATGACCCCCACTCTTGGATTTCTTGGCTGGATTATTATCGGCGGCTTGGCCGGCTGGGTAGCCTCGAGGATTCAAAACCGTAATGCCCAGATGGGCATTGGTTTGAACATCCTCGTTGGTATTGTCGGCGGCCTGATCGGCGGCTGGCTGCTTACCCTGGCTGGTATCCAGGTCTCGGACCGAGGCTCTATCTTTAGCTTCCTCACCTGCCTGTTGGGTGCGGTGGTGTTGCTGTGGATTGTGAATAAGGTTTCCGGCCACAAGAAATAGCCACAAGAAATAGCGCTTCACCTATTTGGGAATTCCCCCGGGCTGCTTGAAAAAGTAGCTCGGGGGAATTTATTTGTTGGCGCCCATTGCGCGATTTGCCACCCGGGGTAGTATGAACGTACCGGTTTGTCTATATGAAAGGGAGACGTAGGTGGCATCCTCAGACGCGGCAAAGAAGAAGCCTGCTCCGCGGCGTCGTAATCGGCCGAGCCCGAGGCAGCGCCTTCTAGATGCGGCGACGAAGCTTTTCAACGAGGAGGGCATCCGCGTCATCGGCATCGACCGCGTGCTGCGCGAAGCAGACGTGGCCAAAGCCTCCCTGTACTCCCTGCTCGGCTCCAAGGACAACCTGGTGGTTGCGTACCTTGAGCGCATGGATGAGCAGTACCGCCAGCGCTGGCAGGAACGCGCCGACCAGGCGGCGGACCTGGATGGAAAAATCCTTGTCTTTTTTGACATGGCGATTGATGAGGAGCCGGAGAAGAACTTCCGCGGCTCACCCTTCTTCAACGCGGCAACGGAATACCCGCGCCCGGAGACAGAATCCGAGAAGCGCATTGTGGAAACTAGCCTGGACCACAGGCGTTGGATGCACTCCACGCTCACTCGCTTGCTCACGGAGAAGAACGGCTACGACTCTGCTGCGCAAGCAGATGAACTGCTGATCTACTTAGACGGTGGCTTGGCGGGGGCAAGGTTCACCCAGAGCGTGACCCCATTGGAGAAGGCCCGCGAACTGGCCAAGAACGAACTCGGCGCGCCGCCTGCGGACTATTCGATCTAGTCCTGCTCGCTGGGCGGCTCGCCAGCCTGCTCGCTGGCTTTTTGCTCTTCGCGTTCCTTCTTACGCAGCAGCGCAAGTTCGCGCCTGGCCGCTGAGCGCTCGCTCTCCAGCGTTTTCTTCCGCTGCTTTTCGTCGCGTTTTTCTTGCTTGCGCGCCCGTTTAGCGTCGCGAATTTCGCGGTGGATGCGGCCGGCTTGGGTGGGGTTGGTGAGGGTGGATGCGCGGAGGCGCAATAAAGCAGACTTATGCTCCTTGACCTCGGCGCGCTGCGTGCGGTACTTCTCACGCGCCGCGGCCTGGGCCTCAATGTGGATGTCGGAGGCCGGCATTGTGCGAACGGCCAACGCCCAAAGCGTGACCGTCTGCACGGTGGTGAACAGGTTGTTGCCCACCCAGTACATGAGCAGCGCGATTGGCACCGGGCCAGTCAGGCCGGAGAGCAGCAGCATCACGGCGACGAACGGCACGAACCAGTACAAAAAGTAGTAGCTGCGGCGCGTGAAGGTGTTCGCCCACTCCAACATCGTGCGGTTGCGTGCCTGGTTGATCAGCAGGTTTCCGGAGGTAAACACCGCGGCCATGATGACAAACGGCAACGCCACCTTCAGCGTGGCCTCTTGGGTGGTGCCAAGGAAGGCGAACTGTGCCTCATCCATAGACACATAGGCAGACAAGGGCACGTGGAAGAAGGTGGTGTCGCGGAAGGAAGCGATCTCCGCGTCTGAAAGCACGCCGATCTTACGGCCCGCGGACGCATCCGGAACGGACATCCACTGCAGCAGTCGATACAGGCCAAGAAACACCGGCACCTGGACAAACACCGGCACACACCCGGCGAGCGGGTTATAGCCGTGGTCTTTTTGGATCTGCTTGCGCGCGTCTTGCTCGGCTCGCAGGTCCTCCACATCGGTGGACTCGCCGTACTTGCGCTGCACCTCTTCCAAGTGCGCACGCATGAGGAAGGCGCGCCGCGTACTGGAGATGGTTTGCCACGCAAAGGGCAAAATCAGCGAGCGTACGGAGATCACTAGCAGAAACACCGAGGCAACCCAGGCGGCGTTGGAGTCCGCGCCAAGCAATCCGGCCAGCAGCCAGTGCCAGAACTTCATCACGGCAGACACCGGGTACACGAGCATTTCCAGCATGTGCGTTAATGTTAGGCCATGCAATCGGCAACCACGGGAGCGGCAATGGGCGGGGCACCCCAACCGTTTTGGCCGGGTGAGAACTTGAGCGAGTACCTGGGGAAGAACTCCGGTAACAAGGCACGCAAACCTGCGCGCATCACCCCTGGCCAGATTATTGGTGAGGTGCTGCTGACCATTGGCGCGGTGCTGTTGCTCTTTGCGTTCTATGAGTCGTTTTGGACCAACATCGCCTCCGGCAAGATGCAGAATGAGGCGCAGTCACGGCTTGAAGAGGTATGGGAGGAAAACTGGGTCAACCCCCGCTCCGTCCACGCGCCTGCGGAGGGTGACGCCTTTGCCCGCATGTACATTCCCTCCTTTGGCCCGGATTACCGCTTCGCCATCATTGAGGGTGTGGATCCGACGGCGCTGCTCGCCGGCCCTGGCCGCTACCCCGGCACGCAGATGCCTGGTGAGCCCGGTAACTTCGCCGTAGCTGGCCACCGCGTGGGCAAGGGCGCGCCGTTTAATGACTTGGGCCAGCTCAATGCCTGCGACGCAATTGTGGTTGAGACCCAGACCCAGTGGGTCACTTACCGGGTGCTGCCGATGGAGGGGGATGCGGAGCTTCGTCGCTTATCGACGTCCACGTGCCTCCCACCCGACCTCAACGAACGCATAGCAACCGGCGACTATGCCTCAGTGCTTGGACGGCACATCACGCTGCCGAACGACATCAACGTGGTCAACCCCATGCCGGAAACCCCGTCGACGGAAGTTATGCCGGGCATGGAGTCCATCTTGACGCTGACCACGTGCCACCCGCAGTTCTCCAACAAGGAGCGCATGATTATCCACGCGGTGAAGACGGAGGCGGTGCCGAAAACCCCAGACGGCGAGGGTGCGCTGCCCGCCGCCATGACTGAAAGGCGCTAGGACATGTACTCATACCTGTGGAACAAACTGCCCGGCACCCCGCCGGTGAAATGGCTGATCACCATCGTGATTCTGGTGGCGGTGTTCCTGCTGCTTATGAACGTGGTGTTTCCCTGGGTGTCCTCGTTCATGCCGTATAACGACGTTGCTGTTTAGATCCAGCGGGGTACTGGCGGGATCCAGGTTTGGAAGCGGGTGAGGAGGTTGGCGGGAGCGTCGTCAAGCAGTAAATGCTCCCGGTCCGTAGCCCGCACAAAGCCCTGGCCAACCATGTGATCCACCATGGTGGCAAGCGGGCGCCAGAACTCGGTGCCCAGTAGGCCGATGGGGATGGGGTTGAGGCCGAGTTGTTGGGACGTCCAGGCGTCGAAAAGTTCGTCGAGGGTGCCCACGCCGCCGGGGAGTGCGATGATGCCGTCCGCGAGTTCGCTCATGCGGGTTTTGCGCTCCGCCATGGTGCCAACCAGCTCAAGTTCATCTAGCTCGTCATACTTAAGCTCATAGTTAGCCAGGTGCGTGGTGAGCACGCCGTGGGTGCGACCACCCGCGTCATGCGCGCCGGCGGCAACCTGTCCCATCAGTCCCAGCTTGGAACCGCCGTAGACCAGGGTGATGCCGGCCTCTGCAAGCGCCTTGCCAAGCGCGTAGGCCAGTTCGCTCGTGGCGGGGTCGGTGGCGTCACGGGCGCCAGCGAAGACGGCGACCGCCTTGAGTGTGCGCGGGCGAAGCGCCGGGAAGATACGGGTGGCAAGCAGCGGTGCAAGCTCATAACCAGCGGTATCTGCCGGGTGGATCCAGTCCACCTCAGCAATCTCGGCGGCCGGCTGCGGATGGACACCCATGCGATCAAGCACGCCGGCTGGGGCGGCGAACACGGTCGAGGTCACCGTATGGCCGGGCTCGTTGGAGGCCTCGGCAGAAAACCGGCCCAGGAACCCAAGCTGGTGCCTATCCAGGTCCACGCCAACCTCTTCGAGCGTTTCGCGCAGTGCGGCATCCAGCGGGGATTCGTCGGCCTCAAGCTTGCCGCCGGGCAGCTGGAAGCGGGGGCTGGACTTTTTGCGCACGCACAGCACCGCGCCCTGGGGGTTGCGGATCACCACGGCGGCGACGCGGATTTCTGGTTGAGTCCCTGGTTGAGTCACAGTCCTAGGTTAGCGATAACTTGCTCCGCAACAAGCTGTGCTTTGACGGATTCGTTCTGGTTGGTAAACACCACTACTGCCGTGTTGCCGTGAGCTACGGCGTAGCCGGCACCGAGGCGGCCGGGCACGTCGCCGCCGCCGTGGCGTCCGCCGTTCCACCCTTCGGGCTGGTCGGCGGGCGCGGTGGTGTCAATCGGCATGGCCCAGTCCACCACCGTCATCGCTTCTTGGGCGGTGGGCATGCGGCGCACAAACACGGTCAGCTGCGGTTCTGGGGGATAGGACCAGTATTGGCAGGCGGGTGGGTTGAAACGCTCGTCAATGCCCACGCCGGTGACGCGCTGGCCGTTGGTGTCTGCCACCCACTGCGTGTCCAGGTAGGGGCAGTCGACCCAGCCGTTGCGGTCTGTGCCCGGCAGTGCGTCTAACGGCAGGCCGTCGCCGGCGGGAGATTCGACACCTTCCGGTGCGTCGGTGGCATCCGGCGCACCCGGCGAACCGGGGTTGTCGCCGCCCGCGCACCCCGCCAGGGCCGCGCACAGGAGCAGGGTGGGTAGTCTCAAACGCATGAGCTCCAGACTAGTGATGTTGGAGCGGGACCCCGCAGACATCCCAGACAACAAAGCTATTGACTCCGGCGTGACCGTCTTGGCTGTGAGTTTGGTGCTGGTGTCCCTGCTCGCGCTTGCTCGGATGCCGCTGAATGAGGCGTTGCTGCACATTGTGCTGGTCACCGCGTTTTCGTTCCTGTTGTTCTACGGCATGGTGGAGATGCCGCGGTGGGGCACGTTGGGCAAGCTGGTGTGGCTCAGTGCGGTCACGGCGGTGTGGATTTCAGACATGACCATCTCGCCGGTGGCCATCTACTGGGTGTTTCTGCTGTTCTTTGTTTCCCTGCGTGCGTTCAATGATTGGCGGGGTTTGCTGTTTGTGGCCATTGACCTGGCCATTGCCATCATCTTCCAGATCCCCACCGGGCTCACCCTCGGCGGCATTATGGGCCCGGCCCTGTCCGCCGTTGTGGTGGTGGCAATCAACTATGCATTCACCACCATCGGCAGGGTGAGCCGCGAGAGGCTTCTGCTTATCGACGAGCTACTGTCCACCCGCGAACAACTCGCCGAGTCCGAACGCGAAGCAGGTGTGGCGCAGGAGCGCGAACGCTTGGCGCACGAGATTCATGACACGGTGGCGCAAAACTTGTCCTCTATCCAAATGTTGCTGCACGCCGCCGAGCGGGACTTGGGCAACCTTGACGTGGCTGAAGAAGAGCTTGAACAGCCGCTGCGCCGGATGGAGGCGGCACGCCGGGCGGCGTCTAACAACTTGGCGGAGACTCGCGCGATGATTGCGGTGTTGACGCCGGCGGGGTTGCGCGAAGCGTCGATAAGCGAAGCTCTGGAGCGCATCGCCGCGGACTTTGCGCATGCCAGTGACATGGATATTCAGGTGGAAACCCACGGTGAGCCGCAGAAACTGCCCATGCGTGTGGAGGCTGGACTGCTGCGCATCGCCCAAGGCGCGGTGTCGAATGCCGTGCAGCATTCGGGCGCCAGCCGCGTACAGGTAACACTCACACACGAGCCTGAGGAGATCCGCCTGGACGTTGTGGATAACGGCGTGGGCTTTGACGTTGCAGCGCAAGCCGGCAAACCCGCAGGTCTTGGCCACCTGGGGTTGGATGCGATGCGTTCGCGCGCCGCGGAACTTGGCGGGGAGCTGACCATTGAGTCCGCGCCGGGCGGGCCGACAGCAATCTCCGTGGCGGTGCCTGTGGACGGTGCTGTAGATAGTTCGGACTAGACAGTTAGGATGATGGCATGATTCGCGTGTTACTGGCTGATGATCATGAGATTGTGCGCCTTGGCCTGCGCTCTGTGTTGGAGCAGGCAGACGACATCATGGTGGTTGGTGAGGTAGCCACCGCGGAAGGCGCAATTGCCACGGCTCAGGCCGGGGGCATCGATGTGATCCTGATGGACCTGCGTTTTGGTGCTGGCCCCCAGGGCACCCGCGTGATGACGGGGGCGCAAGCCACCGCCGCCATCCGCAGCTCCCTGACCAACCCGCCAAAGGTGCTGGTGGTGACCAATTACGACACGGACGCTGACATCCTCGGCGCCATCGAGGCCGGTGCGGTGGGCTACATGTTGAAAGACGCCCCGCCGGAAGAACTCCTCGCCGCCGTCCGATCCGTCGCGGGCATGGATGAAAGCGTTGCGGATGGCGCCGCGGGTGAGGCGGTGCCGATGTCACCAACCGTGCGCGACAAGCTGGCTACGCGTGAGCGCACCCCGCGCTCCTCACTCACCCCGCGTGAGCTAGAGGTACTGCAGCTGGTGGCCGCCGGCTCATCCAACCGCGAGATCGGCGCGGAGCTCATGTTGTCGGAGGCCACGGTGAAAAGCCACCTTGTGCATATCTACGACAAGTTGGGTGTGCGCTCCCGTACTTCTGCCGTGGCGTCCGCCCGCGAGATGGGCGTGCTGTAGGTTCTAGCGCTGGCCGGCGGCGCGGTTGTCCAGTTCGCGCTGCTGGTAAGCGGTCAGACCCTTGTAGATCAGCGGCAGCAGCACCGGAACCAGAACGCGCAGTGCGCCGGCGAGGTTTTTGGCTTTCTTTTTGGTCAGGCCGGCTTCGTCGATACGCTTCAGGTGCGCCTTGGCCAGGTCCTTTTCGTGCTTGCGCTTGCGCTTCAGCCCCTTCTGCTCTTCCTTGAGCAGGCGCTTTTCTGCCTTGTCCAGCAGTTGTGCGATGCGCAGGTCAGCCTTGGCCTCGTCGCGGGAGTACTTGCGGGCGGTTGCCTCGGCCTTTTTTACTTCCGCTTCAACCTTTTTCAGCTGTTTTTTGCTGTTCTTGCGGATGGACTTGAGAATTCCCATGGCGTCCACCTTACCCATGTGCGGCACGCGCGACGGGTAGCATTTCAAGCATTGTGATGTTCCCGGCCCAAGTGCGTGCGAATGATCTGGTGGGTTGCCGCTATAGGCTCCACCAGCGTGCGGTGCACCCGAATATCCCGCCGCTGCCAGAGTCCTTGGAGCGCCAGCCGCGTATCGACGCCGCACGCGCCCTAGTCCTCAACGCACTTCCCACCAAGCGTGCGGTGGGTGATGGGCGCAGGAAACTGTTCACCCGGGTTGATGTAGACCCGGCGGGTGGGGACGACGAGCAGGCAGCACGCACAATCTCCGCGGTACGCGCTGGCGCGCATGTGATTACGAATGCCAGGTTGACTGGCCAGATCGAGGGCGTGCGCGTGGTTGCGGACGTGGACGTGCTGGTGCGCGACGGCCACGATTACCTGCCGGTGATCATCTCGAACCACAGGGTGGCGCGCCCGCATGAGACTTCGCGGATGGAGATGATCCCGGTTGGCCGGTTGGGGCTTTCTGCACCGCTTGAGGTGCCAGCGAAGCCGCGTCACCACACCGTTGATGGCTACCGCCTGGCCATCGCGGAGCTGCTGCTGCGCGATTACGGCAAGGCCACCGGCCGCGGCGGCGTGATTGGCCAGGACCGCACACGCGCCTACATCGGGGATGTGGAGCGTTTCATCCCGCCGCTGATTGAGGCGCTCACCGCCCCGATCCCTGACGAGCCGAAACGCCTGAAACAGTGCGCGACCTGCCGGTTCTGGGAGTTGTGTCGCCCTCGTCTGGAGGAGCTGGACGATATTTCGCTGGTGCTGCCCGGCGGCCGCGGCGACGTGCTGCGCGATGAGGGGATCACCACGGTGCAGCAGCTAATCGACGCCAACGTGGGCGAACCTTCCGCCATCGCCCGCGCTTGGCGTAAGGACATCTCGCTGCTTCGCCGCCCCGGCGAGATCACCATCCCGCGCGCTGATGTGGAGATCGATATCGACATGGAGGCCTACCTGGACCAGGGCGCTTACCTGTGGGGTGCGTTTGATGGGCAGCGCTACTACTCCTTTGTCACGTGGGACGAGGTTGGCGGCGCTGATTCGGCGGCGGAGGAGCGAAACTTTGGGCAGTTTTGGGGGTGGTTGCGTCAGCGCAAACAAGCAGCAAGCTCTGCGGGCAAAACCTTCCGGGCATACTGCTTTGCCGCGGGAGGCGAGAACTACTGGATGCGCAGCTCAGCGAAGCGGTTCGGCTCCGTGGATGCAGCAGAGGTCGCGGCGTTTCTGAGCAGCGACGAGTGGGTTGACGTGTTCGCCTACGCACGCAAACACTTGGTGGGCACCGACGGGCTGGGGCTGAAAGTGCTGGCCCCGGCAGCCGGGTTTACCTGGGAAGACGATGACGTGGACGGGGAGCGTTCCATTGCTTTGCGGCGTGCCGCGCGCCTTGGGGACCACACCGCCCGCGACATGCTGCTGCGCTACAACGAGGACGACTGCCGCGCCACCCGCGCCGTGCGCGACTTCTTAACTAGCGGCGCGCCGGGCGTACCGCTCATTGATCAGATGAAATAGGCCAGGTGCGCGGTTAGCGGCGCTCCCGCAGCGCCAACCACACCGCAATCGCTGTCAGTACCGCCAGCAGCAGGGCCAGCACGCCCATGAAGCCTGCCCACGGCAGCGCCTCAAACGCGCGACCCGTTGCCGCGCCGAGGATTGAAGAGCCCATGTAGTAGGAAAACACGTACAGGCTGGAGGCTTCCGCGCGGTCGCGCTCAGCGATCTGGCCCACCCAGCCGGTTGCCGTGGAGTGCATGGCGAAGAAGCTGGCGGTGAAGATAAGCAGGCCGATCAGTGTGATCCACAGGTTGGCGCTTGCGCCGATCAGGGCGCCGACCAGCATCATGGCAGCACCGGCAGCAACCACACGACCCCGGCCGAAGCGACCCACAAACGTGCCGGCCCTGGCGCTTGACCATGTGCCGGACAAGTACAACAGGAAGGTCAGACCCGCCAGCGACGGCGGCAGACCAAAGTCATTGATGGCGCGGAAGCCGAAGAAGTTGTACATGGACACAAATACGCCCATGCCCAAAAACGCCGTGCTGGCCAGGGCCACAATGCGCGGGTTGGTCAGGTGGCCTGCAATCGCGCGGAACTCCGCACCCGGCCGGATGCTTGTCTTGGCGTGGAAGTTGCGCTGCTCAGGCAATAGCCACCAGGCGGCAAGTGCCAGCGAGAGGCTGATGGTGGCGGTGGCGGCAAGGGCCCAACGCCACGAGGCTACTTCCAGCACAAAGGAGGGGACGAGGCGTCCCATGAGCCCGCCGATGGTGTTGCCGGCGATGTAGAGGCCCATCGCCCCGGGCAGGTCGCGCTGGTCAAGCTCTTCGGACAGCCACGCCATGGCCACCGCAGGTGTGCCTGCCAGCAGCATGCCTTGGAGTGCGCGCAGCACGATCATCTGCTCGATGTTTTGTGACAGCGCCACGGCAAACCCCAGCGCGGTGGCGGTGACGGCGGAGACGGTCATGACCCGTCCGCGGCCAAACTTCTCGCTCAGGATGGACGCCGGCACAACGCACAGTGCCAACGCACCCGTTGCGGCGGAGACAGTCCACGCGGCGGTTGATGGCGTGGTGTGCAGCTCGCGGGTGAGGATGGGAAGCAGCGCCTGAGTCAGGTACAGAGACGAAAAAATGGCCAAGCCCACAAAGAGCATGGCCACTGTCGCGCGCCTGTACTCAGGGGTGCCTTTTCTCATAGGTCACTATGGTGGACCTCCCTGAGCCAAAACGCAAGCGTGTGCGCTAAAAACTTATGCGGAAGCCTTTGCGTAACGCTCGTTTACGTCGTCCCAGTTCACAACGTTCCACCAAGCCTCAACGTAGTCAGCCTTGACGTTCTTGTACTGCAGGTAGAACGCGTGCTCCCACATGTCCAGCATGAGAACCGGGGTGAAGTCTACGGAGATGTTGCCCTGCTGGTCAGTCATCTGCTGGATGATCAGGCGGCCAGCGACGTGGTCGTAGCCAGCAACTGCCCAGCCGGAGCCCTGCAGGCCGTTAGCCACAGCGGTGAACTGCTTCTTAAAGCCCTCGAAGGAGCCAAAGTCACGGTCAATAGCCTCAGCGATTGCGCCGGTCGGGTTGCCGCCAGCGTTCGGTGCCATGTTCTTCCAGAAGATGGAGTGGTTGGTGTGGCCACCCAAGTTGAACGCAAGGTTCTTGGACAGTGCGCGGATACGGTCGGCGTTTGCCTCACCGTTGCGCTCTGCCTCAAGTGCCTCGAGTGCTGCGTTTGCGCCAGCGACGTAGTTAGCGTGGTGCTTGTCGTGGTGCAGGGTCATAATCTCTTCGCAGATGTGCGGCTCAAGTGCGTCGTATGCGTACGGGAGATCAGGAAGCTCGTAAACAGCCATGATCATTTCCTTTCATTCGGTTTCGTGTACGGCAACCATCGTAGAGAAAATTTGGGAACAGTGTTGTGACCGAAGTCGTTATAGGAGATATGGGATTCCTTTTTGCTCCTGAGCCTAAGCTTGTCGACGCTACCGTGGCCCTCCCCGGCCGTCCCGACCCCGTGCTTACGCACCCGCGTCCGCACGCGGTGTTGGGCACGCCTATTACCGGCCCGTGGCGCGACGGCCAGAAGCGCATCCTGATCGGTATCGGCTGCTTCTGGGGTGCGGAGAAAATGTACTGGCAGCTAGGTGGTGTGGAGTCCACCAGCGTGGGCTACGGCGGCGGGCAGACCCCGAACCCGACGTACCGGGAGGTGTGCTCGGGACAGACCAACCACGTGGAGCTTGTAGAGGTGGTCTATGACCCGGAGAAGGTCACCTTGAAAGAGCTGGTCAAGGTGGCGCTTGAAGCGCACGACCCAACGCAGGGCTTCCGCCAGGGCAATGACGTGGGCACGCAGTATCGCTCCGCGTTTTACACCGACACGGAGGCAGAGGCCGAGCAGGTCCGCGGGTGGATTACTCAGTACGGCGCGGACCTGAAGGACGCGGGCTACGGCGACATCACCACTGAGGTCAAGTCCGTGGAGAATGACGGCGTGCAGTATTTCTTGGCAGAGGACGAGCACCAGCAGTACCTGCACAAGGTGCCCAACGGCTACTGCCCGCACCACTCCACAGGCGTTGCCTGCGGCATCTAAGCGGGGCAGTTAGTAGCCGTACTTTGAAGGGAAGCCGTCGGCGGGTTTGCGAAGCTTGACCGCGTCGTTGTGGATCCACTGCGAGGCGCGCGCCAGCTGTCCCTTGCTCAAAGCACGATCGCCGTCGACGCCGTGGACCACGGCGTTCCAGTAGGCCACCGTCTCGTCGTGGTAGTTGTGCCCGTGCGGTGAGGGCACGTCCTGGGACGCGAGCTGGTCCATGCCTACCTGCCA
This sequence comes from Corynebacterium riegelii, assembly GCF_001263755.1. Taxonomy (NCBI): domain Bacteria; kingdom Bacillati; phylum Actinomycetota; class Actinomycetes; order Mycobacteriales; family Corynebacteriaceae; genus Corynebacterium; species Corynebacterium riegelii. Next base: position 2,214,073 of record NZ_CP012342.1, read on the forward strand.
GAACGTGATCAACGGCAGCCAGCGCAGCGTGTGCAGTACATCCAGCTTCTGCGCCTCGGGTGCTGGAACCCCGCGCGATCCCGGTTCACGCAGCCAGTCCGGGGCGCGCCACAACAGGCTCGGCTCCCACCAGGTCACCGGGTCAGAGGCATGCTGTGCAAACACGTAGCGTGGCTCCACCCACTCGTGCTCATAGGCATCGCCCTTGAAATCGTGGTGCAGGTGGTCGGGGTGGGCGGTGAAGCGGGTGTTGCGTCCGCCGTCGACAAGCGGCAAGCGCTGCGGGCTTCCCTTCTCCCGCGCACGGGTGAGCTCAGCGTGGTTGCGGGCAAACCCGGGTACGCCGGTGAATACGCCGCCGGAGGCGCCGTGGAGGAACTCGTCGACGGACTCGAAGACATCACTAACCGCATAGGCGCCGAGGGATTCACCGCCGAGGTAGAGCTTCGGGCGCTTGGCAGGGTCAAGTTTCTCCAACTCACGCAGCACCGCCTTGGCCAAAATACGGGTGGAGCGCACCGGGGAGATGTGGTCCGCCACGTAGGAGTAGGCGGACGGCAGGAATGAATACTGCATGGACACAATCGCGCTGTCGCCGCGGGTGACAAACTCAAAGCCCGAAGTGTGGAAATCATTGATCCAACCCGTGCCCGCACCGGACATGATCGCGATGTGGCTGCGTGCAAACGCGCCGGTGCGGTGCATTTCCGCGACGGCCTCTTCGGCCATGGCCTCGAAATTGGGTGTTTCATCCGGCTCGGTGTCGTGCAGACCAACCACCACGCGGATCGGTTCACGCACCTGATCCTCACCCAGCACGCGGCGCAGGTGCTCGGCGCGGGGGCCGCCGGCGACGGTGGCACGGCCTTGGCGCCCCAAAGACTGCCAGCTCACCCGGGACGCGGGGGAGCCGGAACGCTCAGGCTCCAAAGGGCGATCCGCACCGCGCATAAACGCGCGGTCCAGCTCCAACGCCTGGCGCGAGGCGCGGGAGAAGAAACGACGCACCACAACCTTGTCTGCAAACAGGACAATGATGGCGCCGCCGCCCACAATGGCTAGCGGCCAGGACGTCACCGGCGGCAGGCGGCGGCCAAACAGCGCGTTGAGCGCGTCAATAAACGTCTGCACCACCTCGCCCACAGCGAGGATTGCGCCGTAGCCTGCGGTACCAAGCAGCAGCCCGCCGATGGTGTCCCAGGCCGAGTAGGTGCCTTCAACCTCCACCAGCTTCTCTTGGCGGGCGCGCCGGGAAATCGCCATCCCAATCGCACCCGTTGTTACCGCGGTCATGCCCACGCGCACCGGCAGCGGCAGCGGGTCCGGCAGACGACGCTTCGTGCCAGGGGCCGCCGCACGCGCTACACCGGTCGCCACCGCGTGACCGATACCCTGCAAAAACGCCACGTTAGCGGCGGTGAACGTCAGCTTGTGCGGCAAAAGCGACGGCGCGATCGCACCCCACGTTGCCACCTCCGCACCCACCGCGCCCGCACGGAAACTGCTGGGCAGGCGCTGCAGGCCATACACGCGCAGCACCGGCGAAAGATCCGCAAACGTTTGCAACCCCGCAATCGGCACGGCCAGCAGGCCGTCGCGGCTCACGGAGTATCTACGTCGTGCGTTTCGCAGTGATGCGGTGAGCTTTTCAAGCATGACCCTTATTGTTTCAAATATCCGTACCCTGGGTGAGGTGATGGAAACGACGCGGCCACTGATTGTTGCCCACCGCGGGTTCTCGGGCCGTTTTGATGACAACTCCCCTGAAGCCTTCAAGGCTGCCTTCGAGCTACCCATCCACGGCGTGGAGTGTGACGTACGCCTGACACGGGGCGGGCAACTCGTAGTAGCGCATGACCCAGTAAGCAGCGGCGACGGGCTCATGCCGTTTAGTGACCTGCTGGCCATGTTTGCCAACTACCCGGACCACCACCTCTACGTGGAGATCAAACACAACCGCTTCAACACCCAAGTGCAAAAGCGCACCCTGCAGGAGCTGCGCCGCCACGGCTTGGATGAATCAGACCGGATCCATATCATCTCGTTTTCACGCAACGCGGTGCGCTACTTCCGCAAGAGGGCGCCACTGTTGGATACCTATTTTCTATTGCGCCCACGTACCTGGTGGTTGCCGGCGGCGCCGGTGGGCCTTGGGCCGTCCATAGTCAGGCTCAATGCGAAACCTGCACTGATTGGGAGACTGGGGGTGCGCACCTACACCTGGACGGTGAACACGCCGCGGCAGATGCTGTGGTGTGCCGAGCACGGTGTGGATATTTTGGCGACGGACCTGCCAGACCTTGCGTTGGAGACGCTTGCGTCACCGCGCGAGGAACACTAGGTACGATTTCCAACCATGGCACCTAGGAAACCAAAGAAGTCCAAGAAGAAAGAGGTTCTGCCCGAGGGCATGAGCCGCCGCGAGGCGAAGCTTGCGGCACGCGCCGCTGAGCGCGCACAGTTTGCAAAGGACCCGCGTCCGTACGGCGGGTTGGCAATGGAGACGGACCTGATTGCACTGCAGGAGTTCGTCCCGTCCGCCGTGGCAAAGGTAGAGGTCAAGGGCACCCCGGTCAACATTGTGACCGTGCTGCCGGGCGCTGGTGCGGCAATGGTCCGCCCAGAAGACCAGGGTAGTGAGCGTTTCGTTGCGCTGCAGGTGCAGTCCCACTCCCAGAACCCGCACCGTGACTTGGCGTACGCCCTGAACTGGGTGCTTGATGCTGAGCCGGGCGCCACGCTGGGCTCTACGGTTGCGGATGGTTCGCAGCCGGAGCTCTCTTCGCTTATTAGCGCTGACGCGACCCTTTCCATCACCGAACACCAGGACTTCGGCTGGTGGTTTGCAGAGGGCACCGATGTCAGCCCTGAGATCCGCCAGGCAATGGCCCGTGCGAACGACGCTGTCTTGCCGTCCACACAGGTCAAGGCGGATGTTCCGGGTACTGCATGGTGGGTCAACCCGGGCGGCGGCAAGGCGCATATCCGCTGGGTGCGCCCGGAGGAGAACGAAAACCAGATGCTCAACGCCCTGGCACGCATCGCGGCTCGCGGTGAGTTGAACCTGGGTGAGGGTACCAAGTTCGCAGGCGCGTTCCGCACCCACGGCGTGGTTGTGCCGGTGTGGGACCTGGACCCGTCTGTAGATGCGGCTTCCTACGTTGATGCGCTGGTGACGCTGAACAAGGCGATCGAGGCAGAGTACGCATCTGATGCCCAGCTGAACGCCGATGAGCGTAAGCAGCTGGACAACATTAAGTCCCGCCAGGTGACTATCTAGCCGTAGACCTTCTTGCCCGCTACCCAGGTCTGCCACGTGATTGGCATGCCCGGGCGGTAGGCCAGGTTGATGGCGTTTTCCGCATCCAGGATGTGCAGGTCCGCTGCCGCGCCGGGCACCAACGTGCCCTTTGCCGGACGGCCGTGGGGGTCTTTGCCGTCGCCTACGTTGTGGCGCAGCAACGCCTTAGCCCCTCCGGTGGTGGCGGCCTCAATCGCTTCGTCGAGGGTGAGGTACTGCTGCAGCACCGCAGTGGTCACGCAGAAGTTCATCGAAGACGTAAACGACGTACCCGGGTTGAGGTTGGATGCAATCGCGATGGTCACGCCCGCTTCCACCAGGCGACGCGCCGGTGCGAGGTCCTCGCGCGTTGACAGGTCACAGGCGGGCAGCAGCGTTGCGACGGTTTCCGAACCAGCCAACAGCGCCACATCCTCATCAGAGATGTAGTTGACGTGGTCCACGCTGGCGGCGCCCATCTCCACCGCAAGTTTGACGCCCGGACCTTGGCCCAGCTGGTTGCCGTGCACGCGAATGCCAAGGCCGAGGGCTTTGCCGGCCTCGAGAACGTGGCGGGACTGCTCTTCATTGAACGCGCCGCGCTCACAGAACACGTCGATCCACTGGACGTGGTCTTTGACCGCGTCCAGCATCGGGCCGACGACTTCTTCGATGTACTCATCAGCGTCCGCTCCCGGCGGGACCAGGTGGGCGCCGAGGAACGTCACCTCATCCACGTGGCGGGCGGCCACCCGTGCGGCCTCCGCCTCAGAGGCGACGTTTAGCCCGTAGCCGGTCTTGGTCTCAAAGGTGGTGGTACCACCCGCATGACCTGCGGCCACACGCTGCGCCACCAACTTATCCAGGCGCTCTTCGCCAGCGGAGCGGGTGGCCTCCATAGTCACCGCGATCCCACCAGCTGCGTAGGACTCGCCGGCCATGCGGGCCTCGAACTCCTCGGCGCGGTTGCCGTCGAACACCATGTGGGTGTGCGAATCCACCCAACCCGGCAACACCGCGCGCCCGCCAACGTCCACGGTTTCATCCGCGTCCTTGGCCTCCGCGGGGGCTTCGGAGGTGGGGCCGACCCAGGTGATCACGTCGGCGTCGATAAGCAAGGAAGCTCCCTTGATCGTGCCCAGCTCAGAGACGGTCCGCAGCTCAGAAATACCGGTAATGAAGGTGCGCATGGATACCTTTCGTTGGGTGGCGTGAGGGGCTAGTCGCGGGCGTTGAACTGCATCGGGATGCGCACGCCGCGCTCCTTGGCCACCTCGTTGGCGCGAGTGTAACCAGCGTCCACGTGGCGGATAACACCCATACCCGGGTCATTGGTCAGCACAGCCTTGAGCTTCGCCTCTGCAAGCTCGGTGCCGTCTGCAACCGTGACCTGGCCAGTGTGGATGGAACGACCCATGCCCACGCCGCCGCCGTGGTGGATGGACACCCAGGTCGCGCCACCAGCAACAGCCGTCATGGCGTTGAGCAGCGGCCAGTCCGCCACCGCATCGGTGCCGTCGAGCATGGACTCGGTCTCGCGGTACGGCGACGCGACGGAGCCGGAGTCCAGATGGTCGCGGCCGATAACAATCGGTGCCTTGACCTTGCCTTCCTTGACCAGGTTGTTGAAGATCACGCCGGCCTTGGCGCGCTCGCCGTAGCCCAGCCAGCAAATACGTGCCGGCAGGCCCTCGAACTCCACGTACTCATCGGCCGCATCCAGCCAGCGGTGCAGGTGCTCGTTGTCCGGGAACGCCTCCTTGATGGCCTGGTCAGTGACCTTGATGTCCTCCGGATCGCCGGACAGCGCAACCCAACGGAAGGGCCCAAGGCCCTCGCAGAACAGCGGGCGGATGTAGGCCGGAACGAAACCGGGGAACTCGAAGGCGCGGTTGTAGCCAGCCTTGCGGGCCTCATCACGAATGGAGTTGCCGTAATCAAATACCTCGGCGCCCTCGTCCTGGAACTCCACCATCGCCTGGACCTGCACGGCCATCGCCTCGCGGGCCTTCTTGGTAAAGGTCACCGGGTCAGCGGCGGCCTCAGTGTGCCACTCCTCCACGGTGTGCTCGGTGGGCAGGTAGGACAGCGGGTCGTGTGCAGACGTCTGGTCGGTGACAATGTCCACGGTTAGCTCGCCTGCGCGGTGGCGGCGCAGCATCTCCGGGAACACCTCGGCAGCGTTGCCTACCAGGCCGACGGACAGCGCACGCTTCTCGTTCTTCGCCTCGGTGACCAGCGTGATTGCTTCCTCAATGTCAGTGGTTACCTCGTCCAGGTAGCGCTTTGCTTGCCTGCGCTTCAAGCGCGTCTCATCCACATCCACAATCAAGCACGCACCACCGTTGAGGGTGACGGACAGCGGCTGTGCGCCACCCATGCCGCCGCAGCCGCCGGTCAGCGTCAAAGTGCCGGCGAGTGTGCCGTTGAAACGCTTCTTCGCCACAGCAGCGAAAGTCTCGAACGTGCCCTGCAGAATGCCTTGGGTGGCGATGTAAATCCAGGAGCCGGCCGTCATCTGGCCGTACATCATCAGACCCTCGTCTTCGAGCTTGCGGAAGTGCTCCCAGTTCGCCCAGTCGCCCACCAGGTTGGAGTTGGCAATGAGCACACGCGGCGCCCACTCATTGGTCTTCCACACACCGACCGGCTTGCCGGACTGGACCAGCAGGGTTTCGTCCTTCTCCAGGTCCTTCAGCGTATCGACGATCGCGTCAAACGCCTCCCAACTGCGCACCGCACGCCCGGTGCCGCCGTAGACCACCAGCTCATCCGGGTGCTCCGCAACCTCAGGGTCGAGGTTGTTGTGCAACATGCGAAGCGGAGCCTCGGTTTGCCAGGACTTTGCGGTGAGCTCGGTGCCGCGCGGTGAGCGGACTTCGCGTGCGCCTTCGGACCAGTTCTTCGACATGGACGACTCCTTCGGTTCTCTAGGTCCCAACGTTGAGACTGTGGTTTGGGTCACTATGAGGGCAGATTAGTGCCCTTACGTGGGAACCGACAGGGGTCGTGGCGTCGATTAGTCTGGCATGCGAGACGCCCGCGCGTGGTGGCTAGCGCTGGTGGCTAGTGCGCGAACAGCTAGCGCAGTTCGCCGACTGCGGCCTCGACGGCGGTGACAAACTCGCCGCTTTGCACCAGCTCCACGGCGTGGGTGATCTCGGGTGCGAGGAAGCGGTCCGTGCCCGGGCCCTCCACGCGGGTGCGCAGCAGGTCAACCGCGGCTTGGGTGCCCGGTGCGCAGGCGCCGTCGCGCATGTCCAACGCGCGCGCAGCGGTGAGGATCTCAATTGCCAGTACGCGCTGCAGCCCGTCGACGGCGCGGCGCAGCTTGCGGCCTGCCGCCCAGCCCATGGACACGTGGTCCTCCTGCATCGCGGACGAGGGGATCGAATCGGCCGAGGCCGGCATGGCGCAGCGCTTCAGCTCGCTGACAATGCCCGCGGCGGTGTACTGCGCGATCATGTGGCCGGAATCCACACCCGGGTCATCCGCAAGAAACGCGTTCAGTCCACGGTTTCGTGCGGTATCCAGGAAGCGGTCGGTGCGCCTTTCGCTAATGGACGCCAAATCCGCCACCACCACCGCCAAAAAGTCCAACACGTACGCAACGGGTGCGCCGTGGAAGTTGCCGTTGGAGGTCACGCGCCCGTCCAGGGCTACAACCGGGTTGTCAATGGCGGAGGCCAGCTCGCGCGACGCCACCAGTGCGGCGTGGTCGACGGTGTCGCGGAAACCGCCCGCGACCTGGGGTGCGCAGCGCACCGAGTAGGCGTCCTGCACCTGCTTCTGGCGAAACTCCTCGGCGGCACGCGCGAGGATCTCGGAGCCATCCGCAACGGTGCGGATGTTGTACGCCGCGTCCGCCTGGCCCGGGTGCGGGCGCAGCTGCTGCAGGTCATCGGCAAACACGGTGAGTGTGCCGGTAAGCCCCTCCACCGTCATTGCGGTCGCAATATCGGCAACCTTCGCTGCTTCGCGCAGATCCGTAATGGCCAGGCACAGCATGCCCAGCATGCCATCGGTGCCGTTGATCAGCGCCAGGCCTTCCTTCTCCTGGAGCACCAGCGGCTCAATACCCGCCTCTGCCAGGGCTTCGGCGGCGCTGACGATTGGGCCGCCGCCGACACGCACGTCGCCCTCACCAAGCAGCGCGAGCGCGCAGTGCGCGAGCGGCGCCAGGTCACCCGAGCAGCCGAGCGAGCCGTACTCGTGCACCATCGGAGTGATGCCAGCGTTCAGGACTGCAGCGTAGGTTTCCGCCACGACGGGACGCACACCGGTACGCCCGGTACACAGCGTGGACAAACGAAGCAGCATGGTGGCGCGCACCACTTCCTGCTCCACCTCAGGGCCAGAGCCCGCAGCATGGGAGCGCACGAGCGACACCTGCAGCTGCTCGCGCAGTTCGTGCGGGATGTGGCGGCGGGCAAGCGCACCGAAGCCGGTGGAGATGCCGTAGACCGGAGTGGGGTCTTCCGCGAGTTCTTCAACGCGCGCACGCGTTTCTGCAATTGCTGCAATGGCCTCAGGGTCAATGGAAACCTTGGCGTTTTCACGGGCGACGGCGACAACATCTGCGATGCTGAGTGCGCCGATGCCTACCTGCACAGTAGTGGTCTGGTTCATGCGCCAAACTCTAGCGTTTATCAAAGAACTTCTGCTTCAAAATTTCTGCAGTTTCTGTCAAAGCGCCCACAAGCTGCTGTTTCTTCGCGTCATCGTTGCTAAGAGGGAAGGTCACCGCCACCGCAGCGGCCGGCCGCTGGAGGTGATCAAGCACGGCAACGGCAATGCTTTCTTGGCCGCGGGCAACCTCTTCGATCTCGGTGGACCAGCCGCGCTCACGCACCTGTTCCAGCTGTTCCTGCAGGTCTTTGTAGAGCGGCCGGTTTTCAGAGGTGGCAAAAATGGCGCGCAGCTCAGACTCCGGCAGGTGTGCCAACATTGCACGCCCGGAGGCGGTACGCAGTGCCGGCAGCCGCACCCCCTTCACGGTGACAAGGGAGACCGCGCCGGGTGCGCGTGCTTCGTGGAGGTAGAGCACCTCCGTGCCCGCCAGGCGCGAGAGATGGGTGGAGCCGCCCGCCATCGCAGCGATCTCCTCCAGGGATTTTGCCGCCATGCGCACCAAGGGCTGCTGCGTGGTGTACGCCTGGCTCATTTGGTAGGCAGCCAGCCCCAAGCCGTAGGTGCTGGGGTGGTCAAGGTGGACCACATACCCAGAATCTTCTAGTTCCCGCAGCAGGTGGTAGGTGGTTGAACGAGGCAGGTTGAGCTCGTGCGTGATGCGCCGCGCGGAAATCGGTGTGTCTGTGCTTGCTAGCAGCGTCAGGATGCGCAGCACGTTGCGCGCGGCGGGTACCTGAGGCTTTTCCGTCATACCCCGCGAGTATATCTGCGTGTATAAGCTGTGCCGTATGCATGCAGAAGGCACTGGTATGAGTTTGGATTCGGTGTGGCAGGGCCGCGAGGACGGCCCACGATGGCACCACATTGTCACGTCTGAGACCCCTACCGGCGGGGTTGCCTTGGTTGGTTTTTGCTCTGACGAGGGGGTTCGTCGCAACGAAGGCCGCGTTGGCGCTGCGGCAGGCCCGGCCGCCCTTCGCGCCGCGCTGAGTGGTTTTGCAGTGCAGGAGCCCTTTTTGCTTGCCGACGCCGGCGATATCTCCACCCACGGCACCGACCTCGAATCCGCCCAACGCGAACTCAGCGATATCGTTCGCGACCTCATCGCCGCAGGCAACCTTGTCGTTGTGCTGGGCGGTGGCCACGAGACGTCATTTGCCTCCCACCGCGGTGCCTACGAGGCGCTAGGGAACCTGCAGATTGTGAACTTTGATGCGCACTTTGACCTGCGCCAAGCAGACCAGCCGACCTCGGGCACGCCCTTTTTGCAGATTGCTGAGATGGTGGGCAAAGAGGCCTTCGACTATTCGGTGATTGGCATTTCCAAACCGAACAACACGAAGGTGCTCTTCGATACCGCCGAGGAACTCGGTGTGCGCGTTGTTTTAGATGAGGAGCTGCTTGGCCTTTCCCCGCAGCAGGCGGCCGATCAGGCGCTTGAGTCCGTGGCCGGTGACAAGCCGATCCACCTAAGTATCGACCTGGACCTCCTGCCGGCATGGGTGGCTCCGGGCGTTTCCGCCCCGGCAGGCCTGGGTGTTGCGTTGGAGCAGGTCTACGCCATGGTGAAAGCCGTCGCGTCCACCGGCCGCGTTCGTTTGGTGGACGTGGTTGAGCTCAACCCCACCTACGACATTGATGGGCGCACCGCCAAGGTGGCGGCACGCCTGATTGAAACGATTGTGGGGGCGGTTAACGTGGCGTCGATAAGCAAAAAGCCCCTAGAACACTAAGTGCGCAACCGGCACGGTAATGACCACCGTGAGCACCACCCGGATGAACCAGATCACGACTATCTTGGTCACATTCAGCGGAATGTCGGTGGCTAGCACCGCCGGCACCATCGCGGAGAAGAAGAAGATCTGGCTCACGCACACCACCGCAACGGTGAATTTGAGCACCATGTTGTCGGTGCCAGCGATCAGCGTGGCGGGCAGGAACATCTCTGCAAGGCCGGAGGCAAGCGCGCCGGAAGTAGCCCACGGGTCAGGCAGGCGAAGCAGCCACACCACCGGGTAAAACACCACGCCAAGCGCCTTAAATACCGGCGTGTAGGTGGCAAGCGTCAGACCGATCACACCCACGGACATGATGCCCGGAATCACCTGCACCGCCATGGTTAAGCCGTCGCGGAAGTTCACCCACAGCACCTTCGGCAGGGACTCCGCGCGCGCCAGCTCACGCTTCGCCTCATTCCACGCAGCGCTTACACGGTTGCCGCTGATTTGCTGCTCTGGGTGCGGCTGCGCGCCAGGATAGTAGTCCTCAGACATCCGGCTAATGGGAGGGATGCGCACCATGATCGCGGTGACAATGAACGTAATAATAAAGGTCAGCCAGAAGTATGTAAGCCAGTGATCCATCAAATCAAGGGTCTTGGCAACGATGACCATGAACGTTGCAGACACCGTGGAAAAGCCCGCGGCAACAATGGAGGCTTCCTTGCCGTTGTAGTTGCCGGACTTATACATGCGGTCCGTAATAAGTAGGCCCAGGGAGTAGGAACCCAGGAACGAGGCGACGGCATCAACGGCGGATTTGCCCGGCGTCTTAAACACCGGGCGCATAATCGGCTGCACCATCACGCCGATGAATTCCATGAGGCCGAAGCCAACCAACAGGCCGAGGAAGATCGCGCCAACAGGAATCAACAGGCCAACAGAGATCACAAGCTTGTTCAGAATGAACGGGCCAATGTCCGGGTTGTGCAGAAACGCTGGGCCGAAATCAAAGACCAACATTGCGCACAGCACCACCGCAAGTATGGAGAGGAACGCGAAGATCGTGCGGGCGTAATCTTCCTTCCAACGGCCGGAGACGAACTGGTAGATCGTGCCCGCAATGATGGCCGCAAGAGCGAGATAGCCGGTGCCAGGGCCAAGCGTGGCAATAATCCAGCTGACAATGTGGTCCAACAGAATCGTCTTCTTTTCCCCAACGGTAAATGGGATGAAGAAGGCGAAGATGCCGATGCCCGAGTAGAGGAATAAACGCCACAGATGCGGCGCGTGGACGGGGCCAGAGTCAGTTGCTGTTGGGTTTGTTTCGGCGTCTATCTGCGCTTCCGACATCGCGGGGATGTTTTTCACGTTATAGGCCGGGCGCAGTTTGCTGCGGTGAATTTGCTGGTGGTGGTTTTCCACGGACGGACTCCTTTCACAGGGTTTCCCGATTGTCTCGTGAAGTAGGTCACGAATGTAATGGGTTGTGAAATGCACCAGTCTGGTGACCGAGACAAAGAAATTTTCCCCAATGTGACCCGCGGCACACAGTTATGGCCTACATTCTCTAAATACGTATTCCCCGATACGTAACGCCTGGATACTTAAGGAGCGTCCGTGGAAGCATTTATCAATACCCTCAACGGGATCATCTGGTCCCAATGGCTGGTGTACCTCTGTCTTGGCGCAGGTGTGTACTTCACTGCAGTGACCCTGTTCATGCAGCTGCGCTGCATCCCTGACATGCTCAAGCAGCTTCGCCACGGCGAAAGCTCAGAGGCTGGCATTTCCTCCTTCCAATCCCTGATGATCTCCCTTGCCGGCCGTGTCGGCGTGGGCAACATTGCCGGTGTGGCCACCGCGATCGCATTCGGCGGTCCGGGTGCCGTGTTCTGGATGTGGATCGTGGCGTTCTTGGGTTCCGCGACCTCCTTCGTGGAGTGCACCCTGGCGCAGATCTACAAGGAGAAGGACCGCGATACTGGCGAGTACCGCGGTGGTCCGGCCTACTTCATTGAGAAGGCCTACTCCCACACCAAGGCAGCGCCGTTCGCGCTGGTGTACGCCATCATCTTCGCCATCTCCATGATTCTGGCTACCTCCTACTTCCTGCCGGGCATCCAGGCCAACGGTGTGGCCGCCGCCGTGGAGAACGCGTGGGGAATCAACGTGTGGATCTCTGCAGCGATCATGGCGATCCTGCTGGGCTTCATCATCATCGGTGGCGTGAAGCGCATTGCTAACTTCGCATCCATGGTCGTGCCGTTCATGGCGGCGATCTACATCATCCTGGCAATCGTGATCTTGTTCGTGAACGCATCTGAGATCCCGCAGGTCTTCGGTCTGATCTTCCGCTCCGCCTTTGACCAGGAGGCAATCTTCTCCGGCATGCTCGGCGCAGCCATCGCCTGGGGCGTGAAGCGCGGTATCTACTCCAACGAGGCTGGCCAGGGCACCGGCCCACAGTCCGCTGCAGCCGCTGAGGTTTCCCACCCGGCAAAGCAGGGTTTCGTGCAGTCCTTCGCGGTCTACATTGACACCCTGTTTGTCTGCTCCGCTACCGCGTTCATCATCATCTCCACCGACATGTACCGCGTGTTTGAGAACCAGACTGAGGAGGGCACCCCGCGTTACGACGGCTCCCTGCCCGCCGACATCCCCGTCGGCCCCGGCTTTGTCCAGGAAGGCCTGAACACGCTGGCTGGTGGCTTCGGCCCAACCTTCGTTGCGCTGGCAATCATGTTCTTCGCCTTCACCACCGTGCTGGCGTACTACTACATGGCAGAGGTGAACTTCACCTACCTCAACCGCTGGGTGAAGAACGAGAACGCTCGTACCGCCATCATCTGGCTGCTGCGTGTCCTGATCATTGTCGCCGTGTTCGTCGGCGCAACCACCACCCCAGGCACGGCGTGGGCGCTTGGCGATATCGGCGTGGGCGCCACCGCATGGCTCAACATCGTGGCCATCCTCTTCCTGCAGGTCCCGGCCATGAAGTGCCTGTGGGACTACCGCCGCCAGAAGAAGGCTGGCCTGGATCCGCAGTTCGACCCGGAGGCCCTGGGCATCCAGAACGCCACCTTCTGGGAGGAGCGCAAGGCGCAGATGGTTGCCAACGGCACCTGGCCTAGCGCAGCTTCCACTGCCTCTAGCGTTGAGAAGCGCTAGTTGCCTCTCGCGGGGATGTGCCCGCGAGGTCTAGACTTCTAGGCCATGGATAACCGGGAGGACCGTAGCCAGTACGTCTACGGCAAAGATGGCAAGCCGTTGCTGGACCGCTACGGCAGGCCAGTGCGTCGCCGCGACGCTAGCGGTGACGCCTCCCGGCGGACCTCGGAATACCGGTCCACTGAATATCAGCCGCGTCGCACTCCACACGAGCAGCGTGCGCGCCAGATCATGCCCGACGAGTTGCCGCAACGACCGGCACAGCGCCCGGTGCAGCGCCCGGTGCAGCAACGACCGGCACAGCGCCGGCCGGTGCAGCAACGCCGCGAGCCCGTCCCCATGCAGGTCCACGAGCGCCCGCAACCCAAACCGAAACCCCGCCCGCGACCAAAACGCAGCCGCCGCAAGCGTCCAGGCTGCTTCGGCTGCGGCAGCCTGATCATCCTCACCGTCCTCGTGCTCACCGTAGTGGGCATGTTGCTTGCAGACGCCCGCCTAAACCGCACCCAAGCCATGCCCACGCAACAGGTAGCGAACACGGCTGGGACGAACTGGCTGTTCGTCGGTTCTGACTCGCGAACTGGCATGAGCCAGGACGAGATTGACCGCCTAGGCACGGGTGGCGATATCGGCTCCACCCGCACGGACACGATCATGCTGATGCATATCCCCCGCGCTGGGCAAGCGACGCTGATGTCCATTCCGCGCGATAGCTACGTTGAGGTGCCCGGCTACGGCTACGACAAGGTCAACGCCGCGTTCGCCTACGGTGGCGCACCGCTTCTGGTGCAGACCGTGGAGCAAGCTACGGGCCTGCGTATTGACCACTACGCGGAGATTGGCATGGGTGGCCTGGCCAACGTTGTGGACGCAGTTGGCGGAGTAGAGATCTGCGTTGCCGAGCCGATCACGGACCCGCTGGCAAACATCAGCCTCGCGCCGGGCTGCCAGAAGATGGACGGTGCCACCGGCTTGGGCTACGTGCGCACGCGTGCAACCGCGCTGGGGGACCTGGACCGTGTGGTGCGCCAGCGTGAGTTCCTAGCCGCAGTCATGAGCAAGGTGATGTCACCCGCAACGCTGCTCAACCCCTTCCGCATGGTCCCGTTGATGTGGACAACCCCGACGTTGTTCACCGTGGATCAGGGCGACCACGTGTGGAATCTTGCGCGAGTAGCGCTTGCCATGCGCGGCGGGGTGCGCACGGAAACGATCCCGATTTATGACTTCATGGATACGGACGTAGGCAACGTCGCCGTCTGGGACGACGCAGGCGCCCAGGCCCTGTTCAACTCGCTGCGATAGCGCCCAGTATCTAAGCCCCCTTAAATCCCCAGCCAGCTCAAATCGAGGAGGGGGTAGAGGGTGAAGGCGGTGGCGTCGATAAGAAAATGGGCGATGATCAGCGGCCACACCCGGCCGGTGCGAGCGAACCACGCGCAGAACACCACGCCCATCACGATGTTGCCCAAGCCTGCGGAAATCCCCTGGTAGAGGTGGTACGAGCCGCGCAGCACGGACGAGGCGGCGATGATCTGCCACGGCCGCCAGCCAAGGTGGCCCAGGCGCGTCATCACATACATCACCACCACGATTTCCTCGCCGAAGCCGTTGGCAAACGCCCACAACAGTGAGGTCGGGATCTGCACCGCATCCGTGGCCGGCACAACCACTTTGCTCAAGCCCAAATGCACTGCCGAGACGTAAAACGCCAGGCCAGGAAGGCCGATCAGGGCAGCCAAGCCTGCGCCCCAACCCCAATCGCTCATACGCGGCCAGCGCCAGCGAAACCTCGACGGGTCATCAACCCACAGCAGGTACCAGGCGAGTGCGCCCCAGGACACCAACACCAGCGCCGAGGTCAGCTGCAGTGCCAGATCCATCCAGGTTACGGAGGATTGGGCGTCTACCAACACGGTGGTTTGTTGGTTTAAGGGGGCGCTCAGGAGGGCGTCGATAAGCCGAAGCCCCGCCCGCAGCCCTGCGGTGCCGAAGGTGACGGCAAGGACAATGAGAATCTCCACTTTTACGCGCTCGCGCATGCGGCAATGCTAGCGCCCATGATCTGCCGCTAGGCTTGCGCGCATGACCTCAATTGCCTATCTGGGCCCCGCGGGCACGTTTACGGAGCAGGCCGCGCGTGCCTTCGACCTGCCCGACCCGCAGTATGTGCCGGTGGATTCGCCCGCCGCCGCGCTGGATGCGGTGCGCACCGGAACCGCCGATCGGGCCGTGGTTGCTATTGAAAACTCCGTTGACGGCGCCGTGACCAGCACCTCCGACGCACTCGTCGCCCCCGGCGTGCGCATCCTCGGCGAAACTGAGCTGGGCATCGCGTTTGCCATCATGACCCGCAGGGGCTTTCTGCTTGCCGACGCCACAACGCTCTCCACCCACCCCGTCGCCCACACCCAAGTGAGCTCTTGGGTTGGCGAGCACTTGCCGGGCGTGCAGTTTGTGCCCGCAACGTCGAATGCTGCGGCCGCGCGCATGGTTGCGGACGGGGAAGCCGACGTAGCCGCCGCCCCCGAGCGCGCCGCCGACCTGTTTGACCTGGAGGTACACGCCCGCGGCGTGGCGGACATGGACACCGCGCGCACCCGCTTCGTGCTAGTCGGACCCGAGGACGCACCACTTCCCGCGCGCACGGGCCGCGACCGCACCTCCCTGGTCTTCCAAACGCCCAACCAGCCCGGCACGCTGGTGGCCATGCTGCAGGAGTTCGCCTCGCGCGGCGTGGACATGTCGCGCATTGAGTCGCGCCCAACCCGCACCGTGGCCAACACTTACAACTTCTTCGTTGAACTGGTCGGGCATATTGAGGATGCCGAGGTAGCCGAAGCGGTTGCCGCCGTTGAGCAGCGCGCCACCTGGTCGCGCTTTTTGGGAGCGTGGCCGCGATGCTGATCTTGCTGCGACACGGACAGACGTTTTCCAACGTTGAGCGCAAAC
This sequence comes from Corynebacterium riegelii, assembly GCF_001263755.1. NCBI lineage: Bacteria > Bacillati > Actinomycetota > Actinomycetes > Mycobacteriales > Corynebacteriaceae > Corynebacterium > Corynebacterium riegelii. The sequence goes on from NZ_CP012342.1 coordinate 2,229,826, forward strand.
TAGACACCCAGCTGCCGGGTGCCGCGCTGACGGACCTGGGACAGCAACAAGCCCGCGAGGCCGGCCAGGCGATTATGGAGCGTTTCAACGTTACCCGCGTGATTTCCTCCGAAGCGTTGCGAGCCCGCCAAACCGCCGCCCTTGGCTTCGGTGAAGTGTTCGGTGAGATCCCGGCGGTTGCCGGCCTGCAGGAAGTCAACGCTGGGCGTTGGGAGATGCTTAACTCACGCGAGGCCCACGAGGCCTACTTCAACGCGTTCCGTGGCTTCTACCAGCGCAATCTCCAAGCCGCGATTGAAGGCGGGGACACGCTGGATGCCTTCCTCACCCGCTACCAAGCAGGCCTTGCGCCCTACCTGGAACTCGGCGGAACCACAGTTGCCGTTTCCCACGGCGGGGCGATCCGCGCCTTTGCCGCCAACGCCGCTTTTGCACGCGGGGTCAGCGCCGAATACGCCGAACAATCCCACCTGAGCAACTGCCAATGGGTCGTGCTCAACCCCGGCGAACCCTCACGCCCCTTCGGCGAGTGGGACGTTGTGGAATGGGGACACTACCCCCACCCCAATTCATGAAGCTCATGCTCCTCTAGCCCGAAGTAGTGGCCGACCTCATGCAGGACGGTCACCTTCACCTCATGGCGTAGCTCTTCCATGTCCTTACAGATTGCCTCCAGCGCGTCTTTGTACACAAAGACCGCATCCGGCAAAAAGCCCGTGTGGTTCGCGTACTGCTCTGTCAGCGGCACGCCCTCAAACAGGCCCAAAAGCGTTGGCTCATCCTCGTTGAAATCCCTGGCCAAGACCACCATGTTGGTCATGTGCCGGGCGAACTCCTCGGGGATCGTATCCAGCGCGTCATTGATCATGTCCTCGAACTCTTGCTGGCTTACCGGTTCCATCATCAGCTTGCCTGCAAGTGCTACTGCGCCTCGCGCAGGGGTCGGCGGTCGGGGCGTTCGGCGGGCGGCGCGGCGTCGATAAGCAAATGCTCCCTGCCCTGCGTAGCTGAACCAGTCAGCTCAGCGAAACCACCCTCCGGGCGCGAAAACACAAGCGCACAGTTCACGCTGCGCGAACCGCCATCCCAGGAAATCGGGTTCAGCGTGGTCCAAAACGGCTGCAAGGTGATGCGGTACAGGTTCTCCTCACCGCCCAAATAATCCTGCGCGGCCGTGGTACACACATCCGCCAAGTGGCGATCCTGCTCCTCAACACTTGGCGTATGATCCGGGAACACATTTGCCAGGTTCTCCGTGGACGTCACCTCCACCTGGTGCGGCTGCGCGCAATCAACGGCAGTCAGCGAACTCGAGGCATCCACCGCCACGCACTGGCCCGGGGAAAACACACGCGCCTGGTCCTGATCAGCCACCTTTCCGCTGGTCATCACCACCCCGCCCGCGCGGTCCGTCTCCTGCAAACCGCACAACATGGTGCGATCGCCCTGCGCCCACGCACTCGCAGGTGGAAGGATCGGCGCAACGGAGAAACGCCCCGCCGGGTCAAAACGACCCTCCAGGTAACGCAGTGCAGCGGCGCCGCAGAGCTCCTCACGCAACTGCGCCTGGCGGGTGGTGCTTGGCATCGGCGCATCCGGGCCAAACTCAGAGGTAGGGTAGGTGCCCAAATCCTCCCGTAGCGCCACCTCAAAACGGTGCGGACCAGCGCAATCAGCCTGTTGGAAGTTGGCCACCGAACCGTCCTCGGCAACGTCCCACGTCAAGCAGGAGCCAGCGTCAGCGGACGTAAAAGACATGGCCTGGTTCGCCTGCTCACCCGGCATTGGCACGCTCGAGCTCTCCCACGAAAACGCGCCTGCAGCAACCGCACCCGCCAGCGTCGCAATGGTGAAAGCGCGCTTGAAAGCGGTACGGGAAGCGCCGCCGGATGCAGTAGAGGAAACCATGGCAGTAGATTAAACGAGCAAAACGGTAGAGTTGCAAGGTGTGATCGATCTCAAGCTAGTGCGCGAAAACCCGGACCATGTCCGCAACTCCCAGGTAGCCCGCGGTGAAGACCCGGCCCTGGTCGACCAGCTGCTCGCAGCCGACGAGGCACGCAGAGCCGCCATCCAAGCCGCCGATGAGCTGCGCGGTGAGCAGAAAGCCTTTGGCAAGAAGATTGGCCAGGCCTCCCCAGAAGAGCGCCCCGCGCTGTTGGAAGGCTCCAACGAGCTCAAAGCACGCGTGAAGGAAGCAGAAGCCCGCGAGGCTGAAGCCGCCGCAGAGGTGACGCGTTTGCAAACCGCCATCCCCAACCCCATCGAGGGTGCGCCCGCCGGTGGTGAAGAGGACTTCATCGTGCTCGAGCACGTTGGTGAGATCCCGGAGTTTGACTTTGAGGTCAAGGACCACCTGGACCTTGCAGAGCCACTTGGGCTGATTGACATGAAGCGCGGCACCAAGATCGGCGGCGCGCGCTTCTACTACCTGACGGGTGACGGCGCGTGGATGCAGCTGGGCATGCTCATGCTGGCCGCGCAGAAGGCACGCGAGGCCGGCTTCAAGCTGATGATCCCGCCGGTGCTGGTACGCCCGGACATCATGCAGGGCACCGGGTTCCTGGACGAGCACGATGAGGAGATCTACTACCTAGAGCGCGACGACATGTATCTAGTCGGCACCTCCGAGGTAGCGCTTGCTGGCCTGCACAAGGACGAGATCATTGATCTTTCCAACGGCCCGCTGCTGTACGCCGGCTGGTCCTCCTGTTTCCGGCGCGAGGCCGGATCCTACGGCAAGGACACCAAGGGCATCCTGCGTGTCCACCAGTTCGACAAACTTGAAATGTTTGCCTACTGCAAGCCGGAAGACGCTGAAGAGATGCACCAGAAGCTGCTCGGCCTCGAGCGCGAGATGCTTGCAGCCGTTGAGGTGCCGTACCGCATCATTGATGTTGCCGCAGGTGACCTCGGCTCTTCCGCCGCGCGCAAGTTTGACACTGAGGCATGGGTGCCGTCCCAGGGCACGTACCGCGAGCTGACGTCCACCTCCAACTGCACCACGTTCCAGGCACGCCGCCTGGCCACCCGTTACCGCGATGAGGACGGCAAGACGCAGATCGCCGCCACTCTCAACGGCACCCTGGCCACCACGCGCTGGCTGGTTGCAATCCTGGAAAACCACCAGCAGGCAGACGGCTCCGTAGTGGTTCCGGAAGCCCTGCGCCCGTGGGTGGGCAAGGACGTGCTGAAGCCCTGATGAATATGCGCCGATACCGCGGCTTTTTGGTTCCGCGCCTGTTCAACGAAGCCAGCGCTCACAGCGATGAGGCGGCCGAGCGTTTCTACCAGGGCGCCGTGTCCGCCATCCGCCGCATCTTGGGGCTGATGCGCATTGAGGTCACGGTGGTTGGCGCTGACAACATCCCGGCTACAGGCGGGGCGCTTCTAGCCGGCAACCACACTGGCTACATGGATTTCGCGCTGATGGGCACCGGCCCACACGTGCGGGGCAACCGCCTGGTGCGTTTCATGGCCAAGAAGTCCGTCTTTGAGGTTCCTCTTTTGGGCCGCATTTTGCGCAAGATGCACCATGTGCCGGTGGATCGTGCGAAGGGTGCGGCGTCCATTAGCAGTGCTGTGGAGAACCTGCGAAACGGCAACCTGGTGGGGATCTTCCCCGAGGCGACGATCTCCCGGTCCTTTGAGCTGGCGCATTTCAAGACCGGTGCGGTGCGCATCGCGCGCGAGGCCGACGTGCCGCTGATCCCCACCGTGATCTGGGGTTCGCAGCGCATTTGGACCAAGGACCTGCCGAAGCAGCTGCGGGGCGTGCCGGTGATCATTCGCTACGGCGAGCCCGTACCCCTGACCGGCGACGCGGAGGCAGACACCGCCGAGCTGAAGCGCCGCATGCAGCAGCTTCTGGATCTTTCGCAGGCCGAATACTCCGAGCGTTACGGCCCGTTCGGTGCGGAGCCGTGGCTGCCGAAGTCCATGGGTGGCACCGCCCCCACGATCGAGGAGGCCGAGGAGCTCTACCGCGCGGAGAAGGAGCGCAGGCAGAAGTGACACCCCGCATGATCGCCTCCGACATTGACGGCACATTCATCAACTCCGCAGGTCGCGTCACCCCGCGCCTGCGAGCCGTCGTTGCCAGAGCGGTTGAAGCGGGAGCATTTTTTTGCTTAGCGACGGGACGCCCCCACCGCTGGCTGCCCCCCATCACAGACCAACTGCCCTTTGGCCCAGTCTCAATCTGTGCGAACGGGGCAGTGATCTATGACCCTGCCAGAGATGAGATCGTGCATGCCTTCGAACTCGCCTCCAGCACGATGGCCGAGGTCATCGAGGCAGTGGAGCCCGTCATGTCGGACGTCATCCACGGCTTTGGCGTGGAACGCGTCGGGCGTGGCGAGGAATTCTTGATCACACGCGAGTACAACCCCGACGCGTGGGACGACCGCTTCGGCGTGGTGGATGTGGATGAACTGATCGCCCAGCCAGCCACAAAACTGCTCATACGCTGCGGATACTTGACGTCTTCTGAGATGTTTGAGCGTATCGCCCCGGTGGTTGATGGCGCCGACGCCCACGTGACCTACTCCATGGACGAAGGTCTTATTGAGGTCTCATGCCCCGGCGTGAACAAAGCGTCTTCCGTCGCACTTCTTGCAGAGCGCTACGGTGTTGACGCCGCCGATGTCATTGCGTTTGGGGATATGCCCAATGACCTGGAGATGCTGACGTGGGCCGGGCGAGGCATTGCCATGGGCAACGCCTCGCCAGTGCTCACGTCAGCCGCGGACGAAGTCACAGACACTAACGACAACGACGGCGTGGCCAAAATCCTCGAGCGCTGGTTCTAACCTTCCGGGCTCCAGGTTGGTTGCGCCCGGCCCTGCCTACCTCTGGCCCTGCTTGGCCCTGGCCCTGGATTCCACCCGCGCTGGCCCCTGGGCCTCAGCCTGCACTGGCCCAAACCCCGCCGCAAACCCCCAGCAAACCCCCAGCAAACCCCCGCCGCCCCAGCCCGGCTACTTGACATAACGTTTGTCTGCTAGGGGCGGAGGTGCGGCACTAGCATACAACGCAAAATTGGCCGAAAGTCTCTATATTCGACCAGCGGAAATGGAGGGGCGTTTTCATTGTCTGCTAGGGGAACGTCGCGCGCTCCTAGCAGATAATGAAAAGCGCGTGTGAAACTCACAAAGATGCGGTAGAAATAACGGCATGGGGGATTACACAAAGAAAAGGGAAGCCGAACTCGCTCTGATTGCGAAAGTGGCTGGGCAATGTAAAACTGCAGTGATCACGGGGCCAGCAGCAGCACGCTGGATGGGGCTTTCAACGCTCAAATGGGTAGAGAAAGTGGACTTGGTTCTGCCAGGGAACTCGAGAACCTGGGGAGCTAAATACAGGGACAAGGTCTATCACGGTGGAATCCTCCGGGACGCGGAGACCTGCACCGTCAAGGGGGTCAAAAGCACAATCGGGGTCCGGGCGATGTTTGACACGTTCCGTTATTACGGCAGGTTGGACGCGTTGGTGCAGATTGAGTCTGCCAGGTGGCAGCACGCGCATCTCACGGTGGAGACGTTGCTGGAGAAAACGGAAGTATTGCCGCAGGCCAGAGGCATTAAACCGTTTAGGAGGTTGATTGAGGGGGCGGGGGAGACGTCGGCAAGCGTGCTCGAGACCTTGGTGCGTGACACGCTGCTGTGGGCGATCAAGCATGGCCGCCTGACGGGAGTGGAGACCATTGAGTTCCAGGTGGGGTATCAAATTGCTGATGAGCTGGGTGGCATCACAGCCGCGTGGGTGGACTGCATTATCAATGAGTTCATCGTGGTGGAAGCTGACGGCGCGGAGAAGACCAGCGGCGCGATGGGGGATGCGCTAAGCGCGTTGCGCAGTGAACGGCACCGGGAGAAACAGCTGCAGAACAAAGGTGGCGTGTTTTTCCGCGTGGGCTGGGATGATGTGTTCAATCCAAGGATGATCCAGCAGTTGCAGGCCTTGCTCAATCAGTATCCGGGGGTTAGGCCGATGGACGGGCGGCTGGATATTGGGTTCCGGGAGTGGTCGAGGCAAATGGAGGCAATGTTCGCAGTATGATCTCCAATCATGCCGCTTGTTGCTGCCATTGATCAGGGAACGACGTCCACGCGCGTGTTTATTACGGATGACCACGGCCAGGTTGTCTCCCAAGCGCAGTTTGAGCATAAGCAGTATTTGCCCAGGCAGGGGTGGGTAGAGCATGACCCGGAGGAGATTTGGCGTAACACTCGCCGGGCGATTGTAGAGGCCTTGGCAAGCAAGGATATTGATGAGCGTGATGTTGTAGCGCTGGGGATTACCAATCAGCGTGAAACGGCGGTGGTGTGGGAGAAGGCCACCGGCAAGCCGATTTATAACGCGATTGTGTGGCAAGACACAAGGACGAACCATGACGGGGATCCGTATGCCTACCAGCAAAAAACGGGCTTGTTGCATAATTCCTATCCGGCGGGGCCGAAGTGGGCGTGGATCCTGGACAACGTCCCCAATGCGCGCGAGCGGGCGGAGCGGGGTGAGCTGCTAGTTGGCACGATTGATACCTGGCTGATCTGGAATCTTACGGACGGGGCGTTGCATGTCACGGACGTCACCAATGCAAGCCGTACGTTGCTGATGGATTTGCAGACGCTTAACTGGGACGAAGAATTATGTGAGGCGGTTGGGGTGCCGGTGGGGGTGTTGCCGGAGATTGGGGCGTCGATAGGCAAGATTGGCTCGGTGCGCGCAAGGGGACCGTTAGCAAACACGCCGATTACTGGGGTGCTGGGAGATCAGCAGGCGGCGCTGTTTGGGCAGGGGTGCCTGGAGGAAAACAGTGCGAAGATGACGTACGGCACGGGGCTGTTTATGGTGCTCAACACGGGTACGCAGCTCAACATCAGCGACACTGGCCTGTTAACCACGGTGGCGTACCAGGTTGCAGGCCAGCCGCCGGTGTATGCGCTTGAGGGGTCGGTCGCGGTTGGCGGTTCGCTGGTGCAGTGGCTGCGTGATCAGCTGGGCATCATTCGCACCGCCGAGGAAACGGAGGCGTTGGCCAGCCAGGTGCCGGATAGTGGCGGGGTGACTATTGTGCCGGCGTTTTCGGGGTTGTTTGCGCCGCGTTGGCGTCCGGATGCGCGTGGCATTATTACTGGTCTGACGCGTTTTGTGGATCGTAGGCACATTGCGCGTGCGGCGCTTGAGGCAACGTGTTTGCAAACGCTTGAGGTGGTCCGCGCGATGGGTGGTGAGCCCACCCAGCTGAAGGTTGATGGTGGCATGACCAGCAATGATCTGTTGATGCAGATGCAGGCGGACATCCTCGGCTTTGACGTTGTGCGCCCCGCCAACATCGAAACCACAGTGATGGGGGCTGCCTCGGCTGCTGCTATGGGCATTTCGCTTATCGACGCCCCGTTTACCCTCGGCACGCCCACCACCTTCCAAAACGAAATGGCCGGCCCCGACCGGGACCGGCTCATTGCGAAGTGGGAGGACGCCGTGCTGCGTTCCTACAACCAGGCGTAGGCCAGGCGTAGACCAGGCGTAACCCGCCGCCTGGAACCAGCGTTTAGTTCGTGATGATGTTGATGTTGCGCTGGGAGATGGAGTAGACGATCGCGCCACCCTGGAAGTCCATGCGGATTTCATCGTGGTTGGCGTTGCGCTGCGGCGTGATCGGCATGCCCAGCGGGCCTGCGTCGAGGCCTTGCTGCAGCCAGGCGTTGGCGATCTGGCCGACTAGGGCGTAGATCTCGCCGTCGGTGTCCTTCACGGCGAGGCCGTTTGCGTAGAGCGCCATCTGCTGGCCGCCAACACCGGAGACGGTGCCCGCGAGCTTGCCCAGGACAGGTTCGAAGGACTTCCACACGGTGGATGCTTCGGAGCTGCCAACAACCTCAAGGGCTGGGCCAATCATGGGGGTGACGTCCTGGACGGTGATGCCGGAGATGATCTCGGTGCCGCCGACGTTTTTGACCTGGTCGCCCAGCTGGCCGTTCTGCAGTGCGTAGATCAGGGCCACGCCGGCGATGGTGCCTACGACGGTGGCGATGGTGGCGGTGTCGCCGTCGGCAAGCTTGGTCAGCGTGTTGGCAACCTTAGTTCCAGTGCCGTTGGACGGGCTGGTCACCGTGGTGTTGGTGCCGTCCTTGTTCGGGAGGGCCGGGCTGACGAACGAGCGCGACGCCTTGGTTGCGGTGTATTTCACCTTTGCTACTCGACGAATGTCGGGCAGTCTGTTGTACAACCTGTCACCCGGGCAGTCGCTGAAGTGGAAGTCACGGTGGGCGTTTACATTGGGGAAGTATGCGCCCTTGCCCGCGCCGTAGCGGGCGCCTGCGAAGCTGAAGTCTGCAGACAGGTAGCTGGTGCCCATCGGGTCGAAGCCTGCGACGGCAGCCTTCCAACCAATCAGTTCACCCATTGCCTGCAGGGACGCGGTGGTGGGTGCGGTCTTGGAGTAGTCGCCCATCATGGACACGCCCCAGGTGTTGGTGTTGAAGCCGCCCACGTGTGCGCCTTGGACTGCGCGGTCCAGGCCGCCGGCGCGGCCTTCGTAGATGTTGCCGTACTTGTCTACCAGCGCGTTGTAGCCGATGTCGCCCCAGCCACGGACGTGCGCGTGGTAGTGCTCGATGGAGCGGACAATGCCGGCGGACTCAGCGCGGGAGTAGTTGTTGGAACCTGCGGTGTGGTGCACGGTCACGGCCTTGACGGGCTCGGAGTAGTACGGAGTGTTCCTGCTTGTTGCGCCCCATTGTGCGCGGGTGATTACCTTCGGCATGGCGCGGGAGTAGGAATCCGCGGCCGGGGTGATCACGTTTTCGTCCACGCCGCCGTCAAGGAACACGGCTTGGATGTCCCGGGCCGTGGTCGGTGCTTCGGAGGCGGCGCGGCCGTCTTCGAGCAGGTCCACGTTGCCGGTGGAAACCTGGATGCGCTTGGTGCGCTCAACGAAGATCGGTTCGGTGCCGCTGGTTTCCACACCGGTGGGGGAGTCGTCGGGGTCCATTTCGAACCAGGGGCTCCAGGAGCCGTCGGCACGCTGGGAGCGCACGTAAGCGACGATGTCGCGTGGGCCCTTCCAGGTCAGCGCAACAACCGAGAACTCGCGCTCGCGCGTGAACTCTTTGACTACGCGGCGGACGGTGTCTTCCTCACCGGATTGGGTGCGCACCGCGGCGTCATCAACCGTGATGTTGGCGCCGGTGTCAAAGCTGGCTTCGTCTGCGTAGACGCCAGTGGCTGCCGGCGCGACGTTTTGTACTTGCAGAATGTGTTGGCCACCAAATGCAGCGGAGGCGACCATGGCCACCGCCAAAAGGACGGCGAACATGGGGTTGGCCCACTGTCGACGATGTTGCACGGTTTCACTCCTGTGGCTGATGTGACAATAGTTAATTGCAGGCTACCGCAACCTCAACCTTCACGTGAACCTTGAGACTTTGCGGCGTGTCGTGAAGCGTGGCGTCGAAAAGCAACTGTGCGAAAATGGCACCTATGACATATGACCTCATTGTTGTTGGATCCGGGTTTTTCGGCCTGACCGTGGCGGAGCAGGCCGCGAGCGAGCTGGGCAAGCGTGTGCTGGTGGTGGAAAAGCGCAACCACATCGGCGGAAACGCATACAGCGAAAAGGAACCAGAAACCGGCATTGAGGTGCACAAATACGGTGCGCACCTGTTCCATACCTCGAACGAGCGCGTGTGGGAGTATGTCAACCGCTTCACCGAGTTCACCGACTACCAGCACCGCGTGTTTGCCATGCACGACGGCACCGCCTACCAATTCCCCATGGGCCTGGGCCTGATCAACCAGTTCTTTGGCAAGTACTACTCGCCGGACGAGGCTCGCGAACTGATTGAACAGCAGCGCGAAGGCCTCGACCCGGCGGCCGCAACCAACCTGGAGGAGCGCGGCATCGCGCTGATTGGCAAGCCGCTGTACGACGCTTTTGTGAAGCACTACACCGCAAAGCAGTGGCAGACAGACCCGACTGACCTGCCGCCGGAGATCATCTCCCGCCTACCGGTTCGCTACACGTTTAACAACCGCTACTTCAACGACAAGTACGAAGGCCTGCCGGTGGACGGCTACGCCGCCTGGCTGGAGAAGATGGCTGCACACGAGCTTATCGACGTCCGCCTAGACACCGACTGGTTCGACGTCCGCGACGCCATCCGCGCCGAATCTCCCGACGCCCCGGTCGTCTACACCGGCCCGCTGGACCGCTACTTTGACTACGCCGAAGGCCACCTCGGCTGGCGCACCCTCGACTTCGAGCAGGAAGTACTGGACACCGGCGACTTCCAGGGCACCTCTGTGATGAACTACAACGACGCGGACGTGCCGTACACCCGCATCCACGAGTTCCGCCACTTCCATCCGGAGCGGCAGGATAGTTATCCTGCCGACAAGACCGTCATTGTGAAGGAATACTCCCGCTTCGCCGAGGGCGATGATGAGGTGTACTACCCAATCAACACGCCCGAAGACCGCTCGAAGCTGGAGGCTTATCGACGCCTCGCCGCAGCCGAGTCCCGCGAAAACAAGGTGCTGTTCGGTGGACGTCTTGGCACCTACCAGTACCTGGACATGCACATGGCCATCGGCGCAGCGCTGTCTGTGTTTGATAACCATGTACGTGCCTACTTTGAGGACGGCAAGCCGATCGACCAGCCGCGCGGGCACTAGGAGCAACGAGTGAGCATTGAGATTTTCGTCCACCCCGACTGTCCTGACTGCACGGATGTCATCGCGCGGTTCAAGGCAGATCCGCAGGTGTTCGGTGACGCCGAACTTCTCGACGTCACCGAGCTGCGCAACCTCAAACGCTTCCTCACCCTGCGCGATTCACTCGACGGGTTCGCCGACGTCCGCGCCACCGGAAAGATTGGTGTGCCGTCCAATGTGATCGACGGCAAGACGGTCGAGTTCCCCGGCGAGGTGTAGCCGCCTCCTGGCCGACTCCAGCTACGCGGGCGTTAGGGGACTACGCTAGGGGACTGCATACCTCAATACTTTCCTTAGGCTAGGCAAGCCTATATAGTTTGCGGGGTGAGTTTTAGGCCTTTCCTTGCAACCGTCGTCCGCAGTGAACGCGTCGCGCCGAACTTCCAACGGGTGACGTTCACCGGGATCGACGCTATGGGGCCTGCCGTGCCCATCAGAGATTTGCGTATCAAGTTGCTGATCCCGCCCGCCAGTGGAGTGCTCAGCCTCCCGGAGGAAGGGTGGTGGGACGTGTGGCGTGCGATGCCGGAGCACACACGCGGGCACCTCCGTACCTACTCGATTCGCGAGCTCCGGCGATATGCCGATGGCCTGGATGAAGTGGATGTGGACTTTGTTCTGCACAATGACAATCCCGGTCCAGCCTCGGCGTGGGCGCAAGACGCGCAACCTGGGCAGCAGCTCCTGATAATTGGTCCAACTCGCGACGATGACTCCGGTGTTGGCATCGAATTCAATCCGGGGTCTGCAGCAAGGGCATGCCTCTATGGTGACGAAACCGCGCTTCCCGCAATAGCCCGCATTTTGGAAGATTGGCCCGAGGATCTCGCCGGGTCTGCTGACATTGAGGTACCGGCCGGCAACCACTTGCCCATCGACGCCCCTGCACAGGTCGACGTTCGCTGGCATTTCCGCGAACACGATGACGTGGACTACGGGGACTTGCTTCTTGCGCAACTGCAAGACGAGGTTGATTCCCGCAGCGCTGCTGTACCTATGGGAGCTGAGAAACCTGAGCTCGTAGATGAAGTCTCGCATGACGAGGTCTGGGAGACGCCCACGTACTCCAGCAGTGGTGAATCCATAGCTCCCGCTTCGGATGCTGCCGGGCATACCTATTACTGGATCGCAGGGAAGAATACGGCTGTGGCGGCGATGCGGCGGCTCCTGGTGAAAGAGGCGGGTGTGCCTCGCCACCACGTGTCGTTCATGGGGTACTGGCGTTAACGGGGGTACAGCGTGAATAGACACGTAGGGTTTGTTGTTTTCCTTGCGGCTTCTACCGTGTGTGCAGCACTGCTGTCTTTGTTGTTCGGGGCGCGTGAAATGGGATTCGGGGCAACGCTGAGCGCGGTTCGTGATGGAATCGTGCTGGCATTCCCAGGAGGATCCGAACGACTTGAGGCGTCCAGCGACGAGGCGAAGATCATCGCGCAACTTCGAGTTCCGCGCACCCTGCTCGGCCTGTTGGTGGGGGCAGCGTTGGGTACGGCGGGCGCGCTGCTGCAGGGTCACACCAGAAATCCGCTCGCAGACACAAACCTGCTGGGCGTCGGTCCCGGCGCGGCTCTTGCAGTGGCAGCAGCCATTTCCTTTCACGGCTCAATGTCAGTATTGGGCACTGTTGGGGTGGGATTCCTCGGTGCAATACTTGCGGTGGCGCTCGTGTTCGTGCTCAGTATGAGGAGCCTGGGATCTACGCCGATCATGGTCGTGCTCGGAGGTTCTGCGCTGGGTGCGGTTTGTAGTGCGCTTACTAGCGGCATCGTGCTGACGAATACGCAAAGCCTCAATGAGATGCGGTTTTGGACAGCTGGCGCTATAGCTGGGCGCGACATGCAGGTGGTTGCGGTGCTTGCCCCGGTGATGCTCCTCGGGCTTGTGCTCGCCTTTGGCACGGCACATCAGGTGAACCTCCTGAACTTGGGAGATGACGTGGCCAGTGCACTTGGCGTGAGAGTGAATATCGCGCGGGCCGTGGGCATCATCGTGGTTGCATTGCTTACTGGTGCCGCGGTGGCTGGCGCGGGCCCGATCGGGTTCGTCGGCCTGGTCGTTCCGCACCTCGTGCGCGCCGTTACGGGGCCAGATTACCGCTGGGTGCTGCCGTGTTCCGCGCTGGCTGGGGCCTCGCTGCTGTTGCTTGCCGACGTTATCGGACGCATCATCGCACGACCTGGCGAATTGCAGGTGGGCATCACGCTCGCCTTCGTTGGCGCCCCATTCGCCCTGTACATCTTGCGGAAAGGGGCGAAACTGTGATGCGGGTTTTCGTGACGAATGGTGTCCTTGCGGTGTTGGCTCTCGCCGCGGCCCTTGGGGGTGTCATGGTCGGCGACTTCGAGCTTACGGTCCGGGATATTGTTTCTGCGCTCATGGGCCAAACCACGGAATTGGCTCGTACGGTGATTCTTGAGTGGCGTCTGCCGCGGGTAGTGACAGCTTTGGGAGTAGGAGCTGCGCTGGGTTTTGCGGGGGCGATCTTCCAGACCATCACGAGGAATCCTTTGGCAAGCCCAGACATCTTGGGCGTCACCTCGGGTGCCTCCGCTTTCGCATTGACTGCGTTACTTGCTGGTGGAAGCTCCGGAATGCTGCTGCATGTACTGGGGGTCCCGCTCAGTGCGTTTCTCGGTGGATTAGTGGTGTCCGCGGCAATCTGGTGGCTGAGCCGTGGCGCGGGGCTCGGGTCTTTCCAGCTTGTCTTCGCCGGGATCATCATCAACGCGTTAGCGATGGCCTACAACTCGTTCCTGCTCGTTCGCGCCGACTATCGCGATGTGGGCAAAGCGCAGGCGTGGATCACCGGTTCGGTGGGTTCTTCGAACTGGCGCGATGCCCTCGCTGTGCTTATTGCTCTGGCAGTTGTTATTCCACTCTTGCGGTGGGCAGCCTTCAACCTTCAGGCGCTCTCGTTAGGCGAGGATACGGCTGCTGGCCTCGGGGTGGAGCCCCGGCATATGCAACTCATCCTCATGCTCATGGCTGTCGTGCTGGCATCGATGGCTGTCGCAGCCTCTGGTCCGATAGCATTCGTGGCGTTTGTTGCGCCACAGATCGGACGCAAGATCACGCAAGCAGCGACGCCGCCTTTAGGAACAGCAATGCTCGCTGGCGCGATGATCGTGTCCGGCGCTGACGTAGCGGTACGCATCTTGGTGCCCGGGAACCTGCCGGTGGGGATAGCCACAACCGCGATTGGTGGCACAGTACTGCTCTACACGCTGCTGCGCGCAACACGAAAGGTGTCCGTATGATGCTTCAAGTTCGAAATCTCAAGGTGAGTTATGGCGCTACCGTCATCGTTGATGGCATTGATCTCGACGTGCCTCAAGGTGGTGTCACCACACTCATCGGTCCGAATGGTTGCGGCAAGTCAACGCTGTTGCGAGCTACCGCTGGGCTTATTGCATGCGATCACGGCACGGTCACGCTGAACGGCGTGGACACGGCGAAACTGAAGCGCCGCGAGATTGCGCGCCAGCTTGCAGTACTGCCACAGACACCTGTTGCCCCCGAGGGGCTGACGGTCCGCGATCTGGTGAGCCGCGGACGCCACCCGCACCAGTCCTGGCTAAGGCAGGCCTCTGCTGAGGATGCGCGTGCGGTCGATGCAGTGATGGAGCTGACCAATATTGCAGAGTTTGCAGATCGTCCACTCGAGCGGCTTTCTGGCGGACAGCGCCAGCGCGCCTGGATCGCGATGGTCTTAGCGCAGGACACTCCGCTTGTGTTTTTGGACGAGCCAACGACATACCTCGACTTGTCCCACTCCGTCGAGGTCTTGTCGCTTGTACGTCGCCTCGCTGATCAGGAGGGGCGAACTGTGCTCATGGTGTTGCATGATTTGAACCTCGCCGCACGCTACTCAGATCAGCTGATCGTGATGCAGCGTGGCGAGGTTCAAGCGGTCGGTGCGCCTGCCGAGGTGGTCACGGAGTCTTTGCTCAGCCGCGTTTTCGATCTGCCTGCGGTTGTGGCGTCCGATCCGATGAGCGGTGGCCCACTGGTCGTCCCCCGGTAGGCACCCGCCCCCTGAAATGCCTAGAGCTGTTTCTCGATCTGCTTGATTGCGTACGGGATCGTGAGGGGGTTTGGCATGCTCATTGCGTTGGCAGTATCGGTGTCTAGCCAGTAGAGCCCGCCACGCTTGTTGACATCAAGATCCATGAAAGCCTTGTCGTTCTTCAGCGCATCGATCGCGCCATAGTAGTCCAACACGAAGAGGTAGTCCACGTCATTGAAGTCAGCGTAGTTCTCGGGGGACCAATCGAGGAAGAAGCTGGAGCCATCGCCGTTGAACTTCTCTGGGATTGTGAAACCAAGCTTTTCGATGAAAGCACCGCGGCCATCGCCTGAGGTGTACACGCCGAGCTTCCCGTCGTAGGGCATGCCGATTACTGCTGTTTTGCCCTGCAACTCTGGGTGCGCTTCGCGGAAGTCTTTGAAAGCCTGCTCGGAATCGTCGATAAGCTTTTGGCCTTCGTCTTCTTTGCCTAAGGCCTTGGAGATTTCCTTGATCTGTACTTCCCAGGGTACTTGCCAATCCGGGTACTCATCCGAGTGGAAAGTCGTCGGTGCGATCTGCTCGAGCAGCGCCTTCTTGTCTGCTTCGAGACCGCTGTTGACCGCAATAATCTTGGTCGGGTTCAGCGCAGCCACTTGTTCGGCAGTGTCGGTACTGAATTCGGTGGTGGTACCACGGATTGGGTTTGGCTCGACAGTGAGCTTGTCCTTGGCCCACGGCCCAAGTCCGGAGGGATCGCCCGAACCTTCCTGTTCCCAGGTGGCGTAACCGACCGGTTGTTCGCCCAGGGCAAGGATCGTATCGACGTCGCCGAGCCCCATTGTGACGATGCGCTCGTCTGCCCCGTTGGCATCGGAAGCTTCTGGAGCAGCTGTCGGGTCGCCTGCGCCGCTGGAGCAGCTGGCAAGCATGAACGCCGCGGTGAGAGTGGCTGCGGCTGCCTTGAAGGGACGAGAGCTAAAGAGTGCCAAGGTTGCGCCTTTCGTAGGTAAATAAAGAAACTCCAGTTAGGGCTGCCTAGCCTAACGAAAGTATTCTACGGTATGCCTCAGCTCGTGAGCAATCTCCGCCTACGCGCTTGGAACGAGACAACACACATCGAGTCGTTGGGTACGAGCGGTGGGATGACTGTTAGCGCGGCGCTGTCTGTGTTTGATAACCACGTACGTGCCTACTTTGAGGACGGCAAGCCGATCGATCAGCCGCGCGGCCACTAGGCCTTTTCGGTTGGGGGGCGGGGTGCGCTCTCACTCCGGCCAGATGGAAAACTGCTCCATCGCATCGGCTGCATGGTGAGAGCGCAGATATTCGCGCATGTAGGGTAGCTCGTAATCGACGTAACCGTGTGATGTGGGGCGGATCATTTCAGCGTCTATAAGCCGCTTGCGGTAGGTTCCCGCGTATTGCGCATCAACGCCCATGCGTGCCGCGATATCTGACATGCGCGAGGGACCGTCGTCGGTGGACATTGCGGTAAGAAAAGTGCGATCCACTTCTGAAAGATCCGCGATAGACGGTTCATGGACGAGCTGTCCGAGCTTCCTCCTAGCAGCACCAATTCCAAGTGAAACAGCGTCTTCGTCGATCTTGCTGCCGCTAAGGTTGCGGAACGCGTGCTGCCCGACCAGTTGGATCATGAACGGGTAGCCGCCGGTTGCCATGGATGCCGTATCCAGTGCATCTGAGGACCAGGTGACCCCGACTTGGGCGGTGGTCTCTTCCAGCGCCCTCCGGACTTCCTCAATTGAAACCATTCCGGTTTCAATCCTGTTTGCGCGGCGTAAGAAGGTTACGGGGTTGCGTCCTTCATCGGCAGCAAGCAGGGGTTTTATCGCGCCAGGGATGCCAGCCATCGCAACCGCAATCTCGCGGTCCTCTCGGACGAGGTGCTGGACTGTTGTGCCGAACTCAATGATCTCATCCATGTGGGCGTAGTGCAGCTCGTCCAACGTGATCAGTAGGCCAACGGGTTCCTGATTGTGCCGGGCATCTATCTCGGCCTGCCGCCCAAGAAGTTCGTCGAGCACCGATCTCAATGTGGGGGTGGGTGAGAAGCCGGACACCGGTTCTGTGGCAAGGCCAAACCAAGGCGTATTGACGCTGGATAGGCGGCGCTTGGGTTCGCTGGAAAGCTCTTGCAAGAGGTTGAATGCACGGTCGCGGATGCGGTCGTTGAAACCGCGTGTTGTTGTTTCGGAAATGACGTGCCACGTGTGCGCCTTCGCAACTTCCTCAAACTCATTCAGCAGAACGGTCTTGCCCACGCCTCTTGGGCCGGTGATGATGGAGATGCGTTCGTGGCTTCCCGGCCCATCTTGGATGGCGGCGTCGAAATCGTGGAGGTACTCATCGCGTCCTGCAAGAACGAGTGGCGTTTTTCCCACTGTCGCAGTGAAGGGGTTCTTGGGGCGCCTTTGAATCGTCGGCATCGTGCCTCCTTACTACTTCTTACTATCTTTACTATTTTTACTATTTTTACTATTTCGCTGCCATGGATGTGACCGCCCAGTCCGGCGTTTGCACTAATCTGGCGCGCGTGGCGCGTGAACGTAATCAATTCCGCATGAGCCGCCAGGGCATGAACGCGTTTCTTGCCCTGCCAGCGGCTCCTGTTTTGATGGTCCTGATCGGCTCGCTAGGCACGCAGGCCGCTGCCGTTTTGGTAAGAGACCTGCTCGAGCCTATTGGCGCGCCGGGTGTGTCCGGCCTGCGCATGGCGGCCGCGGCCGTGATTATGGTGTTGTTGTTCCGTCCGAAGCTGAGCGGTATGACCCGCGCCCGGGCGATCAACATCGCGGTTTACGGCGTGACCATGGGCATGATGAGTGTGATGATTTATGCGGCTATCGCCCGCCTGCCCCTGGGCGTTGCCGTTACCATCGATTTCCTCGGGCCTTGCGTTGTGTCTTTCCTGGGGCTGAAGATGTGGCGCTCCCGCTTGTGGGCCATCGCCGCGTTCGTGGGTGTGGCGTTGATTGCGAATCCATCGAATGATCTGGATCCGCTCGGTGTTGGCTTTGCTGTGGTCGGCGCCTGTTTCTTCGCTGGTTACACGGTGTTCGCCGAGCGTATGGGGAGTACCGAAAACGGCAGCATGTCGGACCTTGCCTTGTCTGTGGTTGTTGCCGCGCTGATCCTTGCTCCTTTCTCGGTTCGGGCAGTTCCGCTTATCGACGCCCCCGTGTGGGTCACGATCGTCATCTCCGGGTTCATCGGTGCGGTGATTCCGTATGTGATGGACACGATTGCGGCGGGGATTGTCTCGGCGGCGGTCGTCGGTACGCTCTTTGCCCTAGATCCGGTGATTGGCGCGATCTTGGGCTGGGCGTTTTCCGGCGACCACCTGACCTGGTCCATGGTCACAGGCATTGTTCTGATCGCAGCCGCCGGTGCGGTGATCACGTGGCGCGGGGCTCAGGAATCGCGGGCGACGTGAGTTGCGAGAGTAAAGCGGTGAGTAATAAACAACTCTGAACAACTCCAAACAACTTCTGATAGATGCTTTGATCTGCAGATATAGGGTATTTTCGGGGATATTTTAAGGCGGAGTTGTTTGTAAGTTGTTTGGAGTTGTTTCAAACAACTCGTGCATTATTCCTGTTATTCTCATTGCATGGTCGATGCGGAGTTTGAGGTTGTAAGGGAAGCGCTTTCTGCGATTGAAGCTGGTGAGAGTGCTGGCAGTAGGGAATCTCAGATATTGGACTTCAAAGAAGATCCCGCTGTGCATCCGATGAATAAGAATCCCGATGCGGGCTTAATAGAATTTCTCGTCGATGAAGTTATTTGCTTTTCCAACGCGGATAGCGGAGTCGCATATATCGTCCTTGGCGTTAATGACAAGAAGTCGGGACCATCTGCGTTTACTGGAACTGACCGTGCTTGCGACTGGTTGGTGGAGAAGATCTACAGCAAGACCCAGCCGCATATCCAAGTAGAGGCTTTTGACATCGAGTGGTGCAACGTGCGCTTGATAATCTTGCGTGTTCCGCGTGGGATGGCGCTCTACCAACGATCCAAAGGTCAAGCGAGCAAGCGCGTAGGGAAAAGCTGTGTCCCACTGGGGGAAGACGAGCGTCGGAGTATCCATCTGGCACGTGCCAATCCAGATTTCAGTGCTATGGCGTCGCGGCGAGGGCCTGAAGACTTGGACTCACAAGCCGTTGAACGGGCGAGAGTCCTCCTGACAAATCGGAAGAAAGCCTTGGGGGACGGGTCACCGGTTCCGCGGACGGGGCTCGAACTATGCAGTGAGTTAGGCCTGCTCAAGCCCGATGGGAGACTGACTTTCGCGGCGGAAATACTCTTCATGCAGCCGCTACATAACCGGTCGGTGGTTCGTTACCTTCTTCGGGAGGTGCCCAGTGGTGATCCAAAGGTGACCGAGATCTCGGCACCGTTAATTACAGCTTCGGAACGGCTCCGTGCGCTCATCAAGGACCACACATCTCAGGAGATAGCTCGAGTCCAGCTCCCGAATGGGCAGGAGTTTCCGATTCCCGCGTTCCCGACAACGGCGGTTGATGAAGTTGTTTCCAATGCGTTCGCACACCGCGACTGGGGAGCTACCGCAGCAATAGTCGTAGACCAGTCTCCCACCAGCTTGACAGTGTGGTCTCCTGGTAGCCTTCCAGTGGGTGTTCGCAAAGAAAGAATTTTGACCACCCAATCTATCCCGCGGAATCCAGTGCTCATGGGGGCTCTAAGGCAGTTGAGTCTCGCTGAGGAATCGTCGCGTGGTTTCGACCGCATGTGGGTCTCTATGCTCTCAAGCGGCAGGCAGGCCCCGAGCCTGAGCACTGATGGACCGTTTGTTGAAGTAACTTTGCCTTCTGGCGAGGTGGATCAAGATTTCATCAAGGCGTTATATCAGCTGCGTGCAACATTTGGGGACCCCATTTTCGATAGCGTGAATGGTCTCTTGGTTACACGCCATTTGGCAAATAACCCGATCTTGATGACTTCTACTGCCGCTCGGCTTATGCAGGTGTCGGAGGCGCAGGCTCAGGAAACCTTAGGATGGTATGCAAGACAGGGCTTTCTGGAGCAGCTGAGGGATACTCCCGAATGGATATTGTCCGCGCAAGCCAGGACGGCTTTTGACGGCGAAGCTTCCCCTGTAGTCAGTGCGGTAACTACGGAGGACTGGATTATCGCTCAGCTCCGTGAAGGGAAAGCCCTGAATGCTCGTGAAGTTGCTGAAGAATTAGGTGTTGAGAGGCAATCGGTAAGTCGGCTTCTCCGGCACCTTAGAGATTTGGGTAAAGCAAAGATCGCTCACGATAGCCCTAAGCGGGGGCCAGGTGTCCGGTGGGTTTCTACCTAACTGGAGACGCCGGGCCGTCCGACTCCGGCCCGTTGAGCTACCCAGCGACCGGCACAAACGTCGAGTACGTCGCCGTCTGAGACGAAACCGGCCAGCGTGCGGTCGTCGCTAAGCAACGGCGCGCCAGAAATCCGCTTGTCCACGAACATGTGCAATGCCTGGCGGATTGTGTCGTTTGGTGACAGGGCGTAGACGGTCTCCTGCGCACTTGGCTCGGTAGTGGTTTTCGCGCGGGTTCCCGTCCACCCCAGTACCGTGGCGATTGCGGCGAGCACGAACCGGACTGCGCCGAGCCCAAAATTGCCGGCATGTACAGCACGGTGATCAGCCATAGTGTGTCTTGGGCCATGGCTCTTGACGGCGCCAACGCGAACACCGCCATCAGGCTTCGGTGGCGTAATCAGATTTACGTGCAGCTCTTCCCGGCAAACCGGGGGCGCACAACATGTCTCGTATTCGAGGCCGAGCAAAGACTATAACTTATTGTGTCAACGCGGGTTCTAAAATATTCCGGTGTGGGAACATTTATCGCGCTGATCGGGCTGCTGCTAGCCACCGTTTTCGTTGCTGCGATTGGTGAGCGCACCGGCATCCCCTGGCCAGCGCTTCTGACCATTGTCGTGGTGCCGTTTATTTTCATCCCGGGCATTGACACGGTGTCTATCCCCCCGCACCTGATCTTGCCGATCTTCCTGCCGCCCTTGTTGTGGTCGCTGGCGAGGCGCACAAGCTGGGGGCAGATTGCGTCGCAGCTGAACGTGGTGCTGACCATGAGCGTGATTCTGGTGTTTCTCACCATCGCGGCGCTCACAGCAACGGCGATGTGGATCCTGCCAGGGTTGAGCTTGGCCGCCGCGATGGTGATCGCCGCTGCGATCGCCCCGCCAGACCCGGTGGCTGTGGAAGCGGTCGCAGGACCCGCAGGTATCCCGAAACGCATTACCGGAACGTTGCAGACAGAGGGCTTGTTTAACGACGCCGCCTCCATCGTCACCTTCAACATGGCCATGGCCGCAGTGGTTGCGCACGGCGAGGTGAACTTCACCAAAGGCTTCTTCGAGTTCCTCTACGCCGCGGCGGTTGCCGTGGTGGTGGGTTTGATTGTGGGCAGGTTGGCCGCGCTGTTTGCTAACTCCGTTCCAGATTCAGTGATTCGTACCGCGTTTACCTGGGTGTTGCCGTTTGCCATCTACGCAGGATGCGAAGCAATCCACGCTTCAGGCGTGATTGCGATTGTGATTGCCGCGGTGGAATTGTCATCCCGCTCCACCATGACCGCGGAGGATCGCCTGACCGGTCACTCCTTCTGGGCCACCGTGGAGCTGCTGTTCACCGGTGTTGCCTTCGGCCTGATCGGCATGAGTGTTCGCGACGCTATTGATGACGCAGGTACGTCCATCTGGCCAGCAGTAAAGGTTGGCGTGGTGCTCTCCATCGTTGCGTTTGCAGTGCGGCTGGTTTGGATGTGGGTGCTCTACAAACTCAATCAACACAAAGGGCGCACCCGCATTGCCCCGCTTCGACTACAGGAAGTACTGCTGATGGCGTGGTCCGGAATGCGCGGCTTAGTCACCCTGGCGCTAGTACTGGCTATTCCGCCCTCAGCCACCGAGTACCACCACGAGCTTTCCGTTATCGCGTTGACAGTATTAACGTGCACGATGGTGGTGCCCGGCTTGCTGTTGCCGTGGCTCGTCGGAAGGCTTGACCTGCGAAAAGCACCCGATGCAGACCGGGTATACGAGGAGCTGAACCAACGGGCCTACGCCGCGGCGCGCCGGGCAGTGCGTGAGCACGGGCAGGAGCACGCGCCGGAGGCTTACGCCATGGTGCAGGACTGGCTGGAATCCATCGCGGACAAACGCCTCCTGGATTCCGAGACCACCGACGAGCGCATGGCCACCTTTGAACGTGCCCGTGAAAGTGCCCTTGAGATGCAGAGAGTTGCGCTCAAAGCTGCGAGCCGCGAGCTGCATAAGGCGCGCAGGGAGCGCCGGTACGACCCAGCAGACGTTGATGCGGTCCAAGCGGATCTGGATCGCGTGATCCTTGGTACGAAGCGAAGCGTGCTGGCGCGCCCCAGCCAGGTCATCAAAATGGAGCGCAAGCAGCGCTAACCCCAGTTGCGCTTGAACTCGGCGTCCCAATCCACGCCGGAATCCGGGATGTCAGTGTTCAGCGGGTCGTAGCCGCCGGGCTGAATGCCGGGCTGAATGTCAGGCTGGTCGCCGGCCTGGTTGCTGGCCTGCACACCTTTGATAATGAACAGCGCACCGCCGATAGCGCCGGCGATCGCGGTGAACACGGCGGTGGAGCCACTCAAAAACACAACCGCCGCAGCGCACAGCACGATCAACGCGACGCCGATGGCGTAGTCCCTCCCAGAATTCTGCATGGTGGCGAGACTACGCCTTTTCAATCACCGCGGCCAAGCCCTGCCCGCCGCCGATGCACATTGTGATCAGAGCACGCTTGGCGTCAGTGCGCTGCATGCGGTGCGCTGCGGTGACCAGCATGCGGGCACCGGTGGCGCCAACCGGGTGGCCAAGCGAGATGCCGGAGCCGACCGGGTTGACACGGGGGTCATCCTCGGAAATGCCCCATGCGTCCAGCACGGCCAGAGCTTGGGCAGCAAATGCTTCGTTGAGTTCGATCAGGTCAATGTCATCGAAGGTCAGGCCCTCGCGGTCGAAGACCTTCTTGGTTGCGGCAACGGGGCCGATGCCCATGGTTTCAGGTGCGACGCCTGCGACAGCCCAGCCGCGCAGCACCGCTACCGGGGTAAGGCCCAGATCCTCGGCCTTTTCGCGCGTGGTCACGATCATGGCTGCCGCGCCGTCGTTCTGGCCGGAGGCGTTGCCGGCGGTTACGGTGGCGCTCTCAAGCTTCTTGCCCATTACCGGACGCAGCTTGGCCAGGGACTCCACGGTGGTGTTAGGGCGGATGTGCTCATCCTTGTCCACAATGATCGGGTCGCCCTTGCGCTGCGGGACGGACACCGGCACGATCTCCGCGTCAAAGTCACCAGCCTCCTGGGCTGCTGCTGCACGACGGTGGGATTCCGCAGCAACCTTGTCCTGGCGCTCACGGGTGATCGTGTACTCCTCGCGCAGGTTCTCAGCGGTTTCGATCATGCCGCCGGCGATTGGGTGGTGCTTACCGCCGGCTTTTTCGCGGCCTTCCTGCAGGCGGTCCGTCAGCTCCATCGAGCCGCCCTTGGCGCCCCAACGGATCTTGCCGTCAACGGTGTACTCAGTGTTCGACATGGACTCAGCACCACCGGCAATGATCAGGTCTGCCGCACCAGATGCGATGTGCGCAGCCGCGGTGGTAATCGCCTGCAGGCCGGAGCCGCAACGGCGATCCAGCTGCATGCCCGGAACCTCGATGCCCAGCTCAGCGTCCAGTGCAACGATGCGGCCCAGTGCAGGCGCGGCGCCGTTGGGGGAGGCCTGGCCAAAGATAATGTCATCAATATCGGCACCTGAAATGCCGGACTCTTCAACCACGGCCTTGACCACGGTGGAGGCCAACTCCTGTACCGGGACGCCTACGAATGCGCCGCCGTAGCGGCCCACAGCGGTGCGCTTCGGGTTGCAGATCACAATGTCAGACATGTTCTTCCTCATTTCTTAGTCGTAATAATGTCGTTGGAAATGGCACTCGCTGCTTCCTTGAGCGGCGGCAACAACGTTTCTCGCAACTGGTCAACCGAATACGCCGCGGCGTGTGCCGAAACGTTGACCGCCGCAACCACCTCACCGTGGGCGTTGGTTACCGGGCAGGCCACCGAGCGAAGGCCAAGCTCTAGCTCCTCGTCCACGATGCAGTAGCCCTGCTCGGCAACCTTCTGGATTGCTGCTTGAAGCTCGTGCTTGTTGGTGATGGTGCGCGGCGTGAGGTGTTTCAGCGTCACACCATCCAAGTACGCATCCAGCTCTTGCTCGCTTAGGCCGGTGAGCAGCATGCGTCCCATGGATGTTGCGTGCGCGGGGAAGCGTGTGCCAATGGTGATGTTCACGCTCATGATCCGGTTCGCCGCCGCACGCGCCACGTACACCACGTCTGTGCCGTCGAGGACGGACGTGGAGCACGATTCGTTCAACTTGTGCGACAGCGCTTCCAGGTGCGGTTGGGCGATTGCGGGAAGCCCCAGGCTGGAGAGGTATGAGTAGCCCAGCTCCAGGGTTTTGGGGGTGAGCCAGAACACGGTGCCGTCGGTACGCGCGAAGCCCTCTGCAACCAGTGTGTGCAGGAAGCGGCGCGTGGTAGCGCGCGGCAGACCGGTGACCTCCGCCACTTGGGCGAGTGTTTGGCGTGGACGAGTGCCGTCGAAGGCGCGGATCACCGCAAGCCCGCGGCTTAAGCTTTGGACGAGTTGTACGTCACTCTCTTTCATGAATGTGAGACTACCTCATCAAGTTCACTTTGTGAACCCTTGTGCAATAAGCGAACTGGGGTTAGGATGGCCACATGATCAACAAGGTGGTTTCTTCAGCGGAGGAAGCGGTCGCTGATATTCAAGACGGTGCATCGATTGCAGTCGGTGGGTTCGGGCTGGTGGGTATCCCCGCCCGGCTTATCGACGCATTACGTGCCCAAGGCGCCCGCGACCTCACAATCATTTCCAACAACCTGGGTACCGACGGCTTCGGTCTCGGCCTCCTCTTGCAGGACAAGCGCATCTCGCGTTCCATTGGTTCCTACCTGGGTACCAACAAGGAATACGCACGCCAGTACCTGGAGGGCGAGCTGACTGTGGAGTTCACCCCGCAGGGCACCCTGGCTGAGCGCATGCGCGCTGGCGGCGCTGGCATCCCGGCGTTCTACACCAAGGCAGGCGTAGGCACCCCGCTGGCCGCCGGTGAAATCCCTACCCGCTACAACCCAGACGGCACCATCGCCGAGTACTCCAAGCCGAAGGAGCTTCGCGAGTTCAACGGTGAGCAGTACGTGATGGAGACCGCCCTGACTCCGGACTTCGCATTCGTCCACGCAGCAAAGGCGGACCGTTACGGCAACCTGGTGTTTTCCAAGACTGCGCAGAACTTCAACCCGGATGCGGCCGTGAGCGCCAAGATCACGATCGTGCAGGCGGAAGAAGTTGTAGACGAAATCCCCGCAGCAGAGGTCAACCTGCCCGGCATCTACGTGGACCGTGTGGTCAACGTTGGCCCGCAGGAGACTGGTATTGAGTTCAGGACGGTGAGCGAATAATGGCTTGGTCTAGGCAGGAAATGGCAGCGCGCGCTGCACAAGAACTGGAAAACGGCCAGTACGTCAACCTTGGTATTGGTATGCCAACGTTGATCCCGGGATACTTGCCCAAGGACATTGAGGTAGTGCTGCACTCCGAAAACGGCATCCTCGGCGTCGGCCCATACCCGAAGGAAGACGCCGTTGATCCGGAGCTGATCAACGCCGGCAAGGAAACCATCACGGTTGCGCCGGGCGGTTCCTTCTTCAGCTCCTCGGCGTCCTTCGGCATGATCCGCTCCCGCGCAATCGACGTTGCAGTGCTCGGCGCGATGGAAGTGTCCCAGTTTGGTGATCTTGCCAACTGGATGATCCCCGGCAAGATGGTCAAGGGCATGGGCGGCGCCATGGACCTGGTTCACGGTGCAAAGAAGGTCATCCTACTCATGGAGCACGTGAACAAGCACGGCAACTCCAAGGTGCTCAATGAGTGCCGCTTGCCGCTCACTGGCGCAAAGTGCGTCGATGTGATCATTACCAACCTGGCGGTGTTTACGGTTGATCAGAAGAAGGGCCTAACCCTTGTAGAGGTTGCCCCGGGCGAGACCGTTGAGTCTGTCCGCGAAGCAACCGAAGCACCGTTTGAGGTAGCGGTTTAGTACGCCGGTTTAGTACGCCACCGCGTCCGTCACGTTGGGGTGATCCGCCAGCGGGGTCACCTTGATCTTCATGTACGGGTACATGGGGAAGCCTGACAGGACGCGGTGCAGCTCGTCGTTGTCCGCAACGTCGTAGATGGAGTAGTTGGCGTACTCACCAACCACGCGCCAGATGCCCTTCATGGTTCCCTTGCGCTGCAGGTCGCCGGAGTACTGCTTTTCTGCAGCCTGAAAATCGGCAACCTGCTCAGGGGTGAGGGACTCGGGGAAGGTGACGTCCATACGGGCAAGAAACAACATGGTGTTTTCCTTATCTGTTGATTGGTTACTTGTTAGCTAGGGCGCGTGGCAACTCGCTTCGAGAGCGAATGCCTAGCTTCCTGTATACGCGGGTCAGGTGGTACTCCACCGTCTTTGTGGACAGATAGAACTCATCCGCAACCTCACGGTTGGTCGCGCCGGAAGCTACTGCCTGCGCAATCTCCTCCTCTTGCGGGGTCAGGCCTGCGAACTGCGGCGTTTGCTGGCCCAGGCCACTGGCTCGCCGCTCACGGTTCGCCATGGCCAGGAAGTCGCCAGCCCCCATCGCAGAAAACAGGTCACCGGCCTGCGCAAGCACATCGTCGGCGTGCTTCCGCTTACCGACGCGACGCAGCACCTGCCCCATGCTCAACAACAATCGAGCCTCGTAATAGGGCAGTTGCAATGGCCGCAGCATCTCCACGGCGTTATCAAGCACGGTGAGCCCCGCGTTGACGTCGCCGCGTTGGATGAGCAGGTGCGCTTTCGGTCCGGCGATGCGCGCACGCGCCGAGGCGATGCTGCTAGATGCGCTTCGCTCCTCAGCTACCTCCACAACCTTCTCCGCGGTCTTGATGTGGCCCGATGCAAGCAGGAGCCGGGCGTAGGTGTCCTCCCACGGCCAGAACCCTGGCTGCGAAAAATCGACTGTTTCCTGCAGGTTAGCTAACTGCTTGCCGGCACGCACGCCGGCGCTGACGTCTCCCAGCAGCACAGCAGTGTCCATTTGCGCCATGAGGGATGTGATGCGTTGGATCGTCGAAACGTCGTAAATCAGCCCGGCTCGTTGACTGTAGTTTCGGGCCAACGCTTGATCGCCCAGGATGGATGCAGCGGCGCAGCCTGTCCATACCAGTGGGCCGGTGAGAAAAGTCAGACCGAACTGCTCGACGCGGTTTAAGCCGCGCTCTACCACGCGAAGAGCAGCCAATGGTTCCCCGAGCAGCAGGATTGCACGTGCGAGCCAGACGTCCATCCACAGCGAGATCCGGTGGGAGCCCTCAATGCGGGTGGTGAACTGGAGGCGCTGGCGTGTCTCCGAGGGGTTGTCATGAACTAGGGAAAGCCAGCCCAGCATCATTTCCCGCCGAAATGCCAGGACATGGTGCTCATCGGGTAAAGGATCAAAGGGGGCGACGCGGCCGCTGAGCACGCTCTCTGCAAGCTGCGCTTGGTAGTAGCTTTCCGCTGCAGGTGCACCACCGTTTTCTTTGCGCGCTCGCGCGTCCCACGCAAGGACTTCATCTAGCTGCCACTCATGCAGATGAAACATGGCGCGTCGGACAGCTACATCGGTTCGTGCCTTTGGATCTGCTTCCGTTGCCCAAGCGCGATGAAGAAGTTGATCGGCGGTGCTTTGCCTGCCCTCATGGATTGCCAGGTACGCACGCATGGAATCGATGCGCGGGTTACTGAGCGAGGACGCCAAGTTCGAGGCATGGAGCTTCGCCTGCCTGATGTCAGAGGCAGAGATAAGCGACTCAACTGCGCGAAGGTTGCTCTGCTGCTCCTCTTCCACAGTCGATGCAATGGAAGCCGAAAGGAGGTGGAAGCGCGCTGCGGCCTCCCATTGACCCGTGTTGGCAAGACCAGTAGCACGTTGCAGCAGCGCCTCGCAGGCTTCAGACCTTGTGGCTGTTCGCCCCATCGCCCAGTGGAATGTTGCGGCGTCCATGTCACCGCGCTGCTCGTAGAACTCTGCAGCATGCTGGTGAAGTTTTCGCATATACGGGATATCTGCAGACGCTCGCATTGCCGCAAGGTCCGTGATGTTCCGGAAATAGACAAAGCGTTGTGCGTCTACAAGATGCGCTTCGATGATGTCGGCGTTGACCGCAGTAGAGAACTGCTCCAGCGCGTTGGGAACAAGGTACTCAAGCAGGGCCAACGAGTGAGGTGCGTCCGCGTACGAGGTCAAGCAGGCCGCAAGGAGGAAGGGCTGAATATCTAGGCCTTCGGTACGTTGATGTAGCGATTCGCGCCATTGCTCCGGAATCCGAATCATCGGATCCGGCTGACGCCAATGGTCCGCGGGATACACACTCAGTACCTGCTGCACCAGGTGCGGGATACCGCCGGTGGCGCGGCGGATCTCCGTTGCGGTGCGTGAAGAGATCTCCGCGCCCAAACGGTTGGACACCAAACGTTGAATTTGCTCCGTGTCCAGTGGCGGGATATCAAACGTCATGTCCGCGGCGGCGCGGATCTCGGAACTGTCAGCCATGGCGTCCACGGTTAAGATCAGCGCGCGTGGCTGATCTGGGACTCCGCAAAGATCCCCCAGCACATCCTGCAGGTGCTCCTTGCTCAGGAGGTGGGCGTTGTGGACGCAGAGGGTGGTCGGCGTGGCGTCGTCAAGCGGAAAGCTCTCAACTGCCTGACCTGCCACTGCCGTGCGATGCACCAACTGCCACTCCGGGAGAAGCGCCAGCGCCTTGCGTACGGTCGAGCGTTTGCCAGCGCCACGGTGCCCGGAAAGCACTACCGTGACCACCTCGCCCGCGGTAAGGGACGCAAGATAATCCGCCAAGGTGCGGCTTACCTGGGACGCGTCCCACATCGAATCGGACATGCATTCACACTAGCCAGCCTTTGGTCTCTTCCGCTCCGGTTTGGATACCCCTTACCCCTAGGGGTCTACCTAATAGTGGTTAGGGGTAGGGGTTGTAAATCCGCAGCTATCGTCCATTTGCCTGAGTTTAGGGCCAAGGGTTCGGGCTGGAAGTCCTTGTATTCCACTGTGTGGTGGGCAACACTTGCTTGCAGGAAGTGGTCCGCGCCACTACTAACCGCCCGAAACGCTTTTCTTGATCACGAAGGAGTGACCATGACTGAGAACAATCAGGTTCACGAGGATCCGACCGCTGCCGGCTCTGGTAACGCCGCTACTGCTGCCTTTAAGAATCAGATCTACAAGTCTGATACCTCCAAGGAGCGCGCGAATGAGATCTACACCGACCTGCTGAAGGCGATTGCTGATGTTGCGCACAAGCACCAGGTGACCTATGACGAGTACCGCGTGCTCAAGGACTGGATGATCAAGGTCGGTGAGTACGGTGAGTGGCCGCTGTGGCTGGATGTGTTCGTTGAGCACGAGATCGAGGAGATCAACTACAACCGCCACAACTACACCGGCACCAAGGGTTCGATCGAGGGTCCGTACTACGTGCCGAATGCGCCGGAGTTGCCGTGGAAGACTGAGATGCCGATGCGCGACTCGGACCGCGAGTCTGAGCAGCTGATCTTCAAGGGCCAGGTCACCGATAACGACGGCAAGGGCCTTGGCGGCGCAACCGTTGAGCTCTGGCACGCAGATGAGGACGGCTACTACTCCCAGTACGCGCCGGGTATCCCGGAGTGGAACCTGCGCGGCACGATCGTGACCAACGAGAACGGCGAGTACGAGATCACCACCGTCAAGCCGGCTCCGTACATGATTCCGCACGACGGCCCGACTGGCTGGTTCATCGCGTCTTACGGTGGTCACCCGTGGCGTCCGGCTCACCTGCACCTGCGTGTGAAGCAGCCGGGTTTCCGCGAGATCACCACGCAGCTGTACTTCCGTGGTGGTGAGTACGTGGATAATGACGTGGCTACTGCTGTGAAGCCGGAGCTGATTCTGGATCCGCAGCCGGGTGATTCTGGTCTGGATGAGGTTACCTACAACTTCGCCCTGGACAAGGAGTAATCCCTCAAAGATGAAGGCCCGCGCTTATGTTGCGGGCCTTTTCCTATGAATGAAGCAGTGAGAACAGTGAGGAACAAACGATGAGTGATCTACGCATTGAGAAAGTTGAAACGCGGATTCTAGATGTCCCGCTGTTTAGGCCCCACGGTTTTGCAACGTACACGGCAACGGCGCAGCCGATCCTGCTGGTGAGTGTCACGTTGGAGGGCGGCGTTATCGGTTTTGGTGAAGGCGTGGTGCCGGGTGGCCCGTGGTGGGGTGGGGAGTCGGTTGAGACGATGCAGGTGATCGTCGAAAAGTATCTTGCCCCAATCATGATCGGCCGTGAGGTGCATGACCTGGTTGGTATCCTGCGTGACTTCGAGGGGTCCGTGGCCAACATGCGTTTTGCCAAGGCGGCATGCGATGTTGCCATGCATGATGCGTGGGCACGGGCGCTGAACGTGCAGGTACGCGACCTGCTTGGCGGTCGTGCGCGGGATGCGGTGGATGTGACCTGGGCGCTTGGCGTGCTCCCGCTGGAGGATGCGCTGGCTGAGATCCAGGAGCGCCGCGAGACACTCGGCACCCGTTCCTTCAAGCTCAAGATGGGGGCGGGCGACCCGGATCGTGACACCAAGCGCATCGCCGAGCTTGCGGCCGCACTCAATGGTGGGGTGGGCTTGCGTATCGACGTCAACGCCCGCTGGGACCGCCTCACCTCCCTGCGCTTTTTGCCCAGGCTTGCCGACGCCGGCGTAGAACTCTTCGAACAACCCACCCCAGCCCACGACCTGGACACCCTGCGCGAACTCACCACCCGCATCGGCGTACCCGTCATGGCGGATGAGTCAGTGTGCTCACCGGCAGACGCTCTGGCCGTGGTGCAGCACAAGGCTGCTGACGTGGTGGCGATCAAAACGACGAAGCTTGGCGGCCTGATCGAATCGAAGAAGACCGCCGCGATTGCCGAGGCCGCAGGGCTTGCATGCCACGGCGCAACCTCGCTGGAAGGCCCGTTCGGTACCGCGGCGTCACTGCACTTCGCGTGCGCAACGCCTGCGATCAACTTCGGCTCCGAGCTCTTCGGCCCGCTGCTGCTGAAGGAGTCCTACACCACCGAAGACCTGGTGTACGAAAACGGCGAAGTCCGCCTGCCTACCGGCCCGGGCCTGGGCCTGGAACCGGATTGGGACAAGGTCAACTTCTTTACGCGCAAATAATCCCGCGCGTTAGGCGGCGATGAACTCGCGCAGGGCCTGGGTGACTTCCTCAGGCACCTCGACGGTAGGAACGTGAGCGCCAGCGCTCAGCGTCACCGCCGTCGCAGGCCCAGCCGTAGCCTGACCAATAGCGTGGACCACCTCGGGCGGTGTGGAAGCATCATCAGGTCCAGCGATGGTCAACACCGGGACCTGCACCTTTGCTAGATCCTCAGTGAAATTCCACTTTGCCAACGCATCCGAGCAGGAGGCGTAGCCGATACCGCGCGTGGTTAAAATCATGCGGCGCAACGCGTCGTTGGTGGCGGGGTGGGATGTCGCGAAAGCGCTACTAAGCCAAAGCCCAACTACCGCATCTGCCATCGGCGCAATGCCCTCGGCGCGAGTGAGCTCCGCACGCGGGTTCCACTTCTCCGGGCCACCGAAATAGGAAGCGGTGCACAAAAACGCGGCCTTTTTCACGCGATCCGAGTTTGCAGCGAGGTATTGCGCAACCGCCCCACCAAGCGAAAGCCCAACCACAATGAACTCAGTCACGCCCGCGCAATCCAGCGTGTCCAGCACATCCTGCGCCAAGTCCCCAACGGTGGTCTCGCCCGGCGCAACGGTTGGGTCAGGGGAGAGGCCGTGGCCGCGATGGTCAATCGCAATAACCCGGTTCTCTGCCGCCAGCGCGTTCAGCTGCGGCAGCCACATGTCCACCGTCGATGCAATGGAGCCAAGAAAAACAACCGTTTTTTCGGGGTTGGTCGGGTTAGTCGGGTTGGTCGGGCCAAAATCCACATAGTGCAAAACCGTCATGCACAAAGCCTACCCAGCAACAATGCCCTCGGCCATCGTATGCAGCGTCTGTCTGGCTTCGGCGAGTTTGCGTGGTTGCTTGGCAAAATCCGCCGCCCGCAGGATCGCGGCGTTGAGTAGCGAGATGTCCACCGCCGACACCCCAGGACAAAATTTGGCCACAATTGTTTGGAATCCGGCATGCGCGCGCTGCACCTCCGGGTCCGCAAAGGCCTCCGGAATATGCTGCACTGCCGTCATGAGCTGGCCGTGCGAGCTCTTCGTAAACAGCTCAAGCGTTGCATCGACGTAGGCGCAGATGCGCTCCTTGGGGGCTGGCGGTGCCTGTTGAATCTTCGCCTCAAGCTCCGCGTTCCACTCCTCAGTTGCTGTGATGAGAAGCTGCACCAGCAGGTCGTGCTGCGAGGACGCGTAGCGGTAGATGCTCGGGCGCGCCAGCCCAACCTTGGCGGCGACCTCCGCAAGTGACGGCACCTTGCCGCGGCCCTCAACGATCAACCTTTCCGCAGCCTCAAGCACCGCGCGGTGTTGCATAGCGCGGTGCTCAGCGACGGTCGGTTCCGTGATCTTGGGCATGCTCATAAGTTTACGACGGCTAGTCGCCGTCACATAACAACGCCGTGTTTCTAACACCATGTTTCTAACACCATGTTTCTAACTGGCGTTGTTGCGGGAAACCCGGGCGTATAGCTAGGTCTACGGCTAAACCCCGAGCAGAACACTACGGATAGACCCCAAAAACATGGCGTATCCGTACTCTTCCGTTCGGGGTGCTCCGCTCGGGGTTTGCGGGGTTTGCGAGAGCGTGGGGCGAGTGCCTAAATGTGCCTCGTGGGCTAGATCCCGTTTCCGGGACCCCGTTTAGACCCCGAAAAGACGGCGAAAACGGGATCCTCCAAACGGGTTCCTTCAATCGGAGTTACTTCCAGGGCGTAGTTCGGCGGGGCCAGGGCTGGAGCGGGGCTGGGTCTGCGGCTGCCTCCGAAATTTCAAAACGCAAAGTGAAACCGTTTCGAAATGCAAAGTAAAACCGTTTCAAAACGCAAAGTGTGCAGGTGGGAGGGGGTGGTTTTTCCGCCAAAGAGTGAGCGTTTTTGGCCTCGCCCGGGCGGGTTGGACGGATCTGTGGGAAACACGGGCTTGCAGCCAAACCCTGCAGCCAAACCCTACTGCCAAGACCTGCGGCCAAACCCTACGGCCAAACCCTACGGCCAAACCCAGCGGCTAAATCCCGGCGAGGGTGGAAGGGCGACCGGTTAACCCCGGATCGCCGGAACGCTCTGAGTCACCATGTAGATGCCGACGATGGCGGCGATCCATAAAAGCGTCACTTTTGCCTCGTACTCGAGGCGGGGGATGAGGCGTTCGAGTCGCGGGAAGAACTTCTGGCCGAAGAGCAGTGCCAAGGTGGCGAGGGCAACTGTTGGCACGATCATAATGAGGCAGTAGATGCCCACGGCTCCAGCCTTTGCCACGGATGGGATATCCCAGCTGCCGATGATGCCCATCGCTGCGATGTACGGCAGCATCGTCGCCGCCTCGGTGAGAGATGCGCCGAGGCCCAGGGCGACCATGCTCGGAACACTGCTTGTGGCTCCGGCTGCGCGTTTCGGCAACTGCCCGGGTTCGGGCTTCTTGGGGTTGGGGCCGAAGATGCCGAAAAGCGCGAGGACCGCGCCCAGTATCAACGTGATCCAGGGAAAGACCTCGGTCTGCGTGACCCGTTCGGCAATTGAGCCCAGACCGGCGAATCCGAGGAGGATCCCCAGCCCGAGGAGGAAGTACACCGCCGCAACGGTGAACAGGTAGGTGGTCAGTGCCGGAACTTTAACGGCGCGCCAGTGGACGATGAGCGCGAGGGGAATAACAAGGGTGCCCAGGCTCAGGCTGTCGAGCAGCGCCAAGCCAACAACGGGGATGACTGAACCCATGAGGATCTCCGGATCTCTCGTACGAACGTATTACGC
This sequence comes from Corynebacterium riegelii, assembly GCF_001263755.1. Lineage (NCBI taxonomy): Bacteria > Bacillati > Actinomycetota > Actinomycetes > Mycobacteriales > Corynebacteriaceae > Corynebacterium > Corynebacterium riegelii. The sequence continues at coordinate 2,263,711 of NZ_CP012342.1, forward strand.
CTTACGAATGTACGAGAATCTAGACTGGTGTGCAACCATGAATGACTTTTCCCTGGACCATCAGTTTTCAGAATCGGCCGCGACAATTGCCGACGCCACTATCCGCATCATCGCGACGCGCGGCCTCGATGCCGTGAGCGTGCGGGAGGTGGCGAAGGAATCCGGGTTCGCCGCCGGCTCTGTGCAGTACCACGCCCCGAACAGGGACACCCTGCTGGCTCACGCGTTCATCCGCTCCATCCAGCGCCAGAGCGAGCGGGTGGCGGCAGTTCCTGAAAGGGAAGGCGAGCTCGAAACCTGGGTGGCGAGGCTTGCCGAGCTCCTCCCGATCGGAGGGGTGCGTTCCGAAGACGCCGCGATCTGGGTCACGTACGGCTCCGCCTCTGCAACCCGGGGCTGGATTGCGAAGCTCTACACCGAGGTGCTTGAAGACTTTCAGGGCAGCGTTGTCGCTGCGCTGGGCGGTGAGGAGGACGCAAAGCCCAAGGCGCGCCTAGTTACCGCGCTGATCAACGGTCTCGCTCTGGACAACCTGCGGGTTCCCGAATCGGAGGCCGACCGCATCGTGGCCGACCTCCGCGAAGGCTTGTGCCTGCTCTTCTCCGGTTAACCCCCGCCGAACCGCGAGCCACACCTGGATTCGGCCCCCGAGCGGTTACGCTGTGTGCTGTGGTATCTCAAAATGCTCAGAACACCCAGAACGCGCAGAACACGCAGATCGAAGACGCGGATCTGATGGATCGCGTGCTCGCGCGTGTGCTCATGCCGAAGAAGGGCGAGCCGCACGATGTGCGCATGCTGTACCTGATTGAGCAGGAGCAGAACAAGCAGCGTCTGACGTGGTCGGACCGCACGAGCTTCAGCATCCCGGCTGGCAACGAGGTCAGCTTCCAGACGTATTTCAACGCATTCCCGGCGAGCTATTGGCGTCGCTGGTCGCAGCTGGACACCGTTGTCCTGGCGATGACGGTTGAGGGCCGCGCGACGATTTCGGTGTACCGCTCGAAGTACGACGGCACCCGCATCAGCGTGACCAACGTGGACGCGACCGGCTACACGGAGATCCCGCTGAAGCTCAGCAACTTCGAGGACGGCGGCTGGCTGTGGTTCGACATCACCGCCGAGGAGGACACGCGCATCAGCGATGCGGCGTGGTGCTCCCCGCAGGCTCCGCAGGAGCAGTTGCTTGCCGACGGCACCGTGGTCCCACCCCAACCCAAACAAGTAGCAGTGGGCATCCCCACGTTTAACCGCCCCCGCGACGCCGTCAACGCGTTGCATGCGTTGGGTGAGGACTCGTACGTGGAGGCGTCGATAAGCAATGTGCTCATGCCGGACCAGGGCAACCAGCACCCGGCGGACGAGCCTGATTTCAAGGAAGCCGAAGCCAAACTCCAGGGCAAGCTGAAAATTTTCCACCAGGGCAACTTGGGTGGCTCGGGTGGTTACTCGCGCATCATGTACGAGGCGCTGAACAGCACCGATGCTCCGTTCATCCTGTACATGGATGATGACATTGCGATTGAGCCGGACTCGATCGTGCGCGCGGTGCAGGCCGCACGCTATGCCAAGAGCCCGATTCTGGTGGGCGGGCAGATGCTGAACCTGCAGGATCGCTCGCAGCTGCGCACCACGGGTGAGACGGTGGACCCGAACATCTTCATGTTCTCCGCCGCGAAGCACGCCGTGTACGACCATGACTTTGCCAAGTACCCACTCGGCTATGTGGGCACGGACGAGGAGGACCTGGATCCACGCAAGACCACCTCGCGCCCGCTGCACCGCCGCATCGACGTGGACTACAACGGCTGGTGGATGAACCTGTTCCCGCGCGTCGTCGCAGAGAAGATGGGCCTGCCGCTGCCGCTGTTTATCAAGTGGGACGACAACGAATACGCCCTGCGAGCCAAGGAAGCAGGCTTTCCGACGGTTACCTGGCCGGGCGTTGCCATCTGGCACATGGCCTGGGCTGACAAGGACGATGCCATTGACTGGCAGGCGTATTTCCACATGCGCAACCGCCTCATCGTCGCCTCCATCTACGGGCCCGACAACCCAGAGGCGATGCTGAAGAACATGCAGAAATCCACCGCGAAGCACTACTTCTGCATGGAGTACTCCACCATCGCTATTCAAAACGAGGCGATGCGGGACTTCCTGGCCGGGCCGGACCAGCTCTTCGACATCCTTGAATCCTCGTTGCCGCGCATCCAGAAGATCCGCAGCGAGTACTCGGATGCGCAGGTCTTGCCGTCTGCAACCGAACTGCCCGCACCCACCGGCGCGCCGGGCGTGCCCACCAACAAGCTGGGCGGGCGCCTGGCCAAGGTGAAGAAGCTGCCGTGGGCGGCTAAGGCGCTGCTGCACTTGCGTAAGGACGAAGACCGTTCCCACTGGGACGCGCCACAGCTGAACCTGACCGCGGAGGAGGCGCGCTGGTACACCCTGGCACGCCTGGATTCCGCAACCGTGTCCACCGCTGGTGGTACCGGCGTGGCGTTCCGCAAGCGCAACAAGAAGCTGGCGGATCAGCTGGTGGAGGAGCAGAAGCAGCTGCGCGCTGAGATCAAGGAGCGTTGGGCTGAGCTGAAGCGCACGTATCGTGACGCTCGCCCGGAGCTGAGCAGTCATGAGAACTGGGGGAAGATTTTTGATGCTCAATAAGGAAACCGACCTGCTGGTAGCCATCCAGGACGCGTTGTACTGCCCATCCACCGTCAAGGGCGCGCGTGCGTTGAGCCACTTCGGCGAGCACGACTTGGGCTGGTTGGCGCTTGCGACCACGGGCGCTGTTGCCAGTGCCGCGGCTGGGGAAAAGGCGAAGAGTAGGAAGTGGGTTGCGTTGGGCGTCGGTACGTTTGCGGCGCATGCTGCAACCGTGGTGCTCAAGCGCATCGTGCGTCGCCCGCGACCGAATGATCCGCGGGTGAAGATTGGCGTGAAGACGCCTTCGCAGCTGTCGTTTCCTTCCTCCCACGCCGCAAACACGGGTGCCGCCGCAGTGCACCTGGCCAACATCACCGGAAAGAAGTGGCCGTGGCTTTTGGTTCCGGTGATGATGTTGTCGCGTAACGTGCTCGGCGTGCATTACCCAACTGATACGCTCGCGGGTGCCGCGTTGGGTGCGCTGTCAGCAAAGGTTGTGATTGAGGGAGAAAGGCGAACGCGATGACTTTGCCCCCAGAGCCGTTTCTAAGGCCTGAGCCGCACACGGCCGGGGTGGATGTGGTGGTGTCTAAGACGCCGCCGAAGAACCTTCCGGATGCGATGATCAAGGGGCTTCGTCCCAAGCAGTGGGTGAAGAATGTCCTGGTGTTGGCTGCTCCGCTTGCGGCTGGTTTGGACGCGTTGCATGCGCGCACCTTTGTGGATATCGCGTTGGCGTTTGTGGTGTTCTGCTTCGGCGCCTCCTCGATTTACCTGATCAATGACGCGCGTGATGTGGAGTCTGACCGTCAGCACCCAACGAAGCGTTTCCGCCCGATTGCCTCGGGCATGCTGCCAATCAATCTGGCGTATGCCATGGCGGTGATCCTGATTGTGCTGGCGGTGGGGCTGTCTTTCTTTGCGACGGACGGCGTTTCCCTCGCCACCGTCATCTCCGTCTACATTGCGCTCCAGCTGGGTTATTGCTTTGGGTGGAAGCACATTCCGGTGATTGATATCGCCCTGGTGTCTTCTGGCTTCATGCTGCGCACGATGGCCGGTGGTGTGGCCGCGGGCATTGTGCTTTCGCAGTGGTTCCTGCTGGTTGCGGCGTTTGGTTCGTTGTTTATGGCTTCGGGCAAGCGTTACGCGGAGCTGATTTTGGCGCAGGAGACTGGCGCGAAGATCCGCAAGGCGCTGGAGGGCTATACGCCGACGTATCTGCGTTTCGTGTGGACCTTGTCCGCGGCCGCCGTGGTGATCTTCTACGCCCTGTGGGGTTTTGAACTGTCCGCCGCCGTGGGTGGTGCGCCGGCGTTGTGGTACCAGATCTCCATGGTGCCGTTTGTGATTGCGATTCTGCGCTACGCCGCTGAGGTTGACGGCGGCCGTGGTGGCGCGCCTGATGAGATCGCTTTGGAGGACCGCGTGCTGCAGCTGTTGGCTGTGGCGTGGCTGGTGTGCATCGCTATGGCTGTGTACGTGGCGCCTGCGTTGGGTGGGACTGCACTGTAATAATGCGGTCTGAATCGATGCGGTCTCACGAAAGGATTTCGCTGTACGTTGCCACCGCCATTGCGGCGGTGTTGGCGTTTTGGGGTGGTTGGACTCGGCGCTGGATGTCTGATGATGGGCTGATTGTTCTGCGCACTGTCCGCAACCTGTTGGCGGGCAACGGCCCGGTATTCAACATTGGCGAGCGGGTGGAGGCCAACACTTCAACCCTTTGGCAGTACCTGATTACCGCATTTGCGTGGGTGACCGGCGGGCGTTTGGAAGACGTTGCAACCTCCCTCGCGCTGACCTTGACCATTCTGGCTGCGGGCATTGCTACGTATGCGTCGGGAAGGTTGTGGCAGCGCAGCGCGCTGCATCCGCTTCCCGTCGTGCCCTTTGGCATTGTCATCTATGTAGCGCTGCCGCCGGCGCGGGACTTTGCCACCTCGGGCCTGGAGTGGGGGCTCTCACTGTTCTGGCTGGCTGTGTGGTTTGCGTTGCTTGTGGATTGGGCAACGCCCGCCCGCCGCGCCAAACCAGAAGCGGGCTACCTGCTCGCGTTTTGGGCGGGACTTTCCTGGCTGGTGCGTCCGGAGCTTGCGCTCTACGGTGGTCTGACCGGCATCGTGCTGCTCGCGTTCTCTCCGCGCAAGGCGCCGGGTATTTTGGCTGCGGCGCTGCCCATTCCGGCGGCGTATCAGATTTTCCGCATGGGCTACTACGGTCTGCTCACGCCGCACACGGCGGTGGCGAAGTCGGCGTCGGATAGCCAGTGGGCCGAAGGCTGGGGTTATGTGCGTGACTTCGTTGACCCGTACGTGTTGTGGCTGCCTCTGCTCGTCGCGCTGATCACCGCTGTTTCCCTGGTGGCGGCCAGGGGAGTGGCGCGTGGCCGAAAGCTTGCGATCACCCTGCTCATTGTGGGTTGCGCCTTCGTGCATGTCCTGTATGTCATCCGCGTCGGTGGCGATTTCATGCATGGCCGCATGTTGCTGCTTCCCCTGTTCGCGTTGCTTTTGCCCCTGATGACCGTGCCGTATTCCCGCAAGGTCGCCGTCGGTGCCACCATCGTCGCCGTATGGGCAACCGTGATCGTGTTCCGCGGGCATGAGGCGGATCTGGAGACGTTCAACCGTCCCAACGCTGAGCTGGGGATTGTGGACGAGCGCAGTTTCTGGACCGCCGCCCTCGGCCGCGAGCAAGGCAACGCCCCTATGTACGCCGAGGACTTCCTCACCTCACCGCTGATGGTGAGCTATGAGCCGGTGCTGCGCCAGGCGGTGAAGGATGACGCGGCACAGATCGCGTTGGTGCGCACCTCGCAAGATCCGCTGACGTATGAGTGGTACCCGCGCGAGCGTGTCCACTTGGATACGGATCTGCAGAATTTGGGCACCACCGTCTACTGGATCAACCTGGGTATGACCAGTATGAACGCTTCGTTGGATGCGCGCATTTTAGATACGGTCGGTCTGGCAACACCGTTGGCTGCGCGTATGCCGCGCGACCCGGACGGCCGCGTGGGCCACGACAAGCAGCTGTCTGCCGAGTGGCAGGTTGCGGATACCGCCGTTGACCTGCACCAACTCCCGGAGTGGATCGACGAGGAAAAGGCCCGCCAGGCCCGCGCCGCGCTGCGCACCCCCGAAATCGCGGAACTGCTCGCCAGTTCGCGTGAACCGATGAGCCGCGAACGCTTCCTGGCCAACATTCGCTACAGCCTTGGCCCAGGTAGGAGCCTTATGCTTGACGACGACCCCACGCACTACCTCGACCCCACCACCCTGGGGCAACTACGCCGCGGCGCCGATATGGGGCTGAAGACCAACGGCAACCAGATCGCTTGGTGACCTTTTCTTTGGTAATCTCCCGAGAATGCTGCGATCTCAGACCCGCCGCGGACCGCTGGCGCTTCTCACTGCTCTGCTTACCGTCCTGCTGACGTTTGTCGTTGCCTTCGCTGCGCCACCGCAGGCGTCGGCCGCCAACCGTGATTGGTTGCGCCCGGACTCCACCGGCCACTGCGAGTGGGACGGCGTGGGCTTTTGGGTCCAGCGCTGCACCGTCTGGTCGCCGGCGATGAACCGCCACATCACGGTGCAGATCCAGCCGGCTGCGCGCGGCGGCAACGCGGGCCTGTACATGCTTGACGGTCTGCGCGCTCAGGAAACCTCGAACGCGTGGGTTGTGGACGTCAACGCGGCCCGCACCTTCGTGGACAGCAACATCACGCTGGTCATGCCGGTTGGTGGGCAGTCCTCCTTCTACACGGACTGGAACGCGCCTGCCACCTATGATTTCAACCACCCGGTGACGTACAAGTGGGACACGTTCCTGACCAAGGAACTTCCGCCGTACCTGCAGCAGCACTTCGGTGTGTCGCCGACGAACAACTCCATCCTGGGTCTGTCCATGGGCGGTACCGCCGCGGTCAACCTTGCGGCGCTGCACCCAGACATGTTCCGCCAGGTGTTGAGCTTCTCCGGCTACCTCACCACCACCATCCCGGGTGCGCAGACTGGTCTTCGCATTGCGCTTCTCGACGGCGGCCTCTACAACCTCAACGCCATGTGGGGCTCCGTGCTGAACCCACGCCGTTACGAGAATGACCCGTTCCTCAACATGGGCAACCTGCGCGGCAAGGACGTGTACGTCTCCGCTGGTTCTGCAACGCCTGGCCCGGCGGACGCGAAGTACAAGCCTGAGCACCAGGCTGCGGGTATTGCGCTTGAGACGGTGGCGAACTTCACCACCCGCATGTGGAGCGCGAAGGCAACCGCCACCGGTGTGCAGCACACCGCAGTGTTCACCCCGACCGGCCTGCACAACTGGGATCAGTTCGGTTCGCAGCTTGAGGCGAACAAGGCGCGCATCCTCAACGTGATGAACGCCTGGTAACCCCCGCCTGGTTGGCTTGCCCGCCTGGCCGACAGCCGGCTTTCTTCGTGGCCCTCCGCACGCCTGCCGGCTTCGTGGCCCTCCCCACCCCGCCCGGGTGCTGAGGGTCCTTTTTTGTATTGCGGCAGCATGTTGCCAAACCGGGGATATCTGCCGCAATTGCCAGCTGCCCCGCCGGAATCGTGAGCTGCGTTCTTCAGTGAGCTGTGTTTTCAGTGACCTGCGCTTTTTCGTTATCGTCTAGCGCTCCTCGTCCGCTGCTAGACGATAACGAGAATCTCGCCAAATGTCTCCATATTCGACATGGGCATTTGGGGCTTGAAATTTAAAGTCGTCTAGCAGGAAACTTTCCCTGCTAGACGACATTTGTTACGTCACCCAATCTGTTGGGCAGGGGGGCGAGGGGGCACCTTGCCAAGCCTCAAACCTGGTAATTGCCTGTCAAGCAATGCAACTATCCCCGGTTTGGCAACATGCTGCCGCAATTGAAAAAGGTCCCCCACTGGTCATGGCCGGTGGGGCCAGAGCACGGTGGGGCCAGAGCACGGTGGGGCCAGAGCATGGTGGGGTCAGAGCCTGGCGGGACCCAAGGCTAAAGCCAAAGTCGGGCCAAGGCACCAAAATTCACAAACGCAACACAAAATAACAAGAAACATCACCAGTCTCCGGCGTGTCACCGCCCTCAAGTCTCAAGTGAAACTTAACCTTTGGGGGACTGACCCCTGACGAGAGGCTGATTCCCATGCGCGACTTCCGCACCCGCCGTATCTTCGCAGCCCTTGCTGCAACGGCCGTAGTTACCCCGCTGATGATGGCGCCGAATGCGGCGGCGCAGTCTTCGGACCTGTCCAGCGCCATTGGTTCTTCCAACGGCATCAGTGACGGACTGCGTCCGTCGGACCCGTTGCCGCGCACCCCGATTGAGGTTGACAAGAACCCGCAGATCCCGAATCTGCCGGAGGGTGTGTCGGTGGATCGTATTGAGTGGTTGACGCAGCGTCGTGTAGCAGTGTTCATTAAGTCCGCTGCTATGCCGGAGCAGCTGATGCAGGTGCAGATCCTGCTGGCGCGTGACTGGCACTCCAACCCGGGCGCGAAGTTCCCTGAGGTGTGGGCGCTGGACGGCCTGCGCGCCCGTGATGATGAGAACGGTTGGACCATTGAGACCAACATTGAGCAGTTTTACGCTGACAAGAACGTCAACGTGATCCTGCCGGTGGGTGGTGAGTCTTCGTTCTACGCGGACTGGCTGGAGCCGAACAACGGCAAGAACTACAAGTGGGAGACCTTCCTGACCAAGGAGCTGGTCCCGATTCTGAACAATGAGTTCCGCTCCAACCACAAGCGCGCTGTGGTGGGCATTTCTATGGGCGGTACTGCTGCGGTGAACTTGGCGGAGCGTAACCCGCACTTGTTCGACTTCGTTGGATCTTTCTCTGGCTACTTGGATACCACGACCACTGGTATGCCGGCTGCGATCAAGGCTGCGCAGATGGACGCTGGTGGCTACAACACGGACGCGATGTGGGGCCCGGCGGGCTCGCAGGCGTGGGTGGACCACGATCCGAAGCTGGGCATTGAGGCTCTTGAGGGCAAGGTTGTCTACGTTTCGGCTGGCTCGGGCCGTGATGACTTCGGTTCCGCGGAGTCAGTGGCTAAGGGCGCGGCAAACCCGGCGGGTAAGGGTCTTGAGGTTATTTCCCGCCTGTCTACGCAGACGTTTGTGGACTACGCCAACCGCACCAACGTCAAGCCGGTCGTGAAGTTCCGTCCGTCGGGTGTGCACTCGTGGGAGTACTGGCAGTTCGAGATGGCGCAGGCGTGGCCGTACATTGCGAATGCGTTGAACTTGCCGGAGGGTGATCGCGGTGCGCAGTGTGCGCCGATTGGTGCGATTGCTGAGGCGACCCAGTCCGGTGTCATCGGTAATTGTGTGAATGATGAGTACGTGGTGGCGGAGCATGGTCGTGCGCAGGACTTCCGTGGTGGTACGGCGTTCTGGTCGCCGGAGACCGGCGCGCATGCGCTGTTCGGTGCGATTTTGGCCAAGTACAACGGCTTGGGCGGCGCCACGGGTTGGTTGGGCTTCCCAACCACGGGTGAGCTGAAGACGCCGGACGGCAAGGGACGTTTCGTGCACTTCCAGAACGGTTCGATCTACTGGACGGCCGAGACTGGCGCGTACGCAATCCCTGGTGACATGTTCAAGGCTTGGGGTGAGAAGGGCTACGAGACTTCCACGTTGGGCTACCCGGTGGCTGAGGCAACCAAGGTTGGCGAGGGCTACGTGCAGAAGTTCCAGGGCGGTTTCCTGACCCGCAACCCGGACGGCAAGAACTTCCTGGTCTTTGGCAAGATCGGCGAGAAGTACGGCGAGATGGGTGCTGCTACCAGCGCGCTTGGTTTCCCAACTGGCAATGAGATTGCCATCAAGGGTGGTTTCTTCCAGCAGTTTGAGAAGGGCAACATTTACTGGAGCCCGCAGTCTGGTGGACACGCCATTTTCTACGGTGACATTTTCAACGAGTGGGGCAAGCGCGGCTACGAGCAGGGTGAGCTGGGCTGGCCGACTTCGGATATGAAGGAGATCCCGGCTGGCGGCCTGACCATTGATTTCCAGCACGGTTCGCTGGATCAGGTCAATGGTGTAGTGATTGCGAGGAAGCGATGAGAGCTTTTCGCTTAACGACGCTCACGTGCACCCTCATCCTCGCCCTCCCGCTGGCCGCCTGCGGCGGCTCGGCGACGGTGTCGAAAACTGACGAGACCGTGACCCCAACCGCGCCAGTGACCAGCACCGAATCAAGTGCTGCTACTTCTGTGACGGGAACTGCGACGGAAACTGCACGTGCCACGAGCACGGTGAATCCGGCGCCGGCGCCGTCGGCGGGGCCCGTCGATAAGCCTGCAAGCGCTATTGAGACTTTGCCTGAGCAGGCAAGCCATTTCTCCGCGGAGGAACAGGCTTATCTGGATTACTTAAGCGAAAACGGGCTCAACTTTGCGGGGGTTGAGGATCAACTCACAGCTACGGGGCATAACGTTTGCGCAGATGATTTGATCACTCGCGACGCGGTGGCCGGCCAGCTGGTTGAGCAGCGACGTACGGATATGACTCCGGATGCGCTTGGCCAGCTGATTGAGGACGCCGCTCGCGCTAACCTCTGCTAGGAGCGCCCATGCGCAAATCGCGCAATGTGTTTACTGTTGCCGCCGTCCTTGTTGTGCTGGCGGTGATTGCCCTTGGAATTTTCCAGTGGCAGAAGCCGGGTGACGTGCCGTCGTCAGGCGAAGGCCCGGATACCGATACGAGCGAAACGACGCAGGCCGCACCGCCTGAGCCCGAGTGGTGCCCAGCGGTGGAGTTTGTTTCCGTGCCGGGGACCTGGGAGTCGGCGGCGGATGATGATCCGTTTAACCCGCAGGCGAACCCGGCGAGCTTCATGCTCTCTATTACGCAGCCGCTGCAGGAACGCTACGACATTGGGCATGTGCGCGTGTTCACCGTGCCGTACACGGCGCAGTTTAGGAACATTCAGACGGACCATGGGCGCCGAGAGATGTCTTATGACGAGTCCCGCGCAGAAGGCCTGGCCAAGCTAAACGGTGAGCTGAGCTTTGTGGCGGAGCAATGCCCGAGCACCAAGTTCATCATCGCGGGCTTCTCGCAGGGCGCGGTGATTGTGGGCGATGCCGCGGATGCCATTGGTACGCGTACCGGCGCGATTGAACCGGAGCGTCTGCTGGGTGCTGTGATGATTGCAGATGGGCGCCGTGAGAATGGCGTGGGTGTGAACCCTGGCGTGGATCTTGCTGGTCAGGGTGCGGAAATTACGATGCAGCCGCTGCAGGCTGTGGTGAACCTGGCTACGCCGGGTGCAACCATGACGGGTCCACGTGAGGGCAAGTTTGGTGAGGTTGCGGACAGGGCGTTTGAGATCTGCGCGCCGAACGACACGGTGTGTGACGCACCGTTCGCTGTGGGTAACGCGATTGACCGTGCGGCCGATTTATTGCTTGCAAACGGTAACCATGCGCTTTATGCGTCCAATCCGGATGTAATTCCGGGTACAACCGTGCCGCAGTGGACGCTCGCGTGGGCGACGTCTACGATAGATACTTTGTAGTACAAAACTATCTCGCGTTTAAGGAGTCCTATGGATATCAGCAGCATCATCCAACGCTTCCTCGATGACAAGGGCCAGGTGAGCATCCCGCCGGGATTCACGCTGCCAGCCATGACCGAAATGCTGTACCAAGCAGGCGAAAAAGATAACGTCAACGTTCGCTTCTGGGACTACTCGCAAAACCCTGATGGTGAAGATGTTGCCTACACTCGCCGCGAGGCAAACACGCGCATCAAGGCAGTTGCTGCCCGTCTGATGCAGGTGGGCCAGCCGGGAGACCGCGTGGCCATCCTGGCAAGCAACTCGCCGGAGTATATTTTCGCGTTCATGGGCGTGCTCTACGCCGGCCAGGTGCCGATCCCGCTGTATGACCCGAATGAGCCGGGCCATGAGCAGCACCTGAAGGCTGTGCTGCATGACTCGCACGCGCAGACGGTGCTGACCAACAAGCAGGGAGCGCCTGCGGTGCGTGAGTACTTCTCCGTGCTGCCGGCCGCGGAGCGCCCACGCGTGATCACTGTGGATGCGTTGCCGGATACGCTCGCTGAGTCCTTCCAACCACCGGCAGTAGACCCGGCAACCGCACTGGACACCGCACACAACACGGCGTTTCTGCAGTACACCTCTGGCTCCACCAGGAACCCGGCGGGTGTGATGCTGACCAATGAGTCCATTGTTACCAACGTCATCCAGATCTACACCTCAGTGCAGGTCAAGGAGCCGATGCGCATCGTGTCTTGGCTGCCAATGCACCATGACATGGGCATCATCCTGGCAACGCTGGCCATGGTGCTGGGCAATGAGTTTGAGATCTTCAGCCCGCGCGACTTCATCCAGCGCCCGCAGCGTTGGATGGACCGCCTGGACCGCCGCGCCGAGGATCCGGAAGACATGCACATCTACACGGTGGCGCCGAACTTCGCGCTTGAGCTCGCGGCACGTTACGCAGGCGAGAAGGACTATGACTTCTCCCAGGTTGAGGCTGTGATCTGTGGCTCTGAGCCGGTGACCAAGACCAGCGTTGATGCCTTCTTGGACACCTTCACCCCGAAGGGCCTGGACCGCAAGGCGCTGCGTCCTTCCTACGGTCTGGCGGAGGCTACCTTGATTGTGTCTACCCCGCAGACGGATGAGCGTCCGAAGTTCACCTACTTTGACCGTGAGGCGCTGGCGCAGGGCCGTGCGGAGGAGTCCGCAGACGGCGTGCCGTTCGCGTCCAACGGGCAGCCGGTGCCGCTGATGAAGTTTGCCATTGTGGACACGGAGAGCCGCAATGAGCTGACGGAAGGCAACGTGGGCGAGATCTGGATCCACGGCGCGAACGTGGCCAAGGGCTACCAGGACCGTGATGAGGAAACCGCGGAGACCTTCGGCAACACCATCGGTGAGACGCTGCAGGAGAACCTGCCGAAGGACGGCTGGCTCAACACCGGTGACCTGGGCGTGCTCCTGAACGGACACCTCTACATCACTGGCCGCGTGAAGGACCTGGTGGTTGTGGCTGGCCGTAACCACTACCCGCAGGACATTGAGGCCACCGTGCAGGAGGCCAGCGAGCACGTGCGTCCGGATTCCGTCGCGGCGTTCGCCGTGCCGGGTGAGGACGTGGAGCGTCTGATCCTTTTGGTAGAGCGCGCTGACACGGCTTCCGAGGATGGCGACGCTGCCGCAGAGGATGCGATCCGTCTCGCGGTGACCACTAAGCACGGTATTGCGCCGTCTGTTATTGAGTTCTATCCCCCGAATGGCATTGCGCGTTCCTCTTCTGGCAAGATCGCTCGCCGCGTAAACGCTAAGAAATTCATGGAGCGGTAATAAGGTCTGTGTGTATGACTGAACACGAATTGATCCAATGGCTCGAGCAGTGGGTAAAGAAAACAACGGGGGAGGATACCGTTGACCCCGTCAAGCCGCTTGAGTCCTACGGACTTTCGTCTCGGGACGCTGTCATCTTGTCCGGTGAGCTGGAGACCCTCCTAGGCCGCCGCCTGGACCCGACGATTGCGTACCAATACCCCACGATCGCGGAGCTTGCGCGTGCGTTGACGGTGGTGCCGGAAAGGGCGTCACGTGGCCGCAAGCAAGCAAACATAAGCTCCCCCGCGGAGCGCGACATTGCGATTGTGGGTGCGGCCGGCCGATTCCCGGGCGCTGCCAACACGAGCGAGTTTTGGCAGTTGCTTATCGACGGTCGCGTGAGCACCTCCCCACTGCCCCCCGGGCGCTGGAGCGAGTACTCAGGCGATGCGTACCTGAAAACCAAGATGGCGGAGGAATCCACCGACGGCGGGTACTTGGACGACATCGCCAGCTTTGACAACGAGTTCTTCGGGCTGTCGCCGCTGGAGGCGCAGCACATGGACCCGCAGCAGCGCATCATGCTGGAAACCGCATGGGAGGCGCTGGAGGATGCGCACATTCCGGCCGACAGCCTGCGCGGCACGCCGGTTGGTGTGTTCGTGGGTTCCAGCGCGAATGATTACGGGATGTTGATGGGTGCGGACCCGGCGCAGGCACACCCCTATGCGCTGACCGGTGCGTCCAGTGCGATTATCCCGAACCGCATTTCTTATGCTTTCGACTTCCGTGGGCCCAGCATGAACGTGGACACCGCGTGCTCGTCTTCGCTGGTGTCTACCCACCACGCGGTGCGCGCGCTGCGTGAGCACGAGTGCGATGTGGCGCTGGCTGGTGGCGTGAACGTGCTGGCCAACCCGTTTGCGTCGTTGATGTTCTCTGAGCTCGGCGTGATTTCGCCGACCGGTTCGATCAAGGCGTTTTCTGATGACGCAGACGGTATCGTGCGCTCCGAAGCCGCAGGTTTTGTGGTGCTCAAGCGCGTGGCGGACGCGATTGCGGACGGTGACAATATCATCGCCGTGATCAAGGGCTCCGCCACCAACTCGGACGGCCACTCCAACGGCCTGACCGCGCCGAACCCGGATGCGCAGGTGGACGTGCTGGAGCGCGCCTACCTGGACGCGGACATTGACCCGGCTGACGTGGACCTGGTTGAGGCCCACGGCACCGGCACCATCCTGGGTGACCCGATTGAGGCGACGGCTTTGGGCCGCGTTTTGGGACGCGACCGCACGGCTGCTAACCCGGTGCTGTTGGGGTCTGCGAAGTCCAACATCGGCCACTCCGAATCCGCCGCGGGTGTGGTGGCGCTGATCAAGGTGCTGGAGGCGTTCAAGCACGACACGATTCCGGCAACCGCCAACTTCAACGGCCCGAACCGCTACGTGGACTTTGACGCTGAGCACATTGAGGTGGTGGCTGATCCGCGCGAGTGGCCTTGCTACTCCGGCCGCAGGATTGCTGGCGTGTCCGGCTTCGGCTTCGGCGGCACCAACGCACACGTGGTGGTCACGGACTTTGATCCGGCGGACTACGAAGACGACCCGGCTGTTTCTGGTGCTTCCGGTACTTCCGGTACTGCAAGCACCGGCTTTGCTGGCCTAGACGTGGCCGCGTTGCCGGTGTCCGGCATGCTGCCGAGCCGCAGGAAGGCTGCAGCAGCAACGCTGGCTGATTTCTTGGAAGGCCGCCCGGATAGTGATCTGATTCCGGTCGCGCGCTCGTTGGCCAAGCGAAACCACGGCCGTTCCTCCGCAGTGGTTACCGCTAGCACGGTGGATGAGGCGGTGAGCCGCCTGCGCCTGATTGCTGAGGGCAAGGGCGCAGGTATCGCCGTTGCGGATTCCCCGGAGCCTGTGGGGCCGGTGTTTGTGTACTCCGGTTTTGGCTCGCAGCACCGCAAAATGGCAAAGCGTTTGATGGAGGCCAGCGAGCTGTTTGCCACCCGCATGCGTGAGCTGGATGAGGTGGTGAAGTTCGAATCCGGCTGGTCCATGGTCGAGCTGATTGATAACGACGCGCAGACGTACGACACCCAAACCGGCCAAGTCACCATCACCGCCATCCAGATCGCCCAGACGGATCTGCTGGCAAGCATGGGGATCCGCCCGGCTGGTGTGATGGGCATGTCCATGGGTGAGATTGCCGCTGCGTATGCCGCAGGTGGCATCACTGATACGGATGCGATGATGATTGCCTGCCAGCGTGCCCGCCTGATGGGTGAGGGCGAAGCGCTGATCGCCGGCACTGATCAGGAAGGAGCGATGGCTGTGGTGGAGCTGGCCGCGGACCAGCTCGCCGACATCGAGGGCGTAGAGCCCGCCGTGTACGCGGGCCCGGGCATGACCACGGTTGGTGGCCCGAGCAAGGCCGTCGACGCCCTGGTGGAGAAGCTCACTGCTGAGGAGAAGTTCGCCCGCAAGCTCAACGTGCGCGGCGCGGGACACACCTCCATGTTGGATTCCATCATGGGTGATCTCGCCGGCCAGATTGCTGGCATTCACGCCCGCCCGATCACGGTGCCGCTGTTTTCCTCTGTGGACCAGGGGGTGACCTACGCGGTTGGCTCTGTGGTGCACACGGATGAGTACTTCCTGCGCATGACGCGCCAGCCGGTGTACTTCCAGGACGCCACCCAGGCGGCGTTTGATGCAGGGCATTCCACGCTGGTGGAGATCACCCCGAACCCGGTTGCGTTGATGGGCATGATGAACACCGCGTTTGCCGCGGGCAAGCCGGATGCGCAGCTGCTGTTTACCACCAAGCGCAAGCTGGATGAGGCCGAGACCCTCCTGGATCTCGCCGCCAAGCTGTACGTGCAGGGCCAGAAGGTCGACTTCACTGGTTTCTACGGTGAGGGCAAGCGTATCGACGCCCCGCGGACCACCTTCCAGCGCAACCACCTGTGGACTACGTCGCGTCCGCAGTCGGGCGCGGCTTCCGTGAAGCTGCCGAATGGTGTGACGGCGTTCTCTGCGCCTGCGGATTCGGTGTTCAGCCCGTACCAGCTCATTGAGTCCGCTGCGGCGGAGGTGCTTCCGGGCTCGCGCGTGGTTGCCACCGAGGAGCATGGGTACCTGCCCGCGGACGGTGACGTGACCACCATGGTCACCACCACCCTTGGCGGTGCGAGCATCCGCGTGTACGACGGTGACACGCTGATTGCGGAAGGTTTTGCCACCACCCTGGGCACGGGCGCGGCACCACTGGCCGGTGTCACCGAGGTCGCGGCTTCCGACGCAGACGCCGTTTCCACCTCTGTGTCTGGCTCCGATGACGCCGACGGCATCGAGGCGTTCCGCTGGAACCCGGCAGAGGAGACGGTGGAGGAGCGCCTGCGCGCCATAGTGTCTGATTCCATGGGCTTTGAGGCAGAGGATCTGCCGGATGAGTTGCCGCTGATTGACCTTGGCCTGGATTCGCTCATGGGCATGCGCATTAAGAACCGCATTGAGAATGACTTCCAGATTCCTCCGCTGCAGGTGCAGGCGCTTCGCGACGCTTCTGTGGCCGACGTCATTGCCATGGTCGAGGACGCCGTTGCTGGTAGGGCGGAGGCACCTGAGGCTGATGCTGAGCCTGCGCCAGCTGAGCCTGCCGCAGAGAAACCGGACGCAGAGAAACCAGCTGCTGGCGGTGCTGGCGGTGCTGGTGTTGGTGTGGCGCCGCGTGATGCGTCGGAACGCATGGTGTTTGGCACCTGGGCGAAGTACGCGGGCGCGGCCGCAGCTGGTGTGACCAGCCCGCTACCGCAGATCACCAACGATCAGGCGCAAGAGATTGCCGCGCATCTGACGGAGCGTTCCGGCATTGAGGTCAGCGCCCAGGACGTGCTGGACGCGGAGACCCTGGAGCCGTTGGCCAACAAGGTGCGTGAGGGGCTTGAGACCCCAGTGGATGGCAACATTCGCGTGTTCCGCGACGGTTCGCCGGATAAGAATCCGGTGTTTGTGTTCCACCCGGCCGGTGGTTCGAGCTCCGTGTATGCGCCGCTTGCGCGACGCTTGGGCGATGACGTGCCGGTGTATGGCGTTGAGCGCAGAGAAGGATCGATCGAAGAGCGCGCGGCAGAGTACGTGCGTGACATCGAGCGCATCGCGGGTGAGCGGAAGGTGATCCTGGCCGGCTGGTCCTTCGGCGGCGCGTTGGCGTACGAGGTTGCACACCAGCTGGGCAACGAGCGTATTGATTTCATTGCGCTGCTGGACACCACGCAACCGTCGGTGCCGATCCCGCGCACGATGGAGGAAACCAAGGCACGTTGGGGCCGCTACGCCGAGTTTGCCAAGGAGACCTACGGCCTGGACTTCGAGGTGCCGTATGAGCTGCTGGAAACCGCAGGCGAAGAGGCGCTGATGGAGATGCTGCGGGAGTTCCTGGCCAACACGGACGCTTCCGAGCACGGTCTGGCCTCCGGTGTGCTGGAACACCAGCGGGCGTCGTTTGTGGATAACCAGATCCTGAACCACCTCGACTTCACCCGCTGGGCGGATGTGACAGTGCCGGTGCTGTTGTTCCGTGCGGAACGGATGCATGACGGTGCGATCCGGTTGGAGCCCAATTACGCCCACATTGATGAGGACGGCGGCTGGGGCAAAATCGTCCAGGATTTGACCATCGTGCACTTGCCGGGTGACCATCTAGCGGTAGTGGATGAGCCAGCGGTAGGCATCGTTGGCAAGCACATGAACGATTGGATCGAAGGCAAGCGATGACAACCGCTGAAAAACTCGCCGATTTGCGCGAGCGCCTAGACAAGGCGCAGGACCCGGGCTCTGAGCGCTCCCGCAAGAAGCGCGATGATGCTGGGATTACTACGCCGCGCCAACGCATTGCGGCGCTTTTGGACGAAGGCTCCTTCGTCGAGATCGGCGCCCTGGCCCGCACCCCAGGCGATGAAAACGCGGTGTATTCCGACGGTGTTGTGACGGGCTACGGGCGTATCGACGGCCGCCCGGTAGCCATCTACGCCCACGACAAGACCGTCTACGGCGGTTCCGTCGGCGTGACCTTTGGCCGCAAGGTGGTCGAAGTGATGGAGTTTGCCATCAAGATCGGCTGCCCAGTGATTGGCATCCAGGATTCTGGTGGCGCGCGTATTCAGGACGCTGTGACGTCTCTGGCCATGTATTCGGAGATTGCGCGCCGTCAGTTGCCGCTGTCTGGCCGGTGCCCGCAGATCTCCATCATGCTGGGCAAGTCCGCCGGTGGCGCGGTGTATGCGCCGGTGACCACGGACTTTGTCATCGCTGTGGATGGGCAGACGGAGATGTACGTCACCGGCCCGAACGTGATCCGTGAGGTCACGGGCGAGGACATCACGTCCGCTGAGCTGGGTGGCGCGCGCCAGCAGGAGCAGGCCGGCAACATTTCTGCCGTTGTGGATTCGGAGGAAGAGGCCTTCGATTTCGTGCGTGACCTGCTAGATCACCTGCCTACTTCCGCGTTTGATGCGGTGCCAACCTTCCCGGCGCCCGCGGACGATGAGCTGGATGATGCGCACCTCAACGAGTTTCTGCCGGATGACACCAACGCTGGCTACGACATGATGGACCTTCTGGTCCAGCTTGGTGATGATGAAGAGCTCGTTGAAATCCAATCGAACTACGCAGAGAACCTCATTTGTGCCTTCGGGCGTATTGACGGCAAACCCGTCGGCTTCGTAGCCAACAACCCGATGTACCTCGCGGGGTGTATCGACGCGGATGCCGCCGATAAGGGCGCGCGTTTTATCCGTACGTGCGACGCCTACAACATCCCCATCGTTTACGTCGTTGATACGCCTGGCTACATGCCGGGCGTGGAGCAGGAGCGTCAAGGCCTGATTCACCGCGGCGCGAAGTTCGCGTTCGCTGGTGTGGAGGCAACCGTGCCGAAGGTGACGCTGATTGTGCGCAAGGCCTACGGCGGCGCGTATGCGGTGATGGGCTCGAAGAACCTGTCGGGCGATTTGAACCTGGCGTGGCCGACGGCGCAGATCGCTGTAATGGGCGCGGCCGCTGCAGCGATTACATTGCAGGGCAAGCAACTCAATGCGATTGAGGACCCGGAGCAGCGCGAGGCAATGAAGAAGATGTTCATGGACTTCTACGACGAGAACATGACCTCTCCGTATGTTGCCGCTGAGCGTGGTTTCATCGATTCAATGATCGAGCCGTCTGAGACTCGCCTTGCTTTGCGGCGTGCCCTGCGCCAACTGGCAACCAAGCAGGAGTTCGACCTGCCTAAGAAGCACACAATTGCACCCCTGTAACAACTGGAGAAACCCAGTAAGAAAGGTTTTCATATGCTTTCCAGCGCTGTAGATATCCTCGGTGACCTGATCAACGGCCTCGTTTGGTTCTTCAACGGCTTGGCATCCGGCAACCCGCTGTACAACTGGGGTTCTTCGTTCTAAGCCCGGGAGCCCTACTTTACTTTCGACGCCACAAAGCGCCACCCCAGCATCAACAGCGCTGACATGATGGTGGCAACAATGACGAAGGACCAGTGCGGAATCGCCTGGTTTCGAATCCCCCAGATGACCAGGCCGGTGATCACGGTGATGCCCCAGATGGCGCCACCCTTGTTGTCGCGCACGATCAGCCAGCCAAGCGTGACACCCAAGGCGAACGGCCAGAGGGTGGACAGCCAGCCGGTGAAGGTAAACGGCATGGTTTCGGACTGGTGTGCGGCACGCGCGGCGAGTGCGAAAACGGCAATCGCAACGTAGTCAGCGGCAATAGCGGTGGGGGTCTGTACGGAGGCGTTTTTCATGACCGCAAGCCTAGCCCCATCCGCGCATACGTCGTGGCATACACCACCCAGCCAATGGCTGTGATCAACGCGAATGAGATGAGGCGGTAGATGAGGGTGGTGGCGGTGGCGTCGCTAAGCGAAAAGCCCCCGGCAACCAACATGGCAACCGCAACCGGCTCAACCGTGCCCACGCCACCTGGAGTGATCTGGGCGGCGCCGGCGAGTTTGATCATGATGAACGCCAGGCAGATCGCGGAAACGCTGAGGCGTGAATCGGTGACGGCGGCGGCGCACAGGAGGAGCGTCAGTACGTCCAAAAGCCGATTGAGCAGAGAAAACAGTGCAGCGAGTGCGAAAGAGCCGGGGGAGATGCGAATCGCCGCCACCTGGTCAATCAGCGAATGCGCGCGCGCTGGCGTCCAGCGTTTCAACGCCGCAGGATGCATGATCGCCCAGAACACCGCCGCCATGATCGCCACCGCACCGCCGAGGCTCAAGCCGAGCGTGGCAGGCGAGAGCTCAGCGCCCAGAAACACCACCGCGGCTACGCCAATCAGCGCCATCCACACGGTGCTCAGCGCACCCGAGACCACGAAAAACCAGCCGCACACGCCCGTGGATGCACCCCAGGAGCGATGCACCCGATACGTCAGCCACGCTGAGATTGCCGGGCCTCCCGGCACCGAGGTGGACCAGGCATTCGAGGCGTACACAATCGCGTTGGTGTTCACCGGGTTGGCCACGCGCCGGTCTACGTTGACCAGGATCTGCATGACCGCTGACATGGCAAACATGGCCAGGTTCGCGCTCAGCGCCGCGCCAAACAACAACCCGGTGTCCGCGTGTCTGGCCAGCTCCCACGCTTCGCCCAAAAACGGCATCCGGTCCCGAAACATCACCAGGACCAGCACCAACACCGCAAGTGGTGCGAGCCAGCGCAGCCAGGTTTTAACGTTCACGCTCTTGCAGATCGCGCATCAGCTGCGAAAACGGCACGAGCTGGGAATTCTCTCCCACGCTCACCCCGCTGCGGTACGGCTGCGCGTCCACCACCGTGTCCTCAATCGGGATTTCGCCCTCCGGGCGGGAGCTATTGCTTGCCGACGCTTTGCCGAACATCCACCAATTGTCCTCTCCAAGCAAATGCATCACCGCGGGTACAAGCAGCAGGCGGATGATCGTGGCGTCAAGCGCAAGCGAGAAGATCATGCCGTAGGCGATGTACTTCATCATCACGATGTCGCTGGCAGCAAACGCCGCGGCAACCACGATCATGATGGCGGCTGCTGCGGTGATGATGCCGCCGGTGTGCGCCGTGCCGTCCTTAATCGCCGTGTCTGTATCCGCACCCTTGTGGCGAGCCTCCACCATGCGGGAGACCAGGAACACCTCATAGTCCGTGGATAGGCCGTACAGGATGGAGATGATCAGCACCAGCACCGGGCTCATCAGCGGGCCGGGTGTGAAGTTGAGCAGGCCGGAGCCCACGCCTTGGACAAAGACCAGGGTGAGGAAGCCAAGCGTTGCGCCGATGCCGAGCACGTTCATGATCACGGCCTTCGCCGGCAGGATCATTGAACGGAACACGATAGCCATCAACAGGAACGTGGCCAGGATCATGTAGAGCGCCATCCACGGCAGGCGTTCCAGCAGCGCCTCGATGGATTCGACCTCCATGGCCGGGGTACCCGCAATGTAGACGTCTACGCCCTCCGGGGTGTCAATGGCGCGCAGCTGGTCGATGACCTCTTGGCCGCCGTTGCGGTCTGCCAGGGGAGCGGAAAGTACGTTCACGCCGTCCGTCGTCGGGCGCGAAGGTGCCAGCGGGGTGGCAAAGCCCTCAACCTGGCGAGCCTGCTGCATGATCGCGCCCAGCTGCTGGTTGTCCGCACCGGAGATCACCAGCTTGACCGGGTCGGTGCGGTACGCCGGGAAGGCCTCGTTGAACGCGTCTTGGGCTTGGCGGGTCTCCTGCTGCGGCGGCAGGTAGGACTCATTGATGCCGCCGAACGTGATGGTGACAATCGGCACCGTGATCAACAGCAACAGCGCCGTGACACCGGTCGTGGTGGATTTGGCGTGGCGCATGGCCCAAGACGGCATAGACGTCCACAAGCGATGCGGTTTGGTGTTGTTGCGACGCACCGCCCACTTATCAATCTTCGGCCCCAGCATGCCGAACATGGCAGGCAGCACCGTCACGGAAATGATCGCGGCGAGCAGCACCGCGCTAATCGCGCCGTATGCCACCGATTTCAAAAACGCTTGCGGGAACATGAACAGACCCGACAACGCCACACCCACCATCAGCGCGGAGAAAAACACCGTCTTGCCAGCCGTGGCGGTGGTTTCAATCACGGCTTCTTCGGTGGTGCGTCCCTTATCCAGCTCCTCGCGGAAACGGGAGACCATAAACAGGCCGTAATCAATGGCCAGGCCCAGGCCCAGCAGCGTGATAATGGACTGGGAGAAGATGTTGACCTGCTGGAACTGTGCAAGCACGGCCAACAGGGACAGGGATCCGATGATGGACAAAATGCCCACAATCAAAGGCATCGCCGCCGCGATCACGCCGCCGAAGACGAACAGCAAAATGATCGCCACAAAAATCAGGCCGACTTTTTCTGCACGCGCGATGTCGTTGGCCATGCCCTTATCCAAGGCGTCTGCAACGGCGGTTGCACCGGCAATCTGTACCTCGGCGCCGGGGATCTCGATGGCCTCAAGCTCGGGCAACAGGGAGCGGAAATCCTTCAGCGTCTGCTCACCGTCACCACTCAAGCCAATTGAGGCAAACGCTTTCGTCCCATCCGGCGTCATCAACGCCGCATTCGGGGTGGCAAAGTAGCTGCGGATACCAGCAACCTCAGGACGATCCTTCAGTGCGCTGATCTGCTCATTCGCCGAATTGAACACCGCTGGGTCATTCACATCGGCAGCACTGACAAGCACAATCACGTCGCCGGAATTGTCGCGGCCAAACGTCTCCTGCTCAATCACCGCAGCAGTAGTGGAATCCGCCCGCGGATCTTCCCAACCCTCCTGGGAGAGGCGGTCGCCCAAATGAGCACCAAACAGGAGGTGCCCTAACGCAATCAGCGCGATCAGAATCACCGGGATGATGCGCCGACCGCGATACGCAACGCGCCCCCACTGGGCGAATGCACCGTTACTCATGCCGTCATTCACTGCCCGGCCCCCGAAGCACCATGGCCGGTAAGCAGCGCCGCCAGCGGCCTGAACGGCTGCAGCCACGCGCCACCAACCGGCAGGTTATCCAGGTTCACGCGCGGCAGCGGCTCACGGAACACACCCGGGATGTCTTCCAAATCCACAAACTTCAGGTGCTCGGAGCTGACCGCCCACGCAGCGTGTTCGTGGAACCCGATCACGGTCACCGGGATGGTCTGCGCGAGCCGCTCGATCTCTTCCTGGAAGTTCTGGCCGTCTGCCGACGCCACCACTAGGCCACGCAGCACGCCCTCATCTACACGACGTTGAATGTGATCCAGCATGTCCTGGTCCACATCAGAATCCTCGCCGTCCTTCGGCTTGGCAAACACGGCAAAACCCACGTTGCGCAGCGCCTCAACCCAGGGGCGGACCGAATCCGCACTTGCGGGAGAGACGTTGGTAAACAAGGTCGCCTCAGGCTCTGCGCCAAGGCGCGTGGCCTCACCAACCAGCCAACGACCAACCGCGTCAAAGCGGGGGCGATGCGAGGCTGTCGGGCGACCACCCAGGATCGCACCCAAGCCCATGTCTAGGTTCGGCGCGTCCCAAACCAGCAGGTAGCTTGCAGGCCCCGGTGCTGCGCCTGGGGTGTACGGGTGGATTTTGTCGTGCAGGTCCATGTAGGGTTACTTCTCCCCAGTCTTCTCTTCGCGCTCATCGCGCTTTTGCCAGAGGTACTCGCGGATCACATGATCCTTGTCCAGGCCCTTGCCCTCAAATTTGGTGATCACCTGGCGATCCGTGAGCAGCGGGGCATCCGCCCACGGCCAGCCCTTGTACTCCAGGCTCGGCTCCACGTTCACCAGCTCATCGATCCACTCCGCGTAATCCGCGTGGTCAGTAGCTACGTGCAGCACGCCTCCTGCTTTAAGACGGCTAGCTATCAAATTCAACGTCCCCGACTGAATAATCCGACGCTTGTGGTGACGCGCTTTCGGCCACGGATCCGGGAAGAAAATGCGCACGCCGTCCAACGATTCCGGGGCGATCATGCGGGCAAGGACCTCAACGCCGTCGCCACGCACCATGCGAATGTTGTCAATCTCACCACGCACAACGGAGCCCAACAGCTTGGCCAAACCCGGCTTGTACAGCTCAACGGCAATGACGTTGGTGTCCGCCTCAAGCGGCGCCATCGCCGCGGTAGACGTGCCGGTGCCGGAGCCGATCTCCACAACCGTGGGGTGGCCGGAGCGGCCAAACCAGGCGTCTACATCAATCAGCTCATCAGCCAAAATGCGGCCCAGCCGCGGCCAGTGCTGTTCAAACAACGCCTCTTGGTTATCCGTCAGCGTGCCGCGGCGAAACGTCACGGAACCCAAACGGGGGTAATCCAACCCGGTATCAAACTGGGTTTGCATCGGCCTGCCGGAGGGCAGCTCGGAAATGTTTTGTGCCTCTTTATTCATTGCCTCAATTGTCCACATGACGTGCATCGGTGCAAGTAAGCGCGCCGGGAGAGAAAAAGTCTGCGTCTATAAGCAAAAGCTCTGTAGTGTTGGGAGGTAGGGACTGTACTTACTAAGGCCAAGGAGTAACCATGACTGCAGTGCAGCGATTGGAAGGCACGCAACCTACGGACAACCAGGCACTGATCGCCTGGATCAACGACGCAGTGGAACTGTTCAACCCGGACCGCGTGGTGTTCGCGGATGGCTCCCAGGAAGAATGGGACCGCCTCGCCGCCGAGCTGGTTGAAAAAGGCACGCTGATCAAGCTGAACGAGGAAAAGCGACCGAATTCCTTCCTCGCTCGCTCCAACCCGTCGGATGTGGCACGTGTGGAATCCCGCACCTTCATCTCCACCGAGAAGCAGGAAGGCGCGGGCCCAACCAACAACTGGATGAAGCCGGAAGCGCTCAAGGAAGAGATGCTTGAGCACTTCAAGGGCTCCATGAAGGGCCGCACGATGTACGTCGTGCCGTTCTGCATGGGTCCGATCACGGACCCGGACCCGAAGCTGGGCGTGCAGCTGACTGACTCTGCCTACGTGGTAATGTCTATGCGCATCATGACCCGCATGGGCACCGAGGCACTGGACAAGATCCAGGGCGACAACTTCGTGCCCTGCCTGCACTCCGTGGGCGCACCTCTTGAGCCGGGCGAGGAAGACGTTGCTTGGCCGTGCAATGAGACCAAGTACATCTCCCAGTTCCCGGAAACCAAGGAGATCTGGTCCTACGGCTCCGGCTACGGCGGCAACGCCATTTTGGCTAAGAAGTGCTACGCGCTGCGTATCGCATCCGTCATGGGCAAGGAAGAAGGCTGGATGGCGGAGCACATGCTCATCCTGAAGCTGACCTCCCCAGAGGGCAAGGTTTACCACGTCACCGGCGCATTCCCGTCCGCATGTGGCAAGACCAACCTGGCCATGATCACCCCAACCCTGGAAGGCTGGAAGTCCGAGGTTGTGGGCGACGATATTGCGTGGCTGCACCTGCGCGAGGACGGCCTGTACGCCGTCAACCCGGAGAACGGCTTCTTCGGCGTTGCGCCGGGCACCAACTACGCTTCCAACCCGATCGCCATGCGCACCATGGAGCCGGGCAACACCCTGTTCACCAACGTCGCCCTGACTGATGACGGTGACGTGTGGTGGGAAGGCATGGACGGCGACGCACCGGAGCACCTCATTGACTGGCGCGGCAACGACTGGACGCCGGACGATGAGCGCAAGGCCGCGCACCCGAACTCCCGCTACTGCGTGGCAATTGAGCAGTGCCCGACCGCTGCACCGGAGTACAACGACCCGGCTGGTGTGAAGATTGACGCGATCCTCTTCGGCGGCCGCCGCCCAGACACCGTCCCGCTGGTTACCCAGGCACACAACTGGAACCACGGCACCCTGATCGGTGCGATGCTCTCCTCCGGCCAGACCGCAGCATCTGCTGAGGCCAAGGTTGGCTCCCTGCGCCACGACCCGATGGCAATGCTGCCGTTCATTGGCTACAACGTGGGCGACTACCTGCAGCACTGGATTGACATGGGTGCCAAGGGCGGCGACCGCATGCCGGCCGTCTTCCTGGTCAACTGGTTCCGCCGTGGTGATGACGGCCGCTTCCTCTGGCCGGGCTTCGGCGACAACTCCCGCGTGCTCAAGTGGATCGTGGACCGCATCGAGGGCCGCGTTGGTGGCAACGAGACCGTCGCTGGCCTGACCGCTCGTGCAGAGGACATCGACCTCACCGGCCTGGACATCCCGTTCGAGGATGTGCAGGAGGCCCTCTACGCAGGTCCTGACCTGTGGAAGAACGACGTCGAGGAGGCTCACGAGTACTTCGAGGAGCTCGGCGCCCGCGTGCCGAAGGAGATCTTCGACGAGCTCGGCCGCCTGGGCGACCGCGTGAAGGCCGCCAACAAGGCGACCCGCGAGTGGCTGGAGTCCACCGGCCAGGCGTAGTGGTTTCGTGTCAGGAGCTGCTGAAAATGCTTGACTAGAGCAGATTTAGTCATGTAGCTTTAGTAGCGGAAAACTTCAGACAAGATCTGTTGTTAATTTTGCAGGATGCCCGCCGTGAGGCGGGCATTTTGTTGTTCAACCCCTTGGGCTAACCCTTCCTCAACACAAGCACAAGGTTGGAAACGGCGAACTCCCGAAGCAGCGGCACGCGAGTGAGCCACCACGCCCACCACGGGTGGTAGCGGGGAAACGCGAAGGCAAGCTGGCCGGTGGACTCGGCCCAGCGCAGGCCCTCGGCGGCGGAGACGGCGAAGAGGGTTTCGCCGAAGCGGTTCTTCGGCTCGTGCCCGTGGACCCTCGTGTACCTGCGCCGCGCAAACTCCCCGCCGACGTAATGCGGCCACGCGCCGGTCTCGTGGCCGCCGAACGGTCCGAGCCACACCGTGTAGCTCACAACGACAAGGCCGCCGGGGCGGGTCACGCGCTGCATCTCGCGCGCCATGGCCTGCCAGTCGGGGATGTGTTCGGCCACGTTGGAGGAAAACGTGATGTCGAAGGTGTTGTCCGCAAAGGGCAGTGCAAGCGCGTCGCCACGCACGGCGCCGTAGCCGCTGATGCCGGCAGCGCTCATCTCTGACACGTCCGGCTCAAGGCTTACGTACTGGGTATCCGAAAATACGTCGGCGAAATACCCCGGCCCGCCACCCACATCCAGCACGCGTTGGCCCGCCAAACTGCGGTTGGTCAGGTCCTGCGTGAGGGCGCTAAGAAGCACATGCGTATCGCGCGCCAACCCTTCGTAGAAGATCCGTGGGCGGAACTGTTCGTAAGTGAAGGAGCGCAGCAGGCGCAGCGAACGTCGAAGCGTGGCTAGTCTGCGGGTACGGTACATACCGATGAAGATACTGCTGATGTGCTGGCGCGATTCCACCCACCCGCAAGGCGGTGGCTCGGAGCGCTACCTTGAGCGTGTCGGCGAGTACCTGGCGGCGCAAGGCCACGAGGTGATTTACCGCACCGCAAAGCATACGGATGCGCCGCGGCGCAGCACTAAAAATGGGGTGCGTTATGAGCGCGCCGGCGGCAAGTACGGCGTCTACGTGCTGGCGCCACTGTCGATTCTGCACAACCGGCCGGACGTGGTGGTGGATACCCAAAACGGCATCCCGTTTTTCGCCCGCCTGTTTTTCCGCCCAACGGTGCTGCTCACGCACCATTGCCACCGCGAACAATGGCCGGTGGCGGGCCCGATCATTGGCCGGTTCGGCTGGTTTTTGGAATCCACAATCGCACCAAGGGTGTATCGCGGGGCGAGGTATGTGACGGTCTCGGAGGCGTCGAAAAGCGAACTGCTCTCCCTCGGTGTGACTGAGCCGATTGACATTGTGGAAAACGGGGTTGATCCGGTGGCGAGGGGCATTTCCCTGCTTGACGACGCCAACGTGCACCTCATCACCGTCTCCCGCCTCGTCCCGCACAAGCGCATTGAGCTGGCGATTGATGCCGTCGCCGCGATCGAGGGGGCGGTGCTGGATGTGGTGGGCTCCGGCTGGTGGGACGACAAGCTGCGCGAATACGCGCGAAGCCGAGGCCTGGGCCCGGACAAGGTGGTGTTCCACGGGCACGTGTCCGAGGAACACAAACATGCGCTGCTGGAGCGTGCCGCGGTGCACCTGCTGCCCTCGCGCAAGGAAGGGTGGGGGATTGCGGTGATTGAGGCCGCGCAGCACGGCGTGCCGACGGTGGCGTTTTCCTCCGCCGGCGGCGTACGCGACTCCATCGTGGACGGCGTGACCGGCCGCCTTGTTGCTGACGGCGAGTCTTTTACCGACGCCGTCATTGAGACCATGCGCGGTGATTATGGCGAGGCCGCTCGTTTGTGGGCTGGCCGGTTCTCCTGGGAGGAGACGGGGCGCCGGTTCGAGCAGGTGCTTGAAGAGGTTGTCGCGGACTCAGCTAAATGAGCTGGGTGGACCAGTTCAGCTGCTGAATCTTGGTGTCTAGCTGGCGGTATTCGGCAGACGCCGTGTCCGCCATGGCGCGCAGTTGCGCAACGTCCACGGTGGGGACGTAGCGCACCTCCGAACGGGAGTAGCGGTTCTGGCGAGCAGAGCCAGCATCCGCAACGTGCGAGTACAGGCGGCGGGCGCGCAGCAATGCGTCTCTGCGCGCAATCGCATCCGTCAGCGTCGCCCCCTCAAACGGGGTTTGCGAGTTGGTGTGGTTAATGCGACGCACCAGCGTCTCAATCTCCTGCAGGAGTTCCGAGGCCTCATTGAGCATGGCAGTCGGATCCTCAGCAGGCGTGTCGCCTTCCTGGATCAGCGCGCCCTCCGTCAGGCGCTGCGTCAGCGCGTTGAGACGATCCTGCGCCTCAGCGCGGCGGGCGAGTGCTTCTGCAAGCAACATGCTGGTTCTCCTTCTGTGTTTATGTCCCCGTTCCCAACCCTCACCTGCACGAAACTGCTGCTTCAAACCCCCAACGCCGCGGTAGTAACTGGTAATCAATGCTGACCCCTTGTGAGGATCTATGCCCATGTGCGTTGTGCAGGCTACAAAACTGTGCTGTGGGCAGAGTTGAACTGCCCGGCCCTACTGTGTAGCCACAGGGCGCCATAGAGCTGCCATAACCCAGGCAGTGGCGGGGTTCTTGGCGTTCGCTGAGTTTTCGCAGGCAGCTCGTGCAAGCTACCGACATGGTTTAAAAGCCTAGCAGTTTTCGGTTTAGCCGGGCCATAAAAAATGTCTGCTAGTGAGACGTCACGTCCCACTAGCAGACATTTTTCGCTATGAAATTTTGCGCGTGAAGTTTTGCGCGTGAAGTCCTACGCGGAGGCCGGGAAGAGCTCGCCTGCGTACAGGCGGTTCTTCATTTCCTTCTCCACCAGGACCGGCAGGAAGTCTTCAACCTTGGCGCCGGCGCGGCGGGAGCGGAGGACGGCGTCGAAAGCGTCGTTGATCTCCATGGCGTCGAAACGATCCGACCACTCAGCGATCAGGTCTTCGCGGATATTGCGCAGGGCGCGCTCGCGAACGATGGAGAAGTCGATGTTGTTGATGTCCTTGAAGCTACGCATTGTTCTAGTTCCTTTCAGATGAGTTGTGCGGTTACGCGTCTCGTGTATGTACGGCGGTATGTGAGGCCGAAAAGTTGTCAGTTGTGATTGCAGATGTTGCGTGGTGCCTATGTGGCATCCTGGGGGCCTCCTCTCGTAACCATTTGTTAACCTGCAGTTCACTTTAAGCATGTGGCACGAATCATGCAAGGGTGTCCACGATTGGCGGCCGCCATTAATGGGTGAAGCTCAACTAATATCGCTAAATGTGCAGGTCAGGGGAGAAGTGGTTTGAAATGTGATTTTGGTCACGTTTCGTGATTCCGAGCAGCGGAACCGCGCACCACAACGCAAAAAGTGCTACCCCAAGCGGCGGCAAACCACGCGCGGGAGCCCCCGTATCCAGCACGGATCCGTCCTCGTACACCACGAGCCCAACACCGAGGTCCCGAAGCAAATCCAGAGATCCAGCGGCCCCACCAGAGCCAACAGCATCAGAAGCCGCCACCCAACGCGCCGATGGCGGGTCTACTTCCACACCGTCGACTGAAAGTGCGCCGGATTCCACCACGTTCATGGCTTTGGGGGCGGGGTTGAGGGTGGGCGTGTGGGCGTCGGTAAGCAAAAGCGTCGGCGCGTTTTCGAAGAAGACGTCGCGGCCCCGGTGATCAACTGCAGGTACGGCAACCGTGGTGGGGGCCAAAACAGATAAGGCGAGTGAGGCGTCCGGGACCTGCAGGAACGCAACACCAAGAGCGGTAGCGGCACACCTGCCGCTGAGGTGGCCCGCGGCGGCGGTGCAGGCGGGGAGGGTGAGGAGGAGGAACTTGGTGGAGTCGCGAAGCAACCCGCCCCCGGGCATGTGCTGCACAACCGGAGCAGTCAGCCCGGCCCAGGCGGCGAGCGGGATGGCCGCACCCAGGGCAGCAAGCCACAGCCAGCGACGCGGAACACCGCGCCAGCCGAGCGCCAACAGCGGCAAAAGCAACAGGCCAAACAGCGCAAAGCCAACCTCGCGCGACCACGGCACCGCCGCACCGTTCCAGATCCCGCCAAGGCCCATTAGAGAACCCAGCGTGCCTACGAACGCCTCCGCGCGCGGGGCGAAGGCCTGCACCGCCGCCGCCGAAGATGTACCACCGCTACCTGCGGCAACGCTGGCCACAACCCACGGCGCGCACGTCACCACAGAGACTAAAAGCCCCCGCCGTCCGCGCGCGAACGCCGCCGCCGCAAGCGCACCCGTGGGAGTCAACGACGCCAGCCAATGCGCCAGCACGCGCAGCGGCACCGGCGCGCAAAACACCGCAGGCAACAGCCAGGCTGCGACAACCAAGGACCACTGGCCCTGCAAGAGGCGTTCGACCACAAACGGGTTCCACAGCAGCACCGTCATCGCCGCGGCCTTGCCAAAAGGGCTGCGACCCAGCCGGTAGGCGCTCACCGCGGCGCACGTGGCCGCGGCAACCATAATCACGCGCAGCGCCAGTACCGGGTCTGGAACGATGGCTAGTAGCGCATCCTGCGGCACGTTGCGCGCCGGCAGATCGCCGTAGCCGAGGGAGGCGCGAGTGAGATACATGCCGTCGAACACCAGCATGTCGCGCAGCGCAAACGCCTGGCCGGGCATGAGAAACGGCCATGTCACCGCAACAACAAGGGCGGCACCGTAGGCCACTACGGGGTTGAAGTGGCGGGCGTTTCCTACAATGGCCACATCGCAAACCCTAACGTATCTCCAGTGCTGCCCCAGCTTGATGGCCTGCGCGGCCTCGCTGCCCTTGGCATTTTGACCACGCATGTGGCCTTCCAGACCGGGCTGACGTCCACGTTTGTGGAGCGCTTTGATTACTTCGTCGCGGTGTTTTTCGCACTTTCGGCTTTCCTGCTCTCTCGCGGTCAGTGGGTGGCAAAGGGCTATTACTATCGACGCCTCGTCCGTCTCGCCCCGGCCTACCTCACCTGCGTGACCGTAGTCTTGGTTGTGCTGCCGCCGCTGACCCACGTGAGCCTCCAACAGGTGCTGGCCAACATTTTCTTGCTGCAGGTCTACGTGCCCGACGGGCTTATCGAGGGGCTGACGCAACTGTGGTCTCTGTGCGTGGAGGTGGCGTTCTACCTGGTGTTGCCCGCATACATGGCGCTGGGGGAGCGCGGCCGGCAGCTCGCGCTGCTGATCGCCGTGCCGTTCGGGTTGGCGTGGCCGTGGCTGGTGGACCAGCAGACGTGGCCACCCTCGTACGCCCCGTGGTTTGCCGTGGGCCTTATCTTGGCGGAGCTGGAGCGCCTCGGCGTTCGCTGGCGTGGCCCGCGCTGGCCGTGGTTGCTGGCCGCCGCAGCCATCGCGTACCTGGCGGGTATTGCAGGTCCCGCGGGGCTGACACACCCAACACCTGCGGAGTTCAACGTCCGCGTGATTTTGGGGACCTTCTTCGCGGCGTTCATCGTTGGCCCGTACGCGCTGGCCGGGCCGGAAGCCGGGGCGCAAAGTGTGCTTGCCAGCCACCCCATGCGCACGTTGGGCCGCTGGTCATACTCGCTGTTTTTGTGGCACGTGGCGGTGCTTTACTTCGCCTTTCCGACGCTCGGCGTGCCCTGGTTCAGCGGCCACTTCGTACCGGTGTGGGTGTTTACTACCGTGGCGTCGCTGGTGGTGTCGTACGCCTCGTACGAGCTGGTGGAGCGTCCCGCGGCCGCCGCGATGGCCAAGCATCCGGCGAAGGTGAGCAAGAGGCTGTCGCCCGCGTAGTTTTCCGCAGGCCACGGCGCGCGTGCCAGCCACAGCCCGGCAACCAACATTGCAGCAAACGCCAGCCAGCTGCCGCGGATCAAGGTGAAGCGCTCAACCACCCAGGCGGTTGCCAACGCCGCCGCACCGACTAGCGGGTTCGCCGCCAACACCACCACGCCGGCAATTGGGCGCGCCAGCGCACGCGGCGCCGGCCCCGAGCGGCGCCACGGCACCCACAGGCACGCCGCCACCGTCAGCAGTGACAACGCCCCGCCGAAGGCCAAACTTGCACGGTACGCCACATCGCCCGCGTGCCACATGCGGAAATCGCCGGATACGCCGGGTGGGACGATAAAGGCTTGCGTGGAGGCGTCGATAAGCAAAGGCTCGAGCTCATGGTTGCCTGCGGTTGCGCGCAACCCCGAGTTGAACCCGCGGGTTGTGATGATGATGCGTTCGGTATCTGCCGCTTCGACCGTGCCGTTGAAGGGCGACCAGGTGGGCAGCGCCAAGGGTTGGGTGAGCATGACCACCTGTGCGCGGCTGGTCAGCTCGTGTGTGCCGGCGGGCAGGTGGACCGGGCCGGGTTCGTATTCGGTGCCGTCGATGGTGGCGCGCGCGGTGAGCTGCCACGTGGCGTCCGTGGTGGTGGTGAAGCGGCGCTGGATCACGTCCGTGGCGGGGAAGTGGCGCTGGAAGACAAGCGTGCGGGCGTCGGTTTCGGGCAGCTCCACAATGCGCGTGATACCGGCGTCTACCTGCGTAATGCCAACCGGTTCGGTCAGTTCAATCTCCATGACCGTGTCGTGTTTGGCTACCTCGCGCGGTTCGCCGCCGACAAGGGACACGGTGCGGCCGTCTACAACCACCTGCGTGTTTGCGGTGGCGGTGATGGTGGCGGTGGTGGCGTCACTGCGAATTGTCAGGCGTGGGGTGGGGTCGCCCGGGGCAGGCCACCAGGCGGTATCGTCCAGCCCGTCAAACGCCGAGGTCACGGAGCGCGCCGCGCTGGCGCTTGAAGACGCCTCCACGCTGCCGCCCTGCATAGTCACACCGACCGGGGTGCCCGCACTGGGGTAATCCTTCACGCGGTTGTACACAGAGCGCTCTTCCTCCAGATCCGCCAAGTGCGCCGACTGGCCGTCCAAGCGGCCGTAATTACGCACGGCGAGTGCGGGGGTGTCCGTGGCGATTTCGGGGCGATGATCAACATCGCCCTGGGTCAGCACGGTGGGGAAGTAGCCGAGCTCTCGCCAGATGAGGGGGAGGGCTTCCCCGCCGGCGCTAATAAGCAAAGGCGCATCGGCGGTGATCATCATGTCGCGCGCAGGGTCAAGCAGGAACACGTCCACATCACCAAAGTTCGCAGTGGGCACGCCCAAAGACGGGGTGGGGGTTTGGTGCTCAAGGTCGCGACGCACCACGACTGCGCCCACGCCGATCGCGCGCAGCGCTTCTTCATCCACCACCGCAGTCTGGCCGTCCAGGCCGCGGATGGCTTCCGGTTCTACCAGCGGGATTGCGTCGCGGAACACGAACGGGGAGTTGCACAGCGCCTGGATCGGCTCATCGCGCGTCCACCCCCACTCCTGGCGAGCGAACGACGCCGCCGGCACCACCAACGTCCGCGTCCCCGCGGCGTGCTTATCGATGTACTCGCAGGCCTCCACCCAATCCTGCGACACGCCAGCCTTCAGACCAGAAGCCCACGTACCAACTGGCAGCAGCCGCAAGGACCACGCCGGTGAGGTGGCCACCACCGCCGCCAACGCCACGCACGCCACCTGCGCGCGGTTGACTCTTGTGCGCCTGTTTGTGAGTGCAGCACCCACCGCAAGCGCCATCGGCAAACGGATCAGGGGGTCGAATTTGTGGAGGTTGCGGAAGGGGGCGAGTTGGGCGTCGAGAAGCGAAATGCCCCAATGCGCACCCGCGAGCAACGCGAACCCGAGGGCGAACATGGCGACAAACTCACGCGGAAGGCGGCGCAGGCCAACCAGGCCGACGGCCGCAATGGCGCAGGTGGCCAGCACAAACGTGGGCTCGGTGGCCAGCAGGTGGCCGGCGGTGCGCTCCGCGTCCACAAACGGCGCCCAGGAGGTGGTGCCGCGCAGGATTTCCACCGGGTTCAGCCACGCGGTGGTGACTGTTGCGGATTCAATGAAGTCTGTAAACGGCGGCGCGTAGCGGCCCAGGATGAGCAGCGGGCCGAGCCACCAGGCGGACACCGCCACCGCCCCGAGCGTGAACCCGGCGGCCCGCCGGAATTGGCCGCGCCACAGAAGATAAATAAACGCAGGCAGGCACGCGGCGATGGTGGCGGTGGCGTTGACCGCGCCCATGCACGCCACCACGACTACAGACGCCGCCACGTTCGGCCGCCGCTGCACCAACGGCACCAGCGTCCACGGCACGAGTGCCACCGGCCAAGCCTCCGAAGAGATCGCTGTCAGCGTGGTCAGGATGCGCGGCGATAGCGCGTACAACACCGCCGCCAACACCGAAGGCAGACCAGCGGGCAAGCCATTTCGGCGCGCCAGCACCAACGTCCCCGAAAACGCCAACCCCATAATCAGCGCCCACCACAAACGCTGCGTCACCCACGCCGGCACATGCGCCAAATCCGCCAGCAGGAAAAACGCACCCTGCGGAAACAGGTACCCGTACGCCTGGTTCTGCAGCTGGCCAAGCGGGAACTCATCCGTATATATATGCGTAGCGCGCGCCAAGAAACGTGCCGGGTTAACCACCAAATCCAGCTTGGTGTCCGCGGCAACCTGCCCGGGCGGCTGTAAAAATGCGAGGCAGAACGCCCCGATCCAGCCGAGGATATGGGCGCGCACTACTGTCGGGAGCCGTACTCCGGGCCGCCGAGCACCGCGTCATCCGCCGGCACGGCCTGGCCGGTTGGCACCGTCTGCCCAGAAAACCCCGCCAGCCCCAGCACCCCCACAAGGCCGAGGACAACGCCGATGACAGCACTGGCCAAGATGGATGACATGGTGCGGTTTTCAGCAGGTTGCGGCATGCGTTGAACCCTACCAGTGAGCGGGCTGCGTAGAGTGAATGACGTTTCATTCCCAGGGAGGTGTTTCATGCGCGCACGGCTTACGTCTGTGCTCACTGCGTGCTGCCTTGCTGCATGTTCGGGGCCTTCGCTTGACGACGCCCAAACGCCCACCCCAGTACCCGCCCCAGTTCAAGCACCCGTCGAAAAGCAAGAGCCCGAGCAAGACCTGCGGGCGAAGGTGGCTTCCTTGATGGTGGTGGGGGTGACTAATTACGACCAGGCGCGCTGGGCGCTGGATCAGGGCGTTGGCGGGTTGATCATCCCGAGCTGGGCGGATCCGGCGCTACTGACGGAGCCGGGCCGTAACATTAACGCGCTGCGGGAGCAGTACCCGCGGGCCTTTTCCGTAGCGATTGATTTTGAGGGCGGCCGCGTCCAGCGCCACACGCAGGTGCTGGGCAGCTTCATGCCGCCGCGCGCGCTGGCCGGCAACCCGCCGGAGGTGATCCAGGGAACCGGCTATGACATTGGCGTTTCCCTGCGCAACCACGGCATCAATGTGGATTACGCCCCGCTTTTGGACCTTGATGTGATTGACCTGGACATTGTGGGGGACCGCTCCTTCAACTCCGTGCCGGAGGAGGTAGTGCGCGTTGGCGGGTTGTTCTCCCAGGGGTTGGTGGACGCGGGCGTGACGCCGACGTTTAAGCACTTCCCGGGCCACGGCCGGGCCTCTGGGGATACCCACCACCAGCTGGCCGTGACCCCACCCGTGGAGGAGTTGAAGGCCCTCGACATGCTTCCGTATGGGCCGCTGCTTGCACGTTTTCCTGATGCCAGCGTGATGATGGGCCACATGATCGTCCCAGGTATGGGGCCGGTAGGTGTGCCAAGTTCGCTGAACCCGGAGGCGTATCGCATCCTGCGCGAAGGCGACTACCCGGGTGGTGTGCCCTTTGACGGCGTGATTGTCACCGATGACCTCTCCGGCATGCGCGGACTTTTAGATTTCGCGCCGACCCCGCAAGCCGTGAAGATGGCCATTGCCGCGGGCGCTGACCAGGCGTTATGGTCTACGGGCGCTGACCTGCCGGCCACGATCGACCTGGTTGTCGCCGCCGTGGAAAGCGGCGAAGTGCCCCTGGCGCGTGTGGACGAGGCAGCCGCGCGCGTTGAGCGTTTGCATTAGGGGGCTTTTCCAGCCGGCGAGTATCTGGCTACGCTTAACGGGGTGAGTACTGTGCAAGCACAATCCGAGTCGCGTGGCAAAGGCCGCGGCGGCAAGATTGCCGTTGGCATTTTCGTCGGCGTGCTGGCTGTCTTGCTGGCGATCTACCTGGCGGACCTGGCGATGAACCGCGGCAACGTCCCGCGCGGCACCACCGTTGGTGGAGTGGCAATTGGGGGTATGAAGCCTGAGAGTGCCAAAGGGAAGCTCCAAGACGAGCTTGGCAACATTGAAACGAACCCCGTTTCCGTACGCGCTGACCAGGCCACCGCGCAGTTCGTTCCGGCCCAGGCCGGTCTGGTGATGGATTGGGACGCAACCATTGACGCCGTTGGCGTTGAGTCCGCCAA
Organism: Corynebacterium riegelii; assembly: GCF_001263755.1. Taxonomy (NCBI): domain Bacteria; kingdom Bacillati; phylum Actinomycetota; class Actinomycetes; order Mycobacteriales; family Corynebacteriaceae; genus Corynebacterium; species Corynebacterium riegelii. Next base: position 2,300,486 of record NZ_CP012342.1, read on the forward strand.
CCCGATCAGCAGGCTGCGCGGCTTGTTTACGCAGCGTGAGGTTGATGCAGTGGCGAAGGTGGATGACGCGAAGTTCAACCCCGCCATGGAAACCTTAAGCGCTGAGCTGCACCGGGATCCCGTTGATGGTGCGATCCATATTGAAGGTGGGCGCGCCAAGGTGGATGGGCCGGTGTTGGGGCAGGACGTCGCCGCAAACAAGCTGAGCGAAGCGGTCAAGGCCCAGTGGCTACAACCGGAAGGGGTGGAGGTTGAGCCGGTGACCGTGGAGCCTGCCGTGAACGAGGCGGCGGTGCGTGCTGCGGAGCAGGGGCCGGTGCGCGCGGCGTTGAACGGGCCGCTGACGGTGCGCAGTAATGATCCGGCGGTGGCGGCGATGGTGCCGCAGGAGCGACTGGGTGAGATCATCCAGTTCCCGGTGGTGGACGGCAAGATCCAGCCGCAGGTCAATGTGGAGGCCGCGCAGGGGATTTTGGGTGAGCAGCTCGCGCCGACGGAGGTTGAGGCGCAAAACGCGCGCGTACTCACCGGCGGCGGCGTGCAGGAATCCATCGACGGACTGGTGGTGGATTGGGAGCAAACCTTAGACGGTTTTGAGGGCAGGTTGCTTGATAGCGCCCCACGTGAATGGGACGCAACCTACAAACCAGAACCGGCGACATTTACTACTGAGGACGCCGCCAACGCTACGTTCGACCAAGTGGTTGGCAGCTTCACCACCAGCGGATACTCCGCCGCATCCGGCCAAAACATCGCCCTGGTGGCGCAGACCGTTTCGGGTGCTGTGGTCAACCCGGGTGAGACGTTCTCCTTGAACGGCTACACCGGCCCGCGCGGCACGGCGCAGGGGTACGTGGAATCCGGCATCATTTTGAACGGCCGCGCGGATACCGCGGTGGGTGGCGGTATTTCCCAGTTCGCCACCACCTTGTACAACGCCGCATACTTCGCGGCGATGACGGATGTGGCGCACACCCCGCACTCCTACTACATCTCCCGCTACCCGGCCGGCCGTGAGGCGACCGTGTATGAAGGTGCCATTGACCTGCAGTTCCGCAACGACTCCCCGCACCCGGTCAAGATTGTCACCAACGTTGGCGGTGGCAGCGTCACCGTCAGTCTCATGGGCGTGAAAACCACCACCGTGGAATCCTTCAACGGTGGACGTTGGGCGACAACGCAGCCGCAGGAGCAGCGCGTTACCGGCGGCAGCTGTATCCCGTCCTCGGGCGCGCCGGGCTTCACCACTTCTGACACGCGAGTGATCTATGACCTTGCGGGCAACGAGCTTTCCCGCGAAACCCAGACCACGGTGTACACCCCGGTGCCGATTGTGAAGTGTGGCTAGTTCTTCTCAGTTGCTCAGTGGATCAGTTGCTCAGTGGATCTCCAGCGCCGGCGGCGTGTGCTCGCCCACGTCGCGGGTGAGCCCCCACGCGGTTAGTGCAGCGTAGAGTGGGTTTCGTGGCATGAGTGAGTGGAGGGGCGCGTAGCCGTCGTAAATCGCACCGGAGTCAATGTTGACCACGTCGGCGCCACCGACCGCGTTCAGTTGCGACGCCGAATTCGGCGTCACCACATGATCCCTGGGGGAGTAGATCGAGGTGTACACGATCGACGGGTCCGTATCCGGCACGTCCGCGAAGCGCTTCAGCCACGCCGAGCCCACGAGTTGCTGCGACGCGCCGGAAGCAAGCAGTGCCGTCAGGCGCGGATAGCGAGCGGCCACCTTGCCTAGGCGGCCAGCCCAGCCCCGCATGTCCGTGCCGTGGAAGTTGCCGCCCATGGCCACCACGCGTCGCACTTTTGCCGCCCCGCCGCGGGCGATGAACATTTTGGTCATCAGCGCGCCTTGGGAATGCGCCACAATATCTACCTGTGTAGCGCCGGTTTCACGCAGCACGCGCTCCACGTTTTGCGCGACGTCCTCCACAATCGCATCCAGGTCGCCCACGCCGAAAAACCCGGGCGCGATCATGTCACCGTAGTCGTATCCCCACACCCAAAAACCTTGGGCAGCCAGGTAATTCGCGTTCTCCTTGAATGACGCCGTCCGCGAGTTAATCCCATGGATATACAGCACCGGCGTCGGGTGCGTTGGCACAAAATCCGGGTTGTTAAACGGCAGCCTGGGTCGCTCCTGCAGTCCCAGCGCCGCGCCGTACCCAAGTGCCAGTGTTATAAACCATTTCACCCCCAAGAGCTTATTGCTTTTCGACGCCAACTTGCACCAGACAGCTCTGTCTAGTAGGGTTTCACGTGGATCACGAAGTCCGACGTATTTCAAAGCCTCCCGGCTCGTCGGCTGGCAACCGCGCACATCGCGCACGGTGCCCCCGGGAGAAGATCCGCCGGCACGAGCAATCGCCGCGCCGGAAGTGCGATGTTTCAGGAGTGTTTTCTTATGTCCACTGATTTTCCTACGGACTGGACCCCGGCAACCCTATCCAGCCTGACCGGGACTGTGTTCACCTTCACGCTGGATGGGACTGACGAGGCTGTCGTCGCAGAGTTCAACGATCCGGCCGAGGCGATGATGTTTATTGCCAATACCGGTGCGAAGTTTGAGTACTCACGCATCGCTGGTGCTGTACGAGTTGGCGACGTCGTGGTGCCCCTGCCAAAACAACCAAAGGCACGTCGCGCCTGCACGTATAAGGAGTGTGACCTTGTGGCTGTCGGCCACAATCAGTACTACATTCCGGTGTTACGCGCCATGAACCAGAAGTACATGTGGTTCCCCATCGAGGTGCTTGAGCACGACGGCACCAAGATCACCTTCGCGTTTACTAGCCCGAACGGGACCGAAACGGTCTGCGCCTACAACCACAACCCTGAAGAGCTTGCGCGTGCAACGGAGTACAACCCGGATTGGAAAGTCCTGCGCTACACTACCGGTGGCGGCAGCTCCTACAAGGCGATCTTAGTGTCGGTGGAACCGCCGACCCCCTGCACAGTCGCGTGGGTGTGAGGGTTGCCTGTTCGGTGGCGCTTAAGATTTGGTCGAGTCCGACTTTGTGATTACGCGATTCGACACGTAGCAAGCGATGGTCACTACAGTGAGGAAACCAACTCCAAGAATCAAAGAGTCGTATCTCTCGGTTAGCATGAGTGAGAAGAACGCCCCCATAAAGAAGGGGATGATCGCTTTGATGCTGATGGTCATTAGGTGCACCTCTCGCCTTTCACGGATCCAGTCCAACGAAAATCTACGTGCAGACGATTATTACACTTTCCGTAGCTGGAGATAGCCCAGCTTGCCCCTGTGATAATGGCTCCAATTACCAAGCACGCACTTTGTCCAACTGCAGGAACTGCGCAGATGAGTGCTCCAAGAGCATAGCCTCCACCAGCGATCAGTAGATCCTGTTCGCGGGGGTGAATTCTAGCCAAAAACCAGACAAACCGTTGTGAATTCAGGTGTTGTTGGTGAGTGTGGTGAATCCACAAGCCAAGAAGGTGAGCCAGGGCGATAATGGTGATGAAGATAATCACAGCGCCGATATCGAATTCGATGCGGGCGTTGGTGGGTGAGTAGAAGCCGCCAAGCGTGATGGTAGTGGCGCTTAGGATTGCCAGAATAGGGTGGCCGGTGGCGGTGAGAGCGGTGATAAGAAAGACACCGAGGAATAGCTCGAAGCCTGTCGAGTAGCCGACTAGTAATGCGGTAATAAATGCTGCGATGTAGGTGGCGGTGCTGATGCGTGGATGGTTGGGCGCGACGATGAGGCTGAGTGCTTGGATAATGATCAGCGCGGTGAATAGTGGGGTAGTGGGGTAGTGCTGAAGGACGCCTGCGCCGCTGAAGATAAGCGCGAGAGCAGACAATGCCAAGGTTGTGGGCAAACGCTGGTCAAGCACGTCTTTTAGGCTACATGTTTATGGATGTGCCGCCAGGTGATGAAAACGCGATTGAGGCGTTCAGTCGACGTAGACGCTAAAGATCGGATAGCAAACATCGGATAGGGGTCCGAAGCGCCAAAACGGACGTTATCCGATGTTTGCTATCCGATGTTTGCCGCCGAGCCCGAGCCCGAACCCACGAAAATGACCAGGGCACAAAACCCTGGTCATATTGGAGCCGGCGAAATATTTACACCTTTGACGCCAAAGGCGAGCTATTGATCACGATCATGAGCTCACTGGCGCAAGAAGAATCCCGCTCGATCTCCGAGAACGTCACCTGGGGGCACAGGAAGCGTTTTCAAGATGGGAAAGTCATGGTGCCCTACAAATCCCTACTCGGATACAAGAAAGGAGCAGACGGCAGCCTCGTCATCGACGAAACCCAAGCTCCGACCGTCAGGCTGATCTACCAGCTGTTCCTTGACGGGATGGCCATCAGCGAAATCAAAACCGAACTCGCTGCCCGCAAGATCCTCACCCCACGCGGGAAAGAAGTGTGGTCGACATCGACAGTGCGCTCCATCCTGTCGAACGAGAAATACAAAGGCGACGCCCTGCTGCAAAAGACGTTCACCACCGATTTCCTTACTAAAAAGATGAAGGTCAACGAAGGTGAAGTACCCCAATACTACGTAACAGGCAACCACGAGCCGATTATTGCTCCACGCATCTGGGATCAAGTGCAATACGAGCTCGCCACCAGGCATGGCAACATATCGTCAGCGAAAGTCGGCTTGTTCTCCACCCGGCTCAAATGTGCTCGGTGTGGGGTGTGGTATGGGCGTAAGACGTGGGCGTCGAACACGAAATACAAGTACACAGTCTGGCAATGCAACCACAAATACACAGACGAACATCCCTGCAGCAGCGCGACGGTGAAAGACGAGCAGATCAAGGATTCTTTCGTGCAAGCGCTCAATCAACTGATCGCCCGCCGTCCGCAGCAAAGCCAGCTACCGCAGGTGCTTGGCGACATGTTCGGTACGAGCCGTTTGGAAGAACAAGCTGCCGCGTGCCAGGCGAAACTTGTGGAACTCACCGAGCAGATCGAAGCGCTGATTGCGGAAAACCAGCAACGCGCGCTCGACCAGGACGCCTACCAAGCCCGCTACACCGAATTCGATACTATCTACCGTAAGACGCTCGCATACAAAGCGAGCCTAGAGGCAGATATTGCAGCGAACACTGCCAAGCATGCCGCCGTCACCACAGCCCTAGGCGATCTGGCGGGCGAACCTGTGAGCGATTTTCGCCCCGCGCAGTGGAGCGCACTCATCGATCACGCCATCGTAGACGAGGACGGGATCCGGTTCGTATTCCGTAACGGTGAACAGGTGAGCATGGCCCTGCAAGGATGATGTTGTAGCGGTTGACGTGCACGGTTAGGTACACCTCCCAGAATTTAGATAAGGTTAGCCTTGCCTAAGAAGGATGGTGTTTGCATGGACGATAGTGCAATGGATCAGGTTGTTGACGGTGAGTATGGGTCCGCGAAGGAAAAATCTGTCGCTGGCCAGAACGCAATCCGTCAGCTATCGCAGCCGGTGAAAGGCAAGCTGTTCGTCGCGCAGGTTTTGGCTTTTCTCTCTGGTGTGTTGGCTATTGCCCCGTATGTGGCTCTGGTGGAGCTTGGCAGAGAACTTATGCAAGACCAGATGGACCCGGCGCGGGTGAACTGGATTGTCATGCTTCTCGTCAGCGCATACATGACCCGGTTGACCTTATATTTTGTTGCATTGGGCGTGACGCATTTTATTGACCTGTCGTTGCGTAATCAGATGCGTCGGCAAATTGCCGCCCGAATGTCGACTGCTCCGCTGTCGTGGTTTACCCGCGAGGGTGAGGGGAAGATCCGCAAGACCATTCAGGATGATACGGCCACGGTGCATACAGTGATCGCGCACGGGCCGATCGAGAAACTGAACGCGATCGTATCCCCGCTCGCCTTGTTGATATATGCGTTTGTGGTGGATTGGCGGCTCGCTCTGCTGTCGATTGCGACGATTCCGATTTATGTGGGCATGTATGGCATGTCGATGCGTGGGATGAATGAGAAGACCGCACAAATGGACACCAAGCTCGCTCAGGTTTCGGCAACGATGGCCGAGTTCGTTGCCGGTATCTCAGTGGTGAAAGCATTCGGCAAGGTCGGCCAAGCACATAAAGCCTATTTAGATGCAGCTAACGAGTTTTCTAAGTTCTACCGGGCGTGGTGTATGCCGCTGGTGTCGATGTCGGTCGCCTCATTTTCGTGGGTGTCGATCCCGGTGTTGTTGATCGTGAACCTTGGCGGTGGCGCGTTGATGATGAACGCCGGTTGGGTGAGCATCTACGAGGTGATAACGACGACGTTGATCGCCTTGGTGCTGCCGGGAGCGTTGATGGCAGTCGCAACCATCGCCTGGTCGTACCAGCTCGCAGGGTCTGCGGCAGTGAGGCTGGTGAACGTCATGGAGCTACCAGCGTTGAGTCAGCCCGATGCGCCACAGACACCACACGGTCATGATATCGAGATTCGGGGTGTGTCGTATGCCTATGACGACACCCAGGCATTAGACGAGGTGAGCCTGAGCATTCCGGCAGGCACGGTGACCGCGCTGGTTGGCCCGTCGGGTGCGGGGAAGTCGACGTTGGCGAGTTTAATTGCCCGCTTCGATGACCCGGACGCTGGCACGATCACTATCGGCGGGGTTGATCTAAAGAGCATTTCCCAGGATGTGTTGTATTCGACGGTCGCGTTCGTCTTGCAAGATGCACAGCTTATTCGCGACACCATCCACAACAACATTGCCCTGGGCGCGCCAGACGCAACCTTGGATCAGGTGCGACAGGCGGCGAGAGCCGCGCAGATCGACGAGTTCATCATGAGCCTGCCAGATGGTTACGACACCGTGTTGGGGGAGGACACCCACGTTTCGGGCGGGCAGGCAGCCCGTATCGCGATCGCCCGGGCGCTCATGGTTGATGCCCCAGTGTTGGTGCTGGACGAGGCGACGGCGATGGCGGACCCGGAATCGGAATCGAAAATTCAACAAGCTCTCTCGACTCTTGCCAAAGGCAGAACCGTGATTGTGATCGCCCACCGGTTGGCCTCGATCAGGGGCGCGGATCAGATTGTCGTCATGGAACGCGGGCGCATTGCTGTGGTCGGTAAACACGACGAGCTGTTGGGTAATGCGCACTATCAGGCACTTCTTGCCCAAGGTGCATGTGAGGAGATGACACGATGAATCAACTATTGCTGCCACGCTTTAAGCGTTTGATGGAACCCGCCTCGTGGCGTGACCTCTCGGTCGGTCAAGCGTGGGGTGCGGTCTCAGGACTGTGTCACGGCTTTGCCCTGCTGATTCTGCTTCCCGCAGCAAGTGCCCTAGCGACCGGAATGCCGGTGTGGGGGTTATCGTTTTGGGGCTGGCTCATCGCCTTGGCGGTGATCTCGGTAGCGGGTGTAGGCACCGAGTTTTATGGCATGCGCACCGGCTATATTGGCGCGCTCGGGTTCATTCACGACGTCCACCACGCAATAGGTAACAAAGTAGCCCGCCTACCGTTGGGAGTGTTCGATTCGGGTAGCTCTGGCCGACTGTCGCGCATGGTCACCCAGGAAATGATGAACTTGGGCGAGTCGGCGGCGCACTTCATTTTCTCCCTCGTCCAAAAACTCTCAGCCGTGCTGGTGATCACTGTGGGAACCTGGTTCTGGGATTGGCGGCTGGGACTGACCTTGACGATCGCGTTCCCGATCATGCTCGCCTTCCTCCATATCTCCCGCGTGCTTCTTGATAAAGGTAAGCAGGTTTCCGAACCAGCTGAGTCAGAATTGGCGGCTCGCATGGTCGAATTCGCCACCTGCCAAGGCGCGCTGCGCTCCTGCCATGTCGCCGACGACTACCCGGCCCTTGATCGGGCATTCAAACAGGCTGACCGCAAAAGCCGCAAAGCATTGTGGATCGAAACATTAGCGAACCTGATTAATGGAATGTTCGTCCAAGCCCTTGTCGTGATAATGATCTGGCTGACCGCCCAACTCGCCCTCGGCGGGCAAATGAATGCGCTGAACGCCGTGGTCACAATCGGCATGTGCCTGCGGTTCACCACCATGCTCCAAGACATCGGTGGCTGCATGACCGGGCTGGAAGAACGCCGCCAGCAGATGAACCACGTCGACAAGGTCATGGATGCCCCCGAACTGTCCGAACCCGATGCCTCTACACCAGTGAGGGCACCTGGTGATGTTCGTTTCGAGGACGTCACCTTCGGCTACGATCCGGACACCCCGGTTCTCCGTGATATGTCCTTCCATGTCCCGCAAGGCGGCATGTGTGCCCTGGTTGGCCCTTCCGGCTGCGGAAAAACCACAATCGCGAGGTTGGTTGCACGTTTCTGGGATGTGCAGTCCGGCAGCGTACGCGTTGGCGGGGTTGATGTGCGCGAGCAGACCACCGAAGATTTGATGCGCCAGGTGTCTCTCGTTTTCCAAGACGTCTATTTATTCAATGACACTCTCGAAGCCAACATTCGCCTTGGCAATCCCGAAGCTACTGATGAAGAAATCAGGTGGGCCGCTGAGCTGTCGGGCGTGACGGAAATTGTCAACCGCCTCCCAGACGGCTGGAATTCATTGGCGGGTGCTGGCGGGCGTGCACTGTCAGGTGGGGAACGCCAACGAGTGTCCATCGCTCGCGCCTTGGTGAAGAAAGCCCCGATCGTGCTGTTCGATGAGGCCACCAGCGCGTTGGACGCGGAAAATGAAGCCAACATTGTTGCGGCGATGAACGAGCTACGCAAGCACTCCACGCTAATCGTGATCGCCCACAAACTTGAAACCATTCGCCAAGCTGACCAAATCATTGTGCTCTCCCACGATGGGCGTATCGCCCAGCGCGGGTGCCACGACGAGCTGGTCAACCAGCCAGGTCAATACCGCGATTTCTGGCAAGAACGCATCAATGCTGCCGGATGGCAACTCGTCTAAACACAGCACGTATACGCACATGAAAGGAAAAACTATGTCCACACCCACGTCCTCGCGCCTAAACACGCGCGACTTCATCAATATCGGCGTCTTCACCGCCTTGATGTTCGTCATCGTGTTTGCATTCGGAATGCTCGGGTTCATTCCGGCTGCCATGTATGCCGGCTTCTTACTCTCCATTCTCGTCAACGGCACCGTGTTCGCGCTGTTTACTGCCCGCACTCCGAAGATGGGGGCATTGACAATCATGCTGATCCTCATCGAAGTCCTCTTCTTCGTAACGGGTCACTGGGTGGGAGGAATTGCGATCGCCGCTGTGTTCGGCCTGCTCGCTGACTTGGTGATCACCAAGGGGCCGAAGAGCGTGAAAGTTCGTGTCCCGCTGGCATATGCACTGTTTATCCTGCCGATCTATGTTTCCCCGTGGATTCCGCTATTTATGAACCAAGACGCATATATGTCGCAGATCGCCGAACAAATGGGCGCCGAGTATGCCGCGAAGATGGCGCAGGTTGTCACGATTCCGATTCTGTTGGGCTTCTTCGTTGTGATGCTCATCGTGGGCTGGCTTGCTGGTCTGTTGGGAACCAGGGTGGCGCGTAAGCACTTTGAACGGGCCGGTCTTGTCTAAACTTCCCGACCCGCGCACGATTATCGTAGCGCTCGTCATCGTCTCCACCACGATCTACAGTGCCTACTCGCCGTGGTTCGTGTGTGCTCTGGGCGGATTCGCCGCCGTGATGCTGGCGAGCGCTGCGATCAATCCCAACACGCTCGTGCGCCCGAGCTGGGTTGCCGTCTACCTGGCCACGTTTGCGGCTCTCGGCACACTCGTCTTCGTGATACCACTGGTGTGGAAGTCAACGGCCAGCGCGTTCCTCGTGCTGTTTTTGCAGTGGATGTGGCGATTCAGTGTCAGCGCAGGAATGGGAGCCTACGCGATCGGTGTGATCCGACCTGCCACCTTGCAAAAAGCACTCGCCAGCTCACGAATCCCGACCTGTTTCACGATCCCGATCTCAGTCGCGTTACGTGTGCTGCCCGTGATCGGCCACGAGGTTAAAGCGATCTCAGATGCCATGAAACTACGCGGCATGTCCGCGCTTTCCCTGCGTGCGGCCCAGTACTTCACAATCCCGCTGCTATCGACCGTGGTACGCAGCGGAGACGAACTGGCATCTGCTGCCCTTGTACGCGGACTGGGCGGAACCGCAAAGCCCACCTCAGTCACGGTCGTGAAATTCCGTGTGATCGACGCGGTCATTCTGCTCATCGTTATCAGCTTCGCGATATGGAGAATCGTCCTATGACAACAGCCCAAGCAACTGGGGTCACCTTCACCTATCGGGGAGCAGACCACCCCTCAATCAATGACGTAACCATCACCATCACACCTGGAACCGTCACCTTGCTGTGTGGTGCGTCAGGGTCGGGGAAAACCACCGCGTTGCGGCTGTTTAACGGGCTCATCCCGCACTTCCACGACGGCGACCTTACCGGAAGCGTCACAGTCGACGACATTGACGTGGCACGAGTAGATTTATCAGAGCTTGCCCACCACTGTTCGACAGTGTTTCAAAACCCGCGCACCCAGTTCTACACCACTCACGTGCGTCAAGAACTCGCCTTCGGCCCAGAAAATCTCGGCCGCGACCCGCAGGAGATCTGTGCCCGCATTGACGAGGTTGCAGCCGAGTTAGGTATCGCCGACCTGTTGGAATCCCGCGTCACACAACTATCAGGCGGACAGATGCAACGCGTGGCCTGCGCCGTCGCCATGTGCAACAACACGTCGCTGATTGTCTTTGACGAGCCGACCGCGAACCTCTCAGCTGACGTTATCGACCAACTCGCCACACTCATCGCCAGGCTCAAAGCTGATGGACACACCATCATCATTGCTGAACACCGGCTAAGTTTCCTTTCCGGGATCGCTGACCGTGTCTACTGCTTCGATAAAGGTAACATCGCCCTCACCGCAACCGGCGAAGAGTTCTACGCTACCTCGGATGAGGAGCGCAAACAGCTTGGGCTGCGATCCCTAGTGACTGTGCCTATGCCACAACTTCCGCAACCGGCAGGAGATGGGCTTGAGATTGACAACCTCACCTTCGCCTACCGCCACGGAAACACGGTTCTCAACATCGGCCATCTGCTCTTTCCGGCAGGGAAAATCACAGCGCTCCTCGGCCCGTGCGGGTCAGGCAAATCAACACTGGCACGCATCATCTGCGGACTCGAAAAAGCCAAAGGTGCATCCATCACACTCAATAGGCAAAAATTCACCAACCGGGACGCATACCTCGTAATGCAAGACCCCACCCGGCAGCTATTCTCAGACACCGCTATTGACGAAGTCACGCTCGGGATAACGAGAGCGGAAAAACAACACATCGACGCCCAGGCGATCCTTAAAGAACTCGACCTCACCGACCATGAGGCTGATCATCCCCAAGCACTCTCTGGTGGGCAACGTCAACGTCTGGTTATTGCTACAGCGCTTGCCGCGAACAAGAAGGTCTACATCTTCGACGAGCCGACATCAGGTGTTGGCTACAAGCACCTTGTCGCGATTTCCCGAGTAATGCGTAAACTCGCTGACACTGGTGCCGTCGTCATCGTCATCACCCACGACGCTGAACTCGTTACCGAGGTCGCCGACCACGCTATCCACCTCGACCAAATCAACGCCTGCTAACGCAAACGCTCGCTCGGTCGAAAGAGAGGAAAGCATTTCCGCAGGTCAGGGCAAACGCGCTATACACTCGCTAACGCAAGCGATTTTCTTGACCCCCTTGGGGCGTACTCGCTAACGCAAAAGGGTACTTATCATTTTCGACGTCATAGTGGAGCCGGCGACATTGGAGCCGGCGACGGGAATCGAACCCGCACTCTCAGCTTGGGAAGCTGATGTTCTACCACTAAACTACGCCGGCAGCGTCCTCGACTTTAGCACCGTGCAATCCAAGCCCAAAAATAGGGAAGTACACTCGCATACGTGCTGCTTTCTGATCATGACATTCGCGACGCTATTGAGTCCGGCCGCCTCGGCATCGACCCGTTTGATCCGGAGATGATTCAACCGAGTTCGATCGATGTGCGCATTGACAGCCTGTTTCGGGTGTTCAACAACTCGAAGTACACGCACATTGATCCGAAAGAGGAGATGCCGGACCTGACCACACTGGTTGAGGTCCCGGAGGGGGATGCGTTTGTGCTGCACCCGGGCGAGTTCGTGTTGGCGGCAACGCTTGAGAGTTTTGCGTTGCCGGCGGATTTGGCGGGGCGTCTTGAAGGAAAAAGCTCCCTGGGCCGCCTAGGACTGCTGACGCACTCCACCGCAGGCTTCATTGACCCGGGTTTTTCAGGCCACATCACGCTTGAGCTGTCCAACGTGGCGAATTTGCCGATCACGCTGTGGCCGGGCATGAAGGTGGGCCAGCTTGCGTTGTTCGCTATGACGTCGGCTGCGGAGACCCCGTATGGCTCGTCCAAGCTGGGCTCGAAGTATCAGGGGCAGCGTGGGCCGACGGCCTCGAAGGCGTACCTGAACTTCCGTTAACGCACCACAAACTATCCGAGCAACACTTTCAAAGGATGAAACCCATGGAAGAATACACACTGTATTTCACCCCGCTGCCTGTGCAGGGCGAGGATCCTGCGATTACGCAGCAGGAGATCATTGAGCTTGCCGAGCGTATCGACGCTGACCATGTCATCTACGACCAGTTTGAAAAGCGCCAGGCGCGGATTCTGCAGTACGCGGCTGAGGTCGCTGCCGTAGCGAGGGACCCGCAGCTCACCAATGAGCAGCGTGCGGTAGATCTGTCTATGGCGCTGCGCAACCTCGCGTTGGCTACGTCGCTCTATGAGGAGGATGTGGATAACGCGCTGGCGAAGAACGGCAACCAGCCGGCGTTTTCTCCTGCGGTGTGTGAGCTGTTTGCGCTGCTTGCGTCCCTATACATCACGCAGGCGTTGGACGCGTTTTTGCAGCACCCGTCCCAGGTGTTCCCGGAGGCCAGCTACATGTCGGGCCCGGATGTGGTGGTCTACGATCTCGGCCGCGGCTTCTACTTCATCATCGATGATGAGGGCATGTTCACCGTACGGGCTTCCTCGGAGGAGGGGGCGTTTGATGAGCGCGCAAGGCTGTTGAGTGAGCGGGGGCCGCAGCCGTCGCACCCGATCAAGATCACGGACGCGGACGACGCACGCTTGAGCATTAAGTACGCCATGGAAGATTGGGAAGACGAAACTGGCAATACGTGGGCGGATGACCACCCGGATTTCCAGGCGGAGTTCACCGGCTACTTGGATAGCGAGGATTAACTCGCGCTGCCGATCTGGCCACCGCACGGCATAATTGCCAGTTATGCGGATGACGGTGATCGGTACTGGCTATCTCGGGGCGACGCACGCGGCGTGCATGGCGGAACTTGGCCATGAGGTGCTGGGTGTGGACGTTGATCAGCACAAGATTGAGGCACTGCAAAATTCCACGGTGCCGTTTTATGAGCCCGGCTTGCCGGAGGTGCTTGAGCGAAACATTGACGCAGGTCGCCTTAGCTTTTCGACGGACTACGCCACCGCCGCCTCCTTCGCCAACATCCACTTCATCGGTGTGGGTACTCCGCAGCAGCGGGGTTCGTACGCGGCGGATACTCGCTACGTGGAGGCGGTTATTGATGATCTGGTGCCGAAACTGCAGGGCCACCACATCATCTTTGGTAAGTCCACCGTGCCGGTTGGTACCGCGGCGGTACTGCAGGAGCGCGCGGACAAGCTCGTCGCCGACGCTGGCGGTCACGCCAGCGTGGAGATCGCCTGGAACCCAGAGTTTTTGCGCGAAGGCTACGCGGTGAAAGACACCATTGAGCCGGACCGCATTGTGCTTGGCGTCAACGCTACTAATTCTCAGACGGAATCTTCAGCGGTGCAGGTTGCCCGCGAGGTGTATGCCACCCCGCTTGCACACAACACGCCGTTTATTGTCACTGACCTGCAGACGGCGGAGCTGGTGAAGGTCTCGGCCAATGCGTTTTTGGCCACCAAGATCTCCTTCATCAACGCGGTAAGTGAGGTCTGCGAGATCGTCGGCGCGGACGTGACACAGCTGGCTGATGCCATTGGGCATGACGACCGCATCGGCCGCAAATTCCTCGGCGCCGGCCTCGGCTTCGGTGGTGGCTGCCTGCCCAAGGACATTCGTGCGTTCATGGCTCGCGCGGGCGAGCTGGGTGCGGACCAGGCGCTGACGTTTTTGCGCGAGGTGGACGCGATCAACATGCGCCGCCGCCAGCGCGTGGTGGACCTCGCCCGCGAGATGCTCGGTTCCCTGATCGGTACCCGCATCACGGTGCTGGGTGCGGCGTTTAAGCCGAACTCGGATGACGTACGTGATTCGCCGGCGCTTGCCGTTGCGGGCCAGCTCTCGCTCGCGGGTGCAAGTGTGCGCGTCTATGACCCGCAGGCCATGGATAACGCACGCAAAGTCTTCCCAACGCTTGATTACGCTTCTTCGCTTGACGACGCCCTACGCAACGCCGAACTTGTCATCCTTGCAACAGAATGGCAGGAGTTTAAGGAGATGGAGCCGGGGTGGGTTGCGGGGGTCGTCGATAAGCAAAAGCTCATCGACGGCCGCAATGTGCTGCCAGCGGAAGCCTGGCATGCAGCCGGATGGGAAATCCAAGCCCTGGGGCGCAGCCTATAGTGGGAGTAACTCGTGCGAACCCCAGGAAGGTGGCAAGATGGCAACGCCGTTCTTCTTTCAAGATAAGGACACTGTGAGTCGGCAAAAGCTGTTTGAAGAAGCCGTAGTGAATAATCGGTTGGAGGGCCTGACTGTGAGCGCTCCTACTCGTGCAGATGGGCAACGCTGGGTCGATGGTTTGATCTCTGCAGATGAGCTTGTGAAACTGACCCGAGCTAGATATGGGCTCCACTGAGTTCCGCGGCAATCTGGATCCGTACATTGACCCCTCAACTGGGATACTGAAGAACTTAGTGGGGGCTGACAAACAGGCTGAATTAGATAAAGCGGAAGCAGACCTTGTCTTTGCTCGCGCACTTCAACTATCCGACAAGGATATTCCAGAAAGCCGAGATCTGCGCGAAGTTCAGTTGATTCATCAGCATCTTTTTCGGGACGTTTACGAATGGGCGGGAAAACTTCGTACTGTTGATCTTCGCAGGCCAACTGGCATGGCATTACCTTTCGCGCCGCACCGAATGCTCCCTATAGTTGCTCAGAATTGCTTCGAAGCTTTACAAGACGACTCCTGTCTCTACGGGATGTCAAGAACACAGTTCGTACACCGTCTTGCGTATCACTATGACGCCCTGAATTATCTGCATCCCTTCCGGGAGGGAAACGGTAGAACACAGCGGGTGTTTTGGGGGCGAATTGCTCGGGCTGCGGGGAGAGAAATTGAATGGTTTCGCATTTCCAAGGCTGAAAACGATGACGCATGTCGTATTGCAAACGAACAGCAAGACCTAGAGCCCTTGATTGCATTATTTGACCGCGCAGTGCCTATGTGAATCTGACATCTGGGTTGAATCTCAGATGGGAGATCCAGGCACTGGGGCGCGGTGGCCAAAAATAGGTCTGCGATTTGTCCCACTATGTGGGCACCGTTAGGGCATGATGGGGCGCATGGCTAAAGAGAAGTCCGGAAACTTTGGCAAGGTCGCCCTCGGCACAGTTGCGGCGGCGTTGGGTGGCGTGGCCATCCACGACATGACGCAGACGAAAAACCCGATCCTGCGCAACTATCCCGTCCTTGGGCACATGCGCAACATGCTCACCGATATTGGTCCGGAGCTGCGCCAATACTTCATCGAGCGTGACTGGGACGGCCGCCCGTTCAACCGTGACCAGCGCAACGCTATCTATGAGCGTGCGAAGGGCAAGCAAAGCGAAACCTCGTTTGGCACGGTGCAGGACGTCTACGCCACCAATCATGAGCACCTGGTGCACACGTTGGCTCCTGTTGAGATGCCGGATGAGCCGCCGCGCATCCTTGTGGGCGGCAAGGACTGCTCCAAGCCGTACTCCATTTCCATGCTGAATGTGTCCTCGATGAGCTTCGGCTCCCTGTCCAAAAACGCCGTGCGTTCCTTGAACAAGGGCGCGGCCATGGGCGGTTTTGCACACAACACGGGTGAGGGCGGTGTGTCGCCGTACCATAAGGAATTCGGTGGTGACCTGGTGTGGCAGATGGGTACCGGCTACTTCGGTGCGCGCACGCCAGACGGTGACTTTGATCCGGTGAAGTTCCGCGACCGCGCTGCCGATGACCAGATCAAGATGGTTGAACTCAAAGTCAGCCAGGGCGCGAAGCCGGGTATCGGTGGCGTGCTGCCGGCGGACAAGATCACCAAAGAGGTCTCTGAAATCCGTGGCGTGCCCATGGGCCAGGACTGCATCAGCCCCGCAGGTCACCGTGTGTTTAGTACGCCGGTGGAGTTGATCGAGTTCATCGCTAAGATGCGTGAGCTCTCCGGCGGCAAGCCAGCAGGTTTCAAGCTGTGTGTGTCCAGCCGCAGGGAAGTGCTGGCCATCTGTAAGGCCATCCGTGAGGTTGGCACGGCACCTGACTTCATTGTTGTGGACGGCTCCGAGGGAGGCACCGGTGCAGCACCCATCGACTTTGAAGACCACATGGGCATGCCGCTGACCCACGGATTGATGACGGTGCATAACGCCCTCGTTGGCACCGGTCTTCGTGACCAAGTCAAGATCGGCGCCTCCGGCAAGGTCGCAGGTGGTTCAGACATTGTCATGCGCATGATCCAGGGCGCTGACTACACCAACTCCGCCCGCGCCATGATGATGGCGGTTGGCTGCATCCAGGCGCAGCGCTGCCACACCGGCGAATGCCCGGCAGGCGTTGCCACCCAGGACCCGCGCCGCAACCGCGCCGTTGTGGTCAAGGACAAAGCCCAGGCGGTGTACAACTACCACCACACCACCGTGAATACTGCGGTGCGTCTCATGGCGTCCATGGGTGTGACGGATCCGGCGGATCTGACGCCTGACATGCTGCGCCGTAACGTGTCGCCAACGGATTCGCGCTCCTACGCCAACATCTACGAGTGGCTACGCCCCGGCCAGCTGCTAGAAGATCCCCCGTCATCCTGGGCACCCGACTGGAAGGCCGCCTCACCGGACACGTTCCGTCCGGTGTAGGGGAGCCTGTTGTAATTCTGAGTCAGCTGACAGAGCGAAGTAGGTCTCGGACTTGTTTAACAACATTGGCGTTGGTCGCGCGTTCCAGCTGTTGGAGGACTTTCGCTTCGCTCTGAGAGCCGCTTAGTTCCACGCAGAGTTCGTGAGCCTGTTTGAATTGAGTTGGAAATTGCATAACGAGCATAGAGATGAGCGCGGCACTGTCTACAAGCAGGATTCCTTGCTTTCGCATCCAATCCGCAGGGAAGTCCTTTAGGTTGTCAGTGACAATTATGTTGGCGTTAACACACAGCGCAGCTTGCAAAACATGACGATCTTTTGGATGTACCGAGACTGTTTCAGGAAGCTTGATATCAAACCGCGCGTCTTGAACAAGAGCTTCAGGGAGGAAGTCATTCATCAGTGCTTCAAGCCGACGTGTATCTTGAGTAGTCGCATTAATACGCTTACGTAGATTGCGCGACATTTCATCCAAAACCATTTGGCTCCAGTGAACTTGAATCGCTCCGAAGTGGGCGCTATATAGCACGTAATCCCTAAGAACCCGTGAAAATAGAACGTTTGCATCGGCGAAAACGATCGCAAAAGAGGGCCAATCTCTCCTACTCGGTGAAGCCGATTTCATTAGAAAAGTTAGCCAATTTTCGGGCGGCAGAATCTCGACGATCAAACTCTCGATCGGCACTTTCCAAGACATTCAGGATGGTCGCGGCCTGATCTTGGGAAAGTATGACTGATGACGATGATGCCATTGCTGCCTCGTTCATTGCGCGGCGAAGAGCGTTCGCGTTTCTACGGAACGTCTCTCTGGGTACTGGCACCGAAATCATGAGTGCAGCATACACCGGCAGGGCGGAAGCGGGAAGGCCAAACCAGCCCGGCCAGATGCTTGAAGACCCCAATCAGGCTGGACCCCCGACTGGAAGGCCGCCTCGCCGGACACGTTCCGGCCGGTGTAGGGGCTGGTAGGCGCCTAGTGCTGGTGGTAGTCCGCCAAGAAGTTGCCCAGGCGCTCGATGGCGTTTTCCAGCTGGGATGCCCACGGCAGGGTGACCACGCGGAAGTGGTCCGGGGTGGGGTAGTTAAACCCGGTGCCCTGGACCATGAGGATCTTCTCGGACTTGAGCAGATCCAGCATGAAACGTTCATCGTCGTGGATGTTGTACATCTCCGCGTCGATCTTGGGGAAGCAGTACAGCGCACCTTTCGGCTCCACCACGGAGATGCCGGGGATTTCGCGCAGCTTCTTCACCGCAACGTCGCGCTGCTCGTGCAAACGCCCACCATCTGCAGTCAGCTCATAGATGGACTGGCGGCCACCAAGCGCCACCTGGATCGCGTGCTGGCCTGGCACGTTCGCACACAGACGGGTGCCGGAAAGCAGGTCAAGGCCCTCGATGAAGCCCGCTGCTCGACGACGCGGACCCGTAATAATCATCCAACCCGAACGGTAGCCACACACGCGGTACGCCTTGGATAGGCCGTTGAACGTCACGCACACCAGGTCGGGGGCGACTTCGGCCATGGAGATGTGCTTCGCACCGTCATAAAGCACGCGGTCATAAATCTCATCCGCAAGCACCATCAGCTCATGCTCACGAGCAATGTTGGCAATGCCTTCAAGAATCTCACGCGAGTACACCGCACCCGTCGGGTTATTCGGGTTGATCACCACAATCGCCTTGGTGCGCGGGGTGATCTTTGAACGGATGTCCTCCAGCGACGGGTTCCAGTTGTCCTCCTCATCGCACAGGTAGTGGACCACCTTGCCGCCGGCCAGCGTCGAAGCCGCAGTCCAAAGGGGGTAGTCGGGGGCGGGGATGAGGATCTCGTCACCGTCGTTAAGAAGTGCCTGAGTGACCATGCTGATCAGCTCACTGACGCCATTGCCCAGGTAGACATCATCAACGTCAAAATCCGGGAAGTCCTCAATCGTCTCGTAACGGGTCACCACGGCGCGACGTGCGCTGATGATGCCTTTAGACGTGGTGTAGCCCTGCGACGTTGGCAGATTGGCAATCATGTCACGCATGATCACGTCCGGCGCCTCAAAACCGAAGATCGCCGGGTTGCCGGTATTCAGCTTCAAGATGGTGTGGCCGTCACGCTCCATCTGCTCCGCAGTCGCCGTCACCGGGCCGCGGATGTCATAGAACACGTTCTTGAGCTTCTCCGCCTGATCAAAATGGCGGTGCTTTTTCAACTGCTTCTTCACCTTCTTTTTACCGCTCTTCTTACCGCTGCCGTTTTTCGCCATGTGGCAATACTAGTTCCGCGGCTTGAAACGATTCATCGTTTGCTGCGCCATATTCAACGCATCCCCCGTCAACCGGTCAATCTGCGCCTTACGCTCCAGCTTGCGCTGCGCCAACTCATAGGCCTGGGACTGCTCAAGCTCCAACTGGCGCGCACGCACCACCTGGCGGCGCTGCTTCTCCAGCTCACGGATGGTGGGCTGGTACCAATTGTCCGGACCAACCTTCATCACGTACAGCAACACAAACAGCGTTGGAATGACCAAGAGCAGCAGGCTAGACAACATGGGCCCCGCTAAGGCGCTCGCGGCAAAACTGGCACCGACCGTGCCCAACGTGCCCAGCCAGAACACGCCCGCGCGGGTCCTTTGACCTTGCCTACGCGCAAGCACAATCTCGCGCGCCGAGTACAGCTTGTCCGCACCCTGGCCACCAAACTCCACAGGTTGCAAGGCGTTTGCGGGCTGTGCGTTCAACGGGGCAGACGGCAGGTCCGCCAAGATCGGGCGCAGATCATTGTTCGTCTGCGCGCTGGCAACCTGGTTGCAGCGCTGGTCGAACTCGTCCATGGTCAACCGGCCCTCGCCAAGCGCGCGGCCAAGGGTGTCCATGGCGTGCATACGCTCAGCGTCGCCGATCCTCATATTGCCGTAGGGAGTGCTCACAATTCCTTTATCCTAGCGGCCCAGCAGGTGCCTTACTGCCAGCGCTGGTCAGCACCAGTGACGCGGTCCGCGTAACGCTGTTGGGACGCGGCATACTCCTCTTCCGGCAGCTGGTAAAAGTACACGCGCGGCAACACAGCCTCGACCTTGTCTAGGTACGTGGTCACAAACGCGTCGACCTCATCGCGCTGAGCGGCGTCCTCGCTGACGTAGATGAACAGCGGACGTGCCAGCGGGTAGTTGCCGCTACGCGCTTCGTCTAACGACGGCGCAACGCCGTCCACCAGCACATTATCGATGTGGGTGCGCGTGTGATCCTCCGTAGCCAAGTAATTGCCAATGCCCATGAAGCTCAACGCATTGACGTCTTCAGCAACCCAACCCGAGAGCTCCTGGATGTCATCGGTGGCCTGGTAATTATCACGAATCTCATCGTTGCCAAGCACCAGCTGCTGGAAAATGCCCAAGGTGCCGGATCCTTCCGGACGCCCATACAACGCGATTTCCTCATCCGGCCAGGACGGATCGATGTCAGACCACTTGGTTACATCCGAATCCTTCGCCCAGATGTCATGCAGCTGCTCAAGGGTAAGGTCCTGCGCCCAATCGTTGTCGCGGTGTTTGACCAGCGTGATGGCGTCCAGCGCAATCGGCAGCTCAACAAAGTTCACACCGTTGTCAGCGCACAGCTGCTGCATGTCCGCCGGGACAGGCACGGAGGAGTCATTGATGTCAGCATCGCCAGCGCAGAACGTGGCGAAACCGTCGGTGGAACCAACCGCGTCAATCTCCACATCAAAGCCGTAACGGTTGGCCATGTACGCACTGATCGGTGCAACGGTAGAGGAACCAGTGATGCGGATTGGCTCACCGCCTGCGGCGTCTGTCCCGCCGGAAGCACAGCCCACGGTCAGTGCGGCAACGGCAGCCAGTGCGGTAAGCACGAGTGGTTTACGCATCCTTCTTGCCCTTCCCCATCTCATCACGGAACTCACGCAACAGCTTGAACAGGTTGCTCCACGAGCCCTTCGAGTTAGCCCAGTACTCCGGGAAGTGCTCGAGCTCCTCTTCCTGCTCCGGGGTAACGTTCGGGTTGATCTTGCGACCGTGACGCTCCTCAAGCTCGGAGCGAAGCTCCTCAGCGGTTTCTTCAAGCTCCTGCAGCAGGGCGTGCAGGGCCTCATCCGGCGCCGCGTTGCGGATCAGGTTATCCGCCAACGGCGACAGGTCTGGGGTTTCGTTGTCCTCTGGGTTGCTGATGTTCATGAGTTAGGTCCTTTGAAGTCTTTAGGTGAAGTCTTTAAGTCAGCGCGTTAGAGATCACAACAGCAAGAATCGGAAGGATGAAGAAAATACCGCCAATCCAAGCCACGACGTAGAGCTTGTTCTTGGTAGCCAGCTCCGCCAACCAGTCAGAACACAGCGGCGGCAGTTTACGCATGAACGGGATGCCCAAGATCAGGATCGCCGCAAAGGTGTTGAACAAGGTGTGGACCAAGGCGCCGGCCATCGCGGCTTCCGCCTCAGCACCAGACGCGGAGAACGCCGCGATCAAGCCTGTCACCGTGGTGCCGATGTTGGCGCCCACCACAAACGGGAACAGCGTACGAACCTCAAACTTGCCGGACGCTGCCAGCGGCACCGTCAGCGCCGTGGTGGTCGAGGAGGACTGCACCAAGGTGGTGATCGTTGCGCCGGAAAGCACACCGACGAACGCGTTCTTACCCAGCGCGGCGTACAGGATCTCCTGTGCCTTGCCAACCAGCAGGGCAGTCAGGATGTTGCCGATGAACTGGATGGAGAACAGGATCAGCACAATACCCACGACGGCAAGGGCGACGCCTCCCCACACGTCTCCAAGCGGGGCGGCCAACGTGCCGGCCAGGCCAACGAGGGGTTCCGTGATCAGGTCAATGAAATCACCGATCGCCTCAAAGATGCCGGAGACAACACCATCACCCTGGCCAGATAGCGACGGCGAGATCGCGGTTGCCGTCTTGCCCAGGAAGCCGGTGAAGATCTCCAGCGGGAAGAAGATCAAAATAGCGATCAGGTTAAAGAAGTCATGCACCGTGGCCATGGAGAAACCACGCTGGAACTGCTTCTTGTTGCCAGCCAGGCCAAGCGCGACCAGGGTGGAGGTCACCGAGGTACCCACGTTGGCACCGAACAGCATCGGGATCGCAATATTCAGCGGCAGGCCACCCGCGATCATGCCCACCACAATGGAAGTGGTGGTGGATGAAGACTGAATAATCGCCGTGGCAACAATGCCAATGGCAAGGCCAACGAACGGGTTCTCCGCAAAGGAGAACAGTTCCTGGGCGCGGTCACCGGCGATGCCCTTAAAGCCATCGCCAATCATGCCCACGCCGTTGAGCAGAATCCACACACCCAACAGCACGGCAACCCAGTTAGCTACCTGCTTTGCCGTGCCCGTAAACGGGAGGAAACCGAGGGGATCCTTGTGCTCGGCGTCATCCTCAACTGCGCGGACGTTGTCCGGGGAGGGGGATTGGCGCCTCATGTTCGCTTCCTTGATGCTCATGCCTACTGCTTCTCGCTGCTCTCGACCGTGTTGAAACGGGTTCAAACGGGTTCAAACCATCTACCGCATAATTCCGCTGGACACGGTACATGGTGCGAGCGAACGGCAGGTGAGATCAAAGTGAACTTTAGGCAAACAATGTAAAGCCGAGCCGGAACCGGGTTACATCGCCTTGTTCATCTCGTAGTACGCACCGCGTTTGCGCAGGAGATCGGCGTGCGAGCCCTGCTCCACAATCTTTCCATCGCGCATGACAATGATCACATCCGCATCCCTAATCGTGGACAGGCGGTGCGCGATGACAAAACTGGTGCGGTTAGAGCGCAACGCGTTCATCGCGTGCTGCACCAAAACCTCGGTGCGGGTGTCTACGGAAGAGGTCGCCTCGTCCAGAATCAACAGCGTCGGCTGGGACAAGAACGCACGCGCAATGGTGATCAGCTGGCGCTCACCCGCAGAGATCGAGCCGCCGTCCTGGTCCACCACCGTGTCATACCCATCCGGCAGGGAGTGCACGAAACGGTCCACGTACGTTGCCTTCGCCGCCGCGATGACCTCCTCATCAGTGGCATCCAGGCGGCTGTAACGGATGTTTTCCATGATCGTGCCCTTAAACAGCACCGCGTCCTGCAACACCATGCCGATGTGGCCGCGCAACTCTTCGCGGGAGAGATCGTTGACGTTGACGCCGTCAAGCAAAATAGCACCCTCGTCCACGTCGTAGAAGCGCATGATCAGATTCACCAGCGTGGTCTTGCCCGCGCCGGTCGGGCCGACAATCGCAGCGGTCTGGCCGGGCTCAACGCGCAGGTTCAAGTCCTGGATCAACGGCTCTGAGTCATAGGAGAAGGAGACGTTTCTAAACTCCACCAGCCCGGTCGGGCTGTCCAGGTGCTCGGTGGCTGCGTCATCAGGCTCTTCTTCAGCATCCAACAGCTCAAAGACGCGCTCCGCGGAAGCAACACCGGACTGCAGCATCTGCATCATGCCCGCAAGCTCGCCCAAAGGTTGGTTGAATTGGCGGGAGTATTGGATGAACGCTGTGGCGTCGCCAAGCGAAATGCGCCCGGAAGCAACCTTCACCCCGCCCAACACCGCAATGGCCACGTACGACAGGTAGGAGACGAACTGCATGATCGGGTGCATCGAGTTCGCCAAAAACTGCGCCTTCTGTGCGGCGCCTGCGAGCTCCTCGTTGCGCTTGGCAAACTCCTCGCGCAGCTGGTCCGTGCGGCCGAAAATCAACGCCACATCGTGCCCGGAGAAAGACTCCTCCACGTGCCCGTTCACATCACCCGTGGCCTTCCACTGTGTGGTGAACTGCTTCTGCGAGCGCGTGCCCACAACCGCCATGATCAGGCCCGTTAGCGGCAGCGACAGCAGTGCTACAAGCGCGAGCTGCCAGGAAATCGCGAACATCATCACCAGGATGCCCACCACCGTCAAAAGCGCGTTGAACAGGGAAGACAAGGACTGTTGCAGCGCTTGCTGCACGTTGTCCACGTCATTGGTGGTGCGCGACATCACGTCGCCACGCTGGCGCGTGTCAAAGTAGCGCAACGGCAAGCGGTTGATCTTCGCCTCCACCCGCTCACGCAGGTCAAACACCGCCCGCATGGTCAGCCGGTTCAGGATCGCACCCTGGGCCCACATGAGTATGGACGCCCCCACGTACAATCCCAGCACGATCAAAATCAGCGTGCGCAGACGATCAAAATCAACCCCGTGCGACATCGCACCCGTGAAAATCACATCCACGGCCTGGCCCATCACCCGCGGGGCGTACACCCCCAACAACACTGACGCAGCGTTCATCACAAACACCGCAATAAGGGCCGCCTTGAACGGCGCAAGCAGGCCTAAGAGACGCTTCGCCGAGGGCCAGAAATGCTTCGCCTTGCGCGGCGCCTTGTTGGAGAAGTCATCGCCGGCCATCTTCTCTTCGTACTCGGCGAGCTGGTCGTCCGTCATGTGTTCAGTGGTTTGATCACTCATGCGTTGACCTCCGCCTGGCTGCGCTCAATCTCGCGATACGTCTCGCTCGATGCCAAGAGCTCCTCATGCGTACCGCGCGCAACAATGCGCCCGGCCTCCATCACCAAAATCTGATCGGCGTGCTTGATGCTGGCCACCTTCTGCGCCACAACAATCACCGTCTTATCAGCAACAATGTTGCTAAGCGACGCGTTGAGGTTCGCCTCCGTCTTGGCGTCGAGGGCGCTAAAAGAGTCATCAAAAATCAGCACGTCCGCATCCGCCACCAACATCCGCGCAATGCACAAACGCTGCCGTTGACCACCGGAAACGTTGGTGCCGCCCTGGGAGATCGGCATATCCAGATCCTCCACAAACGTCGCCTGCGCCACGCGAAGCGCCTCCCACAGCTCTGCATCAGTCGCATCCGGGTTAGCCATGCGCAGGTTCGTTGCCACAGTCCCCGAGAACAACCAGGGTTTTTGCGGGGTGGCGGCCACGGTGGCGTCGATAAGCAAAAGCCCCGAAGTAGGCGAGTACAACCCCGGAATCAACCCAACAAGCGTGGATTTACCCGCACCCGTCGAGCCGATGATCGCGGTAGTCGTGCCGGCGGTCGCCGTAAAAGTTATGCCCTCCAGCACCGGCAGCTCCGCACCCGGGTAGGTATACGACACATCTCGGAATTCGACAGAGCCCTTCTTGCTTGCCGACGCCTGCGTCACCCCCTCCCTCACCTCATAGCCCAGAACCTCACGTACACGTGTCGCACAGACGAGAGCGCGCGGCAACATCATGAGCATGAACACGCCCATCATCACTGCCATGAGAATCTGCATCAAATACTGCATGAATGCAGTCAACGCACCGACTTCAACCAGACCGCTGTCCACCCGGTGACCACCGAACCAGAGTACGGCCGCGGTAGCCAGGTTCAGGATCAGCATGATCACCGGGAACATGGTGACAAAAACGCGGCCAATGTTCAGGCTCAGCTTGGTGATGTCCTGGTTCGCCTCAGTAAAACGCTTCGTCTCGTGCTCTTCGCGGCCGAACGCGCGGACTACCCGGATGCCCGCGATCTGCTCACGGAGCAGGCCGTTGATGTTGTCCAGCTTCGCCTGCATCTGCTTGAACATGGGCATGAGCACCGCCGCGATGATGGCAACGACCACGGTCAGCGTAAGCACCGCCGTGACCACGAGCCAGGACATGCCGGCGTCTTGGCGCAGCGCCATGAAGATGCCGCCAACCGCCATAATCGGCGCCGCCACCATGAAGTTCATAAACAGCAGGAACGTCATCTGCACCTGCTGCACGTCATTGGTTGCGCGCGTGACCAGCGTCGGCGTGCCAAAGTGCGACATGTCCTCCGCGTTGAAGCCGCTGACCTTGGAAAACACCGCGCTGCGGATGTCGCGGCCCGTCTGCATGGCTACTTTCGACGCAAACCACACCGCCCCAATCGCTGTCAGAACTTGCGCGAACGCCACCAGCAGCATCGTTCGGCCGGTGCGCCAGATGTACGGCACGTCGCCGGTGGCCACGCCGCGGTCAATGACGTTGGCGTTGAGGTCTGGCAACGACAGTGTTGCCAACGTTGTCAGCAGCTGCAGCGCTACCACCAGGGCGATCGCCCACGCGTAGCGCTTGCCAAACCTGCTGGTCAGGCGTATCAAATCCACCGCGGCCTCGATTCTGTTGGTGGTTGTTGGTTTTCTAGAGTTTCAGCCTTTTGAACCTACCGGTTATTCCTGGGACGCCGAAACGGTCGGTGATTTGCCCCTCTGGCGCGGGCCCGGTTCCGGCCTCAGCGGTCGGCCTTGGCGACTCCCTGACAAATCGTGCAGCGCGCCCTTAGCGCCAGGGCAAAGCCGCAGGTCGCTGATTTCGCACCGTCGGATTTGTCAGGATCGGCGGTCGCCCGCTGACAAATCGTGCAGCGGGGGCCTTAGTGCTTCGGCGAACGTGCAGGTCGCCGATTTTGCCTCGTCGGATTTGTCAGCGCAGAAAGCCACTAAGTGCGCGCGCCCCGACACCCTGCTATCGCGGAGGCTCTGTCTTTTAGTGAATAGATGCTCGGTCAGAGGCTCGGGTTTTGGAAAGTCAACGCTCTGACCGAGCATCTACTCACAAAAATGCCGAGGCTGCCCTAAAGGGGTATCCGCACCCCGGTTCACAGGAACGCTGGACAACCTTCAAAACAATACGGTTATGTCGAAAACGGGCCGCAATTTCGACACGTCCCCGTCGGTATGTCGAGCGGTTCGACATGTCGGAGGCGTTATGTCGAAAAAGGGGCGAAAATTCGACACGTCATGAGGAATCCGCATACGCTGCTGTCATGGCGTCCTTTGATCCGAACGTGCCCTACAACCAGTTGCCGCCGCCCCCTCCAGCGGGTGAGGCGGAGACTGCACGGGTGCTCAAAGCGGTTATTGCTGCCTCCAGGGAACTGGCGGCGCTTAACACTGCGTGTGAGCTGATTCCAAACCCGGACATTATTACGGCGACGATCCCGTTGCGGGAAGCGCAGGCTTCGACGGAAATCGAGAACATTGTCACGACGAACGATGAACTCTTCCGCGCAGAGTGGGGCGTGGATCCAACGCCAAGTCCAGCGACGAAGGAGGCGCTGCGTTACACGGTTGCGCTACGACATGGTGCAAGTCGGATTGATGATCAGCCGGTTTCGGAGAAGCTGGCGATGGAGATTTGCTCGCAACTGCAAGGCCAACCAGCGGCTATTCGCTCAACGCCGGGTACGTACATTGGTGACCCGTTCACACAGCGCCGACGCTATACACCGCCGGAGGGCAAAGACGCTATTGAGCGCCATTTGAGCGCCTGGGAGCGCTACATTTACTCGCCACACGGATTGGATCCGTTGGTGCTGATGGCGTTGACCCATTACCAGTTTGAGGCGATCCACCCGTTCTATGACGGCAACGGCAGGACCGGCAGGATTCTCAATATTCTGCTTTTGCTGCAGACGGGCGTGTTGACGCTTCCGGTGCTCTACATGTCCGGCTACATCGTGGATAACAAGGAGCGCTACTACGAGCTGCTTGCGGCTGTTACCGAGAATGACGCCTGGGAAGATTGGATCGTCTTCATGGTTACGGCGGTGGAGCATTCGGCGGCCGCTGCCAGGGCGTTGATTAATGATTTGCGGGAGGAACAGCAGCGAACGGAGCAGGTGATTCGCGACGCCGGCGTGTCACCCGCACACGAACTGAGTGAGTTGCTGTTTCAAAAGCCCTACATTCGGATTGCGGACGTGGTTGATGCTGGGTTGGCCCATCGCCAGACAGCATCGACATGGTTGAGCAAACTCGCCCAGGTTGGGGTACTAGAGGAGTTGGACGCGGGCCGGACCAAGATCTTCTTGCATCGTCGCGCAGTGGCGATCTTGACCCGGCGCTAGCGATAGGCGCTAGCCTCTAAAGGCCAACCTCAGACCAACCCCAGACCCCCGAGCGCCGGTTATTCGCCGGCGCGGGAGTGGCCGAGCATCTCTTCCCACTCCACGATCTTCTTGCGCTCGCGCGGGAAGGTGGTGTCGGCGGCACCGAGGGCACGCTCGGCCTCGTCAAGCTTGTACCAGCCTTCCCAGGTGGCGTAGTCCACGCCGCGGGAACGCAGGAGGTCGAGGATGGCGTCGGCGCTATCGTTGGTCGGGGTGGCAAGGTTGCCAGCTACACCGTCGGCGACCAGCATGTCGGTGGTTTCCTTGGCGTCGGACTTGGTGTTGCCAATCAGGCCGACAGGCCCGCGCTTGATCCAGCCGGTGGTGTAGAGCTTCGGCACGATCTCGCCGTCGGCTTCGGTGAGGACGTGGCCGCCGTCGTTAGGAATGACGTGGCGCTCAAGGTCGAACGGGACACCCTCAACTGGCTCGGAGCGGTAGCCAACGGCGTGGTAGACCTGCTGCACTGGCCAGTCGGTGAACTTGCCGGTGCCGGTGATGCCGCCCTGGCCGTCGAGTTCCTGGCGTTCGGTGCGGATGCCGGTGATCACGCCGGCGTCGTCAAGAAGAACCTCAACCGGCTCCTCGAAGAAGTGGATGTGGATCTTATGCGGGCTGTCGTCCGGCTCGCGCATGGCGTAGGACTCCAGGACGGAGCAGACCAGGTCGACGGACTTGTCGGCGCGGCGGACTTCCTCAGAGAGCTGGTCGTAGTCAATATCCTCCGGGTCCACCAGCACCTGGATGGTCGGGGACTCATCCAGCTCGCGCAGCTCCTTCGGCGTGAACTTTGCCTGGGCGGGGCCGCGGCGGCCGAACATGTGGACCGTCTTCGCCTTGTTCTGCTTGAGGGACTCGTAGACGTTGTCCGGGATCTCCGTAACCGCCAGCTCATCGGCGGTCTTGGCCAGCACGCGGGAGATGTCCAGCGCCACGTTGCCAACGCCGATAACGGCAACTTCCTCGGCGCTTAAGTCCCAGGAGCGCTCGAAGCGCGGGTTGCCGTCGTAGAAGCCAACGAACTCGCCGGCGCCGATGGACTTGTCGCCGCCCGGGATGAGCAGCTCGCGGTCGCGCACGGCACCCGTGGAGAACACCACTGCGTGGTAGTAGTCGGTCAGTTCTTCGACGGTGATGTCGCGGCCCACGGTGACGTTGGCGATGAGGCGCAGGTTGTCTTTGTCCAGCACGTTGTGCAGGGACTTCACAATGCCTTTGATGCGCGGGTGGTCGGGTGCCACGCCGTAGCGGATGAGGCCGAATGGCGCTGGCATCTGCTCGAAGAGGTCGACGTGAATGTCCAGCTCTTTGTTGTTGATCAACAGGTCGGATGCGTAGATGCCGGCTGGTCCGGCGCCGACTACGGCCACGCGCAGGGTCATGAGTTGTGTCCTTTCGTTACATGTATCCTTGCCAATATAGCCGATAGACAAATCGGTCTGCTAATCGGCGCAATTTTGACACTCCACCACTCAACCATCTCGCACGGCGCTATCAAAGAATAACATTCACTATTAAAGCCCCACCTAAACCCACTTTCTCAGCAACGATATTGCAATAGACATACCGGTACGGTTAGCTATCGAAACAACGCAAATAAACCGCATTTAGTAAACCGATCGGTCTAGTTAGGAAGTGGCCATGAGCGCACCAGCAGTCACCAAGCCAGCTACGAAAGCCCGCACCCCAAAACCGGAGGGCCAGTGGCTTATCGACGGCCACACGCCCCTCAACACCGACGAAGCCATCAAGCAGGCGTCTGAAATCTGGGACGTTAAGCAGCGCGTGATTGACACCTACGCCAAGGGCGGATTCGACTCCATTGACCGTGAGGATCTCTACCCGCGCTTCAAGTGGCTGGGCTTGTACACGCAGCGCAAGCAGAACCTGGGCGGAGAGTTCACCGGCGAGGACAACCAGGTGCTGGAAGACAAGTTTTTCATGATGCGCATTCGCTTCGACGGCGGCATCTGCTCCACCGCGCAAGCCCGCGCGGTAGGGGAGCTCTCGCGCGATTACGCCCGCTCCACGGTGGACCTGACGGATAGGCAGAACATCCAGTTCCACTGGGTGCGGATTGAGGACGTCCCGGCGATCTGGGAGAAGCTCGAAGCCAACGGCCTGAACACGTGGGATGCCTGCGGGGATGTACCGCGTGTGGTGTTGGGCTCGCCAGTAGCCGGCATTGCCAAGGACGAGATTATTGATGCCACCCCGGCCATCCAGAAGATCCAGCAGATCTATACAGACCCGGAGTTTCAGAACCTGCCGCGCAAGTTCAAGTCCGCGATCTCCGGCAACGCGCGCCAGGACGTGGTGCACGAGATCAACGATCTCGCGTTTATCGGCGTCGAGCACCCGGAACTCGGCCCCGGCTTCGAGTGCTACGTCGGCGGTGGCTTGTCCACCAATCCGATGCTGGCGCAGTCCCTTGGCGCGTTTATCACCCTTGAGCAGGTGCCGGAGGTATGGGCGAACGTGGTGCGCATCTTCCGTGATTACGGCTACCGCCGCCTGCGCAACCGCGCGCGCCTGAAGTTCTTAGTGCAGAAGTGGGGCGTGGAGAAGTTCCGCCAGGTCCTCGAAGAGGATTACTTGGGCTATACGCTTGCGGACGGCCCACACGCGCCCAACAACCTCGTTGACCGTGACCACATCGGCGTCCACGAACAAAAGGACGGCAACGTCTACATCGGCGTGAAGCCAACGCTTGGCCACATGTCCGGTGAACAGCTCATTGCCGTGGCCGACACGGCTGAAAAATACGGCGTGACCCAGTTGCGATTTACTCCGTTTAAGGAGCTGTTGTTGTTGGGTGTGGATCGCGGGGACGTCGACAAGCTAAAGCTCGAATTGGAAGCGTTGGGGCTTTCCAGTGAACCGAGCGAGTTTAGACGCGGCCTGATTTCATGTACTGGCCTGGAGTTTTGCAAGCTGGCGCACGTGACCACGAAGTCCCGGGCGATTGAGCTGGCCGATGAGCTGGAGGAGCGCTTCGGGGATTTGGATTCTCCGATCAGCATTTCGCTCAACGGCTGCCCGAACGCGTGCGCGCGCCACCAGGTCTCCGACATTGGTCTTAAAGGCCAGATGGTGGACAACGGCCACGGCGAGAAGGTCGAGGGCTTCCAGGTACACCTGGGCGGCACGATCGGTGAGGGCGCGAACTTTGGCCGCAAGCTGCGCGGACACAAGGTGCTTTCCAGCGAGCTGACGGACTACGTCACCCGCGTTGTGGGCAACTACCTAGACAAGCGTGAGCCTGCTGAGACGTTCCGCACCTGGGTGCAGCGCGCTGATGAGGAGGATCTGAAGTAATGCGCCGCGCGCCAAACCCCAACCGAAACTTCCCCACGTACTGCCCGTACTGCGGCGGCGAGGAGCTGGAGCCGAACGAGGAGACGGATTTCGCCTGGAAGTGTAACGAGTGCCTGCGCGTGTTTGAAGTGAAGTTCCACGGCCAAGACGCGCCCGATACGCCGCCTGCGCCTGCGCGCTCTACCCCCGAGGCCTTGCAGGAATCACTAGTCAGGCGTGGTCACACTGCGGTGCTGGCCGGGAGCGGGAATACTGACGGGGATGGAAAACGAGATGAATAATATGCTGCACCTGAATACGGCCAGCTTCCGCGATCCGGAAGTCAGCCCCGAAGGCCCGAAAACAACCGAGCCGCTGGACCCGGACATTGCTAAGCGCAACGCCGAGCTGGTTGAGCGTTTTGGCACGCTGCTTTTTAGCGCCTCCGCGCAAGAAATCCTCGCCTGGGCCCACGAACACGCGCCGGGCCCGCTGGCGGTGACGCTGTCGATGGAAAACACGGTGCTGGCGGAGCTTGCGAAGCGCTACCTGCCGGGCGCGGACTTCCTGTTCTTGGACACGGAGTACCACTTCCCGGAAACGCTTGAGGTGGCCGATGCGGTGGAGCACAGCTACCCGCAGCACCGCCTGGTGCGCGCGAAAGCGCAGCTAAGCCGCGCGGAGCAGGACGAGGTGTACGGCCCGAACCTGTACCTGCGCAACCCGGGCGCGTGCTGCCGGATGCGCAAGGTGGAGCCGCTTGCGGTGCACATGAGCCCGTACGTGGGTTGGATTACGGGCTTGAGGCGTGCGGACGGTCCGACGCGGGCCGAAGCCCCCGCCCTAAGCCTGGATGCTACGGGCAGGTTGAAGATTTCCCCGCTGGTGACGTGGACGCTGGAAGAAACCGAGGCGTTTGAGCAGGACAACGATCTGATTATTCACCCGCTGACGCGCCAGGGGTATCCGTCGATTGGCTGTGCCACCTGCACGATGCCGGTAGCTGAGGGTGAGGATCCGCGTGCTGGCCGCTGGGCGTTTGCCGCGAAGACTGAGTGCGGTTTGCACGAGTAAGTAAGGAGCAACACGATGACTGAACGTTCACCGCTTTCACCGCACCTGCGGGACTTGGAAAATGAGTCCATCCACATCATCCGTGAGGTGGCTGGCCAGTTTGACAAGATCGGCCTGCTGTTTTCCGGTGGCAAGGATTCCTGCGTGGTGCTGCACTTGTGCATGCTTGCGTTCGCGCCGGCGAAGATGCCGATTGAGCTTTTGCATGTGGATACGGGCCACAACTTCCCGGAGGTCATTGAGTTCCGTGACCGCCTGGTGGAGGAGACCGGCGCGCGCCTTCGCGTGGCGCACGTGCAGGACTGGATCGATCGGGGTGATCTGACGGAGCGCCCGGACGGTACGCGCAACCCCTTGCAGACGGTGCCGTTGGTAGAGACCATCGCTGAGGTTGGCTATGACGCGGTGCTCGGTGGTGCCCGTCGCGACGAGGAGCGTGCCCGCGCGAAGGAGCGCGTGTTTTCTGTGCGCGATTCTTTCGGCGGCTGGGATCCGCGCCGCCAGCGCCCGGAGCTGTGGGACTTGTACAACGGCGGCAAGCTGCCGGGCGAAAACATCCGCGTGTTCCCCATTTCCAACTGGACGGAAGCGGACGTGTGGGAGTACATCGGTGCGCGCGGCATTGAGCTGCCCAGCATCTACTTCGCGCATGACCGCGAGGTGTTCAACCGCGACGGCATGTGGCTGACCGCCGGCGACTGGGGTGGGCCGAAGGAAGGCGAGCAGCTTGAAACCCGCCGCGTGCGCTACCGCACCGTGGGCGATATGAGCTGCACGGGTGCCGTTGATTCGGATGCGGCAACCATTGACCAGGTGCTCGTAGAGATTGCCAATTCCACCCTGACCGAGCGCGGCGCAACCCGCGCGGATGACCGCTTGAGCGAGTCCGCAATGGAGGACCGCAAGAAGGAGGGCTACTTCTGATGACTGCCACCACTCATGCACGCGAGGCGTTAGCCAACCGCGCGACGCTGCGCCTGTGCACCGCCGGCTCTGTTGATGACGGCAAGTCCACCTTCGTCGGCCGCCTCTTGCACGACACGAAGTCCGTGCTTGCAGACCAGCTGGCTTCGGTTGAGCGCACCTCCGCCGACCGCGGCTTCGAGGGCCTCGACCTGTCGCTTCTCGTAGACGGCCTGCGCGCCGAGCGCGAGCAGGGCATCACTATCGACGTTGCCTACCGCTACTTCGCCACCGACAAACGCACCTTCATCCTGGCGGATACCCCAGGGCACGTGCAGTACACGCGCAATACGGTGACGGGCATGTCCACGTCCCAGGTTGTGGTGCTGCTTGTAGATGCCCGCAACGGTGTTGTCGAACAAACCGTGCGCCACCTGAACGTGGCAAGCCTGCTTGGTGTCAAAACGGTGATCCTGGCCGTGAACAAGATCGACCTGGTGGACTACTCCCAAGACGTGTTCAACCAGATCAAGGCCACCTTCGACGCAAAGACGGCGGAGCTGGGCATCGAAGACCCGCACGTGGTGCCGATCAGTGCGCTCAAGGGCGACAACGTTGCGCAGCGTTCCGTGGAAACGCCGTGGTACACCGGCCCGACCGTGCTTGAGCTTCTGGAATCCATCCCGGTGACCCACGGGCGTGCCGATGACCTGGATTTCCGCTTCCCCATCCAGTACGTGCTGCGCGAGCACGCCAGCGACTACCGCGCCTACGCCGGCCGCGTCACCGCAGGTTCCATCAGCGTGGGCGACGAGGTGCTCGCCCCGCACGGGCGCACCACCACGGTCGCAGGCATTGACACCGCTGACGGCGAAGTGGCCACCGCCAACACCGGCGACTCGATTGCACTGCGGCTTAGCGACGAGATCGATCTCACCCGCGGCGACCTGCTGACCTCGCAAGCTCGGCCAGCAGAAACGAGGGAGTTTGCCGCCACCATCGTCGCGCTTACGGAGAAGGACCTGCGCGCCGGGCAGGCAGTGAAGCTGCGCTACGGCACAGCGCTTGTGCGTGCGCGTATTGCCAGCGTGGAGCGCATTCTGGACATTGACAGTGCTGACAAGGACACGCTTGATCCGGAAAGCGTGCGGCTTAATGACATTGCACATGTGACCGTCCAGACCGCCGATGAACTTCCCGTGGAGCCGTACGCGGCGCGCGGCGCGGTGGGAAACTTCCTGCTGGTAGACCAGGCAAGCGGCAATACGCTGGCAGCCGGCCTGGTGGGTCGTCGCCTGCGTTAGGACAGATACGGCCATGACCGCTCTGATCACCCTCGCCCACGGTTCGCGCCACCCGCGCGCGGCCGTCGGCGTTGAGGCACTCACCCGCGCCGCAGCTCGGCGCCTCGGGGTGCGCGGGCAGGCCGCCTACTTGGAGTTCGATGAGCCCTTGCTTATCGACGCCACACGCCACACCCCCGAACCCACCATCATCGTGCCCCTGCTGTTCACCGATGCGTTCCACGCGCGCTATGACGTGCCGCAGCATGTGGCCGAAGCGCGCGAGGTGCAGGCGCGTGAATGTGCTGGCTCGCAGGCGTCGTTGACGCTGGCCAAAGGCCTTGGCATCGACCAGGACTTGGTGGACGTGCTAGCGGCGCGCGTGCTGCAAGATGCGCCCGTTGGCGCCCACGTGGTCCTGTATCCGGTTGGCACGTCGGATCCGGTGGCGGCGGGGCGGTATGGGGAGGTTGCGTTGGGCGTCGGCAAGCAAACTGCTCGGGCGGTCAGTGTGGTGGCCGCAACGCGCGGGGGAGTAGAGGAACTGCGGGCGCTGGAGCGGACGCACGGCGCGCTGCATGTGCTGCCGATGTTTGTCACGCACGGGCTGCTGCTAGACCGTGCGCGTGCGGCGCTACCTGGGGCGAGTTTCTCGGAGCCTTTGGGCCTTGATCTGGCCGCGATTGTGGCGAAGCGTTTTAGCCAAGCACTGCACTCATTGGAGGTGACCCATGCGTAGTACAACAACCCTGCTGTTTATCGCAGTGGCCGGATTTACAGCGCAGCTTGTAGACGGCGGCTTGGGCATGGGCTTCGGCGCCACCTCCACCACGATTTTGATCATGCTCGCCGGGCTGACACCGGCGGCGGCATCAGCGGTGGTGCACACCGCGGAGCTGGGCACGACCCTGGTTTCGGGTGTGGCGCACTGGCGCTTCGGCAACGTGGATTGGCGCACGGTTGCCGCAATCGGCATCCCGGGCGCGGTCGGCTCCTTTACGGGCGCGGTGCTGCTGTCCTCTTTATCTATGGAGCACGCTCGCCCGGTGATGTCGCTAGTCCTGGCGGCAATCGGTGTCAACCTGATGCTGCGTTTCGCCCGCGGGCTGACGCGGCGCAAGCTGTCACCGAAACCGCACTCCAAGGGATTCCTCGGCGCGCTGGGCCTGGCCGGCGGGTTTATCGACGCCACCGGTGGCGGCGGCTGGGGACCCGTCACCACCTCCACCTTGCTATCTGCGGGACGCAGTGAACCGCGAAGAATCGTGGGCACCGTCAACACCGCCGAATTCCTGGTCACCGCGGCTGCCACCGCAGGCTTTGTGGTGGGCATGTGGAACCAACTGGTGGCCAACCTGGCGGCGGTGGTGGCGCTGCTGGTCGGCGGCGTGATTGCCGCACCGATCGCCGCGTGGCTGGTTACTCGCATCAACCCGATCATCCTCGGCGGGTTTGTAGGCACGCTCATTACAGTGCTGAACCTGCCGGTAGTCCTTGCCGCTGTGGGACTTGACCAGCACCTGTGGGTCGTGCGTGTTCTGCTGCTGTGCCTTGGCGCGGTGCTGTGTTGGCGAGGCGCCGTCAAAGCGCGGGCGAACTCGAAGGCGGCCTCTGTCGCCGAGGGCGCGACGCCGCTGGTGGTGGACCCGCCGCAGCGCGTGGCCGTGGTGGAGTAGGTGGTGCGCGGCGTGGCGGCGTGGCGGGGTCGGTTGCGCGGCGGGGTCGGTTGCGCCCCCTCCCGACGCGTTTGCAGCTACCTACACCAGGCTACCAAGCGAAAAAACGGCAGGTAGCTGCATGTAGGTAGCTGCATTTGGCTTGGGCACACTTCCCGCATCGGCACGCACGCCGAATTCGTACAAACGTGCAGGACTCCGCGACAGTGTGGGTGGCCTTTGCTAACATTTTTCTTCGTCACGGCAACTTCCGGAAGTGCATAATTACGCATGGTCGCAGGGGGTTGCCAGCTTGTTTCCAACCGATTGGAGTCAAACCCATGTCAACGCCGAATAATGGCTGGGGAACCGGAGGAGGTTGGGGTGCGCCTCAGCCGGGGTCCAGCCCTTCGTCGCAGCCTGCAGCCCCAGGTGGCGGGTGGGGCTCGGCCCCGTCTGGTGGCGGCTGGGGGAGCCCGTCACCACAACAGGCGCAGCCGTCCCAGCCGCAGCAGCCCTCGTGGGGTCAGGACACGACCCAGTCGCTGGGGCGCGATTCGTCCTTCGGTAACTCTTTCGGCGGCAGCGCAGAGCCGGAGTACGGCGACCAGTCGGATGAGTTCACCACCACATCCGCACCGCACCTGATGCTGGTGCCAAGTTTGGCGCTGGCGGTTATCTCGCTGGTGATGTTGGCGATTGCGGGCTTCGGTCCGTTGCGAAGCATCGATGCCCAGTGGGGCGTGCTCAGCGGCGTTGCCTGGGCGCTGTCCGGCATCGTCGGTGTCTCCGCGTTGGGCCTGTACTTTTCCAAGAACACGCAGGCGCGCGCTGAAGGCTTGTACGAAATCGTTGGTTGGAAGCAGGCACTGTTTTACGTCACGGTGGCTGCGTTGGTTATCGCCGTGGTGCTGTCCAGCATCATGTTCGCGTTTTGGTTCGGGAGGCAGTAGTTCATGGGTGTAAACGTTTCCCGCATTGCACGTCGTGGTTTGGCCGCGGCGGCGGCCGCATCGCTTGCGGCGCTCACCGGCATGGGCGTTGGCCTAAGCCAACCTGCAGCGCCGAATGAGGCGTTGCCGCAGCTTGGCGCTTGTATGGCTGAGCGTGGTGCGCTTGATGTGGTCATCTTGATGGATGAGACCGGCTCGTTGGTCGGTGAATTCAATGAGGCTACCGGTTCTATTGATACGTCGGTGCCGGGTACGGATGATGATCACAACCGCATTCCGGCGGCGCAGAGTTTTGTGGATGAGCTGGTGGCTCGCCAAGCAGACACGGGCGCGGATGTGCGCGTGCGTGTGGCTGGTTTCGGTCAGGAGTACCACTCGGGTGCAACTGACTCAGCGAATTACGGTCCGTGGCAGGAGCTCAATGAGTCGAGCGCTGACAAGGTCAAGGGCGAGATTGCGCAGTTCCAGGATCGTTGGGAAGAGGTGTACACCAACTACGCCAACGCGCTTGAGGGTGCGTACAACGATTTCGCGCGTTCCGGTTCGGAGAACCCGTGCCGTCTGCTGGTCACGTTTACGGATGGTGAGTTGACTGCCCAGGAGGGTGAGGACGCTGCACGTGAGCGTATTTGCCGCGCGGGTGGCATTGCGGATCGTCTGCGTGCGGGCGGCATTACCAACGTGGGTATCGGTTTGTCCTCGCCGGATAAGCCGGCTGATTTCGGTTTGATGCGCGGCATCACTGATGGTTCCGGAGGTGAACCGTGTGGCCAGCCGCCATTCAACGGCGCATTCTTTGAGGCTTCCAACGTAGGTGGCCTGTTCGCGGCCTTCCAGCGCGCGCTGTCTTCCGGCCGTGATGCGGTGCATGAGGGTCCGGCGGCGCAGACGTTTGAGTTCACGCTGGATCAGTCGATTGACGCTGTGCGGTTCAACGCGATCGCGGAGGAGAATCTTGGGCAGGGCGCGCACTTGGTGCTGACTGCGCCGGATGGTTCCACGGTTGATTTGGCGCAGTCCGGCCGCGGTGAGGCTGCCGGTGCTGCGGTTGAGTGGACCACGGCTACCGAGCCGACGCAGCGCGTCAGCGGCCGCATGCGCCTGAGCCCGGGTGCTGACTGGTCTGGTACCTGGAAGCTCGGCTTTGTTGATTTTGATCCGGAACAGGCCGAAGGTCGCGTGATTTCCCAGGTGGAGATCCAACCTGACCTGCAGGTTCGTTTCCGCTCCGATGAGGTGTCCGAGGGGCCCCTTTCGCTTTTCGACGATCAAACGATCCACGCCGAACTCATCAACGGCTCCGGCGACGTCCATCCGTTGGCTGGCGAAGCCAAGACCACCATCGTGTTTGAGGCCGATGGCCGCGAGCCGGTCGTGTTGGTAGAAAACGCCGACATTGCGGGCGGGTCGATTGAGATCCCGGCGTCCAAGATTGAGGGCGCACCGGTCTCTGGCCGTCTGGAAGCACGCACCGTGGTGTCCACCTCCGGCGAGCCGAAGACCACGTTCAGCCCGTTCATCAACCAGCAGGCGGTGACGGTCTCCCCGCAGAACCTGCCGCAGGTGGCGGGTCCGGTGCAGTTCGCGTCTGAATCCGTGACCGGCCAGGGTGAGATCGCTGTCAAGGGCCCGGGCAAGGTGTGGATTGAGCCGGGTACGCAGATCCGCGCAAACGCTCTGCCGGATGGTGTGGATGCAGTGAATGTGGCTTCGCAGTATGACTCCGAAGACAACGCCCTTGAGGTGGTCGCTGGTGAAACGGCAACCCTGCCGGTGACGTTTACGGTTGCTGAACCCACCGAGGGCATTATCAATGGCAACGTGGACGTCAGCGTTGCAGACCTCAACGGTGAGGTCGACGCGGCACATGTTCCGGTTTCGGTCAACGGTTCCTACACGGTGCCGCTGAACACGGCGAAGTTCACCGGCGCGCTGATCGGTGCCCTGCTTGCGGCGCTGTTGATCCCGCTTTTGGTGTTCTACCTGATCCGTTTTGTCACCTCGCGCATTCCTACGCGCCGCCAGCTTGGATCCCAGCTTTTCCCAATTGAGCTGGAGGGCACCAACGCGCAGTTTGTCAACGGTCGCCCGGAGCTGTCTTCCCAGGAAGCACTGATGAACCCGGCGCAGCTGACCTCTACCACGTTTAGCGCGTCTGGCTACAACGGCAAGGTTCGTGGGTTCCACCCCAACCCGTTTACGGATGCGCCGGTGTTGGTGGAGCAGGTGCCGTCGATTAGCAGTGAGGGCGAGCAGGTCAAGGGTGCTGCGAAGCTGCCGCTGGCGCTGCCGAACACGTGGTTTGTTGCGGCAAGCAACCGTGGCCCGAACTCCTACGACGTGGTTGCGCTTCTGAACCCGGGCACCCCGGAGGCGCAGCTGAAGCAGATGGCCACGGAGATCTCCACCAACGCGCCGCAACTGGTGCGTGAGCTGCATGACCTTCGTGCAGCGGAGGCTGACCCGTTTGATGATCTCGGCGGAGGCAACGGCGGCGACAGCAACGGCGGCCCTGGTGGCCCGACAAACCCTGGTGGCACGACGCCTCCGCCGCCACCGCCAGGCTTCGGCCAGGGTGCACAGCCAGGTCCGCAAGCAGGCCAAACCCCGGGTGGTTTCGCCTCTGGTGGTTTCGGCTCTGGCCCGGGACCTCAGACGCCGCCGCCACCGCCGCCGTCGCAAGGCGGATTCGGCTCCAACTAACTTCATAACTTCACGGCACGCAAAGGAACGTAAGGAACAGCAATGTACAAGGTTTTCGTAGTCGGTTGCGGCGGCAGTGGCGCCAAGACGATGTCCTACATGATGGATGAGCTCAAGGCGACACTGGAGAAGCAGGCGCCGCAGTGGTGGGCGAAGAACAAGCGCTTGCCGGATGCGTGGAAGTTCGTCTCCATCGACGCGCCGCTGGTGCCTGAGGTTGTGGAAAACTCCAAGCTGCCGAGCGTGACCGAGGCTGGCGGCGACTACGTGGCCTGTGGTTCCAATGCGGGTCTGCCAAGTGTGCGCCAGAACATTGCTGCGTCTGCCTCCAGCGAGGCCAAGCTGGGCACCCTGGCCAACTGGGCGCTGAAGGACCACACGCTGGATAACCTCAACGTTGCTCGTGGTGCCGGCCAGTACCGTGGCGTGGGCCGCATCTTGATCCTGAACCGCCTGAAGGAAGTGAACGCGCAGCTCAACCGTTCCTGGGCTGAGGTCATTAGTGCTGAGACCGACGCTGACCTTGCAGCAATCGCTGCTGAGACCGGCCAGAGCAAGGAGACGGACGGCCCGATCGTCTTCATCATCTCTTCCATGGCGGGTGGCTCGGGCGCCTCCATGGCTGTGGACGTGTGCCGCCTGGTCAGCGCGCTGCCGGGTATTGATAACGGCGGTGTTGGTTTGTACATGGTGACCCCGGACGTGTTCACCGGCGGTGCGGACGCACCGATGGACAAGATGGCTGGCACGAACCCGAACGCCCTGGCAATGTTCGCTGAGCTGGCCGCAGGCCAGGCCGGTGCTGGTTCCCAGACGGACGCAGCAACCTACCAGGCGCTTGGCCTGAACATTCCGGTGAACTCCCTGCCGGTTGGCCGTATCTTCCCGGTTGGCCGCACGGTTGGTACGGATGACCGCATCACGGAGATTGGCAACGGCACTCCGTCTGACATCTACCGTTCGCTGGGCCTGGGTCTGGCCTCCCTGTTTACGGACCACCAGGCAATGGCCAACTACGTGGCCCACATCATGAACAACCCGCAGTCCAAGCGCAGTCCGATGTACGGCTGGGGTGCGGTGGAGTACCCGTTCGTGCCGTGGAGTACGTTCGGCTACGGCCGCGTGGCAATGGGCCGTGAGCGCTACGCCGAGTATTCCGCGCAGCGCCTGGCGCGCTGGGCGGTAGACCACATTACGTCCGGCCACTTTGACCGCCAGGAGATTGGCAAGGACGAAGCGCAGCAGCTGCGTGACCGTGTGGAGAGCAACTGGGCTGGCTTCCGCGACAATATGGGCACCGTGTTGCCGCTGACAAGCGATCCGATGGAGTGGATTGGCCGCAACTTCGGCGGCGTGATCAATGATTGGGTTGCTGGCAAGGTCAGCGCGATTGCCCAGTCCATCCCGAATGCCAACAAGCAGAAGGGCAACGAGTGGCTGGCGGTTGTAGAGCGCGAGCTTGGCAACGCCTCCCAACGCATCAATGCAGAATTCACGCGTGACCAGCGCTCTGAGCGCCCGTTCTACGGCGCGCTTGTGGAGTGGGCTGGTCCGGAGGCGCTGCAGCGTCGTCTGCTGGACCAGTTGCGCCATGAGGTGGGCAAGCACGGTGCTGCCTACGCGCAGGAGCTGCTGCACCGCCTGCAGGGTGAGCTGAAGAACACCACCGTGCCCAAGCTTGAGCAGTACCAGGTACAGCCGTGGATTACGTTGGACGGCCGTCTGCGTGACCGCATCTCTGGTCTGGGCCGCATCCCGGACAGCACCGAGTACCTGCAGCTGATCCGTACCGCTATTGATCCTGCGCTTCGGCAGTTCGCTGTGGCGTTCATTGCAAGCCAGATTGCTGAGCTGCTGCGTTCCTTTGACAATGACTTCATCAAGGCGCTGGACGCAGAGATCACCCGTCAGCGCGATGAGCTGCGTTCCCAGCGCATGGTTACCTCTGACCCGGAGATGGGCATTTCTCGCTTGGAGACGATCTACCCGTCCCTGTGGCCTGCTGAAGGTGACGGTGCTGTGGAT
Source organism: Corynebacterium riegelii (assembly GCF_001263755.1). Classification (NCBI taxonomy): domain Bacteria; kingdom Bacillati; phylum Actinomycetota; class Actinomycetes; order Mycobacteriales; family Corynebacteriaceae; genus Corynebacterium; species Corynebacterium riegelii. The sequence goes on from NZ_CP012342.1 coordinate 2,342,368, forward strand.
TCCCGCTTCGGCGCGCCTGCGACGGAGGCGTCTATTACGCCGATTGATGAGTTCAAGGATCGCTTCGAGGAGCACATCCAGAACGCTCGCCCGAACGGTGGGGATGACACTGTCTCCTTTGACACGGGGCTTGGCCAGGCTGGTCGCGCCGTTGTGTCTGGAGACTGGCACCAGGGTGCGGATCCGGACCCGGCGCCGCGCGACCTGCTGTCTGTTCGCGACGGCATGTGGTGGATCCCGCAGCAGCACACGGTGAACCCGCACACGGGTGAGCGCGTGGATTATCGCAAGCCGCGCTTTGACTTCAAGATTGGCTCCAAGGAAGTGCTGGAGCGTTCCCGCAAGTTCATCAACCGCACCGGCACCTCGTTCGCAACGTTCGTATCTGAGTCTTTGGCGGATTACGTGGATGCGGATGGCCACCCAGCACACGAGCGCGCACGTCGTGAGGACCTGCTTGAGCAGAAGTTCTCACTGGCCCTTGAGCTTGCGCTCCCGTTGGCTCAGGTGGATAAGGCAGTGCTGCAGGAGCTCCTGGGCACCTCTGTTGCTTATGACTTCGTGTTCACCACGATTCCGTTTAAGAACCACCCGTTGGAGCGTCGTATGAAGGACGCGCTGACGGCGTTCAAGGGTGGTGCGGCAAACATTGACAGCCACAAGTCTTTGGGTGATGCGTTTGGTAACAACGGCGGCCTGCGTGAAATCAGCATCACCGGGTCCTTTGAAAAGTACCCGCCGGTGGTCTTCAGCTCTGTGTTGCCGCGTGCCGCTGCGCAGTGGGATGCGTACTCCACCCCGACGGATCGTGATGAGTTCTGGCGCATGCGCCGTGCACGTCCACTGTCGGCAGCGCTGCCGATGAGTGACATCGAGCGTGGTGCGATGATCCGCGGTTACTTCGTGGGCAAACTGACCGGCCGCATCTACCACTCGGAGGAGGTACGCGCGACGGCGGACAATGATCCGATCCAGATTTATGACGTGCGTACAAACAGCCAGACCCGCGATAAGTGGCTGACCATTGCCACGCCGCTTCTAACCCCGCCGCACGCGCTGGGGCACCGCCGCAACTACCTGCCGGCAATTCTGGAAAACGCCACCATGGCCTGGGCAAAGATTGCGCAGCCGCCAGTGATGGGTTCTATCCAGCCGTACCTGGCGTTGCGTGCGCTGTGGGATGAAGGTGACATGCCTACGCAGTGGCGTCCGCAAGCAGGCCTGTATGGGGATAACCAGATTGTGAACCATACCAGCGGCCAGGATGTGCTGCGCCACTGGCTGTGGAGCGGCCAGCGCCCGAATGGTGAGTTCCTGATGGTGGAGGGCACAGGCCCGAACGTCACCCCGGAGCAGCGCCTGGCTGCTGCGAAGGAGTGGCTGCAGAAGGAACGCGAGCTGGCTGTGGCGTACAGCCCGGCAAAGGCTGGCTCGGGCGATGGCTTCTTGGGCGGTCAGACCGAGAACCCCTACGGCGACATCCGTGACATGCAGATTGCGTACGCACTGCCGCTGTTTGCGGATCTCGCGCCGGATTACATTGCGGCTATTGATGATCTGTTGGTGTCGCTGGACTGGGCGTTTAGCTCCGGTGACCCGCGTGCAAGCCAGCAGTTCCAGCCGCAGCCGACGCAGCCTACGCCGCCGACTGGCCAGGCGTTTGACGGTGGCGGCGCAATGCCGCAGATGCCGGGTCTGGACTAAGCACTAGGCAGGAGAACGAGCAAAAATCATGGCAAAAGCAATCAGTACCTTCCTGCACAAGGGGCCGTTTTCCAGGCGGCTTCGCCAGTGCATTGCTGACCTGGCCGCGCTCGGCCTGGTGGGTGAGAGCATCTGGATCGACGCAGAGGATCCCACAACCGGCGTGCTCATCGGTAACGCTGATGAGGGCAAGCCGTTCTACGGAAGCCTCTCGCAGCTGTTGAACAAGGTCGGCGGCGTGCCGGTGCACGTGGTCACCCTCAACGTGTTGGGCCAGGACCAGGGTGTGGGCACGCTTGAGCAGCACCACATCTCTGACCTGCAGCAGCAGATCCGTAACACGGGCGTCAGCGAACTGCAGGGCGCGGATTCGGCGAATGTGATTGTTGCAGAGGTTGGCGCGCGCGTAAGCAAGCAACTGCCCACTATCGCTGGCTTCCGTAACCTCATGCTGGCTCCGGAGGAGTCTGAAAGCCCGGACATCCCGGCATCGGAGATTTTCAAGGCGGACAACAGTGCGCCGGAGGATTTCGCACTGTCGGCGGCCTGCAAGCTGGCTGGTCTGTGTGGGTTGTGGAAGGGCGCGACCTCTATCCCGGTGGCGGATCAGGCGGCTGGTGATGGGTTGCGTTTGGTGCGTACCTACTACCGCCGTGTAGACGCCCAGGAGATCCAGGCCCAGCTCAAGGACCAGATTTTCAACGTGGCGCAGCTGCCGCAGGTGCGTACCACGCCGGCAGGCCAGCCGCTGCATGTGACAACGCTGCCGAATCTGGCAGGGATGAACCAGCAGATTGCACAGCAGATCCTGCAAAACCACCGCGAGCAGATTGAGGCGCCGCGTACTGAGGCGTTGCGTGAGGCAACCGAGTACAAGAAGGCCACCGAGGTTGCCAAGGACGTGGGCAAGCTCTATCTGCGCAACCTGGTGCGTTGGCCTGTGATTGCGTTGCAGAACTTCACTGCAGACGTGCGCGACAAGGTGAACTCTGAGGCTCAGAAGCTGCTGGGTGCGGATTCCCGCGTGCGTGTTGGCGGCCCGGAGACCATGCCGGCCACCCCGCCTGTGGGCAAGGAGACAGTGCAGGGAGCTTCTGCTTTCCGGCGCGATCTGTACCGCCCCCTCTGGGACGAGTACATCGACACCTCTTTGGCGTTGGCTGATGCTGATCTGCGCAGCTTTAATGATGACGGCAAGCAGGTCCCGCCGTACCTGAAGGCGTCCAATCAGGCGTTGAACACGGCGCGTTCGGCCCAAGACATCATCCCGGGCCCGAGTGCTGCGTTTACGGCAAATGACCTGCCGGCTGGCTTGCGTGGTCAGGCAAGTGAGCTGCCGCTGCAGCCCTATGACATTAAGGGCATCCGCGGTTTTGAAGAGAAGCTGCGTACCTCCGAGTTCCGTGGCGCGCACGATGGCGTGCAGCGTTTCCAGGCGTGGAAGCGCAAGAACTCCCAGTCTTTAGCGTCGCGTGTAGGCGAGCAGCTGGTGATTACAGAAGACCAGCTGTGGAATGACTACGCGGTGGCACGTGATCGTTACTACGAGCTGGAGGGTCGCGAAAGCCGCATCACCAACACCAGCGGTGGTGCAAGCTGGTGGCGCTGGCTGGGATACGTGGTGTTCTGGTCTGGTGCGATCTTCGCGTTGGCTTGGGGTATTGGCAACTGGTGGCCTGATGCCGCCAACCCGATGGTGCCGCGCTGGTTGTTCGCACAGAACTTGAATGAGGCGCCGACCAAGGTCAAGGCCTGGATGTTTGGCCTCTGGTTTGTGCTGTGGCTGGTGTGCTGGCTTATCCAGGTGTGGCTGGAAACGCTGGCGATTTTCCGCACGGTGAACGCGCGTGCACAGATCCGCTCTGAGCGTGAGGCGGCGAAGACCAACATGGATGCCGCAGAGCGCGCATACGTGCAGATCCAGCACGGCTACCTGCAGTTCTTGTCTATCTCGAAGATCTACGGATCCCTGCTTGAGCGTCCGTTTGGCACCATTGCTTCGGTGAAGACGAAGTCGCCGGTGCCGATGAACCAGATGCCGGCGTCTGTACGCATCACTGAGGCCGTGCCGGATTCGGCGGCGATTGAGCGTTTTGTTGCTTCGGTGCGTGAAGAGTACTACCGCCAGGGCTGGCTGGAAGAGCGCGTGGATGCTGGTTTGAAGCGTGCGTTTGACATGGTCAACGCAAGCTACGGCGATCAGGGTGGTGACAGGCATTCCTTCCTCATGTCTCAGGGCGAGGATTCCCAGGAGCTTCTTGACTTGTTGGCGAAGGCCATGACGTCTCCGGAGTTTGTGGATGCAGACCGCACGGGTGAGAAGTGGGAGAAGGTTGTTCAGCGTCTTGAGCGCAACGACAACGGCGTGCGCGATGCGTTGCTGAGCAAGCAGCAGATGTACCGCGCTGGTTCCTTGGCCGCCGCGCGTGAGATGCCCGCACTGGCAAACGTGAAGGATGCTGGCACGTTCAACGGCACTTTTGTTACGTCCACGGGTTGGGCGGGCGGCAATGCGAATGTGATTGATACGTCGCAGACACAGCACAGTATCTCTCGCCAGACTGGTGATCAGGTCGGTGTGGCGGAGCTGCTGGTGCAGTTCGGTCACCCGGGGGATCGCTCCTCCTTCGTGTTTGCTGGTGATGAGGCAGACGCTATGCGTGGTAACGGCACGTCGGCGCCGTCGCCAAGCGATGGACTGAAACTTCCGGGATTGGATTAAGACATGAATGAAGAGTTGTTGGCGCTTAACGCCTGGCGTGAGCAGGCACTGAGCCGCGGCATTGATAAGCAGTTGCTGCCCTCGGCGTTTGAGCTGGGTATCTTCCTTCGCGCCAAGAATGATCCTGAAAAGTGGCAGGACAAGCCCACGCTTGCCATGTGGGGCGATTCCTTGACCAAGCTGTTGCAAGCGGTTGCCACCGGCAATTTTGTGAAGGGCACGCCGCTGCCGGACCTGTTTTTCAAGCAGGCGACACAGGCCCAACCAGCACAGCCTGCGCCGGAACCTGTACAGCCTGAACCGCAGCCGGAGCCCGCACAACCGAAGCCAGAACCGAAACCGCAACCGGCTCGCCAAGAGCAGTCGAAGCCCCTGAACCTGCGGGCTGAAGACTTCGCGGAGCGTGACGTGTGGACCCACTCGGAGCCACTGCGCGTGGAGGGCGGCGAGGTCATGGTTCGCGCGCGCGGCGATGAGGAAGGCACGCTCGAGGTCTCATGGGTGGCGCCGGAAAGCGGTGCGAAGGTTCGCATCTTCCGTCTCCTCAGCCGTGATTCGATCATGAATGACAATGAGCTGGAGCCGAACTTCGGTCTGCTGCGCACCATTACCGCTGGCCGTTTGTGGACGGATGAGGCCGACATGGACCGCGCGATCCGCTCGTATCACGTGTGGCTCAACGAGGGCGATAGTGAGATTGAGGCGCTTCGTGCAGAGCCAAAGCTGGTGGGTGTGGGCGTGTACGTCCAGCCGGTGCATGACCTGCATGTGACGTTTGAAGACGGCCGCATTTACGGCAGCTACGCCGAAATCGACGGCACGGAAAGCGTGGAGATCTTCCTGCTGGATAACGTGCACGGGCGCGTGCAGCAGTTTGAGAATGAGAACAACCTGCGCGGCTTCCAACTGACGCCGAAGTCCACTGGCCGTGCGTACGTGTTCCAGGCGCGCAGAAAAGTTGGCGTGCACATGTCTGCCTATTCGGATGAGCAGGCAGTGGACGTGCCGGCGGAGCTGACACAGATCACGCCACAGATTTCGCTCGACGGGGACCGTTTCACGCTGTCCTGGGATCGCCCAGGCGCTGGTGAGGTGCGCATTTACCGTTCTGCTGAGCCGGTGGCCGATGGTGCGGCGGGCCAGCTTGTGGATGCTGACAACCTCGGCGAGTACGGATTGCAGGTCGGGGACTGGTCTAACAGGCTGGAACCGCGCGACGCTACGGAGTTTGCCACGGACTGGAAGAGCGACGCCTATTCCATGTACATCACGGCGGTAAACGTGGTGGAAAACCAGGCGATGATTGGCACCACGGCATCGTGGGTACGCTGCGGTGAGGCGCATGACGTACGGATCTTTGAGCGTGTGGACGAGCAGTTGATCACGTTTGCCTGGCCGGAGCATGCAGCCGGCGTGGAGTTTTTCACCGCGGATATCTACAACACGGACAACCTGGATTTCAGTGACCCGGACGCTATCCAGAACAACCCTTCTGTGCAGCACTTGGGGCGTATCAGTGAGAACCAGTACCGCCGCCGCGGCGGGTACCAGGTGAACCTGCAGGTTCCGTCGTTGCTGATTTTGATGCCGTACCGTTCGCACCAAGGCAAGACTGTGCCGGGTAAGCCGACGGTGTTGAACTACCCGGGCCTGCTCAAGATGAGCTATGAGATTGTCAACGAGGCTCCGGCGGGCGCACCTGCGCAACTGTCGGTGCGTATTCACGCAAATAACCGGGCGGATACCTTTGGGCAGAGCTTCGTGCTCATGGCGCAGGAAGGCACGCTGCCGATTGACCCGACGCGTGAAGAGTTGCAGTTGAATGTGTGGCGTAGGGCGGCATCGTTTGGGGCGCCTTCGGCGGAGCGTCAATACGCAGAGAAGATCTTTGATATCCGCGAACCGTTCACGCGCGACCGCCTGAGTGGCCAGGAGATGCCGGGTGAGTCTTTCGCTATTGACATGAACCAGCTGTACGGGCGCCGCAACATCTTCTTGCGCCTGTTCCTCTACACCCCATCTGGTGGCTACCAGCGGGTCTATGAGCAGCAGTCTGTGGGTCAGGGCGAGCACCCGCAACCGGTGCCGGTGCTCTTGGACCCGCCGCTAAACCAGCTGTACTACAGCGAGGAGCCTCCGGCACAGCAATATCAGCAGCAATACCAGCAGTCAGAACCACAACCGGAGACGGAACAGAAGGAATCCGGTGGACGTTTCAGCCTGTTTAGGAGGAAGCGCTAATGGTGGAACAGCAAACACAACAGCGCACCCGCTGGTCGCAGCTCACGTACGCATCCTTCGGCCCGGGCATGGGTGATGGCTGGGGTTTCGGCCCAAGCCGCAACGTGCACCCTAAGGATGAGGAGTTTGTGAACCACTTCGTACGCGGCTCCCTTAAGGCCGTGCAGGAGGTCAGTGACTTCCTCACCAGTGACGAGGTGGAGCAGCTGCCGATTCGTATGGAGTACATCCCGTGGTACGAGCGCGCCGTGTTTTTGCACACGCGTCCGGCCGGGAAGGATTCCTCCGGACGCCAGGGCAACACGTTTACCCACATCTACGTGGACCATGCCGCACAGGTGGATAACTCGACGTTGATCTACCCGATCCAGGCGTATCATTCGCCGGATTTCCGGATGCCGTTTCTGTCCAAACGCGTTGACGGTGTGGAGCTGAGCGAGGATAACAACGGCCCGGACGCCGGCCCGCACTTTGACATTGACTTGGCGTGGGAGATCATCCGCTCCATGTTCATGGGCATTGACCGCACCAATGTGGTGTGGAAGGTGCTCGACGCGCTGGAAGCGGGCGAGAAGCTACCGGTGTTGGTGGTGAACAACTCCATGGACGCGCAGACGTGGCTGACAGTGATCAGCTCGTTGATGTCCAGGAAAGAGGCGCGTGAGCTGTTCCGGTTCTCCACGTTTGAGCGCGCCGCTACGCTGCAAGTGGATCGCTACAGCCAGTTCCGCGGGCGCGCCGTTGTGGCAATCCCGGTGGAGGATGCGGAGGCTGCAGCGCGTATGGATGGCGTAGAGGTGATCAATACGAAGGATGCTGGTGAGGGCTATGAGGTGGGTGGCGTGTGGGCGTCGATAAGCAAAAAGGCCCTTGAGCACTACCCGAGCCACGGTGAGCTCATCGCGGCGCTGGATGCGCAACCCCCACTCAACCCCGACAGGCCGCGGCTGGGCGACGCTATGCGGCAGCTGAATCTTTAACCCGAAGGACGAAACATGGAACACCTACAGCAAGGCGCGGAAGCGTTCGTGCACGGCAACGGCTTCAGCGCGCAGATTAAAGTACACATCACCCCACCTGCGGATTTTTCCTACGAGATTGAGGGCGTGGAGCAGCACGTTATGCGTGCACAGACGGTCTACGCGCGTGGGTTTAATGGCCCGGGGCAGCTGACTATCCGACCGTCTGCAACCGCGCAGTTTGTCGCGGAGGCGCAGGCGCACATCGTGGTCGAGCTCAAGCCGGAGACCGGCCATGCGGAGACGGTGGAGCTGCAGCGATTCAAAATCTCAGGTCTCAGCGAATTCACGCCGCTGCACTTCACCCCGCAACCCGGCGGCCTGTTGCTGAAGTCGGGCCAGGTGGAGCAGCTCGCATCCGAGCAAAGCCGCGTGTACAGCGAAATTATCCGTGAGATCACCCCCGAAGAGGAGCTTTCGCTTGACGACGCTTCAGGCGCTACCAACGAACCCCGCTCCGTGTTGGTGTACGTGGATCAGTCTTCATCGATGGAAAACGCGAGCCGCCCAGAGCAGATCCGTGCGGTAGCGAAGTTCCTCGCGGAATTTTTGAGCAAGCTGGAAATCGAGCTGTCCGTGGCTGGGTCTTCGCTGGCGCAGCAGCCGAAGCGCGTGAGCTCCTCCTCGGCAGCGCAGGAGGCCATCCTTGCGCTGACGCCGCGTTCTGAGGTGGGCTGGCCGCGCTCCCTCAACGCGGCGCTGAAGGATTATGACCGCGTGGTGGTGATCTCTGACGATATCCCAGCAGAGGTGGAAAACCCGCGCGTGACCTTGGTCAACCTGGATCATTTGCCGCAGCGTTTCGACGGCATCGAGGTCGGCCCCAGAATCGTCGAGGCCGTAGAAAACGACAACCACACCTACCTGCGCAACCTCTCTGAGTACCTGCGCGACAGGCTCTACCTCGCTGGTGTTGATGCTTCGGGGGCTGCGCGATGACCCAGGCTTTCACCATCCCCACCCGCTGCCCGTACTGTTTTGAGTACCTTGACCCGGCGACGTTGCAGCACACCACGCCTGAAGGGCAGTCTCGGAACTGCGCCCGCAAGGAGCTGCCGTACGGCTGGCAGGGCGCAGGTGTGATCACCGTTGCCATGGCGGGTGCGCGTGCCTCCGGCAAGAGCGTATACCTAGCGGTGATGATTGAGCTGCTGAGCCAGTTCACCAATGAGGTCAAGGGAAACTGGCGCCCGGCTACCTCGGATACGGAAGCGATCTATGAGGAGCACTTCCGCACCCGACTGTTTGAAGAAGGCAAGGCGCTCGAGTCCACTCGCCGTATTGGGGATAACGCCACGTACACGCGTGAGCCGTTGATCTTTTCCATGGATCGCCCGCTGCTTATGGGGCAGCGAAGCCAGCAGGAGATCTTCTTGGTTTTCCGCGACATTGCTGGTGAGGATCTGCAGGACAATGACATCGCTGCTGTGAAGGATGAGCTTGCTTTCTTGAGCAACGCGGATCTGGTGGTGTTTCTCTTCGACCCGCTGGCGGATGAGGATATTCGCTTGGCGCTGGCAGGTTTGCCGGGCATGACCCAGCCGGAGGACGGCGCACGTACGGACCCGGCGATGGTGCTTCGCAACGTGCTTGCGATCATTGAAGCTAATCGACGCCCCGAGCAAGCACCCCCACGCATCGCCGTCACCATGTCCAAGTTCGACGTGTTGCAGAAACTCGCCGAGACCCAGGGCGAACCCCGCAATATGGACGTGATCATGCGTAACCGTGGTGCCGCGTTCAACCGTGAAGGCGCTGGCGTGAACCGCCCATGGGACCAAAACGACAACGACCTGTTGCACCAAGAGATCCGCAGCATGCTGGTCACCTTGGACGCCCGTGGTCTGTTTAACCAGCTGGAAAGCTGGCTGCGCCAGGGCAACCCGGAGGACTTCTACCGTTGCTTTGCGGTGTCTGCCTTGGGCTTCCAAACCCGCGACGATGAAGTAGATTCCAGCGGCATCGCCCCATTCCGTTGCCTCGACCCGATTCGCTCCCTGCTTGCCGCGTACGGCATTGACGTTCCCCGCGTGTAAGGCACGAAAGGACCAACCATGACTAACAACCCAGCCAACGGCTACCCGGCGTCCGGCTACCCAGCCCCTGGATTCCAAGGCGGCCCTGCCACCATGACTTCGCAGCAGCTTGCGCAGGAAGACCAGGTACACAACGAGAAGCAAGCCCAAGGCGAGCGCAAGCGTGCCGCAATGTGGGTGAAGGCAACCTCCGCGCTGGCGGTGATTGCCGCGATTGTGTACGCGGCGATCAAGCTGTGGACGTTTGTGCCGTGGGTTGTAGACGGCATCAACGAGGTCGGCTCCTTGGGTGACCAGACAGCCACCCCGGTAGTGACTGAGCCCACCCAGTAGCTCTAGCCAATAACGCTAGAACCAGTTCCAGTACAGGTACGTCCCCAGCAGCTGGGCAAGCCCCGGCACTGGGGTGGAAAAGTCCGGCTCCGCGTAGGAGCGCTGGCTAAGTTGGTGGATCTGGATGTCAGCCACGTCCGCGACGAGTTCTTCGGGGACGTTCATGCCGGCGACGTAGGTGGAGCCGCGGGTGTCTGTACGCACAGCAACGCTCAGCGGCACAATGCTGTCAGGCAACTGGTGGTAATACGTCAACACGCGCAGGTCATCGTGCCATTCGGCGGTGATCGTTTTGCCTGCTGCAGCGCCGAGGTTGCCTTGGTTGGCGCAGGACTGGATCATCGTGATCATTTCTTGGTCGTAGTCTTGGGCGGCATTTCTGGCGTCGTTTACCTCGATGGTGATGTACGGCTTGAGGTCTTCGGGTGCTTCAGGAGCGACGACAAAATCCTGCGGTAGGTCCGTAAACGCGACGGTGGACCTGGCGGTGGTGTCAGCCGCAGTAAAGAAGTAGGGCGCGTTGCTCAAGCACTGGGTGTCATAAATATCGCTGGGGATGCGCGCCTCAAAGTCAACGTAGCCACCGGCATCGCCGTGGCGCATGGTGTGGCGCACCGAGTCGTATGCGTACTCGCCGGTGAGATCCTTCGAGGTAAGCAACGCCGCGTCTAAGGAGGCGTGCTCGCCCGTGCCTTGTTTCCACGGCAACTCCCACGCGGGTGCCATCTGGATGATCAGGACTACAGCCACAACCAGCGCAATCACCGCTTGGACAAGTTTTGCAACAAATGACATGTCTACACCCCTGCTCCTAGCCCTGCTTGGTCATTCCCAGCTTGATCATTTCGTTGCGGTCTTCCGTGCTCATCTGCAGACGCACCGTACCGTCTGTGTCCACCGCAGCGTAGCCATCCACCATGCCATCAATCCCGCGCGACTGAGGAACCATGCGCCGCCCGCCCACGTACAAGCCGGCGTGTGGCGCCTCAAGCCCGTCTGATTGCAAAATGGCCAGGGCCGCGTTGCGCACGCCTTCCCACTTGCGAGCCAACGCCAAACGCTGCCTATTAAAGCCCATGGTCGCCGCGGCAAAGTAGATGACTATGAGGTCGATCGCGGTGAAGAAGTAGCCGTCTGCAAGCGTGGAGAACAGCCCACCGGTCAGCGCTAACATGCCGAGGAACCAGCTGCGTTTGCGAAGCGCACCAATCAGCCAGGCCAGTCCGACACCCACAATCAGCCCGGGGATGAGGCGGTATTCCGGGTAGATCGGCCACGGCCAGTGAATCGCCATGTACTGGTCCAACAACACCGACGGGATGATCAGCACCAGCGCAAGCCCAAGCGTGCTTTGCATCGACGGCGGCAGGAAACCCAGCGGGCGCTTGAGCCCAATATCGCCCAGCGGCGGCATTTGTTTGTCAATCAGCGGCTCGATGCGCTCCGGGACACGCCCCATGCGCGCAATCTCATCATCCAGCGGCGCTAGCCGCGGGTCATCGTGTGCGAACTTGCGCACGGTGACAATCTCGGATTTGGCGCGCTCAACGTCACCCTCACGCAGCGCCGCGCGCGTACTGTCCACCGCCTGCGAAACCAGGTTCACTCGCGCCTGCAGATCGGTCAGAATGTCCGCACCAATGCCGGATTTCGGGGTGCCATGCCCGGACCGTTTGAGCTCTTCAAGCTTATCGACGGCCTCCGTCAACCTCCCCTTCTCCATCAATCCTTGGAGCACCGTGAAGTACATCCGGTCGTAGGCTTCAGCGTCTTCGCGAGGATCTGGTTCAGGCACTGCTTCCGGCTCTGGCGCTGGGCGCGTCTCGCCGGTGAACAACGCGATGTCATCGGCCGCCAGGCCGAAGGACGCAAAGCGTGCGGCAACGTCCTGGGGGAGTGCGAACCGGGTGCGAATCGTGTTCCAAATGTCCAGGTGGAAGGCGATGATCGCGTTGTGCAGCTTGGCGTCATCCGTTGCGTGCGTGCGCAGCTTTGATGCCGCGGTCTTCTCCCGTTGTGTGCCGGCGCTGCGCGTGAAGAAATCAATCGCCGCGTCAAGGACTAAAGCCGTAACCTGGCGCTTCGCCTGGATAAAGTACGGCGGGGTCAGGCTGTACTCGCTGGTAGGCGCACCATCCGCGTAGTTTTCCGGCCACACTGCCTGCATGATGCCAAAGGGGAACACGCTTTCAATTTCCGACTGCAGCGGCGCCGGCAACGGGTCTATCACCCGCACGCCCTGGCCGCCAAGCTCGTGGATAATCTGGCCCATGGCGGACACCGGAAGCCCGGCCGCCTCACGCATCGCATTGACGTGCTCCGATGTAGCGAACCTCAGCGAGCCAAACACGTGCGCAAGCTTCCCACTGAACTCGCTGACCTGCTGCCCAAGCGCGGCGTTGCGCAGCTGCTCAAGTTGCGCCCACGTCTCCGCGTCGCTCAAATCCACAGCAGGGGAGCCCGCAGCCAACTGACGCAGGCCCGCAACTACCAGACTTGCGGGCTCACGGAACTTGCTGCTTGGCGACGTCGCATGCCTCCCCAACTCCTCCACCACCTCCGCATACCGCGAAGACACATCAGCGTCCCCAGAACCAGCACCATCCAGCTGGAAGAGACGCGCAGGCTCCAACGCAGCAACGTCCTCCAGCGTTTTCGCTGTGGCCCACTGGGCGGGGTAGGGGGTTTCGTTGAGGTATTTCTTCAACGCGACGTCGTCAAGCATGAGCCCTTTGCTCCTACTCCGAGCGGATCATCCCGGTGACCATGTTCTTGTACTGGTCCACGCGCTCGTCCGAAAGGGCCGAGATCTGCGCAGTCAGCTCAACGCTTTGGCCAGTGGTCGGCTCGCTGCCCTCAAGGGACACGATGCCGTCATTGGTCACCTTCATAATCATGTAGACTGGCGAGCCCTTCGGCAGGTTCGGCAGGTTCTGCAGCACCGCACCGTTCTCACCCGAGATCAGCTTGTTGGCGTCCATGTCCTGGGACACCACCTCGCCCGCCTGCTCATAAATGTCGAAACGGATGCGGGTGGTGTTGTCGTTGGACGCAAAACCCTGCGCCGTAGCCTCGGCGGGAAGTTCCGCGCCGGCCTCAAGCACGTGCATGACGTACGGCACTTCGCGCTCCGGATCCCAGAACTTCACACCCACTGCCTTCGGCAGGACGTTCTTGATCTCCATGCTGCGCGCACCCGTTGGCGTTGCCACCGTGATCATGGAACCGCCGGTTTGGGTGGAAGTGTCGTTCGGGTTGACGTTGATGTCACCACCAGCCGCATCCACCAGGCCCTGCGCGTAGATCGCAGCGCCCTTCGCCACAGCCAGGTCGAACTCGGTCGGGGTCAGCTCCCAGCCGAAGCGGGACTCCAGCGCCTCCGACACCATCGGCATACGCGAGGAACCACCAACCAGCAGGTAGCGGTCAATCTGCAGGTTCGGGCGCTTCTTCTTCGCGGATTCAATGGCGCGCTCCACCACGCGCAGCGTCTGATCCACCAGGTACTGCGTTGCAGACTCAAAATCTTCGCGCGTGATCTCCACGTTGGCCTTCACGCGGTTTTGGTAGTTGCACAGAATCTTCGCGGACTTACGGCGCGTCAGGGCAATCTTCGCCTGCTCAACGCCGCTCTTCAGGTTCTGGACAAAGTCCTCGTCATACGTTGGGTCCTCTTCCAAACCACTGGTGACAACGAAGTTCATCACGGCCAGGTTGTAGAGCTCCTCGTCCCAGTCCGCGCCGCCGAGCTGGCGGTCACCGTCAACGGCAAGGACCTCAATGCCGTCCTCATTCATCTCCATGATGGTGGTATCGAAGGTGCCGCCACCCAGGTCATAGACCAAAAGCGTCTGGTTGTCGCCGTGGCGGGTACCCGAAGACAGCGCCGCAGCAACCGGCTCGGTGATGATGTCCAACACGTTCAGGCCCGCGATCTCACCGGCCTGTTTGGTGGCGGTGCGCGCCTCCACACCGAAGTACGCCGGCACCGTAATCACCACACCGTCCGCCTTCTCACCCGTGAAGTCCTCCGCGGTCTCCACCAGGTAGGACAGGATCAGCGCGGAGATGGATTCCGGTGAGTGCACCACGTCATGGATCTTCACGTCATAGTTGTCACCCATCTGACGCTTGATCAGCTGCACGGTCTCGTCCGGGCGCAGCTCAATCTCGTTTTTCGCCTCACGGCCGACAACAAAATTCGATGCGTCATCAAACAGCACCACGGACGGGGTGGTCTGGTCGCCCTCGAAGTTCTGGATGACCTGCGGGGTTCCCAACTCATCAATATGCGCAATCGCAGAGTAGGTCGTACCCAGGTCGATGCCGTAAACCTTCACTTCGTCTCAGTCCTTACTTGTCTGTTTGGGGGCTTTCGCTTGCCGACGCCACATAGCGGTACACCGCCACCTGCGCCGGAATCGCCGTATTCTGTGCACCAGGGTGACCAAACCCAGGCGCAAGCACGGAATGAATCGTGTCATTCAGACTAGCGTCTGACGTTTCCACCCGACGGACCGTCTTGTGCAGCTTCCGATCAAACGCATCACCAGGCTTCGCCTTGACGTCCGCAAACCCCAGCACACGCAGCAAATCCTGCAGCTGCTGCTCGAAGTACTCGTACATGTCGCGCGTCTGCTGCTGCGCCTGCTGCGGCGTCAGGTCGCTCAAGTCCTGCTTCAAACCGTCCTCGGTGTGCTTGAGCAGATCCACAACCACCTTCGCGGCGGGCGCGAGCGTTTTGGAAATGATGTCCATGCGCGCGGTCTCGAGGGCGCGGATGGCGGTGTCGCGTGGATCGTCGTCAAGCAGGGGCTCTGTGGTGCCCTCATCCAGCTTTGCGGTGACATACTCGCTGAGCTGGCGGAACTCCGTGAGCATCGAGGTTTCCAGGGTGCGCATGTTCGCGCGCATGTTGTCTACCTGGTTGTTCAGCTTGTCCAGCAGCGTGCGCGCGGACACCTCATCCGGCAGCTGTTGCTGCGGCCTGGGTGGGGGTGTGTTTACGTGCAGATCGCCGTCGCGGAAACCTCGTGTCACTGCTCCAACTCCTTCTGAGCGATCCAGGTGTTACGGCCAGCGAACTGGCCGCCGTGCGCCATCTGCGCAAGCGTGAGTGGGGAGATCTCACTGCTGGTCACGCCGTTATCCGTAACCAGGTAGAGGCCCTCGCCGGTACCCCGACGTGTCGGTTTCAGCGGCGGCACAATGCGCTCAGATCCCAAGTACAGCCCGGCGACGGGCGCGCCCATGCCTGTGCGCTTCAGCTCCAGATCCGCCGCCTGAATCAGCTTGTTAAAGGCGTCAGCTGCCTTTTGTTTCTTGCGGTTTTCAAAAATTGTGCGCGAGGCAAACTGGGTTGCGCCCACCGCGATCGCACCGAACAGGCCCGAGGTAAACAGCGCCAAGACCGCCGGGCCAAGCAACACAGCCCAGCCGACGCAGCCATCTGCGTCAACGTATTCCTCCAGGAACACGGCGGCGATGGCCAGCACCACAATGCCAATGATGGCCGTTGCCGGGTTCGGGTCCCACGCCGCGATATCTAGGAGTGCCGCGGGAATGCCCAGCACCAGCGGGGTGATCCACGGGTTAGAGAACTTCGGCGGCAAGAAACCCAACGCCTTGTTCTGGCCTTCATCTGCAACCGGCTGGAAGTGGGTGCTTAACACCTGGTCAACAAAAACCGGGTCGTGCTCCATCTCAGCAACCTGAGTTGCAAGCTCACCAACCGCACGCGAGTCCACGCAGTACTCAGCGATGGCGTCCAATTCCGTACGAGCCGCAATCGGATTACGAGCCTGAATCGCCTGCTCCAGCGAGGACGTATCCCGATCCAACTGCCTTGCCCTGGAGTTAATGCTTTCAACAATGTCCGCACCCACCGAGGAGCGCGGCTTCTCACCAGAGGCAAGCATCTGATCAAGCTGGTACTTCGCCTGCGCCAGACGTCCGTCATCCATCACGCGCTGCAGGGAGCCGAACGCTTCCTTGTCCAGCTCGCGCGCACGTTCTTCAGAGACCTCCGGGTCAGCCCACTCCGCAGTCAGCTTGCTCACGCCGCCAAACGCGGCCTCCAGCTTGTCCACCTCGGCGCTGTCCACGCCCAGGCCGCGAAGGGTTTCGGCAGCTTGGGAAACGGTAGCGCCACGATCCTGCTCATCTTCAAACACCTGCAGGTAGTAGCTGGCAAGCCAGTTGCGCAGCTGCTCATCGCTCTTAATCTGGGAGGTCAGGCGGGAAGCCAGTAGTTTCTGCTGGCCGTACTTCTGCGGGTTACGGGTGAAGTACTCAAGTGCCGCGTCCAAATCCGCCTTGGTCACAGGACCAGAGGTACCGGACACCTTCTGCTCCAGCAGTGAGATGGTTGCGTCTGCGTCCTCATCAAACGCACGCGGGTGGATTGCATGCGCAAAGCCCTGCGGGAACGTGCGGGCAATCTGGCTAAACAGCATCGCCGGGATATCGTCCACCACCGTGATGGAACGATTCGCCATCAAGGGCTTGAGCAGGCCAAGCGCGGTGTTCTCCGGCAGGCCGCGGTAACGAATCGGGCGTGCTGCCTCTTTACGGCTAATCAGTGGGAAGTCGCTGAAACGCTCCTCCAGCTCATCAGCCGCGGCATATGTGCCCGTGTTGATGTTTTCCAACCAAGCCGTGTGCGCAAGCTTGTACAGCTCCGGGTTATCAAGCGTCCACGCAGAGTTCGCCTGCGCCAGAGCCTTCAGTCCTGCCGTGACTTTCTGCGCCGCAGCACGCTGGCGCCCCGTGCCAGAAGCCAAGCGGTCCAGCTCCGCCTGCACTTCCTGGCCGCGGTCAGCCACGAGCTCCTCGTTGTCACCCTGCGGGTCTACCTGCAGCAGCCCGAACAGGTTTACAGCAGGAAGCGCTCCGGTGGCCGCGCTTTCTGCAGCAGTACCGGTTTTACCCTGCACGGCGCTTGCGAGTGAGTCCCAGTCAGCAGCAGAGGTCCCGCCCAAATAGGCGTTGAGAGCGGTTTTGTTGAACTCTGCTGGACGTTCCTCGAACTCAGATGTTGTCATCGCGCGAATCTCCTCGAGTGACACGGCTTAAAACTTAGGCACAAAAACACATGCAGTATATACGCCGTGCACACACCCCCGCCGGGGAGCTTCGCGCGCTACGTGGGCTGCCTACTTGGCAAACTCCTCAACCAGCGCCGCGTTAAACGCCGGCAGGTCGTCCGGCGTACGCGAGGAGATCACACCGGAGTCAACCACAACCTCCTCATCAACCCAGTCCGCGCCAGCGTTGATCAGGTCGGTCTTCACGTTCTTGACGGACGTCAGCTTCACGCCACGGATCACGTCCGCGTCCGTAAGAATCCAGCCACCGTGGCAGATCACGCCGATCGGCTTGCCTGCGTCCTTAAACGCCTTGACCAGGGCAACCGCATCCTCGTCCACACGGATGTGGTCCGCGTTGATGGTGCCGCCGGGCAGGATGAGGGCGTCGAAGTCGTTCACGTCAGCGCTACTAGTCAAAAGCTCCACCGCAACCTTGGTGCCCTTCTTGCCTTCGATCTCACCGGACTCCGTGGACACCACGCGCGTGGTGGCGCCGGCGGCCTCGACGGCCTCCTTCGGGCTAGTCAGCTCCGAATCCTCGAAGCCGTCGGTGGAAAGAATTGCAATCGTCTTATTGTTCAAAGTGTTGTTTACATCAGCCATGCGGCCCACCGTACGTATCTTGTTTAGATCGTGCAGCGGACCTGGCTAGACGGCTAATCCTCCGGCAGGTCCTGATCCAACGGCACCTTGGTGGAACCCAGGCCTTCCTTTACCGGCACCTTCGGGTTGTCGGCGTGTGCTTTGTCGCGCTTGGCCATGCGCATCATGTGGTCGCGGATGGCCAGGAAGGACTCCTTGGAATCCAGGGTTTGTGTCTGCTGCGTTGCCATGGAGATCTCGTCCGCGGTGATCTCGCCGGCGCGCAGGGACACCATCTCCGCCCAGTAGCGGAACCACACTGCAATAACTGCCGCCACCGGCACTGCAAGGAAGGCGCCGATGATGCCGAAGCCGGTACCACCCAATGCCACCGCAAGCAGCACAATCGCCGCATGCAGGCCCATGGCGCGGGACTGCAGGATCGGCTGCAGTACGTTGCCCTCGATCTGCTGCACAGCAATGATCAGGATCAGCACGAACACAGCGTTGAGGAAACCGTTGGACACCAGCGCAACAATGACAGCCAGGGCGCCTGCCGTGAACGCACCGACGATGGGGATGAAGCCACCGAAGAACGTCAGCACGGCCAGCACCGGCCACAGCGGTACGCCGAGGATGATCAGGCCGATGCCGATGAAGATGGCATCCACCAGCGACACGATCGCCTGCGTGCGGATGAACCCGGAAAGGGTGTTCCAGGAACGCATGCACACCTCAGTTAGGTGCCAGCCTGCGCGCACACCGGTGTATTTGCGTAGCCAGGGGAGGAAGCGGTCGCCGTCCTTAAGGAAGAAGAAGGACAGGATGAGGGTCAGAGCGAGGGTGGTACCCACCGAAGCAATCGCACCGATGCCAGTAAACACGCCCGAGGCGATTGACGACGCCTGCCCCCGCACCATCCCAGCAACCTGATCCAGGGCCTCCTGAATCTTGTTCGGGTCGATCAACTCCGAATCAATGCGGCTGTCCACCCAATCCAGAATCTGGCGGACACCGGTCTGCGCCTGGTCATACAGCTGCTTGCCCTGCGTGCGGACGGTCGGCGCCATCGCCGAAAAAATACCGATGATCGCGCCGAAGAAGCCCACCAGTACCAGCAGCACTGACAGTGCCGACGGCACCTTGTGGTCCCTCAGCCACCGCACCGGTGGCCACAACACCGTGCAGAAAATCAGCGCCAGAAGGATTGGCAGCAGACCCATCCACACGAAGCTGAGCAGGTAGAACAGCAAACCCGTAGCAGCAACGACAATGATAAAGCGAAGCGCCCAAGCTGCTGCCGTACGACCATCGGAGGCAATCACTTGCCCACGATCAATCGGCTCGTCAGACATTTCCTGCGCGGCTTCCGCTGGGGTAGGCAGCGTTGCGAAAACGCCGGCATCTGGGTTCTTGTTTGGGTTTTTGCTCTCATCCATTTCGGTCACCCAAATCATTGTGCCAGATAGGTGTTGGCGTGCTACTTTCCATAAGGTTTTATATTGTTTCCCTATCTGAAGGATTCGCAGATGCGTCTTTCCCGTTTCACCGCTGCAACCGTCGCCGCAGCCACCGCCACCTCCCTCATCGTTGCCGCACCTGCAGCCAATGCTTGGGAAACTAAGTACGACCGCGCGGCGGACAAGTGCTCGATTTCGTTTTCTGACCGGGACATCACCCGCGTGAACCAGGCCTACAAGGCATTGTTCACCGAGATGGCCAACCAGACCGACAACGAGAAGCTCAAGGCCAGCTTCCAGAACGCAGCACAGCGCCCGTTCTTTACCGACGCCGACAAGACGCTGATCATGAGCCCCGACGAGGCGCTGGAAAAGGGTGGTCTGCTCTACGGCGTGGACATCGCCCAGATCGTCTTCCCGCAGGGTATCGAGGCCGCACTGAAGGACCTGGACCTTGAGAAGATCGCTGCCAACATTGACTTCGAAGCTGTGCTTGCAGACGTCGACTTTGAGGCCGTAGCCAACGCAGCCGACGTTAAGAAGGCCGTCGAGGACGCCGGCGGCGTGGACGTTCAGGCCGCACTGAAGACCCTGCCAATTGGTGAGGTTTTGGAAAATGTTGATTGGTCCAAGGTTGAAGCGGACTTTAACGATGCGCAGATGCGCGAGGATCTGAAGGCGAAGATTCCGAACCGGGGTTTCAGCGAGTATTTCGGTTTGATTGGTGATTTCATTGCTGACCCAATCAAGGCGGTACTAAAAGTCATGGGCTTCGAGGAGGCTGGTTTCAAGGGGATCCTGGAACTGGTTGCAAAGAACCTCGAGGTCAAGAACGTTGACAAGGCATTCTCCGAGGCGTTGGAGAAGGCGGACGTTGATACGCAGGCAGTATTGAAGGAGGCCCTGGAGGCTTCCGGCCTGGATATCAAGGCAGTGCTGAAGAACCTCATGAGCCAGCCTGCGGTGAAGGCTGAGCTGAAGAAGCAGACGGACAAGATCGACTTTGGCAAGGCGCTGAAGGACGCGTTGGAGAAGTCCGGCATCGAACTCAACGTGGAAACGATCCTTGGGTTCAAGACTTCCGAGGTGTCCCTCGCTGCACAGGACGCGTTTGACGCGGTTGGTCCGCAGGTGCTGGCACCGATCGTCACTATGAACGATGCATTCACCGCGTGCTCTGTTCACTCTGATCAGGTGAAGAAGAAGCCGTCTGGTTCCACCGTTGGTTCCTCGGGACGCAAGCAGGGCAGCTCGGAGGATCACGTGAAGGGGTCGGTTGCCTCCGGATCTTCGCTGGACATGACTGGGCTGACCGTGGTGGGCATCCTGGGCGTTATTGCGACGCTGCTTGCCACGGGTGTTGCTGGCTTTGCGGCTCGCCCGATCATTGAGAACTTCATGAAGTAGTTCGGATGGCCGGTGTTTCCGGTCGAACCAATGCGGTCTAGCAGGACAGGTCTAATAGTGCAGGTCTAATAGTGCACGAAGCCTGCTAGGCCACATTGTTTTTCGCCTAAAACGGAGCGTCTGAAATCTCGACCGCGCCCCTCCAAAAAATCGCCTGTTTTTTGTTCTTGAACCTGACTTGGGTCACCGTCGGTCGTTGAATCTCACCTCGACATTGTGGCCTCTGGGTTTTGGGCTTGTGGTTGGCGAAAGTTCGGCACTCTTTTGACGTCGAGACCTCCTTCGGAAAAACGGGCTGTTTTTTGTTTTTGAACCTGGCCACCTGTTCTCTTACTCGGGTCGGGTATCGACGAGTTCTTCTGGGTCGTAGTTTTCCGACCATCCGTAGGCATCTTCTGGATCGGGGAAGGGTGGTTCACAAAAATCGGGTTCTTTTGGCAACGGCTCCGGAAGCACTGCCTTGATTGGGAAGTGAAGGCTGTATTCTTCCTCTAGTGCTGCGATTTGGGCGTCGGCTTGTTCGAGGTTGTGGTGGTTATCAAAATCGTCCAGTATTTTGTGGCCTTTGGCGTAGAACTGCGCCACTTTATTGCGACGAGCACATACTTGCTCCAGGTTGCTCTTCCACCGTGGGGCAGCGGCATGCGTGTTGTAGCTGATCAGGCTGTCTGGGGTGCAGGTTTCATACGTGCCGTTGGTAAAAATCCACAAGATTTCACCCGTCTCCGGATCCGGGACGTAGAAACCACGTTTATCGGTTTTTAGGTTGTGGTGCTTTTGGCACAGTGGGAACAGGTTTCCTGGTGTGGTTTTGCCACCCTGGCCAAACGGAATCCGGTGATCCAACTGACACCTCAGTGACGGCACGCTACATCCCGGGAACACACAATGCGTGTGACGAGCACACACGACCCGTCGCATTGCTTCGGTTGGGGTGTAGCTATCCGTATGTGCTTGAAGTTCCGCCTCCATATCCACCGTGGTGATTTTCGCTGACGCCAGCAGGTCGTCTAATGCTGCGGTGGCTTCTGGGGTTAAGGCGCCTACACCTGGAACATAGGCTGGCCCACCAACCTCACGACCCTTCGGCACAAACACATGCAGCGTGGTCTTGGTTGGGGTGATCTCCCCGGAAAGTAGTTTCACCATCGCATCGGCCATGGAGGTTTTATGCTCCCGTGCAGTAGCCAACACGTGCTCGCGTACGACCTGTGCCGTCAACGGGTTGGTAGCCAACGTAACCAGTGTTTTGACCGTGCCGGACTGTGCAGACACCTCAAAGATCACCGCATCATCAGCCGCGTGTGCCTGTGTTTTGCGTTGCATGCGCCGCTTTGGTTGGTAGGCGCAGGTTGGGTCAATGCGTTTGATCATCTCCCGGATACGACGAGTAATCGTGGTGGTTTGTGGGGTGTGCTGCCCAGGCCGTGTTGGGGTAAACGTAGTAGTCAACATCTCATCAAAATCGGCATACGCCTCATCAGTGATGTCTGGGCCGAGTTCGGCAAGCACCGTATCGATGGCACGTAAATGCTGCAGATCCATCACACGCGTCTTGGCCTGCAATGAACGCAGCTTCGGTAAGTGCTGTAGACGTGCATGGGAAAAGATCGCTTGCTCAACTGAGCTTTTAGTCCAGCCGGTTGCTTCCCTCATTGACACCACAGTCACGTCGAAGTCATCAATATCAACACTTGCCCCGGGTGTGGCGAAGTGACCGAAGGCATTCCAGTAAATATCGCGAATGCCTTGACTAAACGTGCTCAGTGGATCTTCTGGTCGCTGTGTGCGGAAGTATGGTTCGCCCACGGTCTACCCCCAGTGTTGTGTTCCCTGTTTTCCCGTTGTTTTGTATCCCTAACTATACCCGCCTAACTGTTCTATGCGCAAGGGGTAAACCAGCATTTATTGCACTATGTCCGCATGCACATTCACAACACAGGCTGGCGGTTGCATTCAGTATATCGACCGATTCCACACGCCCTTTTCGTCGATAAGAAAATGTCAAACAACCGTTCGAATGGCGGTTCATGTTTCCGGCTTTGCTAGCAGGGGGTCCCCATGCGCAGGATCTTGGCAGGGAACAATAATGTGGCATACAGCTCACTATCGCTATAGTGTGGGCCACAACACGTTCGTGAGTTTCTGTGAGATGTAAAGGAGTCCTCCTGTGACCGTTTACCCCAACCCTGGAACCCCGGAATCGAATGTCAAGTTCCGCAAGCGCTATGAAAACTACATCGGCGGCGACTGGGTCGCTCCGGTCGCGGGGGAATACTTTGACAATGTCACCCCTGTGACTGGTGAAGTGTTTTGCCAGGTCGCACGCGGCCGCGAAGCGGACATCAACCTTGCTATTGACGCAGCGAAGAAGGCCGCGCCCAAATGGGGTGTGACCAGCGTGCAGGAGCGCTCGCTGGTGCTGCTGAGGATCGCTGACCGGATGGAGGAGCACCTCGAAGAGATTGCGGTGGCGGAGACCTGGGAGAACGGCAAGGCGGTTCGTGAAACCCTCGCCGCGGATATCCCGTTGGCCATCGACCACTTCCGCTACTACGCAGGTGCGCTCCGCGCGCAGGAAGGTCGACTGAGTCAGATTGATGACGACACGGTGGCGTACCACTTCCACGAGCCGCTTGGTGTGGTGGGCCAGATCATCCCGTGGAACTTCCCGCTGCTGATGGCCGCATGGAAGATCGCCCCGGCACTGGCGGCTGGCAACGCGATTGTGTTGAAGCCTGCAGAGCAAACGCCGGCGTCCATCCTGTACTTGATGGATCTTGTGGGAGACCTGATCCCGCCGGGCGTGTTGAACATTGTCAACGGTTACGGCGATGAGGCGGGCGCGGCACTGTCCGGCTCGGATCGGATTAACAAGATCGCGTTCACCGGCTCCACCGAGGTTGGCAAGATCATTAACAAGGCTGCGGCTGACAAGATTATCCCGGTCACGCTGGAGCTTGGTGGCAAGTCGCCTTCCCTGTACTTCGCGGACGTCATGGACCGCGATGATGACTTTAGGAACAAGGCCATCGAAGGTTTCGCCATGTTCGCACTCAACCAGGGTGAGGTGTGCACCTGCCCTTCGCGTGCGTTGGTGCATGAGTCCATTGCGGACGAGTTCCTGGAGCTGGGCGTTGAGCGCGTCAAGCGCATCAAGACCGGCAACCCGTTGGACACGGATGTGATGATGGGTGCACAGGCTTCCCAGGAGCAGATGGACAAGATTAAGTCCTACCTTGAGCTTGGCCCGAAGGAGGGTGCTGAGGTGCTCATTGGTGGTGGGGTGAACACGATCCCGGGCCTGGAGAACGGTCTGTACATTGAGCCGACAGTGTTTAAGGGCACCAATGACATGCGCGTGTTCCAGGAGGAGATCTTTGGCCCGGTGATGTCCGTGACCACCTTCAAGGATTATGACGATGCAATCCGCATTGCCAACGACACCGAGTATGGTCTTGGTGCAGGTGTGTGGACTCGCTCTGCAAATACGGCGTACCGTGCTGGTCGTGCGATCCAGGCTGGTCGTGTGTGGGTGAACCAGTACCACCAGTACCCCGCCCACGCGGCGTTTGGTGGCTACAAGAAGTCCGGCATTGGCCGCGAGACCCACCTGATGATGCTGGCGCACTACCAGCAGACCAAGAACTTGCTGGTTTCCTACTCTGAGAACGAGACCGGCCTGTTCTAATCGGCCTGTTCTAATCCGGTTGCTGTTGCGCTCACACCGAAATGGGCGCAACAAATTTACTTATGCAAAACCCTGTACTGGCTGGCCTGAACGTGTTAGTTTTCGGTGAAGTCTTGATTGTTTCCTAAACAAAAGGAACTGCTAATGCGTATCCCACGTTTCACTGCCACCGCCGTGGCAACAGCTACCGCTACCTCCCTGATCGTTGCCGCGCCGCAGGCGCAGGCGTACGAGACTACATACGACGCTGCCACCAAGCAGTGCACCATCACGTTTACGGACACAGATAAAGAGCGAGTGAACAATGCGTACTCCACGCTCTTTGCTCGCTTAGGTGAGCAGGTTCGTGACAGCTTCGAGGGCGAAAAGGCCAAGGAGCAAGCGCAAATCGTGTGGGAGTACGGCCAGCGCAAGGACGTGAAGAAGGCGAGCGACCTTCCGATTCCTCCGGATCTGAAGATCTCCAACGCGCAGACCGCCCTTGCCCTAGGCAACCAAAAAGATAAGTACTGGCGCATGATCGGCTTCATCAATGCGTCGAAGAAGGAAGTGATCGCCGAGCAGACCATCACGGTCAGCCAGAAAGAGGCGTATGACCAAGGCCCGCTGTATGGCGTGGACCTCGAGTCGGCGGCTGGTGGCACGATCGGCGGCATCCTCTTCGGTGGCAGCGTCGGTGATGTCCGTGAGCAGATTGTTAACTTGGCAAAGGAATACGCACCGGAGTTCGCTGGGCCGATTTTGTCCTACGGCAAGGCGTTGTCAACGTGTGCCGATGGCAAGTCTGGCAGCGGCACGGTGATGGCGGGAAGCTCGATGACAACGGGCCAGGTTATGGGGCTTGGCATCGCGGGTGTGGTGCTTGGACTCCTGGCGCTGTTCGGTTTGGGTGTTGCCGCGCGTCCGCTTATCGACGATGTGTTGGCGGGTTGGCAGCGTTAGGCGTCGGTAAGCAACCTGCTCTGACCTGCCGAAACAAGAAAAGTTGAGTCGAGTGGGAACAACTTTTGTGTATGTGCCGTTGTAAGGATTGAGCGCGACAGGCTCAACCTCAGTGAGGCTTCTGCTACAGTGGCGGCCGTGAAGTTGAGTCGAGGAGCTTCAACTTACTAACAAACCCACATACACAGGAGGAAAAATTTCATGGCACGTGCAGTAGGTATTGACCTTGGTACGACGAACTCGGTTGTCTCTGTCCTTGAGGGCGGCGAGCCGGTAGTTATTGCAAACGCGGAAGGGTCCCGCACGACCCCGTCGGTCGTTGCTTTTGCAAAGAACGGCGAGGTGCTGGTTGGCCAGTCCGCAAAGAACCAGGCGGTGACCAACGTTGACCGCACCATCCGCTCCGTCAAGCGCCACATGGGCGATGACTGGACCGTAGACATTGACGGCAAGAAGTACACCCCGCAGGAGATTTCCGCTCGTACGCTGCAGAAGCTGAAGAGGGACGCTGAGGCTTACCTGGGTGAGGAAGTCACCGACGCAGTGATTACCGTCCCGGCTTACTTCGAGGACGCTCAGCGCCAGGCCACCAAGGAGGCTGGCCAGATCGCAGGCCTGAACGTGCTGCGTATTGTGAACGAGCCGACCGCGGCTGCACTGGCTTACGGCCTTGAGAAGGCTGATAGTGAGCAGACCATCCTGGTCTTCGACCTGGGTGGCGGTACCTTCGACGTCTCCCTGCTGGAGATCGGCGACGGTGTTGTTGAGGTACTCGCAACCGCTGGTGACAACGAGCTGGGTGGTGACGACTGGGATAACCGCGTCGTTGAGTGGCTGGTAGACAAGTTCAAGTCCCAGAACGGCGTGGACCTGTCCAAGGACAAGATGGCTATGCAGCGTCTGCGTGAGGCTGCGGAGAAGGCCAAGATTGAGCTGTCGTCTGCACAGCAGGCATCCATCAACCTGCCGTACATCACGGTTGACGCTGAGAAGAACCCGCTGTTCCTGGACGAGACACTGACCCGTACGGAGTTCCAGAAGATCACCTCTGACCTGCTGGATCGCACGAAGGCGCCGTTCAACCAGGTGATTAAGGACGCAGGCCTGTCCCTCTCCGACATCGACCACGTTGTGCTGGTTGGTGGCTCCACCCGTATGCCGGCCGTGACCGAGCTGGTCAAGGAGATGACTGGCAAGGAGCCGAACAAGTCTGTGAACCCAGATGAGGTTGTGGCTCTGGGTGCTGCTCTGCAGGCTGGTGTGCTTCGTGGCGACGTGAAGGACGTGCTGCTTCTCGACGTCACCCCGCTGTCCCTGGGCATCGAAACCAAGGGCGGTGTGATGACCAAGCTGATCGAGCGCAACACCACCATCCCGACGAAGCGTTCTGAGACCTTCACCACGGCTGAGGACAACCAGCCGAGCGTGCAGATCCAGGTCTTCCAGGGTGAGCGCGAGATGGCTGCTGCCAACAAGCTGCTCGGCTCCTTCGAGCTGGCGGGTATCGCTCCGGCTCCGCGTGGTGTGCCGCAGATCGAGGTCACGTTTGACATCGACGCTAACGGCATCGTGTCCGTGTCCGCTAAGGACAAGGCCACCGGCAAGGAGAACACGATCAAGATCCAGGACGGCTCTGGCCTGTCCCAGGAGGAGATCGACCGCATGATCAAGGATGCGGAGACGCACGCTGATGAGGATAAGAAGCGTCGTGAAGAGCAGGAGACCCGCAACAACGCGGAGACCGCTGCTTACCAGACCCGCAAGTTCATGGATGAGAACACCGACAAGCTGCCGGAAGACATCCGTACCCGCGTGGCTGAGGCTGCAGACGCTGTGGATGAGGCGCTGAAGGGCGACGACCTGGATGCCATCAAGTCCGCAGTGGAGAAGCTCAACACTGAGTCCCAAGAGCTGGGCAAGGCACTCTACGAGGCTGAGGCAAACGCCGGCGCAACCGCTGGTGAGGCTGGCGCCAACGCTGATGACAACGTGGTTGACGCCGAGGTTGTTGAGGACGACGCAGACGCACCGACTGAGGACAACAAGTAGGGACGACAGGTAGGCACGACAGGTAAGTAAAGGACGCGAGAAGCTATGACTGAACCCAACGTGAATCCGCAGATGCCGGATGATCCGGGCGCGCCGGAGAACACGGACGAGCAGTTCGTGTCCCCGGACCAGGCGGAAGCCGAAGCGTTTGAAGCGGAACTCGCTGACGCAGCAGACGCTGACGCTGAGGTAGACGTCGACCCGGTTGACCCGGACGCTGACGGTGACGGCACGGTGAGCGACGTTGAGCTCCAGCTGGCTGAGCGCACCGAGTCCCTGCAGCGTGTGAGTGCGGAGTACGCAAACTACCGTCGTCGCACGGAACGCGAGCGCACCCAGATCGCGGAACTGACCAAGGCGAAGTTCGCCGAGAAGATGCTGCCGATCCTGGATGACCTGGACTTGGCAGAGCAGCACGGCGACATGGCCGAAGGCCCGCTCAAGGCATTTGGTGACAAGCTGCGTAGCACGCTTGAAGGCCAGAGCCTGAAGGCGTTCGGCGCTGAAGGCGAAGCGTTCGACCCGGAAGTACACGAGGCTGTTCAAGACCTTTCCGAAGGTGATGAGAAGGTCATCGCCTCGGTGCTGCGCAAGGGCTACACGCTCGGCGGCACGCTCGTACGCAACGCCATGGTGATCATCGGCGACCCGGCTGCACCGGCTGATCCGGTGGGGGCGTCGGAGTAGGTGGCGTAGGGCGTCGATAAGCATGATGGCCCCAAAGCCGGGAGCGAGCGGCGAACGCTTGCCCCGGCTTTTTTAAAACAGGAAAGAGAAAGAAAGGAGGAGGGCTATGGCAATGCAACAGGAATGGGCAAACAAGGATTACTACGGTGACCTGGGCGTGAGCTCCAGCGCGTCGGCGGCCGATATTAAGAAGGCATACCGCAAACTCGCGCGCGAGAACCACCCAGATTCCAACCCGGGCAACAAGGCGGCTGAGGAGAAATTCAAACGAGTCGCCGAGGCATATGACGTGGTTGGTGATGAAACCAAACGCAAAGAGTACGACCAGTTCAAATCAATGGTTGGCTCAGGCGGCTTCGGCCGGTTTGGAGGTGGTTCCGGGTTCCCGGGCGGGTTTCGCACGACGTCGACGTCAAACTTCGACGGCGCAGACTTCGACCTCGGAGACATCTTCGGCGGGGCTGGTGGACAAGCTGGAGACGGCGGCCTTGGTGATATCCTCGGTGGCTTCTTTAACCGCGGCGGCGGTGCTGGCAGGAGCGCTCGGCCGTCGCGGGGGGCCGACGTTGAAACGGAAATAACCATTGATTTCCGCGAGGCAGCCAAAGGCACAACCTTCCCGGTTGAGCTGACTGGCGACGCACCGTGTGCCACCTGCCACGGCTCCGGCTCCAAATCCGGCAAGACACACACCTGTGGCGTGTGCAACGGGTCCGGCTACGTGCGGGAAAACTCCGGCGCGTTCGGCATGGCACGCCCGTGTAGCAACTGCAACGGCACCGGCGAAGCTATCGAAGACCCGTGCACCACGTGTAACGGCACCGGCACCGTGCGCCGCACCCGTTCGATTACCGTGCGTATCCCCGCAGGTGTTGAGGACGGCCAGAAGGTACGCCTTGCCGGCCAAGGCGAAGCCGGCCCGAACGGCAAGCCCTCCGGCGACCTGTTTGTCACCGTGCACGTGCGCCCAGACAAGGTGTTCACCCGCAACGGCGACGACTTGGAGATAACCGTGCCGGTGTCCTTCACCGAGCTCACCCTTGGCGGGACCGTGGCGGTACCGACGCTGGACAAACCAGTGCGCGTGAAGATTCCCGCCGGCACCCCGAACGGCAGGACGCTGCGCGTGAAGGGCCGCGGCGTTGCTCGGAAATCCGGCGCTGGCGACCTGCTGGTGACCGTGGAAGTTGCGGTACCTCGCTCCGGCGATTTGGACGCCGGCGCCATGAGCGCACTTCGCACCTACGCCCAGGCTGAGAAAGACTCCGGCTTTGACCCGCGCGCCGGGTGGGCCGGGGCAGTCTAGGAGTTTCAGGAGTTTTAGGAGGTGAAGACACATGGCAAAGGAGCAGTTCTACGCAATTTCCGTCGCCGCTGAGCTGACCGGAATGCACGCCCAAACCCTGCGCACCTATGACCGCATGGGGTTGGTCACGCCCCAGCGCACCTCCGGTGGCGGCCGCAGGTACTCCGCGCGCGACATCGCTCTGTTGCGACGCGTGCAGTACCTCTCCCAGGAGGAGGGCGTGAACCTGGCCGGCATCAAGACGATCATTGAGCTGACCGAGCAGATCGAATCGTTGCAGGCCGAGCTTGAGCAGGAGCGTTCCGCGTCCAGGCGCTCCCGCGGCGAACTCGTCCACGTGCCGCGCTCCACAGCGATCGTGGCATGGGAGCCTTTTGCTTCACGACGCCGCCGCTAAAGAACACCAGCCGCTCAGTGGCTCCTGACGATGCAGTAATCCGCCGATTACTGCATTCCGGACCCTAAACGCCCAGGCGGCGGCACGTGCTCCCGGAATTGTTGCATCCCCGCGATGGCCCCGGCTGACAAATTCGACGGGCGGCCCTTAGTGCCTTCGGCAAACGCCCAGGTCGGCAAAATAGCGTCGTCAGCTTTGTCAGGGAGTCGCCCAGGCGTTTGCTCGGATGTTGGTTGGCGCCGTCCCTCCGGAAGCTACTAAGGTTAGCGTTGATTAGATAACTTTTAGTGTTCTTTCCGGTTTCTTTGGAGGTTCTTCCAGCCGTCTCTTAGTGGTCGGTGGGGAAGAGCCGGCGAAGGGCTGGGGCTTGAGGAGTGAAGATGGGGCGAGGCCAGCGTGGCTTCGGCGCAGCAGTGGTTGCTGCCGCGCTTGCGATAACGGGCGTGCAGGCGGTTGCTCCTTTACCTGGTCCTTTACCTGCTCCTTCACCGTTTCTCCCAGTAGCCAACGCTGAAACGGACACCAGCATCGCAGGCTTCGCGCAAAGCAACGAAATCCCTGAAGGCACCCAGGTTTATTTCCAGTGGATGGATAGGGACGGTGCGGTTTCACCCGTGTACCGCACTGAGATGAAGCGTGACGGGGATCAGACCCGTTTCGCCTTTGATACCAGCGGTGGGTTTGTGGACCGTGTGAATAAGAAACGTGTGTTTACCTCGAAAGAGGGCCAGCGTTTCAGGGTGTGGTTTGGGGAGTTAGAGGGGGAGCAAACAAACAACCGGCTCCTGCCGTACGCCGAGGGGGCTGACTTTGGTTTTGGTGAGTGGGTCCGTGTGGAGCCAGGCAAGGCCGGGCTAACGGCGGGATCCCATGTTG
The DNA here is from genome assembly GCF_001263755.1 of Corynebacterium riegelii. Lineage (NCBI taxonomy): Bacteria > Bacillati > Actinomycetota > Actinomycetes > Mycobacteriales > Corynebacteriaceae > Corynebacterium > Corynebacterium riegelii. The sequence goes on from NZ_CP012342.1 coordinate 2,372,908, forward strand.
GGCCGCTGCACGCGCGCACGTATGAAGTCCCTGATGCGGGCTACATGGTAAAACCCCGTGATCAGTGGGTTGAGGACAACGCTGGTCCTCACATGGGACAGGCCCAAACCAACTGGTTGCACGGCACGGTGGCTTTTGGCACCGATGGTCGTGGCGGTACCGCGGCGCTGGATGACTACCGGGTGGTGGTCTCTGTGTTGGATCCTGCCTGGAAGGACAAGGTTGGAAATGATCCTGCGGCCACCAAGCGCATCCTGGAACAGAATCCAGAGGCAATCTTGACCACCGTATCGGCACCGATTGTCCAAGGCCGCTACACCGTGCGCCTGCCGCAGGACGCTCAAGACGCTGACGCAAACCTGCTCTATGCCTACGTTGAGGATCCGCATGGCAAGCAGGTGCCGGCGGTGGGGCAGTGGCAAACGCCGCAGTTTGAAACGGTGCAGGAAAACAGCGTTGATTTCGCCTTGCCGGTGGTGGTGGGTCTGCAGATTCGCGCCAAGGTTGCAGACCAAGAGCAGGGCTTCAACATGACTGACGCCCCGGCGCGCCCGGGGGATGCGGTGCAGTTGGAGGGCGTTGGCAGCCTTCCACACGAGGGTGTGCGGGAGATTTGGTACCTCAACGGTTTGCAGGTGTCGGGCAGTGCGCCGGTGCCGTCGTTGGATGCGTTTGGCAATGTTGCGTACAAGGTGCCGGAGAACGTGAACCGTGGTGATGTGTTCACGGCGGTGTTGATCACGAAGATCACTGGGCGTGAGGTTGCGGCAACGTCCATCATTATTGAGACGGAGGAGCAGCCGCTGCCCGTTCCCGGTGGTCCTGATGCGCCCTATGAGCCGCCGGCCGCACCGGATGGTCCGTACACAGATGCGTTTGAAACCTCGTTTAAGCCGGCGTACGTGCGCCCAGGTCAGACGGCGGTTTCGGTGCCGCCGTTTGCAACGATGACAAGAAACGGTGAGCGTTTCAGCAACCAGCCGCTGCCGGAGGGTACGACGTTGTTGACGTCCACGCCCGGCGCGGAGATCACCACGGACGCAGGCGGTAATGAGGTGGTGCGGTTTACGCCGCAGTCCTGGGCGAGGGTAGGCGAGACCATCAACGTTGAGGTGTTGGTGACGTATCCGGATAAGACCACCTCAACCGCTATTGCGCCGTTTACGGTGATCGCACGCCCGCTGAATGAGACCGCGTTTGTGGATTATGAGCAGGGTAGGAAGGCTCGCCCGGGCCAGACGGTGTCGGTGCGCCGCATCGGCGAGCGCTTCAACCCGCGCGATCAGATTGTGCAGTTTCTGCCGGATAAGGAGCACAACACGCTCAACGGTTGGCGGGTGGTGGTTGATGAGTTCACGGGTGACCTGCGCGCCACAGCACCACAGGATCCGGAGCCTCTTCGCTTTGGTACGCTTGCGTTTTTCAACGACGGCTCCCACCGCAAGATCGAAACCGTGATTGGTGTTGCTGATCCGGTGACGGATAGTGAGCGCTACCAGCCAACGTACGAGCGCACCATCGTTGAACCCGGCGCGTTGACCTGCAGTGCCGCACCGAAGGACCTGCCCAAGGACGCCTCGGTGACGGTGACTAGCAATGGCGGCGTGCAAACGGTCACGCTTGGCAACGACAACACGGTGTGCGTAACGGTGCCTAAGGATGCGGCGCCGGCAACGGTTTACACCGTGGCGCTGCAGGTGAACTACGCCGATGCCTCTGCAGAGGCGCTGAGCGCCGAGTTTGAGGTGGAGTCCATGGCACGTACGTTGCGGGATCTCACCGTGGAGCTCGACCCGGTGCATGAGGGCTCGGTGGAGCCGGTGTTGCCGAAGGCGTTTGAAGAGCTTCCGAAGGAAACAACCTTCGGCGTCGGCGCCGAGTTCACAGATGAGCACTGGGACGTCGAGGTCAACAAGGACTCCGGCGCGTTGCGCGTGCAGCCCAGGCCCGAGGTTGTGCCGAACACCAAGGTGCGCATCCCGGTGGTGGTGTCCTTGCCGGATACCTCCCAGGCGGTGGTTGCGGTTGAGGCGACAGCCACAGCAAGCCAGCGCAGCAAGTACAACCCGTCCTACACACCAGCCACGGTCAACGCCGGCGCACGCGTGCGCATGCCGTTGGACTCCCAGGTTCCGGCAACGTTTTCGCTGGTTGAGGGGGTAGATGGTGTATCCCTAAGCATAGATAGCAACGGCACACTCACCGCCCACGCGGACCCGACCGCACTGCCCGGCCCTCGCAGCATCAAGGTCGCAGTGAGCTACAACGACGGCAGCCGCGAAACCATCACCGCACTACTCACCGTCAAGACATCGCAAGGCAATGAGCATTTGCGTGACGACGAAACGCTTAACCCCCTCACCCTCACCCACCCAGCCGGCGCCAAAGCTGTCGGGGCGATCAAGCGTCCCGCGGGAGCCGAGATCACCACGTTTGATCTACAGAGCACCGAATGGGGCGCGCGGATGACGTCGGCGGGCGTGTTCACGGCAACCATCCCGGCGTCTGTTCCGGTGGGCGAGCAGCGCCAGTTCCCGGTGAACGTGATCTACGCGGATGGGTCTACAAACACGGTGACCATCACCGTGAAGGTCGCGCCCGCGCAAAAACCTGCACCAAAACCGGCACTTTCCAGCGCTGCGACCATCTTGCCGATCGTCCTTGGCCTGCTCGCCTTGGTGGCGGGCGGCGCGTACGCGTTTGTTACACAGTCCGGGCTCAATTTCTAGGAAGGCGAAACGGTAGTCATGCGTATTCCAAAAACTGTGCTTGCACTTGGTGTGGTGGGGGCGTTGGTGGGGGTTGGCGTGGGCGTCGATACGCATGCTCAAGCCGCAACAACCAACAGTGGCACAACGGCGACCTACGCGCGCGACAGTGAGGACGATGTGCTGCGCGCCGCCGTGCTCAGCGCAACCGATTTTGGCAATGAGCTGGAGTTTACGTGGGACGCGCCGCTGAGCATGGCCGGCGTGTTTGACTCGCGTGTGCAAACGCGGATGTGGATCGGCGGCAAGCCGCAGTATCAGGACGGCGCAACCGTCAACTGGGTGGGCAACACCGTGACCATGGTGTCCACGGACGCCACCACCGGCATCACCGTCACCCGCACCGTAGAGCTGCACGGCGACACCGTGGTGGTCACCCAAAGCGCAACGAACACCACCAGCAGCGCGAAGTGGGTGCGGGCGGACATGCGCCACCGCTCCTTTAGCGCCGGCACCGAGTTCGTGGGCGAGTATGACAACGGCACGATCACCGCACGTTCCGCCGCGCCGGGCTATGACATTGCGTTTAGCCCAAACGAAGGGCACGTCAGCTCCGGGTTCTCCGATAGCTTCGGCGAAGCCATCCCCGGCAGCGGTGTCGGCGTGCAGGGTGCTGCTGGTGGCGCGGACATCCAGGGTGCGCGCTGGGCGCGTGAGGTCGCACCCGGCGAGACGTTCGAGGCGCAGGTACGCGTGCGCGTGACCCCGCAGCCGATCTCCATGGACCACGATGGGGACGGCATCCCCGACGAATGGGAACGCGGCTCCTTCACCCCCGACGGCGGGGAAGCGTTACACCTGCACAAATGGGGTGCCGGGCCCGATAAAAAGGACGTGTTTTTGCAGCTGAACTGGATGGTGCCGGAGTTTACCAACCAAGACGCCTGCAAGGTTGAAGGCCGCTTCGCCGTCAACGTCCAGGGGCTCACCGACTGGGCGGAGTGTGCGGCGGCGAACAAGAACGCCTACCGGCCGTCCAAAAAGATCCTGGATGACCTGGTCAAAGAGTTCGACCGCGGCGGGGTGCGCCTGCATATCGACGCCGGCGAGTGGTACCACACCTACCACGCCGATACCTACAAAGGCGGCGAAATCCCGTTTACCAAATACCCCTTTGAAAACAAGCGGAGCAGCCACGTCTTTAACGCCTTTACCAATGATCTGCTGGGGTCCCGCGACGCCGTCTTCCACCTCGGCGTGATCGGGGACCAGATGGCGCCCGGCATCGGCGCCTCCGGCCGCGGCCAGATGCCCGGCAGCGCCTTCTACGTGGCCTGGTACAAGGACATCAGTAGTGACGAGCAAATCCGCAACACCATGCTCCATGAGTTCGGCCACAACCTCGGCCTGGACCACAGCGGCTCCATCAAATTCAACGACCGCCCGCGCGGCTACGACTACATCCCCGGCTACAAGTCCACGATGAACTACCTGTATCAGTTCTCCCACTTCGGGCTTACCGACACATGGTCCACCAGCGGCTCCTGGCCGGCCTATTGCGAGACCGCGCCCCCAGGCCAACTGTGCGCGCCGGGCGAGTTCCGCATCGCCCCGGACTGGGAGAACCTGACGCTCACCGGCGGCCGCGTGGGTCGCGCGATTGGCCAGGTCACCCCTGAAATCCCGCAGAAAACCGAGGACGAGGTCCGCGGCCTGATCAAACTCGCCGCCGACTCGCAGAACGGCACCGGCGGCTTCCGGCTTGTAGATACTCCTGAGAAGCCCAACGGCGTCCTCACCGCCAGCCGCAACAACGTCGTCCACGCCGAGATCAGCAACTACGGCACCGCCGCACACGAGTTCACCCTTGAGGCCCGCTACCTCAACCAAAGCTGGGTACAAAAGGTCACAGTTGCTGGCCTTTCGGCCAGCGAGGGCAAGTTGCTTATCGACGTCCCCGTCAACCCCAACCCCACCCATTCCCAACCCACCCTGCCAGTCGAATTCACCCTGTTTAACCAGGATGGCGAAGTCCAGTACAACCAAACGCTGTCCATCCCGGTGTTGGATTACACCAAGGATGAAATCGCACGTGTGGTTGCCGAGCTGCCCTCGGACGCCACCGGCCCCGTCCGCGCAGTGGTGGAGGGCAAGCTAAAGCCGGCGTTGGCCGAGGCTGCGCCTTCTGATGCTGATGCTGGTGGTCCTGCTTCTGGTGGTCCTGGTGCTGGTGGTCCTGGTGCTGGTGGTCCTGCTGTTCCAGCGCCGCTGCCAACCCGCCCGCCGGCCGCTCCCGGTCCCGGTGCTGACTCTGGCCCCGGCGCTGGTCCAGGTTCTGGCCCGGGCGCTGCACCGCTGACCAGCATCCCAGCCGTCCCGCGCGTGACCACCGTCCAGCCAACCCACGCCGACGGCGTCACCGTGACACCCGCCGAACCCGGCTCTTTAGACACAGGCTCCGCCGCTTCCTCTGCTGGTACCGCGACCGAACCCTTGACCAAGCCCTTGACCGTGGTGTCCATCATCCTTGGCGTGTTGATGACGCTGGGCGGCGCCGCCCTCGCCGCTGGCTCCTGGCTTGCCACCCACGTCATGGTCGGGGCCATGGAGGGCTTTTTGTAAGTCCGGTCTTTTTCACCTCTCGCGGTAGGGAGGAGTCGAGGGAGGCCATGGCGTTGTACTTCTTTACAAAGGCGTCGATAGACGAAAAACCGCCCCCTTCGATAGCCCACCGCAGAAGTGTGATCGTGTCTGCATGGTGGATCTGGCCACCGGGAGTGTGGCGGCCAGTGGTTTGCTGCAGCTTCAGTTTGTTCGCTTCGCGAAGGATCGTGGAAGTTCCTTCTTCCTCGTCGCAGATGACAAGTACGGTTCGGCCCTTCCTGGCAAGGGAAACAGCGTGGAGGATGGCCATGTTTTCTCCGCGGTCTCGGGTTTGGGCGTACATGTCGTCGAAGTCTGCTTTGAGGACGGACCGACTCAGATCCCGTAGTTCATCGGTCGGAGCATCAGGGAGAATCACTTTGAACCGCTCAGGGATCCTTGGCCACACCTCGGCTGTCCTTGCGAACTGAGTATGCCGCGTTGGGGTGTCGACCACTTCGTACGCCACAGCTTCCGGCACATGAATGGGGTTGTTTCCCAGCGCTAGCAGGAGTTGGGGCACACAATCTGTAGTCAGGAACTTAAGCATTGGTCCAGTGTCGAGGATATGCACTACGTTTCGCCATTCATGAGGACTTCAATCTCGGCCGGCGTCAATCCTCCATCTGCTGGAGTTGGACGGGCGGGCGAAGTGGATATTGGCGACGGCGTAATCCCTTGTTGCTCCAAGGCTTTTTCAAAGCGTATGGTTTCTTTTTCACCTTGGAGGCGTGCAAGCGCACTAGCACTAATCTGGCGCCATTGGTATGCCTCAACAGCCCGCGCCATGAGCGCTTGTGGTGGTCGTGGCGTGAGAGAAGCGGCTGCTAGAGCGTTGTATTCGGACAGCCAGCCGAATTTTGCGGCAAGTGTTTTCGTTGAGATTGTTCCGAATTCGATACATAGCTGTTCATCGATGAGTCCCGAGTCTCGCATCTGAATCGCAGCAATGGCAGGCGATACGCGAAAGTTCTGCACAAGGTTCGAAAGCTCCAATTCGTGTGATTGCTTTCCAAAACCTTTGAGTGCCTCCGTGGGGAGTAGAAAATGGCGAGCAAAACTATCGGCCTGAATTTCTTCTGAACTGCGTTTTTCCCACCCTTTGGATCCCAATTGACGGTTGACCGTACCTATTCGAAGGTGACCGAGTTCGTGCGCGAGGGTTGATTGCAGACGCATCGGATGTGGAGTACATCCGACTGCCATGATGGTGTGGTCGCCGAGCTGCATTGTCATGCCATGGCCTGGGGAATCGGTGTGAATGAGTGCGACGCCGACCTTGCACCTATCTTCAATCAGCTTCGGAAGGTTGCCGATGGGCGTAAAACCCAATTTCCACTCTTTTCGGCAAGCGTTGGCTGCTTCCCGGCCGATAACTTCGTTGCTTCTCATCGTCTGGGAATCCCAATTTCGTCTAGCTCACGTGAGAGCTCCAACGCGTAAAGAAGATATTCGGCTAAATCATCCGAGCCAGCGTCATTTGTGCGGCCGGCAACGCGCACTTCCTCACGTAGTGGACTTGACCCGCGCAGGGTATCAACGCTTACTCCGCACCCAAACGCAAGCGCCGAGAGCTGCAAGAGCGAAGGCTCCCGCGCGCCAGTTTCGATGCGTTGGATAGTTGGCTGCGATATCCCACTCACACGCGCAAGGTCCCGCTGGGACATTCCGACTTCTTTTCGCGCTTGCGTGAGCCGGCTGCCGAAGGATGTATTGTTTTGCTTCATTGTGAATCACCCGCCTTTGTTTTTGATTCTATACGGATTGTGGCACGGACGGTTAGGCTGCCGTCGTACTTCTTTTTGCCCGAGGTGCCAGGTCTCCTCAAAAGAATTCAGAGCGGCGCCGTCAATCCTGAATTTGTTTCCCAAAATCGGGCAAAGAATTCAGGATCCGCCCCTGGGCCGTTGGCCGACAAAGTGGAGCACTGACAAAGATGACGGGGCGCCCGCTGCCGGTCGGCAAACGCCCAGGTCGCCAAAATAGCCTCGTCAACTTTGTCAGGATTCCTTCGGGACCACTGACAAATGTGACATTTTGGACGCACCCTAGATTTTAAACGGCCAGGTCAGGGGCTTTTTGGTAAAATGGCGTCGTCAACTTTGTCAGCGCAACGGCTAAGCGGCGCCGGCCGCGGCGCCGGCCGCCTCACCAACCGCCGCACCAACCCCAGCACCAACCTCACCAGCCAACGCATCCAGCAGCACCTGGTCGGTGAAGTAGTCGCTGTGGCTGCCGCGGACGCCGTCGATGATGGTGGCGCCGTAGCTGGGGTCGCTGGGGGAGGTCGAGCCGTGGAGGCTAAAAGCGTCGTTGCGCAGGGCCAGGATCACATCGTCAGAGGCGTCCGCCACGAACACCGCGGAATCGGGGCTGCGTAGGGTGAGGTCGTCAACGGAGCGGCCGTCGACACCCGGGCTGCCTAATAGCCACAGGTCATCCGCAAGCAACCCGTGCTGGTGTGCGGCGCGGCTGGCCACCAGTGTGCCGTAGGAGTGTGCGACCACGGTTTTGGTGGCGTCCGGCCAGCGCTGCTCAAGCGCGAGTTGGAACATGGACAGGTCCGCCGCCCCGCGCGTGGCCGGCAGCCCGGAGAAGCCTTCAGCCAGGTCTTTGGGTGGGTCGTAGCCTTGCCACACCACCACGGACGCGCCGGTGGTTTCCGCGATGTGTTGGGCTTTCGCCAGCTCGGCGGGCAGGTCGCGCGGGTCCCCGCTGGAGACGCCCGCGACCATGGTGATGATGCGCGCGGGGTCCACGGCATTTCCAACCATCACGGTGGTCGCCCCGGGCCCGGCCTCCAGCACGGTCCCGCCGGCCCGCTCGATGGCCAGTTGGGTTGCGGCGGGCAGGGTTGCCATGTGTTGGGCATGCAGCGTATCGACGCCCACGCCAACCCCATCCACAAACCTCTCCATCCGATCCGCAACGGTTGGGTTGAGATGTTTGGCAACCGCCATATCCAGCTGCTTCGACATCAGATTCAGCATGACAATGGTGCGCTGGTGAAGAGCGTTGGCGGCGGCCTGGTCGATGAGGTCCTGCTGTTGGGCGGCTAGCGTCATCACGTCGGCGACGCGTTCGGCGCGCTCGGCGGCGGCCTCATAACTAGCGGCGTAAGACTCTAAACGCTTATACGCCTGCTGCGGCGCGGGACCGTCGAAGCCGCTGGCCTTCAACGCGTCAATCGCGCGGCGCACGGCGGCGGCGCGGGCCGATAACGCCCTGGCGGTAAGCCGCCAGGCGCTAGCAACGCTGCGCAGCTGGGTAGGAAACAGGCTCGGGGCATACGCGAGGTCAGTCACGGCCAAACCTCCTAGCCCACGCGTCGTCGGCATCAACGACGCTTCGAGCAAAGGTGGCGATGGATTTCAGGTGGGCGGTGAGGGGGTGAAACGTGGCGTCGTGAAGCAGAAGCTCCTTGGCCTGGAGCTGGGACAGGGCGGTGGCTGTAAGGGAGGAGTCGAGGGTGGATGTGGGGATTAGGACGCGCTCGGGGAGATGCCCGAGGGCGGTGCGTGCGGTTTGTTCGGTCAGGCTAAGAAAATTCATGCCGGCAGTGTGGCAGGTGGCGGTGGGTGGGGCAACGGTTTGCAGCCAAACTGTGGATAACTTGCCTAGAGTTATCCACATGAAAATCGCCTTATTGCAAACGGTCACGGGAGCCAGCAAGGCCGAAAACATTGAAAAACTGACGCCGCTGATTGAAGACGCAGCCGCCGCCGGCGCCACCCTCATCGTGCTGCCGGAAGCGTCCTCGCAGGCCTTTGACCAGGGGAGATTAGATACTCAGGCGGAGGAGTTGGACGGGGAGTTCGCCACCGGAATGCGCGAGCTTGCCACGCGTTGTGGGGTGAAGATTGTGGCGGGGATGTTTCGGCCGGGTGATGTCAATAAGATCGGCGAAAAAACCCTCAACCGCGTGCGCAACACGGCACTCATAACGGGCGAAAATATACACAAGGGCTACGACAAGATTCACGCCTACGACGCGTTCAATTACCGCGAATCCGACACCGTGCAAACCGGCAGCGAGCTGGTCACCTTTGAGCACGAGGGCGCAACCGTGGGCGTGGCCATCTGCTTTGATATTCGTTTCCCGGAGCAGTTCAAGGCGCTGGCTGCGCGCGGCGCGAAGCTGATCGTTATGCCCACGAGCTGGGCAGACGGCGCCGATAAGATCGAGCAGTGGCGCACGCTAACCGCCGCCCGCGCGCTCGATAGCGGCGCGTTTATTGCGGCGGCGGGCCAGGCGCGTCCCGATTGGCAGACCAAGGCCGGCGAGGCGTCCGGCCCGACCGGCGCGGGGCATTCGTGCGTGGTCAACCCCGTTGGGCATCGCATCGCGGAGGCCGGTTACGCCCCGGAGACGCTGATTGTGGACATTGACCTCAGCGAAGTGGACACCACCCGCCGCGCGCTACCGCTTTTGACTATTACTGAGCAAACGGAGATGCACTAGCGTCATGCGCGATGACCTGCGGGTCGAGCTCTGCAAGCGTCTCCGCTAGCGGCGTGATGTCGGCTTCGGATCCGCTCAAGATCACGTCCCTGCCCCACCACGTGCCAGGCCCCTCAACCAGCATGTGCAACGGCACGCGCACGCACGGCAGGCCGCCGGTGTCCAACTCGGGGTCCGCAGACGCACACGTCACCGTCAGCCAGGGCTGGGCTTTGGCCAGGGCGCTGAGTGTTGCCAAGTCGTAGAAGCCCTCCGGGCCCGGCGCGATGATGAGGTGTACGTTCGGCTTCTCTGCGCGTTCCAGCAGGTCAAACACGATCGCCTTCGCCGCGGCCAGCCCGGTTCCCACAGCCACAAGCAGCACGTCGCGCTCACCAATTTCCACTCCGTTGCCGCGCGGCGCACCCACGGTGACAAAATCGCCCGGGTCCGAATCCAGCTCCGCGTGAAACTCGAGCTGGCCAAAGTTGTTCGACGGCGTCGCCGGCGCCCACTGGTGCCACTCGCCCGGCCGCCCGGACAGCATCACGGGCAACACCTGCCCCGGCTGGTACTCGATTTGCGAGCCCGTCTCCAACCTCAACACCGTCACCCCCGCCGCCTGTGTCACATCCGTCACTTGCGCCACGTGCGCCGGCGCGATGCCCGCCGCGTCGGCCGCCTCGCTGGCCTTCCGCATCACGTCCGCAGCCGCCGCAAGCACCTCACGCTGGGGCTTTTCCAGCTTGACGACGCCCCCGTACAGCCCCCCAACCGCCCCAAACTCAGCCGGCGGAAATCCCGTGCGACGCAAATCCAACGCCCATGCTTCCAGGCGCCGCGTGACCTCCTCCGGCAACTCCGGAGCGCTGGCGTTGCCTGCGCTGTCTTCGCCGTTGGCCCCGGCGTGCGCTGCGTGTGTCGCGTGTTCTAGGACGTACTCCACAGCATCGAGCGCGATCTGCGGCATCTCGGTCGTGCCCTGTGGCAACAGTGCGGCGCCTTGTGGATAGGCGTCAATGAAAAGCTGAAACCATTCTGCTCGCACGTTTGCTGGGTCCTTCATGACCGTCGATCATACGCAGTTGCCTTCGCCGACATCTTCAGCATGTTCCACTCAAAGTCGCGGATCTCCTCGGAGACCCGATGGTCAGTGCCATACGGAAGTTGGCGGATGATCTTGTCGTAGAGGAGGCGGGGTTCGGCGACGTCAGGGTGGTCATTACTAAGCAAGAACGGCAGCGCGCGTAATCCTTTCAGGATGAGATCGAACTGCCTCTCATTGAAGAACAGTGCGGGAATGTAGTCGCCCGACTGAATTTGGTAGGCGCCTTCGACACCGGGTGCGGAGTGAATGTTGTAGCCGTCTCGCCGCAGCTGCGCGATGTACTCGCGCACCGTGCGCTCGCTCACGCCTAGCGCCTCGGCAAGGTCGCGAGCCGTGTACTGGCGCCCCCATTGCATGAGCCGCAAAATGGTCAGCCCGCGCGCAGCGGTCTCAACGCGCTTCTTTCCCTGTGCCTGCTCTTGTGCCTGCTCTTGTGCCTGTTCGGCCTTGTTGTCCATTGGTGGATCCCCCTCCGTTGTTGTGTTGTAATTTCGCTGCACTCGGCGCACTCGGCGCACTCAGCGCACGCCTTGGGGCGGTGACTTGGGGCAGCACCTTGGGACTGTGGGGTGGTGGGGGAGCTTTTTTCAATTGCGGCAGCATGTTGCCAAATCGGGGATATCTGCCGCAATAGGTCCGAAACTGTGAACCAGCTGTCAGCCAATGCAACTATCCCCGGTTTGGCAGATATTCGCCGCAATCCCAAAAAGCTCCCCCCGTACTCCAAATCTCAGAAACCCCCAAGGCCCGAGCCCACAGGCATAGACCAAGCCGGGGCCCAAACGGCCCAGCTCAAAGTTGAGTGGAACATACTCAACCTTTCGTGCGTTACACCAAGTGCAGAACAAAGTGCACGACAGTGCACGACAGTGCACACCAAGTGCACAACAAAATTTAGCAACAAAAACACAAAGGAGTACGAGATGGGAGCTTTTAACCCAACCACGAAAACGCAGGAAGCGATCCAACAGGCGCTGCAGAAGGCGTCGGCTGCGGGCAACCCGGATATTCGTCCGGCGCACCTGCTTGAGGCGATTTTGAAGCAGGAGGACGGTATTGCCGCTCCTGTGTTGAAGGCGACGGGGGTGGATCCGGAGACCGTCGCAAAGGAAGCTGCGGAGATTACGGCTGGCTACCCCAAGGCTGAGGGTGCCAACATGGCGAACCCGAACTTTAACCGTGAGGCGCTGACGGCGCTCAACGCTGCCCAGGAGCTGGCGGGTGAGTTGGGTGATGAGTACGTCTCTACGGAGGTGCTCTTGGCGGCGATTGCGAAGGGCAGCGACGAGGCTGCGGAGCTTCTGCGCAAGCGTGGGGCGACGTATGAGGTGTTGAAGAACGCCTTTCCGTCTGTACGCGGGCACAAGAAGGTGACCTCGCAGGACCCGGAGCAGCAGTTCCAGGCGTTGGAGAAGTACTCCACGGACCTTACGGCGCGTGCGCGTGAGGGCAAGATTGACCCGGTTATTGGCCGTGACGCGGAGATTCGTCGTGTGGTGCAGGTGCTGAGCCGTCGTACGAAGAACAACCCGGTGCTCATTGGTGAGCCTGGTGTGGGTAAGACCGCTGTGGTTGAGGGCCTAGCGCGGCGCATCGTTGCCGGTGACGTCCCGGAAAGCCTGAAGGGCAAGACGCTGATCAGCCTGGACTTGGGCTCGATGGTGGCCGGCGCGAAGTACCGCGGCGAGTTTGAGGAGCGCCTGAAGGCGGTGCTGGATGAGATTAAGTCCAGTGATGGCGAGATCATTACGTTTATTGATGAGTTGCACACGATCGTCGGCGCCGGCGCCTCCGGTGAGGGCGCGATGGACGCGGGCAACATGATCAAGCCGATGCTGGCGCGCGGTGAGCTGCGCCTGGTTGGTGCGACCACGCTGGATGAGTACCGCCAGTACATTGAGAAGGACGCGGCGCTTGAGCGTCGTTTCCAGCAGGTGTACGTGGGTGAGCCGAGCGTGGAGGACACGATCGGTATTCTGCGTGGCCTGAAGGAGCGCTACGAGGTCCACCACGGTGTTCGTATCCAGGACTCCGCGCTGGTGGCGGCCGCTGAGCTGTCCAACCGCTACATCACTAACCGTTTCCTGCCGGACAAGGCGATTGACCTGGTCGATGAAGCCGGTTCGCGTCTGCGTATGCAGATTGATTCGTCTCCGCAGGAGATTGATGAGTTGGAGCGCGTGGTGCGTCGTCTAGAAATTGAGGAAATTGCGCTGGCGAAGGAGTCGGACGCAGCCTCGAAGGAGCGCCTCGCCGCGCTGCGCCAGGAGCTGGCGGATCAGCGTGAGGTCTTGGGTGAGATGAAGGCTCGCTGGGAGAACGAGAAGGGCGAGGTCAACCGCGTCCAGTCCGCGAAGGAGGAGCTGGAGCGCCTGCGCAATGAGTCCGAGATCGCGGAGCGCGAGGGCGACTACGCCAAGGTGTCTGAGCTGCGCTACGGCCGCATCCCGGAGTTGGAGGCGGAGGTTGCCAAGGCTGAGTCTGAGGCCGGCACGAAGACGATGCTGGAGGAGGAGGTCACGCCTGACACGATCGCGGATGTGGTCTCAAGCTGGACGGGTATCCCGGCCGGCAAGATGATGCAGGGCGAGACTGAGAAGCTGCTGCAGATGGAAGACGTGCTGGGCGAGCGCGTGGTTGGCCAGCGCGAGGCGGTCATTGCGGTGTCTGACGCGGTGCGTCGTGCCCGCGCGGGTGTTTCGGACCCGAACCGTCCGATTGGTTCCTTCCTCTTCCTCGGCCCCACCGGTGTGGGTAAGACGGAGCTGGCGAAGGCACTGTCGGAGTTCCTCTTCGACGATGAGTCCGCCATGGTCCGCATCGACATGTCCGAGTACGGCGAGAAGCACTCCGTTGCGCGCCTGGTCGGTGCTCCTCCGGGGTACGTGGGCTATGACGCTGGTGGTCAGCTCACCGAGGCTGTCCGTCGCCGTCCGTACTCGCTCGTGCTTTTCGACGAAGTCGAGAAAGCCCACCCCGACGTCTTCGATGTCCTGCTCCAGGTGTTGGACGAAGGCCGCCTCACCGACGGCCAGGGCCGCACGGTGGACTTCCGCAACACGGTGGTGATCCTCACCTCCAACCTGGGCGCGGGTGGTACTCGCGAGCAGATCATGGAGGCGGTCAAGCACCACTTCAAGCCGGAGTTCATCAACCGCCTGGACGACGTGGTGGTCTTCGACCCGCTGACCCAGGAGCAGCTCGTGGGCATTGTGGACATCCAGCTCGCGGCGCTCGCGGAGCGTCTTGCTTCTCGACGCCTGACGCTCCACGTCTCCGACGCCGCCAAGTCCTGGCTGGCGGAGCGTGGCTACGACCCGGCCTACGGTGCTCGTCCGCTGCGCCGCCTGATCCAGCAGGCGATTGGTGATCAGTTGGCGAAGAAGCTGCTTGCCGGCGAGATTCGCGACGGCGACCCGGTGCACGTGGACGTCGCCGAGGGCGCCGACCGCCTCGACATCACGGCCTAAGTACTCGCCGCCGGCGGTGCCGGTGGGCCGGACTGTCGGAGATCGGATGGTACGAATTCCCTCCCAATTGCATGTTCCATTACCCCTTGTCTTCGCCGGTGAGGGTCTCGTTGAAGCGTATTAGCGCTTACGGGGCCCTCTTCCGGTTCATAGGTAGAAACGTTTCGGCAGCAACCGAGTCGCCAACCCCGCAGTAATTGCTCCCAAAGAAACATTTGCGGGAGTTATGGGAGGGGTGGAGGGATAGTCTGGCAAGTTGTAAATCTTTGCTAAGAATGAGGTTGACGAATGGTAAAAGGCTTCGCGCGGTGCTATCATTGTTGATCAACGCCCCTTGCCGTTGACCCTCCACCAATCAGGAGTGACGCCGATGACAGGGGCTTTAATCATCTAAGGGGGAAGTTTTGAGTCAAAAGTCTAGGCAGCATCGAAGGCGAGAAAACGAGGCAGGCCGGCCCTTGTACCTACGTCCGGTGATTACTGCAGTTCTAATCGATGGAGGTTTCTATAGGCGCCGTGCTTATAGCCTATTTGGGGATAAGACACCGGAAGATCGGGTTAAGCGACAAAATGTGTGCTTTTCTCGGCGTGTCGATTTAAGTGACAAAATGTGTGCTTTTCGGGGGTTGGAATGGGCCGGGCCCGGGGTGCTGTGCTGGGGTTATGTTCGTCCTGCCCAGCCGTGTCGGATGGCCCAGGAGGGGTTGAAGTCGGTGTCGATGCCGGTGTCGTAGACTTTCGGCCGGCCGTCGGGTGAGTTGGCTTGGTCGCGTTCACGCATGTGTGCCTGGCGGGCGTGTGCGTAGCCTTTGCGGCCGAAGTCTTGCTCGATTGCTAGCGCCAGCGGGTCATCGTGGTGTTGGGTGTGCAGGTAGAGCCACCAGTCCATGATGATTCGTTGGTGTTCGTCAAATGTGCCGCGGTGGGCTCGGGCAAGGTGTTTCAGTTGTGCGTTTATGCCGCCTTCCAGGCTGTTTGTGGTGGTCTTTAGCTCGGTTGTGGTGTGTTTTGGTGGGTTGAGCCAGACGAAGAGGTGGCCTTGTTGGTAGAGGCGCTCGAACCGGCGGTAGGCTCTGCGGGCTCTGGGGTGGGTGTACCACCATTGCTGGTTGTCGCGGATGCGTTTTGGGATCTCTTCTGGGGCGACTTGGTTGCGGTAGGTGCGTTGTTTGAGCCAGTCACCGTAGAGGTCATGGAAGCGGTTGAGGCGAAGTACCCAGGTAATTGCCTGGTCACGGGTGGTGATGTGGGTTAGCTGGTTGCCGAGGCGAAGGAGTGCTTTGTGCGCGGTGATTGTTGGTTGGCGTGTGGTGTCTTTGATGGTGTCGCGGCGTACGTGGACGAGGCAGCGTTGGATGGAGGCGTTTGGCCAGCATTGTTTGATGGCCTTGTTTGCGCCACCGGAGCCGTCTGTGGTCACGACTAGGGGTTCGGCGATCAGGTCGAAGAGTTTGGCGTAGTCGTAGGCGGTTTCTCGTGTGCACCAGTGCCAGGCAACGACGTGTTCGCTGGTTGCAGCGACAAGCAGGCATTTTTTGTGGAAGTAGGTGCCGTCAATAAACAGCTGGTCGTAGACGCGGTACGGGTCTGGTTTGCATGGGACGATGATGAACCAGAAGTAGGTGAACCAGCGGATCAATGTGCGCCTGGAGACGTTGTGTGCAGCAGCCACAGCGTCGAGGGGACGCTGGCCGGTGATCCAGTCGATGAAGATGGCAAACCGATATGCGCTGGTCTTAGCCGTGTTCGGGTTGGTGAAGGTGTGCCCGCAGTGTGTACAGCGCCATCGCTGTTTTCCGCTGGAGGTGGTGCCCATTTTCGTGGCGGTGTGCTCGCATGCCGGACATAGGGGCCTGTTGTGTTTTCTCTTCCTGTGTTGAGTTGGCATGCAGCTGGTTTAACAGCTTGCTGTCGTAGCACATCCAACGCCTGAAGTGGTGGACCTTCCGGTCTATGGTCGGGAATCCCGATTCAACGAGCACTCTCCCGCCGTAGGCCCAGGCAGGACCGGGAATCCATATCCAAAAAAGCACACATTTTGTCGCTTAACCCCTATAGGCGCCGTGCTTATAGCCTATTTGGGGATAAGACGCCGGAAGACCGCGCAAACGAGATGGTGAGGTATGCCCGCCGTCATATAAGTAAGTCGCGAAGCAGCCTGTACCGAATTTTCTATTATGATTGCCCGCCCTCTGAAAAAGTTCTCTTTCACCCACTGACTAGAAGCCAAGTGAACTTGGCCGCGACCGACCAGTTCAAATGGACAAATCAGTTCTTCGATGCGTTAACGCACAAGAGAAAGGTTGCACTTCGTCGCGGTGAAGAACTTGAAACTCAGAATGGCTATGTGCTGAAGACTGATCCTCTGAAGAAGCTTTGTGCGGGGACTCTTCGGGTAGAGGATTTGCAAGAGAGAGATTTCAAACTCGAAATCACTCAAAAAGGTGTCGATATGAGAATTGGTCTCGACATAGCATCTCTTGCGGAGAGTGGAACGGTAAATCAGATAGTGATGATCACCGGAGATAGCGACTTTGTTCCAGCTGCAAAGCATGCCCGCCGTTCCGGGATAGATTTTATTCTTGACCCAATGTGGGCCACCGTTACCACGAGCCTCAGTGAACATGTAGATGGTATTCGGCAATGCGTTTTCAATTACCCAGAAAACTTAAAAGACCCACTTCACGTTAGCAATCTCGGGGTCGGCCCCAAAGGGCAAGGGGATGAAGAGGACGAAGAGCTCTAGGAAATAGCGATGTTTGCGTTTCAGAGTTTCAAAGCCGCACCAACCCACCACCAACCCACCGCCAACCCGCCACGCCCAGACCCTAGTACCGGCTACAATCCCGGGCATGCAACCGATCACCACGATTACCACCCGCGTGAGCGTCCCGGGTGTGGAAAATGAGCTGCTTGCGGGCCACCAGCTCTCTGGCAACCATTTTGTGGTTGCCAGTGTGCCGTTTGTGGATACGTCGTTGGCGCTTGGCGACATCGTCGAATGCGTCACGGTTGGCGGCCAGTTCCACGTGGATCGTGTGGTGGTGCGCGGCGGTGCGTCGACGGTGCGTATTCTCCCGGCGACGGAGGCGCCACTGCAGCTCGCCGAGACGCTTTTGGCGTTCGGCTGCCGGGTGGAGATGGGGCCGGGTGGGATGCTCGCGGCGTCCATAGGCGCGGATTGCCCTCGTGAGGGGATTATGGAGTGGCTGGATGGTTTGGAGTCTGAGGGCGCAATCCAGCAAGCGCCGGGCTACATGGCTTAGTCACCAGAACGCGGACATAGATTTGCCCTAGAATGAGCCACCATGAGCGTTTTTGTGGCGGCGGAGGAGCTGAACGATCGCATTCAGTCCGGCAAGAAGCAGACCGTGATTGCGGCGCTGTGGGAGCAGAAAGAGGATCGTGGCTGGGCGAAGTTCCAGTCGGAGCATGTGCCGTCGGCGTTGTTTTGTGATCCGGCGTCGCATTTGGCGGGCATGCCGGGCCGCGCGGAGGGTCGTAACCCGTTGCCGCACATTGATGTTGTGCGCAAGGCTGTGAAGAGCTGGGGTATTGAGGCAGGCCGTCCGACGTACGTCTATGACCAGGGCACGGGCCTGTTCGCGGCGCGCGCGTGGTGGGTGTTGCGCTGGGCGGGCATCCAGGATGTGCACATTGTGGACGGCGGTTTTGCCAGCTGGGACGGCAAGCAGCTGCCCACGGTCGCCGGCCCCGGCCAGGTGGTCGTGCCGCGTGAGGTGCAGCTCACACCAGGTTGCATGCCCACCGCCAGCATGGAGGAGGTCAGGGATTTCGCTGGCCTGCTTATCGACGCTAGATCCCAACGCCGCTTCCAAGGCCGCCGCGAAGCCCTTGACCTGCGCGCAGGCCATATTCCGAATGCGGTGAATCTTCCGGTGGCGGAGTTGTTCCACCAGGAAGATGATCACGTGTTGGTGCGTTCGGCAGATGAGATCCTTCAGCGCGCGGCTGAGGCGGGGATTACGGAGTCAACGGATCCGGCCCAGGCCATTACGTATTCAGGTTCGGGTAACCACTCGGCACTTTTGCTCGCGGCGTTGGAGCACGCCGGTTTGCCAACGTTGACGCATTACATCGGTGGTTGGTCGCAGTGGGCTGCCAATCGTGAAAACCCGGTGGCGGCAGACGTGTAATGGCCTACGTATTAATTCTTTTAGCCGTCGTGCTGTTTGCGGCGGGGTTGTGGCTGCTGCGTCCAGACACCAGTTTGCCCGGGCTGCCTGCGCTGCCAGCGCTTCCGGTTACGGAGACACGCCAAGCGTGGGCGAAGGCGAATGGGTTCAGCTACGCCAAGACTGATGAGTCGTTGACGGGGGAGTGGCGCCGCGGCGCGGCTTCTGCGGGTGCGGCGGCAACCAAGGTTGCCAGTGGCGTGCAGTACGGCCACGACACCTACATTGCGGACCTTGGCTCCACCACGGTCATCGCCATGACTACTGGCGAGGCCAGCGACGTGGTCGTAGACATGCGCCGGTCCGCTTCGGACAATTCCGGTGTCGGAGGTAACGACGACACCGCCAACGACGACACTGATCTGCACCTGATCACCGAAGTCGAAGGCTTCCGCATCTTCGGCACGGACACCGGCCCCATTCAACGTTTCATTGACGTGCGCGTTTCCACCGCTCTTGAGCAGATGCCGGAAGCCGTGGAGGCCGTGTGGTTTGAGGCTGATTGGGTTGTCGCCCAGCTGGCCCACGGCGCCAAACCCAGCGACTGGCACGCCGCCTTCGCCCCGATCGGGTTGCTTGCAGACGCCGCGCGGACCCTCCCACCCGCTTCCCCTCGGGGGTTGGCGGAGAGGGGCTTTGAGGTGGGCGTCGATAAGCAAAAGCTCTTGCGGCCCGAAGTGGAACTGCCCACGCGGGTCACGGGGACCACGAAGGGGGAGGTGGATCCGCGCGAGGTGGGTGCGGATGACGTCGCGCCGATCGCCGGCGACTCCCGAGCGGGGGATTTAACGCGCGCGCCGCGCATGCAACAACCGCCATCCATTTTTGAGGAGGACACACATGAGTAACAAAGAACGTCTGGCCGAGCTGGTCAAGGAGCTGGCCGTGGTGCATGGCAAGGTGACGCTGAGCAGCGGCAAGGAGGCGGATTACTACGTTGACCTGCGCCGGGCCACGCTGCACCATGAGGCGAGCCCGCTGATTGGCAAGCTGCTGCGTGAGCTCACCGCGGACCTTGATTTCGACGCCGTCGGTGGGCTTACCCTCGGCGCCGACCCGGTGGCCACCGCTGTCATGCACGCGGACGGCCGGCCTATCGACGCGTTTGTGGTGCGCAAGGAAGCGAAAAAGCACGGTATGCAGCGTCGCATCGAGGGCCCATCGATCGCCGGCAAGCGCGTCCTGGTTGTGGAGGACACCACGACCACCGGCAACTCCCCGCTGACCGCCGTCGAGGCCTGCCGCGCCGAGGGCGCTGAGGTTGTCGCCGTGGCCACCGTGGTCGACCGCGCGACCGGCGCCGCCCAGGTCATTGCAGACGCCGGCGTGGAGTACCGCCACATCCTCGGCCTGGAGGACCTTGGGCTTGCCTGAGCTTCCGCTTGACGACGCTTGCGCTAAAGACCCCACCGAGGCGAAAGACCCCACCGAGGCGAAAGGCCCCACCGAATGGAACGAGGGCCGCCACGGTGTCGGGCCGTGGGAAGGCCCGTGGCCGGAAGGCGAGCAGTACGACCCGAAGTTCCTTGCCGAAGGCGACACCCGCAATGTTGTCGACGCCTACCGCTACTGGTCCATGGACGCCATCGTCGCCGACTTGGACTCGAAGCGTCATGACTTCCACGTGGCCATCGAGAACTTCGAAAACGACATGAACATCGGCACCGTGGTGCGCACCGCGAATGCGTTTCTGGCTCGTGAAGTGCACATTGTTGGGCGCAAGCGTTGGAATCGTCGCGGCGCGATGGTCACGGACCGCTACCAGCACATCCGCCACCACGCCACGGTTGCGGACTTGATCGCGTGGGCTGCTGGGGAGGGCATCACGGTGGTGGCCATCGACAACACGCCCGGCTCGGTGCCTTTGGAAACGGCTGAGTTACCGAAGCGCTGCCTTTTGCTTTTTGGTCAGGAAGGCCCCGGCGTGACTGCGGACGCCCAAGCCGCCGCCTCCATGACCTGCTCCATCGCCCAATTCGGATCCACCCGCTCCATCAACGCGGGCGTTGCCGCCGGCATTGCCATGCACGCCTGGATCCGCCAGCACGCCGACCTCTCCCAGGCCTGGTAGCTTTTCGGCCCCCGGCGTCTGGCCCCCGGCCGCTGCGGTAATTTCCAAATTGTTGCATTCCGGCACCCATTGCCCCAGGTGGTGACATCACCTCCCGGAATTCCTTCATCGCTCTCCTCCCGACCTTCCCGCTGACCCCACCCGGACACCCGCCCTGGCCTAGACACCCTGCTTTCGCGGAGGCTCTGCCTTTTAGTGACTAGATGCTCGGTCAGAGCGTGAAGATTCCAAATCCCGAGCCTCTGACCGAGCATCTACTCACAAAAATGCCGACGATGCGCCAAAGGGGTATCCCCAAGAACGCCGGCCGGGGGAAGGGGTAACAAAGAGGTGTCCCGTGGCAATATAGGAAACAGAATTCTGACACCGATCAGATAACGGTTTTTCATAGTGTCGCTGAGGGAGCCAACGTGCCCGAAACCTGGTCGCATCGCGCTGACCTGGCAGCATCTGCCATTCATGAGCGTCATGCCGCTCGTCTTTGGGGCATCCCCAAAACCAACCTGGCAATGGTGACGTGGCCGCCGGGGGCGAAGGACAAACTGTTTTGGCACTGGCACTTTTGGTGGCAGGCGCAATACTTTGATTGCCAGGTGGATGCGGCGCTGCGGCGGCCGACAAAGTCCAGGCGCAAGCAGTTGGCGGACACGCTTCGCGGCATTCAGCGCCGGACCAAAGGCAAGCCGACGGATAATCCGCACAATGATGACAAGGCGTGGCTGGCGCTCGCGTGGAACAGGGCCCTCGCACTCGACGGCCTTAAGCGCACGCGCACGCTCGACGCGCTGGAGTTTGACCTGCTTGAGGCCATTGATCCGATTACGGGTGTGTTGCCGCTTAAGGCGGAGGAGACGTATTACAACATTGCGTCGAACGCCACGGCGGCGATCCTGTTTGCAAGGACCGGTCGTTTAGACAAGGCGCGCCAGATCACGGACTGGATCTTTGACAACCTGGTCGCAGAGTCCGGCTTGCTCTATGACGGCATCCGGATGCGCATGCACGGGCCCGAGGTGAACCAGAAGCTGTACACCTACAACCAGGGCACGGTGCTGGGTGCCTCGTTGGAGATCGCGCTGGCGCTGCGCGAGGACATCGGCCTTGCCGGCGATGAACCGATCGATTCGTTTGAGTTCTCCGAGCGCGCCGACGCGTCCGTGTTTTACATCACGCACATCCGCGCCATCGTGCAGGCCATCGCGCTGAACATGGCAACCCCGCAGGGCGTGATCATCAGCCCGGCCGCCGAATCCGGTGAGGGCGACGGCGGCCTGTTCAAGGGCATTCTTGCGCGTTATCTGGCGGAGATCGCGGTGAGGCTTCCGGAGGATTCGCGGGAGAACATCGCAACTAAAAAGGTGGCGGCGCGCCTGGTTTTGGCGTCGGCGGAAAGCCTGTGGCAGCACCGTCTTGAGGTCGATGGTCTGCCGATTTTCCCGGCGGAGTGGACGGAAGATGCGAGGTTACCGCATAACTATGGGTTGGGCCCGGCGTCGATAAGCGAAGCGGTGGGGCTGGTTCGAATTGATGAGCGCGACCTCTCAGTCCAGCTGTCTGGCTGGCTGCTGCTGGAGGCTGCGGCGGCGGTGGCTGCAAACATGCCGTAGACGGGGCATACTGGAGGGGTATCTTTTGCCCCGACAGGAAGGGATTTCCGCATGCCTATCGCAACCCCTGAGGTGTACAACCAGATGCTTGATGCCGCCAAGAAGGGCGGCTTCGCATTCCCGGCAATTAACTGCACCTCTTCTGAAACCATCAACGCAGCTATCAAGGGCTTCGCCGAAGCTGAGTCGGACGGCATCATTCAGTTCTCCACCGGCGGTGCAGAGTTCGGCTCCGGCCTGAGCGTGAAGAACAAGGTGGCTGGCGCGCAGGCGCTGGCGGCGTTCGCGCACGAGGTGGCCAAGCACTATGACGTGAATATTGCGCTGCACACGGACCACTGCCAGCTTGAGGTGCTGGATGAGTACGTGCGTCCGCTGCTGGCGATCTCCCAGGAGCGCGTGGACCGTGGTGAGCTGCCGCTGTTCCAGTCCCACATGTGGGACGGCTCGGCGGTGCCGATTGATCAGAACCTTGAGGTCGCCCAGGAGCTCCTGGAGAAGGCACGCAAGGCCAACATCATCCTTGAGGTGGAGATCGGCGTTGTCGGCGGTGAAGAGGACGGCGTTGAGGCGAAGGCCGGCGCCAACCTGTACACCACGGAAGAGGACTTTGCTAAGACCATTGACGCACTGGGTACCGGCGAGAACGGCCGCTACCTGCTTGCCGCTACCTTCGGCAACGTCCACGGCGTGTACAAGCCGGGCAACGTGAAGCTGCGCCCGGAGGTGCTCGACATGGGCCAGAAGGTTGCGGAGCAGAAGCTCGGCCTGGCTGCTGGCACCAACCCGTTTGACTTTGTCTTCCACGGCGGCTCCGGCTCTGAGAAGGAGAAGATCGAGGAGTCCCTGCGCTACGGCGTGGTCAAGATGAACGTTGACACGGACACCCAGTACGCGTTCACCCGCCCGATTGTCACCCACATGTTCCAGAACTATGACGGTGTGCTCAAGATTGACGGCGAGGTTGGCAACAAGAAGATGTATGACCCGCGTTCTTACCTGAAGAAGGCGGAGCAGGCCATGTCTGAGCGCGTGATTGAGGCGTGCCAGGATCTGCACTCTGTTGGCAAGAGCGTGGCTAAGTAAGCGCTCTTTGTCATACGTGGCGTCGGGGTTAGCCCGGCGCCATTAGTATTTGTACTGCCATGGCTCAACAACGAATGAACACTCGCGACCGCCTGCGCGCGGTTGATGAGTCTTTCCAGGCGCGTTTCAAGCGCGTGCGTAAACGGCTGTTGCCGATTTTGCAGACCGGTCTTGCCGCCGGCCTTGCGTATTGGATCGCGCAGGATCTGTTTGGTCACCAACGGCCGTTCTTCGCGCCGATTACAACGGTGCTGATCATTGGTATCAGCACGGGCGACCGGCTGACTAAGGCGGTGGACATCACCATTGGCTGCATGCTTGGCGTGCTGGTGGGTGATCTGTTGTTCTACCGGCTGGGGGACGGCCCCTGGCAGATTGCGGTTATTGTCTCTGGGGCGCTTCTGATTGCGTCGTTTTTCTCAAAGTCCCAGATGCTGGTTAACCAGGTGGCGATCGGTTCAATCCTGATCGCCACCATCATGCCGCCGGATGCAGAGGTCACGGGCATTGACCGCACCGTGGACGCCTTCATCGGCTGTCTCGTGGCGCTCGGCGTCCTTTCGTTGATTCCCCAAGGTCCCATGGCCTCAGCGAGGGCAGAGATCGCCCAGGTTATGAGCCTTTTGAGCAGTGTGCTTGACGACGTCGCGTCTGGACTCCAAGCCCTCGACCCCAAAGAAATCAACACTGCCTTGAAGGCGATCCGAGGATCCCAAACGCGCATTGACGCGATGGCCGCGGCGGTGCAGTCGGGTGAAGAATCCACACGCATCTCCCCGTTCTTGTGGAGCTCGCGCCGCTACATCCAGTCCATGAGCCGCGTGATCCCGCCGGTGGACAACGCGGTGCGTTCCGCCCGCGTGCTGGCTCGTCGCGCCCGGGTGTTGTGCCAGGACCAGGACCCGGTGTCCGAGACCCAGATCGCGTTGATTGACACGCTTGCCAAGGTGGCCCTTGAGGTCTCCGAGGTTTACGACGTCCACTCCCGCCGCGCCCAAGCCACCGTCATCCCGAGGATGGTCAACGAGCTGCGTGCCGTGGCGCAGACCGCCGACATGTCAGTTGCGGAATCCGCCCCTGGTGGGCCGGTGTTGTCCACCTACGCCATCCTCGCGCAGACGCGCTCCCTGACGGTGGACATGCTGCAGATTTGCGGCATGTCTAGGGAGTCCGCCCTGGCTGCCTTGGCGCCGACGTCCCCAACGCCGAAGTACCCGCCGGAAGTCTTCGACGTAGACCCCATCGGCGAGTAGCCGGGCGGTTTCGGTGGCTGTTGGTTTTGGTGGCTGTTGCCAGGCCACCGGTCCAGCCTGGCTGGCCGTTTTCCAGCCACCGGACCAGCCATTTTCGGCCACCGGCCAGCCTGGCTGGCCGTTTTCCAGCCACCGGTCCAGCCCCACCGCCGTCCCACCAGGCAGCCCTGACAAATTTGACACCAAAATTTTGCCAAAACGCCCTGACCTGGTCGTTTGCCGATCGCCTGCCGGCCGAATTGTCAAATTTGTCAGGGCCGTCGCCTTCCCGCTGACAAACCTTACATCGCCAATCCGTTCGAAACGCTCTGAGCTGGGCTTCAGCTGAGCGGCCCTGGGCGCCTCGTCACATTTGTCAGGATCCGCCTTGCCAAGCCAGATGCTCGGCCAGGTGCCAGGCCAGTTGTGAACGGGTTCGGTCCGCCAGGAGGAAAGAATTCAGAAGTAATTCAGTGCTGCGCCGCCGACCCTGAATTCTTTCCCCAAAAACGGGCAAAGAATTCAGTTTCCCCAGGTCGCTGAGCGCCCCAGACCAAACGAATTCAGGATTCTCCCCAGGGCACTGAATTAGTTCTGAATTCTTTTGGCGGGGGCCGACTGGGACTGGGACGAAAGGAAAAGGGAAAAGCCGACCCGAGAGGGTCGGCTTTCTCATTGTTGGGCCGGCTGGCGCCGGCTAATCCCTCCGCTAGCGGAGGTCGGCGTCACCGTCGGTGACAACGCCGTCGGTTTCGAAGCGCTCCTTGCGTACCTCTTCGGAGACGGTTTCGGTGTCGCGGACGGTCTCGGTCTCAAGGGAGACCTTCTCAACCGGGACGGACTCCTTGGTTACGGTGACCTGGTCTTCGTGGAGGGTGACGGAGGCTTCGGCCTCGCCAATCGCGCCGGTGTGGGCAGCGCGGTCGGCCTCGGTGATCGGCTCGCGGACGATGCGGACCTCTTCGCGCTCAACAGGCACCTCGACGGTCTCGGTCTCGGTGACAACGTACTTGCGCAGGTGCACCTCGCCGGACTCGACGCGGTCCTTGGAAACGTTGAGCTGCTCCTCGGAACGGATGAGCTCGTCGCTGTCGGTACCAGCCACACCAGCGTCAGCAGTGCCAGCAACGCCGTCGGCGTAGCCAGCGTCGGCAGCACCAAGGCCAGCGGCACCAGCGCCAACGCCGGCAGCGGCTGCACCAACACCGGCAGCCGGAACACCAGCGCCAGTAGCGCCAGCGTCAGTAGCGCCAGCGTCAACACCGTAGCCAGCAGCGCCAGCACCAGCAGCGCCATCAACCGGCTCAACCGGGGCGCCGGTTTCGTAGGTGGTGACGTCCTGGGTCTCGGTCAGGGCGTAGTGGCGGTAGAGGGCGTCTTGGTCGTTGGTTGTGAGGTGGCCGTTGTCGTCAAGATCCGGGGCGTCCTCGATGCGGTCCTTGGGGAAGGCCAGGTGGAGGTCGCCATCACGAAGGCTGTGGCCACGCAGCGGGACGATGGAGGTGCCGGTGCCGAAGAGGCCGTGGTTGACGGTGATAAAGTCCGGCTGGCCGGTGGTGTCGTTGACGTAGACGTCCTGGACGGAACCGACCTTGTCGCCGTTGACGTCGTAAGCGGTTGCGTTTGCAAGATCCTCAATGCGGTTGAGGTTAGTCATTGGGTGTAGCTCCTTGGTTAGTTGGTTTTTCAGAACACAACCCAACGTAACGGCGTTCCACCGACTCCGCCGACCACAAACCCCAGCCGGCCAAAAATCCGGAACTTTCCCTCGTAATTTTCAAATATTCCGGTATACCTGCGATCAGCAACCGGATGCGCTGGGGATTCAGGAACATTTACGGTTCTATCCACCTTGCATACATTGCGAAACGGTTACGAAAGCGGCCTCATAAACAACAAAACCAACAATGTGAGTTTTCTCACACACAACCTGAAGTGGGCCTAAACTGACCCTACAACGATGCGGCACGCACCGATTGGATGTCCCGGAGGTGGCGGTAGAAGGTGGTGGAGGTGGTTGGGGGGTGGGCGTGGGCGTCGATAAGCAAAGTGATGCTCTCGCCACCGGCTTGGACCGCTCGTCCGGTGAGGACTTGGGTGGGGTCGGGTTGGCCGGCGGGCAGGAGGCGGGCGAGGCCGCGGCGGACAAGTGGGGTGGTGATGGTGGTGGCGGCGATGCCGGGCGCGCTCATGGTGGGCACCAGGCGTGCGCCGTAGAGGCCGCGGCGGCGGGAGCGGCCTCCGGTGCGCATGAGCAGGGTTTCGGAATCCACGATGATCTCGCCGATAAATTCGGAGGACCCATCGCCGCAATAGATAGACGCAGAACCCGCAACTACCAGGCCTTTGTCCGTGCGCACGCACGCGGCGGGGATAACGGGTGCCTCGCAGGCAAAAGCAACGTCCCCATCCACACCCCAGTTCACGGCAGCAGGCGATCCAACATCTGTAGGCAGATACGCCACCTCCGCCCAGAGGTAATCGCCGCGCATCATGCGGGTGAGCACGGCGCCTAAGGCGGCGTCCGAACCGGAGACGATCACGCGCAGTGGCTCCTCCGGTTGCTGCGGCGCAAACGTGGGATCGCCCAGGTGCGGGGCGGCGGGGTTTTTCTGCATCTCTGCAAGCGAAGGCGTGGGATCTACCGGCAGGCACTCTTTGGCCGCGGTGTCTAAAAAGCGCAAATCTTTGCGTGAGGGGATTGGTGGAAGGTCGTGTCGCTGGGCGCCCGGGATAGAAATTTCGGTGGGACCGCACGCGCAATGAAGTAGACGCATAGGTTGCACGCTACAATAAGCGCCGTCTCTGGCCGCAAAGTCCACGCGAGATATGCAACGCGGGACGAATAATGCGGGTCCGTATATATAAGGAGCGATAGATGTCCGCCATCGTCATTGTGGGTGCCCAGTGGGGAGACGAGGGGAAAGGTAAAGCTACCGATATCCTCGGCGGCCGGGTTGACTATGTGGTCAAGCCCAACGGCGGTAACAACGCCGGCCACACCGTGGTTGTCGGCGGTGAAAAGTATGAGCTGAAGCTGCTGCCCGCCGGCGTGCTCAGTGAAAATGCCACCCCGATTCTTGGTAACGGCGTTGTGGTCAACCTTGAGGCGCTGTTTGAGGAGATCGACGGCCTGGAGGCCCGCGGCGCGAACGCCTCTCGCCTGCGCATTTCCGGCAACGCGCACATGGTGGCGCCGTACCACCAGACGCTTGACCGCGTGCAGGAGCGCTTCCTGGGCAAGCGTGCGATTGGCACCACCGGCCGCGGCATCGGCCCGACCTATGCTGACAAGGTTGCCCGCGTTGGCCTTCGTGTGCAGGACATTTTCGACGAATCAATCCTCCGCCAAAAAATCGAATCCGCCCTGGATGTGAAGAACCAGATGCTGGTGAAGATGTACAACCGCCAGGCCATCTCGGTGGAGGAGACCATGGATTACTTCGGCCGCTACGCTGAGCGCTTAAAGCCGATGGTTATCGACGCTGAACGTGTCCTCAACACCGCCCTCGACGAAGGCAAGCATGTGCTTATGGAGGGCGGCCAGGCCACCATGCTGGACGTGGACCACGGCACCTACCCGTTCGTCACCTCCTCCAACCCGACAGCTGGCGGCGCCTGCGTTGGCGCGGGCATCGGCCCGACTCGCATCACGGGTGTGCTGGGCATTGTGAAGGCGTACACCACGCGTGTGGGCGCGGGGCCGTTCCCAACGGAGCTGTTTGACAAGTGGGGCGAGTTCCTGCAGGTCACCGGTGGTGAGGTTGGTGTGAATACGGGTCGTAAGCGCCGCACCGGCTGGTATGACAGCGTGATTGCTCGCTACGCCGCGCGCGTCAACGGGTTTACTGACTACTTCCTCACCAAGCTCGACGTGCTCACCGGCATCGGTGAGATTCCCATCTGCGTGGCGTACGACGTGGACGGCAAGCGTTTCGACGAGATGCCGCTGACCCAAACCGACTTCCACCACGCCGAACCGATCTATGAGACGATGCCGGCCTGGGATGAGGACATCACGGAGTGCCGCACGTTTGAGGAGCTGCCGCAGAAGGCGCAGGATTACGTGCTGCGTCTGGAGGAGCTCTCTGGCGCCCCGATCAGCTACATCGGTGTAGGCCCGGGCCGTGACCAGACCATCGTGCGCCACGACGTCATGGAGCGCTAGGGGGCTGGGTTTTACCTACTCGCTCTCAAGCGCAGCACGGATCGACTTAATCGGCAGTAGTAGGTGCAGCGGTTCGCCGGGCATCTCCCAAAAATCGGCATGGTGCAGGTAGAACTGCTTCGCACTTTCGTCGTGTGCATGGATCAAAATTCCCATTGCACCCACGATGTCGGCGGCTGCGAGCGCGCGCCGGAACATGTCTGCAAGCAGTGATCGGCCGACGCCTTTGCCCTGTGCGCGGGAGTCAACGGCGAAGCGGGCGAGGACAATCACCGGTACGTCATATGGTCTCGACCCGCCAGGCAGGTCTTTCGGCAGTGCTTCACGGCTAACCCCGCCTGAGGCGAGGGCGTAGTAGCCGACGACTTCATCGTTGAGCGTGGTTACGTACGTAACTGCGTTGTTGGCCCGCTGATTCCGCAGCGCAAACCGCTTGAGCCATTCGTCGAGACTGTCTACTCCGCACGAGAAGTTTGAAAGGTGGTCGCCTTTCTTAATCCTGCGAGGTTCGTGCAGGATACCGTCAGTCAAGGGTGAACTCCTTGCCAAATACGGATTCAGAGGCGAGGAGGCGTGCCAGCTTCGTCCCATCGACTGGTGTGTCGAGAGCTTGCTCAAACTTTGCAAAATCCTCCGCGTTGAGCTCGAACCAGCGGCGATCCGCTAGGACCTTCTCTGCTTCTGCCATTGCGCTTTTGAGGATGAATTCGGACACGGAAATCTCACGGACTTCCGCAGCCCGCTTAAGGCGCTGGTCTTGTTGGGCTGTTGTGCGGAGGTTGAGTCGCTTGTCCTTTGTCAGTGTCATCGTAGTCCCCTACTTCTTCCCGAAATACTGTGTGAGTACAATGTACGTCATCTTTTGGAGGGGTGTAAAGGGTGTGCCATTGCTGGTCTTCATCCTGTTCCAGTACACGGATGTGTTTGCGCGGTACTGAGCTCAACACTCGGGGGCTGTGGGTGCTGATGATGAACTGCATGTTGGGGAATGTTGCCTGCAAACTAGGAACAACGCGGTGCTGCCACTCGGGATGAAGGTGCAGGTCAATATCGTCGATGAGCGCGATTCCGGATGCAAGCTTCGCAGCGTTTTCACTGTAATCAGGGTTGAGCTGTGATGCTCGCTTGGCCAGGTCAGCAACGAGGGAGACCATTGCACGCGTGCCATCGCTTAACGCTGAAATTGGCATCAGTCCGTGGTCTGGGTGGGAAATCGCCAGCTCCTCAAAGTGGAGGCTGTAGTGAAAGCCGGTCCAGCCTTCATCTGCCAGTACGGAGTCGACGGCATTTTCAATGCCTTGCACTCTCTTGTGGAGTGCTGCAATGCCCGCTGCACCAGTTTTCCGTTGCTCTTCTTGCAATTGTGCGCGTGTGGCGGTTGCCATCCATTGTTGAAGCTGCTTGAAATTTGAGAGCGCTGACAAGCAATCCTGGTAGCCAACCGTACGGCTTAGTCCGGCGATCCTGCTTGCAAGGCCACTACGCAGCGCAAAGAGACGCTTCGAGCTGTAGTAGGCGACTACCGGCAACTCCACCGCGGTCCTGCTATCGCGCAGTTTGTCGAGGAGGTCATTTGCGTATTCAGTCAGCTCGTGGGTACTTACGCTGGTCGTGCGACCGTTTGGTTTTCGAAGCTCTCGCCTAGATTGCACATTGGGGTTGGCAAAAGTTGCGGTTACTGCAACCGGGAAGTCTTGCTCGCGTTCAAACCCGTTTGTAGGCAAGTATCTTGCATCCGGTTGTTTGATGCTGGCAGATTGTCCAGGCATCAAGGTGCCAACGAAGGGCTGTAGTGCGATTGTCGCGGCCTCGAGCACTGTCGTTTTTCCCTTGCCGTTGCGCGCGTTGATGAGCGTGAGGTCTGGCTCAAATTCCATCTCAAAATGCGCGAAGCGCCGGAAGTTATCCAGAGCAAGGGTGTGAATCTGCACGCTGCCGACTTTACTTTGAAGCGCTTTTGGCTACCACGACACGCGTTTAATTCACTGCTGCCTCCGTCAGGCACCCCGGCTTGGCGTTACACCCCGACCGCGCCCGAAACTCATCGCCGCTGCCGCTCCCCGGCACCACGCCGCAGCCCCGAGTACCCCGTAAACCCCGAACACGCCGTAAACCCCGAACACAGCACCCCGAGTACGCCACGAAAACTCGGCGTATCCGTAGTCTTCCGTTCGGGGTTTAGCCCGCGTGTCTCACTCGCGCTCTCGCCTCACTTAGGCTGCACCACCGCCGAGACCCGCAACACCCGCCGAGACCCGCAACACCCGCCGAGCCCCGCAACACCCGCCGAGCCCCGGCGCCGACACCCATAGATCACACGAATTGCCCCCAAATGTGGGTATGGTGCGACGATATCCGCCAAAAGCCCCACCACAAACCAAATCAAACACAGGCACAGGCCCCTAACCAGCACTGATAGGAATGTGACCCATCACCAAATTGGCTAAATCTATCTAACTGATAGCTGATAATCCGCTTTAAATTGCCTGCTCACGCCCTGTAATAACGAACGAATAAAAACTGATAGCCCTCTTATTCGATTTTGAGCAACTAATTTCCCCAAGCTAACTTTGCCCGGTCTGTGAGAAGCCTGTGAGCAGGTTTCCCGCTCGGCCCCGCGTCTACGGATGGGCGTGGGTGTTATTGGAACTTTGATCCCTGAAGGGGAATTCATGCGAGGAATGAACATCGCGCGTCGTCGTGGAACGTCGATTGCCGCTGCAGCACTGTCGTTTGCGCTGATCGCACACGCCGCACCAGCACCAGCCCAACCAGCCAAAGCCCAAACCCACAACGCCCTCCCGGTAACGAACACCGCGATTGAGTCTGAGGGCTTGGCCAACGCCCCGTTCACTATTTCGGGCACGGTGCGTGAGGTGTTCGCGCAGGCGGCTACGAATGCGGGTTTGGCGGATTACTCGAAGCCGATTGCTGGCGCGAAGGTGTATGCGCAGTGGAAGGAGGGAACTAGCGATGTTCGTTACTCTCCGGTCTACGTCGCTACCACGAATGAGCAGGGCTCCTACGCCATTGAGATGAAGCCGTTTTTTGATGAGCTGAACCGCATGCGTGTGTTCGAGGCGGCACAAACCACTGGCTCGGCCGGCCTGTCGGATATCGCAGGCAACCGCCGCCTGGATGGTTGGAACGAGAAGATCCGTGTGTGGGTTGAGTTGCCGGACGGCCAGAAGAAGGATTTGCGTCTGATGAATCACTATGCGTCGGCGTGGGCGCCGTCGCAGTCGGTGGCGGATAGCTCGCACATGGTGTCGTGGAACAGCAACTACAACGTTTCCAATTTGGATGTGAACTTCATCCGCAACACGGATTACACGTTGACTAAGCCGCGGGATCAGTGGGCGGTGTCCAATGAGGGTGACAACGCGGGCAGCCGCCTAGAAGGCTCGGTCAGCGGTGTTGTGTTCTGGAACTCTGCGGTCCCGAACGGTGCTGTGGACTCCGAGACGGCCGCGATCTTGGGCGGCGGCATCATCCAGGGCGAGCAGCGTGACTTGGTGCTTGCCGGCCAGGAGATCGTCGGCTCTTACCTGAGTGATGAAGCGATCCTTGCCATTGAGGAGCACGTGAAGCAGAACTTCGGCGGTCGAAAGCTGCGCGGCAGTGATTGGACGATTGCGGATGAGAACAAGATGCAGGAGTGGATCAACCAGCAGATCCAGACTGATCATCCGGAGTGGATTGCAGAGACGGTGACCACCACCACGGATGAAAATGGCGTCTACTGGCTCTACTTCAAGGGCATTTACGGCGACACCCGCAACAACCGCTGGATCGTCCCGCAGGACAAGTTCCACACTCTCGCCGGCGCTTGGTCTGAGGGTAATTGGAGCCAGGGTACGACCACGTCGAAGCACATCAACTTGGACTGGATGTACGTTGGTCCGGTTGATTTGCCGGACAACATTGGTGTGCAGTCTGGTTGGCAGTTCCAGCGTTGGATGAATGGTATTGATCCGGGCACGTGGTCTGGCGGCAAGAACGTCGCGGCCGGTAAGACTGAGGACTGGATGCAGGACTACCAGCGCGGCATGAACATCATTTTGAGCCCGGCACCGCTGGATTTTGATGTGGTGAATTTTGATTCGCAGCTGCACACGGCGCAGGCTGGGGATACTGCGGTGACTAAGGCTACGGGCCTGCTTACGCATGAGAACCTGAAGTATGACATTGTGTGGACGGATCCTGAGGGCAATGTCGTTGCGGAGCACAAGGATCTGAAGGTGGAGAATTACTCGCTGCCTTCTGCGGATTTCACGGTCCCGGCGGATTTGGAGGAGAACACTACGTACACGGCGACGCTGTGGGCGCAGGATGGTACGGGTAACCGTACGCCGCTTGCGTCGGATGCGTTTACGGCTGTGGTGATCAACTCCTTGCCTGTTGGTTCGGTGGGGGAGGCCTACAACCATTCGGTAGCACCCATGCTTGCCGACGCCATCACGCACCAAACCTTCCATGCCGAGGGCCTGCCGGAGGGTATGAGCATTGATCCGGCAACCGGCGTGATTTCGGGTACGCCGAAGAAGCCCGGCCGGTACCAGGTGAAGGTGGCGAATCAGGCTGAGCTGACCGTTGGGGATGCATCAGTGTCCACGGTGGAAAACTCGAAGGTTTATGACCTGTTTGTTACGGACACTATGCTTCACGACGCCACCGTGAACCAACCTTACGACCAAGCCGTTCTCCCCGAGGGCCTTCCTGAGGCCGCGGTGGTGCGAAACCTCCAGGTTGAGGGCCTGCCGGCTGGCCTGAAGTTCGATCCGGCTTCCGGCACAATCACGGGCACCCCGACTGAGGTGTCCAAGGATGTTCCTTCGCAGGAGAAGCCGAACGTGACGGTGACGTATGACATTGTCATTCCGGCTGAGGAAGCAGGCGGGGAGCCGACGGTGGTGCAGGCTGGTCACGTTGATCGCGTGCCGCTGGTTGTGAAGGCAGAAGACCAGGCAGAGCAGTTCGAGCCGTCCTACGGTAGCGAGACGGTAACGGCAGACACCCCGGCATCCTCAAAGCCGACGTTCAAGGACAAGGACGGCAAGGACGTTGACGCGCCGAGCGGCACCACGTTCGAACTGCCGAAGGACTTCACAGCACCGGAGGGCTTCAAGGTTGAGGTTGATCCGGAAACCGGCGTTGTCACCGTAACGGTGGAGAGGGATGAAGAGGGCAAGCCGAAGCTCAACGCGGATTCCAAGGAGGAGTTCGACGTCCCGGTGACCGTCACCTACCCGGACGGCACGCAGGACCACCCAACGGCGAGCTTCAAGCTGGACACTGATGGTGACGGCACCCCGGACACCGAAGACGGCGATGATGACGGCGACGGCATCCCGGATGCAGAAGACAGCAACCCGAAGGTGCCGAACGCGAACGATCACTTCCAGCCTGAGTATGAGGGCGGCAACGGTGAGCCTGGCAAGGACGTGACGGTTCCTGCGCCGAAGTTCACGGACAAGAACGGCAACCCTACCACCGCTCCGGAAGGCACCACCTTCACCCCGGGCAACAACGCTCCGGAGGGCGTAACCGTCGACCCGAATACCGGTGCAATCACCGTCTCCATCCCAGGTGACGCAAAGCCTGGCGAAACGATCACGGTCCCAGTCGTTGTCACCTACCCGGACGGCACCACCGATGAAGTCACCACCACGGTTACGGTTGATGAGCCGAAGAAGGACCCCTCCCAGGCTGACCAGTACGACCCACAGGGCCAGGACCAGAAGGTTCCAACGGGCGGCACCCCGGACCCGAGGAAGAACATCAAGAACGCCGATGACCTTCCAGAGGGCACGAAGTTCCAGTACAAGGAGACCCCGGACACCTCGACACCGGGCGAGTACGACGTCACCGTTGTTGTCACCTACCCGGACGGCAGCACCGATGAGGTAAACACCAAGCTCATCGTTGGTTCTGATGCGCAGCGCTATGCACCGAAGTATGACGAGAAGACCGATGTGCCGGTTGATGGTGACAAGAACACCAACGATCCGTTCGGCAAGCAGGCTCCGCTCAAGAGCACCGAAGCAACGCCGACCGAGAACTCTGATGCGGACACGTGGACCTTCACCCCGCAGGACAACGGCGTGATCAACGCCAAGGCTCCGTCGATGGATCAGGTCAAGGACAAGATCGCAGCGAAGCTGCCGGAGATCAAGAGCACTGAGGCTGGCAAGCGTTGGGATACGTTCGTCGAAACCTTCAAGCCGTTTGCCCGTCCGGCAGTTGAGGTGAACTTCACCTACGAGGACGGCTCCACCAACAGCGCCATGGCCAACTTTGATCTGGTTGGCAAGGACGGCAAGTCCCTGCTGGATCCGAACGGTGACTTCGATGGTGATGGCCACACCAACCGAGAGGAAATCGAGAAAACCACCAACCCTGCCGACGCCCAGGACAAGCCCGACACCGCGCCGGGCATTGACACCGGCAAGTGTGTCGCCACCACCCTCGGGTTTGGTCTGCCGCTGATCGCACTGTTGCCGATTGGCCTGGCCACCCAGATCGACCTGCCGGGGCTTACCCCGATTGCCAATGAGGTATCGGCTCGCCTTGAGCAGACGAACTCGCAGATCCAGCAGCAGCTGGGCGTGTTCAACCCGCAGATGGCTGGCCAGGTTGCTGAGGTCAACGCCCGCCTGAAGGAAGTCGGCGCGGATCTGGCAATGGTTGCCGCAGGCATCGCACTGATCGCCGCAGGCATTCTGGCGGGCACGTTGATCTATGACAACTGCGCGCCGGGTGGCGGCTTCAACTCCTCGGTGAAGGATATGAAGCTGAAGGGGTCTTCCGGCAAGGAGTACACGCTCTCCTCCTAAGCTGATAAAACTCACCCCGGTGTCGCACTCTCGGCATCGGGGTTTGGGCTTTTTAGCTTATCGACGCCCACGTAACATCAAATAACGCTACAACCGGAATATATGTCATGGGCATGATTTAACTCCGGCATTCTGTGGGCGTGACCAGCGTTTAAAGCGTGACCTGTCACCTGCGTCCACAGGAGCTATTTTTATTCACTGTTAATTTACTGTGATCATACCTTGCAAAAGTGAGGATTTGCAGCGAGTAAGGGCGAAACTAGTTCAGTAGTTACCCAAGCGTAAGTAAGTAAAATTTCAGGAAACCTTGAGTGGATAGTTTTGTGAAACTAAGCTTCGGCGGTGCGAGAGGAACCTATCACGTAGGTGCTCTGCTCGAACTACACAGAACCACTCCGAACCACTTACGTCCTGGAGGAATCACATGCAGGGAATGAACATTGCACGCCGGCGGGGCACGTCGGTAGCTGCCGCGGCACTGTCGCTTGCTTTGGTTGTCCCGTTTGCCCAGCCGGTAGTGAGCCCGGCTGCCGCACCGGCCGCTGTCGCACAGGAGGCGCAGCCAACACAGGCATCGCCAACGGTGAATCCCGAGAGCAAGATCATTGATGCAGACATGATCGCCAGTGGGCGCGTTACCCACGCGGCAAACCTGACCGACGCCCACGGTGTTGGCAAGGGTCTGATCTCCGGTCACGTGTACTTGACTGGCGTGGCAGGTAACCCGGGCGCAGCCTATGACAACGGCAACGTGAAGCTGGATGGGATCACCGTTTACGCGCAGTTCCGTGACAAGGATGGCTCCTACTCGCCGATCTTCAGCGCGAAGACGCACACGCTGCCAGACGTGGTCGGCGGCAACGGCGGCCAGGGCACGTTTGCGTTCGGTACCGGCGATACGGGCATTACCTGGACCGACAAGCTGGGACGCGAGCACACCTACACCGCCCGCACGGACCAGATGCACCGCATCTGGGTAGAACCGTTCACCAATGAGCGCGGCAACAGGGTTGAGATGTTCCGCCAGGCCAACGGCTTCGTGCCGGGTTCGTTCAACCTGCCAGCCGATGCTCCGTTGGGCTCCTTCGTTGCTAGCGACGGCAACATGCAGCTTACGGCAGCGTTCCTGCGTGAGGTTGCGCCGAACCATGAGGAAAGCTGGCTGGCTGCCAAGGGCGACAAGCTCGTTGAGGACCCGGAGGGTCCGATCGCCTCAGCGTCGACGCAGACCAAGGTCCCGAACACCGTTTCTGGTCGCGTGTGGTTGGAGACCGGTGGCCCCGATAAGGGCATCGTGGCAACCGGTCCGGCGTTTAACAGCATTGATGAGCCGGCTGATGGCTACACCGTGTACGCATCCACCCTGACCAAGGACGGTGCGGCAGCGAACCAGAAGTTGCGTGAGACGTACAAGAATGATCCGGACAAGATCGCCCAGGCAACCAAGGAAATGCTTGAGGCGCACCCCGAGTACATTCTCAGGACCGTCTACGGCAAGACCAATAACAAGGGTGAATACACCCTGCGCTTCGGTAACTACGAGAAGGGCCAGATCCGCGAGGACATCCTGAACCCGAACCACCTGTTCGTATGGGTGGAGGATCAGAACGGCGTGGTCCAGAACGGCTACACCGGCTTCCACACGCCAACCTTCCAGCGTTTCAACTTTGGTGGTAACTTCCGCCCCGCCGCAATCCCTGGTGAGAACCAGCTGCCGATCAACTACAACGGCGTTCCGTTCCAGAACCTGAACTCTCTGTACAACGTCCACTACGCGATCATGCCGTACGCACCGGCGTCCATTACGGCTGATTACAACGCAACGGACAAGCCGGCCGCGCCGGGTGTGACCGTAACACCGGAGCTTCACGGCACGGTGTCCAGTGCAACGTCGAAGGTGGAGTGGCGCGACGTCGATGGGAAGGTCCTCAAGACCTGTGACATTGACCAGTCCAAGTCGGCCAAGGAGCAGGTCGCGGGCTGCACCTTCGACATTCCAGAGGATGCGAAGAAGGGCGACTACTTCAACGTTGTCCTGGTTTCTGGCGGCAATGATGTGTCCGCGTGGACGGTGCTGGTTACTCGTGACGCTGATGAGTTCGAGCCTGCCTACGAGCCTAAGCTTGTCGTCCCGGGCAAGGAGACGAAGTCTTCGCCGACCTTCACCAAGACGGACGATGAGGGCAACCCGACCGAGGAGACGGTCAAGGCTCCCGAGGGCACCACGTTCGCCATCCCGGAGGACTTCAATGCTCCCGACGGCTACGTCGTTGAGATCAACGAGAACACCGGCGAGATCACTGTGACCTTCCCGGACAAGTCCAAGCTGAACAAGGACACGGTCGAGGAGTTCGACGTCCCGGTGACGGTGACCTACCCGGACAGCTCTACCGATGACGCTACGGCGAACTTCAAGCTGGACACGGACGGTGACGGTACGCCTGACCTTGAAGACGACGATGATGACAACGACGGCATCCCGGACGACAAGGAGATTGACGACAACACCAACCCGAAGGTCCCGAACCAGAACCTGGAGTATGAGCCGGAGTACACCGACGGCAACGGCAAGCCAGGTGACACGGTCAAGATCGACGAGCCAACGTTCAAGGACAAGGACGGCAAGAACGTCAAGGCTCCGGAGGGCACCACGTTCGCTCCGGGTGAGAACGCCCCGGACGGCGTAACCATCAACGAGAACACCGGCGAGATCACCGTCACCATCCCCGAGGATGCCGAAGAGGGCGACAAGATCACCATTCCGGTCGTTGTCACCTACCCGGACGGCACCAAGGACAACACCACAGTTACGGTGACCGTAACTAACAAGGACGCTGGTATTTACGATCCTTCCTACGACTCCAAGCTGGTTGTCCCGGGTGAGGAGACGAAGTCAACTCCAACGATCAAGGACAACCAGGGCAAGGAGACTACGGCTCCTGAGGACACGAAGTTCACCATCCCGGAGAGCTACACCGCTCCCGAGGGCTACGAGGTCAAGATTGACGAGACCTCCGGCGAGATCACGGTGACGTTCCCCGACAAGTCGAAGCTGAACAAGGATACGGTGGAGGATTTTGACGTCCCGGTGACCGTGACCTACCCGGACAAGTCCGTGGATAACGTGACGGCCCACTTCAAGCTGGACACGGACGGCAATGGTGATCCTGACATCACAGATCCGGATGATGACGGTGACGGCATCCCGGACGACAAGGAAATTGACGACAACACCAACCCGAAGGTTCCGAACCAGAACCTGGAGTATGAGCCGGAGTATGAAGATGGCTCCGGTAAGCCGGGTGAAGACGTTAAGATCGACAAGCCTGTCTTCAAAGACAAGAACGGCAACCCGACCACGGCTCCGGATGGCACCACGTTCACGCCGGGTGACAACGCACCCGACGGCGTGAAGGTCGACGAGAACACTGGTGAGATCACCGTCACCATCCCGGAGGATGCGAAGCCTGGCGACAAAATCACGGTTCCGGTCGTTGTCACCTACCCGGATGGCTCTAAGGACAATGTCGACGTCACCGTTACGGTGGAGCAGCCGGATAAACCGGAGACCCCGCCGACGAAGGACAACGAGAACTACGAGCCTGACTACGAGGACGGTTCCGGTAAGCCTGGTGAGGACATCACAATTCACAAGCCGGAGTTCAAGGACAAGGACGGCAACCCGACCACGGCTCCGGACGGCACGACCTTTACCCCGGGTGAGAACGCACCCGACGGTGTAAAGATCGACGAGAACACTGGCGAGATCACCGTCACCATCCCGGAGGATGCGAAGCCTGGCGACAAGATCACCGTTCCGGTCGTTGTCACCTACCCGGATGGCTCCAAGGACAACGTTGATGTCACCGTCACGGTTGAGGATCCGGATGCCAAGCAGAACGAAGAGTTCGAGCCTGGCTACGAGGACGGCTCCGGCAAACCGGGTGAGGACGTCACCATCGACAAGCCTGTCTTTAAGGACAAAAACGGCAAGGAGACCACCCCGCCGGAGGGCACCAAGTTTGAGAAGGGCGAAGGCGCACCTGAGGGCGTGACGGTTCACGAGGATGGCTCGATTACCGTAAAAGTCCCGAAGGACGCAAAGCCTGGCGACAAGATCACCGTCCCAGTTACCGTCACCTACCCGGATGGCTCCAAGGACAACGTTGATGTCACCGTTACGGTGGAGCAGCCGGACACGGGAGACCGCAACAAGCCGGAGATCGACACTGGCAAGTGCATTGCCAGCGCCCTCGGCTTCGGTCTTCCAATGATCGCGTTGCTGCCGCTTGGCCTGGCTTCCCAGGTTGATGTGCCGGGCTTGACACCGATCGCGAATCAGCTGTCGGCGCGTCTAGAGCAGGTGAACTCCCAGATCCAGCAGCAGATCGGCGTGTACAACCCGCAGATGGCCAGCCAGGTGGCGGAAATCAACGCCCGCCTGAAGTCCGTTGGCGCGGATCTGTTCACGGTGGTCACCAGCCTCGCGCTGATCACTGCTGGCATCCTGACCGGCACGATGATCTACAAGAACTGCGTGCCGGATGGCACCACGGACGTCACGGTGGAAGACCTGAAGCTGAAGGGCTCTTCCGGACAGGAGGTTGAGTTGTCCTCAAAGAAGGGCAACACCAGCAACTAACTGCAGGGCATGAACCCCGGCGCAATGAGGGAACCCAACCCCAGGCGCCGGGGTTTCCCTATCCCAGACAGCAAACCACCACCGCAGACAACACCCCGAGTTTCAATATCCAAACCCACACCTACAGGTGCAATAATCAACACCCATGAATAACCGGATCCTGGTTCTGGGCAAGGGCCCGGTCGCTTACCAGCTTGCAGAGGCCTACCGTCAGCTCGGCTTCTGGCCCACCATTGACACCCCGCAGGCGCTCACGGAAGTCCTGAACACGCACCCGGATAACCGCCCGGCACTTATTGCGGTGGCGGAAGAACAGGTGCTCGACACCGAAGCGCTCGAAACCCTTGAGCAGCTTGAGCAGCAAGAAACCCGCGTCGTCCCCTCCAGTCACGCATGTGAACTAGCCACGGACCGCGAGGCCCTTCGCACCAAGGCAAGCGAAGAACTCGGTCTGCCAACGCTGGCGTACAAACTGGCCACCACCAAAGAAGAAATCGAACAGGCGGCAGAAGAAATCGGTTTCCCGCTGATTCTCAAACCCACGAAGGGCCGCGGCCAGCACGTGGCCACCACCACAGAAGAACTCAATCACCCGTTTGGCAAGCGTGAGCTGATGGTGGAGCGCTACATTGAGTTTGATTATGAGGTCACTATCCTCACGGTCCGCTCCATTGATCCGAATACGGGTCAGTTGGCCACGTGGTTCTGTGAGCCGATCGGTACTCGTCATGAGGGTGCTAGGCTTGTAGAGTCCTGGCAGCCCGCACCGCTTACGGACGCCGCTCGTGACAATGCACGCTCCATCGCTGCCCGCATCACCGGCGCGTTGGGTGGGCACGGCCTGTTCGCCATTGAACTTTTCGTGGATGGGGAAGAGGTGTACTTCTCCCAGGCCACGCCCCTGCCAGGCATGGACGGCCTGCTCACGTGCGCAACCCAGCGTTTTGATCAGTGTGAGCTCTTCGCCCGCGCTTCGCTGCTTTTGCCTATCGACGTCACGTTAACCTCCCCCGGCGCCTCCCACCTCAAATACCGCCTGGGGGATCCGACGTTGCTGGCGAAGGCGCTGTCTGTAGATGAAACCCGCGTCCAGGTGCTCGACGGCGCCGTGGCCGCCCATGCGACCGCGGACACGATCGATGAAGCGCGAGACCGCGCACAGGAAGCTTTAAGCTAACCTTCCGTGACCGCCTCTCGTCCCATTGGTCCGTTCCTTCTGCCCCCGTTATAGGGTAAAAGCTCTGAACGCTACCTGAAATGTAATCCTAATCATTTGGTCGTACATTATGGCCTTGAGTGAACATTGCCGCTGATCAGCGCTAAAAGATAGGTGAACTGTCACGCACTCAGTAAATGTTTACCTTTAGGAAACCTGTATCGGGCTGCGGGTCATGGATTTTCCCTCTGAAATTCCTGGAAGTCTCTCCAGTCTCAAGTAGTTGCGGCTAACTAATGTCCAGAAACCTTTGAGCATTTAGTTTGTGGATACTACGCTTTGTCAGTGTGAGGGTTACCTATCACTTAGGTGCTCTGCTCGGCCCTGCGCCTGAAGGTGGGCGTGGGGGACCTTGGAACTATTGATCCCTGGAGGGGAAATACATGCAAGGAAAGAACATCGCACGTCGTCGCGGTACATCCGTGGCTGCTGCTGCACTGTCGTTGGCGTTGATCGCACCGTTCGCACAACCGGTGGCAAACCCGGCAGCCGCACCGGCTGCGGTCGCGCAGGAGAATGCGCCGGCTGCGGACCCGGCTAACCAGATCATTGATGCTGACATGATCGCCAGCGGCCGTGTCACGAAGCCCGCTAACCTTACCGACGCTCACGGTGTCGGTAAGGGCCTGATCTCCGGTCACGTGTACCTGACTAGCCCAAAGGGCAACCCGGGTGCTTCGTACGACAACGGCAACGTGAAACTCAATGGCATTACCGTCTACGCGCAGTTCCGTGACAAGGACGGCTCCTACTCGCCGATTTTCAGTGCGAAGACGCACAACCTTGAAGGAGCTCTCGTCGGCGGTAATGGTGGCGAGGGTACCTTCGCCTTTGGTACCGGCGATAAGGGTATTACCTGGACCGACAAGCTTGGCAAGGAGCACACCTGGTCGGCTCGCACGGACCAGCAGCACCGTATCTGGGTGGAGCCGTGGGTGAACGAGCGTGGCAACCGCGTTGAGATGTTCCGTCAGGCTAACGGTTGGACGCCGGGTTCCTTCAACGGTGTTGTTGATGGCCCGATGGGCTCCTTCGTCGCAGCTGACGGCAACATGCAGCTGATGGCCGCGTTCATGCGCGAAATTCCGCCA
This sequence comes from Corynebacterium riegelii, assembly GCF_001263755.1. Taxonomy (NCBI): domain Bacteria; kingdom Bacillati; phylum Actinomycetota; class Actinomycetes; order Mycobacteriales; family Corynebacteriaceae; genus Corynebacterium; species Corynebacterium riegelii. The sequence continues at coordinate 2,415,423 of NZ_CP012342.1, forward strand.
AGCCACGAGACCAGCTGGATGGCCGCCAAGGGTGACAAGCTCGTTGAGGACCCTAAGGGTCCTATTGACGCGGCGGCTGTTCAGCTCGGGGAATCAAACGTCCTTTCGGGCCGGGTGTGGCTTGAAACTGGTGGTAGCCCAGACTGGGGCTTCCCGGCAACTGGCCCGAAGGCGGAATCTAAGGACCCGGCGGCTGATGGCTACACCGTGTTCGCATCGACCCTGACGAAGGACGGTGCTGCGGCAAACAAGGCTCTCCACGCGAAGTTCAAGAACGACCCGGACAAGCAGTCTGAAGAGACGAAGAAGATGCTCGAGGCTCACCCCGAGTACATCCTCAAGACGGTTTACGGCAAGACCGACCCAGAGGGCAACTACTCGCTGCGTTTCGGTGACTACACGGATCCGTCTCATACCCGCGAGGACTACCTCAACCCAGACCACGTGTTCGTGTGGGTGGAGAACCCGAAGGGTGAGGTCCAGGGTGGCTACACGGGCTTCCACACCCCGATCTTCCAGCGCTTTAATGCGGGCGGTAACTTCAAACCGGCGGATGCGGATCCTGCTGAAAACCAGACCGTCACGTCGCGCATTGAGGACCAGGGAAAGCCCCGCTACGGCAAGCCAGTCAACTCGATTTACAACGTCCGCCACGCGCTCATGCCGTACGCTCCGGTGTCGATCACGGCTGACTACAACGCGACCGACAAGCCTGCTTCCCCGGGCGTCACGGTGACCCCGGAGTTCAGCGGCGAGCTGTCGCCTCTTCCGTCGAAGATTGAATGGCGCGACAAGGCCGGCAAGGTCGTCAAGACTTGCGACCTCGACCAGTCGAAGAACGCTAAGGATCAGGTTGCTGCGTGCACCTTCGACATCCCAAAGGATGCCAAGAAGGGTGACGTCTACAACGTTGTTGTTGTCTCCGGTAATAACGACGTTGCCGCATGGTCCGTTCTGGTGACCAAGGATGCGGACGAGCTCGACCCGTCCTACGAGGACAAGCTTGTTGTTCCGGGTACGGAGACGAAGTCGTCCCCAACCTTTACCAAGGTTGACGGGGAAGGTAAGCCGACTGAGGAGAAGGTTGACACTCCTAAGGACTCCAAGTTCGAAATCGGTAAGGACTTCAAGGCTCCTGAGGGCTACGTCGTCAAGATCGACGAGAACACCGGTGAAATCACGGTGACGTATCCGGATAAGTCGAAGCTGAACAAGGACACCACGGAAGAGTTTGATGTTCCGGTGACGGTGACGTATCCGGATGGCAGCAAGGATGACGCGAAGGCGAAGTTCAAGCTGGATACCGATGGTGATGGTAAGCCTGATACCGAGGATGAGGATGACGATAATGACGGCATCCCGGATGGTGAGGACAGCAACCCGAAGATTCCGAACCAGAACCTGGACTACGAGCCTGCTTACGAAGAGAAGCTCGTTGTTCCGGGTGAAGAGACGAAGTCTTCTCCGACCTTTACTGATAAGGAAGGTAAGGACGCTAAGGCTCCTAAGGGCTCCAAGTTCGAAATCGGTAAGGACTTCAAGGCTCCTGAGGGTTATGAAGTCAAGATTGACGATAACACCGGTGAGATCACGGTGACGTTCCCGGATAAGTCGAAGCTGAACAAGGACACCACGGAGGAGTTCGAGGTTCCGGTTGAGGTGACCTACCCGGATGGCACCAAGGACGACGCTAAGGCGAAGTTCAAGCTGGATACCGATGGTGACGGTAAGCCTGACACCGAGGACGAGGATGACGATAACGACGGCATCCCGGATGGGGAAGACAGCAACCCGAAGATTCCGAACCAGGACACGATCTACGAGCCTGACTACACCAACGGAACCGGCAAACCAGGCGAGGACGTCAAGATCGATGCTCCGGAGTTCAAGGACAAGGACGGCAACAAGGTCAAGGCTCCTGAGGGCACCACGTTCAAGCCGGGTGATAAAGCTCCGGATGGTGTGACGGTTGATGAGAACACCGGTGAGATCACCGTTAAGGTTCCGGAGGATGCGAAGCCTGGTGACAAGATCACTGTTCCGGTTGAGGTGACTTACCCGGATGGTTCGAAGGACAACGTTGACGT
>NZ_CP012342.1:2418002-2563723 GCF_001263755.1 Corynebacterium riegelii
TTGGTCTGGCTACCCAGATGGATATCCCGGGTGTGACCCCGATTGCTAATGAGGTTTCGAGTCGTATCGAGCAGGCGAACTCTCAGATTCAGCAGCAGCTGGGTATCTTTAACCCGCAGATGGCTGGTCAGGTTGCTGAGATCAATGCTCGCCTGAAGGAAGTCGGTGCAGACCTGTCCACGGTTGCTGCTGGCATCGCTTTGATCGCTGCAGGTATCTTGGCTGGCACGCTGATCTATGACAACTGCTCCCCGAACGGTGGTTTCAACTCTTCCGTGAAGGATCTGGAGTTGAAGGGTTCTTCCGGTAAGACGCACAAGCTGTCTTCGAAGAAGCAGGGTGAGGATAAGAAGCCCTCTGCTCAGAAGTAGGACCGCTTTCGTGTAGCTGCTTGTAGCTAGCTGCTAACCCCGGTGTTGTAGGGAATCACCTCCCTGTGGCACCGGGGTTTCGCGTATTTATGGTTTCGGAGACTCGACTTTGCTGGACCTTGAGGCATTGGATGGGCGGATTTGTCTTCGTAGTTGGGTAGCAGTTACGACCTAACAAGGCGGCGTCGTGCAGGCAGATGGTTGAGGAAAATGGCAGGTTTTTCACAAGGTCCTATTGGCGGTTGATGCAACGTGCCGTCTTGAGGGGGACTCAGGGTCGCTTTATCTTGTGGGGGTGTTGGATAAAAACACTCGCAAATGAAAAGGTGCCGACAGTAGCGATCTGGGAACGAGGGGAAACGCTAAACGGAGCAAGCAACGCCTGGCCGGTGGAAGCACCACAAATGATCTGAAGCAGGATGTTGGGACAATTCAACGAGAGATACACCATAAGGGCGATGATCTTTGTATCTGTCCGCCGTCTGCATTTCCCCAGTAGTAAGCATGACGGCTTGTGGGGCCGATTCACGGTCGCTGACTGTCTCGGTGATGTAGAGACTGAGCGGTGCTGGGGCAGTGGGGAGAGGACTTTTATCGTCGACGCAAGAGGCGAAAAGTGCAACTGGCGTTGCTGGACTGCGTCCTTCGCTACGTGATGCTGCGCTTGCCGGTTGCGCATGGTGTCAGCGGCAATAAAGATCCTGAAATGGACGGCAACAGGCTCGACTGACAGATGGTCGATACAAGTGTATGTACCCCCCAGATAAAGCGAATTGCCGAGAGGTTAGATTCGGCCACGAGCTAGGGGCGTCACGGCGATTTCTGGCGTTCGGTCCAGGAGCTGTCTATGGGGTAGGGCTCATCTTCGGTCCTGATTAACCGGCCATGAATACCCCCAGAATAGGGTGAGTTTGGGTCAATTGTTTCGTCGCTGGGTGCGAACGGTTTTGATGACGTGTCCCCCAGTGGTAAAAGCTGCCATCCACCTGTGATTTTTCTAAGTTATGCGTGTTATGGAAACGGAATTTGTGGACCTTTGGAGGTCAGTTGGGGGTTCTTTGGAGATTGCTGTTAGTTGAATTATTGCAGGTCAAAAATTTAGGTATAGCTAAACGTTTCCTATGTCTAATAGTCGCACCAGATTGAGTATATATTTTGCCCTGGCTAACCTTGCATGACGTGGGTGAGAGGCGGTTTGGCCGCAACTCTCCGATCAGCCCTGCGCCTAAAAGTGGGCGTAGGGACCTTGAAACCATTAATCCCTGGAGGGAAATACATGCAAGGAAAGAACATCACCCGCCGCCGCGGCACTAGCATCGCGGCTGCTGCTTTGTCATTGGCGCTTGTTGCGCCGGCTGTTCAGCCGGTTGTCGCGCCGCAGTTCGGAGCAGTTGCTAATGCTCAGACTTCGGGCACGGTTGCTGCTACTCCGGCTACGGATCCGTCTAAGTTGATCGAAGCGGATGGCATCGCGAACGGTTATGTCACAAAGCGAATCGATATGACGAACGCTTTCGCAACGCTGTCCGGTGTTATCGGCCTGAAGGAAACGAGTGCGTCGTCTTCCCTGAAGGGAACTATGGGCATCAACGATGCCACGGTGTACTTGCAGTTCAAAGACGTTGATGGCACGATTTCGCCGATCTACACCGCGAAGTCCCACCAGCTTGGCAATACCGCCGGCAACTACGCCTTCGATCTTCGCGCGAAGGACGAGGAGGGTAATCTGCTTTCCCACCCGGACAGTCCTGTGCCGGGCGGCGAGTACTCCTTCGTCGATGCTAACGGTAAACCTCACATCTTCCGCGCTAAGCGCGGTCAGGAGTACCGTATTTGGGTTGATTCGCCGCTGAAGAATGAGGAAACTGGCAACGACCTGGGTTACGTTCGTCAGGCTGGTGGCGGCGTTCCGGGTGCGTGGGCACCTGTCACGCAGGGCACGGCAAACGGTGCGTTCTACCTTGAGGGCAACAACATGCAGCGCACCGGTGTGTTCTTGGAGGAGCGCGCGCCGAGCGTTTCGGAAAACTCCTACATGGTGAGCCCGAAGTTTTCCATGGATGAGGAAGGCTGGCACAAGCCTTCCGGCACTGAGGCTCCGCGTTATTCCTACTTCGGCAGGGTTTGGTCCGATGCGGAAGGTGGTCCGGACCGTAACGAGGTCGGCCCGCTTTATTTCTGGAAGGGTGATCAGCCGATTGAGGGTGCGAAGGTCTATGCCTCGGTTCTTTCCGACGAAGGCATTGCGGAGTTCGAGCGCCTGGCAATTGCCGATAAGCCGTACCGTGAGCAGGCGGCCGCTACCAAGGCCATGATCGAAAACATGCGCGCGAACGGCAAGGAGCCGATCCTTAAGACCGTTGGTGCCGAAACCAATGCGGATGGCCGTTACACGATCCGCATGGGCGATGACATCGGACGTCGTATGAAGGATTACACGTACATCTGGGCTGAGAAGGACGGTAAGGTCCTCAACTCCTTCAGCGGCTTCCCCACGCCTGTCTTCCAAAGTGTAAATGCCAACTCGGGTGAGAACCCGAACTCCGACGGCGCAGTTGGCATCGCAAGTTTTACCAACCACCGTTGGTACAACATCAACTTCGCTGAGGTGCAGGCCGACATCACACACTTGGACATCGTTAATTACGATTCCTTCCTCAACCCGGCAGACCTTCCGGAAGGCATCAACAACCTTGAGCCGGCGAAGGTCAAGTTGACGGGCGCGCTCCCGTTCTCTGGTGATAACAAGATCCGTTGGATTGGTCCGGACGGTAAGCAGATTGGTGAAGATTGCCCGGTCAACACCCTGGCAGACGCTAAGAACTGTGACCTGGCTCCCGCAGACTTCGCAGAACCCGGCACGTACGTAGCGCAGCTGGTCAACGCTTACGGCGTCGTGATTGCTCAGGACTCCTTCATTGCTGTTGACAAGGTTCGCCAGAACGGTGAATTTGAGCCACAATACAAGGATGCTGAGGCGAAGGTGGGAGAGACCACGACAGTGGCAGCTCCGCAGGATAAGGATGGTAAGGACCTTCCTGAGGGCACTTCGTTCAAGCAGGTCACTCAGGTAACCGATCCGAATGGCAAGCAGATCGATACACCCAACTGGGTCACTGTTGATCCGGACGGAAAGATTAAGCTCACGCCACCTGAGGATGCAGAGGCCGGCGAGTACAACATTCCGGTTTTGGTGACGTACCCGGATGGCTCCCGTGAGACGATTACGGCGAAGGTCACGGTCAAGAAGGAAGAAGCTGCTCCCACTAAGACCACGGTTGATGATTCGAATGTGAAGCCGGTTGATCCGACTGAGGACAAGCAGGGCACTGGCATCATCGTCAACAACCCAGATAAGGACACCAAGGTCTCCGCTAAGGATGAGGACGGCAAGGATATCCCTGTCGTAATCAATCCGGACACTGGTGAAATTGAGGTCACCCCGGGTAAGGACGTTGATGGTCCGATCAATGTGGTCGTTGAGGATCCGGATCTGACGGATGGCAAGGTCAAGGTTGAGGTTCCGGTTAATGGTCACGAGAAGGATCGTGATGACAACAACTCTGACAAGACTCCGGGTAACCCATCGGTGAACACGACGCCTGAGACGGTTATCGAGGGCAAGCCGATCAAGCCGTTCGATACCGCGAAGGACGTTCCGGAAGGCGGCAAGGTTGAGGTTGAGAACCTGCCTGGTGGTCTGAAGGTTAACCCGGAGACCGGTGAGGTCACTGGTACCCCGGACAAGATCACTGACTGGGGTAAGGAAGAGGAAAAGCGTGACGTTGAGGTCACGGCTGTCATCAAGGACAAGGATGACAATAAGGTTGCCGAGGGTAAGAAGGTAATCACGATTCAGCGTGATACCGATGGTGACGGCACCCCGGATATCACCGACACCGATGATGATGGTGACGGTGTATCCGATGAGGATGAGAAGAACGCCGGTACCGATCCGAAGGATCCGAACTCTGTTCCGCCATCGATTGTTCCTGGTAACAGCACCGATGAGGTGCCGGCTAATGGTGAGCCGAAGCCCTTGGACGACAAGGTTAAGAATCCGACTGAGGGCATGACTGGTGACGTTCTGGATAAGGACGGTAACAAGATTCCAGATGCCAAGGTTGAGGTAGATCCGAACACTGGTGAGATCAAGGTGACGGTTCCGGTGGGTACCGAGCCGCAGGATGGCAAGGTTGTCGTCAGGGACAAGAACCGTAACCCGGTGGGTGAGATCGATATCAAGATCCTCGACCCGGAGTCTGACGCCGCGAAGAACACTCCGGATTACGGCGATCGTAAGAACGTCAAGGCTGGCGAGACCGAGAAGTCTGATCCGTTTGAGGGCAAGACCGATGTTCCTGTGAAGGAAGCAACGGGCAAGCCGTCTGCTGGTTCCGACGAATGGACCTTCAACACCGTCCCGAACACCGGTGTTGTTGAGGCAACGGCTCCTGGCTACGACAAGGTCGCTGAGAAGATCGATTCTGAGCTGCCGAACATTGATAGCAGCTGGGAGAAGTTCAAGGAGATCTTCACTCCGTACGTTCGTCCGTCGGTAGATGTTGACTTCACCTACAACGATGACACGACCAACGATGCAACCGCTGAATTCGATCTGGTTGGCAAGGACGGCAAGTCCCTGCTGGATCCGAACGGCGACTTCGACGGTGACGGTATCTCGAACAAGGACGAGATCGAGAAGGGTTCTAACCCTGCTGATGAGGAGTCGACGCCGGATGAGGCCGCACCGACTGTGGATCCGGTGAAGCCTGGTGATAAGAAGATCACTGGTAAGGACAACCGTCCGAACTCGAAGGTCACTGTGACCTTCCCGGATGGCACCAAGGAGGAGGCGACCACCGATAAGGACGGCAACTGGTCTGTTGACGTTCCGGAAGGTACGGACCTGAACCACGGTGACAAGATCACGGTCACTGACGAGGCGGGTAACCCGACCGAAGTCACGGTTGAGGACAAGACTGCTCCGAAGGTGAACGAGATCAAGCCGGGCGACAAGAAGATTTCCGGTACCGGTGATCGTGAGGGTGAGGACATCATCGTCACCTTCCCGAACGGCAAGACTGCTAAGACCAAGACCGGCAAGGACGGCAAGTGGTCTGTGGATGTTCCGGCCGGTCTGGATCTGAAGACTGGCGATGAGGTCACCGTTGCAGACGGTGTTGGTAATAAGACGACCGAGAAGGTCGGCATCGACACTGGCAAGTGTGTTGCGACCTCCCTTGGCTTTGGTCTGCCGCTGATTGCACTGCTGCCGATTGGTCTGGCTACCCAGATGGATATCCCGGGTGTGACCCCGATTGCTAATGAGGTCTCGGCTCGTCTGGAGCAGGCGAACTCTCAGATTCAGCAGCAGCTGGGTATCTTCAACCCGCAGATGGCTGGTCAGGTTGCTGAGATCAATGCTCGCCTGAAGGAGGTCGGTGGTGACCTGTCCACGGTTGCTGCTGGTATCGCCCTGATTGCTGCAGGTATCTTGGCTGGCACGCTCATCTATGACAACTGCTCCCCGGACGGCGGCTTGAACTCCTCCGTGAAGGACCTTGAGCTGAAGGGTTCTTCCGGTAAGACGCATGAGCTGTCTTCCAACAAGCAGGACAAGAAGCAGTAACAGTTACTCGTAACGGACTGGCAACCCCGGTGTTGTAGGGAATCACCTCCCTGCGGCACCGGGGTTTCTTTGTACCGCGAGTCTGCGCAATTAGTGCTGGTCTGTAGGGGAATCTTTTGGGACCTAGGCGCATCCCTTGGAAGGGTCGGGAAAGCCTGCGCCCATAACGATCCAGGTCGAACGCAATGGGAAGCACACTTATATTTTCTGACTCCGCCACCTACACTTAACGCAACAGTCCCCCTGTAAAGCCCCTCGAAGAAGCGCAACCAGGGGTCCTTTTCTATCTATTGAATTGGGGGTGAGTTTGTGCCTGTTCCTTCACATCCGTATGCACGACGGCAGAGGCACCTCCCTTGGCATCATCGTTAGCGTTGTGCTGGCGATCGGCGGTGCGCTTGCCGCAGCGTTTGGCTGCCGTTTTGGAGGATGTGCATTAGCTACTCTGTTTTTCAAATTAAGCAGTATTTGAGCGAAAGGGATAGCAATGCCCACAGCTGACGCTTCGTGGTGCCTTCGCACCCTGGAAGTGGAGAACTTCCGGGTGTTTGAGCACTTGAGCCTAGAGTTGGATGACCAGCTCACACTGCTTATTGGTAAAAACGGTTCTGGTAAGACCGCGATCTTGGAAGCACTGGCTGTGGCGCTGTGGGAACCAGTGCGGGAACTTGCTGGAGACACCAAAGGCGCAAGAAATATCCGTATTGAAGACGTGCGCCAACGCTACAGCAAAGCGGAACAGACAACAGGCAGACCATCTTCCGACCTGATGTTTCCAGTGTCGTTACGGGTAGACGGTATTTTTGATGGCCAGCAGATGAGCTGGCAACGCTCTAGGGGCAGTCGCTCAGGTAAGACAACCTCTGCAGCAAAACCGGTGAAAACCCACTTTCACGAGTTGGGACAAATTGCTGCCGGGAAGGTGGATTCGAAAGAAACTGTACTGCCCGTAATTGCCTTTTACGGGGTGGAGCGAATGACCGGAGAGGTTCGCCTGACGTCAAACGTGCGCTTCTCCCGTAGGAGCGCATATGACTGGGCACTCGATCCTCGTGCGGGACTGAACTATGTGTCAAGCTATTTCCGGCAATTGGACGGTGAAATCATCAGAGCTGCCAGTATGGGCGATGAGGTCCCAGCAGGGGCGATGCGCCAGTACAAAGCCATGGAAATAGCTGCTGAGAGCATGCTTGAGCCGTTGGAGTGGAAGAAGCTGCGGTGGGACCCAGTTTCCAAGCAGATGGCAATGAAACATCCCAAGCAGGGCTTCCGACCACTTAATGAGCTGCCGTCAGGCGCAAAAACTGCCGTAGGCCTAGCGCTGGATATCGCCAGCAGGATGACCCGTGCAAACCCGCACTTATCCGCGGAGGAAGTGTTGCGGGAAACCCCAGGCATAGTGCTTGTAGATGAGATTGACCTTCATTTGCACCCGAGTTGGAAGCGCCTCATCGTTCCTCAATTACGCGCGCTGTTTCCAGCGGTGCAGTGGGTGCTGAGTTCTCACAGTCCGCAGGTCATCGCAACGGTAGAGGCCGAAAAGATCCGGGCTATCAGCGTGGACGGAGACGTCGTAGTACCCAGTTACGCCGAAGGCTTGCGTCCAGAAGTTGTGCTGGAACGTATTCAGGGAACTGATGCGTCACCTCCGGTGCCAGTGCGGCGCGAACTCGATACATATATCAGCATGGTGTATGCCGGAGATGGTCTCACCGAGGCCGCGCAAGAACTGCGAGCAGATCTCGATGCAAAGCTCGGGGGAGCGGAGTGGGAAGAGTTGCTACAAGAAGCTGATGCGATCCTTGCGTTTGAAAGCGCAGAATAAATGTTTTGCCACGCTGATGTGAAGTCTTATCCCGCAGAGCTGGACCATCTGGCCCACCAAGGGGTGCGATTTGATGACTTGCCAAAAGATACGCTTCAAAGAGTTGCGGAAGTATTTGCTGCAGAAGCAGGGAAATAGGTGTGCGTATTGTGAACGCAGCATAGGCCTTCAGGAGAGTCGTCGAAAGGGCTACGTTGAGCTCTTGAAAGCAGCTACGAAAAAGGCACGTGTTCCGGCGAACCGCCAACGGAAGAGCCATGATGTATGTGTGGGCGTGCCGATTTGGGGTAGTTGGTACCGCGAGTGGTCAGTCATTGTGGCCAACTACGAACAGATCATTTGGTCAAGGTCCTTGTTTGTGCAGTACAGGAGATATATTCTCGTGACTATCCAACATTGTGAATGGAGGTGAGCTTGCCATGACAGGGAGTACATACGCCGAACGACTGCGGACAACGGTTTTTGAGTTAGGCACAAGCCAGGCTGTAAGAATCCCAGCAGCACTGCGGATCGAAACAGACAACGCAACGATTGAGAAAGTGCCTGAAGGGCTTCTTCTCCGACCTTTAGGTGAAGACTTTGGCGCCGTGGTGTCACGGTTGCGGGAATATCAGGAGGCGCACGGAATAAGCGGCGGCCTCATCGAGGAGGTTGGCGATTTGCCGCTTGATCCCATTCCGGTGGTTAGCGGCCTTGATGCCACTGACCATCGTTAGAAGGAACGGGTAATGGGATATTTGCTCGAAACTTACGTACCGCGCACATCGCGCGCTATTACGGATCCCGCGTAACCTTTCTCACCAAAATCCCCCGCACGTTTCCCTGCGAAGCATGTGGCGTTGGCCGGTAGACTTGGCCGCATGACTCAACGACAGTCCTTGCTTGTTACTGTTGCCAACCGCACATTCGAAGGCCTTGACCTTGATGCCCTGGCTGAACGCTTGGGCCTTACCCTCACCCAGGTGCAGGGTGAGTCGGTGGCTGCCGTTATTGCCTCCCACAACCCCGATGAGCTGCGCCTGTATCAGGGTAGCGGTGACTACAACTTTGACGCTGAGGTTGCCGCCGCACTCGGCGTACCGGTCATCCTGGTCACCGCCGATGACCGCGCCGCAACACTCGCCGCGGATCGCGTGGGGGAGCGGGGTGCCGCCATCGCCGCCCAAATCACTGGCGATGCGTTCGCCACCTTCACACCCACCCAGGTGGAGACCAAGCCGGTCATGAGCCCCGCGCTGTTCGAGCACCAGCTGCTCCAGCAGGCAAAGGCCAACCGCAAGCACATCGTCCTGCCGGAAGGTGAGGATGATCGCATTTTGCAGGCTGCCCACCAGTTGCTTAAGCATGGGGTTGCGGAGATCACGATTCTTGGCAACGTCGGCGAGATGCAGTCCCGCGCCACCTCCCTCGGCCTCGACCTATCACAGGCTCACTTGCTGAACCACTTGGAGTCTGAGCTCATTGAAGAGTTCGCGGCGGACTTCGCAGAACTGCGCAAATCCAAGGGGGTTACCTTGGAGCAGGCTCGCGAGACGGTCAAGGACGTCTCCTACTTCGGCACGATGATGGTGCACAAGGGCCTGGCAGACGGCATGGTCTCCGGAGCTGCGCACACCACGGCGCACACGATTAAGCCATCGTTCCAGATCATCAAGACCGCCCCGGGTGCTACGGTCGTCTCCTCGATCTTCTTGATGGTTATGCAGGGTCGCCTCTGGGCGTTCGGGGACTGCGCGGTCAATCCCAACCCCACCGCCGAGCAGATCGGTGAGATCGCGGTCGTCTCCGCCAAAACTGCAGCTCAGTTCGGTATTGACCCGAAGGTTGCCATCCTGTCGTACTCCACCGGCACCTCCGGCGCAGGCCCGGATGTGGAGCGCGCCGCAGCCGCCGTTGAGGTTGCAAGGTCCGCTGAGAGCACCCTGCTTATCGACGGCCCGTTGCAGTTCGACGCCGCCTGCGACCCAGGAGTTGGCGCCAAGAAGGCTCCCGATTCGCCTGTGGCAGGACACGCGAACGTGTTCATCTTCCCCGACTTGGAGGCCGGCAACGCGGGCTACAAGATCGCGCAGCGTACCGGCGGCGCCCTGGCCGTTGGCCCGGTGCTGCAGGGCCTGAACAAGCCGGTCAATGACCTCTCTCGTGGTGCGACGGTTGCAGACATTGTGAACACGGTTGCCATCACGGCAATCCAGGCAGGAGCACAGTAAATGGCATACGTACTGGTTATTAACTCGGGTTCCTCCTCGGTCAAGTTCCAGATTGTTGACCCAACTGCTTCGGCGTCGGACGCCCCGTTTGTCTCCGGCTTGGTGGAGCAGATTGGTGAGCCCCAGGGCCGCGTCACCATCAAGCACGGCGATGACAAGTGGGTTGTCCAGCGTGCAATCCCCACGCACACGGTTGGTTTGCAGGAGTCGTTCCGTCTCCTGGATTCCAAGGGCATCGGCCCCACCCAGCTCGACCTGGTTGCCTGTGGGCACCGCGTGGTCCACGGCGGCATGGTGTTCTCCGAGCCGGAGCTGATCCTGGATCCGGTGGTGGACATGATTCGCTCCCTCATCCCACTCGCGCCGCTGCACAACCCGGCGAACATTGACGGCATTGAGGTCGCCCGCGAACTCCTGCCGAACATCCCGCACGTGGCGGTGTTTGACACCGGCTTCTTCCGCAACCTCCCGCCAGCCGCGGCACTCTACGCCATTAACGCCGAGGTTGCAGAGAACAACCTGATCCGTCGCTACGGCTTCCACGGCACCTCGCACGAGTTCGTGTCTTCCCAGGTCCCGGCACTGATTGGTCGCGACCCGCACCATACCCGCCAGATCGTGCTGCACCTTGGCAACGGTGCCTCGGCCTCCGCGGTGGAAAACGGCCACCCTATTGACACCTCGATGGGCCTGACCCCGCTCGCCGGCCTGGTCATGGGCACCCGCTCGGGCGACATTGACCCGGGCATCATCTTCCATTTGGTGCGCCAGGGCGGCATGACTATCGACGAAATCGATAACCTCCTCAACCGCCAATCCGGCGTAAAGGGCCTCTCGGGTGTCAACGACTTCCGCGAGCTGCGCCAGATGATTGAGAACGAGGACGAAAACGCCTGGCTGGCCTACAACGTGTACATCAACCAGCTGCGCCGCTACATCGGTTCTTACATGGTTGCCCTTGGGCGCGTGGACGCCATTACGTTCACCGCCGGTGTTGGCGAGAACGACAAGTTCGTCCGCCGCGACGCGTTGGACACGATGGAGAACTTCGGCGTTGAAATCGATCCCGAGCTCAACGACCTACCCAACGACGGCCCGCGCATCATCTCCACCGAATCCTCCCGCGTCAAGGTGCTCGTGGTACCGACGAACGAGGAGTTGGCGATCGCCCAAAAGGCCGCCGCCGTCGCCGCCCGCTACGCCTAGCGCCTCCCAGCCCAACCCGGCTCGGCACGCCTAGCCCCCGGCCGGCTCGGCACGCCTAGCCCCCGGCCGGCTCAGCCCGCCTAGCCCCCGGCCGGCTCAGCCCGCCTAGCCCTGCCCGGCTGGCCCAACCGCTGCCCCGGCCCCTCCCGGTCGGGGGTATAGCTTTGCGCGAGGCTCACACTTTTAGTGAATAGATGCTCGGTCAGAGCGTCGAAAAGCAGAAACTCAAGCCCCTGACCGAGCATCTACTCACAAAAAGTACAAGGATCCGCTTGCGGGGTACCCCAACCTCCGCCATAGTTCGAATATGCACCCGCTTTTCCAGGAGATCCGCTGCCAGCTCATTGACACCCGCTGGCGTGCAGACGGCACCGCCGACGTCCGCGCCGCCGCCCAAACCCGCGACCTGATTCGCGTCTCCGGCAGCATCTACATGCAACGCTCATTTGCAGAAACCCTCACCATGGAAGGCCACTACCTCGCCATCGCCATGGCCACGGTCCTGAACACGCGAAAAGCGGTACTCGTGGGCAAGTCAGCGGCCCTAGTCTTAGGCCTGGCGGTGAAGAACCCCACCACGGTGGAGCTGGGTCTGCTCTCCAACAACGTGCTGCGCAAAGACGCCTGGCCGCATCGGACGGTGTACGTGCGCGACCAGATCGAAGCCGAAGACGTCCTGGATATCCACGGGGTCCGCACCGTCAACGCCGTCATGGCCCTGGCAGGCGTGATCAAGCGCGGCAGCTTCGCTGAGGGCCTCATTACTGCCGACACCCTCCGCAACCTCCCCACAACCCAAAATCCCACAGAAGCCTCCACAGCAACCCCCGCCGAAACCGGCGCCGAAACCGAGATCCCGGAACGCTACAGCCGACTCGCCGGCCCGTGGACCAAACGCATCGAGCCCGTTTGGCGACACTCCCGCCCAGGCCAAACCGGCCTCAAAGAAATGAGCGAAGTTCGCGCGCTCTTGATAGAGCAACGAGCAGACGTTGCCGTCAACGTCATTGACCAGGCGTACAACACCGTTCCCTTGGTGGTGAACAGACGGACGTCGCTGCGCATTCTTGAGAACGGCCCGCACCGAATCAGTGTGACCTCTCCCAGCCAGTTCATGGGCTATCGGGACGTCACCGTGGGTCTCGACACCTACAGGAGAGACCCCAGCCGCGTGGTCAACTTCGCCCTCGGCCGCATCCCCTAATCCAACCCGTAAGCATGTCCGAGCTCCGTGGCGCTCTGCGCGCTCTCGATGGTGTGCGTACCCCTGTGGGGCCAGATGCATTTGCGGAGGAGGGGGGATCCTCCCCGCTTCACTCGTCCGATTCGGTGTCTGCTACCAGGCATTCACGGTGCTGCTATGGAGAAGCCTCTTTCGACATTTCAACTTGGTATTGCCTTGTGACAGGCTACCGCAGTCTCCTAATTTGAGGAGTCAACTGGATGCTCATTTTTGTGTTCGGGCTGCTGCACGAATTCTCTCGAGTTGAACGATGTGGTCATCACGCAAACTGTATCCGCCCTGGTTGACAAACATGGGTCTGGCCCCCGGATAGATGAGTTGGGAATGGTTAAAGTCGCTTATTGACCGCTCATATAGGCGAAGCTTTGACTCGTAAGTAAAATGCCCATTCGCAGCATCGGCCGCTACGGATAGTGGGATCCACTGGTATCGCGAGTCTTTCACAAGTTGGTTATCGATCGCCCGCTTTACGAATGCGCAAACCCAATCGGCGAGTTGAATGTTAGTTGAGTTCTCGCTGTCTATGTGCATGGGTAGCTCTACGATCCTGCGCATCTCTTTGAAGTCTTGGCTTCGTCGGTATATGTGTGCGTACATTGCAGGCAAGCGCTGCTTCCTTGATTTCTCGTTAATCTGATCCATCATGACGAGGATGTTGGAGCTGTTGTAGTCTGCGTGCCGTGCAAGTCTGTTCAGGGTTTCCCGCATGGCTGTTTCTTCGCGTTGCCGGAATTCCTCAGGGCCAGTATTGACTTGTTTGGGAGTGCCTAACGGTTTTTCTTCGGCGTAGTAGAAGAGTTGGCCTCCGAGACGTGCGATTTCTCCGAAGAGACTTGCGAGTATCCGTACATTTAGTGGGCGAGCTTCGTTTACGCCAGCGAAAAGTAGGTCTGCTCCCTTCTTTTCCCATCGCCCGGGATTTGCAGCCTCTTTAATTTCTTTGGCAAAGGCCTCTTGCTTTATTTTGGCAAATTTTGCGCCTAATTCTCGAGCTGCTTCTTCTGGGATCACGAATCCGCCGTACCCGAACGCAGGGCTGTCGTTGAAGCGTTTGTGGTCAGGAGACACAAATGCTCCGGACTGTCCTATTTCGTCGATGTAGGCGAGCAGCATGAGTTTGAGTATAGAAACGCGTAAGGTCTCCTTGTTGTCAAGGAGACCTTACGGAGTTGCTGCCCGGGGCATTCTTGCTTGCGCTCAACCCTGGCCTACGACGGTGAATCTACCACTCGGAAAAGCATGCTGCAATGTCAATAGTTCGGAAGTCTTTGAATTGTTTGTAGTTGCAGTGTGTCAAAGAGCGATGCTGTTTAGAGTGAATAAATCTAGCCAACCTGACCTTCAACACGTCTGTCCTCAAAAATAGTGAATAGATGCTCGGTCAGAGGGGTGGGTTTCGGATTTTCGACGCTCTGACCGAGCATCTACTCACAAAAAGTGTGACTCTCGCGGAAAGGGGTATCCCCACCCCAGAGCCAGGCAAGGCCAAAACTTAGAACCAGGTCGAGGGCCGAACTTTGTTCGCCATGTCCACCAGCGCGTAGCGGTGCTTCGCGTACGGCGCCACACGCGCCTGCTCCCGCAGCGTCATGGCAAGCCCGCGGCGAAGCCCCCGCAACGTGAAGTCATACTCAAACAACGGCTTTGCAGACGCCGCGGCAGACACACCGTTATCACGCAAAAACGTCAACGCCGCGCGCAGCACGAAGATCTTCACCTGCAAGAAACGCGGTTCCGTATTCGGGATCTCTTCCAGCCGGCGCGCCGCCGTCCGGATCCTAGACTCCGTCAGTTCACGATTCACCAGGCACAAAATTGCCGTCAGGGATGCCATCCGGTTGTGCCGTGAAGACTGCGGCACCCTATCCAACGCAGCAACCGCAAGCTCTACCTCGCCTTCGTGCATCAGCTGTCGCGCCAACCCAAAGGCGGACGACACCGTCGTCGGGTTCGCCGCCCACACCAACGCATACAAACGCATGGCGTGGAAGCGAAGCATCGCGGGGCTATCCGCCACCATCGTCCAGGTGGGATCCAGCAATCCCTCTTGGGTGAGGTTGTGGAAGAAGGACGTCGGGACGTCTGCAAGCGAACTGCTCAAACCGGCACTCGCGCGCGCCAACGTGTCATCCAGCATCTCATTCGTGTTCGCTCCGGAGCGCTGCAGCAGCAGCTCATCGGTGGCGGCAAGGGCGAGCTTCGGCGCGGCCTCACCAGGCAGGATCTCCAACACAACGGAGAAGTCCCGCTGCGCCGCCACGAAATCCTCCTGCAGCAAATCCACCACGCCGGAGTACCAGTGGTAGCGCCAATTGCGCCCGTAGCGCTCGTCCAACGAGGACAACCAGTTGCGCGCCTGCGCCGTTAGCCCCAGGTCCAACATGGTGCGCACCACACCGAATGGGATTTCCATGGACTCTTCGTACTGCGGGGTCCGCATCGCCTGGCGCAGCATCTCAAGCGTTTCCTGCGGCTCCGCGTAGGAGGAACCTTGCAGCATGGCAGCACCCACATCGTGGCGGTCAATCAGCGGGGAGGGAAGTGCTGCGACTACTTCGGGTGGGGTGATTTCGACGGTGCGCGTGATGCCGTCGATAAGCTGGTCGGTGTGAAACACCAAGTGCTTGGTGCCGAAGGTGGTTCTCTGCGGGGAGAAGAGCGAATGCTGGGCGGGGAACGTCACCTGGTCACGGATCGCCAGCACCTCACGCAACACGCCAAGCAGCTGCAGCTCCATCGCGTGCGCGGAGTGGAAGCGGCGCTCCGGGTCCGGATCACACGCACGCGCAAGCACGCGGTAGAGCGAGGTGTAGCGGCGAAACAGCGGCTCATCGGTTGGCGAAGGAATGCCGTGCTCAAACACGCCATCTTGAGAGGGCAGATCAATCACCAACGCCGCAAGGGTGCGGCCCACGGTGTAAATGTCCGACTCAATCGACGGACCATCACTTGCCACCTCCGGCGCCTGGAAGCCGCGCGTGCCGTAGATATAGCCATACGCACCGATACCGGAGACTGCACCCAGGTCAATCAACTTCACTTGGTCCTCGGTGACAATCACGTTATCCGGCTTCAGGTCGTTGTACACCACCCCGCGGCTGTGCAGATACCCCAGCGCAGGCAGCACCTCCAGCATGTAGGCAATCGCCACATCCGGCTCCAGAGGCTGCGTGCGCCGGCTGCGTAAAGACGGCCCACCCACATACTCCATCACAATAAACCCACCCGGAACGCGCGGATCATCAATGAAGTTGAAGATCTTCACAATCCCCGGGTGCGTAATATCCGCCAAGAATTCACGCTCCGCGGCAGCGGCCGCCGCCTCGTCCGCATTCGTCGTGGAATGCAAACCCTTAAGCACCACCACACGACCCGCAACGAAATGGTCCTGCGCCAAGTAAATCCAGCCCATGCCACCGTGGGCGATCACGCCCATGATCTCGTACTGGTTCGCCACCATGTCACCCGGTTTCAGCGCCGGGGGAGCGGCCTTCGAATCTTGCGGGTTGATCAGCGACTCCGCAGGCACCGTCGGTGTGACCCACGGCAACTCCACCATGCCGTCCGCCACCACACGGCTGGCGCGCCGGGCACCACGACGCTCACGGAACGTATCCAACGCTTTGAGCCGTGAGCGCTGGCTTTCCATCTCCTTGAGCAGACCAGCCATGTCTCCAAGCGGCTCGTCGTGGAAGTCATCCTCATCATCCGTGAACGGGTCGAAGGCGACGGCTTCCGTGCCGGGGTACTCTGCCGGCTCGTCTGGGTTAGCCGGGTCTGCCGGCTCGGCTGGGTCATCCGCGAACGGGTCGAAGTGCACCGCCTGCGTGGGCTCGTCGTGCTGGGAATTCACTGCGCTTCATCCTCCTTCGCGTACATCTGCCGCGGCAGCCACGACTCTGCAAGTGAGGTGCGCAGCCATTGGTTGTACATGCGGGTCCAGGTGCCGTCGCTACGCAAGCGCTCAATCGTGAAATTCACCTGGCGCACCACATCATCATTGCCCAGGCCCACGCCCACGGCGTAGCGCTGCTCCGCAAGCCGCTCTGGGAAAATCTGCATCAAGGGGTCCTGGGCGACCATGCCGGCAAGCAGCGTGTCATCCCCAATCACCGCGTCCGCCTGGTACTGCTGCAACGCCATCAAACAATCGGACCAGGAACGCGTGCGCAGCACCTCAGACTCCGGCACCTTCTCACGCACCAGGTTCAGCAGGTTCGTGCCGTCCACCGCGCACACCGTTTTGCCCGGCAGATCATCCAGGCTTGCCACGTCACTGTCGCGCGGGGCGAGCATCCGTACGTACGACGTCAGATACGGCGTGGAAAAGGACACTATCTCCGCACGATCAGGTGTGACCGACATCGTACGAATCACAATGTCCACATCCCCCGAACGCAACGCTTCTGCACGCGAGGCGGACTCCACAAACCGGAACTCCACATGGTCAGCGCTGCCGAAAATGTCACGCGCAATCTCACGCGCCAGATCCACCTCAAACCCGCGCATCTCGCCTGCTGAGGGATCACGGTAACTCAACAAATACTGCGACTGATCCACACCCACCAACACACGGCCGCGCTCACGAATGCGCTGCATATTCGGCCCGTCGCGCTGCTCCTCCGTCCCGGGCGGCAAGGAGCCCGGCCAGCCCCACTCCTCAGGCGTGGAGGCGTACTCGCCCTCCGGTGCAACACCCGGCGGGTCCAGGATCGCGCCGGGTGGGCGCAGCGGCTCACGCGTGGACAGCGGCGGGTCGCCCGCAGGCGGCGGCGGGGGGCTTGTGCACGCGGTTGCAACGAGCGCAACCGTTGCACAAGCCGTTGCACAAGCCGAAATCACAAGACGGCGCTTCATCGGTAATACTCCCCAAGCCGGGGGCGAATACCCGCCCAAATGCACGCCACCGCAAACAACGTCAACCCCGCCACCGCGGTAGACACCAGGCGCGTGGCATCCAAAGAGGCGTTGATGAACTCGCGCGTG
Organism: Corynebacterium riegelii; assembly: GCF_001263755.1. NCBI lineage: Bacteria > Bacillati > Actinomycetota > Actinomycetes > Mycobacteriales > Corynebacteriaceae > Corynebacterium > Corynebacterium riegelii. The sequence goes on from NZ_CP012342.1 coordinate 2,435,476, forward strand.
TTCTCCCGCGAGAAGTCAATCAGCTTCTGCAGCTGCGCATCTAAATCCGCGTAGGCGGTGCTGCCGTTGACTAGGTCGATGGCGGTGGTGAATCGGCCGTCGGCAAGCAAACGCTCCAGCTCAGCGTGCTCCTGCGACCATGCGGACAGGTAGCCGCGCGCCGGATCCACCTCCGCACCCAGCGACTCCGCCGCATCCAACGCGCTGCGAATATGCGCGCCCGTCAGCGCGAAGCTTTGGGACGCCCTAGTTACCGAACGCCGCGACAACAACGCCAACGTCTCATCCGTGCGGGTCTCCTGGGCCTCAATACGCGCCCGCGCCAACTGCTGCCACGGGTCCGCCGCGCGCTGGAATCCCACCGCCCCGGACTCCCACGCCTGGTAGTTGGACGCGCTGACCCAGCCAACCGCAATCACAATCGCCGCCGTGGCCGCCACAAACCCCTTGTTCAGGCGGCGGCGGAACACACGCCACAGCGCCCACTGCGCCGCCAGCAAAAACCCAAGCGCCGCAAACAGGCCACTGAGCGGCACCCACTGCGGCGCGGACAGGCGACGCATCTCACGCGCCACCTCCTCCTGGGTGAGCCGCGAGAGCTGATCCGCCTTCAGCAACATCCCGTCGCGCATCACGGAACTGGCCTGCGTCATATACGCCACACCCACCGGGTTACCAATGCGCTGATTCACCTTCGCGCGCTCCATCAACCCCGTGTAAACGGGCAGGTCACGCTGGATATCCGTCACCTGCTTGGTAATGATTTCGCGCGTGGCCTCCGCCGCCGCGCCGCCGCCGACCGTGGTCACCGCGCCCTCATGAATATCGGCAGCCGTGGCGGCCGCGCGGTCAATACTGGCCGCGTACGCCTCCATCTGCTCCTTCGTCAGAAGCCCCGGCTGCACAAACGCGTTGGTGGAAATCGTGTCCGCCTGACTCAGGCTGTTGTACAACAGGTGCGCCGAATGCGCCATCGGCTCCGTGGACGTAATCAGCGTGTCCAGCGCCCGCTGCCTTGCCGCAATGGACTGGCTCATGGAAAAACCGGCCGCAAGCAGCGCCAACGTAAGCACCAGCATCATCGCCACCAGCCGCCCCGGCGTAGACGCCAGCCCCGCCGGAATGCGCACAAGTTGAAAGCGCCGCCGCGTTGCGGTCTCGGCGCTATCAAGCCAGGCGTCGTCGAACATTCCCCAAGAATATACAGTGGGGCTCATGCTTGGCGACGGAAACGGCTGGGTCCACCACCACAACCACAAATACTGGGGCCTTCATGGCGCCGCAGGGCTCTTCTTGCTTGCCGACGCCCACGTGCTCCTCCAACACCGCGCCCCCTGGACCGCCGACGGCGACACCTGGGGCATCCCCGGCGGCGCACGCGACTCCCACGAAACTGCCGCCGAAGCCGCTCTTCGCGAGACGGTAGAGGAGTGCGGCATCGACCCTTCCCTGGTGACGGTGGTGGACAGCGTGGTCACTTTCGAGGTGCCGGGGTGGAGCTACACCACCGTAATCGCGTCGGCGGAGTCTCGGTTGCCGTTTGCCGCGAACGAGGAGAGCGTGGAGCTGCGCTGGGTCCCGCTGGAGGAGTTAGCCGCTTCCGGTGCTTCCGCTCCATCCCGGGGTGTAATGCCCCTGCCATTACACCCCGGTTTCGCTGCCTCTCTGCCAACGGTTCTGGCACGCGTCGGGCATACTAATCCGCATGATTGAAGTACAAGGCCTGACAAAGCGCTACGGCGCAGTCACCGCCGTGGATGATCTGACCTTCAGCGTCCAACCCGGTCACGTCACCGGCTTTTTGGGCCCGAACGGTGCAGGTAAATCCACCACAATGCGCATGATCCTCGGCCTGGACAAGCCAACCGCGGGCACTGCGCTTATCAACGGCGCGCCCTATTCCGCCCTTACCAACCCCACCCGCACGGTGGGTGCATTGCTGGACGCGAAGGGTGTTCACCCGAATCGTTCCGCGCGTGCGTCTTTGTTGTGGCAGGCGCAGGCGGCGGGGTTGCCCGCCTCACGCGTGGACGAAGTGCTCTCGCTGGTTGGCCTTTCGGAGGCTGCCGGCAAGCGCGTCGGTGGGTTCTCGCTAGGCATGAGCCAGCGCCTCGGCATCGCGGCGGCGTTGCTTGGGGATCCCGAAATTCTCATCCTCGACGAACCCGTCAACGGCCTGGACCCCGAAGGCATCCGCTGGGTCCGCGGCCTGCTGAAGTCCTTTGCCGCCGAGGGCCGCACCGTGCTCGTGTCCTCGCACCTGCTTGCAGAGATGGCGCAGACCGCCGACCACCTCATCGTCATCGGCAAGGGCAAGCTGGTCGCCGACACGTCCGTCGCCGAATTCATCCGCGGTAACTCTGCGGTGGTGACGGTGGTGAGGGTTGGCGTGGGCGTCGATAAGCAAAAGCTCCTTGGGGTACTCAATGAGTACACCGAGACTACCGACGCCGACGGGCGCCCAACCATCGAAGTGCCCAACATGACCAGCGACGAGGTCGGCGCGGCGGCGTTCGCGGCCGGCGTGCAACTGGCCGAGCTGAGCGAGCGACGCGCCTCGCTTGAAGACGCCTACATGCAATCCACCGAAGGCCACACCCAATACGCCGCATCTGCATCTGCTCTGGAGGCTTCCCGTGACTAATCTTCTGCCTGCCGAATGGACCAAACTGCGCACCACCGCCGCGTTCTGGTGGACCTCCGGACTGACCGTGTTGATCGCCGCTGGCTATGGCGCGCTGTTCGCCTGGACCGCGCGCCTGGGCACCATCCCGTACATTCCCGTCACCGTCATTGCAACGGTAGCGCTGACCAGCATCATCGTCATGATCGTTCAGCAATCCATGGTGGTGACCACCGAATACCGCTTCGGCATCCCCGCCACCAACTTCCGCATCGCGCCACAGCGCTGGAAAGTTGCCGCAGCGAAAGCGGTGCTCGGCGCTGTGTTGGCGGCCGTGGTGTGCGCCGTGGCGCTGGCGGCGGCGCTGACGCTTGCGGATCTCACCGCACCCGTCTCCGCCAACTGGCCCACCAACCCCGCCACGCAACGCGCCATGTGGGCCGTGCCGCTGGGGATGGCGCTGGTAAGCCTGTTCGTGCAGGGCATCGGCTGGATCGTGCGCAACACCGCCGGCACCGTGGTCATTGGCATGGCGCTGCTGTTGGTGCTGGAATCCATCGTTGGCATGATCCCAAACATTGGCGCTGACCTGGTCAAATTCATGCCGTTTGGCAACATCATCGCGTTCATGACCAACCAGCCCACCCCCTACTGGGACTCCGTCTGGCACGGCTTCGGCGTGTTCGCCGTGTGGGCGGTTGCTGTGTGGGGCGTTGGCGTGGCGCTGACCGCGGCGCGCGACGCCTAGGGGTTGGTTTTGGCCGTTGGGGTGGGCCATTGGCCGTTGGGGTGGGCCATTGGCCGTTGGTTCTGACAAATGTGACGACGCGATTTTGGCGATAACGCCCTGACCTGGGCGTTTAAAATTTCAAAGAGTGCCGAAATGTCAGATTTGTCAGGACCCCACACTGCCGACTGACAAATGTGACGACGCGATTTCGGCGATAACGCCCTGACCTGGGCGTTTGAAATTTCAAAGAGTGCTGAAATGTCAGATTTGTCAGAGACTCAGTCGGCAGCGCAGTACCGGCGGCGGGCCGGCCGAAGCGGCGGGGCCGAAGCCGCAGCGCTAGAGCCGAAGCCGCAGTGCCGGCGGCGGGGCCGAGGCAGCGGCGCCAGGCCTACTGCAGCGCCGAGGTCAGTTTCATCACGTTGTCGATGTAGCGTCGGTACCAGGGGCGCTGCTCCCAAACCTGGGGCAGGAGTTCTTGGGAGACGGCGATGTAGTTCAACGCTAAGTGATGAAGCGCGGGTAGGAGGGAGCCGGAGGCGATGAACAGGGAAGATTCGTAATTCAAAGAGAACGAACGGATGTCCATGTTGGACGAGCCAATGACGCCGACGGCATCTTCGGTACCGGGATCTGCCAGTACGAACTTGGAGTGCAGGATATATGGGGCAGGGAATTCCCAGATGTGGACGCCGGCGTTTAAAAGCTGCTCGTAGTAGGAAGATTGGGCGTGTTGGACCATGAACTGGTCGGCCTTCGCGCCGACGAGGAGGTCCACGCGCACACCTCGGTAGCAGGCGGAGGTGATGGCTTCCAGCATGGAGTCTTCGGGCACGAAGTAGGGGGAACACAGGATCAGGTGTTCGCGCGCGTGGTGGATCATCGTGTTGAACATGCGCAGGTTCGGCTCGGTCAGGTAGCCGGGGCCGGAGGGCACCAGCTGGACGACGTTCGCGCCAGCGCACGAAGCACCCGAAGCGCCCGAAGCGCCGCCACCAGCGCCCGAAGCGCCACCAGCGCCAACAGCACCCGAACCAGAACCAATCTCGCGCGGGGAGCGCAGTTCGAGGACTTCGCCGGATTCGGTGAACCAGTCCACGGCGAACATGGATTCCAAAGACGCAACGATGGGTCCGCGCACTTCGATGAATGCGTCGATCCATTGCCTGCCCGCGCGCTTATGCCTGCGTAGCAAATAGGTGCGGTCGATGAGGTTGAAGGAGCCGAGGAGGGCGACGTTGGCGTCGATAAGCAAAAGCTTCCTGTGGTTGCGAAGATCGGGGCGGCGCCAGCGGCCGCGCAGTGGGGCGAGGGGGAGCATCATGTGCCAGTCCACACCGATTTCGGTCAGGCGCTTCTTCAACTTGCGGAAGCCGGGGTATTTTTGGGAGCCGATGTGGTCGAATAGCAGGCGGACGTGGACGCCGCGGGCGACGGCGCGCTCGATGGCTTCGAAGACTATGCCGGTGGTGTCGTCCCAGGCCACGGCGTAGATTTCGATGTTTACGTCGTGTTGGGCGTTGTCGATGAGTTCGGCCATGCGGTGCATGGTCATGTCGTAGTCCGTCCACAGCGCGGGGATGGATGCTTCCAGCGCCGGGTAGCCGGTGAGTGTGCGGTTGAGGCGCACGATGGAGGAGGCCTCGCCGCTTAAAGACCCGGGCTCATCCGGAATGTCCGTGTGGATGTTGTCCACGGCCTCTTTGGCTTCCACCTGGATGCGGTGGCGGCGCCGGGACGCTATCCGTGAGCCCATGAGCAGGAACAACGGCAGGCCAATCACGGGCACAAACAGGATGAGCAGCAGCCACGCGTTGGCGCTGGACGGTTTGCGCCCGCCCGGCACGATACCGATCATGACCAGCTTGATCGCAAAATCTAGGACGAACAGCGCCGCCTGCCACCACGAAACGTCCATAAGATCAGCGAACCGCGTCTATATCCAGCGTGTGCGTATCAAACTGGGCGATCACCGGCGCGTGGTCGGACGCGCCCTTGCCGGAGCGTTCCTCCACGTCAACCCAGGCGCGCTCGAACCCGTCCGCCAACGGCGCGGTGGCCAGCAGGAAGTCGATCAACATGCCTTGGTTGCGCTGGAAGCGGGCGGATTTGTAGTCCCAGAAGCTGTACGGCTCTTCGTGCTTGACCTGCGACAACCCGGTCTCAAGCAGCATCTGGAACGCGGCGCGCTCCGGCTCGGTCACGTGCGTGCGGCCCTCAAAAAACGACACGTCCCACACGTTGGTATCCCTGGGCGCAATGTTGAAGTCGCCGCACAAAGCCTGGTGAGCGGACGGTTGCACCACGTCGGCGAGGCGCCAGAGGAACTCCAGCTTGTAGTCATAATGCGGGTCCCCGATCTCGCGGCCGTTGGGCACGTACAGGCTCCACACATCCACGCCGCCGCACACCGCGCCAACGGCGCGGGCTTCACGTACAGGCTCCCCGGTTTTGGCAAACGCCGGCTGGCGCTCGAACTCGTGGCGTACGTTTTCCAGGCCGACTCGGGACGCAATCGCCACCCCATTCCACTGGTTGTAACCAACATGGGCGACGTCGTAGCCCAAGGCGTTGAAAACTGAGTAGGGGAATTTGTCGTCCGCGCATTTGGTTTCCTGCATGCACAACACGTCGATGTCACCGCGTGTGAGGAATGCGCCGATGCGCTCAGCGCGGGTTCGCACTGAGTTGACGTTCCACGTGGCAATTCGCATGCAGTAAGACTAGCCCAGCCGTGCGTAGCGGTGGCGGTGGTGTTCCACAAACCCCAGTTTGGTGTACAGTGCGATCCCCGCCACGTTCGACGCCCTAACCTGCAGGTATGCGGCGTCAGCCCGGCTTTTGGCCCACGCGAGCACACTTTGGCCCAGCACAGTGCCTTTTGCTTGTCGACGCCACCGCGCACCCACCTCAACCGCCGAAAACCCCAGCCAACGCCGCTCGTCTTCAGAGGCAGTAATCGTGGCGCGCGTGACCGCGATGGTTTCGCCGTTTTCTTTGAGGCTGGCAAAGCCGATCTCACCGTCAATGTTTTGGGCGAGGTCAAGCACTGCCTCGGCGGGAAGCTCCTGGCCGCGGTAGTGGTAGAGCGCTAGCCAGTCTTCATCCGGCTGTTCGGTGATGCTCACGCGCGGGTCCATGTCGTATGCAATGTCGTCGAGCTCGCGGGTCATGACCACGATCTCTTCACCCAGCTGCCATTTGTCCGGGTGCTGCTCAATTAGCCGCAGCGCGGGTTTGCCAATGCGCTCCGGGATCAGCAGCTGCACCGGCATGTCGCGCTCCTGGTAGAACGTAGCGATCTCCTCTAACGGCACCGCCTGGAATCCCGCGGCGTGGCCGATAGGCGTGGCGGAGTTGGAGCGTTCCGCGATCTCGGCACCCGCGCGCGCCAACCAGCCTTGGATGAGCTCCTGCTCTTGGCCCGGAAACGCCTTGGCGGTTGCGGTTTCCACCGCGCGGATGTCCGAATTGCGCACCGTGCGTGGGGAGAGTTTCTTGATGATGTGCAGGTGCGTGATCTCCACCAGCTCCTCATCCCGGCGAATCACCAAAGGGTCGGTGCTGTGGACGAATCCGATGACGTCACTATCCAGGTCGCCGCGACGCTGGCGCACCACAACTCGGTCCCCAACCGCCACCGGGTCCGAACGAAAAACGCGCGACACTACTCGTTGCCGCGACGCGTCAGGAACACGCCACCCACAACCAGCAGCGCACCCAGCGCGATCAGGCCCAGCATCGGGGTGCCGGTCTCAGCCAGGTCGTCGTTGCGAGTCGTGCTCGTGGTACTCGTCGGCGTGGAGGTGCGGGTTGTCGAGCTCGTGCTGGAGCTGGTGCTCGTGCTAGAGCGCGTCGTGGTCGCCTCCGTCGTCCTGTTCTCCAACACGGTTGCCGTACCGGACGTGGTTGCGGAAGAGGTGGTGGACGTGCCCGTGGTCGTGGTGCTGGTGGTCGACGTATTCGTCGTCGTAGTGTCCGTCGTGGTCTCGCTGGTGGTGGTGGACGTAGTGGCGTCGTCCGCCAGGGTCACCACGCGCTGGCGCAGCGTCGGCTCCGCAGTCGCGCGCGCAGTCTTCGCGGTTGCAGTCTTCGCGGTTGCACGCTCAGTTGCCACCGGCTCCGCCGCTTCTTCCGCCGCGGCCTCAGCAGCGTCAGCGCCCGCAGCCTCATCGGCCTCATCGGCCTCAGCCTCAGCGCCCTCGCCGAGGAGCGCCGCCGTGGCCTCCGCGGTAGTTACTTCCGCCTCTTCATCCGCCACGTTTGCTTCGGTGAGGATGGTGGGGAGGGGGTGCGTTGAAGCGTCGTCAAGCGGGAGCTCCTTGTACAGCTTTCGCAGCAACACGCGCTCTTCCAGCAGCTCAGCCTCGGCATCGGCCAGCTCCTCGGGAAGCTCGCCGGCTTCATCGCGCTCGGCGTCAAGTTCATCCATGCGCTCCGTGACATCCTGAAGCCACGCCTCAAGTGCCTCGCGCAGTGCAGCCTCGGTCTTCGGGGTCTGCTTCTTCGCGTACGCCTCGCTGGCCTTGATGGCGGCCTCGATCAGCTCCGTGCGAGTCAGCTCGGGCGCCTCCGAGCCCTCAGTAACCACGACGGGGGCAGGCGCGGACGTCAAGGTAGCGCTCGCGGCGGGTGCCGAAAGCGCAAGAGCAGCGGCGGCAGCAATCAAGGCGGAAGCGGTGCGCATAGCGGGGTCCTTTGATTGAAAACGGACAGTCAACGCCTAAGCATAACCCCTGAAGGCCACAACTAAGAAGCGCTAGTGGCCAAACGGGTCCTCATCGGTGCCCGGCAGCCAGGTGTTGCCGGCCTCGGTCCAGCCGTTATCACGAATCGCGCGCTTCGCTTCCTTCTTGTAACGGCCAGTCAGCACGTCCGTGTACACGTAGCCGTCCAGGTGGCCAACCTCGTGCTGCAGGCAGCGGGCGAAAAAGCCGGTGCCCTCCACCTCTACCTCATTGCCGTTCTCATCCAGGCCGGTGACCTTGGCCCAGTCGGCGCGGCCGGTTGGCCAGCCCTCGCCAGGCACGGAGAGGCAGCCTTCGTCGTCCTCGCCGGTATCGCTCGGCATGGTCTTCGGGATCTCGCTGGTCTCCAGCACCGGGTTGATCACCGTGCCGCGACGCATCACATCCCCATCCGGGCAGTGGTACACAAACAAACGCAGCGGCACACCGATCTGGTTGGCGGCCAGGCCGACGCCATTCGCGGCGTCCATAGTCTCGTGCATGTCAGCAATGAGCTCCTGCAGCTCCTCCACCGGCTGCGTCACTTCCTTCGTGGGGGTGTGCAGGACGGGGTCGCCGTAGATCACGATTGGTCGAATAGTCATGCGGTATATATTAGGCATGCTCGCCGACGATGACCTTGCCCTGCTGGACTTCGAAGCGCGCGCCCCACGCTCACTCGGCGCAAAAGAGGAAGCCATCCGCCGCGAACTTGGCATCAGCCCGGTGCGATACTTCCAGCGTCTCAACGGTTTGCTGGACTCACCCGATGCGCTCGCCGCCCGGCCCCAGTTGGTGCGCAGATTGCAGAGGCTTCGCGACGGCGCGCCTTAAACCCTCAACCTCCACTCGAGGGTAGTGTGGCGCGCGTGACTACGAACAACCCGGGAAACCGCCCTAGCGACGACAACCGCGACGAATTTGTTGACGACTTTGTTGATGACTTTGGTGCCGATTTTGGTGACAATGTTGCCGACACGGAGTACGTTGCCGACACGGAGTACACCGACTACCCCGGCGACGATCCGGACCAGGTAGCGGGCACTGCTGCTTCGGCTGGTGTCGAGGAGTATGCCGGTGCACACCGCCGCGAGGATTACGACGACGATTACATCGACGCCTACGACGACGATTACATCGACGCCTACGACGACGATTACATCGAGGATGACGACAACCTCGCCGCCGGCGCCGCCGGTGCAGCAGCTGGCGCGGGCGCCGTTGGTGCTGGTCGTGCGGCTGGTGCTCGTCGCGCAGCTGGTAGCCGCCGTCGCGCTGCCGCTGGTGCCGGTGCGGGTGCCGGTGCGGGTGCTGGTGGCGCGGGTATCCCGAAGCGCGGCCTAGCCATGATCTTGATCGCTGTTGCCGCGTTGTTGCTGCTCTGGGGTATTTACGCGCTTACGCAGAAGAGCGGCGATACCGGCACAGGCGCCGCTTCCACCGAGACCTCGGCAACCGCTCCGCAGGACGGCACCAACTCGGCACTGCCGCCGACCCCGGAGACCGTCCCGACGAACGCGAACCCTGCCGATCCGCACGCTGAGGGCCAGCCAAACGACCCGGCAAACCCTGCCGACCCGAACGCTCCAGCAGACCCGAATGCACCGGCTGACCCGGCGAACTCGGAGGACCCGAACGCTCCGGCACCGGCACCGGCTCCCAACGATGGCGGCCCCGCCATCACAGCCCAGAACGCCCAGGTCTTCGTGTACAACAACTCCAACGTCAACGGTTGGGCAGCCGATACGATGGCCAAACTGGACGGCAACTTCCAGGTGGCGAACACGGCCGAACTCAACGATCCGACGAAGAACGCAAACATGCCGGAAGGCCAATACGGCACCTTCGAAGGTGTACAGGTCTTCTACCCGGAGAGCACCGAGGGCGCACGCCAGGTTGCTGAGGAGATTGCCCGCCGGCTTGGCGGCGTCGCCGTAGCAAAGACCGATAATGTACAGTTGCCGCCGAACACGAATGCTCGCGACGCAATCGTTGTGGTGCTCGCAGAGAATCAATAAACGCTAACGCTTCTGCGTATTTGCCTCGGCCCCTTGCGGGGTCGGGGCGTTTTCTCTTTAGGCTGCTTCTTGCCGAAGGGGTGGCGAGCGGGCCGGGGGCACCGCTCTGAATTAGTTTGGGTTGGTGCTCTTGGCCACCTGGGATTACTGAATTATTTCCCCGATTTTGGGAAACAAATTCAGGATTTGGGGCGCCATCAAGGGCCGGCCTGGCCGCCACCTGGCTGCCACCTGGCTGCCACGCTGACAAAATTGACGACGCAAAATCGGCCACCTGGGTGTTTGCAGATCGAGAGCAGGGCCCGCTGCACGATTTGTCAGACACGCCCACCGCGGGGATGCAACAATTCCGGGAGTACGTGCCGCCACCTGGGCGTTTAGGGGCCGGAATGCAGTAATCCGGAGATTGCTGCAGCGGCAGCGGCCGGAGAATGTCGGCGCCGGCCGGGATGAGTCCACCTACATCACCGAAGCCCGTAAACCGAAACCGTTTTAGTGACTAGATGCTCGGTCAGGGCATCAAGATTCTAAAACTCGACGCTCTGACCGAGCACCTATTCACAAAAAGTCTGACGATGGCCGGAAGCACTATCAACACCAAGCCACAGCCACCAAGCCACAGCCACCAAGCCACAGCCACCAAGCGCCGAATGTAATGGCGGGATTTCGGCACCTACCGCATAGACTTGCTGCACATGGATCCTTACCGCGATTTTGCCCGCTCGGAGGCCAACACTCTCGGCGTGGAGTGGGAGATCTGCGTCATTGACCCGCAGACCCGCGACCTGGTGCCAAGGGCTGCCGATGTGATTGACGCGGTGCACGCGGCGCACCCGGAGACGCACCTGGAGCGTGAGTTTCTGCAGAACACCGTTGAGCTGGTCACCCCGGTGTGTGCGAATACGGGTGAGGCAATACAAGCACTGCGCAAAGACTTGAAAGTGGTGCGGGACGAAGCCGAACGTCAAGGCCTGAAGCTGTGGGCCGGCGGCGGCCATCCGTTTACAGACTTCCGTGAGCAGCAGCTCAGCGCGAAGGAAACCTACGCGGAGATCATTAATCGCACCCAGTATTGGGGCAAGCAGATGCTGCTGTGGGGCGTGCACTGCCACGTGGGCATTAGCCATGAGGACAAGGTGTGGCCGATCATCAACGCGGTGATGACGAAGTACCCGCACCTGCTGTCCATCAGCGCATCCAGTCCGGCGTGGGAGGGGTTGGATACGGGCTACGCCTCGAACCGCACCATGTTGTACCAGCAGCTGCCCACCGCTGGCATGCCGTACCAGTTCCACACGTGGGCGGACTGGGTTGGGTTCATGCAGGATCAGAAGATTTCCGGCGTGATTAGTCACACGGGCTCGATGCATTTCGACGTCCGACCTGCCGCAAAGTGGGGCACCATCGAGGTCCGTATTTCGGACGCCACGAGTAACTTGCGCGAACTCGCTGGCGTTGTGGCGCTGACGCACTGCCTGGTGGTGCACTACGACCGGATGCTGGAGGCTGGCGAGGCCTTGCCAACGTTGCAGCCGTGGCATGTGGCCGAGAACAAATGGCGCGGTGCCAGGTATGGGTTGGACGCGGAGATCATTACCAGCCGCGCCACCGATGAAGCGTGGGTGAAAGATGACTTGGCGGCGCTGGTGGAGGAGCTCACGCCGATTGCCAAGGAGCTTGGGTGCGTCGAGGAGCTTGAGCTGGTCCACGAGATCATTGACCGCGGGGCGGGCTACGAGCGTCAGCGCAAGCTTTACCAGGCCACGGGCGATTGGCGTCAGGTTGTAGACGCCACGTGCGAAGAGCTCATCCTCTGGAGCTAACCCTCCCGAGCCACCCCAGCCCGCGCTAACCCTGAGGCTTGTCCGCCTTCTTCGGCGTGTGCGTCTCCACGCGTCCTGGGTGGTAGGCCGCCGGCGCGTTGTTCACCGTCAGGTCCTTCTCGGTGCCGTAGAGGCCCTCGAGCCTGGAGATGCGGCCGAGGCGCTGGCCGGTAACCGGGTTGGTCATGAGGGCGAAGAGGACAAGCAGGATCATCATGCCGACGTCGCCACGCTCGTGGATCCCGAAGTCCTCCGAACCGACCAGGCGGATGATTGTGCCCACCATCATGAGCAGCAGGCCGGTGGTCTGCGGTTTCGTAATGGCGTGCACGCGCGCAAGTGTGGAGCGGAAGCGCACCACACCGACTGCGGCGGAGAACACCATGAACGCGCCGGGCAGGATGAACACCAAAGAGACGATGTCTGCAATCAAAGACCAGTTGATCATTAGTGCGCACCGTCCCTCTTGCGGAAACGCGCCACGGACAGGGATGCGATGAACCCGAGTAGCGCGATCACGATCATGACGTTGACCACGGTGGTGTCTAGCGTCCAGCAGATGTAAAGCGCCAGCACGCATTGCAGGGACGCGGTGATGCCGTCGTTGGCCAGCATGCGGTCCATGGAGTTCGGTCCGACGACGATGCGCCAGAACACGATGAAGAATCCCGTGGCTAGCAGCACGGCCGCAATCGCTAGGAAGATGTTGTACAGCGTGGGGTCCATGTCAGCGCTCCGCCTTTCGTGCTGCGCGTGCTGCGCGTGCCTCGCGTACCCCAGCGCTGGAGCGTTTGAGGCTGCGTGGTGGGTTTTCGAAGATGTCGATCATCTGCCGTTCCAGGGTGGCTACGTTTTGGATTTCGCGTTCGAGGGCCTGCGGCGTGCTGGCGTCCAGAAGATGCACGGTCCAGAGGCGTTTGGCCACGTTGATGTCGGTGACGGTGCCGCCGGGCTGGAGGTTGTACGCGCACGTGGCTAAGTACAGCACCAGTTCAGAGGACACGCGCATGGGGACCTGCACGATTGCGCCCTTCGGGGTGGGTTCAGGGCGCAGTGCGAGCCAGGCCACGCGTATAGACGCCACAATCAAGTCCCACCACCACCTCACCACGAAGGCGATGAGGCGATCCCAGCGGATCGTGGTGTTTTGGCGCGGCACCGGCGGCAGCGGCAGCATCAACACCACCGCCAGGCCCAACAACAGACCGGCCACAAGGTTGCCCCAGGTCAGATCGCCCATGAGTAGGATCCACATGAACGTCAGCCAGATGACAAACGGCCAGCGCAGCCGGTTGTGTAAACGTTGCAGCGGGGAAGCCATTAGCGCTCACCTCCGGTGGTGGGGCGGTTGGTTTGGGAGTCCGACGGAGCGTCGTCAAGCGTGGGCTCCAGGAACTTCTCGGGGCGCCGCGTTGGGTTGTCCGGGTCCGGGTGGAGGACGGCGTCGCGGTAAATGGACTGGTCCTGTGCGGACTGGGCGGCGCGGTCTGTCACGTCAGAGATCGGGCCGGCCAGCACCGTGATGGACAAAGAAGCTGCCACCAACAACGCGGTTGACGCCATCATGCCCACGGGCACACGACCCGGGTCTTCGCGCTCTGCCATGGTGGTGGTGCTGTAGCGATCCGCCAGGTTGGACGGGCGCGCAAGCGCTACTTCGCCTTCGGGGGCATCTGAGCGGTCGCGCAGAAACGCCTTGGACCACACCAGGATCATGGCGTACAAGGTGAGCAGGGAGGTGACCACAGCGCCAGCGATGAGCACCCACGCAAGCCAGGTGCCTTGTTGGGCGCCTGCCTGGATGAGCATGACTTTGCCCAGGTAGCCGGACAGCGGCGGGATGCCGCCCAGGTTCAGCGCCGGGATGAAGTACAAGATAGCCACCAAGGGCGAGGTGTAGATCAAAGAGCCGAGGCGGCGCAGCTGCGCGGAACCCGCCTGGCGCTCAATCAGGCCAACCACCAGGAACAAAGACGTCTGCACCAGAATGTGGTGGATGGCGTAGAAGATCGCGCCGGACAGGCCCTGCACAGACGTCAAGGCAATGCCGAAGATCATGTAGCCGATGTGGCTGACCAGGGTAAATGACAGCAAACGTTTGATGTCGTTTTGCGCCAACGCACCCATGATGCCCACGATCATGGTCAAAAGCGCCACCCACATCAGCAGGGTGTCCAGCGAGCCGTCTGTAAACACCACCGAGCGCATACGGATAATCGCGTACACGCCGACCTTGGTCAAAAGGCCCGCGAACACCGCGGTTACCAGGGACGCCGCAGTGGGGTAGGAGTCCGGCAGCCACGCGTCCAGCGGGAACACCGCCGCCTTAATGCCAAACGCCACCAGCAGTGTGGCAAAAATCGCGGCGCGGGTGCCGGTGGGGATTTCCTCCATCCGGATGCCCACCTGCGCCATGTTCACCGTGCCCACCGACGCATAAATCAGCGCCAGCGCGAACAGAAACACCATCGAAGAGGCCACGGACACCATCACGTAACCAATGCCGGCACGCACGCGCCCTGGCGACGCGCCCAGCGTCAACAGCACGTACGAGGCAACCAGGAACACCTCGAAGCCCACGTACAGGTTGAACAGGTCGCCCGCCAGAAATGACAGGTTCACGCCCATGGACAACAGCATGTACACCGGCAGGAAGACGGCGACTGGGTCGTCCTCGTCGCCGTCGCGAAGACCCTGCGAAATGCCGTACCACATCACCGCAAACAGCACGATGGAGGAGACGAACAGCATCACGGTGCTTAAGCGATCCGCAACCAGCGTGATGCCAATCGGTGCGTCCCAGCCGCCCATTTGTACGGTGTGGATGCCGTGGACGTCCACAGTAATGATCATGGTCGCGGCAATCGCTGCCAGCGCAAACAGGGTGCCAAGCGCGATGGTGCGCTGCAGCTGCATCGGCCGCACCACGAAAATCAGCGCCGCAGCCACCGCTGGCAGCAGGATCGGCATGGCCGTGAGATAGGGCATCATGCTTAACGACGCCTCCGCGAACGCCATCAAACTATCTCTCACCGTCCACCTCCTTCACGGGGCTTTCAAAGTTGCGTGGCCCAAAGGTGTCGCCGCTGGCGGAGAGGCGCCCGGTCTCCGGGTCCTCGGACAAGTCATGGTCCGGGGCTGCCGAAGGCGTGGTTGGGCGGGTGGCAATTGCGTGGTCTTCCTCATCACGCTCAATCACGTCATCCGTGCGGTAGCGGTACTGGCGATACATCAGCGAGAGCATGAACCCGGCCAGCGCCATGGAGATCACAATCGCGGTCAGGATCATCGCCTGCGCCAGCGGGTCCGCCATACCGTCGGCGGTTTCGGAGGTACGCCCCAAAATTGGCGGGGAGCCGGCTTCGCCGCCGGCTTGCAGGATGAGCAGATTTGCGCCGTTGCCAAGCAGCAGCACGCCCAGGATCATGCGGGTCAGCGCGCGATCCAGCATCATGTACACGCCGCAGGCGATGAGCACACCGGAGCCGATGAGTAGGAACAGGTTGGCTTCCATCTACTTGCTCTCCTTTCCGGTGCTGGTGAGTCTTGACAGCCTTCTGCGACGCCGTTTGTTTTTCTGCTGCAGCTCGCGTGCGCGATCGCGTGCGCGGTCCTTACGGGCCTCATCCTCACGGTCAAGGTGCGCACCCATGGACGGCAGCACGTGCATGATCAGGCCGATCACGATGAGGTACACGCCGGCGTCGAACACCAGCGCCGACGGCACGGCGACCAGGCCGATCAGCGGCAACTCGATCTCCGCAAAGGAGCTCATCAGCGGCGGGTAGCCGAAGAACATTGGCACTGCGAACGCGATTGCAGAGACGAGGATGCCGGTGCCGAGGATGCGTGCTGCGTCGATAGGCAAAGCATCTTCGATCTCCTTGTAACCGCCGGCGAGGTAGCGCAGCGTAAACGCGAGTGCTGCAACGAGGCCGCCGGCGAAACCGCCGCCGGGGGCGTTGTGGCCCGAGAAGAAGAAGTACAGGGAGAGCAGCATCATGGAGGGGAACAGCAGCCGCGTGACCACATCCACCATGATCTGGCGGTTGAGCTCAGTCTCACTTGGCACGCCGGAGGACAGCCACCGCGGGTGGGTGGTGGACAGCGTTGGGCGGTGCGACGGGCGGCCGAACTTGCCGGTGCCAAAGATCAGGCTGGCAATGCCGGTTGCGGCGATCACCAGCACGATGATCTCACCGAAGGTATCGGCGGCACGCAGGTCCACCAGCAGCACATTGACCACGTTACGGCCGTGGCCGATCTCGTAGGCCAGATCCGGCATGTGTACGGAGATAGGCTCCGCCACGCGCGCCGAGATCGCCGTCATGGCAACCACAACAACGGAAACACCCGTGCCGATGGATAGCCAGGCGCGCAGGCGGTTGTCGTCGTGGCGCTGCTCCACATCCGTGGGCATCTTGCGAAGCACCAGCATGAACAGCACCATGACAATGGTTTCCACCAGGGTCTGCGTCAGCGCCAGATCCGGTGCGCCGTGCAGCGCGAAGATCAGCGCCAGGCAGTAACCGGTGAGGCTGACCATGATCACGGCGGACAGGCGGTTGCGCTGGACGGTGGCAAACACTGCGGCGCCCACCATGAGCACCACCACGATGGCCTGCCACACGTTGTCCCACACAATCATCTGGATGCTGTTGCTTGCGCCAAGGATCAGTGCGGCCAGAGGCACGGCCATCACCACGGCGAAGATTACCGCCAGGTTGATGGTCAAGGAACCGCGCTGCGTGGAGGCCGTCAGGCGCAGCGACCAGCGGCGAAGCGTGGCCAGGATGTTGTCCCAGAGCGCGTCGGCGTTGCCAAGCGCGGGGCGCTCCGATTGCGCCTTTTTCAGTAGGTCGCGCTGCCAGAACAAGACGGAACCAGCTGCGATGATCACCGCGGTCAGGATCAGTGGCACGTTAATGCCGTGCCACAGCGCAAGCTGCTCAGAGTCGACGTCGGGGAAGCGAACGTCCAGGTACTCGTTGATAAGCCGGGAAAGCCTGCGCGGCACCATGCCGAAGAAGATGGTGAACATGGTGAGCACCAGCGGCGAAAGCCACATGGTGGGGCCGATTGCGTGCATCTGCAGTACAGCCTCGGACGGGGTGCGGTCGTGCTCACGCTTGGTGGCAAACGCGCCCCACAGGAAGTAGAGGGTGTAGGCCATGGTCAGCACCGAGCCAACCACCAGCACCACCAGCATGATCCTGCCAGGCATGCCAACTAGCAGCTGCTCATGCAGTACGGTCTCCAGCGCGGCTTCCTTGGCCACAAAGCCGAACAGCGGCGGAATGCCCGCCATGGACGCGCCGGAAACAATAGCGATTGCGGCCAGCAGCGGGTGGCTGCGGCCCAACCCGGAAAGCTTATTCAGATCCCTCGTGCCAGTTGCGTGGTCAATTGCGCCGACCACCATAAACAGCGCCGCCTTAAACAGGGAGTGCGCAAAGGTCAGCGCCAGGCCAGCCATGGTTGCCTCGCGGGAACCAATACCGATCACGGCGGTGATAAAGCCCAGCTGGGAGACCGTGCCGTACGCCAGCACCAGCTTCAGGTCGCGCTGCTTCAGCGCCATCCAGCCGCCCAGCAGCATGGTGAAGCAGCCGGTGGTAATCACCACAAGGTGCCACGTGGTCACCGCCGACATGTCCGGTGCCAACCGTGCCACCAGGTAAATGCCGGCTTTCACCATCGCCGCGGAGTGCAGGTAGGCAGACACCGGGGTAGGCGCAGCCATCGCGCCGGGCAGCCAGAAGTGCCATGGTGCCTGGGCGGACTTGGTCAGCGCGCCCAGCATGATCAGGACAATTGCGGCGGAAATGCCGGTGGTGTTTTCAATGTCCGCAATCTGCGAGATGCCGGACAGCTGCCAAATGCCGGTCTGGTGCCCGAGCAGGTTGATGCCCACCAGCATTGCCAGCCCACCAAAGGTGGTCACCATCAGCGCTTGCAGGGCCGCCCTGCGTGACGACGCCTTCTCGCCGTAATACGACACCAACAAATACGACAGAATCGACGTTAACTCCCAGAACACGTACATGAGCAGGAAGTTGTCCGCGATAACCAGGCCGTACATGACGGTGGCGAACATGGTCAGCTGCGACGCAAACGCCGCCAACCGAATCGGGTTGGAGTCGAAGTAGCCCCAACAATAAAACAGCACCAGCGCGCCAACACCCAGGATGATCAGGCTGAACAGGCCCGCTAGGGCGTCGAGCCGAAACTCCAGGTTCATGTGGACAGACGGCATCCATGCGTAGCTGGCGACGAGCTCTCCCCCGGAGGCGAACACGCCGCCGTGGAAAAGGGACACTATCCACACAAATCCCGCGGCGGGGACGAGTGCGATCAGTGCGAATGCCCACCTGCCCAGCGCCCGCAGCAGAAGTGGTGCGGCCGCTGTGGCGGCGAATAGGGCGATGAGCAGTATGAGCACGCGGCGTAAACCTACTTACTAGTGTTAGTTGCCTTCTGGGCTGCTTTCTGGGCGGCCGTAACGGGTGAGGAACGTGGCCTCTGCAATGGCAATGTGTTCAATTTCTGTGGGGTCTACCGATTCGTCCACGCCGTGGATGCCGCACAGCGGCTCCTCCACGCCGTACACAATGACCTCGGCGTTGGGGAAGGTTTCCTGCAGTGTGATGGTCAGCGGGATCGAGCCACCAGCACCAACAACGGCGAGGTTTTCGCTGCCGTAGGCGTCCTTCAGACACTGGCCGAGCAGTGCGAGCGCCTCGCCTTCCGGGTCGGCAGCGAACGGCTTGCTCACGCCCGAGACCGTCACCTCAACCTTTGCGCCCCACGGGGTGTGGTTGATGATGTGCTGCTTCAGCTTTTCCGACACTTCAGCCGCGTCCATGCCGGCCGGGACACGCAGGTTCAGCTGTGCCTCTGCGCGCGGGTTGACCGCGTTGACTGCCTCCGCAACCGGGGTAGAGGTAAAACCGATCATGGTTAGCGCCGGGCGCGACCACACCATGTCCGCCGGCTGGTCTTCCGCGCTGCCGAGCAGCTGCACGCCGTCGAGCACACCAGCGTCCGAGCGGAAGTCCTCGCGCGAGTACTCGTCGCCCTCCCACTTGGCGGTCGCGTCCACACCGTCGATAGTCGTGCGGCCATGCTCATCAAACAGGGAGTCCACAATGCGCACCAGTGCGTGAGCCGCGTCCGGGGCGGCACCACCGAAGGAGCCGGAGTGGATCGCGCCGCCTAACGTCTCCACACTCACGTGCACCTGGGCGCCGCCGCGTAGCGACGTCGTCACCGTCGGCACCCCAACGGCCACATTGCCGGAATCGGCGATGAGGATCACGTCAGCGTCGAAAAGCGAAGGCTCCTGCTCAATCAACTTGACCAGGCCGTCCAAGCCGCCGAGCTCCTCCGAGCCCTCGACGACAACCTTGAGGCCGAGGTCCGTGCCGCCGGCGGCCTCCAGCATGCGCAGAGCCTCAAGGTGCATGGCCAGGTTGCCCTTGCAATCGGCCGCGCCGCGGCCATACCAACGGCCGTTGCGCTCAGTCAGCGTGAAGGGATCGCTGGTCCACGCTTCCGGGTTGTTGGCCGGAACCACGTCATAGTGGGAATACAGCAGCACCGTCGGTGCGTCGCCCACCGGTGCCTTATAACCAATGACCGTGTCCGCGTCATCCACCGTCGGGTGGCGGGTGACCTCCAAGCCCAGCTGCTCAAGAGCCTGGACAGTCCAGGCACACGCCGCCTCATGCTGGTCAGCCAGCTCGGGGGTGGAGTGCGGGGAGTTGAAGGAGACTAAAGCGGAAAGGTCGGCGAAAATTCGCTCGCGGTTCGGGGCTGGAATAGGCGTTTTTGACATGGTTACGAAAGTACCTGTTTGAAATCTGTTTTACCTATCGGTTGCCTATATTGTTGTCGTCAACGGTTTTGGGTGGTGGGGGTTTGGGTGCCGCCCGGCCGCCGCCCGGCCGCCTGCCTGACAAAGTTGACGACGCAAAATCGGCCACCTGGGTGTTTGCCGAACCGGCGAGGGGCCGCTGCACGATTTGTCAGAGGGCAACCGTGGATCCTGACAAATCTGACGACGCGGTTTACGTTTCCCCAGGTCGCGGTCAGATCACTAAGGGCCCGCTGCACGATTTGTCAGCGCTTGCCCCATTTCCGACCTCTTTTCTAAGGGTTCGGGTTTAATAGGGGCTTAAGGAAAACAAGAGCGCGAGCGGTGGGGTTCGCGTGTAACGCGCGTTTGGAGTTGAAGTGGCAGACCTATTGTTTCGCCTCGAATCGATCGGCCCGGTGTCGTCGGCCGAGATTCGTCTCGCCGGAATGACGGTCATCACCGGCGGGAACAACACGGGCAAGACTTACCTCGCTCACTCCATCTTCGGGGTTCTAAACAGGGCGTGCCATCGGCGCCGTGTGGCGCAGTTTCCGGGCCAAGATCGCATTGATGTTGAAAACGCTGAGCAGATCAGTCAGCAGCTTGACTCTGAAGGTGTGGCTCGACTGGAACTGGCGTCGTTAGAACCGGCTCTGCAGGAATTGATGTCTCGTATTTCTACGGGCGTTTCGGGCAGAATTGGTTCACTCTTCGCGGCTGACTCGGCGCTGTTTTCCCAGGCAGAGATTCACGCTCAGGTGTTCAATCTGGACTACAGCGTGCTGCAGGGATATACGCGCGCCGCTCGAGTTGGTAGGTCTGATGCGTTTCTTGATGTCCGTTTTGATGCTGATACACAGTCCTTAATCTTTGAGGCACTTGACGGGTACGCTGACGTCGCGCCGGAGCGGGTCCAGTTTTGGGTGCGTGTCGCCGTTACCGAGGCGATGTTGCGGGCTGCTGTTCCGGGCGTGTTCATTTCCAGTGCGGAACGGACAGGCGCGGTGATCTTCCAGCGGGAGCTGGATTCCACCGCGGCCAACCTTCTGGACGCTTTTGTACAATCTGAGAACCCAGTGGAGCGGGAAGCGATGGTTCGTAGCCGAGACTTCGCACACCCGGTTGCGGTCGATGCAAATATTGATTTCATTCGTCGGATAGCCGGGATGCGGCGGGAACCCAGCCCGATTGTGAAGGCGAACCCAGCGATCCAAACATTGATCGAAGGTATGGCAGGCGGTAGATACAAGGCGACAGGGCAGCAGCTGACCTTTGATACCGGCCAGGTGTCGTTGCCGTTGATTGCAAGCTCAAGCGCCATCCGGTCGTTGGTGGATCTCAATTTCTACATTCTGTACCGGGCTAAACCGGGGGATTTCCTCATCATCGATGAGCCGGAGCTGAACCTGCACCCCGCCAACCAGCGAAAGCTTGCGCGCCTACTCGCGCTTGTGCATAACCAGGGCGTCAAGGTGTTGATTACTACCCATTCGGATTACATTGTCCGGGAACTTAGCGCGCTTGTGTCGTTGTCCTCTGTGGCGGTGCCGGCGCCGGAAGATGTGGAGGAAGTCCTGCGTGAACAGGGGATTACCCGCTCCATGGCGCTGGATCCGCAGAAGGTGAAGGTGTACAGCACCTCCGCTACCGGCGTCCACGATGTTCCCGTTAGCGATGAGGGTATCGAGGCAACCTCGTTTGATGACGTGATTGATGATCAGAATCGTCTCGTAGACATGGTTGGATGGGCTGAGTAGTTATGCGGGGAATTGGGGGGGTTGGTGCTTCAGATACTTGAGCCCAAGATTGTGGCTGTGCCAGATTCCAACGGGCACCTCACCCTGGAAGAGGAGGGCTATGAGGTGACGCTGGGCAACGTGCCCGGCGGCGTTATTGCCTTCAAAGCAGACGCGTTGGATAACCAGGGCCTTGTCAGGCAGGAGGCTTCAGGCGCAGTCCGCTATGGGGCTCGCGCCGACTACGTTCTGCTGGACTTTTACTATCGACGCATCACCGTCGTCGAACTGAAATCGCGAAAATTCATCCATAAGGATGTGGTCCAGCAGCTCAAGGGGGCAAGGGCTGTGACCAGCTATTTGGCGGGGCTGGCGGAGTCTTTCCATGGTGAGGACTTTGGGTTTGGGGATTTTGACTGGCGTTACGTTGTCTTTGTGCAGCAAGGTGGGCGCAAGGAGACGTCGAGAAGCAACCAAAGCCCCGAGACTGCTTTATATAGGCATAGGAAAAGTGGGGAGATCGTTCCGTATCCGCGGTTGTCGCCGTGATCCGGCTACCTTGCACTCGGGGTGGCAGAGTGCTAAAAATGGGATCTAGCACTCGCGCATGGCAAGTGCTAACAAAGTGCTAACAAAAAGTTTGAGCAGATGGGCTGGAAAGACAGCCATGCCGTCGCGGGCGCCTGCTTGAAACGACGAATGATGAACTGAGGCATCAAACCCACATGGCAAAGATGATTGCATTCGACGAGGAAGCACGCCGCAGCCTCGAAAACGGCCTGAACACCCTGGCTGACGCCGTCAAGGTCACCCTTGGCCCGAAGGGTCGCAACGTGGTCCTGGAGAAGTCCTGGGGCGCGCCGACCATTACTAATGACGGTGTGACCATCGCACGCGAGATCGACCTCGAGGATCCGTACGAGAAGATCGGCGCTGAGCTGGTCAAGGAAGTAGCCAAGAAGACCGATGACGTGGCTGGTGACGGCACCACCACCGCAACCGTGCTGGCACAGGCGCTGGTTCGCGAGGGGCTGCGCAACGTTGCTGCTGGCTCCAACCCGATGGGCATCAAGCGCGGCATCCAGGCTGCGTCCGAGAAGGTTTGCGCATCCCTGCTCGCTTCCGCAAAGGAAGTAGAGACCCAGGAGGAGATCGCCTCCACCGCTGGTATTTCTGCTTCTGACCCGGAGATTGGTAAGAAGATTGCCGAGGCAATGTACGCCGTTGGCAACGGCTCCGTGAACAAGGAGTCCGTCATTACCGTTGAGGAGTCCAACACGTTCGGCGTTGACCTCGAAGTTACTGAGGGTATGCGCTTTGACAAGGGCTACATCTCCGCATACTTCGCCACCGACATGGAGCGTGGCGAGGCCGTGCTGGAGGACCCGTACATCCTGCTGGTGTCCAGCAAGATCTCCAACGTGAAGGAGCTCGTGCCGGTGCTGGAGCAGGTCATGCAGTCCGGCAAGCCGTTGCTGATCATTGCGGAGGACGTTGAGGGCGAGGCCCTGTCCACCCTGGTTGTGAACAAGATCCGCGGCACCTTCAAGTCCGTTGCGGTGAAGGCTCCGGGCTTCGGTGACCGTCGTAAGGCAATGCTGCAGGATCTGGCGATCCTGACCGGCGGCCAGGTTATCTCCGAGGAGGTCGGCCTATCTCTGGAGACCGCTGGCGTTGAGCTGCTCGGCCAGGCACGCAAGGTTGTTGTGACCAAGGACGAGACCACCATCGTTCAGGGCGCTGGCGACCAGGACCAGATCGAGGGCCGCGTGAAGCAGATCCGCGCCGAGATCGAGAACTCCGACTCTGATTATGACCGTGAGAAGCTGCAGGAGCGCCTGGCCAAGCTGGCCGGTGGTGTTGCGGTGATCAAGGTTGGCGCTGCTACCGAGGTTGAGCTCAAGGAGCAGAAGCTGCGCATTGAGGACGCTGTGCGCAACGCCAAGGCCGCCGTTGAGGAAGGCATTGTTGCCGGCGGTGGCGTGGCCCTGCTGCAGGCTTCCAAGGAGCTTGAGGGCGACCTGGGCTTGGAGGGCGACGAGGCGACCGGCGTGAAGATCGTCCGAGAGGCGCTGTCCGCGCCGCTGAAGCAGATCGCTCTCAACGCTGGCCTGGAGCCGGGCGTTGTTGCAGACAAGGTTGCAAACCTGCCGGAGGGCGAGGGCCTGAACGCTGCGACTGGCGAGTACGTCAACATGCTGGCCAACGGCATCGCCGACCCGGCGAAGGTGACCCGCTCTGCGCTGCAGAACGCTGCGTCCATCGCCGCACTGTTCCTGACCACCGAGGCGGTTGTGGCTGACAAGCCGGAGCCGGCCGGTGCTGCTGCAGGCATGGACCCGGAGTCCATGGGCATGATGTAAACGCCCGCCTGTTTGACGCTTGAAGCCCGCCTTGTGCGGGCTTTTTGCTTTGCGAGGGGCTCGGTTGCTTGCCGACGCCCCCAACGCCCCCCTCCAGCGACGCCCAACAGGTGTGTGGCGCCGGCCGCCTGCGGCGCCTAGGGTGCGGGCGGCGCGCCCTGCGTGGCGTGTGTGGCGCCGGCCGCCTGCGGCACGCCCAGCACGCGTGTGGCGCGCCTGTTGCGCTGTTTGTAGCTGGTTAGACCCGGCTACCAACGCGAAAACAGGTTGGTAGCTGCAAGTAGGTAGCTACAAACTCTGTGGAGGGGGAAGATCGGCGTGCCCTTTGTGTGCGCCCGGGGTGGGCGATGCGAGCGTTTCGCAGTCACGTAACGGTCACGTAACGGTCGTGTAACGGCGATGCGGTGGTGGCCCGGCTACCCCCTAATTGGTGTAAACCATTCAGGTGCTGAAAATTATTCGGGTTTCTATACATCGATAGACATCTGAAAATAGTTACGCGCTTACTAAAATTCTTAAGTTAGAGTTCACTTAAAGGCCCCTGTTTGTGCAGGCAGGTGACATTTTTTCGGTGCGGTTAATAGAGGGTAAAACTGGCCTGTCTGGCAGTGAGCTGTATGCCGTTCAGATTTTTTCAACGAAACCTCTTGACGGTCGCGAACCTTGTGGCAAGATACTTCGTGTGACGCCCACTGGGTGTCAGTACATGTCAAGATTTGCCAGACAAACACTGGCACCTACCTACTCGAAAAAGGGGAATAACATGCCTTTCGATCTCAAGGCCATCACCAAGGCTCTCGGCGACTTCTCTAAGTTCGCTTCTAACTTCACCGGCCTCTTCAAGGAGACCCCGAAGTTCTTCGAGCTCTTTGGGAACTTCAACGCGAAGACCGCTGAGAACACCAAGAACGCTTTCCAGGTTAAGAAGTAAAACGAAGAAGCAACCCTTCAGAATCTAAGAAAAGGTAACGAACATGCAGAACTACAAGGCCGCAATCGAGAACTGGGCATCCCTCTCTGGCGAGGGTAAGACCACGACCATCACCGGCACCCTGCTGGACATGCTGGCTTCCCTGGGCAAGCTCGCTGGCAACGTCAAGGGCCTGCTCGAGCTGCTCTAAGCTCTAAGCAAAACCGAGCTTTAACGGGCTTTACCGCACTCGCGGTGAGGCCCGTTTTTCGTGTTCAAGCGGTATGTGTCAAAGGGGAATAGAATAGTAGGTATGGCTGACCACAAAGACGACGAACTGCCGATGATCGACCTTGCTGCGACCGAAGGATGGGTCGTAGACGACTCGGATGAAGATGATCCGGTGCTGCTGAAGCCGGACGGAACCCCGATTGACACGTGGCGCGAACAGTACCCGTATGACGAGCGTATGAGCCGTGATGAGTACGAGGACCTGAAGCGTGCCCTCCAGATTGAGCTGCTGAAGTGGCAGAACTGGACCAAGGACACGGGTCAGCGCCACATCATCATTTTCGAGGGCCGTGACGCCGCCGGTAAGGGTGGCACGATCAAGCGTTTTAACGAGCACCTGAATCCGCGTGGGGCGAGGACGGTGGCGTTGGAGAAGCCGTCGCCACGCGAAAGCACCTCTTGGTACTTCCAGCGCTACATTGAGCACTTCCCTGCGGCAGGTGAGATCGTGTTCTTTGACCGTTCTTGGTACAACCGTTCCGGCGTGGAGCGCGTCATGGGCTTCTGTACTGAGTCGCAGCACGCGGAGTTCCTGCGTGAGGTGCCGATGCTGGAGAACATGATCCTCGGTTCCGGCATTTCCCTGACCAAGTTCTGGTTCTCCGTGACGCAGCGTGAGCAGCGCACCCGCTTTGCTATCCGCCAGGTGGACCCGGTGCGTCAGTGGAAGCTGTCGCCGATGGACTTGGCGTCGCTGGATCGTTGGGACGATTACACGCGCGCCAAGGAGGAGACCTTCCGCTACACGGATACGGATGAGTCGCCGTGGATCACCATCAAGTCCAACGACAAGAAGCGCGCCCGCATCAACGCGATGCGCTACATCCTGTCCAAGTTTGAGTACACCAACAAGGACCATGAGCTCGTTGGCCAGCCGGACCCGCTGATTGTGAAGCGCGGCCGCGACCAGATTGGTGACTAGGGGCCTTTTGCTTCACGACGTCCACGTGTAGCCCCCAACCGCCCTCCCCTCCAGCCTCTGTGCTGGGGGAGGGCGGTTTTGTTTTGCTGTTTTGGGGGTTGTTTTTGGGGGTTTTTGGGGGTGTGTTTGGGGTTGTTTTGCCGTTGTTTTCGGGGCTGTTTTTGGGTGATTTTTGGTAGCAAAAAGTTTTGGAAAAGGGTTGACCGGAGGGTGGGTGTGGTTTATGATTGGTAGTATTCTGATGAAGATGAAAGGGGGTTCTCATGACGCACCTACTGCAGACTTATGCTGATTCAGTTGAAGCTGGTCTACATGGTCTTGTAGCGTATCTTGAGGACCCTGACCTTGTCCACTTTGATGAGGTTCACGCGGCCCTGGAGCGCGTTGAGAAAGCGTTTGAAGGCAAGGCGTTCCTGGACGCCCTTTTCGCCTATATATGCGAGCGTGACGGAGCTGGCCGCATGGTTGGTTCCCCGTATGCCTCGGAGTACCTGAAGCAGGTATTGGGGTTGTCGGGCGCGGAGGCGTTTTCGCGCCTGCGCCGCGGCAAGGATCTATTTGCGCCGCCGGAGCCCCCGCCTGGGGATGATGCTGGGGAGGAGCCCGAGGGTTTCGACTTCTCGGCAGGCACAGGGGATGACGATTCGGAGGGTGCTTCCGAGGGGGATCCCGGGGGTGATGCCGAGGGGGATGCTGGCAAGAAGGCCCGGGCGCGCTCCAGTGCCCGCCAGGTCAGCGATGAGAAGGCGAAGATCATTGACCGCGCGCTGAAGAACCTCATCGAGGCCGCCCAATGCGAGCGCGCCGGCATTCTGGAGAAGGCCATGGCTGAGGCGGCGATCCGCCCGCCGGAGGACCTGCGCAAGTACGTGGACAATTTGGTGAGCCGGGCGAACCGCAAGCACAAGACAGCAGACCCGAATGCGGCGTGGGACCAGCGCGGTGTGCGGTTCAGTGAGAACCGTTCGACCGGAGTCCACACGATTGCCATCGACACCACTGCCGGCTTCGCCGCACTATTCAAGGCGCAGTTGCAGGCCGGGTTGCCGGCGAACAGGAACCTTCCTAATGAGAAGGAGCTCAACGCCGCAGGTGTGACCGACCCGCGGATGCCGTGGCACCGGCTGCACGATGAATTTGTGAACATCCTCCAGAACTGGGAAAAGTTCAAGAACAAGGACCGTAAGGGAGCGGCGTCGCTGATCCTGTCCATGACCATGGATGATCTTGCGGACGCTGACCACACCACCACGTTCCAAACCAACTCCGGCATCGACTTGAACTGCCTTGAGCTGGTGCGTCTCGGCGTGGGCGGCGCGGATGATTTCATCCTGCAGTTGGACAGGGTGACGGGCGTGCCGGTGTCGTTAGGAAGGACCAGGCTTGCCGACGTCCACCAGCGCATCGCCATGCTCGCCATCCAAGGGGTGTGCGCCTGGGAAGGCTGCACCCGCCCCGTCGGTGAGCTTGAAATCCACCACATTGTGGCGCACTGCCAGGGTGGCGATACCGACTTAAGCAACCTCATCGGCCTGTGCCGCACCCACCACCGGCAAAATAATGACCATAGAGACGGCAGAGACGGCCGCCGCCACGTGGAACGATGCCCCGAAACCGGGGACGTCGGGGTGCAATACTGCGACGGATCACCCCTGCGGGTGAACCAAACCACGGGCCATACCGAATCGGCGGGATACAAGCTGCGGCACCGAAAACCAAGGGTGCCAGCAGGAGGACCTCCAGTTGGGGTGCCGCCCGACCCGATATTGTTCCCGGACCTGGGCCCGGATTTGGTCTCGGACCTGGGCCCGGACCTAAGCCCAGACTTAGGCCAGGACGGCCCGCCGTTCTAAAACCGCGGGCAGCTCAAGCAACCCAGCAACCCAGTAGCCCAGCAACCCAGCCTGGCTCGCCATGCTCAAGCAACTCAAGCCTGGCCAAAAAGCTAGCGCACGGGTTCCACTGGGTTGCCTTGCCATTGGGTGTTTGCGGGGATGGTGTCGCCGCGCATAACCAAGGAGCCCGGCCCGATGGTGGCGCCCGCCTCAATGGTGGCGCCCGGCAGGATGACGGAGTTCAACCCCAAGGTGGCGCCGGCCCCCACCGTAACGGCATCCAGCGACATGACGCGGTCCTGGAACAGGTGGGTCTGCACCACGGTGCCGGGCCCCACCGTCGCGCCGGCGCCGACCGTGCACAGGTCGGTTTCGGGGAACCAGTAGGACTCGATCCAGGCGCCGCGGCCCACCTTCACCCCAAGCATCCGCAGCGCAACGTTCATGGCGCCGGACCCGCCGGCCCAGTTGAAGAACCACGGTGCGGCAATCATCTCCACGAACTGGTCCTGCAGCTCGTTGAGCCAGACGAACCAGGAGTATAAGGGGTGCTCGCCGGCCTTATGGCGCCGCACCAGTATCCACTTGAACAGGACCGTGACCAGCAGCGCCACCGCGCCGACCGCCATCCACAACACGCCGCCGAGCAGCAGGGCCACCACTACCAGCACGGCACCGCCCAGCACCCCACTACCGCCCAGCACCCCACTACCGCCCAGCGACCCACCACCGCCGAGGCCCCACGACCCAAGCAGGTCCAACATGCTCGCCACCCCCAGCGCGAACAGGGCGTACAGCATGCCGTGCACCGCCGGCGCCAGAAGCCGCAGGGTTTCCACGAACCCGCGGCGCGCCTTCATGCCGAAGGTGGGCTCGAAGGTTGCGGCATCGCCGCCCTCGGCAGCCACTGCTACTCGACGCATCCTCTCCGGCGGCGACCCCCACCAGTTAGACTCCGCCTTCGACTTCCGCGGCGCCGAGGACAACACCGCCACCAGTGACTTCTTCGCCAGCTTCCTGCCGGGCGCGACGATGCCCGAGTTGCCCAAGAAGGACCGCCGGCCCACTGATGCTGGGGCGCAGTGGACCCAGCCGCCGGAAAGTTCGTAGGCGCCGAGCAGGGTGTCGTCGGCGAGGAAGGAGGAGTCGCGGACGTCGCTAAGCTTGGGCACCATAACGGCTGTGGAGATCTCCGCGCCCTTGCCAATGGTGGCGCCCAGGGAACGGAACCACAGTGGGGTGAGCAGGCTGGCGTAGAGGGGGAAGTAGCGGTAGCGGGCGTCGTCAAGCAGGCGGACCACGGTCCACAGGCCCCAACCCGAGACGGAGCGCACCGGGTGGGTACCGGGCCGGACCGCGAGCTGCGCCAACCGCACGGACAGCCAGGTCAACGCCAGCCCGACGAAGAAGTACACGAGGCCGCCGACCAGCGGCGCAAGCAGGAAATCCACACCCGCGAACAACAGGAACACACCAACCCAGACGCCGGCCGC
Organism: Corynebacterium riegelii; assembly: GCF_001263755.1. Taxonomy (NCBI): domain Bacteria; kingdom Bacillati; phylum Actinomycetota; class Actinomycetes; order Mycobacteriales; family Corynebacteriaceae; genus Corynebacterium; species Corynebacterium riegelii. Next base: position 2,464,805 of record NZ_CP012342.1, read on the forward strand.
GGCCGCCACGAACGGCAGCCCTGCGATCACCATTGCCGTCAGCGCGTAGAGCACCACCCAGTAGCCGCGCCGCGGCGGGCGAGCATCGGGGAACACCGCCGCCGTCTTGCCAGACTTGCCCACTTTGCGGGCTGGTGAGCCCGCCCAGCGCGCACCCTTTTTCACCGGCTTTGCTCCCGTGACGGTAGAACCGGCCTCCACGTGGGCGCCGGCCCGGACCTCGGTGCCGCCCATGAGGGTGGAGCGGGCCCCGATGCGGGCATCCGAACCCACAAACACCGAACCAACATGGAAGGACGCGCCGTCCAGCCACGCGCCGGACAGATCAACGCCCGGCTCCACCGAAGCACCCGACTCCACAGTCAAAAGGCCAGATACCGGCGGGATGGTCTGGAAGTCCACATCGCGGCCAATCTTGTTGCCCATCATCCGCGCCATCGGCTTGACAAACGGGGTGCCCGAAATGTTCAAAGCGCCCGAGGCGGCCAGCCACTTCTCCGCAGCCCACATCCGCAGATGCACCGAGCCGCCGCGCGGGTAGACGCCCGGCGCCACCCGCCCTCGGATCAGGCGCGCGCCCCACGCGCCCAAGGGAACGCGACCCACTGGGGTGCAAAACAGCAGCCACGCCACCAGCATCACCGGGAAGGCAGCAACAGGGGAGAGCAGACTAAACGCCAACAGGAACCACACCAAGGGCGTTGCAGCCCGAAGCGTCACCACCGGAAGCAAGAGCGCGAACTGGCGCAGTCGCACGCCTGCGTCGACCGGAGACACGGTTCGCTCGCGCTGGGGGAGGGAAGGGGTGGACGAGTGGTCGTCGATAAGCAAAGCCAAAGCCCCAAGCCTCGGGTGGTCATACAGGTCACGCACCGCGAACGTGGGCACCCGCTCCCGCAGCCTGGTGACCAGCGCCGCGGCCGCCAGCGAGGTGCCGCCGAGCGCGAAGAAATCCGCATCCGCGCCGGGCACGTCCACCCCAAGGACCTCAACCCACAGGCCGGCGATCCACTGCTCCGTCGGGCTCAGACCTTCAACAGCCACAGTGGCGGGCAGCGGCCACGGCAGCGCGTTTTTGTCCACCTTGCCGGAGGTGCGAATCGGCAGCTCATCCATCACATGCATCCGCGGCACGAGCGCCGCCGGCATCACCTCGGCAAGCGCGGCGCGCATCGACGCCACATCCAGCGTCACCCCTTCTTCCGGCGAGACGTAGCCCACCAGCACCTTGTCGCCGGAGCCGAGGGTCTGCACCGCCACTGCGGAGTTGTACACGCCCTCCAAGGCCGCGACGTTTGCCTCGACCTCGCCCAGCTCAATGCGGCGCCCGCCGATCTTGACTTGGTCGTCGGCACGCCCGATGAACGCCAGGCCCTCGTCGGTCACCCGCACGTGGTCGCCGGTCCGATACGCCCGAGGCCAATGCACATCCCCGGAGTCCCACGAAGCGTACTTCTCCGCGTCCTTCGCCGGGTCCAGGTAGCGCGCGAGCCCCACGCCACCGATGATCAATTCGCCATCGGCCGCAACCGCTAGATCCCACCCATCCAGCGCCCAACCGATGGTCACCGGCTTGCCCGGCTCCAGGCGCGCGGCGGAGGCAACCACGGTCGCCTCGGTCGGGCCGTAGGTGTTCCACATCTCGCGGCCGTTCGAAAGGCGATCGGCCAGCTCCTGCGAGCACGCCTCACCGCCCACAATGAGAAGCCGCACGTGGTCCAGCGCCTCCGCGGGCCACAGCCCGGCCAGGGTTGGCACGGTGGAAACGACCGTGATGTCGCGGCGGATCAGCCACGGCCCCAAGTCTTGCCCCGAGCGCACCAGCGAGCGCGGCGCCGGCACCAAACACGCACCATTTCGCCAGGCCAGCCACATTTCCTCGCACGAGGCGTCGAACGCCACCGACAGCCCGGCCAGCACCCGGTCCTCCGGGCCCAGCGGCTCGTCCTGGCAAAACAGCCGCGCCTCCGCGTCCACAAACGCCGCCGCCGACCGGTGCGTCACTGCCACACCCTTCGGAGTCCCGGTGGACCCGGAGGTGAAAATGATCCAGGCATCACTGTCCAACAGGGGCTCTTGCTTATCGACGCCTTCCCCAACGCCCCCACTAGACCCAACGCCCCCACCCCCAACGCCCCCAGTGATCCCCGCGTCCCCAAACACCACGTCCACCTTGGCCTCGCCGAAGACGAGTGCGGCGCGCTCCTCGGGGTCGTCCGCATCCACCGGCACGTACGCCGCACCGGCGAAGAGGGTGGCCAGGATGGCAACGTAGAGGTCCTTGGACCCGGAGGTCATGCGGATGCCGACGCGGCTGCCGCGGCCGATGCCCAGCGCGTGCAGCTCGGCTGCCTTGGCCTCTACTTCTTGGAGGAGTTCGGAGTAGGTGAGCACCTCGCCGTCATCAATCGCGGCGGCCTCCGGGTAGGCGGCGGCGGTGGCGCGGACGATATCTACAAGGGTGCGGGGTTCGGGCGCCAAGTGGGCGCGCAGCAAATGCTCAGAGGACATCTCGGGTTACTTACAAAAGCAGGGTCAGAAAAGTGGGGGAGTACGGAAGTACACCCTAACTTTCTTCGTCCAAAATCGCGCGCGATAGCTTCTTAATGCTCTTCAGCTGCTTGGTGGAGGACACCTCAAGCGCCTGATCTTCCGCCGCCGCCACATCCTTGGCCAAGGTGTGGTGCATCTTCGTGCCTTTTTTGGTGGCGGTGACAATCTGGCGGCGCCGGTCCTTCGGGTCCCGGTCGCGTTTGACCCACTCTTGTTTCTCCAGGCAGTCGATAAGCCGCACCATGTCGGAAGCGTCAATGACCAGCAGCTCGGAGAGTTCGCGCTGCGAAAGCGGCCTCTCCAGCACGCAGCTGAGCACCCAGTACTCGCGCATGCTGGTGCCGTGCCCGTTGAGTGCCTTCTCCACCAGGTCCTTGGTGTGGCGGCGCACCCGCTCGATTTGAAACGACGGCGACTTGGTCAGCGTGCTGGGCAATTCTGGGGACTGGGCCATAATTGCAAGTCTAAACCGTTGGCAGTCCCGCTTCGACCCAAGCGCTAGTGCCGCCAGCCACGTTGATCACGTTGTCCCACCCGAGTGCGTTCTCCAAATACTCGGCGGCCTGCAGTGAGCGGCCCCCGGCGTGGCAGATGACGTAAATGTCACGGTCCGGGTCGATCTCCTCGGTGCGTGCGACAAGCTCGCTGAGCGGGATGCTTACGGCGCCGGCGGCGTGGGCGGTGGCGTATTCTTCGGGCTCGCGGACGTCGATAAGCTGAATGCCCTGCGGAACCTCAGTAACCTGCACAGTTTTCATAAGCCACAACCCTATAGTGTTTTTATGGCTAACCGGAAGGCGCGTCCGCCGCAGTGGGTGTTTCATGTGCGGCGCGCGGTGGCGCTGGCGATTCTCCTGCTCATCGTGATTATTCCCGTGCGCGCGTGCGGCGGGCCTAAGGAGGAGCCCGAGGTGGTAGCTCCGGAGCTGCCGCCCGCGCACGTCGCGGCGTCCGACCCCACCGCCCTGTCCATCCCCTCGGTCGGGCTCAATGCCAGCTTTGAGAAGGGGCCTTGCAGGCTTATCGACGGCACCGTCGACCCCGCCAGCCTGTCCAAAGCCTGCGTATTTACCGATCCTTCCAAGCCCTACGAACTGCCTGGCAGCGACGCGGGCGACATCGTTGTGATCGCAGGCCATGCCGCCGCCGGGGTGCCGGCCGTGTTTGACAAGCTGTACAACCCATCCGCCGAGGCGCACACCGTGGCGGTGGGGGACGCCATGTATTTGCGCACCGAAGCATCCGGCAAGTGGTGGCTGAAGTACCAGGCCACCGACCTTCACGAGCCCTCCAAGGACGCCCTCGCCGGCGACGCCGCAATCTGGGGCGAGGCCGCGGTGCCGGGGCGGTTGGTGACCATCACCTGCATCCAACCCGCCAACCCCTTCAAAGAAGCAGTGTCGAATGCGGTGGTGGGGTGGCAGTTCGTGGGCGTGGTGGGGCAGGAGGATGTGGTGGGGTGAGTTTTTGGCGTGTTGAGATTTTTCGCGTGTTGGGTGTGACAAATGTGAATGTGTGTGACTAGAGTGGTGTAAACCTTCAAGTCTCGCTTGAGACTTCAGCCTTCCCTGAACCCCTTTGGAGCACACCATGCAGCGTCACGCCACCTCACTGACCGCCCTCGCCGTTGCAGGCGCAATGGCCATCGCTATCACCCCGACCGCATCCGCGCAGTCCTCCGATGGGGCTGCCAACGGATCTGTTAGTGCTGAGGTGTCGGGATCGAGTGTTAACGCGCTCGTCGATACGCTGACCAGCCCCGTGCTCGACCCGATTGCCAACGGCCTGTCCTCCACCGCAACCGAAACCAACACCTCCCTGCCCGCATGGGCCGTAGGCGCCGAAGCCGGCCAGTTCAGCGGCAAGACCTGGTACTACATGGCCGACGGCCTGACCGTGACCACCGACGCCGAAGCCGCCAAGGGCAACCCCACCGGCAACGCCAAGGTAGAGATGTCCCTGCTGGACTTCGCCGCCGCAACCGGCCGCACCGTACCGGAAAGCCAGGTTGGCGCCGCACGCCTCAAGCACCAGGCAGTAATCATGGACGCCGAGTCCGCCGAAGCCCTGCCGGACTTCGCGCCGGGCACCTTCGCTGCCGAATTCGACGGCAAGAAGTGGTTCTACGCCGCCGACGGGATCAACGTTGTCAGCGACGAAACCCAGGTCAACACCCCAACCCAGGGCGAGTTCCGCACCATCTGGTCGCTGGCCCAGGACACCGGCAAGCGCCTGCCCGAAAACCTCGTGCAGCGCTCCCTGACCATGACCACCACCACGCTGTCTGAGGTTGGCGAGGGTGCTGAGGGTTCCGCGCAGGCTTCCACCGGCAGCTCCACCTCCCCGGCCTTCAACTTCTCCCTTGAGTCCTTGCCGGCCTGGGTTGCAGGCGAACTTGCCGGCGAGCTGGACGGCCAGAAGTGGTTCTACTCCAAGGACTTCAAGTACGTTGTGAACAACCCCGAACTGGTCAACGCCGAGTTTGAGGCTGGCAACGCATCCTGGATGTCGGTCATCGAGTTTGCGAACAAGCTGCAGCGCTCCCTGCCGCAGGACCTCCGCGGCAAGTTCGCCGTGGAAGCCGGTTCCTCCGCCCCAGGCGCAGGCCTCGCGGCTAGCGGTTCCTCCGCTTCCGACCTGGGCACCGCCGCCGCCATCGTGCTGCCGGCGATGCTGATCATCGGCGGCGTGGCTTGGTACCTGAACCAGGACGGCAAGACCTTCGTCACCGACCTCGGCCGCATCGGCGTGACCCCGACCTCCCAGGAGATCGACGCCTCCGCCCACATGCTGTCCTCCAACCGTGGCGAGGTTGAAGCCCAGGCACGCGCCGCCGCCGAGGCAGAGGCTCAGGGCAAGGCCGTGACCACCGTTGAGGCCCAGTCCGAGACCCGCGGCATCAACGCCGCTACCGGCTCCAACGCGTTTGGCAAGGGCATGATCGCCCTGCTGCTGGCTTCTGTTTTGGGTGCGGCCGTATTCGCGTTCGGCCGCCGCCAGCTGGTCTAGCCGGCCCAGCGCCTCGCTTCTCGACGGCGCCCAAACACGTTTGCAGCTACCTACCTGCAGCTACCAGCGGAAATTTCGCTTGGTAGCCGGGTCTAGGTAGCTGCAAACGCGTTTAAGGGGAGCAAATCAACCCATCGGTCGATGGTGGGCTACCGCAGCCAGGCCTACCGTGAAGCCGTGAACACAGAAACCACCAAAACCCCAGAACAAACCCTCCAACAGGATCCCCAACAAACCCCAGCACAATCCGTACAAAACCGCTGGAAAGCCCTCGGCGTCTTGGCCGCCGGGCTGGCGTTGATTGTGATGGATGGAACGATCGTTGGCGTCGCGTTGCCAACCATGATCGCCGCACTCGACCTGAGCTTGACCAACGCGCAGTGGGTCAACGCGATCTACAACGTGATTTTCGCAGCGCTGCTGCTTGGTTCGGGGCGCCTGGGGGATCGAATTGGCAGGAGGACGACGTTCGCGGCGGGCGTGACCCTGTTCGTTGCCGGGTCGCTGCTGGCCGCTGCCGCCACCGGCGCAGGCAGCCTGATCGCCGCCCGCGCGGTGCAGGGCGTCGGCGGCGCGCTGGTGTTGCCGGCCACGTTGTCGTCGGTGAACTCCCTGTTCACGGGCAAGGATCGCGCGGCCGCGTTCGGCGTGTGGGGCGCGGTGATGAGTGGTACGGCGGCGTTGGGTCCGCTGCTCGGTGGCGTGCTTACGCAGTATGCGTCGTGGCGCTGGATCTTCTGGGTGAACCTGCCGCTTGGCTTGCTGGTCCTGGCGGGGATTTTCGCGTGGGTGCCGCAGACGCACGGCAAGCGCAACGTGCGCGGCGTGGATGTGGATGGTGTGCTGACGTCTGCAATCGGCTTCGGCCTAGTCGTCTTCGGCCTGATTGAGGCAACCACGCTCGGCTGGTGGACCAAGAAGGAAACCCTCGCAATTGGCGGCTGGGAGTGGCCGGCACACTGGTCGATGTCGCCGGTGCCGTTCGCCATCGGTATCGGTCTGGTCTTTATCGGCCTGTTTGTGCGCTGGGAGCTGCACCGCGCGCGCAACGGCCGCGACGCGCTGCTGGACCTCAGCCTGTTCAAGGTCGGCACGTTTTCCTGGGGCAACCTCACCGCAGCCACGGTGGCCATCGGCGAGTTCTCACTGATGTTCGTGCTGCCCTTGTTCCTCATCAATGCACTCGGCTTATCGACGCTCACCGCCGGCACCATCCTCGCCACCATGGCACTGGGGGCGTTTGGGTCGGGTGCGGCGGCGCGTCATCTAGCAGCACGGCTCGGCGCGCCCGGGGTTGTGGTCCTGGGCCTTGCGCTGGAGGTCATCGGTGTTGCGGTGCTGGCGTGGGTGGTTGCCCAGCAGGCGTCGATCTGGTTCACCATCGGCGCCTTGGTGGTCTACGGGGTGGGCCTGGGGCTGGCATCGGCGCAGCTCACGTCCACCGTGCTTGCAGACATCCCCGAGGAGCTCTCCGGCGCCGGCTCCGCAACCCAATCGACGGTACGCCAACTCGGCTCCGCCTTGGGGGCCGCGATCGCCGGTTCCGCACTGGCTGCCGCGATGGCGCAGAAGCTACCCGCCACGCTGAACAACGTCAGCGGCCTGCCCGGCGAGGTGGCCGATCAGCTCTCCCACGCCACCCAGTCCTCCGCAGGTGCGGTGATCGGGCAGCTGCGCAGCGCCGCCCCCGACAGCCCTCTTGCCGCGCAGCTCGGCCCGGCCCGCGACGCCGTGGTCACGCAACTGTCCGCAGGGTTCGCGCAGGCGGCCGCCTGGTCGATCGGGTTTTCCGCGGCGTTCCTAGTGCTGGGCCTACTCGGCGCGTTTATGGTGCGCCACCACGCCAAGCAATCCACTCACCACTCCCGGTAAGGAGAGGAGGGGGTGTGGGGGACGCCGCGGGCGTCGGCAAGCAACTTGGCCCCCATGACCCGCTTGATGCACGCGGTTTCATCTTTCAGGATGTCGGCGGGGAAGAGGCGGATCACCTCGTAGCCTTGCTCTTTGAGCCAGTTCTCGCGCGCGAGTTGCCGCATGAGCACCTCATGCGGGACGTCGGCGTATTTGAGGTGGCCGTCGATCTCAATGATCAGGTTGTCCCACAGCAGGTCAACGCGGTAATCCCCAATCCACATCTGCTCCTGGGCCACGATGCCGTGCTCCGCCAGCATCACACGGAACAGGGACTCAAACGGGGAATCCGACACCACGGAGCTCAGCGTGAACGCTTCCCGCGCACGCGCGATGCCGTGTTTGCCGGCAAGCCGCCTGATCACCGCATGCAGCGCGTCGCGTACCTCCCGCCGATTGCCGCGCGGAATTCCGTGCATCAGCCCGTCCATCGCCACCACCCCGTGCCGCACGCCGTGCAGCCGCGCCACATCCACCGCGGTGCGCACCGGCATGGTCAACCGCGCCCCGCGAAATGTCGCCAGGTCCATGTCGGGCACCGTAAAGCGCCTGTACGTCACGCCTTTGGGACATTGGCTTGTCGACGGCGATGCCCCACCCCCCAACGCCAACTCCACCTCTTCCGCATCCGTGGGCAGCACCCACATATTGGCCACGCGCGCCGCCGAGCGTCCCACGAGCACCGCCCTCGGCGCCGCCAATCCTGCCGCGTAGCAGCGGAGAAACGCCTGCTCATGGCGGCGCATGGCGTGCCACTGCGCCTCAGTGACAAAACACGTTGCGGAAAGCTTGACGCAATTGTGATGTTGCGCGGCGCCCTTTTTCAGTAGGTGCGCGGCAAGTGCTTCGCGGTCCATGAAGTCCCCCTTTTGTGAATCCCCCGTGTCGCCTCCCCCTGAGGCGACGGTGTAGTTGGTGTAGCTGGTGTGGCTGCAGCGTAACAGGATTGTGGCGTTTGCCGCTAGGGTCGGCTGGGCCCAACGCGGCCAAAAACCAAGAATGCAGCTACCTACCTGCAGCTACCAGCGGAAAAATCGCTTGGTAGCCGGGTGTAGGTAGCTGCAAACGCGTTTTCGGGGGGCGCCGCTGTACGGCGTGACCCCACGCGCCGCGACCCCGGGCGTCTCACGCCGCGCGCCGCGACCCGCGCGGGCGCAGCGCCGGCGTTACTTCTTGTACGCGTCCAGGGAAGCCTGCAGGATCGCCTCGGCCTCAGCCTTGTCGCCCCAGCCGGAGCCGGTGACTTCCTTGTTCGGCTCCAGGTCCTTGTAGTGGACGAAGAAGTGCTCGATCTCGTCCTTGAGGAACTGGGAGACGTCGGAGATGTCCTGGTAGTGGTCGTAGCGGACGTCGTCAATCACGCACAGGAGCTTGTCGTCGCCGCCGGCCTCGTCGGTCATCTTGAACACGCCGAGCGGGCGGGCCTTGACGGTCACGCCGGGGAAGACCGGCTCCGGGGTGATGACCAGGGCGTCGAGCGGGTCGCCGTCATCTGCCAGGGTGTGGTCGATGTAGCCGTAGTCGGCTGGGTATGCCATCGGGGTGAACAGGTAGCGGTCGAGGTAGACGCGGCCGGTTTCGTGGTCTACTTCGTACTTGTTGCGGGAACCCTTGGGGATTTCGATGATGACCTCGATAGCCATTGGGAAGCTCCTTTTGCTCGGTTCGGAATGGGATTCGTTGGTAATCGTACTTCGCGGCTCAGCCCCGTGGGTGGTGTGGGTGCTTGATCGCCTAGCTAACACGCCTAGCTAACTACCCAACAAACTATTGCTTAAACCGTACTAAAAATAGTACGCTTCAAGCATGAGTCGGCTAATTTCACGAAAACCAACGTACCGTGACCGCCTCCGCCAGGCTGCACGTGAGAATGATGGTTTTGTTACGCCGACCATCGCTGCGGATTATGGCGTGCCAAAGGTTGAGCTGCGCAAGCTTGCCCAGCGTGGCGCTTTTGAAAAGGTGCACCGTGGCGTCTATTGGGATCCGTTGTACCCCGCGGATGAGCACACGGAGATTCGTGGGATCTTGAGATCGCTCGGCGATGAAGCCTACTTAGCTGAAGACTCCGTCTTAGCCCTTTTTGACCTTGCAAACGTTAACCCGAGGGTGATAACCATTGCGTCGCCCCAGCGTCATCAAAGGGAGCTGCCGGACAACATCCGCGTTATCAAGCCCAAGCGCGCCGAGGATATTCATCTATACAAAGGAATCCCATGCCAGCCGCTGGTGACCGCATTCGAGGATGCCGCTCCAGGCATCATGCGAGAGCGTCTCGTGGCGGCGATCAGGAAAGCGCGCGAGGAAGGGTTGTTGTTGCGCCGTGAATACCGCCAACTGATGGAGAAATTCAGCGATGAAGACTTATGATTCCCCACCCGCCAATCTGCAGTCTTTGCAGGCGCGTGTGGCCCAGCAGGAGTTGGGCCAAGACGATGCGAACCGTCGACATTTCTTGATGGCCATGGTTGTGGTGTCTCAGATGATGCCCGAAGGCATGGTTATTAAGGGTGGTAGTGCCATGGTGCTTCGATACGGCACTGGTGTGAGACGAACTACGGATGTGGACTCAGCGCGGGCGCTGGCGGAAGATGACGTCCTTGATCTTTTTGAAGAGAACCTCCGTGACGGTTGGGCTGGGTTTACTGGTGTTTTGAAACAGCTGAAAAAGCCATCTCCCCGTGATGTTCCCTCGGATTATGTGACCTCAAAGTTCCAAGTAAAGCTTGGCTTTCGCGGTAAGAGCTGGAAGAGCGTCGATTTTGAACTTGCTCAAAACGAAATTGGTTCCGCAGCGTCGTCGCACTTAGCCATGCCTGATGAACTCGTGAATTTGTTTACTGCGATTGGGCTTCCGGCGCCTGAGCCGGCGCCGGTTATGGGTGCCGAGTACCAAGTTGCGCAGAAGATTCATGCTCTTACTTCACCTGGAAGCGAAAGAGCCCATGATCTTGTGGATCTGCAATTGCTGGAGAAACATGAGGCAATAGATCTGGGGCAAACGAAGCTTTTGTGTGAGAGACTGTTCCGCTACAGGCAGCGACAGGCGTGGCCGCCGATGCTTACTCCTGGGCAGGGGTGGAAGGAACTGTACGACACAGCTCGGGCGAGCCTTCGGGATCCAGCTGATGTTGCCGATTATGACGGGGCGCTGTGCTGGTTTGGACGATTCCTGGAGGACATAGTTCTGTGTACTACCCTCAACAGCGATGAGTAAGAGCAGCGCACAGCGGATTGGTACTTGGGTGGTTTCGGCGTTGGCGTTGACGGCGGTCGGCGGTGTCGCGGGCTTTGGTGTTGCGGCGCACGAGCAGCTCTCGGCGCTTGAGCACGCCCCGGCCTACGAACTGCCCGCGGCACACCAGCCCCTCACCCCGGCTACCGGGGCACCGATTGAGCAGCACCTGCTTGCCGACGCCTTAACGCACGCCGCCCAAAACCCCAACCTTGGCCAGTTCCACGCCCACATCACTGATGCGACCACGGGCAACGTTGTCTTTGAGCAGATGGCGGATGTGCCGTTGCGCCCGGCGTCTACAACCAAGGTGCTCACCGCGGCGGCGGCACTGTATGAGTTGGGGCCGAATGACACGCTGACCACCACCATCTACCGGGATGGGGATGCTGTGTATATCAAGGCCACGGGGGATGTGTGGATGGGGCAGGAGGGGGTGGACGAGGTGGCGTCGATAAGCAGTGGTGCCCGCGCTGTGTATGTGGATACCTCCCAGTGGGCGGGGCTGCCGGAGATGATGCCGGGCTGGGACGAGCTGGATATTGATGGTGGCTATGTGGCGCCGCTGCAGCCGCTGATGCTCAACGGTGGGCGCGGGCTGGAGCATGAGACGGGCGACGTGCCGCGCTCCCACACCCCGGCGCTGGACGTGGCGCAGGCCGTGGCCGACCGGGTGGGGGCTACCGAGGTCGGTGTGGCCCCGGTGCCGGAGGGCGCGCAGGAGGTCGGTGCGGTGGAGTCGCCGACGCTGGTGGAGCGCATGGAGACGATGATGAAGCGCTCCGACAACGTCTATGCCGAGGCGATCGCCCGCGAGCTGAAGGAACACACCGGTAAGGACCCGCTGACGGTGCTTGCGGAGCGCGGTTTCACCACCGCCGGCAGCGTGATTGAGGACGGCTCTGGCCTGTCCACCCTGAACCTGATCACCCCGCGGCTGTTGGACGAGATTCTTGCGGACGCCGCGATGAACACCCCGCTTCGCCCGCTGCTGGCAACCCTGCCCGTGGCTGCTGGCGAAGGCACCCTGATCGACCGCTACGGGGATCTGGATGGGCGTGGCTGGGTGCGCGCGAAAACCGGCACGCTTGATGACACCTCGGGACTTGCCGGCACGGTGACCAGCGTCAACGGCAACGTGTACACGTTTGCGTTCCTCTCCAACGGCTCCAACATCCTGGACGCGCGCCGGGCGATGGATGAGATGGCATCGATCCTGCGGGAGTACTGATGGCTGAGCCTTTCTGGCCGCGCAAGAGCCCGCACTTTCTTGCTTGCCGACGCGCCGTGCGCCTGTGTTGGCAAACGTCCCATGGCGGGGATACTGGCGGCCCTGTTGTGATCGGCCTTTCGGGTGGGCCGGATTCGTTGGCGCTGGTGGCTGCGGCTCTTGCGGAGGGCGTTCCGGTGTTGGCCGTGGTGGTCAACCACAATTTGCAGGAGGGATCTGCGCAGGTTGCTGGGGAGGCTGCGGTGCAGGCGCGGGCGCTTGGGGCGTCGACAAGAATCGTGCACGTGGACGTGGATGTGGAGCGTGGCGGCAGCGTGGAGGCGGCGGCGAGGCAGGCTCGCTACGCTGCGCTGTTCGAGGTAGCCGCGGAAGCTGCGGGTGATCGGGCTGAAGTGTGGGTGGCCCACACCGCGGACGACCAGGCGGAGACCCTGCTGCTGGGCGCCTTGCGGGGCAACCCGTCTGGCATGTTGCAGCGCAGCGGCAACCTGGTGCGCCCCTTTCTCTACCTGCGCCGCGCCGATACGGTTGGCGCCTGTACAGAGCTGCACCTACATCCCTGGCACGACCCGATGAACGCGGACCCGGCGTTTCGGCGCGTTGCCATGCGCACCGAGATCATCCCCGCGCTATCGGAACTGCTTGGCGGCGACGCCGTCCCGGCGCTTGCCCGCACCGCGGACCGGATCGCGCAGAGCAACGAGGTTATCCGCGAGCTGGCTAGCGCCAGTACAGAGATGGACTGCGAGGAGCTGGCCGGGCTGCCCGCGGTGGTGAGGCGCTTTCGGATTCATGCGTGGCTCGTCGAAAAGCATGTGCACCCCAACGGTGCCCAACTCGACGCGATTGAGCGCCTTGTTACCCACTGGCGCGGCCAGGTTGGCGTGGAGTTGGCCGGTTCCCAGGCGGTAAAGCGTGAGGCTGGGCGGCTAGTTGTTGTGCCGTGTGGCCGTGAAGTGGCAAGATAGGCGGGGTTACAAGACAGGGAAGGGCACCCATGACTGAGCTGCATGACACCAAAGATTTCAACGTCCCGGCGAACCGCTACGGCGACGATGTGGAAGCGATCCTGATCTCGGAGGAGGTGCTGCAGGAGCGCATCCAAGAGCTCGCCGACATGATCAGCGAGAAGTACAAGGATTCCGCCGAGGACCTGATCTTGGTCTGCGTGCTCAAGGGCGCGGTCTTCTTCCTCACGGACTTTGCGCGCAAGCTTTCCATCCCGTGCGAGATGGAGTTCATGGCCGTGTCTTCCTACGGCAACTCCACCACCAGCTCTGGCGTGGTGCGCATTCTGAAGGACCTGGACAAGGAGATCGCTGGCCGCGATGTGCTGGTGGTTGAGGACATCATTGATTCCGGCCTGACCTTGAGCTGGCTGTTGAAGAACCTGTCTGGCCGCAACCCGAAGAGCCTTGAGGTGGTCACGCTGCTGCGTAAGCCTGAGGTGCAGACCGCCAAGATTGACCTGTTGGATGTGGGCTTTGACATTCCGAACGAGTTTGTCATCGGCTACGGCCTGGATTACGCGGAGCGTTACCGTGACCTGCCGTATGTGGGCACGTTGCACCCGCGTGTGTACTCGGATGCGTCTGAGGATTAGAAGCTAGTTAACTTTCACGGATTACATGAGCAAAAATCAAAACGTTTTGCGGTGGGGCCTGTTTGGCGCCACCGCGCTGATCGTCCTGTACCTGCTTACGTTGATTGGGGACGATTCCCGTGCCTACCAGCCGGTTGACACTTCCGTTGCGCTTGAGCAGCTGGAGAAGGGCAACGCCAAGGAGGTGCAGATTGATGATCGGGAGCAGCGCGTCCGGATTGAGCTGAGGGAGCCCATTACTGTCGACGAACGCGAGAACGTCGAAGCCGTCTCCACCCAGTACCCGGCGCGCACAACTCCGACGATCTTTGACGCAGTCAAGTCCTCCGGGGCCGATAGCTTTAAGACGAACGTGACGCAGGAATCCTTCCTGATGTCCATGTTGGGCTTCATGCTGCCGATGGTCCTGATCTTCGGCCTGCTGATGTACATGATGTATCGCATGCAGGCCGGTGGCGGCATGTTTGGCATCGGTGGCTCCAAGGCGAAGAAGCTGGATAAGGACAATCCGACGAACACGTTCGCGGATGTGGCTGGTGCCGATGAGGCGGTGGATGAGCTGCAGGAGGTTGTGGACTTCCTGACGGATCCCACGATTTATGAGCAGTTGGGTGCCAAGATTCCGCGCGGCGTGCTTTTGTATGGCCCGCCGGGTACCGGTAAGACGCTGCTTGCCCGCGCCGTTGCCGGTGAGGCGGGCGTGCCCTTTTACTCCATCTCTGGTTCTGACTTTGTGGAGATGTTCGTGGGCGTGGGCGCCTCGCGTGTGCGTGACCTGTTTAAGCAGGCTCGTGAGAACGCGCCGTGCATCATCTTTGTGGACGAGATCGATGCCGTTGGCCGCCAGCGTGGCTCCGGCATGGGCGGCGGCCATGATGAGCGCGAGCAGACCCTGAACCAGTTGCTGGTGGAGATGGACGGCTTTGATGGCCGCGAGGGTGTCATCCTGATTGCTGCGACGAACCGTCCGGACATTCTGGATCCGGCGCTTCTGCGCCCGGGCCGCTTTGACCGTCAGATTCCGGTGACCAACCCGGACATGACGGGTCGCGCGAAGATTTTGAAGGTGCACGCCAAGGGCAAGCCGTTGGCCAAGGACGTGGACTTGGATGCGCTGGCGAAGCGCACCGCCGGCATGAGTGGTGCGGACCTTGCGAACGTGCTCAATGAGGCGGCGCTTCTGACGGCGCGCATCGGTGGCAACGTGATCACTCCGGATGCGTTGGAGGAGGCTACGGACCGCGTGATTGGTGGTCCGCGCCGCTCCACGAAGATCATCTCGGAGCACGAGAAGAAGGTCACGGCCTACCACGAGGGCGGCCACACGCTGGCTGCCTGGGCGCTGAAGGATATTGAGCGCGTGTACAAGGTGACCATCCTGCAGCGCGGCAACACCGGTGGTTTTGCCATGACTGCGGACGAAGACGATAAGGGCATGTACAACCGCGACGAGTTGTTCGCCCGCATGGTCTTTGCCATGGGTGGCCGAAGCGCCGAGGAGCTCGTGTTTGGCACGCCGACCACGGGTGCCTCCAACGACATTGAGCAGGCCACGAAGATTGCGCGCGCTATGGTTACGGAGTACGGCATGTCTTCGGTGCTTGGCACGGTGAAGTACGGCGAGGCTCAGGGTGATCCGTTCTCTGGCCGCGGCGCCGGCGCCAGCTTGGAGTACTCCCCGGCGGTTGCAGAAACTATTGATAGGGAGATGCATGAGCTTCTCGACGCCGCGCATGAAACCGCCTACTCCATCCTGTCGAAGTACCGCGATGAGCTGGACACGCTGGTGACCAAGCTGCTGGAGAAGGAGACGCTGCGCCGCCCTGATCTGGAGGCGATTTTTGACACCATCGAGCCGGAGCGCCCCGAGCTTCCAGCCCATGACGTGCGCTTTGTGCGCCAGGCGGGCCGCGAGCCGGTGAAGACTCCGGTGGAGCTGGCCAAGGAGCGTGGCGAGGAGCCGCCGAAGCGCTTCTCTATTTTGGAGGCGTCGAGGCAGACGCGTGAGCGTCGCCGCCGGGAGCGAGAAGCGATGGGCGGCACAATGGGTGGGGCGCCGAAGCACGCGAAGCCGGGGTCCTCGCGCTGGCAGCCGAACAAACCCAACCAGCCCAGCCAGCCGCACTACGGTGGCCCGACCCCGCCGCCGGGCTGGACCTACCCGGGCCAGCAGCAGGGCCAGCAGGGCCCGAACCCGCAGCAGGGCCCGAACCCGCAGCAACAGGGCCCGGGCGAGAGGCTGGGTGGGGTGCGTGGGGGCGTCGATAAGCAAGAGGCCCCAACGGAGGAGATTGGCTTCCGCCTGCCCGAACACGAACAGCCAGACCACCCGGAGGAGAAGTAGCATGGGGACGTTTGATCGTAAGCGCGCCGAAGCCGCGGTGCGTGAACTGCTGATTGCGGTGGGTGAGGACCCGGACCGCGAGGGTCTTGTGGAGACCCCGGCGCGTGTGGCGCGCGCCTACGAGGAGGTCTTTGCCGGGCTGCACCAGGATCCGACGACGCAGCTGGAGAAGACGTTTTCTGAAAACCACCGCGAGCTGGTGCTGGTGCGTGACATCCCGATCTACTCCACGTGTGAGCACCACCTGGTGCCGTTTTACGGCAAGGCGCACATTGGCTACATTCCGGGCAAGGACGGCAAGGTCACGGGCCTGTCCAAGCTCGCACGCTTGGCGGATCTGTACGCGAAGCGCCCGCAGGTCCAAGAGCGCCTGACCGCGCAGATTGCAGACGCGCTGGTGGAGAAACTCGACGCCTCTGCCGTGATTGTGGTCATTGAGTGCGAGCACCTGTGCATGGCTATGCGCGGCATTCGTAAACCGGGCGCGGTGACCACCACCAGTGCGGTGCGTGGCGGGTTCCAGAACAATGCGGCCTCGCGCGCAGAGGTCATGAGCCTGATTAGGAGCTAGCTTGTGACTGTTCAACGTCACGTCACCCTTGCAGACATCACTGCGCCGGGGCGCACCACCGTGATGGGCATTGTGAATGTCACGGAGGATTCCTTCTCGGACGGTGGGCAGTTCCTCGCCCCTGAGGCTGCGCTTGCGCATGCGCGTGAGTTGGTGGCGCAGGGGGCTGACATTATCGACGTCGGCGCCGAATCCACCCGCCCCGGCGCCGTGCGTGTGCCCGCCGAGGTAGAAGCCCAGCGCGTGCGCGAGGTGATCTCGCTGCTGAGCCAGGAGGGGATCAAAACTTCCGTGGACACCATGCGCGCCGCCACCGCCCTGGCCGCCGCTGAGGCCGGCACGCACCTGATTAATGACGTCTCCGGTGGCTTGGCGGATCCGGACATGTACCGGGTGATGGCTGACACTGGCTTGCCGGTGTGTCTGATGCACTGGCGCGCCGCCCGCTTCGAAAGTGCCTCGGGTGCCGCCGACCACGGCGGAGACGTGGTGCGCGACGTACACGAGGTGCTCAAGCAGGTCACCGACAACGCGATCGCCGCGGGCGTTGACCCGGCGCAGATCACGGTGGACCCGGGCCTGGGCTTTGCCAAGACCGCGGAGGACAACTGGGCGTTGCTGCATGCGCTGCCGGAGTTCATCGCGGGTGACTACCCGGTGTTGGTGGGGGCGTCGAGAAAGCGGTTCCTCACCGCCATTCGTGCAGATCGCGGCCTGCAGCACGGGCCGGTAGACGCCGACCCGGCCACCGCCGCCGTGACCGCACTGTCCGCTCATTTGGGTGCGTGGTGCGTGCGCGTGCACGAGGTGGCGGTGTCGCGGGATGCGGTGGATGTTGCTTCAGCTTGGCAGCGCGGTGCTAAGCAGGAAGATCAAGCTTATGGCTGACCGGATTGAGTTAAAGGGCCTGACGTTCCACGCCAACCACGGCGTGTTGGCACACGAAACCGAGTTTGGCCAGGCGTTTTCCTTAGACATCACCTGCTGGTTGGAGTTTTCAGAGGCCGCGCGTGACGACGACCTAACGAAAACCGTCAACTACGCCGAACTCGCCGAGACCGCACTGGCCATTGCCACCGGCACGCCGCGCCAGTTGATTGAGACCGTGGTGGTGGAGATCGCAGAGACCGCCATGCGCACCTACGAGGTGCTGCACGCCATCGAGGTCACCCTGCACAAGCCGCACGCGCCGATCCCCGCGGTGTTCGAGGACGTTGCCGTGGTTGCACGCCGCTCCCGGAAACGGATGTGAGCCCCATGCGCGCAGTGTTATCCGCCGGATCAAACATGGGTGATGCGCGTGCGCACCTGCGTTCGGTTGTTGATGAATTTGCAGGCGAGCTCGTTGCCGCTAGCTCTATCTACGCCACCGCGCCCTGGGGCAAGACGGACCAGCCGGACTTTCTGAATCAGAGCCTGCTGGTGGAGGTTGACCAAACCCCGCTTGAGCTTTTGCAGCGCTGCCAGCGCCTGGAAAACGACGCCCAACGCGTCCGCGAGGAACGCTGGGGGCCGCGCACCCTGGACGTGGACATTATCTGGATCGAGGGCTATACCTCCGACGACCCGGTGCTTACCGTCCCGCACCCGCGCGCTCATTTACGACGCTTCGTTCTCGAACCCTGGCTGGAGATTGATCCAGGGGCGGTGCTGAATGGGGCGTCGATACGCACACTGCTCGAGGGCCTGGAAGAGCAAGGGGTGCGCAAACTATGAAGCGGACCTCGATCGCGGGCCTGTTCGGTGCAGCCCTATTTACCGCGGCGGCCGCGCTGATTCTGGTGCGCCGCTTCTATGGCCTGCTTGAGTCCTTGAGTCTGGTTGTGCCCATGAGCTTGTGGATTGTGGCGCTGGCCTGTGGGCTTTTTGCGTGGGTGGTGAAGAAGCGCCGCGAAGACGGCCAGGTGGGCCTTGACCGCAGCCAGATCAACCCGATGATGGTGGCCAACCTGATGCTGCTGGGCAAGGCGAGCGCGTGGACCGGGGCCGTCTTCGGCGGGGCGTACGTGGGCGCGCTGGTGTACGTGGTGCCCAAGCTTTCCGTGTTGACGGCGGCGGCGCAGGACTTTCCGTCGCTACTGTCGGGTGCTTTGGGCGGGCTGGCGCTTGCGGTGGCTGGTGTAGTGCTGGAACGGGCTTGTGAGGTGTCGCCACCTTCACAAGGAGAGCAAGCCAGCTAAGGTAAACGACATGACTGACCACAGCACCGAACACAGCCCGAAAAGCAGTTCCGGAAACCTTTGGGTTGTTGTCCCGTTTGTGCTTGCCGTCATTGGCACCGTGGTCATGCTGTTTACAAACTCCGCCAACGCGCTGAAAATCGCGCTGATCTTCGCACTGTGGGCGGCGGTTGCAGGAATTATGGTGATTGACCGGACGCGTCGTGACCGCGACGCCGCCCTGGCCACCGCCGCCACCCGCGAAGCCGAGCTTGCGCAGGCCCGCAGCCAGCTCGAAGCCCAGGCAGAGGAGCACGCAACCGCCCAGGCAACCGGCCAGGTGCCCGCAACCGTCACCGGTTCTGCCGAGGCGCACCTGCAGGCATCCGATCTGGCCGTGCTGCGTGAGTTGCAGGAGGAGATCAAGGCGCTTCGCTCCCAACTGGAGGAACTGCGCGGCCAAGTCTTCGAGTACGAGCCGGCCGCGGTGCGCGCCTCTGCACGCCGCATCCAGGAGATCGAGGAGCCGAAACCGGCGGAGCCTGTTGAGCCTGCTGCTCCTGTTGCTTCGCGTCCGGGCCCGTCGAGCGATGAGACCACCCGCATTGCCAAGGTCAACGTGCCGGAGGAACCCCGCGAGCAGACTCGTGAGCAGGCCCGCGCGCAGCGCACCCGCCCGGCAGGCGCACCCTCGGCCGCAGCGATTTCTGGCCGCATCGGCCAGCAGCCAACCTACGAGCACCCGAACCCGCTGTCCACCCTGATCAGCGAGCGCACCCGCGAACAAGAAGCTGTGCAGGAGGCTGTGCAGCCGAAGCCGGAGCCAGTGCAGCCGGAGCCGGTGGTCAAGCCGGTGCCGACCCCGGAGCCGGAACCAGCCGCGGAGCCAGCCCCGGAACCCGTACAGCCCGAGCCCGAGCCGCAGCCGGAACCGGAAGTACAGCAGGAGGAGGCGCCGCGTAGGGGTGGGCGTAGGCGTCGTGACGAGCACGCGAACGCCATCTCTGTTGCCGAACTTCTGGCCCGCCGCGCCCAGAACGCCCAGAGCGAGCAGAACAAACCAGAGCAGGACAGCTAGCCCGTGCCGCCTCGTTTAGTGGTCGGTTCCGTTTTCGGCCACACCCCGTTAACGCACGCGTTGGAGCGCGCCGGGCACACCATCATCCCGATCGATGCAGACGATGATCCGGGCGCCATTGTGCATGTTGACCTTGTGGTTTTGGATGGTGGGGTGGGTCAGGTGCGGTGGGGCGTCGAGAAGCTTGAAGCTCACGCGCGGCCCCAGCAGATGTTTTTGCACACGGCGCTGGAGGCTGGGGCGCAGCTGTTGGATGATGTGGAGACCGCCCAGGCGATTGTGATGTGTGCGCACAATGTGTTCGGCGATGTGTGGGTGACGTCCGCGGCCGATGAGCTGGGTGAATCCGTCCTTGGGTTGCTGGTTGCGGAGCTTGGCGGCATCAACATCCCCATCGCGGACACGGCGCGCCCCGCCCTTGTTGCGGCGCAGCGCCTGCGGGCTTTGGAGCACATTTTGCGTATCGACGCCCACGCTCTGACCACCACCGCCTCCCCCGACATTGCCGCTTTGGAGGAGCAGTTTTTTAGCGCCCCGCGCGGCCCGCTCGAAGACTTAACCCCCGCTGAGCTGGACCGGATCGCCGACGCGATCGCGGACCCGGGGGTGCGGAGGTTGTACGTGGACGTGGAGCGCAGATACGCTGAGCAGGCCCAAGCCACCGACGCGGAGCTGTGGGCGTACGCGAAATACGAGGGAACAATATAAATGGCGTTTGAACCAGGCCAAGCCGTAGTAGTCACCGATGAGGCGCATCTGGCGCAGTACGGGCGCGCGTTTCGCAAGATTGGTAAGAAGATCGCGCTGGTGGTGATTAACAGTGACGTCACCGGCGCGCACGTTGAGCTGATCCGCGCGGCCAAATCGCTGCTTGGCGCGTACACGTTTGTGGTGTTCCGCGGGGCGGAAGTGCCCGAGGCATTTGCGCGCGAGGAGGTGGACGTGGTGTTCCACGGCCCGCTTGCCGCCGAGGTTGCGGTTGCCACCGGCCTTGATCACCTGGAGCCGGCCGATGAGGTGGCGCGTGAGGTTGCCGCGATCTTGGCGGCGATCAACCTTTGCCACGCCACCGATTTGGTGATGGGGGAGAAGGACTTCGAGCTGTTGGTTGCCGTGCAGCGCGCCGTGTCGGCCCTGCGTATGGAGGTGCTCTTGCACTCCCTGCCCACCGTCCGCCACCCGGATGGCCTTGCCATCAGCGTGCGCAATGGGCTTTTGCTTAGCGACGCCCACCGCGAAGCCGCCCTCGCACTTTCCGCAGCCCTAACCGCCGGAGCCCATGCGGCGGAACACGGTGCGGACGTGGTGTTGGAGACCGCCCGCGGTATCTTTGCAGCCGCCGGTGTGGAGCCTGTCTACCTGGAGCTTCGTGATCTTGGTTTCCGCCCCGCCCCCGAAACCGGCGACGTCCGCCTGCTCGCCGCTATCGACGTGGACGGCGTGCACCTGATTGACAACGTCGGCCTGCCGTTGGGCGTGGGCTTCAAGTACGCCGGCCAGGAGTAGTGGTTGGGCGTAGGTGGTTGGGCGTAGGTGGCTGGGCGTAGGTAGTGCTGGGGTGCGCTACACTCGCTTGCATGTCTGCGCCCCAACTCGCCGCACTGCTGAATGAACGCTACGGCTTCGCGTTTGCCGCCGACCGGATTGTGGAGGTCGGCCGCACGAGTGGCTCCACGCTGTTTGAGGCGAGCAACGACGAGGGGGCTGCGGTCCAGGTTGAGCTGTTTGACATCGCGGAGGTGCGCGGCATTGGCGGCGACGTAGATTCGTTGGACGCCGAGCTGGAGAAGATCGCAGCACCCGGCGCGTTTCGCCCCCGCCATGCGGGCGTGACCGAGGACGGTCAGTTTTATGTGCTGCGTGAGGCAACCGTCGGTACGCCGCTGCGCGACCTGATCCTGGAGAAGCACGACGCGGGCCAGACCTTCACCAACGAGGAGGCGCGCGACCTGCTAACCGCTGCCGCCGATGCGGTTGACGCCTACAACGCTGCTGGCTACCCGGGCTTTTTGGCGCGTTCCATCAACGCGGACCAGCTGCTGGTGCAGCCGTCGTGGTCTGAGGTGCCGGTCAAACTGGCGCTTGTGGGTCCGAGCGTTGACCTGGCGGCCACCGAGGACAACCTGCACGATTTTTGGAACGTGGTTGCCCAGGTGACCAGCCAGCCGGTGGATGAACAGGCGGCGGCTCGCCACGCCACCGCGGCGGGCTACCTGCAGGAGGTCACCTCGGTTGAGAAGCCTGAATCCTCTGAGCTGCCGGCGGAGGCGTCCGCTGCCGTGGCGCCGCGCCCGCAGGATGGTTACCGCAAGCCGCCGGAGCCATACCCGTCTGGTTACACGCCTCCGTCCACCCCCGTAAACGCGCAGCGCAACCCGTGGCCGTGGGTTATTGGTGCGTTGGCTGCGGCGCTTGTGGTCATGCTGGTGGCGTGGTTTGTTACCACGCAGCGTGGCCAGGAGTGGACCGCGGCGGAGCAGGAGATTGCGCAGGCGTACCCGGGGGTCGTCGCAAAGAAAGGCGGCAAGCGCGGCTGGCAGGGCCTGGAGTGCGAGTCTGCCGCACCCGATGCCGGCCAGGAGGCCAAGATCCGCTGTGCGGGTGAGGAGCTGGGTGTTTCGGTGGCGAAGTACCCAACCCAGGCCGCGCGTGACCAGGACTTGCCGGGCGAGGAATACGCCACCGTGCTGGGCTCTGGCGAGTGCATGATTGCGGACTATGAGATTCCGGAGGCCTACCCGCAGGCGTTTGCGATGGCGCCGTATGACAAGGGTCAATTCCTGATTGTTGTGAACGGCTACCAGGCGGAAGAGATGCGTCTGGATCTGCCGGTGTGTGAGTAATCGCTGCGGGCGACTAGCATGGTCATCCGTGACTAAGCAGACGACTTCGCAAGCAGAGCAACCAGTAAACGGCCAGGACCTTTCGGAGCAGCAGCGCATCCGCCGCGCCAAGCGCCAGAAGCTGATTGATGAGGGCCGTGAGGCCTACCCCGTTGAGGTGCAGCGCACCACCAGCCTGCGTGATTTGCGCGCGAAGTACCAGGTCGTGCCCGAGGGGGAGGGCGATGGCGTGACCCGCCTGGAGGCTGGCCAGGAGACCCAGGACGTGGTGTCGGTTGCCGGCCGCGTTATGTTCCAGCGCAACACCGGCAAGCTGTGCTTTGCCACCCTGCAAGAGGGTGACGGTACGCAGCTGCAGGTCATGCTGTCGCTTGCAGAGGTTGGCGAGGACGCGCTGGCCAGCTGGAAGGCAGACACAGACCTGGGCGACATTGTTTCGGTAACCGGGCGCATTATTGCTTCTCGACGCGGCGAGCTCTCCGTCCAAGCCCAGTCCTGGCACATGGCGTCGAAGGCGCTTCGCCCGCTGCCGGTGGCCTTTGCGGACATGAATGAAGAGCAGCGTGTGCGCCACCGCTACACGGACTTGATCATGCGCGAGGCCGCCCGCAACAACGCGATGACCCGCATCAAGGTCATTGCTGCTGTGCGTAAGTTCCTCACGGGCCACGACTTTGTTGAGGTGGAGACGCCGATGCTGCAGACACTGCACGGCGGCGCTGCCGCTCGCCCGTTCATCACGCGTTCCAACGCGTTGGATATGGACCTTTACCTGCGCATCGCGCCGGAGCTGTACCTGAAGCGTTGCGTTGTTGGTGGCATTGAGCGCGTCTTTGAGCTCAACCGCAACTTCCGCAACGAGGGCATTGACTCCTCGCACTCGCCGGAGTTCACCATGCTGGAGACCTACCAGGCGTGGGGCACCTACAAGGACGGCGCGAAGACCATGAAGGATCTTGTGCAGTTCTGTGCGCAGGAGGTCTTCGGCTCCACGACGGTCACGCTTGCCGACGGCACCGAGTACGACCTCGGCGGCGAGTGGAAGGTCATGGAAATGTACCCCTCTTTGAACGAGGCTTTGCAGCGCCAGTTCCCGGGCCAGCCCGAGGTGACCGTGGATTCCTCCGTTGAGGAGCTCATGGGCATTGCTGAGGTTATTGGCCTGAAGGTGCCGAAGGATGAGGGCTGGCTGCACGGCAAGCTTGTCGAGGAAATCTGGGAGCACCTCTGCTCCGACCAGCTCTACGAGCCGACGTTCGTGATCAACTTCCCGGTAGAGACCTCGCCGCTGACCCGCGACCACCGCGAGCAGCGCGGCGTGACCGAGAAGTTCGACCTTTACGTCCGCGGCTTCGAGCTGGCCACTGGCTACTCCGAGCTGGTTGACCCGGTGATCCAGCGCGAGCGTTTCGAGGACCAGGCACGCCTTGCCGCCCACGGCGACGAAGAGGCCATGGTGCTTGATGAGAACTTCTTGGCCGCCATGGAGCAGGGCATGCCACCGACAGCCGGCTGCGGCATGGGCGTGGACCGCCTGCTGATGGCCCTGACCGGCCTGGGCATCCGCGAGACCGTGCTCTTCCCGCTGGTCAAGCCGGAAGCGAACTAGAATCCAACTAGAAGCAAACTCGGTTTTGCTCGCGCGGAGCCCGGCTTTTGTGTCTCGACCTGGGGTTTTGTAAATGTCGTCTAGCAGGCTGCGTGTGCTGCTAGACGACATTGTATTTTCGCCCCTTTTCGCCAGAACGCGACCTGCGGAAACAGAGAGGGAAAGTTTTATCGTCTAGCAGCATCTCGCATACTGCTAGACCACATTGCAAAAGAAGCAGCGCGGGCCGTCCTGGCGTGCGTGCGTTAGGATTCGCGCATGCGCTCTCACGGGATTTTTACGTTCGTCGCTGCCGCTGGGCTGGCTGCCGGCCTGGTGGCGTGCACACCCACAGCAGTGCAGGAGATCGCGGAGCCGACCCCGCTGTTCACCTCCGCGGAAGTTACGCCTGAGGAAACCCCCACAGCAACCGCCGCTGGACAGCCGTCATCCCCGCCGGTGTGCGACAACGCGTTGCTGCCCACGAACTCGGTAGGTATGCAGCACAAGTTCTTCGATTGTGAGGGTGGTTTTGCGTACGCGGGTGTGCCGTCGTCAGACGAGTTCAGCTTCCTGCGGTGGGATGGCAACCAGTGGGGGCCTTTGCTTGCCGACGGCCACGTCGAAGACACCAAATGGGGCGAAGCCCCCTGCTGGGACACTGCACACATGCGTGACATTGGGGTGCCGGAGACCATCTTGGTGAAGATGCGCAAGTGTCCAAGCGGTAAGACCGGTTTTGATGAGTTCTTTGAAACCGCGCCGAAGGGGGACCCGTCGAGTCCGTACATCACGCTGGTCAATCTTGGTGAGGCCGGTGAGGCCGCCAGCTACCCCGCCTGCGATGGCCGCAACATTCTGATCCTGGATTCGGTGATTGACAATGAGCCGGATACTGCGCACAGGATTGCAAGGCAGGTGTTGGCGGTGCACCCGTCGGGTAGGAGTGTGAGGTTTACGGTGCCGGGGCGGTGTGCGTCGTTACGCGGGCAGCTCGATGGGGACGATATTTACCCGGTGTATCTGGACTTTTTGTCCGATGTTGATGAGATGTGTCGGGCGAAGGCGCAGTACGGTGGTAATGGTCGCGTGTTGGTTGACCGCGCTGAGTACTTTGATCCCTGTTAGGGATGAACCGTGAGGATTGGATGATGGCCCACTACAACCTGTATGACTCGCTTCGTCTTGATCGGGCGAAAGACCCGGCCGCGTTGGCCCAGGAGATTGACCAGCGGATTCAGTCTGGCAACACGTGGAACCCGGGCGGGTTGGAGGAGTTGCAGGTGGCGCGTGCGGTGCTGGGGGATCCTTATCGACGTTCAGCGTACGACCAACGTTTAAACGACCCGAACGCGCCGGCGATGACACCGGATTCCCTGCGCCAGCTGGCCCACACGAACATGGGTGGGAGCGTGGATTCGGGCGTGGAATCGGGCGTGACTGCATCACGGCCTGCGCAGAAACCGGCAGAGAAACCTGCAGTTGCTGAGCCGTTGACGGGCCGGCCGTATCAGTATGGGCCGAGTAGGCAGACGTCGTCGATCCAGCAGCCAGCAACACAAGTACCGCAGCAGCAGAAGTACCCGACGGAGCCGATCCCGAAGGTGGACGCGGAACCGGAGTCTGACAAGAAGAAGCGCCCGGTGTGGCCGATCGCTGCTGCGGCGGTGGCCCTGGTTGCGATTGTGGGCGGCGGCTTGTGGTGGTTCGCGGGCCGGGACACTGCACAGGGCTCGCCGTGGGAGCAGCCGTACGCGATGGTTGCAGAGGACTTCCCGCAGATCATCGCCGCCAACGATGGCGGCCGCGGCATCGACGGCTTGCCGTGTTCCTCGCGTGAGCTCAGCAATGGTGAGACCGCGAAGATCCGCTGCGCCAACGACAAGCTTGGCATCACGGTGATCCAGTACGCCTCGGAGGCAGAGCGCGACACAGCGATCCCGGCTAGCGAGCCAGTGGAGCACTACGGCAACGAGACCTGCGAGTTCACCTCCGCCGAGATTCCCGATCAGTCTTTCGAGGCCTATTACATGGCGCCGAACAGTCACTGGAGTAACTACCTGATTCTGGTCAACGGCGAGGGCGCGGCGGACCTGCGCGTACGTCTGCCGATCTGCTAGCAGCCGAGAGAAACCATGGTTACGCTGCACGGCATCAGTGTTTGTCCGGGGTTTGTGACGGCGCCGGTTGTGCGGGTGTCGCAGCCGGTGGGTGTGGATCCAAACGAGCCTCCTTCGACGGACCCGCAAACCGACGGCCAGCGGATTCGTGAGACCTTGGAGGCGGTTGCGGCGTCGGTGAGGGCGGTAGGGGACGGGCCGCACACAAGCATGCTCGAAGCTACCGCAGCCTTGGCCACGGACCGGGCGCTGATCAAGGCGATTGACAAGGAGCTGGCGAGCGGCGCAGGTGTCACCGCCGCTGTGGCAGGTGCCGTGGAGGTGTACGCGGAAAAGCTGCGTAAGCTGGGCGGATACTTCGCGGAGCGGGTGGTGGATCTTTACGACATTCGGGATCGTGCGATCGCACGCCTCCAAGGTCTGCCGGAGCCGGGGGCGCCGCATCTTGATCGCCCGAGCATCATCGTTGCGTACGATTTGGCGCCGTCGCAGACCGCCGCGCTGGATCCGGCGCTGGTCGCGGGCATTGTCACCGAGGCAGGTGGGCCGACCTCCCACACGGCGATCCTCGCGGCCCAGCTCGGGATTCCTGCGGTGGTGCAGGTCAGGGGCATTTTGCTTACCGACGCCCACCGCATCTCCCTCCACGCCACCACCGGCGAAGTGCACGTCAACCCCACACCCGCGGAAGCCGCTGGCTTGGAGGCAGCCGCGCGGGAGGCAGCCGCGCGGGAGGAAGCAGCGACTGAGGCTGCAGCGGTTGCAGCCGGGCCGGGCAGCATTTCCGGCCAGATTCGAAACGGCCAGACCAGCGACGGCCACCCGGTGAAGCTCATGGCCAACATCGGCAGCGCCGCCGAGATGGAAGGACTCGACGCGGAGGGCGTGGGGCTTTTCCGGACGGAGTTTCTGTTCCTGGATCGCGATGACGCGCCGGGTGTGCAAGAGCAGACCGATCAGTACATTGCTGTGTTGAAGGCGGCGGCCGGGCGCCGGGTGGTCGTGCGCACGCTGGACGCTGGGGCGGACAAGCCGCTGCGGTTCGTGCCCACGCAAGCGCCTGGGCAAGCGCCCATGCCAGCGCCTGGGCAAGCGCCTCCACAAGCAGAGGCAAACCCGGCGCTCGGGGTGCGGGGAATCCGCATGTCGCAGCGGTACCCGGAGCTTATGGACACCCAGCTTGAGGCGCTTGCGAACGCCGCCGAACAGGTTCCAGGTTCGGAGCTGTGGGTGATGGCGCCGATGGTGGTGTCGGCAGATGAGGCCCGCTGGTTCGCGCAGCGCGCCCGCGCCCACGGGCTGCCCAACGTGGGCGTGATGATTGAAACTCCGGCGGCTGCGATCATGGCCGAGGAGATCCTGGAGGAGGTGGATTTCGCCTCCATTGGTACCAATGACCTGGCGCAATACGTGATGGCAGCCGACAGGATGCATGGCGAACTCGGCGCGTTGCAGGACCCGTGGCAGCCGGCGGTGTTGAGGATGGTTCGGGGGGTGGTGCGGGTGGGCGTCGTGAAGAAAAAGCCCATCGGGGTGTGCGGTGAGGCTGCGGGCGATCCGGCGCTTGCGAAGGTGTTGGTGGGGATGGGTGTGAGCTCCCTGTCCATGGCAAACGTGAAGATTCCGGCGGTGCACGCCGCGCTGCGCCAATGCAGTCTGGAGGAGTGTCAGCAGGCGGCTGCTGAATAAAAACCCGTCGCATTCTTTCAGAATGAACAAAACGGTCTAGAGTTGCCCTCTAGAAACTGGACCAAGCTGTTCATTATGAAAGGATTGACCATGTCAGAAGCCACGCTTCCAATCATCTCCTACGCAAAACTTGCCGCCGGAGATGCGGAAGAGATAGACAGACTGCGCCAAGTTACCCACGAGATCGGGTTTTTCTACCTGGCGGACCACGGTGTGGACGAAGCGCTTCGCGACACCGTAATTAGCAAGTCCAAGGAGTTCTTCGCGCTGCCGCTGGAGCAAAAGAACGAGATCTCCAACCTGAACAACCGCCACTACCGCGGCTACTCCTGCCTGGGTGATGAGCGCACGCAGAACAAAGTCGACTGGCGCGAGCAGCTGGACTACTCCTTCGACCTGCCCGCGCCCGATGAGGCTGAGTACAAAGAGCGCCCGTGGCGCGTGGTTGAGGGGCCGAACCCGTGGCCGGCGCAGGTCCCGGAGCTGAAGGGCGCCGTGAATGGTTACATCGAGCACCTCACGGGTGTTGCGCAGAACATTATTCGCGCGTGGTCGCAGGCGCTTGGCCAGGACCCAGGGGTGTTTGATGAGCAGTTTGCAAACCCGTTCCCGCTGCTGAAGCTGGTGCGTTACCCCGCGGTTGAGCACAACGAGGCCACCCAGGGTGTTGGCGCGCACAAGGATTCGGGCGTGATCACGCTGCTGTACATTGAGCCGGATTCCTCTGGCCTGCAGGTGGAGACGGACAACGGTTGGATTGACGTCCAACCCATCCCGAACACGTACGTGGTCAACATTGGTGAGCTGCTGGAACGCGCCACGGATGGCTATCTTGTGGCTACGCGCCACCGCGTCCTGCCTACGGCGAAGGGATCGGAGCGTTATTCCTTCCCGTTTTTCCTGACGCCGAATCTTGACACGGTGCTGCCCACGCTTGAGCTGCCGGACTCGCGGGGTGTTGGCCAGGACATGCAGGGCCAGCAGATTTATGAGAACTCGGGCCTGAACACCTTGAAGTCCCGCTTGCGCGCGCATCCCGAGACCACAGCGAAATTCAACCAAGCTATTGCCGATCAATTCCAGGAGCTGTAAATGAGCCTTCTTGCTTTTCGACGCCACATCGCAACCGCCCTCACCACCACCGCCATCATCTTCACCACCGCGGCGTGTGCCTCTTCGCCTTCTGACTCGGCGGGGGAGGCAGCCGGCGACGGTGCTTCATCTGAGGCGCTGACTATCCTTGCCTCCCCGGTGCCGCACTTGGAGATTCTGGAGCACTTAGACGAGGTCAATGACTCGTTCACGCTGGATGTCAAGACCGTCACGGATGTGTCGGCGGCGAATATGGCTGTTGCTGATGGTTCGGCGGATGCGAACTTCTTCCAGCACGTGCCGTACCTGCGTGACTGGGAGGACCAGACCGGCAAGCAGCTGGTCAATTTGGCCGGAGTGCACTTGGAGCCGACGTCGATGTACTCGGAGAAGATCACTTCCGCGGACCAGATCCCGGACGGTGCGGACATTGTGGTGCCGTCGAGTCCGTCCAACCTCGCCCGGGGCTTGCTGCTGTTGGAGAAGAATGGGCTGATTACGTTGGATGCGGATTTGGATCCGGAGGCGGTGACGTCGATAAGCCTGCTGTCCATTAAGGACAACCCGCGCAACCTGAACATCGTGCCGGTGGAGGACCTGATGGTGCTGCAGTCGATTCGTGACACCAACGTCTACGGCGTCATCGCAGCGTCCTCACTTGCCCTGGAGTCCGGCTATGACCCGGTGGATGACGCGGTGCTTTCAGAGTCCCCGGACAACAACCCGTACGTCAACGTGTTTGTGGCCAGCCAGGAATCTGCAGATGATCCACGCGTGAAGGCCGTGGCCGAGGCGTTGCAGTCTAAAGAAACTGCTGACTGGATCCGCGAGAAGTACGGCAACGCTGTGCTGCCGGTGAACTAAGGAACATGGGTGTTCGCTACGGGCGAACATTGCCATCTACCTGCGTAAATGCCCCACACTGCCCGAAATGCAGGGAAGAAGTGTGGGGCTTAGCCGTTATGGTGTGAGAACGACTATTTAGGGAATCTGTTTGAAGAAGGGGTCGCCACATGTTTGAGCGGTTTACTGATCGCGCTCGTCGCGTCATCGTTCTTGCCCAAGAGGAGGCGCGCGCGCTGAATCACAACTACATGGGCACCGAACACATCCTGCTTGGCCTGATTAAAGAGGGCGAGGGTGTTGCCGCCAAGGCCTTAGAGTCCATGGGCATCAATCTTGATGACGTACGCAATGAAGTCATCGAGATCATCGGCCACGGCACCCAGCCGGTTACTGGCCACATCCCATTTACCCCGCGTGCCAAGAAGGTCCTGGAGCTCTCCCTGCGTGAGGGCCTGCAGATGGGGCACAAGTACATCGGCACCGAGTTCCTGCTGCTGGGCCTGATCCGTGAGGGCGAAGGTGTAGCAGCGCAGGTGCTGATTAAGCTGGGCGCGGACCTGCCGCGTGTGCGCCAGCAGGTTATCCAGCTTTTGAGCGGCTACGAGGGCGGCGAGGCCCAGAACCCGGAGGCCCCGACGTCGGCGCCCGGTTCCCCGGCTGCTGCCGGCCCGGGCCCGCGCGGGCAGGGCGAGCGCTCCAACTCGCTGGTGCTTGACCAGTTTGGCCGCAACCTCACCGCAGCTGCCAAGGAAGGCAAGCTGGACCCGGTGGTGGGCCGTGACAAGGAAATTGAGCGCATCATGCAGGTGCTCTCCCGCCGCACGAAGAACAACCCGGTGCTGATCGGTGAGCCGGGTGTGGGTAAGACCGCCGTTGTGGAGGGCTTGGCACTCGACATTGCTAACGGCAAGGTCCCGGAGACCCTGCGCGATAAGCAGGTGTACTCCCTGGACCTGGGCTCTTTGGTTGCGGGCTCTCGTTACCGCGGTGACTTTGAGGAGCGCCTGAAGAAGGTGCTCAAGGAGATCAACCAGCGCGGCGACATCATCCTGTTTATTGATGAGATCCACACGCTTGTTGGCGCGGGTGCGGCGGAAGGTGCGATTGACGCGGCGTCGTTACTCAAGCCCAAGCTTGCCCGCGGTGAGCTGCAGACCATCGGTGCCACCACCCTGGATGAGTACCGCAAGCACATTGAGAAGGATGCGGCGCTGGAGCGTCGCTTCCAGCCGGTGCAGGTAGATGAGCCGAGTGTGGAAGACACCATCACCATTTTGAAGGGCCTGCGCGACCGCTACGAGGCGCACCACCGCGTGTCCTACACAGACGATGCACTCAAGGCTGCGGCGAACCTGGCGGATCGCTACATCAATGACCGCTTCCTGCCGGATAAGGCCGTGGACCTGCTGGATGAGGCAGGTGCGCGCATGCGTATTAAGCGCATGACGGCGCCGGAGGGCCTGCGCGAGGTGGATGACCGCATCGCTGAGGTGCGCCGCGAGAAGGAAGCCGCGATTGACGCACAGGACTTTGAAAAGGCCGCTGGCCTGCGCGACACCGAGCGCAAGCTGGGCGAAGAGCGCGCGGAGAAGGAAAAGAAGTGGCGCTCCGATGACCTTGAGGATATCGCCGAGGTTGGCGAGGACCAGATTGCAGAGGTCCTGGCCAACTGGACCGGTATCCCGGTGTTCAAGCTGACTGAGTCCGAGTCCTCGCGCCTGCTGAACATGGAAGGCGAGCTGCACAAGCGCATCATCGGGCAGGACGAAGCGGTGCGTGCTGTGTCTCGTTCCATCCGCCGTACCCGTGCGGGCCTGAAAGACCCGAAGCGTCCGAGCGGTTCGTTCATCTTCGCCGGCCCGTCCGGTGTGGGTAAGACGGAGCTGTCCAAGGCGCTGGCTGAGTTCCTGTTCGGTGATGAGGATTCGCTGGTGCAGGTGGACATGGGTGAGTTCCATGACCGCTTCACCGCCTCGCGCCTCTTCGGTGCCCCTCCGGGGTACGTGGGTTACGAGGAGGGCGGCCAGCTCACCGAGAAGGTGCGCCGCAAGCCGTTCTCGGTCGTGCTTTTCGACGAAATCGAGAAAGCCCACAAGGAGATCTACAACACGCTGCTCCAGGTGCTGGAAGAAGGCCACGTCACCGACGGCCAAGGCCGCATGGTGGACTTCAAGAATACTGTGCTGATCTTCACCTCCAACCTGGGCACCGGCGACATCTCCAAGGCTGTGGGCTTGGGCTTTACCGGCAGCACGGCCACGGATGCGGATGCGCAGTACGAGCGCATGAAGAACAAGGTGCACGATGAGCTGAAGAAGCACTTCCGCCCCGAGTTCCTCAACCGTATCGATGAGATTGTGGTCTTCCGCCAGCTCACCCAGGAAGAGATTGTGCAGATGGTTGATCTGCTCATCGCCCGAGTGGACAAGAACCTGGCTGCTCAGGACATGGGCATCGAGCTTACGGACGCTGCGAAGAACCTCCTGGCCAAGCGCGGCTTCGACCCGGTGCTGGGTGCTCGTCCTTTGCGACGCACCATCCAACGCGAAGTCGAGGACATCCTGTCCGAGAAGATCCTCTTCGGCGAGATCGGTGCGGGTGAGATCATTACTGTCGACGTCGACGGCGACATCGAAGCCGACGAGAAGAGCGCAAAGCTGACGTTCACCCCGCGTCCGCGCCCGCTGCCGGCCGAGACGTTTGACGAGGCCGACATCGAGCTGGAGAGCGAAGTCCGCGAGATCGACCCGTCCCGCGTCGAGCCGGAGAGCCCGGCCTCTGAGTTCCCGGACGAGACTGATCAGGGCGGCGGGTTTGAGGATGAGCCGGCAGGCACCGTCCTAGACAAGGACCTGAACACGGACAACGCTGCTGACTTCGACAACGGCGAGGGCCACGACAACGGCACCGACAACGGCACCGACAACGGTGACTCCGATGGCAACAGTGACGGTGAGGATGGCGAAGACGGCCCGAGCGGCCGCGGCCCGATGGAGCCGGCCTAAGCGCCAGCCGGCCCAGCCGGTCTAACCTAACCAGCCGTAGCGCTAGAGCTGCGGCAGCTGCGGCAGCGGCGGGATCATCCCCAGCCACTGCTGCGGCACCATCGCCAACCACTCGCTGGGGATGAGGCCTAGGTTGTAGGCGGCCCAGCCGCCCAACCCGACAATCCCTGCCACCGCTGCGAGCACGCCGAGGGCAACGGCGGTCTGCTCCACAGAGTTCAGCTCATCGGTGAGCTCCACCGGGGTTTCTTCACCAGGGCAGACCTGGGTAAATTTCTTGCCCGCCATGCGATCGTCTAACCAGGTGATCGCATTTTTCGTCTCCAACACAAGTGGTGCGGCGTGTCCGCTGACTGGCACCCTCTTTGCTGGGAAGGAGGACGCGTCACTTGATGCGGTAAACAGCGGCATCGAATCCGTACCCGGCACTAGTACCTTGCGGTACTCAACTGGGGCGCCAACCGTGCAGTAGTCGCTCGCAAGCTGGGTGGCCTGCGGCTCCGGCACCATGTCATCATCCGGGTTGGTCAGCACCATGATAGGCGCGGAGGTGCCCACGCGGCCAAGGGCGTTGTGTTCGAGGACGTTGTAGATGCGATCATCAGTCCGCGCGGCCTCCGCGAGTGTCTTGCCGGTTTTGGTGTAGGCGGAAAACGGCTTGGTTACCACCCGGGGGCCGTCCAGTACGCAGGCGTTGGCCAGCTCTTTGAGCATTTCTCGGCCTTCGTCGGTCAACAGCTCATCGATGGCTTCCTTGAACTCCGGGTAGGTTTCGGAGTAGCTGATCACGCCGAAGCCGGCGACGGTGGTGATGAGGTCCACGCTGGCGTCTTCAATCACGCGCAGCGGATCCGCCGGGGGAGCGCCCGCGAACGTGCCAACAACGTTGAGCTCCGGGGCGTATTCCCCGACCAATTCGGCTGCTGCAGCTGCCGCACCGCCGCCTTGGGAGTAGCCCCAGAACGCGACTTTTTCGTCGGGTTTGGATACGTGGCGTGCGGCGTCGATAAGCGCATGGCCCTGATCAATCCTGTTCAGATACGTGTGTACCTTCGCCGAGCCGCGATCGCCCAAGCCCATGTAATCCGTGACCACCACGCGGTAGCCTGCCTTGTTCAGCAGGCGCACCACCGGCGCCTCATAGTTCACATTCACCGAGCTGCCCGTGATGGAGGAAAACCCGTCCTTCGGTGCGCTCGGAGCACAATGCTTGCCGACGCCCCTCGTACCCGGCGCCAACGCCACCAACCCCTTCGCATTGTCAACATCAAACACGGCGCCACTGACACGCACGGTTTCGCCCTGCTCGTTGACCGAGTCGTACACGATGCGCTCACCGGTGCGGCGCTCGCCAACACTGGAGAGCACCCCGGCCGCCGAGGAACCAAACGATGACAATGACGACGCCGACTCAGCGCTGAGATCCTGTGCCAGGGCCGGTGCGGCGGTGGCGGTGGAGACAAGCGGAACGACAAGTGTGGTCGCGACTAGCGACTTCAGGAAACGAGACATGCACAAAGTGTAAGCTTCTGCGCATGGGTCTTCAGTATCGGAAACGGCACAAGGTTGGCAAGAACGTCTGGATCAACCAGACCGGCACGGGTGCCTCGATGTCTACCAAGGTCGGGCCGGTGACGTTCAACTCCCGCGGCGGCGTGTGGATCAAGCTGCCCGGCGGCATGACCTACCGCGGCAGGTGGAAGTAGCCGCGTTCGTTTTGGACGGCCAAGCCGTCTTCGAGCAGGGAGTACAACGCTCGTGAGCGTTGTGCATCGTCGGGCCACACCACGTCGATTGCTGATTGGGGGACAGGGCCGGGGGCCTGGCGAAGCACGCGCATGATTTTGCCGCGAACTTGCCTGTCGGTGCCGGCGAATTTCTGCGAGGGGGCTTTCACAAACGTCTTGGGGTAGCCGCGCTCGCGCCACAGACATGAGCTGACCGGACATGCGTCGCAGAGGGGTTTGGTTTTGCAGACCAGCGCGCCGAGCTCGATGAGCGCTTCCGAAAACACGGGGCCTTGCTCAGCGGGCAGCAGCTCGGTGACGTCGGCGATTTCGGATTTGCGGGGTTTCTGATTTTCCTGCCCAAGCACCACACGCGCGTGGACGCGGCGCACGTTGGTGTCCACAACCGCCACATTCTGCCCGTAGGCGAAGGCGGCGACGGCGCGCGCGGTGTACTCCCCAATTCCGGGAAGAGCCAGCAGCTTATCGACGCCACGCGGAACCACCCCGCCGCATTCATCCACAATGACCTGCGCGCACTCCTTGAGGCGAAGTGCTCGGCGGGGATACCCCAAAGACCCCCAGGCGCGTAGGACATCGGCAGTACTGGCAGCGGCAAACGCTTCGGGCGTGGGCCAGCGACGCATCCAATCCACCCATATGGGTGCCACGCGTTCAACTTGGGTTTGGTGGCTCATCACTTCACTGACCAACACGCCCCACGGGGTGGTCGATTCATTGCGCCACGGCAGGTCGCGGGCGTTGTTGGAATACCAGTGGAGGATTTCGTCTTGCAGGCTCACAATGAGTGCAACAATAGTGACTATGGAACATTCTTCCCCACGTCAGGTTTGGAACAGCCTTCTGGAAGGCAACGAGCGCTTCGCTACAGATTCGGCGACAACGCCACACAGGGATCCGCGCCGTCGCGCAGAGATCGTCGAAGGGCAAAACCCGGTCGCGGCGATCGTGGCGTGTAGCGACTCCCGTGTGCCCGTAGAGCTGCTGTTTGATGCCGGCTTCGGGGATCTGTTTGTCATCCGCACCGCAGGCGGCTGCGTGGACGCGGCAGTTTCGGCGAGTGTGGAGTACGCCGTTGAAGGCCTTGGCGTGCCGCTGGTCGTAGCGCTCACACACGAGTCGTGTGGCGCAATCGGTGCCGCGATCGGTTCGGTGGAGGACCCGGAGCATGCACCGCACGGTTTGACCCGCGTGTTTATGGAAAAAATCGCGCCGTCCGTCCTAGCCGCACGTGCGGCGGGCGAGAACTCCCGCGAGAAGATCGAAGAAACCCACGCGAAGATCACCGCACAGCACCTGGTGGAACGCATCCCGTCCATTAACAAAGAGGGGACGGGTGTGGTGGCGGCTCGCTACCTGCTTGACAGCGGCCGCGTCGAGACCGTCTGGGAGCATTTCGCGAACTAGAGTGAGGGCATGACAAACCAGCGCCCGCTCCCAGACGAGATCTATGTGCGCCGCAGGGTCGGTGCGCTTGTCGTTCTTTTGCTGCTTGTTGCCCTGGTGATCTGGGGTTTAAGTGCGGTTGCAAAGTCCGGAAATAGCTCCGGCGACGGCTCTGACGCTGCGGTGTCCACCACTGACTCCACCCCGAGTGTCACACCTGTGACCGAGCCGACGGTACCTGCCCCAGAGGATGTCGATTCCACCACCGGGGTCACGACTGCGGCAACCAAGGAGGAGACGGAGGGGGAGGGCGCGGAGGCGTCGGCAAGCGAAGAGCCCCTCGCGAAAGGCTCCTGCGAGCTGTCTGACCTGCGCATTACAGCGCTAACAGAGTTCCCGTCGTTCAAGGTGGGAGATTCGCCGAAGATCTTCATGGAAGTGGAAAACCCCACCGACACCGACTGCGTGCTCGACCTTAACGACGGCGACATGCGCTTCGAAGTCTACGACATGGCCACCAACGCCCGCGTGTGGAGCGACACTGACTGCTACGCCTCCATCGTGGTTGGCCAGGAGACCTTCCCGGCTGGCGAGAAGCGCCCGTACCAGGCCGTTTGGTCCGGCACTGCATCCGCGCCGGGCGCATGCACCGACCGTAAGACAGTACCGGCGGGCTCTTACTACCTGCACGCGGTGATCGGCGACAATGCTTCGGACGCCGCGCCGTTCAACTTCACGGCGTAACGCGAAACGCTAGCTAATGCGGCGTTAGCTAATACGGCGCAGGCCCTCGGCGATGTGGCGCGCCCACAGGCCGGAGACGTGGTCTGCGCTGGCGAGCTCCTCGGGCGTGGCGCTGACAATCGTCGGCAGTTCGCCGAAGGCGGAAACGATGTGGTCCATGAGGAACTTCTGCACGCGTGGCACGCGCGAAAGCGCCCGGTAGCCACGCGGCACGACAGACTGCATGAGGTTTTCCTCGGAAGCCGGAAGCCCCAGCTGGCGGGCAAGCGCGGAGGAGTGGAGCAGTTCTGCATCGGGAAGTGCCTCGAGGGCGCGCACGGCGCGGGTGACCTGCTCATCGGTTGGCACCGTGTCGGCGGCGATGTAGTCACGCACCAACATCTCAATGTCAGTGGCGTTGGAACCTTCAAGCTCAGTCAGTTGCAGGATCAGCTGGCGGGCGTCTGAGCCAAGCTCCACAATGGTCAGATCCAGGTCCATGGCGGCGCGCTCCAACATCATCTGGCGCTGCAGCGTGCCCACCACATCACCCACGGTGGCGTACCCGTTCATCTCTGCAACGAACAGGCGCTGGTTGGCCATGTCTAAGCGTTGGCGGTAGCGCTCAATGGTGGACAGAGCTTGGTTCGCGCGCGCGATCAGTACGGCGGATTCCTTCAAGCGGTGGCGGGTTCCGTCGTGATAGAGCGTCACCGTGTTCATGGAGGCGGATACGCTGACCACGGGCACGCCGGTCTGCAACGCGGTGCGCTCGGCGGCGCGGTGGCGGGTGCCGGACTCGACCGTTACGTATTCCGGCGAGGGTACAAGCTGGACGTTCGCGCGTGTGATCCGTGATCCGTCAGCGGACAGGATCACCGCGCCGTCCATTTTGGAAAGCTCGCGTAGCAGGGTGGGGGAGAAAGGGGCGTCGAAGGTCACGCCGCCGTCGCAGATCTTGGTTACTTCCGGGGGATCTCCCAGCACGATGAGGCCGCCGCTGCGGCCGCGTTGGATGCGCTCCAAACCGTCGCGAAGCGGGGTGCCTGGGGAGAGCTTGGCCAAGATTTCACGCAGTGTCACGCAAGCAACCCTATCGCCTCGGCCACCGTGGATACCTGCTGGACGCGCATCCCTTTCACACTCACCTTCTCACCGGCGGGCACGATCGCGCGCGTGTAGCCCAGACGCGCCGCCTCCTGCAGACGACGAGTCAGGTTGGGCACGCGGCGCAGCTCACCGGCAAGGCCAACCTCGCCGACCACAACCGTCTTTTCCGGCAGTGGTTTCTCGTGCAGCGAGGACCACGTGGCCAGCGCCACCGCAAGGTCCGTGGCAGTCTCCGTGATGCGCACTCCACCCACGGTGGCCACGTAGGCGTCTTTATCGTTGGTGCGCTCCCCGCAGCGCGCCTGCAGCACTGCAAGCACCATGGGCACGCGGTTGCCGTCTAGGCCCGTGACCACGCGGCGTGGCGACTTATTCACCGGATCCACCGTCAATGCCTGCACCTCAGCCAGCATGGGGCGCACGCCATCCATGGCCACGGTTACGGCCGAGCCGTCCGGTGTTTGGCCGCGGTGGCTCAGAAACAGCCCTGATGGGTCCGACACCTCACGAATGCCGTCGGCGGTCTGCTCGAAACAGCCCACTTCATCGGTTGCGCCGAAACGGTTCTTCAGTCCCCGCAGCATGCGCAGGCTGGATTGCCGGTCGCCTTCAAAATTCAGTACCACATCCACCAGGTGCTCAAGCACGCGCGGGCCGGCCACGTTGCCGTCCTTGGTCACATGCCCCACCAGTAGCACCGGCAGGTTCGTGGTCTTGGCCAGCGTGGTCAGCGCGGCCGTCACAGCGCGCGACTGCGCCACACCGCCAGCAACGCCTTCCACACCGGATGCGTGCATGGTCTGCACCGAATCTACGATCAGCAGGCTGGGTTTGACCTCTTTGACGTGCCCAAACACCGTATCCAGGTTGGATTCAGCGGCCAGAAACAGCGTGTCCTGCAGCGCGCCGGTTCGCCCCGCGCGCCCCCGCACTTGCCCAGCTGACTCCTCCGCCGTGACATAAAGAGCCTTTTTGCCTATCGACGCCCACCTCGACGCCACCTCCAACAACAACGTGGACTTACCCACGCCGGGCTCACCGGCAAGCAGAATGACGGAGCCGGGAACCACACCGTTTCCAAGCACGCGGTCAAGCTCACCGATGCCGGAAGGCACTGCGTGTGCGGCGTCGGCCGCGACTTTGGTGATTGGGCGTGCCGGAGTGGCAGGGGTCAGTGCCCCTGCGGTCACGCTGACGTTACCCCCGATGCCGCTTTTAGCGGCACTACCTGTGCTGACAAGAGTTTCCTCCTGCAGCGTCCCCCAAGATCCACATTCGGGGCACCTCCCCAACCATTTGGGGGAGGAGTACCCGCATTCAGAGCAGGTGTGGATTACCCGCGCCTTTTTGGCCAAGTGTTTCTACTTTGCCTTTTGCGTGCTTACTTGGAGAAGTCGCGGTCTTCCTGGCCGGACACCAGGTTCGGTGCGGACACGGTCGCGTCCACCTCAACGGTCGAATTGTCAAAGGTGAAGGAAACCGGGACGTTGCCAGCGAACGCGAAGTCCTTGTTCACAACGGTGTTTGGCACGTACTGGATGCACGGGTCATCAGATTGCGGGATGCGGTTGAGGCCTTCAGCGGAGTCAGAGACCAGGGTGCAGTTGTAGGTCACCGGCTTGGATACGCCCAGGTTGACCGGGGTGCCGGCAACGCTTACGGCCTGCAGGGTGTGGTCCTTCATGGAGGTGTCCTGGTTGGTTGCCACAAACTTCAGTGCAGCCTGGCCATCCTCGGTGAGGATCAGGGTGACATCCTGGACGGACACTGCGCCGTCTTCGGTGAATGCGGTGGCGCCATCAACAGCAGCGACCTGGTCGGCGGTCTGGGTGATCTGACCTGCAGAGCAGCCAGCCAGGACCATAGCGCAAGCGATTGCAGCAACCGGCTTCAAGGACTTCACGGGGAGTGCCTCCATAATCTTTCTGGATATTCTTTCGCGCAAGACAATAACCAACGCAATGACAATGGGATTAACTCTAGTCTCCGCTGCCAGTTATTTCTAACTTTCCCAGTGGTAGTCTTGTGGGGCAATTGAGCCACTAAGGAGTGACGTATGGAGTTCAAGGTCGGGGAAGTTGTGGTGTACCCGCACCATGGTGCCGCAAAGATCGCAGATATTGAACAGCGTGAGATCGGCGGGGAAACCCTCGACTACCTGGTGTTGCAGATCCTTCAGTCCGACCTTGAGGTCCGTGTGCCGATCAAGAACACTGAGCTTGTCGGCGTGCGTGACGTGGTCAATGAAGAGGGCCTGCAGCGCGTTTTTTCGGTGTTGCGTGAAACCGACGTTGAGGAGGCTGGCAACTGGTCTCGCCGTTATAAGGCTAACCAGGAGCGTTTGGCGTCGGGTGACATTAACAAGGTTGCGGAGGTTGTGCGTGACCTGTGGCGCCGTGACCAGGGCAAGGGTTTGTCTGCTGGTGAGAAGCGCATGTTGGGCAAGGCTCGCCAGATTTTGGTGGGTGAGCTTGCGCTGGCTGAGCCGGTGGATGAGAAGAAGGTCGAGGAGATGGAGTCCGGCATTGCCAAGATCATCGAGGAGCAGGTGAAGGCCGGTATTAGCGAGGATCCGAATGCTGTGGATGATGAGGATCTGGATCTGGATCTGGATGATCTGAGCTTCGACGATGAGGATGAGGACTAAGCCCTCAGTTATCGCCATTGTGGCGGCGGCCGGCCAGGGCACTCGTCTGGGGGCTGCGTTGCCGAAGGCGTATGTGGAGCTTCGCGGCCGCAGTTTGCTTGAGCGCTCTGTAAGCGCGATGGCGCAATCGGGGGTAGTGGATGCTGTGTACGTTGTGGTGTCTCCGGAGATGGAGTCGCTTGCCGCGCGCTTGCTGCAGGGCCACGATGTGACGTTTGTCCACGGCGGTGCCGAGCGTGCGAACTCCGTGTGGAATGCGTTGCAGAGCATCCCGCTTGACGACGCTACGGTGCTCATCCACGACGCCGCCCGCGCACTGACACCGCCGGCGATGATCGCGCGTGTCGCAGCTGCCGTTGAGGACGGTGCTCAAGCCGTGATCCCGGTTGTGCCGGTGGCGGACACTATCAAGGTGGTGGACAACGGGTTCGTGGAATCCACGCCCGATCGTGCTCGCCTGCGCGCGGTGCAAACGCCGCAGGGATTTGACTTGCGCACCTTGCGCGAGGCGAACAAGGCCTACTTTGCGGGTGCGCAGGATTTTGTGGCTACTGATGATGCCTCGTTGATCGAGTGGTTCGGCATCCCCGTAGCCACCGTTGAGGGCGACCCGCTGGCCTTCAAGATCACCACTCCGGTCGACTTTATGCTGGCACAGCGCATTACCGATGAGGCGGAATCATAAAGCCCCATCCTTATTTAGACTGCCTCAAACCCTGTTCGGTTCCATAAATTTGAGAACTGTGGGAAATCTCAAAAACCCTTGTAGAACGGCACTTTTGGTCAATATCTTTGGGGCATGAACTTTGAAAATGTGATCGAGGCCCTTTCGGGGGGCGCAATAGAAATGTTGGAAGGGTTTGACCGCGAAGCCGCGTTGGACGCCGGGATGTCGCAGACAACTGCGAATAATTGGAAGCTCGTGCATGACGCGTATTACGGTCCGACGACGTCGCCGTCGAAGCAACGACAGGCGCGGGAGAAGGCTCGTGTGCAGGGGGTGAGCCTGGACAAACTTATACACATTGAGAAAAAGCTCAAGCAGATTAAGAATAACCGGACGCGCAACAAGCTTCGGCTGACTATGCTCTCCGTGCGCGGTACGTACAAGGCTCTGCTCGCGCTGGTCAGGAAGATTCTGCCCAGTGTGGACAAGGCGCCGGAGAAGAAGATGACTATTTCGGCGTCGCGTCATGGTCGGCGTCGGGTGATGTTCTGGGCAGATGAGCGTGATGTCGCCGACTTGGAGCACGCGTTGTTGCAGAAGGTGGACCCAGATTTGCCTCTTGCGGAGCAATTACTTGAGCATTTCCTTGCGCTTATACGCAGCGGCGGGGGAGTGCCGCATGCTGTTCCGCGGCCGCAGTTGCTCATCCCGTTGCCAGAGTGGGTGCGCATTATCCGTGGCGAGGGCGATGACGTTGTGCTCGGGCTTACTGATGGCACCACCATGACCGGCGCCGACTTCCTCACCAGCCACACCGCCAACCGGGACAACGAATTGGAGGCGGTGGCCTTCCACCCGACGGAAGGCGCGGTGAACCAGTACCGTCTGGAGCGGTTCGCCAACGCGAAGCAGCGCGACATGGCGCGGGCCACGCAGCCGATCTGCACCAGCCCGGACTGCCGCCGTGGCGCGGACCAGTGCGAGATCCACCACATTGAAGCGTGGAAGAACGGTGGCGAGACCAACGTGAACAACTTGGCGCCGTTGTGCCGGTATCACAATCGCGTCAATGACGATGACGTGCATGTGGTTCGCCGTGGCCACATCGAGATGCGCGGCGGGGCACCGGTGTGGGTCTCTCCGCGCGGGTTCGCCCGGGCGAACACGCTGCACCCCTTCGGCGGGATGCGCTCCCTGTTCAACCATGACCCGGCGAAGGTGGTCGTCCACGCCAACTAGGATCGGGGGTCATGGAATCTTCCCAGACCCCGAACCCGCTTTCCGCCTTCCGCGTTGGTACTGCTTTTGATGCCCACCAGATCCAGCCGGGCAAGGACTGCTGGATCGCCGGCATTCTTCACGCTGATCAGGACGGCTGTGAGGGCCATTCTGATGGCGACGTTGTCAGCCACGCCATCGTGGACGCGGTGCTTTCGGCCGCAGGCTTGGGCGACCTTGGCTCGTTTGTTGGCGTCGGTCGTCCGGAGTATGACGGTGTGCGCGGTGTGCAGTTGTTGCAGGAGCTCAAGTTGCTTTGCGACGCCAAAGGCGTCACCATCATCAACGCCTCCGCCCAACTGATCGCGC
Source organism: Corynebacterium riegelii (assembly GCF_001263755.1). Taxonomy (NCBI): domain Bacteria; kingdom Bacillati; phylum Actinomycetota; class Actinomycetes; order Mycobacteriales; family Corynebacteriaceae; genus Corynebacterium; species Corynebacterium riegelii. The sequence continues at coordinate 2,507,550 of NZ_CP012342.1, forward strand.
AGACCCCCAAGATGTCGGCGGTGCGCGAGGAGTGCCAGCAGGTGTTGAGTGAGGCGTTGGGTGCGCCGGTGTCGGTTTCCGCGACCACTACGGACCACATGGGTTTTACTGGCTCCGGTGAGGGGCGCGCTGCGATTGCGACGGCGCTGGTCAAAGTAGGGTAAGAAACGTGCAACAAAAGATTTTTGACACTGCCACCAAAACGCTTCGAGATTTTGAGCCGCTCAAGCCCGGCCACGTCTCCATGTACGTGTGCGGAGCCACCCCGCAATCGGCCCCCCATATTGGGCATTTGCGCTCTAGTGTGGCGTTTGACATCGTGCGCCGCTGGTTTTTGGCCAACGGCTATGACGTGGCGTTTGTCCGCAACGTCACCGATATTGATGACAAGATTTTGAACAAAGCCGCCGAAAACAACCGGCCCTGGTGGGAGTGGGTGTCCACCTATGAGCGCGAGTTCACCCGCGCCTATAACGCGCTTGGCGTGATGCCGCCGAGTACGGAGCCGCGCGCCACCGGGCATGTGACGCAGATGGTCGATTACATGCAGCGCTTGATTGACAAGGGCTTTGCCTATGCCTCCAAGGGTTCGGTCTATTTCGACGTCAACGCCTGGGTCGAGGCTGGCGGGGACTACGGTTCGGTTTCCGGTAATAGGGTGGAGGATTTGAGGGGTGAGGGGGGCGTCGATAAGCAAAATGCCCTGGACTTCGCCCTGTGGAAAGCAGCCAAGCCGGGCGAGCCGCACTGGCCAACCCCCTGGGGCGACGGGCGGCCCGGCTGGCACTTGGAGTGCTCAGCGATGTCCACCTGGTACCTGGGTCCGGAGTTTGACATCCACGGCGGCGGGCTTGACCTGCAGTTCCCGCACCACGAGAACGAGCAGGCCCAGTCGCACGCGGCGGGCGATGGCTTTGCCAACTTCTGGATGCACAACCACTGGGTGACCATGGCAGGCGAGAAAATGTCCAAGTCTTTGGGCAACGTGCTCTCGCTGGACGCCATGCCGGTGCGCCCGGTGGAGCTGCGCTACTACCTGGGCTCCGCGCACTACCGCAGTGTGCTGGAGTATTCGCCGGAGGCGCTCCAGGAGGCGGCCGCGGGCTACAACCGCATTGAGGAGTTTGTGAAGCGAGCAGGCTACCCTGAGCCGACAACCTGGACCGATGCGTTTGAAGCCGCGATGTGCGATGATTTCGCGGTGCCGCGCGCGCTGGCGGAGATCCACAACACCGTGCGCGAAGGCAACAAAGCAAAAGACGCTGAGGCGGTCACCGCCGCGGCGGCGCAGGTGCGTGCGATGGCGGCAGTGCTGGGCATTGACCCAGGCCAGTGGCGTGAAGACGCTGCGGGTGACAGCACCAAGGCGCTCGACGTGCTGGTGGGCGCAGAGCTTGAGCGACGTGCAACGGCGCGCGCGAATAAGGACTGGGCCGAGGCGGACGCAGTGCGTGACAGGCTGGCAGCGGCTGGCATCGAGGTCACGGACACCCCCGAGGGACCGAAATGGGAGATGAAGTAAATGGCGAAACCGTACGGCCGCCCCGATAAGCAGAAGAAAAACAAGAAGGGCGCAACAAAAGGCTCTGGCGGGCAGATCCGCCGCGGGCTGCGCGGCAAAGGTGCCACGCCGAAGGCGGAGGACCGCGTGTACCACGCGGCGCACAAGCGGAAGTTGGAGCAGCAGCGTCGGAATCAGGGTCGTCACGAAAAGGAGCAGGCTGACCTGGTGGTTGGCCGCAACCCGGTGGTGGAGTGCCTGCACGCCAAGGTGCCTGCAGAGGCCCTCTACGTGGCGTTTGGCACCGGCCACGATGACCGTCTGAGCGAAGCTGTGACCTTGGCAAACTCCCGTGGCATCCCGGTGCATGAGGTGCCGCGCCAGCAGTTAGATGACATGACCGGCAACGGCATGCACCAGGGCGTGGGCCTGAAGATTCAGCCGTACAAGTATGCGGACGTCTTCGACCTGATCGCTAACGTGAAGGAGCGTGGCGAGACCGGCATGTTCGTCGTGCTCGACAACATCACGGACCCGCGCAACCTGGGTGCTGTGATTCGTTCCACGGCGGCGTTTGGTGGCCACGGTGTGGTGATCCCGGAGCGTCGCTCCGCGCAGGTCACGGGTGTTGCGTGGCGTACCTCTGCCGGTACTGCGGCGCGCCTTCCGGTGGCGCGTGAGACGAACCTGACGCGCACCATCAAGCAGTTCAAGGACAACGGCTACATGGTCGTGGGCCTTGACGCAGGCGGGGAGCACACCCTGGATACGTTCGACGGCGGCACGGACCCCGTGGTCATCGTGGTTGGCAGCGAGGGTAAGGGCATCTCGCGCCTGGTGCGTGAGAATTGTGACGTGATCATGTCCGTGCCTATGGCGCCGTGGGTTGAATCCCTCAACGCCTCCGTTGCCGCCGGCGTGGTGCTCAGTGAGTTTGCCCGGCAGCGTCGAGGAAACGCGTAAGCAGCTGCGCCCCGGTCACCTTGTCGGTCCCCGGTCCCAACCGAGGGTCTAGTTGCTTATCGACGGGCACGAGATGCCCCACCCCCGCCACCGACACCAACCTCACCGGCTGGGCGCCCGGGGCGTTCCAGGTGTCTTCCGTGTACCCGTCATGCTGTGTGTGGGTGTGCTGCGTTTCGGCACCGTTGTAGCGCGCCAGGCGCCTTGCGGAATCCATGGCGGACATTGTCTCCCCGCGATTCGCGTTGCCAATGCCAGACATACCGCCCTGGTAAGGCACGAGCGGGTCCTCGGTGCCCTGGACAATCAGCAGCGGGGTGGGGGTGAAGGGGGCGGAGAGTTCGATGACGTTGGCGTCGATAGGCAAAGAAGCCCCAAATAACGCTGCTGCCTCGAAGGTGATTGGTGACTCCCACAGAAGCCTGAGCACCATCTGCCCACCGTTGGAAAAACCGCAGGCGATAACCCGGTCGAAGCGGCCAGCCAGCGCGGTGAGAAAACCCACGTCATCGATGTTGTCGCGGCGGACACGCTCCTGAAACCCGACCCGAAGATCGTTGAAATGATGGTGGTAGCCATCCGGGTACACCACCGTCGGGCCGAGGCCCTCGAACTGGCGGTTAGTAAAGTTACGCACCACCGACGCCGACTGGCGCGAACCGTGCAAAAACATGATCGCCGTGCCCGGGTCGCCGTCGATTTGAATCCAAGTGCGCTCAAGCCCGCCGTAGTCCATGGAATGCCGCATGGCACGCGATACTATCGGCTGCATGCCGTCTCTTGCTTCACTGGCCGCAGAACTAGGCGTTTCACGCACCACAGTGTCCAACGCCTTCAACAACCCAGACCAGCTTTCAGAGGCGCTGCGCGAACGAATCCTGGCCGCCGCGAAAGCCCAAGGCTACGCAGGCCCCGACCCCATGGCGCGTTCCTTGCGCACCCAAAAGACTGGGGCCGTTGGGGTTGTGCTGACAGAAGAGCTCAGCTTCGCCTTCGAAGATCGCGCCTCTGTGGATTTCCTCGCCGGGTTGTCTTCCATCAAGAACTACTCGCTGACCCTGATCCCCGCGTGTGCGAGCGTGCACGATGCGATTGTGGACGGCATCGTGGTCTACTCCGTTCCCGAACACGACCCCCAGCTGCAGCAAGCCATCGCCCGCGGCCTGCCACTTGTTGTGTGTGACCAGCCGAAACAGGTCGACGCCCCGTTTGTTGGCATTGATGACTACACGGCGATCCAGTCCGCAGCCCATGCGCTGAAGGCTGCCGGGCACACGCGCGTGGGCATTTTGGCTAAGCGCATGTTCTCCACTCCGTTCAACGGGGAGGTTGCTGACGTTACTCTGGCAGACCTGGAGGTACAGCGCGCCCGCGTCGAAGGAGCACGCGCCGTGCTGGGCAACGTCCCCGTGGTCACCCGCCACCTCAACGACATTGACTCCGCCGCCGATGGTGCCCGCGAACTGCTCGCCCGCCACCCGGACCTCACCGCAGTGTTGTGCACCACGGATTCCATGGCGCTCGGCGTCCTCGCTGCCTACGGTGACCGCGTGCCCCATGATCTCTCAGTCACCGGGTTCGATGGCATTGAGGCAGCAGAGCTTCGCAGCTTATCGACGGTACGTCAACCCAACCACCTCAAAGGCACCACCACCGCCACCCTTCTCAGCGATCTCCTCGCAGGAGGTTCGCCGAGTTCTACTGGGATTTCTACCCGCGTGCTTCTGGACACCGAATTCGTCCCCGGCGCTACCATCACACCCCCACGCGCTGAGTGACCGAGCGTGAAAGACCCAGCGTTAGAGCTTGCGCAGGGTGATGATGGGGGCGTCCACAACGTCCGGGTCGACTTTCACTAGGGAGAGGCGGGAGTTGGGGTGGACGTTGACGTCGAAAAGCAAACCAGGCTCCAAAAGGGAAGCGAGCTGCTCGTGTGTGTAGAGGCGGCCGCCGATGCAGTCGACGTCGGTGCGTGGCCGCATGTCGATGCTATCGATGGTCAACTGCTCATCTTCCAGCGTGACCTGGGCGGTGACGAGAGCGCAGGGGGTGGTGCCGTGCACTGTGTTGCCGGACAGGGAGAAGTTGGCGGAGCCGTGGGCGTCCGGCGGCAGGTCACCCGGGACCGAAGGATCGGTGTAGACCGCAGTAACCTGCCAGATGTCCTCCTTGGCGCCGCATGCGCTCAGCGTGAGCGCCGCGGCAGCCGCAAGGGCGTAAAGCGCACGCGCCATGACTACTCAGTAGTCGTCGTCTTCTTTGCAGCCTTCTTGGCTGCCTTCTTCACCGTCTTCTTGGTGGTCTTCTTGGTCGCCTTCTTAGCGGCCTTCTTCGCAGTCTTCTTGGTGGTCTTCTTCGTCGTCTTCTTGGCGGACTTCTTCGCGGCCTTCTTTGCAGCCTTCTTCGTGGTCTTCTTGGCAGGTTTTGCTGCCTCGGCCTCGGCCGCTTCCGCTTCAAGCTGCTCTGCGTAGCGCTTGTACACAAAACCCTTCGGCTCCACGCCAAGCATGGACATGAGGGTCACGCCGTCGAAGAAGTCCTCCGCGTAGGTGGCCACGATCCGACGTGCGCCTGCTGCGGTCTGCTCCTCCATCTCAAGAACAGCATCGGGTGCGGGTCGCGAGTCCGTGATCTTCGGTGGCACTAGGGATTCCTCCTTGGACGTTTACGAGATACTCCGGCCATGCTACCGAAGGTCATCCGCCCAACGCGCTTCAGTGCACGATATGGCAGATAAGTTTGCGGTGCGCGCAGCCTGCGGGCGATCCATTCGCCGAAGACTACACCGCCGGCCAGAGCCATGCAGGTGGCGATTGCCATGAAGATGTTAGTCAGGCCGACAACCATTTGCTCGTTCATCACCGCGTACATGCCGCGGTAGATGCCTGAGCCCGGCAAGAATGGGGTCACACCGGCAACCGCGGTGATCACCGGGCTGATCAGGTAGCGGCGAGCAATCAAACCGCCGGCGAGGCCGATGACGATGGCGCAGGCAGTGGTTGCAATGAAACGCCCAGTGCCAAGCGGCAGCAGGAACAGGTAGTACATTGCGGAACCTGCGCCCGCGGTGAGGAATGACAAAAATACCGCGGGTTTTTCCGCGAAGCAGGTCACGGCAAACGCGCCGGCTGCCGTGGCGCCACCGAGGATGCGCCACACCACGGAATCCAAAGACGGCTTGCCCAGCATCGTCTCAATTGGCGGCAGGCTCACGCCCACCAGATTTGAAAAGTAGAGCCCCATGGCCACGCCGGCGACAATGCCCCCGGTGAAAAGGACTGTTTGGAAGAAGCGGGCGGAGGCGGTGACGGGGGAGCCCGTTATGCCGTCGAGAAGCGACTGCACCAGCGTCAAACCAGCAAGCAACACCACGATGCCCGAGGCGATGACCTGGCTGGGCACGATGGTGTGGCCGATGTGCGCCGAGAAGTCATAAAACACCGCCGCGGGGATGGTGGCTAGGAAGCCGCCGATGACGCAGTGGAAGAAGTATGGCAGCGAGTTTCTGGACAGGATTTTGTTGAACCCCATGATCAGAAACGCGGTGATGCCGCCGATCAGTGACATCAGCCAGTCGCCGCCAAGCAGGATGGCAACGGCCGCGCCCATGACAAACCAGCCAGCGAGGAAGCGGGTGTTGCGGTATGGGATGGGCGAGTGATCAATGTCGTCCAAGATCTTCTCGGCCATCTCGGGCCGCGTCGCGCCGGCACGGATGGAGCGGATTAGCCGGTCAGCTTCCTGCAGCTTGTGGTAGTTCTCACTCATCATGGTCACCACACGGAAGACGGTGACCGGGGTTCGCTTCTCCTTACCGACGATCACCGTATTCATCGTGATCGTATTCACCGTAATATCCACGTGGCAGTAGTGAAGGCCATACGAGGAGGTCACGGTACGGATCTGGGCAATCGCGTCCGAGGACGTCGTGCCGTTTGCAATCAGAATCTCCCCGATGCGGGCCGCGATAGTCATCACAGCAGCGACCTGCGTCGGATCCGTCAGGACGACAGGTGCCAGCACACTCGGCGGCGGAGAAGTTCGTGCAGCGTCAATTGTGGCCACGCGTTGCCGCGAGCCGCGCAGCATGTCCCACATTGATTTCACCCGTCAAACCCTAGCCGATGTAACAATTTCCGGTTTCGTTCTGTAGGCTGTCTCCCATTGCTGGAGTGGCGCAATCGGTAGCGCAACGGTCTTGTAAACCGTAGGTTGCGAGTTCAAGTCTCGTCTCCAGCTCCATTTCTTTTTTTGGGGCGGGTGTGTTTGGGGTGGGGTCGTTGGGGGTGCTGGGGGTTGAGCACTCCAACTGAACATCGCGGAACTTCCTGTTGCGCATGCAGTAAACGTTCAGGAAACGTACAGTCTGTGGGTGTTAGATATCTGTGAGATACGCGTTTGAGCAGTTACCCAAACAAAACCCAAACGCGAACCCAAGCAGAAACAAAGAGGAGATGACCCCACACATGGCTGAGAATCCGGCTGTAAAGGTGCTTGTTGTTGATGATGAGCCGAACATTGTTGAGCTTTTGACTGTGTCCCTGAAATTTCAGGGCTTTGAGGTTGAGAGTGTGACGTCAGGTCAGGAGGCGCTTGAGTTGGCGCGTTCCTTTAAGCCGGATGCGTACATCCTGGACGTGATGATGCCGGGGATGGATGGCTTCGAGCTCTTGACCACACTGCGCGCTGAGGGGTTGGATGCGCCGGTGCTATTCCTCACCGCGAAGGACGCCGTGGAGGATCGTATCCACGGCCTGACCATTGGTGCGGATGACTATGTGACCAAGCCGTTCTCCTTGGAGGAGGTTATTACTCGCCTGCGTGTGATTTTGCGTCGCGGAAACGTGATGGAGGATGAGAAGGGCGACGGCACCCTGCGTTATGCGGACCTGACGCTCAACGATGAGACGCATGAGGTGACCAAGGCGGGCAAGATCGTGGATCTTTCCCCGACTGAATTCAACTTGCTGCGCTACCTCATGCTGAATGCGGAGGTTGTGGTGTCCAAGGCGAAGATTTTGGACAACGTGTGGCACTACGACTTCGGTGGCGATGGCAATGTGGTGGAGTCGTATATTTCGTACTTGCGTCGCAAAGTAGACCAAGGCGAACAGCAGCTGATCCACACCGTGCGTGGTGTGGGCTACGTGCTGCGCACCCCGCGCCAGTAACACGCCACGACGCAATCAATGATTCTTTCCAAGTCTTACGGCCAAAACACTCCGCTTCAGAAGAAGCTGGTGACGGTGGTTGTGGCCGTGTCCTTGCTGGCGATGCTGCTCAGCTTTGTCACGGTCTACCTGCTGATGCGTTCGCTGCTGTACCAGCGTGCGGACGATCAGCTCGAAGACGGTTTGGATACCTGGGTCGGCCAAACCGCATGGCTGCCGTCCTATGGCGCGCCGAGTGATTTCCACCAGGGGATGCTGTTTCCTGGCTACACACATTTGTGGGAGCCGGCCTATAGTGCGACGCCGCCGGACTACACGCAGCTGCGCAGCTTCAACAAGGGGCAGACCATTGGCTCCCAAGACGGCGCAGACTTCAACCGGCAATGGCGTGCCATGAAACGCCAGGAGCCGGACGGCACTGTGAAGTTCGTGGCCAAGAAGTTGGACCAGGAGCGCAGAACGCTGACAGCGCTTGCAATTGCTGAGACCGCGATTGGTGCGTTGGCCATGTTGGGCATTGTCTATGTGGCTCGCAGCCAGGTGGATCGGGCGCTGAAGCCGTTGCGGGTGGTCGAATCCACCGCACTGGCGATTGCAGCAGGCGAGCAGTCACGCCGCGTCCCCCGCTGGTCCCGTGAGACTGAGGTTGGCAAGCTCTCTTACGCCATGAACACCATGGTGTCGCAGCTGCAGGAATCCGTGAAGGAAGCAGAAGCGAAAGAGGAGCAGATGCGCCGCTTCGTCGGTGATGCGTCGCATGAGCTGCGCACCCCGCTGACCAGCGTGCGCGGGTTCGCAGAGCTGTACAACAAGGGTATGGCGCCGGACGCGGACATGGTGATCCGCAAGATCGACGAGGAATCCGCCCGCATGCAGCTGCTGGTGGAAGACCTGTTGGCGCTCACCCGCGCAGAGGGAGCGCGCCTGAACAAGCGTGAGGTGGACATGCTGGAGCTGACCGCCTCGGTGGCAAGCTCGCTGGGCGCGGCGTTTCCGGATCGTGTGCTGCGTATCAACCACGATTGCAGCCGCCCGCCCGTGGTCAACGGCGATCCGGACCGTCTCTACCAGGTGTTGACCAACCTGATCACCAACGCGTTTAAGCACGCCGGCCCAGACGCAGAAGTCACCGTGACGCTCAGGGAGTACCTGGACCGGGTGTCTATAGATATTGCAGACAACGGCATCGGCATGGATCCGAAGGATGCAGCTCACATCTTTGACCGCTTCTACCGCGCGGACACCTCGCGCACCCGCGGCACCGGCGGCGGCTCAGGTCTGGGCCTTGCCATTACCAAGTCACTGATAGAGCAGCACGACGGCACGATCAGCGTGAAAACCGCGCCGGGCGAGGGTTCAACGTTTACTATTTCGCTGCCAATGCCAGCTGCTAAGCCGGCCTAAGACTGCCTAAGCCTGCTTAGCAATTGCCTGCCTCAGTGCTTCGGCAACCTCGTCCATCTTGGCGGGGTCCGTGGTGTCTGCGGCCATGACGTTAGCGAGGTTGTAGCCGCTCATGTCATTGGCGGGGAAGACGTGGATGTGGGTGTGGGGGACCTCAAAGCCGGCAATCAGGTAGCCAGCGCGCTCACTGCCGCATACTTCGAGGACGGCTTGGCCGACTTTCTGCGCGACGTCGTTAAGGTGAGCCCAAACCTCCGGGGAGAGGTCGGTCCACTTATCCACCTCTTCAACCGGCACGACCAGCGTGTGGCCGTACGCAATCGGCTCGATGGTGAGGAAGGCGACGACGGTCTCGTCGCGGTAAACAAAGCGGCCGGGAATCTCGCCGGCAATGATCTTGCTGAATACGGTGCTCATGCTTGCCCAAGCTACCTGTAAATTTGTCTGTATGCGCATCCTTGTCATCGGTTCGGGCGGCCGTGAACACGCCCTGCTTGCAGGTTTAGCCAAAGACAGTTCCGTTGAACTTACTGTCGCGCCGGGCAACGCCGGGATGGCGTCTTTAGCCACGGTTCGTGACGTTGACGTGAAAAACCCAGAGGACATCGTGGCGTTGGCGAAAGAGATCAACGCTGAATTGGTAGTTATCGGTCCAGAGATCCCGCTGGTTGCCGGGGCGGTAGACGCTCTGGTGGCGGCGGGAATTCCTGCCTTTGGGCCGACGAAACAGGCGGCTCAGCTTGAGGGGTCGAAGGCGTTTGCAAAGGACGTCATGGCGGCGGCTGGTGTGCGTACTGCGCAGGCGCGTCGTGTGACGGTGGAGGATGAGATTGATGCCGCGCTTGATGCGTTTGGCGCGCCTTACGTGGTTAAGGACGATGGTCTTGCTGGTGGCAAGGGCGTTGTGGTGACGCATGATCGCGAGGAGGCGAAGGCCCACGCGCAGGCGGTGATTGGCGCGGGCAACCCGGTGCTGATGGAGTCTTTCTTGGACGGCCCGGAGGTCAGTCTGTTCTGCCTGGTGGATGGTGAGACGGTTGTGCCGCTTCTGCCTGCGCAGGATCATAAGCGTGCTTATGACAACGATGAAGGCCCGAATACCGGTGGCATGGGCGCGTACTGCCCGCTGCCGTGGCTGCCGGAAGGCGGGGTGGAGCGCATCGTTGATGAGGTTGCTAAGCCGGTTGCGGCCGAGATGGTCAAGCGCGGCATCCCGTATAGCGGCCTGCTTTATGTGGGTGCGGCGTGGGGTGCCGAGGGGCCGTCGGTAGTGGAGTTCAATGCTCGTTTCGGTGATCCGGAGACCCAGCCGGTGCTCAGCTTGCTGGAGACCCCGTTGTTGGAGCCGCTTTGGGCAGTTGCTTGTGGACGTCTGCGTGAACTCCCATCCCTGCAATGGAAGCCCGGCTACGCCGCGACTGTGGTGTTGGCGGCGCAGGGCTACCCGGCGCAGCCGAAAACTGGCGGCGTGATCACTGGCGAGGGCCTGGATGACCCAACCCGCGTGCTGCACGCAGGTACCGGCAGGGATGCTGACGGCCAGCTGGTGGCCACGGGTGGTCGCGTGCTCAACGCCCTAGGCCAGGGCGAGACGCTTGAGGCCGCTGTTGCCAACGCCTACGAGGTTATTGACGCGATCAACCTGGATGGTGCGCATTACCGTCGTGACATTGCTCGTCCCGCTATTGATGGAAGGATCACCCTAAAGTGAGTGCCGTGAAACCGAATAACGCCAATGTTTTGAGTAACCGCTACGCCTCGCCGGAAATGGCGACGCTGTGGGCGCCTGAGCACAAGATCATTCTGGAGCGTCAGCTGTGGATTGCTGTGCTTCGCGCGCAGGAAGCTTTGGGTGTGGAGGTCGCCGAGGGTGCGATCGAGGCGTATGAGCGCGTGATTGACCAGGTGGATCTGGATTCCATTGCGGCTCGTGAGAAGATCACCCGCCATGACGTGAAGGCGCGTATTGAGGAGTTCAATGCGCTGGCCGGTTTCGAGGAGATCCACAAGGGGATGACCTCGCGCGATCTGACGGAGAACGTGGAGCAGCTGCAGCTGTACCGCTCACTGGAGCTGACGCGTGATAAGGCGGTGGCGCTGCTGAAGGCAGTGGGCAACCGTGCAGGCGAGTACAAGTCGTTGGTTATGGCTGGCCGTTCCCATAACGTGGCGGCGCAAGCCACGACGCTGGGCAAGCGCTTCGCGTCCGCGGCTGATGAGATTCTGGTGGCCATTGAGCGCATTGAGGAGCTTCTGGGCCGCTACGCCCTGCGTGGCATTAAGGGCCCGATGGGTACCGCCCAGGACATGCTGGATCTTTTGGGTGGGGATGAGGCGAAGCTGGCCCAGCTTGAGCAGGGCATTGCTGAGGGTTTGGGCTTTGAGCGTGTCTTTGATTCGGTGGGCCAGGTCTACCCGCGTTCCTTGGACTTTGACGTGGTCTCTGCGCTGGTGCAGTTGGGCGCTGGACCGTCGAGCCTGGCCACCACGATCCGCCTGATGGCCGGCAATGAGACGGTAACCGAGGGCTTCAAGGAAGGCCAGGTTGGTTCTTCCGCGATGCCGCACAAGATGAACGCCCGTTCCTGCGAGCGTGTTGGTGGTTTCCAGGTGATCCTGCGCGGATACCTCACCATGGTGGCTGACTTGGCTGGCCAGCAGTGGAATGAGGGCGACGTGTTCTGCTCCGTGGTGCGCCGCGTGGCGCTGCCGGATGCCTTCTTTGCCATCGACGGCCAGTTGGAGACCATGCTCACCGTGCTCGATGAGTTCGGCGCATTCCCGGCGATGATTGGCCGCGAGCTGGACCGCTACCTGCCGTTCCTAGCAACCACCCGCATCCTGATGGCCAGTGTCCGCGCGGGCGTTGGCCGCGAGACCGCCCACGAGGTCATCAAGGAAAACGCGGTTGCTATGGCGCTGGATATGCGTGAGCGTGGCGCGGAGCAGAACTTGGTGGAGCGCCTGGCTAAGGACGAGCGTCTGCCGCTGACTCAGGAGGACCTGGAGGCGGCGCTGGCGGACCGCCACGCATTCATCGGCGCGGCGGAGTCCCAGGTGGATCGCGTGTTGGCGCGTATCCAGCAGGTTGTGGACGCCCACCCGGAGGCCGCCGAGTACCACCCGGGCGACATCCTGTAGCCGCAAGCTACTCCGGCAGTTACTCCCAGGTCACCGTCTGCGTCGCCGTGCGCAGGCGGACTCCGGTCGCTGGAATGCCGTATAGGCCGTCCCAGCTGGCCACATAAAACTCAAACGGGGTGCCCACCTCTAGCTCGCCGGTGTAGCCGTGGGGTGGGGTTTGGGGGCCGCAGATGGAGGCGTCGTCAAGATAGTTCGCCTCTAGGTCACCAGCCACGGCGCTAAATTCCGGCACTGCCACCGTGACGTCCACTGGGTAGTCGCCGATTTCCTGAGGCGTCATGGTCACCGCAAAGCACAACACCTCGGGGAAGGTGGGGGTTGCGGCTTTGAGCTTTGGCTTTGCGACGTCCACGTTCCACACCACCGGCACCCCATAGCGCACATCACGCGTGACCACCTCGACGCTTTTGCCGAAGGAGCGAGTTTGGGTTTCTGCCCCCGTCTCCCCGATGGATTCGGCATATGGGGGAGGGGGTGTGCAGGAGGTTAGCGTGAGCGTCGATAAGCAAAAGGCTCCAACCGCCCACCTGCGCAATCTCATGAGCGGGAGCCTACCACCGTGAAAACCTGCCCAAGGGCATACACTGTGACGCATGCCCGCAGATCTTTCTGATTACAAGCATATTTCTGGCGGTAAAGTACGCGAGATCTATGAAGTAGATGACCAAACGCTACTGATGGTGGCGTCTGACCGCATTTCAGCCTTTGACTTTTCGCTGGAGCCAGCGATCCCGGACAAGGGACGCATCCTTACAGCCACGTCGATGTTCTTCTTTGACCTGCTTGAAGGCGTGCCGAACCACCTGGTTGGTGGCGTGGAGGACCCCCGCATCCCGGAGAGTGTTCTGGGGCGCGCGATGGTGGTGAAGAAGCTGGACATGGTGCCCTTCGAGTGCGTGGCCCGCGGCTTTCTCACCGGCTCCGGCAAAAAGGAATACGACGCCCGCGGCAAGGTGTGCGGCGTTGCCCTGCCGGAGGGTTTGGTTGAGGCCTCAAAGCTGCCGGAGCCGATTTTCACCCCCGCAACCAAGGCGGAGCAGGGTGACCACGACGAGAACGTTACCTTCGAGTACATGGCCAACAAGCTGGGAGCGGAGCTTGCAGAGAAGCTTCGTGATCTGACGCTGCAGGTCTACACCACCGCCGCCGAGCACGCGGCGGAGCACGGCATCATCCTGGCGGACACCAAGCTGGAGTTCGGCCTAGACGCGGACGGCACGATTGTCTTGGCCGATGAGGTGCTGACCCCGGATTCCTCGCGCTACTGGCCCGCTGATTCCTACGAAGTGGGTAAGGTGCAGCCGAGCTTTGACAAGCAGTATGTGCGCAACTGGCTGACCGGCCCGAAGGCGGACTGGGACCCGGCTAGTGGTGTGCAGCCGCCGGAGCTGCCGGGTTCTGTGGTTGAGGCAACCCGGGATCGCTACATTGAGGCCTATGAGCGCCTCAGCGGGAAGCGTTTCGCGGATTGGCCGGGGGCGTAAATGGCTGATTCCCAGGCACGGCTCCAACCACCACATGCTGCGAAGCAGCCGTACACGCGCACCTTCCACGGCCGCGAGTTTGTAGATAACTACGAGTGGCTGCGTGAGAAGGAAAACCCGGAAGTCATCGCGCATCTGGAGGCGGAAAACGCCTACACGGAGGCGATGACCGCGAACTTGGCTCCGCTGACTGAGAAGGTCTACGAGGAGATCAAGTCGCGGGTGAAGGAAACGGATATGTCCGTGCCGCGTCGTCAAGGAGACTGGTGGTACTACGGCCGCACGGTGGAGGGCAAAAGCTACGGCATTTCCTGCCGGGTGCCGGTTGAGGGTGATCCGTGGACCCCGCCCGAGGTCACCGATGACATGCCAGGCGAGCAGGTGCTGCTGGACAGCAACGAGCTTGCGGAAGGCCACGAGTTTTTCGCGCTTGGCGCGTCCTCGGTGTCTACCAGCGGCAGGTTTTTGGCCTACTCCGTGGACACGGAGGGTGATGAGCGTTTCACGCTGCGCATCAAAAACCTTGACACGGGCGAGCTTTTAGAAGACCAGCTGGAGAACGTCTTTTACGGCGCGACCTGGGCGGGCGAGGACTACCTGTTCTACATCCGCATGGATGACGCGTGGCGTCCGTACCAGGTGTGGCGCCACCATGTGGGCAGTACCGAAGATGACGTGCTGGTCTACCAGGAAGACGATGAACGCTTTGCCGTTGGCGTGGGTGCGGATCGTGCGGAGCGCTACCTGTTTATCGCGGCGTCGTCCTCGTTGACCACGGAGTACCGTGCGGTGCCGATTGCAGATCCGACTAGCACCCCGCAGGTGTTGTGGCCGCGCGAGTCCGGTGTTGAGTACAGCGTGAATTTCGCCGAAATCGCTGGCCAGGAGCACTGGGTGGTCACCCACAACGCGCACGGCCCGAATTTCTGCGTGGCCCTGGTTCCTACAGGGGAGCTTCCCAAGCTTGTCGACGCCCACGTGATCACCCCACACCGCGACACCATCCGCATCGAAGGCGTGGACACCTACCGCGATTTCGCGTTTATGGAGTACCGCCGCGGCGGCATCTCACGCCTGGCCGTGGCGCCGCTGGGGGAGAGCTTCGGCGAGTTCAAGGAGCTGGAGTTCAGTGAGGAGCTCTACACCGTGGGGCTGTCCGGCAACCCGGAGTGGGACGCACCCGTGGTGCGCGTGATCTACACCTCGTACACCCAGCCTTCGCAGCTTCTGGACTACGAGGTGGCCACCGGTAAGTTCACCCTGCTCAAAGAGCAGGAGGTTGAGGGCGGCTACAACGCGGATGACTATGAGGCGTTTCGCGTGTGGGCGCAGGCTCCGGATGGGGCGCAGGTGCCGGTGTCGGTGGTGCGTCGTAAAGCCGCAAGCTCTGATGCCGCACCGCTGTTGCTGTACGGGTATGGCTCCTACGAAGCCTCCATGGACCCCGGGTTCTCCATCGCGCGACTGAGTCTGTTGGACCGCGGCATGATCTGGGCGTGCGCGCACGTGCGCGGCGGCGGCGAAATGGGCCGTCAGTGGTACGACAACGGCAAAATGCTGCACAAGACCAACACGTTCACAGACTTCATTGCGTGTGCGGACAAGATGGTTGAGCTGGGCTTAACCACGCACGAGCAGATGGTTGCTGAGGGCGGTTCCGCAGGCGGCCTGCTCATGGGTGCGGTGGCCAACCTGGCCCCGGAGAAATTCGCAGGCATCCAGGCGATCGTGCCGTTCGTGGACCCGCTGACGTCCATTCTGAAGCCCGAGCTGCCGCTGACGGTTGGGGAGTGGGAAGAGTGGGGCGACCCGTACCACGACCCTGAGGTGTACGACTACATGGCGACGTACGCTCCCTATGAGAACATCCGGGATGTTCAGTACCCGCCGATTCTTGCGGTGACCAGTCTGAATGACACCCGCGTGCTGTACGTCGAGCCCGCCAAGTGGGTAGCGAAACTGCGCGAAGTCGGCCGCGGCGGGCCGTTCCTGCTGAAAACGGAGATGTCCGCCGGCCACGGTGGTGTGTCCGGGCGCTACGCAAAGTGGAAGCAGACCGCGTTTGAGTACGCATGGATGCTGGTGACCGCGGGTGCGGTGGATGCGAGTGATCTGGCTAGCTGAGATAGCGAGCGCAAGTGTGAAACCTGTGCGAGACTAGTGCCTATGTCTGGCCGTCTGCTTGTTTCTGTCTCTTCGATTTTTAGCGAAACACTCGACGGCGTCCGCACCCTCGTTGACAATCTCGACCATGCGGACATCCCCGTCTCCCTGCTGGTTGCCCCGCATATCGACGCAAAATGGCACCTCGCCAAAGACACCACCACCCGCACCTGGCTCAAAGAGCAAATGGGCACCCGCGCGGTGCTGCTCAACGGGTTCGATCAGGCGGTGCAGGGTAGGCGCGCGGAGTTTGCCACGTTGCCGGAGCATGAGGCGCGGTTGCGTCTCAAAGGGGCAACGCGGCAAATGGAATCCCTGGGTTTTGCCTTTGACATGTTTGCGCCCCCGCGCTGGCAGATGTCTGAGGGCACTCTGGCCGTGCTGCCGGATTTCGGCTTCGGCTTGGCGGCTTCTACCGCCGGGATCCACCAGCTGCGCACCGGCGAGTTCACGCAGTGCCGCAACCTGTCCCTAGGCGAAGGCTTTGGCGCGGCGAAGTGGTGGCGACGCAACATCATGAAAGCCGCCGTGCGCGGCGCGGAGCGCGGCAACACGATCAGGCTTTCGGTTTCGGGTCGTGAGCTAGGGGAGAAGAAAGTCTGCCGCGACTTCGTGGCTGCCGCTCGCGCGGCAGTGAGCGCAGGTAGCGTGCCTGCGGACTACCGCGCGTACCTTTAGCGCGCTCTGATTCGCGAGTCCTTCATTCGCGCAATAACCCGGCACACCAAGTAAATGCCGAACGAGATGAACGCCACGAATACACTCACCGGCACGCCCGGGGCGAGCGAAAGGACCATGCCGCCAACCGCAGCAGCCTCCGCAAACAGGATGGACAGCCACACCGCACGCACCGGGTTGGCGGTGACTTGGGCGGCGGCCGCGCCGGGTGTGATCAGCAGCGACATAACCAGCAGCGCACCGACAATCTGCACCGACTGCGCGGAAGCGATACCCACCAGCACCGCGAACATCAGCGCCATGGTGCGCACGCGCACGCCGGAAGCAGCGGCCATCTCCGGGTCGGCGGATGCGAACAACAAAGGCCGCCACAGTGCGGCTACAGCGATGATGACCAGCGCCGTGGTTGCCGCCAGCAGCCACAAGTCCTGTCCCGTGACACCGACGATCTGGCCCGTAAGCAGGGCAAGTGCCCGGTTGGCGTTGCCGGGGTAGAGATGAATAAACAGCACAGATAAGCCCATGCCGAAACTCATGACCACACCCACGGCTGAGTCTTGCTGGCCCTTCAAACCCAGCGCTGCCAGGACGAGGGCCGCAACGATTGCCCCCACAATCGCACCCGCCCCCACGTTGATGCCAACCAGCAGTGCGGCAGAGGCACCCATCAGCGCCAGCTCACTGGTGGCATGCACCGAAAACGACATCTGGCGAAGCACAATGAGCGGCGCCATTACCCCAGAGAGCAACCCCAGCAGCGCACACGCAACCAATGTCGCCTGGACAAAATCCAGTTGCAGTAGCTCTAGCGTGGTCACAGGACCACCAGCTTTCCGCCGACTTCGGCAACGTCGACGTGGGTGCCGTAGAGCTCGCTAAGCACGGAGGAGCGCATGACCTCGCCAACCTCACCAATCACATGCCCCTCAGGCCCGAGATATAAGACGCGATCCACTACGCCCAACACCGGGTTAATCGAGTGGGTCACGCACACCACGGCAGCGCCCGATGCGACAAACCTGTCTACGGCTTCCCGCTGTTTGGAGGGGTCGAGGGAGAGCAGGGGTTCGTCGGCAAGCAAAAGCTCCGGATCCTGCGCAAACGCCTGTGCCTGACGGATCAGCTGCTGCTGGCCGCCCGAAAGGGTGCCCACGCGCTGATCCGCGAACGAGGCGGCGCCGACGCGGTCAAGCAGCGCATCAACCCGCGCGCGCTCAGCACGGCCGCGGTGATTCACCGCAAGCGAAACCAAATCACGCCCACGCATAGGCAAATCGCGAGGAAACATCCGCTGCTGCGGAATCAACCCCACCCGGCCATTGGTTTCAACCGAGCCGTGCGTGAGCTTGCGCGTGCCCAAAATCGTGCCCAACAGCGTGGATTTGCCCACGCCATTAGGCCCGAGCACCGCGAGGAACTCACCGCGGTCGAGCTCAAAATCCAGGCCGTGCCACAACGGGTCGACGGCAGCGTCAGTGAATCGAAGGATCACGGAAAAGCAGCCTAATTGTTAAAGCGCGGAAGCTCCGTGTCCGGGCGAGGCTCAGCCGCATTCACGATCGACTCAATCTCATGAACTACCTGTTCAAAGTAGTCCAGGAAGTTCATGCCCTCCGGCGGGGTCTCGCGTATCTCAACAATCGGCAGGTTGTTGTCCTTCGCAGCCTGCGCCAGGCGATCCGTAGCGCTGTTGGTGCTCTGCGGATTCACCACGAGGAAGTCGAGAAAGCCACTCTCAATCAGCGCAAGCGTCTCCGCGACGGCGGAAGCAGACGGCTCTACCTCATTCAGCGTTGCCAAAAGGTAGGACTCCGGGGTGATGTCGTGCAGCTCAGTACCCCAGATCAGCGGCGCGGCAATCGGCTCGGTCATGGCCAGGTGGACGTGCTTGAAGGAATCCAGACGCTGCTGAATCGCGTCCATGCGCGCGACCACGTCTTCCGCGGAGCCGCCGGTACGGTCAGCTACCTGCGTTGCCACGTCCTTGACTTTGCTGGTGGCGAACCACACGTGCTCCAGCTCGTCCATGGACTCAGGGATGGTATCGATCCAGCCGTGCTCGTGGTCGTGGCCCTCGTGGTCGTGGCCTTCGTGATCATGATCGTGACCGTGATCGTGCTCATGATCATTGTCGTGCTCGTCGTGCGCGTGCGGCGGCACCGCGAAGATCACGCGATCTTGCTCGGCTACGCGGTAGATCGCCTGGTCGTAGTGGCCGCCGTTGGCAACCACAAGGTTCGCAGCCTTGACGCGCGCGAGGTCCTTCGCTGCGGGCTCGAAGTGGTGGGGGTCGATGGAGGCGTCGCTGATAATGGCCGCAACCTCGCTACCCGTCACCGCAGCCGCGACATCGGCCCAGACATTGGTGGTGGCAATGATGTCTGCCGCGTTATCACTTTGGCTTTCAGAGGAGCAGCTGCTTACCGACGCCCCAACCAACGCCACCGCCGCCACAACCGCCAAACCGGGAATCATTTTCGTTTTGTGCATGCGAGCGATTAAACCACTACTGAAAACGGGTTTCAATTGAAGGGTAGTTTTGCGGGCACTTGAGGCGGTGTGCGGGATGGGGTGTGTTCGCGGCCTGACGGATAGGTGCACCTTTTTGGGCTGCGGCAACACGTTGCCAAACCGGTGATATCTGCCACAGCTGGCCGGCAATTGCCGGGTTCAGGTGTTTCGGACTGCCGCGAGCTGCTCCAGGCTGGCCCTGCTCTTAGCAGACAAAAAATGTCGTCTAGCAGTCACATGGAGCGCTAGACGACAAATGTAATTACCGGGAGGGATTACTTGGAGGACCCGCCGTCAGTGGAGCAAGCCGCAGCGATCGTAGCGATTGCCGCAACCGCAGCCGCTGTTACCGCCACACCGCCAGCGATCTGTAGGTCTTGCTTGCTGATCGGAAGCGGATCGATCGTGCTGCTGATCTGCTCCTTAACCGGTGCCAGCGCCGGGATATCCATGGCGGCCGCCAGTCCTAGCGGGATCAAAGCCAACAGCGGCAGGGATACACCAAGCGCAGCCGGCAAGCAGCGCTTATTGCTATCTTCGCTCGGCGTCGTCGGGGTGAGGCCGTCCTTACCGTCGGCGCCTTTGACCTTGCCCAGGTTTTGGATCGTGCCGTCGGTGTAGGTCAGGATCAGCTCACCGTTTTCGTTGACTTCTGCGTTGGTTACGCCGCGGCCGTCCTTGCCGTCCTTGCCATCAGCGCCGTCTTGACCGTCAGCACCGTTGGCGCCGTCTTCACCATCCTGGCCGTTGGCGCCGTCCTTACCTGGCTGGCCCGGCTGGCCCGGCTGGCCAGGTTCGCCGTCCTCGCCGTCCTTGGCGTCCTGGGTAACCTTGCCCAGATTTTCGGAGGTGCCGTCGGTGTAGGAGACGACCAAGTCGCCCTCGTCGTTGATCTCGAAGGATGTGACGCCGCGGCCGTCCTTGCCGTCTACGCCGTTCTGGCCTGCGGCGCCGGTGTCACCCTTCTCGCCCTTCTCGCCCTTCGGGCCCTGCTCGCCGTCCTTGCCGTCGACACCGTCTTTGCCGTTGGTGCCGTCTTTCCCGTCCTGGCCGTCAACGCCATTCTTGCCATCTTGACCGTCTACGCCGTCCTTGCCATCTTGACCGTCTACGCCGTCCTTGCCATCTTGACCGTCTACGCCGTCTTTGCCATTAGCGCCGTCTTGGCCTGCGGCGCCGGTGTCGCCCTTATCGCCCTTGTCGCCCTGGTCGCCCTTATTGCCCTTGTCACCCTGGTCGCCCTTCGGGCCCTGCTCGCCGGTGACGTTGCCAAGGTTCTCGGTCTCGCCGTTGTCGTAGGTGACTACGAGGTTGCCGTCCTGAATCTCGGCCTTCACGATGTAGCGCGCCTTCGGCTTGACGTTCACCACAACATCAACGGTCTCAGAGCTGCCGTCTGGGTAGGTCACCGTGATCACGCCAGTCTGGTTGTCGCCAGCGGTGTTGGTGTCCACCGGCGTGGTCCACTTGAAGGTCGTTCCCTCGGGAAGTTGGTCGGTGTTGGTGATGGCGGTTGGGGCGTCGGTAAGCGAATCGCCCTGTGCAACCGTGATTTCCTGGACCTGGGGATCGTGCTTGTCGGCGTCGGACTCGGACGAAGGAGCTGCCTCGCCGAAGCCGACCTTCACCGGGTCATGGTCGGAGGAGCGGAATGGGTTGCCGTAGCCGTACAGTGGGTCGTCGCCGTCGCCGAAGAAGTCCTGGACGTTGTAGAGGCGGCGGGAGTACTCGAACGAGTTCGACTCATCGCCGTTAATGTTCCACACCGCAGAGTCCTTGATCAGCTTCTGCGCTGCCTCGTTAGCAAGGATGTGGTCAAGGGAACCCAGCTGGCCGCTGAATTGGTAGGACGCCTGGTCGAAGTCGCGCTCGGACTCCACGATGCTGAAGCCGCCCTGTTCGAAGACACCGATGGCGTCTTCCTTGGAGTATGCGTTGAAGTCGCCAACCAGGAACGTCGGAAGCGTAGCCCACTGGGACTGCTCGTTGAGCTTGCGAAGCAGCGCCTCGGACTGCTGTGCGCGCAGGCGTGCGTTGTTGCCCTGGCCATCACCGGTGTCTTCGTCGCCCTTGGCAACGGAGCCCTTGGATTTGAAGTGGTTGACCACGGCCACGAAGTTGTCGTCCTCATCGTTGCCGAGGGTGTTGAACTCCTGGGCGAGCGGCTGGCGGGCGGTGCGGGTGAACGCGGAGTCGTCGAAAATGATCGACTCACCAACCGGCTCCACCTTCGCCGGCTGGTAGATGAACGCGACGCGGATCACGTCCTCATCGGTGCCGAGCTTCTGCGGGGACTTCACCAGATCCCACTTGTTCGGCTGCTTCTCATTCAGCGCGTCCACAAGGTTCTGCAGCGCCTCGTCGCGCTTCGACTTATTGCCGGTCACGCTGTAGGTGTTTTCGATCTCAGAGAGGCCAAGCACGTCAGTGTCCAGCTTGTTAATTGCGGAAACAATTTTCGCCTGCTGATCCTGGAACGCCTTCTGGGAGAACGCGCCGCGGACCTTGCAACGGTTCGTCGCGATCGGAGTGCCGTAAATGTCGTTGTAGGCCTTGCAGCCCTTCTCGTCTTCACCCAGGCTGCTGAAGTAGTTCAGCACGTTGAAGAAGCCGATGGAGTAGTCGCCCTCAACAGTGTCCGGCATGTCGTAGGAGGACTTGCGGGAATCCTCCCACGTGATCGGCAGCTCCTCTGCCGCATTCTTGCCGGTGATCGGCTGCAGCGGCTGGAATCGCCACTTGTCAAAGGAGTAATCCACAACAACGTCAGTTTGGAACTGCACCTGGTCGCCCGTGCGGATGGATTTGATGCCGTTGTCAGACGTCAAGATGTACGGCAGGGGGGTGTTCTTGTCGGTGCGGAAGTAGTCGCGGGTTCGGCCGTCGTCAAGCGTGACAAGCTCCAAATCCTGCTGCTGCTGCAAGGTGGTTGCGGGTGCACCCGGCGCAACCACATCCGTCGGGGTGCGGTGGGCGCGCTCACCCGGCGCAAGGCCCAGGTCACCGGTGGAATTGAGGGTGTAGTTGTTGGTCACCGTGTAGGCGCCGGTCGGGCGGACCAGCATGCCCTCGTACGGCTCGCGGGCATCGTCGCCGGCCGGCAGGGTGTCGATCGCGGTTGCCTTCGGCGCCTCAAGCGCCTCGCTGAGCTTTTCAATCGCGGAGAGCGTGAGCTGGGTCTGCTTGTAGTACTCGCTGACCTTGCCGGTAACGCGTATCGACGCCCCACGCTCCGGAAAACTCTGACCACCACCCACATAGACGAAAATGCCGTCAGACGCATCGCCCGGATTCTTCGCAGCACCGCCGCTACCTGCGGTTTGGAGGAAGAAGCCGTTCTTGCCGCCCTCGTCATACACAGCCGTGACGACGCCCTCCGTTGTCACCGTCTGCCCCTCCAGCGGGGAAGCGGCGCCGGTGCCCTGGATCTCTGCGATCGGGGTGATCTCGCCGGGTTGCGGCTGCGGAGTGCCCGGGTTCTCCGGGTTTTCGGGCTGCGGGTTTTCGGGCTGCGGAGCTGCTTCATTGCCTGAGTTCTGCGGGGTCGGCTCAGCCACGATGAAGTCCGCCGCGTTGTTGTCTGTGTCCACGCCTACCTGCGCGCGCTGGACGGACTCGGAGTTGCTCGTGCTTGCGGCAGAGGTGCCCTCTGGCTTGCTCGCACCGCCCCAACCGACTCGGTCAACTTCGCCGCTCGGGCTGGTTAGGACGGCAATTGCACCCTTGGCGCCGAAGTTGAACTCTGCAACCTGGTCAGGTGTAGGCAGGCCTGCACCCTTATCCGGAGTGCCCTGTCCCTGAATAAGGAAAAAGCCACCGGCGGGGACAA
This sequence comes from Corynebacterium riegelii, assembly GCF_001263755.1. Taxonomy (NCBI): domain Bacteria; kingdom Bacillati; phylum Actinomycetota; class Actinomycetes; order Mycobacteriales; family Corynebacteriaceae; genus Corynebacterium; species Corynebacterium riegelii. The sequence goes on from NZ_CP012342.1 coordinate 2,530,398, forward strand.
TGCCCTTCAAGGAGACTTGTGCGCCCCTGTTGCCTTTGGCGGACTGCTGGTCCAGCTTCCAACCGGTCAGATCGATGTCCTGGTCGGTCGGGTTGTACAGCTCAACAAAGTCGTGGCTGTACTTCGAGCCGGAGTTGCCGCCGCCGCCGTAGACCTCATTGATGACAACGTTGGAGCCGTCTGGAGCTGCAAGAGCAGTTGGCGTGACGACGGATACGGTACCTGCTGCCAGCGCAATCGCGAATGCTGCGCTCAGGCTTCTGCGTGGAAAAGACATGGAGACCTCTTCGGGAAACTGAACAAATGGTGTGCAATAGCAAGATCAAACTAGCGGCGGCACTCAGTTTCCGCTTGGTGAGATGACAGGCTTTTCCAAGAATTCAGGGGTTGTTCACTTTGGCGCCACGTTCATTTTGCGTAGCAGGGTTTTTGCGCTGGTCAACGTACGTTCGAAGGCGTGTGGCCTCGTCGGATATACTGGTGCGCGTCCTTGTAAGAAAGGCGTTTAAGGCGTCCAACCTCCCTCAACACGAAGGATTCTCATGGCACGAGTCGTCGTCAATGTCATGCCCAAGACTGAAATTCTGGACCCGCAGGGCCAAGCAGTGCTGCGCGCACTGGGCCGTATCGGGGTGGAGGGCGTCGCTGACGTCCGCCAGGGCAAGCGGTTCGAAATCGAGGTAGATGATTCCGTAACCGATGAACAGCTTCGCCACATGGCTGAAACCCTGCTGACTAACACTGTGATCGAGGACTTCGAGGTTGTGCGATGAGCGCAACTATCGGAGTCATTACTTTTCCAGGCACGCTGGATGACGTCGATGCGCTGCGTGCCGTCCGCCTTGCCGGCGCTACGCCGAAGCAGTTGTGGCACGCGGATGATTCCCTCGACGGCATCGACGCGGTGGTCGTCCCCGGCGGCTTCTCCTACGGTGACTACCTGCGCACCGGCGCGATTGCTGCGCAGGCGCCGATGATGCAGGCCGTGATCGACGCTGCGAAGCGCGGCATGCCGGTGCTGGGTATTTGCAACGGTTTCCAGATCCTCACCGAGGCTGGCCTGCTGCCGGGCGCGTTGACCCGCAACCAGGGCCTGAACTTCCACTGCGTTGACACCTACCTTGAGGTAGCGAACGCGGATACCGCTTGGACCAGCAAGTTTGAGCAGGGGGACAAGATCCTCGTTCCTGCAAAGCATGGTGAGGGCCGCTTCCAGGCGCAGCCGGAAACCATTGAGGCGCTGGAGAAGGAAGGCCGCGTGGTCTTCCGCTACACCGATAACTTCAACGGCTCGATCAACGCGATCGCGGGCGTGACCAATGAGACCGGCCGCGTCGTCGGCCTCATGCCGCACCCGGAGCACGCCATCGAAGCCTTGACCGGCCCCTCCACTGACGGGCTGGGCCTGTTCCATTCCGCCATCGACGCGATTTCGAAGATTGGAGCGTAAGACGCTGTGACTGTGGTGAACGATACCGTCGATAATGCAAAGGCAACCCCGGAAATTGAGCAGCCGTACGCTGAGCTGGGGTTGAAGGATGATGAGTACCAGAAGATCAAGGAGATCCTGGGACGTAGGCCGACGGACGCGGAGCTGACCGTCTACTCTGTGATGTGGTCCGAGCACTGCTCGTATAAGTCCTCCAAGGTGCACCTGCGTTACTTCGGCGAGACCATGACGGAGGAAATGGCCTCCAAGATCCTTGCCGGCATTGGTGAAAACGCTGGTGTGGTGGACATCGGTGGCGGTGACGCGGTGACCTTCCGCGTGGAAAGCCACAACCACCCCTCCTTTGTGGAGCCGTATCAGGGTGCCGCAACCGGCATCGGTGGCATTGTGCGCGACATTATGGCGATGGGTGCGCGCCCGATTGCCGTGATGGATCAGCTGCGCTTCGGCGCGATTGACGCAGATGACACGAAGCGTGTGCTGCCGGGCGTGGTGCACGGCATCGGCGGCTACGGCAACTGCCTGGGCCTGCCCAACATTGGTGGCGAGACCGTGTTTGACCCGGCCTACGCCGGCAACCCGCTGGTCAACGCACTGTGCGTGGGCACGTTGAAGGTGGAGGACCTCCACCTGGCATTTGCTTCCGGCACTGGCAACAAGGTGATCCTGTTCGGCTCCCGCACCGGCCTTGACGGCATTGGCGGCGTGTCAGTGCTTGGCTCCGCCACGTTTGAGGAGGGCGAGGAGCGCAAGCTGCCGGCCGTCCAGGTGGGCGACCCGTTTGCAGAGAAGGTGCTCATTGAGTGCTGCCTGGAGCTCTACCAGGCTGGCGTTGTCGTGGGCATCCAGGACCTGGGTGGCGGCGGCCTGTCGTGCGCTACCTCCGAGCTTGCGGCTGCCGGTGACGGCGGCATGCGCGTGGACCTGGACGCAGTGCCGTTGCGCGCAGAGAACATGACCGCGGCAGAGATCCTCGCCTCCGAGTCCCAGGAACGCATGTGTGCTGTCGTGGCGCCGGAGAACGTGGACCGCTTCATGGAGATCTGTGCGAAGTGGGAGGTTGGCGCAGCTGTCATCGGTGAGGTGACGGATGAGACCGACCGCCTGGCTGTCTACCACCAGGGTGAGCTGGTGATGGACGCGCCGCCGTCGACGATTGATGCGGGCCCGGTCTATGAGCGTCCGTACGCACGCCCCGAGTGGCTGGATGGTGTCCAGGCTAAGACCGAGGTAACCAAGTCCGATGACCTGGTGGGCACTTGGAAGCAGATGGTTGCATCGCCTGCGCTGTGCTCGCGTGACTTCATCACGCAGCAGTATGACCGCTACGTGCGCGGCAACACCGTGCAGGCGAAGCACGCCAACGCTGGTGTGCTGCGTATCAACGAGGAGTCCGGCCGCGGCGTGGCTATCTCCGCTGACGCTTCCGGCCGCTACACCTACCTGGATCCGAACATGGGCGCGCGCCTGGCGCTGGCGGAGGCGTACCGCAACGTTGCTGTCACCGGCGCAACCCCGGTTGCCGTGACCAACTGCCTGAACTTCGGCTCCCCGGAGAACCCGGACGTGATGTGGCAGTTCGCTGAGGCAGTGCATGGTCTTGCCGACGGCGCACGTGAACTCTCCGTACCTGTCTCCGGCGGCAACGTGTCCTTCTACAATCAGACGGGCGACACCCCGATTCTGCCCACCCCAGTAGTTGGCGTGCTCGGCGTGATCGAGGACGTGGAAAACTCCATCCCGCACGCCCTGCCAGCCGGTGCGGAAGAGCACGTGCTGGTTCTTCTGGGCGAGACCTTTGAAGAGTTCGGCGGCTCTGTCTGGCAGGACATCTCCGGCCAGGGCCTGGCAGGCCTGCCGCCGCAGGTTGACCTTGCTAATGAGGCCCGCCTGGCGGAATTCTTCGGCGGCGTTGAAGGTGTTTCCGCAGCCCACGACCTGTCCGAGGGTGGCCTGTCCCAGGCGGTCTTCGAGCTGCTGCTCGCCTCCGGCTTGGGCGCAGACCTCAACCTGGAAGCCGTGCATGAGGACGCGTTCACCGCGCTGTTCTCTGAGTCCGCGTCCCGCGTGCTCATCGCCGTGTCCCGCGACCGCGTTGACGCAGCGCTTGAGCGCGCCGCCGCTGTTGGGGTGCCGGCTGTGGTGGTTGGTGAGACGTCGGCAAGCGGCAAGCTCTCCTTCGGCGACCAGGAAATCGCCGTGGACGAGCTGGCGCAGGCTTGGGCCGCGACGCTGCCGCAGCACTTCGGCCACAGTGTGGCACCGAACGCTGCAGTCTAAACCCGCAGGCTAGTCCACGCGCTGGGTAGCCTTTGGCATCTCCACCAAAGGCACCGGCTCGTACTGGCCGCGCAGATCCTTCAGAGCCTGCGTGTGCTCCCACAAACGCCTGTCTTCCGCCGTCACCGGAGTGAACTGGCGGGCAGGCAGCGGGGTGCCGTCAATGTCCGTAGCCAGGTAGGTTACGGTCGCATGGATGGCATCTTTAAGGTTCTCGCGCCCGCCACGCGGGTCGCCGGAACGCACGTGGATTGAGGTGTGCAGCGAGCGATTATCCGTACGCGTCAGGCGTGCCTCAACCTCAATCAAATCCCCAATGTGAATCGGATGGTAGAAGCGAATGCCGCCCGCATACACGGCGACGGTGCGCTCACCCGACCACTCCATGGTGCATGCCATGCCGGCTTCATCGATCCACTCCATGGCGGTGCCGCCGTGCACGTTGCCGCCCCAGTTCACATCTGTTGGCTTTGCCAGGAAGCGGTGCACAACCCGCGGTGCGGTGGAATCGTCCGTGTAGGTTTGCTCGCCCATCTCTGCCTCGATGGCCTTGCGCAGGTCAATGCGGCTCAGCGCGGCTTGCTCTACGCGGCGCTCCTCATCGGTAGACGGCACAAATGTAGGAACCGGGGTGGGCTTGCCGGTCTCGGTGTCCTTAGCCACGAAGATGACCAGGCAGTCGCATGCGCGCGTGAAGATTCCCTGGCGAGGGTCCGCCGACAGCACCTCGTTAACAATGTGCATGGAAGAGCGCCCGGTCATGGCCACGCGTGAGCGGACCTCCACAATGTGGCCCGAAGGGATCGGGCGGGTGAAGTGGATGTGTCCAACGTAGGCGGTTACGCAGTAGGTGGATGACCACTGTGCGGCGCACGCGTAGGCGGCCTTATCAATCCACTCCAGGACGCGTCCGCCGTTGACGCCTTGGGCGCCGGCGTGCAGCACGTCGGTCGGTGCGGCCATAAATCGCAGGGTGATGGAGGGCGATTTTTCGGTGGGTACGGGTGCTTCGGACTTGCTTCCAGACATAGCAACACAATAGCCATCGTCGCGTGTTGTGCTGGCATGGCACTATGCAGTTATGGCGAGCAAACAGGTTGATCCGGCGGAAATGACGCAGGCTGTTGCGGCGGTGGCTGCGTGGCTTGAGGGGGAGGGGGTAAAGCCGACGCGTGCGCAGCTTGCGGCGGCGTGTCGTACGACGGCTCGCACGCTTGCGCAGGAGTTGCCGGGGCATGCGGTTGAGCTGCGCATTCCGCCGTTTGTGGCCGTGCAGTGCGTCGAGGGTCCTCGGCACACGCGCGGTACGCCGCCGAATGTTGTGGAGATGGATCCGGAGACCTGGTTGCGGCTTGCAACAGGGCTTTTGCTTTTCGACGCCGCGTTATCCTCCCCCCACGTCACCTCCTCCGGCGCGCGTGCGGGTGAGGTTGCGAGGGGGCTTCCGGTCGTTTCACTTTCGGCAGTTCGGCGCTAGTCGGATACCATAGGGGTCGTGCAAGGTGAAGCCAGGGAAGAGTGCGGCGTCTTTGGGGTATGGGCGCCGAAAGAAGACGTATCTAAACTGACGTATTTCGGGTTGTTTGCACTGCAGCACCGTGGTCAGGAAGGCGCCGGCATTGCTGTTGGCGATAAGGAAAACATCGTGGTGTTTAAGGACACCGGCTTGGTCAGCCAAGTTTTCGATGAAACCGTCCTGGGCGCGCTGCAGGGTGATGTGGCGATTGGCCACACCCGCTATTCCACCGCGGGTGGGAATAGTTGGGATAACGTGCAGCCGATGTTCCGGACGTCGCCAAACGGCACTGACGTGGCGTTGGCGCACAACGGCAATTTGGTCAACTACGCGGAGTTGCAGGCGGAAGCCATTGAGAAGAAGCTGGTGCCCGCCGATGGCGTGCAGGGCCAGGGCTCTTCCTCTGACACTGCGGTGGTCTCTGCGTTGTTGGCGGATCTGATTCGTGAGGAGCACACGCTTCTCGACGCATGCGAGCAACTCCTCCCACGCATCCACGGCGCCTTCTGCTTCATGATTACGGACGGGCACACGCTCTACGCCGCACGGGATCCGCATGGTGTGCGGCCGCTTTCGTTGGGGCGTCTTGAAGAAGGCTGGGTGGTTGCCTCTGAGACGTGTGCTTTGGACATTGTGGGCGCCGCCTTTGTCCGTGAGATCGAGCCAGGCGAGTTGATCTGGATTGATGAGACGGGTGTGCATTCCAAGCGCTACGCCGAGACCACGCGCGCGCACTGCGTGTTTGAGTACGTCTACGTTGCTCGTCCGGATTCGGTGATTGAGGGCCAGACGGTCAACAACTCCCGCATTGAAATCGGCCGCAGGCTGGCGCGCGTCAACCCCGTCGAGGGTGATCTGGTGATGCCGGTGCCGGAATCCGGCACCCCGGCCGCGATTGGCTACGCCGAAGAATCTGGCATCCCGTTCAAGCAGGGGTTGATGAAGAACGCCTACGTGGGCCGCACCTTCATCCAGCCTTCCGACACCCTGCGTCAGCTGGGCCTGCGCCTGAAGCTCAACCCGGTACGCCAGGTCATTGAAGGCAAGAAGCTGATCGTGGTGGATGACTCCATTGTGCGCGGCAACACGCAGCGCAAGCTGATCCGCATGCTGCGTGAGGCAGGCGCTGCGGAGGTGCACGTGCGTATCGCCTCGCCGCCGGTGAAGTGGCCGTGCTTCTACGGTATTGACTTCGCCAGCCCCGGTGAGCTAATTGCAAACCATGGCCGCGGTGGCTCGGATGAGGAGATCGCGGAATCTATCCGCACCATGATTGGTGCAGACTCCCTGGCGTTTGTGCCGATTGACGATATTGTTGCGGCGTCCCACCAGGATGCCGAGAACCTTTGTGCCGCGTGTTTCACCGGCCATTACCCACTAGGTTTGCCGGAGGGCAACCCGAACGCGGACCTTGTCCGCCGCATGAAGAAAGGCGCCGAAGCGTAAATGAGTAACCCCGAGATTTCCTACGAGGCCGCAGGCGTATCCATCGAAGCCGGCGACAAGGCCGTTGAACTGTTCGCGCCGCACGCCAAGCGCGCCACCCGCCCGGAGGTCCGCGGCGGACTCGGCGGCTTTGCCGGTCTGTTTGCCTTGGGCAAGTACAAGGAGCCGTTGCTGGCCGCAGGCTCTGATGGTGTGGGCACGAAGCTGGCCGTTGCCCAGGCGATGGACAAGCACGACACCATTGGCATTGACCTGGTAGCCATGTGCGTGGATGACCTGGTCGTCTGCGGTGCTGAGCCGCTTTTCCTGCAGGACTACATTGCGATTGGCAAGGTTGTGCCGGAGAAAGTCGCTGAGATCGTCGGCGGCATTGCAGAGGGCTGCGTCCAGGCAGGCTGCGCCCTTCTCGGTGGCGAGACCGCAGAGCACCCCGGCGTAATGAACCCGGATGACTACGACGTCTCCGCAACCGCCGTTGGCGTCGTCGAGGCCGATGAGCTGCTCGGCCCCCACCTGGTGCGCGAAGGCGACATCATCATCGGCATGGCATCCTCCGGACTACACTCCAACGGCTACTCCCTTGCCCGCCACGTGCTTCTGGAGCGCGCCGGGCTGCCGCTTGACGGCCACATCGAGGAACTTGGCCGCACGCTCGGTGAGGAACTGCTTGAACCCACCCGCATCTACGCCCTCGACTGCCTTGAGCTGGCCGCCGAGTGCGAGGTGCGCACCTTCTGCCACGTCACCGGCGGTGGCCTGGTGGGCAACATGGAGCGCATCATCCCAGAAGGCCTGGTTGCAGAGATGCGCCGCGCCACCTGGACCCCGGGCCAGATCTTCCGCACCATCCGCTCTGTCGGCCAGGTGCCGGATGCGGAGATGGAGAAGACTTTCAACATGGGTGTGGGCATGGTTGCCGTTGTGTCGCCTAGCGACCGCGACCGTGCACTAGCCATTTTGGCCGCACGCCACATTGATAGCTGGGTGCTTGGCGAGGTCCGCGCCGCCACCAACGACGACGAACCCCGCGCCCTGCTCACCGGCGAGCACCCGCAGTACTAGCTGCGCCGAAAAACGGCACGCGAAAAGAGCGCACCCCGCGTATTGGCTCGGGGTTGCGCTCTTTTCGTTGCAAACAGGTGCAGCTGGCTGCGGTTAGGCAGCGGTTAGGCTGCGGCTGTTAGGCTGCGGCAGCGAGCTGCAGTGAGAAGGTGGGGGAGTTAGCGAGCAACGCGGCGCTGGCCGCGGTTGTCCTCATCCTCATCCTCATCGTCCCAGTTGCCGTAGTCGGCATAGTCGGCGTAGTCGCCGTACTGGTCGTCCACCTCATCGTCGTCCTCGGCCCAGCCTCCTGGGACCTGCGCTGCAAGCTCACGTTGCAGGGAATCGAGGTCCATTTCCGGAGAGTTGTACTTGAGCTGGCGAGCTACCTTGGTCTGCTTTGCTTTGGCGCGTCCGCGGCCCATGGCGTGACCCCCTTGAGGTGCTATTTATCTAATCGTATTTGTCCTGCCAGACATAATAGCGGGTGCCACCAAAAAATTCCCCTCCGCCCATCTACCTGCGCGGATTCACGCCGCCGCGGAGTTTGTCAATGGCGGCACGTCCTGCGCGCTCACCTTCTTCGGCGGGCAGGGAGTCTGGGTCAACGTTGGCCGCCACGCCGTTGATGTCCAGGGATGCGGTGGGGTCTGTAAGTGCAGAGCGTTTCACCAGCGCCAGCGCGATGGGGCCGTAGTCGGCGTCTTGGACCACGGTGCCCAACTGGCCAACCTTGCGGCCGCCAAGCGTGATCTCGGCACCAGGGGCGGGCAGCTCAGGTGCGGAGCCGTCAAGCTGCAGCATCACCAATAGGCGTGGTGAACGGCCGAGGTTTTCCACACGCGCCACGGTTTCCTGACCCCGGTAGCAGCCTTTGTGCAGGTGGACGGCGCCGAGGTGATCGCCACGCCCGATGAGGGGGGGCGCTTCGTGGGGGATGGAGCGCTCATCAAGATCCACACCCAGCTCCGGCTCGACCGCGCGAACGCGGGCCGCGGTGTACGCCATCAAACCGGCAACGCGACCGCCGTCGGCCTGCCACGCGTCCAGGGTGGGGGTGACGGTGGTGGGGGACAACAGGGCGTCGTGAAGCAAAAAGCTCCCGAAACGGCGGGTGCGGGTGGCAACGGCGCCGTCGAGCGGCCGGCCGAAGGTGGAGACCAGCACGAGGTCGGTTTCCTCGATGGTGACGTCGGACCAAAAGACCATGCGTTGCAAAAACTCAAGGAACGACGCCTTTTGCTGCGGCAACATGTCCAGGTAGAACGTTGAGCCGTCAAACATCACGCCAACGTGGTGCAGGATGTGGCCCTGGGCGTTCAAATCAAGCGCAAAGGCGCCGAAACCGGCGGCAACATCGTCGAGCTTCTGGGAGAGAAGGTTGTTCAAAAACGACGCGGCATCAGGACCGGAAACGGCGATGACGTCGTGATACGAGCGGTCAATCAGCGTCGGCGTGTCAGCCAACGCACGCTGTTCAGCTAAAGGATCCCCGAAGTGGAGCGCAACGTGCGTCTCCGGATCAGCAACGGCACCAGGAAGATCAATAGAGAACATTCGAGTCACGGCCCCGATCATAAGGGCATAATGGGTAGATATGTCACTCCTAGCGCCAGAACCCGTCATCTACCTGGTAGAGCCCTACGGCGGATCCATCCGCAGACAAAATCCCAACACGCCGCACGTGTTTTGGGACGACGCAGCCGTCACGCGCGGAGACGGTGTGTTTGAAACCATCCTGATCCGGAACGGCAAACCGAGAAACGTGGAGCGTCACCTGGAGCGGTTCGCGCGATCGGCGGAAGCGCTGGAGCTTCCGGTGCCGGATAAGGAGCACTGGCTGAAAGCCACCGAAGAGGCGGTGGCGGATTACGTTCGGGAGCGCGGCGGCAACCCGAAGGAAGTCAAGGAAGCCAAATGCACTTGGACGCTTAGCCGCGGCCGGGAGACCACAGGGGTGGCAACCGCCTGGCTGACCGTGCGCGATATCGACCCTGATGTGCGCAAACAGCGCGACAACGGCGTGAAGGTAGTGACCACCCCGCGCGGGTTTGTGGCGGATCCGGAAGTGCCGTGGATGGTGGGGGAGGCGAAAACGCTGAACTACGCCGCGAACATGGCGGCGCTGCGCTGGGCGCGCGAGCAGGGCGCTGATGACGTGATTTACGTGGAGCGCGAGACCGGCCGTGTGCTGGAAGGTGCCACAAGTACCGTCATCATGCTGAAGAAAGGCGGACGCATGCGCACCCCGGCGCCAGGGCCGGGGGTCATGGCCGGCACGACGCAGGCGGCGCTTTTCGCGCTCGCTGAAAAGGAAGGCTTCAAGTGCAAAGCCAAAGACATCTACCTCAACGAGCTGTTGAAGGCGGAGTCGGTGTGGCTCGTGTCGTCGACACGCATCTGCGCACGCGTGACCCACATTGATGGCACGAAGCTTGCCACCCCCGAAAATGAAGCGGAGATCAAAGCGCTGATCTCCGCCGCAGCACGCTAGCGCTAGCCGGCGATGCGCTTGAGCTCTGCCGACATGTACGGCACCAGCTCGCCGTCCACCACGCGCTCGTCCACCCAGCCGAGGTTGTTGTTGGGCATCAGGCCGTAGAGGCGGCGCCCCGGGCCGTGGTGGGCCGGGCCGGTTTCGGTGGCGATGGTGGATGCAGATTCCAGCTGCCACGCGCGCTCATTGCGCATGCTGCCGTAGAGGATCTCCACCAGGCCGCGCGGGTTGGCCAGTACAACCTCAATTTCGTCCTTTTCGGAGATGCGCCAAAAACCGAGTTCACGCTGCTCCGGGCCGGTTGACTCCCCGTTTTCATCCAGGCGCCACATGCGGGAGTCAAAGCGCAGGTAGTTGCCACCGTCGTGGGAGAAGATCAGCTGCTGGCCAAAGGCGTATTCCTCGCCCTGCTCGTTGATTTGGCCGCTGCCGTGCCAGACGCCGACGAGGGGGAGGAGGGCCAACAGGCCGTCGTGAAGCGAGGGGCCCTGGCGCAGGTTCGCGGTGTCGTCTTCCAGCGGGAACTCTTCGAAGCCGAGGCCCGGGATGTTGCGGTGCGCGGTTGCTTTGGATTGTTCGGCGGCGAGGTTGACGGCGTCGCTGCCGTTGAGCTTGTCGTTTTGGTTCTCATTTTCAGTCATGCACTCAAGGGTAGCCTGGCACCATGACTGACTACTTAGAGCTTGTGCAAGCTGCGGAAAACCATGATGGTGTGGCCCCGTTGTCGGAGGCGTTCCTGCGCGGCTTGGATGGCGATTATGCACGCTTTACGGTGGATGGCGGCTTGGCCCTTGCAGCCCCGGACGGCAGTGTTGAGCTGGTGGTGCACCCGGATTGCCGCAGGCAGGGTAAGGCGAAGGAGCTTTTCAGGCTTATCGACGCCAACGTCAACCACCCCAAACTGTGGGCCCACGGCAACCTGCCCGCGGCCCAAGCCACAGCGGAGTCTTTAGGCCTGCGGCCGGTGCGCGAGCTGCTGGTGATGTCCATCGGTGCCGATCAGGTTAGCCGCGGCCCGGTTGAGCTTCCGGAAGGCTTTGCAGCGTTGACGTACGCGCAGGCCGTTGCGCGTTTCGGGCGCGAGAACGTGGAGCAGGCGTGGCTGGATGTAAACAATGACGCTTTTGATTGGCACCCCGAGCAGGGGGGTTGGGATCTGGCGCGTTTGCGCAGCGCAATGGACACCGACTGGTTTGATCCGGCAGGCGTGTGGCTGCTGTACCAGGGGGAGCAGCTGGCAGGTTTTCATTGGACGAAACGCCACCCCGGAAACGTCGGCGAGGTGTATGTGATTGGCCTGTCTTCAGCCCATCGGGGGGAGGGGTTGGGGGTACCGCTTTTGCAGTTGGGGTTGGAGTCCCTCTTGGAGGGTGGATCTACGCAGGTCATCCTCTATGTTGAGGCCGATAATGAGCCTGCTGTGAAGCGATATTCTCAGGCTGGTTTCACAATTGCTGAATCACATGTGATGTACCAGAAATAGGCCGATACGCTGCGGATATGTTTGCGAGGAGCGCGTGTTCACTGATTGTTCACTTGGCACGCAACCCTCGGTTAACCATGAGGTTCTACGTTTAGCAGCTGTGAGTAATCGGAGGCGCTGTGTGCCGAAGGCGTACAGCCCGCGCCGATTCTCTTTGAACGAGCTACCAATGACCTGAAAGGTTATCCCGTGATCCGCAACATCAAGCGCACCGCCGCAATCGCTGGCGTCGTTGCAGTTTCCTCTGTCTCCCTCGTTGCTTGCAACAGCTCCGACGACACCGACACCGCTGCTACCGAGACCGCTGCTGAGTCTTCGGCTGCCGAGACCCAGGCTGAGGGTTCTGAGACCGCAGCTGCTGGCGACTACGTACTGTCCGGCGAGACCGGTGCACTGGTTGCTGAGGGCGCTTCCTCCCAGCAGAAGGCAATGGACTACTTCGGCGAGATCTACGCCAAGGAAGTTCCGGGCGCCAACCTGGCATACAATCCGTCCGGCTCCGGTGCTGGCCAGAAGAACTTCATTGCAAACCAGGTGAAGTTCGCTGGCTCTGACTCCCCGCTGAAGGACGAGCAGGTTGAGGAAGCTGCCGCACGCTGCGGTGGCAACGAGGCGTGGCACCTGCCGTTCGTCATCGGCCCGGTTGCAATTGCCTACAACATCGACGGTGTTGATGAGCTGAACCTGACCATTGACAACATTGTTGACATCTTCCAGGGCACCATCACCAACTGGAACGACCCGGCTCTGGCTGAGTCCAACCCGGACGCAACCCTGCCGGATCTGCCGATCCAGGTGTTCTTCCGCTCTGACGAGTCCGGCACCTCCGACAACTTCCAGAAGTTCCTGGCTGCCGCTTCTGATGGCAAGTGGACCGGCGAGGGCAAGGCCTTCCCGCAGGAAGTTGGCACCGGCGCTAACGGCTCCACCGGTGTGGCACAGGAGGTTAACGCAACCAACGGTGCAATCACCTACGTTGAGGCTGGCTTCGCTGACAACAAGGCAAACATCGACTTCGGCCACGGCCCGGTTGAGCTGAACAAGGACACCGTTGGCAACGCTCTGGCCAACATGGAGTTCAAGACCGAAGGCCACAACATGGTGGTTGACGCGGATAAGCTCTTCGCTTCCGATGCGGCTGACTCCTACCCGCTGATCCTGACCACCTACGAGATCGTCTGCTCCGCTGGCTACGACGAGGCAACCTCCAACCAGATCAAGGACTTCCTGAACCTGGCACTGGACCACCAGGACGATGAGCTGGAGGCTGAGGGCTTCATCCCGGTCACCGGTGCTCACGCTGAGCGTCTGCGTGAGGCTGTCAACGCAATCCAGTAAGACGAGTCAAAGCGTGCAGTCTTTGACCGTCTGCTCACCGCGCTAGTAGCGCGGATGGCGAGTGCGCCCCCCACGACATTCGTCGATTGGGGGGCGTACCTATGCAGGAAGTTTCTACTCGGCGCGGCAACCGCGCCCCATAGGCTTTTGTTCTCATCCAACTAAAGGAACTGCGAATTATGGCTGACAATGACCTGTCACCAAACACTGATCCGGTAGTGCAGCGCTCCACCGCAACTCCCGTTATGCAGGGCGATGACCAGCAGGACGCGAATGCATCTGCTATCACAACGTCCGGCCGTGGCGCTGGCGCGAAGCGTCCCGGTGACCGAGTGTTTGAATTTCTCTCCACGATCTCCGCAACCCTGATCACGGTGTTGGTGGCAGCGGTTGGTCTCTTCCTGCTTCGCCAGGCAATTCCACCACTGTCCCGTAATGAAGGCGGTGTGCTTGGGTTCTTCACCTACGGCGGACCGTGGAGCACCTCCGACTTGGAGAACATGCAGTTCGGTATCCCGAACCTGTTCTTCTCCACGCTGACCATTTCGCTGATCGCGCTGATTCTTGCGATGCCGATCGCGCTTGGTATTGCACTGTTCTTGTCCAACTATGCGCCGAAGTCCCTGGTGCGCCCGCTGGGCACGCTGGTGGACATGCTTGCCGCTGTTCCTTCGATCGTGTTCGGTCTGTGGGGTGCGCAGGTGCTTGGCCCGAAGCTGGGCAAGTTTTACGACTGGATCAACAGCTGGGGCGGCGACTTCTTCCTCTTTGCCACCTACCAAAACTCCCCGCCGTTCTCCACGGCCCGCAACGTGCTTACCGGTGGCATTGTGCTGGCGATCATGATTCTGCCAATCATCGCGGCAACCGCCCGCGAGGTGTTCGTGCAGACCCCTCCAGGCCAGATCGAGTCCGCCCTGGCGCTGGGCGCTACCCGCTGGGAAGTGATCCGTATGACAGTCATCCCGTTCGGCTGGTCCGGCTTCATCGCCGGTGCCATGCTGGGCCTGGGCCGTGCACTGGGTGAGACCATGGCGCTGTACATGGTGGTCGCACCTGCGAACGACTACCGCGGTTCGCTCTTTGACGGCGGCACTACCTTTGCTACCGCAATTGCAAACGCCGCAGCGGAGTTCAACAACCCGATCAGTGCTGGCGCCTATATCGCCGCTGGTTTGGTGCTGTTCATCCTCACATTCATTGTCAACTCGATCGCTCGCGCGATTGTGAACAAGAGCAAGTAGGCAGGAGGAGCAAACACAATGTCTACCGCTATCTCAAGCCAGAATCCCAGCGCAGGCGCGCCGAGCACGTCGGCCAACGCAACGCCGTTCACCCACATCTCCAGCGGGCGTAAGACCACGAACTCCATCATGGGTGGCGTCATGTGGTTCTGCATGATCCTGGCGCTGATTCCGCTGCTGTGGGTGCTGTTCACCGTGCTTATTAACGGCTGGAAGGTCGTTGTTGACCCAGCCTGGTGGACCCAGGACATGGTCGGTGTCCGCGCTTCCAAGGAAGGCGGCGGCGCAGCCCACGCAATTGCCGGTACGCTGCTGCAAACCTTCGTTGCTTCCGTGTTCTCCATCCCGGTGGGTGTGTTCACCGCGATCTACCTGGTGGAGTACTCCAACGGCAACAGGCTGGGCAAGTTGACCACCTTCATGGTGGATATTCTCTCCGGCGTGCCGTCTATTGTTGCGGCGCTGTTCATCTACGCGCTGTGGATCACCATCCTGGGCCAGCAGCGTTCCGGCTTCGCCGTGTCCTTGTCGCTGATCCTGCTCATGATCCCGGTTGTTGTGCGTAACACTGAGGAGATGCTGCGCGTGGTTCCGATGGATCTGCGTGAGGCTTCCTACGCGCTGGGCGTGCCGAAGTGGAAGACCATCGCACGCATTGTCCTGCCAACCGCGCTGTCCGGCATTGTCACCGGCATCATGCTGGCAATTGCACGCGTCATGGGCGAGTCCGCCCCGGTGCTGATCCTTGTGGGTTCCAACCCGGCGATGAACCTGACCCACATGTTCAACCAGCCGCAGTCCTCGCTGCCGCTGTTCATGCTTGACATGTGGAAGACCGGCGCCACCGGTCCGGCGAATGAACGCCTGTGGGGTGCGGCGCTGACCCTGGTGATCATCGTTGTTGCACTGAACCTGCTCGCCCGCTTCATCGCAGCCAAGTACTCGGTGAAGAAGAAGTAACCCGCCGTAACACCTTCGAATTACAGGAGAAATACTGATGTCCAAGCTTTCGTTGAAAGACGTCAACATTTACTACGGCGACTTCCACGCCGTGCAGAACGTGAACATGGAGATTCCGGCCCAGGCCGTGACCGCGTTCATCGGCCCGTCGGGCTGCGGTAAGTCCACCGTGCTGCGCACCATCAACCGCATGCACGAGGTCATCCCCGGTGCTTCGGTGAAGGGCGAGATTCTTTTGGACGGCCACAATATCTATGGCAAGGGCGTCGACCCAGTGTCCGTGCGCAACACCATCGGCATGGTGTTCCAGAAGGCCAACCCGTTTCCCACCATGTCCATCCGTGACAACGTGGTTGCCGGCCTGACCCTGTCTGGTGAGAAGAACAAGAAGAAGCTCGACGAGGTTGCCGAGCAGTCCCTGCGTGGCGCGAACCTGTGGGACGAGGTCAAGGACCGCCTGGACAAGCCGGGTGGCGGCCTTTCCGGTGGTCAGCAGCAGCGTCTGTGCATCGCTCGCGCGATTGCGGTCCGCCCGGAGGTCCTGCTTATGGACGAGCCGTGCTCCGCCCTCGACCCCATCTCCACCCTGGCCGTTGAGGATCTGATCCACGAGCTGAAGGAAGACTTCACCATCGTGATCGTGACCCACAACATGCAGCAGGCTGCGCGTGTGTCTGACAAGACGGCGTTCTTCTCCCTGGAGGCAACCGGCCGACCGGGCCACCTGGTGGAGTTCAACGACACCACCAAGATCTTCGAGAACCCGGACCAGAAGGAAACCGAAGACTACATCGCCGGCCGCTTCGGCTAAATGCTCCAGCGAAACCCTTTCGCAGCTAGGGTGCGTAGCTAGGGTTTTACCCCTAGCTACCGCTCGGCGGTGGCGATGAACGTCAGTTGGCGGGCGATGCTGACACAGTGGTCAGCGAAACGCTCGTAGAAGCGAGAGATCAGCGCGGTATCAACAGCGTGGCAGTTTGTGTACTGCCACGCTTCGCTTTTTGCGGCGTCGGTGAGTTCGGCGGAGATGGTGTCGATGACATCGTCAGCGTCGTCAAGCGAAAGCTCCTGTGTGCCATCCGTAATCATGGCGCAGACCCGCTCGGCCATGGTGTCGGCGGCCTGGGCCATATCCATCACCAGCGGAACTATTTCTGCGGGCAGTGTGGGGGAGGGGTGGTACTGGCGCGCGATTTTGGACACAGATTTGGCCAGCGAACTCATGCGCATCAGATCCTGGCCAACTTGGATGTACGCAAGCACCTGGCGCAGCTCCGTAGCCACCGGGGTTTCACGCGCAAGGAGCTGCAACGCGCGGTCTTCGCACCTGCGGTGGATATCCCCCAGCGCATCGGACTCCGTCATCGCGCCTTCGGCAGCCTCAAGATCCTGATCCGCCAAGGCCTGCGAGGCGTGGCGCATGCTCTCCCGAGCAAGCTTGGCCATCGCGACCATGTCCTCGGTGTAGTTGCGCAGTTCATCGCGGTACACCAAGCGCAGCGGCACCGGGTCACGCCCGAAGCCTGTGCTATCCACCATTGTTTTCTATCTCCGCTCCTTCCGGAACTGTCTCATCTTCCGGATCATCCAACCACCCCTCAGGCAACGCGACCTTTGAGGGCGAGCCCTGGCGGCCGCGCGCATCATCAGCATTGTCGGCTAGCTCTGTGGAATCAGCAATCGTGTCCAGCAGCGCCTGAAGCTGTGCCAGCGACGTGACTTGTGCAAGCTGCTTACGAAACTCTCCGCCCACCGGGAAACCGCGCAGGTACCAGCCGGTGTGCTTGCGAATGTCGCGGCACGCGTGGTCCTCACCATCGTGCTGGGCAAGCAGTTCTGCGTGGCGGTAAATAATGCGTGCTACTTGTCCCAGCGTGGGCTCCGGCGGCACGTCCTCACCGCGTAGCTGGGCGCCAAGCTGTGCAAACAACCAGGGCCGACCCAAGCAGCCGCGACCAACTTCCACACCGTGGCAGCCGGTCTGCGACATCATGCGCGCTGCGTCTTCAGCGGCGAAAATGTCGCCGTTGCCAATCACCGGCACGTCGGTGCCGTCCATATGCTCCACCAGGCGCGCAATCTCATCCCACTGTGCGTTGCCGGAGTAGCGTTGGGCCGCGGTGCGTGCGTGCAGCGCAACAGCCGCAGCGCCCTCCTCGGCGGCGATACGGCCGGCATCGAGGTGCGTGTGGTGGTCATCATCAATCCCGATGCGGAATTTCACCGTCACTGGGATATCGGTGCCTTCCGTTGCTGAAACCGCTGCGCGCACGATGTTGCCGTACAGCCTGCGCTTGTATGGGATTGCCGACCCACCGCCACGCCGAGTCACCTTGGGCACCGGGCAGCCGAAGTTCATGTCAATGTGGTCTGCAATATCTTCGTCCACAATCATCCGCACCGCTTCGTACGTGTATTTCGGGTCCACGGTGTATAGCTGCATGGAGCGAGGGCGCTCCACGTCGGCGAAGGTGGTCATGTGCATCGTCTTTTCGTTGCGTTCCACCATTGCGCGCGCGGTGATCATCTCACAGACGTAGAGTCCGGATGCTGTGCCGGTGAGCTCCTGCTCAATTTCGCGGCACAACACGCGAAACGGCATGTTTGTCACCCCCGCCATCGGAGCAAGGATGACGGGGGAGTTTGTCTCAATTTCCCCTATACGCATAGCTGCCCATTTTCCCATGACTCACACTTTCGGGGGTAGGGCTTTTTGCTTTTCGACGTTCGTCCGGTGCGTTATAGGTCACAATAGGGACGCACTGTAACTAATCGGTTATTTCCGGCACCGCGCCGGGGTGAATAACCGGTACTTATGAAGAGAGAGGGATCACATGAGCGATCGCATCGCCTATGCAAAACTGCGTGACAAGGTCATGACTGCCGAAGAGGCAGTTCAGTTTGTCAACCACGGCGACAAGGTTGGTACCTCCGGCTTTACCGGCGCTGGCTACCCCAAGGCCATGCCGGCAGCAATCGCAGAGAAGGCTAAGGCAGCACACGCTAAGGGCCAGGACTTCTCAATTGACCTGTACACCGGTGCTTCCACGGCGCCGGAGTGCGACGGCGTGCTGGCTGAGGCAAACGCGCTGCGCTACCGCATGCCGTATCAGTCTGATCCGCAGATGCGTAACAAGATCAACGCTGGCGAGATGAAGTTCCAGGACATTCACCTGTCCCACTCCGGCATGATGGTGGAGCAGGGCTTCTTCGGTAAGGTTGACCTGGCAATTGTTGAGGCCGTCCGCATTACTGAAGAGGGCAACATTGTCCCGTCTTCCTCCGTGGGTAACTCCGTTGAGTTCCTCAACGCCGCCAAGAAGATCATCATTGAGGTCAACTCCTGGCAGTCCGAGGAACTTGAGGGCATGCACGACATCTGGACCGTGCCGGCGCTGCCGAACCGTATTCCGATCCCGATTGTGAAGGCTGGTGACCGTATCGGTACCACCTACATTGAGATTGATCCGGAGAAGGTTGTTGCCGTCATTGAGACCAATGACCCGGACCGCAACGCCCCGTTCAAGGCGCCGGATGAGGTTTCCGAGCAGATCGCTGGCAACTTCCTCGACTTCCTGGAGAACGAGGTGAAGGCTGGCCGCCTTACTTACGACGGCTACGTGATGCAGTCCGGCGTGGGCAACGTCCCGAACGCCGTGATGGCGGGCCTGATGGACTCCAAGTTTGAGAACATCCAGGCATACACCGAGGTCATCCAGGACGGCATGGTTGACCTGATTGACGCAGGCAAGATGACCGTTGCCTCCGCAACGTCGTTCTCCCTGTCGCCGGAATACGCAGAGAAGATGAACAATGAGGCGTCGCGCTACCGCGAGTCCATCATCCTGCGCCCGCAGTCCATCTCCAACCACCCGGAGGTCATCCGCCGCACGGGCCTGATCGCGTCTAACGGCATGATCGAGGCGGACATCTACGGCAACGCCAACTCCACCCACATCAACGGCTCCCGTCTGATGAACGCGCTGGGCGGCTCCGGTGACTTCACCCGTAACGCCTACATCTCCTCGTTCATCTCCCCGTCTGTGGCTAAGGACGGCGCGATTTCTGCAATCGTGCCGATGGTCTCCCACGTGGACCACACGGAGCACGACGCAATGGTGTTCATCACCGAGTACGGTGTGGCCGACCTGCGTGGCCTGGCACCGCGTGACCGCGTGGCAAAGATGATCTCGATTGCGCACCCGACCTACCGTCCGCTGCTGGAGGAGTACATCGAGCTGGCATCCAAGTGCAAGTACCAGGCAACGCCGCACGACCTGCGCCACGCTTTCGACTTCCACACCCGCATTGAAGAGACGGGCACGATGCTGAAGTAGGACTGCGTTCCTGACTCGCATCATCCGCGGGTAGTCCGCGCCCCGATTACCGGCATGCGTCGGCGGGGCGCTAGGATATCCGCGTCGGGCCTTTAGCTCAGCTGGTAGAGCTACGGACTTTTAATCCGCAGGTCGCGGGTTCGAGCCCCGCAGGGCCCACCGTGATGCCCCGGTTAACGCCGGGGCATTTTGCGTACCTGGGGGTTTGTCGTGTGCTCGGGGCTTTTGCTTTGCTAGGTTTTTCGCATGGGCATTGATGCATCCTCCGGGTTAAGCGACAAAATGTGTGCTTTTCTCGGCGTGTCGATTTAAGTGACAAAATGTGTGCTTTTCGGGGGTTGGAATGGGCCGGGCCCGGGGTGCTGTGCTGCGGTTATGTTCGTCCTGCCCAGCCGTGTCGGATGGCCCAGGAGGGGTTGAAGTCGGTGTCGATGCCGGTGTCGTAGACTTTCGGCCGGCCGTCGGGTGAGTTGGCTTGGTCGCGTTCACGCATGTGTGCCTGGCGGGCGTGTGCGTAGCCTTTGCGGCCGAAGTCTTGCTCGATTGCTAGCGCCAGCGGGTCATCGTGGTGTTGGGTGTGCAGGTAGAGCCACCAGTCCATGATGATTCGTTGGTGTTCGTCAAATGTGCCGCGGTGGGCTCGGGCAAGGTGTTTCAGTTGTGCGTTTATGCCGCCTTCCAGGCTGTTTGTGGTGGTCTTTAGCTCGGTTGTGGTGCGGTGTGGTGGGTTGAGCCAGACGAAGAGGTGGCCTTGTTGGTAGAGACGCTCGAACCGGCGGTAGGCTCTGCGGGCTCTGGGGTGGGTGTACCACCATTGCTGGTTGTCGCGGATGCGTTTTGGGATCTCTTCTGGGGCGACTTGGTTGCGGTAGGTGCGGTCTTTGAGCCAGTCACCGTAGAGGTCATGGAAGCGGTTGAGGCGAAGTACCCAGGTAATTGCCTGGTCACGGGTGGTGATGTGGGTTAGCTGGTTGCCGAGGCGAAGGAGTGCTTTGTGCGCGGTGATTGTTGGTTGGCGTGTGGTGTCTTTGATGGTGTCGCGGCGTACGTGGACGAGGCAGCGTTGGATGGAGGCGTTTGGCCAGCATTGTTTGATGGCCTTGTTTGCGCCACCGGAGCCGTCTGTGGTCACGACTAGGGGTTCGGCGATCAGGTCGAAGAGTTTGGCGTAGTCGTAGGCGGTTTCTCGTGTACACCAGTGCCAGGCAACGACGTGTTCGCTGGTTGCAGCGACAAGCAGGCATTTTTTGTGGAAGTAGGTGCCGTCAATAAACAGCTGGTCGTAGACGCGGTACGGGTCTGGTTTGCATGGGACGATGATGAACCAGAAGTAGGTGAACCAGCGGATGAGTGTGCGCCTGGAGACGTTGTGTGCAGCAGCCACAGCGTCGAGGGGACGCTGGCCGGTGATCCAGTCGATGAAGATGGCAAACCGATATGCGCTGGTCTTAGCCGTGTTCGGGTTGGTGAAGGTGTGCCCGCAGTGTGTACAGCGCCATCGCTGTTTTCCGCTGGAGGTGGTGCCCATTTTCGTGGCGGTGTGCTCGCATGCCGGGCATAGGGGCCTGTTGTGTTTTCTCTTCCTGTGTTGAGTTGGCATGCAGCTGGTTTAACAGCTTGCTGTCGTAGCACATCCAACGCCTGAAGTGGTGGACCTTCCGGTCTATGGTCGGGAATCCCGATTCAACGAGCACTCTCCCGCCGTAGGCCCAGGCAGGACCGGGAATCCATATCCAAAAAAGCACACATTTTGTCGCTTAACCCCATCCTCCAGCGCAGTTCTGCTTGCGCTTGGTATCTCGCTGCTGGCCGGGCTTGCTACCGGCCTGGGCGGCCTTGTAGTGGTGCTCAAGCGTGCCCCAGGAGCGGCGTTCCTTGCTTCCGCGTTGGGCTTTTTCTGCCGGTGTCATGATCTACATCTCCTTTGTAGAACTGCTCCCAGAAGGCATCGCTGGGCTTGAAGGGGCCGGAAATGCTCGTGCTGAGCTTTGGGGTGTCATTGCGTTTTTCGGCGGGCTTGCGTTGATTGCGCTTATAGACCGCTGCAAGCCCGAAGAAATCAACCCTCACGAAGAGCCCCACCACCTGAGCGTCGGCGGGATTTCGCGGGCGCGAATGCGAAACGTTGGCCTTGTGGCGGCGGCTGCCATTGCCATCCACAATTTCCCGGAAGGATTTGCCACCTTTGCAGTAGCACTGTCAGATCCTGCGCTAGCGGCGCCATTGGCAATCGCTATTGCGATCCACAACATTCCAGAAGGTGTGGCGGTAGCGGTGCCGATGCGTGAGGCGACCGGTTCGCGTTGGAAAGCCTTCGGCTGGGCCACGCTCTCCGGTCTGGCGGAACCGCTTGGTGCCTTGATTGGTTTCCTGCTGCTGCAGCCTTACCTGGGCCCGAAAACGCTAGGGATTACGTTTGCTGCGATTGCGGGCATCATGGTCTTTGTCAGTCTGGACAAACTGCTGCCCACGGCGATTGCCACCGGCAAGCATCACGCCGCGATGTACGGCACGGTTGCGGGCATGGCAGTCATGGCCGCAAGTCTGCTGATCCTGTCGGGGTAGCGCCTCGAAGGCCTATACTTCCCACATGGGTCTACTGCGATTTATCCTGAACGTAATTTGGCTGTTTACTGCCGGTATCTGGCTGTTTATCGGCTATATTCTGGCGGGCATTGTGGCATGTCTGCTCATTGTGACTATTCCGTTCGGCCTGGCGTCGTTCCGCATCGCGGGCTACGTGATTTGGCCGTTCGGGCGAGAGGTGATCCAAGGCAACGTCGGCGCCCTCGGGATGTTAGGCAATGTCATCTGGTTCATTGTGGCGGGGCTTTGGCTGTCTATTGGGCATATTGTTACCGCCGCGGCGCAGGCTGTCACCATTATTGGCCTGCCGCTGGCGTGGGCAAACCTGAAGCTGATCCCCGTCACGTGCTTCCCGTTTGGCGCACAGGTGGTGGATTCCAATGATGATCGTGCGCGCTACGCGCCGGTAGTTGGATAACGTGCTCTAGCTGCTCGTTTGTTTTGTATCCATGAGGTGATTTATGATGAGCGGGCTGTCTTTTCAGCGCCCCCATCGTCTAGAGGCCTAGGACTCCGCCCTTTCACGGCGGCAACACGGGTTCGAATCCCGTTGGGGGTACGGCCCTGTGGCGCAGTTGGTTAGCGCGCCGCCCTGTCACGGCGGAGGTCGCGGGTTCAAGTCCCGTCAGGGTCGCCATATCGCCCCGAGGTTTTCCTCGGGGCGCTTTGCGTACGTAGATATGGGCCTGGGTGCCGTATTCGACGCTGTGGCGGCTACATGTCCGCACACTATCGGCAAGCAAAACCACTAAAAACATATAACTACCTGCTGATTTGTGGCTTGTCGCGTAGTCTGTGTAAGGTATCAACTCGTGCAACAGCACAGAAACAAATAAATAAGGCCCTGTGGCGCAGTTGGTTAGCGCGCCGCCCTGTCACGGCGGAGGTCGCGGGTTCAAGTCCCGTCAGGGTCGCTGAATTGCTTGGGAAACGAGTAGTTCTGGCCAGATAGCTCAGTTGGTAGAGCACACGCCTGAAAAGTGTGGGGTCGCCAGTTCGATCCTGGCTCTGGCCACATCTCAAATACACCCCTCCTTGCTGGTAGCGATACCGCGGGGAGGGGTGTATTCGTTTTGTCTGTAGGGTGTGACTATGGCTAACAACGACTACCAGCTTTCCAAGAACGAAGCCGCGGGCCAGTACGAGCTCACCATCGGTGATGAGGTCGCCGGCTTTGCAAGCTACGTAGACCGCGGCGATGTGCGAGTGCTGCCGCACACGGTGGTAGATCCCAAATTCCGCGGCCAGGGGCTCTCACGCCCGCTGATTCAGTACGCGCTCGATCAAGCGCGTGCGGATGGCATGAAGGTCGACCCAGCGTGCTCCGCGGTGGCGAAGTTCATCGACCAGAACGCGGACTATCAAGACCTGCTGGCCTAAACCAGCGCTGGCCTAAACCAGCACTGCCTAAACCAGCACTGCCTAGACCAGCACTGCCTAGACCAGCGCCTAGACCAGCGCAAGCACGGCTAGATCGTGTAGTGCCCCGGGTCCACGTAGCAGTCCGGGTCAACCAAGTGGGTTTTCTCGCCCGGGTTCTTGGGGCGGATCTTCGCGGGGATGCCCACAGCGATGGAGTGCGGCGGCACGTCCTTGGTTACTACGGCGTTCGCGCCTACAGCGGAGCCTTCACCAATAACGACGGGGCCGAGCACTTTGGCGCCGGCGCCGATCGTCACGTTGTCACAAATCGTCGGGTGGCGCTTCGTCTGTGTGAGCACTTGGCCGCCGAGGGTGACGCCGTGGTAGAGCATCACGCCGTCGCCGATCTCGGCGGTTTCGCCAATCACAATGCCCATCCCGTGGTCGATGAAAAACCGCCTGCCAATGGTGGCGCCGGGGTGGATCTCAATACCGGTGAAGAATCGGTTTGCCTGCGACAGAATCCTGGCGGGCGCTTTCCAGCCGCGTTTCCACATCGCGTGACAGAGGCGGTGCACCCAGATTGCGTGCAGGCCGGAGTACACAATTGCGTTCTCTACGTCGCCTCGTGCCGCGGGGTCGTGGTCCCGGGCATTCGCCAAATCCTCACGGACAGTCGCGATGATCTTCAACAGCATAGAAGGCAGCTTACATGCGTAACCCCCGCGTCCCGTGGTGTTGGATTCATGGGAGGCGGGGGCGTTCAACGTCGTCAAGCGAAAAGCTCCTAGTCGCGGATGTCCTCGTACAGGACAGTGGAGACGTAGCGCTCGCCGAAGTCCGGGATGATCACAACGATGGTCTTGCCGACGTTCTCCTCGCGCGCGGCCAGCTCAAGGGCTGCCTTCACGTTTGCGCCTGCGGAGATGCCGCCGAGCACAGCGTCCTTCACTGCCAGCTCGCGAGAGGTGGCAACGGCGTCCTCGTTGGTCACGGCGATGATCTCATCTACCACGCCACGATCCAGCGTGCCCGGCACAAAGTTTGCGCCCAGGCCCTGGATCTTGTGCGGGCCAGCCTCGCCCTTGGACAGCAGTGGGGAAGCGGCCGGCTCAACTGCCACAGCCTTGACGTTCGCCTTCTGCTCCTTCAGGTACTTTGCGCTACCGGAGATGGTGCCGCCGGTGCCTACACCTGCAACGATGATGTCAACTTCACCGTCGGTGTCGCTCCAGATCTCCGGGCCGGTGGTGTTGTAGTGGATCAGCGGGTTCGCCTCGTTTTCAAACTGGCGAGCCAGGATGGCGTTGTCGCGCTCCGCCACAATCTCGTTGGCCTTCTCCACGGCACCCTTCATGCCGGCAGCGCCCGGGGTGAGCACGATTTCTGCGCCGTATGCACGCAGCAGCACGCGACGCTCCGTGGACATGGTTTCCGGCATGGTCAGGACAACCTTGTAGCCCTTTGCCGCACCTGCCAGCGCGAGTGCGATACCGGTGTTGCCGGAGGTTGCCTCAACGATGGTGCCGCCCGGCTTGAGCTCGCCGGAAGCCTCGGCAGCCTCAACGATGGCCTTGCCAATCCGGTCTTTCACCGAGTTTGCCGGGTTGTAGAACTCCAGCTTGGCCAGCACGCGAGCCTTCGCACCGTGCGCTTCGGTGATGCTGTTGAGCTCAACCAGCGGGGTGCCGCCGATGAGTTCAAGCACGTTGTTTGCAATCTTTGCCATGGGTTTTCTCCTTGCTTTAGCGTTTCTTCGTTGGAAGTATACACCCCCAAAGTAGACCGTCCAGTTTTTATTCGCCAGACAGAGCAGTCTGCTTTACGACGCCCATCACAACGCCCTCCCACCTGCCCAACGCTTCGCTCCCAGGGGGTGGAATTTGGCTACCCCCGCTTAGGGGTTATCATCATGCGCATGACTGTGGATGACCAACGGGTCAAAGACGACGATGACTCAATCCGTGCCGCACTGACCGCACTGAAGACGGCCACCGGAATTCCGGTTGCAATGTACGGCACTTTGCTTGCAGACAACCGCGTGCAAATCACGCAGTGGATCGGCCTACGTACTCCGGCGCTGCAGAACCTGGTCATTGACCAAGGCGCTGGCGTGGGCGGGCGCGTCGTTGCCACCCGTCGTGCAGTTGGCGTGTCTGACTACATGCGTGCCAACGTCATCTCGCACGAGTATGACAAGCAGATCCAGGAGGAAGGCCTGCACTCTGTTGTGGCCGTGCCTGTGATCGTCCAGCGCGAGATCCGCGGCGTGCTCTACGTTGGTGTCCACTCCACCGTGCGCTTGGGCGACAAGGTGATTGAAGAGGTTACCCTGACTGCCCGCACGCTTGAGCAGGACTTGGCGGTGAACTCTGCGTTGCGTCGTCAAGACGGTGGTAAGGCCTCCACCAAGCAAGGCCGTGTGATGAACGGCGCGGAATGGGAGCAGGTGCGTGCCACACACTCGAAGCTGCGCATGCTTGCCAACCGCGTTGATGATGAGGGCTTGCGTAAAGAGCTTGAGCAGCTGTGTGACCAGATGGTTTCCCCGGTTCGTGTCAAGCAGACCACCAAGCTTTCCGCACGTGAGCTGGACGTGTTGTCCTGTGTGGCACTTGGGCATACCAACGTTGAAGCTGCAGAAGAAATGGGCATTGGCCCGGAGACCGTGAAGTCGTACCTGCGCAGCGTGATGCGCAAGCTTGGCGCGCACACGCGCTATGAGGCGGTCAACGCCGCCCGCCGCATCGGCGCATTGCCGTAGGTACGCTTAGTGCCGTGAAGGAACGATTTTTAGTCACTGGCGGCACTCGGCTCGAAGGCGTTGTCAAGGTTGACGGCGCCAAAAATAGTGTGCTGAAGCTCATGGCGGCAGCACTGCTTGCAGAGGGCACAACAACCCTGCACAACTGCCCGGAAATCCTGGATGTGCCCCTGATGGCGCAGGTCCTTGAGGGCTTGGGGTGCGAGGTTCTTATCGACGGGCAAACGGTACACATCACCACCCCAGCGCAGATCTCCCCGAACGCAGACTTTGACGCGGTGCGTCAGTTCCGCGCCTCCGTTGCAGTACTGGGCCCACTTGTTGCTCGCTGCCACGAGGCGCGCGTTGCGCTTCCGGGTGGAGACGCTATTGGTTCGCGCCCACTCGACATGCACCAGACCGGCCTGGAAAAGCTGGGTGCAACCACCCGCATTGAACATGGCGCGGTTGTTGCGGAAGCCGGCGAGCTTGTTGGCGCGAAGATCAGTCTGGACTTCCCGTCTGTTGGAGCAACGGAAAACATCCTCACCGCCTCTGTCTTGGCAAAGGGCGAGACCGTGCTGGATAACGCAGCGCGTGAGCCGGAGATTGTGGACCTGTGTGAGATGCTCAATGAAATGGGTGCGCAGATTGAGGGGGCGGGCACGTCGACGTTGGTGATACGTGGCGTGGATAAGCTTGCACCCATCGAGCACACCGTGGTGGGGGACCGCATTGTGGCAGGCACCTGGGCCTATGCCGCGGCCATTACGCAGGGCGACATTACGGTAACCGGGATTGCGCCGCGCCACCTGCACCTGGCGCTGTCCAAGCTGAAGCTTGCCGGCGCGGATGTGGAGACCTATGACAACGGCTTCCGCGTGCGCATGGACCAGCGCCCAAAGGCAGTGGATTATCAGACCCTGCCGTTCCCCGGGTTTCCTACAGACTTGCAGCCCATGGCCATTGCGATTGCAGCTATTGCCGACGGCGTATCCGTGATCACCGAGAACGTCTTCGAAGCCCGCTTCCGCTTTGTGGATGAAATGTTGCGCCTTGGTGCCGACGCAAACGTGGACGGCCACCACGTAGTCATCCGCGGCGTGGAGCGTTTGAGCTCTACCGACGTGTGGTCTTCCGACATCCGCGCAGGTGCGGGCCTTGTCCTGGCTGGCCTCGTGGCAGAGGGCCAGACCGTGGTGCACGACGTCTATCACATTGACCGTGGTTACCCGTCCTTTGTTGAGCAGCTTTCTGCCCTAGGGGCGAAGATTGAGCGCGTAAGCGACAGTAAGCACGCGTTATAGCGTTACTTATAGCGTTGCGTTTATGTCGGTTTACCTGCGGATTTGTGTTGTGTTGTGGGTGTGTGTAACTTAGTTCCAGTCAGCGAGACCGACAACGCCCCGCTGGAGAGCTGAAAGAGTTTCTCTGGTTTGTGTGGCGGGCAGGAAAACGATCGCTGGGACTCCGCTTCTTTTGATGCTCACTGTTGTGGTGGGTTGATGGGTGTGCGTGTGTTGTTTGAGAACTCGATAGTGTGCCAATGCATTTTGTTTGTGGAATGTTGTTGTGTGTGCCACGTGTTGTGGTGTGTGCCGGTTGGTGGTGTCATGAATCTTGGATGGTGGCATTGTCTGTTTCGGTGCGTCACATGGTGATGTTTTGCTGAAAATGTTGTTTCTTGGTGTTTTTCCTCGTCGGATGGCCAAGGAACGTAAAGTAATTCAAGGATTTTTTAAGCCAGGCTGACATTGCATGCTTTTTGGTGTGTTGTGTTGGTTGGTTTGTTTTTGGTTAGGTATTGGGCTTTTCACGGCCTGTTTCTGCTGAAACGTTTTTGTGGAGAGTTTGATCCTGGCTCAGGATGAACGCTGGCGGCGTGCTTAACACATGCAAGTCGAACGGAAAGGCCCAAGCTTGCTTGGGTACTCGAGTGGCGAACGGGTGAGTAACACGTGGGTGATCTGCCCTGCACTTCGGGATAAGCCTGGGAAACTGGGTCTAATACCGGATAGGACCACTTCGTAGGTGTTGTGGTGGAAAGTTTTTTCGGTGTGGGATGAGCTCGCGGCCTATCAGCTTGTTGGTGGGGTAATGGCCTACCAAGGCGTCGACGGGTAGCCGGCCTGAGAGGGTGTACGGCCACATTGGGACTGAGATACGGCCCAGACTCCTACGGGAGGCAGCAGTGGGGAATATTGCACAATGGGCGGAAGCCTGATGCAGCGACGCCGCGTGGGGGATGACGGCCTTCGGGTTGTAAACTCCTTTCGCCAAAGACGAATTTTGACGGTATTTGGAGAAGAAGCACCGGCTAACTACGTGCCAGCAGCCGCGGTAATACGTAGGGTGCGAGCGTTGTCCGGAATTACTGGGCGTAAAGAGCTCGTAGGTGGTTTGTCGCGTCGTTTGTGGAAGTCCACGGCTTAACTGTGGGACTGCAGGCGATACGGGCATAACTTGAGTGCTGTAGGGGAGACTGGAATTCCTGGTGTAGCGGTGAAATGCGCAGATATCAGGAGGAACACCGATGGCGAAGGCAGGTCTCTGGGCAGTAACTGACGCTGAGGAGCGAAAGCATGGGGAGCGAACAGGATTAGATACCCTGGTAGTCCATGCCGTAAACGGTGGGCGCTAGGTGTGAGTCCCTTCCACGGGGTTCGTGCCGTAGCTAACGCATTAAGCGCCCCGCCTGGGGAGTACGGCCGCAAGGCTAAAACTCAAAGGAATTGACGGGGGCCCGCACAAGCGGCGGAGCATGTGGATTAATTCGATGCAACGCGAAGAACCTTACCTGGGCTTGACATACACCGGATCGCTGCAGAGATGTAGTTTCCCTTGTGGCTGGTGTACAGGTGGTGCATGGTTGTCGTCAGCTCGTGTCGTGAGATGTTGGGTTAAGTCCCGCAACGAGCGCAACCCTTGTCTTATGTTGCCAGCACGTGATGGTGGGGACTTATGAGAAACTGCCGGGGTTAACTCGGAGGAAGGTGGGGATGACGTCAAATCATCATGCCCCTTATGTCCAGGGCTTCACACATGCTACAATGGTCGGTACAACGCGCAGCTACCTCGTGAGGGGACGCGAATCGCTGAAAGCCGGCCTTAGTTCGGATTGGGGTCTGCAACTCGACCCCATGAAGTCGGAGTCGCTAGTAATCGCAGATCAGCAACGCTGCGGTGAATACGTTCCCGGGCCTTGTACACACCGCCCGTCACGTCATGAAAGTTGGTAACACCCGAAGCCAGTGGCCTGTCAAAAGGAGCTGTCGAAGGTGGGATCGGCGATTGGGACGAAGTCGTAACAAGGTAGCCGTACCGGAAGGTGCGGCTGGATCACCTCCTTTCTAAGGAGCTTTATGTTTAACCCACAGTTGTGGGTGTTGGTGGTTGATGTCGCCGAGTGTGTGACTGCCACTGTTTGTTTTTAAAAAGAATCCGGGTGGATGCATACCCCACACCAGAAGGTGGTGTGGAACGCAATATCGGGGTATCGCACAGTAATCATTTTCTACAAGCGTTTGTATGTGTTGGCATGCTGTTGGGTGTCTGGGGCAACACGAATGTGTGTGTTCCTGACTGCCTCATGCTGATGTGTCACCTGGTTTGGGTGGTGTGTTGGTGTGTGGGTGTGGTGTGTGAGAACTGGAGAGTGGACGCGAGCATCATGCATCTGGATGCTGGCCTTTGTGGGTTGGTGTTTGGGTGTGTGTTTGTTTTTCTGTTTTTTCTGTTTTTTGTTTGTTCTTTAGTATGTGAATCGTTGTTTGTGGTCAAGGGCGTACGGTGGATGCCTTGGCATGCTGAGCCGATGAAGGACGTGTGAGGCTGCGTTAAGCCTCGGGGAGTTGCCAACTAAGCGTTGATCCGAGGATGTCCGAATGGGGAAACCTGGCACCAGTTATGTGGTGTTACCTGCAGGTGAATCTATAGCCTGTATGGGGGTGAACGCGGGGAAGTGAAACATCTCAGTACCCGCAGGAGAAGAAAACAATTGTGATTCCGTTAGTAGTGGCGAGCGAACGCGGATGAGGCTAAACCATGTGTGTGTGATACCTGGCAGGGGTTGCGCATGTGGGGTTGTGGGGCGCATCGTAAGTTATCTGCTAGTGACTTGCTTGATGTGGTTGTGTCAGCGGAAGCGCCTGGGATGGTGCACCGGAGAAGGTGATGAGTCCTGTACGCGAAGACATAGCTGCGTTGGGTGTATGTGTTTTTCCCCGAGTAGCAGCGGGCCCGTGAAATCTGCTGTGAATCTGCCGGGACCACCCGGTAAGCCTAAATACTCAGTGTGACCGATAGTGGATAGTACCGTGAGGGAATGGTGAAAAGTACCCCGGGAGGGGAGTGAAAGAGTTCCTGAAACCGTGCGCTTACAATCCGTCAGAGCACCTCAATGTGTGTGATGGCGTGCCTTTTGAAGAATGAGCCTGCGAGTCAGCGGCATGTCGCGAGGTTAACCCAGTCTGTGGGGTAGTCGTAGCGAAAGCGAATCCGAAATGGGTGTTGTTAGTGGCATGTCCTGGACCCGAAGCGGGGTGATCTACCCATGGCCAGTGTGAAGCAGCTGTAAGAGGTTGTGGAGGCGCGAACCCACTTAGGTTGAAAACTGAGGGGATGAGCTGTGGGTAGGGGTGAAAGGCCAATCAAACTCCGTGATAGCTGGTTCTCCCCGAAATGCATTTAGGTGCAGCGTTATACAAGCTTGCTGGAGGTAGAGCTACTGGTTGGTTGAGCGGGACTATCATCTTAGCAATGTCAGCCAAACTCCGAATGCCGGTTTAAGTGGTGTATAGCAGTGAGACTGTGGGGGATAAGCTTCATAGTCGAGAGGGAAACAGCCCAGATCGCCGGTTAAGGCCCCTAAGGGTGTACTAAGTGGAAAAGGATGTAGGATCGCGAAGACAGCCAGGAGGTTGGCTTAGAAGCAGCCACCCTTGAAAGAGTGCGTAATAGCTCACTGGTCGAGTGGTTCCGCGCCGACAATTCAGTGGGGCTCAAGTACACCGCCGAAGCCGCGGCATAGTTTTTACTATGGGTAGGGGAGCGTCGTGTGTGGGGTGAAGCATTACCGTAAGGGGGTGTGGACTGCACGCGAGTGAGAATGCAGGCATGAGTAACGAATGATACGTGAGAATCGTATCCGCCGAATGACGATGGGTTCCTGGGTCAAGTTCGTCTTCCCAGGGTGAGTCGGGTCCTAAGGCGAGGCCGACAGGCGTAGTCGATGGTCAACGGGTTGATATTCCCGTACCCGCCTACACGCGACCAATGCTGAAGCAATGATACTAACCACCCAAAGCTACTGATTTACGCACCCTTGTGGTGTGTGGTTGGTGGTGATGCGTGGGGCCTGATTTGTTGTAGGTAAGTGATGGGGTGACGCAGAGTGGTAGCCACGCCAGTTATTGGATTCTGGTGCAAGCGTGCAGCACGACAACATGGCAAATCCGGTTGTTATATGTGCAAGGCGTGATGCGTAGCCCATATATGGGTGATGGTGGTGATCCTGTGCTGCCGAGAAAAGCCTCTAGCGATGTGTGTAGACGGCCCGTACCCGAAACCGACACAGGTAGTCAGGTAGAGCATACTAAGGCGAGCGGGTGAACTGTGGTTAAGGAACTCGGCAAAATGCCCCCGTAACTTCGGGAGAAGGGGGACCCAAACCGGTAGCTAACACATGCGGTTAGTGTGCTGGTGTGGGTCGCAGAGAAGAGAGGGGAGCGACTGTTTATCAAAAACACAGGTCCGTGCGAAGACGGTTAAGTTGATGTATACGGACTGACGCCTGCCCGGTGCTGGAAGGTTAAGAGGACCTGTTAGACCCTTTTGGGTCGAAGCGGAGAATTTAAGCCCCAGTAAACGGCGGTGGTAACTATAACCATCCTAAGGTAGCGAAATTCCTTGTCGGGTAAGTTCCGACCTGCACGAATGGCGTAACGACTCCCCTGCTGTCTCAACCACAGGCCCGGTGAAATTGCAGTACGAGTAAAGATGCTCGTTTCGCGCGGCAGGACGAAAAGACCCCGGGACCTTCACTACAGCTTGGTATTGGTGTTCGGTGCGGTTTGTGTAGGATAGGTGGGAGACGTTGATATGGCCACGCCAGTGGTTGTGGAGTCGTTGTTGAAATACCACTCTGACCGTAGTGGATACCTGAACCTTGGCCCATGATCTGGGTTGGGGACAGTGCCTGGTGGGTAGTTTAACTGGGGCGGTTGCCTCCCAAAATGTAACGGAGGCGCCCAAAGGTTCCCTCAGCCTGGTTGGCAATCAGGTGTTTAGAGTGTAAGTGCACAAGGGAGCTTGACTGCGAGACTTACAAGTCGAGCAGGGACGAAAGTCGGGACTAGTGATCCGGCACCTACTTGTGGATGTGGTGTCGCTCAACGGATAAAAGGTACCCCGGGGATAACAGGCTGATCTTCCCCAAGAGTCCATATCGACGGGATGGTTTGGCACCTCGATGTCGGCTCGTCGCATCCTGGGGCTGGAGTAGGTCCCAAGGGTTGGGCTGTTCGCCCATTAAAGCGGCACGCGAGCTGGGTTCAGAACGTCGTGAGACAGTTCGGTCTCTATCCGCCGCGCGCGTTGAAACTTGAAGAAGGCTGTCCCTAGTACGAGAGGACCGGGACGGACGTACCTCTAGTGTGCCAGTTGTTCCGCCAGGAGCATCGCTGGTTGGCTACGTACGGAAGGGATAACCGCTGAAAGCATCTAAGCGGGAAGCCTGTTTTAAGATGAGGTTTCATTATTAGGTGCCCTATAGACTATGGGGTTGATAGGCCAGAACTGGAAACACAGCAATGTGATGAGGTGACTGGTACTAATCCACCAACACAAACAACAACACAACAAGCAAACACTGAATGTAACAGTGACTGTCGCGTCCACTTTCCGGTATCTGACACACCACCCCTGTACACAACAGGTAGTCGAACGCCAAACATTGGCCCTATAAGTGTGTCGGTGGTTGATAGCGGCAGGGAAACGCCCGGTCCCATTCCGAACCCGGAAGCTAAGCCTGCCCGCGCTGATGG